>NZ_CM146334.1:0-4002860 GCF_055693445.1 Litoreibacter sp. JB4-2
GAACCCAATGAGCTGAGCCAATCCAACAGACGGTTTCACCGCCAGTTGCATCGCGCTTCGCATAACAGATATCTCGTCCAGCAGCTTGATCTGGTGTATCGCTCGATGGCGCTGTTGGCGACGACGTCACTGGCGGTCGACGGTCGAGGCGAGGTCGCGCTTGATGAGCATCTGGCGATTGTCGAAGCGATCGAGGCGCGCGACGCTGCCCGGGCCAGCGAGGCGCTGCGTAGCCACCTCTCCATTGCCTATGAGACCCGGCTCAAAATCGACGCTTCCGCTGACCTCTAGCACGGTGTCGACGGGGCTGATCCCATGTTCGGTTTTGTCCCAGAAGAATGGCTTCCAGACCATTTCGAACACGCCTTTATAGGCGGCCAATGTGGCGAGCATGAAATAGGCCGGCAGCGTAAAAACCCAAAGAAGGCTGGGGCGCCGCTGCAATTTGCGCCGAGCGACGATGAACAGGGCCAGGGTCACGCCTTCGCAGCCTAGAAATAGGACTGTCAGCGCGTTGGTTTGAAGGGCGCTTAACCCTGCTGGTGGTGGGATCAAACCGGCTGACAAAAAATGCGCAAACCCCCACCACAGGACCGGCGCCAGACAAAAGGCCAACAATGTGCCCAGAAACAGCAGCTGGAACCCCACGAATTTGCGCGGACCAAGGTCGCGCCACAGCCGGTAGGGATTGCGCATATGCACGCACCAGGTCATCGCGTAGCCCTTCAACCAGCGAGAGCGTTGTTTGACCCATGGCCAAAGGCGGTTATTGGCTTCTTCCTGCGTGACGGTGTCCAACATGTTGCAGACATAGCCGTGGCGGGCGAGGCGCATGCCCAGATCCGCGTCTTCGGTCACATTATGTGCGTCCCAGCCGCCAAGTTTGACAAGCGCGTCGCGTTGAAAAAACAGTGTCGTGCCGCCAAGTGGAATTGCAAATCCTAAGCGTTGCAAGCCGGGCAGCATGATCCGAAACCAACCTGCATATTCAAAGCTGAAACAGCGGGCGAGCCACCCCGCGCGTGGATTGTAAAAGCTCAAGATACCTTGCAAGCAGGCAAGGTTTGCGGGGCCGCGCGTGAAGCCTTCCGCAACGCGGTGCAATTGATCAGGGTCTGGCGCGTCTTCGGCGTCATAAACCCCGACTATGCTGCCGGTGGTGAAATCCAGCGCGTAATTCATCGCACGCGGCTTGGTTTTTAAAGTGCCGCGCGGCACCGTGACAGCCTTCATGCCTTTGGGCAAAGTTGCGCGGGCGAGCATCTTTTGGGTGAGCGTGTCATCGGCTTCTGTAATCAGGAAAATCTCAAGCAGGGCCGGGGGATAGGTGATCCGACTAAGCCGCTCGATCAAGGCCTCAGCGATATTGGCCTCTTTGAACAGCGGTACGAGGATCGATATTTTCGGCAAAGGGGCGTCATGCTCAGGCGCGGGTGAGTGTCGGCGGCGGTCTTGTTCTGGCGTTTGCCACAGAGCAACCAGTAAGCAGGGCGTTTTCAGACACGTGTTAACCACCAGCGTGCCAACGGCCAGCCAGAACAATGCTGTTGTCAGCGGAACCGGGCTAACCAGCAGGAACAGCGTGATGCAGAGGGCAAAACCTGCCGCCATGCTAAGCCCGGACCAGTTGCGACAGCTTTGATCCACTGGCGCGCGTTGTTCGGCCATTTCTGACAGGTTTGACCCATAGAGGTTTGATATTGCCCGATGAAGTGGCGCGTCCTGTGACAATGCAATCCGAGCCGGGCGCATGTTTTTGGGGATACGGCGCAGAAGTACCCGGGCGCCGCGCGGGTCGGAACTGGCAAGCACTGTCACCCCGCCCGCGCGGCGCCAGACAAGGGCTTTATGTTCGAGGCAGTCCTCAGCGTTGAGCAGATGTTTCAATCGCGGGTCGGGCGGGTCGCGTGCAAGATCAACGGTGCTGGTGTCATAAACCGTGGCAAGGGCTTCGGTGATATCTTCTTTGCGCATCAAGCCGCGGCTTTCGATGATCTCGCCAAGTGGGGCATCCAGGCCTTCTTGTTCGTCCAACAGATCGGCAAGTTGACCTTCGCTGAGCGCGCCGTCGCGGATGAGCACGTCGCCCAAACGCATTACACCGGCGCTGCGGGGGGCGTCGGGCAAGGTAAGGGGCTTGCTGTGTCGAGTCTTAATAAGGGGGACATTCATGCGCGAGACAGGCCTACGGGTTATTCACCCGGCGACCATCGTGCGGCTTGGTTAAAACGACGTTAAGCGCGAAAGGTTCAGGCTTTTTCGAGCGCGCGTTCTGCCATTGCGGCGGCAAAGCGCTCAAACAGGTAGTAGCTGTCTTGCGGCCCGGGGGAGGCTTCGGGGTGGTACTGCACTGAAAAGACGGGCTTTCCATCCAGCGCGATCCCGCAGTTAGAGCCGTCAAACAGCGAGACATGTGTCTCTGACACGCCTTGGGGCAGCGATTGCGCGTCGACGGTAAAGCCGTGGTTCATCGAGGTGATTTCGACTTTTCCGGTGGTGTGGTCTTTCACCGGGTGGTTTGCGCCATGGTGGCCGTGGTTCATCTTGATCGTCTTGGCCCCCAGTGCGAGCGCCAGCATTTGGTGCCCGAGGCAGATACCGAATACCGGAATGTCTGCGGCCAGCACGTCTTTGATCATCGGGACAGCGTAGGCGCCAGTTGCGGCCGGGTCGCCGGGACCGTTGGATAGAAACACACCGTCGGGGTTATGTGCCATGACCTCTTGCGCTGTCGCGGTTGCTGGCAGAACCGTCACGTCACAGCCTGCCGACGCGAGGCAGCGCAGGATGTTTCGTTTCGCGCCATAATCAACAGCCACAACCTTGTGGCCCTTGGTGCCGCGTTTGCCGAACCCGTCAGGCCATGCCCAGCGGGTTTCGTCCCATTGGTAGCTTTGCGCGCAGGTTACGTCCTTGGCCAGATCCAACCCCTCAAGCCCGTTGAAGGCGCGGGCTTTGGCGATCAGCGCCTCAAGATCAAATTCGCCTTCTGGATTATGCTCCATCGCGACATGTGGGGCGCCTTGGGCGCGGATCGCGCGGGTCAGGCGGCGGGTGTCGACCCCGCCCATACCGATGCGGCCCCGGCGGGCCAGCCAGTCTGTCAGTTCAGCCTCTGCGCGCCAGTTCGACGGCTCTGTCGGGTCCCATTTTACCACCATCCCGGCGGCGACCGGATCCGCGGTTTCGTCATCCTCGGACGTAACGCCGGTGTTGCCGATATGGGGGAAGGTGAAGGTGACAACCTGTCCCGCATAGGACGGGTCAGTCATGATTTCCTGATAGCCGGTCATCGCGGTGTTGAAGCACAGCTCGGCCACGCAGATGCCCGTGGCACCAAAGCCCTTGCCGTAGAAAATCGTACCATCGGCCAGAACGAGGCAGGCGGTGGGTGTCTCGGGCATGTCGATTCCCTCTTAGCGCTGAAAGGCAAAATTTGCCGGAACCTAGTGAGTGTGGCGGGCGGGGTCAACGCCCCAACCGGTGGTAATCCTAAGTTTCAAGTCAGGCTTGGGCGCCCTTGTGAAACCTTGATGATAGCGCTAAAACCTCGCGTTCTTGAAACAGCTCAAAGGGCGCGCCCATGTCTAAGGACAAACGCACCGAGATCACCGACGCTTTGAAAGAGGCTATGAAGGCCAAGGACACTGTCCGCTTGGGGACATTGCGCCTGATCAACGCGGCCATCAAAGACCGCGATATCGCTATGCGCGCAGATGGTGGCGACGTCGACGACTCGGAAATTTTGGCGATTCTGGGCAAAATGGTGAAGCAACGCCAGGAAAGCGCCAAAGCTTATGAAGAGGGCGGCCGCTTGGAGCTGGCGCAGCAAGAGCTGTCGGAAATCAAGGTGATCGGCGATTTTCTACCGGCGCAGCTGGGGGTGACCGAAACGCAGGCCGCCGTCGAGGCGGCAATTGCTGAGGCAGGCGCCGAAAGCATTCGCGACATGGGCAAGGTCATGGGGCTGCTCAAGGGAAAGTACACTGGCCAGCTTGATTTCGGTGCCGTGGGCCCGATGGTAAAGGCTAGGTTGGGCTAACTAGCATCAGCGCTTCGGCATGTTTCTATGATGTCGAAAGCTTTGTCCGCCAGTTGCTGAGCACTGTTTTGTTCCGTGTCGAACCGGATGACCGGACAGCCGCGGTTGTCATAGATATCCATTGCGGCCTGAAACATGGCACGGCGCCGTTCAAAGGCGGTGCTGTCGCCGAATTTTTCGATGGCACCGGCGCGGGCGTCCTCAGGACTTTTCGTCTCTTCACTGCGCGCGACGACGCGGTCGAACGCGGTCTCAGCCTCTAGGTCCAGCCCGATCACCAAATCGCTGGCCGGGGCGAGTTCCATAAACCTTTTGAAGCCTTCCTCGTTCGCGGAATCAAAAAATGTCGCAACAGCGTGCGAGATATAGCCCTCATCCATCAATATCACCGCGTCTGTGCGTCCGACGTCGCGCACGCCCTGTTGGCTCGCGGCCATCATCGCAAAGAGCAGATGCCGGATCGGGGCCTGCGCGAAGGCCTCGGCGGTGAGCGCTTCGAGTTCCGGGTTGCGGCGCTGAAAACGGATATAGCGGTGCAGCAAGACCCGGTCGGGGCGGGCGCGCAGGTAACGGGGTATCTTGGGTTCCCGCGTCGTGTCTATGGCCACAGTTTCAGCGTCATTCACCGCGATCCTAGCATCGATCAATCGCTGCGCCAGAAGACGTGAAATGGTGGTCTTGCCGCTGCCGGGTAGGCCTGCCAGCTCAATAAGCATCAGGGCGGCTCAGAGTTTTTCGAGCAGGAAGTGGTAGACCTCGGACGCATCTTCCGGGTCGGTTTTGACCAGCCGCATATCGACAATGCGTAGGCCAAGCTCTGCCAACATCTTTTCATTGCCGGTTGCCGAAAGTTGGGAATGCAGCGGGATCGTGTCGTCCAGTAGCGCCGCGTCATCAATACCGCCCGAGGCGTGCTGCCCCAACTGGACAATCAGGTGTTTGCGGCTGACCCGCACAAATTCGCGCATCGCGGTCAGTGCGTCGGGCTTGATGATGATGTCGCGGATGAAGCGTACAGAGCTGACCAGATCAAAGCTTGCGTCGGGGTAGGGCAGGTCTATCGCGCTACCGGTTTGTGTCGTGCAGCCTTTGAACGCCTCGCCAAGCTCGGATTGTGCCGCCTTGATCATGTCAGCAGAGGCATCGAGCCCGAAGATGGAATAGGCATTCTCGCGGTAAAATGGCACGAAGCGGCCGGTGCCAAAGGGTACATCGAGTACGCTGAGGCCGCGTGGTAGGGTCTTGAGCAAGGAATGCATTTCATCCTGCTCGACGCCCCACCATTCCTGCTTGGCGCGGCGTGTTTGATAGTTTGCAGCGACCTTGCCGTAGTAACTGTCGCCCTTTGCGCCGACTTTGCCCATGTTCACTTCGCCTTTTTTGCCTTTGGCATAGAGTAATGGGCGGGAGACGACGCGCGAGCAAGGTGAGTTTTTTGTGCCTTTTCCCATTTGTAGCAACTGGGCGACAACGTGCCGATAGTGGTTGCTGTTTGGGTCTTTACCGGGTGAGGCAACGCAGGGCGTTTTCGAGATCACGCTTGAGGTCCAGTCGTTCGCCTGCCGACAGGAACGCGCCGAGTTCAACTTCACGTTCGCCGCCCTTTAGCGTCAGGTAGTGCTTTACGGGCTCGTCACGCTCATTCACGCGCACCCAATAGGGGTTGGCTTGCCAGTCTTGGCGCCCGCCCTTCGGGTCGACCCGCACCAAGGTGAGGGTGTCAGGCCAAAGCGATAGCTCCTCAACGATTTGGCCGTCGCGGTAGTTGCGCATGATGAAAAACCACAGCCCGGCCACGGTCAGCACCAGGAAGGGCAGGACGCCCCAAAGTACCGCTGTCCCAAACACCCCAAAAAGCGGAACGCTGAGCCCGGCAGCGAGCAGGCCGATGACCCAGACAAAACCTTTCGCATCCATCGAGCGGTGCGGGTACAGCAACACCCGCCATTCGGGCGCATTCTCATGCCCGGAAGAAGAAAGGGCCTCGGGATAATCCGAGGCCCTTCCTGCAAGGTCTATGTGCTGGATGGGCACTTAGTGATGCGCCTTATCCCACTCTTCCTGCTTCGGCAGGATTTCGAACGTGTGCTCTGGTGGAGGGGACGGCAAAGTCCATTCCAGCGTGTCTGCATATTCGTTCCATGGGTTGGCCTCTGTCACGCGGCGACCCCAGCCCAATGTGTAGGCCATGACACCGATGAAGAAGAGGAACGACGCGAAGCTCAGGAACGCGCCCCAGCTTGAGACGTAGTTCCAGTACGCAAACGCTTCCGGGTAGTCGATGTAGCGGCGTGGCATCCCTTGGCGACCCAGGAAGTGCTGTGGGAAGAAGGTGATGTTTGCGCCGATGAACATGGCCCAGAAGTGCAGTTTGCCCGCCCATTCCGGATACATCCGGCCCGACATTTTCGGCAGGTAGAAATAGACCCCTGCGAAGATGGCGAAGACCGCTCCAAGGCTCATCACATAGTGGAAGTGTGCCACAACGTAGTAGGTGTCATGATAGGCCCGGTCGATGCCCGCTTGGGACAGGACGATGCCGGTAACGCCGCCAAAGGTGAACAGGAACAGGAAGCCAAAGGCCCAGAGCATCGGGGTTTTGAACTCAATCGAGCCGCCCCACATGGTCGCGATCCAGCTAAAGATTTTGACGCCAGTCGGCACCGCGATCACCATCGTGGCTAGCATGAAGTAGGACTGCTGCGTCAGCGACATGCCTACTGTGTACATGTGGTGCGCCCAGACAACGAAGCCCAGCGCGCCAATGGCGACCATCGCATAGACCATCGGCAGGTAGCCGAAGATCGGCTTGCGCGAGAAGGTCGCGATGACGTGAGAAATGATCCCGAAGCCCGGTACGATAACGATGTACACTTCCGGGTGTCCGAAGAACCAAAGCAAGTGCTGATACAAGATCGGATCACCGCCGCCCGCGGCGTCAAAGAATGTGGTGCCGAAATTGCGGTCGGTCAGCAGCATCGTGATCGCGCCTGCCAAAACGGGCAGGGACAGCAAAATCAGCCAGGATGTGACGAAGATCGACCATGAGAACAGCGGCACTTTGTGCAGTGTCATACCCGGCGTGCGCATGTTGAGGAAGGTCGTGATCATGTTGATCGCGCCAAGGATGGAGGACGCACCCGACATGTGAACGGCGAAAATGGCGAAGTCGGTCGACATGCCTTGTTCAGTGGTCGACAGCGGCGCGTAAAGAACCCAGCCAATGCCAGAACCCGCTTGGTCGTTGCCGCCAGGAACCAACAGAGACGCCACGGCGAGCGCACAAGCCGAGACATACATCCAGTAGGACAGGTTGTTCATCCGGGGGAACGCCATGTCCGGCGCACCGATTTGCAGCGGCATGAAGTAGTTGCCGAAGCCGCCAAACAGGGCCGGAATAACCACCAGGAACATCATCAAGATGCCGTGGCCGGTGATCAATACGTTCCACAAATGCCCGTTGGGGGTACAATTCGCGACGTCCTGCGCAACGAAACGTGCACCTTCAAGGCACATGTACTGAACCCCGGGGTTCATCAGCTCTAAGCGCATGTAAACAGTGAACGCGACGGAGATGAAGCCCATCAACGCGCCGGTAAACAGGTATAAAATACCAATATCTTTGTGGTTTGTTGACATAAACCAACGAGTGAAGAAGCCCCGTTCGTCGTGGTCATGTCCCTCAATGGCGGCGTCTGCCATGGGTGTCTCCCATTTCTTTTTGGTGTCTCGACATATTTACAAGGCAGACTCAGCCCGCCCGTTGCATCACGGTTTAGTGCGTCAGTTGCGTGCGCGCAATGTTGCAAGCTGCCGCAGGGCGGGAAAAAATGTCGCGGCGCAAGGTCCTGGGCTTCAAATTTTGAGATTTCAGTAACTGAGGTTAAGCTCGGCGCATATTTTTTTAAGTATTGGATTTTGAAATGAGTATTTCAGTCATGAATGCGGCCGAACTGGCCGAGCAAAGCTATGATATCGCCAAGATGATCCGGATGGGCCGCGTTCCGGCTGCCGTGAAAGCACATATCAACAAGGCGGGTGCGCAGGCGCAGATGATGGATCACGGCGTTTTGGTGATCCCAGGCTCGAACGAGTTGTTGGACTGGTTCACCAATTTCGACGTCTACCATATCCTCGGGCGCAAATTTAAGAGGCGTGACAAAGCACGTGGCAGCCGCGGCGCGGTGTTTCATGCAGGCTTTTTGCGCCATGCCGCGAAATTGCAGGGTTTTGCGCGCGAGAATGATGCCCGCTACGTGATCGGTCACTCCTTAGGGGCCGCGACGGCGCAGATTTTGGGGGTGTCTCTGGGCATCCCAGCAATCGGTTTTGCATCGCCACGCGTAAAGCTAGGCGGGGGGCGTCTGAAACATGAAGAAAATGTGCTAAACATCTGTCGTGCCGACGATTTGGTAACCCGCGTGCCGCCCAGCGAGGCGGGGTTTCGGCGGCTTGGCCTGACCGTGCGCGTGGTGCCAGCGAAGACCAACCCAGGGATGGATCATTCTATGGAGCACTATATCAAAGTGCTTGAAGACCATGTCAGCGCGCCGGATTTGCCCAAGAAATGGCCGCGCTAAAGGTCTTCAATCGGCCCGGTCGCCAAAATAGCACCCGTTGGCGCGCCCGTCGGTGAGCCGCCCGAAGGTTCGTCAGAAATGGCGAGGATCATGCCACCGATCCGGCCCCTGAGCGCTTGTGGCAGTACCAAATTGCCCGACCCGTCATCTGTGAGCACGCCCAAAGACACTGGCGCATCCCCTTCGGCCACAGCCCAAAGTTCAAAGTCACGGCCGGGGGCCGCTTGGACACTGGCGCGGGTCACACGCACCGTGCCGGTGGATGCGTCGTAAACAGCCAAAACCCGCAAGCTGCCATCGGTTGCGGCGATTTCGCCAACAAAAAGCGGCCCGCTTGGGGCGGGGGCTGTGTCTTGCGGCGATAGGTATAGAAAGGCCAGTACCGCGACACCCGCAAGCGCTGCGCCAGCGAGTGTCTTCCAAAGCCGCAATGCGGCTTCAACCGCCGCGATGCTGGGCGCGTCAGGCAGGCCGAAAAGCGTGTCTAGGAGCTTGGTCTTGACGTGTTTCGCAGGCGCAATCGGTGCAATTTCGTCCGTCAGCGGCACGAAATGGGCGACCCAAAGAGCGACCTCGGTTTCCAGTGCTGGCTCTTTTGCAAGACGCCCTTCAAACGCGCGCTCATCATCGGGGTCGAGCAGCTTTAGAACATATTCGGCAGCTTTGACACGATTCTCGTCGTCTGGGGAAAGCGTGTCACTCATCGCGACAGGCACGCGCGCAATGACATGAGTGACCGGCGCAACCAGGTCCGCATTGTGTTGAGTGGCACGTCAAACCGTGCAGCCAAGTCGGCGTAGCTGGCGCCTTCCAAATAGGCGCCGCGTACGGCGGCGTGACGTTCCTCCGGCAGCTCTTTCAGGCAGGCCACGATGCGCGCGACTTCAGCGCCCGCAACAGCCGATTGTTCGGGTGTAAGCGTTGTGGCGGGCAACTGATCTTCTAGGTCCGCGATGTCGCTTTCGCTGCGGGTCGTACGCAATCGGTCGATGGCGGTGTTGCGCGCGATGGTGATCAACCAGGTCATAGGGCTCATGCCGTTGGCCGCGTATCGATCGGCGTAGCGCCAGATTTTCATGTAGCTTTCTTGCAAAGCCTCCTCCGCACTTGCCTTGTTGTTCAAGATACGCAGCGATACGCCAAAAAGTTTCGCGCTGGTGGCGTTGTAAAGGTCGGAAAAGGCGGTGCGGTCGCCCAAGGCCGTACGGGCGATCAGCTGATCTATTTCAGCGCTTGTCGTCATGGCGTTGCGGCTCCCCTCACATCGCAGATGCTTTTACGCAATTGTGGAAGGGTCGTAAATGGTGGCGGCTAGCGTGCAAACGAGTCATCAAACCGGCGTTTTAGGGCGACGTCGACATCTTCCATAGTAACCGGCAGGCCCAGATCGACGAGTGACGTCACGCCTTGGTCGGCAATGCCGCAGGGCACGATGCCGTCAAAATGAGTCAGGTCGGGCTCCACATTGATCGACAGCCCATGGAAGCTGACCCATTTGCGCATGCGCAGGCCAATGGCGGCGATCTTGTCTTCGCGCGGCCTGCCATCGGGCAGAGGTGGCTTTTCGGGGCGGGCGACCCAGACACCGACGCGGCCTTGCCGGATTTCGCCGGTGATATTGAATTCCGCCAAGGTCGCAATCACCCAGTGTTCAAGCTGCTGGACGTATTTGCGCAGGTCTTTGCCGCGCTTGTTCAGGTCGAGCATGACGTAAACCACCCGCTGCCCCGGTCCGTGATAGGTGTATTGCCCACCGCGGCGCGTGTCGTAGACCGGGAAGCGGTCCGGGTCGGTCAAATCTTTGGGCTGAGCAGAGCTTCCGGCGGTGTAGAGCGGGGGTGCTCCAGCAACCAAATCGCCTCACCTGCTGTGCCGGCTGCGATCTGCGCCACGCGCGCTTCCATCGCCGCTGTGGCTTCTTTGTAATCAGTCAGGCCGCTTGAAGTGATCCATTCGGGCAACGCGCCGCTCCGCAGGTTTGTGGTGGTGTTGGACCGGCAATTGACATGTTTTCGCGCCGCTGCGCAATGGCGCTGGGGTGGGGCCGAGCAACTGATTTATAGCAAAGCTGGGGTCCACGCCTTTTTGCACTTCACAAGGCCGAATGCGCAGGCTAAACCCCCGCCACTAGCCTGAGCCCCCTTTGGGGCATCTGACTTTGCGGTCGTGGCGGAATTGGTAGACGCGCAGCGTTGAGGTCGCTGTGAGGTAACACTCGTGGGGGTTCGAGTCCCCCCGACCGCACCAAGTTTCCAAGAAAAATCCTGAACCTGCACACCTGCGACACGCGGAATTTATCCGGCACAGTTACGTGCGCTCGCGGCGCTAAAAGCGGGCGCGAGCGCGTTTTTCTGGTCTAGCTACGTTCCAGGATTGTGCGCATTCCAATCAACCGCGAGAAGGGCAGGGAGCCGCCCGGGATGACGGATTTGCTGCGTGGCCCTTTCGACAGCAAGGGCATTGGCCAGAACATGCGCGACATATGCCGTCCGCCGCTGAACACGGACGAGGAACGCTGCTTTTGTGAGACCAGCTTCATTGGCCAGAACATCCGCGACATGCGGCGGTCATGCGCCATCAACTTGTTCTTGGCGCTGCGTGGTTTCAGCATTGGCATGCCGAAGGCGGCGGTGATGCTACCGCGTGGCTGGGGGATGCCGTCGACGGTCAGGAAATGTGGATGGTCTTTCAAAACGCTGCGCGCTTTTTCCGGTGGCGTGCGAATATAGGTCTCTTCCGTCACGCCGGCCAATGAGACCGTGTCGAATTTTGACATAACCTCTCGCGTCATCTTCGCGGCGCCGAGGGGTGTGTAGGTCGTGCGCGCGACAACGGCCGCATTGCCCGACGCAATTCCAGACGCGTAGGCATCAAGCGCTGAGGCATGGACACCCGCCTTGCTCAGGGCGGCGCGTGTGTTTTCGTTTGCCACGATCACGCTCATCTCGCGCGCGGGAAGACCTTTGAAACGCAAACGGTCCGCGGCTTTGCGGGCTGTCGCTTCATCGGGGAATAATCGCGTGATATTTATCGTCATGATGCCTCCACTTGCTGGCTGCTTTTGGTTGGGACCATGGCGCGGGCATCAACCCGACCAAGGAGCGGCCATAGGGCCGCAATCGCGATCAGCAGGCTGATACCTTCGATCATGAATACTATATTATAGGGCAGATGGGGGTCCGATCCAGTTTGGCCCTGAAGCCCAACGATCAAGTCGCGCACGATCCCGGCAAGGGCGACACCGACACCTGCCGCGGTAGCTTGGGCCGCGCCCCATGCGCCAAGCGACAGCCCGATCCGGTCGCGCGGCGCTGCGCGCATCATTGCGGTCAGGGTCGCATGGCCGAAGATACCGGTGCCGAAGCCTATCAGAACTGTTCCTGCCAGAAATGTTGGGATGCCGCCGCCAAGTGCCGCAAAGATGATGGCGATAAACCCGGGGATGCCGATTGCCGCGCCGCTGAGCGCAAGCTTGGCTGGCTGCGCCGCACCGCTCAAGACGCGCGACGCCAGCCCGAACCCCAACAGAGTTCCGCCCGCGAACAGGGCAGTCAACTTGGTTGTTTGCGCAACGGATAAGCCCAAAGCCTGTCCGCCGTATGGTTCAAGCAAAACATCGGCCATGCCAAAGCCAAAGGTGCCGAGACAAATCACGACAAGCAGGCGAATGACGCCGTCGGTCTGCGCCAAACTGCGCCAAGCTTGTGCGAAGGGCAAAGGGTGGGCGCGTTTCATCTCTTGCGCACGCTCCCGGCTGCGGGCTTCCTGTTTCCAGACAGCGACAAGGTTTAGCGCCACTGTCACGACGGCTGAGCCTTGAATGACCTGTATCAATCTGCCCGGCGTGTAGTTTTCCAGCAGCGCGCCGTAGATCAGGGCCGCTACGACCATTCCGAGCAGCAACATCACATACATCAGGCCAACGACTTTCGGTTGGTCTGCCTCTTCAACCAGATCGGTGGCAAGCGCAAGACCCACGGTCTGGACGATGTGAACGCCCGCGCCCACCAGCAGGAAGGAGAGCGCTGCTGCGCTCAATCCGATCCAACGGGGTGCATCGATGGCCTCGCCATACCCGGACAGGACCAGCAAGGCGAAAGGCATGATTGCGAAGCCGCCGAACTGGCACAGCGTGCCTTTCCAAATGTAAGGGATCCGCCTTAGCCCGAGCGCGGAAACATGGGTGTCAGACTTATGCCCGATCAACGCACGAAAGGGCGCGAACACCAAAGGAAGCGCCAACATGCCAGCCACTAGGCTCGCAGGGACGCTTAATTCGACGATCATGACGCGATTTAGGGTACCGACCAACATAACCAGTGCCATCCCGACCGTGACCTGAAACAGTGACAGGCGGAGCAATCGTGAGAGCGGCATGTCGGCATTGGCAACATCTGCGAAGGGCAAATATTTGGGGCCAAGCGATGCGAGCTTTTGCGCAGCGAATGTGCGGTAGTCAAACATCTCTTACATCCTGCACCAGCCAGTTCTTGGCGGTGTGCAACAATTTAGGGGCAACGTTTTTCTGAATTTATTTGGGCCCGCGCCTCGACGCCAAGCGAGCCCAAAATATCTATTGTGAGATCAGGGGCGGTGCGCCCGTTGCCTCTGCCGATGCCATCGTCTCGGTGGTGCGCAACATCCCAGTAACGCTTGTGCCATCTGGAAGGATGATCGTCACTTCTGCGCCATCAGCGCCGGGCAATGCATATGACGCCTGCGCCGCCTCGGGATTGGTTTCGTGAAGCGTCGTTGCCGCCGCCATTTTGTCGCCAGTACCCATAGGCACGCCTTGCAAGAAATCAGACACCCAGGAGGTGTTCTTGACGACCTGCAAATGGACGGCGAACGAGCCGACTGCAACTGCGCCCAGGAAGATCGGTACTCCGACGGTCGGGGAAACGACCAACCACATTTTTGCGTTATTCATGGTGTGCCTCCTCTAACCCAGCCACGGTGTCGCAATTGCGACGAGAATATGCGCTAGCAGCGCGATTGCCCCGAACACCCGGGTGCCGTCGATGAGGTAGCTATGCACCTCTTCGGCCTCCTCAAGTGTCAGGCCGGTTGGCCAAACTTTGTCGTCTGACATGTTTTCTACTCCTCCAAATGCCGTGGGCACAGCACCCAAAGATCTCGTATGAAAAGTCGATTCCACGGGCTCTTCCCACGTCAAAAGATTGTCAAGTTTTATTTACAACGTCAACTGTCAATAAAAAGTTACACATTAGAGTGGGTTACGCGGCATTTGTGCCATTTGTTGGATGACGTAAGGGAAGGGCGGGCGTTGTTCAAACGGCGTCAGGTGACTTTGGTGCAGCGACGCGTTTGTCATAACTGGTGCTCGACCCGGTCGTTGCTTAAACTAACCTGGCGCAGACCACGCCGCGCAAAAAACAAGGAGTGCCCCGTTCGTGCAGATCACCCATCTCGACCACGTCAATATTCAAACCACCCGGCTTGCCGAAATGGTTGCCTGGTATTGTGACATGCTGGGGTTTACGAACGGTGCGCGCCCCGATTTTCCGTTTCCGGGTGCGTGGCTCTATGCAGATGATACGGTGATGGTCCATCTCATAGGCGTCGAAGGCCAGCCGAGGGTTGGCTCTGAAACTGATCTCAAACTTGAACATTTTGCTTTTCGCGCGCGCGGGGTGTCCGCGTTCGAGGCGCGGCTGAAAGAGGCAGGCCAAGATTATCGCCGTTTGGAGATTGCTGCCATAAACACAGCGGCCTTCAACATCTGGGACCCTGATGGCAACCACATCCATGTGGATTTCGCGCTGGATGACTGATGATTTGATGGGCCCAGGTTATGGGCGCATGTTTGAGGAAGGGGCACTGACGCTCGGGGTGAATTTCCCGATAGAGGCCTATCCAAACAACCCGGTGCCGCAAATGCGCGATCAGATCGCGCTAGCGCAGGTGGCAGAGGCATCCGGGTTCGCGGCCCTTTGGACCCGCGACGTGCCGCTGCTTGATCCGTCCTTTGGCGATGCTGGGCAAACCTATGATCCTTGGGTCTGGCTAGGTTTTGTTGCCGCGCAGACGAACAAAATTGCCCTCGCCACGGGGGCGATTATTTTGCCGCTGCGCCAGCCGGTTGATCTGGCAAAAGCTGCGGCCTCGCTAGACCAGCTTTCGGCTGGGCGCTTTGTGATGGGCGCGGCCTCTGGCGACCGACCGGTTGAATACAACATCTACAACACCGAATATGAGACACGCGGTGACGCTTTCCAGAAAACGTTTGATTTCATCCGTAGCGCCACACAAGCCCCGCCTGGTTGGGACATGCAACAGGCCGGGCAATCGGGGCAGTTGCATCTAATCCCAAAGGCCAAGGCGAGCCGCATCCCGATGCTGGTGACCGGGCGCAGCCGCCAGACGCTTGAATGGGTCGCAGAACACGCAGATGGCTGGCTGATGTATCCACAACCGATCCCGGCGCAAACGCAGGTGCTTGCGGGATGGCGGGACGCACTGGACGCGAGCGATCAACCTTGGAAACCCTTCGCGCAGTCGCTCTATATTGATCTGACTGCGGACCCGAAGACTTCTCCCAGTCCGATACATCTTGGGTACCGGCTGGGGCGCGATGCGCTTATCTCGCATCTGGAGGCGTCACGCGGCATTGGGGTCAATCATGTCACGTTTAACCTACGTTTCAGCACGCGGCCTGTTCGCGAGGTATTGTCGGAACTAGCCGAGTATGTCGTGCCCAAGTTTCCAGCGCATGCGCCCGCAGCGTAACGCTGCGTTTTAATCCGGCGCATCGTCTTCGTCGCACAAAATGCGCCACGCGTCGCCCTCCAGATCGTTATATTGATCATCGCGTAGCGACCACAAAAAACCGCCCAATGCCAGCCCTGCAAGCAGGAGGGAGACAGGGACCAGAATGACCAGAACCTCCATCTGTTACCTCACCCTCAATGCGTTCAGCAAAACAGTGATCGAAGAGGCTGACATCGCAATCGCAGCGCTAAGCGGGCTGGCAAAGCCCAAGACTGCGATTGGGACGGCGATCAGGTTGTAGCCCGCTGCAATCGCAAAGTTTTCCAATACGCGTTTGCGGGCACGCCTGGCGGTTTTGACCGCCTCCGGCAGGGCTTTCAAGCTATGGCCAAGTATCACAATGTCCGACGCCGCGCGGGAGGCGTCTAGTGCCGAGGCGGGTGAAATTGACACATATGCCGCACTTAGGGCGCCGGTGTCGTTTAACCCGTCGCCCACCATCAAGACATGTGCGCCTGAGGTGCCGAGGGCTTGCACCCGCGCATATTTCTCTGCCGGGCTCATGTCTGCCTCAAAGGCTGGCAGTTGCAGCTGATCCGCGATCCGGCGCGTGGCCGCGCAGGTGTCGCCGGAGAAGATTTTCAAGGTCAGATCGTCTTGGGCAAGATGTGAAACGGCGTCTTTCGCGCCGTCCCGCAGGTTTTCACGGAAAGGCAGCGTCCGGGCAGGGGCCTGTCCAATTTGCAAAGCAGGTGAGCCGGCTGCGCCAACCCAATTGCCATGCCCCAACCGTACGCGTTTGCTGCGCCAGATAGCCTCAACGCCTTTGCCGGGGTGTTCTTTGATCTCGCTCAACCGCGCTTGTGTCACTGCTTCGGGCATGGCCCGTGCAAGTGCGCGTGAAACCGGGTGAAGCGACGCGGTACTGAGTGCTGCCAGCACGCGGGCCTCATCTTCAGAGAGTTCCGCTAAGTCCAAAGCCGCGACGCCCGTGGTCAATGTGCCGGTCTTGTCAAACACAACCGTGTCGATTTCTGCCAAACGTTCGAGGGCGGTGCCGTCTTTGACCAGCATGCCATGGCGGAAAAAACGCCCGGTCGCGGCCGTCATCACAGCAGGCACGGCCAACCCCAAGGCGCAGGGGCAGGTGATGATCAGCACGGAAATTGCGATTTTCAATGCATGATGAAAATCACCGCCCAAAATGTACCAACCAACGAAGCTGAACAGCGCCAGAAGATGCACAGCAGGCGCGTAGATCGCAGCTGCACGGTCGGCGAGGGCGGTGTAGCGGTTGCGCGCGCCCTCAGCCGTTTCAACCATGGCGGCGAGGCGGCGCAATGTTGTGTCCTCGCCCGTTGCGGTGACTTCAATGACCAATGGGGCCGAAAGGTTCATTTCGCCCGCTGACAGGGTGTTCCCTTCGGCAATGGTTGCGGGCAAGCTCTCGCCGGTCAATAGGGAGCGGTCCAGCTCTGACGCGCCTTTGACCACACGCCCATCGACCGGGATCCGCATGCCCGCAAAGACTTTGATATGTTCGCCGATTTGCAGATCGCAAACGTTGACATTCTCCGGGCGTTCCCCGGTCAAGCGGACAGCGCGCGGGCTTTCCAACGCGCTTAGTTCGCGGCTTGCGGACCGCGCCGCCACACGAGTGCGGTGGTCCAAATAGCGGCCGGCCAGCAAGAAGAAGGTTAGCGACAGCGCCGCGTCGAAGTAAACGTGATGCCCGCCTTGTGTCGTCTCAAACACTGATGACCCCGCCGCCAGAATAATCGCCAGTGAAATCGGCACATCCATGTTCAACCGCCCGACCCGCAGCGCGCCCCAAGCGCAGCGCACAAAGACTTGCGCGGAAAAGAACAATGCCGGGATTGCGATTGCTGCGGACAGCCAGTGAAACAGCATTTGCGTCGCCGCAGATGCGCCCGACCAGACAGCGACCGAAAACAGCATGACGTTCATCATCGCAAAGCCAGCGACGGCCACGCGCAATAACAGGGCACCTCCTTCGGTATCGGCGCTTTCATCGGCCAACATCGTGCCGTCCAACGGCATGGCATCAAAACCGGCCTGCGCAAGGGTCGCAGTCAGCAGCTCGGGTTCCACATTCGGCGCGTCGATGCGCACGCGTTTCAGGCTTAGATTGACGCGCGCGGATTTTACACCGGGCAGTGCGGTCAAGGCGCGCTCAACGCCACTGATACACGCGGCGCAATGGATGCCGGGCAGCGATAGCAAAGTGTCGCCTTGTGTGGGCGCGGCCAGCTTCATCGCCAAAGGTGCCGCGTCGCAGGCGGGGCAGGCGGAGACGGCGCTCATTTTTCAACGCTCACGATGACGCGCTGCTTGAACACCGTCCCGTCATCCGCTTCTGCAATCAGCCGCAGGTTCCAATTGCCCTTCGCCAAAGAAACCGGCGCGATGAAGCCTGCCCCGTCAAAGCGCAATTCGGGGAACTGGTCCTCGGTGACATGGGTGGCACGGCCCAGCACGGCCGAGCGTATGCGCGGGGTTTGTGCGACGCCGTCCCGTTCAATTGTCAATCGCAAGGTGCCGCCTGCCACGACTGCTGCAACATCCCAGCTCAGGGCACGCTGGGCTGCGCGGTCTGCTTCAAAGTTCTGGCTTGCCACGTAGGAGTTCTTAACTTCCAACCCGGGGAAGGTCGCCACGGCCTGATAGGCCAGTGTCAGGTTCACCCCGATGATCACGGCGAAGGCCGAACAGATAATCAGCGCGACCTTGCGGCCCGTCAGCTCATTTGTTTCGGTAATGCTCATGATCCGGCCTTTCCGTTGAATGTGCTGTCGCGATGCGCCCGTTCGCCGTTTTCGACATCCTCAACCCAAAAGCGCAGGTCAGTATGGGCCGTGTTCGCCGCATCGTCCTGAGGCCGCGCAGTGACATAGACCCGTTGCTGCAATGTGCTGTCGGCGGGCACGTTCAGAACCAACCGGTCGGTCCCTTCGAGCCCGATGCGCAGGATTGCGTCGGCGCTCAGCGACAGGCGAAATTCGCGCGGCTCCCCATGTTTGTTGCGCAGGCGCATAGTGTAGCTATTGCGGATCGAGCCATCCGAGAGCGTGATGAACGTCGGGTTGCGCACCGCCTCGACCGTCATGTCGATATCGGCGCGGACAAACAGCGCGAAGACCAGCCCGGCGCCAATCAATGACCAAAGCGCGGTGTATAAAATGACGCGCGGGCGCAGAATATGGGCCGAGATCGGACGCGGGGCTTCGCCCGCGCGTTCACGTGGCTCATCGGCCAAGGCGAGGTAGTCAATCAACCCGCGCGGCTTGCCGATCTTGTTCATAATGTCGTCGCAGGCATCAATACACAGCGCGCAAGTAATGCACTCCATCTGCTGGCCGTCGCGAATGTCGATCCCCATTGGGCAGACATTGACGCAGGCCCTGCAATCGATGCAGTCGCCTGTCGTGTCTTCATGCTTTTTGCCACGCGGTTCCCCCCGCCAGTCGCGGTACCCGACGGTCAGGGTGGCATCGTCCATCATTGCGCCCTGAATGCGGGGCCATGGGCACATGTAGATGCAAACCTGTTCGCGCATGAAGCCACCGAAGACGAAGGTAGTCGCGGTCAGGATGGCGATGGTGGCGTAGGCTACGGGGTGGGCGTCAAACATCACCAGATCGCGCGCCAATGTTGGCGCGTCCGTGAAATAGAAAACCCAAGCGCCACCGGTGGCAATGGCGATCAGCAGCCAGACGGTCCATTTGGTCAGCCGCAAACGCCATTTCTTGGCGTCCCATTTGGCCTTCCAAAGACGGACGCGTGCGTTCCGGTCGCCTTCAATCCAGCGTTCAACCAGGATGAAGAGATCGGTCCAAACGGTTTGTGGGCAAGTGTAGCCGCACCAAACCCGGCCCAGCGCCGAGGTGAACAAAAAAAGGCCGAGCCCCGCCATGATCAAGAGGCCAGCCACGAAGTAAAACTCATGTGGCCAGATCTCGATCCAGAAAAAGTAAAAGCGGCGCCCGGCCAGGTCGACCAGAACTGCCTGGTCAGGGAGAGAAGGCCCACGATCCCAGCGGATCCATGGGGTCAAGTAGTAGATGCCCAGCGTCACGGCCATGATCCACCACTTGAACGTGCGGAAAAATCCCGAGACACGGCGTGGGAAAATCGGCTCCTGCGGCGCATAAAGAGGTTGGTGTTCAGACGTGTTCATTTCATGTCCTGACCTGTTCGCAGGACTGGTCTAGCCCGTGTCGGCGCGGCTGGGCTTTGACATGGATCAAGTTTTTGAAGGTTCTCTTTAAGCTTAGTAAGAGTGGACGAACAGATTGGTGCATAGTTGAGCGCTACGAGAGACGCCGCGCTTTTAGCCTAACTGCGACCTGTTTTCTGCTTTGCGCTTCTGGACCGGCTCTTTTGCGCCCGTCAGGTCAAAATGCGAAAACCCCGGACCACAGGATTGCGCGAACAGGTCCTTTGGCCGGGGTTTTCTCGCGCGGAGGGCTCAATAACCGCGCGCACCACCCGTCCTCTCGGACGGAAGGTTTTGGTTTACTCGCCGCCGCCCAATCCGTGGATATAGGCCGCCACGGCGTTGACGTCGGCGGGGCTGAGGCGCTGCCCCCACGCTGGCATCACGCCGAACCGCGCATAGGTGATCGTGTCGCGCAAGGTGTCCGGGTCGCCGCCGTAAAGCCAGATAGCGTCTGTCAGATTGGGCGCGCCCTGATCCGGGTCGCCCAGCCCTTCGTCGCCATGGCAGGCTGCGCAATTGTCGGCGAAAACTTCGCCGCCTAGAGCGATGCGTTCGGCGTCATATTCCTGTCCTGACAGGCGCAAAACATATTGGACGGTGGCTTCAATCTCAGCCGGTTCCATGAACTCGCCATAGGCAGGCATTTGCGAATAATGTGCGTCGTCATCGGTGGTGTTTCTGATGCCGTGGCGCACGGTGTAGGCGATCTGGTCAATCTCGCCACCCCACAACCAATCATCATCAAGAAGGTTGGGGTAGCCCACAGCGCCCGCCGCCCCAGAGCCATGGCATTGCGAGCAATGCCCGCGAAACACGGCACCGCCGCCAGCGACCGCGAAGCGTTGCAGATCCGGCATGTCCGACAGATTTGCCAGCTCCACCTGCGCCAAGGCGGTTCTGAGATCGGCATTTTGGGCTTCATATTTCGCGATTTCGGCGGCGACCTCTGCGCGTGTCGAATAGCCAAGCAGGCCACCCGTCGCGCTGGAAATCATGGGCCAGGCTGGGTAGGCGATGGTGTAGCCCACCCCCCAAATGATGCACAGATAGAAGCACCATAGCCACCAACGGGGCAGGGGGTTGTTCAGCTCCTTGATGCCGTCCCATTCATGGCCGGTTGTGTCGATTCCGGTTTCCGGGTCGATGTCTTGTTGGCTCATAGGATCGGCTCCTGATCGAAATTGAAAGCGCTTTTGCAGGCGCAGTCTGGGCAGCTTTTGAGGCAAGGCCGCCGTTCATCCTGTACCGGCGTCTCGTTGCGAAACGGGATGTTGGCGGTCTCAATGTGCACGTCCCGACTGCCAGGGCGGAAGGCCCACAAGATCGTGCCGATGAAAAACGCGGTCATCATTAAAAGCACCCAGCTGTCGGCCAGCTCGCGCAGGAAAGAATAGGTGGTCATGTCAGGGCTCCTTAGCGGCTGGCGTCAGGGGTGAAGGTGGAAAAGTCGACAAGCGTGCCGAGCATTTGCAAATAGGCGACGAGTGCGTCCATTTCCGTGATGCCCGGCGCGCTGTCGAAATTGCTGACCACGGCGCCGGGATAGCGTTCAAGCATCCCCTCCCAATCGGCGTCTGGGTCAGCTTGCACGGCAAAATCGGCCTGCGCGCTCGCAATCATCTCGTCGGTGTAAGGGACACCTACGATGCGATGCGTCTCAAGCAGGTCTTGCACGTGCTCGCCGTCGATGGGCGTGCGCCCAAGGAAAGCGTATTTCGGCATGATCGATTCCGGCACGACCGATTGCGGGTCATTGAGGTGATCGACATGCCATTGGTCGGAATAGCGCCCGCCAACCCGCGCCACATCGGGCCCGGTGCGTTTAGACCCCCATTGGAACGGGTGATCATACATTGATTCCGCCGCCAGTGAGTAATGCCCGTAGCGCTCCACCTCGTCGCGCATTGGCCGGATCATCTGTGAGTGGCAGGTGTAGCAGCCCTCCCGAATGTAAATGTCGCGGCCTGTAAGCTCGAGGGGCGAGTAGGGGCGCATGCCCTCCACCTTCTCGATGGTGTTCTCAAGGTAGAACAGCGGTGCGATCTCGACGATTCCGCCGACGGTGACCACCGCGAAACACGACACCAGCAAAAGCGTCGGGCTGCGTTCGAGAATTTGGTGTTTGTTCAGGAAACTCATCTTGTGTGTCCTACCTATTCTGCTGGCGTTGCGATTGAGGGGACCCGGACCGCGACCTTGTCGCCGCCACGAATGGTCATCCACATGTTCCAGGCCATGATGATCCCGCCAGCGAGGTAAAGGACCCCGCCCAAGCCGCGCACCACATACATCGGGAATTTGGCTGCGACCGTGTCGGCGAAGGAATTCACCAGGAAGCCCTGCGCGTCGACCTCACGCCACATCAGGCCTTCCATTATGCCTGTCACCCACATCGAAGCCGCGTAGAGCACGATGCCGATCGTAGCGAGCCAGAAGTGCCAGTTGATCGCGCTGAGCGAATACATCTGCGCACGGCCCCACAATTTGGGCGTCAGGAAGTAGAGCGCGCCAAAAGTGATCATGCCGTTCCAGCCCAAAGCACCGGAATGCACGTGCCCGATGGTCCAGTCAGTGTAATGCGACAAGGAGTTGACCGCGCGGATCGACATCATCGGACCTTCAAAGGTGGACATGCCATAGAAGGCGAGGCTGACCACCATCATGCGGATGATCGGGTCGGTGCGCAGCTTGTCCCAGGCGCCTTGCAGCGTCATCAGCCCGTTGATCATGCCGCCCCAGCTGGGCATCCACAGAATGATCGAGAACACCATCCCCAACGTCGAGGCCCAATCGGGCAGCGCGGTGTAGTGCAGATGGTGTGGCCCGGCCCAGATATACAGAAAGGTCAGCGCCCAGAAGTGGATGATGCTCAGCTTGTAGGAATAGACCGGCCTGCCTGCCTGCTTGGGCACGAAGTAGTACATCATGCCCAAAAAGCCCGAGGTCAAGAAGAAGCCCACGGCGTTATGGCCGTACCACCATTGCGTCATCGCGTCCTGCACTCCGGAAAACAGCTGCACCGATTTCGATCCCCAAATAGAGACCGGGATGGAGAGGTTGTTCACGATATGCAGCATCGCGACGGTGACGATAAAGCTGAGCAGGAACCAGTTGGCCACGTAGATGTGGCGCTCTTTGCGGATGAAGATCGTGCCCAGATAGACGGCCAGAAAGCAGACCCAAACTATGGTCAGCCAGATGTCGACATACCATTCGGGCTCGGCATATTCCTTGGATTGGGTGGCGCCCAGCAGGTAGCCGGTGGCGGCCAGAACGATGAACAGGTTGTAACCCCAGAACACAAACCACGCCAAATTGCCGCCCCACAGCCGCGTTCCGCAGGTGCGTTGCACAATGTAGAAACACGACATGATCAACGCGTTGCCGCCAAAAGCGAAAATCACCGCCGAGGTGTGCAGCGGGCGCAGCCGACCAAAATTAGCATAGGGTTGCGCCCAGTCGATATTGAGCGCGGGGAAGGCCAGCTGAAACGCGATGACGACGCCCACCAGAAAGCCTACGACGCCCCAAAACCCTGTTGCGATCACGCCTGCGCGCACAACACCGTCAAGATATTGCGATGTGTCTACGGGCGTTTCCGGTTCGTCCGTTTGGCGTAGCACCCAGACAAACATACCGCCCGAGACGGCCATGATGATCAATGCGTGCACCTGATAGGCTATGTCGCGTGCCCAGTTTGCCGCCAGTGCGGCGAACAAAAACACCAACCCCAGTATGATCAGCTTTAGGTAATTCAGCATCCCCTACGTCCCTTATAATCCTTGCGCGGCACATGCGTCGCGCGACCTGTTCGTGGGGGTGTTTTGCGCCATCGTTTGGCCGCGCGCTTTGACACAGATCAAAGAATGGCTCGGTAACATTTGCGATCTTTGGCATGCCAGCAAGGAGACGCGCCCATGACCTACGCAACACTTACGACCGTCTTGCATGACCCCTTTGCCTCGGGTGAGGCGCTTGAATATGCGATCAACGCGGCCCGGCTTTGGGGCGCGCATTTGAATGTTATTTGCACAGGTATCGACAGCACCGATCCGGGGTTTTACTACGCGGGCGCACAGGCAATCGCGGTCCAGCAAAATCTGGAGGAGGCGCAGCGCATCGCCACGCAACTTGAGGCCATGGCCCGCGCACGGCTGAGCGCCGAAGACATCACCTGGGACGTGGAATCGGTGACGATGATGACGAACGGCTTGGAGCCTTTCTTGTCGGACCACGCCCGGTTCTTCGATCTTGCGATCTTGCCATTGCCCTATGGGTCAGGCCGCAGCGCATTGGACGTGGTTGTGTTTGAAGCCTGCCTTTTTGGAGCGGAGATCCCAGTGTTGGTGGTTCCCGATGTGGCGCCCGCCCCTGTGCCGCCTGGCAAATTACTGGTCGCTTGGGACAATGGTTCTGAAGCGCTGGCTGCCGCCCGGGCCGCTAAACCGCTGGCAAAAATCGCTGACCTGACCGAGATCTGCGTCATCGATCCAGCCAGCCATGGCGGCGACCGGTCTGACCCCGGCGGACGGCTGGCGCAGGTTCTCAGCCGCGCCGGTGCTCATGTCGAGATTACGGTCGCGGCCAGGTTGAATTCGGACATTGCCGATCAGCTATTGCAGCGCGCGCGGGAGGGCGGCGCGGACATGATCGTGATGGGTGCCTACGGCCATTCGCGGCTGCGCGAGGCAGTGCTGGGCGGTGTGACCCGCACGATGTTGCGATCAGCGCAGGTGCCGGTTCTGATGGCGCATTGATCGGAATTTGGCCAAGGCGAAGGGAGCGCTAGACCTCACCAGCCTCCGCGCGCAATCGGTCCAGATCGGGGAAATACACTTTGCGTTTCCCTTCCATTGTGATCACATCGTCTTTTTTCAGTTTGGAAAATTGACGGCTCACGGTCTCCAAAGTCAGGCCCAGATAGTCGGCCATGGCCTCACGCGTGAGCGGCAGTTCAACCGGCATTGCGCGGTCAATATTTGCGACCTCCGACGGCACGGTTCTGCGATGTATCAGTAGCAAAAAGCTCGCTATTTTTTCGCGCGCCGTCTTTCGGCCCAGCAGGAACATCCAGTCGCGCGCAGCGTCCAGCTCGTCGAGCGCCATTTCCAGCATCCGCTGCGCAACATGCGGCGTGTCCTTGACCAGCGTCTCAAATTGTTTGCGGCGAAAGCAGCACAGCGTGACCTCTGTCACTGCGGTAACATCGTAGACGGCCATGTCGCGGCCGGGGCGTCCGATAAAATCGGACGGCAAAAGTAACCCCACGGTTTGCTTGCGGCCATCCTCGGTCAGATGCTCAATCGTGGCGGTGCCCGCGACGATGGAGGCCACAAATTCCATCCGGTCGCCTGCCCACATGATCGGCTGCCCCGCCTCATATGTGCGGTAGTATTTGATCGCGTCGAGCGTGACCATTTCGTCCGGCGTACAGCTAGAGCATACGGCACGGTGTCGAATGGGGCAGCTGCCGCATTTCAGCTTTTCCGTCAATTGTATCGTCATGGGTGTGCAAACCTGTTGGCTACGATAAGGTTCGGCAGGTTTCCGATCTCAAGGCCTGCATCTGCCAGGTTAACGCAGTTCGCGCAGCTCTTCCATGGTGAAGGCGCCATACCCGTCAGCAGTGACTTGCAAATCCTGCCGCAGCAACGCGTTGAGCCGGGGAAGTTGATGGAAAGGCACTTGTGGCGCGGCGTGATGTTCGGCGTGATAGGGCATGTTCCATGCGAGACACCGCACGAATGCAGTGGTGTAGGTCGTTCGGGTGTTTTCAAGCATGTTGGAAACAAATGCGCAGCGCCTGTGTTCAGCTAACAAGTAAAGGCGCAAAAAGGGCTGACCCAGTGCCAATGGGACCAACCAAAGCCATATGAGCAGAGGCGACCAAAGCAAGGTCAAAAGGGCGCATGCGTAGATTACGATCATCCATCTTGCCTCCCGGATGATCCGGGGGCGGGCGGTTTGCGGCAGGTAGGAAGCCGCAGCCTTGCCCTGCGCGTTTGTGATCAGCCGCGTTGCGGCGTCGCGCCAATACGATGCTCCGCTGATATGGATCGCAAAAGCCAACGGCGTTTGGGGCTTTGCGCCGGATAAAAGTTCCGGGTCGCGTTCGGGATCGTTGGTGTGGCGGTGATGGGCCAGGTGAAAGTAACGGAACCAAATGAAGGGCAATGCCAACACCACGCCGCAGCATCGCCCTATGAAATCACTCAACCAATTTTGAGCGAAGGGCGTTTGATGCGTGCACTCATGCTCCAGCGTGAACAAAAAGGTTAGCAAAATGCCATGTACCGGCAGTGCCAGCCACCAGTACGGCACCTGCAGTGCGATGATCGTGCCCGATCCGCCTATGGCTGCGAGATGGCCTAACAGATGAAACAAACCCTTGGCTGTATCACGCTGTTTAATCGTCGTGAGGGTCGCGGATTCGATCCGGGCGAGGGCGCTTATGTGATCTGTCATACCCGAAAGAAGAATTGCTAAAATCTGAAAATGCAAAGATTTTTTGCCCAAGACCCGTGCGTCTGGCCGAAAATATGGCTGTTCTTGCGGCAAATGCGGAAACGCGGAAAAACATTGTTGAAACACAAAACGATCCGCGCTTTAGTCTCTGCCGGACCAGCCCGCACCAAGCAGGGCGGCGCGAAAGACACCTGGGGAGTCCCGTTTGCTGGACAATAATTCGACCGACGCATTCGTTGCGTTTGACCGCGTGCAAAAGAGCTATGACGGCGAAACGCTCGTTGTAAAAGACCTAAACCTGTCCATGCCAAAAGGTGAGTTCCTGACGATGCTCGGGCCGTCGGGCTCTGGCAAAACCACCTGTTTGATGATGCTCGCAGGGTTTGAGACGGCCACGCATGGCGAAATTCGGCTTGATGGCAAGGAAATCAATAATATTCCCCCCCATAAACGCGGTATCGGCATGGTATTCCAAAACTATGCTTTGTTTCCGCATATGACTGTGGGGGAAAACCTCGCCTTTCCGCTGGAAGTCCGCGGCCTCGATAAATCCGAGCGCGAAGCGAAAGTCATGCGCGCGCTCGAAATGGTTCAGATGGGCGAATTTGGTGCGCGACGCCCTGCGCAGTTGTCCGGTGGTCAACAGCAACGTGTGGCTCTGGCCCGCGCGCTGGTATTTCAACCCGAACTGGTCTTGATGGACGAGCCGCTCGGCGCGCTCGACAAGCAACTGCGTGAGCATATGCAGTTTGAAATCAAACGGATATCAGACGATCTTGGCGTGACTGTTGTCTATGTAACCCATGATCAGACCGAAGCGCTGACCATGTCGGACCGGGTCGCCGTCTTTGAAGACGGACGTATTCAGCAGCTCGCCCCGCCAGAAGACCTGTATGAGCGCCCGGACAACAGCTTTGTGGCGCAATTCATTGGCGAAAACAACAAGCTGTCGGGCAAAGTTAAGTCGGTTTCCGGTGACATTGCGTCCGTCGAATTGCCAAACGGTAAGACAACGGATGCCTTGGCCGTGAATTGCGGTGCCGTGGGCAGCGAAACGCTGATCTCAATCCGGCCTGAACGGGTGAATATTGGGGCAAACGGCGCCAATGTGACCGAGGCTCAAGTGAAAGAACTGATCTATCTGGGCGACCATATCCGCTGCCGCCTGGATGTGCATGGGAATGACGAATTTGTGGTCAAAGTGCCAAACTCGGCCGGCCACGAACATTTGTTAGTGGGCGAAATGACAAACCTCAACTGGGCGCCGGAAGATGCGCGCGCCCTTGATGCCCTCTGACAACCAAACCGTCGCGGGACATAGCCGCGGCAAATCCATCTGACTGGGAGAGTTAATAGATGAAAAAGACACTGATTTTGACAACTGCGCTTGTCGGCACAGCATTTGCTGCCAATGCCCAAGAAGTCACCGTGATGAGCTGGGGCGGTGCCTACACCAAGAGCCAAGTTGAAGCCTATCACAAGCCCTTCACCGCCGAGACTGGCATCAAGGTGAACTCGGTTGACAGCGACAACCCTGCGACCCCGATTAAAGCGCAAGTGGAAGCTGGCAACGTGACTGTTGACGTGGCTGACGTCGAATTCTCTGACGCCGTGCGCCTCTGTGACGAAGGTTTGCTGGAAGAGATCGACACATCCGCATTGCCAGCAGCACCTGACGGCACTCCTGCCGCTGACGATTTCATCGAAGGCGCTCTGCAGGATTGCGCCGTTGCCAACATCGTTTGGTCCACCGTTTTTGCTTATAACAAAGACAACAACCCAACAGCGCCTGACAGCATTGACGATTTCTTCAACATCGCGGACTTCCCCGGCAAGCGCGGCCTGCGCAAATCCGCGAAAGCCACGCTGGAAATGGCGCTGATGGCTGATGGCGTGGCCGCTGGCGACGTCTATGACCTTCTGGAAACAGACGAAGGCGTGGACCGTGCATTCGCAAAGCTCGACACCATTAAGGACGACATCGTCTGGTGGGAAGCCGGCGCGCAGCCACCACAGCTGCTGGCAGACGGCGAAGTTTCCATGTCCACAGCCTATAACGGCCGTATCTTCAACGCAGCCGTCGCCGAAGGTCAGCCTTTGGAAGTGGTCTGGGACGGTCAAATCCTTGACTTCGACCTGTTCGTGATCCCGAAAGGCGCGCCGAACAAAGAAGCTGCTCTGGACTTCATCAAGTTCTCGACTGACACACAGCGTTTGGCGGATCAGGCGTCCTGGATCTCCTACGGTCCTGCGCGTAAATCTTCGGGCGCATTGGTTGGCGTGTTCAACGATGGTAAAACCGAAATGGCGCCGCATATGCCAACGGCGGCTGCCAATCTCGAAAACGCTCTGGTTAACAACTTTGAGTTCTGGGTCGACCGGGACGCAGAGCTGAACGAGCGCTTCAACGCATGGCTGGCTCAGTAAGCTAGCCTGCCTGGCGGCGCCCTTTGGGAGGGGGCGCCGCCGACTATTTTCATGCTGCTTCAAGTGGGGAATGGCGGATGCCAAAAGGCTATTGGATGCTGCACGTGACTGTGACGGATCCGGAAAATTACGCGGAATATGTGCGCCTAGATACGCCCATAGTGGAACGCTTTGGCGGGACATTTTTGGTGCGCGGCGGCACGTCCGAGACGCCCGAAACCCCGCAGAAGGACCGCCACGTAGTGGTTGAATTTCCCAGCTACCAAGCAGCCTTGGATTGCTACCATTCAGACGATTATCAGGCGGCTGCCAAAATACGGCTAGCCCATGCCGATAGCGACACAGTCATCGTGGAAGGCACCTGATAATGGCGGATATGACGGCGCAATATGTGGGACCTCAGGGCGCGGATGGCGCAGCAGGGCAGCTCACAACAGCCGATGGCAAGCCGCTCAAGGCCGCGTTGAACGCAGCACAATCCAAAGCAAAGCGCCGCGCCTTTTTCTTGGTGCTGCCCCTGTTTTTGTTCGTTCTACTGACTTTCGTGGCGCCCATCGGACAGCTGCTCTACCGCTCTGTCCATAACCCGGGCTTCACCACTCATACCGACCTGTCGACGGGTACCAAAACTCCGATCATGGTCGAGCTGCGCGCCTGGTTTGACAACAACCCACAAGGTACTGAGCCGGATGAGGCCGCCTACGCAGCGCTTGTCTCAGACATGGTTTTGCTGCGCGAACTGAAAGCGCCGGGAATTGTCGGCACGCGGATCAATTATGAGCGCTCCGGCTCCCGCTCCATGTTCACTAAGGCCGCGCGCCGGGCGGCAAAGCTCGAAGCCCCATTCAAGGAGGCGATGCTCGACCTTGATGAGGATTGGGCCGACCCAGAGATGTGGTCGGCCATGCGCGGCGCGTCTTCCGCCTTCACGCTGAATTTCTACCTCGCGGCGCTTGATCTGACGCGCGACACCGAGGGTTCGATCACCAAGGTGAATGAAAACCGGCAGGTCTACGTGACGCTGTTTCAACGCACGCTGTTTTTGTCGCTGCTGATCACCTTCCTCTGTTTCGTGCTGGCCTACCCAATCGCGCATCTGCTCGCGACGCTGCCGCTGCGCTATTCAAACCTGCTGATGATCTTTGTGCTGTTGCCTTTTTGGACGTCGCTTCTGGTGCGAACGACCAGCTGGATGGTGCTGTTGCAAAGCCAGGGTGTGGTGAATGACGCAATGGTTGGCACCGGGCTTCTAGCTGACGAAAACCGCATCCAGATGATGTATAATCAGACCGGCACAATTGTCGCGATGGTTCACATCCTGCTGCCCTTCATGGTGCTGCCGCTGTATTCGGTCATGCGGCCGATAAACCCATCATACGTGCGCGCTGCGCGTTCTTTGGGTGCTACGTCATGGACCGCGTTTCGGCGCATTTACTTTCCGCAAACGATCCCCGGTATCGGGGCAGGGGCGCTGCTCGTGTTCATTCTGGCAGTTGGGTATTACATCACACCGGCCCTTGTGGGCGGCGCGGATGGTCAACTGATCTCCAACCTGATTGCGTTCCATATGCAAAAGTCGCTGAACTGGTCGTTGGCGGCTGCTCTGGCCTCCATTCTGTTGGGCGGGGTGCTGGTGCTGTACTGGCTCTATGACCGCCTCGTCGGCATCGACAACCTGAAGCTGGGATAGGGATATGTTAAGGATAAGACACGCGCACCAAAATGGCCGCGCCCTCGCTTCGTTCTGTCAAAAATACTCAAATCCGGCATCTGCAAGGGGCACGCACTAATGGCACTTCCTTCGCACGCCTCTACGCTGGAACGGGTCTGGCATTATGCCTATCTGGCGATTTGCTGCCTGATCTTCCTGTTCCTGATCGCGCCCATTTTGATCGTGATACCGCTCAGCTTCAACGCAGAGCCCTATTTCACATTCACGGAGAAGATGCTGAAGCTCGACCCGACGGGATATTCGATGCGCTGGTATGACTTGCTATTGACCTTTGGCATGCTGGAGCCTGAAACCACGCGGGACGGCAGCTGGTGGGCGGATGCCTGGGCCAATGCGAACTGGATTTCGGCAGCCAAAAACTCGGTCATCATCGGGTTCTTCTCGACGCTTCTGGCCACAGTGCTGGGCACCATTGCGGCGCTCGGCCTTAGCCGTCCTGAGATGCCCTACAGGCGCGCGATCATGGCGATCCTGATCTCGCCGATGATCGTGCCTATCATTATCACAGCGACCGGACTGTTCTTTTTCTACTCAGCCACGGGGCTGGCAAATAGCTACGCAGGCATCATTATGGCGCATGCAACGCTGGGTATCCCTTTTGTTATCATCACTGTTACGGCGACGCTGGTGGGGTTCGACCATTCACTGACCCGCGCAGCTGCCAATCTAGGCGCCACGCCCACGACCACATTCTTCAAAATTACTATGCCGCTGATCCTGCCGGGCGTGATCTCGGGTGCGCTTTTTGCCTTCGTGACCAGCTTTGATGAAGTTGTTGTTGTGCTTTTCGTGGCCGCCCATGATCAGCAAACTATCCCGCGCCAGATGTGGAATGGCATTCGTGAACAGATCAGCCCCGCGATCCTGTCGGTCGCCACGATCCTCGTGATCATCTCAATTCTGCTGCTGACAACGGTGGAGCTGTTGCGCCGCCGATCAGAGCGTTTGCGCGGCATTTCGCCGGGTTAAGCGGCTAAAAAGGCAAAATAATTCCCCGTCACTGCCCCAGTATGGCCCTGATATGGCCATTGCGGCTCCATGTCGGTTTGAAATCACAGGGGCTATAAACTGTGTCTGTTGTGATTAGCGAATGCCCACTTATGACCTCTATACGCTGGCGGAATCGCAGATAACTGTGTCCGGCGGCGAACAGCTTGACGGCGTCACCCAAGGTGACGGCTCCCATTTGGTTGGGCAAACCATCACGCTCAACACCAATGCCTGGGTCCCAATTTCGATCACCGACAATGACACTGATTTTGCGGATAACGCGGGGTCCGGCCAAAACCTCACAAATGCGACCACGATTGATGGCGTGACCTACGCCGCTGGCAGCACGGTCGAGGCCGAATATTCCTTCGTCGTCACTGATGGCACTAACAACTACACGGTAATCGCCTTTAACGTGGCGACCGGCTCACCGTCTTACGCAACGGTTGAGGCTTTGGCTTTCATTGGCCCCGTTGCAGGGTTCCCGCCTGTCGGCGTGCCGCTAACTGTTACCTCCGCACAGGAGGGGCCCAGCAATCCTGCCGTCGACCACGCATCGCCACCCTGCTTTACCAAAGGTACCCGTATCCTAACGCCGGACGGGGAACGGGTGATTGACGCGCTCTGTGTCGGCGATCTTGTTTCGACGTTGCAGCATGGTGCCCAGCCCATCCGTTGGATCGGGACCTGCACCTATCCGGCTCAAGGCGCGTTCGCGCCAATACGGTTTGCACCGGGCGTTCTGGGGAATGTGCGCCCGCTCTTGTTATCTGCGCAGCATCGCGTCTGGGTCGATGGCTGGCGCCCGCATCTGTTGTTTGGCGAAAACGCCGTGCTTGCGCCCGCGCATGCGTTCGTCAACGGCACCGATGTCACCCGCGAAGAGGGTGGCTTTGTCACGTATTTCCACCTGATGTTTGACGCCCATGAACTGATCTGGTCGGAAGGTGCGCTGAGCGAAAGCTTGTTTGCAGCGGATGCGTTTCGTTGTCCCGATCTGGACCCGCGCTATGACGAGCTTTGCACGCTGTTCCCCGCGCAGATGCGATCGGCAAATCACACAGCGGTTGCCGCGCTTAAGACGCATGAGGCACAGCTGATGCTGTCGCTTTAGGGCAGCACCAACAACCAGCCTGTGATCGTTAAAACTGACAGCGCCGTCGCCGCAAGCACCGCAGAGGCTGCAACGCGTTTCGCGACCCCATACATATTGGCGAAGACATAGGCGTTGATGCCCGGCGCCATAGCGGCCGTCAGAACAGAAGAACGAGAGGCCGCGATATTCAGGTCAAACCCGCTCACCAGCCCGTAGGACATTGCCGGGCGCAGCAGCAAAGTCAGCGCGCAGATCATCAAGACAGGGCCTAGATCGCCTTCGAACTTGTATTGCGCCAGAACCCCGCCCATGCCGAAAATCGCGGCTGGAAGTGCGGCTCGGATCATCAAGTCAAGCGCGTCGCTTGCGACGGTTGGGATGCTCACGCCGCTTAAGTTCACCGCGAACCCTGCCGCCAACCCGATGATCAGCGCGTTGTGAAAAATCGCGCGGCTTACCGCTTTTAGCGTGGCCCCGAATGGCTGGCCACGATGCTTGACCGTCTCCATCACGGTGATGCCCAGCCCGTAGCAAATGGGCGCGTTCAACGCGACAATGGCGTAGTTCGGGTCAAGCGCGGAGGCGCCATAGGCCCGCTCCGTGATCGGCAGCCCCAGCAGCACCGAATTAGCGAACATACAGGCAAACCCAATCGCCACGCTGTCCTCCCAAGGCCTGCCAAACAGCATGCGTGCGCCGCAAAGCCCCAACGCAAACATCGCGACGCAGGGGATATAGTAGGAGGCCAGCAAGGCAGGAGTGAAATAAACCCCCAATTCCAGCTCGGCGATTGCTTTGAAGAGCAGGCATGGAATGGCGAAATGCTGGGTGAATTTCATCAACCCGTCGACGCCGCTTTCTGGAAACGCCTTGAACTTCACTGCCAGATAACCCGCGCCGATCACCAAGAACACCGGCAGGATGACGGCGATCAGATCACCCATCAGGCGCGGGTCTCAATCACCAGGCCGTCAAAGGCGGGGGTAACATTGGCCGGCGTCTCGGCCTTGACGGTCTCATAGTCTAGGTCGATATGCATGTTCGTCAGAACTGCCTGTTTCGGCTCCAGATCCGCGATCCAGTCCAGCGTGTTGTCCAGATGCGAATGGCTGGGATGCGGGGTGCGGCGCAGCGCATCTATGATCAGCCAATCAAGCCCATGCATCGCCTTGCGCCCCGTATCAAGGTCGGAGACATCAGGCAAATAAGCCACGTCATCCATCCGAAACCCCAGCGAGCGTATTGTGCCATGTTGGACCTCAAACGGCGTTAGGGTCAGCGCCCCGCCGGGCCCATCCACAATGACATCACCATCAATTGCGTTCAGCTCAAGGATCGGCGGGTAGCCGGACCCGGGCGGCGTTTTAAACACATAGCCAAAGCGGTTTTGCAACGCTTCCGATGTGGGCGTATCGGCCCAAACCTGAACACGTTCGCGCATGTTGAACACGATCATGCGCAGATCATCTATACCGTGCACATGGTCGGCATGGGGGTGCGTGTAGACCACGCCGTCCAACCGTCCAACTTCTGCGTCGAGAAGCTGTTCGCGCAGGTCCGGGGAGCTGTCGATTAGCACCGTTGTCGTGCCTTCTGGTCCGACCTGCTCGACCAGCAGTGAACACCGCCGCCGCCTGTTCTTGGGGTTCGCCGGATCGCAATCGCCCCAATGCCCGCCAAGGCGCGGCACACCGCCAGAGGACCCGCAACCCAGTATCGTAAAACGGCGCTTCATAAAGTCGCCTTGGTAAAGAGCCGCTCAAAATTTGCCTGCGTTTGCGCCGCGAATTCCGCGTAGTCGAGCCCGAAAACCTCAGCGCCGACCTTGGCTGTGTGCGCCGTGTAACCCGGTTCATTGCGCTTGCCCCTGAAGGGGGGCGGGGCAAGGTAGGGCGCGTCGGTTTCGACCAAGACGCGATCCACCGGCGCAGTCGCAAAAATTTCGCGCAGCTCTTGTGATTTGGGGAAAGCGGCAATGCCTGACATGGACAGGTAAAACCCTAGATCAAGCGCGGCCTTAGCCAGCTCGACTGACGAAGAAAAGCAATGCATCACACAGCTATAAGCGCCGTTCTTAAACTCATCCCCCAAAATGCGCGCCATGTCCTCATCGGCGGCACGTGCATGGATGATCAACGGTAGATTGGTCTGGCGCGCGGCCTCGATATGGACGCGCAGGCTTTCTTGCTGAACGTCTTTGCTGTCGGCAGTGTAATGATAGTCCAGCCCTGTCTCGCCGATGCCCACAAATTTCGGATGCTGCGCCAAGGCAACCAGCTCATCAACTGTGGCCATGGGTTCATCGGCCGCGCTCATCGGGTGGGTTCCGGCGGCGTAGAAAACGCTTTTATATTGTTCGGCTAAGGCGCGCACCTGGGGCTCAAGCCGCAGTTTGGTGCAGATTGTGACCATACGCGTGACTCCGGCCTCATGCGCGCGGGCGATCAGGGCGTCGCGGTCCTCATCGAAATCAGGGAAGTCGAGATGGCAATGGCTGTCGGTAATCTGCGGTGTCATCGCGCCTCTCAAGCGGCGGTGCGGCCCGCCACGTCATTCATACTCAAAAGCATATCTAGGATCAGGGAAGAGGGGTCAAGGTTCACTGCCTGCCCATGCCGCGCGCGGGCAGATGTTTTGGCCGAAAGCGCGGCCCAATGGCGTGCGGCGTGATCATCAGGCGACAGGCGCGCCAGCATCCGCAATTCGCCCGAACTGGCCTGCGTGTCGACCATCCCAAGCCCCGCGCGGGCGAGCCGCGACAGCATCACGTCCATCAGGCGCAACATCAAATCGAACCGTGCCTCCGCCCCGCGCCCGGCGGCTTTCTCGGCGAATTTCAACGCGACGGAACGGTCGAGCCGGGGGAATGTGTCGATCAGCGCGGCGAGCTCTTTGTACAGCGTCAGCCCGTCAAGATTGAGCAATCTGAATGCTTCCCCAACCGACCCGCCTGACAGTTCCGCCAAGGCGACTGCGTGATCGCCAACCGGCGCACCAGCAGCATCCAAAGCCTGCGCCATATCTGTGGGCGTCAGCTCCGTGCAGCGCAATTCCCGGCAGCGCGAGCGGATCGTCGGCAGTAGCTTGGAAGGTTGGTGCGCCACCAAAAGCAACAGGCAATCGGCCGGCGGTTCTTCGAGCACTTTTAGCAGTGCATTGGCTGATGACACATTCAATTCATCCGCCGCGTCCACAATCACGACCCTGCGGCCCCCATCTGGGTTCGACAGCGCGAAAAAGCTTTTCAATCCGCGAACCTCAGACACGGAAATCACGGTTTTCAGCTTCTTCGTTTTCTCATCCCACGGGCGGCGCAGCAGGAACAAAGCGGGCTCCGACAAAGCGGCGATGCGCGCGTTGACCGCGTGCGTTTCGGGGATGTCCAACGTCGTTGGGGCAGGGGCCGCGAACATGCCACCATCATCCTTTGGCGTCGCCAGCAAAAACCGCGCGATACGCCACGCCAGCGTCGCTTTGCCCACGCCCTGTGGCCCGGTAATCATCCACGCGTGGTGCAGCCGGTCGCTGTTGAACGCGGTCAGAAACGCCGTTTCTGCAGCGGATTGCCCGACAAGACGCGCGGTCTCACGCGGATGGGGCGCGCCGTCAATTTGGTCGGGCTGGGGCAGGTCTTCGTCGCTCATGTCAAGCGGCTTAGCACAGCCTCTTGCACGGTGGCACCCACTTCGTCAGCGGGGCGGTTGCCGTCGATAAGGACGCAGCGATCAGGGTCTTCGTCGGCCAAGGCTTTGAAGCCCGCGCTCAAGCGATGCTGAAAGTCGAGGCCAAATTCTTCAAACCGGTCTTCGCCGCTGTCCCGCGCCAGCCCCCGGTCGAGCGCGATGTCGGGATCCATATCGATGATCAGGGTCAGATCAGGCTCCGTCCCGATCATCTGGGCATGCAGGCTGTCGACCATCGCGCGTCTCTCGCCACGGGTCGCCCCTTGGTAGACACGTGTCGAGTCGGCAAACCGATCAGAGATAACGATATGCCCGCTTTCCAAGGCAGGTAAAATGCGCTTTTCTAGATGGTCGCGGCGCGCGGCGGTAAAAAGCAAAATTTCGGTCTCTGCTGACCAGCGATCCGTCGCGCCCTCAACCAGCAGCTTGCGGATTTCTTCTGCGCCAGGGGAGCCGCCGGGTTCGCGCGTCAGCACCACTTTGCGGCCCAACGCCTCAAGATGCCCGGCAAGCAGCCGCGACTGGGTGGACTTGCCTGACCCGTCAATGCCTTCGAACGTGATGAACACCTAGAACAGCGTCTCGGCCCGGTTGACAAGCTGGCCTGTCAGTTGACCCAGAAGCACCGTCGCTGCCGTGCGAACACGGGTCACAAAACCGCCCTTTGGCACTGTTTCGGTGGCCACAAGCGTATGCGCCACATCGCTAAAACCGGGGACTGACACAATCAATTCGGCCACCGGGTCACCCGCCTGAATAGGCGCATCAAGGGGGCCCACGTAATTTACCTTGGCGCGGACATCATTGCGGCCAATCACAGGGATCAGCACGCTGACATCTTGGGTTGTCGCCAGCCCAACTTTTGCTGCTTCACCCATCCAAACATCCGCTTGGGTCACAATCACGCCGTCTTCGGCCAATTGCCGTTCGACAAATTGGTTGAAGGCCCAGTTGGTCATGCGCTCAGCCTCTTGGGCCCGCTGCGCTTCGGTGTCGAGGCCAGAAAACACGAAAACAATGCGGCGCCCGTTTTGTTGGGCCGAGCCCACAAGCCCGTAGCCAGCCTCTTGCGTGTGCCCTGTTTTGAGCCCGTCAGCACCGATACTAAGCTTCAAAAGCGGGTTGCGGTTGAAGCGGTTCGCGACAGGGCTGTCTTCGTATTGGAATTCGGTCTCGGCAAAGTAGCCGTAATACTGTGGGAATTCAGTCACCAAACGCTTAGCCAGGATCGCGAGGTCGCGCATCGACATGCGGTGTCCCGGGGCGGGCCAGCCGTTCGAATTGGCAAAGGTTGAGCTGGTCATGCCCAATTCAACAGCGCGCTGCGTCATGAATCGCGCGAAGCCAGCTTCCGACCCATCGGGCGAAAGCCGCTCGGCCAGAACCGCGCTTGCATCATTGCCGGACAGCACGATGACCCCCCGGATCAATTCTTCGACAGTGGGGCGGTCTTTCGTTTCCAAAAACATCGTTGACCCACCATAGGCCGCCGCTTGGGTTGAGACTGGCACGGTTTCATCCAGCGACAGCCGTTCGTCCTCCAAGGCCTCAAACACCATGTTCAGCGTCATCAGCTTCGACATGGATGCGGGCGGCAGCGCCATATCCGCATTCTTTTCCATCAAGGTCTGATTGGTGCCAACATCAAGCACGATCGCTGACTTGGCCGGCGTGTCAAACGCGGCGGCAGGAAAGGCTGCAAAAAGGATGGCGGACAAGATCGTTGCAACGCGGATCACAGCTCGGAACTCCTATCGGTCTATCAAATCAGTTGGTTACAAAATAGGCGTCGGCAAAGCCCAGTTCGTTCACTTTTTTCATAAGCGTGCTGCGCTCCGCGCTGTTTGCGGCAGGGCCCACGACAAGTCGGAAAAAGGATGACCCATTGCTTTCGCCTGACCGTGTCGTCGGGATGATACCCGCATCACGCAGCTTGTCGGCTGTACTTTCGGCATTTTTCTGTTCCGAATAGATGCCGATTTGGATGAATGGTTTCGAAAGATTTGTAGCCTGTGGCGCTGGAGCTGTCGCGGCGGCGGAAGCAGCGGCCGGGGCAGCAGCGGTAGGCGCGGGGGCTGGCGTTGCTGCGGGCTTTGGCGTCGGTGTGGCGCGTTCAATGGCCGATGTCGCAACATCCACCGGATCCAGCGGCGCAGCTTCCACAGTTTCTGCCGCAGCGGCGCCCTCCACAAGGCTACCTTGCTCTGTCGCGCCCTCAACCGTGGTCACGATAGGGGCTTCGATTTTCTCTTTGCGCAATGCAACGACCGACAGTTTTGCGGGTTGGCCTGCGAGCATGCCCAGCTCCTCCGCCGCGTCCGAGCTGACCTGCAGCTTGGGGCCAGGGTTCAGGCGTTCACGCCGAAACAGCGCGCCCACAACGAATTTGCCGTTATCAGCATTGCGGATGATCACGCGCTCCGGGTCTTTGACATCCGGGTAGGCGACCCAAACGCCGCCCAGCGACGGACGCCCGTCCCAAAGACCGTTTTCATTGATTGAAAACACATCAGGCGCTTCGACATCCTGTTCGACAGCGCCACCTGTGGCGGGGGCATTCGCTGCTGCTGCAGAGGCGCTTTCAGGCTTTTTCTTAAGGAAGTCGAGGTTGAACCCCTCGCCATTTTCGCAGGCCGCCAGCGAAATCGAGGCCCCAAAGATAAATATGCCGCGTTTAATTGTCGGCGCGATGGTGTTGAAATACATTGCTTTTTGCCCCTCATTTCCGCGCCGCACATGCGTATTGGCCTGCGTTTATGCGAGCGGATTGCCTGTTACCCTGTGGCCTTTTCGGCCCTCTTCCCGCGCGACATTAAGGGGTTTGGCCCGTTTTGCAAAGCGAAAGCGGGAATGTTCGGCAGGAATTGGCTTGAACTTGGCGTGATTGCCAACCCCCTTTTTCCGCCTTTCAGAATCGCTAATGACGCATTAGACGCATCCCGTCGGAGGAGTGGCAGAGTGGTTGAATGCACCGGTCTTGAAAACCGACGTAGGTGAAAGTCTACCGTGGGTTCGAATCCCACCTCCTCCGCCAATAGTGACAATTCGTGCTAAGCGTATGCCTTGCATATATTTTTATGTAGGACAGCGGGCTTAGCTTCACGCTTTGGTCAGCTCGGGTGTGCCGCCGGGAAATCCGAAAGACCCTCTTCAGTTTGTGCGGCGCATCTACGGCGCCCTCAAAAATGGAGCGGATGACGTCACAATATCCACGAAAATGCGTCTTTCGGGCGGTCAAATGCGCGCGTGGCCCCTCTTGTTGAGCGCACCAGACCGAAAGACGTTCGAGGCTGGGGCGCTCATTGGTGCGTGGCGTCAGGCGATGTCGAAGGTGAAATCGAACGTGTCGACGACTGCTTTACTGGCATCGAGCAATTCAATTTCCAGCTCATGCCGCCCGTTTTCGAACGTTGTGCCGCCCCGGAAATCATCGCCCAAATTCCCGAACAGCGCATATGGCTCCAACATTTCCAGCTTCTGATGGTCGCCGTATTTTAGTCGCACCGCGCCAATCTCAACGTCATCGCCTTCGACGTCATTGGCAAAGATCGAAATAGGTCCATTCAGGCTGCCAGCAGAAACGGTGTCCCCATTTTTTACCTGCTGAATGACCGTGTCGGTATCTGTATTTACAAAGAAAAATTCCAAAGGCAGGTCAGGGTCGGTCGTTTCCTTGCCTTCTGTCGCCTCGTCGCCGATGTCTTTTCCATTAGCGGCCTCGGGCTCATTGGTGTCCGGATTTTCCGCGCCCGGCTTTGCGTTTGATCCGTCACTAACAAGTCCGCTGGCCTCACCGGGTGCAAAATCAAGCTTTTTGGCGAATGCGTCGTATTCGAAGGTTTTCTCAAATTTGGCGCGGCCGATGCCGTCCTCCGTGTCGCGTCCGTTGCCGTGTTTGCCCATGCCCAGAAAGACACCCTCGACATTGTTGCTGTCGAAATTCAAGAAGTTGACGCTCATTTTCTTGGTATTGATTGCATCATAGCGGCCAAGCTCGACACCGGCCCATTCCGCCAGGTTCATGATGCCCTTGGTATGAAACCCTTGGCCCAGAAGCCCGTCGGCGGACATGCCGCCCATCTTGCCAAAAATGTCGGCAATCGTTTGGCCTGACTGGATCGCATCGCGCAGTTCTTCGCCTTCTTCAGGGGTCAATTCATAGTCACCCCATAGATATTCCCGGACGTTCTCGGTGTCCTTTCTGGGGTTCAGGACATGCATAAGCTCAAAGCTGCCCGCGTCCTGCTTGCCGCTGTGACCGCGCCCATGCCCCATATTGGCTTTGTGAAAAGATACTGTCATCGCATGCAGGCCCAACTCATGCATTTGCGGGTCGTCACTGCCGATCAGCTCGGTTATGGTGTTTTCATACAGGTATTTCGATATCTCCTGCATGCCGACCATGAAGGCCGCTGATTTTTCGGTTTGTGCGGTTGTTTTGTCAGGTGAATCGAACTTATCGGAAACGAAGACTTCGGTGATCAGAGCATTGAGCTCCTTCTTCATACTAAAGCCGGTCGCGACTTCGATATTGTCGAAAAGCGTTTTGAAGTTTGTGCTGCCATGGGCGTTGGTCGCGTCAGAATGGGTGTGCTGTTCCATGATATGTCATCTCGGTTTTGAGTGGGTGGGAGGTGTGGCCGACGATAGCTTTCGCCGAATGCACGACAACGACGCGATAAATTGGCGTTTCTTTTGAGCAGAGACATGCCGCCATGCAGCAAAGACTTGCTTGCCTGAGCGGGATTTGGCGTTTGTTATGTGGTCTTGAAGCGTGGCTTGGGCGTGCCTCTAGCCCCCTGTTTCAGTGCCGCAGATTCGGAGTTTCTTCAATAAGGTTTCAGGCACTGGGCGTGCATGCTCAACGCGCGGTGAGGTCAGGTTTGGTCAGCAGTGCGATCGGGATGGTCTGCGCGCGGCTCGCAAAACCCCGCCAAGAAAGTGCGGGCCTTTTGCCCAAAAGCGCGAAGCTTTTAGGCGTCGGCGAGGATCAAATCCGCGCAGCGCGCACCCAGCATCATGGCGGGTGCGTTGGTATTGCCCGCATTGATATCGGGCACGGCAGACATGTCGCAGACACGTAGCCCTTCGATGCCGCGCACCCGCATCCGCGTATCCAGAACGGCCATCGGGTCAGCGTCCGCGCCCATCTTGCACGTTCCCGCTGGGTGGTAGTTGGTTTTGACGAAGCGTTTGCAATGGGCGCGCAGCGTATCGTCATCATCACGCTCCGGGATCACGATCTGTCGGATGCGATCAGAGAGCGGTTTCGTCTCAAACGCCCGCCGGAAGAAGCGCTGGCCTCGGATCATCTCCGCCATATCGTCCTTGTGCTTCAACAGGTTCGGGGAGACGCTCGGTCTCTCGAACGGGTCATCTGATCTCAGGCGTACCTCGCCACGCGATTTCGGTTTTACGACGACGGTTGTAACAGTGAGGCCGTAGTCGTCCTCGACCTCCTCCAGGGCATCGCGGTCCAAATAGACGATGGGCACGCAAAATGCCTGAATTGTCGGGTCTGCTCCCGGATCGCTTGGGTTGACGAATGCACCCGCTTCGACCCCGGCGGAGGTCACTGGGCCGCTGCCAAACAGTTTGAATTGAAGGCCATTGCGCAGCATCCGCCAGCCGTCGCCCTGCTTGAAATAACCGTAGGGCCCGTTGGCAAACGCGGTCACAGGGACCTCAGGGTGATCGATGAGGTTCTGGCCGACGCCGGGCAGGGCAAGCACCGTCTTGATCCCGTGGTCTTTCAGGTGGTCCCCAGGACCGATACCCGATTGCATTAGGATTTTGGGTGAGACGAGCGCGCCTGCGGCCAAGATGACCTCGCCCGTTACCTCAACGTTGTGAGACCCGGACGTGTCGCGATAGGTGACGCCTGTGGCGCGATCCTTATCAATCGTGATCTGCGCCACTTCGGCATGCAGCTTTACGGTCAGATTTGGGTTCGCTTCCAACGGCGCAAGAAACGCATAGGCCGATGAGCTGCGGCGTCCTTGGCGATTGGTGAATTGATAAAAACCGACGCCGCGCTGCGTGGGGCCATTGAAATCCGGATTAAACGGCTCGCCCAATTGCTGCACGGCTTGCACGAACCAGCGCGACATCTCGTTGATATGGCCGGGGTCAGAAACCAAAACAGGGCCCTCGGATCCATGCAGATCATTCGCGAAACGGTTGTTGCCCTCCATGCCACGGAAATAGGGCAGCACGTCCTCCCACCCCCAGCCCACACCATCATTCGCGCCGTGTAGAATATCGGTCCAAGCATCATAGTCAGACGGGCGACCGCGCATATAGACCTGTGCATTGACCGAACTGCCGCCACCCAAAACATGGCCTTGCGGTATGTCATGGACGCGCCCGTCAAGATGAGCCTGCGGCTCCGTCTTGTGGTAGCGCATAAATTTTGAGCCATTGATCATCTTGAAGATACCCGGCGGCATATCAAGCAGCGGGTGGCGGTTTGAATGGCCCGCCTCAAGCAGCAAAACCCGCGCGCCCGCATTGACCAGCCCCGCTGCACAGGCCGCCCCCGAAGACCCGCCGCCGATGACGACATGGTCGTAGCCCCGGCTCATTTGTTGGAATTTCGTAGATCGCCCTTCGGCGCGGCAATCGAATCCCGCTCAACCAATTCACATTCCAATTTTGTCAGCGGGTGGCGATTATTACCTGCCTGACCATGAAACAGCTGGTCGATGACCCAGCGCCCCATCGAGCGGTCGGCGAGGTTCATCGATGTCAGCGGGGGAGAGAGGTGGCGCGCGATTTCATCGTCGTCATATCCGATCACCGAGATATCTTTGGGGATCGACAGGCCCATCTCTTTCAAGGCCTCATAGCAGCCTACGGCCATCCGGTCATTGGCGCAGAAAATGGCGGTTGGCGGATTGGGAAGCGACATCAGGGCCTTGGTGCCTTCGAAGCCCGAACTTGGCAGCCAATTGCCCTCCACAACCAATTCCTCGCTATATGGCAGATCGGCGGAGGCGAGCGCGTTTCGGTAGCCCGTGTAACGCCCGCTGGCGCACTCCATGAACAGCTCACCTGTGATCAGACCGATCCGTTTATGACCTGCATTGATCAACGCGTTGGTGGCCGTGTGGCCGCCTGCAACCTCGCCGGGGATGACGGCAGGGCGCGACAGATCATCTGTGTAGCAATTCAAAAGAAAGACAGGGATATCAGTGTCTTGAAGTATCTTTGGTAGCGTAACCTGCCGGGTAAACACGCAGGCATAGATGATTGCAGACACCCGCTGGTCGATGAAATATTGCAAGGTCTTCGGCTCAAGCGCCGGATCGTTTCGCGTCTCTGCCAGCAGCACAATATTGCCTGTGGCTTTCACCGCTTCAAGGACGCCGTCATAGGCGTGTACGCCTTCGGGGCTTGTGGCGAGCGTGTCGATGACAAATGCAATCGGCCCGTCGATATATCCTGGATTTTTGTCGCTGGCTTTCGACGGTTGTGCGGGGGCCTTATAACCCAATTCCCGCGCCGCATCGAGCACGCGCTTGCGGGTCTGATCGGAGATTTTCGCCGTGTCATTATTGTTGAGAACAAATGAAACGGTCGGTTGCGAGCATCCCGCCATCCGCGCGATGTCGCGCATCGTGACCCGGCTTCGGCTATTCGGATTGTTCTGCGCCGCGAGCGCCTTTGTGTCGTCTTTCATACCGACTCCCCAGTTCGGGGAGATCTGTTAAACGATTTTTCTAGTTTAGGCAATTACTGAATATTACTAATATTACTAATTGACATTAATGGTTCATTAGCTATCCAATTAGGCGACTCGTAGCCCGACAGCTACTTCTGCTTGAGAGACCGACATGCTCGCTGACCGCCTCACCGACGACGCCCCGATCCAAGGCGCCATGTATATTGATGGCGCTTGGCAGTCGCCGGCCAATGCGTCTTTGATCTCGGTCGAAAACCCGGCGACGGAAGAGGTGATTGGCCATATCGCGGAAGGCACGGCGGCGGACGCCGATGCCGCGGTTGCTGCCGCGAAAACCGCGTTTCCCAGCTGGTCTGCGCGCCCCGCGATCGAACGGGCGGGCTATGTCAAAGCTCTTGCCGATGCGATTGATGCCGATGCAGAACGTCTTGCGACATTGGTAACCGCGGAGCAGGGCAAGCCCATCAATCAGGCGCGCGGCGAGATCGGCGCAACCTCAAACTTCCTGCGTTACGCCGCAGAGCAGGCGCGCCGCATCCAAGGCGATATCGTCACCTCTGACAATCCGTCCGAGGAGATCCATATCCGCCGTCACCCGATTGGCGTGGTCGTGGGGCTGACGGCTTGGAATTACCCCTCGGCGCTGGCGACCCGCAAGCTGGGACCGGCACTTGTGGCAGGCAACACATTCGTCTTGTTGGGCCATGAAGTGACGCCATTCTCAGGCCTTGCGATTGCGGAACTTGCGGATCGCATTGGTCTGCCGAAAGGTGTCTTCAACGTGGTGACGGGGCGGGGTCCGGTGGTCGGGCAACGGCTGGTGGAACATCCTGATACTGGGTTGATCACCATGACCGGCAGCACGCGGGCAGGGCGCGAGATTTGCCGCTCGGCGGCGGATGAACTGAAAATCGTGCGTCTGGAATTGGGCGGCAAAGCGCCGTTCATCGTCATGGAAGATGCCGACATTGATGCGGCTGTCGCAGCCGCCGTAACGGCGCGCTACACCAATTGCGGGCAGATTTGCACCTGCAACGAACGGATGTATCTGCATGATCAGATCGCGGATGAGTTCCTTGAGAAATTTGTTGCCAAAAGCCGGGGCCTGAGCATCGGTGATCCGATGGGTGATGTCGATCTAGGCCCGAAGGTCAGCGGCATCGAAGTGACCAAGATAGAAAACATCGTGGCCCGCGGCGTGGAGGCCGGGGCGGAGGTGCTTCTGGACGGCGGAACGCTGACAGACGGGCGTTATGAGAAAGGCCATTGGGTTGCGCCAACGGTGATGGAGGTCACTGACAACGCCTCGCCTTTGGTGCAGGAAGAGATTTTCGGCCCCGTCGTCGCAGCAAAACGTGTCAGCGGATTTGACGAAGCTGTGGCCTTGGCCAATGACACTTCGTTCGGCCTGTCGGCTTATATGTTCACGCAAAATGCCAAGCAGATCGCAGAAACACCGTACGCGCTGAAATTTGGCGAGATTTACCTCAACCGCAGCAATGGCGAGGCCGTTCAAGGCTTCCATACCGGCTGGGGGCATTCTGGTATCGGCGGCGAAGACGGGCAGTACGGCTTCGACGCCTACATGAAAAAACAAACGACTTACTTGAACTGGGGATGACCCCGAACAATCGCGCCGGGAGGACTTTGGCGCTTAACGTGGAGGAAAACACATGAACCGCAGAATTCTGCTACTCGCCGCAACAGCACTGAGCCTTGGTGCCGGATCAATGGCCTTCGGCCAATCGCTGCCGCCGCTTGAGAAGAAAGACCGCTACAAGGTCGGCTTCTCGCAAATGGAATCGAACAACCCATGGCGGATCGCCGAAACCAAGTCGTTCCACGACACCGCCGAGATGTGCAACTGGGACCTGATTGCGACTGATGCCGCGGGCTCCGCTGCCAAACAGGTCGCGGATGTGGACAGCATGATCGCGCAGGGCATTGACGTTCTGTTCCTGCCGCCACGCGAAGAAAAACCGCTGATCCCGGCCGTGAAGAAGGCAAAGGCGGCGGGCATCCCGACCTTCCTCGTGGACCGCTCCGTTGATCCTGCTGCGGCCAAGCCCGGCGAAGATTTCGTGGCCTTCCTCGGCTCTGACTTCATCGATCAGGGCCGCCGTGTTGCGGAATGGACCATCGAGAATTTCAAAGGCGACAAAGGCATCATCGTGCAGCTTGAAGGCACAACCGGGTCTTCGCCAGCCAATGACCGCAAAAGCGGCTTTGATGACGCGATTGCCAAGGATAGCCGCTTCGAGATCGTGGCCTCCCAAACTGGCGATTTCGCCCGCGACCTTGGTCGTCAGGTGATGGAGACACTTTTGCAGGCGCACCCGGACGTCAACATTGTCTACGCGCATAATGACGAAATGGCGATTGGTGCGATCCAGGCGCTTGAGCTGGCAGGTCGCAAACCCGGTGAGGACGTTTTGGTTGTCTCCATCGACGGGACACGTGATGCGCTTCAAGCCATCATCGATGGCAAGATGGGGGTGACGGTGGAAAGCTCGCCTTTCTTCGGGCCACTCGCCTGTGAAGTCATGAACCGCTACGCGGACGGCGAAGAGATCGAGCATTGGGTACAGGTCAAAGACCGTATCTTCACGCAAGACAATGCGGCCGATCACATCGACGAAGCCTATTAAGGCCTCCCTACTGAAGGGGGCGCGGTCATTGACCGTGCCTCCTTTGGCTATCTACTCTTTGCCAAAGGGGGAGACATGGCAGAGCTTCTTAACATGAGCGGTATCGACAAGGCCTTTGCCGGTGTCAGCGCGCTGTCAGGCGCGTCTTTGGACATTGCACCCGGCGAAGTGCATGCGTTGATCGGCCAGAACGGGGCCGGAAAATCCACGCTGATCAAGATTCTAACCGGGGTCTATCGCCGCGACGGTGGCGTGGTGCATTTCAACGGCGCCGAAACCGTTTTGACCAGCCCGCGCGAAGCGCAGGCCGCAGGCATCGCCACGATCTATCAGGAACTCAACCTCGTGCCGCTGCGCTCCGTCACTGAGAATGTGATGATGGGGTATGAGCCAAAGCGGTTCGGCGTTTTTATCAACTGGCGGGAGGCGCATCGCCGGACCCGAGAGATCCTTGCGCGTTTCGGCATCGACATCGACGTGCGCGCGCCGTTGGGCAGCTATTCCACGGCCATTCAACAGCTTGTCGCGATTGCACGCGCCGTCTCCCTCGATGCGCGGCTGGTGATTATGGATGAGCCGACTTCGTCGCTTGATGCGTCCGAAGTCGAAGTGCTTTTCGGCGTCGTAAAAGGTCTGCGCGAGGCGGGCGTCTCGGTGCTATATGTCTCGCACTTCCTCGATGAGCTGTTTGAGATTTGCGACCGCGTAACCACGATGCGTGACGGGCGCACCGTGGATTGCCGCGACATTGCAGGCACCACTAAATTGGAACTGATCGCTGCCATGCTGGGCCGGGACACCGCCGAGATCGAACAGGCCGGCATGACGGAATTTGGTGGCGGCACTACGGGTGCCAAGACAGGTGAAGTGCTGATCAGGGCCGAAGGCGTGTCCACCGGCCCGCGTCTGAACGGCTTTGACATGACACTGCATCGCGGTGAAATCATCGGTCTGGGCGGCTTGCTAGGCGCCGGTCGCACCGAAGCTGCGCGCGCCATTTTCGGCGTCGATCGTCTGACCGAAGGCCGCGTCACGGTGAAAGGCAATGGGGCAGGGCTGGACACACCCGCCGCCGCAATTGCCGCCGGGTTCGGCTACCTGACCGAAGACCGCAAGGCCGAAGGCATCATCCCCGATATGTCAGTGCGCGAAAATCTGACTTTAGCGCTTCTTCCCAAGCTCACCAAAGGCGGCCAGATCGACCGCCTGCGCGAACGCGAATTGGTGGATCATTTCATCAAAGCGCTCGGCATTAAGACCGCGAATATGGAGCAACCGATCCGGGAGCTGTCCGGCGGCAATCAGCAAAAAGTCCTGCTGGCGCGGTGGCTGGCGATTGAGCCTGATGTGCTGATCCTTGATGAGCCGACCCGCGGCGTTGATGTCGGTGCGAAACGTGAAATTCAGGCGATTATTCGCGATTCCGTCGCCAAAGGCGTTGGTGTCGTGCTGATCAGCTCCGAGTTCGAAGAAATCGTTGAAGGGGCTGATCGTATCATCGTGTTGAATGAGGGGCGTATCGTGACTGAGCTCACCAACCCGGGCATCACCGAAGACGCGCTCGTGCGCGCCTTGGCGCATACGGAAGGAAAAGCGGCATGAGCACGCAAGACACGGACTTGCCGACGAAATCCGTCAAGTCGTTTAACTGGGCGCCATTTCTGCGCACTAACGGTGGCCTGGTCGCGCTGGCGGTGATCTTAATTTTCAACATTCTCGTCACGCCGAATTTCCTGCAGATGCAGACGTTGTTCGTCAACATCAGCCAAGTGGCGACGATTGCGATTGTCGCGATGGGCATGACGCTGGTGATCGCCACGGGCGGCATTGACCTGTCGGTCGGCGCGATCATGGCGCTTGCAGGCGCGCTGGCGCCGTTGATTTTCCTGTCTGAATTCGGTCAGACTTACCCGGCGCTCGGGATCGCCGCTGCGATCGTCGTCCCGCTGATTGCGGCCATAGCCTGTGGCCTGTTCAACGGGATTTTGATCGCCAATCTCAAAGTGCAGCCGATCATCGCGACGCTGATCCTGTTCATCTCGGGCCGTGGCATCGCGCAGGTTTTGACCAACGGCAACCTTCAAACCTTTTCCAACCCCTCCTTCAGCTATCTCGGCACTGGAAAGGTTCTTGGGCTGCCATTTCAGGGCTGGCTGGCTTTGGCCATTGCCTGCGTCTTGTTCCTCGTGATGACCCGCACGACATTCGGGCGCTACGTTTTGGCCATCGGCGGAAATGAACGCGCTGCTGAGCTGTCAGGCGGGCCGGTCAAGCGCGTCAAGATCGGCGTCTATATGATCTGCGGCGTGCTCTCGGGCCTTGCTGGTTTGATCGTCGTCGCGATCAACTCCGCCTCCGACGCGGCGCGCAATGGCAATCTGATGGAACTTGACGCAATCGCAGCTGCGGTCGTTGGGGGCGCGTTGCTGCAAGGCGGGCGTGCCCCTATTTTTGGGGCCATTCTGGGCGCGGTCATTATCCAATTAGTGAAATACACGCTGCTCGCAAACGGGGTAGAGGATGAGGTCGCGCTGATCGCCAAAGCGCTCATCATCCTTGCGGCCGTCTATGTGCAACAGGCGCGGAAGGAATAGACGCATGCTTGATACAGATGCTTTCGATCTGCGTAAATACCTGTCGCGCAACCCGCAATCGGTCGCCGTCTGGGTGGCGCTGGCTGCGCTGATCCTGTTCGGATTGCTGCGCTATGAAAATTTTGGTGGTGCGTACAACATCACGTCTTTTCTCAACTACAACTCAATGTTCATCGTGATCTCCGTGGGCATGTGCTTTGTCATCATGACCGGCGGGATTGACCTATCGGTCGGCTCCGTTGCCGCCTTCACATCGGTCATCGCAGCCTATCTGTCGCCTTATGGTATTGAGGTCGCCTTGCCTGGCGCGGTTCTGGCAGGCATCGGTTTTGGTGCGATCAATGCGTTCTGTATCATCGCGATGCGCATCCCGCCGTTCATTGCAACGCTCGCCACTATGCTGGGCGCGAAAGGCGGTGCCTTGGTCATCTCCGGCGCGCAAACAATTTCGGTCGATTGGGGCTCGAACTTCACCAAGATGGGGATGGAGAAAGCACTCAATATCCTGCCGTGGTCCATCGTTGTGGTCGGCGTTGTCGTCGTGGCGCTGTGGTTCGTGCTAGAGAAAACGACGCTCGGGCGCACAGTTCTTGCCATCGGCGGCGGGGCAGACGCGTCCATTCTCATGGGTCTGAAAGTCAATCGCGCCACGGCGTTCGTCTACTTGCTGTCAGGTGGCTGCGCTGGGCTGGCAGGTGTCATCCTTGCCTCCGGATTTGGGGCCGGTCAGCCGCTGGAAGGGATCGGGTGGGAACTGTCCGCCATTGCCTCCGTCGTCGTCGGCGGCACGCTTTTGACCGGCGGGTTGGGGTCAGTGACCGCGACCGTGGCCGGGGCACTTCTGTTGGGTCTCGTCTTCAATATCCTCAACTTCGAAAACGGCCGGGGCACGATCAGCTTCAGCGCCTACTGGCAGATGGTGATCCGCGGCGGCTTCCTGTTTGCCGTGATCCTGTTTCAGGCACGCGTCATGTCAGGACGTGCGGACCGCAAGGTTCAGACATGACCAAGATCACGCGGATTGAAACGCAGCTTTTCCACATCCCTTTGTCTGAAGTTTTGGTAGACGCCAAACATGGTGATCATCATTTTTTTGAGTTGGTGACGGTGACGGTCACTTTGGATGATGGGTCTGAGGGGACGGGTTACAGCTACACGGGTGGCAAGGGCGGGCATGCGATCCGGGCGATGGTGGAGCATGATCTTGGCCCGTTTCTGATCGGCAAAAACGGCGCGGAGGTTGAGGCGCTGTATGAGGCCATGCAGTGGCATGTGCATTACGTGGCGCGGGGCGGGATTGCGTCCTTTGCGATCTCGGCGGTGGATATTGCGCTGTGGGATTTGCGCGGCAAACGCACGGGGCAGGCGCTTTGGCAAATGGCGGGCGGGGCGGGGCAGTCCTGCCGCGCCTATTGCGGCGGCATTGATCTGGGGTTTGAGCTGCCCAAGCTGCTGCGATCCGTCGAAGGCTACCTGGAGCGCGGCTTCAACGGGGTCAAAATCAAAGTCGGGCGCCCCGATGATGTCGACCGTGTCAAAGCGGTGCGTGATCTGATCGGGCCGGATGTGGCCTTCATGGTTGACGCCAATTACTCGATGGAGGTGCCCCAAGCCATCGAGGCCGCGCGCGCCTTCGCGGCCCATGACATCTTGTGGTTCGAAGAGCCGATCATCCCTGACAATTACACGGGCTTCGCCGACATTGCGCAGGCCACGGGCGTGCCCTTGGCGATGGGGGAAAACCTGCACACGATCCACGAGTTTGAATACGCGGCCCAGCAGGCCAGCCTAAGCTTTCTGCAACCCGATGCGTCCAATTGCGGCGGCATCACCGGGTTCTTGCAGGCGGCCCGGCTGGCGGAGGCGCATGAGATCACGCTGTGCAGCCACGGCATGCAGGAGCTGCATGTCAGCCTTCTGTCAGGGCGGGGAAGCACAGGCTGGCTGGAGGTGCATTCCTTCCCGATCGACGACTACACGACCCGGCCGCTCGCCGTGGCAGACCATATGGCGCTTGCGCCTGATTTGCCCGGCACCGGCGTCACCTTTGACTGGGGCAAGCTTGATGCCGCCAATCTGCTGACATAACACTGCACTCAAAGCCAAGGACAGAACATGACCCAAGCCGCCGTCTATCGCGGGGATAAAAGCTTCTCCATCGAACAGGTGACCATACCCGCCCCCGGACCCGGTGAGGTGCAGATCGACGTGGCCTATTGCGGGATTTGCGGCACCGATCTGCATATCTATCTGGGCCATATGGACGCGCGGGTGGGGTTTGAGCGCACCATCGGGCATGAGATGTCGGGCGTGATTGCCGCCGTGGGTGCGGGCGTTGATGGGCTTGCGGCGGGCCAGCCCATCGTGGTGCGCCCGCTTGATCATTGCGGCGATTGCCCGGCCTGCAAGGCGGGGCATGAACATATCTGCCACAACCTCAAGTTTATCGGCATCGACAGCGACGGGGCGTTCCAGCAAAAGTGGAACGTGCCCGCCCATACGATCCATGTGCTGCCCGAGGGGCTGGATCTGTCCCATGCAGCGCTGATCGAACCTTTGGCCGTGGCGGTGCATGACGTGAACCGCGGCAACGTCCAGCCGGGCGAGGATGTTCTGGTGATCGGCGGCGGCCCCATCGGCATGCTGGTCGCCATGGTTGCGCGCGATGCGGGCGCCAATGTCACCATCTCGGAGATCAATGAAAACCGCCTCGCCTTCGCCGAAAAAATCGGCTTTGCCACGATGAACCCGAAGGACACAGACGTGGCCAAGGCGATGCATGAGGGCAGCGGCGGCAAGGGCGCCGATGTGGTGTTTGAGGTCTCGGGCAGCCAGCCCGGCGTCGATCTGATGACGGCGGCCGCAGCCACGCGCGGGCGTATCGTCATGGTCGCGATCCACGCCACCAAGCCGCAGATCGATATGTTCCAGTTCTTCTGGCGCGAGCTGGACCTGCTGGGCGCGCGGGTCTACCGGCCCGAGGATTACGATACCGCCATGGCACTGCTGGCCAAGGGCGTGGTTGAGTGCGACGCCTTCATCACCGACATCCAAGGGTTGGAAGATATCGAAGCCGCGTTCAAATCGCTGACCGAAAATCCCAATGCAATGAAATCCATGATCCGCGTGCAGGAGGAGGCATAATGGCTTTGGCTGACAAGTTTGATCTTTCCGGCAAAACCGCGCTCGTCACAGGCGCCAAACGCGGCATCGGCTTTGGCATGGCGGAGGCTCTGGCGGAGGCTGGCGCCGACATCATCGCCGTCAGCGCCACGCTAGACCCGGAACGCTCAGACATTGGTGACGCGGTCACCGCGCTGGGGCGCAAATTTACCGGCTACGCCTGTGACTTCTCGGATCGCGCGGCGGTCAAATCCTTCAGTGCCCAGGTGCTGGCCGATCATCCGCAGATCGACATTCTGGTCAATAACGCAGGGACGATCCTGCGCGAACCGGCGGCCACCCATCCCGACGAGATGTGGGACGAGGTGATCGAGGTCAACCTGAACGCGCAGTTCATCCTGACGCGTGATATCGGCGCGAAAATGGTGGCGCGCGGTTCGGGGAAAATCATCTTCACCGCGTCGCTTTTGACCTTCCAGGGCGGCATCACCGTGCCGGGCTACGCGGCGTCCAAGGGCGGCATCGGGCAGCTGACCATGGCCTTCGCGAATGAATGGGCGGGCAAGGGCGTGAACGTCAACGCAATCGCGCCGGGCTATATCGACACGGATAACACCGAGGCGCTGCGCAACGACCCCGACCGCGCCCAATCCATCCTCAGCCGCATCCCCGCCGGCCGCTGGGGCACCCCAGACGACTTCAAAGGCCCCATCACCTTCCTCGCCTCCGACGCAGCCGCCTACATGCACGGCCACACAATGCTCGTCGATGGCGGCTGGATGGGGCGTTAAGTGCTCAAGCGAATGCTGATGCCGAAACTACGCCCCTTTGCGGGCTTAATCTAGCTGTCCCAATAGCTCCCGGAAGACCTTTCTGGCCTTGCCCGGGTGGCGCACCTTCTTGGCCTCCGCGACGTTTGACAAATCATCGCCAACCACGATCAAGCCCACCATGCCCATTTCATAATGGGGCAGGCATACATAGCCGTAAATGCCCGGGACCGTCAGGGTGACACTGTATGTCTCGTCCATCGGGCTGTTCCACGGCTCGGCCCCATTTGGGATCATACCGCGTTTGGAGGCCGCATTATGCCCCGAGTCGGTTGGGATGAATGTCACGGTGTCACCGGGGTCGATATGCAAAATATCGGGGACAAAAACGTTGGTGTGCTGCGCGTCATCTGCTGCTGCGTTCTGCATCATCACCTCAAATTCTTCCGCCGTCGCGGCAAAGGGCGTCATTGTAAGAAGGCTGGTATAGGCCAGCCTATGGGCGAAGTTCGTCAGCGTAAGCATGGACGTTCAGCTCCTGTCTGGGGCCGGGTGCAGTTTGCACCGCGACATTATACGTTTCGGCGATCAACGGGTCGGACAGCACGGTTTCCGACGGGCCTTGTGCTAGGATGCGCCCGCCGCCAATCAGCAATAGGTGGTCGGCAAAACGCGCCGCGAGGTTCAGATCATGCAAGGCCACGATGCCGACCGTCCCGCGCTTTTGCATGGCGGTTTTGATGCGGGCCAGAACCTCCAGCTGGTGGCGTAGGTCCAGCGCGCTGGTGGGCTCGTCAAACAGGTAGACATCCGACTTGCGGATCAACGCCTGGCAGGCGGACACCATCTGCGCCTGACCGCCCGACAGCTCGCCAATATGCGCGTCGGCAAGGTGACCGATCCCGGCATGTTCCAAGGCTTGCGCGACATGCGCCATGTCGTCGTCCGAGACCCGCCAGCCCGCGAGCTGCTTTTGCGCCATCAGAACCACATCAAAGACAGACAGCGCCGCGTTTGCCGCGAAGAATTGCGGCATGAAGCAGATGCGTTTCAGCCGCTCCTGGGTCTTGATTTGCGACAGGTCGGTGCCCTCTAGCTTCACGGTCCCGCTGGCAGCTTTCACCAGCCCGGAGATCGCGCGGAACAGCGTCGATTTTCCCGCTGCATTGGGGCCGATAAGGGCCGTCAGCTGGCCGGGCTGCAAAGCATCAAAACTGGCGTCATGCAGGACGGTGCGTTTGCCATAAAGCAGCGTCAGGTTGTGGGCGGATAGGGTCATTGCCAGTGCCTCCGGCGTTGCGACAGGATCAGGCTGACGAAGAACGGGATGCCGATGAGCGATGTGATCATCCCAATCGGGTAAATAACGCCCGGTGTGATTGCTTTGGATGCAATCGACGTGCCCGACATGATCAGCGCGCCCGCAAGCGCGGAGACGGGCAAGAACGCGCGTTGATCTTCGCCCACCACCATGCGCGCAATATGCGGCCCGACCAGCCCGACGAAAGCCACGGCGCCGACAAAGGACACGGCCACGGCTGACAGCAGCGATACGCCGCCCAGCACTGTCAAACGCAGAAAAGAGACGTTGACGCCCAGGCTTGCGGCCTTTTCTTCACCCATGCGCAGCGCGGTCAACGCCCAAGAGCGGGACATAAAATAGGGCAGCGCGATCGCCAGCACGACCAGGCAGGTGGCGACCTTGCCCCAGCTTGCGCGGGCCAGCGACCCTAGCTGCCAGAAGATGATCTGCGCCAGTTGCAGCTCTGACGCGCCATATTGCAGCAAGGCCAGCAGGGCGTTGAAGGTGAACAGCATCGCAATGCCCACAAGGATCATTGCCTCCGGCGTGACGCCCCGCATTTTGGTGAAAGCGTACAGCGCAAGCGACGTCACCATCGCCATGGCAAAGGCGTTGCCGGTCACAAAGAACACGCCCGCACCGGGGATCAACGACCATTGCAACGTGATTGCCAAAGCCGCGCCAAAGCTGGCGGCGGAAGACAGGCCAAGCGTGAACGGATCGGCGAGGGGATTGTTGAGAATAGTCTGCATTTCAGCGCCCGCGACGCCCAACATCGCGCCGATACAGACGGCCATGATAGCAATGGGCAACCGCAGGTTCCACACAATGACGCGGTGCTGCGCTGTGGCCTCCGATGGCGCAAGAATGACGCGGATAACGTCGCCCAGCGACAGGCTTGCGGGGCCGGTCATCACGTCGATCAACGTGGTTAGGACCAAGGCCGCAAGCGCGCCTGCCAGCAGCAGCAAGCGGCGCATGGTGCGGCGTTTGTATCTGCCGACCAATGCGGCGACCGCGTGGTCATGTGATGTGTCTGATATGGTCATAGCGGCCCCGACGTTTAAAAAGGGCGGTACTTAAGCGTACCGCCCCAAGCATGTGTTATGGCAGTGAAATCCAGAACTGCCCGCCCGCTTCAAACGGCATGAATTTTTCATGTAGCGCCGTGAAGGTGGCGTCGGGGTTCAGGTCTTCGAAGTCCTCGGGGTGCAGCCATTTGGCCAGCTGTTGAACGGCCACAAAGTGGTACGGGCTGTTGTAGAACTGGTGGTAGATGGAATGCATCCGACCCTCATTCACGGCCCGCAGGTCTTTGAAGCCCGGGCGTTCTGCCAGTGCTTTCAACCGCTCGGCATTGTCGGCCGGGTCGCCATTGTAGCCTAGAAGCGTCGCGGTCACTTCGGGGCGGGCCTCTGCCCAGTTTGCGCCCGTGCCCAGCAACACGTCGGGGTCTGCGGCAATGATGCCTTCAAGGCTCACCTCGGAGCTATACCCCGCGAACATTTCCGAGCCGTAGTTGCGCCCACCGGCCAGTTCGATGAAGCGGCCATAATTGTAGCTGCCAAACGTGTTGCAGCAGAATTCGGCGTTCCACCCAGCGGCGTTTTCCATAAACACCAACGGCTTTTCATCAACCGGTAGGGACTGCACGACGTTGGTCACTTTGCGCATTTCCTGGATGTAGAAATCGATGAATTCGGCAGCGCGGGTCTCTTCTTCCAGCAAGCGGCCCAACAGCAGCATCGAGGGGATCGAATTTTGTGTCGGGTCGCGGCGGAAATCGATGAAAACGACCGGGACGCCTGCTTCTTCAAGGTTTTCGATCAGGCCGGTCTCTTCGGCTTTGAACAGGTTGCCAAGGTCAAGGATCAGCAGGTCGGCCTGGTTTTCGATCACGGCTTCAATGCTGAAATCACCGGAATAGGGGTTGCCGAAATTCACCATGCGCGCGGTGTCTTCAGGGAAGGCTGCCTCGAACCGTTTGAAGGCGTCGGGGTCATACAGGATCAGATCATCTTTCCAGCCGACGATATGCTCAAACGGGTTGTCTGTGGCCAGCGGTGCAATGGCGTACATCATCCGGCCTTCGCCTAAAACGATGCGCTGCGGCGCGTCGGGCAGGGTGACTTCGCGCCCGGCAATATCGGTGACGGTCATCGGGTCGGCGAAGGCAGGGGCGGCAAGCGCCCCCAATGCTATGGCGGCGCTGAGGCCTGCGTTGAATAGGTTGCGTGATTGTTTCATGTCGGGTCCCTTTCCGAGCGTGATTGCACGTGAAATGGCTGGGGACCCCTAGCTGATGGCCCTTTGGATTTAACTTCTGACAAAAAGAGTCAAGTTAATAATCTATTTCCCGACTAAAAAAGTCAGGTTGACATATCAAACTAAATTACTCAGGTTTAACCTGTATTCCAGCCACCCTGATTCAACAGACAGGGAAGCCCGACATTCGCCAGATGAAAGGACTTCCAACATGCAACGTCGCGTTGAGATATTGAAAGATCGCCCCTGTGAACGTGCCACGCCAAGACCAGAAAGATCGGAACTGGCAGAGCTGCTGCACCAATCGCCTTTGCCTGATGGCTTCTCGCTCGAATGGGTTTTCGACCGGTTTGATCTGCAAGCGGGGCGTCGCTGATGTCCTTTCATACCGCGCGTGAAACCATGGTGACCCATGCCGACACCCAACCCGCCTATGATGCCCGCGACCTGACCAAGTCAGGCGACACCGCGCATATTGTTCTGGACGGGCAAGTCTATGTCCTGCGCATCACCCGCGCAGGCAAATTGATTCTGACCAAATGAGCATGCCGGGTCCAACCGCTCCTCGTGGCGGTGCTCCTGTCGGTTTCTTGACGGAGCTTGCCCCCGTTGAAGCCGCATCCGTCATCTACCTGCGGCTCTGGGCCAGCGGCCCTGCCAGCCAGGAAGAGGTCTGGAACGACTTTGCCTGTTGCCTTGGCGCGGGGCAGGGCGAAAAGGCCATCAGGTCTTTTGAGGCGCTTGTCGGGCTTTGCGTCACACATGGCCGCCGCCCGTTGATGCGCCATTCCCCGCACTGCAAATGCCTCGGCGCGGATGAGGCGTGTTTTGCCAACTTTATTGCCGCCGCAACGGAAGGGGACCGCGAAGACGCGATGCTGATCGCCACGTTGCTGGTGCGCCCAGACGTGGCGCCGGTCCTCACCGGGCTCGCGGCTGAATTCGGGCTGGCCCTCAAGATGATGAAACTTCGCGCGCCTCAAAGCCGCAAGGCTGAACGTCCAAGCAGACCCAATATTCAACCAACCTACCACTAATAGGGAACAGATAATGAAACGCAGCTACCTCGCCACATCGATGCTGGCATTGGCCGTCGCCACGCCAGCTTTGGCCGTTGAAAAAACGGATGTGTTGGACACTTACGCCAATATCGCGGCAGCCAATTATGAAGACAGCCTGATCACCGCCAAGACGCTGCAAAGCGCTGTCGATGCGCTGATCGCCACGCCGTCTGCGGAGGCGCTGCAAGCCGCCAAAGCGGCATGGCTGGCCGCCCGCGTGCCTTACCAACAGACGGAAGTCTACCGCTTTGGAAACGCCATCGTGGATGATTGGGAAGGCAAGGTGAATGCGTGGCCATTGGATGAAGGTCTGATCGACTATGTCGACGCTTCCTATGGCGGCCCGTCTGATGAAAACGAGCTGGCGGCGTTGAATGTCGTGGCCAACCCCACGTTTTCGCTGTCGGGTGCCGAAGTGGATGCCTCCGCGATTACGCCCGCTTTGTTGGAAGACACTCTGCACGAGGCCGACGGCGTCGAGGCGAATGTCGCCACGGGCTATCACGCGGTTGAATTCCTGCTGTGGGGCCAAGACCTGAACGGGCATGGGGTCGGCGCAGGCAACCGCCCTTGGACCGACTATGCAGCGGGCGACGCCTGCACCAATGACAATTGCGACCGTCGCGGTCAGTACCTGAAGGCCGCAACCGATTTGCTGGTCTCCGATCTGGAATGGATGGCCGCGCAATGGGCCGAAGGCGGCGCCGCGCGGGCGGTGGTGACGGCCAATGCTGACGCAGGGCTCTCCGCGATGCTGACCGGCATGGGGTCGCTGTCCTACGGTGAAACGGCGGGGGAGCGTATGCGCCTCGGACTCATGCTGAACGATCCAGAGGAGGAGCATTCCTGCTTCGCCGACAACACCCACAATGACCATTTCTATGACGGCATGGGCGTGCAGAACGTCTATCTGGGCGAATATGTCCGCATTGACGGCACGCTAGTGTCAGGCGCGTCGCTGTCGGATTTGGTCGCGGCAACGGATGCGGCGTTGGACGTAGAAGTGCGCTCCAAGCTGTCCAGCGCGATGATGGCCTTGGGCCGCATTAAAACCGCGGCAGAGGCTGGCTTCGCATATGACCAAATGCTGGAACGCGGCAACGCGGCGGGTGAGGCCTTGGTCATGGGCGGCGTGAATGGGTTGATCGACCAAACACGCTCAATCGAACGGGTGGTCACCGCACTGGGCGTTGATCAAATCGCGTTTGAGGGCTCTGATAGCTTGGATGATCCCGAGGCTGTCTTCCAATAAGCCATCACGACACCTAGCTAGGGGGAGGGCCATCCAAGGCCCTCCCGTTTCTTTGCAAGGCACGACTTAAATGAGCAATATCCCAAGCCCGTGTATCGACGTGTGTAAATACAAGCGGGAAGGCCGGTGCATCGGCTGTTCTATGACAAAGGCGCAAAAGTCCCTTTTCAAGGAATTGAAGAAGGACAAGCACCGTGTGGCCTTTGTCGAGATGCTGACATCGCAACAGGCCACAATGGGAAAATATGACGGCTGGAGAGTGGCTTACGCCAAGAAGCTCAAGAAGAAGGGCGCGAAGTTACCCTTCGATCTTGGCTAATCGTTAGCGCAGATGCGCGCGCAGGAACCACGCGAATTTCTCATGCTCCTGACCACGGGCGATGCACAGATCTTCGGTCAATGTATCGCCATGCTCCGCGGCAATCTCGCCGCAGCCCGCAAGGGTGGAGGCCAGCGTTTCCTGCGCGTCCATCATCGCCTTGATCATCTCTTTGTCGGTCGCGGTGCCTTCATATTCGGACACTTTCGAGCGCTTTAGCATGCCCGCCAAAGTTCCCTCCGCATGGCCATCCAGCGCTTTCACACGCTCAGCCAGATCGTCTTGGGCGACAAAATGATCTTCATATATCTTTTGAAACAGCTCATGCAGCGGCCCGAAGGCCATGCCGGTCACGTTCCAATGAAAATTCTGGGCCAGCATCGTCGTCACTGCTGTTTCCGCGACAGACTGGTTCAGCGCTTCAACGATGGCGGCGGAGGCGTCTTGCGAAAGTGTAAGGGCTGTTTGGGTCATGCCAATCTCCTGCGTTCTTAAGGGTCAAAGGTATGCTGGCTGGCGGTTAGCTTGCTCGCAAAGCAGAACATAACGCGCGGATTTGATTTTCCAACCCTAATTTAGAATTATTCTAATCTTTTTCAAAATGCTCAAGAATGCCACGGATCAGAAACGCGACATTTCGTTGGTGCGCCTTGCCAAGGCGGGACCGCATCAGAAACGAGAGGCTGTCCCAATTCTCGTCCTCAAAGGCGGAAATGGCGGCCATCAGCCATTGCTCGTCAAAGCTGCGCTGCGCGACCCCTGGGCGCAACAGGATCGGCGCTTTGGGCAAGGCATCGCGCAGGCCTTTGATCAACGCCGTCGCGAAGGCGTCGCGGCCTGCGTCAGACTTGATGGATAGCATCGCGCAGGCCTCAAACAGATTGCTGCGTTTTGCGGCACGGCAGGTCAATGCTGCCACGCGCAACGTGTTGAGCATCGCGTCGTGGCGCGCTGTGTCAGGGTGTGGGGCCGGGCGCGTGTGGGCAGGGGCCTCGCTCTGAACAGGTAAAGTCGCCAGTGGTGTCATGTCGCAACCTAATTTCCATAAATGAGCCAGTTTGGACTCGCTGTCTTCTTATCCTGAGTATATTAATCAGAATTAAACGCAATGAAAGACGTAACCCGTGCCGATCACCAAATTGCGACCTATTTTTCTATGCTTCGCCCCGACGTTATTGGCGTCAGCGGCGTCTGCGGGTCCGTTGGATGAGCCGCATCTCAACATCATTCCGCGCACGACAGAAGAGGCGGCGCGCATCGCCCGCGTTACCGCCGCACCGACCGATTTCACCGCCCCGTCGAAGTTCGAAGAACGCAGCGCCGGGGCCGCCACGGTTCGGGCGCGCAACAACGCGGATGCGTTTTCGCAGGCCTCCGGCAATATCAGCTTTGAAGATCAGCTCGATTTCAAAGTCGGCAATGGTTTGTTTCGCAAGCTCTGGGTTTCGTCGCCATCTTCAACCCTGGCCTCCGACGGGTTGGGGCCGCTCTACAATGCGCGGTCTTGCCAGCGGTGCCACATCAAGGATGGCCGGGGCCATCCCCCTGAAAACGCTGAAGATAACGCGGTTTCTATTTTCCTGCGTGTCTCCATCCCAGGTGGGCCAGGGGACGCGATTTCGCAAATTGAAGACTATATCGCGACCTTGCCGGACCCGACCTATGGCACGCAACTGCAGGACTTCGCAGTGCCGGGCCATCCCGCCGAATACAAGTTTGAAGTCACCTATTCCGAAGAAATGGTACAGCTCTCAGACGGTGAGACGGCCACATTGCGCCACCCCACCTACAGCGCTGCCAATCTGGGCTACGGCCCCTTGCATCCGGACGCCATGCTCAGCCCGCGCGTGGCCCCGCAGATGATCGGTCTTGGCCTGCTGGAAGCGATCCCCGCCGCTGATATCTTGGCTCTGACCGACCCCGATGATGCAGATGGGGAAGGTATTTCGGGTCGCGCCAATATCGTGTGGTCGCATGAGTTTGATCGACCCATGCTGGGCCGTTTCGGCCTGAAAGCCGGCAGCCCGACCGTGCGCGAACAAAGCGCTGGGGCCTTTGCGGGCGATATCGGCATCTCCAACCCGATCTTCCCCGCGCATGCCGGCGAATGCACCGATGCCCAAGCCGAATGCCAAACTGCACCCCAAGGCGGCGATGACGCGCGCGGGTTTGAGATCGATGCGCAAGGCCTTGATCTGGTGACGTTTTACAGCCGCAATCTGGGCGTGCCTGCACGTCGCAACGTGGGTGATCCAACCGTCCTGCGCGGCAAGAAGCTGTTCTATGAAACTGGCTGCACGGCCTGTCACCAGCCAAGTTACGTGACCCACAGGCTAGAAGATCAGGCGGAGCAAAGTTTCCAGCTGATCTGGCCCTATACCGATATGCTGCTGCACGACATGGGCGAAGGGCTGGCCGATAACCGGCCAGAAGCCCGCGCCACGGGACGCGAATGGCGCACGCCGCCGCTCTGGGGGATTGGCCTGACCGAACGCGTCAGCGGCCACACCTATTTCCTGCATGATGGGCGCGCGCGCAGCCTGCTTGAGGCCATTCTCTGGCATGGCGGCGAAGCGCAGTCGCAGCGCGATGCCGTGACCAAAATGCCCAAGTCTGACCGCGACGCCCTGATCGCGTTTTTGGATAGCCTATGAAACATATCCTCGCCGCAGCCCTTCTGGCCGCCACGCCTGTCACGGCTGCGCCTTTGGATCAGATCGTCGAAGATGTCGTTTCAGCGCATATCCTGCCCCGCTACGCAGTTTTGGCAGACGCGACGCAAACCTTGTCCAAGACCGTGTCAGAACATTGCGCGCCAGACTCGCAGCCCCTGCGGGACGCGTATGGCGCCGCATTTGACGCATGGATCGCGGTCAGCCATCTGCGCTTCGGACCGTCAGAAAGAAACGACCACGCCTTTGCCTTGGCCTTCTGGCCCGACCCACGCGGCGCGGCGCCCAAAGCGTTGTCCCGGCTAATCACCGAAGAGGATCCGATTGTAGAAAATGCCACAAGCTTCACGGACGCCTCCATCGCGGCGCGCGGTTTTTACGCGTTGGAATTTCTGCTCTATGACGACGACGTGATGAGCTTGGGAAGCGCAGACTACCGCTGCCAGTTGGTCCAAGCCGTCGCCGCTGATATAGCAAGAACCTCAGCTGATATCGACGCAGACTGGCGCACTGGCTATGCGTCCTTGCTGACCAAACCAACACCGGACGGCACCTACCGCTCAGATGCCGAGGCCGTGCAAGAGCTGTTCAAAGCTCTCTCCACCGGCCTGCAATTCACGTCCGAAGCACGGCTGGGCCGTCCTTTAGGCACATTCGACCGCCCCCGCCCAAACCGCGCAGAGGCGCGACGCTCCGGACGATCCGCCCGGCATGTGATGCTGGCGATTTCCGCCGCGCAAGACATTGCCAACAGGCTGGCGCAAGGTGACGCGCAGCTCACCGCAGATTTAGAAGCTGCCTTCGCCCGCACAGAAAATCTGCTGACTGCCTTGGACGACCCGGCCTTCGCACGCGTCAGCGATCCGCAAGACCGCCTCAAGGTCGAGGTCACCCAACAATCTGTCGATACCATCCGAACTGTGGTGCGCGACCAGTTGGGACCACATTTGGGCGTGGCCGCCGGGTTCAACGCGCTGGACGGGGACTGAGCGATGCCGCATCCCAAACGCCGCGCCGTTTTGGCGGGTCTGCTGGCCACTGGGCTTGCGCCCAAAGCGTCATGGGCAGACGCAGGCGCCCCCGCGTACCTGAGTGCTGCTGCCTTGCGCAACGGGTCCTACGCGCTCTGCGGCATTGGGTCCGATTTGAGCATTGGGTTCCAAATTCCACTTCCGGACAGGGGGCACGCCGCCGCCGCCCATCCATCCCGACCCGAAGCCGTGGCCTTTGCTCGCCGCCCAGGCACTTTCGCCTTGGTGATTGACTGCCGCTCCGGCGACGTCATGGCGCGGCTGCAGGCGCCACCGGCGCGGCATTTCTACGGCCATGGCGCGTTCTCCCAAGACGGGTCGCTGCTCTATACGACGGAGAATGATTTTGAGGCCGGCGAAGGCCGCATCGGCGTCTGGGACGCAGCGAAGACCTATAAGCGGGTCGGTGAGTTCCCCAGCGGCGGTGTGGGCCCCCATGACATCAAACGGCTGCCCGGCTCCGATATTTTGGTCATCGCCAACGGGGGCATCGCCACGCATCCCGATACCGGTCGTACCAAGCTCAACCTGCCGACAATGCGTCCCAACCTCGCCTATGTTGAGGATGACGCCGTGGCAGAAACGGTCGAGCTGGCCAAACGCCAACGTCGGAATTCGATACGTCATTTGGCCGTTGCGCGCTCTGGTTTGGTGGGGTTTGGCATGCAATGGCAAGGCAATACACCGCCCACATCGCTGGTCGGGCTGCACCGCCGGGGGCACATGCCGATGCTGGCCAAGGCAAGCCAAAAGGACGTGCGCGCATTGAACGATTATGTCGGCAGCATCGCTTTTTCTAAAGACGGCGCCGAGTTGGCCGTCACCTCCCCACGCGGAAATGTCGTGCAGGTCTTCGATGTCAAAGGGGGTGAGATGCAGGGGCAAACTGCCATTTCGGACGCAGGTGGTATAGCCGCCCTCAGCGATGGTTTCCTTGTGTCATCAGGGAATGGAACCCTCTGGTCGTCCAGCCCCGGCACAGGGGCGCAGCATGCGCTTGCATGGGACAACCACTTGGTGCGCATTGGTCCGTCACATTCGGGGTGACAGAGCATGCCCCGCGTTGTCGATTGGGACCCAAACCCCAATCGGCTATTGGGGCTGAGCGCAATCTGCGTCACACTTCGCGCAAACAGGGATCAGAAAGACGGAAGGCAAAGACATGCTGACACTTCACGGGCGCGTCACGTCAAGCAATGTTCAGGCCGTGATGTGGGGCATCGCGGAAATGGGACTGCCACATAAACGTCTCGATGTAGGTGGCGCATTTGGCGGTAATGATGATCCGGATTTTCTGGCAATGAACCCGATGGGGCAGGTGCCGGTGCTGGAAGATGATGGTTTGGCCCTGTTCGAAAGCCAGGCGATCTTGCGCTACTTGGCCGCCAAAAATGGCGCAGCGGAGCTGTGGCCCGCCGATCCCGTGGCGCGCGCTCCGATCGATAAATGGATGGAATGGGCCAAGGTAAATGTCGCCCCGGCCGTGATCTATAAGGTCTTCTGGCAAATGGTGCGCACCAGCAAGCAAGATCGTGACCACGCCAAAATCGCAGAAGGCGCGGCGGAGCTGAAAACGCTCATGGGCATCGCCGACACACAGATAGCTCGAAATGGCTGGCTTGCGGGGCCGCACATGACGCTGGCCGATATCACGTTCGGCACGCAGCTCTATCGCTACTTCACCGTAGATTTCGACCGGGCGGAGCTGCCCCATTTGCAAGCCTACTATGACCGGCTTTGCACGCGCCCGACCTATGCCGAGCACGTCATGGTCTCCTATGAACCGCTCCGGGTTGCAGGCGCTTAGGCGGTTCCGTTCAACGCATTGGCAAAGGTTGTGCCCGCGTCTTCCAAATCAAGCACGTCCCATGCGTGTTTTAGAAGCGCCTCTTGCTGGGCCTCGCTCAGCACGCCGTCGCAGCAGGACCGCGCCTTGTCTTCGACCTCAGCGTCGGTCAGCGGGTTTTCCGGCCCGCCGCGGTAACGCTCATCCGCCCAGCCCGCGACCTCCTTGCCGTCTTTCAGGGTGATCGTGATGCGGGACCGCATCTTGTCAAAACCCTGCGCCTCAATCGCGGGGTCCAGCTCGGTGCGCATCCGGCGCTGCATGGCCTGCATCGCGTCTGATCCCACAAACGCGTCGGAGAATTCGACCTTTCCGGCCTTACGCGCAAGCGCGATCATCGACAGCGCCGCGGGCAGAGAGAATTTCGCCTGCAGATGGTTTTCTGCAATCGGATACCGGATTGGCTTCAATATGTTGGTGCCTGCATGCACGGTCACAGTGTTGATATCATCTGGCTGGATGTCGGCCTCGACCACCAAACGCTGCATCAGGTCAATTGTCGGGTGGGTCAGCACGCCGCACGGGTAGGGTTTGATCGAAACGCCAGGCTCAACCATGGTCCATGTCTTGCCAAAGCCCTGCGACAGCTTTTCGGGGCTGCACCCGCCGCCTTGCACCGCCATAAAGCCCCAAGGCCCATCCAGCGCCTGCGGGTCTGCCGAAAAGCCGCGCGCGGCCAGCTGTGCGGCGGTGATGCCGTTTTCCACGGCGCGGCCCACATGCAGCGGTTTGGTCATGGTGCCAAAGTTGCAGCGAATACCGGCGGCAAGGCTTGCCGCGATGCCAATGCCAGACCGCAGCTCGTCGCCCGAAAGTCCCATCAGCTTGGCCGCCGTGGCAAAGGCACCGAGCGTGCCCACTGTACCAGAGGAATGCATGCCCGACATATAGTGCTGCGGCAGCATCCATTCTGAGATTTTGCATTCCACCTCAAACCCGGTTTGGAAGGCCAGCATGAATTCCCGCCCGGACACGGGCCCCAGCGTTTGCGACATGATGATTGTAGAGGTCAGTGGCGGGATGGTCGGGTGGGTGAGCAGCCCGTAAATATGCGCCGGGTCGATGCTGACCTGGCTGTCATCCCAGTCATGCGCATGCCCTGCTGTGCCAAGCACACGGGCCGCCATCGGGGCGGGAACGCGGGTGTCGGTGGTCAGCAGATTGGCATCCTCACGCCCACCGACGCTTTGTGCCTCGGCGATCAGGATTTCCAGTGAATGCTCCTCACCGCCCGCAACATATAGCCCAAGCCCGTCGATGATACAGCGCTTGCCGATATGCAGCGCGTCTTCGGGGATATCCTCAAACGTGACGCTTTCGATAAATTGCGCGGCCTCTTCCGTGATTGTGGTGCCCTCGGGCATGGTGGCGAATGCGTTTTGTGCGACAGACATTTGGATCAGTTCCCTTGATTGAAGTGCGAAGACAGGCGGTTCCAGATCAGCCCCGCGAAGCTGTTGACCAGAACGGCCCGGATGGATTGGAAGGCGGCGACCATGGCCATATCAAGCTCTAAAGCGCGGGCGGTCAGCACCATCTCGGCCAGGCCGCCAATGGAAAAAGCCAGCACCATGGTCGGCGCGTCCATCGGCAGAAACTGGGAAAACAGAATGCCCAAGCCCGCCATGATGATGATGATTGCCAGCAACGCGGCGCCGCCCACGGCCATGGCGCGGGGCAGGCGGCGCAAGCGCTCACGCTTGAACTTCGCGCCGAGTGAGATGCCGACGATCACCTGCGCGGCGGCCATCAGGGGCGCGGGAATTTGTCCTGACACGGCCCCTGTTGCGGTCAGGCCCGCCACGGCAATCAAAGCCCCAAGCAGCCAGGAGGCGGGCAATTTGACCCGCGCCCCGACCCATCCGCCCAAAAGCGCCACGGCCAGCGTCAACGCCAAAGGGACCAATGCCAAGCCCGCCGCCTCGGTCAGGGTGCCGCTTTGGGGAAAGAAAAAATACAGCGCCAGGGGCAGGATGCCCACCACCAAGGCGACGCGGATCGCGTGGAGCGTGGCAATCGTGGTGCGGTCTGCGCCATGCGGCCCGCCGATATTGGCCATCTCGATGACGCCGCCAGGCATAAGCGAGAAAAAGGCGGTGCTGGGCTCCATCTGGCCGCGCTTTGCGACGACGGGGGTGATCAGCGCGGCAAGGACCACCCCGGCAAACCCCATCACCGCCATCAGCGGGAACCAGCGCCCGATCTCCAGCGCCACAGCAGGGGTAATCGTCAGCCCCACGCCCGCGCCGATCACCGCCAACGACGGGCGGTACCAAATGTTGGGCAGATCGACCGACAGCCCCCGAAAGCTTAAGATACCGGTCACGACCGCGGCGCCCATCAGCCAGGCCAGCGGCAGCCCAAGGCTCGCCCAGATCGCGCCGCCAATGGCCGCCGGAACAAGCGCAATCGCAAAACCGCGATAGGGCAGGCGGTCTAAATTCACGGCGCTTTTTCCAGATCAAACAGGCGGCGCGCCAGGACCGAGCCGGTCCAGATGGTCAGCACGATGCGGGCCAGATGGTGCAGCGCCACCACCACCGGGTTGAAATTCAGCGTCAGCGCGATCAGGCTCATCTCCGCCAGCCCGCCCGCGGCGAAGCTGATAAACAGCGGCGCAAACCCGGCGGGCACATGGTTCACCAATACCGCCGCCGCGGCGCAGGCGAGCAGCAGCATGTAAACGCCCGAGACCAGCCCGGTGCCCAGCCCGCGCGCCAGCACTTTGCGCGATACGCCCGAAAACTGCGCGCCCAGCGAGGTGCCGATCATGAACTGCGCCAGGTTTTGCAGCCAGGCGGGGATGTCGACCGACACGGCCCCCGAAACGGACAAGGCCAGGCCCAAGATCAACGGGCCCGTCAGATGCGCCACTGGCAGGCCTATTTTGCGCCCGGCAAACAGGCCTGCCATTGCAATCGCCAGGATCAAGGCGACGTCGGCAAGGTCATATTGCGCCGCCGCCAGCGTCTCCCCCGCGAGGGAGCCCACGGCGTTGCCCTCCACAAACCAAAACAGCAGTGGCACGCTGCCCACCACCAAGATGATGCGGATGAAATGCTGCGTGGTCACGACGCGCAGGTCGGCCCCGGCCTGCTCCGCCAAAATCGCAGAATCGACAATGCCGCCCGGCAGCCCGGCGAAGAACGCGTCGCGTTTTTCATAGCCGCCCAGACGGCGCATGATCGCGTAATTCCCGGCATGGGCCGTCAGGATGAACACAAAAATCATCGGCAGTGAAATCCAGAACTGCGGCAGCAGCGACAAAAGCTCAGGGGAAAACCGTGTGCCGATCATTGCGCCAATGATGGCAGCGAACAGCAGGCGCACCCAGCGCGACAGCTTAGGCAGTTGCGGCCTGCCGTCGCGCTCATACCACAGAACAAACCCGGCGGTCCCCACGATCCCGCCCAGCATGAACGGCATCGGAAATCCTAGCAGGTAGGCAGCCGCCCCGCCGGCAAGGCCAGAAAGGAACAGGGGCACATAACGAAGATCGAAATCTGCCCCTGTCACGTCAGGCCTCCTCGGCCCCTTTTGCCCGGTAGGTGCTCCAAGTGCGGAAGAACACCACGGCGGCCCCGATCAGCAGGAACACCGGCGCGTAGGAGAACTTGCCTTGGTATTCAAAGCTCAGGAACACCCAGAAGCCAGTGTCGGAGATGATCATCGACTGGCGGAACGCCTCCTCCATGCTGGCCGTCAGAACGAAGGCAATGATGAAGGCCGCGGCTGAGAAGTTCGTGCGCCGCATCGCGTAGCCGATCACCCCAAACAGAAGCGCAAAGCCCACATCCCAGATCGACGCGCGCGACGAATAGCTCGCTCCCAGCGCCGTCATGAAGATGAACGGGTACAGGTATTGCGTGGGCAACAGCGAGATCAGCTTGCCAACGAAAGGCGCTGCGAAATAGCCGATGATGGCATAGCAGGCGATCCCGATCAGCCCGGCGGCAAAGACGCCGAAGATGAACTCACGCGGGCTGATTAGTTGCCCGCCCATGAAGAGCGGCGGTTCAGACGCGAAGATCGTGGGCCCAGGTTGCAACCCGTTCACCAGAAACATCCCGATCAACACCGCTGCAATGGTAGAGCCGGGGATCCCTAGCGTCAGCAGCGGGATCATCGACGGGCCGGACACCGCGTTATTGGCGCTTTCCGGGGCTGCAATGCCCTCCACCACGCCGGTGCCCCATTCGTTCTTGTTCTTGGCGCGGCGCTTTTCCTCGCCGTAAGCCACGAAACACGCAACAGAGGACCCAAGCCCCGGCATCATCCCGATCAGCGATCCGTAGATCGAGGACCTAAACATCAACGGGATACATCGCTTGAATTCGGGCCAAGTAAAGTAATGCGCCGTGGGGTCAACATCGCCCGCGGGTGCCAGATCAATCATCTTCACCTTGGCGGCTTTCTCAGCCTGAATGATCACTTCCGAGATCACGAACACCCCGATCAGCAGCGGCACCAGTGCCATGCCGCTTTCCAGCTCGTCCACGCCCATTGTCATCTTGAACTGGCCGGTGATGACGTCTTCGCCAATTAGGCCAACAACGGCCCCGAACAGCGTCGACAATACGCCTTTGATGATGCTGTCACTGACGACGGAGCCGATCACGACAAAGGCCATCAGGTAGATCGCGAAGTTTTCAGGCGGGCCAAATGTGCGCGTGAAGGCCGCGATGGACACAGCCCCGAAGATCAACACGATCTCGCCAAAATAGTCGCCATAGGCCGACGCCACGGTGGCGGTTTTCAACGCTTTACCCGCTTGGCCCTTCTGGGTCATCGGATAGCCGTCCTGCATGGTGGCAGCCGACGCCGCCGTGCCGGGCGTATTGAACAAAATGGCCGCGATAGAGCCGCCATAGCGGCCCGATTTGCCGATCACGTACAGAAAGGCCAGCCCCGCAAGGCCGCCAATCTCGTCGTTATAGGTGATCAGGATGGGCAGCATCATCGCAATAGCCGCCGCCGCCGTCAGACCCGGCAGCGCGCCAAAGACGATGCCGACCACAGCGGCCAAAAGGACGAAGATCAGGGCAAACGGATCGTTGAACAGGATCACGAAGCCGCAGGAAATGTCGTAGAAGATCGACAGAAAACCCATGGAGTTGAACCACTCCAGAAGGTCAGCGCATTGGTTCTGCATCATTTCAGGTCGCTCCCGTAATCCAGTTGGTGTAGGGACGCATGTCGATCAGCGCGCCTTTCGGGTCATTCAGTCGCATCACGCCCATAAAGAGCAGCTGGAACGCAAAGGCGAGGATCACGCCACCCAAGATCATGGCGACCCAGTTGCGTACTCCAAAAACAAACAGTGCGACGATGAATGTGATAATAAGTGCGGTGAAGTAGCCCACGGCCCAGAACAGCAACACAAACAGCGCTCCGCTGCAGACCACTGCGAAAATGCGTGGCACGTTGCTTTCTTGAAAGCCGTAGCCTTCCTTCAGATCGCCGATGCGGCCGCTAAAGGCGCGAAAGCCCAGCCAAAGCCCGCCCAAGACCAGTGACACGGCCAGCATCATCGGCATGGTGCGCGGGCCAATTGCCTCGCGGGAGGTTTCAATCGTGAACGCCTGAAACACGAAGAACAGACCGACCAGTAAGACGACGATACTGACGCCGTATTCGACCTTTATTTTATAATCATGATTGTCCATCTGCCCCTCCCCGGTGTTGCGTGTCCGCTTCCCGCCCGCGTTTGGGACGGTGAAATCACGCAAGAAAAAACAGGGCAGGCCCTTCTAGAGCCTGCCCTGCGTCGCATCCAAATTTATTGGTTTGCGATGATTTCTGCGACCACTGGGCCCATAACGTCAAACATGACGTCCTGCGCAGCGGTAGCGTCAGCAGCGCTGGTGTAGAAGGCCGCCAGGTCATTCTTGTCCATGAATTTGCCGTAGCCCTCAATCGCGGCAACCGCTTCGATGGCAGCGCCTACGTCTTCTTTGACTTCGTCCGAGACGCCATTGGCGGCAAACAGGCACATCAGCCCAGTGAACTCGATCCCAGGTGTGCCGGATTCGGTGAATGTTGGCAGGTCAGGGGCCATCGGGTCACGCCCTGCGCCAGCAGTTGCCAGGGCGCGAATGTCGGCCTCAAAGCCCGGCAGCGTGTTCACGCCACCAAAGACCGCGTCAACCGACTGTGACACCAGTGCCGCCCGCGCTTTGGAACCACCTTTGAACGGCACTTTCTTGTGCTTGATGCCGTTGGCGTCGAAGAAAACATGGCCGATTGTGGCGTGCATTGTCGCCGCACCGGATGTGCCCCATGTGATTTCCTTGTCGTTGGCTTTTGCGTCCGCAACGAACTCCTCTGCGGTCATCGCGCCGTTCGATGTGTGGACCTGCAGCGATGTCACCAGCTGCGAGGCGCAGCCCGGGTTCACGAAATCATCCGGGATGTGGTAGGGGCGGTCGTCGCCCTTGGCCAGCTCACCCGCGATGAATGTGCCGATGTTGATCATGTACAGCGTGTGGCCGTCGCGCTCTTCGTCCAGAACGGCGGAGGCCGCTTTTTGGCCCGATGCGCCGGGCAGGTTCACAATATATGCGGGCAAGCCGTTCATCGATGGCGCTTGGTGCATGTAGGACGCGAAGCCGCGCGCGGTGGTGTCTGTGCCGCCGCCAGCGGAGAAGCCCACCATGATTTTGATTGGTTTTTCGGGGTAGTCAGCAAGCGCGGCGCCACCGGCCAGCATTGCGGTTGCCGCGATACCTGCGGCGATTTTCTTCGTAAAGTTCATATCTTCCTCCCTAGAAGTAAAAAGAGGTAAGCGTGCCAAAACCAATCTGTAAACGGTTTTATAAGACCGCCTAAAAATTTAGCTGTAGAGCAGGCATTACCTGTAGAGTCCCTTGTATACGTATGCTGCCAACAGCAAGCACATTTGTCTATTCTATTAATTCTAAGGTAGCATGCAAAAATGTTATGCTGACGGCTGTCCCGTTTGCGCATCCAGCATCGAGGTTAGAATCGCGATAAGCCGATCTTTCATCGGGTGGTCCCGAATCTCTGGCGAGACGCAGATCACGTAATCAATCGTCGGCGCGGGCGATAGCGGGATCAGCGTCAGTGCCTCCATGTGAACAGCGTCGACCGTGAAGCGGTCAGTAATCATGTATCCCATGCCCTGACGCACCATGCTGACGGCGGCAAAAGCGTTGGTCACTTCGTGCACCACCGGCAGCTCATAACCTTCCTGCGCCATGGCTTCTTCAATGGCACTTCTGCCCGATAGCGCGGTCACGGCGATGTGGTTATATCCGTCAAGGTCGTCCGGGGTCAGGCTGTCGCGCCCTGCCAGCGGGTGGTCGAGAGGCACAAGGACATCGCATTTGATCCGACGTTGGACGCGCGTCTCGGCAAAGTCGATATGCAGGGGCAGGGCGAAGACGCCCACGTCGAAGCGATCCCAGATCATGCGCCGCCGCATCTCCGTGCGTTTGTGAACCGCCAGCTCAATCGCGACCTCGGGGTGTTCTTGGTTCAGCTTCGCAAGGGCAGGCGTGGCCAGCCCCAAGGCGCAGCGCATTTGCACCATCACCTTGAGCGGCAGGGTCTCGTCATGTTTAAGCGCCCGCAAAATCTCGGGCACTTCTTCGAACGACGCCAATATGCGCGATGCCTCGGGGTAGAACAGTTCCGCGTCGCGGCTGGGGGCCAGGGTCTTGCTGTCGCGAAAAAACAGCGGCGCGCCAAATTCTTCTTCCAATTGCTGTAGCAGGCGTGACGCCGCCGGCTGGCTCAAATTCATCGCCTGAGAGGCCAATGTCAGCGACCCATGTTCCATGGTCAGAACAAATGCACGCAATGATTTGATGGTTGGCATGCAAAATCCTCATAACACGCAGTTTCAAATTTACTTTGCTGATGCGGCGCAGTGCAATAGCTTGTTTGGACCACCCCGGCAGGACAGTCTGGGGTGCAAACGGGGGAGCAGATGTCTCAAACCAAACCATTCGAAGACTTGTTGGTCGTCGATTTCACCCATGTGCTCGCCGGGCCTGCCTGTTCCTACTATTTGGGGTTGCTGGGTGCCGATGTGATCAAGGTGGAATCGCCCCATAAAGGCGATGCGATCCGGCATCGCGGCGGCACCGATGCAGAGGCCGCCAGCCGCGCGATGAGCACGTCTTACCTGACCCAGGGCGCAGGCAAAAAATCCCTCGCGCTTGATCTTGAAACGCCGGATGGGCTTGCGCTTTTTCACGCGCTTCTGGTCCGCGCGGATGTGTTGGTCGAAAACCATATCCCCGAAACCATGCGCGCATTGGGGTTGGATGAGGCAACGCTCGCGGAGCGCCATCCGCATTTGATCCATTGCGCCATGACCGGCTATGGGCGCGGCGGGCCGCAGGAAAACACCGCCGCCTATGACGTTAATATTCAGGCTTCCTGCGGCTTGATGGATGCCACGGGCACGCAAGACAGCGGACCGATCCGTACCGGCGCGCCGGTGCTGGACTATAGCACTGCCCTTGCCGCAGGCTTCGCCGTCTCGGCCGCCCTGTTTGAGCGCCGCAAGACCGGGCGCGGTACTTTTGTCGACGTCTCAATGCTGGAAACTGGTCTGAGTTTGATGAGCTCGACCGTCACCGACTACCTCAAGACCGGCAATGCGCCGAAGCGGCGCGGAAATCTTGCCAATAGCCGCTCCCCGGGGGCGGGAAGCTTCCCGTGCAAAGACGGCACGATTTCGCTTGGCGTGAATGAGGATTCCCATTTTGTCAGTCTTGCGGGCGCTTTGGGGCGCTCCGATTGGCTGAAGGACCCACGCTACGCAGAACGCGCCGCGCGCAAGGCGAATGCGGCCAGCCTCAGTACTGAAATTGAAGCCGAACTGGCCAAGAAAACCGCCCATGACTGGGAACATATCTTGCAAACCGCAGGCGTGCCGTCCGCGCGGCTGCGCAGCCTGCCGGAAGCGCTTGCCTCCGAACAGGTCCAGACGCGCGGCTTCGTGCAAACCCTTTCCGATGGCACGCAGATACCAACACTGCCCTTTCGCATTGGTGGCGCTGCGTCCTACGCGCCCGAAACACCTGCGCCCGGCATTGGCGATCACAGCGCCGAAATCGCGGATTGGCTGCAAAGCGACGCTCCCGGTGCTTCCGCCGCGCAAGCAATCGCTGTACTGCATGCACATATCGACGCGCTCAATGCCCATGACGAAGACGCTCTGGCGCGCACGCTGCATTTCCCCCATCTCCGTCTCAGCGGGTCGGCGCTGACTCAATGGGACACGCCCGAGACCTATTTTGCCGATTTCCGCGCCCGCGCCACCATAGACTGGGCACGCTCCGGCCTCGGCGCCGTCACCCTGTCGCAAGCATCGGAGGTGAAGGTGCATCTTGATGTCGAAATCATCCGCTTTGATGCCGATGATCAGGTGATCGCAACCTTCCGGTCGCTCTGGGTGTTCACCAAAGAAGACGGACACTGGGCCGCCAAGATGCGCTCTTCGTTCGCGCCCGCGTGACAGCCGTATCTGGACCCAGCGGGGTTTTCCCAACGCGGTCAAAGGCTTGCGTGGAGCCGCTAAGAAACTACACCTAAATCATTCTAAAAATTGAATTTATTTGGCTGGACAGGTCTATCTTGAGCCAAATGACTGCCCCCGTTCAGACACAATCTGGACGGCATACATAGTCTCGATTTGCCCACCAGTGGGGGCCGCAACGCAGAATTGTGTAGGGATATGAGCGCAGCACAGGAGAGATATCAAAAGCCGCCGGAGGTCGCGTCGCCCAATGACGCGCTGCCCGCAGGCACGCAGCTGTTGAACGGTCAATACGTGATCGAGCGCTATCTCAGCTCGGGCGGTTTCGGCATCACTTATCGCGCCCATGACAGTCTCGACCGTATGGTGGTGATCAAGGAATGTTTCCCCGAAGCGATCTGCAGCCGCACCAACAAAACGGTGCGCGCCCGGTCGCGCTCACATATGACCGAATTCCATTCGCTGGTCGACATGTTCATGCGCGAGGCGCGCAGCATCGCCAAGCTCAAACACCCCAATATCGTCGGTGTTCACCAGATCTTTGAGGATAACGACACCGCCTATATGGCGCTCGACCACATTGACGGTCGCGACCTGCTGGACACGATCGAAAGCGACGCCAAGGCGCTCAGCCCCGAGCGGATCAAGGGGCTGCTGCTCAAGATCCTTGACGCGATTGAGACGGTCCACAGCCAGGATATGCTGCACCGCGATATCTCGCCCGATAATATCCTGATCGACAAATGGGGCGACCCGATCCTGATCGATTTCGGCGCCGCGCGCGAAGAGGCCAGCAAGAAAAGCCGCGCCCTGTCAGCCCTGTTGGTTGTCAAAGACGGCTATTCGCCGCAGGAATTCTACATCGCCGGCAGCCAGCAGACGCCCTGCAGCGATCTCTACGCGCTCGCGGCCACGTTTTACCACCTCATCACGGGCACGCCGCCGCCCAACAGCCAGTCCCGGCTATCGGCAATCGCGTCACACACCCATGACCCGTATGAACCGCTGGCAGGCCGTATCACCGGCTATGAGCCCAATTTCCTTGAAACCATCGACAAGGCGATGAACGTCTTCCCCGCTGATCGCATCCAAACCGCGGCGGAATGGCGCACGCTGGTGGACGCGGACAGACGGCGTGAGGTCGCGCTGTCGGCGGCGCAAAGCGATCTGCATATCGAGCAAACGGTTGTCGAGCTGATCTCCCAACAACCACCCTCTGGCGGTGGTGATGATGCAGACGCTGTATCGCCCGAGAATGCTGCTTTTGTCCGCCAATCTGTGCGCAGCCGCGATGCCAAATCCAACGCGAAAGAGCCTGCGAAAAAGACCAAGCGCAAGCCGATGAAGCTTGATGAGATTATCGAGCTTGAAATGGCGCGCGACGCCAAAAACGCATCCGCCCAAGCGGCTGCGCTGCCTGTCTTCGCCAAGCCCGGCCGGATCACCATCGGACAGAAGAAAATCACACCAAGCCCGGCTGAGGCCGCACCCACGGGCGAAATCGAATTCCCGGATATCCCCGATATGCCGATCGCCGAAGCCCGACAGCCTAGCAAGCTCAGGGGGGCGGCCACGCTGGTGCTGGTGCTCTCCTTCTTGCTGTTGATGGTCGAAGGCGGGGGCGGCGCTGCTCACCTTGGCAGAACCATTCCTGCACAAAATGACCGACGTGATCCCGCATGGTGCGCTGGGGGTCGACCCGCCTCAACAGCTGTGAGCCCGACAAACGCATCCAAACCTCTGTGACAAACCGGAAAGCAAAAAGATGACCCTGTTTAAAAAAGTCTTCGACAACCATTACTCGGAGGAACAATCCGAGCTGACCTCACAAATGAAGGAAGAGCTTGAATTCGACGACATGGACGCTGACCTGCTCTTCGATGAGGACGAACCAGACGCAGACCCAGCGACAGCCCCAGACGTCTGGACGCATGCCGACGCAGACCCTGCGCCAGAGCCCGCATTCCCCGAGGCGCCCGCTGCACATCTGAACGCCGAACCACATCCCAACAACCCGGCTGCGCCTGCGGTAGAGGCGCCAAAAACCGCGCCCGTCGCCCCGGATGAAGACGCCTTGTCCTTGGCCGAACGCGCGGCAAAGGCCCATGCGCTCATTCAGTCGCAAAAATCAGGCGGTTCGGCGCAAAAGCCGTCCGGAACGCCCCTGCGACTGGAACGTCGGATCACGCCGACACCGGATCACGCGGATATCGTGCCGATCAACCGCGCCGCTGCAAGCCAGGCCGCCAAACCCGCGCCTGAGCCTTCGGACGCGGCGGAACCCACAGCGCGCAAGGGGGTCGTGTCCGCACACGGCTGTTGGGCTTTCATTCTGGCGATGATGCGGGCCTCGACCCGATGCAGGCCCCTCCCGCCGCCAAAGCGGCCTTGATGAGCGTCTATCCTACCGGATGGCTTGTTATCACGGATGGTCCCGGGGAAGGGCACTCCTTCGCCATTCAAGACGGTGTTTCCACCATCGGGCGCGGCGATGATCAGGCCGTCATCTTGGATTTCGGCGATAACAGCATCTCGCGCCAAAGCCATGCGGCGCTCGCCTATGACGCTGAACAGAATAAGTTTTTCATGGGTCATGGCGGCAAATCCAACATCATCCGGTTGAATGGCCGCCCGGTCCTCAGCACCGAGGAACTGCATCACGGCGACACGCTGCGGATTGGCGAGACGACATTGCGGTTTGTGGCGTTATGCGGTGACGCGTTTAAATGGGAAAGGTCAGATAGTGCAGATTAATGAGTCTCAAAAGTTCAGTTTTGACGCTGCTTCGGCGATCAGCTGCGGTGCGCGCGACTATCAAGAAGATGCGATGGTGTCGGAATTTTCCAGCGGCGATGATCTGGGGTTTGTCGTGTTGGCCGATGGTATGGGCGGACATGCGGCGGGCGATATCGCCAGCAAGATCGTCGTCACACGCATGTTCAGCGAGCTGACATTTCAGCGCGACGCCATGTTGCAAGGCGCATCCGGCGTGTGTGAGACGCTGCGCAATGCCGCCAAAAACGCCAATGAATGTATTGAAAACCACGCGCAGGCCAATCCCGACACAAAGGGCATGGGATCAACATTGGTCTCTGCGGTTGTCACGCAAGGCTCCTTGTTCTGGGTCTCAATCGGGGACTCGCCGCTGTTTTTGTTTCGCGACGGCGTGCTGATGCAGCTCAATGAAGATCACTCGATGGCGCGCCAGATCGACCTGATGGTCAAGAAAGGTATGCTCAGCGAGGAAGAGGGCGAAAACCATCCCGACCGCAACGTGTTGACCTCCGCTCTGTTCGGCGCGCCGATCCCGCATGTCGATTGCCCGGCCGAACCCGTGCGCCTGCAAGCAGGTGACACTGTCATCGTCGCCAGTGACGGTCTGCAATTTCTCAGCGATGAGATGATCCAGACCGTGTTGCGGGACCGTCCGCTTAGCCGCAGCACCGAAGTGGCGGATGCATTGATGGCGCATCTCATGATGCTCAACGACCCCGATCTCGACAATGTCACGATCTCTGTCGTTCAGGTCAAACATGCCCGCCAAGATGCCGCTGCATTGGGAACCACCCCGCTTTTGCGCCCGGTTCCGGACGTAGAACCGGAACCCGAAAAGAAGCCAAAAGCACGCGGTTTCTTCTCTGGTCCCGCGCAATTGGCCAGCAAAGGTCGCGGCTTCTTTGCCAGCAAGGCACGTGGGTAGTCCGATGCAGGATGAGGTGGTGGTTGAACAACTGGCGCGGCTCTGCGCCAGCCCCGATCTGGGCGAAAAAGACCGCGAACGCGGCGCGCGCCTCTTGGCGCAATTGGGCAAGCCCGTTCGCGTGGCATTGCTCGGCCCCCATGAGGGGCACAAACAAGCTCTGATCCACGCTCTTGTCGGCGATTGCCTCCCCGCACTGCCGATTGCACCAGTCACCCTCAGCCACGCGTCTGACGCCAGCGATATCGCGGTGCTCCCGGATGGCCGCTGCGTCGATCTGGCCGGGCTCGAAACGCAAGCCGCCGCCGTCACGCTGTACCGCCGCGTGCCTTTTCTTCATTCCGCCACTTTGACAATCCTGCCCTGGGATTTGACCGCCGACACACCGCTCGCCTTTGCGGAAATGGACATCGTCTTATGGTGTAGCGACAGCTTTGACGCCCGCGAAATGGCGCTTTGGGAACCGGCCCCGAACCTGTTGAAAGATCACAGCTTTCTGGTCGCATCCACGCCCGATGCGCCCAGCGTATCAGAGGCCGAATTCCTCGCGTTCTACCATGTCGAACCGGACGCCCCAGCGCATAAAACCTTCGCCTCTGTCATCCGCGACCTGCGCGCGCGGCTCGAATCCGGCCAGGCCGCCGATCTCGACAATGCCGCGCTTTTCGTCGAGATGCACCGCGACGCCCTCGATGCCGCCCCGACGATCCCAACACCTGCGCCGCCGCCCCCGCAACAGCCACCCCAGCACGACCCATATGCCGACGCCATAACCCTCCTGTGCCGCGACGCCACGCAAATGCTGCAGCTTGTCACCGATGACAGCCCCGACGCTGCCGAAACCCTGCTCACCCAATGTGCCCAAACCGGCGAAACCCTCACCACCCTTTTTGAGGCCGCGCCGGTGCCCGCGGACTGGCAAGAAGACATCTTCGCCTGCGCCGATAAGCTCGTGCTGCTCTCGATGGAAAGCGGCACAGAACCCGCGCTGGAAGCCGTCAGCACGCTGTTACAGCTCAAACGCGACTTTGAATGCATGGCCGCGGCCTAAAGGCTGACTTTGTTTACCAGATCGAAAACTATCGCACGAATAATGCGCAGGCGGTCGTGTGAAGACGGCCGCGAAAGCGATGCGTCGGTGGGGCAGGTCGCAATGAAAGTCGAGTAGGATGAACGCTGAAAGTGAGATCACCAAACCCGCGCCAGCGGAGGCGTCGCATGCAAGCGCGCTGATTGGTGCGTCCACCGGTGCGCTCGCAAAATTTGTCGAAAACATGCGCCCGCTCAAACGCGCCCTGCGGCTTATCCTTAAATTTGGCGATCCGGCTGGCCAGAAAACGGCGCGCCGCTTGTCGCGCCAGCTTGCAATGTTAGAGCCGAGCGTGACTATGATCGGCCAGATCAAATCCGGCAAAACCTCCCTGGTCAACGCGATGGTCGGCCAGCCCGGCCTGTTGCCCGCGGATGTGAACCCTTGGACCTCCGTCGTCACCTCGCTGCATCTTCATCCCAAGGAGCTTGACCCGCCCAGAAGCGCCAAATTCCGCTTCTTTGAACAAGATGAATGGGACCGGCTCCTCAAGGGCGGCGGCCGCATTGGGGAGCTTGCAGATCGCGCCGGCGCTGAGGATGAATTGGCCAAGATCAAGGCGCAGGTCGAAGAAATGCGCGAAAAGTCCAAACAGCGTTTGGGCCGCAAATTCGAAATGCTGTTAGGGCAGGAACACAGTTACGGGCATTTCGACAAGGAGCTGATAGAGCGTTACGTCTGCCTTGGCGACGAGTTTGATGATGACGATGGCGGCGGGCGCAGTGGCAGCACGCAAGGGCGTTTTGCCGATATCACCAAATCGGCGGATCTGTATTTCCAGCAAGCCAGCTTGCCGTTGCGGCTGTGCATTCGCGACACGCCCGGGGTCAATGACACCTTCATGATGCGTGAGCAGATCACGATTCAATCGATCCGCGACAGCAGGATTTGCGTTGTCGTCTTGTCGGCGCATCAAGCCCTGTCCTCTACAGATATGGCCCTCATACGATTGATTTCAAACGTGAAATCGCGCGAAGTCATCATCTTTGTGAACCGCGTGGATGAGCTGCCCGATCCCAAAACCCAAATCGCCCAGATACGCGATAGCATTCAAAAGACGCTCGAACGTCACAAGGGCCCGACCGAGGCGGAGATTATTTTCGGCAGTGCGCTCTGGGCGGAATATGCGCAGACAGACCGGTTTGAACAGATGCCCGCCGCCAGTCGCGCGGCCTTTGACGCGTGCCGCGACACCGCCAATATCGACCCGGATGCGTCACAATTGGAAGCCCTGTGGCAGGCCTCAGGCGTGGCCGCGTTGTTTGATACAATCGGGCAACGCGTCGCGACGGGGATGGGTTTTGACGCGGTCAAACATATCGCCTCAGATGCGGGCAATGCGATCAGTGCGATCCGGGCCTCGGACAACCTCGCCGCAAAGGCCCAGATCGGCGACATGAACCTGACGCTGCAACCTGATCAAATCGCGGTAGAACTTGAACAGGTGCGGACCGGTCGCGTCGCAACCCTATCGGATGAGCTTAACGCGCTGCAGACCCAGTTCGAACAGCGCGTCGACCGTGCGCATGAAGGGTTTTTGACGCGCGCGACGGATGCATTGCTGTCGCATCTCGACCGCTATGGGGAACAAAATGTTTGGGAATATGACCCCACTGGCCTGCGGGTATTGTTGAACTCGTCCTACAAAATGTTTGGGCAGAAATGCCAAACAGTTTTCGCCAAACATGCGGGACTTGTGGCCGAAGATATTTCGCGGATCTACCGCGATCATTTGCACCTGCCTGATGATGTGATTGACATCAAAACGCCCCCCGCGCCGCATGTGCCGCCGCCGGTGTCGATTGGCAAAACGATCGCGCTTGATCTCAAGGGAAGCTGGTGGAAAAGCTGGTGGCAACGCCGCCGTGGCTACCGCGCTTTCGCCGAAAGCTTTCATGACATGATCCGCATCGAAACAGCGGAATTGATTGAAAAGCTGAAGGTTGAACAGGCCGATACGCTGCGCAATGCGACGCGTATGCTCTATAAGGATTTTGTGTTCGAGCAGTGCCATTCCCTTGAAAATGTCACGCAGAATGCCGGGCAGGCTGCGCAAAAGGTCGATGAATTTCTTGGGCTCGACACTTTGAAATTGCGCGACGAAGAACTCAACAACGCATTGCAAGCCCTTGATGTGTATTACAAATGACAGAAGGTGTTTCCCCTAAACCCTGTCTCGCATTGATGGGCGAATTCAGTGCTGGCAAAAGCACGTTGGCCAACCTGTTGATTGGCACCGCGCATTTGCCGGTCCAGGTAATTGCCACGCAGCTTCCGCCGGTTTGGATCAGCTATGGTGAAGACGCACCCTATCGCGTTGATCTGGAGGGGGAGCGCCATCCGGTCGATTTGACCCGGCTTGGCGACGCACCGCTAGAAAGCACGGCCTATATCAAGATTTTCACGCCGCAAGATTTGCTTCAAGAATGCGACTTGCTCGATATGCCCGGCATTTCAGACCCCAACATGTCGCCCGATATTTGGCAACGTATGCTTGGGCAGGCCGATGGCGTGATTTGGTGCAGCCATGCGACGCAGGCCTGGCGGCAAAGCGAAGCCGCAGTGTGGATGGAACAAGACCCGCTCTTGTTCCAGAATAGTATTTTGCTGCTGACGCGCGTGGATAAGCTGGTCAATCAGGGGGACCGTGGGCGTGTGTTGCGCCGCGTCCGCACGGAGACAGAAGGGTTGTTTCGCGCCTGCTTGCCGATCTCTTTGCTGCATGCGGTCAATGAAACGGACAATCCCGACCTCTGGTCAAAAAGCGGCGCGTCCGAGTTTGCGCGCGAGCTGGCTCAGCTCTTGCGGGAGCTGAAACAGCAAAAGGACCCCGGTTTTGATACCCAGACGCGGCGGACCGAAGCCGCTGTGCTCGACATTCCGGCCTTCGCACCAGCGCAACCAAAACCCACTGAGGCAGCAGAGCCGCCTCCTGATGCCGCAGAAACCGAAGCGTCCCGGATCGTTCCGCGGCGCATAATGGTGCAACGCAGTCTCCGGAGACGCTCAATACTCGAATAGCGAAGCACCCCGGAGCGGCATTAATCTGTTTCAAACTTTCTTGTCTTACACCTCAACGGGATTTGAAGCGCGGCAAGTCGTCGTGCACGAAAGGCTGGGGTATGACAATCGCTCAAGAGCTCGATCAATTGCGCGCGGGTTTTCCCGATTGCCTGATTGTGGCTTTTGCCGATATTTCAGCAGGGATGGTGCTATGTGCCAGCAGCCACCCCAAGCTGCGGCAGGAACATCTCGACGCCCTTTGCGCCACCGGCATCGACGTCTTGCAGGGCGATGCAAGTCACCAGATTGCCCAACACCTTTCACCCGGCATGACACCCGCGATTTCCGAAGCGATCGTGCTCAACCCAAATGAGGTCGGCATCTTTCTGCGCGCCGCGGGCGAGGGGACGGATGCGCTCTGCTGCGCCTGCCAGCCGGGCATTGATCTCGACGCGTTTCTCGAAAGCTCCAAGCAGGTGTTCGCCGCGGTTCTGGGCACGATCCCCGAACAACGCGCCGGGTGATGTCACGTGACCACGTTTGAGATCCTCAAAGACACGCTGACCGCCCTCGCAGCCCCGGCCGCGTCGCACCCAGACGGTTGGCGCGCCTTGCAAACCGATCCCGCAATGGACCCACGCGCTTGCCTCGACACGGAGGTCAGCCAAACCCGGCTGCCCCGCATCCTGACCTTCCGCAATCATCGCGATGAGCAGTTGATCCTGCATGTCGCCTCGGGCCGTGTGCTCAGCTTGAACGCGACGGACGCAGAAACGCCCACCGCACTTTCAAGCGAAACGCCTGACGAACTCGGTCAGGCAATAGCGCTGCTCGACGCCTTTCTAACAGGGGCGCAATCGCTTGCCGTGCGCAGTCACCCCAAAACCCAACATCCCGAGGGCGCGAGCCTTGGCGTGTCCCCAACCCAGCTCACATCCAACCCCACCACAGAAAATCCGTCGCATTTCCATGCGCTTATGGACAGTCTGCGCCCCAACAGCAGCGCCTGGACCGTTCTGCACTCCGGCCAGCAGGTCGAGCTGGAAGGAAACACCGCGCAGCGCGCGGCCCTCACCAACCTCGCGCAAGACATCGAAAACACAGATCAGGAAGACGAGCCGGGGCTGCATTGCATCTTGCTCAAGCCCGAAGGCCAAAGCGATCTGATCCTGTGCGCAAGCGACATCGACGCGATGGCCTTCGCCGTCATTGATGCGGCGCAGCTGCCCGCCATCCTGCGCGACTGGCAAAACATAATTGGCGCGCGCTAACCCAGCCCGACGGTCAGGCCGCGCGTTTGCCCAAACACCAGACCGCGCGCAGCGCAGGCGTTTTCAGCCGCGTGTCGAACAACACCAGGTCAGCGCGCAGGCCCTTGGCGATTTCACCGCGGTCTTTCAGCCCAAGCGCGCGCGCCGGGTTCGCCGTCACGGTCGCAATGCCCGCGGCCATGTCGTCCCAAATCTCCGACAGCAGATGCGCGCCTTGCAGCAAGGCCGCCGGCACGTAATCCGATGACAAAATATCCAACCGGTTCAACCCCGCCAGCTCGCTCGCCGCGACATTGCCCGAATGCGATCCGCCGCGCACAAGGTTGGGCGCGCCCATGATCGTGGCGATCTCGCATCGGTGGCAGGCATGTGCGGCCTCAACGGTGGTCGGGAATTCCGCGATTTTCACGCCAAGCCCGGCGCTATGGGTCACCTGCGCGTCGGTGGTGTCATCATGGCTGGCCAAAGTCGCGCCAAACCGCATTGCGGCCGCGACGGTGGCCGCCTCATGCGTCGCGCCCAGCTTTTCTTGCAACCCGTATAGGAAATCGACGTAGTCGCCAAAACCTTCGCGCGACAGACCGTTCTTGCCGCAAACATAATCCTCAAATTTCTGAAGGTCGCGGAACTGGCGCTGCCCCGGCGTGTGATCCATCAACGAGACGATCCCGACCTTGTCCTCCGGCCCGAACTCGTCCAGCTCTTCGATCAAAGTTTCTGAACAGTTTTCAGCGCGCAGATGAATGTGGTGGCTGATCCGCAAAACGCCAGCGTTCCGCATCGCCAAAATCTCATCCGCCATGCCGCGTGCATATTTTCCGTAGCGCTTTTTGCCCCCGTCAGAGACGATTGATCCCACCCGGATCGCGTCAAACACGGTGGTAATGCCGGTGCCCGCAAGCTCCCGGTCATGTGCGATAATCGCGGGCCCGTGCGGCCAGTCGACCTTGGGGCGCGGCTGCATATGGCGTTCCAGATTGTCGGTGTGCAGCTCAATCAACCCGGGCGCCAGATAGGCGCCCTCGCAATCAATCGCGCCCACCGGCACGCCGGTTCCTTGCGAAATTTCCGCGATCAGACCGTCGCGAATGACCAGCCCGCCGGTCACGACCTCATCTTTGAGAACCAGTTTTGCATTGGCGAGGATCGTGTCATTTGTCATGGCAATGTTACGCTTGTTGTGCATCGCTGTCGCGAGCTGAGGAGAGGGATATGTATCAAAGATACGCGGTGTATTTCACGCCTGAGGGCGCATTGGCGGCGCGTGGCGCGGACTGGCTGGGGTGGGATGTCGCACGCGGTTGCGCCGTGGACCACCCTCAAATCGACGGGCTTGATGTCGCTGACATAACGGCGACCCCGCGCAAATACGGGCTCCATGGCACGATCAAACCACCGTTCTTTTTGGCCGATGGCACGGATGCGGCGGCGCTGCAAACGGCTCTCGCGCAGCTTTGCACCACGCTCGCCCCGGTCACGATGGACGGCTTGCAGGTTCAGGAACTGGCGGGGTTCATCGCGCTGACGCCGCTGGGCAATCAGACCGCACTTGCCGGCTTGGCCGCGCAGGTCGTCACCAAGCTTGACCATTTCCGCGCGCCACCCTCGGCGGCAGAGCTTGCCCGGCGCAAATCCAACAGCCTTTCGAAGGCTCAGGAACTGCATCTGGCCAATTGGGGTTACCCCTATGTGATGGATGAATTCCGCTTTCACATCACCCTGACAGGGCGTTTGCCCGACACAGGCGCGGCCCTCGGCAAGATTGCGCCCCATTTTGCGCCGGTCTTGCCGCGCCCGTTTGCGGTCACAAATCTCACCTTTGTCGGACAGGATAGTGCGGGGATGTTTCATGAAATTCACCGCTACGCGCTCACCGGGTAAAGCATGTCTAGGGCGCGGGCGACCGTGCCCTCCAACGCCGCGCTATTGTCGAGCGTGATCGCGTCAACCCAGTCCGGCAGTTCATAGTTGGCGCGGTCCAATCGCCGTCCAATTTCCATCTGATCTTCGCGCCCGCGTGCGATCAGACGTTGTTCCAACACATCGCGATCCGCGGTCAGGGACAAAACCTCAAACCGGTCAAACCGCAACCGCGCCTGATCCAAAACGCCGCGCGACAGATTGGCCAAGACGTCATGGCCTGCCTCAAGCAGCGCATCCACCTCCGTTGGGATGCCGTAATACATCCCATGCGCGGGCCACCACAGCGCGAAACCATCCGCGTCGCGTATTGCCTTGAACGCGGCGGTATCGACGCCGTCAAAGGCTTCGCCACCCGCATCAGATGGTCGCGTGATCACGCGGCGCGCAAGTTTTATGCGCGGATCCGCGATTGCCATGGCTTCCATCACGCTGTCCTTGCCCACGCCTGACGGCCCGACCACGGCAATGAAACGCCCGGCGGTTGTCGCGGGCATCAGTTCATACCCGGTGTGAATTGCGCGACATCAACCGCCCGGTCACAAACCTGCGTCCGGGCCGCATCGTCATGGAAAATCCCGACAATGGCCGCCCCGCGCGCCTTGGCGGCGTCGATCAGCGACAAGACCGTGGCGCGGTTTGTTGCGTCCAGGCTGGCCGTCGGCTCATCAAGCAACAAGGCCGGGTAGGGGTTGGCAAACCCGCGTGCAATATTGACCCGCTGCTGCTCCCCGCCCGAAAAAGTCGTGGGGCTTAGACCCCACAGGGTTTCAGGAATGTTGAGCTGCGCCAGCAGGTCGCGCGCGCGCGCATTTGCGGCGTCGTGGCTGTGCCCCGTCAGCAAAAGCGGCTCCGCCACCACATCCAGCGTCGCCACGCGCGGGACCACGCGCAGAAACTGGCTGACATAGCCCAACGTGTGTTTTCGCAGCTCCAGGATGTCGCGGGGCTTGGCCGTGGCCACATCCGTGTCGCCGATCATAATGCTGCCAGACGCCGCCAGGTAATTGCCGTAGAGCATGCGCATCAGCGTTGATTTCCCCGCGCCAGAGGCCCCGGTCAGCGCCACGCATTCGCCGGGTGCGACGCGCAGCTCGGCCTTGTCCAGCACCGGGATCACCGCCCCGCCCTGATTGTGCAAGGTGAAGCTTTTGGAGAGGTTTTCGACCGCGATCATAGCTTTCCAAATCCTTAACATTTTTGGAAAGAGGAGCCTTTCCAGTGGGTTACGAGATTCCCCGCATGCGGGGGAATTTGTTTTTTGGCCGCTAGACCTGCAAGACCGACGAGACCAGAAGCTGCGTATAGGCATGCTGCGGGTCATCAAGCACCTGATCGGTGAGCCCGCTTTCAACGACATGCCCGTCCTTCATCACCATCAACCGATCCGCAAGCAGACGGACCACCGCCAGATCATGCGTCACGATGATCGCCGACAATCCCATCTCTCGCACCAGCTCACGCAGCAGGTCCAATAGCCGCGCCTGAACTGACACATCCAGCCCCCCGTCGGCTCATCCATGAAGACCAGCCGGGGTCCCGTCACCAGATTTCGCGCGATCTGCAGCCGCTGCTGCATCCCGCCCGAAAAGGCGGTGGGGCGGTCATCAATCCGGTCCGCCAAGATTTCCACACGGCCCAACCAATCCGTCGCCGCCTCCCGGATATCGCCATAATGACGCGCCCCCACCGCCATCAACCGCTCACCCACATTGCCGCCGGCGCTGACATTCATCCGCAACCCGTCACGCGCATGTTGGTGCACGAAGGCCCAGTCCGTGCGGCCCAGCATCCGCCGCTCAGGCTCGCTCATCGTGATCGTGTCGCGCAGCCCGTCTGTTTTGGTGTCGAAGCAAACAGTGCCGGTATCCGGCTCCAAATGGCCCGCGAGACAATTCAGAAGCGTCGATTTGCCGGAACCCGACTCGCCGACAATGCCCATGACCTCACCGGGATACAGGTCGAAGGCCACGTCCCGGCAACCGATGCGTTGCCCGTAGAATTTTGAAAGGTCTGAGACTTGCAAAAGTGGCGTCATGCGACTTCCTCCTGCTCAGGGACGAATTGAACACCGTGATGACCGGCCGCGCGCCGAGATTGACAATAATCAGTATCCGAGCACATGAACATCCGCGTGCCGTCATCATCGACGATCAGCTCATCAAGGTAGCTGTCCTCGGCCCCGCAAAGGCCACACGCGTGATCGGCCTTACTGGCTTCAAACGGAAAATCATCGAAATCAAGCGAGACAACCTTCGTATAGGGCGGCACCGCGTAAATCCGCTGCTCCCGTCCAGCGCCGAAGAGTTGTATCGCGGACATCTCAAGCTTGGGGTTGTCGAATTTCGGGATCGGGGACGGGTCCATCACGTATCGCCCCTCGACTTTGACAGGATAGGCGTAGGAGGTCGCGATCGCGCCATGCTGCGAAATATCTTCATAGAGCTTCACATGCATGAGCCCGTATTCTTCAAGGCTATGCATCTTGCGCGTCTCAACTTCTGAGGGCTCAAGGAAACGCAAAGGCTCTGGAATTGGCACCTGATAGACCAGAATTTGGTCGTCTCGCAGCGGCTCTTCGGGGATGCGGTGACGGGTCTGGATGACGCTGGCCTCTGACGTGGCTTCTGTGACCGCAACGCCTGCCGTTTTTTCAAAGAAACGCCGAATGGAGACTGCGTTCGTTGTGTCATCAGCGCCCTGATCAATAACCTTGAGCCGGTCGTTGGGCGTCAAAACAGCGGCCGAGACCTGCACGCCGCCAGTACCCCAGCCATAGGGCATTGGCATCTCGCGTGAGGCGAAAGGCACCTGATAACCGGGGATGGCAAGCCCTTTCAGGATCGCGCGGCGGATCATGCGCTTTGTCTGCTCATCGAGATAGGCGAAATTGTAGTCGTTCATAGCAAACCTCTTGCGTGCAACGCGGCCTCCAAGGCGGGGGCATCTGTGAAGTGGATGGCATCCATTCCGGCTGCGCGTGCGCCTGTCACGTTTTTTAGGCTGTCATCAATGAAAACGCAGTCTTTCGCTGCTACATTTGCACGCGCGCAAAGCGTTTCAAAAATCTGGCGATCAGGCTTCATTACCTTTTCCTCTCCCGAGATAACCAATGTCCCAAACACCTCCGCCAAGCGCGGTTGCGATTTCAATCCTTCGGGCCATGTCTCGGCAGACCAGTTGGTGATCGCATGGGTCGGCACGCCGCGCATTTTGAGCGCGTCGAGGACATCCCATGTGCCGGGCACCTGATCCTTGACGGTGCGGGGATAGAGCGCGACATATGCGCTGAACCGGTCCTGATCTTCAGCAGTGTCCAGTTCAGCCGCCATGTCCGCAAAGCTTTCGCCAGCATCGGCGCGCATGTTGCGCGCTTTGAAATCGACGCGCTCCATAAACGCAGCGGTCTCGTCTGGTCCCAGCTCAGGTTCCCAGGCTAGATGAGGCTTCCAGTCAACCAGAACGCCACCGATGTCGAATACCACCGTTGTAACGCTCATTCTGCGGCCTCCGGGACATCGCTTTGCGTCTCTCGTCGCAGCTTGCGGATTAGTTCCAGCTCCGCCTGGAAATCGACGTAGTGGGGCAGCTTGATATGTTCCAGAAAGCCCGTCGCCTGGATGTTATCGGCGTGGTAAAGCACGAATTCTTCGTCCTGAGCGGGGGCGCCGACATTGTCTTCGCCCAGCTCTTTCCAACGCAAGGCCCGGTCGACCAAAGCCATCGAAATGGCTTTGCGCTCTGACATTCCAAAGACCAGTCCGTAGCCGCGGGTGAATTGCGGGGGCTCAGTTTTAGAGCCTTGGAACTGATTTACCGTTTCGCATTCGGTCAGCTGGATTTCTCCGATTTCGATGTCGAACCCCAACTCGGGTATGTGCATTTCGACGGGTACGGTGCCGATACGCAGCTCGGCCACGAAAGCGTGGTTGCGCGCGTAGCCGCGTTGCGTCGAATAGGCCATGCCGAGGATGAACCCTTCGTCGCCGCGGGTCAGGGATTGCAGGCGCAGATCGCGGCCCGCTGGCAACTCAAGCGGTTCGCGCGTCAGGTCAGAGGGCGCATCGTCGCTGAAAGGCTCGTTCTGTATCAAATCTTCCCGGTCGAGGAAGGTCATGATATGCGGCGTTGGTTCTTGGCGGGCGAGCGCCTCCGGCGCCTCGTTCGTTTCCCCGTCGGCGGCGAGTTTGAAGTCTAACAATCGGTGCGTGTAGTCGAAGGTCGGGCCCAAGACTTGCCCGCCCGGTGCGTCCTTGAACGTAGCTGAGATACGTCTGTCGCACGCCATGCCATCCGTATCGATTGGATTGGACGCTCCAAATCGGGGCAGGGTGGTGCGGTAGGCGCGGATCAAGAAAATCGCCTCGATCAAATCGCCGCGCGATTGTTTGACGGCCAATGCCGCGAGGTCACGATCAAAGAGCGAGCCCTCGGCCATTACGCGGTTCACTGCCAAGCTCATTTGTTCGCGGATTTGCGCGATTGAAAGCTCTGCCACATCAGCGTCGCCGCGCCGTTCTTCGGCCAGCCACGCATGCGCGTTATCAATTGCCCGCTCTCCGCCCTTTACTGCAACATACATGTCAGCTCACCTTCGTTGTTCGCGGTAGACCGGCCAATCGGTCGCCGCAGGTGAAAAAGAAATCCAGCCCGAGCGGGAAAAGTTTGGCGTTGTTCTGGAAGGTTTCGGTGTCGGGTAGGTTCAGTGCCGCCTCATCTTTTATTCCCGGCCCGCGCAGTTTAGCGCCGATTTGCGACAGGTTGTTTTGTTCGATGATCAGTGTCGTTGAGCGGTCAGGGTATTCTGGTGTGCCGAGTTGGAATTGGTCGATAGGCAGCTCAGACCAAGCTCCTACCGCGAATTGCGCCTCTTTTGCACCGGTCATCGGGGCGCCCGTGTGAAAGCGGATCCAGTCCCGTATGTCCTGCGTGTCGACGCTGGGGGCTAGATAGATCGGTGTTTCGGGATCACAAAGCGTGGCGATCAAGACACTGGCCGCCGTCGATAGCGGGGCGGGTGCCTGCGCGCCTGCGACGCTCAGAATATCGCCAGGCCGCGCCATGGCTTGCATGATCGCGCGAAACGCGTTTGCTGCATCAATTGGGGCGTTCTCGAAACCGCCATCTAAAGCGTGCTGTTCCATCAGTCCTCCCCCCGGGCCATGGTGAAGAAATCGACCTTGGTGGCCGCGGCCTTCGCCGCGCGCTTTGCGGCCTTCGCGGTCATGGCTTGTTCCAGCGGCGTCAAGATCGCGTCGCGCACCTGCTTGGCTGCCTCGGTTTGCATCAAGCCGTCGATCAGTGCGGCTTGCAGTGCCTTCTCTTTGTCGCGGCCTTGCACATAGGCGTGACCGTCGACGCCAGCTGCCAGTCTGACAGAGCATCGGGTGATCGTTACCTCGCCCAAATTGAACGCGGCACCGACCGCGCCCATCCGGCCGCGCACCATCGTGCTGCCGATCTCTGGTGCTCTTAGAATGCGGTGGTCGGGGGTGAGCGCACTCGCCTCCCATAGTTCTGACAATGCCTTGGCGGGTGCTTTTGCAAGCAACCCCATCCAGGCTTTGCGCGCCGCGTTGTCGTCCTTTTGGGTGATCATCTAGACACCTTGCCGATTTGTCTACATTGCTATACAACTAGACAACATTTGGCACGATCTACGTGTTACCGCAAGATCCCTAACTGTGAAACTTTGGTGACAAGATGGCACGCACCCCGATTTGGAAATCTATCGCTGGGACATTGACGGGAGAGGTGGCGGAGGGGCTCTATGCGCCGGGTGACAAGCTACCGACCGAAGCCGAACTGTCCGCACGGTTTGGCGTCAACCGCCACACCGTGCGCCGCGCGCTTGCCAATCTGGCGGAACTGGGTCTCGTGCATGCGCGACGCGGCGCGGGCGTGTTTGTAGCGCAGCGCCCGACCGATTATCCGATTGGGCGCAGGGTCCGTTTTCACCAAAATCTAGAGGCCGCCGGACGGGTTCCGGCCAAGGAGGTTCTGACCTTGCAAACCCGCGCTGCCGGACCACGGGAGCGGGAGGCATTGTCGCTTGAAAACGGGGCTGAGGTGCATGTCTACGAAGGTCTCTCATTGGCCGATGATCAACCTGTCGCGCTGTTTCGCAGTGTGTTCCCGGCTGCGCGTTTCCCGGAACTTTTGCCTGCTTTGCGCGACCGAAAGTCGGTCACCGCGGCATTGGAACGGCATGGCGTGTCGGATTACGTCCGCATCTCGACGCGGCTGACCGCGAAGCAGGCCAATGCCACGCAAGCCCTGCATTTGCGGATCACAGAGGGTGCGCCGATCCTGCGCAGCGTCGGGATCAACGCGGATGCGTCAGGGCGGGCGATTGAATATGGACACACCTGGTTTGCCGGTGACCGGGTGACTCTGACAGTGGACCCAAACTAAACGCGTCCTGTCATGGCGCCGATACATAGCGGCCCTATCTTCGCCGAAAAACGGGCGAGGCGGATGCAAAATGTCACCTACAGATGAACTTAAAATCACAGGCGGACTTGTGCTGCGCGACGGCGCTTTGTCGGAAGATGAGGTGCTTGTCAGCGGCGGGCGCATCGCTGCGCATGGTTTTGGAGGACCGCAGCTGGACGCGAACGGTTATTTGGTGCTGCCCGGCATCATTGATTTGCATGGCGATGCGCTTGAACACCATATCGCGCCCCGACCGACGGCTCCGTTTCCCATCGAAATGGGGCTGGCGGGCACGGATCGGGATGCGGCCGCAAACGGTGTCACCACGGCGTGGATGGCGCAAAGCTGGTCCTGGGAGGGCGGGCATCGCAGCCCAGACTTCGCCGAACAGGTCTTGAGCGCCGTCAGCGCCACGCGTGAGCAGTTGTTGACCGACCTGCGTGTCCAGATTCGTTGCGAAACCCACACCGTCGAGACGGGGGACCGATTGCTTGCAGCCCTTGCCAGGCACAAGATCGACTACGTTATTTTTAACAACCACCTTGATGAAGCGCTTGCTATAGCCCGTGACAATCTCACCAGTTTCGCGACCTGGGCTGCAAAAGCCGGTCGCAGTGTTGAGGCGCATATGGACTTGGTCAAAACGGCCCTGACCCAATCGAAAGACGTGCCGCGCCACCTGTGCGATCTGGCCGCGAAGTTCGACGAGATGGGTATCAAGTACGGCAGCCATGACGACGACACAGCAGAAACGCGCGAACGGTTCTCTATGATTGGGGCCAAGATTTGCGAGTTTCCGACCAGTTTTGGTGCGGCTTCGGCGGCTCAGGCCTGGGGAGACCCTGTTTTGATGGGCGCGCCCAATATCGTGCGGGGTGGCTCCCAATCCGGCAATATCGCGGCCTCAGATCTGATTGATGCCGGGCTTTGCACCGCGCTGGTCTCAGACTACCACTACCCGACGTTGCATCAGGCTGCGTTCCGGCTTGCGCGCGAGGGGATGAATTTCGCACAAGCCTGGGCGTTGATTTCGCGCAACCCAGCCAATGTGATGGGGCTGTCGGATCGCGGCGACATTCAAGTTGGAAAGCGGGCGGATTTGACGCTTGTCGATGCGCAGACACAACGAGATCGAAGGCACGATGGTAGCCGGGCGTTGGTCCTACCTCTCGGGCGATCTGGCAGCGCGGTTCATGCGTGTTGGTCAGCCGGTTTCTGTCGCTGCGGAATAGCAGCGGTTTTGTATTTCTCCAAAAATGCTTCCGCTTTGAGAGCACGGAAATCATCCAACGCGGCGCGGAGCGCACCATGCGGCCAATCCCACCACGCAAGTGCCATCATCCGGTCGGCAATCTTTGGATCAAAGCGTGCTCGCAAGGGCGTCGCAGGGATGCCGGCGACGATCATGTAGGGCGCCACATCCTTGGTCACGATCGCGCCGCCTGCCACGACCGCCCCATGGCCGACTGAGACCTCCGGCCTGATCTGTGCGCCGTGGCCGATCCAGGTGTCATTGCCAAGTTTTGCACGTCTGGACTGGCGGTGCGCAAACCAATCTTCATCATGCGCGGCATCGTCGAAATAGTCGGCAGAGCGGTAGTGGAAGTGATGCAGGCTCGCCTTGTCCATCGGATGATCTGTCGCGCCAATACGAACATAACTGGCAATGTTGGAGAATTTCCCGACCTGAGCATTGGCGATATCGGCAAAGCGGTCGCAATAGGAATAATCCCCCATAGCCGAATGCGCGACGCGGGAGCCGCGCCCGATTTCAACGAAGCGCCCGAAGGTGCAATCCTCAGTGATGTCACATTCTGGGTGGATGTAGGGCGCTTCTGCCGTCAACCGGGCCATTAGTGTCCCCCCTCATCGCCTTTGATCAGCTTGCGCCGCAACCACCCGGAAAAAGTGTCCATGGCCATGACCATGATGATGATCAGCACGATGTAGTAAGAGACTTCTTCCCAGTCTTTCTGGGTAATGATCGCCTGCGTCAATAACAGCCCAATTCCGCCGCCTGTGATCGCGCCGATGATCGTGGCGGACCGCGTGTTGGATTCGAGGTAGTATAAAACCTGGCTGAGCAGCACCGGCGTCATTTGTGGGATCACCCCGAAGCGGTACCGCTGCAAAGGCTTTGCCCCGGTTGAGCTGATGCCTTCGATTTGCTTGTCATCCACGTTTTCCAAGGCTTCTGAAAAGATTTTTCCGAATGTACCGGTATCGGTCAGCAAGATCGCAAGCGAACCCGTCAGCGGGCCGGGGCCGAAGGCGCGCGACAGGATGATCGTCCAGATCAACCCGTCGACCCCGCGAAGGAAGTCGAACAAACGACGCGCGGCGAAGCGCAGCCCGCCCAATGGCGTGAAGTTCTTGGCGGCCAGAAAGCCCAAAGGCAGAGCAAAGAAGGCCGCACCGAATGTGCCCAAGAACGCCATCAAGATGGTCTCGACCAAGGCCCAAGCGACATCGGCGTGGCGCCACATTTTGTTTGACCAAAAGTCGTTCCACATGCCGAGATACTCGCCAGAGCCCAGCAGCTGTCCAAAGCTTTTGCCGTGATACGGGCTGTCGAGCGTGAAAAAGAAAAGCTCCCAACCGTTGAAATAGCGAAACACTTCGGAGCGGTTCCGGGTGATCGTCAGACGGCCTGCGTCGGTCGTCACGGCCAGCCGGTTTTTTGATGCGTTGATCCAGTCTGGGACGGGGCCGTCTGGCAGCTCGGCATTCACACCGCTGCGACCCGGTGTCGCCCGGATCACGCCGTAGCCGGGGATGTCGTAGATCACCTGTTCGCCAAAGATGACGGTATGGCCATCCGCAAGCTCGATCACCGTTTCATCGCCAAGCATGACCCAATCGGGGGAGGCGCCGGGTGCGTAGCGGCCCTTTTTTCGCCCTCAATCGCGATCTCGATCGCGCCAGTGCGGTTGTTGCGCTCCACGTGGGTTTTGTAGCTGTAGATGTCGGTGACCATAGTGCGCATGTTTTTGACGCTGACCCGTTCGCCCAAGCCAAGCATGTCAAAGGCGAAAAAGACGTAGGTCATATAGGCGGCGATCAACACAGGCACGGCTATCGAGGTCATCCGCTTGCGAACGAATATACCTGTGGCCTGCGATTTTAGTGCGGCGGTGCTCATATGATTGCGCCCTTGTCTTGATAGGCCTTGCCGTGGGTCAGGCGGTTGCGGGTGTAGCTCGACAGCTGATCGACCACGATGATGGTGGCGAAAAGCAGCAGGAAGATAGCGGCAGCCTCGTCGAACTTGCCTTGCCCCCAGGACATGGTGTTGCGCAGGTCGTAGCCGATGCCGCCTGCGCCCACGAACCCGAGGATGGCAGAGGCGCGGATGTTGATCTCGAACCGCAGCAAGGCGTAGCTAAGATAGTTCGGCGCGACCTGCGGCACGACGCCCAGAAACATGCGTTGCAGCCAGCTGGCACCAACCGATTCAAGCCCCTCAACAGATTTCAAGGATGCGTTTTCATTCACCTCAGAGAATAGCTTGCCTAGGGCGCCGACTGTGTGCAGTGCGATTGCGATCATGGCGGGGACGGGGCCGCCACCAAGCAAGAAGATCAAGACCAGCGCAATCACGATCTCGGGCACCGCGCGTAGAATGTCGAGTGTGCGGCGCACCGGGCTGATCATCCATGGCAATGCGGCCAGCCCGCGCGTCGCCAGAAAGGACATGAACAAGGCGGCAAGCGCGCCGATCAAGGTGGCGGCGCCGGCGATATTTATGGTTTCCATCAGGGAGGGGAGGTATTTGACGAAATATCCCGGCAGCAGGTGAATGCGCTCGATGGCTTCGCTGACCACATCGGCGGGAAAATCCAGTATATTGGGCCAGCCTTGCCAAAACCCACCCGCGTTGCGCGCGTTTGCGGTCTGAAACCCGGCGACCATCAGGGCCACAAAGATGATCAAAAGGATCAGGTTGAGAATTCGTTTCTGGCGCATCTGCGCTACGTAGTCGTCCCTGATCGTGCCCGTAGGCGCGCTGGATAAACTGGCCATACTGTCCCCTGACAAATTGCTGGCCCCGTTTGGAAGGAAACGGGGCCAGCGTATTGTGCTTAAAAGTCTTAGTTAGATTTTGCTTTGCGTGCTTCGACGATGGAGACATAGGCCTCATGCGTGATCGGGTCGAAGCCAAGGCTGTCGCCAGCCGCAACACCGTAGGCGCAATCGGCATCGGCCTCATACAACCCGTCAACCAGCGCGGTCATCTTGGCTTTGACGTCAGCGGGCAGCACAGTGCGCAGGACAACCGGGCCTTCCGGGATCGGGTTGGAGCGCCAGATTTCGACCAGATCGTTCATGTCGATCAGGCCCGCGTCAACCGCTTTGCGCAACGCGCCGGAATTGTAGCCGTCTTCCCAGTTGCCTTGGCCGTCAGCCCAGGTCACGCCGCCATTCACATCGCCATTGTTGACCGCAACAATGGTTTGCTCATGGCCGCCCGTGAATTTGACTTCGCCGAAATAGTCGCCCGACTCCATGGTCGCGCCGGTTGTTTGCGGGATTTCGATGGAGGGGATCAGGTAGCCGGATGTCGAGTTCGGATCACCGAAGCCAAAGACTTTGCCCTGCATATCGTCCAGCGAGGTGATGCCGCTGTCTTTGCGGGCAAACCCGATGGAATGATAGCCATAGCTGCCGTCGAGATTGATTTTGACCAGCACCGGCTCAACCGCGTCCGGGTCTTGAATATGGACGGCTGCGTAGGATGATGCGCCCAGCCAAGCCATGTCCAATGTGCCGCCCAACAGGCCTTGGATCACACCGTTATAATCCGCAGGCGCGAACAGTTTTGTTGGCACACCAAGAGCTTCGGTCGCGTAGTCTGCCAAGCACTGGTAGCTGTTCAAGCGGTCTTGCGCGTTTTCGCCGCCCAGGATGCCGATGCGGAACTCGGAAATGGCGTCTTGCGCCAGAGCTGCGCCGGTCAGCGCGGTTGTCGCCATAGCGGCAGCGATAAGATGTTTCATAGTCGTCTCTCTCCAGTTGAAAAGCCCGCGACATGGCGCGGGGGTAGGGTGGTTTTTGCTCAGGCGATCGCCTTGTCGAGCGTCTCAATCTCGGTCGAGGTGGCCTGTTCCAAGAAGGAAGCATCCGCGCCATAGATTTCGCGCGCCATGTTTGTGGTCAGCTGCTCGGGCGTGCCGTCAAAGACGATCTTGCCGTCGCGCATTCCGATGACGCGGTCGCAATAGCGTCGTGCCGTATCAAGCGTGTGCAGGTTGGCGATGACCATGCGGCCGTCTTCTTCATGGATGCGGCGCAAGCTTTGCATCACCACCTGCGCATTCATCGGGTCGAGCGACGCAATCGGTTCATCGGCCAGAATAATTTTCGGGTCCTGCATCAAGGCGCGCGCAATCGCGACACGTTGCTGCTGGCCACCGGACAGGGCTTCGGCGCGTTTGGGCGCATGTTCGGCGATGCCGAGGCGCTCCAGGATGTCGATGGCTTTGTAAACGTCATCAGTCGGGTAAATGTTGAACATCGTCGCCAGTGTTGAGCGGCGGTTCAGCGTCCCGTGCAACACGTTGGAGACCACATCCATACGCGGCACCAGATTGAATTGCTGGAAGATCATCGCGCATTGTGATTGCCAATTGCGTTTCGCGGCACCAGTCAATGCGGTGACATTCTGGCCCTCGAACATGATCTCGCCAGAGCTCGCATCTGTCAGCCGGTTCAACATGCGCAAAAGTGTCGATTTGCCCGCGCCGGATCGCCCGATAATGCCGATCATTGCGGGCTTGTCAGCATTCAGATTGGCTGCGTTGACGGCGATATTGGGACCAAAGGTTTTGGTCAGTTTGGTGATGTGCAGCATGATTTCCCCTCTGTTCCGGGGAGGGTTTGACACCGGCAATTTGCAGAATTGTTTCAAATTCACGAAACTTATGTGACAGGTCATAAATCCTGCCATGTGGGTTTTCTGACTTTGCTGCCCTGTCATGTTTTTGTTGTAGAAGGACGCTAAACGCGGCGTCGCACAGGGGCGGGATGTTTAATGACTAAGTTTAAAGCGGCCATTTTTGATTGGGCCGGCACGACGGTAGATTTCGGATCTTTCGCGCCAATGGGCGTGTTCATTGAGACATTGGCCACGTTCGGTATCGACGTCACGATTGACGAGGCGCGGGCGCCCATGGGCGCCCCCAAATGGGATCATATCGCTGCGCTTTTGGCCATGCCGCGACTACGCGAGCAATGGATTGCTCAAACTGGTGACGCCCCAAATGACGCTGATATCGACGCTGTGTTTGAGGTATTCGTACCTAAGAATGAAACGGTAGCGGCAGATTATTCGGACCTTATTCCGGGCACCAAGGACTGTATGGACGCGTTGCGGGCGCGCGGCATGAAGATCGGCTCAACGACTGGGTATACACGCTCCATCATGGAAAACGTGCTGCCGGTTGCGGCACAGCAGGGTTACAGCCCCGACAATTTGGTTTGCTGCGATGATCTGAGCGAAGGACGCCCGGGGCCGCTTGGCATTTATAAATGCATGGTTGATTTGGCGGTCTACCCACCTTCAGCCCTGATTAAGGTCGATGACACGGCGCCTGGCATTGGTGAGGGTGTGTCTGCCGGGTGTCTTACAGTCGGTGTCGCTTTATCGGGCAACGCGGTTGGAAAGACGGTGGCAGAGCTAGCCGCAATGAGCGCGGCTGAGGTCGACGCGTTGCGACAGCGCGCGACCGGTCTTTTGAAAGATGCTGGCGCAGACCATGTGATTGATACGGTCGCCGATCTGCCTGCGCTCGTCGCTCGGCTTGAGGCAGAGACATAGCTGCTGCGTTGCTCAGTTTTCGAGCAATCCCTGGGCATTTTCTGTGGATAACTTAAGAAACGGGATGAAACCGCTTTGGCCAATACCGTAGAGGGCTAAGGTAGGGATGGGAAAATCGCGAGGGCACGATAATGGCACAGCAAGACCCCAACCTGAGGTCCGCAGTCGATGAAATTCTGAGCACCGGCGACGATGCCCGGCTCAGCTTTTTGACCGAAATGATCCGTAAACGGAAACTTAGCACCGCAATGATGGCGCTGAACGACATTTTGCGTGATGGGACACCGTCGCAAAAAGAACAAGCGCGTGCCGCCGTCGAGCGGTTGGGTTTCGTCGCGGATTAGCCGCGGTACAATAACCCTGAATTTGGATGGCTAGGGTTTTGAGCGGTTCGTGACGTACGCGATCCGCCCAATTCTCGAATCGATCCCATCTTGACGACAGAAACTCGCGCCGCGAGTTGAAAAAACATGTCCAAAAAAGGTGAAAAATCGAAAAAAGTCGTCGTTAATGATATTTTAACGGCTTACCAAACGGCACTTTAACGGAGCTTTGACGCTGATGACGCAAAGTCAATTCATCGGCAATTAGAGCCGGTACGGTGAGCAGCACGGATTACAGAGTGTCCCGTTAACTAGTATTTTAGCACCTAGTCCTTTTTTCTCCCGAGGGTGCTGTTCACCCAAATAACCCCAGTTGCCCCCGCGGATCGCATATCGATCCGCGGGGTGCGCTTTTTGGGCAGGGAGTTGCTTAACGCAGCCCGTTACGTGCGACGAATTCCGCCACATCGAGAATCAAAAGCTTCCGGATGCGCGCAAGGTCGGCTGGCCCTGCGTTTTGTTCAACAGCGCGGGATAGCTCAAACAGGCCGGCGCGCTCGCGCCCCTCTTCGACAGCCACAAAGAATTGTCCGCGCGCACGGAACTGCCCGTCGGCGCCGGGCAAAAGTTCTTCGAAGCGAATGTCCAGACGCGCATCGGGAAAGGCTTCAAATGGCCAAGGATTGGATGCGACCCGAGCACCCGACAGTTTGGCCAGGTTGCGGGCCAGCTCTAGTGCGATTGCTCGCTCAGGCGCATCAGCCCAAAGCACATCGGTGGTCGATTGTAATACGCCACTGGCATCCTGACGCGTGATCTCTTCTGCGGCGGCATAGCTGGGCAGCGTTACCTCCCGGATTTCGACGGTTGCAAACCGGATCGCGACACGTTCCGTCACTTCGGGGGCGGGCGCCGTAAAGCGTTGCGCGTCAGAGGCGCATCCGGTCAGGATCAAAGCTGCGATGGGCAGGGCAAGTCGTATCATGGTCACCGTCCTCGGATCAGGGAGCTTGGGTTGCGCTCAATCGTGCGTGCGAGAGACGCGAGCGCTTGGGCAGCCTTTTGAATATCGCGCAGGGCGGATTCGACATCACGGCTGAGATTTTCGCCCTGATCAAAGCCGCGAATGGTGCTGCTGGCTTGGTTCAACACAGCGGCCATCCGGTCCATCAGCGCCGGTAATTCCACAGTAGCACCTGCGACCGCATCCGCCGCGTTGCGCGCTGAAGCCAATGTCGCGTTTGCGTTTTCAACTACGCCGCCTTCGCGCAGGGCTTTTAATGTGGCTTCAATCTCGGCCAATGCGGCGCTGAGATCTTTGGGTAGAGCTTTGAACTCTTGCGTGTCAATCACGCCTTCGGCGGTGCTGGTCAGGTTTGTGAGTTGAGCAATCAAATCCTCAACTGGCAGGTTTTCTGCCTTTTCCGCGACGCCTTGGAATGAGGCCAAAAGCTCCGGTAACCCTTGTGCTGCGCCTTCAATCCCTTCGGCGGCCCCGGCGGCGGCGTCCACTGCATCAAGCAGACGCGCCACCAATTGTTCTTGTTCCAGCTGTGTCAGGATTAATTCCATACGGCCCAAAAGGGCATTTAGCGCGACTGGAACATTCTGAATCTCGTCGGAGCCCACAAGCCCGCGCATATCGCCTAGCAGTCCGACCACTTCTGCGGGCACATCTTGCACCCCGTCGCTGCCCACAAAAGCCTGCGCAGAGTTCAAAAAATCTATCGCTGCGGTCAGCAGCTCCTCAATCGGCAGGTTCCCGACGCGGGTCAGGACCCCTTCAACGGAGGCCCCGGCATCCGCGATCTGACTTTTGGTCGTTGGCAGCACTGGCGTGGGCACGTTTAAATCGTCAATCGATGCTGGCGGCGCGTCTTCAACAGTGACCAATTCGATTTTCAACCCGCCGGTCAAAAGCCCTGCCGAGGTTAGCCTTGCACGCATCCCTTCGCGGACCCGACCGGCCAGAAAGTTCAGCGCTGCCGTGGGCGAGGGCGTGCCACCAAGCCCCAGCCGTGCCGGTTGAATGGCCAATACCGCATTCAACCGTACCCGGCTGTCACCAAAGCGCGCACGGTCGATAATTCCTGAGACGCTTTGCACGCCGCCGATGGTCAGCCCGCTAAGCTCGACGTTGGCTCCGACCGTCAGGCCCGAGATATTGTCATCAAACACGACTGCGACCTGCAGTTCTTCCACTTCGGAGGCGTTGAAGACCGAATTGCGTGCTGTGTCCTCGTCCGCGTAAATCTGAAATTCTCGCCCATCACTGACCCGTTCACCGCCAGATACGAACGTATCAAAGGACAGCCCGCCCGAGATCAAGGTTGCCAATGAAGTGAAGTCGATCTCAGCCCCAGATGCGCCGACAGAGACACTGAACCCTGACGTGTCCCAGAACCGGGTCGCATCTGTGATCAGCCTATCATGTGGTTCATAAATGATAGCCTCGGCGATTGCGAAATTGGTGCGCGGCGAAATACGGGCTTTGCCGATCCGCCCAACCTCAATGCCATGAAAGAAGATCGGCGCATTTTCGGTCAATTGCCCGTTGGCCGTGGCGCGCAACGCGATCTCCAAGCCGGGCTGTGAGGGGCGGAACAGTGGCGCTTCCTCCAGGCCTTTGAATGTGCTCGCGGGATTGCCAATCTTGGTATCCCAGACGCCTTCAATGAACACGCCGCTCAGCACAGTGCTGAGCCCGCTGATGCCGCGCGTCGACACCTCCGGCCGAACAACCCAAAAATTCGCGCTTTGATCAATAAAAGGCGCGATGTCTTTGTCGATCCGCACCGTGACCTCTACGCTTTCAAGCCCATTGGTAAAGCCGACATCTTCGACGATCCCGACGGTGATGTCGCGGTATTTCAACTCGGTCTCATCGGCCTGAATGCCGGTGCCGTTCTCAAATTCTATTGTGATCACAGGGCCTTGGTTGGAATAGCTTTGCCAGGCCACGCCCAGCGCCACGGCAAGCGCGATCAACGGGATGATCCACACCATCGAAACGCCAAACCCCGCGGGGGCGGGCGCGATCTTTACCTGTGATGGCGCTTCAGCCATGCGCTTTATCCCCCTTGGCCGCACCCTGGACGTCCCAGATCATGCGGGTATCGAAGCTTTGCGCAGACAACATGGTAAAGACAACCGACAAAGCAAAAAATAGGCTGGCGATGCCCGGCTGTATCGCGGCCAGTGTGTTCAACTGCACCAGCGAGGACAGGATCGCGACCACGAAAATGTCGATCATGGACCAACGACCGATATATTCGACGACCTCATAGGTGATCTGGCGTGCTTCAAAAGATGCGACTGAGCGGCGCTGCACGGAGATTGCTAAATAGGCAATCGCTATGAACTTTCCGACCGGAATTGCGACGCTGGCAAAAAGGATAATCAAAGCCACAACCGGCGCGCCGTGGGTCAACAGCTCAACCGCGCCACCGATGATCGTGCTTTGCTCTGTCGTGAACAGGGTGAGGGTAACGAGCATGGGATATAGGTTCGCCGGGATGTAGCACAGCACCCCGACCAGCCACCACGCCCAGACGCGTTGCAGGCTGAGCCGGTCGCGGGAGATCAGCCGCTTACCGCAACGCCCGCAGCGCGGCGTTTCTACAGGCCAAACTTTAGTGCAGCGGGTGCAGCTGACGAGCCCCATTTCGCGCGCCGTGGTGATATGGGCGGCGCTCACTTTCGCAACCCCTCAAGCGATTTCCATACGCTCCAGCGGCACATGAAGCTATCTTGGGCGACGACCAGAACGACAAGGCCTGAGAACATCCAGAATGCCGGGCCGAAGGTCACATCCGCCAAGTCAGCGACTTTGACCAATGCGACCGCGCAGCCAATTGCGAAGATTTCGGCCATGGACCAGGGGCGCAAAGCCTCAGCCAGACGAAAGGCCTGCCGCGATCCGCGTGCAGGCATGCGGTCCAGCACCACTGGGATCAAGACATAAAGCGCCAAGAGCACGCGCATGAGCGGGACAAAAATGATCAGCGCCGCGGTCGACAGGGACAAGATGATGAGCGGGCCGTCAGAAAATGCCAAAGCTGCGTCGAGAATTGAGACGGAGTTCTGAACACCAGCCGCCTTGATGGTGAGGAACGGGAAGACGGTCGCCGCGATGACCAAGACGACCACGGCCAGTGACACAGCAATTATTTGCAAACCCGCCTTGGCCCGTGGAGTGATCAGTGCCGTGTGGCACCGTACGCAAACCGCGCGTTCGCCCGCGTCTGGCCGCACCAACGTGAAGGCCGCGTCGCAATGCGGGCAAACGATCAGATCGTCGCGTGGGGTCGGTGGCAGCCGGGTGGTCATCGAGACAGCTTAGCGGCCCGTTCAGGGGAGTTCTATCCCCGCTTCCTATTGTTGCACACCCAAATCAGGGCTAGCGTTCGGTATGTCAGTTTCACCCGAGCATTTTCAACGCCTTGCCGCGCGCATTGACGACAAAAAAGATGACTTGATCACCTTGACGAAAGAGCTAATAGCGATCCCGACACTGAACCCGCCGGGCGAAAACTATCGCGAGATTTGCGGCTACTTGGCCGAGCGTCTGGCCAAGTCGGGATTCGAAGTCCAGCTGATCCGCGCTGAAGGCTCGCCCGGCGATTCGAAGAAATACCCGCGTTGGAACGTTGTTGCGCGTCGCGACGGCACGGGGCAGGGCGATTGCGTGCATTTCAATTCCCACACCGACGTGGTCGAGGTTGGCCAAGGCTGGACACGCGACCCGTTCGGCGGGGAGCTGGTAGACGGAAAAATCTATGGGCGTGGTAGTTGCGACATGAAGGGCGGGTTGGCCGCTTCGATCGTCGCGGCCGAGGCTTTTCTGGAAGAGTTCACTGATTTCCACGGAGCTATCGAGATTTCAGGCACGGCGGATGAGGAAACCGGCGGGTATGGCGGCGTCGCCTATTTGGCTGAGAAGGGGCATTTCGCGCATGTCCAGCACGTGATTATCCCTGAGCCCTTGCAAAAGGATCGTATCTGCCTGGGGCATCGCGGCGTCTGGTGGGCCGAGATTGAGACACATGGCGAGATCGCCCATGGCTCCATGCCGTTTTTGGGCGACTGTGCGGTCCGTCACATGGGCGCCGTGCTGTCGGAGATGGAAGAAACACTGTTCCCCGCGCTTGCGCGCAAACACACGGCCATGCCGGTGGTGCCCGAAGGGGCGCGGCAATCAACGTTGAATATCAATAGCTTCCACGGCGGACAGGCGGAGCCAGAACCCGATTTCACAGGGCTACCATCCGCCTGCGTGCCAGACCGTGCCCGTATGATCATCGACCGCCGGTACCTGATCGAGGAAAGCGAGGACGAGGTGCGCGGCGAGGTGGTCGCGATCTTGGAGCGCCTGAAGGTTGAGCGCGAGAATTTCAGCTATGATCTCAATGAAATGTGGAGCGTTGCGCCCACCATGACTGAGAAGGACGCGCCCGTGGTCACCTCCGTCCAGAGGGCTGTACAATCGGTGCTGGGCAAGGATGCCGAATATGTTGTCAGCCCCGGCACCTATGACCAAAAGCACATCGACCGGATTGGGCGGTTGAAAAATTGCATTGCTTATGGCCCCGGACTTTTGGAGCTGGCGCATAAGCCCGATGAATATATCGAGGTTGATGATATGCTAGATAGCGCCAAGGTCATGAGCCACAGCCTGATGGATTTGCTGCTGCCCGACTAAACGGGTGTCAATGTTCCTTGATAGGACACAATCAACCCTAAAATTGGCGCTTTGATCTCAACATGGAAACAGAATTTCCCGTCTTGTTCGGTTTCGAAAGTCGTGCCGCCGGGCAGCAAAAACTTGGGTAGCGGGACACCGAAGCAGCTCCAACGGCGGGGCACGAGATACAGGTTTTGACCCTCCGAACGCAGCGCAAGGGCCACGCGTAGCGGGCCGAAATGCTCAACGATCAAATGCGCATTTAGCCCTGTGCCTTCTTCCTGAAATGTGGAGAAAACTTTGCCCGCGAAATTGCGCGTCCATGTCTCCCCCTTTGGCCCCGGCGCGACCTCAACCGAGACGGGGACCTGATCCCCGGGTTTGGGAAACCCGACCAATCTGTTGACGATAGTCGCGATAGGGTTGGTTCCGCGTGTGATCTTGGCTGTGCCCTGCCATTGGTGCACGGTGTCGCGCGTGTGAAAATCTTTAACCGGGGCAGGCAGCGTGTTGAAGGCAGAGCCAAGGACGTTTGGGTAGAGCCCCTCTGTGTCGGATCGAAATCCAGTGTAGATTGTCTTGGAGGCAAAGGCCGCATCGTAGTCTGCAAGGTCCAAAGCCTGCGCGGCGGACCGCGCCCCGGGTGCCGGAGGTTCACCTGCCAATAGTTTCCGCACCAGAATCTCAATTGCTATCGATGGAATGTACGGCCCGTCATCGCCTTCCGCCAAAAGATGCCAGCTGCGCGTTGTCGCCTTGCCATCATGTCGTCCCATGGCTTCAACAAACATCCCGCCACGGTGCTCACCGAACCTCATTTGGTTCAGTACCAAATAGAACAACCGTGACAGTGGCACGAGGGACGGCAGGCGCAACGTCGCCCGCGCCTTTGCAAGCAGGTTCAAGATGCGGTGCAGCGATTCCGGCACCGGGCCCGCGCCCATCCAGATATCTGTCAGCGTGTCGAATTCTGGTGGGATCACTTGCAGATCGGGCACATCGACGAGCGAAAAGCGAATGTTGCGCAGCGGAACATGCCCGGGAACTGCGACTGTATAGCGCAGGCTTTCGGTCAAACCCTTGGCTGCGATTTGTTTGCCGCCGCGCGTCAGTTTGACCGGTGCGCCAGCGTAGCTCACCACAGCGCGCATGACGTTGAGCCCAATCCCGGCATAGGGTGAAGGCGCTATACCGCCGGTCACCTTCTCGATGTCCATCTCTTTCGCCATTTCGCGCAACACAGCGGCAGTCAGAACCGGGAAGCTGCTTGCCCCTGATAGAACGAAAACGCCCTTTTCCGTGGCCTCGGTGTCGAATTGCGAGACGCCGAAGACAAAATCGGCGGCGTCGGCAAAATCAAGATAGTCGACCCCCTGCGCGATGCAGGCTTTGATCACCTGATAGGGGTCGCGGCCATAGGCCTGAAATGGGCCCGAGGCGTCGACAACCAAATCGGGTTGCTCTTCGGTAAGCGCTTTCTCGATGTCTATGCGGTCCAGTTTGAGCGGCGTGACCTGTGCTTGCCCAGAGTAGGCGCGGCAATAGGCTGTCGCCTTTTCAATGCTGCGCCCGGCGACCACCATGTGTAGCGCGGCACAGTCGCTCAGCAGTTCCACAAGTCTGCCGCCGAACACCCCGTAACCACCGAGGATCAAAATCTTCATTGTATCAACCGTTTCTGTACTTGGGCGTCTGGCAGGTCGCACAGGTCAGCGCGCCCAAACAGCCGGTACCTGTTGCGCGCCACGCTGCGGTAAAGCCAGTCTTGAACGGCGCGCGGCAACAGGCGGAGGACTTGCAGGGTTTTCCAAATACCACCCAGCCGTGCCCCGGTGCGGATCACCGCATCGAGGGAGCAATAAGCCTGCCCATCCTCAATATACAGCCAAGAGGTCGGGTCGTTTGGATCGAGCCCGTAATGCGTCAGCAATGCTGCGCCTCGTTCAGATTGTAGGGGAATGATGCGAAACTCTGCCCGCTTGTCGTTATGCGCGATCCACGCGGCACCTTTGGCGCAAAGCGCGCAATGCGCGTCCATCACGGTAAAGCAAAGGCCAGCCTCAAACGCGGGGACGTTGGGGTCCTGACGATACGAAAATGGCGGTCGTTGTGCTATCATCAGCCACAGAGGTAAGCATGGAAACTGACAATACCATGGCGCAAATCGCCTCAGCCGACAGCGATATTGTCAATCAACCGAACCCCTGCAAGCCAGGCGGCCGCCAAAAGCCGTGCCGGGCGATCTGGGGCGTCCAGCAGTTCCAAGGTGTCAGCCGCGCGTAGGTCCAAGTATTCCACTTGTGTAAATCCGGCGCGTTCAATGCGTGCGATTGCGTCGGCTTTCAAGGTGTTCAGGTCACCACCTGCAAGAATTCCTGCAGCCAAGTCTTCCATCGCGCGATTTAGCTCTGGTGCCCAAGTTCTTGATCTATCGGATAAATGCAGATTTCGCGATGACATGGCAAGGCCGTCTTCTTCACGAATTGTGGGGCAGCCGACAACCTCAACACCCAAGTCTAAATCACGCGCCAACCGTGTGACGACTTGCAATTGTTGGTAGTCTTTTTCGCCGAAATAAGCCCGATCGGCCATGGTCTGGGTGAAGAGCTTGGTCACGATTGTGGCGACCCCATCGAAATGTCCGGGCCTATGTGCGCCGCAAAGCCCATCGGTGATGCCTTCAACCGAAACAGTCGTAGCAAACCCATCCGGGTACATTTGCGCGCCGTCCGGCACGTAAACCGCGTCGACCTCAAAAGCGGCGAGCTTGCGCGCGTCTTCCTCTTCGGTACGCGGGTAGTTGTCGTAGTCTTCCGGGTTGTTGAACTGCTTGGGGTTAATGAAGATCGTCACGATCACCCGGTCGCACCCCTCCTTGGCTGCCCGCACAAGACTGAGATGCCCTTGATGCAACGCGCCCATCGTCGGGACAACACCAACGGTTTCGCCAGCGGCCTTCCAACGATGAACACGCTCGCGCAGTTCCGCCAGCGTACGAATGATCGGCACGCTCATTTGTCGGCTTTCTTTGCTGGGGCTTCGCTTGCAAAGACATGTTCCGGGCCCGGGAAGCTGCGCGCTTGAACCTCCCCCGCATAGGTTTCGATTGCGGCTTTAGCATCGTCGCCTAAATTACTGTATCGTTTCACAAACTTTGCCTTGAAGGCGGTGAATAGCCCAAGCATGTCGTCCACCACCAAAATCTGCCCGTCGCATTGGGATGATGCGCCAATACCGATGGTCGGGATGGACACCGCGGCCGTGATCTCATCTGCCAAGACCTCAGGCACTTTCTCCAACACGACGGCAAAGGCGCCTGCGTCCGTTACGGACTGCGCATCCGCCAACATCTGTTTGGCCTGTGGCCCGCGCCCTTGCACCTTGTAGCCGCCTAGCGTGTTGATGGATTGCGGGGTTAGCCCGATATGCGCCATCACGGGGATGCCGCGTTTGGTCAAAAACGCAATCGTGTCGGCCATTACCACACCGCCTTCCAGCTTTACCGCGCCTGCGCCAGTCTCACGCATGATGCGGGATGCGTTCTGGAAGGCTTGCTTTGGGCTCTCCTCATAGCTGCCGAAGGGCATGTCAACGACCAGCATCGACGCTTTCAGTCCGCGCCGCACTGCCTGGCCATGCAGGATCATCATGTCGAGCGTAACATCGAGCGTCGAGGTCAGCCCATGCAACACCATCCCAACCGAGTCGCCCACCAGCACAAAATCGCAAATCCCATCCATCAGCTCCGCCATCGGGGTCGTGTAGGCGGTGAGGCTGACCAAAGGCACGCCGCCTTTTCGCGCGCGGATATCTTCCGGCATCGGGGCTGATTTGCGGGCGGTTGCGCTCATGTTGAGGCTCCTTCTCGGTCAAAAGTTGCGCGTCGGTTAACAAGTGGCTTCCCTAAAGGCCACCCTTACCAGCTTGATTGCGCAGCGTTTCCGCTTCAAGCTTGGTGCCAAGCGCAATCGACTTTTGGAGGGTATGAGATGAAATACATGGTTTTGGGGGCCGTATCTGTCGCGGCAATACTGGCCAGCGGTGCAGCGCAGGCGCGTGACGTGACGGTAGGCTTGCAGCTCGAACCGCCGCATCTTGATCCAACATCGGCTGCTGCAGGTGCAATTGATCAGGTCTTATATTCCAACGTATTTGAAGGGCTTACGCGCTTTACATCAGACGGCTCCGTGGTGCCAGGACTCGCCGAAAGCTGGGAAGTCTCGGCAGATGGCTTAATCTACACATTTACCCTGCGTGAGGGGGTAACCTTCCACGATGGCACCACGTTGGATGCTAGCGACGTCGTCTTCACCCTCGACCGGGCACGCGGCACGGACTCGACCAACGCGCAAAAAGGGTTGTTCGGCAATATCGCAGGCGTACAGGCCGCCGACGCTCGCACGGTTGTGGTCACACTATCAGAGCCACAAGGCGCGTTTTTGTTCAACATGGCATGGGGTGATGCTGTTATTGTCGCGCCGGAAAGTATCGAGGATATCAAGTCTAATCCTGTTGGCACAGGCGCTTTCAAGTTTGAGGATTGGAGGCAAGGTGACAGCATTACCTTGATCCGAAATGACGACTATTGGGGCGAGGCCGCCAAACTTGATGGCGCCACCTTCAAGTTCATCTCTGACCCAACGGCTGCATTCGCCGCTATGATGGCTGAGGATATCGACGCGTTTTACAGCTACCCCGCCCCTGAAAACCTTGCTCAGTTCGAGGCAGACCCGCGCTTCACCGTGCTTGCCGGCAATACGGAGGGCGAGACGATCATGGCGATGAACAACAAGCTGCCGCCGTTCGACAATAAACTGGTGCGGCAGGCCGTCAGCCATGCGATTGACCGATCTGCGATTATTGACGGCGCCATGTTTGGATACGGCACGCCCATCGGGTCCCATTTTGCGCCGCATAATCCAGCATATATTGACCTGACCGGCAATTCGACATTCGATCCAGAAAAAGCAAAGGCGCTACTGGCCGAGGCGGGCTTCCCGAACGGGTTCACCACCACGTTGAAATTACCTCCGCCATCCTATGCGCGCCGGGGTGGAGAGATTATCGCGGCACAGCTGCGCCAAGTGGGCATTGAAGCCGAAATCAGCAATCTCGAATGGGCGCAATGGCTGGAGCAGGCATTCAAGGGCTATGATTTCGGGCTTACAATTGTCAGCCATACGGAGCCCATGGATATCGGTATCTACGCCCGCCCGGGATATTACTTTCAGTACGACAATATCGACTTTCAAAAGCTAATGGCGGATTTCGATGTTGAGAATGATCCCGAGATGCGGGTCGAGATGCTTCAAAAGGCGCAGACAATCATTTCGGAGGACTACGTGAACGCCTATTTGTTCCAGTTGGCGTTGACGTCTGTCGTCAATGCCAAGCTGCAGGGGATCTGGGCGGATGCGCCGACGCAGGCAGTCGATCTGACGGCTGTAAGCTGGGCAGATTAACGGCGGCGGGGACACCCGGTGCTTCGCTATGCGCTAGGCCGCGCAGGCTCGCTTCTGGTCTCTTTGATCGTGGCGAGCTTTGTGATCTTTGCCACTATAGAAGTGGTGCCAGGCGACCCGGCATCATTCATGTTGGGGCTGAATGCGCAGCCCGAAACCATAGCCGCGCTGCGGGATGAGCTTGGGTTAGACAAGGCGCTCTTTGATCGGTATTTGTCTTGGATTTTTGGCCTGTTACAAGGCGACCTTGGTACGTCCTATACCTACCGAAGCCCTGTGTCTGACATCGTGGCCGAGCGCTTGATGATCTCCCTCCCGCTGGCGCTTTACGCGCTCGCGCTAACCATTCTTGTGGCTTTCCCGGTTGGTATTTTGGCGGCGTCCAAGCGCGGGTCATTAACAGACGTCGCAGTAATGGGCGGTACGCAACTGGGTGTAGCGATTCCGAATTTCTGGTTTGCGATGATCATGGTGGTGATCTTTGCTATCAACTTACGTTGGTTTTCGGCAGGCGGTTTTCCGGGGTGGGAGGCCGGGTTGCTACCAGCGATAAAAGCGCTGACCTTGCCGGCGATTGCACTGGCTTTGCCGCAAGCGTCGATCTTGTCGCGGGTGATGCGGTCTTCGCTGCTTGATACGCTGTCGTCAGACTACATTCGCACGGCACGCGCAAAAGGGCTGACAAAGCGGCAGGCGTTGCGACGTCACGCGCTCAGAAACGCGATGATCCCGGTGCTGACGATCCTTGGTTTGCAATTCTCTTTCCTGCTGGCCGGCGCGATTATCATTGAAAATGTTTTCTTCCTGCCGGGCTTGGGACGGCTCATCTTTCAAGCAATTTCGCAGCGTGACCTGATTGTTGTCGAAAGCGTTGTGATGCTGTTGGTCTTTGCGGTGATCATGGTAAATTTTCTCGTCGATTTGGCATATGCCTGGGTTGATCCACGCCTGCGGGTGCGGACATGAGAAACCTTGTCTTAGGTGTTGGTTTAACGTGCCTTTTTATGATCGGGGCCGCGCTGTCATTCATTTGGACGCCGTATGACCACACGGTGTTGGAGATTAGCAATAAGTTAAAGCCGCCTTCCGCCTTGCATCCGTTTGGGACCGATCAACTGGGGCGGGATATCTTGTCGATGATCATGGTTGGGGCGCGGACCTCAATCGCCGTGGCGATTGTGGCCGTCGGCATCGGGATGGGGTTGGGCGTGCCGCTAGGGCTTACAGCGGCCGCTTGGCGCGGCAGTTGGCTTGATGAGGTCGTGATGCGTGGCAATGACCTGATCTTTGCATTTCCTTCGCTGCTGATTGCGATCCTGATCACCGCCGTATTTGGCCCGTCCGCGGTGAATGCGATTATTGCGATTGGCATTTTCAACATCCCGGTCTTTGCCCGGGTCACACGCGGCGCCGCGTTGTCTATCTGGCAGCAAGACTACATTCTGGCTGCGCGGGTGGCAGGCAAAAACGCTATGCGTATCTCGGCCGAGCATATCTTGCCCAATATCGCCAACCTTCTGATTGTGCAGGGCACCATTCAATTTTCTCTGGGGATATTGGCGGAGGCCGCGCTTTCTTATGTGGGTCTTGGCGCGCAACCCCCGACACCAAGTTGGGGGCGGATGCTCGCTGAAAGCCAAACACTGTTCATGATCGCCCCGCATATTACGCTGTTCCCCGGCTTCGCCATTTTGCTGACCGTGTTGGGGTTGAACCTGGCTGGCGATGGGTTGCGAGATTTGCTCGATCCTAAGCTCAGACGGTCGGTTCGATGAGCATGTTAAAGATTGAAAATCTGTCGTTAACCATCCACGAGACGTCAATTTTGCAAGGTGTTTCGCTGGGAATTGCACCGGGGCAGATACATGGCTTGATTGGCGAAAGCGGCTCGGGAAAATCAATGACGGCCTTTGCGGTGTCGCAATTGCTGCCCGACGGGGCGGTTTGCGAAGGGGCGATATCTCTGGACGGCATGCCGGTTCTAGGCGCGTCTGAGGCGCGGCTTTGCGATCTGCGCGGCAGGGTGGTGGGTATGGTGTTCCAGGAACCCATGACGGCCCTTAACCCGTTGCAGACGATTGGTGCGCAAGTCGCTGAGACTATTCTCATTCATGAAAATGTGACGCGGGCAGAGGCGCGTGCGCGCGCTCAAGACGCGTTAGAGCGGTGTGAGCTACCCGCAAGCCAATTTCCGTTGACACGTTACCCGCATGAGCTGTCTGGCGGGCAGAGGCAACGCGTTGTGATTGCTATGGCGATTGCCTTACGCCCAAAGCTATTGATTGCCGATGAGCCGACAACGGCGCTTGATGTGACCACGCAGGCTGAAATACTGGAGCTAATCAAGCGGCTGGCCGATGAAGACGATATCGCTGTTCTGCTGATTACGCACGATTTGGCGGTGGTCACGGGACTTGCCGATGAAATTTCGATCATGCGTCGTGGTGAGATCGTTGAGACCGGGAACGGGCCCGACTTGCATCGTACGATGATGCATCCCTACACCAGAGCTTTGTTCGCCGCCTCTACGCATCAACCCGCACGAAACGCCGCCGCCAAGGCGCAACCGTTACTAAAAGTTGATACCGTCACGCGCCGCTATGTCTTGCCGCGAAAATCGCTACTTGCGCCACCAGAACGGTTGGTAGCGGTCGACAATGTCAGTTTCGAGATTTTCGAAGGTGAGAGCTTGGGCCTGGTCGGCGAAAGCGGTTGCGGAAAGTCGACTTTGACCCGCGCGATACTGGGTTTGGACTGTTTGCAGGGGGCAGCATCGCCTTGGACGGCGCACCAGTTCATGCGGGCAGACAGCCCGACCCGGCGTTGCGACGTAAAATGCAGGTGGTGTTTCAGGATCCCTACGGCTCGTTCAACCCACGACACAAAGTTGGCCGGCTTGTCAGTGAACCTTTTTTCCTGCTCGACCGGCCTGGGACGCAGGAAGAGATCGACGAAGCGCTTACCTCGGTTGGTTTAACAGCTGCTGATAAGCACAAGTATATCCATGAATTTTCGGGCGGACAGCGGCAGAGAATTGCGATTGCGCGGGCGTTGGTGATCAAACCCAAGCTGATCGTTTTGGATGAGGCTGTTTCGGCGTTGGATGTCTCAATCCGCGCGCAAATTTTGGACCTTCTAGCGGCCCTGTCGGACCAGTTTGGCTTGACCTATTTGTTTATCAGCCACGATCTGTCCGTCGTTCGCTCGATCACGGACCGCGTGTTGGTGATGCAAGCTGGGCGCATTGTCGAACAGGGCGCGACCGAACAGGTGTTTACGGATCCAAAACATCCCTATACGCAAAAGCTGATCGCGGCCGTGCCGCATTTGCCGAGCTAGAAACGGAGCGCTGCAATGGCCGATGAGTGGCAATTAACCTTGTTGCAACCCGAAACGGACAGCGCACGTGTCTTGGACTGCGCCGAGCGCTGTCGTGACTACATCTTGATGGAAACGGGGCGCGAACCGGACGCAACTTGGGTCACCGGGTTGTTCAATGATGCGCCGCCGGGACGCAGCAAAGATGACATTTTGACAATGGGGCTGGAACAGCCGGATGGTAAGTTGCGTGGGCTACTCGGGCTTGCGCCGGGCTATGAGCTCGCGAGCGAATGGTATATTGGGCTGCTTTTGCTCGACCCGGCCTTTCGTGGCACGGGGATGGGCACTGAGGTATTGCGCGACGTTGCCGCTTTGGCCAAAACATCCGGTGCGGAGACTTTGAAGGTGGCGGTTCTGGTGCAAAACCAAGACGGGCTTCGTTTTTGGCAGCGCCACGGCTTCATCCATCACCGCGATGCAGATGATGACGGTACAGGCGATGGTCATGATCGCATTGTGCTACAACGCTTATTGTGAAGCTGAATAGCTGTTTCTAACAAAAACGACTTGAATACGTATTCACAGCGGGTAGGCTAACGTAAGACCCCGTTGGAGAAAGCCTTATGTCGCCTGAAGAAATGCAAGCCCGTATCGTGCGTTATGGTGATTTGAAGCCTTGCAAAACGGCTTTTATTGACGCGCATACACCAGGCAGTGATCAGAAAGAAAATTTCACAATCATTGGCGGCGGTGTGTCTGAAAGCCCGGATCAGCATGTCCATATTGCCGACAAGATCGGGTTCAATGTTGGTGCCGCCGGGCAACCGCCGAAATGCCGCAACTCTCTGCATTCGCATCGCACAGCTGAGGTGTTCTTTGTGCTCAAGGGACGGTGGCGCTTTTTCTGGGGGCGTTGGGGCACTGCTGGCGAAGTGGTGTTGGAAGAGGGGGACATCATCAATATCCCGACCGGCATTTTTCGCGGATTTGAGAATGTCGGCGTCGATTACGGGATGATCATGGCGATCCTTGGCGGCGATGACGCGGGCGGCGGCGTGATTTGGGCGCCGCAAGTGATTGAGGACGCCCAAGACCATGGGCTGGTTCTGGGCGAAAACGGCAAGCTCTATGATGGCAAGCAAGGGCAGTCTCTGCCAGATGGCGTGGTGCCCATGCCATTGCTGAGCGACGAAGAGCTGAAAGCCTTTCCCGAACCCAGCACGCTTGATGTCGTACCGCGTTTTGTATCGCGCTATTGGGACCTGATCGCCCTCGCAGACAAGCAACCGGCCAAAGTGATTGGCCCTCTGGCTCAACTGCGCGACAGACCGGGTTTTGAGGTAGAACTTCTCGCACGCGGCTCGCTTGGTGAGGGTGCGCAACGCCATGATCTAAATACCGTTCTGATGCCGATGCGTGGACATTGGCGGTTAAGCTGGGGGCAGGGGTCCGAGATTTTGAACCCGGGCGACACCTGCGCCATCCCACCAAACGAAAGCTATAATTTGACCCCATCCATGACGGGGGAGGCGAGTTGCTACCGCGTGTTGCAGACCTCCGATCCGGCGGGCCCGACGCAAGCGAACTAGCCACCAGCCGTCGTGGTACCGGCCACGGCCTATACCACATCTGCGATTTCATTTGAGGTCGCGGCCAGTTTACGCTACGCAAACTTGGTGTAGACCGGGTATCGAACGGCTGGGGGGCTGGTAGCGTGACATTGGGTGCAGAGGCGAACAGCGCAGGCGTGCTGTCATATCTGAAGATTGATGGCACAGGCGAAGTGGGCTGCTCAATTCGTCTTGATTTGGTGCCTGGTCCCGGTTTCGAGACCAAAGTGCGCGACGATGGCATCTGGACGTTTCGGGTAAAGCAAGCAGAGATCGCGGGCTTGCCACCGATTTGCGAAGCCCGCATCACAGCCACCGGTGTCGACGGCGGTACCGCCAGTGAGGCCGTTTGGATCAACCTCGTCAACGGTGCGCTTTACGATCACAACCCTGAGGCTGAGGTGCTTGCCTTCGCGCAGGATGACATGATATCTCTGCGCGCGATGCGGGCGCTAAGCCAAGAGGACGGCGTTGACCCCCTTGCGCCCTATCATGTTTGCGCTGTCGATCTGAGCTTGAGCGACTATGACAATCTATCGATCACGGAGGACGACCTGCGTGATTTATCTGGAAAAGATGCGGCGATCATCGTGCATGGCGGCGCGGGGCACCGGGTTTTCGCGCCTGGGATTGCACCGGCGGACACGTCCGAGATGATCGGTGATCGTCTGTATGTCATCTACACCATTGGCGGGGTCGATATTGCAATTGACGCCGAGATTTCTGTGAATGTCGGCACCTAAGATACTGTTTATCAAGCCTTTAGTAAAATCTGAACGTCAGCCACGTTCGTGCCAGTACCGCCCGTCATAACCAGATCATCAGACGCTTTGAGCGCGGCATAGGCGTCATTATTGCCCAACAGCGCTTCGGGGTTTGCGCTTGCCGCGCGCATCCGTGCAGCGCTTCCGCTGTCGACCAATCCGCCCGCGGCATCAGTTGGGCCGTCGCGCCCATCGGTGCCGCCGGAAAGGAAGACCCAGTCGCCCGAAAGCCCGCTCAAAGCCATGCGCAGGGCAAGGTCCTGATTGCGGCCGCCTTTTCCGGTGCCGGTCAGGGTGACGGTGGTTTCGCCACCAAACAGCAAAGCACTGCCGGCAGGGGCCTGCTGCGCGATCTCAATCAATTTCGGCGCAACCTCGGCTACGTTGCCCTCCAACTGGTCGTCGACGATCAGGGCACCCGGATGCGCAGCTTTCATCGCATCGAGGCTCTTTCGGTTGGAACAGATCAATGTGTTTGTCGAAGTGTTGACGCTCTCGTCTTCATCTTCGCCTGACAAATGCGCCTGAACCGCTGATGGCAGGTCGCCCCAGACCGGGTGCAGCAGCGCACGCGCCTCGGACTTGGTGCCGATGGGGGCGACGGTGGGCCCACTAGCGATGACGCGCAGGTCGTCCCCAACCACGTCTGACAGGATATAGGCCTCTACCTTGGCGGGGGCGGCAAAGCGCAGCAGGCCGCCGCCTTTCATCTGGCTCAGCTGTTGGCGAACGAGGTTCATCTGTCCAATATCAAGCCCGGCGCCGAGCAAAACCTCAGATGTCTTAGCCTTGTCGGCCAGCGTCAGCCCTTTGGCTGGCAGTGGCAGCAACGCTGACCCGCCGCCAGAAATCAGTGCAATGACCCTGTCTTGAGCCGTTGCGCGCATCAATGCTGCGGCGACGGCTTTTGCCGCGTTGAGCCCGTTTTCGTCAGGCACCGGGTGGCCTGCCGCCATGACGGTTGCACCGTCAATTTCTTGCGCGTTTTCATAGTTTGTGACCACCAAAGCGGCCAAATCACCCTCAGCCAGCTCCAGCGCGGCGCGCATCATGGGCACGGCGGCTTTGCCGACGGCTACAAGGATAACGCGGCCATTTGGAGCCGTTATTGGTTCAGAAAACTGCGCAGTGAGCGCGGCGGCTGGATCGGCTGCTTTGATGGCAACATCAAAAAGCCGCAGCGCTTCACGGCGCATCGTCGAGATTTCTTTCGTCATGCGCGCTTTATGGCAAGAAGTGCGCCCGGCTGGAATACCTGATTTTGACTAGACGAAGCGGTTAACGACGTTTTCAAGAATTTCCTGCTTGCCGGAACGCGGCTGCGGGTTGATGTCATCTTGCGCTACCTTTGCGGCGATCCCGTCGAGCGTACCCTCCAACAGGTCTGAGCCGTCCCAGCCTGCGTAACGCGCATCGCGCATTGCCTCCAGCGTGCCGTCTTCCAGCATGGCTGCGGCGGCTTTGAGCCCGCGGGCGCAGATGTCCATTCCGCCGATATGAGCGGCAATCAGGTCTTCTGCGTCAAGTGACTGACGGCGCAGTTTGGCGTCGAAATTGGTTCCGCCCGTGGTGAAGCCGCCTGCCTTAAGCACTTCGTAATAGGCTAGAGCCACTTCAGGTGTATTGTTGGGGAATTGGTCCGTGTCCCAGCCCGATTGGTAGTCGTTGCGGTTCATGTCGATGGAGCCAAAGATGCCCAGTGCTGCGGCTGTGGCCAGCTCATGCTCGAAGCTGTGTCCTGCCAGAATGGCGTGGCCTTGTTCGATGTTTACCTTCACCTCACCTTCAAGTCCGAAGTCCTTGAGGAAGCCGTAAACGGTCGCGACATCATAGTCATATTGATGCTTGGTCGGTTCCTGTGGTTTGGGCTCGATCAGGATCGCGCCGTCAAAGCCGATTTTATGTTTGTAATCGACAACCATTTGCAGGAAGCGGCCAGCTTGTTGGCGTTCTTTTTTCAAGTCGGTGTTCAGGAGGGTCTCATACCCTTCACGACCACCCCACAGCACGTAATTCTCGCCGCCCAGCTTATGGGTGGCATCCATGCAGGTTTTGACTGTCGCTGCCGAGAAGGCGAATACGTCTGGGTCCGGGTTGGTAGCCGCGCCGCCCATGAAGCGACGGTGGGAGAACAGATTGGCCGTCCCCCAGAGCAGTTTCATGCCAGTGGCGTCCATCTTTTCTGCAATGTAATCCGTGATTTCTTCGAGGTTCTTCGTGTTTTCGTTAAAGTTTGAACCCTCCGGGCGCACGTCTGCGTCGTGGAAGCAGAAATAGGGCACGCCGAGAATGTCGAACATCTCAAAGGCGACGTCGGCTTTCAGCTTGGCGAGCTCCATCGTGTCGCCGAACCATGGGCGTTCAAAGGTCTGACCGCCAAACGGGTCGCCGCCCGGCCATGCGAAGCTGTGCCAATAGGCGGCTGCGAAGCGCAGGTGGTCTTCCATGCGTTTGCCCATGACCATTTCATCAGGGTTGTAGTGGTGAAAGGCCATCGGGTTGGTGCTGTCAGGCCCCTCGAAGCGTGCTTTGGCGATGCCTTTGAAAAAGTCGGTCATGAGAGGGTCCTTAGAGCTTGATAAGTGTCTTTGTAGCGTTGATGCGCCTCAGTGAAGGCGTCTGCGAGTGTGGCATTGGGCGCAATAGTCGCCTCGATCTTGGGCGGTGTGGCGATGCTGACGTCGCCTGTTGCGGCCATCATACCCAAGCGCGCTGCCCCGAAGGCGGCCCCGAAATCGCCCGAAACGGGGATTTGGATGTCCTGCCCCAGAACGGTCGCCATGATTTCCAGCCAGTGCTTTGAGGCGGAGCCACCACCGACAGCAATCAAACTGTCGATTTGCGTGCCTGTTTTTGCGAGCGCGTCAGCGCTGTCTTTCAGCGCGAAGGCGACGCCTTCCAACACAGCGCGGGTGCCCGCCTCTAGATCGGTTTCATGTTCCACCCCAATCATCGCGCCCCGGATATGGGCGTCATTATGTGGGGTCCGTTCGCCGCCCAGATAGGGCAAGAAGCAAGCGCGGCCGGGGGCTTTGAGCCCGCCCAGAGAATTGGTCAGGTCCGCGGCTTTCTTGCCGGTTAACCGCGCGTACCATTCAAGCGAGATCTGCCGCAGAAAGGATCACGCCCATCTGGTGCCAAGTGTCAGGAAGCGCATGGCAGAACGTGTGCACCGCCGTTGCCGCGTCAGGGGCGTAGCTTGGCGTCGCAGCGAAGAGAACCCCGGAGGTTCCCAGTGATAAGAAGGCCTGACCCGGCGTGGTTACACCGACGCCAACCGCAGTCGCGGCATTGTCACCGCCGCCGCCCGCCACGGGTGTGTTGGCGGGCAGGCCCCATTTGCGGGCCAGTTCAGGCCGCAGCCCGCCCGAGACGGCAGAGCCTTCGACCAGTTTAGGCATATGAGCGCGGGTCAGACCGGTTTCCGTGAGCAGTGGCTCCGACCAGTCCCGCGCACCAACGTCGAGCCAAGAGGTTCCGGCGGCGTCCGACATTTCAGACACGGCCTCCCCAGTGAGCCAAAGGCGCAAATAGTCCTTTGGCAACAGCACAAGGTCGGTTTTGTCAAAAATTTCCGGTTCAGTGTCGCGCACCCACGCAAGCTTCGGCGCCGTAAAACCTGGGAAAACGATATTGCCGGAGATGGAGCGAAACTGGGGATCAGCATCCATTTTTGCGGCTTGCACATGGCTGCGCGTGTCGTTCCACAATATACATGGACGCAGAACGTCGCCATCTTTGCTGACAAGTGTCGCGCCATGCATATGGCCCGACAGACCAATACCTTTGACGCCGCTCAAATCGGCCTCCGCGCGCAGCACTTCCATCGCTTTCGAGGTTGCGCTGAGCCAATCGGCTGGGTTTTGTTCCGACCAGCCCGGATGCGGGCGGGACACAGACATAGGCGCGCGCGCTTCCGCGATAACTGTTTGGTCCTCGCTTATCAGAAGCGTTTTGACTGAGGAGGTGCCAAGATCGATGCCAAGATACATTGCGAGACTCCTATTGTGCCTTCGGCGCGCGATCTTTTTGCGCGAGCCGCGCGGGGCATTGGGGGCTCTGCCCCCCGCACGCGAGCGTGCTCACCCCGGAATATTTTTGGAACAATGAAGCCCTCATGCGGCGTCCTTTTTGGGGTTTTTGCCCATGATGATCATCGACAGGATGTCATCCTCGGTCACGTCCTCGACCTTTTCAGTGCCGACCATCGCGCCGTTTTTCATCACGGAGACGCGGTCGCAGAGCTCCAGCATTTCGCGTGTGTCGTGGCTAATCAGGAAAATACCCAAGCCTTGAGCTTTAAGCTCTTGGATCAGGTCCGCGACCATTTGGGTTTCATGCACGCCGAGTGCTGCCGTCGGTTCATCCATAATCAGAATTTTGGCGTTGAAATACACGGCCCGCGCAATGGCCACGGATTGGCGCTGCCCGCCCGACAGGGCCGAAACAGGCTCGGACAGTTTTTTGAAGTTGGGATTGAGGCGGGCCATGATTTTGGCGGTCTCCGCCTCCATCTTGGCGTCGTCGACAAATCCCAGCGGGGTGGTCAGCTCACGGCCAAGAAAGAGATTGGACGAGGCATCCAGATTGTCGGCCAGAGCGAGCGTTTGATAGATCGTCTCGATATTGAACCGGCGCGCGTCACGGGGCGAGGCGATGTCTGCCTTTTGGCCTTCTATCCAGATCTCGCCGCTGTCCATTTGGTAGGCGCCGGACAGGATTTTGATCAGCGTCGATTTGCCCGCGCCATTGTGGCCCAGCAGCCCCACGACTTCGCCCGCGTGCAGATCAAGCGAGACATTGTCGACGGCGCGAACCCCGCCAAAGGAGATTGAGATATTGCGAAGATCAACAAGTGGCGTGCTCATCACTTTGCCCCCGTGCGTTTGCGGTAAATGATGTCGGTGAGGACGGCGAGAACCAGAACGGTGCCCACGACCATGTTTTGCAACGGTGCGTCGACGCCAACCATGGCCATGCCTGATTGCAGCGATTGCATGATCAGCGCGCCGAGGATAGCGCCATGGATCGTGCCAATTCCACCAGACAGCGCCGTGCCGCCAATGACGGCCGCCGCGATAACGCGCAGCTCATCAAGTGTGCCGATATCGTTGGAGTGGTTGGTCAACCGGGCAGAGGCCACGACCGCAGACAGCGCACAGAGCGCGCCCATCAGGGCGAAGACTTTGACCGTCAGCATACGTGTGTTGATGCCAGACAGTTCTGCTGCGTCGGGGTTGCCGCCAGTGGCGAAGATGTAGCGGCCTAGCCGGGTTTTCTTGGCGATGACAGTCATGGTGATGGCGACCGCGATCAGCAGCAAGACGGAGAAGGGAAGCCCATAAGAGGCGGTGTAGCCTTCGGGGACTTCCTGTCCTGCGGCCTCAAACAAGCGTTTCAGGCGGCCGGGCGGGATTTGATAGGCGTTTAAGATAGCAATGAAGCCCAGGATGCCACCGGCGATGATGGCTGCGTTGATGGCTTCTGCCCAAGCGGGTTTGACTGGGAAGTCATGCGCGATCTTGTTGCGGCGGCCAGCGTAGAGTGCCCAAAGGGCGACGACCACAGCGATGATGCCAAGGATCCAGCTCCAGGTTTCGCCGAGCGTGCCGTTAATACCGCCTAGCTTCATGAAGGTTGGGTTGAGCGGGCCGATCGTGGCGCCGTCAGTGAGGTACCAGCCGACATTGCGCCAGACCAGCAGGCCGCCGAGTGTCACGATAAAGGCCGGGATCGTCAGGTAGCCCACCAAATAGCCTTGAAAAGCGCCGATGGCTGTGCCCGCAATCAGGCCTACAGCAATGGCGATAAAGGGGATGGCCGGGTGGCCCAAGGGCAGGCCGAACCAGTCGGGCAAATACAGCGTTTGCGTCATCGCCATCAGGGCAGAACAGGTCGCAAGCAGCGCGCCACAGGCCAGGTCGATGTGGCGGGTCACGATCACGAACACCATGCCGGTCGCCATGATCGCGACAGAAACAGTCTGGATCGTCAGGTTGAAAATGTTGCGAGGGGTCAGGAAACGCCCGTCGGTCAACATGTTGAAGACAACACACACGATAATGAAGGCGCCAATCATGCCCAACAGGCGAGTGTCGATCTCCAATGTCTGGATGAAGTTTCGCTTCGGGGCGGCGGCGGGGCTATGCGTCGTATCTGACATGGCGCTGTTTTGGTCCTAGCGGGTCGATATGCGTTGCAGGCGCGCTTGTGGGGCGCGGGCAGCATATTCGGATTAGCGTTGAAAATCTCGGGTCGTTTTGGTGCGGGCCGCCGGAAGAGTGAGGCGGCCCGCCTGTAAGTGCCGGGAGGAGGCGCTTAGTTACAAGGTGCTGGGCCGCCGGAGACGCCCTGGCACAGCTTGTCTTGTGCAATCCAGCCCGCGTCGACCACGGCGGAGAGGTTGTCGGACGTGACAGGAACAGGTGCCAAGAAGACAGCTGTCATCTCAGTGCCACCTGGCGAAGTCCAGGACTGCGAGTTTGCGACGTCAGCGGCGGCTGTGCCATTGGCCAGAGCCACGGCGATTTCACCAGCTGCTTTGCCCAGTTCGCGTGCGTCTTTCCAAACTGATACGGTCTGTGTCCCGCCTGCAACGCGGTTCAGCGCTGCGTGGTCGCCATCTTGGCCGGACACTGGGATGCCTTCCATGCCTTGCGCCGTCAGAGCAGCCACAACGCCGCCAGCGGTGCCGTCATTCGAGGCCACAACCGCATCAACCTTGTTGTCTTGCGCGGTCAGGATTTGCTCCATGTTGCGCTGCGCGTTTGCTGGCAGCCAGCCATCGGTATAGGCCTCGGCAACAATTGTGATGTCGCCTGCGTCAATCGCCGCTTGCAGAATCTCTTGCTGACCACCGCGCAGGAAATCTGCGTTCGGGTCAGTAGGCGAGCCTTTGATCATGACATAGTTGCCTTTTGGCTGCGCGGCCAGAACGGCACGGGCCTGCATGCGGCCAACTTCAACGTTGTCGAAGGTCAGGTAGAAGGCGCGAGGGTCTTCGATCAGGCGGTCATAGCCCACAACCGGGATGCCCTCGTCGGCAGCAGCTTCTACAGCTGGGCCAATAGCGGCGCTGTCTTGGGCCAGAATGATCAACGCATCGACGCCCTGTGCGATCAGGCTTTCAACGTCCGAAAGCTGCTTAGAAGAAGACGATTGTGCGTCAGCGGAAACGTAGTTGGCGCCCGCGGCTTCCAAAGCAGCTTTGATTGCGGCTTCGTCAGTTTTCCAGCGTTCTTCCTGGAAGTTGGACCAGCTGACGCCGACGGTTTTTGCATGGCCATCCGCAAGTGCTGCGGTGGTTGTGAAGCCGGCGACTGCGATCGCGGCTACTGTTAAAGCTTTACGCATAGGTATCTCCCAAATGTTTCTATGGCCGCGACTCCTCTCGCGACCTTTGGTGCGACCGATCAGATGCGAATCCGAATCGACGCTGAGCTACATTCGCATATTTATTTCAGGTGTCAAAATTAAATTGCATTTTTGGAAATTAAGTTGAATAGATAGGTTTCAAATTGCTACTTGAATTGGGGCTTTTTTGTACAAATATTGCTGCATCGCAGCGAAAATGTGTGAAAATCCTGATTTTGGTGACCGTTATGTGTCTGTGGTGAGTGTAAAGCTGTGAGATACGGGAGGTTTAGTTTTTGTGTTGAAAGAAATGAGCCAAATAGGTCGACCCGCGCCGCTTGGTGAGGGGCAGCAAGACACGAATGGCGCTGGGTGCGGACCCATGCTGCAGGCAGGGCTGGGCTATGGCAAGCCCCTGCGCCAACAAGTGTTTGAACGCGTTCGTGCTGTCGGAAAGGCACCGCGTATTTCGCTTGCGAAGGACCTGTCAATCTCACCGGGCTCTGTCACGCAAATCTCGTCCGAGTTGATTGCCGCAGGGTTGGTGGAAGAATGTGAAGCGACACATGATAGCTCCGCGCGCGGTCGCCCGCCGGTTGCATTACAGGTTCCGCCTGGCGCCGGGTACGTTGCGGGCATCAAGCTTGGAGATTTCAACCATTCCGCCGTTCTGGTCGACTACGCAGGTGCGCAGGTATGCAAGGCAAGCCTTTCCGCCAAGGCGCAGAATCATGACGTAGGCGCGCTCGCAAGTGAAAGTGCTGATCTGCTGGAACGTCTGCTGGCAAAGGCTGAAATTGACAAATCAAAGGTGATGGCTGTCGGTGTGGGCCTGTCTGGGATCGTCGATCATGAGGCGGGCATTGTCCCCTGGTCACCGCTCTTGATTGATCGCAACGTGGATCTGCGTGCGGCGCTCAGCGATGCGATGGGCCTGCCGGTTCATATCGACAACGATGCCAACATGCTGACACTGGCGGAACTGTGGTTTGGCGCAGGTCGCGCGCGGCAGTCCTTTGCGGTGGTCACAATTGAGTATGGCGTCGGTATGGGGCTTGTACTGGACAATCAGCTCTATCGTGGCTCGGGCGGGCTGGGGTTGGAATTGGGGCACACAAAAGTGCAACTCGATGGCGCGCTGTGTCGGTGCGGAAATCGCGGCTGCCTTGAGGCCTATGTGGCCGACTACGCTTTGGTCCGCGAGGCGCGCATCGCGCTTGATATGAAAAGTGAGCCATTCGGACCCGTCGATGTGATGCTGGAAACGCTCTATGAGCAAGCCAAAGCCGGCAATCAACGCGCGCGCACGATTTTCCGCCGGGCCGGACGGTATCTGTCAGTGGCGCTCAGCAATGTTGTGCATCTTTTTGATCCCAAGCTGATCATCTTGTCAGGCGAACGGATGCGATACGATTATCTGTATGCCGAGGACGTGTTGGCCGAGATGGAGGAGCTGACGCTCGACAAAGGCCGCCCGCCGCCGGAGGTTGATATCAATGTCTGGGATGGGTTCGTCTGGGCGCGTGGCGCCGCGGCTTTGGCGTTGTCCGCCGTAACGGACGAAATATTCGGGCAGGCCTGGGGCGACGGATGAAAACGTTTCTTTTGATGGTTTTGCTTGTCCTGCCTGGGCTCGCTTCGGCTGATCCGAAGTTTGAGCCGCGCGCAATGCCCGTTTCCCATATATATGAAGGCGGCTGGGAACATTTTGTCGGCGGCGGCGTCGCAGTGTTTGATTGCAATCAAGACGGGTTTGATGATGTTTTCGCCGCTGGCGGCGCGGGTGATGCGCGGTTGTTTGTCAACGCCACCGGTGCGGTTGGCGGTGATTTGACCTTTAAAGCCGGTACATTTGAACTGCTGACCGGAGTGACTGGGGCATACCCGCTCGATATCGACAGCGATGGGTATCAGGACCTTGTTGTGCTGCGTGTTGGGCAGAACATGATTTTCAAAGGGGCTGCCGATTGCAGCTTTTTGGACGCATCACAGCTTTGGGGCTTCGATGGTGGTGATGCATGGACCACCGCCTTCGCGGCGACATGGGAAGATGGGACAGACTGGCCGACGCTAGCGTTTGGAAATTATGTCGACCGCGAGGATCCTGATGGTCCGTTTGAGGCTTGCGACGTCAATCAAGTCTACCGGTACGACGGGGAGCGCTACGTCGGGCAGGTTCTAGCGCCCGGGTTTTGCGCCTTGTCGATGTTATTCTCCGACTGGAACCGCGATGGGGTGCAGGATTTGCGGGTTTCCAATGATCGCCACTACTACGTGCGCGGCGGGTCCGAGCAGATGTGGTCCATGCCGGAATTGACCTTGCAGTCGGGTGACGGTTGGGAGCCGATCAGCATTTGGGGCATGGGGATCGCATCGCAGGACCTGACCGGCGACGGGCGGCCTGAGGTGGTGCTGACCTCGATGGGGGATCAGCTGATGCAAATTGCCTCCGAACAGGGTTATTACGCGGCGCCGTTTGAGATCGGAACCTACGCGCAGCGGCCTTTTACAGGGGGCGATGGGCGGCCTTCGACCGGGTGGCACGCGGAATTTGGTGATGTGAACAATGACGGGTTGAGTGACTTGTTCATTGCGAAGGGCAATGTGGATCAGATGCCGGGGATGGCTATGAAAGACCCGAACAACCTGCTGATCCAAGGTAGGGATAGCCGGTTTGTGGAGCATGGCGAGACGGCTGGGATTGCGACGATGGAGCGGTCGCGGGGTGCGGCGCTGCATGATTTGAACCGCGATGGGCTGCTGGATCTGGTGGTCGTCAATCGGCGGGCGGAGATGGAGCTGTATCAGAATGTGACCGCTGATGCGGGTAATTGGGTGGCCGTGGAGCTGGTTCAGGACCGGGCCAATCGTGATGCGGTGGGCGCTTGGGTGGAGCTGCGGGTGGAAGGCCGGATTTTGACGCAGGAAATCACTGTTGGCGGCGGGCATGCCAGCGGGGCATCGGGGGCTTTGCATTTTGGGCTTGGGTCTGCGGAACGGGCCGAAATGCGGGTGATTTGGCCCGGCCCCGCACGCGGGGCATGGCAAGAAATTCAGGCCAATCAATATCTTAGGGTTTTTCGTTAACCACCTGTTTACTGTTTGATTTTTCTGGAGTTTGGGGGCGCTGCCCCGCGCGCGTTGCGCGCTCCCCCTGAATATTTTTGAAACAATGAATGCGGGCGGTCAGCGATCTATTGGCAAGCCGCTGGGAACAGCTTTGGGGATGCCGAGGCGGCCGTTCAGGGCGGTTGGGTCGTCGAGTGTTTTCAGGAACGCAATGAGCTGCGCGATATCTGACTGTGTCAAAGGTTGCATCGGCACCGCGGCATCGCGAATTTTGGCGAGTTCATCCGGGCGGTCAGCGACCCACCAGTCAGAGACGTCGAGGGGCAGCAAAACAGGCGTGCTGCGATCATAGGCCTCCAGAGCGGCGACGGGATTGGAATGGGCCGCAATGAACTGGGCCAGATCGGGATAGGCGCCGGTGTGACCATAGGGCGCGGTTTGGGTGACATTGCGCAGCGACGGGGTGCGGAATGCGTAGGCATCTGTCGGCGCGCCCGTCACGCGCATGCGGCCTTCGTCGCGTGCATGACTCTCAAACCGGGCGGCTTTGCCGGGGCCAAATTGCGGTTGGCCCGTTGCGTGAAAGCTGTGATCGGTTTGAAACGGCCCTGTATGGCAGCTGCTGCATTGGGCATCGCCGTAGAAAAGGTCAAACCCTTGTTTTGCGGCAGCCGGCAAATCACCGCCGCGCAGATAGGCGTCAAATGGGGCCGTGTCAGAGCGCCATTCATGGGCGATAAAGGCTGCGATTGCGTTTGAGATATCTGTGAAGGCGATATCACGACCCGATTTAATATCGGGGTATACTGTATTGAAAGAGCGGACATATTCGGGATAGCTGCTGACGCGTTTGGCGATGATATCCCAAGCGCCACCCGGACCCGTGATCAATCCGGTGCGGACGGCTTTGGAAACATCGTTTTCGCTATAATGGCCTGCCATTTCATCGGCGCTGAGCACCGGGAACATGGTTTGTGCGGACAAGAGCGAGGCAAAGCCTTGGGTCATGTCTTCGCCCATGGGGGTGCGCAATCCGCCTAATTTGTCTGGATCAACCTCGATCCGCCCATCATGAAACAACACCGTAAATTCATGCGCGCCGAGGTTGAACAGCGCTTGCGCGTGGCGCGGGATGCGTTGTTCCGGCAGGTTTTCGGGGTCGGCGCGGCGATCTGGCCCGAGGCCGATCCCACCTTCGCCGAGAGAAAGCGACACCCCGTCACCGGTGGCGAATTTGGGGTGATGGCATGTGGCGCAGGAGATGTTTTTATTGCCCGACAGTATTGGGTCATAGAAGAGCAATTGGCCGAGCTTGGCTTCTTCCAGATCAACAGGGGCATAGTCTTGATCGGTGACCGGCGCGGGCAGATCGAGCGCCACGGATTGCGTCGCGAGAAGCGTCGTCAGAGTGAGCGTGATGCGGTGCATGTGGCCTCCCAAACCAGTGCGGATAATTTTAAGAAAATAGCGCTGAACTACAAGAGGAAAACGCCGCAATCATTTCAATTTATTCAGAAAATCAGGGATGATCCTCTTGAAGGGGAAGAAACCTTTTGTGGCATGCGGCCAGCACAGCATGTCATAGCTGCGGGCTGTTTTCTTGAGCGATATGCCATGGGCAGTGAGGTCGATTTCAAGTGTGTTAAGCGCATCAGCGGTGGGTCCGACGGGCGCGTAGGGCGTTACGATTTCAGAGCAGCCGGTTTGCTGCGCCCAAGCGATCACGTCATCGGTGGAGGTAAAGACCGGCGCGCTGTCGCCGCCGAGATTTCTGACGGCTGATTGTGCGGCCTCTTTGGTGAAGGAGGTGACATTTTCGGACATGGTGAGCGGCGAGCGGGCTGGCGTGGTTAACAACGCCGCGACAGGGCCAGTGGCGGAAAGTGTCGTCATGCCGCCGCCCAGATCGTCTTCATGAAGCAGGATTGCGGTGTGTTTGGTGGGGTGCGCCGGGTTTGGAAACCGGATCGGTTCCGGGGGATGGCGCAAAAACGGCTCTGGCGGCACAGCATGGGGTGCGAGCTGATCTTGGCGCGGCGCAAAGCGGTTTTCAGTGAATTCGGCGATATTGTCGGGGCGGGCGAGATAGGTCTTGCCCTCGGTCTGCAAGCCCGCCACCCAGCGCCAGCTGAGTGTGTTGGAGGCGGGGTCGCCGTCCAGCAGGTGGCGGAGGAAAAAATCAGCCCCCAGCGCCCATGGCAGGCGCAATGTGAAGATCCAGATTGACGCAAACCACATGCGCGCATGGTTGTGAATATATCCTTTTTTAACAATAGTATGTGCCCAGTTGTTAAAGCACTCTATGTCGGTGTTTCCGGTGCAGGCATCTTCGAAATTCTGGCGGAGCCCGGCTTCTGTTTGCAGGCGATTCAGGCCCGCTTGAACGGCAGTTTGATAGCTGTTCCAGACGCCGGGCCGCATCTCAAGCCAGCCCTTCCAGTAGGTGCGCCAGAACACCTCCTGAATGAATTTTTCGGCGTCCCGCGCGCTGTGTTGGGAGAGGGTCTGGGTGATGACCTCCTGCTCGCTGATCAGACGGAGGCGCAGGTAGGGGGAGAGCTTGGAGACCGCGCCGGACCCGTCTGGGCGCAGGTCATAGTTACGCCTGCGCGTGTAGGTGAGGCCGGCGGAGGGCAGGAATTGAGCGAGCGCATCCAATCCGGCGGCGCGTGTAGGGACGAAAGTCATGGTTTTGCCAAAGCTTGGTAATTGGAGGGTTGACGATAGGCGGGCCGCGCCCCACTTCAAGTTGCGTTGGCGCGTGTTTGCGCCCCTTGCAGCCAGATTTTTCCGCAACTAACGTCATCTTCATCTTTTGCGGGTACTTCGCGTGACAAAGCGCCCGACTTAAACAACCGATGCGAACAAAACAGAACAGGCAGGCCATGACCGATCCGATCGACACTTACATGAACCTTGTGCCCATGGTGGTTGAGCAAACCAGCCGTGGCGAGCGCGCATATGACATTTTTTCCCGCCTGCTGAAGGAACGGATCGTGTTCCTGAACGGCCCGGTGCATGACGGGATGAGCCAGCTGATCGTGGCGCAGCTGCTGCACCTTGAGGCGGAGAATCCGTCGAAAGATATCTCGATGTATATCAACTCCCCCGGCGGCGTGGTGACGGCTGGTCTGTCGATTTACGACACGATGCAATACATCCGCCCGAAAGTGTCGACCCTGATTGTGGGGCAGGCAGCATCTATGGGCTCGCTTTTGGCCTGCGCGGGCGAGGCGGGAATGCGGTTTGCGCTGCCCAACAGCCGGATCATGGTGCACCAGCCCTCAGGCGGGTATCAGGGCCAGGCGACGGATATCATGATCCACGCGGAAGAGACCAAGAAGTTGAAGGGCAAGCTGAACGAGATTTACGCCAAACATACCGGCCAGACCGTGAAGGCGGTTGAGAAAGCATTGGAGCGGGACAATTTTATGTCGCCCGAAGAGGCTTTGGAATGGGGTCATATTGACGAGATTGTGACCAGCCGGTCGGTCGAAGACGATAAGTCCTAGGCGCGCGAAATTGTTTCCTGCGCATGTTGCAGCAACGCGATTGTTGCGTGCGCAGGGGCTTTTTTCCGATTGTACCCGCTGGGGCGCTGCCATAGGCTTGGGATCAAATGCGAAGCAGGTGCTTCGAAACACTGTATTTAAGGGCTTTGCCCCGTTGAGGTCGACTGATGGCAAACAACTCTGGTGACAGCAAAAACACGCTCTATTGCTCGTTCTGCGGCAAGTCGCAGCATGAGGTGCGCAAGCTGATTGCGGGTCCGACCGTGTTCATTTGCGACGAATGCGTTGAGCTTTGCATGGATATCATCCGGGAGGAGACGAAGACCGCGGGTCTGAAATCTTCCGACGGGGTGCCGACGCCGCAGGAAATTTGCGACGTGCTGGACGATTATGTGATCGGGCAGGGGCATGCGAAACGTGTGCTCTCGGTCGCGGTGCACAACCACTACAAACGTTTGAACCATGCCGCCAAGTCGGGCGATATCGAGCTGGCGAAATCCAACATTCTGCTGATCGGCCCGACGGGCTGCGGCAAGACGCTGTTGGCGCAGACGCTGGCGCGGATACTTGACGTGCCATTTACTATGGCGGATGCGACGACGCTAACGGAAGCGGGCTATGTCGGTGAGGATGTCGAAAACATCATCCTGAAACTGCTTCAGGCGTCCGAATATAATGTCGAACGCGCGCAGCGCGGGATCGTCTATATTGACGAGGTCGACAAGATTACGCGCAAGTCGGACAACCCCTCGATCACACGCGATGTGTCGGGTGAGGGCGTCCAGCAGGCCTTGCTGAAAATCATGGAAGGCACTGTGGCCTCCGTGCCGCCGCAAGGTGGGCGCAAGCATCCGCAGCAGGAATTCTTGCAAGTTGACACAACGAACATCCTGTTCATCTGTGGCGGCGCGTTTGCGGGTCTTGAAAAGATCATCGCGCAGCGCGGCAAAGGGTCCGCAATGGGCTTTGGCGCCGATGTGCGTGACGAAGAAAACAAAGGCGTTGGCGAGTTCTTCGCCGAGCTTGAGCCGGAAGACCTGCTGAAATTTGGTCTGATCCCGGAATTCGTGGGCCGCCTGCCAGTGATCGCAACGCTTGAAGACTTGGACGAGGACGCGCTTGTCACAATTCTGACCCAGCCGAAAAACGCGCTGGTGAAGCAATATCAACGCCTGTTTGAGCTGGAAGAAGCAAACCTGAACTTCACCGAGGATGCTTTGTCTGCGATTGCCAAACGCGCGATTGAGCGCAAGACCGGCGCGCGCGGGCTGCGTTCGATCCTGGAAGATATCCTGCTTGATACGATGTATGATCTGCCGGGTCTTGAGGGTGTTGACGAGGTTGTCGTGAATGAAGAAGCGGTTGGCCGCGAAGCCAAGCCACTTATCATTTACGGTGAGAAGAAGAAAAAAGCAGAGGCCGAAGCGGGGTAAGGCCCGCGGCGCATGCGAGTGTTTTTGAAAAGGTCGGCCAAGTTGGTCGGCCTTTTTATTTTGGCCGTGTTCTTAATACCGGTGGTCTTGCTTTTGGGTTGGCAATTGAAGGCCGTGCTTATCGACAAACCGCGATATGCGACGGATGTGTTTGCGCCCTATCTTGAGGAGTTTGAGGTGCTGGAGCAGCGTCGCTGGCACGGGTTTGGCGCAGGGGGCTGGGATTGCACATTTGCAATTGTGGGGTTGGATGAGACTGCACAGGCCGCGCCGCCCCGCCGCAAAGCTATCCAAGACATACCGCATTGGCATTTGGCGTGGGGTGGTGATTGGCAACCGACCCCGATGGCACCGCTCGGTGATACGACCCGAGACGCCTTTGAATTCTGCGCGCCGAACTGGTCCGAAAACGTTGCGGCGCGCATTGAAATGGCGCTTGCACAGCCCGGGTCATTCGTCATCATCGGCCCTGTTGGGGAGACCGTGCACCTGTATTCCAAGCCGCAGCGCATTGTGGCGCGTATCAGATATGGAGACTGAAATATGAGCATCAAACGGATACATTCCGGCGGCCCGTTCGAGGCAAAGGTTGGCTATTGCCGCGCGGTTGTGGCCGGGGGCTGGGTGCATGTCGCGGGCACCGTGGCGGGGCTCAACCCTGATGGAACTGTGCCGGAGGGCGCGGCGGCGCAGGCAGAAAGCGCGCTTGGCATCATCGAGGCGGCGCTGAAAGAGGCCGGGGCCGGGTTTGAGCATGTTGTGCGCGTGAACTACGTTTTGCCCGCTGCCAACGAGTTCGAAGAGTGCTGGCCGGTGTTGCGCGCAGCCTTTGGCGACGCCCCGCCTGCAGCGATGATGATCGAGGCGGCGTTGATTGACCCCAAATACCGCATCGAGATTGAGGTCACAGCCTATATCGGCGGGTAATTGCGTGGTGTTTTAGGTGTCTGACACTGGACGCGCGCGCGGCACTGGGGCATATCAGAGACAAGCAACCTGGAGAGGCCAATGGGCATTCTGAGAAACATCCTGCGCGCGGCGACCTGGTGGGACGGGCAAACGCTGAACACGCAATTCTGGACCTGGCGCAAGGGCGAGAAGGTCGGCGAGGATGCCGAAGGCAATATCTTCTACCAATCGCGCGACGGCAAACGCCGCTGGGTGATTTATAACGGTGAGGCGGAGGCCTCCCGCGTGGGCCCGGAATGGCATGGCTGGTTGCATCATACGTTTAAAGAGCCGCCGACTGAGGCGCCGTTGAAACGCAAGGAATGGGAAAAGCCGCATCAGGAAAACCTGACCGGCACCGCCATGGCCTACGCGCCTGCGGGCTCTTTGCGCAGCGCGGCCCCAGCGGACCGGCGCGATTATGAGGCCTGGTCGCCGGAATAGCGGCACAGAACAAGAGCGGTTTCGGGGGCAGTCGAGATGGCAGAAAATACCACAGAAGTTTTGGTCGGCACCGGTGTTTTGGTGGTCGCAGCGGGGTTTTTAGCCTACGCGGCGGGCCTGACCGGTGTGAGTGCCACAACGCCGGATCAATACGAGTTGACGGCAAGCTTCCGGTCGGCCGAAGGGATCAGCGTGGGCACGGATGTGCGCATGGCGGGCGTCAAAGTGGGCACGGTGACCGCGCTTGATTTGAACCCGCTGAGCTTTCGCGCGGACACGGTTTTCACGATGAATGATCAGATCGAAATTCCCGATGACAGCGCGATTTCGGTTGCGTCAGAGGGGCTGCTCGGCGGCAATTTCATTGAGATTATTCCCGGCGGATCGCCGTTCAATATCGACCCGGGCGGGGAGATCACGGACACGCAAAGCTCTGTCAGTTTGATCTCGCTTTTGCTGAAATTTGTTGCGGGCGGTGACGCAGAGTGATGCGCGCGCTTGCCGCAGTGATCTGCCTGTGTCTGGCGACGCCGGGCTTTGCGCAGTTCAAGCTTGAGACGGAGCCCACGGACGACGCGGCCCCGGTGCAGATTGAGGGCGACAACGAGGCGTTTAGCCTGGGCAATTCACTTGTGGTGGAGCGCGAGACGCGGATTGAAGTCAGTTCCGCGCCGGTTGCGAAGTTGCGCGGTTTAGACAAGCTGGCGGGTGCCAGCCGCGACATTCAGATGGCCACCGGGGAGCCCGCGCGATTTGGCAGCCTCTCGATAGAGATGAGCGATTGCCGCTACCCCAAGAACAACCCGAGCGGCGACGCTTACGTGTTTTTGACGGTGCAGGCGGACGGGCAGACCGCGCCGCTGTTCTCGGGTTGGATGGTTGCGTCGAGCCCGGGTTTGAACGCGCTTGAGCACCCACGCTACGACATTTGGGCTATTCGCTGCCAGTTTGAGATACAGGCGGAGGTTGCAGAACCTGTTGCGGCGTCACCTGAGGTGGCTGCCGGTGAAAGGTCGCCTCGCCCGATAATGCGTCCTTGAGCAGGCTGTGATAGCGCGCGCGGGTGATTTCAACCGCGCCGAGGCTGGCTAGATGGTCGGTCAGGAATTGCGTGTCGAACAGGGTGTAGCCGCCCGCTTTGAGCCGAGAGATCAAGTAGGCGAGCGCGATTTTTGACGCGTCGCGGCGGCGCGAAAACATGCTTTCGCCGAAGAAGGCGGCGCGCAGCGTGACGCCGTAGACGCCGCCGACAAGTTCTGCGCCGTCCCAGACCTCGACCGAATGGGCGTGACCGGCGTCAAAGAGGTCGAGGTAGATTTCAAAGATTTCAGCGTTGATCCAAGTTTCGTCGCGCTCGGCGCAGCCCTCGATGACGGCCTCGAACGCGGTGTCGATGCGGATTTGATAGGGTTCGCGCCGGATGGTTTTGCGCAAAGAGCGGGAGATGTGGAAGTCGTCCAGCGGGAAAATACCGCGGGCCTGAGGGTCGACCCAGAAGAGGCCTTCGTCGTCGCGCGCCTCAGACATCGGAAAAATGCCTTGCGCATAGGCATTGAGGATCAGGTTTGGGGTCAGGTCTTTGGGCATAAGGGCTTAACGAAAATGTAGGGCCAGCTTATGCGCAAAGCCGCTGGCTGGCTAGGTGTTGGCCTCTAGCCAGTGCTCTAGCCAGTGGATGTTATAGTCGCCCGTCAGCACGGCATCTTCTTGCAGAAGGGCGTCGAAGAGCGGCGTGGTTGTGTCGATTCCATCAACGATCAATTCCCCCAACGCGCGTTTGAGACGGGCGAGGGCGGCAGGACGATCAGGGCCGTGCACGATCAGCTTGGCGATCAGGCTGTCGTAATAGGGCGGGATCGAATAGCCGTCATAAAGAGCCGAATCCATGCGCACGCCGAGGCCGCCGGGGGCGTGATACTGCGTGATCTTGCCGGGGCAGGGTGTGAATTCGGGGACTTTTTCAGCGTTGATACGCACTTCAATGGCATGTCCGTTGATCGCGAGCTCATCTTGCTTGATCGACATCGGGTAGCCAGCGGCGACGTTGATTTGTTCGCGCACCAGATCGACGCCGAAGATGGCTTCGGTGACCGGGTGTTCCACCTGCAGGCGCGTGTTCATTTCGATGAAATAGAACTCGCCATTCTCATACAGGAATTCGATTGTGCCGGCGCCGGCGTAGTTGATGGAGGCCACGGCCTCCGCACAGGTTTTGCCGATTTTGGCGCGGGTTTCCGGGTCGATGGCGGGGCCGGGGGCCTCTTCAAAGACTTTCTGATGGCGGCGTTGCAGGGAACAGTCGCGTTCGCCCAGATGCACCGCGCCGCCTTTTCCGTCGCCGAAGACCTGAATTTCGATATGGCGGGGCGTGCCGAGATATTTCTCGATATACACTTCGTCATTGCCGAAAGCGGCTTTGCCTTCCGAGCGGGCGGAGCCGAAGGCGGTTTCCATCTCATCGCGCGATTTTGCGAGCTTCATGCCACGCCCGCCGCCGCCAGCTGTGGCTTTGATGATGACGGGATAGCCGATCTCCTCGCCGACCTTGTAGGCCTCTTCCAAGGTTGGCACGCCACCGTCGGATCCGGGAACGCAGGGCACGCCCAGGTTTTTCATCGTGTCTTTGGCAGTGATTTTATCGCCCATGACACGGATATGTTCTGCCGTTGGGCCAATGAACGCGATGCCGTGATCTTCGAGCGCTTGGACGAAATTGGCGTTTTCCGACAGGAAGCCATAGCCCGGATGGATTGCTTCTGCGCCGGTGATTTCGGCGGCTGAGATCAGCGCGGCAATGTTGAGATAGCTTTGCCCGCCGGGGGCGGGCCGATGCAGATCGCCTCATCGGCCATGCGTACATGCATTGCGTCGGCGTCTGCTGTGGAGTGGACCGCGACTGATGCGATCCCCATTTCGCGCGCTGCGCGGATGACGCGGAGGGCGATCTCGCCCCGGTTGGCGATCAGGATTTTCTTGAACATGGGCGCTATTCGATGATCATCAGGGGCGCGCCGAATTCGACCGGCGAGCCGTCTTCGACCAGAATGCGTTTGACCGTGCCAGATCTTGGCGCGGGGATCTGGTTCATCGTTTTCATTGCTTCAATGATCAGGATGGTTTGGCCTTCGCTAACCTTGTCGCCTTGGGCAACAAAGGCTGGTGTGCCGGGTTCAGCCTGCAAATAGCATGTGCCGACCATGGGAGAGGACACAGCGCCGGGATGTTGTGCAGGATCATCAGTGGCCGGGGCGGCGGCGGGCGCGGCTGCTGCTGGTGCTTCTGACGCCGCTGGCATAGCAACGGGGGCCGCGGCAGGTGCGGCCATGGCTACGGCCTGAATTGGTGTGCCACCTTTGGAGACGCGCACATCGAGACTGTCATCGGAGGCGTATTCGCGCTTGACCCGTAATTCAGTCAGATCGTTTTCGTTCAGCAGCTCGGCAAGCGCCTTGATAAAGGCGACATCGCTGTCATGTGGCGTCTTGGCCATGCGGGAATACTCCTCACCCATATCGCGTCCGGCAGCCCGGATCTGTCATTGCAGTTGCTTATAGGTGAAGCTGCGCGGGGTGAAAAGCGCGCATTGGGGGGATTATTCTGGCTTTTGCGCCTCTGATGCACCGGTTTCATCCGTGACTTTGGCGTCATAAATGCTTTCCGGGACCGCATCGGGAACGGTATCGACCAAGGCTATGCGCATTTCGACCCGTTTAGGGATTTCGAGCGGCGGCCGGTCTTCATTCGCTTCGGGGCGTGTTTCCTTGGCGTTTTCGGTCCCTGAAACGGGGCGCGTTGTCATCGCTGTGGTCTCATTGCCGATTGCCGTTGCTGGCATGACGGGCTGAGCCGGCAGATTTTGCGGGGCTGACGGGCGTGGCGCGTGGTTTACCGCGTTTTGCGCTGCCCCAATAAGTTGGTTCGTCAACATTACAGACTTCCTTCATATTGGAAGCCCCCACGCCTGATGTTTTGCCGTCAAGAGATTGCCAGCCTCTTAACGCGCAATAGAGATATTCAGAGAGTTTAACGAAAATTGAAAAGGGCCTCTTGCGAGGCCCCTTTCTTAACGGTTCATGCGGTTGTCGATCAAATCATCAACGACCGAAGGGTCCGCGAGTGTTGAGGTGTCGCCAAGCGCGCCGTAGTCATTTTCAGCGATCTTGCGCAGAATGCGGCGCATGATCTTGCCGGAGCGCGTTTTTGGCAGGCCCGGGGCCCATTGAATGAGGTCGGGCTTGGCAATCGGGCCGATATCTTTGCGCACCCAGACCTCAAGCTCTTTGCGCAACTCTTCTGAGGGTTCTTCGCCGCCCATGAGGGTCACATAGGCGTAGATGCCCTGGCCCTTGATGTCATGCGGGTAGCCGACCACGGCGGATTCGGAGACCTTTGGGTGCGCGACGAGGGAGCTTTCGACCTCCGCCGTGCCCATCCGGTGGCCAGAGACGTTGATCACGTCATCAACCCGACCGGTGATCCAGTAGTAGCCGTCCGCGTCGCGTTTGCAGCCGTCACCGGTGAAGTAATAGCCTTTGTAGTCGGAGAAATAGGTCTGCATGAAGCGGTCATGATCGCCGTAGACCGTGCGCATTTGGGCAGGCCAGCTATCCTTGATGCAGAGCACCCCTTCCGCGGCGGTGTCGCTTATTTCTGCGCCGGTTGTTGGCTCCAAGATTACGGGCTCGATGCCGAAGAACGGCGTTGTTGCGGAGCCGGGCTTTGTGGAGGTCGCGCCGGGCAGGGGGGTCAGCAGATGGCCGCCGGTTTCGGTCTGCCACCAGGTATCGACGATGGGGCAGCGCCCGCCGCCGACCACGTCATTGTACCAGTTCCATGCCTCTGGGTTGATCGGCTCACCAACGGTGCCAAGCAGCTTCAGCGAGGACAGGTCATAGCCTTCGACGAAGCTGTTGCCCTTACCCATCAGCGCGCGGATGGCGGTGGGGGCGGTGTAGAATTGGTTCACCTTGTGCTTTTCGCAGCAGGCCCAGAACCGGCCCGCGTCGGGATAGGTTGGTACGCCTTCGAACATCAAAGTGGTCGCGCCATTGGCGAGGGGACCGTAGACGATGTAGCTGTGGCCGGTGACCCAGCCCACGTCAGCGGTGCACCAGAAGATGTCGCCGTCATGGTAATCGAACGTGTATTGATGCGTCATGGAGGCGTAGACGATGTAGCCGCCGGTGGTGTGGACCACGCCCTTGGGCATGCCGGTGGAGCCGGATGTGTAGAGGATGAAGAGCGGGTCTTCGGCGTTCATTTCCTCGGGCGGGCAGTCGGCGGAGACGGTGGCCTGCATCTCGTGCAGCCAGTGGTCGCGGCCGGCTTGCATCGCCACATCGCCGCCGGTGCGCTGCACGACCAGCATCTGGGCGTCGTGGTCGACGGCCTCAAACGCCTTGTCGCAATTGACCTTGAGGGGCGTGTTGCGCCCGCCGCGCGGGGCCTCGTCGGCGGTGATGACGACCTTGGCCTTGGAGCCGTTGACGCGGGCGGCCAAAGCGTCGGCGGAGAAGCCCGCGAAAACGATGGAATGGATGGCGCCGATGCGCGCGCAGGCCAGCATGGCGTAGGCGGCTTCAGGGATCATCGGCATGTAGATGACGACGCGGTCGCCTTTGGTGACGCCCATCTCCTTGAGAACGTTGCCGAATTTTGACACGTGCTCATGCAGCTGCTTGTAGGTGATGTGCAGCGCCTCGTCATCGGGGCTGTCGGGTTCCCAGATGATGGCGGTTTGATCGCCGCGGGTCGCAAGGTGGCGATCGATGCAGTTGGCAGCTACGTTTAGGGTACCGTCCTCATACCATTTGATGTCGACTTTTCCGTATTCGTAGGAGACGTCCTTGACCTTCGAGTAGGGCTTGATCCAGTCGATGCGCTTGCCGTGTTCGCCCCAAAACGCCGCAGGGTCTTTAATGCTTTCGGCGTACATCTTGTCATATGTTGCCTTGTCGGCATGCGCGGACGCCGCAAATTCTTTCGAAGGTGCGTAGGTTAAGTCGGTCATAGGGAATCCCCCCGGGTAATTTTTTAGATGTGGCAGCGCCCCCAGCGCAGTGGGGGCGGCAGAGGTCTTTAAATAGCCAAATATTCGGCCCGGAGCGCCTCGTCGTCCAGCACTTCTTGGGCCGAGCCGTCATAGACGACGGAGCCAGTATCGAGAATGACGGCGCGGTCTGCAAGCTTTAGGGCCGCAACGGCGTTTTGTTCCACGATGATTGTGGTGATGCCTTGATCGCGGATGATGCCAAGTGTCTTGGCGATTTCCTGTACGATGACTGGCGCGAGGCCTTCATATGGCTCATCCAGCAGCAAGACTTTGATGTCACGGCAGAGCGCGCGCGCAATGGCCAGCATTTGCTGTTCGCCGCCCGACAGCGTTGTGCCTTCTTGCTTGCGGCGTTCGCCAAGGCGCGGGAACAGCTCATAGACGCGTTCCAGGGACCAGCCGATGGGCGGCGCGATTTGTGCGAGCTTGAGATTTTCCTCAACCGTCAGGCCGGAGATGATCCGGCGATCTTCCGGCACCAGCGCGATGCCTGCACGTGACGCTTCATGCGCGGCCATTTTGTGAAGCGGTTCATGGTCCAGCCAGATCTCACCATGTTGCAGCTGAGGATCGCCCAGCCGCGCGATAGTGCGCAATGTGGAGGTTTTGCCCGCGCCGTTGCGGCCCAGCAGGGCGAGGATTTCGCCCTCATGCACGTTAAAGCTGACGCCTTGCACGATGTAGCTTTCGCCGTAATAGGCCTCGATATCCCAAACGCTTAGAAAAGCAGGGGCGGTCGCTGCGTTATTGGCGTTTTTGTTGAAGTCGGGTTTGACGTTCATCGGTTCAAACCTCCTTAAACTTGGGCTTCGCCGAGATACGCTTCGCGTACTTTCGGGTGGCCTTTGATGTTTTCGGGCGTGTCTTCGACAAGCGGGGTGCCTTGCGCCAGCACGGTGATCCGCTCGGCCATGGAGAAGACCACGTGCATGTCATGCTCGATGATCGCCATGGTGATGTCGCGCTTGTCCTTGATCTCTTTCAACAGATCAATCGTGTTGTTGGTGTCAGCGCGGGCCATGCCCGCTGTTGGTTCATCCAGCAACAAGAGCTTTGGTTCTTGCACAAGGCACATCGCCATTTCCAAGCGGCGCTTGTCGCCCCGCGACAGGGATGACGCCTGCATGTGATGCTTGTCGAGCATGTTGACGTCTTCAAGGATCTGCTCTGCCTGCGCTTTGATATCGCCTTGCTTCAGGACTTGCGAAATGGCGTTCAGTTTGAACGACCCGTCACGATGCGCGAAGCATGGGATCATGACGTTTTCCATCACCGTGAGATCAGCGAAGATCTCGGGCGTTTGGAAGACGCGGCTGACGCCCATCTGGTTGATCTCATGCGGCTTACGGCCCAGCAGGCTTTGCCCTTGGAACGTGACCGAACCTGTGTCGGGGATCAGCTTGCCGACGAGGCAGTTCAGCAGCGTTGACTTGCCCGCCCCGTTTGGCCCGATGATCGCGTGGACCGTGTTTTCGGCCACCGACAAGTTAACGTTGCCCAGAGCCTGCAATCCGCCGAAGCGTTTGCCGACATTTTTGATCTCTAAGATACCCATGTCCAATGCCCCCTATTCAGCAGGTGTTTTCGCGCCGTCAGGCGTGTTGGTTTCAGGCTTTTTGCGGCGGAACAGGCGCGCGATACGCTGACCGCCCTCGACCAGACCGCCGGGCAGGAAGATCACAACCATCATGAACATGATGCCCAGCGTCAGGTGCCAGCCCTTGCCCACGAACGGGTAGAGGATCGTCACGACGAAGTCTTCCATACCGTCGGGCATGAAGGCGAACCATTCATGCAGCACCTTCGAGTTGATCTTGGAGAAGATGTTCTCGAAATACTTGATGAAGCCTGCGCCCAGCACCGGCCCGATCAGGGTACCGGCACCGCCCAAGATGGTCATCAGAACGACCTCACCCGAGGCGGTCCATTGCATCCGCTCCGCACCTGCCAACGGGTCCATGGAGGCCATGAGACCACCGGCCAACCCGGCATACATGCCCGAGATCACGAAGACCGCCAGCGTGTAGGGACGGGAGTTCAACCCGGTATAGTTCAGCCGCGTCTGGTTGGTTTTGATCGCCTGCAGCATCAGCCCGAATGGCGAGCGGAAGATGCGGATCGACAGGTAGAAGGCCAACAGCATGAACGCGCCAGCGAGGTAGTAGCCCGCATTGAATGTGAAGGTCCAACCACTGATTTCCCAGACCATACTGTCGCGCATGGCCAGCCCAAAGAGCGCCGGGGCCGGGATGTTGCCGCTGGCTGCGGCCGCGCCATCAAGGATGCGCGGATCGTTGAGCGCCGTTTGCAAGCCCGTCTCGCCGCCGGTGATTGGCGTCAGAACCGACGCGGCAAGCGCGAAGGCCATTTGCGCAAAGGCCAGCGTGAGGATGGAGAAGTAGATGCCCGAGCGTCTGAGCGAGATGAACCCGATCAGCAGCGCGAAGGCCCCGGCCACCACAGTGGAGATCAGAATTGCCGGGATCACGTTGATCGTCAGCAGCTTGAGCATCCAAACTGCGGCATAAGAGCCCGCACCAAGGAACGCGGCATGCCCAAAGGACAGGTAGCCGGTGAGCCCGAACAGCAGGTTGAAGCCGATGGCGAAGGTGCCAAAGATCACAAAGCGCTGCATCAGGTCAGGGTAGCCCGCGTTGAACTGCGCCATAGCGCTGTCCACCGGGAACGGGTTCATCAGGAAGGGCGCGAAGATCACGAGCCCAATGACGATGAAAAACAGACGGGTGTCTTTTGCGTTGAGACCTATCATGGATCAGTCCTCCATCACGCCCTTGCGGCCAAGCAGGCCACGGGGACGGGTCAATAGAATAATAATAGCAGCCAGGTAGATGACGACCTGGTTGATGCCGGGCAGGAACTCGATCACCTCACGCATGGAGGCGAAGCTTTCCAGGATGCCAAGCACGAAGCCCGCAAGCACGGCGCCGGGCAGGGAGCCCATGCCGCCGACCACGACCACCACGAAGGAGATCACGAGGAAGTCCATGCCCATGTGATAATTGGGCGCGTTGATGGGGGTGTACATGACCCCCGCCAGCCCCGCGACCGAGGCCGCCAGCCCAAACATGATGGTGAAGCGCTTGTCGATGTCGATGCCCAGCAGGCCCACGGTTTCGCGGTCCGCCATACCAGCCCGCACCACCATGCCGAATGTGGTGAATTGCAAGAAGGCGAAGACGGCTGCGATAACCACCGCGGCGAAGGCGAAATAGACCAGCCGCCAGTAGGGGTAGATGATCTGGTTTGCCTCAAAGCCCAGCAGCGCGCCGAAATCGTAGCTGCCTTTAAAGACCTCAGGGGCCGGGGCAGGGATCGGGTTGGCGCCGTAATAGGCCTTGATGATTTCCTGCAGCACGATGGCCAGACCGAACGTCACCAGAATTTGGTCCGCGTGGGGGCGCTTGTAGAAGTGCTTGATCAGGCCGCGTTCCATCACCATGCCCACGATGATCATCACCGGGATGGCAAAGAGGATGGCCAGCGGCACGGCCCAGTCGATGAGGGCGGCGCCGGTCGTCTCGCCGAACCAGCCGTATATGTAGGGCACCTCGATCTTGGCCGGGTTGCCCAGAAAATCGGTTTTGGTCTCGTCGATGACCGTGTGGCTCAGCGTCAAGATGCGCTGCAGGGTAACGGCGCAGAACGCGCCGATCATGAACAGGGCGCCATGCGCGAAGTTCACCACGCCCAGCGTGCCGAAGATCAGCGTCAGCCCCAGCGCGATCAGCGCATAGGCGGAGCCTTTGTCGAGCCCGTTCAGAATTTGAAGAATGATTGCGTCCATAGTCCCCACCTCGGCTGGATGCCACGCGCCACCCAGCCGGCTGGCCGGGGTGCGAAAGAATTGGAAATGTCTTTAGGTTGGGGCGGGCGATCCGTGGACCAGCCCGCCCCAGATAGGCTTAAGCGCCTGGGTTACAGGTGCCCAGCTCGCCGCCAAAGATGGAGGCGTCATAGGTGACCTGAGCTGCAGGTGTAACCTCAACGATCTCGAGAAGGTCGAATTCGTTGTCTGGGTTTTCTTTACCCTTCACAACCAGCACGTCTTTGAAGCACTGGTGGTCTTCGGCACGGTAGAGTGTTGGACCGTTGCCCATGCCGTCGAATTCGAAGCCTTCGAGAGCTTCTGCGATCGCGCAAGGGTTGAACGAGCCGGCACGTTCCGCCGCATCCGCATAGAGCATAGTCTGCACGTAGCAGGTATGCGCCGCCTGGGATGGTGGGAAGCCGTATTTGGTGCCGAACGACTTGACGAAAGCTTGCGAACCAGCGTCGCTGAGCGACCAGTGCCAGTTTGTCGAGCCGTAGATGCCCTTAACGTTGGCACCCGCACCTTTCGCCATCAGGCGAGAGTAAAGCGGCACGATGATTTCGAAGTTCTTGCCGTTGACGGATTTGTCACGCAGGCCGAACTGAACCGCGTTGGTCAGCGAGTTCACCATGTTACCGCCGTAGTGGTTCAGAACCAGAACGTCGGCGCCGGATTGCAGAACTGGCGCGATGTAGGAGGAGAAGTCTGTTTGTGTCAGCGGTGTTTTCACAGCTGCAACAGTTTCCCAGCCCATGGCTTCTGTGGACGTCCGTACGGCTTCCTCAGTTGTGTAGCCCCAGTTATAGTCGGCTGTCAGGTGATAGGCTTTACGGTCTTTACCGTAGTTGTCACCCAAGATCGGCGCGAGCGCCGCACCGGACATGTAGGAGTTGAAGAAGTGACGGAAGCCGTTCGCCTTCTTGTCCTTACCGGTGGTGTCGTTGGAGTGGGTCAGACCCGCCATGAAGATGATGCCGGCCTCTTGGCAGAGAGCCTGCACAGCAACAGCCACACCAGAGGACGAACCACCAGTGATCATGATTGCGCCATCTTTTTCGATCATCGACTTGGCCGAGGCGCGCGCTGCGTCTGGCTTTGTCTGTGTATCGCCTGTGACATACTCGACTTTTTTGCCGAGGATGCCGCTGCCCGACAGGGCTTTCGACGAGAACGTGTTCATCATGCCGCCGTCGCCGCCACCGTTCAGGTGCTCAACAGCCAGCTCATAGGCGCGCAGCTCGTCTGCGCCCTCATCCGCGTAGGGGCCCGATTGTGGGACGTTAAAGCCCAGCGTAACAGAGCTGCCTTGCGGTGCATTCAAATAACCAGCGTGGCCATCGGCCCATGACTTGCTAAAAAATGTCGGTGCTGCGAGTGCGCCACCTGCAACAGCAGATGTCTTCAGCAGCCCACGACGGGTGAAGTTAGTTTTGGACATGAATATCCTCCCTAGGTGATATTGGGATCACGCCCCCATTAAGGCGCCCCCGCCCCGGATTGTTATCGGGATGCGCATTTATCGAGCGCTTTTGACAAGATTTGCAACAAAGCCTTGGTCAATAATAATAATTTTGTAAAGTAATAGACTTTGCAGGCGCAGAAAGTGTAAATTAATTTACTAAACGCCGTGTTGGCGACGGAAAACACTGGGAGTTTTGCGATGACGCAAGCCACGCTCACCGCTCTGACGGGCGCACGGATCCGCGACAGACGGCTGCGGGCCGGGCTGAAACAGGCCGATCTTGCGCAGGCGGCGGATATTTCTCCGAGCTACCTGAACCTGATCGAGCATAACAAGCGCAAGATAGGCGGCGCGCTTTTGGTCCGGCTCGCCCGTGCTTTGGGTGTGGAACCAGTGGTTCTGAGCGAAGGGGCCGACGCTGAGCTGATGCAAGAGCTGCATGCGATTGCCGATGAGATTGGCGAGGGTGACACGGGGCTAGAGGAATTGGTCGAGCGGTTCCCTGTCTGGGCCGGGCAGCTGAGCGCGCAGCATCACCGCATCGTTGGCCTTGAGCAGACCTTGCGCGGTCTCAATGATCGGCTGACCCATGACCCGGTGCTGTCGGAAAAGATGCATGAGGTTTTGGGCGGGGTGGCCGCGATCCGGGCGACCTCCTCCATCCTGGTGGAGACGCCTGACATCAACGCCGAGTGGCGGGCACGGTTTCACACCAATATCGACAATGAAAGCCGCAAGCTGGCGGAAGCCTCCGCCGATATGGCCGCGCATTTTGACCAGCTGACGCGGCAAGAAGCCGGGTTTATGACGCCGATTGATGCCGTCGCAGGTTTTTTTGAACGCCGCGGCTACCATATCGCGGAGCTTGAGGCGGGCGATGCCGGTGTGATTGAGGAGCTATTAGAAGGTGCAGCTGAGTTTGCGTCGGAGGCCGCAGCGGCGCTGGGCCGGGTGGCCTTGCAGCGCTACATGGGCGACGCGGAGGCGCTGCCCTATGCGGATTTTGCGCAGGCGGCGTTCGAGCTTGCGTTTGACCCGTTGCTATTGGCGCAGCGATTTGATGCACGGCTGGGTCAGGTGTTTCGGCGTCTGGCGACCTTGCCGCGCGGGCCCGACACGCCCGAGATCGGGTTGGTCAGTTGCGACGCGGCGGGCGCCATCTTGCTGCGCAAGCCACCTGCCGGGTTTGCCTTGCCGCGTGCGGGCGCGGCTTGCCCGCTTTGGCCACTGTTTTCGGCCTTGCGCAGCCCCGGCACACCAACCCGCCAAAGCGTCGAAGGCACGGAAGGTGTAAGGTTCACCGCATATGCGCTTGCCACGGCAAAAGAGGCCGCCGATTTCGACACACCGCCAGTGGTGCGCGCGACCATGTTGCTGGTCTCAGCGCCAGATGACACGGGCCGCGCGCTACCTTTAGGGGCAAGCTGCCGCGTCTGCCCCCGCGCGTCCTGCGCCGCGCGGCGCGAACCATCCGTATTGGGGAGCTGAGCAATAGCGCAGATTCCTTACCTAGACAGTGGGTGCACAACTTGACCCTATGTTTCACGACATGTTTTTTGACACTGCGCGCCGGATAAGGCTTACTATGCGCGCAGCGTGCCACTTTCGGGGAGGAGAGGCATTTGGGGAAGTCAGTTTTGTTGATCGAAGACGAGCCCAACATTGTTGAGGCGATCAGCTTTTTGCTGGAGCGCGACGGCTGGACCGTGCGGCTGCATGGCGAAGGCGTGGGCGCCGTGGAGGCTGTCGTCGCCGCGCAGCCCGACGTGGTTGTGCTCGACGTGATGCTGCCCGGGCGCAGCGGCTTTGACATTTTGCGCGAATTGCGCCAGGGCGCGGCCCCGGCGGACCTGCCGGTGCTGATGCTGACCGCGCGGGGCCAGAAGAAGGACCGCGACCTGGCGGCGGGTTATGGGGTCAGCCATTTCATGACCAAGCCGTTTTCAAACGCCGATATGTTGCAAGCGGTGCGTGACCTGGCCGAAGGGCGCCAGCCCATCAAGGACGCCTCATGAGCGACAGCCCGGACCGCGCCAAGCGCCGGACCGAGTTTTTGGAGGGCAGCCTCTATCGCCGCCGCCGCCTGTCTGATGCGCTGCGCGTGCTGCCGGTTCTTGGCATGATCCTGTTTCTATCGCCGGCCTTGCTGTTGGCCGGCGGGCCGGGGTCCACGGCGACCCGGCTGATCTACTTCTTCATCGCTTGGGCTGCGCTGATCGGGATTTGTGCTGTTTTGGTGCGGCAAGTGTCGAAATCATCTGACAGCCCCGAGTGAGCGATGGTCACGTTCAACGCCCTTGTCGTCGTCTCGCTTCTTTATGTTGTGATCTTGTTTGCGGTCGCGTTTTTTGCCGACCGCGCGGCGCGGCGCGGGCCGTCACGCTGGTTGCGCTCGCCCTGGACCTACACGCTGTCGCTTAGTGTTTATTGCACGGCCTGGACCTTTTATGGCGCGGTCGGCAATGCGGCTCGGTCGGGGTTGGAATATCTGACGATCTATTTGGGCCCGACACTGGTGTTTCTGGGGTTCTGGGTCTTGTTGCGCCGGTTGGTGCGGATTGGCCGGGCGGAGCGGCTCACGTCAATTGCTGACCTGATTTCGTCGCGCTACGGCAAATCCTCCGCCCTGGCGATCATTGTGACCTGTTTGGCTGTGACCGGCACCACGCCCTATATCGCGCTGCAATTGCAATCGGTGACGCTGAGCTTTGCGGCCTTTGTACCGCCGGGCGGCGAGGTTGACCTGAACGCGACGGCGCTGTGGGTTGCGGCGGGGCTGGCCATTTTCACGATCCTGTTTGGCACCCGAAACCTCGATACCAATGAGCGTCACCACGGGGTCGTGACCGCCATTGCGATTGAGGCGGTTGTCAAGCTGGTGGCGTTGCTGGCGCTTGGGGTTTTCGTCGTTTGGGGCGTGTCGGGCGGGCCTGCCGACATGTTGCTGATGATTGAGGCCAGCCCGGTCGCCGACTGGCAGCCCAATGCCGGGCGCTGGGTTGGCATGACCTTCCTGTCAGCCGCGGCCATCATCTGCCTGCCGCGCATGTTCCATGTGTTGGTGGTTGAAAATGCCGACGAGCGGCACCTGCAGATGGCGGCCTGGGCCTTCCCGCTTTACCTGATGCTGATCAGCCTGTTCGTGCTGCCGATTGCCGTTGTCGGGCTGGCGCTGCTGCCGGAAGGTAGCAACCCCGATCTATTTGTGCTGTCGATCCCTCTGGCGCTGGACCAGAACGGGCTGGCGATGCTGGCGTTTCTTGGGGGTTTTTCGTCGGCGACCTCCATGGTGATCGTCGCGGCAATTGCGCTGTCGACCATGGTGTCGAACCACATTGTGCTACCGCTTTGGCTGACCCTGCAAGGCCCACGCGCCACGATGTCGGGCGATGTGCGCAACGTGATGATCTTGTCGCGGCGCCTGTCAATCGCGGCGATCCTGGCGTTGGGGTACACCTATTTCCGTATCACGGGCGGCACCGCGGCCTTGTCATCCATCGGGCTGGTCAGCTTTGCGGGTGTGGCGCAGGTTGTACCAGCGCTGCTGGGCGCGATCTTCTGGCGCGGCGGCACGCGCAAAGGGGCGCTTGTGGGCATCTCGCTGGGATTTGTGATCTGGTGCTACACGTTGTTCCTGCCGGCCATCGGGATGCTGGGCGAGGGCGTAATGGAGGCGGGCCTGTTCGGGGCAGGGTTGTTGCGCCCACAAGCCATGTTCGGTCTGTCGGGCCTAGACCCGCTGGTGCACTCAATCGTGTGGTCGATGGCGCTGAATGGCGGCGCCTTTATCTTGGTCTCGCTCGTGACGTTCCCAAGTCCAATTGAACGGTTGCAGGGCGCGGCCTTCGTCAATGTGTTTAGCCGCAGTGAGCCGGGCCAAGGACTGGTGCGCGGGATCGCGGATACCGAGGATCTGCTGGTCATGGCACAGCGGCTTTTGGGGGCTGGCGAGGCACAGGAGCTGTTTCAGACCGCCGCTGCGGAACAGGGTAAGTCGGGATATCTTCCGGAGCCCACACCGGAATTTGTAGCGAGGCTTGAACGTGAGCTGGCGGGGTCGGTGGGGGCTGCGACCGCGCATGCGATGGTGCGCCAGATTGATGGGAACGCATCGGTTTCGGTGGAGGATTTGCTGGCCGTGGCCGACGAGTCGGCGCAAATGCTGGAATATTCCAACCAGCTTGAGGCCAAGTCGCAAGAACTGGAACAAACCGCGCGCCAACTGCGTGATGCCAATGAGAAGCTGACGGCGCTGTCCATTCAAAAAGACGCGTTTCTCAGCCAGGTCAGCCATGAGTTGCGGACGCCGATGACGTCGATCCGCTCATTCTCGGAATTCCTGATGGAAGGGGGTATGTCGCCTGCCGACCGCGCGCGCTATTCGCGCATTATCCATGATGAAAGCCTACGGCTCACCCGGCTTTTGGACGATCTGCTGGACCTGAGCGTTTTGGAATCAGGGCAGGTGGTTTTGAACACACAAAGCGCCGCACTTGGCACGCTGCTGGAGCGCGCGGTGGCGTCCGCAGGGACCGACGCATTGGCCATTTCGATGGAAGGGGACGCGGCGTCGGTTGTGCTGACGACGGATACGGATCGGCTGAGCCAGGTGTTCATCAATCTTGTGACCAACGCGCAGAAATATTGCGACGCCGAAGCGCCGAAATTACGCATTGTCATGTCTGAGGGGCCCGAGCAGATCGACATTGATTTCATCGATAATGGCAGTGGGGTTTCGCTGGCGCAGCAATCCATTATTTTTGAGAAGTTTTCGCGGCTTACGGATCAGGCTTCAGCGGGCAGCGCGGGGCTTGGCCTTGCGATTTGCCGCGAGATCATGGCGCGCCTTGGCGGCAAGATCATTTACTTGCCCGGGCAGGGTGGCGGCGCCTTCCGGGTGAGCCTTCCACGGGCGAAACTGACCCGTGCGGCCTAACCAAACTTTAACCAAATTAACGCTATAGACGGGTATCAAGCCACTGAACAAATGGGCTTTCGTTGAGCAGTAGCAGCGACATTATCCGAAAGAAAATCCGCCCGAGGCCGATGGCCGTTGGGGTGGCTTTGGCGTGGTGGCGCGACAATGCCGACCAGATTTTGCGCGATGTGTGCAAGGGTGTGTTTGACCTCGACATTGATGTGGTGCTGCCTGAAGCGCGGCAAAGGCGTGCACCCGAAGCGTTGAAAGAAATGGACCGGGTGATGTTGCCCTTCCTGCTGGAAGGCTCTGGCGGGCGGCGTGCCTTGTTCGTGCTGGACGGCGCATTGATCGACGGCCTGATCGAATTGCAGATGCTGGACAAGGTTCTGCCGACGCCGCGACTGGACCGACCAGTAACGGCGATCGACGCGGGGCTGAGCGAAGGGTTTGTGCGCGAATGCCTTAACGCGATGGGAAAAGCGCCGGGGATGATGGCGGGGCTTGGCGTGTTGGGCCCCGAGCAGGACCGCGCAGCCTTGCGTTTGTCATTGGGCGAAGGCGCATACGACATCTTGTCGGCGCAGATGGATATGGGGCCGGGCATCAAAACGGGCTTGTTCGAAATATGGGTCCCGGTAAGCGAGACATCGAAAGCGGCGCGCGCACCGGCACAGCCGAACCCGCAGATGCTGCGTATTTTGGCGGAATGCGAGGCCGAACTCGACGCCCGTATGACAGGCTGTCAGGTCTCTGCGTCTGAGCTTTTGGCGCTTGCGCCGGGGGGCTTATCAACCTGCCCGCAAAAACGTTGACCCAGGTCACGATCAGCGATTGTGACGGCAGGCGCATTGCCAACGGGCGGTTGGGCCAGCTGAATGGCGCCCGCGCCGTTATGGTGACTGAGATGAAAACCGGGGGCAAACCCACGGCCAATCCTACCGTCAAACCCGCAGGTCAGTTGGATGCACTGCCAATCGCGAAACCGGCCACCCCACCCGCTAAACTGCCCGCAACAGAAGAGGCTGTGCCGGGAGCGGCTTCCGCTGAGGCTTGAAATTAGCGCCGGAGATAGGGAGCCCTGATACAAAAAAGGCGCCCGGAACCGGACGCCTTTTCTAGAAATTTTAGGGCCGCTTAGCAGCTGTAATACATCTTGTATTCCATTGGGTGAGGTGTGTGCTCATAGGCGTACACTTCTTCCCATTTCAGCTCCATATAGCCTTCCAGCTGGTCTTTGGTGAAGACGTCGCCGGCGGTCAGGAACTCGTGATCGGCTTCCAGAGCTTCGAGCGCTTCGCGCAAGCTGCCGCAGACCGTTGGGATCTCTGCCAGTTCTTCTGGTGGCAGGTCGTAGAGGTCTTTGTCGGAAGATGGGCCCGGATCGATCTTGTTCTTGATGCCGTCGAGGCCAGCCATCAGCAGGGCTGCGAAGCACAGGTAGGGGTTCGCAGCCGGATCGGGGAAGCGGGCCTCTACGCGTTTTGCCTTTGGCGATTCTGCCCATGGGATACGGACGCAGCCTGACCGGTTGCGGGCCGAATAGGCGCGCAGCACGGGAGCTTCAAAGCCTGGGATCAGGCGCTTGTAGCTGTTGGTCGATGGGTTGGTGATCGCGTTCAACGCTTTGGCGTGCTTCAGGATGCCGCCGATGAAATACAGCGCTTCCTGTGACAGGTCAGCGTATTTGTCGCCTGCAAAGAGCGGCTTGCCGTCTTTCCAGATCGACATGTTTACGTGCATGCCGGTGCCGTTGTCGCCCGCGATGGGCTTGGGCATGAAAGTGGCGGATTTGCCGTAAGCGTGGGCCACGTTGTGGATCACATACTTGTACTTTTGCAGCTCATCTGCCTGATGGGTCAGCGAGCCAAAGATCAGGCCCAGCTCGTGCTGGCAAGACGCCACTTCGTGGTGGTGCTTGTCGACCTTCATGCCGATGTTTTTCATCGTGGACAGCATTTCCGAACGCAGGTCTTGTGCCGCATCGGTTGGGTTCACTGGGAAGTAGCCGCCCTTGATGCCGGGACGATGGCCCATATTGCCCATCTCATATTCGGCGTCGCTGTTCCAGGAAGCATCCTGCGCGTCGACCTCATAGGAGACTTTGTTCATTTCGACCGAGAATCGGACATCGTCAAACAGGAAGAATTCGGCCTCTGGGCCAAAGTAGGACACATCGCCGATGCCGGAAGACTTCAGGTAGGCTTCGGCGCGTTCGGCTGTGCCGCGCGGGTCGCGGTCGTAGCTTTCACCGGTGTCGGGCTCAACCACTGTGCAGTGTACGCAAAGCGTTTTTTCAGCGTAGAACGGATCGACATAGGCGGATGACGGGTCTGGCATCAGCTTCATGTCGGATTGATCGATGGACTTCCAACCAGCAATGGAGGAGCCGTCAAACATGAAGCCTTCTTCCAAGAAGTCTTCGTCGACCTGATCGGCCATAACTGTGACGTGCTGCAGCTTGCCGCGCGGGTCGGTGAAGCGGATGTCCACGTATTCAACGGCTTCATCCTTCATGGTCTTAAGCATATCTTTGGCGCTCATGTGACCTGATCCTCTCTGTTTGATGGTGTGGTGGTTTACAATGCGTCCTCACCGGTTTCCCCGGTGCGGATGCGAATGGCTTGCTCAATCGGGGAGACGAAAATCTTGCCGTCACCAATCTTGTCGGTCTTAGCGGCGCCGATGATTGCTTCGAGCGCGCCGTCCACAAGGTCGTCAGCCAAGGCGACCTCGATCTTCACTTTTGGAAGAAAATCTACGACATACTCTGCGCCGCGATAGAGTTCGGTATGACCTTTTTGGCGCCCGAAACCTTTGACCTCTGTGACGCTCAAGCCTTGAACGCCAAGCTCCTGCAAGGCTTCCTTCACTTCATCGAGCTTGAACGGCTTGATGATCGCTTCGATCTTCTTCATTCTCAGATCTCTCCCGAATACTGATGTCATCTGCGTGAGATCATTTCTGCCAGCGGGGTACAATCAGATCGCCGGAGGTGTAGGGCGGGTCTGATGGCACAAAATTCAATAATGATTAAAAAATAGGCAATGTGGTTTATTTTTATGCGAAATTGAATCGCAGGCATTTTTCGCGGTTTTGAACGCACTCATGTCAGTGCGCGGCATAAAAAAGCCCCCTGCAGAGCAGAGGGCTAAGGTTCGACTTCGAGGGGTCGAGGGAAAGGGAAAGCCCGCCGCCGCCGCGACGGGCCTCGCGTGTTTAGGCAGCTTCCGAGAGATCAAGCTCGTCGATTGCAGCCACAGGTAATTTCGAGAGGATTTCGACCCCGTCGGCGTAGAACACCTCTTCGGCGTCAAACTCTAGCTCATAGACGGTGTGGTCTTGAGCGGTCGATTGTTCGGAAATGAATTTGCCATCCAGCAGGCGCTTGATCGGCAAGATTACCGCATCGCGGCCAAAGAGAATTTCTGCACGCCAATCACGGACCATGACTTCCTGGTCAGGGGCGATATGCAGGTCGCGCGCCGGGCGCGTGTAGCCAAGTGATCCGCATGCGACAGAGATCGCGCGAAAATTTCGAGTGGTTTTGCGCAGATGGCGCAAGCGGCGCAAACCGCTGCGTGTCACGATCCGCGCGCCGGGCTTTAGGTCTGTGATGGCTGTGTAGCCTTCGATGGTTAGGATTTTACAGCCCGCAAGCAATCCCATTCCTGTTGGTGTCATCGTGCGTCCCCCACCCAGAGTTTGAAGTGTGTTTGTAGACATGACTTCTCTCCGGTTCAAAAATGTAACGATTTGATGAGCTTGTTAACCAATTGAGGCGCAAATCAGGCGGGCGTGTGCCGCTTTGCGGGCAAACATGGGATGATTTCGAGGCCGAGGGCGCGTGAGGCCATAAAAACCATACCTTTTTTGATGAATTAGCACTCGCATCTAGGAATGACCTTTGCTAGAGACACCCGAACTCAGCCGCAGGTGCACTTGCGGCTGAATTAGGTTTTTGCGGGTGTGGCGGAATTGGTAGACGCACCAGATTTAGGTTCTGGCGCCGCAAGGCGTGGGGGTTCAAGTCCCTTCACCCGCACCAGACGTATATAAAGGACGAACACATGAAGGTCACCGAGACCCTGAACGAAGGCCTGAAGCGCGGCTACAGCATCGACATCGCCGCGGCTGAGCTGGAAGAGAAGGTCAATGAGAAGCTGATCGAAGCCCAGCCCGACGTTGAGATGAAGGGCTTTCGCAAGGGCAAGGTGCCCTTGGCGCTTTTGAAAAAGCAGTTTGGCGACCGTGTCATGGGCGAAGCCTTGCAGGAAACCATTGATGGCGCGATGGCGAAGCACTTTGAAGACAGCGGCGACCGTCCAGCGATGCAGCCTGAAATGAAGATGGACGGCGAAGATTGGAAGCCCGGCGACGATGTGAAGGTGAATGTTTCTTACGAGAACCTGCCCGAAATCCCTGAGGTGGACATGTCCAAGATCAAGCTTGAGCGCATGGTCGTGAAAGCTGAGAAAAAGGATGTGGACGAAGCGTTGTCGAACATTGCTGAGACCGCTCAGAACTTTGAAGACCGCAAGAAGGGCTCCAAAGCGAAAGACGGCGATCAGGTTGTGATCGACTTCTTGGGCAAGGTTGACGGTGAAGCGTTTGAAGGCGGTGCTGCGGAAGACTATCCGCTGGTGTTGGGCTCGAACTCCTTCATCCCGGGCTTTGAAGCACAGCTTGTTGGCGCGAAAGCCGGCGAGGATGTTGAAGTGAAGGTAGACTTCCCCGAAGACTATCAGGCCGAAAACCTGAAAGGCAAAGCGGCGGTGTTTGAGTGCAAGATCAAAGCGGTCAAAGAGCCAAAGGCGGCTGAGCTGAATGACGAGCTGGCCAAACAATTCGGCGCCGAAGACCTGAAAGCGCTGACCGGTCAGGTCGAAGAGCGTCTGGAAGCGGAATATACTGGTGCCTCACGCGCGATCATGAAGCGCAAGCTGCTCGATGAGCTGGACAAGATGGTCAAGTTTGAGCTGCCGCCTTCGCTGGTCGATGCGGAAGCAGGCCAGATCGCGCATCAGCTGTGGCACGAAGAAAACCCTGAGGTCGAAGGCCATGACCACCCAGAGGTTGAGCCGACTGACGAGCACAAGTCTTTGGCCGAGCGTCGCGTGCGTTTGGGCCTTCTGCTGGCCGAGCTGGGTCAGAAGAACGAGATCGAGGTGACCGACGCCGAGATGACGCAAGCGATTATGAATCAGGCGCGCCAATACCCGGGCCAGGAGCGCCAGTTCTTCGAATTCGTTCAGAAAAATGCTCAGATGCAGCAGCAAATGCGTGCGCCGATCTTTGAAGACAAGGTCGTCGATTACGTGTTCGAGCTGGCTGAAATCAAAGACAAAAAGGTCAAAAAGGCCGATCTGGAAAAAGCCGTTGAGGCTTTGGAAGACGACGCCGCGTAAGCCGCACCAACGTCTTAAACTGATTGAAGGCCGTCCCTTGGGGGCGGCCTTTTTTGGTGTGATATGCCGCCAATTCGGCGCGGTGCCGCTGCAGTTCCGCCTTATTCAGGCGGTAATTTCCCCAAGACTTGGGAAAACTTAGGGGTGTCGAAGTGGCTTTGGTCGAAATTGGTTTTGAAAGCGGATCGGGCGATGACCCGCGGTCTTTGGAAAAACGCCCAACGCGCGAAGGCTACGCGCTTTACCCGTGCCATTTGGCTGAGGGGTTTGGCGCGCGGGTGCTCAAGCTGGGCGTTTCTTTGGCAATGCTGGGGTTGGGGCTAGGGCTGGCGATTGAACCTGCTGTTTTGGCCGCACCGGGTACCGTTTTTGCTGTCTGTATACGCGCCATAGGTCTTTACCTTATTGCCACAGGTTGCTTTTGGAGCGTCGCTGCTTTGCGCCGCGCGCCAGAGCTTTGCGTCGATAAGCGCAACCGCGCGCTGCATCTTGTCAGCTTAAGCTGGCGCGGGGTTGAGACGTCACGGCAATCGATCCGGTTTGAAGAGATTTCTGACATCCGGATGATCGATCATTTGCCAACCGCCGACATGCACGCACAGACAAATGGCTGGGACATGGGGCGGATTGACGTGGTTTGGCAAAGAGATCGGGTCAGCAAGGTTCTGTCGGGCGACGTGTCCGAGCTTGAACCGGTTATGATGCGGTTGCGACAGGATGTAGGCCTGCTTTAAGCACCATCTGCGCTGCTAGTCGGTGACATGAACAATCTGTGACATGAAAAAGGCCGCACCAAATGGCGCGGCCTTAATTCTTTGGGATGTTCGATCAGCTTAGCTGTCGTCGCCGTCTTCAGCCGGAGCTTCTTCTGCGACGGCTTCAGCCAGGTCTTCATCCTCAGACGCGGCGGAGCCGATATCGTCGAACAGTTCGGCGATTTCGAATTCCGCTTCTGCTTCTTCCTCGGCGGCCAATTCCTGGATGGATTTGCCGGAGGCTTGCAGTTCCGCTTCCTCGGTGGAGCGGGCGACGTTCAAAGTGAAAGTCGCGTCGACCTCTGGGTGCAGCGATACAGTCACATCGTGCAGACCAAGGTATTTGATCGGACGCTCAAGTGCGACCTGACCGCGATCCACGGTAAAGCCTTCCGCAGTTGCTGCATCGGACGCGTCACGTGTGGTGACGGAGCCGTACAAAGCACCTGCGTCAGAGGCCTGACGAATCACGATGAACTGTTGACCGTTCAGCTTGTCGGCGAGAGCCTCAGCTTCTTTTTTGGTCTCCAGGTTGCGTGCTTCAAGCTGGGCTTTCTGCGCTTCGAACTGTGCCTTGTTGGCGTCCGTTGCGTTCATTGCCTTTCCTTGCGGCAACAAGAAGTTGCGGGCGAAGCCGGGTTTGACGTCTACCACATCGCCCATTTGGCCGAGCTTGGCGACGCGTTCCATAAGGATAACTTGCATGTCAGTTCTCCTTACTTAACGGCGTAAGGCAGCAGGGCCAGGAACCGGGCGCGTTTGATAGCGCGTGCCAAAGCACGTTGGTTCTTGGCGCCGACCGCGGTGATACGCGAAGGCACGATCTTGCCACGCTCAGAGATGTAGCGTTGCAGGGTGCGAGTGTCTTTGTAGTCGATTTTGGGAGCGTTATCGCCCTCAAACGGGTCCGACTTACGACGACGGAAAAATGGTTTTGCAGCCATGGTTTATCTCCTGTTCTTAAAGTCGAATTTTACGGGCGGGGACGGCGTTCGCGCTCGTCGCGCTTCTGCATCTGAACCGAGGGACCTTCTTCGTGCTCGTCGACCTTGATGGTCAGAACACGCATGACATCGTCATGCAGGCGCATCAGGCGTTCCATTTCCTGCACGGCGGGTGCCGGTGCGTCGGAACGGATAAAGGCGTAGTGGCCCTTGCGGTTTTTGTTGATCTTGTAGGCCATCGTTTTGAGGCCCCAATACTCGTGCTCGATCATCTTGCCGCCATTGTCCGCGAGGACGGCGCCGAAATGTTCGATCAGACCTTCAGCTTGTGTGTTGCTGAGATCTTGGCGCGAGATAAACACGTGCTCATACATTGGCATGTGCGTTCTCCAGTTTTTACGTGCGTGCTTCAAAGACCGGGCAGTGAGACTTCCGCGCCCCGGTCACGAGGGGCACCGCAATTGAAAAGTTTTGCGGAAGAGCGGCCCGTATAGCAGCCTTGCATGGTTGCGCAAGTCTTTGCTGATCGCCAGGCACGAAACCGGCGGCAGATAAGCACAAATTCTGTTGAAAAAAGTGAATTGCAGCGGCGGACGTCGGTAGCGTTTTCTGGCCGAGATTTTAATCCGCCCGAAAGGTACCTGCCATGAAGTCCATCTTGCTTGCCACGTCGCTTATGGTGTTCTCGACCCCGATTTTTGCCGATGCTGAAAAATACACGCTCGACGCTAGCCATAGCCAAATAGTGTTCAGCTACAATCACCTCGGTTTCTCAACAACTTACGGCATGTTCTCAGGCTTTGAAGGCGAAATCATGTTTGATGAAGATGATCCTGCTGCATCCAGCGTGAGTGTCTCGATGCCGGTGAAATCTATGTTCACAGGGTGGGAGCAGCGCGACGGCCATTTCATGTCGCCCGACTTTTTCGGCGCTGATGACAGCGATCTGGTCACGTTCACATCTACCAGCATCGAAGTGACTGGGGAGGCGACGGCCAAGATTACCGGCGACCTGTCGATGAACGACATCACCAAGCCAGTGGTTTTGGACGCCGTTTTGAACAAGGCCGACAACAACCCGATGGCCAACAAACCGTGGCTAGGGTTCGACGCGACAACGACTGTGCTGCGCTCTGACTTTGGATTGGGTGCATTTGCGCCCGCGGTAAGTGACGAAGTTAAGGTCATGATCTCGGTCGAGGCGGCGAGCGCTGGGTCCTGATACACGGACTTCCTGAAAAAACTCCCAAACCCGCTATGGCAACCGCCCATGGCGGGTTTTTTCGTGTATTGCTCCCTTGACCTTTGGCGAGCGCTGCTGCCAAGTGGCGCGATTAATGTATACATTAATATCTCAATAAACGGATCGGGCGGACGAAAATGACACTTATGGGCTGCATCGCGGATGATTTTACGGGAGCCACTGACTTGGCTGGCTTGCTGGCGCGGTCCGGCGCGCGCGTCAATTTACGCATTGGTGTGCCGTCCGAGCCGCCGCGTGACACCGCAGAGTTCGAAGTTATCGCCTTGAAATCGCGCACTGCGCCCGTCGAAGATGCCGTGTCAGAAACACTGGCCGCCCTAGAGTGGTTGCGCGCGGCGGGTGCGTCGCGGTTTTTCTGGAAATACTGCTCGACCTTTGATCTCGACCGCGGAGGGAAATATTGGCCCGGTGTCTGAGGCGTTGATGGGCGCGCTGGGCGTGGCCCAGACGATTTATTGCCCGGCTTTTCCCGAAAACGGTCGGTCGATTTTCATGGGCAACTTGTTTGTGGGCACCCAGCCTTTGGCCGAGTCGCCGATGAATGACCACCCGCTTACGCCGATGCGTGACAGCAACCTGATGCGGTTGTTGGCCCCTCAGGTGACCGGCGCGGTTGGCTTGGCAAACCGCCTTGTTGTCGAGCGCGGCGCACAGGCGTTGCGCGCGCGTTTGGATCAGCTGATCGGGGAAGGCGTGTCGCATGTTGTCGTCGACGCGGTGTCCGACAGCGATTTGCATGTGATCGCGGAGGCCTGCCAAGACATGGTGTTGATGACGGGGGGCAGCGCGGTCGCGATGCCGTTGCCTGCGCTTTACAGGGCCCAGGGATTGCTTGAGACAGGTGTGGACGCGGGCGATCATGAGGTGCCTGAGGGCGGTGCAATTGTCTTGTCGGGGAGCTGTTCCGCCATGACCCGCGCGCAGGTGGCGGCGTATCTTACGCATGCTGAAGGGTTTCGGCTGGATCCGATTGAGTTGGCGGAAAGCGGACCCAAAGCGGCGTTGGACTGGCTTGCGGCGCAACCGGCCGCGAGCGCTAAGATCATCTATGCAACGGCTGAGCCCGAGGATGTGCGTGCGGCGCAAGAGACATTGGGGCGTGAGCGCGCCGGCGAGATTGTCGAAGACGCATTGGCGGCCTGCGCCGTCGCAGCGCGTGACGCAGGCGCCCGCCGGTTTGTGGTGGCGGGCGGCGAAAGTTCGGGCGCTGTGACGAAGGCGCTTGATGTCGATAGCCTGTCTGTCGGGCGCGAGATCGCGCCGGGCGTGCCGTGGACATTTACGCGCTCCGCCGGGCAAGAGATTGCGTTGACGCTTAAATCAGGCAACTTTGGCGCGGAAAGCTTTTTCACCGACGCATTGTCCCTTCTAGAGGCCACATGACGCAAGAAACCAAACTGCGCGAGCAAATTTGTCTGCTGGCGAAATCGATGTTTGATCGAGGGCTGACAGGGGGCTCTTCAGGCAATATTTCTGCGCGGCTTGATGATGGGCGGTTGCTGGTGACGCCGACGGGCAGCTGCTTTGGCAGGCTCGACCCAGGGCGTTTGTCGGTGCTTGAGGACGGGCGGCATGTCTCGGGCGACGCGCCGACCAAAGAGGTTTCCCTGCACAGCGCGTTTTACGACACGCGGCCAACCGGTGCCGTAGTGCATTTGCATTCGTGCCATTCCGTCGCCTTGTCGACCTTGCCAGACACGGACCCGGACAACATGCTGCCGCCGATCACGGCTTACGGCGTTATGAAGCTGGGGAAGGTGGCGTTGCTGCCCTATTTCATGCCGGGCGACCCGGCGATGGGGGAGGCGGTACGCAGCTTGGCTGGCAAACGGTCGGCGGTGGTTTTGGCGCATCACGGGCCTGTCGTGGCGGGCAAGGACATTGAAGCGGCGTGCTACGCGATGGAAGAGCTGGAAGAAACGGCCAAGCTGACATTGATGACACGTGGCATGGGGCCGAACCTGCTGAACGAGGCGCAGGTGCAAGGCTTGGTGCGCAAATTTGGGGTAGAGTGGGATGACTGAGTTTTCGGCCAATCTGGGGTTTCTGTGGACAGAGCTGTCTTTGCCGGACGCCATTCGCGCGGCCAAACGCGCGGGCTTTGCGGCGGTTGAAATGCATTGGCCCTACGCGACGCTTGCGGCGGATGTGACGGCCGCCTTGGATGAAACAGGACTGCCGCTTTTAGGAATCAATACGGTGCGCGGCGCAGACGGTGAAAACGGTCTATGCGCTTTGGCGGGCCGCCAAGCGGAGGCGCGTGCATCGATTGATCAGGCGGTTGCTTATGCGGCTGAAACGGGCGCGCGCGCGATCCATGTGATGGCGGGGTTTGCTGAGGGCGCTGATGCACATGCGGTCTTCGTCGAAAACCTGCGCTATGCCTGCGATGCGGTGCCAGATCGGGTGATCCTGATCGAGCCATTGAACCATCATGACGCGCTGGGCTATTTCCTGAAGACCAGCGCGCAAGCTTCTGAAATTATTGATGAAGTTGGGCGGTCAAATCTAAAGCTGATGTTTGATTGCTACCACCTGCAAATCATGGAGGGTGATTTGACCCGCCGGTTGAGCCTTCACGCGGACATTATTGGGCATGTTCAGTTCGCCTCTGTTCCCGCGCGGGGTGAGCCTGATGGGGGCGAGGTGAATTACGCGCATATCTTTGCGCATTTGGCGGAGATGGGCTACGCAGCACCGCTTGGCGCAGAGTATAAACCATCGGGCAAGACCGGGGACACGCTGGAGTGGATGAGCGCGCTGACCTAGCTGCGTTGCGCCGTCAACTCCACGTCGAGCTGCACATCAAAACCGAGCGAGCCATCGTCTGGCTGGGTGCCTGCGCCGATGCCGAAATCCATCCGGTTGAGCGTGGTAGCGCCTGACATCGTGGCAAAACCATCGGTGATATCGAGCGTAAATGGCAGCGCCAACGGCACGGTGTGTTCTTTGAGGGAGAGGGTGCCGCGCGCCTCATAGCCCGCGTCAACTTTGAGGATATCGGCTTGGAATGTTGCAGTCGGATGGGCTTCGGCATTGAAGAAATCAGTGCCCATTGCTTGGTCTGTGACTGAACCCAATGTGAGCGACGGGATAGAGACGACGACCTCTACCGCGCCATGCGTGCCGTCAGCATTTGCGGTTTCATCGAACTGGATAGCGGCGGTCCAGTCGGCAAAGCTTCCCGTGACATCGCTGCCCAACTGTTTGACAGAAATGGACAGGGTGCCGTCCTGGACGGTCCAGTCGCTTTGAACCTGTGCCAGAGCTTCGGCTTCAACCCGGTCATGGGCGAACAGGCCCAGGCTGCCGCCGATACCAAGTGCCACGGCGTAGACTGCGAGGGCGGCGATTGGGGCAGAGCGGTGCTGAGTCTTTGGTGCGGGCGTTGTGGGTTCTGACATGCCGGGGAGCATGCGGCGCAACGTGTCGTCTTTGTCGATGAAGTGGTGTTTCAAGGCGCCTGCGAAATGGAGCAGAAAGGACACCAGTAAAACGCGTTCAAAGATGATATGCAGTGCGGCGGCGGTATGCGCCAAACCGTCATCGACCGGAACAAAGGGCAGTGATTGCCCGAAAGGCCACCAAATCGGTGCAAAGCCGGTTGTTGCTGCGTGATGGATCCAGCCTGACAATGGAATAACGATGAGCGAGGCGTAAAGCAGCCAGTGGACGAGATGCGCGAGGTAGGTTTCGAGCTTCTTGTCGGCGTTTAAGGCGCCAGGCTTGGGCTGGGTCACTGCCCACAGAATGCGCGCGATTGCGGTGAAGAAAATTGCGAGCCCGATGGTTTTATGCGCGGAGAACAGCAGAGGTTTCAGGGTGTTTGCGTCGGCCATCTGATTGGCAACGACGCCCAAGGGGATGGCCGTAAGGATCAATGCGGCAATGAGCCAGTGAAAGGTCTTGGTCACACTGCCATATGTCGTGGTGGAATTGCTGCGCATTGCACGGGGCTCCGTCTGGGTTTGGGAGAGGGTAAACACAGAAATAACCGCGTACAAATCCCATTATTGGCACAGCTTCTGTGCGCAGCGCGCTTGTCGGTTAACGCGGCAAAGGCTAAGGCTATGAAAACAACAAGACGAGAGGGGCATGGGCATGCGCGCATTCGTATTTCCGGGACAAGGGGCACAGGCGTTGGGAATGGGGCGCGATTTGGCGCAGACCTACCCGGCGGCACAAGCGGTTTTTGACGAAGTGGACGACGCTTTGGACGAAAAGCTGTCTGCGTTGATCTGGGGCGATGATCTTGACGCTTTGACGCTTACACAAAATGCGCAACCAGCTTTGATGGCGACGTCGCTGGCCGCGGTGGCGGCTTTGCAGGCCGAAGGCGTTGAGATGGCTGTAGCGAGTTTCGTGGCAGGGCATTCACTGGGTGAATATTCGGCTTTGGCCGCGGCGGGCACATTTTCGATCACCGATGCGGCGCGGTTGTTGCGCAAGCGCGGGGAAGCGATGCAGGCGGCAGTGCCGGTGGGTGAGGGCGCGATGGCTGCGGTGTTGGGCCTTGATTTTGACGCAGCCAGCCGAGTGGCTGAGGACGCGGCGCTAGGTGACGTGTGCCAAGTGGCTAACCAGAATGATCCGTCGCAAAACGTGTTGTCGGGCAGCAAGGCGGCGGTTGAACGCGCGGTGGATTTGGCAAAAGAGGCCGGCGCAAAACGGGCGATCATGTTGCCGGTCTCGGCTCCATTCCATTGCGCGTTGATGGGGCCTGCGGCAGATGTGATGGCGGAGGCTCTGGCCGGTGTTGAGATGCGGGCGCCATCCGCGCCTGTTGTCGCCAACGTGGTGGCCGAAGCCGTGAGCGATCCAGCCGTGATCCGCGACCTTCTGGTCAAGCAGGTAACGGGGCAGGTGCGCTGGATGAGCTCGGTCGAATGGATGGCCGCGCAGGGCGTGACGGAGATTTGGGAGATCGGCGCAGGCAAGGCGTTGTCGGGCATGATCCGGCGCATAAATCGCGACATTGGCACGAGTGCTGTGTCGGGGCCGGATGATGTGGTGTCTGCTGCTGCAGCGTTGAGCGCTTAAGAAAAGGAACGAATATGTTTGATTTGACTGGTAAAAATGCGCTCGTGACGGGCGCGTCGGGCGGGATTGGTGGCGAGATTGCCAAAACCTTGCATGCGGCTGGCGCGACCGTTGGGCTGTCGGGCACACGGGTTGATCCGCTTGAGGCATTGGCTGCCGAGTTGGGGGATCGCGCCCATGTGTTGCCGTGCAATCTGAGCGATGCAGAGGCAGTGACGGCTTTGCCGAAATCGGCCGTTGAAGCGATGGGGTCGGTTGATATCTTGGTCAACAACGCCGGGATTACGCGCGACAATATTTTCATGCGCATGTCGGATGACGAGTTTCAATCAGTGATCGACGTCAATTTGGTCTCTACATTTCGGCTGTGCAAAGGCGTGCTGCGCGGGATGATGAAAGCGCGCTGGGGGCGGATCATCAACATCTCTTCCGTCGTTGGCGCGACGGGCAATCCAGGGCAGGGCAATTATGCGGCCTCGAAAGCGGGGATGGTCGGCATGTCCAAGTCGCTGGCCTATGAGGTGGCGAGCCGGGGTATCACAGTGAATTGCGTCGCGCCGGGATTTATCGCGACCGCCATGACCGACAAGCTGACTGATGATCAGAAGACGGGAATTTTGGGGCAAATCCCTGCTGGTCGAATGGGTGATCCGGCGGAAATTGCGTCGGGCGTGCTCTATCTTGCAAGCCCGGGGGCGGCCTATGTAACGGGGACGACGCTGCATGTGAATGGCGGCATGGCAATGCTATAAGCCCCCTTGCATGAACCGTTTGCCTTCCCCATTTGGTGTGCTATAGGCGCACGAGATTCAACTCAGGTCCCACAAGCGGGCTTGTCTTGCTGGCTCACTTGGGCGCAGCATCTTAAGGCCGCAAGGCCACAACTAAGCGGGTAGGACCCGCCCGAATACGAGGATACTCATCATGAGCGACACCGCAGATCGCGTGAAAAAGATCGTTGTCGAGCACCTGGGCGTAGACGAAGCCAAAGTCGTCGAAAACGCGTCTTTCATTGACGACCTGGGCGCGGACAGCCTGGACACTGTTGAGCTGGTTATGGCTTTTGAAGAAGAATTCGGTATTGAGATCCCAGATGACGCCGCTGAAAGCATTCAGACTTTCGGCGATGCGACGAAATTCATCGACAATGCCAGCTAAGCGGCACTGACAAAGACCAAATTTGAAGAACGCGTCGCCTTAGCTGGCGGCGCGTTTTTCTATAGGTTCGTTTGATTGCGCGATCATCTTTTTGATCTGCGCTTCGCTGATAAGCCTGTGGAGCATGAGACCTGCAAACTGATCATTGCTCCAACGTACGGTGGCGCCGCGTTGTAGGCCGCCGAAATCGAGTTCTATCTTGGCATCGACGGGCATTTCCAATCTGCAATGAATATTCGCGCCTGACTGACTGATATCAACAATCGTCACGGCGGTATTTTTGCCATCAATCTTGAGCATGGCCGGGATTTCACAGGCGATGCGTTTGCTGATGCGTCTTTCGCGGGATGCCTTGCGGCTGCGATACCACAAGACGAAGCAGGCTAGGCTGAACGTACCGGCAGCCAAGGCAATAACTTGTGTAATCGCGACAGGGGGCGCGATGGTGCGTAGATAGGATTTAAACCCCAAACTGTCTTCAACCGTTACCGTTTTGGTCGCGAATTCCGAGATCTTCGCCTTCGGCGTCGAGATCGCAGGCCATGGCAAGCGTGTCGCTGGCATCCATGAAGAACGGCTGGTATTCACTGCTTTTCATAAAGCGGCGCAGGGCATCTGGGCCGTCATAGCTGGCGATTTCAGCCAGCCGTGCGCTTTTTGCTTTGAATTCCATCAGCATTGGCAGCTTTCGGTCCAAACCGAGTTCCGTGAGCCGGGTCTGAATATCCGCTTCATCGAAGTTCTGGGTCAAAACACTGATTTCAAAAGACGCCTTCGCGACGCCTTCCCAAGTATCGATGCTATCCAAACGTTCGACGCGGTCGATAATTTTCGACAAGACAGGAAAGGCGGAACATTTTGCCTGCGCCAGCGATGGCGCCATGCATGCAACCATGATCAGGGCGAACGCCCTCAGCCGTTTTCGCATGTTTCTGTGCAATTCACCCATAACTGCCTTGCTCAATAATCTTCACAGATCATCGGCATAGCCCAGTTTAGGTTAAGATCGTGTTGACTGCTTAGTTGCGGGGCGTCTGCGCAATCCGTGCGAGCACATCGAGGCCCTGTTGGTTGAGGAAATGCAGCATGTCGATGAAAATCCAGTTCTCCGCCAGTTTGTCGCCCTCTCGCCGGTAGACATCGACCACCCGCATATCAGACGGTTTGTTGGACGCCGGTAGCCCCATAAAGCCGCCGATAGGCGTGATTGTCAGGTTGGGCCATCCGAAGAAACCGCCATATTTGCCTTCAGCGATGCGCGCGACATGGCCGTTGAAAATGCGGTCGGCGTTGTGGACGCGGAAAGGCGACTGATGCTGTTCGATGTAGCGGTCGATGGTGAAGGTAGCGCCTATTCCCGCAGGCCCATACCAGGACATGTCCTTGGTCCAGTTCAGATCAAGCTCTTCCTGCGGGGTGAGGGGCTTTGCATCTGTTTTGCCTTGCAGGACGTCATTCGCCTTGGAGATATTTTGGGCCATATCCACGATTGTGCGCAGGGTTTTTTCGCCCTCTTCGACCGGCTGTGGGTCAAAGAGCTGCCCATCATTGGTGAGCGGGCCCGGGAAGATACCGGCGGCGGCGGTCATCGGCGGCAGCGGCCAGAGCCCGGCTTTGTAAATCACATCGAGAATGTCGATGAAGAGCGCGGTTTCCGCAATTTTGTCACCTTCGATGCGGTGGAATTCAGCATAGCGGATCATGACCATCTTGCGCGTCGGCGTGATGCCGAGCCAAGGCGCATCGAACAGGGCTTTGAAATGGCCCATGGAGCAGGTCCAGGTCGTGGCTTGCCCGTCGCAATCATTGAGACCGGCGAAGAAAATCTCTTCCCGCCGCTCAATGGAGGAGAAGGCGTTGGCGAAGGGTGCCCAGAAGGTTGTGATGACGGCCTCGGCGCCGGATTGCTCGTGAAACGGGTGCAGGCCGCGCCAGTGATAGTCGCTGGTGACATAGGATTTCAGGGTGTCGAGCTTGGCGTCGGGCGCGCAGCTGTCGAAGTCGCGCATATAGGCGCGGGCGATGGATTTGGCGTTTTGGAAATCGGTCACTGAGGTCTCGTGAATTCGTATTCGGGCAATGAGTAACGCCTTTTGGGCTTTGTTCAAGTTGGTTTCGCGGGCGCAAGCTAAAAACCGGGTTGGCAGAAAGCTGCGCGCCCTCTCTTTCCCTTGGGCAGCGGAGCTTGTAGAAGCGGGATAAAGAACCTTCGTTAAGCATAAGGGGGCGAAGATGCGTCGAGTGGTCATTACAGGTCTGGGCATGGTCACACCGCTTGGGAGCGGTGTTGAGGAAACCTGGAAAAACGCGCTTGCGGGCAAGTCCGGTGCACGGACAATTGAAAAATTCGATGCGTCCCATCTGGGCACGCCATACGCCTGCGAAGTGCCGCGCGGCGAAGGGCCGGGCGAGTTTAACCCTGACGCGTTCATGGCGCCGAAAGACGCGCGCAAGGTTGATGACTTTATCCTTTACGGGATGGCCGCGGCACAGATGGCCGTGGAAGATGCGGATTGGACGCCCGATGATCTGGGCGAGCTGGAGCGCACCGGCGTGATGATCGGCTCTGGCATTGGCGGGTTGCAATCTATTGCCGAGACAGCTGTGCTGATCAAGGAACGTGGGCCACGGCGGGTGTCGCCGTTCTTTATTCCGGGCGCTTTGGTCAATCTGGTGTCGGGGCAAGTGTCTATTCGCTACGGTTTCAAAGGGCCGAACCATGCGGTTGTAACAGCGTGTTCTACCGGGGCGCATGCGATTGGCGACGCGGCGCGGCTGATTGCTTTGGACGACGCGGATGTGATGATCGCGGGCGGCGCGGAGAGCCCGATTTGCGAGATTGGCATCGCGGGGTTCAACGCGTGCAAAGCGCTGTCGACGGCGCATGCGGATGACCCTGAGAATGCATCCCGGCCTTGGGACGCAGACCGGGATGGGTTCGTAATGGGCGAAGGCGCGGGCGTTGTTGTGCTGGAGGAATACGAGCATGCCAAGGCGCGCGGCGCGAAGATTTACGCCGAGGTGTTGGGCTACGGGCTTTCGGGCGACGCACATCACATCACGGCCCCACCTGAAGACCATGAGGGCGCGGAACGTGCGATGCGGGCGGCGGTCAAACGCGCGGGCATTGATGTGAGTGCGATTGATTACGTGAACGCGCATGGCACATCGACTATGGCGGATACGATTGAGTTGGGCGCAGTAGAGCGTCTGTTGGGCGATAGCGCGGCCGGGACAGCGATGTCGTCGACCAAGTCTATGACGGGCCACCTGTTGGGGGCCGCGGGCGCGATTGAAGCGATCTTCTGCATTCTGGCCATTCGCGACCAGATTTGCCCGCCGACGATCAATTTGGACAACCCGGCCGCTGAAACTGAGATGGACCTCTGCGCCAACAAAGCGGTTGAGCGTGAGGTGAATGTGGTCCTGTCGAACTCCTTCGGGTTTGGCGGCACGAATGCCTGCCTGATTATGGGGAAAGTGTAGCCCGCAGATGTGGAAATCCATCGCGTCCAATTTTCTGACGGTTTTCATCGTTTTGCTGGTGGGCATTGGAGGCCTGATTGGCTGGGGCAAGTCGCAATACAGCACTGCTGGGCCTTTGGAGAGCGCCATTTGTCTGCGCGTGCCCGTGGGTGGCAAGATGAGCAGCGTGACGGTCGACCTTGAGGAACAAGGTGCGGTCAGCAGTGCACGGATCATGCGGATTGGTGCGGACTACGCGGACAAGACATCGCAATTGAAGGCAGGCAGCTTTTTGGTGCCGCCTGCGTCGTCAATGGAAGAGATCGTCGATATCGTGACCCGGGGCGGGCAGAACACCTGCGGGACGGAGATCGTGTATCGGATCGGCGTGACGCGGTTGAGCTCAGTTGTGCGGGAGCTTGACCCCAATACGAACCGCTATGTTGAAACTGCGAATTTCACGCCGGGCGAGGACGAGCTGCCTGCTGAATATGTCGATGCGCGCGATGACCGGACAGCGCGGTACCGGGTTGCGGTCGCGGAGGGCGCGACCAGTTGGCAGATCGCCAACGGGCTTGGCCAGATTGACGCGTTGAGCGGTGAGATCGAAGAATTGCCAGCCGAGGGCAGCCTTGCACCGGACAGCTACGAATTTGTGCCGGGGTCTGAGCGGGCGGAAATTCTGGGGCGCATGGAAAGCGCTCAGGCGCGCATTTTGGCTGACGCCTGGGCCGCACGCGATACCTCTGTGCCGCTGGAGAGCCCGGAGGAGGCGCTGATATTGGCCTCAATCGTCGAGAAAGAGACCGGGGTTGCAGAGGAACGCAGGCAAGTTGCCAGCGTATTCGTGAACCGGCTCAATCAGGGAATGAAACTGCAAACGGACCCGACGGTGATCTACGGGATCACTAATGGTGAAGGTGTTCTGGGGCGCGGGATCAGACAATCCGAATTGCGCCGTGAGACGCCTTACAACACTTATGTGATCGAAGGCCTACCGCCGACGCCGATTGCCAACCCTGGGAAGCTCGCGATTGAGGCTGCCCTGAACCCCGACGAGACACCTTATATTTTCTTTGTCGCGGATGGCACCGGAGGGCACGCGTTTGCGGTGACAATCGCAGAACATAACCGGAATGTAGCTGCCTGGCGCAAGATCGAGGCGGAGCGGAACGCGAATAACTAAGTATCGAGCGGAGCACCGAACGCAGCGGTTGCGGGCGCGTTGTTAACTTGTTTAGAGGGATTGGGCCTTATTTTAAGGGCTTAGGAAAGCTGCGCCTCCCGCTTCGTTAATATAAGTCATTGTTAATAAACGGTTAATATGCAATTTTGGGCGAATTTTCCTTGACCCTGCGAACGGTCTCTGGCATACCTTTAGGCAAGATGGATGAATTGGGTCTGCAGCGCCAAAGAAGGTGGTCGGGCCCTTTTTTTATGACAGCTTGAATTAACGACAGTTTGAAATGGGAAGCAGCGCGCCGTGGCAACGGCGGTGCTGCTTTTTTGTTTCCAGCCCGGGTGTTCAGGGTCGAGCCTGAGCAACAAGGAGGCGACCATGGAGCAGATATCAGAAAATTACAATTTGGATGAACCAAAGAACAAGAATGACCCTCAGCCAAGCTTTGACGCCAAAGACGGCATGACAAAAGAAGAGACCGACGCGCTGTCGGAACAGGCCGCGCGTTACCGCGAAAGCATCGACTCCAACCTCATCGCATTTCAGGGCCAATTGGCCCGGCTGAAAGAAGCGCTCGAAATGCAGACTGCTCTTATCCAGAAGGGCGAGATTGCGAACGCAGATTTCAACACGATCATCAGGCGCGTTGACCCCCTGCTTCAAACGTCGATCCAACAGGAGATCAAGATCCATGAGAAGCTTGCAGAGCGTGTCGGCAGAGCAGGAGAACAGGCCATCAACTTCCGAGAAGCTGGAGATGAGATCGGGCGCCGCCTATCTTGCCTCCGTAGCACCCTCGGAGATGGAGAAGTTCGTTAAAGAGCTTCCCGACCATCTGGTTCGAGCTCTGCCCTATATGTTTGAATTCTGGGCTTTGGATCATCAGCTGCCGCCGGAAGGCGATTGGCGTTCCTGGGTTGTGCTGGGCGGGCGCGGCGCGGGCAAGACACGGGCGGGCGCCGAATGGGTGCGCGCGATGGTCGAGGGCAACCTGCCCGCAGATGAAGGTCAAGCCCGCCGCGTGGCGCTGGTCGGCGAAACCTTTGATCAGGTTCGCAACGTCATGATCTTTGGCGATAGCGGGATCATGGCGTGTTCACCGCCGGACCGAAAGCCGGAGTGGCAGGCGACGCGCAGGCGGTTGGTCTGGCCCAATGGCGCGATTGCGGAATGCCACTCGGCCTCCAGCCCCGAAGGGCTGCGTGGGCCGCAATTTGATGCGGCCTGGGTGGACGAGCTGGGGTGCGCCGCCATTGATAAAGGCCCGAACCAACCCAACAAGTTTTTGGACCCGAAGTCGAGTGAGAGTGCTTTGCCACACTATTCGACTGGGCGACGCGATGACTTTGTTCAGTTTCAGTTCCTGCGCGCCTATGAAGAGCATTTTGCAGCGCTTGAAAACAATCCGGTATCGAGCGTCTATGGCGCGGCGATGTTGGATGTCTCCAAGACCCATGTTTGGGCTTGGGACGCACGTCCGTGGCCGGATTTCCCAAACAATGGTTCTGTTTGGAGCGATGGTGCGAACTACCTGACGGGACATTGGTTGACCGGGCGTAGTGCCACGCAATCGCTTGCGGGCGTGGTGGCCGAGCTGTGCGAAATGTCAGGTTTGCGGGACTACGATGTCAGCGGCCTGAATGGGATCGTGCGCGGCTATACATTGACTGACAATGAAGCCGCGCGGGCATCGCTACAGAACCTAATGGTGGCCTATGCTTTTGACGCCGTCGAGATCGGCGGTGCGCTTGTGTTTCGAAATCGTGATGTAGCGCCCACGCATGCTCTGGATGAGACAGATTTTGTGTTTGCAGATGGAAGCGAACCGGTGATTGAAACGACGCGTGCGCCGTTGGCTGATACAGTTGGCGAGGTACGATTGAGTTATACAGCAGGTGAGGGGGCGTTTGAGAACCATGTCGCCGCTGCCCAGTTCCCAGATCAATCGAGCCTTACCAGCACGCAAAACGAACTGCCACTAAGCCTTACGGCATCCGAGGCGCGCGGGATCGCGGAACGTTGGCTTTCCGAGGCGCGGATTGCGCGCGATACGGTGCGTGTTGCTGTGCCGCCGTCACGCAGCGAGATTGCGGCGGGGGATATGGTTGTGCTTCCTGCCCCTGATGGCGTTGAAACAGCTTACCGCGTGGACCGTGTAGAAGACAGCGGCGCGCGTATGTTGGAGGCGACCCGGGTTGAAAAACAGGTCTACGACCCCAGCGAGGCGAGCGAGACGCTACCGGAATACCGGGCTTTCAACGTACCTTTGCCAATTACAGCCCAGTTTCTGGATTTACCGCTTTTGACTGGTGAAGAGGTTCCGCATGCGCCGCATGTAGCAGTTTCTGCCGACCCTTGGCCAGGCTCGGCTGCGATTTTGAGTTCAATCGATGACAGTGACTATCAGGTCAATATTCTTGTTGATCGCCCCTCCATCCTCGGTGTGAGCGAGACCATTTTACCGGCTGCAAAATCTGGGCTGTGGTCGAATGGCCGCCAGTTGCGCGTCAAGCTTCAAAGCGGCGCACTGAGTTCCGTAAGCCGTGCGCGCGTTTTGGCGGGCGCGAATGCGGCTGCAATTGGCGACGGCAGCAATGACCGGTGGGAGGTGTTTCAGTTCGCCCGCGCCGAGCTTGTAGCGCCTGACACCTATGAGTTGTCCGATTTGCTGCGTGGTCAGGCCGGCACAGATGGCGTGATGCCTGACAGCTGGCCTGTGAACTCGCGGATCGTTTTTCTGAACGGTGCTCCTGCACAAATTTCGCAGGAGCTTGCTCAACGTGATCTGGACCGGCACTTTTTGATCGGCCCGGATTTGCGACCCTATGATGACCCGTCCTACCGGTACTATGTCGAAGCGTTTTCGGGGATTGGCTTGCGGCCCTACGCGCCGGTGCATCTCAGGTTTCAGCGCAACGCTATTGGTTGGGATTTCAATTGGATCAGACGCACGCGGCTGGATGGCGATAGCTGGGTGTCTGTTGACGTTCCGCTGGGCGAGGATGTCGAAAGCTACCGCGTCCGTGTCACCAAGAATGATGTCGTGCTGCGCGAGGAAGATGTTGCGAGTCCGGTGTGGAGCTATGCCGCGTCGGACGCTGCCGCTGACGGCGCGATTGTCCCGTTTGATGTGCAAGTCGCCCAAATTTCACAGAGCTTTGGCCCCGGCCCAATTGTAAGGAAAACGATCCATGTCTGAGACCACCAACCTGAAACTTCCGCTCATAGCACCTTCGCAGGCGCAAAAACATGTCACGGTGAATGAGGCGCTCGCACGGATCGATGCGACTGTCCAAATCTCGGCACTGTCGCGTGGCTTGGCAACGCCCCCATCTGCGCCAGCAGAGGCCGATACCTATGTTGTCGCCGATGGCGGCACAGATGCGTGGCTTGGCGCTGATGGGGAGATCGCTTGCTTCATTAATGGGGGATGGCATTTTCTGTCGCCTGTCGTTGGCTGGCGTATTTGGGTTATGGATGAGGCTGCTCGCTTAAGCTTTGACGGCTCAGAATGGCGCGCAAATGTCTTGGCTCAAGCTCCGTCCGGAGCAGCCATGCGGTGTGAGATCATTGAGATCGACTATGTTTTGGCCGGCGGAAGCGCAGAGGAAGAGACTTCGGTGATCATTCCCGAACAGAGTTGCGTTTGGGGAGTGACGGGGCGTGTGTTGTCGGAAGTTACAGGGAGTTTGAGCGATTGGTCGCTTGGCGTTGCTGGATTTGAAGATCGCTACGGGTCGGGACTTGGAACTGGCACAGGTGCTTGGTTGCGTGGCCTCACAGGTCAGCCGCTTACATACTATTCGGACACGGCGTTGCGCTTGTCAGCCAATGGCGGTGACTTTTCTGGGGGTACAATACGGCTTTGCATCAACTTGATGCGCTTTGATTTGCCAGAGGCGAGTTGATTTAGTTCGGCGGAGTTTTCACCTTTTTGCGCGTTGCCGCCTTTCAACTTGGCGATCACGCCCCATCTGGTGTAATCAAGGCCCAGAGTTAAGGAGCGCATCATGACACAAATCAGAGCAAAACTTGCAGAGATTGATCCGGTTTGGCAGCGCATTTGCCGCGAGGCGCGCGATGCTATAACGCAGGAGCCGCTTCTGGGTGGCATGATCCACGGGACAGTCCTGCACCATAAATCGCTGGAACGTGCGCTATCTTTCCGTATGTCGCAAAAGCTGGCATCGGCGGAGATGTCCGAACAAATTTTGCGCGAGATCGCAGATGAGGCCTATGCGAGTGATCCCACATTAGGTGAAGCGGCGCGTGCTGATATCGTTGCTGTTTTTGAACGTGACCCTGCCTGCCATCGGTTCTTGCAGCCTTTGCTCTACTTCAAAGGATTTCAGGCTATTCAAGCTTACCGGGTCGGGCATTGGCTGTGGGAGCAAGGGCGGCGGGACCTGTCTTATTTCGTGCAAATGCGGGTGAGCGAGGTGTTTGGCATCGATGTTCATCCTGCGGCGACCATCGGAAAAGGCATCATGATCGACCACGCCCATTCCATTGTGATTGGTGAGACGGCAGTGGTTGGCGACAACGTTTCGATGTTGCATTCGGTGACGCTTGGCGGGACCGGCAAGGAAGATGATGATCGTCATCCAAAGATCGAGAATGGCGTCTTGATCGGTGCGGGCGCTAAGGTCTTGGGCAATATAACTGTCGGTCACTGTTCACGTGTCGCGGCGGGCTCAGTTGTTTTGGAGCCTGTACCGCCGATGAAGACCGTCGCTGGCGTGCCTGCGAAAATTGTGGGCGAGGCGGGCTGTTCCCAGCCGTCGATTACAATGGATCAGTTGCTGTCAGGCGAGATTTAAGACTTTTTGATACCAAACGAAAGCGGCCGCTGCAGTTGTGCAGCGGCCGTTTTTTTGTGTTTTAGATGGGGTTAAGCCAACATCATGACCGGGTTTTCCAGGTTGTCTTTGATCGCATTGAGCAGGTTCGCCCCGAGTGCGCCGTCGATGACGCGGTGATCAACACTGAGCGTTGTGGACATGACGGTGGCCACCTTGATCTCACCATCTTCGCCGACAACGGGTTTCTTAGCGCCTGCGCCCACGGCTAGGATAGCTGCGTGGGGTGGGTTGATGATGGCGTCGAAATTGTCGATGCCGAACATGCCCAAGTTAGAAATCGCAAAGCTGCCGCCGACATATTCATGCGGCGCGAGTTTGCGGTCGCGGGCACGTGTGGCGAGGTCTTTCATCTCCGCTGACAAAGCGGAAAGAGACTTCATTTCAGCGTCTTTCAACACTGGTGTAAAGAGGCCGCCTTCGATTGCCACGGCCACAGCTACGTCAGATGGTTTCAGTGACAGAACGCGGTCACCGGCCCAGACAGCATTGGCATCGGGTACCTGTTGCAGCGCAAGCGCACAGGCCTTGATGATGAAGTCATTGACCGACAATTTGACGCCCCGACTTTCGAGCGATTTGTTGAGCTGGCTGCGGAATTTCAGCAACGCGTCAAGCTCGATATCGCGGCGCAGGTAGAAATGCGGTACAGATTGCTTGGCCTCAGTCAGGCGCGCGGCAATGGTTTTGCGCATGCCGTCGAGGGAGACTTCTTCATACTCCCGGTCCGCATAGGTTTTGAGCACAGCGTCGGTCGATGGGCCTGTGGCGAGAGTTGGTGCCGCGGCTGCAGGTTTCGCAGCAGCAGGAGCGGCCGCTGGTTTTGCGCCAGGTTGCGCGTTTTCGACATCGGCCTTCACGATACGCCCTTTAGGTCCCGAGCCTTTGATTGCGTTGAGGTCAAGGCCTTTGTCAGCGGCGATGCGGCGTGCCAAAGGTGAGGCGAAGACGCGGGTCCCATCTTGCGCCGTGGCCGGGGGGCGGCCTTTTCGGCGGCGGCTGGCGCCGACACCTCAGCGGCCGCGTCGGACGTTTTTGGCGCCTCCGGCGTGGGTGCGGATGAGGCCGCGCCAATATCGTCGGCGCTTTCGCCATCTTCCAAAAGCACAGCGATTGGGGCATTGACAGCCACGCCTTCTGAGCCCTCTGGAACCAGAATTTTGCCAACGATTCCTTCGTCGACGGCTTCAAATTCCATTGTCGCTTTATCGGTTTCGATCTCGGCCATGACGTCGCCCGAGCTGACTGTATCGCCTTCCTTGACCAACCATTTGGCCAAAGTGCCCTCTTCCATCGTAGGCGAGAGGGCGGGCATGAGAATTTCTATAGGCATGTCCGGCTCTCCTTAGCGGTATGTGACAGCTTTGACGGCGTCGATGACCTCTTTGGTCGTCGTCAGCGCAAGCTTTTCGAGGTTGGCGGCGTAAGGCATCGGCACGTCCTTGCCTGTGCAGTTCAAAACGGGCGCGTCGAGGTAATCAAACGCCTCAATCATAATGCGTGAGCTGAGATAGCTGCCGATGGAGCAGACCGGGAAGCCTTCCTCAACGGTGACGCAGCGGTTGGTCTTCTTGACGCTTTCGATGACCGTTGGCAGGTCCATCGGGCGCAGGGTGCGCAGGTCAATGACCTCTGCTGAGATACCATCTTTGGCCAGCTCATCTGCGGCTTCCAATGCATATTTCATCCCGATTCCGAAGCTGACGATGGTCACGTCGCTGCCCTCGCGCCAGATCTTGGCTTTGCCGAAGGGTACTGTGTAGTCGTCCAGCTGCGGCACGTCGAAGCTTTGGCCGTAGAGGATTTCGTTTTCCAGGAAGATCACGGGGTTTGGGTCACGGATCGCGCTTTTCAGCAAACCCTTCGCGTCAGCGGCTGAATAGGGCATTGCAACCTTCAGGCCGGGGATCTGGCTGTACCATGTTGCGTAATCGTGGCTGTGTTGTGCACCGACGCGCGCTGCGGCGCCGTTAGGACCACGGAAAACGATGGGCGCGCCCATCTGACCACCCGACATGTAAAGCGTCTTGGCGGCTGAGTTAATAAGATGATCAATTGCTTGCATGGCGAAGTTAAACGTCATGAACTCGACAATTGGTTTCAAACCGCCAAAGGCCGCACCAACACCGATCCCGGCAAAGCCGTGCTCTGTAATCGGTGTGTCGATGACGCGTTTCTCACCGAACTCATCCAACAAACCTTGCGAGATCTTGTAGGCGCCCTGATATTCGGCGACTTCCTCGCCCATCAGGAAAACCTCTTCGGTGCTGCGCATTTCTTCTGCCATGGCATCGCGCAGGGCTTCACGCACCGTTGTTGGCTTCATCTCGGTGCCTTCGGGGATGTCCATCTCCTTGGGTGTCACAATCTCGACGGGCGCTGCTGCAACGGCGGGGGCAGGGGCGTCGGACGGTGCGGCCTCAGCTACTGCGGGTGCAGGGGCCGCGATGTCATCGACGCTTTCGCCGTCTTCAACCAACACAGCAATCGCTGTGTTCACGGCCACGCCTTCAGACCCTTCGGCCACTAGAATTTTGCCAATCACACCTTCGTCGACTGCTTCGAATTCCATCGTCGCTTTGTCGGTTTCGATCTCGGCCAGAATATCGCCGGAAGAGACGGTGTCGCCTTCCTTGACCAGCCATTTCGCCAAAGTGCCTTCTTCCATGGTCGGCGAAAGGGCGGGCATCAGTATTTCGGTCGCCATGATTAAGCCTCCGCTTCCATATAAATATCTGTCCAAAGTTCTTCCAAAGCGGGCTCCGGGCTCTCTTTCGAGAATTCGGCGGCCTCATTGACGATCGCTTTGATATCTTTGTCGATGGATTTCAGGTCGTCCTCAGTGGCGTGTTTGCCGGTCAAGAGGATGTCGCGGACCTGTTCAATCGCGTCGCGCTCGTCGCGCATTTTCTGTACTTCTTCGCGCGTCCGGTATTTGGCCGGGTCAGACATGGAATGTCCGCGGTAGCGATAGGTTTTGATTTCCAAGATATAGGGCCCTTTGCCCGCGCGGCAGTGGGCGACCGCTTTCTCGCCTGCAGCTTTTACGGCCAGCACATCCATGCCGTCGACCTCTTCGCCCTCAATACCGTAGGCTGCACCGCGTTCCCAATAAGACGGCGAATGCGTAGAGCGCTTGGTCGATGTGCCCATCGCATATTGGTTGTTCTCAATCACAAAAACGACTGGCAGGCTCCAAATCTCGGCCATGTTGTAGGCCTCATAGACTTGGCCTTGGTTGGCGGCGCCGTCACCGAAATAGGTGAATGTGACGTTGTCATTGCCTTTATACTTGTCTGAAAAAGCCAGACCCGCACCCAATGGCACCTGCGCTGCGACGATGCCGTGGCCGCCATAGAAATGCTTCTCTTTCGAGAACATGTGCATGGAGCCGCCCTTGCCTTTGGAATATCCGCCTGCGCGGCCCGTCAGTTCGGCCATGACGCCCTTGGGATCCATCCCGCAGGCTAACATATGTCCGTGGTCGCGGTAGGAAGTGATGCGTTTGTCGCCTTCTTTCGCGGCAGCCTCAAGGCCCACAACAACTGCCTCTTGTCCAATGTAGAGGTGACAAAAACCGCCGATCAGCCCCATCCCATAAAGCTGGCCCGCTTTTTCTTCAAATCGGCGGATCAAAAGCATGTCTTTATAATATTGAAGGAGTTCTTCCTTCGATACGTTCGGTTTCTTCGCAGGTTTTCTGGCAGCCACTGTGCGTCTTCCTCCCGGTGTTCCAAAAGTAGTTTAATGTTAAACTATATATTATCAGAGCATGGGCTAGAATGCACGTCCAGTTTTTTTGGACCTGCTATGCGCGATCCGCATAGCTTGCCCTTGCGGAAAGCACCGAACGGAAGAGGGGTGTTAGCGGATAATAATCTCGTCGGCGCGCATCAAGCCGAGAATTTCGCGGGCTTGCACATCCAGCAAGTCGAGATCAAGAAAGCCGTCGGACAGCCGCCGTGTCTTGTTGCGCATTTCGGCGACTTGGGTCTCAAGGCTGTCCAGCTCCAGACGCAACTGATTGATCTCTGCCTCGACTTGTACGCGTCGGAAGATACCGTAATCGCCCTGAACTGCAGCGAAGGTAAAATACCCACCTGCACAGAACAGCACTGTGCCAATAGCCAGTGTCGTTAAACCGAATGTTCTGCTGGAGCGGGACATGTAAAAATTCACCTCAGATGCCGTCTTTTGTTGCGGCTTGAGAGAATCATAGAACAGGTGATTCGCTTTGTGAATCCCTTTTGTGAGCTTTTCGTCCTAATCGTTTGGGCTGAGCGGTTTTTTGCGCTCAGCCCTGCGTTGATTGGCCCGATACGATTTAGCCCGCGATCGATGCTTGGTAGATGCTATCGATTGTCCCGGCCAGTTGTGCGCGGAATGCGGCATCGTCTTGACCGGCCGAAAGCCCTTCCGTCAGCGCGCGTGAGAAACTGGCAATCACGCCGGCATTCTTGGCCAACCGCGCATTCGCTTCATCGCGTGAGTATCCGCCCGACAAGGCCACAACGCGCAATACGCGGTCATGATCGACCAGCGGTTTATACTGGTTCGCGTTCTCGGGCAGGGTTAGCTTCAGCATGATGTCTTCGCCGGGCTTCAACGTATCCAGATGCGCCCCAATTTCGTCCAGCAACATCGCTTCAGCATCGGCCTTGTTGTCCATGTTGATGTTGATCTCAGGCTCCAGGATTGGAACCAGACCATGGCTTAGGATTTGGCGCCCAATCTCAAACTGCTGCGCCACATTGGCCGCGATCCCGGCCTTGTTTGCCGCTTCCACGACGGACCGCATCTTCGTGCCAAACATCTGCGCTTGAACGGCACGTTTCAGCAGATCATCAAGACCTGCGATAGGTTTCATCAGTTTTGCACCGTCAACTTCATCTTCCAAGCCTTTGTCGACTTTCAGAAATGGTACGACCTTGCTGTCTTCCCAAAGATAGTGCCCAGACGGCTTGCCGCCCATTTCGCGATCCATTGTCTTTTCGAACAGGATGGCGCCGATCACTTTCTCGCCGGTAAATTCCGGCGCCAAAGCGATGCGCGACCGCATCTCGTGGATCAGGTCATACATCTCGTTTTCAGAACTATAGGCGTCTTCCTCAATCCCGTAGAGCTTCAGCGCCTTTGGCGTTGAGCCGCCCGATTGATCCAAAGCGGCGATAAAGCCTGGTCCATTTACGATTTGGTCGAGCTGGGCTTGATTGGGCATGATCTAAAACACCTTAAACTGTTGATGCGCAGCGGGGCGCAGTTGCCGCCGGTCTAGGGGAGCGGCGGCGTTGATGCAATTATGGTGGCGCTAACAGGGAGAGGAAATTCAGTGTTTCCACGCCACCTGTGACAAATCTTTATGCTTGTAGCGCGGCAACGCCAGGCAAGGTTTTGCCTTCCATCCACTCCAGAAACGCGCCGCCGGCGGTTGAGATATAGGTGAAATCTTGCGCCGCGCCGCTGACGTTGAGGGCCGCAACGGTGTCGCCGCCGCCTGCGACGGAGATCAGATTGCCAGCTTTGGTCAACGCGGCCGCTTTCGCTGCGGCGGCGTTGGTGGCCATGTCGAAGGGAGGGATTTCGAACGCGCCGAGCGGGCCGTTCCAGATCAGCGTCTCGCATTGATCGAAAACGCCTTCTAGCGTTCTAACGGTCGCTGGGCCCGCGTCGAGGATCATCGCGTCACCGGGGCATTCATTGGCTGGGACGGTTTCGTTCTCCGCATGGGCTTTGAAGTCGCGGGCGACGACCACGTCGCTGGGCAGGTGGATGGTGCAGCCGACGGTCTTGGCTTTCTCCATGATCTGGGTCGCGGTGTCGGTCATATCGTGTTCGGCCAGCGATTTGCCGACGTCGATGCCCATGGCGGCGAGGAAGGTGTTGGCCATGCCGCCGCCGATCACGAGGTGGTCGGTTTTTTCGACGAGGTTGCCGAGCAAGTCCAGCTTGGTGGACACTTTCGCGCCGCCCACGACGGCGACGACGGGGCGCTTGGGGGTGCCGAGGGCGGCTTCCAGCGCGCTGAGTTCGGCCTGCATGAGACGTCCGGCGCAGCTGGGGAGGAGGCGTGCGATTGCTTCGGTCGAGGCATGGGCACGGTGAGCGGCGGAGAAGGCGTCGTTGACGTAGATACCGCCGAGCGAGGCGATGCGCTGGGCGAAGCCTTCGTCGTTCTTTTCTTCACCGGGGTTGAAGCGGAGGTTTTCCAGGAGTGCGATCTGACCCGTTTCAAGATCGGCGACCGCGGCGCCGTAATTTCCGGCGATAAAAGTCACTGGCTGGCCGAGGCATTTTTCGACGGCGGGGACAATCTGGGCGAGGGACATCTCTGGGACGACCTGGCCTTTGGGGCGGCCAAAATGGGCCATCAGGACCGGGGTGCCGCCTTTTTTGATGACCTCTTGAACGGTGGGGACGATCCGCTGGATTCGGGTGTCATCGGTGACTTTTCCGTCCTCGACGGGGACGTTGATATCGACCCGGATCAGGACGGTTTTGCCGTTGATTTCCATGTCATCAAGGGTTTTCCAGCTCATATTTCACGCTCCAAAGGTCCAAAAATGCGAAATCCCCGCATGCGGGGATTCCTATAAGCTTATGAATTGGAATGGAATTCCAAAAATTTTAACCAGCTGTTAAATCAATTTTCCCATCGCGACAGCCGTATCTGCCATGCGGTTCGAGAAGCCCCATTCATTGTCGTACCAGCTGAGAATGCGGACCATTTTGCCGTCCATCACCTTGGTCTGATCAGCGGCAAAGATGGAGGAATGCGGGTCGTGGTTGAAGTCGCAGGAGACCAGCTTTTTCTCGGTATAGGCCAGAATGCCTTTCAGGGACCCTTCAGCGGCGCCACGGATCGCGTCGTTGATGGCCTCAACGGAGGTGGCTTCCTTGGATTCAAATGTCATGTCGACAACGGAGACATTGGGGGTTGGCACGCGGATCGCGACGCCGTCGAGCTTGCCGTTCAGTTCCGGCAGGACCAGACCCACGGCTTTGGCAGCCCCGGTTGAGGTTGGGATCATCGACAAAGCGGCGGCACGCGCACGGTAGAGGTCTTTGTGCATCGTATCGAGCGTCGGCTGGTCGCCTGTATAGCTGTGGATCGTCGTCATGAACCCTTTTTCGATGCCGACTGTGTCGTTCAACACTTTGGCGACAGGGGACAGGCAGTTGGTGGTGCAGGACGCGTTGGACACGATCAGGTCTTCGGCGGTCAGGCTGTCATGGTTGACGCCATAAACGATTGTTTTGTCGGCGTCTTTGCCGGGCGCCGAGATCAGAACGCGCGACGAGCCGTTTTCCAGATGCGCCTGACAGGCGTCTTTGCTGGTGAAGATGCCGGTACATTCCAGAACGATATCAACATCCGCCCAAGGCAGATCGGCGGGGTTACGGATCGCTGTGACAGCGATGGGGCCACGGCCTACGTCGATTGTGTCGCCTTTGACGACGACCTCTTGCGGGAAACGGCCATGAACAGAATCATATTGCAGCAAATGGGCGTTGGTCTCGACCGGGCCCAGATCGTTGATCGCGATGACATCGATATCGGTGCGGCCGGATTCGATGATGGCGCGCAACACGTTACGTCCGATGCGACCAAACCCGTTAATGGCGACTTTTACGGTCATTGAGATCTCCTGATTGAATTGGATGGGGCAGTTTTTGCCCGCCGTTACCGCTAACAAAGATATTTTCGACCAAAGGTCAACAGGGGCAGGTGCGGGTTCGTGTGACCCGCCGCGCTTTTCCTGGCTGCATTCGAATTCAGCAAATGGGAAATTAATTGACCCAACGTCACTCTTTTTACATCTGTTTCACGGTGCGCTGACGAAACGTTAGCGCGGCGTGAATAGTCCTGACGCATGAAGGCATCATAAGAGTGCCTCGATGTGCTGGGGAAGTGAATGTTTGAACAGTTGATGCAGCCTTGGAGCGCGGGCGCGCTTACGGCTTTTGGTATTCTCTCAGGCGTGCTGAGCCTGATGTGCTTCCTGCCCTATATTTTTGACACCATACGTGGGCGCACCCAACCGGCTCGAGCGTCCTGGTTGATCTGGTCTGTTCTGGGATCAATCGCCTTTTTCTCACAAATCGCCGAAGGAGCGACCGAGTCTTTGTGGTTTGTTGGCGTGCAGGTTGGCGGCACTATCCTGATTTGTCTGTTGTCGATCCGGCGCGGGGAGGGGGCCTATCTGAACCCCAAGAACCGGGCGGTCTTGTTGCTTGCGACGCTGGGCTTGGTGGCGTGGTACTATACCGACAACGCGATCTACGCGCTTGCGCTGTCGATCACGATCAGCCTGCTGGGCGGCGTTGTGACGGTACACAAAGCCTACCTGAAACCGGAAACGGAAACGCTAAGCACCTGGGTCATGGCACTTGCGGCGTCAATCTGCGCAGCGTTTTCGGTGGGAAAGTTCGACTGGGTGCTGCTGGCATATCCGGCGTATTTGTTCACGCTGTACACCGGTATCATTCTAGCGGTCTGGCTGGGCCGTCGGCGGGGTGCGCCTGAACCTGCGTTTGAGGGGGCGCCAGAGCCGGAAGCGGTGCTTGAATTGCTGGAAGACGCGCCTGTTATTATCCGCGCGGCCGGTAGGCCGTTGGTCGCGCCAGAGCTACTGCTAACGCCAGAAGGCGAGATATTCGATGAGGTCGATGAGTTTGCGCCCGAGGAATATGTGCAGATCCCAGCCGTAAACCAACGCATCCAATAGGATGACCGCCAGAATGACCACGCCCAAAGCAATCGCGATTTTGTTGGTCATGTGGCCTCAGGCTTTAAAAGCTTAGAGGCGTCCCATTGCAGAGGCCACGTCGGCCATGCGGCAGGAGAAGCCCCATTCATTGTCGTACCACGCCAATACCCGAACCGTGCGCCCGCCGACAACCTTTGTCTGATCAGGGGCGAAGATTGAGCTGAAATTGGTATGGTTGAAGTCGATGGAGACTTTGGGTTCCGGGTCGTAGCTGAGCACCGCGCCCATATGACCGGCGGCGGCTTCTTTAACGATTTCGTTCACGTCGTTGACGGTGACATCCTTGCTGGCCTCAAATGTCAGATCGACACAGGAAACGTTCGGCGTGGGCACGCGCATCGCGGTGCCGTCGAGCTTGCCTTCGAGTTCTGGCAGGACCTGGCTGATGGCTTTGGCGGCCCCGGTGGAGGTTGGGATCATCGCCATTGCAGCGGCACGCGCGCGGTAGAGATCATCGTGGCGACGGTCCAGCGTGGGCTGGTCGCCGGTGTAGCTGTGGATCGTGGTCATGATGCCGCGTTCAATCCCGATAGCGTCATTCAAGACCTTGGCGAGTGGCGCGAGGCAGTTCGTGGTGCAGGACCCGTTGGAGACGACGCCATGCTCTGGCAGCAGATCACGGTGGTTCACCCCGTAGACGATGGTCTTGTCGACATTCTTGCCCGGGGCGGAGATCAGCACCCGCTTTGCGCCGCGTTCGATATGAACCTGCGACTGCTCCTTGGAGTTGAACTTGCCGGTGCATTCCATGACGACGTCGATGCCGTCCCAATCCAGATCCTCGGGGTTATAGGTTGAGAACACCTTCATCGGGCCGCGGCCCAGATCCATCGTATCGCCTTCTACCCGGACCTCGCCGGGGAAGCGGCCATGTACGCTGTCATATTTCAGCAAGTGGGCGTTGGTTTCGATCGGGCCGGTGGCGTTGATGGCGACGACTTGGACGTCATTGCGCCCGCTTTGCGCGATATGTGCCAATGTGCAGCGGCCAATGCGACCAAACCCGTTAATTGCGACTGTTGTTGTCATAACCCGTTAACTCCTACGCCCGGCTGGTGCCCCTGCGGCGAGGTATACAGCGGTGCGCCGGGTCCGGGAAGGAAAATTATCGTTATATGACAGCATGATAGCGTTAACATGCCGGGTTTGTATGCTATGCGAAAACGCAGTTTCGGGTGTTAGCGGTAACTGTTTCCAGGCGGGCCGGAGTGAGTCGGACTACCCCGCTTTGGCTTCCATGCTGTCGGCCAAAGCTTCCGCGCGGGCTGCGATTTCGGCCATTGTGTCGGTGACATGGGGCGGGATCACGGCGACCTCAACCTGTTCGGGGGCGGCTGACTTCATCTTGGTCAGCTCTTTGGTTTGCGCCTCGATCCGGGCCTCGGCGGCGCGGAGTTCTTCTTCCAGACCGGCGGTTTTGTCGGCCAGCATGAGGCCCGCCATCAGCAGCATCCGCGTCTCGGGCATGCGGCCGATCTGTTCGGATAGGACGCTGGCCTCATTGTCGAGAAGCTTGGCGGCGGATTGCAGGAAATGTTCTTCGCCGGTCTGGCAGGCCACCTGAAAGGTGCGGCCGCCAATGTCGATATTTACTTCGGGCATGGCTTAAGCCTCCTTCACGAGTGGGGCCAGCTCGGCCAGAATGTCGTCAAAATCGGCAAGGTCTTGCTTGCGCAGCGCGGTCAGGTTTTCGAGCTGGGCGGCCATGCCCGCATTGATCGTCTCACCGGCGGGGGTGGTGGAGGCATTTGCTTCGCGCAGGGCGGTGTTGTTTTCGCTGAGCGCGGCTACGACGGCCTCTAGGCGCTTATTCTCCATCTCGGCATTTTGCAGCCGGTCGGTCATGCGCAGCACGCGGGTTTCGAGCCGTTCGATACGGGAGACATGCTTCTCGCGCGAGGCCACAAGGCGGGCATTTGTTGCGCGCTCAATCTCAAGCTCTTCAAGAAGTTCGGCATCGTCTGGGCCGCTTGCAGCGGGTTGTTCGACAAGTGCAGCCGGTGCCTCTGAGGGTTGGTTTTCCACCGACCACGCAATCCGGTCCAACGCTGCGGTGATCCGGTTCTCCAACTCGGAAATGTCTGACATCTTAGCCCCTTCTTAAACCCCAGAACCCGTCGTGTGGCGCGCATGCTCGAATCGCAAAGCGGCGCTTCGCCGGGTCAATTTTTACGCAGGTTACGGAATTTGTCGCCGGAATCAAACGTCTTGCGCGGCGAACTGCCCGTTCTGCTTGAACTCCGCCGTCACGCTGTTATCACGGCGGCAACCAAAATACAGGCCTTAGGGGGACCGTCGCCGTGGATATTGCCAGCCTTCAACAGAACCATCCCGAACATTGGAAAAAGGCCTGCGCGATCCGCGTGTTGACTTTGGACGCTGTCGCCGCCGCCAATTCGGGCCATTCGGGGATGCCGATGGGCATGGCGGATGTCGCCACGGTCTTGTTCGAAAAGCACCTGAAATTTGACGCCTCCGCGCCAAACTGGCCTGACCGCGACCGGTTCATCCTGTCTGCCGGTCACGGATCAATGCTGATCTATTCGTTGCTGCACCTGACGGGCTACGCCGACATGACACTGGAGCAGGTCAAAAACTTCCGCCAACTGGGCGCGATAACGGCAGGTCACCCGGAATATGGCCACGCCACCGGCATTGAGACGACGACCGGGCCGTTGGGGCAGGGCATTGCGAATTCCGTGGGCTTCGCTTTGGCGGAAGAGGTGCAGCGCGCGACCTATGGCAAGAAGCTGGTCGATCACTACACCTATGTGATCGCGGGCGACGGCTGCCTGATGGAAGGCGTCAGCCAAGAGGCGATTGGCATCGCGGGTAAGCATGAGCTGAGCAAGCTGATCGTGCTGTGGGACAATAACAACATCACCATCGACGGCACGGTTGAGCTTTCGGACAAGACCGATCAGGTGATGCGCTTCAAGGCGTCGGGCTGGCATGTGCAGGAAATCGACGGGCATGACCCGGATGCGATTGACGCCGCCCTGACCAAGGCCAAGAAGACCGGCAAACCGTCGATGATCGCGTGCAAAACGCATATCGCTCTGGGCTCATCCGCGCAGGACACATCGAAAGGCCACGGCGCGCTGACCAGCGATGAGCTGATCGCGGATACCCGCAAGGTTTACGGCTGGGAGCACGGCCCCTTCGTGATCCCCGCAGATGTGAAATCCGCGTGGGAAGCCATCGGATCGCGCGGCGCGGCAGACCGCGACGCGTGGGAAGCGCGTCTTGAGAGCGTGTCGGCCAACAAGCAAGCCCGCTTCGCACGTGGGCAGGCCGGGGAAGCGCCGCGCAAGCTGTCAGCCACGATCAAAGCGTTGAAGAAGCAATTGTCGGAAGCCGCGCCGAAAGTGGCGACGCGCAAAGCGTCGGAAATGGCATTGGAAGTCATCAACCCGATCATGCCGGAAACCTTTGGCGGATCGGCTGATTTGACGGGCTCCAACAACACCCTGACCAGCGATATGGGCGTTTTCAGCCCGGAAAATCGCAAGGGCCGCTACATGTATTACGGCATCCGTGAACATGGCATGGCATCGGCCATGAACGGGCTGGCTTTGCATGGCGGATCAAAGCCTTACGGCGGGACATTCATGTGCTTTACCGATTATGCACGCGGCGCGATGCGCCTGTCCGCGCTGATGGGCGTGCCGGTGACCTATGTCATGACGCATGACAGTATCGGGCTGGGCGAAGACGGCCCGACACACCAGCCAGTGGAACATCTGGCTATGTTACGCGCGACACCGAATATGAACGTGTTCCGCCCGGCGGACGCGGTTGAAACGGCTGAGGCATGGGAGGTCGCGTTGACCTCTGACAAGACGCCATCGGTGCTGGCACTGTCGCGTCAGGGGCTGCCGACGTTGCGCCTGACCCACACGACCCGCAACGAAGTGTCGAAGGGTGCCTATGTCCTGGCCGAGGCCGAGAATAAGCGTCAGGCGATCTTGATGGCGACCGGGTCCGAAGTGGCGATTGCAATGGAGGCGAAGGCCTTATTGGAAGCGGACGGGATTGGGACGCGGGTTGTCTCCATGCCGTGTTGGGAGCTGTTCGCGGCGCAGGAAGAAAGCTACCGCCGCAAGGTGCTGCCAGCGGGGCCCGTGCGCGTGGCCATCGAGGCGGCCGTTCAGTTTGGCTGGGATCAATGGCTGCTGGGCGAGCGCGGCAACCGCAACAAGGCGGGCTTTGTGGGCATGGAGGGCTTTGGCGCATCCGCACCGGCCGGGGAGCTGTATGAACATTTCGGGATTACGGCGAAAGATACGGCCGCAAAAGTGCGTGAGCTTCTGTCCTGAAGTAATTGAGATAGAATGAGAAAAGCCCGCTCTGATTGAGCGGGCTTTTTTGTGTCGGGTAGCTACCGGGTGCCTCCCGGCGCATGGCTTTGCCATACGCTTGGTCGCACGCGTTCAAAAATTCGGGGATTTTTGAACGTTATTAAGAATTATGCTCTCTGATCGTGTCGGCGGCTTCTTTGTTAAAGGCGACGCCGTTTTCCTCAAACAACGTGTCCAGCTCGCCCGACAGGGTCATCTCGGTGATGATGTCGCAGCCGCCGATGAATTCGCCTTTGACGTAGAGCTGCGGGATCGTGGGCCAGTCGGAGAACTCCTTGATGCCGGAACGGATCGCGTCATCGGCCAGCACGTTCACATCTGCGTAGTCGACGCCGATATAGTTCAGCACACCCGCTACTTTTGAGGAGAACCCGCATTGTGGCATCTCCTTCGTGCCCTTCATGAAGAGCACCACATCGGTGTTGGTAACCTTGTCTTTAATCTGCGCGGTTGCGTCGGTCATGTTTGCTACTCCGGAGCTTTGGTTGTCAGGCCCAGCGCGTGCAATTCGCCGCTATCGACCTTGGCTTTGAGGGTCGCCATTACGGCGCGTTGTTGCTGGACGCGGTTCATGCCGCGGAAGCTTTCATCGATGACCACGCCCGAAAAATGCACCCCATCTGCGCCCTCGATCTGGATCGTGGCGTCGGGGAAGGCGGTGCGGATCAGGTCCTCGATCTCTTGCGGGGTCATGGCCATTTAGGTGTCGTCCTTTGTTTTTCTTAACCTAGGAAGCGGTCGGGGGCGTGGCAAGGGCGCTTGGTCAATCTAGGCAACCGCATCCGCAAAGCTTGAGCGGTAGGTGGCGCTGAGCTGGGCGAGGGGCGCTTTGGCGGTGCCGAATGTGACCGCGTTGCCGCCGAAAGTGCCGATTTGAGCGAGCGGTAGGTCGCCCGCTTTGGCCAACAGCGCTTCCGCATGGTCTGGCGTGCAGGCGATGAGGTAGCGGGCCTGATCTTCGCCAAAGAGCGTATCGGTGTCGCTGGCGTCCAGCGTGACGCCAAGACCTGCGGCGTCGGCCATCTCAAACGCGGCGAGCGCAAGCCCCCCATCGGCGAGGTCGGTGCAGCAATCGATCAGCGCTGCATTGGCGCGGATGAAATCGCCATGGGCTTTTTCCGTTGCCAGATCGACGGCGGGTGCGTCGCCATCTTCGCGCCCGAACGCCTCTTTCAGCAGGGCGGATTGGCCGAGATGCTTGCCAGCGTTGCCTAATAGCAGCGCGACATAGCCGTCTTGCGCGTGACCGGCGATGACGGTGCTGGCGTCGTCAATCAGGCCGACCGCGCCGATGGTGGGGGTCGGCAGGATGCCGGTGCCGTCGGTTTCATTGTAGAGCGACACGTTGCCCGACACGATGGGCATGTCCAGCGCTTCAACCGCGGCGCCGATGCCTTTGATTGCGCCGACGAACTGGCCCATGATTTCAGGCTTTTCGGGGTTCCCGAAATTCATATTATCTGTGGTGGCCAATGGCTTGGCGCCTGACGCTGTCAGGTTTCGGTAGGCTTCGGCCACGGCCTGTTTGCCGCCTTCGAACGGGTTGGCTTTGACGTAGCGCGGGGTCACGTCGGAGGTAAATGCGAGCGCTTTGTTGGTGCCATGCACCCGGATGATGCCGGAGCCTGCGCCGGGTGTGGCCATCGTGTCGGCCATGACCTGACTGTCATATTGTTCCCAAACCCAGTGCTTGCGCGCGTAGTTGGGGGAGCTGATCAGCGCATGCAAACCTTCGATCGGGTCAATTGCGATCTTGTCCGCCAAAGGCGCGGCTGCAGGTGTTTCCACCCAAGGGCGGTCATATTCGGGGGCTGTAGAGGACAGCTTTGACAATGGCAGGTCGGCCTTCACCTCACCATTGTGCATGATCAAGAAACGATCTTCGGCCATTGTTTCGCCAACGATGGCAAAGTCGAGATCCCATTTGACGAAGACGGCGCGCGCCTCGGCCTCTAGTTCTGGCTTGAGAACCATCAACATGCGTTCTTGGGATTCTGAGAGCATCATCTCATAGGCGGTCATGTTTTCTTCGCGCTGGGGCACGTCTTCAAGGTTCAGCTTGACGCCCAAGCCGCCCTTGTCGCCCATTTCGACGGCGGAACAGGTCAGCCCAGCGGCGCCCATATCCTGAATTGAAATCACCGCGCCGGTTTGCATCAGCTCTAGCGTGGCTTCCATCAGGCGCTTTTCGGTGAAGGGGTCGCCGACTTGCACGGTGGGGCGTTTGTCTTCGATTGTGTCGTCAAATTCAGCGGAGGCCATGGTGGCACCGCCGACACCGTCGCGGCCCGTCTTGGCGCCCAGATAGACGACTGGCATGCCGATGCCGGAGGCGGCGGAGTAGAAAATCTTGTCCGCATCGGCCAAACCGGCGGCGAAGGCATTGACCAGACAGTTGCCGTTATAAGCGGAATGGAAGCGCACCTCGCCCCCGACTGTGGGGACGCCAAAGCAATTGCCGTACCCGCCGACACCAGCAACGACACCAGAGACAAGTGATTTGGTTTTGGGATGCGACGGCTCACCAAAGCTGAGCGAATTCATCGCGGCCACAGGGCGCGCGCCCATGGTGAAGACATCACGCAGGATGCCGCCAACACCGGTGGCAGCGCCTTGATAGGGCTCGATATAGCTTGGGTGGTTGTGGCTTTCCATTTTGAAGACAACGGCTTGGCCGTCGCCAATATCGACGACGCCTGCGTTTTCGCCGGGGCCGCAAATGACCTGCGGGCCTTCGGTGGGCAGGGTGCGCAGCCATTTCTTAGAGGATTTGTAAGAGCAGTGCTCGTTCCACATGGCGGAGAAAATGCCAAGCTCGGTGAATGTGGGCTCCCGGCCGATAATCTCCAGCACGCTTGCATATTCGTCAGGGCTGAGCCCGTGCGCGGCGATCAGGTCATCGGTCAAAGCAGGTTCAGTCATGTGGTCGTTTCCCCAACCTTTGTGGCAGCCAGTATCCCGGGCTTCATATGCCAGTGTCGGCGGCGGGGAAAGAGCTGATCTCACCGGTTGCGGGCAGGATCAGCGTCACGGTTGTGAACCGGTCGGGGACGCTTTGAATGTCAATCTTGCCGCCGGTTTGTTCGGCGAAGCCTTTCACCATCGACAGCCCCAAACCGGAGCCCTTGCCGACGGGCTTGGTTGTAAAGAACGGCTCTGCGACCTGGGCCAGCAATTTGGCGGGAATGCCGTAGCCTTCGTCGGTGATGGACAGTTCAATATAGGGGCCATTGGGGAGGTCGGGGGTGGTGCTATTTATCAGCAGGTTTTGCGCTTTGATGGAGATGGTGCCGCCCTGGGGCATTGCATCGCGCGCATTGAGGACAAGGTTCAAAATGGCTGTTTCAAGCTGCAGCCTATCGGTTTCTATCTTCCAAATGCTTGGCGTCGGCTTGTGGTCAATTTCGATATTGGGCGGCAACAGCCGCTTGGCCATGTTGATCGAGCTTTGTAGGATTTGTGTCACATCATGCTCGCGCAGGACCAGTGGCGATTGGCGCGAAAAGGCCAGTAGCTGCGAGGTCAATTCGGCGGCGCGGGTTGCGGCCTCGCGAGTTTTGGTGAGCAGATCGTCCGTGTCCTGGTTGGGGTGCGTTTCCTTCGCGAGATCAATATTTCCGATGATCACGGTCAGAATATTGTTGAAATCATGCGCCACCCCGCCGGTGAGACGGCCTACGGCTTCCATTTTCTGCGCTTGTCGGGTTTTGACCTCAAGCCGTTCGATGCTGCGGATTTTCTCAATCGATTGAACGGTAGAGATCACGTAGTAGACCACCAACCCAAACAGCGCGATGCCGACATAAGCGCCGTCCTGAACGTCTGGGCTGTACCACGCGAATTGCACGCCTAGAAACAGCAAGACGGCCATATCGGCCGAGGCGCTCATCAACAGGCGGCTCATCAGATCATGTAGTGAGGCCGACGAGGAACGGGTCGCCACCAGCATCACAACAAGCGCCAGATAGGCCGAGCTGGGATGGTCGTAGAACCACAAATAGACCACCATTGATCGGAAGGTGATTAGCGTCGCCGCAAACAGAAATTGGGCCTTGTAGTAGCCTGAGACCGTGCGCCGGCGTGTCAGTTCGAAACAGGTGCGCCGATCATAAGCCTCAACCAGCGCGAAGGCTGCGACCCAAAAGAACCCGAAAAGGTTGTTGAATGCGAGGCAGATCAGAAGGGTCGTCACCAACAGTGCGGAGACGCGCCATACAGCATAGCCGCCGGGCAGAGTTGCTGTTGCCACGATCTTATCTGTTTCGGCAATGCGTTGTTTTTCAAACCATTTTGCTACACTGGGCAGCAGCGTCGCCGCTAGCCCTGGGATCATGAGAGTGACCCGCAGGGCGCGCCGCCAGAGACCAAAAAAAGGCCGAGCGAAAAGCTCGGCCAAAGTCCAACAGGGAGGTGAAAGCGGCTCTGCCGCCTTCGAGATTTGATTTATGCCCTGACAGGTACCGTTTCAAGAATTATCGCCCAAATTTTGCACATAGCCGCTATGCGGAGTTTGCATAGCGCAACAATTTCAGGCGGTTGCGCCCGATTGCGCCTTCTTTCGTTGCAAATTGATTTCGCTCAGGACGAAATCCCGAAAGGCCGAAATGCGCTTTGAGTGCCGCAATTCCTCTGGGTAGGCGAGGAAAACGGGCACATCATTCGATTCGACATCCGGCAGCACCCGGATCAGGTTTGGCTCGTCCAAAGCCACGTAATTGGGCAAAACACCCACCCCTAGATTGTGATGCACGGCCTGTAGACAACCGAAGTAATTGTTCACGGTCAGCATGTTTGGCAGGTCATGGCTGAGAATTTCGCGCACCAGCATTGCACCGGCGCTGACCTGCTCGGACCGAGTATTTTGGCAAATCAGCCGGTGGTCACGCAGGTCTTCAATGGTTTCGGGCGTGCCGTGCTGTTCCAGATAGGCTGGCGCCGCGAACAGCTGCATGGTGACGTTCATCAGCTTCTTGCGCACCAGATCGGCCTGGCTGGGTTCCTTCATGCGGATGGCGACGTCAGCCTCGCGCATTGGCAGGTCCAGAACGCGTTCATCAAGCATCAGGTCGATGTTCAGCTCCGGGAAGGTTTCGAACAGCTTTGAGAGGCGCGGAGCCAGCCAGAGCGTGCCGAACCCGATGGTGGTGGTGACGCGCAGCTCGCCGAAGACTTCTTCTTCGCTGTCACGGATGCGCGCGGATGCCGCGTCGAGCCGCTTGGTGATAGAGCGGGTCGCGTCAAACAACAGCTCGCCCTGTTCGGTGAGAATCAGTCCGCGCGCATGGCGGTGGAACAGGATGGTGTTCAGCGATTCCTCTAGGGCGCGCACCTGACGCGAGACCGCAGATTGCGACAAATGCAACGTGTCGCCTGCGTGGGTCAGTGAGCCCGCATCGGCGACAGCGTGAAATATTCTGAGCTTGTCCCAGTCCATAGGAGAACAACTTTACCTTAAATGATGTCTTAAGGGTCATATCGCGTCGTCGGATCAAGTGCAGCATTTATTCACGTGGGGCATCACAATTATTTATTTGTAGGTCAGCAAATATGACCTATGCTTTGTGCTAAGCTCGTTCAAGGTTGGGAGGCCCCGGATGGCAGTCGAACAGATTTCGCTTAACGACCGGTTTGATTTGGAAAAGTCCCCGGTATTGATGAACGGCACCCAAGCTTTGGTTAGGTTGGTCCTGATGCAGCGGGCGCGGGATGCGGCGGCTGGGCTGAACACGGCAGGGCTTGTGACCGGTTATCGCGGATCGCCGCTTGGGGCCGTTGACCAACAAATGAGCCGCGCTGCCAAGCTGCTAGAGCCCGCGCAAATCACCTTTCAACCCGGATTGAATGAAGACCTGGCTGCAACCGCCCTTTGGGGCGCGCAACAGGCAGAGCTGCGCGGCGAAGGACGCTATGACGGCGTCTTTGGACTTTGGTATGGCAAAGGGCCGGGGGTGGATCGTTCCGGCGACGTGATGCGGCACGCCAATATGGCGGGCACGTCTGCCAATGGTGGGGTCATCATGGCAATGGGGGACGATCACACGGGCGAAAGCTCAACCACATTGCATCAATCAGACTGGGCGATGGTGGATGCGTATATGCCTATCGTCTCGCCCGCCGGTGTGCAGGAGATCCTGGATTACGGGCTTTATGCTTGGGAGCTATCGCGGTTTGCGGGCGTCTGGGTCGGGCTGAAAACCATGAAAGATACGGTGGAGGCGACATCTGTGGTGGATGGACGCCCGGACCGGATGACGTTTGTGACGCCTGACTTTGCGATGCCTGAGGGTGGGCTTGGTGTGCGGCTGATCGACACGCCGGTCGCGCAAGAAACGCGGATGATCAATTACAAGAGGTTCGCCGCGGAAGCCTTTGCAAAGGCGAATAAAATGGACAAACGCGTTTGGGGTAAACCCGGCGCAAAAATTGGCTTTGTCGCCGCCGGGAAAAATTGGCTTGATCTGGTACATGCGCTGTCGTTGCTGGGTATTGACGCGGATGAAGCCGAGCGTCTGGGCATCACCACCTACAAGGTTGGGCAGGTCTGGCCGCTGGATGTTGATACGTTCCATGATTGGGCCGAGGGGCTCGACCTGATCATCGTCGTGGAAGAGAAGCGCAAGCTGATTGAGGTGCAGGTCAAGGAGGCGATTTTTGACGACCGGGGCGGTCGGCGCGTCTATGGCTGGCACAAGGGCGATAGCTGGGAAAATGGCCGCAGGTTGGAATTGTTCCCGACACGATACGCGCTCGACCCGATTGATATCGCCGAAAAGCTTGGCAACATTCTGATCGAAGAGGGCCGTCGTACCGACCGGATTGAGGCCGGGCTGGCAATGCTGGATGAGGCGCGCCGGTCTGACAACGCGCAGGACATCGCGGCGCGGCTGCCGTATTTTTGTTCTGGCTGCCCGCATAATTCGTCCACCAAGGTTCCCGAAGGCTCCCGCGCCTATGCCGGGATCGGCTGTCACTACATGGTGCAATGGATGGATCGGGAAACGATCGGTTCTACCCAGATGGGCGGCGAGGGCGCGAATTGGATCGGTGAGGCGCCGTTTTCGACTCGTGACCACGTGTTCCAGAATATCGGTGACGGGACCTACAACCATTCGGGCACATTGGCGATCCGCGCGGCAATCGCGGCTGAGACGAATATCACCTACAAAGTGCTCTACAATGACGCGGTTGCGATGACCGGTGGGCAGAGCAATGAAGGTGCATTGGACGCGCCACAAATCGCAGGCGAATTGCAGGCGATGGGGTGCCGCGAGGTCGTCGTGGTGTACGATGAGAAGGAAGATGTCGATGCGGCAAGCTTCCCCAAAGGCATCGCGATGCATGAACGTGCGGAGCTGCAGTCTGTTCAGGAAAGATTGCGCGATATCAAAGGTGTGACGGCCATTGTTTATGTTCAAACCTGCGCGGCTGAGAAACGTCGTCGTCGCAAGCGCGGGCTGTTCCCGGACCCGGATAAACGTGTGTTCATCAACACCGATGTCTGCGAGGGCTGCGGCGACTGCGGCGTGCAATCAAATTGCGTTTCCATCGTGCCGGTGGAGACAGAGCTGGGCCGAAAACGCGCGATTGACCAGTCGAGCTGCAACAAGGATTTCAGCTGCGTGAACGGGTTTTGCCCCTCCTTCGTGACGGTGCAAGGCGCGACACCGAAAAAGCGGGAAGCCGTTGATCTGGAGCTGCCGGACCTGCCAGAACCCGAGATGGCGCAGATCAAAGGTACGCATAATGTCATCATCACCGGCGTCGGCGGGACCGGGGTTGTGACGATTGGTGCCGTGCTATCGATGGCCGCCCATATCGACGGCAAAGGCGCGGGCATGATCGAGATGGCGGGCCTGGCGCAAAAAGGCGGCGCGGTGCATATCCATTGCAGGTTGGCGAACCGGCCCGAAGATATTTCCGCGATCCGCGTGGCCACGGGTGAGGCAGACGCTTTGATTGGTGGCGACCTGGTGGTCAGCGCGGGGGCGAAGACGCTGGGTTTGATGAAGCCGGGCGTCTCGGGCGCTGTGGTAAACGCGCATGAGATTATCACGGGCGATTTCACCCGTGATACCGAATTTTCGTTGCCTTCCGATAGTTTGCGGGTCTCTCTTGAAGCGAAACTGCGCGACCGCCTGGACCTGTTTGACGCGTCCGATCTGGCCAAGGTGCTGATGGGCGATTCCATTTTCTCCAACATGATGATCTTCGGCGCGGCTTGGCAGCGCGGGCTGATCCCGGTGGGCTTGGCGGCAATCAACCAAGCGATCCGGCTGAACGGTGCCGCGCCTGAGCGCAATCTGCGCGCGTTTGAATTGGGGCGTTGGGCGGTTCTGTACCCGGCGGAGGCCGCGAAATATCTGGAAGAAACGGTCGTGCATTTGCCTGCGTCCTTGGGCGAAAAAATCGCGCTGCGCGCCGATCATTTGGTGGCCTATCAGGGCAAGCGGTTGGCCAAGCGCTACCGCAAGGCACTGGACCGGATTGAAGACTCCGCACTGCGGGAGGCCGTGGCAAAAGGCTACCATAAGCTCTTGTCTTACAAGGATGAATATGAGGTTGCGCGCCTGCATATGGACACTGAGGCAAAGGCGCAGGAGGCCTTTGATGGGGAGCTGAAACTGACTTACCATTTGGCCCCGCCGATGCTTTCAAAGACCGGGGCGAATGGGCGGCCTGTCAAAAAGGAATACGGTGCGTCGATGGCGCGCAATTTCCGGATTTTGGCCAAGTTGAAACTCCTGCGGGGCACGCCGTTTGATCCGTTTGGATATACGGCGGAACGCAAGATGGAACGCGCTTTGATCAAGCAATATGAGGCTGATTTGCAGCGCATGATGACCGCGACCAATGCTGAGGCGGCGATTGCCTTGGCGGAATTGCCTTTGCAAATTCGTGGATTTGGCCCTGTGAAGGAAGCCAATGAGCGTGCGGCCTCAAAGCGGCGCGAAGAATTGCTGGCGATGCTCAATCAGATCGCGGCCAAACAGGCGGCTGAATAGCCTAGCCCTTGCGGATCAGGTAGGTCTGGACGGCACCATCCTCAGATTGGCCCGCTAGTTCATGGCCGGCCTCCGCGCAGAAATGTGGCACGTCGATGATCGCCGCGGGATCGTCCGCAATGACCTGCAAAACCTGACCGGACGTGAGGCTTTCGAGCCGCTTGCGTGCCTTGAGAACGGGAAGCGGGCAAAGCAGCCCGGTGGCGTCGAGTGTGTGTGCGATCTCCATATGCTCCATTTAGGTGGCGATTGGGCGCAAGTCCACGCGGCAATTTACCTTACTTTTGCCAAATCATGCCTATAGTCTCGCCAATATGGCGAGCGCGCAGGACAAAACTGGGGTGAGACGGCGGCGGGTGTTCTACATCCCCGGCTACGACCCGTTCCCGCCGCGCCGCTACCGGGAGCTTTACCGCACCGAAAGCGCGGCGCAGGCGGCGATCAGTGGTTATGAGATATCCCAGCAGCCTAAATCGGGGCCCGGACCTTTTGGGTGGCATGTCACGGCGCAGATGGACGGCGCCACGGTTGCGACGGAAATTGAGGTTCTGGTCTGGTCCGACATCGTTCAGAACAGCATGGAAAGAGGCGTTTTTCAGACCTATTGGCAGTTGCTGCGCACCGCTTGGATTTACATCAGCACCGGCGCACTATGGCGGTTGACAGGGTTGCGCAAGGGGCCGGTTTTGGCGGCGTTTTACCCTGTGGTAATGCTGTTGGTGCAGCTGGCGATTGCTGTTTTGTTGGCGGGGATTGCAGCCTCCCTCATCCCGGTTGAGGGCGGTTTGGGCGCTGCACTGCGCGCGTTTATCTGGGCCGGTGTCAGCTACGGGTTGCTGCGGTTTTTCAAGGCGCGCGACAACAAGTTTTTTGCCCATTACCTGATGCATGACTACGCGTTTTCAGCCCGCTGGCGGGGCGCAAACCCGCCTGATCTGGAGGCACGGATGGGCGAATTTTCACAGGCAATCGCGGCGGCTTTGCAGGGCGATGTAGACGAGGTTTTGGTCGTTGGCCATTCGTCGGGCGCGCATCTGGCAGTGTCCGTTTTGGCGGATGTGATCCGCAGTGGTACGGGGCAAAAAACCGGGGCAGAACTGTCTTTTTTGTCGCTGGGGCAGGTCGTTCCTATGGTCTCTTTCCTGCCTGAAGCCAGTAGGTTACGGCGCGACCTTCATTTCCTGTCGACCTGTGATGGCCTGACATGGATTGATGTGACCGCGCCCGGGGATGGGTGCGCGTTTGCGCTTTGTGATCCGGTGGCTGTCAGCGGTGTTGCGCCTGAGACAAAACGCTGGCCTTTAGTGTTCTCTGCCGCCTTCACGCAAAGCTTAAGCCCGGAAAGATGGAAGGCGCTTCGGTGGCGTTTTTTCCGACTTCATTTTCAGTATCTATGCGCGTTTGATCGACCCAAGGACTATGATTACTTTCAGATCACAGCCGGTCCGATGACGCTTGCGGCGCGGTATGGCGCGCGCAAAGCATCCGCATCGCGGATAGAGGCGGCTGTGTCGCCCCACGTGTCGATGGCCGCGTAAGATGATGCCGCCCAAGCCTGCCGCACGCCCCGAGAGGGTGTCGTTTCTGCGATACCTGCGGCTGTTTCGACGCGATATTTTGTCGGCGCAACCCGCGAAACTGTATCGCGCCTGGATGGCGGAGTTTCGGACGCCGTTTTTCCGGAGTTTTCTGATCAATCAACCCACGCTGATCCGTGAGGTTTTGAATGCGCGGCCCGATGATTTCCCCAAATCGGACCGGGTCAGCGAAGGACTGCGGCCGCTCTTGGGCAATTCGGTTTTTGTGACCAATGGCGAGACGTGGAAACGGCAGCGGCGGATCATTGACCCGGCGTTTGAAGGCGGGCGATTGCGCGACACGTTTCCGGCGATGTGGGCGGCGGGGCAGGCCTGCGTCGCGCGGCTTGAACCGGGGCGCGTTGAGATCGAAGAAGCGGCCAGTTTTGCTGCTGCGGATGTGATCTTCCGCACGCTGTTTTCGATCCCGATTGAAGATGCGACGGCGTCTGATGTGTTTACCCGGTTTCGCGCCTATCAACGTGCGCAACCGATCCTGAATTTGGCGGCGTTTCTGCCCGTCCCAGCCTGGGCACCACGCTTTTTTCGACCGGGCACACGGGACAATGCGCGGGCGATACGCGAGCTGATTTCGGATCTGGTTGCACGGCGGATGGCGGAGATTGTGGACGGGACGGCGCCGGATGACTTGGCGACCAAGATCATGACGACGCCGGATCCGGAAACGGGGGAGCGGTTCACGCCTGAGGAAATGGTTGATCAGGTCGCGATCTTCTTTTTGGCGGGGCATGAGACGAGTGCTGCGGCTCTGTCATGGGCGCTTTACTTGTTGGCCACGCATCCCGATTGGCAGGAAAAGGTCGCTGCTGAAGCTCTCGCTTTGGCGGATGACAATGATGTTTCGGTCGTCTCGAAATTGCGGGTCAGCCGGGATGTGTTTCGCGAGGCGCTGAGGCTGTATCCGCCGGTGCCGATGATGGTGCGGCAAGCATCCTGCCCGGAGAACTTTCGAGATCGGGAGGTTAAGAAAGGCGCGATGATCGTGATCTCGCCCTGGCATTTGCACAGGCAGGAACGGCTTTGGGAGAACCCGGACGGGTTTGATCCGGGGCGGTGGACGACGGAGAACGGCAAGAGCTGCGCGCGCGATGCGTTTATTCCGTTCTCTACGGGCGCAAGAGTGTGCCCCGGAGCGGGGTTTGCGATGTTCGAAGGGCCGCTGTTGCTGTCAATGCTGGTGCGCGCCTTTCGGTTTGCGCCGGGCGGTCACGTGCCTGTGCCAGAGGCGCAGCTGACGGTGCGGGCGAAAGACGGGATATGGTTAGCGCTTGAAAGGCGCGCAGCATGAAGCGGCTGTCGCAGATCATGACTGCGCCGGAGCGGCCCGGTTGGTCGGTGATCGCTGTTGTCATCGCAGTGGGCATTTCGCTTGTGGGCTTCGGCAATGCGGACCGGATCCTATGGCGGGTAACTTCGCACGGGGCGCAGATGCCGGGGTTGGTGGTCGATATACGTAGCTACCGTTTGCCCGATCAACGCGACGCTGTGCGCGTGCCAAAAGTGGCGTTTCGCGATGCCGCTGGCGCAGTGCAGATCATGGAACCGGCGCGCGGCACTTGGCGCGGACGGGTGCGCATGGATCAGCCGGTTTTTGTCGCGTTGCGCGACGGTGGCCGGGCGATTGTGATCGATGTGCTGTTTGAGCGGCGCATGTTCACGTCGATGTTCTTGTGGCTGCTGACGTCGCTTGGGCTGACGTTCTGGATGGCTGGGATTTGGCTGATTGGGAAGCGGATCGTGCTACCTGACGGCCCCGCCGGTGAGACGGTTTAGAATATAGAGCCGGATCGCCGAGGCGAGGCCAATGTCAGGATCGCGAGCCGCATCAATCTCAGACGCCAAGTCATTGATCGGACGTGATTGTTCTGCCGCGATGCGCCGGAATTCTGCCCAGAACGCATCTTCCAGTGACACGCTGGTGCGGTGCCCTTTGAGCGTAAGGGAGCGTTTCTTCGGCTTGCTCATGTGTCGCGTTTATGGGCGTCGAGGTGGGACAGGTTGTGCTGTTTCTGCGCGTCTTCGAGCGTTTTTTGCGCCTTTGTGCGCCCAAACTTTACCGCGTTTTCATCGGCACGGGCTTTTTTGTCAGCCCGCGCTTTTTGTTTTCTGATTTGGTTCAGATTGACCGGTTTCATTTTGGCCCGATCATGTCCTCTGGCCGGACGACGCGGTCGAAGGTTTCGGCATCAACGAGGCCCAGCGCAATCGCTTCTTCCTTCAACGTGGTGCCGTTCTTGTGCGCGGTTTTGGCGACCTTGGTGGCGTTGTCATAGCCGATGGTGGGGGCGAGCGCCGTGACCAGCATCAGCGATTCCTTCATCAGCTTGTCGATCCGTTCCTCATTGGCTTGTGTGCCCACGACCATGTTGTCGGTGAAGGAAGACCCGGCATCGCCCAAAAGCTGCATGGACTGGATGACATTGTAGCTCATCATTGGGTTGTAGACGTTCAGCTCAAAATGGCCTTGGCTGCCGGCAAATCCCACGGCGGCGTCGTTGCCCATGACATGGGCGCAGACCATGGTCAGCGCTTCGGCCTGCGTGGGGTTTACCTTGCCGGGCATGATCGACGATCCGGGCTCATTTTCCGGCAGGATCAATTCGCCAAGGCCGGAGCGGGGACCGGAGCCCAGCAAGCGCATGTCATTGGCGATCTTGAACATGGACGCGGCGGCCGTTTTCAGTGCGCCGGAGAACATGACCATCGCGTCATGGGCGGCGAGCGCTTCGAACTTGTTGGGGGCGGTCACGAAGGGCAGGTCGGTGATCGCGGCGATTTCGGCTGCAACTTTTTCGGCGAAGCCTTTGCGTGTATTCAGACCGGTGCCGACAGCCGTGCCGCCTTGGGCGAGCTCGTAGATGTCGGGCAGGCAGGCCTCGATCCGTTCGATGGCTTTGGTCATTTGATGGGCGTAGCCGCCAAATTCCTGGCCCAAGGTCAAAGGCGTCGCGTCCTGCGTGTGGGTACGACCAATCTTGATGATATCTTTGAACTCTTCCGACTTGGCGGCCAAAGCGGCTTGAAGCTTGCGTAGGCCCGGCAGCAACGTATCGCGGGCGACCATGCCGATGGCGACATGCATCGCGGTCGGGAAGGTGTCGTTGGATGACTGCCCCATATTGCAGTGATCATTCGGGTGGACGGGCGTTTTGGACCCCATTTCGCCGCCCAGAATTTCGATGGCGCGGTTCGAGATGACTTCGTTCGAGTTCATGTTGCTTTGCGTGCCCGACCCAGTTTGCCAGACGACCAGCGGGAAATTGTCGTCAAACTTGCCGTCAATGACCTCTTGCGCGGCCTGTTGGATGGCGGGGGCCAGATCGGCGCCGAGATCGCCAAATTCCGTGTTCACGGTCGCGGCGGCTTTCTTGATAACGCCCAAGGCGCGCACAATGGCGGTTGGCTGCTTTTCCCAGCCGATGGGGAAATTCATGATGGAGCGTTGCGTTTGCGCGCCCCAGTATTTGTCGGCAGGGACCTCCAAGGGGCCGAAGCTGTCGGTCTCGGTGCGGAATTGATCGCTCATCTTATGTTTCCTGTTGGCAAGTCTGCGGGTCACAACTGGCTATAAGGGGCGGGCGGGGCCATGACAACAAGGCGCCGGTGCGCGGCGTCTACGTTAGCGCTCGCAGCGGTGTTCAGGTCTTGCGAAAACTGTCGAGGCTGACGACGTCGCCAGATTTTTCGTCCTCGGCGGGCTTTTCTTCTGCGGCGGTCTCAGGCGCGGCGGGCTCTTCCTCCGGCTCGAATTCGGGCAGCTCGACCACTTCATGCAGATCGCCCGGATGGGTTTCAAACCGCAGGCCGAATTCAACAGAGGGGTCGACAAAGGTGCGTAGGCTGTCGAACGGCACGCTGAGCGGTTCGGGGTTGTCGCCAAAATTCAGAGTGATCTGGAAACCGTCTTCGGCCACGATCAGCGCGTCATACCAGTGCTGGATGACGATGGTCATCTCGTCGGGGTAGCGGTCGAACAGCCAATCGGCCATCACGACATCGGGGTGCTGGGTGTCAAAGGTTATGAAGAAATGATGCTCGCCCGGCAGGCCGTGATCCGCCACGTCTTGCAATACCTCTGCGATGAGCGCGCGCATCGCATTGTGCATCTTTTTCCCATAGTCGATCGTGTCGGTCATGTGCTGCTGCGTCCCCCGATCCGCTTTACTCTAAACATACGGGATTCGGGGCGCAGGGGAAGAGGCGATCACACAGCCAATGTCACCAATCCGCAGATTGCGCCGATGCAGAGCCCCCAAATCAGCGGAATTTTTCGGATCAACAGCAAATAGCCCATTATCAAAGCGATCAACGCAGCGGGTATGTTCAGACTGCTGAGGGTCGGCCAGATGACCGTGCCAAAGCCCAAAGGCTGCGCTGTCAGTTCGGTGAAAAACACATGCAGGGCAAACCAGATGGTGAGGTTCAAAATGACGCCCACGACGGAGGCCGTGATTGCCGATAGCGCTGCAGCCAACCGCGCCTGACCTGAAAGCCAGTCGATATAGGGCGCGCCTGCGAAAATCCATAAAAAGCAGGGCGCGAAGGTCACCCAAAGCGTGACGATGCCCGCGGTGATCGCCAATGCCAGCCCGCCTTCGCGGAACCCTGCGAGAATGCCGACGAATTCAGTGACCAGGATCAGCGGCCCCGGCGTGGTTTCCGCCAAGCCCAGCGCGTCCATCATTTCCACCGTTGTCAGCCAGCCCAGATCGCCGACCACAGCTTGGGTCATATAGGCCAGCACCGCATAGGCCCCGCCGAATGTGACCATCGCAAGTTTCGAGAAGAACACGCCGAGCGGGCCCAGGAAATCCGGGTCGAGCGCATAGATTATGGCCAATGGGGCCAGCCAAATGGTGGCCCAGATCGCGACGGTGCGCAGGGTGCGCGACAGCGGCACGGTGATTTTGGCCTCTGTCGGTGCCTCGCCCGGTAAGCAAGCGCCGATCAGGCCTGCCGCGAGGATGATCACAGGAAACGGGACCGAGAAAATGAAGATTGCGACAAAGGCGATAGCGGCCAAAGCCCAATGATACGAACGGGTTAGGGCGCGTTTTGAAATTTTGAGAAGCGCCTCAATGACGATGATGACGACGACGGCTTTAATGCCCAGAAACAGGGCTTGGATGACGGGCAGGTTGCCCAGATAGGCGTAGCCCAGGGCGAGGGCGAGGATCACTGCGGCGCCGGGCAACACGAATAAAAGCCCCGCAATCAGGCCCCCGGTGACGCCGCGCAAACGCCATCCGGCATAGGTGGCCAGTTGCATCGCCTCCGGGCCCGGAAGCAGCATGCAAAAGCTGAGCGCGCGGAGGTATTGTTGCTCCGTTAACCAGGGTCGGTCTTCGACCAGCTCTTTGTGCATCAGGGCGATTTGCGCGGCGGGGCCGCCGAAGGACAACAGGCCGATCCGCCAGAAAACGGCCGTCAATTCGGAGAGGGTCATCTAGAATGGCCTTCATTCTGGCCGTCGCGCGCCCAACGGTAGAGCGCGTCGTAGATTGCCATACCCGCCTCCAATTGCGCGTTGTCGTCTTTATGGGCGCGGCTGAGGCCGACCGAAATTGCCAAAAGCCCCGCCGCTTCGGGCGCAAGGTCATGGCGGTTCGTGTCAGCCGCGCGCACTACTGTGGCGAGCGTTTGTAACGCGGGTATGTCGAGCGCGAAGCCTTTGATCAACGCATCGAAGCTGCAGTGATCGCCGTCATGCGACCACGGGCCGTCCGGCATATCAAAAGGCGTTGCGCCGAATTTCGCTGCTATTTCAATGACATCGCCCGGCGGCGCAAACAGGAATTGTGCCTCTGGGCTGATGAAACGGCGGATCAGCCATGGGCAGGCGATGCGGTCAATTTTGGGTCTGTGCCGCGTGACCCAGAGGGTTGGATTGGGAATTTTTGCCGCCGGGATCAGCGGCAGGCCTGCGTCGCGCCATGCGTAGTTGCCGCCTTCAAGCGCTTCGGCTTTAATGCCTTGCGCGCGCAGAATTGCAGCCGCACCATGGCTGAGTTTTTTGCCTTTCTGGCAAATGATGACGGTGTTTCTGTGTTTTAATTCAGCGGCTAACGTCGCGATCTTGTCATGAGCGCAGCGACGTGCCGTTGGGATAAGACGTGGATCGGCATTGAAGTCATCATCGATGCAAACGTCGATCAATGTTGGCGCGTCCGGCGTGCCGAGCAGCCGCATAAGTTGTGTGGGAGAGATTTCGTTAAAGCCTGCCATGTGGATGCACCCCGTGTGTCAGTTTGTGGGATGCGAAACTTGGGCTGGCGCCTCACGGGGTATTCGCGTCACCCCATAAGGCATTGATACGGCAGGAAAGCTTGGCCCGTCAAGCCAGGTCAAGCGTCCGCCTTGAAGGGGCAGCCATGGGCGATATTGCTGTCGTCGGGGGCCTGATCGCGGCGTTCATCAAGGCCGTAGTCGCGGATCACAGCGCCGATGCGCAACCGATAGCCCGCGAAAAGCCCGCTGCGCCCGGCTTTCTGGGCGGCGCGGTGTTCGGCCAATGTGCGCCAGTTTTTCAGGGCTTCCTCATCGCGAAAATAGGACAGGGACAGCATCTTGTCAGGATCAGTGATGGACTGGAACCGTTCGACAGAGATGAAACCGTCCACCTGTTCCAACAGCGGCCGCATCTGGGCGGCAATTTGTAAGTAGCTGTCTTTTTGGCCTTTTTCGGGGGTGACTTCGAACATTACGGCGATCATGCGGGCTCTCCATGCGGTGTTGAGGCCAGTTTCAGGAAGGTGCGGTCTTCGCGCAAGATAAACTTCTCCCGCATTGCGAATTCATAGTTTTCACGGCCCAAAGGGTCAGCGGCCAATCGGGCGCGGTAGGCTTCGTAATCTGCCAAAGACGCGATGTTGTAGAGGCCATAGGCGAGTGTGCTGGAGCCTTCATGCGGGGCGTAATAGCCGATCAGCTCGGCGCCGTTGCGCGGGATCGCCTGACCCCAGTTTTGCGCATATTGTACAAATTGGGGTCGTTTTGTCGGGGCGATCTGGTAACGGATGATGCAGGTCAACATGGCGGTGCTCCTTGGTTTTGGAGCGTTGTACCGTGTTTAGTGTCGTTGAAGGTTCGGCCTGGGCCGAACTGTACGCGTTGCTTTTTGCCGTGATTTCCGGCACAGTTCACTGAAAGTCGAACTATGTGGGAGAGCACCATGAAAGACGGACCGGACATCGCGCGGATTGCGTCGCTGATTGGCGATCCGGGCCGCGCCAATATGTTGGCGGCTTTGATGAGCGGCAAGGCCCTGACGGCGGGTGAATTGGCGGCGGAGGCGGGGGTGCGGTTGCAGACGGCCTCCGGCCATTTGCAAAGCTTGGAGCAGGGCGGGTTGATCACCCGGTCGCGGCAAGGACGGCATCACTATTTCAAACTGACCGGCGAGGACGTTGCGCAGGTGCTGGAGGCGTTGATGGGGGTGGCCGCCGCACGTGGACAGTTGCGCACCCGCACCGGGCCGCGCGATCTGGAATTGCGACAGGCGAGGGTATGCTACAACCATCTGGCGGGTGACATGGGGGTCGCGTTGTTTGACGGGCTGATGGCGCAAGGTTTTCTGCATATCAAAGCCGACGCTTTGGAATTGACGCCAAAGGGTCAGGCAAAGATGACGGCTTTGGGGGTTGCGGTCGATGCAAAAAGCCGCGCGCCGATGTGCCGAGAATGTCTGGATTGGTCAGAGCGCCGGTCGCATCTGGCGGGGCGTCTGGGGCGCGGAATTTTGGATCATATCTATGCGCAGGGCTGGGCCACGCGTGTCGAGGGCACGCGTATCGTGCGGTTCAGCGCGCTGGGTGCCGGGGCCTTTAGCAAGGCATTTTCGCTTTGAGCGCTAGTCGGTAAAGCGGCCGCCCATCATCAAACTGCCCATCATGTCGTCAGGCAACTGACCCATGCGTTCATAGAACCCCATATGGTCGGCGCTGGAGTGCGCGGCGACGAATTTGCCATCAATGATGCGCCGGTACACGTGAACATCCAGCCGTGCGGCCTGGTCATCTGTTGTGCATTTGCCCTTGATGGAGACAACGGCCGAGATTTCCTCACCAGCGGTGACGACATGCGACAGCTCGATCTCATCAGGTTCGAAATCGCGGCACATGAATTGCACCAAAGTCTCGTAATCGCTGGGGCTGAAGGACAGGTCACCTGCGACCACGGCGGTCTTGGTGTTGCTTGTATAGGCTTTAGATCCACGCTCGAAATCGCGGTCGATCCAGACGGTGCGATACCAGTTGAGCAGGAACTCTTCGTTTGACACTTGGTTGTGGCCTTTCGAATGACACGTGACCATCCGTTAAACCCATTTCGTAAATTTTTGGTAAGTTGACGTGTGAGGAAACCGCGCGCGGTTCAGCTTCGTCTAAGATGCGGAAAGTGCAGGTTTCTGTTGCCAGGTACCTGCGAACCCCGCCTTAAGCTGCTAGGCCTAAGGGCTTAAGATTTCAATAGTTCCGACTGCTTACGCAGCCATCGCCATTGGAGCTTTGTTGTCGTTTGCAACTAGCTTAAATGAACCGATAACGGTGGTATCTCACCGAGACAAAGCTAACCCCTTTAGACGTTCGTCGATCCTATTTCGACCCCATGCTCCCCAAACGAAGGAGATGTTGGTGGAGTCGCCGGGTACCGCCCCCGGGTCCGATCCGCTTATTACGAGCGCGTTTATGTCCATAGTCCCGAAGGACAACCCACATATAAGGAATGCCGCCAGGGGTTTCAATGATTGCCGACCCAGACCGCCAGATTGTCTGTGATTTATCGAAGGTTACCGGAATTGCGACAATTCGAGACATATCTGCCATTCCCGGCTGGTTTGAATATAGAAATTGTTATCAATTGAGCATTTAGAGGGATGCGGTCAATATTTGGGGCCCGCATATGTACCGCGTTATCGAGTGTTTGAGTTATGACCATGACCATGTTCTGGTCTTGCTAGCCGCGCTCGTTTGCATTGTGGGGTCTGGTCTGTCGGTCAAGCTTTTGTCGCGGACGATTCAGGCCACATCGCACCAGAAGACCGTCAAACTTCTCCTAACTGCGATGATTTCAGGCGCGACGATCTGGTCCACGCATTTCATCGCCATGCTGGCCTATGATCCCGTCTATGACACTGGCTATGAACCTGTCGCCACAACCGCCTCGCTACTGGTGGCCATGGTCGGAATGTCTGTCGCCGTTGCGTTGGCAGTTCTGGGAAAACGCCGCTTGGTACAGCTGGCTGGCGGGGCCTTATTCGGCCTTACCGTCAGCACTATGCACTATGTCGGCATGTCGGCTTATCTGATCCCAGGGGTGATTGTGTGGGATATGTCGATGGTCACAGCTTCGAAAATCATCGGTATTTTGGGCGGTGTCGCGGCCTTTCATGTAATCACCTACGCGCGGTCGGGCTATTCATGGCGTTGGGGGGCAGGTTTGATGGTGCTTGCGATCTGCAGCATGCACTTCACCGGAATGGCCGCGATTGAGGTGGAGTTTGATCCAAGAGTGATTGTCCCACCAAAAGCAATCTCTGATACGACCTTGGGTTTCTTGGTATTGGGTGTCACAGGCGCATTGCTGTTGATCGGTCTTGCTTCCGTTTTGATCGAAACCGAGATGGAGCAAGAGACGGATCAAATGCTGCGAAGCGCCGCGCTGCATGATCCCCTGACAGGGCTTCCGAACCGGTTGAAGCTCAAACAGAAAATTGCCGACTTCTCTGAAATGTTGGAGCAGCAGCCGAGCGCCCGGGTGGCCGTGCTGACCATTGATCTAGACCTGTTCAAAGAGGTGAATGACCTTCACGGTCATGCGATCGGTGATCTGGTGTTGACGACCATCGCGACGCGGCTCAGCGCGGTCATTGGCGCAGATGAATTCATCGCCCGCGTTGGTGGCGACGAGTTTGTGGCCATCAAATCGAACTTTCGGCGCATTGATGAGGTGCAAGCTTTTGCACAAAAACTACGTGCTCAAATTCTCGAACCCATTGCCTCAGAGCAAGGCGATTGCGTTGTTGGCGCGAGTGTTGGCGTATCATCAAGCCTTGAAGACGGTGTTGATGTTGAACAGCTTTTGCACCGCTCTGATCTGGCGATGTATCGCGCAAAGTCCGGTGGCGACAAGAAAGTCTGTTTCTTCAATCACGAAATGGACCGTCAGAGCCGAGATCGTCTTTTGCTGGTCAATGACCTCAGGCAATCTATTGCCAACGAAGAGCTAGAGCTGGTCTACCAGCTTCAAAATGATATCCACTCGCTCTCTCCCGTGGGTTTCGAGGCTTTGTTGCGGTGGAACCATCCAGAGCGAGGCTTGATCTCACCCGGTGAATTCATACCGATTGCAGAAGAAACCGGCTTGATCCGCGAGATCGGGCTTTGGGTCTTGCGCACCGCGTGTCTGGAAGCCGCCACATGGGATCGGCCGTTTAGCATCGCTGTGAATGTCGCCCCGCAGCAGCTTGTACAGCCGTCTTTCCTTGAACATGTGTCCGACATTTTGATCGAAAGCGCGTTGGTTCCTGCGCGTCTTGAACTAGAGGTGACTGAGGCCAGCATCATTGATGACCAGAAAAATACGTTGAAGGTCATGCATGAACTCAAAAGGATGGGCATCCGCATCGCGATGGATGATTTTGGGACGGGCTACTCATCGCTGGCGACCTTGCAAGCCTTCCCTTTCGACAAGATCAAAATAGACCGTAGCTTCGTGCGCGATGTGCACAAGAATGCGCAAAGTGCGGCGATTGTCCGCTCGACGCTTTTGCTGGGGGATGCACTGCACATCCCTGTGCTGGCCGAAGGTGTCGAGGTGGAGGAAGAGCTGAATTTTCTGAAATCAGAAAACTGCGCATCGGTGCAGGGATTTTATTTCGGAAAACCCATGAGTCTGGAGGCTGCGCGGGCTTTGGTTTGTAACGCGGAAGACGTAAGAAAGAGCGCTTAATGTGGTGCCGGGCGGCCCGCCCAAGAAAAGCGGGCCGCAGCAGAATTTTTTGAAAGGTCTAGAAGCCTGCTTTGATACGCTCAAATTCCTTGATCATGGCTTCACGTAGCGCGTTGTCCATGGGCAGCTGGGCCAGTTGTGGGGCGGAGATGTCGTTTAGGCCGACCTCGGTCAATGTCTCGGTGCCAAACGAGCCCATCGCAGCCGTGTTGGAATGTCCGTAGCCCCATTCATTGACGATGTAGTCGGCTGTTTCCTGGCTCAGGAAGCTTTCCACAAAATCATGCGCCTTGTCTTCGGAGCCGGGCCCATCAACCAGGTTCACATAGCCGCAGAACCAGCTAGACGACCCCTCAGCGGCTTCACGCTGGAAACCGATCGGGTAGCCGTCCCCAGTCATTTGGACAGGCGTTTCGTTCCAGCCCCACGCGACCAGCACTTCGCCGGTGGCCATCAGCTGCGCCAGCTCAGCGCCGTCGGCCCAATAGGCGCGCGCGTTCGCATGGGCCTGACGCATCCAGGCGGAGGCGGCTTGCATGTCTTGCTCGGTCGCTTTGGTCCAATCGGAAACGCCGGTCGCGAGATAGGCAAGCGCATAAGCGTCTTCGACATTGTCGGGCAGCGACGTGCGCCCGGCCATGGCGGGATCGACGAAGATTTGCAGCGAGGCGACCTGGTCTTCGGTAATTTCTTCGGTGTTGTAGATCAACCCGGTCATGCCCAGATCGGCGGGGATGAAATAAACTTCGCCGTCGCGCACAAAGGTCGGATCGTTTTTATAGAGATCGGCCAAGGTGGCGTAGGTGGGGATTCTCCGAGATGTCCCAAGGCTCGATCAGGCCGGCCTGGATCCATTTATCGACCGACTGCGAACAGGGGTGGGCCACGTCAGCCCGGAAGCCGGAGCGCAGCTTTTGAAAAGCCTCTTCTTCCTCGCCGAAGAAAGCATAGGTTGGGCCGGAGCCGTATTTGGCGGCATAATTGATGAAAAACCCGTCTTCTTCATAGCCGGACCAGTCGAAGACCAGCAGGTCCGGGTCGGCGGCGAAAGCGGTCGTGGTGCTCAGGGCAAGGGCGGCAGTGCCCAGGAGTTTGGTAAGAGGGTTCATTTGCAGCGCTCCCAGCGGTTTGTTTTGCGGTGATTTTTCCAGCCGCAAGGCTAGGGCGAAACGGGGCGGGCGGACAAGAGGATTTTGGCGGGGGTATGGTGGGATTTTGGTGAGAGATAGGGGCGAGAGGTAAGTGGGGGCTCTGCCCCCGGTGCTGCGCACCGTCCCCCGGAATATTTGTGAAACAATGAAGTGTTGGGACGCGCGAGGTCTTTCTAGCGCAGCGCGTCGAGCAGCTTTTGCATCATACCTTTGTCTTCGACCTCGATCAGGCCTTCGTTTTGGATGCGTTTGGCCAAGCGCGGTCCGGCATTGAGACCAGCGTCGCGACCAGCTTGCGCCCCAAGTTGAGCGCTGGCCTACATTAATTTTGGTGTTTGTTTCAGCAAGGCCTGACCCGATGGCGTATTGTAGAAGGCGGTGATATCGCTGAGTTCTTGCGCAGAAAACTTATCAAGATAGATCGGCGCAGTTTGCGCCTGCATGGATTGCGTAAACTCCGTGATGAATTCGGCTAGAAACAGATCGAAAAACCGGTCGGGGTCGGTCAGTTTGATGCCCTTTTGAGCAATGTCGTTTTGGATGGCACCAATGATAAGCGGGCGTTGCGCTTGAATGGCGCCTTCCATGATGTCGCGCGTAACGGTTTGGCTGGCGATATATGTGGCGTCGCTTTGCGGGTCGGCGATGGCGGCAGGAGGAAAGAGCGCCATGGCGCAGGCGACGACGAAGCAGTGAGCTTTCACAAAACGACCTAAAATTGTTTTTGCGTTTATTGCGCCGCGCCGCGGGTTTTGTTTTTGGCGCGCGCTTGGGCGACTTCATGTGCCAAATCTACTGTGTAGCTTTGCAGCTTTGCAAGCGCGGCATCGGCTGTGACCGGGTCATGCGCTTCAATCGCGTCGGCGATGCGGGTGTGCAGCGCGATGATCGCCTCGCGGGAGCGGGCGGTGAAGGTGATCATGTTCATGGAGGGCTGCATCGCCTCGACGGCGCCTGCGAGCTGATAGGACAACACCGGGTTGCCCGCGCCGTCGACGAGCGCGCGGTGGAAGGCGACGTCGGAGGCGCAAAACGCCTCATCGCTGAGACCCGGCTGGGACTGGCGGTGGATTTCGGCGCGCATCGTGGCGAGGTGATCGGCCTCACGCCGTTGGGCTGATAGTGGCGCGCAGGCGCGTTCCAACGCATAGCGCGCTTCGCATGCGGTTTCAAAACTGACGGAATTCATCGACAAAAGCAGCGTCGAGGTGGTGATTTGCTGCCCGTAGGCGTCTTCAAAGGTGAGCCGGTTGACGAAAGCGCCGCCTGTGGCCCCACGCTGCGTGCGGATCAGGCTTTGGGCGGCAAGGCGTTTGAGCGCCTCGCGCACGGTGGGGCGGGAGACGTCGAAATGTTCGGCCAGTTCGGCCTCTGACGGGAGGCGTTCATCGACGGGCAGCTGGCCCGAGATGATGGCGTCGCGAATGGCTTGCGCGATCTGGGCGCTGAGGTCTTTGCCGGAGTCAGGATCGATTTTCATATCAGCGTTATAGCATGCGCGATTTTAATTGTAAGACATTTGAAAATCTGACATGAAAATCAGATGTTTTGAGTCGGGAGGTCTCATGGCCGGTATCACCAGATCGATTTTATGGCTGTCGTTTTTCGCGGCGATTTTGGCTGCGTGGTGGGTGATGTTCTCGATGGCGCAAATGATGGGGGTCGACTGGATCGGGCGCCCGCAAGGCATGATGTCCATGGGCGGCGGCATGTCGGGCGCGAATATGGGCGGCCAAATGGGCAGCGCCATGACAGACGGCGCAGATGCCCCGATGGGCGACATGCCGATGATGCAGATGACGACATTCGGCGCGCTGTTCCCGATGTGGGCGATCATGATGGCGGCGATGATGTTGCCGACGCTTGTGCCGACGCTGCGCGCTTATGAAGATTTGATGAAAAGCGCCAACGGCACGCGCGCGGGCTGGCTGGGCGTAGTGCTGGGCTATTTCGTGGTTTGGGTGGGCTTTGCGGCGCTGATCGCGGGCGCGCAGATCGCATTGATGGCATCCGATTTTATTGATGATCTGGGGATATCGAATTCGCTTTGGTTTGCGGGGCTGCTTTTGATCGTCGTGGGCGCGTTTCAGTTCACGCGGGCCAAAGAGATTTGCCATGGCGTGTGCCATGCGCCCGGCATGTATTTTCTGGGGCATTGGAAAACCGGCTTTGCGGGCGGATTGCGTATGGGCCTGGGCCTTGGCGCGTTTTGCGTAGGGTGCTGCTGGGGCTTCATGGCGCTGGGATTTGTCGGCGGCGTGATGAGCTTGTTGTGGATGGGGCTCGCGACGCTGTTCATGGTGGTCGAAAAGCTCCCGCAATTGGGGCAATATGTAACAAAACCTGCAGGCGTCGCGTTGATCGCGGCGGGCCTCGGGGTCGCCGGATACGGCGTGATCGCTTAACAGGGAGGCTTTGAACATGGCCAAGAAGGACCGCAAACCGTCTGACAAACTGCAGGTGATGCAGAAGATTGACGCCCGGATGAGCCCGACCCGGCGCCGCAAGGAGCCCACGGATTGGAGCATCAAGGGCGAGCTGTTTTTGAACTGTTCTTGCACCGTTTTTTGTCCCTGCGTTGTGTCGCTGGGCGCGCACCCGCCGACGGAAGGCCATTGCCACGCCTGGATGGCGGTCGCGATTGATGAGGGCCATTTCGAGGGGGAGGACCTGTCGGGCCTGAACATTGGCCTGCTGGTTGATATCCCCGGACGCATGGGCGAAGGCGACTGGAAGGTTGCGGCCTATGTTGATGAACGCGCCACCCAAAAGGCCTATAATGGTATCCTGAAGATCTTCTCCGGCTCGGCGGGCGGGACGACGGGGCTGTTCACCATGCTGGTCTCCGAGATCATCGGGGCGGAACGCGCGCCTGTTGAGATCGTGCGCGACGGCAAGAAACGGTCGATCAATATAGGGCGCAAATTGCAGGGCGAGATTGAGATGATTGCCGGTAAATCGGATGAGCATCCGGTGATGGTCAGCAACTCCAAATACTGGATGGGGCCGGATATTATTGCGGCTGTGGGCACGCGGTCGCGAATTCGCGACTACGGCCGCGTTTGGGATTTTGGCGGCAAATCGGCAGAGATTTGCCCGATTGAGTGGTCCGGTCCATGATCACGGCGGAGTACTGCCAAACCATGGCGCGCTACAACGCGTGGCAGAATACAGCAGTGACCACGGCCTTGAAAAGCCTGCCCGAGAAAGAGGTGATGAAGAACCGTAGGGCCTTCTTCGGATCGCTGTTCAAGACCGCCAATCATCTCCTTTGGGGGGATCAGATCTGGATGGCGCGGTTTGACAATGGCCCGGTCCCGCCGGGCGGTATCCCAGACAGCACCGGTTTGCACGACACGCTGCAATCGCTTCTGGATGACCGTCTACGCACCGATGAGCGCATTGTCAGATGGGCCAGCAAGGTGAAGCATATCGATCTGGTGGGGCCTTTGGTGTGGGTGTCTGCGACGACGGGGAAATCCATGACAAAGCCAAAGTCGCTGTGCATCACGCATTTTTTCAACCACCAGACGCATCACCGTGGTCAAATCCACGCAATGCTGACCGATGCCGGGTACGAGACGGAGCGCTCGGATCTTGCCTTTATGCCGGAGTAAAACATGGCGACGATTGCCCCCTCCCGCCGCGTGCGCCGCACGCCTTTCTCTGACGGTGTCGAAGCCGCCGGGGTCAAAAGCTACACGGTGTATAACCGGATGTTGCTGCCGACGGTGTTCCGCAGCGTAGAGGAAGACTACCACCATCTGAAATCGGCGGTGCAGGTCTGGGACGTCTCGGTTGAGCGGCAGGTCGAATTGCGCGGGCCGGATGCCGGGCGTTTGATGCAGATGCTAACCCCGCGTGACCTGCGTGGGATGCTGCCCGGTATGTGTTACTACGTGCCGCTGGTTGACGGCACGGGCGGCATGTTGAACGACCCGGTGGCGTTGATGCTGTCCGATGACCGCTATTGGCTGTCGATTGCGGATAGCGATTTGTTGTTATGGGTCAAGGGTTTGGCGCATGCGCTTTACCTTGATGTGATCGTAGAAGAGCCCGATGTATCGCCCCTGGCGATCCAGGGCCCGCATGCAGACACGCTGGCGGCGCGCATTTTTGGGGACGCCGTGAAGGACCTGCGGTTCTTCCGCTACGGGTATTTCGACTTCCAAGGCAAACAGATGCTGGTCGCACGCTCGGGCTATTCCAAGCAGGGCGGGTTTGAAGTCTATGTCGAAGGGTCTGCCAACGGGATGCCTTTGTGGAACGCGCTCATGGAGGCGGGCAAAGACCTGGATGTTTATGCCGGTTGCCCGAACCTGATTGAGCGGATCGAGGGCGGACTTCTCAGCTACGGCAACGACATGAACCGCGACAACACCCCGCATGAATGCGGTCTGGGCCGGTTTTGTTCGACCCAGACGGCGATTGGCTGCGTCGGGCGCGACGCGCTGCTCAGGGTGGCCAAAGAAGGCCCGGTGAAGCAAGTGCGCGCCATTGCGATTGACGGGGACATTCCGCCTTGCGACCGTCTGTGGCCTATCACGGCGCCGGGCAAGGGCACGGTGATCGGGCAGCTGACCTCAGCCGCCAAAAGCCCCGATTTCAAGACGAATGTGGCAATTGGTATGGTGCGCATGACCCATTGGGACGCGGGCACCGAAGTGCAGATTGAAACACAGGACGGGCCGCGCCGCGCCATCGTCCAAGAGAATTTTTGGCTATAACAGGAGAGACGACATGTTCAATGCATTGCTTGTAAACAAGGATGACGAGGGCAAAACGAGCGCCTCCGTCACCGAAATTTCCGAAGATATGCTGCCCGAGGCCGAAGTGACCGTCGCCGTCGAATATTCCACGGTGAACTACAAAGACGGGCTCTGCATTGGGCCGGGGGGCGGCTTGGTGCGCAACTACCCGCATGTGCCGGGCATTGATTTTGCGGGCACGGTCGAGACCTCCAGCGACGGCCGCTACAAGCCGGGCGACAAGGTCGTGCTGACAGGCTGGCGCGTGGGGGAGGCGCATTGGGGCGGCTACAGCCAAAAGGCGCGCGTGAAGGCCGATTGGCTGGTGCCGCTGCCCAAGGGGCTGGATACGCGTCAGGCCATGGCCGTGGGCACCGCCGGGTTCACCGCGATGCTGGCGGTGATGGCCTTGGAAGATCACGGCATCAAAGACGGGCCGGTTTTGGTCACGGGGGCTGCGGGCGGCGTGGGCTCGGTTGCAACGGCGATCCTGGCGGGGCTGGGCCATGAGGTCGCGGGCGTCACCGGACGGCCTGAGACCGCAGATTATCTAACATCGCTGGGGGCCACGCAGATTGTTGCACGTGAGGAGCTGAACGAGACCACCAAACGCCCGCTTGAAGGCGAAACCTGGGCCGGCTGCGTCGACGCGGTGGGCGGCGAAATGCTGGCACGCGTTTTGGGGCAGATGAAATACGGCGCGTCTGTTGCGGCCGTGGGGCTGGCGGGGGGCGCGGGCCTGCCTGCGACGGTGATCCCATTTCTGTTGCGCGGCGTGAACCTGCTGGGCATTGATAGCGTGATGCAGCCCTATGAAAACCGGGTGCGCGCCTGGGATCGGATTGCCAAAGACCTGCTGATGGACAAGCTGGAAGCGATGGTTCAGCCCGCAGTTTTGAGCGACCTTCCGGCGCTGGGGAAAGATATCCTGAAAGGTCAGGTCAAAGGCCGCGTGGTTGTCGATGTGAACGGCTAAATCAGCATCCCCGCATGCGGGGATGCTGCTATCCAACTGATTGCAGGCCACTTTTCTAAAAGATTAGGGTTTTCTTAACCCCAGAGGAGACGTAGCCGCTGACGCGGCACCCTAGCGCGTGAACCGTGTCTTTTGGTCTGTGCATCTGACTTGGGCGAGAGGGTTGGGTTAGTCACTACAGTCTTAGGAACAGCCTGAAGGTCCGCTATGCGGGAGATTGCTGCCATTCGACATAGGCAGGGTAATGTCTGCTCCCGCTAGGCGGTCATCTTGGGCAATAAGGTGACCGGCACCAAAGCTTTACAACGTAAGAACAGTTAGATTTTTAGCTCACTTTCGTGCGGAAAGACCCCGTTGGCGATGTAGTCTAGTTCTTCAGGAGTAGAAATGCGCCCCAATACTTCATTTCGATGGCTGTGACGCCCAAATTGAGCAATGACCGACCGATGTTTCCTCGGCTGCTGAGCGGCAAACTCGTACACATTTTTCAAGCTATCGGGCGCATCTTGCTTGATTTGATCTGCAATGGCGATGACACGGTCCAAGTTGGCCAAATGATTTGGGCACTCACAATGTTCCATGGGCAACTTAAAAACTGATTTGAACCAAACATTTTCAAGCGCGTCAAAATGGCCGTTCTCAAGCCCCTCAAGACAGATGTGTAAAGCTTTGGGATCCTGTGCATAAGCCTTTGATGTCCCGGCCCATATCGTTCTTGGAAACTGGTCTAGCAAGATAATCAGAGCCAATCGCCCGATTGGCTCGTCGGCCCAACTGTCAAACTCTCCTTGCGACGCGCGTTCGGTGGCGTCTGTGTATTTCGCGATGATTTCATCATTCGCGCCGCCCCTCATACGCCACGCCCACAAATCCATATGGGCCTTTGGTTCTGGGCTTGGTCCGTCTGGAAACCAGAAGTCGATAATTTCTCTCGCAGTAGTTTCAGGCTTCTTTGTCACTCAAATTCTCCAAAAAACTGCTCAAACTTGCGCAATTGTTGAACTGGATATGAGAATATTGCCACTGAAAATGCGGAATGGCCCCGGCAATTGCATTCTCATTGATGGCAGTAGGCAACACGCGCAGCAGAAGCCGCCATTCGCCATCCTGGGGCAATTCAGTTAGAAAGGGCTCAAACCATCCCTTGGCAATTTTCGCGGCCGCAGGGCATAGTCTGCCCGATGCGTTGTTTCTTTGCCTCCTTATGTCTCATCGGTTTTGCGGCCCCAGTGTGGGCTGGCTCGTTTTGTGGGCAGGTGGCGGCGGTCTTGCAGAGCCGGGTTACGGAGGTCGTTCAAATTGATCTGCCGGCAGCGGGCGCGGGCGCGTGTTCTACGTCGCTCGATCTGTCTGGCGCGCGGGCGCTGAATTGCGCTTGGGCGTTTCCGTTTCGTGACGGGACGGCGCAGGCGGCGTTTGAAAGGGCATTGACGGCCTTGCAGGCCTGCCCGGACGCAGGAACGGAAGGGGCGCAAGACAAGGCGGTCAACCACCCGGATTTCTACGATTTGCGGTTGTTTCAAGCGCCCAAAGGGGAAGTGGGCCTGTCGCTGAAAGACAAAGGCGCGTTGCAGCAGACCTATGTGTTTTTGCGGATCACACCGTTGGAGTAACTGGTGCTATGCCGGGCCGCCTTGGACACGATCCGGATTTGATACGCAGAAACTTTGGCGCGCGAAAATCTGCTGCTATTGTTGGTTTGGATCGGGGCGCGTTTCCATATAGGCGGGCAGGGTGTCCTTGGTCAGCATCTTTTGGTCGTCCACGATAAAGGCCTCGATCAACGGGATCTGCAGCAGGGGCGACAGGTCCGATGCTTTCGTGTCATTCAACCACAGGCCTTTGAGGTTTTCCATATCTGCCAGGGGGCTAAGATCGGTCGCGGGCAGGCGCGACAGGGATGTCATCTCGACACTATCCAGCTGCGCCAGCGGCGATAGGTCAGTGATCATTGTGTCGCTCAGATCAAGCTGCTCCAGCTTGGGCAGCTCTGACAGAGGTTGAATATCGACCAACGGCGTTTCGCGCAGGTCGAGTTCCTGCAATTGCAATTTACCGGTCAGCGCCGCGATATCGGTCACAGTGCTGGCGCGTAGGTTCACGCGTTGAAGCCGCGTCGCACCAGCAAGTGCGGCAATGTTTTCCAGTCCTGAACGTGACCCATCGAATTGGGCCAAATCAGGGCCCAGCGACATCCCGTCAAGGCTGGTGATGCCAGCCCCGCCCAGGCGCAAATGGGTCAAGCCCGTGCTTGTTGCCAGCGGTGATAAATCCAACGGCGTGTCGCTGATAATTGTAACGCGTTTCAGATCGAGCGCGGCTAGGGGGCTTAGATCCTGGACGCCCGCATTGGTCAAGGCAATGCTTTCGAGACCTGTGAGTGCGTCAATGCCAGACAGCGATGCAACCGCGCTGTTGATGAGGCTGAGGTCTTTCAAAGTGCTGAGCGCATCGAGCGGTAAGTCGGACAGCTGGGTGAGGGAATTGTTGAGCCTGAGCGTTGACAGTTGGGGCAGGGTGGCCACGAACTCGTAGCTGTTGGGCTGGCTGTCCGTCAGGGTCAGGCTTTTGACGGGCAGGCCTTGCAAACCAGCGGCATCGAACGGGCCCAACCCACCGAGCTTCAACAGTTCAAGGTGGTTCAGGGTGGCGAGCGGGCCGAGGTCGATCTCACCTTCGAAATCATCGACGGCGTCTATCACAAGAAAGGTGATCCAAGGCGCTTGCGCGATTGCATCAAGGGCGGCCAGGTCTTCTGCCTTTCGCAGGCTAAGGCTTTTGTCGGTGGGTTTTTGGCAGATAGTGCCGATTTGAACGCATGCATCTGATTGCGCGACTACGGGAAATGCGAGCGATAGGAATGCACTCAGCAGGACGATGATGCGGGCCATAGAAAGCTCCCAAATTAACCGGGTCAATTGGTGCTCTTATCTGGCGCTAGAATGTAGCATTTTTGTGGTCAAATGCGGGAACTGATGTGGGGCGGTTTTGGTGCAATAGTTGAACGAAAAAGGCCTTAAGAAACCCCTAACAGATTTCAAAAGGCCTTTTAGATCAGTTTGTTACCGGATTCCCCGCATGCGGGGGAACGTGGTTAGTTCTGCAAATAGACTTCCAGGCTGTCATCCAACGCGTCTTTCCAGGGCGTGTGATGAACCGGCGCCATCGTGCCCGTCATGACCGATTTATAGCTGTTGTCGCGGAAGGTCATGATGCCCGCTTTCTTGTGGCCCTTCCATTCCTTGAAGGCCTGACAGGCGCCCTCCACATCGAAGCTTGGATAGTCGGTTTCAGTGATGAGTTCCTTGATATAGTCGCCCTGATACCAGATCGCATCATAATCATCCTCACCCGCATCCTCGCGCGCGATCCGGTCCACCACATCGGCCTGCATCGCGGCGCGATCCGGCATCGAGATTTTGCCCAAGATCGCATCCCGCACCCACCAGGCCTGCGCATCGAACATGTTGAAGGTGAACCACTGGTCCTGCATGCCGAGGTAAAACAGCGCCGGATTGTCGACCCAGGCCACGCCCTTATAAAGGTCCGCCGTGGCAAGCCGGTTGGCTGTTTTCAGGCGCAGGTCCTCCGCCATAAACGGGAAGTGATGCTGGTAGCCCGTGCAGAGCAGCACCGCATCAACATGCTTGCTGGTACCGTCTTTGAAATGGGCAGTGTTGCCGTCGACTTTGACGAGCAGGGGCACCTCTTCCCAATTCTCCGGCCAGTCGTAGCCCATGGCCGCCGTGCGGTGCGAAACAGTGATCGACTTGGCCCCGTATTTCCAACATTGCGACCCGATATCCTCGGCGGAGTAGGACGTGCCCACGATCAAGATGTCTTGGTCTTTGAATTCCAACGCGTCGCGGAAATCATGCGCGTGCAGGACGCGGCCTTTGAAGCTTTCAAACCCGTCGAATTGCGGCACGTTGGGCGTGGAGAAATGGCCCGAGGCGCAGATCACGTGGTCGAATTCTTCGGTGCTTTCCGTGTCACCGGGCAGGTCTTTCACGGTGACGGAAAACTTGCCGTTTTCATAGTCCACGCGGCGCACCACGGTTTCAAACTTGATCCAATCGCGCACGCCTGCTTTTTCCACGCGGCCTTGGATATAGTCGAACAGCACGGCGCGCGGCGGGTAAGACGCGATTTGCTTGCCGAAATGCTCCTCAAAGGAATAGTCGGCGAATTCCAAACCCTCTTTTGGGCCGTTTGACCACAGGTAGCGATACATCGAGCCATGCACAGGCTCACCATATTGATCGACACCGGTGCGCCACGTGTAGTTCCACAAACCACCCCAATTGGCCTGCTTCTCGTAGCAGACGATTTCGGGGATATCCTCGCCATTTTTCTTGGCAGACTGGAATGCTCTCAACTGGGCGAGGCCGGAGGGTCCGGCGCCGATGATCGCTATACGTTTTGTCATTTTGGGAGGCTCCTCAGTCGTGTTTTTGTTGATCTTATTGCACCTTTGATGTTCCTCTGTGTCAACAAATTTAACCCTCAGTAAACGAGAAAAAGCTGGCTTTGACGATGGCTGCACAGTAAAGGCGCGAGGATGCACATGAATTCAAAACCGCATTTCACCTATTGGATCGTGGCCGTGATCGGCCTGCTCTGGAACCTTGCCGGATGCTTGAATTTCATCTTTCAAGGATCACCTGAGATCGTCGCGCAAATGCCAGAAGTCTATCAGCTGGTTATCAATGGACGTCCTGCATGGGCAACGGCGGGGTTTGCTGTCTCTGTCTTCGGCGGGGCCGTTGGATGTATCTTGTTGCTACTGCGCCGCCGGGTTGCGGTTCAGCTGTTTTGGCTGTCATTGCTGGGCACGTTTGTGATCGCTTTTTTCACTTACCGGGTGCTGGGTGTCGATCCAGCGACCTTGATGTCGGTGCTTATGGCGGGGGCGTTGCTTTGGTATGCGACGATTGCCCGGCGCAAAGGCTGGCTGACATAGAAAAAGGCGGGGAAATGCCCCGCCTTTCGTTTTTTTGATGGTCCAATTCGCTCAGATATCGAGCGTGTTGTCTTTTTCCCATTGAGAGAAGTGCGATGTGAAGTCGTTCCATTCCTGCATCTTCATCTTGATGTAAGACTTTGAAAATTCTTCGCCCATAGCAGCCTTCAGGCCCTTATCCTTGTCATACTCGCGCAGAGCGTCGAGCATGTTCAGCGGCAGCTTAGGCGCGCCGCGCACTTTGTGGCCTTCGGCATACATGTCGATGTCGTGGCGTTTACCCGGATCGGCTTTGGACTGGATACCGGACAGGCCGGCGGCGATGATCACGGCTTGCAACAGATACGGGTTTGTCGCGCCGTCGGGCAGGCGCAGCTCAAAACGGCCGGGGCCGGGGACGCGCACCATATGCGTGCGGTTATTGCCGGTCCAAGTCACCGTGTTAGGGGCCCAGGTTGCGCCTGACATGGTGCGCGGCGCGTTGATACGTTTGTAGCTGTTGATTGTCGGGTTGGTGATCGCGGCCAGGGCGGAGGCGTGTTTCATGATCCCGCCCAGGAAGTGGCGGCCTTGTTCCGACAAGCCCAGCTCAGCCGTTTGGGAACTGTCATTCGGCTCCATCGCGAAGACGTTGGTTTTGGCGTCGGAGCCCGCCGCATCCCAAACCGAGATATGCGCGTGGCAGCCATTGCCGGTCAGGCCTTCAACCGGCTTGGGCATGAAGGTGGCGCGGTAGCCATGTTTTTCGGCGACGCATTTGGCCATGAATTTGAAGAAGGAATGCTTGTCGGCTGTCCGCAAGGCGTCGTCGAAATCCCAGTTCATTTCCCATTGGCCGTTGGCGTCTTCGTGGTCGTTTTGGTAGGGGTTCCAGCCAAGTTCCAGCATGTGGTCGGAAATTTCGCGGATCACATCAAGGCGGCGCATGAACGCCTGCTGGTCGTAGCAGGGCTTGGCGGCTGTGTCGTATTGATCCGAGATTTGATCGCCTTCGGGCGTCAGCAAGAAGAACTCTGCCTCGATGCCGGTTTTGACGTGCATGCCCTGTTCGGCGGCTTCTGCGATCAGCTTGCGCAACACATTGCGCGGGGCCTGCTCGACCGGTTCATCTTCCATCACGCAATCGGCGGGCACCCAGGCGATTTCTTTGTTCCACGGCAGGATAATCACGGCCTCCGGATCGGGCACGGCCAGCATGTCAGGGTGGGCAGGCGTCAGATCGAGCCATGTGGCAAAGCCCGCAAAGCCCGCACCGTCTTCCTGCATATCCGCGATTGCGCGTGCCGGGACCAGCTTGGCGCGTTGCCCGCCAAAGAGGTCGGTGAACGAGATCATGAAGTATTTGACGCCGTTCTCTTCGGCAAAATTGGCGAGGTCTGTGGTCATCGTGTCTTTCCCTGTTCGTCAAAGGTGAGGGCGCGTACCATGCTGGTCGCGCCCTTCGTTTAGGTCAATATGAGGTGCCGGGTTTTCCGGGGTACCAGTCGGTGCCGGCCAGCGGAATCTTGGCCATGGCGGCGGCTTCCAGTGTCAGCGCGCACAGGTCTTCTGGTTCAAGATTGTGCAGATGGTTCTTGCCGCAGGCACGCGCGATGGTTTGTGCCTCCAGCGTCATCACCTTGAGGTAGTTGTTGAGCCTGCGCCCGCCTTCAATCGGGTCGAGCCGCTTCATCAGCTCTGCATCCTGCGTGGTGATGCCCGCGGGGTCTTGCCCTTCGTGCCAGTCATCATAGGCGCCCGCCGTGGTGCCCAGCGCGTTATATTCGGCCTCCCATTTCGGGTCATTGTCGCCAAGCGCGATCAGTGCGGCGGTGCCAATCGCGACCGCATCGGCGCCCATTGCCATGGCCTTGGCCACATCCGCGCCGGTGCGGATGCCGCCTGAGACAACCAGCTGAACCTCACGGTGCATGTCGAGGTCTTGCAGCGCGCGCACGGCTTCACGAATACATGCCAGGATCGGCTGGCCCACGTTTTCGATAAACACGTCCTGCGTGGCCGCTGTGCCGCCTTGCATGCCGTCCAGCACGACGACATCTGCGCCCGCTTTGACCGCCAAAGTGGTGTCGAAATAGGGGCGCGCGCCGCCGACCTTGATGTAGATCGGCTTTTCCCAATTGGTGATTTCGCGCAGCTCCAGGATCTTGATTTCCAGATCGTCGGGGCCGGTCCAGTCGGGGTGACGGCACGCAGAACGTTGGTCGATGCCCTTGGGCAAATTGCGCATTTGCGCCACACGGTCTGAGATCTTCTGGCCCAACAGCATGCCGCCGCCGCCTGGTTTCGCACCTTGGCCGACAACGATTTCAATCGCGTCGCAGCGGCGCAGGTCGTCGGGGTTCATCCCGTAGCGCGAGGGCAGGTATTGATAGACCAGCTTGTTGGAGTGGCCACGTTCTTCTTCGGTCATGCCGCCGTCGCCGGTGGTGGTCGACGTGCCCGCCATGGTGGCACCGCGTCCCAGCGATTCCTTGGCGGGACCGGACAAAGCGCCAAAGCTCATTCCCGCGATGGTGATAGGGATGTCCAGCTCAATCGGGTTCTTGGCGAACCGTGTGCCGAGCGTGACGGAGGTTTCACATTTCTCGCGGTAGCCTTCGAGCGGGTAGCGCGAGATCGACGCGCCCAGAAAGAGCAGGTCATCGAAATGCGGAACCTTGCGCTTCGCGCCGCCGCCGCGAATATCATAAATGCCCGTGGCTGCTGCACGACGAATTTCGGCGTTGACCGGGTTGGAAAATGTCGCCGACTGGATCGGCGTGGTGCGCGGGGTCGCGCCGGAGTGATCGTCCTTCATGGCCGTCCCTTTTAGTAAGCGTTGTCGATGTTGAAATTGTAGAGCTGGCGGGCGGAGCCGTAGCGTTTGAATTCGCTCGCTTTCGCGTCGCAGCCGCCGCGTTCCAACAACTCTTCCAGGATCGCGATATGCTCGGGCCTCATCTCTTTCTCGATGCAATCGGCGCCGAGCGATTTAACCGATCCGCGCACGAAGAGGCGGGCCTCATAGAGGCTGTCACCCAGCGCGTCACCTGCATCACCGCAGACGACCAGGTTGCCGGACTGCGCCATGAAGGCGGACATATGGCCGATACTGCCGTGTACAATAATGTCGATGCCCTTCATCGAAATGCCGCAGCGCGATGATGCGTTACCCTTGATGATCAGCGTGCCACCATGGCCCGTGGCACCTGCATATTGCGATGCGTCGCCTTCGATCACGACCGTTCCCGACATCATGTTTTCGGCCACGCCCGGACCGGCAGAGCCATGCACATGCACGGTGGCCTGCTTGTTCATGCCGCCGCAATAATAGCCGGTGGAACCTTTGACATTCACCTCAATCGGCGCATCAAGGCCCACGGCGATTGCGTGGCTGCCTTTGGGGTTCACGATTTCCCATGTCGTCTGGTTGGTCGTTTCCGCCTGTGCGTGCAGGGTGGAGTTCAGCGCGCGCAGACCCTGCGCTTCCAAGTCGAATGTTTGCATTTATGCCGCTTTCTCTTGCGCGGTTGGGGCCGCGTTATGCGACCAGAAATAGACGGTGGCGGGCTCGGGCTCCCAGACGCGGGCTTCTTCGATACCGGGCAGGTTGACCAGCGCGCGATATTCAGAGCCGAACGCCACATATTGGTCGGTCTCCGCCATGACGGCAGGTTTGCAGGCAATCGGGTCGCGCACCACGCCGAAGCCGTCTTTGGTGCCCACCACGAAAGTGAAGAACCCATCCAGATCATCCAGCGACGATTGCAAAGCCTCGCCCAAGGTGGAACCGGTCTGCATTTTCCATGTCAGATATGCGGCGCCGACCTCCGTGTCGTTCTCGGTTTCGATATGAACGCCCAGCCGACGCAGCTTGCGGCGCAGGGAGTTGTGGTTGGACAGCGAGCCGTTATGGACAAGGCATTGGTCCGAGCCCGTGTTGAACGGGTGTGCGCCCATGGTTGTGACGGCCGACTCAGTGGCCATGCGGGTGTGCCCGATTCCGTGCGATCCGCTCATTTTTCTAACTTCGAAGCGTTCTGCCACATTTTTGGGAAGGCCGACTTCCTTATAGATCTCCAGCGTCTCGCCGAAGCTCATCACCCGGACGGTGGGGCGTATCTGGCCCAAAGCGATCCGCGCCGCAGCAACCTGATCGGCCTGAATGTCGAGCACCGCATGGGTGTCTTTCGTGCGCATCGCGATCTTGCCTTTAATCAGCTTTCCAAGCTCGGTGTCGAGCTTGTTGAAATCCACATCCGGCGTGTCCGACTGCACGGTCAGCTTTACGTTACCCTCTGATTTATCGCCATAAATCGCGATGCCGGCGCTGTCAGGCCCGCGATCCGTCATGGTGATAAGCATATCCGTCAACATGTCGCCCAGTTGGGGTTCGAGTGACGTGTCTTTCAGAAAAAGTCCGACGATCCCGCACATGCTTGGATCCCTCCCACAGGTGTTCAAAATTCCGACTCAAACGCTAGCAGCAATTAATTTAGCACTCAACCCACGGGAAACTATTTTTCACATCAGTTAAAAAAAGAGTGGCCAGATGCGGCGTCACGTGGTTCATTTTCGTCAGCGCCACGCGACTGCATACGATGGCGCGCATGACACAAAAGCCAAACACGGGGGTTTAGACGTGGAAGAACAACTTGCGGAGCTTGTCGCCAAAGTGGCCGAGCTAGAGGCGGCGGGGGCCGGTGCGACAGTCACCAACACCATGTTCGCCGAGACATTTTATTATCTGACGATCCCGCTGATGATTATCATTCATGCGGGCTTTTTGGCCTATGAGATGGGCGCTTCGCGGATGAAGAACGTTTTGTCTTCAGGTGTGAAAAACATCCTGGCCTTCGCTTTCATGATCCCGACATTCTACTTCTTCGGCTGGTGGGTCTATTGGGGGTTCCCAACGGGCATTCCCGGCGCACCGGGACCGGCAGGCATTTCGGGCATTGAATATGCCAATGCGATTGCTTGGGGCTGGGGCGACAGTGCCCAATATATGGGACCAAACATCGCCGACCAAGCATCTGGCGTCTTCTTCGGAGCCTTTGCATTGTTCGCCGCTACCACCGCGTCCATCATGTCTGGCGCCGTGATCGAGCGTATTCAGACTGTAGGATTTGTGATCCTTGCTGTTGTCCTCGGCTCTTTTGCTTGGGTAGTCGCTGCCGCTTGGGGCTGGCACGCGGACGGTTGGCTCGTAACCCAATGGGGTGTGCATGACTTCGGGGCCGCCGGCCTTGTTCATGCTGTTGCCGGCTTCTTCGCACTGGGTGTTCTGATCAACCTCGGGCCACGGATTGGCAAGTTCAACGCAGACGGTTCGGCCAATGATATTGCGGGTCACAACATGCCCATGACAGTCGTCGGCTTGATGCTGATTATCGTCGGCTTCTGGGGCTTCCTCATGGCCTGTGTGATCGTACCGGGCGAGGCATGGAGCTGGTTCGCGGACAAGCCGTCCACCATCTACGGCACACCTATCACATTGTCGGCCTTGGCCTTCAATATCCTGATGGCGGTTGCGGGTGGCATCATCGGCGCCTGGATCATCACCAAGGACCCGTTCTGGATGATGTCCGGTGCTTTGGCTGGGATCATCTCGACCGCGTCTGGTCTGGATATCTACTACCCTGCCTTGACCTTCATTATCGCGTTCTCCGCCGGTCTGATCCTCAAGTCTTGCGCAAATTGGCTTGAGAAGCGCGGCATTGATGATGCGGTTGGTGCGGTCACTGTCCACGGCACCATCGGTCTTTACGGTGTGGTTATGCTGGGCATCTTTGCGTCTGGTTTCCCGGCACTGCAAGGGGCCGCAGGTGAGGTTCCAACGATCAGCCTTGTGGGTCAGATTGTCGGTGCGGTGGTTTTCTTCCTGCTGGGCTTTGTGCCGGGCTACGTTGTGTCCCTTGTGCTGAAAGGCATGGGTATGCTGCGTGTGCCGGAAGGGGCAGAGCTTGCCGGTATGGACACCGTCAAAGTGCCAGCTCAGGGCTACCCTGAGGGCATTCCATCTTCACCAGCGCCAGCTGAATAATCATCAGAGAAGGAGAGAGCCATGGGTTTTCCATATGACGAAGCAAGCTGGTCGGTTGTTGACGGCGCCATGTTCATGGGGTGGGGTTCTGCCGCACCGGGCCTATATACTCTGATCGCAGCCGTGATCTGCGCCGCCGTCCTTGTGGTCGGCAATGCGTCAGAGAAGAAGAAAGCGAAACGCTTCGACAAGTAAGTCAAACCTTTTGCAGAGGGGCCGTCCATTTGGGCGGCCCTTTTCTTGTTTAAAAAATTGCCTGACAGGAAAAAAAGTTGCATAGCATTCTTGCTTTTTAGAATGTGCTGGGGCTGAATACGGGCAACAAAGACTCAAACAGACAGGGGAACGATCATGGCCATTCTTTGGAGACATTCCGCGCTTGCCGGACGGCACGCTGAAATTGGCGGGGAGCTGGAAGATTGGAACGGGATGGGAACCGCCTGGTTCTATGACAATACCCCAGAGCGCGCGAAGGCCGACTATGAGGCGATCCGCACCAAAGCTGGCCTGATGGATGTGTCTGGTCTGAAGAAAGTGCATGTTGTTGGCGAAGATGCGGCCTATGTGATCGACCGGGTGACCACCCGTAATGTTGAAAAAATCGGCGTGGGTCGGTCGACCTATGCGGCGATGCTGGATGAGCGCGGGCTGTTTGTGGATGACTGCGTGATCTACCACCTCGCGGTGAACTCCTGGATGGTGGTGCATGGCACCGGTACCGGGATGGAACAGCTGACTAAAGTGGCCGCTGCCAAGAACTGCTCTGTCATTATGGACGACGATCTGCATGACATGTCGCTGCAGGGGCCCGTCGCCGTAGGCTTTTTGGCCAAACATATCGATGGCATCCGCGATCTGGCCTATTTCGGGATTATGCACACGAAACTGTTCGGCAAGAACGTGATGATCAGCCGCACGGGCTATACCGGCGAGCGCGGCTACGAGATTTTTGTGGGCCGCAAGGATGCGGTGCATGTGTGGGACAACATCTTGTCGGATGGTGCGGAGATGGGCATTCGCCCGACGCAGTTCAGCACGCTCGATATGCTGCGGATTGAAAGCTATCTGCTGTTCTACCCGGGCGATAACTCCGAGACGTTCCCGTTTGAGGACGGAACCCCAGCGGGCGATAGCCTTTGGGAGTTGGGGCTCGATTTCGTCGTCTCCCCCGGCAAGGAAGGCTTCATCGGGGCGGAGAACCACTACGCCATGGAGGGAAAAGAGCGCTTCAAGATCTTCGGTGTTCAACTGTCCGACAGCATGGACCAGATGGAGATGTTCGCCCGGGTCCACGCAGATGGCAAAGATGTCGGCGTGATCACTTATGGCCTGTCGTCTGAGCTGAACAACTACTCCGTCGCGATTGCGCGGCTTGACCCGAGCGTGGCGAAGGCAGGCACCAAGCTGACCGTTGTCCAGCCTGACGGAACAGAGCTAGCCGCGACGGCGGAAGAGATGCCGTTCTACGACAAAGACAAAGCGATCCGCACAGCCAAAGGCTGATACGGGGCAGGGCGCGGACGTCGGTTCGCGCCCCAATAATTTCTGCCAGAGGACAAACATGTCGAAGTTTGAATTCCCGCCATCTATCAAAAGCAGGCCGGTCTATGGCACGCTGGAGGCCCGTCCGGGCAAGCATCATTTGATGATTGCCGATGCCGAAGGGGCCGAGGCGATCATGGCCATTGCGACGCCAGAGCTGATGGCAAACACCCATATCATCTACATCCCGCGCGGCACCGATTACGCTGACAAGCTGCGCGCGCTGAACCCAGCGCAGTTTTATGAGGGGCCAAGCTATGCTGCCTCTGTGACGCGTATTCAGCGTGTTTTGCAGGACGCGCATATGGGGCTGCAAATCTACCTAACGGGCACCGAAGGATTGATGGGGCAAGCCCAGAACGAGGCAATGCAGGCGGGCTATCCGTTTACAGCAATACAGACAGAACATCGCGGCAGCGTCGCGCGGCGAATGCAATGCGTGCATTGCAAGGGCATCACCGAGGATGTGGAGATTGACCCGTTTGTCTGTTCGCATTGTGGGTTGAACCTGTTTGTGCGCGATCACTATTCGCGCCGTCTTGCCGCCTATCAGGGCGTGTGCATTGACGCAGAGGACCCGGGAAATGTACCACCTTCGAAGGGGATTTACGAATGAGTGCCGCCCCACAGAAAGCCAAGCCCGGCGCTGAAAAAATCGAAGTGACCGTCAGCGCAGTTGTGCCGTTGAACGATCTGGTGACGCGGTTTGAATTTACTCGGACCGATGGTGCGCAGTTTCCGCCGTTTTCAGGCGGCGCGCATACGGTCGTGACAATGGATGACGATGGCCGCACCCGGCTGAACCCGTATTCATTGATGTCCGATCCGAATGATCTGAGCAGCTATGCCATTTCGGTGCGGCGCGATGATGAGGGGCGGGGCGGTTCGCTGTTTATGCACCGCAACGTCAAGGTAGGTGATACGATGACCATCACCTATCCGGTCAATCTGTTCTCGCTCGACCTGCGGGCCAAGAAGCATATCTTCTTTGCTGGCGGGATCGGGATCACGCCCTTCATGGCGATGATTGCACAGCTGGAGCAGAGTAATGGCAATTGGGAGCTGCACTATGCCTGCCGCACCGAAAACCTTGGAACCTATGTCGATCAGCTGACCTACAAGTACCCCAACAAGGTCCACATCTATTACGACGATCAGAAGCAGGCGATTGATCTGGAAGATTTGCTTGATGGGCAACCTTTGGGCACCAATGCCTATGTGTGTGGCCCGAAAGGCATGATCGACTGGGTGCATGCCACAGCCTCTGCCGCCGGATGGCCCGATGCGAATGTACATTCTGAGGAATTCCTCGCGCCAGCACCCGGTGAGCCGTTCGAGGTGCGCCTGTGCAAATCCGACAAAACCATCACAGTGGGCGAGCATGAAAGCCTGCTTGAGGCGATCGAGCGGGCAGGGGTCGAGGCCCCGTTCTTGTGCCGCGGTGGGTCCTGCGGGCAATGTGAAACCGACGTCGTTTCAAGCGACGGCGAATTTGTTCATCGCGACCATTGGCTCGATGAGGGCGAGCACGCCTCCGGCAAGAAAATCATGCCCTGTGTCAGCCGCTTTGTTGGCAAATCTTTGGAGCTAGACAGATGACCATTCAATTCAACGACGAGACCTTCCGCGACGACTACACGTTCCGCAATTCCGATTGGGCCATCAGCCGGTTCCCGTTCCCGTTCCATGAAGACAGCTATATGTATGCTGTCAATATGGAGCAGCATCGCGGCGGGCCTGATGGCTCCGTCTATGAAAAACGCTTCGATGTCGATGAGCATTACGTGGCCGAAATGCGCGACCGCGCGATGGTGCTGGCCGATGACCCGCTGCGCTGCCAGTCCCTGCCGCATATGACGCTGGCGGGCTGGGACCTGTTGGAGCTGATCATGGTCAGCAAATCTGAGGACTATCCCGACCTATTCGAGCTGCACCGTGACGGCAACAACTGGCATTGGGTCAACAAGCCTTTGGGCATTGATGATAGTTTCACTTTCATGGATGAAACCACGCTGCCTTATGGTCCGATGGAATATATCACGCGCCAGACGCAGGGGGATTTCTGCGTGCTGGACCAGCGTGAAGACAACTTGTGGATGGACGCGGGCATCGTGACGACGCAGGCCGACTGGTCGCTTGATTTCGACATCGGCATGAACTTTTTCGAATGGCACGCGCCGGTGCCGCTTGCTCATGAGAAGGGCATCTTTGTCCGTGCACTAAAGTTCCTTCTAAACATCCAGCAAGGTGCTCCTGCGCGGCGGCTGAACTGGACGATGACAGTGAACCCGCTTTTGGACACCAGCCCGGAGAACTACCACAAGTGGGGCGTGCAAAAGACCACACTGACCCCTGAAAATATTGGTGAAAAGCAGCACTTGCGGGTTGAGTTGCAAACCTTTTTCCGCCTGCCACGGTCCAATGCGTTGGTCTTCCCAATCCGGTGTTACCTATGCAGCTTCCAGGACCTTATGACCAAACCGAAATGGGGTCGTCGCCTGCATCGCGTGATCCGCGATCTGCCTGAGGAGCTGGCGACCTATAAGGGCTTCATCGACAATCGCCCGATGATGTTGGACTACTTGTCGCAATTCGATGACGGGTTGCCGACATCGCCCGGCGTTTTCCCGGATGAAGACACCGAGCCTGCATTGCAAAAGTAACTGCTTCGTTTTGTCTGAAATACTCCGGGGGTTTGGGGGCTGACCCCCATGAAAGCATGTTTGGGACTGGCCCCCAAACAAATAATCGTGGGCGCCGCAGGCGCGCATTTGGATCAGGTGTGCTGCGGGTAGCTGATGATCGACAAGTAGCGCGCCGGCAGTTTGACCAGTTTTTCGGGCCCATGCGGTGCGTCGGCGTCGAAAAACAACGTGTCGCCGGGCTTTAACAGATGGACGTCATCGCCATGTCGGTAATCAACCTCGCCTTCCAGCATGTAGATTGTTTCGATGCCGCCATGCTGGAATGTTTGAAAAATATCGGATTCTGCTGTGAGAGTGATCAGATAGGGCTCAACAATGACGCCCGATGCGTTCGATCCGATATGGCCCAAAAGGTTGTATTGATGGTTGGCGCGCGTGCCTTCGCGTTCCATCTCCACACCTTCGCCAGATTTGGTGTGGACCGCCTCTCGGCTTTCCTCAAAGCGACGAAAGAAACTGGTGAGCGGAACCGACAGAGCATTGGCCAGCGTTTGCAATGTGGTCAGCGAGGGCGAGGTGTTGCCGTTCTCGATCTTGGAGAGCATCCCAATCGACAGCCCGGTGATGCCAGCAAGCTCGGCCACAGTGATTTCTTGCTGGCGGCGGTAGGCGCGCACCTCGCGGCCGATGGCCACTTCAAGGTTTTTCTCACGATCGCCGTCGCGGGTGCTGTGGGGGTTCTGGGTCAGCTTATTGGCCATATCCGCGCTTATTTTTTCAATATTCATTCACTATCCTTTGGGGCCTGCCTCTGGCCTCGATCCGCCACATCCGCAGCATGCTGCGATCAATATAGGCGGGATTATTCCTGAAAGAACCCAAAAGTTGACTGTGAGTAAAAAAATTCAAATCGGCTTTCTTGTCTTCCCGGGCTTTCCGATGGCGTGCCTGACATCCGTGATCGAGCCGTTGCGCGCTGCCAATGAAATCTCTGAACAAGAGCGGTTTGGCTGGAAAATCCTGTCTGAAACCGGCGACAAGGTTCAAGCAAGTGCGGGCGTGGTGTTTGAGCCTGATTGCGCCTTGGTTGAATCTGAGCCTGTGGATTTCCTGTTCTTGCTAAGCGCCCCTACCAGCACATTTGCGCAGCCCAAGATCGGCAACGCGATATTGCGGCGGCTGGAGCGTGGCGGCACGGTGCTTGGCGCGATCAGTGGTGGCGTGTTCCCCTTGGCGCGTTCTGGCGTGATGTCAGGGCATAGATGCTCGGTTCATTGGTGCTATGAGGCCGCCTTTCGCGCGGAATTTCCTGATCTGGATGCCACTGATGAGGTGATCGTCACAGACCGCCGTCTTTACACAATTTCCGGCGCCGCCGCGGCGTTTGATCTGGCGTTGCATTTGATCGATGCGCAGCTCGACGCGGGCATTGCCCATGAGGTCGCGTGCTGGTTCCAGCATCCTAAGATGCGTGAATTGGGTGTGACGCAGCGGGTCCCTGTAAAGCTACAGGACGGGGCGGAGCTGCCAGCCCTTGTCAACCGGGCCATCCAGCTTTTCGCAGACCGCATCAGCGAGCCTGTCGCTGTCGGGGATGTCGCGCAGCAGCTGGGTGTCACCCCGCGCCAGGTCGAGCGCGCTTTCAAGAAAGCGACAGGGCAAAATCCGACGCAGTTTTACCGTGCGATGCGGATGAAGGCGGCGCGGCAACTTGTGCTTTATACCAAAGACAGCATCGCGGATATTGCGTTCGCCGTTGGCTACAGCTCCGTCACGCCGCTTAACGCGCATTACCGGTCCGCGTTTGGGGTCAGCCCGCAGGAAGACCGCGCGCGGATCAATGCGTTTCGGGTCGAGGCGGGCGTGCCCGTGCCGTCGGTTTAAAGCGCCGATTTCATCGCAGTAAGGATGGCATGATGGAGCGAGCCTGCTGAGGCGCGCGGTCCCAGGATGCGCACAAAGCTTTCAGGGTCGCCGCAGATCACGAAACAACCCAGATGGTGGATCGATGTGCGCTGCGCGTCGCCGGGGGCAAAGGCGCGCATGTTGATGTTGCTCAACAGCTCCATCACCGGCTCTATGCCTGCGCCCGCCAGATCGAACCCGGCCCAAGCGTCGGTTTGTTCTGTCACAGATGCGGTATCGCCTAGTTCGGTTTTCACCAGTGCCGCGATATCTTCATGGGTTTCGAAAGACGCGCCAAGCATCCATTGATCGGGCCCGGCCCAGACGGCGGTATAGGGCGTGCCCACGGCGGCCTTGTTTGGCCCGGGCGGTGTCGTGCCTATCAGTGTCTTAAGCGCGGCGGCGCAAGCTTTTCCTGACCCAATCGCGCCGTGACGGAGGCAAGGGCAAGGTCTGTGACTTCCGTGCAGGTGAGCCCTGCAACCGTGTCGATCTGCGGTGCGGCGCCGCCGAGGGCGGTGATGGGTGCTAAGCTATGCACGGACACGCTCCCCCTCTGGGTCAATGAAATGGGCGGAGGTGATTTCGACCTCAACCGTCAGATCGGTCAGCGGGGAGACGAGGCGCATGGTTTCGCCCATCCGGTCGGACCCGTTTTTCAAAAAGCCCAGCCCGATCATACTATTGAGGCTCGGGGAAAACGCCGCAGACGTGACATATCCCTGATCATGCGCGGCATCGACCGGGCCGTTTTCATTCATCAAATGCCCGCCTGCGGTAATTTTATGTGACGGATCAAGCGGCTTGATACCAACCTGCTTGAGCGCGTCTTCCTCATTCAGGCCGGGCCGTTCGGACAGTTTCGACCCGATACTGTCCTTGGCTTTTGACACCATCCGACCCATGCCTAGATTGTTAGGCGTGGTTGTCCCGTTCAGCTCATTGCCCGCTGCGTGGCCTTTTTCGATCCGCATCACGCCCAATGCCTCGGTGCCGTAGGGGGTGACGTTGAATTCCTCACCCTCGGCCATCAGGCGGCGCATCAGCGCGTCGCCGTAGCGCGCAGGCACCGCGATCTCAAAGGCCAATTCGCCGGAGAAGGAAATACGGAAGAGCCGCGCGCGCAGGCCGCCACAGACAGTGATGTTGCCGCAGGCCATGAACGGGAAGCCTTCGTTTGAAATGTCGAATTCCGGATCGACGATCTTTTGCAGCAGCTTGCGCGAGTTTGGCCCGGCAACGGCGTATTGCGCCCAAGCTTCCGTGGTGGAGATCAGCTGCACATCCATATCCGGGAACAGGCACTGGCGCACGAATTCCATGTGCTGGTAGACTTTTGCCGCGTTTGCCGTGGTTGTTGTGACGACGAAATGATCCTCGGCCAAGCGTCCGGCGGTGCCGTCATCCATGGCGATCCCATCTTCACGCAGCATCAACCCGTAGCGCGTTTTGCCGACCGCTAGCTTGGCGAAGCCGTTGCAATAGACCTTGTTCAGGAATGCGGCGGCATCGGTGCCTTGCACGTCGATCTTGCCGAGCGTGGTGCAGTCGCACACGCCGACCGAATTGCGGGTTGCTGTGACCTCCCGGTCGACGCTTTCGCGCCAATGGGTTTCACCCTCGATGGGGAACCATTGGGCGCGCAGCCAGTTGCCGACCTCGACAAAGACAGCGCCGCGTTCCTTTGCCCAGTAGTGCGACGGCGTCAGGCGCGTCGGGTGGAAGTCCATGCCACGGATGCGACCAGCGAAAGCGCCAATTGCGGTAGGTGTGTAGGGCGGGCGGAAGATCGTTGTTCCGACCTCGGGAATGGCTTTGCCGGCCAGCTCCCCCATGATCGCGAGCCCACCCATGTTGGAGGTTTTGCCCTGATCGGTTGCCATGCCGAGCGTGGTGTAGCGTTTCAGATGCTCGACGGAGCGGAAGCCTTCCTGATGGCTCAGCTTCACGTCCTTGACGGTGACGTCGTTTTGCTGGTCGAGCCATGCGCGGGAGCAGCCTTCGACATACCAGAACGGGGTTTGGGTGACGGGGGCATCCTCCGCCTTTGGTGTCTTCGCGGCTTTGCCTTTCAGGCCGAGCGCTTTCTTGGCGGCTGCGGCACCCGTGGTCAGTGCCGCGTGGGTCGACATATCTCCATTGGCGGCGCCCGCGACTGTCATGCCGGGGGGCAGGGTGCCGCCGGGCACGAAGGCGGCAAGCGTTTCATTCCATTCAGGGCGGCCACGCTGGTGGCAGGTCAGATGCACATTCGGATTCCAGCCGCCTGAAACGCCAAGCGCGCCGCATTCGAGAGTGCGGATCGTGCCATCGGCTTGTTTGACCTCCGCGAAGGTGAGGCCAAGTCGGCCTTTTGTGTCGACGACCTGCGCGCCGCGTAGCACCTCGTAATTCTTGGCCAAGTGCGCATCGGGGCGGGTGTCGACCACTGCGGCAATCTTGACGCCTTTTGCGCGCAGGTCTGCGGCGGTGCGATGCCCGTCATCGTTGTTGGTGAAAATTGCAATGCGCCCGGAAGGCGTTGCGGCCCAGCGGTTGGCGTAGCTGCGGATCGCTGAGGCCAGCATGATGCCGGGGCGGTCATTGTTCTCAAATGCAATCGGGCGTTCCGTAGCACCCGCGCAAAGCAGCGTTTTGGGGGCGTAGATGCGCCACAGGATTTGGCGCGGCTTGCCTTCATCTGGGCTGTGCAAATGGTCTGAGACGCGCTCTACAGCGCCGTAAATGCCGTGATCAAACGCGCCGATGACGGTGGTGCGGGGCATCATGCGGACGTTTTTCATGGTGCCCAGTTTGGCGACTGCTTGTGCAGCCCAATCGGCGCCTGATGCGTCGTCAATCATCAGTGTTTCGCTGTTCAAACGCCCGCCCATGCGGAAATCTTCGTCGGCGAGGATGACCTCTTTGCCCGCTCGCCCAGCGGTCAATGCGGCCATCAAGCCAGCAGGCCCGGCACCGATGATCAGCAGGTCGCAATGGCGGAACCCTTTGTCATAGGCGTCGGGATCGGGCTTCATCGACAGAGACCCGAGGCCAGCGGCTTTGCGGATGATAGGTTCGTATATCTTCTCCCAAAACGCGGCGGGCCACATGAAGGTTTTGTAGTAAAAGCCTGCCGTCAGAAAGTTTGAGAAACGGTCATTGATGGACATCGCGTCAAAGGCGAGGGACGGCCAACGGTTTTGCGATTTGGCCATCAGGCCATTGTACAGCTCCGCCGTTGTGGCCCGGGTGTTGGGTTCCTGTCGCGCGCCGCCTCGGAGTTCCACAATTGCATTTGGTTCTTCTGACCCTGCGGTCAGCGGTCCACGTGGGCGGTGGTATTTGAAAGACCGGCCCATAAGCCGGACGTTGTTGGCCAGTAAAGCGGAGGCCAGAGTGTCGCCTTGGAAACCCTGAAATTGCTTGCCGTCGAACGTGAATTTCAAAGGTGTACCGCGGTCGATTTGCCCGCCTTCTAACCGGTTCTTTTGGCTCATTTGGAACGCCCCTTTGCCCGGGCCACATCGCGGGCGAGTTCGACTTTGCTGATCTCATGGGTCAGCGTGTTGCGCGTTACGACCAGCCAGGAGCGGTCGCCGCCTTCATGAAACCACAGCTCGCGATGCGTGCCTGCCGGGTTGTCGCGTAGGTAGGCATAGTCGTGCCAGTCCTGCGGGGTGGCGGTTTCCGGGTCGGGACGGTCGATCATTGAGGCGTCGCCGAGATAGGTGAATTCAGCGCTGTCACGCGGTCCGAGAATGGGGTGGTTGATGATCATCAGTGCAAATTGGGCTGATTGCCCATCCCTTTTTCGTCAATCATATGGCCCGTCTCGAACCGGTTGAACCGGTAGGCCGTTGCGGTTGGGTGCGGGGTGTCGCGGGCCAAGAGATGCGCAAAGGCGTAGCCGGAGGCGGGTGTGGCCTTGAAACCGCCATAGCACCAGCCGCCGTTGAAATAGAGCCCGTCAATATGGGTGCGGTCGATGATGGGGGAGCCGTCCATCGACATGTCCATGATGCCGCCCCACATGCGCAGCAGCCGCGCGCGGCCGATCATGGGCATGATGGCCATGCCGCCCTCGCATACGTCTTCGACGACGGGCAGGTTGCCGCGTTGCGCGTAGGAGTTGTAGCCGTCGATATCGCCGCCGAAAACCAGCCCGCCCTTGTCGGATTGGGAGACGTAGAAATGCCCCGCGCCGAAGGTGATGACGCCGGGCAGGACGGGTTTGAGCCCTTCTGAGACGAAAGCTTGCAGCACGTGGCTTTCAATGGGCAAGCGCATGCCCGCTTTCGACATGAGGCGACCGGAGGAACCGGCCACAGCGCAGCCGACGCGGTTCGCGCCGATGAAGCCTTTGGTCGTCTCAATGCCCGAGCATTTGCCGTTTTCGATCTTGAAGCCCGTGACCTCGCAATTCTGGATGATGTCGACGCCATATGAGTCTGCTGATCGTGCATACCCCCAAGCAACGGCGTCATGGCGTACTGTACCGCCGCGCCTTTGAGCGAGGCCGCCTTTGATCGGGAAACGGGCGTCGTCGAAATTGAGGAACGGGTATTCACGTTTTATCGCGGCAAGGTCGAGATATTCCGCGTCCGCACCGTTCAGCATCATGGCATTGCCGCGCCGGATAAACGCGTCGCGCTGCGCGTCGGAATGGATCAGGTTCATGATCCCGCGTTGCGACACCATGGCGTTGTAGTTCAGGTCCTGCTCCAGACCTTCCCAAAGCTTGAGGGAGAATTCGTAGAAGGGTTCATTGCCGTCCAGCAGGTAGTTTGAGCGGATGATCGTTGTGTTGCGACCGACGTTGCCGCCACCAATCCAACCTTTTTCGATCACCGCGATGCTTTTCTGATCGAAGACTTTCGCCAGGTAGTGCGCCGTCGCCAACCCATGCCCGCCACCACCGATGATGATGATATCGTAGTGCGGTTTGGGTTCGGGATCACGCCAGGCGGGCGTCCAACCTTTGTGACCTGTAAGTGCCTCTTTTATGACCTTTAGTCCGGAATAGCGCATTGATCAGACTCCCTTCCCCTCAGCCTGTCAGAAAACAAACGGAATTGCTTGTTTTAACACGACGTGGCGACCTTCAAATCGGACTCCTCGCTCGATTATTTATCAGAGTATCCAAAATTTAAACATGTCCTGATAAGAAAAAAACTTGATTGTTAGGAAAATGTGATGAGACTAGCGTCAGCACTGGGGATCTGATCGGCATTCTGCTTGCTGTCATGAGTCCTCGCGCGACTACGAGTCAAAAAAGCGGCGCCAACAGCCGCGTCAAACTGGGAGAACTCGATGAGAAAATTTACAACAGCATTATGCGCCGGTGTCCTGGCGAGTATGCCGCTTCACGCGGTTGCGGCTGATAGCAGCGACCCGATTGTCATTCCGATCCATAACTGGTCCTCGCAAATCGTTATGAGCCACGTGGTTGGCCAGATTTTTGAGCAGATGGGCAATAATGTCGAATTCGTCACGACAGACAGTCAAGCGGTCTACGAGTCGGTGCGTCTGGGCGACGTTGCCCTTGAATTGGAAGTCTGGGAAGGCGCATTCGGTGCCTCGTTCCGCGCAGCGTTGGAAAAGGGCGGTCTGCATGACGCAGGCGACCACGACGCTGTAACACGCGAAGACTGGTGGTACCCGATGTGGACGAAAGATGCCTGCCCGGGCCTGCCATCTTGGGAAGCGCTGAACGATTGTGCGGAAATCTTCGCGACAGCTGAGACAGGCGACAAAGGTCGCTACCTGGACGGCCCAGTTGACTGGTTGAAGCATGGCCAGGAACGTGTCGCCGCTTTGGGTATGGACTTCGTTGTGGTGAATGCGGGCTCGGCCGCCGCACTTTGGGCTGAAATTGGCGCGGCTGAAGCTGACAAGAAGCCGGTGGTTGTGTTCAACTGGACGCCAAACTTTGCCGAAGCCGTGTGGCCCGGTGAGTTTGTCGAATTCCCTGAATGGGTTGACGGCTGCGACAAGGACCCATCCGTGGGTCCGAACCCCGATGCGCTTTATGACTGCGGCAACCCGGCCAAAGGTTACCTGAAGAAAGCAGCATGGGATGGGATGAAGGACAAATGGCCAGCGGCCTACGAGGTGCTGACCAAAATCTCCTTCACCAACCCACAGATCGCTGAGATGGCCAAACTGGTCGATGTGGACGAACTGGAGCCAGAAGAGGCAGCAGAAGTCTGGCTGGAGGCCAACCCAAGCGTTTGGCAGGGCTGGATCAGCTCGTAACCGAACCTTCCTAAAGCAACATCTGGCGCTCGCCCGGGACATTTCCTGGGCGGGCGTTTATTAGATACTGGGAGCGAACCCGGTCAATGGAGAGCCACGCATGTCCGCAGAGACCGTCATTTCCTGCAAAAACGTCTGGAAAGTATTCGGCAATGATCCAGAAAAATATCTGGCCAACATGCCCGAGGGTCACAGCTTCGATGACATCCGCGCGGACGGGTATATTGCCGGGGTCAAAGACGTCTCCATAGAGGTGACGCGCGGCGAGATGCTGGTTATTATGGGGCTGTCGGGTTCGGGCAAGTCGACCTTGGTGCGCTGCTTCTCGCGACTCCATGAGATTACAGGCGGTACGATCGAAGTTGAAGGGCAAGACATCATGTCCCTGTCCGAGAAAGAGCTGATCGAGCTGCGCCGCAACAAGATGGGCATGGTCTTTCAAAGCTTCGGCCTGCTGCCGCATCGCACCGTTTTGGACAATGTTGCGTTCCCCTTAGAGATGCGCGGCCAAGACAAGCATCAGCGCCGGGCGCGCGCGCTTGAAGTCGTCAAACTTGTCGGGCTTGAAGGGCGCGAGGACTACTTCCCGCGCGAATTGTCTGGCGGCCAGCAGCAGCGGGTGGGTATCGCGCGATCCTTGGCGATTGAGCCCGATATCTGGTTTCTGGATGAACCGTTTTCGGCGCTCGACCCATTGATCCGCCGCGAGATGCAGGACGAGTTTTTGCGTTTGCAGGACATGTTGGGCAAAACGATTGTTTTTATCACCCATGATTTTGACGAAGCCCTGCGCCTTGCGGATCGCATCGCGATCATGAAGGACGGCGCGGTTGAGCAATGCGACACGCCAGACCAGATTGTACTAAACCCGGCCACTGAATATGTCCGCAAGTTCACCGAAGATATCGACAAGGCGCGCGTGGTCCATGCGGGCGTTTTGGCAAAGGCAGATCAACAGGGCACCGGCGAACCCGTCTCGGCAACCTCATCGGTGCAAGAGCTTGCTCGCCTGCTGGTGCGCGACCCGCGCGATGTGATCCCGGTTGAGGCAGATGGCAAGCTTGTGGGTGGTTTGGACCGGTCGGAGGCGCTTGAAATCCTGTTGGAGACCGGCTGATGGCCGAAATAACCGGCGACATAGCGCAGCTTTCGAGGCCTAAGGTAGGGCTGTCACGTAGGCGCCTTGCGTTGATCTTTGTAGCCGTTGCCGTCGTGTTGACTGCGATCAGATATGCCGGGCTTTTGCCTGATGTTTTGCACCGCTTGCCTGCGGAATGGGTTCCACCCTTTGCCGTTTGGCTCGACGCTATTTTTACCTTTGTTAAGGATGATCTGGGCGTGCTTGCGCTGACACGCACGCTTACCGAGGGGCTGCAATGGACCCTTGATGTGACGGCGAACTTGCTTTTCGGCAAGCGTCGTTGGCCCAATTTAGGCCCGATCCCTTGGACCGCCATTGCCGCTGTGGCAGGCGTGACAGGCTACTATCTGGGCGGGTGGCGCATGGCGTTGCTGGCGGCAGGCACGTTCACCTGGACGGCGTTGATCGGCCAATGGAAAATCGCGATGGAAACGATGTCAGTGCTGGTCGTGGCCGCACCTTTGGCATTCATCATCGGGCTAAGCTTGGGCATTCTGGCCTGGAAAAAGCCATGGGTCGACGCGGCGTTGAAACCGATCTTGTCGGTCCTGCAAACGTTGCCGTTCTTTACTTACCTTTTGCCCGCAGTGATCTTTTTCAAAGTGGGCCCAACAGCGGGCGCGGTTGCGACAACCGTTTACGCAATCCCACCGATGATCTTGATGACAACACTGGGGCTACAAAAAGTCTCACCTGAAGTTGTTGAGGCGGGCAATATGAGCGGCTGCACTAAATGGCAGCTGTTGCGCCACGTATACATCCCTTCGGCGCGGACCGAGATTTTGGTCGGTGTGAACCAAGTGATAATGTTGTGCCTGGCGATGGTGGTTTTGACCGCTTTTATCGGTATGCCGGGCCTCGGCGCAAAGCTGCTGGCGATGATGGGTAGCTTCAAGTTGGGGCGCTCTTTTGAGATCGGGGTGACAATTGTTCTGCTGGCGGTCACGCTGGACCGCATGTCAAAGGCTTGGGTTGTTAAGCAGCCTGAACATTTTGAGAAGGGCACGCCTTGGTGGAAGAAACACCTGATGCTGGTGATTGGCACGGGTTTGTTTGTGTTCTTCGTGATCTTGTCGCAATTCGTTCCCGAGGCGCAGGAGCTGGGACGTAAACAAAACTTCAGCCAGGGCAAAGAGATCGACACGCTGATCAAAAGCTTCCTCAATATCGACGCTGTGAAGGCGACGACCGGGTTTTTGCGCGCCTTTTTGAACGTGCAAATTCTGATCCCGTTCCGCAATTTCCTTCTGTCCATTCCGACGCCTGCCTTCATCCTGCTGATCACGGCGTTCGCACTTTGGTTGGGTGGTCGTAGGCAGGCGATTTTGGCTGCGGTGTTTTTCTCTCTGGTGGCATTGTCAGGGTGGTGGGATCGCTCGGTGATCACGCTTTACTCAGTCATTTCGGCGGTGACACTCGCGGCGCTGATTGGTCTGCCAATCGCGATCTCGGCGGCACGCAGCGAACGTTGGTCGAAGCGGGTTCTGCTGGTCTGCGACACCGCCCAAACCTTCCCGAGCTTTGTCTATTTGATCCCGGCAATCATGCTGTTCGGCATCACTGATATCGCTGTGATCTTCTCGATCCTGATTTTCGCCATGGTGCCGCTGGTACGCTACACGGTTGAGGGCTTGCGCACGGTGCCGCCAGAAATCACCGAGGCCGCCGATATGTCGGGTGCCACGCGCATGCAAAAGCTGTTCAGTGTCGAGCTGCCTTTGGCGATGCCGGTTATGGCCGTGGGGTTCAACCAAGCCATCATGTTTGCGTTTTTCATGGTTATTATAGCGGCTTTCATTGGCACCCAGGATCTGGGTCAAGAGCTGCAACGCACGCTGGCGGGTACCGATCTGGGCAAGAATTTTGTTCTGGGGATTTGCGTGTCGCTGATGGCGCTGACCTTTGACATGGTGCTGCTGAAATGGGCCAATGATCGTAAGAAGGCGCTGGGTTTGGACGGCTAAACTTTCTGCTTTGAGCAACGAAAAAGGCCCGCTTGAAACCAAGCGGGCCTTCGTGTTTTTTCGTGAGTGGTCGCGGCTTATTTCCAACCAACTTCGTTGAAGATTTTTTGAGCCTCTGGGACGTTTTTCGCAACAGCTGACAGGTCAACGTCATCGGCTGTGAACGCGCCAAGCTTTGCGACGCTCTCGCTGAGTGTGACCGATGGCACGGCCGGGAATTCGTCATTGCCAGCGGAGAAATACTGCTGCGCCTGATCGGAGGCCAGGTATTCCAGGAAGGCAATCGCGTTGTCGCGGTTGGGCGCATGTGCGGCGACACCGCCACCCGACAGGTTCATATGCGCGCCTTCGGCGTCTTGCGCCGGGAACACCCAGCCAATCTTGTCGATGTCAGATGTCAGGCCCTTGACGTCTTTGCGCAAGCCGCGCGCGAAGTAATAGCTGTTGGCGACCGCGATTTTGCATTCGCCTGACACGATGCCGCGCAGCTGGTCGGTATCACCGCCCTCTGGGTCGCGCGCAAAGTTGTCGACAAAGCCTGCGGCCCAAGTCTTGCCTGCCTCAGCGCCGTGATTTTCAATGATCGATGCCAGCAGGGTCTGGCTGTAGACGTTGGAGGAAGACCGGTGGCACAGCATGCCTTTATAGGCCGGGTCAGCAAGCGACACATAATCCGCGGGCGGATTGTCTACACTGGCTTTGTCATAAAAAATGATCCGTGCACGTTGCGAGAAGCCAAACCACTGGTTGTCGCTGTCTTGCAAGTTGCCGGGGATTTTTTCTTCCAAAACGGCGCTGTCGATGGATTGCAGCACGCCTTCGTTCTTCGCACGTTCCAACCGCGATGTGTCGACCGTGAGCAAGATGTCGGCAGGCGAATTCGTGCCTTCCGCTTTCATGCGGGCGATCAGCTCATCGGCTTTGCCCTCGATGCGGTTGATTTTGATGCCAGTGGCGTCAGTGAAATCCGAATAGAGGCGTTCGTCCGTGTCGTAGTGGCGGGAGGAGTAGAGGTTCAGCTCCTTCGAATGCCCGTCTGCGAATGCGGCGAAAGCGCCGCCTAACACTGTTACGGCAGCCAAGGCGAGCGTGGAGCTTTGTGTGCGAAGGGACATGGGTGTCTCCGTATGAGTAATTCCGATAGTTTTACTCAATTACTTAATCTGACTCAAAAGGCAAGATAGTTGATTGAAATACTCGGAAAAATCTTTTCTGCCCCGGATGCTTTGCCGCTGCCATATTTTGACCTATAAAAATAGCGATGTAGTACAGGACCTTGTTTTCTTGTTCGGAGCCTATTTTGTTGACGCAATCGAGCCAAAATACTGACGGCCAACCGGTGCAGCGCAGCTTTGAGCTGTTCGTTGGCAAAGGGTTTGATGCGTTTGAGCTGACATCGGTGACTAAGGTGCTCAGCGTGGCGAATGCGGTGCTGGCGCAAGAGCGGTTTGTTTGGAGTTTCGTCTCAGACATGCCTGGGCTTTTGAAAGGGCAGGACGGCATGTTGCTGCGTGCCGAACCGGCCATTCAGGACCATGGGTTTAGTGATGTGATGGTTGTGCCGGGTGGCCGCGTGGACCCTACTGCGTGGCTTGCGCGTGCGCGAAAAATGCAGCGGTTGCGGCGACCCGTGGTTTTGCTGTCAGACGCCGCGACGGCCTATATCAAATCGGTACGCAACCCACCCGGCCAGGTGACGACGCATTGGCGCGACGTCGGAACGTTGGAAGAAACCGGCCATCATGACAATTTGACCAACCGGTTTTCGGAAAACAGCGACGGCATTATCACAGCGGCAGGGCAGGGTGCGACGACGGAGCTGATCATTGGGCTAATCGCGTCTGACCTGACCGCGCCGCAGGTGGCAGAGCTTGGCAGCCAACTGCTGCTGCACACAATCCGCAAGGCGGATGCTGAACAGCCCAAACATATTGCCGACAATGCCAGCCTGTTCGATGCGCGTGTGACGCAAGCGATCAAGCTGATGGAAGAAAGTATTTCAGAGCCTCTGTCCATGGCGGAGCTGACGGCGAAAGCCGGACTTTCAACGCGCCATCTTGAGCGCGTGTTTCGCAAGGTGTTTGATGAGACGCCCGCGCGATTTTATAAGCGCCTGCGCGCCCGCCGCGCGCGCGCCATGATCGAAGAAACGCTGCTCCCGATCGTGGATATCGCGATTGCGACGGGCTTCGGGTCCTCCGACACGCTGGCCAAGGCGGTTCGGGAAGAGTACGGTATGACGCCTTCAAAAATGCGGGCGCGGTACAAAATTTCCCTTATGGCGCATCAGGACAGTTAGTTACTGGATCGGCACGCCATTGGCCAAGATGCGCCCGTCGGGCGTAATCTCAAGCTTGGATGTCAGCGCATCGGGCCCAGCGCCGGGCTTGGTAAAAAAGCCAGCCATAGCCTTGATTCCTTGGGCCTGAGCGCTGGGAAGCAACCCCGCTTTGGACAGATTGTCGATCAGCCCGAAGCCACCGTTCAACTCAAGATCAATGCTTCCGGCCGGGCGTGGGATCCCGCCGAAACTGTCTAAATCGCTATTGTCGAATGTGAATGCGCCCTTGCCCGTCAGTTCTGCCCCGGCGGCTGTCAGGTAGAGCTCTTTCAAAATCACGCCTTCTAAAGGAGATGCGCGTCCGGTGTTGAGCAGCAAATAGGTCAGCGGGGCGGCCTCTTTCAAGTAGTCAACGCCACCCTCGGATACCGTGTCGAGTGACAGGGTGATCGGGTCGCGCGGCAGATGGCCCTGCGGGTCAAACATTCCCCAGGCGGCGTCGTTCAGTGTCACATCGCGATAAGCGAGCTTGCCTGTGATTTTCTGAGTTCCGCCCGCTTCGGGTCTGGTCGCGCGCACCTGCGAGGATGTCCCGCCAAACGCCATCTCAATCGGTGGCAGAAACCCTTGCTGCATCTCTACCGCTACGTTTAAGTCATTGGCCTCAGTGACATAATCAAGCGCTTGCTCGTCAAGAGTAGCCTTCAAAAACCCGCTGCCGATCTCGGCTTTCATCCCGACGCCGGGCCCGTCGATGTCATAAGATAAGCTGTCATAGGCGGTACGGCTGTCGAAGGTAATGCCGGATATCAGCAACCCGTCAGGTCCGGACAGGGCGACACCGTCGGGAACCAATGCATTGGCTGCGACAGTGATGCCGGTACCAGTGCCATCGATGCCAAAGCTTGGGCCGTCGTCGTCAGTCAGCGTGCCGTTCAGCGCGATCCAGTCGTAGCGGTATTGACCAGTATAAGCTGTTGCCGCGGGCCGCTCGGAGCTGCTCCATCCGCCCGATAGGCCGCTTGTGAGCAGCTCGATGGTGCCGTCGAGCCCATCTTCGGCGTCAATGTCGAAATTGCTGATGCTGTGGGTGATCGTATCAGCCGTCAGCGCATAGGATAAATTGTTGACGTCACCGCTGGCTATTGCCGAAAAACCCTGCGAAATCATGGCGTAATCAAAGGAACTTGGACCGAGTGGGCCGTCTATTGTGACGCGTCCTGCAAGCCCATCTGGTATCGAAACACTGACGGTGCCATTCGCGTTTTCTACGAAGATCAACGTGCCGTTCAATGCGGCCGCGCCGGAGATATCGCCTTGCGCGGCGCCCAACTGAATGGCCGACACAGTCAATCTGTCGCCGACCTTGCTTTCTGTTGCAGAGATCGTGCCCAGTAGCGCCAATTGCGATTTGAACGCCCCCCAAACCTGTTGCGAGGTCACATCCGCGCAAGCAGGTAGTGCAAGCGTGCTTAGGCAAAGTGCGGAAAGGTGGGTTTTGGGAAAATTCGTTCTCACAAGGCAATTCCTTAGATCATGACTGGCCCCCAAGGGGATTTAGTCGCTTTTTGAGACGCGCATCAAGGGCTTATCTCTGGACAATGGAACAGCTCTGCGATCAAAATCATCTGCTATTATCGGGAGGACAACATGCGCGAGTACCTGGACCTGGACAGCTTTCCATTGGACCGGCCGCAAAGTGCGGAATATGCGGCGTTGCGGGCGCGCTGTCTGAATGATCTCGAACAGGGCGGCATGTTCAATCTTGATGGTTTTCTTCGCGAGGATGCAGCGCAAGCAGAGGCTGACCGGCATGCGCCCAAGATGGCGGCGGAATCGTTCAACCACGCGCGCCAGCACAATATCTATTTCAAGAAGGATGTGCCGGGGCTGAGCGCGGATCACCCGGCTTTGCAATTGTTCGAGACGTCAAACAATACGCTGTGCGCCGACCAGCTGGATGGGAGCCTTGTCGCGCAGATTTACAACTGGAGCCCTTTGACCGATTTTCTGGCAGATGTCATGGGCAAGCCCGCGCTTTACCCGATGGAGGACCCGCTCGCTGCGTTTAACGTGATGGCTTATCAGGAGGGCCAAGCGCTCAATTGGCATTTCGACCGGTCTGAATTCACAGTGACTTTGCTGTTGCAGGCCCCGGAAGAGGGCGGCGCGTTTGAATACCGCACCGACCTGCGCAGCACCGATGATCCGAACTACGATGGCGTTGTGAAGCTACTGGCTGGTGCGGATCCAAAAATGGAACGGATGAGTGTTGTGCCCGGCACGTTAAACGTATTTCGCGGGGTCAACACGCCGCATCGCGTCACCCCTGTGAAAGGCGCGCGCGCGCGAATGATTGCGGTGCTGACATATTATGAACAGCCCGGCGCGATGTTTACCGAGACGGAGCAGTTGGGGTTTTACGGGCGCAGCACCTATTAGCTGTCGCCTGATTTGAATTCCGCCAAATAGGTGCGCGCGCGCTGCTCGGCGCGGCGGACGCGCACGGAGGTCAGATAGGCCTCCTGCGTGGTTTGGGATGACGCACCGAGTATTTCGGAGACTTTTTTGACGACTTTCTCGTCGCCGGTCTCCGCCTCGATCTTCAACGCTTGCTGCGCCAGCTCATCGGCGATGTCGTCGGTAACGCCCATGATTAGCGCGTGGTCTCTGTCAGGCGACGGCGGACATAGTCTTCGACCGATCCCGTCAGCGTGTCCATATGGTCTTCTTCAAAGAAATGACCGGCGCCATCGACCTGTTGATGGGTGATGGTGATGCCTTTTTGCTCATGCAGCTTGTTGACCAAAGCTTCCGTGTCTGCGGGCGGTGCCACGCGGTCGCCGGACCCGTTGATGATCAGGCCTGATGACGGGCAGGGCGCTAGGAAGGAGAAGTCATACATATTTGCGGGCGGCGAGACGGAGATGAAACCTGTGATTTCCGGGCGGCGCATCAACAGCTGCATGCCGATCCACGCGCCGAAGGAGAAGCCCGCGACCCAGCAGTGTTTCGCGTTTTGGTTCATTGACTGCAAATAGTCGAGCGCCGAGGCGGCGTCGCTCAGTTCGCCAATACCTTGGTCATATTCGCCCTGGCTGCGCCCGACGCCGCGGAAATTGAACCGCAAGACGTTAAAGCCCATGTTGTGGAACGTGTAGTGCAGATTGTAGACGACCCGGTTGTTCATCGTGCCGCCAAATTGCGGATGCGGGTGCAAGATGATCGCGATCGGCGCGTCCTTCATGCCTTTGTGCGGGTGGTAGCGGCCTTCCAGACGCCCTTCGGGTCCGGGGAAAATCACTTCGGGCATAGGGCTTCTCTTCGTCCTTTATGCAGCGCCGGGCCGCGTAAAATCTTGACGGCTACGCGCGGGTAATTTAGAAACGTTCTAAGTTGACGGGCGCGCCCGCCGTGTTGGGTCAGACTGACCTAAGCGGCGCGGGCGCAAGCGTCAATGGTTAAAGGGCTGATAATGCGGTGGGCTGAGCCATGAAACTAAGCACAAAAGGGCGCTACGCGATGGTTGCGCTTGCAGATTTGGCGCTGTCCTCGGATGCGGGTCTCGTCTCGCTTGGCGAGATTTCAAAGCGGCAGGATATATCGTTGGCTTATCTTGAACAGCTCTTCGTGAAATTGCGCCGCGCCGGGCTGGTGTCATCGGTGCGCGGACCGGGTGGTGGATATAAGCTGGCCAAATCCCCAGATGCGATCCGCGTGTCGGAAATTTTGGAAGCTGTTGATGAAACGGTCAACGCATTGCACACGGGGGAGGGCGCGTCGGGTGGTTTGTCAGGCTCCCGCGCGCAATCGATGACCAACCGGTTGTGGGAAGGCTTGTCGGCGCATGTTTACGTGTTTTTGCACCAAACGCGGTTGTCCGATGTGGTTGGCAATGGGTTAACGCCATGCCCTGCGGTTCCGAACCTGTTTGAGCTGGTTGATGAATAAGGGATTTCGGTTTTGCGCCGCGCTTGCGCGCGTCGCGATGGTTGGGGGCCAGCCCCCAAACCCCCGGAATATTTTTGAAACAATGAAGACATGAGCCGGGTCTATTTGGATTACAACGCGACCATGCCGCTGCGAGCCGAGGCGCGCGCCGCGATGATCGCGGCGATGGATGTGGTGGGCAACCCGTCGTCGGTGCATGCCGAAGGGCGGGCTGCGAAGGGCGTAATCGAGCGCGCGCGCGCGCAGATATCTGAGGCTTTTGGTGCGTCAGGTGCGGATATTGTTTTCACGTCCTCTGCCACAGAGGCTGCGGCCCTTGCCTGCGCTGGGCGCGCGTTGAAAAGCGGCGCGATTGAACATGACGCGGTTGGTGCCTGGACCAGCGGGGATCTACCTGTTGATGAGGCAGGCAGGGTGGCCGTGCAGTTCGCGGGTGAGAGCGCCGTGCAGCGCGCCAATAGCGAGACGGGTGTTTTGCAACCTGTGCCCGACGGAGTGGCACTTTGCGACATGACGCAGAGTTTCGGAAAATTGCCCGACGCGTTTTCATGGTCCGGCGCGCAGATGGCGTTGATCTCGGCACATAAGCTGGGCGGGCCAAAGGGTATTGGTGCTTTGGTGTTGCGCCAAGGTCTGGATGTGCCCGCGCAAATCAAAGGCGGCGGGCAGGAAATGGGACGGCGCTCTGGCACGGAAAATGTCATAGGTATTGCCGGGTTTGGTGCGGCGGCGGCATCTGCGCAGCGTGATCTTGAGGCAGGCGTTTGGGATCGTGTGAAAAAACTTAGAAAGATTCTAGAATTAGCCATTGAGGCTGAGGCTAAACAGACTATTTTAGTCGGACATGACGTGGAGCGGCTTCCGAATACGTGTTGCTTCGCGACGCCCGGCTGGAAGGGTGAGACGCAAGTGATGGCGATGGACCTGGCGGGGTTTGCGATCAGCGCGGGGTCTGCCTGTTCCAGCGGCAAGGTGAAATCGAGCCGGGTTTTGCTTTCGATGGGCTATGACGCGGAGACCGCCGCGAGCGCGGTCAGGGTCTCTTTGGGACCAGAGACGACAGAAGAAGAGGTACTGCGCTTCGCTGAAGCCTGGTGCCGCGCAGAGAAGAAATTCCGGGCGAAAGCCGCATGAGTGAGGAGAAAACCATGTCATTTGACGGTGAAGTCAAAGAAGGTGTGGACCAGGAAACGGTCGATGCGGTGCGCGAAGTTGGTGGGGCCTATAAATACGGCTGGGACACCGAAATCGAGATGGATTACGCCCCTATCGGGGTGAACGAAGATATCGTGCGCCTGATCTCGGAAAAGAACAAAGAGCCAGAGTGGATGACCGAGTGGCGTCTGCAGGCCTTTGCGCGTTGGAAGCAGATGAAAGAGCCCGAATGGGCGATGGTGGATTACCCCAAAATCGATTTTCAGGACATCTACTACTACGCCGCGCCCAAGAGCATGGCGGAGAAGCCAAAGAGCTTGGATGAGGTCGACCCGAAGCTGTTGGAGACCTACAAGAAACTGGGCATTCCGCTGAAGGAGCAGATGATCCTGGCGGGCGTCGAAGGGGCCGAAAACGTTCCTGCTGAGGGGCGTAAGGTCGCCGTGGATGCGGTGTTTGACAGTGTTTCGGTGGGCACGACTTTTCAGGAAGAGCTGAAGAAGGCGGGCGTGATCTTTTGCTCGATATCGGAGGCTATTCAAGAACATCCGGAGCTGGTGAAAAAATACCTTGGCTCGGTCGTGCCGCAGACGGATAATTTCTATGCGACACTGAACTCGGCTGTGTTTTCGGACGGGTCGTTTGTCTACATCCCGCCGAATACGAAATGCCCGATGGAACTGAGCACATATTTCCGTATCAACGCAGAGAATACCGGTCAGTTTGAGCGCACGCTGATTATCGCGGATGAGGGGTCTTACGTGTCCTACCTTGAGGGCTGCACCGCGCCGATGCGCGACACCAACCAGCTGCATGCCGCTGTGGTGGAACTGGTGTTGTTGGATGATGCGGAGATCAAATATTCCACCGTGCAGAACTGGTTCCCCGGTGACGAGGACGGCAAGGGCGGCATTTACAACTTTGTCACCAAACGCGCTGATTGCCGGGGCAAGCGGTCCAAGGTGATGTGGACGCAGGTGGAGACCGGCTCAGCCGTGACGTGGAAATACCCAAGCTGCATTTTGCGTGGGGATGATTCACAAGGTGAGTTTTACTCGATCGCGATTGCCAACAACATGCAGCAGGCCGATACCGGCACAAAAATGGTGCATCTGGGCAAAAACACCAAGTCGCGGATCGTGTCGAAAGGCATTTCAGCGGGCAAGGCGCAGAACACTTATCGAGGGCTGGTGTCCATGCACCCGCGTGCGAAGGACTCGCGCAACTACACGCAATGCGACAGCTTGCTGATCGGCGACAAATGCGGGGCGCATACGGTGCCTTACATCGAAGTCAAAAATAACTCATCGCGGGTTGAGCATGAAGCGACGACCTCCAAGGTGGATGACGATCAGCTTTTCTATTGCCGCCAACGAGGCATGGATGAAGAGGAAGCTGTGGCTTTGGTCGTCAACGGGTTCTGCAAGGACGTGTTGCAAGCGCTTCCGATGGAGTTTGCGATGGAGGCACAGGCCTTGGTGGCAATCTCGCTTGAGGGGTCGGTTGGGTGAATTTTCGGTTTGGCACTGCGACGCGGGGTAGCGAGGCTTCCGCGCTGCTCCAATTCGCAGTCGGCGCCTCCTTTCTCGTTGCCTGGGTCCTAGCTTTTTCAGCTTTGCTAGCCTTGCTTCCTGGGGTGGCAATTTTAGTTTGTTTTATTATCGCTTCAATCATCGCCTATTGTGTTTCGGGCTTCTTAGGAAAGACCGTCATTCGGATCGAAAATGCGAAACGCGAATTGGAGGCGAAAAGCTATCGGAACAAACGCGAAGCCGAAGTGCAAAAGAAAATAGATGAAATGCGCGAGAAAAACTCGAATGTACCGAGGGTGACGCGTTGAGTTGGCGAATGCAAAAACGGATTCCGTCGAACGGAGACCACAGTGATAATCACAGTCGCGGTATCTCATGACGCAACAGGGCGCAGATATCGTGCCTGAACCGGTGATATTCGCCGGGGTCGATGTTGTGTCCTGCAGCATTGATGGCAAACCAATGCTGTTTGCGGTCGATATGGAGAATGACCCGATCCAGCGGCACCACAGGCATGGCCGCTTCTACGAGTATAACGAATTGAAAGTACTCGGGCGCTGGTTTCCAAAGGGCGGGGTGTTCGTCGATATTGGTGCGAATGTGGGCAATCACAGCCTGTTCGTGTCGCGGTTTTTGCAACCTTCGGCGGTTATACCGTTTGAACCTAATCCGTTGGCCTATCGTTTGTTGCGCGCGAATGTGGTGTTGAATGGGTTCAGCGACGTGTTTGATCTACGCCACCTTGGCTTTGGCGTTTCTGCCGAGGCGGCGTCAGGCTACGCGATGCAGGAACGCACGACCAATCTGGGCGGGGCTCGGATGCTCGAAGGCCAAGGCGATATCGAAGTGCGCTCAGGCGATGAGATGCTGCGCGGCGTTGCGCCCTCGATGATCAAGATCGATGTCGAGGGGATGGAGCTTGATGCGCTGCGTGGCTTGGAGCAAACGGTCACGACGCATCGTCCCAATATGCTGGTCGAGGTGGACGATGCGAATGCGGATGCGTTCCATGCTTGGGTCGCGGATCATGGCTACAAAGTTCAGCGCAGGTTCAGGCGCTACAAAACAAATGAAAATTTCTTTGTCATACCGGTACGCTGAACGATGCAGGTTTTGACAAAAGAGAGCGGGTCCAAAGGTGGGCGCTGCGATATGGATAAGATGAGCGACGGATTAAGGACTCATAGTGACATGACCTGTGATCTGCGGCTGCATTCGAGCGCAGCGCATCGGGTTAGCCTGTGGCGTGCAGTACGAGAAACATGCCTTAAAAATAAGCGTTTTGCGCAAGAACTGGTTAGTTCGGGCGGGGCGCGTTCGACTACAATGGTTAGCGGTGTGATTTTTGGAGTTGTGTCAAATTTTCGCCAAATTTGCGATCTAACGAACAGACTCATCCGTTCACAAGAGCTCGGCTATGACACAGTCTGCCACATTTCAGGATCGTTTGGAGCGCATCAATCGCGGCGAGCAATACGTCGCGGATTACATTGTGCCCAAGGACCTGCATCGGCAGCGCAAGATCAAACGCCGCAGGCTCATTCGGTTCGGAACGCTTTATACATTCGTTCTGTTGTTTCTGGTCGGCATGATCAGTGTGATGCTGATCCGCTACGGGCGGTTCCAAATCTTTGGCATCGACCGCGCAGACCTGACCAGTCTGGAAGGTGTCATTCTGGATGGCGGCGGATCGCTGTTGATGGTGCTTATCATCATGGTCTCAACCAAAATCAACTCATGGATCATGGTCGCGTCGCAAGTCGCGGGTGCCGCAGCCAGCTTTTTGGGCATGCATTGGGCGGTGTACCGTTTCCCGGAGTTCTTCGCGGAGCTGTTCTCGCTTCAATGGCTGTTCATGGTCATGCAGAGCACGGATCCAGAAGCGCTGCTGAAGATAAGCTTCTAAAAACTCATATCTCGAATTTGAATAACCTTGATACGGTGCCCGCTCTTCGCGCGCGCCGTGTTGGCACGTATGAAGGGGCAAAATATGCTTGAAATCAAAAATCTACAGGTCGGTCTTGAAGAAGAGGACAAGCAAATCCTCAAAGGCGTGGATCTGACGATCGGCGCGGGTGAAGTGCATGCGATTATGGGGCCGAATGGCTCAGGCAAATCGACATTGTCCTATGTCCTGTCGGGAAAAGACGGCTATGAGGTTACGGGCGGTGGGGCTACGTTGGAAGGCGCCGATATCTTGGATATGGAGCCCGAAGAGCGCGCTGCGGCGGGGCTGTTTCTGGCCTTCCAATACCCAGTTGAAATCCCAGGCGTCGGCAACATGACGTTCCTTCGCACCGCCGTAAACGCACAGCGCAAGGCGCGTGGTGAAGAAGAACTCTCGGCTGGTGAGTTTTTGAAAGTCGTGCGCGCCAAGGCGAAAGACCTGAAAATCGACGCCGATATGCTTAAGCGCCCAGTCAATGTTGGCTTCTCGGGGGGCGAGAAGAAGCGCAACGAGATTTTGCAAATGGCCATGCTTGAGCCGAAAATGTGCATTCTTGATGAAACGGATTCTGGGCTGGACGTGGACGCAATGAAGCTGGTCAGCCACGGCGTGAACGCGTTGCGCGACGCTGGGCGGTCCTTCCTTGTGATCACGCATTACCAACGTCTGCTCGACCATATCAAACCCGACGTCGTGCATATCATGGCGAACGGGAAAATCATCAAAACTGGCGGGCCAGAGCTGGCGCTTGAAGTTGAAAACAACGGTTATGCCGATTTGCTTGCTGAGGTGGCTTGATGAGCGCCGAAGCAAAACCACAGGCAAACCGGCTGGACGCGATCACCCCAATCGCCACCGGTTGGAGTGCGAAGCCGCGCGCCCAGGCCCTTGCGCGCTTGCGTCAAATGGGGCTGCCCAACAAGCGCGATGAGTATTGGAAATACACTGATCCCAGCACACTTGCGTCAGACGACGCCCCAATGGCGGCATTGCATGTTGAATCGGACACGCCGTTGTTTGACGACGTGGACCGCCTCAAGATTGTTTTTGTCGATGGTGTTTTTGACGCAGATGCATCCGATGATCTGAGCATGGCGGATGTCGAAATATCGCGACTGGCCGAGGCGTCAGTGGCGGATTTCCACTGGGCCAAACCGCTCTACGGCGCGTTGGAAACGAACGGCCAGGACCCAGTCGCACGGCCATTGGCGGCGCTCAATACATGCATTGCGCAAGACGGTGTGCTGATCCGGGTCACGGGAAAGGCGCCCAAGCCTGTCAGCCTTATTTACAAGCATCTGGACGAACGGTCCGACGCGGTACTGCACCATGTCGTCAAGCTTGAAGACGGCGCTGAGCTGACTTTGACTGAGAACGGCCCGGCTGCCGCGCGGTTCAATAAGGTGATGGAAGTCGATGTGGCCGATGGCGCATCGTTCCATCACGTGCGCGGGCAGGGGCGTGATCATGAGCGGCGCGCAGTGACACATACGTTCGCGCGGCTCGGTCGTGACAGCACGTTCAAGTCCTTTACCTTGACCGCAAACGGCGTTCTGACACGCAACGAATGCGTGATCGAGCTGACAGGCGACGACGCGCATGCCACCGTTGCGGGTGCTGCGGTCGGCGACGGCGTTTTTCACCATGATGACACGGTCTTTATCACCCATGACGCGGTGAATTGCGAAAGCCGGCAGGTGTTTAAGAAGGTACTGCGAAACGGTGCCGTGGGCGTGTTTCAGGGTAAGATCCTTGTTAAAGAGGGCGCGCAGAAGACCGATGGGTATCAGATTAGCCAATCGCTGCTTTTGGATGAGGACAGTCAGTTTCTCGCCAAGCCGGAGTTGGAAATCTATGCCGATGATGTGGCGTGCAGCCATGGTTCGACCTCTGGCGCGATCGATGAAGATGCGTTGTTCTACTTGCAGTCGCGCGGTGTGCCAAAAACGGCCGCACAAGACTTGCTGGTGCTGGCTTTCTTGGCCGAGGCGCTTGAGGAGATCGAGAATGACGCCTTGGCGGAGTCGTTGCGGTTGCGTCTGGAAAAATGGCTGGCAAAGCGGAGCAAAGGTTAGTCAACGATGTCTACCGTTTCCGCCATATTGCGCAGCTATCGTGCCCCGCGTGAGGTGATCCGTACACATCGCAGTTCGGGCGCGGATGAGGCTACGGGACTTACGTGGCTCTTTGTTGCCTGCATCCTGTTTTTTGTGGCGCGGCTGCCGGAGCTTTCGCGGCAAGCGCATTTTGCAGGGCTTGAAGGCATTGAGACGCCGTTTTCCAGCCTTGCGCTGCCGACTTTCTACGGGACCGTGCTGCTGGCGCCATTGATGTTCTTGCTAGTCGCGGCGGCCTCGCATCTTGTTGCACGGGTTTTTGGTGGTAAAGGACGCTGGTTGGACGCGCGACTTGCGCTGTTCTGGTCACTGCTTTGCGTGTCGCCTGTGGTGTTGTTTCAAGGGTTGGTTGCCGGGTTTATAGGCGCTGGGGCTGCGCTAAATGCGACGTCTCTACTAGTTTTTGCAGCCTTTTTGTTTATTTGGTTGAACAGCCTTACAGCGCTGGAAGCGCCGGGACAGGCGGAGGTGGCATGACTTACTGGCTGGACCTAGTGAAGCTGACATTTGCGGACCCTAAAGGGAGCGCTGAGCAACTGCTGGCAATCAACATGTCGCGTCAGGCGGTTTGGAGCTTGCTTGCGGTCGTCATTGCGCTTTCAGTCATCAGCGCGTGGATGATGAATGGGTTATTGCCAGATACCGGCGAGGCCGAGGTCATCGGAATGCGTTTCACGTCGTCGCCCTTGATGTTTGCGGTGGTGATGTGGGGGCTTCTGGTCCTAACCGTGTTCTGTACACACTATGTCGGACGGATGTTTGGCGGGCAGGGCTATTTCATTGATAGCCTCAAGTTAGTAACCTGGCTTCAGGCGGTGTTGCTGTTTGCGCAGCTGATCCAGCTTGTTATCGCGGTGATATCGCCCGTTTTGGCAGCATATGTTGGTCTGGCCGTCGGGGTGTATTCGATCTGGATTTTCGTGACCTATGTGGCCGTGCTGCACGGGTTTAAAAGCCGGGTCATGGTTCTATTTGGTATATTCGGAGCGCTGTTTGGCGTGATCTTCGGGCTTAGCCTTTTGGCTGGGCTGATAGCGACAATATTCGGGGTGGAGTTACCCAATGCTTAAACCAGTAGAGTTCGATATTGATGCTGTGCGTGCCGATTTCCCGATCCTTTCGCGTCAGGTGAACGGCAAGCCGTTGGTCTATCTCGACAACGGGGCCTCGGCGCAGAAGCCGCAGGTGGTGATTGATGCAATAAACACCGCTTACAGCCATGAATATGCAAATGTTCACAGGGGCTTGCACTACCTTTCTAATGTGGCAACTGAGAAATATGAAAGCGTGCGAGGCACTGTTGCCCGCTTCCTAAACGCAGGCTCTGAAGATGAGATCGTCTTGAATTCCGGCACGACCGAGGGGATCAACATGGTCGCCTATGGCTGGGCCATGCCGCGGATGCAGCGCGGTGACCAAATTATCCTGAGCGTCATGGAGCACCACGCCAATATCGTCCCATGGCACTTCTTGCGCGAACGTTTGGGCGTCGAACTGGTCTGGGTTGATGTCGACAGCAATGGTGACTTGGACCCGCAAAAGGTGCTCGACGCAATCACGGACCGCACAAAACTGATCGCGATCACTCAGTTGTCCAATGTTCTTGGGACCCAGATCGATGTGAAATCCATTTGCGACGGCGCGCGTGCGAAGGGCATCGCTGTGCTGGTCGATGGCAGCCAAGCTGCGGTGCATATGCCCGTCGATGTGCAGGAAATCGGCTGCGATTTTTACGCTGTAACCGGCCATAAGCTATACGGCCCATCCGGTTCTGGCGCGATCTATTGCAAGTCTGAACGCATGGCCGAGATGCGCCCGTTCATGGGGGGCGGCGATATGATCCGCGAGGTGCATAAAGACACCGTGACCTATAATGACCCGCCGATGATGTTTGAAGCGGGCACACCCGGTATCGTGCAAACCATCGGGCTTGGAGTCGCCTTGGATTACATGATGGGCATCGGGATGGAAAATATCGCGGCCCATGAGCGCGGCTTGCGCGATTATGCGCGGGCGCGGCTGGACGGGTTGAACTGGTTGAATGTGCAGGGCCAATCCGCTGAAAAGGCAGCGATTTTCTCATTCACGCTGGAAGGTGCTGCGCATGCGCATGATATCTCCACCGTGCTCGACAAGCGCGGCGTCGCGGTGCGTGCGGGCCATCATTGTGCGCAGCCGCTCATGGAGCATTTGGGTGTCTCCGCGACCTGCCGCGCGTCCTTCGGGATGTACAATACAGAGGCCGAGGTCGATGTATTGATCGACGCATTGGAGCTGTGCCACGAGCTGTTTGCCTGAGCCGGCGCTATACCCTTCAAACCAGTCGGAAAGTTGAAGGTGGCGCACCCGAGAGGATTCGAACCTCTGGCCTCTGCCTTCGGAGGGCAGCGCTCTATCCAGCTGAGCTACGGGTGCCTCGTGCCTCTATACGCAAGCGTTTGAAGACGTGCAATCGCTCACATCAAAGCAAGGGTGCTTTTGGCGATAACAGCACCCTCATTGGTCGGGATCACCATGACGGGCAGGGCACTGTCGGCTGACGAGATTTGCTCTGCGTTGCGGTCATTGCCTTTGTGATCAATCGAGATTCCCATCCAGCCTAAGCGCGCGCAAATCTTGGCGCGCGTCTGGGCCGAATTTTCCCCGATACCTGCAGTGAAAACGATGCCGTCGAGCCCGCCCAGTGCCGGGATCAACGCCGCCATTTCACATGCAGCGCGGTAGCAAAACAAATCAATCGCAAGCGCAGCTTCGGGGGCGTCAGACGCCTCCAGGTCCTGCATTGCGTTGCTAATTCCTGAGACGCCAAGCAAGCCAGATTGTTGATAGAGCAGCTTTTCGATCTCCGGCACGCTCATGCCGCGTTGTTGGACGAGATGAAGGATAACGCCCGGATCAATCGCGCCGGAACGTCGCCCCATCACCAGCCCGTCAAGCGCGGTGAAGCCCATGGTTGTGGCAACGCTTTTGCCATCCTTCATTGCACACAGGCTGGCGCCATTGCCCAGATGGGCCACGATGACCCGCGCTGCATCGGGCAGTTTTTTCGGCAATGTGCTGGCAATGAAATCGTAAGACAGGCCGTGGAACCCGTACCGAATGATGCCGGCGTCGGTCAGGTGCTGGGGCAAAGCGAAACGCGTCGCGAGCGGGTCTTGGCTGCGGTGAAAGCTTGTATCAAAACACGCGACTTGCGGCAGGTTTGGTAGCTTCAAGGCGGTTTTGCGGATGGCGGCCAAGTTATGCGGCTGGTGCAGCGGGGCCATCGGCGTCAAAGCTTCGAGCTGAGAAAGAACATCATCAGTGATGCGTGTGGCGGCCGTAAAATCCCTGCCACCATGTACGACACGGTGCCCGGCAGCTTTGATTTGATGCTCTGTGGCGTGGCGGCTGAGCCAATTGAAAAGGTGTTCGATGGCGTCGTCATGCGTATCGGATGCGTTGAGCGTTGGAACAGTTGCACCAAGATGCGACGGCAACGATATCTTGAATTCTGGCGCGCGTTTAAGGCCCGTGATTTTACCGCGCAACACTGGCGTTTCAGGTGCCGCGACCGGGTGGAGCGCAAATTTGAGGCTGGAGGAGCCAGCATTGATCGTCAAAATGACATCGGCCATTGCGTCCGTCCCTCTTGTGTCGCGATGTCAGCTTTTTGGACTTGGGCCAAGAAAAAAGCCACCCCTACGGGGCGGCCTTTTCTTTGGAGGGGTTGTTTTTATTGGGTCAGCGTCCCCAGGTGCGCACGATGCCGCAATCCATGTGGACGAAGTTTGAGCCTGAATACCTGCCGACACCGCCAGCTGAACAGGACGCTGCAGCACGGGCGATTTGGCCGACGCTACGTGACTTCAAACGCAAATCGGCGGCCTGGCCCTTCATGTGAAGCGAGTTTTTCGCAACGCCGCGCGATTTGGATCGCAACATGGCGTTGGTTTTTGGGGACCTGTAGCCAGACAGCAGCGTGTAAGGCTCCGTCGCGTCCAACAGGTTATGTGCGGCGGACATGATGTCGAGCGTACGCGTGTCCATATTTGTGGCTGAGTTCAGCCGCCAGTCGCGCATGAAGTAATTTACTTCTTTTAGGGATTCTTTGATGTATCCGCCTTCGATCCAGTAGATCATGTCGATGTTTTCGCCAGTGCGGCCCGAATACATTTTGATGCGGCGCACATCGCCTGCGCCTTTGAGGAAACCGAATACGTTTGAATAGACTGGCGCTGCTGTCACTGTGGTTGCTGCAAAAGCTCCCAGCAATGCGCGGCGCGTTACCATCGCGGATTTCTTCTCACTCATGAGTTTGCCTGTCCCGTATCGCCCCGGCCATCTAAATGGCCATGTTTATCTATCCCCAGATGCGAAGGTTATTACACAGCTCGATTCTCTGACCAAGGGCACTGTGGAATAAAGCTGTTAAAATGGCGCAAATGAGCGGGAAATTGCGCATGCTTTTTTGACACAGATCTGTTGCAGATTGGTGACCCGGTTGGCGTGCGATGCTAAAAACCTCCGATATGAGCGGATTGTGAATGGACAGAGGGCAGCGCTAAAAATAATCCATATGAGTATTCTAGATATGAATGAGTGAGGGACCTTGATGGCCGTGCAATTTACGCGTCGTGTGACTTTGAAGATGCTTGCCGCCGCAGGTGCCGCGCTTGTGATGCCGGGGTTTGGTACCGGGCGCGCCGACGCAGCGGTCACAGCACTTAAGCAATCAATTGCTGAGGCTGCTTCGCGGGATGCCGGTCTTGCCGCTTTCTACCGCGCGCGCAATTTCAAGCCGATCTTTGTTTCAAAATCTGACGGTCGCCGTCGCTCCGCTATGTTGAAGGCGTTTGCCGCGGCATCTGATCACGGCTTGCCGGCCCAACGCTATGATGCGGCTGCGCTCAAAGAATTGTTCAGCAGTGCCGAAACTCCCAAAGACATGGGCCGCGTCGAAGTTGAAGCGGCGCGCCGGTTTCTGGCCTATGCCGATGATCTTCGCTCAGGGGTTATCGATCCGCGTTCTGTTGATCCGACCATTGTGGTCGATGTCTTGCGCTATGATGCAGCTGCAACATTGGATGCGTTCGCCAAATCCAACCCGCGTGGTTTCATCAAAAAGCTGGCGCCAGCTAAGCCCGAATATGTGCGGCTGCAAAAAGAAAAGCTGCGCCTCGAAAAGCTGATCGCGAAAGGCGGCTGGGGCGAGAAGATTGCCGCCAAGTCGCTGAAACCTGGCCAGTCCGGCGGCGCTGTCGTGCAACTGCGCAACCGCATGATCCGCATGGGACATATGCGCAAATCGGCCAGCCAGACCTATGATGCGAAATTGCAAAAAGCGGTTCAGGATTTCCAGATCGCTCATGGGCTTGCGGCGGATGGCGTCGCGGGCGCAGGCACAATAAGTGAAATCAACACGTCTTCAAAGGACAGGCTAGGTCAGGTGCTTGTGGCATTGGAGCGTATTCGCTGGTCACCCAAACCGCTTGAAAAGAGACATGTCTGGGTCAACCTGCCCGATTTCCATGTCGATCTTATGGAGAAGGGCAAGTCGACCTTCCGCTCGCGCGTCGTGATCGGCAAAGACACCGATGACCGCCGGACGCCAGAATTTTCCGACGTGATGGAATTCATGGTGATTAATCCCAGTTGGTATGTGCCGCGCTCGATTGTGACCAAGGAATATTTGCCCTTGATGCAGCGCAACCCGAATGCGCAAGGGCAGTTGCAGATCATTGCGTCAAACGGGCGTCAGGTAAACCGAGCGGCGATTGATTTCAATAAGTACAATGCGCGCACCTTCCCGTTTTCGATGAAACAGCCGCCCTCCAAAGGCAATGCGTTGGGGTTGGTGAAATTCATGTTCCCGAACCGGCACAATATTTATTTGCATGACACTCCGTCCAAAAACCTGTTTGGCCGGGAAGTTCGCGCCTACAGCCATGGCTGCGTGCGGGTCCATAAACCGTTCGAATTCGCCTATGCACTGCTCAAAGCTCAGGAACGCGACGCAGAAGGTTTTTTCCAGTCTACGTTGCAACGGGGCAAGGAAAAACGGGTCGATCTGCAGACGCCATTGCCCGTGCATCTGGCCTATTTCACGGCCTGGGTGGATGCCAAGGGTAAGCCCCATTACCGGCGCGACGTCTATCGGCGTGACAAGCGCATTTTTGCAGCCTTGTCGAAGGCAGGGGTTACGCAGAGCCCTGCCAAAGCATAAGTTCGCCAAAAGGCGCCGCACCGGTTGCGCGCTTGATCGCAGACGTTGAGGCAAAACATGAGCTTTACGGTATCGCAAATCGCAGCTGCGCTCGACGCGCGGTTTGAAGGCGACGGCGACGTGCAGATTACCCGCGCTTCCGAGCCGCAATCTGCCGGGCCTGACGCAATCGCTTTGGCGATGGATCCCAAATATGGTGACGGGCTCAGCAATGGGTCCGCGCGCGCTGCGATCCTGTGGGACGGCGCGGATTGGCAATCTATTGGATTGTCTGCGGCGATTTTTGTCCCGCGCCCACGCTACGCCATGTCGGGCCTTACGCGTTTGATGGATCCGGGGCCAGAGATTGCGCCGGGTATTCATGCCACGGCTGTCGTCGATGAAAGCGCAATAGTCGGGGAGGGCGCTGCCATTGGGCCGTTCGTCGTGATTGGGCGCGGGGTGCAGATCGGTGCCCGTGCGCGGGTAGCCTCCCATGTCAGCATTGCCGAGAACGCTAAAATCGGGGACGACGCGTTAATCTTACAAGGCGCGCGCATCGGACATTCCGTTCGCATCGGGGACCGGTTCATTTGTCAGCCGGGCGCGGTCATTGGGGCGGATGGGTTTTCATTTGTGACGCCCGAAACCTCCGCCGTCGAAAATGCGCGCAAGTCTTTGGGCGACGCAGGTGATGCGAAGGCGCAAAGCTGGACACGCATTCATTCACTGGGCAGTGTCGCGATTGGTCATGATGTCGAGATCGGCGCCAATGCCACGATTGACCGCGGTACGATCCGCGACACCGAGATTGGCGACGGCAGCAAGCTCGATAATCTCGTGCATCTTGGACATAACGTTCAGGTTGGGCGCGACTGTCTGCTGTGTGGGCAGGTGGGGGTCGCAGGATCGGCCAAGATCGGGGACCGGGTTGTTTTGGGCGGCCAAGCCGGCGTATCGGACAATATTTTCGTGGGCGAAGGTGTCATCGCGGGTGGTGGGACCAAGATTTTCACCAACGCACCTGCGGGTCGCGTCTTGCTGGGCTCGCCCGCGGTGAAAATGGAGACGCATGTTGAGATGCAAAAGGCGCTGCGTCGGTTGCCGCGCTTCATGAAAGCTGCTCAGGAACGTAAATAGGGCCTCGCAATAGCGGCGAAAGCCCCTTAGATCGGGGGCGAGGTCACGCAAAAGGGGTGCAATCATGTCAGCTTCCGTGTCAGAGCGGGTCATCGAGATCGTCGCTGAGCAGGCTGTTTTGGACGTCTCCGACGTCTCACTTGAGGCTTCGCTTGAGGATTTGGGGATCGACTCCTGGGCTTGGTTGAAAGTATTTTCGCTATTGAAGAAGCGTTTGATATTTCGGTGCCCTTCAATGCCAATGACCCCAGCGATAGCGAATTCGATGTGTCCAGTGTGAAGGCGGTTGTCGCGGCGGTCGAGAAACTGGTCGCGGAGCAAAAGGGCTAGCTCGTGCGCCGCGTTGTCATCACCGGGCAGGGCACGATCAATGCGCTGGGCATCTCCGCGCCCGCGACGTTTGAAGCATTTCGCGAAGGAAAATGCGGGATCGGGCCGCTTGATATTCGTGATGTTGACCGATTGGCCATCCAAATTGGTGGGCAGGTGCATGACTATGACGCGCAATCCGAATTCAACCGCCAGGAAATTGCGCTCTATGACCGGTTCACTCAGTTCGCGCTGCATTCGGCGCGTGAGGCGATCGGCCAGTCGGGCCTGAGCTTTTCGGGTGAGTTGGCCGCGCAATCGGGCGTTATCCTTGGCACGTCTGGCGGCGGGCTGAATACGCAGGATGAAAATTACCGCGCGGTTTATGAAGAGGGCAAGAACCGGGTTCACCCGTTCGTCGTGCCCAAGCTGATGAACAACGCGGCGGCGAGTCACGTCTCCATGCAATATAACCTAAAGGGACCATCGTTTACGGTGGCCACGGCGTGCGCATCGTCAAACCACGCGATGGGGCAAGCGTTTCAGTTTATCCGCGCGGGGCTTGCCACGGTAATGGTCACGGGCGGGTCTGAATCCATGCTTTGTTTCGGTGGCGTTAAAGCATGGGAAGGTCTGCGCGTGATGTCTAAAGACGCATGCCGCCCATTTTCAGCCAATCGCAACGGAATGGTGCAGGGTGAGGGCGCTGCCGTTTTTGTGATGGAAGAATATAAGCATGCCCGCGCACGCGGCGCTGAGATTTTGGCGGAAGTCATTGGCTTTGCAATGACGTCTGACGCGTCCGACATTGTGATGCCGTCACGCCAAGGGGCCGCGCGGGCTATCTCAGGCGCAATGAAAGACGCCAAGATCAATGCCAGTGACGTGGGCTATATCAATGCGCATGGCACAGGGACAGCCGCAAATGACAAGACAGAATGTGCGGCAGTATCCGACGCTTTTGGGGCGCATGCGGACAATCTGATGATCTCATCGACCAAGTCGATGCATGGCCATGTTATCGGCGGGACAGGCGCTATTGAGCTGCTATCCTGCATCATGGCGCTGAAAGACGGCGTGATCGCGCCAACGGTCGGTTATGAAGAGCCTGACCCTGAATGCGCGCTCGACGTGGTGCCCAATGAGGCGCGTGAGGCGAAGGTCGACGTGGTGATGTCGAACGCCTTTGCCTTTGGTGGGCTCAACGCGGTTTTGGCGCTGCGTAAAGTATAGCGCGCGGCTGCGTTTATCCGACGCGCGCCTGTTCTGCCTTCAGCGTTGCCACTCTTCGTGCGAAAGCGTCAAATGCGGAGCCGCCGGGATCGGCGAACTGCTTCGGCGATTTGGCAACAAGGCTCGGCTTGCGCATGTCGCGGTTTGATTTGAAAAACGCTAACTCAGTAACTTCACCGGTTTCGATCGGCTGTGCTTGGCCCATTGGAACGTCCCCGTATTAAAGTTGTATTTGGGGAGGATCACGTCGAAATGGGTCAGGAAAGCGGCGAGGACGCGGCATTCTTGGTCAATTTGGGGTAAATGACGCAAGGTCAGTCGGCCGCGAGCTTCGCCGCGTGGGCACCGCGTTCGCGGTAGGGCGTCGTATCGTAATGCGCCCGGTAGCATTTTGAGAAATGCGACGGTGACGCAAAGCCACAGGCAAGCGCGACGTTGATCACACTCATATCTGTTTGCATCAACAGGTTACGCGCCTTTTGCAGCCGTATTTCCATATAGTAACGCTTGGGTGAGCGGTTCAGATATCGCCGGAACAAGCGTTCCAACTGGCGGGTCGACATAGCGACTTCCTTGGCTAGGATCGACGGGCTTATCGGTTCTTCGATGTTGGCTTCCATCATCTGGATGACGCGGCTGAGCCGTGGGTGGCGTACGCCGATACGCGTTGGGATCGACAGGCGCTGCTGGTCCCGATCGGTTCGGATCGAGCTGTAGATTTGCTGATCGGCCACCAGATTTGCGACCTCTTCGCCCAAATCGCTGGCGATGATGCTAAGCATCAAATCAATCGATGACGTACCCCCAGCCGTGGTCATCCGGTTTCCGTCGACAACGAACACCGATTTGGTCAGCTCAACATCTTCGAATTCCTCTGAAAAGCTGTCCTGATTTTCCCAATGGATAGTGGCCTTCTTGCCGTCCAGAAGACCGGCCTTGGCGAGCGCGTAACTCGCCGTGCAAAGCGCACCTATTTTGACGCCGCGCCGCGCCTCGCGCCGCAACCAGTTGAGCAATTTCTTGGTCGTCGCGTTTTGTACATCGACCCCTCCGCAGAGCATGACGATGTCGTCGCGCTGCAGCTCATCAAGGTCTATATCGAGGCCGTAATTGATCCCTGCTGAGCAGGTTGCGATCTGCCCACCTTCACCGGCCAGAACCCAATCATAGCTATCGGGCGCCATGCGATTGGCGATCCGAAGCGCTTCGATTGCGCCCGCAAAACTGAGCATCGTGAAGTTGTTCATCAACACGAAGACGTAACGCCCGGCACTCGGGGGATTGCCGCCATCGGGGCGGCCGGTGATCGCGCTCGGCGTAGACATGGCGGAACTCCCAATCCGACAAAATGCCCCCAGTTCTGACGAACCGTGAAGGATTCCACCCTTAGCTGAGTTTTCACCGTTGGCAAGCCCCCGAATGCGTTCTACACAAGGCGTTCTTATATCAGACCGCTCACTCAGCAAGGGAACACGAGCATGGCACAGACATGGACCAAATCGGACTGGCGCAACAAACCGCGGATCCAGATGCCCGAGTATACTGACGCCGAAAGACTGGCCGCAGTTGAGGCCCAGTTGTCTAAGTATCCACCGCTCGTTTTTGCCGGTGAGGCCCGCACGCTGAAAGATCAGCTTGGCGCGGTTGGCCGTGGCGAGGCGTTTTTGCTGCAAGGTGGCGATTGCGCCGAAAGCTTCGCAGATTTTTCGGCTGACGGTATTCGCGATACGTTCAAAGTCATGCTGCAGATGGCGATGGTCCTGACCTACGGCGCAAAAGTGCCTGTTGTGAAAATTGGCCGTATGGCGGGGCAGTTCGCCAAGCCACGTTCTGCACCGACAGAAGTCAAAGATGGTGTCGAGCTGCCAAGCTACCGTGGTGACATCATCAATGAGCTGGATTTCACACCGGAAAGCCGCATACCTGACCCGGCCAAAATGCTGCAGGCCTACACACAAGCGGCGGCAACGCTGAACCTGCTGCGCGCGTTTTCCAAAGGTGGGTATGCCGATATTCATCAGGTTCACGCTTGGACGCTGGGCTTCACCGCCGGAGAGCAGGCCAAAGAATACCGCGACATGGCAAACCGTATCCAGGACTCGCTTGATTTCATGGCATCGGCTGGCCTGACCTCAGACAACAACGCGGAGCTTGCGACGGTCGATTTCTACACCTCGCATGAGTCGCTTTTGCTGGAATATGAAGAAGCGCTGACCCGCGTGGACTCAACCTCTGGCAAATGGCTGGCGGGCTCCGGCCACATGATCTGGATCGGCGACCGCACGCGGCAGCCGGACGGCGCACATGTTGAATTTGCCAAAGGCGTGATGAACCCGATTGGGCTGAAATGCGGGCCAACCATGACCAGCGGGCATCTGAAATCGCTGATGAACACGCTGAACCCGAACAATGAGGAAGGGCGTCTGACCCTGATCGCGCGCTTCGGGGCGGGGAATGTCGGCGAGCATCTGCCGCGTTTGATCAAGGCGGTGCAGGAAGAAGGCGCCAACGTGGTTTGGACCTGCGACCCGATGCACGGCAACACGATCAAAGCGGCCTCCGGCTACAAAACCCGGCCTTTCGATTCTGTGTTGCGCGAAGTTCAGGACTTCTTTGGTGTCCACAAAGCAGAAGGCACGGTGCCCGGCGGCGTACATTTCGAGATGACCGGCGCGGATGTGACCGAATGCACCGGCGGCGTCCGTGCAGTCACAGACGAGGACCTGTCGGATAGGTACCACACAGCGTGCGATCCACGTTTGAACGCGTCACAATCATTGGAACTGGCTTTCTTGGTTGCTGAAGAGCTGTCCAACCGGGCGGAGGCGCGTCGCGCCGCTATCTAGTTGAACCAAAAGACATAAAAAAAGCCCCGCAAGCTGCTGCTTAGCGGGGCTTTTTGTGTGCCAATAGCGCTATTCTACGACACGCAGGTAAGGCACTTTGGTCTCACGCGTGAAGGGTTGTTGCTGTTCGGCAAACCCTGCGGGTTCCAGCATCGCGGCTTTGCGTTGCATCTCGGGCTCACGGCTCATCATGCCCGTGTTGAGCGACGTGCGTAAAACGTCTTCGATACGGAACCGGCGTGGCGGGATACCAGCTGGGCCTTCAGTCGTCAGGCAACCCATGGCGCGGTCCGAATTTGGGAAATCGCCCTTAAGGGGAAGGATCAACATTTGCGCTGTCATTGGTGCGGTGCCGGGGCGTTCCGAGATCAGGCGATATTCCTGAATTTCAGGCTCCAAAAAGGCTTGTTCTAGGATGGCGCTGAAAGTCGCGCGCTCTTCCGGCACAATCAGCGAGCGCAGCGGCATAGCGCGCAATTCCATGCCCATAAGGTCGTTCAGTGCCATACCCGCAAGGCGAAAGCGGACGTCGCCGGTGCTGGCCTGGTGCAAAATAAAGCAGTTGGAAAGAAAGGGCGACATTTCACGCGGATCAATTTCCGAGCGCAACGGCATCTTGCGTCCGGCGCGCATATCTTCCCAATGCGCGCGGATGTGGCTTTGAGCGGTTTGAGTCATCTCTTTTCTATGTGTCCTAAATGGGACGAGATTCTCGGGGGCATCAGGTGTGCCATGGGTTGGCCCGGACATATGTTTCCTCGCGGTTCAAAAATATAAGGCCCACCCCACCGGGGCCCTGTCATTCGTTCCGCAACGTTTAGGTCTTATTAACCTTAGCTCTTGTGAACCATCGTTGCGAAAACTTAACATGTTCTTAATAGCGCAGTTTTTAAAGAAATTGCATGTTCTAAACCGTTAAAGGGTTAACGCGTGATGCTTCATTCCATGACCGGGTTCGCCTCGGAAACCGGCGCCCAGCCTGGGTTGTCCTGGACCTTTGAAGTCCGCAGCGTGAATGCAAAAGGCCTCGACGTGCGGGTGCGCGCGCCTGAGAAAATGGTCGGCATTGATCAGCAGCTTAAGGCGCACATTCAGAAGAAGCTGCACCGGGGCAATGTGAACGCCACGCTGCGGGTTGAACAAGACCGCAATAGCCAAGCGTCACAATTGGACGAAGACGCCCTGCAGCGTGCTATGGAGGCCTGTAAGCAAGTGCAAGACAGCGCTGCGGCCGCGGGGCTGGAAATGCGCCCGACCTCGGCTGCGGAGGTTTTGGGCCTGCGCGGCGTCATGAATGGCACAGATGACAGCGATGATTGGCCAAGTTTTGAGGCGATATTGCCCAGCGTGAATAGCGCTTTGGACGCCTTTGTTGCGATGCGGAAAGCAGAAGGCGCAGCCCTTGCGTTGGTTCTGGAGGGAAGCTTGTCAGACGTCGCCGCCCTAACCAAACAAGCCGCGCTTTTGGCGGAGGCGCGCAAGGATCAAATGGCTGAAACACTGAAGTCCAACCTGTCGCGCGTGTTGGGCAATGTGGATGGCGCGGATCCGGACCGCGTGGCGCAAGAGCTGGCGCTTTTGGCCGTCAAAGCCGATGTGACCGAAGAAATAGACCGGCTTTTGGCGCATGTCGACGCGGCGCGCGCCTTGCTGGAACAGCCTGGCGCAGTGGGCCGCAAGCTCGACTTTCTGATGCAAGAATTCAACCGCGAGGCGAATACGCTTTGTTCCAAATCGGGCTCGACCGAGTTGTCGCGCGTGGGGCTTGACCTCAAGGCGGTGATTGATCAGATGCGCGAGCAAGTCCAGAACGTGGAGTAATCATGGCACAACGGCGCGGCATCCCGATCATCCTGTCATCGCCCTCTGGGGCAGGAAAATCGACGTTATCCAAGCGGTTGATGACCTGGGACCCGACGATCAGCTTCTCCGTCTCTGCCACCACCCGCGCCCCACGCAGCGGCGAGGTAGATGGGCGCGAATATTTTTTTCGGACCCGTGAGGCCTTTCAACAGATGGTCGCCAATGGCGAAATGCTTGAACATGCGGAAGTGTTTGGAAATTTCTATGGTTCCCCTCTTTGCCCGGTTGAAACCGCGCTGAACAATGGCAAAGACGTGATTTTTGACATCGACTGGCAGGGTGGGCAGCAGATCAAAGACAAGGCCGCGCTGATCGGCGATGTGGTTACGATCTTCATATTGCCGCCGTCGATTGGGGAGTTGGAACAGCGCCTGCGCAGTCGAGCTCAGGACAGTGACGAAGTGATTGCCAACCGGATGACGAAGAGCGCGGATGAGATCAGCCATTGGCGCGAATATGATTACTGTATCATCAACCGCGATCTGCCCGACAGCGAGGCGCAACTCAAGGCGATCCTGACCGCGGAGCGTTTGCGTCGGACGCGTCAATCGGGGCTGGAAGGCTTTGTTGACGATCTCAACACTCAATTTGTGGAGCGGAATACATGACTTTTTACAGCCTTGATGGGCACAGCCCGGTAACGCCGGAAGATGGAGATTTTTGGGTTGCCCCAGACGCAAACGTCATCGGGAACGTGATCTTTGAAACCGCGACCTCCGTTTGGTTTGGCGTGACGATACGCGGCGACAATGAACCGATCACCGTGGGTGCGGGCAGCAATATTCAGGAAAACTGCGTGTTGCACACGGATCCCGGCTGTCCGCTGACGATTGGCGCGAATTGCACGATTGGCCATAAGGCAATGCTGCATGGATGCACGATTGGGGCTGGTTCCCTGATTGGCATGGGGGCCACGATTTTGAACAATGCGGTGATTGGCAAAGGCTGTCTGATCGGCGCAGGCGCTCTGATCACCGAAGGCAAAACCATTCCTGATGGCACCATGGTACTGGGCTCACCGGGTAAGGTGGTGCGTGACCTTGATGCCGCTCAAATCGCGTCACTGATAAAATCTGCTGAGAACTATCAAGCCAATATGCGCCGGTTCCGCGACGGGCTGGTCGCGCTTTAGTAGCGCAGCGACACCGCGCTGTCCGAATGCCCGACAAGCGGTGACAGCTGCATCTGTTGGAACGCGTCATGCAGCAGCTGGAACTGCACCTGGCTGGAAGGCAGTTCCTCCTCAGCGCCGCGCGTCAAAATGTTCCAAAGCCCGGCATCGTAGCGCACAGATGGGCCGTAGGCCTGCATTTGCCAATTTCCCCGTTCCTCGGCAATGACGATTTCGCCGCCTTGGGGCAGGGCGGTCTCCAAACACATGAGCGCCAGCAACGCGGTCTTTGCCTCCGTGCGGCTAGGGTCAGCTGACGGCCCCCAACGCACAACAAGACGCCCGCCGCCATAGCAGCCATCAAGCAGTTTCAGAATTTCGGCGCGCGCCATCATCTGGTTGCCATTCGCAGCACCCAAGGCCACGCGGAAAAATTTGACCCGCGCATTTGCGCTCGCCACGGCTTCTTCGATCAGCTTCATCTCGGGCGAGCTGGCAGCGCCGGTCATTGACAAAAGCTCCACCCCATTGCTGATCGCGCCCAAAGGGCTGATAAGGTCATGGCAAATGCGTGAGCCGAGCAGAGCCGCGCTGTCTTTAATATTCGTGGTCATCAGGTCAGTTCCGAGGGGTTGTGCCATAATGGAAGAATTAAACTCGCTTTTGGAGCCGGGTATGCTGGTGCGCCACCCGGGCGCGCCCGACTGGGGGCTTGGACAGGTTCAATCCAACATAAATGGTAAAATTACAGTTAACTTCGAGCATCAAGGCAAGGTGACGATAAACGGGTTTCAAGTTGTGCTCACGATCGAGCAACCTATTGGTTAAGAAATAAAAAGAGAAACAGAGATCGTTTCATGACCAGACGCTACCAACTGCGCAAGGCACCCGACAAGGCGAATTTCGAACTGGGCACCCAAATCCCAAAGTTCGGGCGTTAACGTGCCGATGACGCCGGAACTTGAATTGCGCCTTGCCTGCGCGGAGCCGGATCTGCGCGGAGCGGAGCGGCTGCGCTACAAGGTCTTCGTCGAAGAGCTGGGCGGTGATGGCGCATTGGTTGACCATGCGGGGCGGTTTGAGCGCGACGCGTTTGACCCGTTCATGGACCAGCTGATCTTGGTGAATCCGGCGCGCGATGCCGCGCAGTTTGACCATGTGGTTGGGGTATATCGCCTCCTGCGAGATGAGGCCTGCGCGAAAGCCGGGCGCTACTATAGCGAAACTGAATATGACCTAACGGCATTGAAGTCTTCGGGCCGGAAACTTTTGGAATTGGGACGGTCCTGCGTAGAGGCGGAACATCGGGGGGCACGGCGATGTTTCAGCTGTGGCAAGGGCTCGCGGACTACGTCACCACCCATCAGATTGAAATCCTGTTTGGCGTGGCGAGCTTTCATGGCACGGACGTAAAGCCCTTGGCGCATGCGTTGTCCAACCTGCATCATTCACATCTTGCGCCCGCCGAGCTGCGCCCGCGATCCAAAGCGTTTCAAAGCATGGATTTGCTGCCGAAATCCGAGATCGACCGCCCCCACGCCATCAAAAACACGCCCGCCCTGATAAAGGCCTATCTGCGCCTCGGCGGTGTGGTCGGCGAGGGCGCCTTTGTGGATCATGACTTCAATACGATTGATGTCTGCCTGGTGATGGACACTGCGCAGATGTCGGCCAAGCATCGTGATCTTTACACGCGGGCGCGGCGATGACGTGGAACGATGTGCCAGAGGCAGAAATCGCGCCGCTGGGGCCAGCGGGCTATACGCGCGCGGTGTTGCGCGGCGTTCCTTTGGCTTTGTTGGTTTTGGTCGGTGTGCTGATCTTGCTGGCGCTGCGACTGGTCGAAAAACCGTTTTTTGGATTAAACCGACCAATTACACCCTTCATCACGCGATTTGTGTGCCGCAATGGGCTGCGGATTCTGGGTATCGGGTTTCGCGCACAGGGCGCGCCGATGAAGCAAAAGGGTGGGGTGGTGGCGAACCATGCCTCCTGGCTCGATATTTTCTCGCTTAATGCAGTTGATCGGCTCTATTTCGTCTCCAAAGCTGAGGTGGCAAAGTGGCCCGGTATTGGCGCGCTTGCGCGGTCCGTTGGGACGGTGTTTATCCGTCGCGACCGGCAGGACGCTGCGCGTCAGAAAGCGCTGTTTGAACAACGCCTGCAAGCCGGTCACAAGCTGCTCTTTTTCCCAGAAGGAACCAGCAGCGACGGGCGTCGTGTTTTACCATTTAAATCGACGCTCTTCGCGGCATTCTTCGCACCCGAATTGCGCGATATTTGTTATATTCAGCCGGTTTCCGTCAGCTACTCCGCGCCTGCTGACCAATCGCCACGGTTTTACGGCTGGTGGGGCGATATGGATTTCGCGCCGCATTTGTTGCAAACGCTAGGTGCTGCGCGGCAGGGGCATATCGAGGTGGTCTACCACCCACCGCTGCGCGTCGCTGATTATGCCGATAGAAAAACGCTTGCGGCCGTCTGTGAGGACGCTGTGCGTGCCGGTGTTAAACCAGCGGCGCTGTCAGAGCCTTAAGGGCCGTCAGCGGGTCATCTGACTTCCAAATCTCCGATCCGATGGCGAAGAAGTCGGTAAACGGCGCGAAGGCCTCAACATTGTCCAGCGTCAAGCCGCCCTCGGCCACAATGGGCAATTCGATCATCTGGGACCAAAACTCGAAATCTTCTTTTTGTGCCAAGGCGCCGTCGCCAAGACCCGTATCGCCAAGCGGGCCCAGTGCCACGTAATCCGCGCCGCTTTCGCCCGCATTCATTCCCTCATGACGCGAGGTGCCGGCATAGGCCCCGACAACGACATCGGCACCCAGCTCCTTTCGGGCGAAGCGAACCGTGCGCGCGCCGTCTTGCAGATGCACCCCGTCCAGCCCCAGTTTTTCGACCAGGCGCACATGGCTGTCTAACACCAGTGGGATATCACGGGCGTGGCAGGTTTCGCGCAAAAGATCGGCGGCACGGCTGACATCATCCTCGTCAGTGGCGGCCAATGCCAGCCGGACGCATGCGATATCTACGTTGTCCATGATGCGCGCCAGCTGCGTGGGATAGCTCGACAGCTCAAAATCAGAGGGCGTGATCAAGTAGATTTGCGGGACCTGTTGGTCGTCGGTCGCATCGGTCATGGGCTTTGCCTTTTGTTTGGCTTGTCTTACAAGCCGCCACGGCGCCTCACAAGGGCATTGCGCGCCTTTGCCCCGGTGGCGTAAACCCCGCGCAACACTGAGGGAATAGGCATGTCAGGCACAGATCATCAGGCGCAACCCAACTGGGGCGGCCCGCAACCCGTGATGGTACTGGTTGGCCCGCAAATGGGCGAGAATATCGGCGCGGCGGCGCGCGGCATGTTGAACTTCGGGCTCGAGCATATGCGTCTGGTCGCGCCGCGCGACGGGTGGCCGAACCCTGCAGCGACGGCGACGGCGTCAGGCGCCGCGAAGGTGCTCGACAAGGTGGGGGTGTTTGACACGACTGCCAGTGCTATCGGCGACATGGATTATGTCTATGCCACCACGGCGCGGCCCCGCGACATGACCACACGCGTCGTCACGCCGGAACAGGCCATGGGGGAGGCCCGCGCCCTGATCTCAGACGACAAGCGCGTGGGCGTTTTGTTCGGGGCGGAACGCTCGGGATTGGAAAACGCCGATATCGCGCTTGCAAATGCGATTGTCACGGTCCCGGTGAACCCGGGATTTGCTTCCCTGAACCTGTCGCAATGCGTGCTGCTGACCGCCTATGAATGGCGCCGCCAATCGGAGGCGGGCGTCATTGAGGTTCCGAAAGTCGCAAGTGCGTCGCAGCTGGAGGTTGAAAAGCTATACGACCATTTCGAACAAAGGCTGGAGACCGCAGGCTTCTTCTTTCCCGAAACGAAGGCCGCATCGATGAAACTGCATTTGCGCAACATGTTGTCGCGCATGCCGCTGACCCCGCAGGACGTGCAGATTTTCCACGGTATGCTGCGGCAATTCGTGCGCTGGAAAACCCGTGACGATTAGTTGCCGCCACCGTGCCGCAGGACTAGGTTGAGCACAAAGAGATAAGAGGCTGATATGGCACAGAAACGCTCCATCTTTGAAGAGGTCGACAGCGCTGAAAAACCGCAGGCGCAGGCAGGCGTGATCGACCGCGCAAAGTCCCCGGGCGCGCGCGGCGCGATACGCGGTTGGCTCATGGTGCTGTTTGCGCTGGTGGTTGTGATGATCGCCGTGGGCGGCCTAACGCGGCTGACAGATAGCGGTCTTTCGATCACCGAATGGAAGCCCGTGACCGGAGCGATCCCGCCAATGAGCGCGGAAGTCTGGGCCGAAGAATTCGAGAAATATAAACAAATCCCGGAATACCAGGAACAGAATGCGGGCATGTCACTGGCCGAGTTCAAAGTGATCTATTGGTGGGAATGGGGCCACCGGCAGCTGGGCCGCGTGATCGGTTTGGTGTGGGCCCTGGGCTTTGCTTACTTCGCCGCAAGACGCCAAATCCCAACCGGCTGGAACGGGCGGCTGTTGCTGTTGGGCGCGCTTGGCGGATTGCAGGGGTTCATTGGCTGGTGGATGGTATCCTCCGGCCTTGAAGACGGAATGCTTGATGTTGCACCCTACCGTTTGGCTACGCATCTGGGGCTGGCCTTCATCATCCTCGGGCTCATCTGTTGGTACGTGCTGCGCCTTGGCAGGCCGGAAGCTGACTTGATGCAGGCTCGCCGCAATGGCGAGCCGAAGCTCAAGCGCATGGTCACCGGGTTGATGCATGCGAGCTATCTGCAGATCATTCTTGGCGCTTTGGTCGCGGGCAATGATGCCGGGCGCACCTATACGGATTGGCCGCTGATGGGCGGCGATGTGTTCCCAACGCTCGCGTTTGAGTTTGAGCCGTGGTGGCGCAACTTCTTCGAAGGTGAGGCATTGGTGCAGTTCAACCACCGGGTGCTGGGCTACCTTGTTTTCATTTTCGGATTGGTTGTTTGGCGTGTTTCCCGCCGGTCGGGCAATTTGGCAACCAAGCAGGCCTTTGATTGGGTAATGGTGATGCTGTTTGGCCAGATGGTCTTGGGCATTGGGACCATCCTTTACGCAGCCCCATGGCAGTTGGCGATTGCCCACCAGCTGGGCGCGGTTGCTTTGATTTGTCTGATCCTGCGTGCCCGGTTCCGCGCAATGTACCCAACCGCCCAAACCGTGAAACGAGGCTAAGACGATGAGCGCATATGATGATTTGATGGCCTATGAGCGGGTCACGCAGGCTCTGTCCTCCGTCGCGGGGCGCACGGGTTGGGATCAGGAAACGATGATGCCTGCTGGCGCCGCTGACCTGCGGTCTGAAGAAATGGCTGCTATGGAGGAAGTGCTGCACGCGCGCCGCACCGACCCGGTGGTCGGCGATCTGCTGGAGACGGCTGTGGCTGACACCGATGTCGCCCGTGCTAACCTGCGGCTTATCCGGCGGCGCTATGATAGGACGGTGAAAATTCCGGCTGATCTGGCGACGGCCATGGCGCGTCATACCTCAAAAGGGCAGGGGATCTGGGCAGAAGCGCGGGCGGAGAATGACTACGCCAAATTCGCGCCAGTCTTGTCCGAGATGATCCGCCTGAAACGCGAAGAGGCCGCTTGCCTCGCGGATGGCGGCGACGCCTATGATGCATTGTTGGAGGATTATGAGCCCGGGATGACCGGCGCAGAGCTGGCGGCGATGTTTGACCGGATGCGGCCGCGGTTGGTCGATCTGCGTGCACGCGTTCTGGACGCTGAGGCGCCCGCGCCGTTGGATCATGCGTTCGACGAGGACGGGCAGATGGCGCTGACCAAGATGCTTGCGCAGAGCTTTGGCTATGATTTGACGATTGGCCGGATCGACAAGGCGGTGCATCCGTTCAGTTCTGGGTCCGGCACGGATGTGCGGATCACCACGCGCACTAGCCCGCGCGATCCGTTCAATTGCCTCTATTCGACCATCCATGAGGTGGGCCATGCCTGCTATGAACAAGGAATTGACGCGGCCTACCAGCTGACCCCGCTGGGGTCCGGCGTGTCGATGGGGGTCCATGAAAGCCAAAGCCGGATTTATGAAAACCAGCTGGGTCGCTCACGCGCCTTTACCGGTTGGATTTATGGCAAAATGCGCGATCAGTTCGGCGATTTCGGCGTGGCGGATGAGGACTCATTCTACCGCGTCGTGAACCGTGTGGGCTCGGGCTATATCCGCACCGAGGCGGATGAGGTGCACTACAACCTTCACGTCATGTTGCGCTTTGATCTGGAACGCAAATTGATCGCGGGCGATCTTGAGGTCGCTGATCTTGAAGCCGCATGGAACGACCGGTTTGAAAGCGATTTCGGCGTCGCTGTGGATCAGCCATCCAATGGCGTTCTGCAAGATGTGCACTGGTCTTTCGGGTTGTTTGGATATTTCCCGACCTACAGTCTGGGAAATGTCTATGCGGGCTGTTTGTATCAGTCGTTGCGCGCTGCGGTCCCGGGGTTGGATGATGAATTATCCGTTGGCGATACCGGTCCTGCGACACGCTGGTTACGCGAGAACCTACAGAAATTCGGCGGGTTGCGGGAACCCCGCGACACGATCATCCATGCCTGCGGGTTTGAACCCACGGAAGCGCCGTTGCTGGATTATCTCGACGAAAAATTCGGGGCGCTCTATGGGCTCTAGCGGACACGCTACCTTTCTGCGCCGGTACGGTGACACGGATTTCATTTCCGGCCTGCGCGCTATCGCGGCGGTCATGGTCATGATGTTTCACACCGGCGGGCTGCGTGATTTGGGGTGGGTTGGCGCGAACATCACCTCGCTTGGCTTTTCGGGCGTGCAGATGTTCTTTGTGATCTCGGGGTTCTCCGTCGCCGTGTCCTATGCTGCCGCGCCAAATTACATGGCCTATCTGGTGCGCCGTTTGGCGCGCATTTTGCCGCTTTACTTCTTCGTGCTGGCGCTTGCGATCTTGCTGATGGCGACCGGTTTGGCCCCCTATAATTACTGGGCCGATTACTTCGACGTGCCGATAGATAGCTACAACGTCTTGATGCATTACGCGCTGCTAAGCATGTTCGACTACAAAATTGCCAACTCAATCCTTGGTGTGGAATGGACCATCCCGATTGAGGTCTTCTGGTACCTTCTGCTGCCCCTGATCATCGAGCGGCTCTATGGTTGGAAACAGGCGGTTTGGGTGATGATTGGCTTGATCGTGCTGGCCTTTACCACGAAATTCATCCTCGATCACACTGGCACCGCCCGGGCGGCGCGGTGGTTTCCGACCAGTTACGGGCCATATTTCCTGATGGGCGTGCTGTGCATGATGTGGCGCGACAAGATGGGCAAATGGGCGCCGCTCGCCTTTTGGTCGGGCGCGCTGGTTTTGTGTTTCGCGTTTTGCGCAGGCTTGCCCTACATGCGGCCCGTTGTGGGCGTTTCAACCATGTTGATGATCTTGGGGCATCGCGGCACCGGGATTTTGGGCAGCACGCCATTTATCTTCGTGGGCACCATCAGCTATTCTGTCTATCTGCTGCATGTCATGGTCCTGCAATTGCTGGACCTGCCAAGCGGCTGGGACCGGCATTGGACCTTTCTGGTGGTGTTTGCAGTGACGCTTGTGGCCGCGACGCTCAGCTTTCTTGCGGTTGAAAAGCCGACGATGGCATGGGGGGCACGTATATCGCGCCACCCAAAGATTGCGCCGGCCTGATTATTCCGCCGCGATTTTGATTACCGGCTCCATGCGCGCCAGAATGTCATCGGCAAGGTGGCATTTGACCTGATGGCCTTCCGCCAGATGGCGTACCGGTGGCAGGTCTTTTTCGCAAAGACCGTCAGGCACCTGATCCTTCCAGCGGCAGCGCGTTTGGAACGGGCAGCCGGGGGGCGGGTTCATCGCGGACGGGATGTCGCCTTCCAGAACGATATGCTGCTTTTCAATAGACGTATCCGCGATAGGCACAGCGGATAACAGAGCCTCGGTATAGGGGTGATAGGGCGGCTGGAAGACCTGATCGGTCGCGCCCATTTCGACCACATGCCCCAGATACATCACCATCACACGGTCCGACAAATACCGCACAATCGATAGGTCGTGCGATATGAACAGCAGCGTCGTCTTATTCTCCCGCTGGATGTCCATCAGCAGATCGGTCACGGCGGCCTGTACCGAAACGTCAAGCGCGGAGACAGGTTCATCAGCCACAACAATGCGCGCGTCACCGGCGAAAGCGCGCGCAATGCCCACGCGTTGCTTCTGACCACCTGAAAGTTGGCGCGGCATGCGGGTTGCAAACTCGCGTGGCAGTTTCACCAGATCGAGCAGCTCCAGCATGCGCTGTTCGCGGGCGGCCTCCGTGTTGCCGATGCCGAAGATTTCCAAGGCGCGCACGATTTGGCGGCCGACGGTCATCGACGGGTTCAGCGTGTCGAACGGGTTTTGGAACACCATCTGCACGTCTGAGACGGTTTTGGTGTCACGATCCTCAATCGGGATGTCGCCGATTGCTTGGTTGTCTAACAGAATTTCACCGTCTGTTGCCGTTTCCAGTCCCATGAGAACTTTGGCGAAGGTGGACTTGCCGCAGCCTGACTCGCCGACGATGGCGAGGGTCTCGGATTCGCGCGCCTCAAAGCTGAGGGTTTCATTGGCTTTGACGACTTTCTTGTCGCCGCCGCCGAACATCGCATTGGCCGCTACTTCGTAGTATTTTTTGAGGTTGTCCATCTTGAGGACGACTTTTCCGGGGGCTGCTTTTTCGCCTTTCCTTTCGATTTCAAGAGGCGCGTTCCAGTCGATTTCCTGGAATTTCAAACAGCGGGTTTCGTGGCGGTCACCGCCTTCAACCGGGTACATTGAGATGGGTTTGTCTTCATTGCACAGACCCTCTTCGAAATAGTCGCAGCGGGGTCCGAAATTGCATCCCGGTGGGCGTTCATGGGGCAGGGGGAAGTTGCCCGGTATCGCCACCAGCGGGCGCGAATTCTTATCGGCACCGGGCAGTGGGATCGACCGGAACAGCGCCTGCGTGTAGGGATGCTGCATCTTGTCGAACACGTCGTTGATGCGTCCTGTTTCAACCGTTTCACCCGAATACATCACGCAAAGTCTGTCGCAGGTCTCAAGCACTAAGCCTAGGTTATGACTGATAAAAAGCATCGAGGTGCCGTATTTTTTGCCGAGGTCTTTGACCAGTTCGACAACAGCGGCCTCCACCGTCACGTCTAGCGCGGTTGTGGGTTCATCAAGGATCAGCAGGGACGGTTTTGACATCAAGGCCATGGCGATGACGATGCGTTGTTGTTGCCCGCCCGACAGTTGGTGCGGGTAGCTTTTCAGCATGCGTTCGGGGTCAGGAAGTTTCACATCTGTGACCACTTCGAGGGCGCGGGCGTAGGCCTCTTTCTCGCCGACGCCTTCGTGGATCATTGGGACTTCCATCAGCTGTTTGCCGATCTTCATGGCGGGGTTCAAACTTGCCATAGGCTCTTGATAAATCATGGCAATATCGGAGCCACGGATTTTGCTGAGCTGCTCAAGCGACATCTCGCCAAGGTCTTCGCCTTTGAATTTGATGTTGCCTCCGACGATGCGCCCGTTGACGCCCAAATCCTGCATGACGCCAAGGGCTACGGTGGATTTACCGCACCCGGATCTCGCCGACCAGACCCATTGCCTCACCCGGCAGGACAGAGCAGGAAAAATCCATCACCGCCGGGATTTCGCGCAGCCGTGTGAAGAAGGAAATGGAGAGCTGATCGATCTCCAGAATGGGGCCGTCATATGCCTTTTTCTCTGCCATTAACCTTTTCCTTTTGTCGCAAATTCGGGCGTACACAACCCGTACACAGGGCGTACACACCCTGTCGTGACAGCGCGTGCCGACGCGCTGTTAACTATTTTTGTTTTTAGGTTCTGAAGCTGCGCCATCTCTAGTCTTTCAACGACTCTTCACGCAGGCCGTCGGCCAGCAGGTTCAAGCCAAGCACGAGGCTCATCAGTGCAAGCGCGGGGACGATAGCCGGGTGCGGGTAGACGCCCAGCAATCTGCGGCCTTGGTTGATGGTTGTGCCCCAATCCGGGCTTTCAGGGCTCAGCCCCAGACCGAAGAAGCCCAACGTGCCCAGAAGGATTGTGGTGTAGCCGATGCGCAGGCAGAAATCGACGATCAGCGGCCCACGCGCGTTGGGCAGGATTTCCCATAGCATGATGTACCACGGACCTTCGCCACGGGTTTGCCCAGCGGCGACATAGTCACGGGTTTTGATATCCAGTACCAATCCCCGCACGATCCTGAACACTGTCGGCGCGTTCACGAAGACCACGGAGACGAAGACGATCAAGACGCCGCTATCGAGCGATATGTAGCCCAAAGGATCCGCATCCCAAGCCAGTCCAAGATAGATGTATCCGCCAATGGCGACGGTCAGACCGACATAGAGGTTGCGCTTGGATGGCTGAGTGTAAAAGCGCGATTGCCAGAGCACCAGCAGGAACACGATCGGGAAGGCGAACAGCACGGCGGCCATGAATTTCGGAAATGTCACCTGATTGCCAAAGAGCGAGAACAGAACGTATTCGCGGATTTCTGGTGTCACCAACAAGAAGAACAGCAAGATGACCGGGAAGGCCAAAACGAGGTTGGCGATGAAGCTGATGATGGTGTCGAACCGACCGCCATAATAGCCTGCGGGCAGCCCCAATGTGATGCCCACCATGAAGGCGAAGGCTGTTGCTGCCGGTGCGATGACCAGCACGGAGGTGGCCCCAAACACCATGCGCGAGAAGACGTCGCGTGCCAGCGTGTCGCCGCCCAGCAGGTAATGCGGGAATTCACCTTCTTCCGGTGCGCGTAGTGGGGTGCCGGGGACCTTGTTCTTCATGCCGGACACCTGATCCAAAACCGGATGGGTAATGATCATATCAAAGAGCCCGGCGAAGATGGCGGTATAGACCCAGAACATCACAAGCGCGAAGCCGACCATCCCGATCATTGAATCGAAGAGCTTGCCGTAGAGTCCGAGCTTGCGCTTGAACATGATCGACAAGACGAAGGTCAGCACCAATGCCACCCAGACGGGCAGGAAGCGTGCGCCGACCTCGCCCACAATGCCGGCGTAGCCGTAAGGCGTGACGATGCCTGCGAGCAGGTAGATCACGATGAGCGCCAGGATCGCGAAGAAGCTGTATCGCAACGCCATGCCCAAAAGGTGGCTTGGGCCGCCTGCGGCTTCCAGTGCCATCTGCGAGTTCACGGCGCGGATTTGCGGCTCCGGCTTGACGATGTTCAACAAGACAAAGCCCAGCACCGACACGACGAAGGCGAAGAAGGCAAAGAAGAAGAGCGGGTTCAAAAAGCTGCCGAGGCTGCCTGTCCAGGTCAATGGGTCCATGACTATTCTCCCCTCAAGACATTCTGATGCGTGGGTTCAGGAACACGTAGCCGATGTCGGATATCAGCTGGGTGACCAGAACAACGAAGACGGCGACCACCGAGCAGCCCAGCAACAGCTGGATGTCATTGGTCGAGGCAGCTTGCACCAGAAGCCAGCCGAAGCCTTTGTAATTGAACAGCGTCTCGGTGATCACAACGCCCGTCAGCAGATACGGGAATTGCAGCATGATCACCGTGAAGGGCGCGATCAGCGCGTTGCGCAGCGCGTGTTTCAGCACGACAGATCGGAAGTTCACGCCTTTCAGGCGCGCCGTGCGGATATATTGCGCGGTCATGACCTCGGCCATGGAGGCGCGCGTCATCCGCGCGATATAGCCCACGCCGTAAAGCGCGATGGTCGCGACGGGCAGGGTGAAGTTGGCCCATGTGATGTCTTTCATGGCCGACGTGGCCGATCCCTTGAGCAGCGTTTTGCCGGCGATCCAGCCTTCCTTGCCCAAGACCCCTATATCGGTCAGCCAGACATTCAGCGGCGATGCGGCGGCGGCGAAAACGGCGATGAAGATCACGCCCGAGACGTATTCGGGTGTGGCGGAGGAGGCGATGGAAAAGGTCGAGAGCGACCGGTCCAGCCGCGATCCTTCGCGCATCCCCGCCAGAATGCCCACGATCAGGGCAGCGGGGATCATCACCGCGAAGGCGCCCAAGGCCAACCAACCGGTGAGGCCAAGACGCGTCGCAATGAGCGATCCCGCGTCGTCCTTGAAAGTCACAGACTGCCCCCAATCACCTTGCAGGACGCCGCAAAAGGTCGGGGCATCTGCCGGGTCGGTGCCAGGTCGGATACAGGCCCCGGTGGTAACCCCCTCATCATCGGTGAAGACGTGGCCCGGCAGCACCCCAAGCCATTGCCCGTAACCCTTCAAGATCGGCTCGTTATAGCCTTCCTTATCCAGCCAAGATGCGACGGCCTCATCCGACATGCGGAAGTTGCCTGCGGTTTTGGCCAGCTTTTCAAGGTTCGGGTAGAGCGTGGTCATGAAGAACACGATGAAGGTCAGGCACAACGCCGTCAGCAGCATCACGCCGACGCGACGGAGCAAGAAGGTTCCCATGAGATTTCCCCGTTGGTGTGTTTGTCCGGCGGTCTGCGGCTCTTATGGCGCGCTTTTTTTGAGTGACCATCCCAGATGTGAAAAGGGCCGCACAATCATGTGCGGCCCAAATCAGGGTGTAAGCTTAGGCTGCGAAGCCCCACTTATAGATTTGTGGCAGGTAGGCGATGTGCATGTCGACGCCGACCAGCCCTTCCACGTGGTGACGCGAGATTTTGCGCCAATAGGGCTGGATGGTCACGCCTTCCTCAATGATGATGGCCTGAATTTTGCCCATCACCTCGCGACGCTTTTCAACATCCGCGATCGAGTTGGCCTCGGCCAGCAACGCGTCGAATTCGGCGTTCGACCAGCCAAATTCGTTCCATGCTTCGCCAGAACGGTAGGCCAGCGACAGCACTTGCGTGCCAAGCGGACGGTGGTTCCAGTTGGTCGAGGAGAACGGGTATTTCGACCAGTCATTCCAAAAGGTCGAGCCCGGCATGATGGTCCGCTTGACGTTGATGCCCGCGTCGCGCAGCTGGGCTGCCACGGCGTCGGTGCTGTCCATGCGGTAGCCGCCGTCGATGGAGATCAGCTCGTGCTCGAAGTCGGCGTAGCCTGCTTCCTCCATCAGGGCCTTGGCACCAGCCGGATCGTATGGGATGCGACCAACGGAAGGATCCCATTCTGGGTGGACGGGGCCCACGTGGCAGTTATCGGCAGCTTCGCCGACACCGGCCAAACCAAGCTCTAGGATAAGCTCGTTGTCGCAGGCCATGGCAATCGCCTTGCGCACGCGCTTGTCTTCGTAGATCTTGTTGCCATTGTCGTCTTCGGCCAGCTGGTTGGTGCGGATCACCAGGGTCGCGCCCGAAGTCACTTCGGAATGCACAAGGCCCAGGCTGTTCATGACGTCGATAAACTCGCCCTGGCTTTCCCAGTTCATGTCGACCTCTTCGGCCTCATAAGCGGCTACGTGGGCTGCGGGGTCTGTGCCGTAGTCGATGAATTCGATCCGGTCGAGATAGCCGCCTTTGCCAGCCGCATAGCCCCACCATTCGTGGCCTTCGTTGCGCACCAATGCACCTGCAACGCCAACCTCATGGCCATCTGGCAGCATGTAGCCTGTACCGACCGGGTTGCCGAGCATGTTTGCTGCGTCAAATCCTGCTGGCACAATCGCGGCAGGGTAGTCAGCCATGCCCGGGATCAGTGTGATATCTGGAACCGGCAGGTTCAGCACAACGGTGTGGCTGTCTTGCACAACAATGGAGCCAGCTGTGGCTTTGTTGGTATCGGCATCGATCAAGGAAGCGAAACGGCCCGCCATCGAGTTGCCCTCAACGTCTTTCTCGCACCAGCCTTCGATGTTGCGCGCAACGTCTTCGGCAGTGAAATCAGAGCCATCGTTCCACTTCACACCCTTGCGGACGTTCAAAGTGTAAACGGTTGCGTCGTCGTTCACTTCCCAGCTTTCCAGCAGCATTGGCTCGAACGAGCCGTCGGAATTGTACTCTACGAGATACTCCAGCCAACCGGCTGTGTAGGTGGCGATCTGCGTCCAGTCATAGGTGCGCGGGTCTTTCAGCGCGCGGACTTCCATTTCCATCCGCAGCGTGCCGCCTTGTTGTGCGTGGGCCGCTGCTTTGGCTGGCGTGGCGCCGATCATTGAATAAGCCGCGACGGATGTGACGCCGAGCATGGTGGCACGTGTCATAAATTCGCGCCGGTCCATGTGGCCGGCCTTGTATTCGTCGCGATACATCTCGGCTACCGGATGCACCCGCTTCGAAAAGGTGGTGTGCTTTGTCATGTCTTTCTCCCTGTTGGACAGTGACGGTTTTTGGTCAATCTGGGTGCGCTTACCGCTGCTACGACACGACGGCGGCGCGAATTTTTGTAAGATATGTCCCGATTTTCCCTAGCTTGAGCGCGCATTGCGCCTGAAAATCAGTTCAAGGTCAACGGTTGATACCGTCAAATAATGCATCTTTTGCGACACCCCGAAAGGTCGTTAGCGACATGCTGAAAGTTTACGCTAGGTTAGTTTGGTCTATCCGCGAGACTTGCGAAACGTCGTCGGGTTTTCGCCAGTTTGCGCCTGAAAGGCTCGGGTGAAATAGGCGGCGGAGGAAAACCCAAGCCGCTCCGCGATGATTTTGACAGGCTGATCGGTATGCAATAGCGCTTCGCAGGCCGCGTTGATGATCCGTTCGTTCAGCAGCGTTGAGGCAGGTTTGCCAACGGCGCCTTGCGTCAACCGTGTCAGATGCGTCGGCGTGACCTTAAGGTCAGCCGCAAAGCCACCGATGGATTTGCCATCACGGTGATTGATCGACACGACGTGGCTAAATTTGCTCAACAACCGGTCAGATTTTCCCAGTTTTTCTGTGGGCTGTTCAGACAAAAGGCGATCCAGCCAGACGGCGATCATCATCACATGCGCTTGAATGGCGCGACGCTGCCCGGTGCGCAGCTCCAACAATTCGCGCGACAGGGTGTCGATCAGCCCGGTAAGTTCCGCCTGCGTTTGCATCTGCGCGGCGCGCACAATGGCGGGTCTGCGTGGAAAGCCTGCGCTGTCATCATTGGGCAGCGAGATGACCATACCTTGCGGCTGCGCAAACATATCATAGCTGAACAGCGTGTGGGCAGGCACGAAAACGGCGGTGTTTGGCCCGATACCCCGCAGACGGCAATCGACCATGAACCGGCCTTGGCCGCGGGTAATCCAAAACAGAACAGGGTGCTCCAGAGCGCGTGCCGCATCTGATTTCCACGCTTCGGCGCGCAGAGCGGTCGCCAGCGTTTCAACACGCGGCAGGCGTTTATTCGGCATCAGATCGTCCCCACACGATTTGGCTCTTGGTTCGAAAGTCTCAGGTTCCATTGCTTAAACGCCCGGTTTGGCAGAGTCAAAGGTTGCAAAAGGTCAAGTCTGCAGCAAATTTGCCCCAACCCAGCGCCAGTTTTTCATACGCGCCCTGAACCAGGTGCGCTGCCGTTTAGCATATTGACGCGAGGCGATAATGGAACGGGCGCGCGCCTCAGGCAGCGAAATCTCGCCATTTAGATGGGCCATAAGCTCAGGCGCGCCGATGGCTTTGGCAGACGGGCGCGTTGGATCCCAGTCGTGTTGAAGCGCGCGCACCTCTTTTAGCGCGCCGCCGTCCAACATCAGGTCGAAACGCCGCTCTATGCGCGGGCTCAGCCAGTCTTTCGGACTATCCAGAACAATCGCGGTGGTGGCCTCCAGCGGTAGAACAGGCGGCGGGGTTTCATCCTGCCAGGCCGCGATCTGTTTTCCGGTATTTGTGAACACCTCCCAGGCGCGACGAATGCGGGCGGGGTTGGCGGTGTCGATCCGTGCGCGGGTGGCGTCATCCAGAACGGCCAGCATGTCGTCTAGGGGCAGGGCGTTTGCCTTTTCACGGATCGCGTCAGGTGTGGCAGGGATGTCGGCCAGCCCTTCGGTCAGGGCGGTGAAATTCAAGCCGGTGCCGCCAACGATGATGGGGCGCGCGCCATCCAGCAGCGGGGTCACATCGCGCAACCAATGCCCGGTGGAATAGGGCTGCGCATAGGGGACATGCCCGTAAAGCAGATGCGGCGCGCGCGCCAGATCGGCCGCGTCCGGGCGCGCGGATAACAGCTGCCAGCAGTCAAACACCTGCAACGCGTCCGCGTTGACGATAACCCCGCCCTGCGCCTCGGCAATGCCAAGCGCCAGCGACGATTTGCCAGATGCGGTCGGTCCCGCGATCAGAACCGGTTTTTCCGGGTCGATTGTTTCGAGCAATTTCAGCAGTTTAGGCCATCCCTTTGTGGTGCGGCCCGCGCGTCTTGCGCATAGCCGTTGAAACCGCCCCGGTTTTCCGACATTTTGCCGCCAATTTGCAAGCAGCCAGGAAGAGGCCCCCTTCATGAGCGACACCGCCCCACAAACCACCTATAACCGCGTCCTTCTGAAAATTTCCGGCGAGGCGCTGATGGGGGATCAGGGGTTTGGGCTGCATCCGCCAACTGTTGAGCGGATCGCGCGCGAAATCCAGACCGTTCACGAGATGGGCGTTGAGGTTTGCATGGTGATCGGCGGCGGCAATATTTTCCGCGGGCTTCAAGGCAGCGCGCAGGGGATGGAACGCACCACGGCTGATTACATGGGGATGCTGGCGACGGTGATGAACGCGCTCGCGATGCAAGGTGCGTTGGAAGCGCTGGGTCTGCACACGCGGGTGATCTCAGCCATCCCGATGGATCAGGTCTGCGAGCCCTATATCCGCCGCCGCGCGGTGCGCCACCTCGAAAAGAAACGGATTTGCATTTTTGCAGCCGGGACTGGCAATCCCTATTTCACCACCGACACAGCCTGCGCGCTGCGCGCCAATGAAATGTCGTGTCAGGCGATCTTCATGGGCAAGAACGGCGTTGACGGGATTTACGACAAGGACCCGGCGATCCATGACGACGCTGTGCGCTATGACACGGTCAGCTATGATGATGTTTTGGCAAAGCGCTTGAAGGTTATGGACGCCTCCGCCATTGCGCTTGCGCGCGACAATGACCTGCCGATTATTGTGTTTGGCCTGGATGAACCCGGCGGGTTCAAGGGCATCTTGGCGGGTGAGGGCACCTATACGATTGTGCGCGACTAAAGGGCCGATCCGGTCCGAAAAAGCTTTGAGGGCGGCTGCGCCCTTAATCGAATCTGCAATTTGTGCTACGCTTAACGTCTATTTTAGTAGTTTAATTGGAGATTGTTATGGACGCATTGCGCGCAGTTTTAGCCCAAAATGCTTTAATTACATCGCGTTTGACCGCGATAGAGGCTTTGATCACCAGCGGACGGTTTGACATCGGCACGGTGGCCGACCCGCCCCCCGATGGCGGCGGATTGGGCGGTGGTTTGGGCGGCGGCGTCATCGTGGGCGGCGGAATTGGGCCGATTGCGGACCCGTCCCCGGTTGACCTTGGCAAGCTCAGCAAAGTGCAGTTGGAAACGCGGCTTGCCGACATCCAGTTCAACCGCAAAAAGCTGGACACGTTGGAAGAGATGTTCACCGGCGCTTTGAAAAAGCTTTAACTGAACAGTGTCACCACGCGCCTGATTTTTACGGGTGCGTGGCTTAAAATTTTTTGATGTATTTTTATGGAGGGCGCCACGATGTTGGATGCGTCTGAGGCGCGGGTGCGTCCACTGAAAACTCTGTTTGTTGGATTTCAGGATCAGGACAATCTGGGGCTGAGATACCTCATGGGCGCGGCGAAAAGTGCCGGGCATGAGACCGGGATCGAGACCTATGACAAAAACCCCGAAGGGCTGTTGCGCCGGGTCTTGGCGGAGCAGCCGGACTTCATCGGTTTTTCCCTGATTTTTCAGTATATGACCGGGCAATTTGCCGAAGTTGTCGCGGCTTTGCGTCAAGCAGGTGTGCGGGCGCATATTTCAATTGGCGGGCATTTCCCAAGCTTTGACTATGACACCGTGCTGAAACAGGTCCAAGGTGCCGACAGCGTTGTCCGCTTTGAGGGGGAGGAGACCTTGACCACGCTTCTTGCCGCGCTGTCCAAAGGTGAGGCATGGCAGCGCATTCCGGGACTGGTTGCGCGGCTCGATGATGGCAAAATTCACGCCAACCCGTTGCGCAAACAGATCATGGATCTGGACAGCATCGCCTGGCCGCACCGCGCCGACATTCCCTATGAGGCGGCGGCGCAGCCAACGGCGGCCATACTGGGGTCGCGCGGGTGTCCGTGGAATTGCGATTTCTGTTCGATCCGGCCTTTTTATGAGGCGCAAGAAGGCAGTTTGCGCCGGTTGCGCAGCCCCAAAGACGTGATGGAAGAAATGCGGCATCTTTATCATGACCGCCATGTCTCGCTGTTTTTGTTTCAGGACGATGATTTTCTGGCCACGGGCGCGCGGGCGCGGAACTGGGCGGGAGAGCTGTCAGACCTGATTTTTGAAAGCGATATCGGCGGCAAAGTGTCTTGGAAAATGTCGTGCCGTTCGGATGAGCTGCGCCCTGATATCATAGAACGCATGGTTCGTGGCGGGCTGACCCATGTCTATATGGGCGTCGAAAGCGGCGACGTTCAGGGCCTGAAAAATATGAACAAGATGATGTCGCCGCAAAAGCATCTTGAGGCGGGCGACATGCTGCGCGCCGCTGGTCTGTCGTTTGATTTTGGCTTCATGCTGATGGATCCGTGGTCAGATTTTCGGATGATCCGCGAGAACGCCAAGTTTTTGGAACGCTTCGTTGGTGACGGCTGGTCCATCGCCAGCTTCTGCCGGATGTTGCCCTATTCCGGCACCCCGGTTGAGCGTAAATTGCAGGGCGAAGGGCGATTGGAAGGCACCGGGTTTGAGCCCGATTACAAGTTTCTCGATCCAAAGTTGGACCGGTTTTACGCGTGGATGCTTGAGACGTTCCACACCCGCAATTTCACCAATGAGGGGCTGGCACATCTGCTGCGCGCGATGATCTTTGAAAGCCGGTTGCAATCGGATTTGACCCGCTGGATGACCGAGGAGGAGACCCGCTGGCTGCAATACATTGCGGCGCGTGCCAACCGGTCGGCGGTGACGGCGATCCTGCAGGCGGTCGATTACTTTGAGCGCACCGCGCTTGACGATATTGTTGTCTATGAAGGGTTTTTGGCCGCACTCAGCGCGCGCGAATTGCACGAGCAGGCGGTTCTTACGCAGCAATTGCACGGCTTTTGGACGGATGGGGCGCGGCAGGCGCGGCGGCGCGCCCGTCATGATGGTCTGCTCGGCGGGTTCGAAAACAGTTGGACCGCCGGTGAAAGTGCCGCTTGGGAAACCCAAGGTGTCGGCGCGCGGTGATAGGCGAGAATTGCAAACAGGCGCATGAAATCTTCAACTGGCGTTGACTGCGCGGCTGGGCTAAAGATGTGGGCAACAAACAAGAACACGCCACAGGACTTCTCATGTCAGACGATTTCATGCTCGACACCGACGACATCCAACGCCGCATGGACGGCTCGATGAACTCGCTCCGTTCCGAATTTGCCTCGCTGCGTACCGGCCGCGCCTCTGCCTCGATGTTGGAGCCGGTGATGGTCGACGCCTACGGGTCAATGACGCCGGTGAACCAAGTGGGCACCGTCAATGTGCCAGAGCCACGTATGGTGACGATCAACGTCTGGGACAAAGGGCTTGTCGGCAAGGTCGAAAAAGCGATCCGCGAAAGCGGACTGGGCATCAACCCGCAGCTCAACGGCACAATCATCATGCTGCCGATCCCTGAGCTGAACGAAGAACGTCGCCGCGAACTGACCAAAGTCGCAGGCACTTATGCCGAAAACGCGCGCGTTTCGGTGCGCAATATTCGCCGCGACGCCATGGACCAGATCAAGAAGGCCAAGGCGGACGGGATGTCGGAAGATGACCAGAAGCTTTGGGAAGCGGAGGTGCAGGAAATGATTGATGCACAAATAAAAGCCGTTGATGCCGCATTGGTGACAAAACAAGAAGAAATTATGCAGGTGTAAAACCGCACTGAAAACCCGCCCAGGCGGGTTTTTTAAATCGTATTTGAGGGCAGAAATATGAATGTGACACCTATAAATCCGGCTGGACCAAACCATGTTGCCATTATTATGGACGGCAACGGGCGTTGGGCCACCCAACGCGGACGACCGCGCTTGTTTGGGCACCAGGCCGGGGCGAAACGCGTCCGCCAGGTGGTGTCGAAATGTCCGGAGCTGGGCGTCAAATACCTGACTATTTTTGCCTTCTCGACCGAAAACTGGAAACGCACGCAATCCGAAGTGGCCGGTCTTATGGCGCTGTTTCGCCGCTACATTCAGCGCGAGGCGAATTATCTGCATCAGCTTGGCACGCGGGTGCGTTTCATCGGTGAGCGCGAAAAGCTGGACAGCAAGCTGCAAAAGCTCATGGATTACCTCGAAAAGCTGACCGAGAATAACGACGAAACGCATCTGACCATTGCGCTGAATTACGGCGCGCGCGACGAGGTGACACGCGCCACGCAGCGCCTCGCCGTTGAAATCGCCGAAAAGCGTTTGCGCCCTGAACAGGTGAACAGCGAAGTGCTGTCGTCGTTTTTGGACACATGCATGCTGCCAGACCCAGATCTGGTGATCCGCACTTCGGGCGAGGCGCGCATTTCCAACTTTTTGCTCTGGCAATCGGCCTACGCGGAATACGAATTTATCGACACGCTGTGGCCGGATTTTAGCCCAGACGTTTTTGCCGATGTGGTCGGGCGGTTCTCCAGCCGCGACCGCCGTTTCGGCGCTGTGAAGGCCTGACAGGTTGAGCCTCCAGGCGGAGAAGTTTTCCGACCTTTGGGTCCGTATGGGCTCGGGCGCTGTGATTGCTGTGATCGGGCTGACCTGCGTTTGGCTCGGTGGTGCTGCGTTTCTGGCGCTGTGCTGCGCCTTGACCGGCGCGCTGGTGTGGGAACTGGTCACGATGCTTGGCGGCGGGCCAAAACGCGCCCTGATGCTGGGCGCCGGCGCCGCGGCTGCGTTTCTGGCAGCACGGTTGCTGCCTTTGGGCGTAGGGCTTCCGTTCATCTTGCTGCCATCCATTGCGGGCATCGCGCTTTTGCCGCGCAATCGCACGCTCTACATGGTTTTTACGGCGCTGATCATCATCGCGGCCTACGGGCTGGCGGTGCAGCGCAATGATTTTGGCTTCACCTGGATGCTCTGGCTCGCGCTGGTTGTGATCGTCACAGACGTTGCGGGCTATTTCGCGGGTCGCGTGTTTGGCGGGCCCAAGTTCTGGCCCCGCGTCAGCCCCAAGAAAACTTGGTCCGGCACGATTGCAGGTTGGGTGGGCGCAGGGCTGGTGGGCGCATATTTCATGCGCATTCCCGGCGTCGGGCCAGAGGTCGTGGGCATTTCCATCGCGCTGTCGATGGCGTCCCAAATGGGCGACATTGCGGAAAGCGCGATGAAGCGGAAGATGGGCGTCAAGGACAGCTCAAACCTGATCCCAGGCCATGGCGGGGTGTTTGACCGGTTTGACGGGATGCTGGGCGCCTCGGTCTTCTTGCTGCTGATCGAACAGATTGTGGATTTCCCGCCAGTACCGTCCATCGTTTTCTAGATGCGAACGGTTTCTATTTTCGGGGCGACGGGCTCCATCGGGGAAAATACACTTGATCTGATCGGCCGCGATCCAGACGCCTATGATGTCGTCGCATTGACCGGCGGGCGCAATGTGGCGCGGTTGGCCGAACTTGCCGTGACGCACCGCGCGAAGCTGGCCGTGACCGCGTTTGACGACTGTTTTGACGCATTGAAAACTGCTTTGTCCGGAACGGGTATCGAGGTGGCTGCTGGCGACAGCGCGATTGTCGAGGCTGCCGCACGGCCTGCCGACTGGGTCATGTCAGCCATCGTCGGGGCTGCCGGGCTGCTACCGGGGCTGGAGGCGGTCAAGCAGGGCAAAACCCTGGCGCTTGCCAACAAGGAATCGCTTGTGACCGCCGGGCCGATCCTGTTGGGGGCTGCAAAGGCACATGGCGCCACCGTGTTGCCCGTCGATAGCGAACATTCGGCGGTGTTTCAGGCTTTGGTGGGTGAAGATATCGCCGCCGTGGAACGGATCGTCATCACCGCCTCAGGCGGGGCGTTTCGTGACTGGCCAACGGACAAGCTGGCGGAAGCAACGCTGGAAGACGCCTGCACGCACCCAAACTGGGACATGGGCCAGCGGATCACGATTGACTCGGCGTCCTTGTTCAACAAAGCCATGGAGCTAATTGAAACAAAAGAGTTTTTCGGCGTCAAACCTGATCAGATAGAGGCCGTCGTGCACCCAGAAAGCCTGATCCACGCGCTGGTCGGCTTCAAAGACGGCGCCTTGATGGCACATCTCGGCGCGCATGATATGCGCCACGCGATTGGCTATGCGCTGCATTGGCCAGAACGCGGCCATGTCCCGGTAGAGCGGCTCGATCTGGCCAAGATCGCCCAGCTGAATTTCCGCGCAGCTGATCCCGCGCGCTACCCCGCGCTGAGGCTGGCGCGGGAGGTGATGGAAGCGGGTGGGCTCGCTGGCAGTGTCTTCACTGCAGCCAAAGAGGCCGCGCTTGATGCGTTTATTGCGCGCCAGATTGGATTTACCCAGATGGCAGAGGTGGTGGACGCCACGCTCTCGACACTTTCGGGTGAGATTGCCGCATCTTCAGACATTACACTTGATTCTGTGCTAGCAGCGGACCATCTGGCACGTAACACGGCCATTCGGATCATCGAGACCAAGTAAAGAGGCGCATTTATGGATGTTTTAGGCATGATCCCAAGCGTGGGCGGGTTCGCAGGCACAATTGTGGCCTTCGTTGTCGCGCTGTCGGTGATCGTGGCGATCCATGAATATGGCCATTATATCGTCGGCCGCTGGTGCGGCATCCACGCAGAAGTGTTCTCGCTTGGCTTTGGTCCGGTGATCTATTCGCGCTACGACAAGCGCGGCACCAAATGGCAGCTCGCGGCTTTGCCCTTTGGCGGCTACGTGAAATTTCTGGGCGACGCGGATGCGGCGTCCGGCAAAGACGGTGAAGCGATGTCCGGCCTGTCTGAGGCAGAGCTTGCCCGCACCATGCATGGCGCTGCGCTGTGGAAACGCTCCGCGACTGTGGCGGCGGGGCCTGTGTTCAATTTTATCCTGTCAATTCTGGTGTTTGCAGGGATTTTCTTGTTCGCGGGCACCGTGACAGATGACGCGGTGATTGGCGAAGTGAAGCCGAACCCGGGCCAGGAAGAGCTGTTTGAACCCGGCGACCGATTGTTGAGCGTGGGAGGGGTCGAGACCCCAGATTTGGCGCGCTTTTACGAAGTGGCTCGTGACACAGCCCCGGCGGAAGTTGTCGGCTATGTGGTGCAGCGCGACGGCCGCGAAGTTGCTTTCGACAGTGTCTACCCATTCCCACCGGTTTTGGACCAGCTACAGCCGCAATCGGCTGCGATGAGCGCAGGCTTGCAGGTCGGCGACGTGATCACAGCGGTCGACGGCACCCCGGTTTGGTCGCTAAGCGAAGTTCAACAGGCCGTGCAGGCAGGCGAAGGCGCCCCGGCCGCGCTGACTGTGTGGCGCGACGGCGAAAGCATTGCGATCACTCTGACCCCACGCAAGACGGACCTGCCGGTGGATGGCGGGTTTGAAACGCGCTGGTTGATCGGGTTTTCGGGCGGCGCGTTTTTTGAACCGCCCCGCGTGACGCTGGGCGCGTGGGACGCGCTGACCGGCGGGGCGCAGCAAACCCTGTTCGTCATGACCTCTAGCCTGTCTGGGCTATGGCATATGATCACGGGGGCGATCAGCTCCTGCAATATTCAAGGTCCTATTGGCATCGCGCAGACCTCCGGCGATATGGCGAGCCAAGGGGTTCAGGAATTTATCTGGTTTATTGCTGTTTTGTCGACGGCGGTTGGGCTTTTGAACCTGTTCCCAATTCCCGTCCTTGATGGCGGTCACTTGGTGTTCCACGCCTATGAAGGCGTTGCAGGTCGCCCGCCCAGCGACAAAGTGCTCAATGTGATGATGACCACCGGCTTGGTCTTGCTGTTGTCGCTGATGGTCTTCGCGCTCAGCAATGATCTTTTCTGTCCGTAAGTTCGCAGGCGCGCGCACTGCAATCACCCGAGTTTGACCTTACTGCTGCCCCAATCTTGCCATGATTACTGTTCATTTTCGGTTCATCTGAACCAACCAATGGGCATGTGGGCATATGCAAACCATTCAAAACGGATATCGCGGGCTGAGTTTGATCGTGCGCATGAACTGGGATCGCGTTTTATGGCCTGCGGCCATTGCGGCCTCGCTGATGTTTGGCGGATTTGTCGCCGGGTTCTAGCGAAAAACAACTACATCATGCGGTTTTGTCAAAGCGGCCCCCAGAATGAGGGCCGTTTTTGCTGTTTGGGCTTTTGACAACGCCGGGGACTCGCGGTACCACAAACGGATAAGAAATGAGACTTATCAGGGCGGTGGGGACATGGTGTTCGCAATTCTAGCGAAGCAATTGGCGAAGAGCATCAAGCGTGTCAGCGTGATATGCGTTTTGGGGGCAGGCGTCAGCATCGCGCCCCCTATGACTAACATCGCCTATTCACAGAATTTTTCTGTCGGCGCGGTGTCGATCGAAGGCAATCAGCGGATCGATAACGCAACCATCCTGAGCTACCTGGCGCTGCCCGCCGGTGGCTCAGTCAATGCCGCTCAACTGAATGACGCGTTACAGCGGCTGCAACGCTCCGGGCTTTTTGAAACGGTTGAGCTTGTACCCGCTGGCAATACGCTTGTGGTTAATGTCACGGAATATCCGACGATCAACCGGGTCAACATCGAAGGCAACCGCCGCCTCAAGGACGAAGACCTGCTGCCGCTTCTGCAATCCCAATCGCGCCGGGTCTACAACCCCGCCACAGCTGAGGCGGATGCGGCAACGCTGACGGAAGGCTACCGCCAGGCCGGGCGTTTGGCCGCAACTGTTACGCCGCGCATTATCCGGCGGTCCAACAACCGTGTCGATCTGGTGTTTGAAGTGGCGGAGGGCCGCGTGGTCGAGGTGGAACGCATCAGTTTCGTCGGCAACCGCGCTTATTCCGACCGCCGTCTGCGCCGTGTCATCGAAAGCAAACAGGCCGGGATTTTTCGGGCTTTGGTCTCGTCGGACACATTTATTTCAGATCGCATTGCCTTCGACCGGCAATTGCTGCGCGATTTCTATCTGTCGCGCGGCTACGTTGATTTCCAGGTTCTGTCCGCAGCGCCTGAATTGGCCCGGCAACGCGACGCGTTTTTCCTGACCTTCAAAGTGCAGGAAGGCCAGCAATTCCGCTTTGGAAAGATTACGACTGTAAGTGATTTGCCGGTGATTGATACCGATGAATTTCAGGCCGTCTCCAGGATCAAAGAGGGCAGCGTCTATTCGCCAATTCGGGTTGAAAACACGATTACGCGGATGGAACGTCTGGCCATTCAACAAGGTCTTGATTTTATCAGGGTCGAGCCACGTTTGACGCGCAATGACGCCGACCTGACACTGGACGTCGAATTCCAGGTGATCCGCGGGCCGCGCGTGTTTGTTGAGCGTATCGACATCGAAGGCAATGAAACCACGCTTGACCGTGTGGTTCGCCGTCAGTTCCGCACTGTCGAAGGCGACCCGTTCAACCCGCGCGAAATTCGCGACGCGGCTGAGCGCATTCGGGCGCTGAATTACTTTACAACCGCCGACGTGAACACACGCGAAGGATCGGGTCCGGATCAGGTTGTGGTCGATGTCGATCTGGAGGAAACAACAACAGGATCATTGGGTTTCGGGGTCAGCTATGGCAGCGAGGCTGGGGTTGGCTTCAATGTCAGCTTTACAGAACGAAATTTCCTTGGTCGCGGGCAAGCGCTGTCTTTCTCTTTTGATACAGGGACAAGTACGCAAGACACGTCGCTCTCTTTCGTCGAGCCGGCCTTTCTGGGACGCGATCTTAGATTTGGCATTGATTTGTTTTATCGCACGACAGATTCCGACGTCGCCGATTTTGATACCCAGAATATTGGGATTGGCGCTAGTATCGGCTTCCCTGTGTCTGAAAACGGGCGGCTGCGTCTCAGCTATAGACTTTCGGAAGATCAGATCAAAAATGTCAGTCCAACGCTGACCCCGATCATTGCGCGTGACGAGGGTAAAGCCGTCACCTCCAGTATTGGCTATGAATATAGCTATGATACGCGCCGCACCGGGCTGAACCCAAATGCAGGTGTGCTTTTGCGGTTTGGACAGGAATTTGCGGGTGTCGGCGGCGACCGTGAGTTCATTCGCACGACTGCCCTTGCGTCCGCCCAGACCAAGGTTGCACGTGAGGAAGTCACGCTACGCGCCGAGCTAGAGGTTGGTGCCCACACACAACTGACCGGAAACAGCCGGATCACAGAACGTTTCTTCCTTGGCTCACGCCGTTTGCGCGGCTTTGACAGTGACGGGATTGGGCCGCGCGATTTGGGGTCGACTAACCAAGATGCGTTGGGCGGCAACTACTATGCGGTTGCACGGTTCGAAGCGGAATTTCCGTTGGGTTTGCCTGAGGAGTATGGGATTTCCGGCGGTGCGTTCTTGGATGTCGGCTCTCTTTGGGGGCTTGATGATGTGAACGGAGCAACGGGCGTTGTCGATGACAGCGCAAATCTGCGCGCCACAATCGGTGTGTCGATTTTCTGGGACACGCAGATCGGGCCGCTGCGGTTCAACTTCTCGCAGCCGCTGATCGAAGAGCCTTATGACCGTTCGCGTAGTTTCGATCTGACCGTCTTCACCCGGTTCTAGCGCGATGTGGCTGCGCGCCCTTGCGTTGTGCATGGTTTGCGCCGCCGTGACGGTTGCGGCGTCAGCGCAGGATCAGGAGCCCGCCCCCGAACAGGCAATCTTGCCGCCGCCGATTTTGACGCTCAATCAGGAGCGTCTCTATGCGCAGTCCCTTTTCGCGGCGCGTGTGCGGCAAACTTTGGAGCGCGATTCCGTCGCGCTTGCCACTGAAAACCGCCAGATCGAGGCGACACTGATCGCGGAAGAAGGCCAACTTACCGAAGATCGTGCGACGATGGATCCGGTGGAATTTCGCGCCCTTGCAGAAGATTTCGACATTCGGGTCACGGGCATTCGTAAGGCGCAGGTCGACAAACGCAATGCGTTGCAAGCTAAAGCCGATAGCGAGCGCGCACGGTTTTATGAGCTGGCTTTCCCGGTGCTATTCCAGTTGGTGGAAGAAACCGGTGCGCTTGCAATTCTCAACCAAAACGCGGTGATCTTGTCTTCGCGCTCCATTGACGTGACCGAGCTGGCAATTGAACGCGTCAACACGGTCATCGGGGCGTCGCCTTTGCCCCCCGATGCGCCGACCGCACCGCAGCCGCGCCCGGAACCGCCCAGCGAAAATGTGGCCCCAGAAGCAGTCCCAGATGGGGCCCCCGACACTGACACAGAGTGAAACGCTCTGTGGCTTGTGCCGCCTTTGGTGCGCTGCTAATTCTCAGACCTATAACAACAAGAGCACAGCCAAATGACCGACCAACCCACCAGCGCCGATATCGACCTGATCCAACGGATCATCCCGCACCGCTACCCGTTCTTGTTGATCGACAAAGTGGTGGATATTGAGCACGGCGTTTCGGCGACAGGCATCAAGAACGTGACGTTCAATGAGCCGCATTTCCAAGGCCATTTCCCGGGCGCGCCGATCATGCCGGGTGTGACGATCATCGAGGCTATGGCGCAAACTGCTGCTGTAATGGTAGGCGTGACGATGGACATGGCTGACAAGGATTTGCTTGTCTATTTCATGGCAATTGATGGCTGCAAATTCCGCCGCAAAGTTGTCCCTGGCGATGTGCTGCGACTGGATGTCGAGGTCACGCGCGGCAAGCCCGGCGGCAAGGTTTGGAAATTCAAGGGCGTGGGCCATGTCGCCGGCGAAATGGCTGCGCAGGCTGAATTTACGGCGATGATGGACCTGCCTGCAGAATGAGCGGTTTCGTGCATCCCTCTGCCGTGGTTGAGCCGGGCGCACAGATCGACCCCAGCGCCAAGATCGGTCCGTTTTGTACGGTCGGGCCCAAGGTCGAAATTGGCCCGGGCGTAGAGCTAAAAAGCCATGTGGTGGTCACTGGCAAGACCACAATTGGCGCGGAGACGGTGATCTTTCCCTTCGCGGTGATCGGTGAAATTCCGCAGGACCTGAAATTCGACGGTGAGGAAACGCGGCTGGAAATAGGCGCGCGCAACCGCATTCGCGAAGGCGCTACGATGAACACTGGCACGACAGGTGGCGGTGGGTTGACGAAGGTTGGCGACGATTGCCTGTTCATGACAGGCGCGCATGTTGGCCATGATGCGATTGTTGGCAATGGCGTGATTATGGCCAATCAGGCTGCTCTGGCGGGGCATTGCATCATTGAAGACAAGGTGATCATCGGCGGGCTTGCCGGTATCCACCAATTTGTGCGTATTGGGCGTGGCGCGATCATCGGTGCGGTCACCATGGTGACCAATGATGTGATCCCATATGGTCTGGTGCAAGCCCCGCGCGGTGAACTTGATGGGCTCAACTATGTGGGTCTCAAACGGGCGGGCGTGGCGCGCGCTGACATCACCGCGCTGCGGGCGGCTTACCAAATGCTGCGCCAAGGTGACGGTGCGTTTCAGGACCGCGCCCAGCGGCTAAAGGAAGAGACCGACAGCGCCTACGTCCATGAGGTCGTCGATTTTATTCTGGGACGAAGCGACCGTTCATTTCTAGCGCCGAGGTAGTCACAGATGTTGGCGATTATTGCAGGCGAGGGGGCGTTGCCCCCGTTGTTGTTTGAAGCCCTTGATGACGCAGGCGAGGCGTTCCACCTCTGCGAGATGGAGGGTCACCCCTGCGAGGGGCGCGGCGATCGCCCCCTGATCCGGTTTCGCGTCGAAACCCTTGGCAGCTTCATTGGTGATTTGAAGTCATTGGGCGTCACCCGCGTCTGCATGGCGGGGCGGGTGCATCGTCCGGCGCTGGACGTGGCGTATCTGGATGATGAAACCAAGCCGCTGGTGCCGCGGTTTATGGCGGCGATGCGACTGGGCGATGACGCGATGCTGCGTTCTGTTCTGGGCTTTTTCGAAGAACGCGGCATCACAGCCGTTGGCGCGCATGAACTGCGCCCGGACCTGCTGCCGGAACCCGGTATTTTGACCAAAGCGAAACCGGCAGACCACCATGAAAACGACGCCGCACGCGGGGCGGAGATTATCGCGGCCATGGCCGTCGCAGATGTGGGGCAGTCGTGCATCGTCGCCCATGGACAGGCGCTTGCGATCGAGGCTTTGCCGGGAACCGACTGGATGCTGCAATCCTTGATGGTCCAAAACCAACCGCTCAATCCCGATATCATCGCCAATGTGGTGGGCTATGGCGGCGGGCTACAACGGTCGCGTTTGCTGCCGCCGGGCGGTGTGTTGATCAAGGCGTCCAAGCCTGGGCAGGAATTGCGCACCGACATGCCGGTGGTCGGGCCCGAAACCATCCGCCGCGCCGTTCAGGTGCAACTTGACGGCATCGTCATCGAAGCCGGGCGCGTAGTGATGCTGGATGCGCCGCGTTGCATCGACATCGCCAATCGCCACGACCTGTTTATCTGGGTCAAAGGATGAACGCATTCCTGATCGCGGGAGAGCCGTCGGGCGACCGCCTGGGCGCTGCGCTGATGACGGGGTTGCGCCCAGTTGCAGCCAGAGATCGGCTTTGCTGGTGTCGGCGGCCCGATGATGGAGTCGCATGGCCTCGTCAGTCAGTTTCCCATGTCGGAATTGTCGGTCATGGGGTTGGCGGAAGTGCTGCCAAAGCTGCGGCATTTGTTCAAACGTCGCGATCAGTTGGTTGATCAGATCACGTTGGCCAAGCCCGACATTCTGATCACCATCGACAGCCCCGACTTTTGCCTGCGCGTCGCGCGCAAGGTCCGCGCACGCGCGCCCGACATTGCGACCGCGCATTACGTCGCGCCAACGGTCTGGGCATGGCGGCCTGAACGGGCAGAGAAAATGGCAGGCTCCATCGACCACGTCCTGGCGCTATTCCCGTTCGAGCCGCCCTATATGGAAGCCGCCGGGATGAGCTGCGATTTTGTAGGCCATCCCATCGTGGCCGAACCTATCGCGACGGATTTGGAGGTCGACGCCTTCCGCCGCCAATACGGGCTTGGCCGCGCGCCGGTGATTTTGGCGCTGCCCGGGTCCCGTCTGGGGGAGGTCACACGCGGCTGGGCGACCGGTTCGGACAGGCGCTTGCAGAAGTGCTCGACAGCTACCCCGATGCGCGGATCGTGGTGCCGACAGTGGCCGGTGTCGCAGGCAAAATTCATGAGATCACCGCCCGCTGGCCGGGCCACCCGATTGTGCTGGACCCACGTGACATGGTGGCGGAGGATTTCGCCCGCGCCAAAAGTGCGGCTTTCAAGGCGGCGCATGTCGCTTTGGCGGCATCGGGCACGGTCTCGCTTGAGCTGGCTGCCAGCGAAACGCCGATGGTCATCGCCTATGACATGAATTGGCTGTCGCGCCGTATCATCGCGTCCAAAGCGCTGATCGATACGGTGACGCTGGTCAATATCGTGACCAAATCCCATGTCATCCCTGAGTTCCTAAGCGAAAACTGCAAACCGCCGGGCATTGCGCGTGCGCTGAAAGAACTGATGCACGACCCAGAAGCGCGGGCCCGCCAGCTTGATGCCTGCGCGCGGACCATGCAGGCCTTGGGGCAGGGCGACGAGCCCCCCGGCCTGCGCGCAGCACTTTCAATATTCGATGTGTTGGACCGCTAGGTTTCTGTGAATTCGGCCTCTGTGGCGCCGGTCAGCGGAAGAAGCGCAGCCGGCGCGATTGGGAAAATGTGGTGCGGTGTCCCGGCCGCTGCCCATATCACGTCAAACGCCAGCAAACGCGGATCGACAAAGGCCCGGATCGGGTTCAGATGGCCCACCGGTGATACGCCGCCAATGGCAAATCCGGTCTGGGCGCGGATCAGGGCGGCGTCTGCCTTGCCAAGCGGCTCACCCGCGACATGGGACGCTTTGGCCGCGTCCACCCGGTTGCCACCTGCGGTCAAAAACAGGATCGCGGTGCCGCTATCTTCGCCGCGAAAGATGATGGATTTCGCGATCTGATCCAGATGGCACCCCGCCACATCCGCGGCCTGTTGCGCGGTGCGCGTGTCGGCGCCGGTTTCCATGATCTCAACGGAAAGACCCGCCGCATCCAGCGCTGCTTTCACGCGCTTTAAACTTTTGCTCATGATCATCTCCAACTCTTTGGGCGGTATCTGCGCGCAAACTCTGGTTGACCGCAAGGGCCGGGCGCGCAAACTGAGTGTTATGAGTTTCACCTCCCGCCTGACCCGCTGCCCGCGCCCGTATCAACCCGATATTGGGCGCGAGACTGCGCAACATTACAGCGATATGGAGCCTGCGTTTCGGGAGCTCGTCGCTGGGGCCGCCGGTTGCAGCCCGTATCTTGCGGGGTTGTTGGCCAAGGAACGCGACTGGATACAGCGCCTCAGCGATGAGACGCCCGAAGCGCTGTTGGACAGCGAATTGTCAAACCTGCGCGCGACCGAGCTGTCTGAACAAAGTCGCGTCTTCCGACAGGCCAAACGCCGCGTTGCCGTACTGACCGCGCTCGCTGATCTAGGCGGTGTTTGGACCTTAGAAGCGGTCACCGGCGCCTTGACCGTGCTTGCAGATACCTGCGTCGATCAAGCCGCAAAAGCCTTGGTCGGCGCCGAGATCGTACGCGGAAAACTGCCGGGCCTGACTGAGGATGCGGCGGCAACCGCGGGCGGGATGAGCGTGCTGGCAATGGGCAAAATGGGCGCGGGGGAGCTGAACTATTCTTCCGATATCGACCTGATTTTCCTCTTTGATGAGACCCGGTTCGAGGCAAGCGACTACGCCGAAGCGCGCGCCGGTTTCGTGCGCGTCACCCGCAAATTGGCGCGCTTGCTGTCCGATGTGACATCGGAGGGCTACGTGTTTCGCACTGATCTGCGACTGCGACCTGACGCCTCTGTGACGCCGGTCTGCATCGCCATGGAAACGGCGGAGCGCTACTACGAAAGTGTCGGGCGCACATGGGAACGCGCCGCCTTCATCAAGGCGCGCGCCTGCGGCGGCGATATTGCGGCGGGCGAAAAATTTCTGCAGCGTTTGACGCCGTTCGTGTGGCGCAAGCATCTCGATTTCGCGGCGATTGAGGACGCCCATGACATGCGGCTGCGCATTCGCGATCACAAGGGTCTTGGCGGGGCGCTGACGCTTGAAGGGCACAACATGAAGCTTGGGCAGGGCGGCATTCGCGAGATCGAATTTTTCACGCAGACGCGTCAAATCATTGCCGGTGGGCGCGACCCTAATCTGCGGGTGCGCGGCACCAAAGACGGGCTCGATCAGCTGGCCCAGGCCGGATGGGTCGAAGCGGGCGCAAGCGCGCAGCTGAAAACCAATTACACCTGGTTTCGCGAGGTCGAACACCGGCTGCAGATGATCGGCGATCAGCAAACCCACACGCTGCCCGCAGCACCCGAAGGCTTTGATCGGCTGGCCGCCTTCATGGACACCACCGTGCCCGACCTGCGCGATAGGCTGACCCATGATCTGCGTGAAACCGCCCAAGCGACGGAGGCGTTTTTCGCCCCTGATCTGGCCAGCGAAGATCACCAAGATCAGCATGAGATCAGCACTTATTTGGAAAAATGGCGTAGCTTTCCGGCGCTGCGCAGCCCGCGTTCGGTCGAAATATTCAAACGGCTCTTCCCAGAGATTTTGACGTGCATGCAAGACGCCCCGCGCCCCGATGAGGCGCTGCAAGCGTTTGAGCGGTTTCTGTCCGGGCTGCCTGCGGGCGTGCAGGTCTTTTCGATGTTTGAGGCCAACCCGCAGCTAACGCAGCTTTTCGTCGATATTTGCACCGCTTCGGGCGATCTGGCGGGGTATCTCGCGCGAAATGCGCAGGTGTTTGATGCGGTTTTGGCGGGTGATTTTTTTGACCCGTGGCCCGGTGCCGCGCAGTTGGAGGCGCAGCTCACGCAGGCGTTGGAACAGACCCAGGACTATGAGGCGCAGCTTGATCTGGCGCGCCGTTGGCAGAAGGAATGGCATTTCCGGATCGGGGTGCATTTGCTGCGTGGGTTGGTCACGCCAAAAGATGCAGGGCGCGAATATGCGGATCTGGCGCAAGCGGTGCTGGGCGCGCTTTACCCGGCGGTCGTGGCGCAGTTTGCGCGCAAACATGGGGCGGCACCCGGGCATGGCGCCTGCGTTCTGGCGATGGGCTCGCTTGGGTCGGGGACGTTGACGGCGCGCTCTGATCTGGACCTGATCGTGATTTATGACGCGGATGGCGTCGACAGTTCTGACGGGCCCCGCCCGCTGGCGACCCGCGCGTATTTCGCGCGCCTGACGCAGGCCTTGGTTACCGCCTTCACCGCGCCCACGGCGGAAGGCAAGCTTTATGAGGTCGATATGCGCCTGCGCCCCTCAGGGCAGTCAGGTCCGGTCGCTACATCACTGCTGTCGTTTGAAAACTACCAGCAAAATGATGCGTGGTTTTGGGAACATATGGCCCTGACCCGCGCCCGCCCGGTGGCAGGTGACGCAGGTATTGCTACGCGGGTCGAAACCATCCGCGCCGCGATCATTGCGATGAACCGCGACAGTGCCAAATGCGCGCAGGAAACCCAGGATATGCGCGCGCGCCTTTCTGAGGCGGGTCGCCACGGCAGCACATGGCAGGTCAAGGATGGCCCGGGCGGGGCGCAGGACATCGACCTTTTGGCGCAAGGCTTGGGGCTTTTGGCCGGCAGCGCCAGCCGTGACACGGGTACGCAATTGGCCTATGCGGCGGCCGCCGGTTTGCTGCCCGAGGCGGACGCGACTGCGCTGCGAGATACCCGCGACCGGTACCTTGGGATCATGCAGCTGGGCCGCCTTCTGAGCGATGATGCGTTTGAGCCAAACGCACTGGGGCAGGGCGCTCAGGCGATGGTTTTGCGTGACTTGGGGGCGGATCGCTTGGACCAACTTGAGAATGATCTCGCAAAATGTCGCAAACACGCAAAAACGGTGATCGAAACGGCACTTTGTGCGTTGGGCGCCGTGGTAAGCGCGGGTGAGTAAAGGTAAAAGACAGGTCGCATCGTGGCACAACAGTATCAACCGCAAGACCCCAAGGGGCTGATCCATGAGGCCTATCAGATCGACGGCATCACCGCGGGTGAATGCCGCTCGATCTTTCTGGACTGGGCGTTAAATGTGCCGATGGGCGATGACCAAACCGCGCTGATCAAGGCGCTTTTGGCGCATTACGGCGGGGCGGCGGACCATCCCATGACGCGGGTTTTGACCGACGGGCTGGGCGCAGGTCCGCAAGCCAAACGGCGCGGTGGACGGGCCGCGCGGTTGAACCGCTCTTCCTGAATGAAAAAAGCCCGGCTGCGGGGCAACCGGGCTTCTCAAATCTGAAGTCTCAGGTTTATTGTGCTGCCGGAAGCTCGGCCTGGGCTGCGTCGAAAGCGGCTGTGAAACCTGTCAGCGAAACCGATAGCTCAACGCGTTGATCCGGCGCACGCATCGGAACCACGACGATCTTGCCAGCATTGCCGCGCTTGAAAGACGCGATGTCCTCATCGGTCAGGCCGATGCGCGAAAAACACCCGATTTCGGTGCAGAAGGTGAAGGGGTAAATCTTCGCTTTGCCGCTATCAACCGAAAGCCGCAATTGCTGCGTCAAAAGTGTCTCAAGCGGGGTGACGATTGTGGCGCCTGCGGACAATTGATCATCTGCTGGTAGCGGGAACATGTTGATCTCGGCCACCGATTGGCCGTTCTGGTCTTCCAAAAGCTGATACAGCTGACAGTTCTCCGGCTGGCCTTCTGGTGCGCGAATGCAGCGCAGGTCCCAGTCGCCATGTTCCGATTTCACGTAAGTCTCACCAATCGGGTTTTCCTCTGTCCCGGTGGACAGCCCATCGGCACGCGGTGCAGCATCGCCGGTCTCAGCGCCCGTTTCAGCCGGTGTTTCTGTGGTATCGGTCGTTTGCGCAAAAGCAGGGCCAGCCAGGGCCAAAACAAGCGCAAAGCCTGCGGTTTTTAAAAGGATCGACATTGATTTTCCATACTCGTTTGTCTTGCCCGTTGGTTAACACGATGCGGGTCTGGTGTCAGGGGCATTTTGGTGGGTGTTCTGGCGAAGGCTTGCCGACACTGTTACATTTGGCAGCAGGTGCCAAAATTGAAAAAAGGGCCTTGTTAAAGACCCTCTTTCCTATTTTCTCCCCGTCGGACTGGCCGACTTATTGGGGAGACGCTAAGGCAGCCCCGCACACAGGTCAACAGTCAAAATAGCCAAAACATATCACGTTTTTAAGCGGTTGCGGTCAGCAGTTCAGGCAAAAAAAGGCCGTGTCGCAAAGACACGGCCAGTCGACAGGGAGGAAGAGTGCCAAAACACCTTGCTCAGGCATCATGGCAACGCGAACATACTGGCACAGGCAGGTTAACAATGTATGTTCAAGCCCAGAATTGTTTTGATGCGGGGGCGCGGCATGTCGGATGATGGCGTAATTTTTGTAGGTGGCGGTGGTGACGGCTATGGAGAGGCGCAGCACCTTTTGCTCAAATATGCCAACCGGCATGGGCTGATCGCTGGCGCCACGGGCACTGGCAAAACCGTAACACTGCAAATTCTCGCGGAGAGTTTTTCAAACGCAGGCGTGCCCGTCTTCATGTCCGACGTGAAAGGCGATCTGTCGGGGTTGGCCGCCGCTGGAACAACGGCGCATAAATTGCACGCCCCTTTTATGGATCGCGCCAAAAAGATCGGCTTTGACAGCTATCAATACGAGGCGTTCCCCGTCACCTTCTGGGATCTCTACGGTGATCAGGGCCACCCGGTGCGCACCACCGTCTCCGAGATGGGCCCCTTGCTGTTGTCGCGCTTGCTGGAACTGACGGAAGCGCAGGAAGGCATCCTCAATATTGCTTTCCGCGTGGCCGATGAAGAAGCGCTGCCATTGCTGGATCTCAAAGACCTGCAAGCGCTTTTGGTTTTCGTTGGTGAGCATGCCAAGGAGCTTGCGCTGCGCTACGGCTTCGTGTCTCCGAACTCTGTCGGCGCGATCCAACGCCGCCTGCTGGTGCTGGAAAATCAGGGCGCTGCGGATTTCTTCGGCGAACCGGCGCTTGATTTGGAGGATATGTTCCTCACCGATGCGGATGGCCGGGGGCAGATCAATATTCTGGCCGCCGACAAGCTGATGGCCGCGCCAAAGCTCTATGCGACTTTTCTTCTATGGCTGCTCTCTGAGCTGTTTGAGACCCTGCCAGAGATTGGCGATCCTGACAAACCGCGCTTCGTGTTCTTCTTTGACGAGGCGCATCTCTTGTTTGACGGTGCGCCCAAAGCGCTTGTCGACAAGGTCGAACAGGTCGCGCGGCTGATCCGTTCCAAAGGGGTGGGCGTCTATTTCGTCACGCAAAACCCGGCCGACGTGCCGGAGGATATTTTGGGCCAGCTTGGCAATCGCGTTCAGCATGCCCTGCGCGCCTTCACGCGTCGCGACCAGAAAGACCTGCGTGCGGCTGCCGACACCTACCGCGAAAACCCGCGTTTCGATATCGAAGACGCGATCAAAGAAGTCGGCGTCGGCGAGGCTGTGACCTCCTTTCTTGTCAAAAAAGGCATGCCGGGCGTGGCCGAACGCACGTTGATCCGTCCGCCATCCTCGCAATTGGGCCCGATCACCAAGATCGAGCGCAAAGCCGTGATCATGGACTCGCCCGTCGCCGGGAAATACGAGACCGCACTTGATCGCGACAGCGCGTTTGAGATGCTGGCCGAACGCGCCGCCAAAGCCGCTAAGGAGGCTGAAGAGGCCGAGGCCAAAGAAGAAGACATGGAAGCCCGCGAGCGCGAATATCAAACCGGTCGCCGCTATTCCGGCACGCGGGTGAAACGCTCCACCGCGAAACGGACCCGGTCGCGGCGTGGCGATACATCAATGCAAGCCTTCACCAAATCGATGATGCGTTCGATTGGCACGAAAGCAGGCACAGCCATCGTGCGCGGTGTTATGGGCAGCTTGTTTAAAGGCCGGTAAGCAGAGTGCGAGTGGCGCAGGCGGCTTGCGCCCCCGATCTAACGCTGCGCGGTGACCAGTTTCAGCGCAAGCGCGACAAAGACCATGCCCGCAATCCGGTTGAGCCAGACCTGGACGGTGGGTGAGCCGCTGAGCCATTGGCCCAAGCTTCCCGCCGCGACCGCGATCCCGCCAAACACCACAAGCGTGACCACAAACATCAACGCACCCAGCTGGTAGAATTGCGCCACCAGTGACCCCAAATCCGGGTCCACGAACTGCGGCAAAAAAGCCAGCATGAAAATGGTTACTTTCGGGTTGGCAACGTTCATGATGAAGCCGCGCAGATAAAGCTTGCTTGCAGCCGTTTTCGGCCGTGCTTCGCCTTCTAATACGGTCTGACCCGCGCTCAATGCGCCCCAGGCAAGGTAGAGCAGATAGGCAGCGCCCGCATATTTCAGCACCGCGAAGGCCAGCTCGGAAGTCTGAAAAATGACAGCGACGCCCAGTGCCGCGGCGGTTGTGTGCACCAACAAACCAGAGGCCAGCCCCAAAGTGACGCAAAAGCCCGCCAAGCGGCCATGCAGCGCGGATTGGGTCAGCACAAAGATATTGTCGGGCCCGGGCACGGCGGCGAGCGCGGTCGCAGCCACGATGAAAAGAAGGGCCGTGTCGATTGAAATCATTGACGTTCCCGCCGTTTGGCTTCGTCCCAAAGCGCGTCCATCTCGGCCAGATCGGATTGCGCGGGCGTCTTGCCGCGTTGCGCCAAAAGCGCCTCTACCTGTTCAAACCGGCGCGTGAATTTGGCGTTTGCGGCGCGCAGGGCTTCTTCGGGATCGACCTTCAGATGCCGTCCGAGATTGGCCATAACAAAAAGAAGGTCGCCGAATTCCTCCGCCACCTCCGTCTGGGTGAGCGTGTCACGTGCCTCAACCAACTCAGCAGATTCTTCGTTCAGTTTGTCGAGCACTTGGGTCGTGGAGGGCCAATCAAACCCTACCCGCGCGGCCCGTTTTTGCAGCTTCACCGCGCGCATCAGGGCGGGCAGGCCAATGGCGACCCCGTCCAGGGTGCCGCCCTGATCTTTGCCCGCGCGTTCGGCGGCTTTGATCTTTTCCCAATCCGCGGTTTGCTGGTCTGCGCTCTTGTCCCGGCTTTCATCACCAAAAACATGCGGGTGGCGCGCGACCATTTTGTCCGAGATGTTGTTGGCGACGGAGGCGAAATCGAAATGCCCCGCCTCGCTGCCCATCTGGGTGTGGTAGACAGTTTGCAGCAGCAAATCGCCAAGCTCGCCTTCCAGCTCACCCCAATCGGCGCGCTCGATGGCGTCGGCGACCTCATAGGCTTCCTCGATTGTGTAGGGGGCGATGGTGCCAAAATCCTGCTCGATATCCCAAGGGCAGCCAGTGTCCGGGTCCCGCAGGCGGCGCATAATCTCGATCAAGCGCTCCATCGGGCGAGTCGTGTCGTAAATCAGCTCGGTCATTGCGCGCGGGTCCGGTTTCAGCGAGGGTTGGCGCACCAGATCACACAGGAGCGCCGGATGCCACCCATCAACCGCATCGCCGATTTTGCCGAGGATATGAAGACCTGGCGGCGGCATCTGCACATGCATCCCGAGCTGCAGTTTGACTGTCACGAGACGGCGGCTTTTGTGGTGGCGCGTTTGCGGGAGTTTGGCATTTCAGAGATTCATGAAGGGATCGCCAAAACCGGCGTTGTGGCGATCATTGAAGGCCAGGGGCAAGGGCCGACCATTGGTCTGCGCGCCGATATGGACGCCCTGCCGATTGTCGAAGCAACCGGCGCGGACTATGCCTCAGTTGTGGAGGGCAAGATGCATGCGTGCGGGCATGACGGACATACAACCATGCTGCTGGGCGCTGCGCGCTATCTGGCTGAGACGCGCAATTTCAAAGGCCGCGTCGCACTGATCTTTCAGCCCGCTGAAGAAGGTGGCGGCGGGGCGGGCGTGATGGTGGAAGAGGGCATCATGGAGCGGTTTGACATCGCGCAGGTCTACGCGCTGCACAATACACCGCAGGCCAAAGAAGGCGCGATTTATACCACGCCAGGACCGATCATGGCGGCCGCCGACACGTTCCATATTCACATAACGGGCGAGGGCGGGCATGGCGCTTATCCCAGCGAGTGCAAGGACCCGGTGGTGGCCTGCCTTGCGATTTGCAACGCGATCCAGACCATTGTCTCACGCGACCGGCATGGGCTGGAGGATTTGGTGATCTCCGTGACGCAAATCCACACGGGCACGATCGATAATGTCATCCCCGACAAGGCCTATATCAACGGCACAATCCGCACATTTGATCCCGCCGTGCAAGCCATGGTCAAAACCCGGATGGCGGCGATTTGCGCAGGTATTGCGGCAGCTTACGGGGTTGCGGCAGAATTTGTTTTTGAGGCGGGCTACCCCGCGACGATCAATCACGCCGCGCAAGCGTCCTTCGCCGCCGATGTGGCGCGCGATATCGTGGGCGAAGGCGCTGTAATTGACAACGCACCGCCTGAAATGGGCGCCGAGGATTTCGCCTATATGCTGGAAGCGCGCCCGGGGGCATATTTGTTTTTGGGGCAGGGGGACGGCCCGGGGCTGCATCACCCCAGCTACGATTTCAACGATGAGGTCGCCCCGATTGGAGCCAGTTTCTTTGCCAAGCTGGTTGAGGCGGCACAGCCGATTTGAATCAGCTGACTTGAAATGGCGGAGGGGGCTCTGCCCCCGGCGCGTGCGCGCCTCCCCCGGAATATTTTTGAAACAATGAAGGCGTCAGCTCAGCGCATCCAGTCTTGAGCGAAGTCGATATGTTTTGAGTTTGCGAGGCGGGCCGTGCGCTCCAGCGCTGATGTCAAACGCGCGCGGCGGCCGGGGCCGAGCTTGACGCCGCGCTCGGGCCAAAAGGCGCGCACGGTCATGGTCTCGGACGCGCGGTCGCATTTCATATCGATGCGCCCGATGATTTTGGCCCCTTCCATGACCGGAAAAACGTAATAGCCATATTGGCGTTTCGCTTCGGGGACGAAAATCTCAATCCGGTAGTGAAAGCCGAACAACCGCTCTGCGCGTTTTCGGTCGCGCAAGGCGGGATCAAATGGCGACAGGATGCGGATCATGCCCGGCGGCTCTGGTGCGTCCTTGGCGCGGTCGATGACACCCGGGCGCGCGTAAGCCGCGCGGCTCTGGCCGGTTGCGTCTTTGATGTCGATCTCGATCAATGATCCCTCCGCGATACCGCGGGCGCACCAATCCTTAGCTTCTTGTTTGGTCGTCAGGTCCCAGAAATTGGCGATTTCGCCCGACGTGCCAAAGCCCAACCGGTCCAGTGCCGCGTCGCAGGCCCAGTCCACTGTGTCTGCCAAATAGGTACGCGCGTTGAGGTATTCGGGCGGGATCACCCGTTCCGTCAGGTCGTAATATTTGCGAAACCCCTTGCGGTGACACACGGCCACATCGCCCTTGCGCCACAGATATTCGAGCGCGGTTTTGGACGGGTGCCAATCCCACCATCCGCCTGAACTGCGCGCCTCGTCGCCGCCGACATCGGCCGAACAACACACGCCGTGATCCGCGATTTGGTGCAGCACGCCGTCCATCTTTTCTTCAAACCCGTCGCGCCGCCAGGCGGTCCAATTGGTACGGATGCGTTCGGCCTCCCGGTCCATTTTGTGGCGCCAATGCGGGAAAAATTGCATCGAAATGATCGACGCGTCATGCGTCCAATGCTCAAAGGCTTTGCGGTCGCGGCTGACCACCGGGTCGAGGTGGTTTTGCCGGTAGCTTTGGCGCCGCGCGTGCAAGATCATGTGATGGGCCCGCGCGACGGTGTTGATGCTGTCAAGCTGCACGAACCCCAAATCGTCAATAACCCCCGCAAGATCGGCGCCTTTGCCGGTCCCGCTGGGCCGTGTGGCCAAGCCGTGATGGTCCAAAAACAGGCGGCGGGCGTCCAGATTGTTGAGGCGTGGGCGGGGGTCATAGGCGAGCTTCCGACATTTCCCACGATATTGCGCCGAGGGGGCCTGTTCCGCCACCCGGAACCTGCTAAATTCGTAAAAAATCTAGGGGCGCATATGGAACAGGTGGTGGCATTGGTGAGCGGCGGGGCCTCAGGGCTTGGGGCCGCGTCGGCACGTGCAATCGTGGGGGCAGGCGGCAAGGTCGTTTTGCTGGACCGCGATGCGGAGCGGGGGAACGCTTTGGCGGCTGAGCTTGGCGAAAACGCCCGTTTTGCGCAAACAGATGTCACCGATGAAGGTTCCGTGCAAACGGCGCGCGACTGGGCGCTGAGCGAATTTGGCAGCGTCACGGCGGTGGTCAATTGCGCCGGGATCGCGGTTGCTTCAAAAACCGTGGGGCGCGACGGCGCGCATCCATTGGCCGATTTTCAGCGCTCAATCGACATCAATCTGGTGGGCAGCTTCAACGTTGCGCGTCTGGGCGCGGAGGCTATGGCGCAAAATGCCCCCGACGCGGATGGGCAGCGCGGGGTGATCATTCATACCGCTTCTGTCGCCGCTTTTGAGGGGCAAAAAGGCCAACCCGCCTATGCCGCGTCAAAGGGCGGGATCGTTGGGATGGTGCTTCCGATGGCGCGCGATTTGGCCAGCATTGGCGTCCGGGTCATGGCGATTGCGCCGGGCCTTTTTCTAACCCCGATGCTGGAAGGATTGCCCGAGGCCGCGCAAGAGGCGCTCGCCTCACAGCCGCTGTTTCCCAACCGTCTGGGACGGCCTGAGGAATTCGGTGCGATGGTCAACACAATCATCGCGCAGCCCTATTTGAACGGCTCGGTCATCCGGCTTGATGGGGGTATCCGCCTACCATGAAGGCCGTGATCTCAGGGGCGGGGATTGGCGGGCTTGCGGCAGCGCTTGCGCTTGCGCGCGCGGGGCACGATGTCGAAATATGCGAACAGGCGCCTGAGATTGCTGAGGTCGGCGCGGGGTTGCAAATCAGCCCGAACGGCATGCGTGCCCTGTCCCATCTTGACGTGGCCACTGCGCTCGAACCCTTTGTTTTTGAGCCGCCGGCAATTTCGATGAGGATGGGCAAAAGCGGGCGAAAGATTTTCTCCTTGCCGATGCAGGGCTATGCCCAGAAGCGTTGGGGTGCACGGTTCGTACAGGTCCATCGCGCCGATTTGCAGCAAGTGCTGCGCAGCGCTTGCGTTGAGGCGGGTGTCGTGCTGCGCACCGGTGCACATGTCACCGGATATGTGCGCGAGCGCGGCGGTGCCAGCCTGTATCTGGCGCGGGGCGGGCGCATTTTTGGCGATCTGGTGATTGGCGCTGACGGGTTGCATTCTGTGATCCGCGCCCAGATTGCGGGGCCAGATCGCGCGCGCTTTACCGGCAATGTCGCCTGGCGCTGCGTGGTCCCGGAGGAGACCCTGCGCGCCGACGCGCCACCAGCTGAGGGCTGCATTTGGGCAGGCGCGGGCAAACACGCGGTGACAACACGGGTCCGCGCAGGCGCGGAGGTGAATTTCGTGGGTATTGTCGAGCAAGACAGCTGGCGCGAAGAAGGGTGGAGCGTGCAGGGCAGCCGCGAAGACGCTTTGAAAGACTTTCGCGATTGGGTGCCGCAGATCACCTCGATCTTATCCTCGGCGCGCCAGATCAACCGCTGGGCCTTGTTTGACCGCCCGCCTTTGGCGACATGGTCGGACGGTCCGGTGACATTGCTGGGCGACGCAGCGCACCCGATGTTGCCGTCCATGGCGCAAGGCGCGGTGCAGGCGTTGGAAGATGCCTGTGTCTTGGCAGATTGTGTCTCGGTAGAGCCCGATCCGCTTGCAGCGCTAAGCCGCTATGAAGGGCTCAGACGTGCGCGCACGGCGCAGGTGCAACGCCGCTCGGCGCAGAATTTACGGCTTTTTCACAAATCGGGTCTGGGGCAGATCGCGGCCTATGCGCCGATTTGGGCGGCGGCGCGGCTTTCGCCTGCGCTGATCCATCGGCGTCAGGATTGGATTTACAGCTACGATCCGACCAAGCAGGTCTAGCTTGCTTCCAGAACGCTCGCGCAACCGGTCAGCGCGGCATAGTCATCTTCGATCACATGGACGCCAAAATTCTGCATGAACCCCGCAAATCGGCCCTTGTCGCGGAACGCATCGAGAAAGCCCAAGCCTTCGAAATGACGCGCGAAGGCGCGCGCGACGCCACCTGCGAAATAGACGCCGCCGAAGGGCAGGTGGATCAATGACAGGTTGCCCGAAACGGTGCCCAACATGCGCACGAACATTTGTGCGGCCTCCTGCGCGTTCGGGTCTGATGCGTCTTCGAACCCGGCCATGATTTGGGCGGCTGATTTCTCAGTCCGGGCGCCCGCGTTTTCGGACAGCCACAGATAGACCCGCTCCAGGCCGCGCCCTGACAGCATATCTTCAACTGCCGGGAACCCATGCGCCGTCTCAAAGAACCGCATCAAGGCCAGCTCGTCTTCGGTGCGGATCGGAAGGTTCGCGTGACCGGCTTCAGAGGCCGGAACGTAGCGCCCGGCCGGGGTTTCAAAAACCGGCGCGATGTTGAAACCGGTGCCAACCCCGATCACAAGCTTTGTGGCCTCATCCCCGGCTTGCGGGCCGCTGACCAGCGTTCTGACGGAGCCGTCCGCCAAGTGTCCGATCGCATGACCTTGTGCTTGCAGGTCATTGAGAATGCGTGTTTTTTCGGCCCCTGTGGCGCCAGACAAGCTGGCCTCATCAATTTCCCAATCCAGATTGGTCAGCGTGCCACGACCATCCTTTACGGGACCGGCAAGCGCCACGCAGGCACCTTTGCAATCAACGCCGCCTTGTTCCTCGATGAACAGGCGCAGCACGGTTTCAAGCCCGGGGTGGTCCTTGTTTGGATAGCGGCGCACGGTTTCGGTCAGAACCCGCCGGCCCAATGCCAAAGCGACGCGGGTATTTGTGCCGCCAATATCGGCAACCAGGCTGTAAGTGTCGGGCGTGTGGGTGGGCATAGGTCTTCCTTATTGCGCCTGCGGGGTGGCAAGGGCGCGCGCTATCGCGTGATAAGACGCTTTCGGCGTGCGCTCAAGCGTGTCGAAATCCACATGGATCAACCCGAACCGTTTTTCATAGCCAAGCGCCCATTCGTAATTGTCGAGCAGGGACCAGAATGTGTAGCCCTTGACCGGCACGCCCTCATGCGCGGCGCGCGCGACTGCTGCCAGATGGGCGTCAAGATAGTCGATCCGCTCGGCGTCCATGCGCCCGATCTCATCGGCATTGGCCATGCCGTTTTCGGTCACAAACAGCGGCAGGCCCTTGGTGTAGTTTTCATGCACCCAGGTCAAGAAATGATGCAGCCCGTCGGGGTAAATCTCCCAGCCCATTTGAGTCTTGGGCAGCGGGCCGTCGACTTCGTCATGGGAGGGCCAGGCGCCGTCATTCGGCGCGATCACCTTGCGGGTGTAATAGTTCAGCCCCAGCCAGTCGACGGGCGCTCTGATAAGGTCAAAATCATCCTGCCATCCGGTCGGCATATGCGGCTCTAGCCCCGCCATCACATCGTCGGGGTAGGCGCCTTTGAACAGCCCGCCCAGAAAGAAGCGGTTGTAATAGCCGTCATAAAGCTGGGCGGCTTTCGCGGCATCCGGGCTGTCATCGACCGGCGCGGCATATTCAAAATTGCACACCGCCCCAAGGTTGGTCATCCCCAGCCCGCGCATCACCTCAATGGCCTTGCCATGGGCAACCAGCACGTGATGCATCGCATGCGCCGTCGCGCGAATATCGCGCAGGCCCGGGGCGTGATGTCCCGCGAAATGGCTGAGCCAACCCACGCACCAGGGCTCATTGATTGGCGCGCAGGAATAGACGCGGTCGCCAATTCGGCCCATGATCACCTGCGCAAAATCAGCGAACCAGTTTGGCAAGTCCGGGTTGCGCCAGCCCCCAAGATCGGCCAGCGGCACGGGCAGTTCCCAATGATACAGGGTGGCTTGTGGCTTCAACCCGCGTTCCAGCATCGCGTCGACCAAACGGTCATAAAAATCAAGGCCTTCTGTGTTGATCCTGCCACGCCCCTCAGGCATCACCCGCGCCCAGGAGGTCGAAAAACGGTAGGCATCAAGCCCCATATTCCGGGCGAGGTCCAGATCCTCTTCAAAGCGGTGATAGTGGTCGCAGGCCCGCTGCCCATGTTCGGCGCGCACAACATTTCCGGGCGTCGCCGCGAACGTGTCCCAATGGGTCTTGCCCGCGCCGCCGAACCCATGGCCTTCGATCTGGTAGGCGGAGGTCGCAGCGGAAAACAAAAAGCCCTCCGGGAAATCGGATCGTTTGAACTGCATGCTAGTCTTTCACTAGGGACGGTGCCGGGCCGGTGGAATGGCCAACAACAAGTTCCGCCTCCCACAGCTCAGCGATAGGTGTGGCGGGGGGCGCGTTGATGACGTCGATTAGGATCTCGGCGCAGCGTTTGCCCGCGTCGCGCACGGATGACCTTGTCGCGGTGAAGATCGGCTCACCCGCGCCGTTGGGCAGGTAGGAGATCGCGTCATCAAAGCAAATGATCGACACGTCCTTTCCCACTTTCAAACCACGTTCTTCAATCGCCCGTCGGATGCCCAACGCAGGCACGATGGACGCGGCAATAAACGCCGTCGGCGGGCGCGTTTTGCCCAGCATCTCGCGCGCTGCGGCATAGCCATAGGGCTCTGTCATCTCATCACTGCGCATCAGGGCAGGGTCAGGGGCGATGCCACGCGCGTTCAGCGCCGCCTCAAACCCCTGCCTGCGCCGTTGCGCAAAATCCATCCGTTCCAGCCCGTTGATCAGAGCGATGCGTTCATGGCCCAGATCAAGTAGGAATTCTGCGGCACGCGTGAAGGCGCGTTTGTTGTTTACATCCAGATGGTTGTAAGGCGTTCTTACATCGGTAGAGCGGCCATGCACCATGAAGGGGATGTTCAATTCCTGCAGCAGCGCAATCCGTGGGTCATCATCTGTCGGCCCGTGCACGATGAACCCGTCGACGGACCCTTTTCGGGCGAGTTCCTCATAGGCTTTCACCTCATCGTCATCGGACACAATCGACATCAGCATGTCATAGCCATTGCGGCCGTAAACCTCGCCCGCGCCGGAGATGAAGTCGGCAAAAACCACGTTCATCATTTCGTGCTGGATCGACACAGGAATCACATGGCCAATTTGCATTGACCGCCCTGTGGCCAATGATTTGGCGCGTTGATTGGGGCGGTAGCCATGCGCAAGTGCCGCGTCCTGCACACGTTTGCGCGTTGCTTCACTGACCTCGGGGTAGCCGTTCAGCGCACGGCTTACCGTCGTTTGGGACAGGCCCAACTTGTCTGAAAGATCACGCAAGTTCATTGTATCAGGTCTTCAAAGCGCTTTGAAACTGGAATGGATTGGTAGCGACAAAATATCTGCGGGTCAAAGGCTCAATGCTAAAAAATAAGAAATAATCTAAAGGTATGGAATGGATGAATTGACAGGCCGAGGGAAAACCGGCACGTTCCGCGCATCCAAAGCGCTTTGGAAATGATTCCCAAAGCGACAAGAGATGGAGTCGCGCATTAAACGCGCAACACTTGGGAGGACACCATGAAAACACATATTCTAACCAGCTTTGCCGCGCTTTCGCTCATGAGCAGCACGGCATTGGCCGATGGCCACTTGCCCTTCGCGCCCGGTGAGGGCGGATTCGGCTGGGATGCGCTGAGCGCCTTTGCCGACATCACCGATCTTAGCGGCCAGACGCTGACCATTACTGGCCCTTGGACCGGCAATGAAAAAGAAAAAGTCGACAAAGTGATCGCCTATTTCGAAGATGCGACTGGCGCCGATGTAAATTATTCCGGTTCTGACAGCTTCGAGCAGGATATCGTTGTGTCCGCGCGCGCAGGCTCTGCGCCGAACCTTGCGGTTTTCCCACAGCCGGGCCTCGCCGCTGATATGGCCAGCCAAGGCCTGTTGACGCCGCTCGCTGATGGCACTGCAGATTGGATCAGAGACAATTTCGCCGCTGGGCAATCTTGGGTCGATCTGGGCACTTATGCAGATGCCAGCGGCGCTGATCAGCTCTACGGCATTTTCTACCGCGTCGATGTGAAATCTCTGGTCTGGTACTCTCCCGAGGCCTTTGACGAAGGCGGCTATGAGATTCCTGAGACAATGGAAGAACTGCAAGCGCTGACCCAGGAAATCGCTGATGCAGGTGAGACACCATGGTGCATCGGTCTGGGATCAGGGGCCGCCACCGGCTGGCCTGCGACCGACTGGGTTGAAGACATGATGCTGCGCACGCAATCGCCCGCGGATTATGACGCATGGGTCGCCAATGAGATGAAATTTGATGATCCCAAGGTCATCGAAGCCATTGACGCCTTTGGCGAATTCGCCCGCAACGATGCGTTTGTCGATGGCGGCGCCTCCGCCGTGGCCAACACGGATTTCCGTGATAGCCCGACCGGATTGTTTGAAATTCCGCCAAAATGCTACATGCACCGTCAGGCGTCGTTCATCCCGGCCTTCTTCCCAGAAGGCACTGTCGTGGGTGAGGATGTGGATTTCTTCTACTTCCCAGCATTTGCTGAAAAAGACCTCGGCAAGCCGGTTCTGGGCGCGGGCACATTATTCGCGATCACCAACCCGTCGGACGCGGCAAACGCCTTCGTCGAGTTCCTGAAACTGCCCATCGCGCATGAGCTGTGGATGGCGCAAGGCGGGTTCCTGACAGCGCATGGCGGCGTGAACCTCGACACATATGCCGATGACAGCCTGCGCGCGCAGGGTGCGATCTTGCAAAACGCAACAACCTTCCGCTTTGACGCGTCAGACCTGATGCCAGCCGAGATCGGCGCGGGCGCGTTCTGGACCGGCATGGTGGATTACGCCACCGGCAAGGACGCCGCTGCGGTCGCCAAAGGCATTCAGGAACGCTGGGACGCTTTGAACTAAGCGACGCAGACACAAAAATGGCCCCGGCGGATGCGCCGGGGCTTCACGCTCGATCGGGGAGGGATCGTTCATGTCACCCATTCTTCAAGGCATTTTGACAATCGTGATCGGGGTGGGCGGCTGTGTCGGCTACTTTTTCGCCTCCAACCTGATCCTCGACAAATTCATCTTCCCCCCGCAGGCCGATAATCCGGGCCGCAACATCAACCGCGCCAATATGGTGCGCCCGTGGCTGTTCCTGTTCCCGGCCATGTTCGCGCTGAGCCTTTATTTGCTCTACCCGGTCGTAGGCTCCTTCTACCGCTCGCTTTTCAACCGGTCGGGCGATGAATTCATTGCCTTCGGCAACTACGTCTCGCTGTGGAACGATCCGGGCTTCGGCACCGCGTTCTGGAACAACGTCCTGTGGATGATTGTTGTCCCTGCCGCCTCCACCTTCCTGGGCCTGTTGGTCGCGCAGCTGACGGATCGCATCGCATGGGGCAATATCGCCAAGTCGCTGATCTTCATGCCGATGGCCATTTCCTTCGTCGGTGCGTCGCTGATCTGGAAATTCGTTTACGCCAACAACCCTGACATCGGCATGATCAACGCGATCCGCTTCGCCTTTGGCGCGACCGAAACGCTGGACGTGCTGCAGCTGCGGTTCTGGAATAATTTCTTCCTGATGGTCATCCTGATCTGGATCCAGACGGGCTTCGCCATGGTGATCCTGTCCGCCGCCCTGCGTGGCATCCCTGAGGAAACCATCGAGGCCGCGATCATCGACGGGGCCAACCCGTTCCAAATCTTCTTCAAGATCAAGGTGCCGCAGATCATGGGCACCATTGTGGTGGTCTGGACCACGATCACCATTCTGGTCCTGAAGGTGTTCGACATCGTCTACACCATGACCGGCGGCAATTTCGGCACGGAGATTCTGCCCAGCTACATGATGTCCTACATGTTCCGCGATGACGGGCGGGCGACCGCTGTGGCCTTCGTGATCATGCTGATCGTGCTGCCGGTGATGATCTGGAACATTCGCCAAGCCCGGCAGGAGATGCGCTGATGGACAACATTGCCGGAACCAAATCATCGCTCACATGGGCCGTCCACCTGTCGGTCGTCTTCCTCGTGCTTTTGTGGCTGGTGCCCACCATCGGCCTGCTGGTGTCCAGCTTCCGCGACCGGGACCAGATCACGGCGCAGGGCTGGTGGGCCTCTGCGCTGCCTGTGGTGCAAAACTTCGCCGTGAAGGCCGAGGGCGACCCGGTGGAAAAAGACGGGCTTTACGTTCTGGAAGGCAACATCTTCGGCGCGGACGGATCGGGCAAGGTCGAGCGTTTCGGCGGCCGCCGCGCGGCCCCCGACGCCTTCGCCCCCGGTGATCTGGGGGAGCTGACGAAAGACCGCACGCTCACCGTCGCCGCCAACGGCGATTTCACCTACACCTCACCGGCTGAGATCAAGCGCCCGCCCTCGATCTATTTCGCGTCTTCTACGCCGCCTGATTTCTCGCTCGCCAATTACGAGCAGATCATGACCTCAGACAATATGGACCGGGCCTTCATCAACACGCTGACGGTGACGATCCCGGCCACGATCATCCCCATTCTGATCGCGGCTTTTGCGGCCTATGCGCTTGCATGGATGGAATTCCCGGGCAGGGGGCTTTTGATCGCAATGGTGGTCGGCCTGCTGGTGGTGCCGCTGCAATTGGCACTGGTGCCGATGCTGAAACTGCACAACCTGATGGGGGTCGGGCAAAGTTTCCTTGGCATCTGGATGGCACATACCGGCTTTGGGCTGCCGCTGGCGATTTACCTCTTGCGCAACTACATGGTCGGCCTGCCGCGCGACATTATCGAAAGCGCCAAGGTCGACGGGGCCACAGATTTTCAGGTCTTCACGAAGATCGTGCTGCCGCTCAGCTTCCCGGCGCTTGCCAGCTTCGCTATTTTCCAATTCCTGTGGACGTGGAACGACCTGCTGGTCGCCAAAGTGTTCCTACCGTCAAATTCCGAAAGCTGGGTGATGACGGTCAAAATCGCCGACGACCTTCTGGGTTCTCGCGGCGGGGATTGGGGCATTCTGGCCGCTGCGGCCTTCATCTCCATCGCGATCCCGCTGATCGTGTTCTTCACCATGCAACGCTATCTGGTGCGCGGCCTTTTGGCCGGCTCCGTTAAGTAGAGAAACGCCATGACGCAACAAGACCCGAACCTGCAAACCCAAGCCAAGTCGGAGGCCGATTGGTGGCGCGGTGCAGTGATCTATCAGATCTATCCGCGCTCTTACCAAGACAGCAATGGCGACGGGATCGGCGATCTGCCGGGCATCACGGAACGTCTGCCCTACATCAAATCGCTGGGCGTGGATGCGATCTGGATCTCGCCGTTTTTCACCTCGCCGATGAAAGACTTCGGCTATGATGTCAGCGATTATTGCGATGTCGATCCAATGTTCGGCACGCTGTCAGATTTCGATACTCTGATCGCGACGGCACATAAGCTTGGTCTGAAAATCATGATCGATCTGGTGCTCAGCCATACATCGAACCAGCATCCTTGGTTTCAGCAAAGCCAGCAAAGCCGCGACGGCGAAAAATCTGATTGGTATGTCTGGGCCGATCCAAAACCCGACGGCACGCCACCCAACAATTGGCTGTCAATTTTCGGTGGCCCGGCCTGGCAATGGCATGCGGGGAGGGAGCAGTATTATCTTCACAACTTCCTGACCAGTCAGCCCGATCTGAACTTTCACTCCGAAGCGGTCCAGCAAGCATTGCTCGATGTCACCCGCTTTTGGTTGGAACGCGGCGTGGACGGTTTCCGCCTTGATACGATCAACTTCTATTTCGCCGACAAAGACCTGCGCGATAACCCGGCGCTGCCGCCCGAACAACGTAATGCCACCATCGCGCCGTCGGTGAACCCGTATAACCATCAGGAACATCTCTATTCCAAGAACCGGCCTGAAAATATCGCCTTCCTGAAACGCTTCCGTGCGCTGCTGGACGAATATCCGGGCCGCGCTGCTGTGGGCGAGGTTGGCGATGCCCAGCGCGGGTTGGAACTGTTGGGCGAATACACCAAAGGCCCTGACCGCGTGCATATGTGCTACGCGTTCGAATTTCTGGCCAAAGACAAGCTGACAGCCGCACGTGTGGTCGAAGTCCTGTCGCATCTCGATGAGATTGCGCCCGAAGGCTGGGCCTGCTGGGCGTTCTCGAACCATGACGTGATGCGCCACGCCTCGCGGTGGGATCTCAGCCCGGCGGCGCAAAAAATGTTCATCACGATGTTGATGGCGCTGCGCGGTTCCGCCTGTCTGTATCAGGGCGAAGAACTTGGCCTCTTTGAGGCCGATGTCGCCTTTGAGGACCTGCAAGATCCCTATGGCATTGAATTCTGGCCCGAATTCAAAGGACGGGACGGCTGCCGAACACCGATGGTGTGGCAGCCCTCCAATCAAAATGGTGGCTTTTCTTCCGGCACGCCGTGGCTGCCGGTCTCCGCCGACCACCTGTCGCGTAGCGTTGCGGGGCAGGAGGCCGACCCGGATGCGCCGCTCCATCACTACCGGCGCGCCATTGCTTTCCGGCATGGCAATCCGGCGTTGATCCATGGGGCGCATAGCCAATTGCGCAGCGACGGCGACGTGCTCAGCTTTGTGCGCGGTGATGGCGACACGCAGCTATTCTGCGCCTTCAACCTGTCGGACGCAGCGGCCACCGTGATGATGCCGCAAGGCCAATGGGAACCGATTGGCGCCGAGCTTGGCGGTGCAAATCCGGGCGCCGATGGAATTTTGAACTTGGGGCCCTGGCAGCCCTGTTTCGCGCGCGCGATCCGCGCCTGAGGGGGAGAGGAAAACAATGGCTGATCTCAAGCTAACCGATGTTGCGAAGACCTATGGCGGCACGGTTGATGTGCTCAAAGACATCAATCTCGACATCAAAACCGGCGAGCTGATCGTTTTCGTCGGCCCCTCCGGCTGTGGCAAATCCACATTGCTGCGCATGATCGCGGGGCTGGAGAAGATCACCGGTGGCACGCTGACCATCGACGGCGATCTGATGAATGACGTCCCGCCCGCGCAGCGCGGCATCGCGATGGTGTTCCAAAGCTACGCGCTCTACCCGCATATGACGGTGCGCGACAACATGGCCTTCGCGCTGAAGCTGGCCAAGAAAACCCCGGCCCAGATTGATGAGGCCGTGAACCGCGCCGCGAAAGTCCTGCAGCTTGACGAGTATCTCGACCGTCTGCCCAAAGCGCTGTCCGGTGGGCAGCGTCAACGCGTGGCCATTGGCCGTTCCATCGTGCGCGATCCCAAGGTCTATCTTTTCGATGAGCCGCTTTCCAATCTGGATGCCAGCTTGCGCGTGGCCACCCGGATCGAGATCGCCCAGCTCAAGGAATCCATGCCGAATTCGACAATGATTTACGTCACCCATGATCAGGTCGAAGCGATGACGCTGGCCTCCCGTATCGTGGTGCTCGATGCGCTGAAAGACAATGGGTACAGCCATTCCATCGCGCAGGTCGGCACCCCACTGGAGCTGTATGAGACGCCCGAAAATGAATTCGTCGCCAAGTTCATCGGCTCCCCTGCAATGAATTTGCTGGCTGGCGAGGTCGTCAGCACCGGGGCCGTCACCGGTGTGAAGGTCCATGACGGGGCAGGGGTGATCGAGGCGAATATCCCCACCACTGCCGATGATATGGGGCTGAAGGTCAATGTCGGCATCCGGCCCGAGGATATGGTCGCGACGGACAGCGACAATTACGCCTTCTCCGACACCGTCACAATCGCAGAGGCCTTGGGGGAGGTGACGCAGCTTTATTTCGCGGCACCTAGCTCCAGTAAAGACACTGACACGGTGATCGCCAAGCTGCCCGGCATCCACACCGATATGCGCGGCAAGACCCTGAAGATGTCGGCTGATCCTGCCAAGCTGCACCTGTTCGCGGAGGGCAAATCGCTGCTCTACCGCTAGGCACTACTTTGAAATCGCGCGGCAGCTGTCAAACAGATCAACGTTTTGCGGCAAAGCCATCAGCTGGTCAAACCGGGCGCGGTGGGTGTTGATCGCCTTCTTGCGATTGTGCATCAGCCGCCCGTCAGTCAGCGCATCCATCCGGTGCATTTCGTCCAGAATAGCGCCGGAGCGGCGTACAAGCGACAGGTCCGTCTCAGAATTGAAGTTGTTCACCGCCCAATACCGCGTCTCCAGCCCGCGGTTGTCCTGATGGGCGCTGCCGCGCGCGTTCTTCACCACATAACTGGCCGTGTCCTTCACCGCGTAATGGTTCACCTGCGCCAGCTTACGCCGCCCCGGGTCAGAGCTGCGCCAGTTCTTCATCTTGAATTTCCCCGGCGCAAGCCCGGAGCCATTCGTCAGCCGCACCGAGCGGTCGCCAAACCGGCTGCCACGCGGGTTGTGAATGCCGGGGCGTTCAAAGCTGGCGGGTTTGAACAGCGATTTGAAGCCGGAGAAATCCTTGGCAATCTGCGCCTCCGGCTCTGCGCGGGTAAACCGCCCTGTCACTAGGTCGTCGCTCAGCGCATCCTGCCCGTCATTGCCAAACAGCTTCCAGTTCACCACGATCTGGTCGCTGTCGGGCATTGCCGCAATCAGGTCATGGATTTTGCCGGTACCGGTGTGGATGGTCAGGAATTCGTCCAGATCAAGCGCAATCGCCCAATCGGCTTTGCGAAACGTGTCGCTGCGCGCCGCGCGTTTATAGGCTTTGACCTGATGCTGGCCGCGCCCGGCGCGGTTGTAGAAATACTGAACCGCGCCCAGCCGTTCCAACAGTTTCAGCGTCTGGTGGGTGTAATCGTCGGAATCGTTTTGGAAGAAAATAATGTCGTCAAAACCCAGCAATTTATGATGGGCGACCCATTCCAGAATGTAGGGGCCCTCATTCTTGGCGGTGGTGACAAGGGTGGTCTTCATCAAATGGGCTCGGTCCAAATGCGCATATAAAAAGCGTGGCGGGAGCAGTTTATCTGACAAATTGCTTACAAATCCTTTACCTTTGCCACAGCTCCATGAGGGCTGCGTCAAATCGTGCTGTCATAAAACTATGGCTGGACTGTTAGCGCTAACATTGCTATCTGCACGCCAAATGGAGGCACTCGCTCAATGGCACTGAACCCAGCTATCGCGCAGATCACGGATCGCATCGTGAAACGGTCGCAAGAAAGCCGCAAAACTTACCTGTCGCGCATGGCGCAGGCTGCGGAAGAAGGCCCGCGCCGTGGTCATTTGACCTGCGGAAATCAGGCCCATGCCTACGCGGCAATGGGCGCTGACAAGGACGCTTTGGTTGCCGAACAAGCGCCCAATCTGGGCATCATCACCAGCTACAATGACATGCTGTCGGCGCATCAACCGTTTGAAACCTATCCTAACTTTATCAAAGACGTCGCCCGCAAATCCGGCGCCACGGCGCAGGTTGCAGGCGGGGTGCCCGCAATGTGTGACGGGGTCACGCAAGGTCAGGTCGGGATGGAACTGTCGCTGTTTTCGCGCGATGTCATTGCGCTTTCAGCGGGTGTGGGCCTCAGCCACAACACGTTTGATGCGGCGGTTTATCTGGGTGTTTGCGACAAGATCGTGCCGGGGTTGATCATCGCGGCCGCGACATTTGGCTACTTGCCGGGGGTGTTTTTGCCCGCCGGGCCGATGACATCAGGCATTCCAAATGACGAAAAGACCGCCGTGCGCAAGAAATTCGCGAAGGGCGAGGTCGACCGTCCCGAATTGATGAAGGCAGAGATGGCGTCTTACCACGGTCCGGGAACCTGCACCTTCTATGGCACTGCGAATTCGAACCAAATGCTCATGGAATTTATGGGTTTGCACTTGCCCGGCGCGTCCTTCGTCAACCCGGGCACCGAGCTGCGCGATGCGCTGACAGAGGCCGGGACGCAACGCGCCCTTGAGATTACCAAGCTCGGCAATGACTATCGCCCTGTTTGCGACATTCTGGACGAACGCACATTCGTCAACGGTCTGGTGGGGCTGATGGCGACGGGCGGCTCGACCAATCTGATCATCCATATCATCGCCATGGCCCGCGCGGCCGGTGTTCAGCTCGATCTGCAAGACCTTTCAGATCTGTCCGATGTCGTGCCCTTGATGGCGCGCGTTTACCCGAACGGGTTGGCCGATGTGAACCATTTTCACGCGGCTGGTGGGCTGGGATATATGATCGGGGAGCTTCTCTCCGCAGGGCTGCTGCACCCAGACACCAAGACAGTTTATGGCAATGGTCTCAAGGACTACCATGCCGAACCTCATCTAAAGAAAGGTCAGATTTTCTGGGGGCCGGGAGCTGCCAAATCTGAGAATGAGAAGATCCTGCGTCCAGCATCAGACCCGTTCCAGGCAACAGGTGGTTTGAAGCAGTTGACCGGAAATCTTGGGCGCGCCGTGATCAAAGTATCCGCCGTCGATCCTGATCGGCATGTGATCGAAGCGCCTGCGCGCGTGTTCTCCGGCCAACAGGCCGTCAAAGACGCATGGCGCGCCCACAAACTGGATCGCGACTGCGTCATCGTTGTGCGTTTCCAAGGCCCCAAAGCCAATGGCATGCCCGAACTGCACGGGCTGACGCCGACCTTATCGGTGCTGCAAGATCGCGGCTTCAACGTGGCCCTTGTGACGGATGGCCGGATGTCCGGGGCGTCGGGCAAAGTCCCGGCGGCGATTCATGTCTCACCCGAGGCCGTTGACGGCGGGTTGATCGCCAAAATCGAAGATGGCGATATCATTCGCGTTGACGCCAAGGCAGGGACATTGGAAGTGTTGACCGAAGGCGTGGAAAACCGCGTGGCGGCGCAACCGGACCTGTCTGACAATGGCCATGGCATCGGGCGGGAGCTGTTTGACGTCTTTCGCCAAACCGTGGGCCGCGCGGATACCGGGGCCGGCGTTGTCGTTTAAGGTTGTCGTCTAAGATCGGCTCCGCGCCACCAGAAATTGATAAGGAACACCACTATGACACCGTTTGAGGCCAGCAATGCCGCCATCAAGATTTGCCAAATGGCGCCGATTGTGCCCGTGCTCGTCGTTGATGACGCGGCGCATGCGCAGCCGCTCGCGCAGGCTCTGGTCACTGGCGGGCTGCCCGCCTTGGAGGTCACATTGCGCACGCCATCCGCCTTGGAGGTGATCGCCGAGATGGCCAAGGTCGAGGGCGGCGTCGTGGGCGCCGGTACGTTGATGACCCCCGCCGACGTGATCGCCGCCAAAGAGGCAGGCGCCACATTCGGGGTCTCGCCCGGTGCCACCGACCGGCTGCTTGATGCGTGTGAGGATGCCGATCTGCCGCTGCTGCCCGGTGCGGCCACGGCGACAGAGGCGATGCGGCTTTTGGAACGCGGCTATTCGATGCTGAAATTCTTCCCCGCTGAGGCATCTGGCGGCGCGCCCGCGCTCAAAGCCATCGGCGCCCCGATCCCGCAGATCAGCTTTTGCCCCACCGGTGGTGTGTCGATCAAGAATGCGCGCGACTATCTAAGCCTGCCAAACGTGGTCTGCGCAGGCGGCTCCTGGGTTGCCCCGAAGGACAAGGTCACAAGCGGTGATTGGGCCGGTATCGAAGCGCTCGCCCGTGAGGCCGCAGCGCTCTAGCTTACCGCCCGCTCTAACTTATCGTCCAATGCTGGTGAAGGTCACGCGCGGGTCCGGGCCAATGCCCAGCCACCCGGCGGTGACTTTGGCAATGTGGTCGGTGATCCGCACCTTCTGGGTTTGCCCTTCCTGGGCCGCGATATAGGCTTGGCTGCCAACGTTTGCGGGCAGGTCGGCGCGGATCAGCTCCGGCTCCGTCAGGGCGTTGCCGGCCTTGTCGAACACGGTCATCGTGTAGCGAATGTCATGTACCGCAGCGGGCGCGCGTTGAACGGCGGCGGGCGTCACGGCGTGAAACTGCGCCAGCACCAGCTGGATCGTCACCGGCTTGCGGCCACGCAAATCTTTCGCGCCGCGGGTCACGCCCTCGCGCAGGATGTCGGCCACTTGCACGCGCCGGTCGCCCTCGCGTTCGCCGTGCCAGACGATGTCAAAATTCGGGGCGTAGCTGTTCTGCTCTGATGTGGTCAGCGCGTCGGGCACTTCGATCTGAACGGTGGTCACGCGCCAGTTCTTGGTCACGCTGGGCGACAAAGGTTCGTCGTAGTCGGTCTTCCATGTGCTGCTGCACGCGCCAAGGGCCAAAAGGGCCAAGCCCGCAAGGGCGGAGGAAGTAAATTTCATATCTGTCTACCTGACTTTTAAACACATCAACGAGCCCCCGCTCGCGGGGACTCTAGCAAAAACATGGGCTGCGGCGCAATTATTTCAGATGAATGTTGAACTTTTCCCTAATGGCTGTGTCCAAAATCGGGTCAAACTCCGCCGTGGAGGGGGCTGCAAGTATCGCATCCTTGCGCGCAACGGCCTTGGCAATCAGGTCCGGTTTGTCATTTTCGGCCCATTCTTTGGGTGAGGTGCGGTCGCCCAGGGCAGGGTACACGTAGTTGCTTTCCATCAGTCCCAGCGTCTGGTCGGTGCCCAAATAATGCCCCGGGCCAAGGCCCGATCCGTCGGTGCCCAGGCATGTTGCGCGAATCTCTTCCAGCCCCAGCGTGTCGTCGGTCACTTCGATGCCGCGCACGCAGCGTTGCGCCTGTCCGATCAAATCATCGCCCAGGATCAGCGACTCGTGGCAGAAGCCCAACAAAGACGCATGCATGCCCGCTGCCTCATAGACCATATTCAGCCCCGACAGCCCGGCCATCACGTTGGAACACATCTGCTCCCATCCGGCCTGCATGTCGGGCAGTTTGCTGTCCGACGCGCCTGCGGCGGCGCCTCCGGGGATGCCGTAGAAATGGTGCATCTGGGCGCATCCGGCGGTCAAAAGCGCCTGCTCGCCCGATCCCACGGACATTGCGCCTGTGCGTAGGTCCAGCCCGAAAGGCCAGGTCCCAAACACCGCCGGGTGGCCCGGTTTGATCGCGTTCACATAGACGACGCCCGCCAGACATTCGGCGACGGCCTGCACGATGGCGCCTGCAACGGTCGGCGGCGCGGTCGCGCCCGCCATGCCCGCTGACAGCAGCAACACCGGCATGCCATGTTTGATGCATTCCTCCATCACCTGACAGCTCTCGGTGGCAAATTTCATCGGTGGCACGACGAAGCAGTTGGTGTTGGACACGAAGGGCCGGGCGCGCCATTTGTCTTCGCCGCCCGCAATCATATGCAGCAGCTCAATGCCGCCTTTGACGAAGCCCGGTTCGGTGAACGACGTGCCGATATGTTTGGTGGTGCCACGCGCGCAGGCATAAATGGAATTGTGGTCCATCTCTTCATTATTGGGGATGTCGCGGCAGACCATCGGGCGTTGCAGGAAATGAATATTGTCCAGCGTGTTGGCAATCTTGGCGGCATCAAACAGGTCTTGAACCGTGCTTTCGCGGTAGTCTATGCCCTCGACATCAACCACATGCACGGCGGCCCCGGCGGTGCCATAATGCACTTTTGTGCCCGAAAGATTGAGGTCATGCACCGGGTCTCGTCCATGCAAAACCACCTCCTTACAGGCCTTTGCAAGCATATCTTCAACCAAGGCGCGCGGGAAACGCAGCCGCCCGTCATCGCCCAGAATGGCTCCTGCCTTGGTCAGGATGTCTACGCCGGAGGGCGGCGCATCCGCCAATCCGATCTGTTCCAACGCATCGAGCGCGGTTTCATGGATGCGCTGCAATTGCGCGTCGGTCATAGGCTTGTAGGTGCCGCCCTCCATGCCGGGGCGGATCGGGCGTTTGTCTTCGGCCAACGGTGCGGCGCGCAAGGCCATGCGTGCGGCGCGTCCACCGGAACGGCGTGTGCGGATTTGTTCTGTCATGGGTTTGGTCTTTCACTTGATTTGATGGGGCCCTTGTTGAAAAGGGCATGGGCTTGCATCAAATCTGTGGTCGTCCCCGGGCCGCACGCCCACGGCGCGCGCCGATGGTGCGCAGAACCAAACTCATTTTGCAGCGCGATTTTTGCATCACACGGCCTCCCTGTGGATATGTTGGATCCGGCAGGCCAGTGAATTCTATCTCATTTGCGTCACAGAGGTCTGTTTGCGGCAGCAGGCTTACCAGCTGCCCGAGCCGCCCCCGCCGGACGAGGAACCGCCGCCAAAGCTGGAAGACGACCCGCTTGACCCACCACTGGAGGACGCGCTTGAGCGCACGCGCATCGGTGTTGACACTTCACGCGTCGCGGTGTGGCCGCAATTTTCGCATTCGCTGTCCAGCCTGTCACGCCCGCCACTTGAATAAGTTGCGGCCTGAAGCGTCGTCCGTCGCGTCTCATAGGTGTGGTATTTGCAGTTTGGACAGGCGGAGTGCCGTTTACGGAACTTTGGATAGCCTACAATTGTCAGGTGCTCGTCATGCTCGCAAAACCAGACGCCGTAATTCTTTGAATCGAGCTCTTCTTCCAGAATTTGCCCGGCAGTCAGGTACTGATCTTCCTGAACATCGCCCAAGCGCAGCATGATGCGCCCGCATTCGGGGCATTTTTTAGGACGGCGGCGGATGATGCCGCGAATGGCATAGAACACGGCAAAAGGCGCGGCTAACCCGATAAAGGGAAATGTCATCACAAGAACAATGATGACCGGGATCGCAATGCCTTTGTTGTTGTCGATCCAGTATGAAATCCGATTCCCAAAGCTCATTTCGGGAAGCTCATTTGACGCCATATCCAGCTGGCTCAGGCTCGCGCGCGTGCCGTCAATTATGCCTTGCTCATAGGCGTTGTCCCGAAAGCGCGGTAGCATATCGCGGTCAATGATGCGCTTCGCGATCCCGTCCCAACGCGCCGGGTAGCCTGATCCCAGCGCAATGCGCACATCGCGGTCTTTCACCGCGACAACCATCATGATCCCATCATTGCGCTCGGCATTGCCGACGCCCCATTTGTTGAACAGGTCTTTTGAAAACTCTGCAATATCGCGAAACTGCCCGTAGTCGCTGCGATTGTTGATCGTCACGACCGTCATTTCATGATCGCGCGTATCACGCGCTTCTTGCAGCATTGCCGACAGCTCGGCCTCCGTCTCAGGCGACAAGATGTCCGCAAAATCATTGACCAGCACCGATTGGTAGTCCGGCAGCGATTGCGCGCCCGCGCTGAATGACATTAGGAGAGTGACGTAAAATGCTAATAAAAAACGATAAAGCAAGGTCTTTGTTTTCCTTTCAAAGCTTGGGTTTTAGCAGGGCATCGACCTTATCACCCGACATCGCCTGACCCAAAGGTGAAAAATCACCCGCGCCGAACATCGCCTCGCTGGCCTCAAAGATCGCGCGATGCGTCACCCGCGCAAGCGCTGAGCCAAGGGAGATGCGCGCGACACCCGCGGCCGCGAACTCCGCTCGGCTGAACTTGGTAAATCGCCCGGCAGCCAACACATTCACCGGCTTGCTGGTCGCCGCCACAACCCGCTTCAAATCCTCCATCGTCGGCGGCAGCGGCACGTAAATCCCATCGGCCCCCGCCGCGTCAAAGGCCTGCACCCGCCGGATCGCCTCATCCATGTCGTAGCCGCCCGTCATCACCCCGTCGGCCCGCGCCACAAAGAAGAAGTCGTCTTTCAAGGCCCGCGCCGCAGCACTCGCCGCGCGCATCCGCTCTACCGCCAGCTCTAACTCATAAACCTGATCAGACGCGCCAATCGTGTCCTCAATGCAAATCCCCGCCAGCCCAATCTCGCCCGACAGCCGTACCGTCTCCGCACACATATCCGGGTCCGCGCCGAACCCGTCCTCAAAATCGCCCGACACCGGCACGTTCACGGCCGCCACCAGCTCCTGCGCATGCGCCAGGTTCTCGTCGCGCGAGGTGTGCCCGCCATCCGGCAGCCCGCGGGTAAAGGCAAATGCCGCTGATGAGGTCGCAATCGCTGCCGCGCCCAGCCCCTCCAGCATCTTCGCCGATCCCACGTCCCAGGCATTGGCCAGAATGAACGGATCGCCGGGGCGGTGCAGCGCGCGGAAGCTCATGGCGCCATCTCCTGTGCAAAGCTCAACACGGTGCCCAAGGCGCGCTCGAACGCCGCGTCTTCCACCGTCATCGCCACACGGATATGGCCGGCGGCGGCGTCGCCAAAGCTTTCGCCCGGCATCACCGCGATGTGGTGCGCGTCCAGCAGCCGGTTGGCAAACTCTTCGCCCGACAGGCCCGTGGCACGCAAATCCAGCATCATGTACATCGCGCCGCCCGAGGGCACTAATTTCACAAGGTTTTGCCCCGCGATCAGCCGCTGCCCGATGGCGCGGCGCCGTTCAAACGGGGCGCCGACGCGGGCCTCCAGCTCCGGCCCGGCGGTCAGCGCGAAAACGGCGGCGTCCTGAATGTAGCCCGGCACGCCGTAGGTGGTGTAGGTCGCGAGGTTGATCATGGTCTCGATCACCTCCGCAGGCCCCGCGACCCAGCCCACGCGGCTGCCGGTCATGGCGTGGCTTTTCGACATGGAGCCGACCACCAAGGTGCGCGCCGCCATGCCGTCCGCCGCCCTTGGGCTCAGATGCGTGCCTTCCCAGACTTGGGTGTCGTAGACCTCGTCCGAGATGCACCACAGGTCGTATTCGCAGCAGGCCCGCGCGATGCCGTTCACTGTCTCTTCGCTATAGACCACACCTGTCGGGTTGTTGGGTGTGTTCACCAGGATCGACCGCGCCCCGCGCGACTGCTTGGCGATGTCGGTAAAGCTCGGTTGAAACGCCGCTTCCGGCCGCGTTGGGATCCGGCGCGGCACCGCGCCCACGCCGCGAATGGTACCGGGGTAGGTGGCGTAAAACGGGTCGCAATGCAGGGCTACGTCGCCCTCGTCGCAGGTGGCATGATGGGCCGCGAAAAGCCCCGCTTGCCCGCCCGGGGTGATCAAAATGTTGTCGCGGGTTGTGGCCACGCCGGTCCGCTCGGACAGTCGCTCCGCTACGGTGTCGCGCAAAGCGCTGGTGCCCGGAACGATGGCATATCCCGTATGCCCGCCCAAAGCGGCCTTGTGCATCGCTTCTAGGATCGAGGCGTCGGTGCCAATGTCATGCTCCCCAATGGTCAGCTCAACAACATCAACGCCGTCCTCTAACATCTTGCGTGCACGGTAAAAAACGTCCCACCCGTCTGAGCCGCCACCGTTCAAATTGCTGATACGTTCCGAAAGTTTCATGCGCCGCCATCCTGTCTTCGCTTTGGGCTGATCTGGCCCAGATCTGTCCCGGCGCGCAGCCCCGTGTCAAATCGCTATTTGTCGGCCTCACGCAACGTATTTTGAACCTTTTTGGGAAGCTTCGACAGGATCAGCTGGTAGGATGTCTCGACGCGCTCACGCAGCTCGTCATCGGGCACATGGCCCCACGGAATACGCACCCAGCTGCGGTGAAAATACGGCGCTTTAATCGCACGTTCCATATCGATCAGCATCTCCGCGCTCGCCACGTCAGCGGTTTTGACAGAGACGCCATCATCCATGACGCCGATCATCGCAAACATCTTGCCGCCGATTTTCCATGCATCATGCCCGCCGCCCCACGGATCGGTGCATTCCGCGCCGGGCAGGGTTTGGCAAAATTGGTTGATGATCTCACGGCTCATAAAGGCAGGCTTGCACAAAACTCTTGGCCGATCCAGTTTTCGCTGCTACTCAAGCGAAATGACCAAGACCTGCATCATTATCTGCTGCTGCATTACCTTCTGATATCAATCAGGCGGGTCTTTACCATTTCAATACCAAGATTGAGTTGCTAAGCCCCGCCGGGACACCTGCGCGTGAGGCTTTATGACGATCAAACTCTACAACACCGCGACCCGCTCGAAAGAGGTGCTGGACCCCATCAAAAAGGATGAGGTCAGCATGTATGTCTGCGGGCCCACGGTCTATGATCGCGCGCATCTGGGCAATGCCCGGGCTGTGATGGTGTTTGACATGTTGTTCCGCCTGTTGCGCCATGAATATGGCGTAGATTCAGTGAATTACGTGCGAAACTTCACAGACATAGACGACAAGATCAACGCGCGCGCAGCCCAGACAGGCCGCGATATCGGCGACATCACCGCTGAAACGACGCAATGGTTTCTGGACGATATGGCCGCTGTTGGCGCGTTAGAGCCGACAGATATGCCGCGCGCCACGGGGTATATCCCGCAAATGGTGGCGATGATCGAAGACCTGATCGAAAAAGGGCACGCCTACGCTGCTGAGGGGCACGCCTTGTTCCGCGTGCGCAGCTATGAAGATTACGGCAAGCTGTCGGGCCGCTCCGTTGATGACATGATCGCAGGCGCACGGGTTGAGGTCGCGCCTTATAAAGAAGACCCGATGGATTTCGTGCTTTGGAAACCCTCGGACGAAAATACGCCGGGCTGGGACAGCCCTTGGGGCAGGGGGCGGCCCGGCTGGCATATCGAATGCTCCGCCATGGCCTTTGACCGGCTGGGGTCCGAGTTCGACATACATGGCGGCGGCAACGACCTGACCTTCCCGCATCATGAAAATGAAATCGCCCAAAGCAAATGCGCAGGCCACGGCTTTGCGAAGATCTGGATGCACAACGAAATGCTTCAGGTCGAAGGCAAGAAAATGTCCAAATCCTTGGGCAATTTCTTCACTGTCCGCGACCTGCTGGACCAAGGCGTGCCGGGCGAAGTCATCCGCTTCGTGATGCTGTCCACACATTACCGCAAGCCGATGGACTGGACGGAGAAGAAGCGTGAGGAGGCGGAATCAACTCTCTACAAATGGTACATTGCGACGCTTGACGTCGATACGACGCCGCTCCCAGATTTTGCAATTGAGAAGCTTCGAAATGACTTGAATGTACCGGGCTTCATTGCCGACATGCATGGCTTTGCTAAAGGCAAAGAACTAGGGGCACTCAAAAAGGCGCTTATGCTATTGGGTTTTGGAAAAGCCGAAGAAATTGACTGGCTTTCAAAGTACCCGAGTTCTATCGCATCAACAAAGGGTGGTTACGATGGGGTTTCGCGAGAACTCTTGCCGTTTCTTTCTTTCTGGATGGAACTTCGAAAAGAGAAGCGTTTCGAGGAAGCAGATAAATATAAGAACCGCTTAGAAGAAACTGGTCTCAAAGTCAGCGTCTCAGGCACAAGCCCGCATGCAGAGATACTGCCCGGCTTTGATCCCTCCAAGTTGGAGGCCCTTAAATGATATCTCCAACACAAGGGCCGCGCCCGACCTGGAGGGCGCTTGCGACGAAAGTATATCGCGCTGCACTCTCAAGCTTTGATCGATCAAGTTTTGCGAATGACCCAACAACACGCCCTCCGGGGGAGGTCGGGCGTGGCCCGGCGATGCCGGGCGGGACGATTTTTATGGGCCGTTTTCGGACCCTTTCCAATTCGTTAACCCCGCAGCCGTAAGGCATCAAAAACAACATCTTACAAGATTCCCCGCATGCGGGGCGACAGTGAAAGCCAGCCCATGACCCGCGAGCGCCTCTTTCTTTTCGATACCACCCTGCGTGACGGCCAGCAGACCCAAGGGGTCCAGTTCTCGACCCCCGAAAAGGTCCAGATCGCCGAAATGCTGGACGCGATCGGGATCGATCACATCGAAGGCGGCTGGCCCGGCGCGAACCCGACCGACAGCGAATTTTTTGAGAACGCTCCCCAGACAAACGCCACGATGACCGCCTTCGGGATGACCAAGCGATCCGGCCGCTCCGCCGAAAATGATGACGTCCTCGCCGCCGTGCTCAACGCCGGCACCCCGTCGGTCTGTCTGGTGGGAAAGACCCATGATTTCCACGTAAAGACCGCGCTTGGCATCTCCCTTGAGGAGAACACCGAAAACATCGCCGCCTCCTTCAAACATATCGCGGCCCAGGGCCGCGAAGCGATTTTTGACGCGGAACATTTCTTTGACGGCTACAAATCCAACCCCGACTACGCTCTGCAAGCCATCCACGCTGCCTATGAAGCCGGCTGCCGCTGGATCGCGCTGTGCGACACCAATGGCGGCACGCTGCCGTCCGAGATTTCGGGTATCGTTGAGGCCGTCATCACTTCCGGCATCCCCGGCACAAACCTTGGCATCCACACACATAACGACACGGAAAACGCCGTAGCCGGCAGCCTCGCAGCGGTCGAGGCCGGTGCGCGCCAAATCCAGGGCACGCTAAACGGGCTTGGGGAACGCTGCGGCAATGCCAATCTGACATCAATCATCCCGACGCTGCTTCTGAAACCCAACTTCGCGGAACGCTTCGAGACCGGGATCGCTGTCGAAAACCTGCCCATGCTGACGCTCGCCTCCCGCAAGCTTGACGACATCCTGAACCGCGTCCCGAACCGGCAAGCGCCATACGTCGGAGCCTCCGCCTTTGCACATAAGGCGGGGTTGCATGCTTCGGCCATTCTGAAAGACCCGACCACCTATGAGCATGTCGACCCTGCCGCGGTCGGCAATGCACGCATCATTCCGATGTCCAATCAGGCCGGGCAGTCTAATCTGCGCAAGAGGCTGGCTGAAATGGGATTGGGCGAGGTCGATAAATCGGCACTGCCGCGTATTCTTGATCGGATCAAGCGAGAGGAAGACAAAGGCTATTCCTATGACACCGCGCAGGCGTCTTTTGAAATGCTGGCCCGTGCAGAACTCGGGCTGATCCCGGACTTCTTTGACGTTAAACGATACAAGGTGACGGTCGAACGGCGGAAAAACAAATACAACAAAATGGTGTCGTTGTCCGAGGCCGTGGTGGTGGTGAAAGTCGGGGATCAAAAGATGCTGAGCGTCTCGGAATCCATGGATGAAAGCGGATCGGATCGCGGGCCGGTCAACGCGCTTTGGAAAGCGCTTGCCAAGGATCTGGGCAGCTACACGTCGGTTTTGGAAGACATGCATCTGGTCGATTTCAAGGTGCGTATCACCCAAGGCGGCACGGCGGCGGTCACGCGGGTCATTATTGACAGCGCCGATAGCGCCGGGCGGCGTTGGTCAACCGTGGGTGTGTCGCCAAATATTGTGGACGCTTCGTTCGAAGCGCTTCTTGATGCCATCAACTGGAAGCTCATCCAAGAAGGTGCGACGGCGTGAGCCTTGAGGCCTGCGCCGAGATCGTTGAAAATGCGGACCCGGATCGCTTTGTCACCGCGCAGTTGGCATCCGAGCGGGTTCAACGCATCCTTTGGCCGCTTTACGCGTTCAACGTTGAGGTCACGCGTGCGCCATGGGTCACGCACGAAACCATGATCGCTGAAATCCGGCTGCAATGGTGGCGCGATGCGTTAGAAGAAATCCGTGAAGGACGCGCCGTGCGGTCACATGCTGTGACCGTCCCATTGGCAGAGGTTTTGGATGCGGAGGGCGCGATGGTACTGGATCGGCTGGTACAGGCGCGCGCGTGGGATATCTACAGCGACCCGTTCCCGCACCGGCAGGCGTTTGATGCTTATATTGACGCGACCTATGGAGCATTGATCGGGACGGCAGCGCGGCTGATTGGGCCGGTGGATGTCGAGATCATTGCCAAATTTGCCTATGGCTGCGGCGTGGCTGCGATGCTGCGGGCAGCGCCCGAGCTGGCGGCGCGGGGCAAACGGCCTTTGCCGGTGGGTGACGCAGATGGGTATCGTGACCTTGCTGGGGACGCTCTAAAAGCCTTGGATTTTTCCCGCTCCGGCCGTCGTGAAGTATCAAAGGAACATGCGGGTTTGATGTTGTCGGGCTGGCAGGCTTTGCCGATCTTGCAGCACGCGATCAACGATCCGAAGGGCGCGTTGGAACAGGGTTTTGCCAGCTCTGAATTCTCAAAGAGGTTGCGGCTTTTGAAGCTTTCAATGCTTGGATGGTGGCGTTAGGCCGTTTTGCTGCGGTCGATCACAAGCCAGACCAAAGCGCCGCCTGCAAGCGCCAAAAACGGTCCCATTGCGTAGTTGACTGCGTTCCATCCTTCGACCGGTGTACCACCTGAGCAATTCATCAACCCGCCGGAGGCCAGCGAGGCGACGGTCACGCAGCCAAAGACTAAAGCGTCATTGAGGCCTTGGACGCGACCGCGCTCTGCCGCGCTGTGGGACGATGCCAAGAGCGTCGTGGCGCCGATAAAGCCGAAGTTCCAGCCGAGACCCAGCAAGATCAGCGCGCCGAAAAAGTTGGTGAGCTCGACGCCCGACAGGGCCACCACCCCGGCAAATCCCAAAATTACCAGCCCCGCGCCGATGATTTTTTCGACCCCAAACCGCGCGATCAGGTGCCCAGTAAAGAAGGATGGCGCAAACATCGCCAGCACGTGGGCCGAGACGATGTCATTCGCGTTGTCATTGGTGAACCCGCAGCCGACAACGGCCAAAGGCGTCGATGTCATCACCAGATTCATAAGGGCATAGGCGACCATGGCGCAGATGACGGCAACTGCGATGCGCGGGTCCTTGAGCAGCTCCATTTTTGTGCGCGCGGCGCTTGCGGTTGCGCTGACCTGCTGCGTGACCTTACCGGGTAGATCAAGCGCGAAGAAAAGGAAAAGGCCTACGAGGTTCAGGACGACCACTGCGGCGTAGGTGCCGAAGAATGGGATCATCCACGCTTCCATAACGCCCTTGTTCAGCTGCGGGCCGATGATGGCCGACAAAAGCCCGCCCGCCATCACATAGGAAATTGCTTTGGGTTTATAGCTGTCTGATGCCATGTCCGTCGCCGCGAAGCGGTAAAAGCCCTGCGCGGACATGTAGATACCCGTAAGATAGCTGCCTGCGAGGAGTGTAATGAACGAACCAATATAGAGCCCGTATGCGGCAAGCGCCGCACCAGCTGCACCCGCAATAGCGCCCAAAATGAAGCCCGCACGCCGTCCGTTGCGTTGCATGAACGGGCTGAGCCAAGGCGCAGTGGTCATTGAGCTGAAGACGATCATTGAAATTGGCAGGGTCGCCAGGCACGGGTTTGTCGACAACATATTTCCGGCCAGACCGCCGGTGACAAAGATCATGGGCATCTGCGCGCCAAGGATCGCTTGGGCCAATACAAGGACCCACACATTGCGCCGGGCGCGGCTATCGTCGGTCTCGGGATTGATGGCGTGATCGGTCATGCTCTTTGCCCTACGCCCACGTGCCGGTCATGGCAAGACGCGGTCGATGATATGGGCGAATGAGCCTGATACCCGTCCTTCGACCAACCCCATGGCCGGTAGCGAATTGCCTTCTGCGTCATGGGCTTGAAACAGCGGGGTGCCTTCAGCGCGCAATGTGGTCGCATAGTGGAACTCGTGGCCTTTAAACTGGCCTTTGAGGGGGCCTTTTTTTGCAGCGAGTTCTCGGTAGCCCAGATGCAGTTTGCGCTGCGCGAAACTGGTTTCAAGGCGCAGAAGGCCGGCCATCCGATGGGATGTGCCATGCGCGTCGGTCAGGCTGTCACCCAGAACCATGTAGCCGCCGCATTCCCCATAAATATCAGTGTGTTTCGCGGTTTTTCTTAGGCTTTCAAGAAAGGTTTTTGCCGCGGCTAGGTTTGCGGCATGCAGCTCGGGATAGCCGCCCGGCAGGTAGACCAGGTCAGCAGGCGGCACAGGATCGTCATTCAGGGGGGAGAATGTGCTTATCGTAATACCGGCCTCAATCCAGCCGCGCAGAAGATGGGGGTAGATGAAGGAAAATGCCGCGTCTTGGGCGATTGCGATATGACGCCGTTGGGGTGGGATCGGACGGTTCGCTACATGATCAGGCAGCGGCGCGCTTAGGCGGAGCAGAGCGTCAATGTCGACCTCCTCGCACATCTGTGCGGCGGCACCGTCAAGGAACGTTTCGAGATCTGCGTGTTCTTGTGCTTGCACCAAACCCAAATGGCGCGACGGGATCTCAAGCCCTGCATCGCGCATCACGCAACCCAGTACGGGAATACCGAGTGGTTCCAAGGCAGTCGTCAACATGCGAACATGGCGCGCGCTGCCAACCTTGTTGAGGATCACACCTGCGATGCGGACTGCCGGGTCGAACTGGGCAAACCCTGCAACCAAGGGCGCGATGGATTGCGCCGTTTTAGACGCATCGACCACCAAGATCACCGGCAGATTCAATTGGCGCGCCAGGTCGGCTACGGCGCCCTTTCCATGGGGCGGGGCTCCATCAAAGAGACCCATCGCGCCTTCGATCAGCAGAAGATCGTTGCCGCTTGCCAGCTCCGCGATCCGGTCGGGCGTCATGGCCCAGGCGTCTAGGTTCAGGCAGGGCGCGCCGCAAGCGGCTTCGTGAAATTTGGGGTCGATATAGTCGGGCCCGGATTTGGCACCGCGCACCGCAATCTTTTTGTCCCGGATTGCGCGCAACAGGCCAAGCGTTATCGTCGTCTTTCCGCTGCCGGAACTTGGCGCTGCAATGATGAAACCGGGCATAAAGGGACCCGTTTACGCGCTTTCTGCCGGGCGGCCACGCCCCAGCGGGTCGAGATTGCGCGGGGCTGTACCCTCGGCCTGCGCTTGCCAATCGAGGACTTGCCGCATCAGGACAGACCGACCGATGCAAATGATTGCGGGCGGTGCCATTCCAGCAGTTTCAATATCCGCGACGCAGGTGCCCAGCGTCGTTTCCAAGACGCGCTGTTCTTGCGTCGTGGCGGTTGTAACAATCGCCACAGGTTCCGCGCTTGAGCGCCCTGCCTTGAGTAATTCAGAAGAGATACGGGCGATGTGCTTCATACCCATGTAGATCACGATGACCTGACTGCCGCGCGCAATCGCAGGCCAATCAAGTGAGCCCGTAGCATTGCCCGACTGGTCGTGCCCGGTGACAAATGTGACTGATTGATTGACGTCGCGATGGGTCACGGGGATGCCTGCATAGGCAAGCCCACCGATGCCTGCGGAAATCCCTGGGATGATGCGGATCGGGACACCGTGCTGCACCAAAGTTTGGGCTTCTTCGCCGCCACGCCCGAAGACGAATGGATCACCGCCTTTGAGGCGCAGCACTTTCTTGCCTTGGCGGGCGAGTTCTACCAGCCTAAGCGAAATGTCGCGTTGCTTGGCGGACGGCTTGCCGCCGCGTTTGCCTGCATATTCATGCTGCGCCTGCGGCGCCCAATCCAATATGGCTTCTTGCACCAATGCGTCGTAAATCACGACATCGGCCTGCCTGAGCGCATTGACCGCATGCAAGGTCAATAGTCCCGGATCGCCCGGGCCTGCGCCGCATAACCACACCCACCCCGCCTCGAGGCGGGGCCAGTCGGTGCCGGGAAGGGAAAGCGAGTCGGTCATGTCGCTATATTGCAAGCAGAGCGCGCCTAGGGAAAGCGAAAGAACGACCGGCAATCGTTCATTGGCGGCGCGAATTTTGCCACTATAGTCGCGCCTTATGACGAATGACCCTGCAACCCGGCTTAAACGCGGATGGACCACGGGCGCTTGCGCGACAGCGGCCACGAAGGCGGCCTTGCAGATGCTGTGGGGCGGTGTGACGCCTGACACGGTCGGGATCACCTTGCCGAAAGGCGAGACGCCGGTTTTTGCGGTGCACAGCTCGGAGCGCGGTTCGGGATGGGCGCGTGTGGGCATCGAAAAGGACGCGGGCGATGATCCTGATGTAACCCATGGCGCGATCATCGAAGCCCGTGTGCAAGCATCACCAAGCGGCGTTGTTTTCAAAGCAGGCGAAGGGGTTGGTACCGTAACCAAGCCGGGCCTGCCAATTGACGTCGGTGAGCCGTCGATCAATCCAGTGCCGCGTCAGATGATGAGAGGTGTGGTCGAGGAAATGGCTGTCGAATACGGCCAAGCGGCGAATGTCGAGATCACAGTTTCTGTCCAAAATGGGCGCGCGCTTGCGCTGAAAACATGGAACCCGCGTCTGGGGATTGAAGGCGGCCTTTCGATCCTTGGCACAACTGGCATAGTTCGGCCGTTTTCCTGCGCCGCGTGGATCGCCTCCATCCACCGGGGGATTGATGTGGCGGTTGCGACAGGCACGGGCCATGTCGCCGGCTGTACCGGATCAACCAGTGAACGCGTCGTGCAGGACCTGCACGGGCTGCCCGATCACGCGATGCTTGATATGGGGGATTTTGCAGGGGGTTTGCTGAAATATCTGGCCAAACACCCGGTTGCGCATTTCACTTTAGGCGGCGGCATCGGCAAACTGACGAAATTTGCGCAAGGCGCGCGGGATCTGCATTCGAAACGGTCTCAGGTTGATTTTGATCTGCTGGGGGACTGGTCTGTTGAGGCCGGATTGCCGGATGTGCGTGACGCAAACACTGCCTTGGAAGCGTCGGAAATTGCCGGGGAAGAGCTGTGCCAGATCGTGGCGCGGCACGCGTGCGCGCATGCGAGGCAGTTTCTTGACGGCACTGGCATGGGCATTGATGTTGTCGTGATTGACCGCGCGGGCAAGATTTTGGCGCGGGCGGGCTGATGCGGATTTTGTTGCTTGCCGGGACGGGGGAGGCCACGTTGCTTGCCAAATCCTTGGTCGATTTGGGGCATGATATAACCGCATCGCTGGCGGGGGCGACACGCGCGCCGAAGCCGTTGCCCTGCGCCACGCGTATCGGTGGGTTTGGCGGGTCGCAGGGGTTTTCAGAATTCCTAGACACGTTCAAACCCGATCTGGTGATCGACGCAACGCATCCTTTTGCGCATCGCATATCGCGGCGTACGATTGGTATTTGTGACGAAAGGTCAATGCCTTACCTGCAACTTCTCAGACCTGCTTGGGTGCCCGACACCACGCGCCAGATATTTGAAGTATCTGACGCGGCGCAGGCCAAACAGATGATCCAGCCCGGCGCGCGGATTTTTCTGGCGACCGGACGTCAGACGCTTCAAGATTTTTCTGGATTTGATCACTGCACACTGATTTGCCGCCAGATTGATCCGCCTGATGGGCCGTTTCCTTTTCCAAATGGAAAATACCTTATCGGGCGGCCACCGTTTTCGGTTGAAGATGAGGTCGCGTTATTCAAACAGGAACAAATTGATTGGCTTGTCGTAAAAAACGCCGGCGGCGCGGCATCCTATTCGAAAATTGTGGCGGCAGAAAAGCTTGGGATACCCGTGCTGATGCTCGCACGGCCTGAAATGCCTGCAGCCGAACGGGTGCAAGCGGTAGAGGAGGCGCTCGCATGGGTGGCAAAGTTTGAGGCGAATTGAGACCGATGCCTGTGTGGCCGAAGGCGCGGCCTGGTTGGCCGAGACCCACCCTGAATTTGCGGCGATCCTGCCTGATGTCGAACCGTTGCCATTGCGATTGCGTCCCGATGGGTTTGGCCAACTTCTGAGCGCGATCATGTCCCAGCAGGTAAGTGTCGCCTCTGCCCGCGCCATATCAGGACGGTTGGAGGACGCAGGATTGCTGTCCGAAGACGCTGTAGCTGCCGCGAGCGAGGATGATTTGCGCGCATGTGGTTTGTCGCGGCAGAAAATTCGCTACGCCGGAGAACTGGCGCGGGCGCGGATTGACTATGACGGCTTGCGCAGCGCGGATAGCGAAACGGTTGTTGAAACATTGACCGCTGTACCAGGCATTGGCCATTGGACGGCGGAGATATACGCGATGTTCTCGTTGGGGCATGCAGATGTGTTCGCGCCGAACGATTTGGCGCTACAAATCGCGGCGCAACATGTGTTCAATTTGCCAGTGCGCCCCAAGGAAAAAGAGCTACGGGCACTGGCTGAAAACTGGTCGCCCTGGCGCGCCGTTGCGGCCCGCGCGCTCTTTGCCTATTACCATCATATCAAAGGGCGCGAGGGGCTTTCTTAAATGGCACGTATTCTGGAAGGCGGACGCAAAGCGTCAGCATCGGGCGAAGTTTCGACAGTGGTGATTTTCCTGCATGGCTACGGCGCGGATGGCAATGACCTTCTGGGGCTGGCCGACCCATTGGCACAGCACTTGCCTGACACGGTGTTTTACGCGCCCAACGCGCCGGAACGCTGCATCGGCAACCCGATGGGGTATCAATGGTTCCCGATCCCATGGATCGACGGCTCGTCCGAGGAAGAGGCCGAGGCGGGCATGGATTTGGCGGTTGAAGACCTCAACGCTTATCTAGACCGGGTCATGGTGGATGAGGATGTTTTGCCGGAACAGGTGGTGGTTATCGGCTTTTCGCAGGGCACCATGATGGCCTTGCATGTGTTGCCGCGCCGCGAGGACCCGGTGGCGGGCATTGTCGGTATTTCGGGACGTTTGTTGCGTCCTGAGCTGCTTGAGGACGAAGTGAAGTGTAAACCGCCCGTACTTTTGATCCACGGTGATCAAGATGAGGTGGTGCCACCGATATCGATGCCCGAGGCCGGCGACGCGCTGCAAAACGCGGGCTTCGAGGTGTTTGGCCATGTCATGGAAGGCACCGGCCACGGGATCGCACCAGATGGGTTGGGCGTCGCGCTCAGCTTTATCGGCAAGCAGTTCAATATCGACCTGGGATAGTCGCGCGCGCCCTGTGGATAACTGTCACAGGGCTGTCACGCGAATCTGAGAGCTTGCTCCCAAACCCCGATATAGCGGGGGTTGTCAGGCGGGACATACGATATATAGTTTCCGTTAAGGCAAGGGCAGGGGGTCCTGCTCTGGTGTCTGATACAAGGCGTTACAGGGCGGGAGACGAGTCACCCATGCAAGACCACGCAGTTCACGAGTTTCGGCATGATTTTGTGCGTGAGCCCGGCAGCCTGAAGCACAATCCGGCCTTGGTGTTGAATGCCGATTACCGGCCATTGTCTTACTACCCGCTATCACTTTGGACGTGGCAGGAGGCCGTGAAAGCCGCTTTCCTCGACCGTGTGACAATCTTGTCGGAATATGAAGATGTGGTTCGTTCCCCCACGACGGAGATCAAGATTCCGTCCGTTGTGGTGCTGAAAGACTATGTGAAACCGCAAAAAAAAGTGGCGTTTACCCGTTTCAATCTGTTTTTGCGCGACGAGTTCTGCTGCCAATATTGTGGCTCGCGTGGGGATTTGACCTTTGACCACGTTTTGCCACGTGCGCGGGGCGGGATCACTAGCTGGGAAAATGTCGTTGCCGCCTGTTCGCGGTGCAATCTGTCCAAGGGCTCAAAATTGCTGAAAAATTCCGGGCTTTCGCTGCGTAAACCGCCGCGCAAACCTGAATCCGAGCAGCTGCGCAACATGGGGCGGAAATTTCCGCCGAACCATTTGCACGAAAGCTGGATTGACTTCCTGTATTGGGACGCCGAACTTCAGGAATGAGCGATTTTTTCCATCCGGTCGCGGGGACCGTTCTTCCCCGTTTCGCGGGCCTGCCCAGCTTTATGCGGCTACCCTATCTGACGGCTGACCACCCGCGCATTGCGGAGGTTGAACTGGGCTTTTATGGCATGCCTTGGGATGGGGGTACGTCCAATCGGCCCGGTGCGCGCCATGGGCCGCGGGCCCTGCGCGACGCTTCAACGATGATCCGTGCTCAGCATGCCGTGACCAATGTGCGCCCTTTTGAAGCGATGAATTGCGCCGATCTGGGCGATGTTTCTGTGAACCCGGTAGAACAAGACACCACTTTGGCTGAAATTACGCGTTTTGTTGGGGAGATGCTTGGTCGCGGAACGCGTCCATTTGGTGTGGCGGGTGATCATCTGTGCACATTGCCGGTGCTCCGCGCGATTGCTGGGTCAGGCACCAAGCCTGCGCTGCTGCTCTATGACAGTCATACGGATCTGTTCCCGCCCTATTTTGGCAGCCCTGTGCTGACGCATGGTAACCCGTTCCGCATGGCGGTTGAGGAAGGTTTGATTGATTGCGAACGCTCCGTGATGATCGGAATGCGCGGTACGATGTATGACGATGATGACCGGCAGTTTGGCGCCAAGCACGGGATCACAATCATCCCGATGCATGAGGCGTTTGAAGCGGGGCTTGTTGCCAGCGTTGAACGCGCGAAGGGCATCATGGGTGATGCACCGACCTATTTCAGCTTCGATATCGACTTCATTGATCCGGCTTTTGCCCCCGGCACCGGGACGCCTGAGGTGGGTGGCCCGACATCCGCGCAGGCATTGGACATGATCCGCGCTGCGCAGGGTTTGAACTTCATTGGAGCGGATCTGGTCGAAGTATCACCGCCCTTTGACAACAACGGGATCACGTCTTGGCTGGGCGTATCGGTGATGTTTGAAATGCTGTGCCTGATGGCGCCTTAGGCGGAACAGCTCGCGCCACCCAAGACGCAGAACTTTGCGCAATGGGGGTGATTGAGTTGCACAGCGCCTTCGGCGTGTTCCAGTGTCTCCCCTAGTTCGAATTCTGGTGAATAGGGCAGCAGGGTGCAGGCCAGCACAGCGGGCGTCTCAGCGCCGCGGCGTTTGACGACCATGCGCGATGATGAACACATCATCGCATCGGGAGATTTGTCCAGAATGCCCCAACAGGCTGTCGTAATTTCCGGGACCTCAATCGTTTCATCCATTTCTGGGAAAATGACTGTTGTACCAGAATTTTGTGCATCGATCTTAAAGTCATGCTCGGCAAAAAGTTTGGCGTAACCCACCCGCGCCTCCGCCTGCGTTTCGTCCCACATGGAGCGGCCTGCGATTGCCATCCGCGCACCTTGATCGCGTAGCCATTCCATGCCTTCGATTGTCTTGGCAAATGCACCTGCGCCGCGTTCTTCGTCATGCAAGGTCTCCGACCAATGATCGACAGAGATGCGGAAGGTGAGCTTGTCACCGAATTCAGCAATCAGCTCGGCGATGCCCGCGCGCACGGATTTACGCATCATCGGGCGCATTGCATTGCTCAGAACCAACACCTCATAGCCGCGCTCTAAGGCAGCGCGGGTCATCGCGTTCATTTCGGGGTTCATGTATGGCTCGCCGCCAGTGAACGCGATCTCGCGCACGCCCCAATTACGGGTTTCGAGCTGGTCGAGGTAATCACGCACCTCAGCCTCAGAGATGTAGACCAATGCGTCATTCGTAGGCGAAGACAGGATATAGCAATTCGCGCATTCGATATTGCAGAGCGTTCCCGTGTTGAACCAAAGGGTTTGCGGGTTGGTTAGCGCAACGGAGGCGCGTGCATCGCCCTTTGCGGTGGTCAACGGATCGACGAATTTCCCGATGTTTGCTGCCGGTGCAGCTGTCGTTTGGTCTTTCATCCGGGTCTCCGATCTTGGCCGTTCCGTCGTGTCTAATCCGAGTGACACTGAGATAAAAGCATCGTGTTATAGCGGTGACGGTGATGTGAAGACTTGTGGTGTTTTCTGGCCATGCTAGACATTGCGCAGAGCCGGGGTTAGATCACCCATGTTAACGCTAACATTTGCGGTAACAGCAACTTGGGCGCGCATTTGGCGTCCGCAGACCAAAGGTAAATCACGATGGTTTCACGCGTCATTCCGGTCGGTAGCTTTGATTTGGTGATTTTTGGCGGGACGGGTGATCTTGCACGCCGAAAAATCCTGCCAGGCCTGTACAGACGGTTCTGCGCCGGACAAATGCCTGAAGCATCACGGATCATTGGCGCGGCGCGCGGCGATTTGGATGATGCGGGCTTTCGCAAATTGGTGTCCGACGCGATTAGTGAATTTGTTCCCAAAGACCGACGCGACGCAAAAACCATCAAAAGTTTCTGCGAAACCTTACACTATGTCGCGATTGATGCGCGCGGTGAGAATGGTTGGGCGGACCTGGCTAAGTTGGTCCGCAAGGACGTCATTCAAGCTTTCTATTTCTCCGTCGGGCCGGGGTTGTTTGGCGATCTGGCGACACGTTTGCACAAACATAAAATTGCGACTGACACGTCACGTATTGTCGTCGAAAAGCCGTTCGGTCGTGACCTTGAAAGTGCAAAGGCTTTGAACGCGGTTCTCGCGGATAGTTTTGACGAGAGTCAGATTTACCGCATTGACCACTATCTTGGTAAAGAAACAGTGCAAAACCTGATGGCTGTGCGCTTTGCCAATGTGTTGTTTGAGCCGCTTTGGAACGCCCAGTACATTGACCACGTACAGATCACTGTAGCCGAAACTGTCAGTGTGGACGGGCGCGGGGCCTATTACGACAAGTCGGGCGCAATGCGGGACATGGTGCAAAACCACCTGATGCAACTGCTGTGTCTGACGGCGATGGAACCGCCTTCGAAGTTTGACCCAGACGCGGTGCGCGACGAAAAACTTAAGGTTATTCGTGCGCTTGATGCCGTGCCGCAAGACAACATTGTGCGCGGGCAGTATGGGGCTGGTGATGACGGTGTTGCCTCCTACGTGGAGCATTCGGAAAAGCCTGACACAAAGACCGAAAGCTTCATCGCGATGAAGGTCGATATCTCAAACTGGCGCTGGAAAGGCACGCCGTTCTATCTGCGCACAGGCAAGCGGCTGAAAGCGCGGATGTCGGAGATCGTGATCCATTTCAAGGAAACACCGCATTCGATTTTTGACGAGGACGCTGGCAGCCACGCCAACGTTCTGACCATCCGCCTGCAGCCCGATGAAGGCATGGATATGCGCGTGACCATCAAGGAGCCGGGCCCGGGCGGGATGCGTCTGGTCGATGTGCCGCTGGATATGACCTTCGCTGACGCGCTGGGGCCTGAGGCCGAAGACGTGCCGGACGCCTATGAACGGCTGATCATGGATGTGATCCGGGGCAACCAAACACTGTTTATGCGTGGTGACGAGGTGGAGGCCGCATGGAAATGGACCGACCCGATCATTGAGGCCTGGACCAGCCGTGGCGACACCCCCAAAACCTATGAGCCGGGCAGCTCGGGGCCAGAAGATGCGTTGATGCTATTGCACCGGGATGGCCGTCGTTGGCGGGAGATCCGCAAATGAAGTTTGTCGAGTATCCGGACCGCGACATGATGATGATTGATCTGGCCCAGCACTTGGCCGGTGAATTGAAGAGTAGTCTGTTGAACCATGACCATGTGAGTTTTGTGGTTCCTGGTGGGACGACGCCGGGCCCGGTTTTCGATGTGCTCTGCGCTGCTGATCTGGACTGGGCGCGGGTGCATGTGATGCTCAGTGATGAACGCTGGGTCCCGGAAACTTCGGACCGTTCGAACACTGCCTTGGTCAAGTCGCGACTATTGCAAGACCGCGCTACAGCGGCTGAGTTTGTGCCGTTTTTCCGTGATGGACAAGACGCTGATGACGCCATGGCGGAGGTTGGTGAAACCCTTGCTGCTGAGTTGCCGATATCGGTTCTTCTACTGGGCATGGGGGCGGATATGCACACGGCATCGCTCTTTCCCGGTGCGCCCGAACTGGATGCGGCGCTTGCGTCAGACGCGCCTTTGATGGCGATCCATCCCGAAGGCCAGGAAACACGCGTGACGCTTACGGGACCGGCGCTGTCGGGTGCTATGAGTACCCATATTCTAATCACCGGTGACGAGAAACGCGCAGCTTTGGACCGCGCCAAGGGCCTCAGCCCGCATGAGGCACCGATCAACACCGTATTGGCTAATGCCACCGTGCATTGGGCCCCATAACGAGGACCACGACTATGGATGCTGCTCTCTGGGATGAGTTGACGCGTATTGCTGCGACGAAACCGAAAATCACGGACCTATTCGCAAAAGACGCAGATCGCGCGGAAGATTTTTCGACCCAACTAGGCGCGATGCTGTTCGATTATTCCAAGACGCAGATCACGCCAGCCACGCGTGAATTTCTGGTTTCAATGGCGCAAGCGGCGGGTGTTGAAGCCAAACGCGACGCAATGTTTGCCGGCGAAAAGATCAACGAAACCGAAGGCCGTGCTGTGCTGCATACGCTGCTGCGCACCCAGACCGCAGCGCCGACCGGGCTTGCAGATGAGCTGGCAGAGGTTGCCCGCATTCGTGCCGATATGGCGACTTTTTCGAACGCAGTGCGCGGCGGACAATTTTCAGGGCAGGGCGGTGCGATCACCGATGTGATCAATATCGGCATTGGCGGTTCTGATCTTGGGCCGGCCATGGCCGCACTTGCTTTGGCGCCTTTCCATGATGGGCCGCGGCTGCATTTCGTTTCAAATGTTGACGGCGCGGATATTGCCGACACGCTTGCCGGGTTGAACCCTGAGACGACGCTGGTGATCGTGGCGTCAAAGACCTTCACGACTATTGAAACGATGACGAACGCGCGCACCGCCTATGATTGGATGGGCGCCAAAGTGGACGATCCCGGCGCGCAGTTTGCGGCTGTGTCCACGGCGGAAGACAAAACAGCCGCGTTCGGTATCGCCCCTTCGCGCGTCTTCGGGTTCGAGGACTGGGTCGGCGGTCGCTATTCAATGTGGGGACCAATCGGGCTGGCCTTGATGATTGGCATCGGTCCCGATGATTTCGACGCTTTCCTGTCCGGCGGAGCTGCAATGGACCAGCACTTTCAAACGGCGCCCCTGGCGGAAAACATGCCCGTCTTGCTGGCTTTGGTGGGCATTTGGCACAACCAAGGCTGCGGGCACGCGACCCGCGCCGTGCTGCCTTACGACAACCGACTGTCACGATTGCCCGCCTATCTGCAGCAGTTGGAAATGGAGAGTAACGGCAAATCTGTCGCCATGGATGGTGGCGATTTACCCGTCAATTCCGGCCCTGTCGTCTGGGGGAGCCCGGTACGAACGGGCAGCACGCCTTTTATCAGCTGATCCATCAAGGGACACGCGTGATCCCATGTGAATTCCTGGTTGCGGCACATGGTCATGAGGATGACCTCGTGCACCATCACGAGCTTCTGGTCGCAAATTGCCTCGCCCAATCAGAAGCTTTGATGGTTGGGCGCAGCTTCGAGCAAGCCCAAGCGCTTATGGCGGCCAAAGGGCTGGAGGGCGCTGAGCGTGATCGCCAAGCCAAACACCGTGTGTTCCCCGGCGACCGGCCATCGACAACGCTGCTGTATCCGCAGCTGACACCTGAGGTTTTGGGCATGATCATCGCGCTCTATGAGCACCGCGTTTTTGTCGAAGGAGTGATGCTGGGCATCAATTCCTACGACCAGTGGGGCGTCGAGCTTGGCAAGGAACTGGCCAATGCGCTGACCCCAATCCTGCGCGGCGAACAAAGCGATGCGGGCAAAGACGGCTCTACACAAATGCTGCTGGCGCGGATCAAGGCTTAGGCTTGAGACGCTCCGTCGCGCGTGACCATGGCGTCGCGCGCAGCATCCGACAACGCCAGCTTTTCACCGGTTTTCGGATGTAGTTGGACAATCACGCTGCTGCCGGTTGCTTGCAAGCCTTTGTCCGTCCACACGCCATAGTCCATGACCCAGGACGTGTTGCGAAAGCTGCTTGTGCGCCCGGTTACGATGTAATCCTGCCCGATCACCATTTCCTTGATGAATTCGGCCGCGATGGATTTTAGCACGATGCGCGGGCTATCCGCGTCATAGTTCGACAGGCCATAGTCGCGAAAATAGTTGATGCGAAAGCTTTCAAACCAGCGCAGGTAAGCGGTGTGATTGACATGGTTGAGCGCGTCAATCTCGCCAAAGCGAACGCGGTCAGCGGTGCCGTAAGACCAAGGTGCTGGTATGCCGAAGGCGCGCAACTCATCAGCGGCGAAGGGCGTGTGATATTTCATATGCAGCGGGCTACGCCAGAGCGGCCTTTATGGCAAGTTGGGCGGGTTATATTTTTTGTCTTCGGACCGGCGAGTATAGGCCGCGTTTGAGATTTCATGCTGCAAGTCGGGCTTGTCGAGCGGGATTTTACGCGGCTCCGAAAGAGGTAAATACCAGATGAATCCGGGCCGCCCTTTGGGCCATTCGCGCCGGGTCTCAGATTTGGGGAACCCTTCCAACAGTCGCCACGCGCCTTTCAGTGAATTGTGGATAGGTGCTAACGGGTCAGGCTTGGAATAGGGAAGCCCGCCCATGGTGCGTGCATCCTCGACCCCGCCCAGCACGTAGCGTTTGATCGCACCGCGCTTATAGCTCAGCGTGACACCAGCTTCTTCTAGATCATCGAGCATCCATTTCAGAGTGAGCTTTCCGATACCTGCGCGGTCCTCCAAGGGGGAGCCGCCAATGTCACTGTGATATCCCGGAAACCAGACCTGCTTGACGTCCTGTGGACCCTCAGCGTCGGCGAAACGGTTCGGTTTGTATTCCGTCGGCACCCAGGTTTGGGCGCGAAACATTGAGCGTCGCTCATCAACTGCCAAGGCGTGCCGTATCATCTGGACCGACGTGTTGCTGTCAACATTTGCATGTGTGCCAAGTTCGAGAAGTGAGCCGTGTTTCTTGATATTGTTGAGAAAACGCCGGAAGCGCACCATGGAACTGACAGTGTCAAACAAACCCAAAAACCGGATCGGGACCAGCTCCTGGTCGATCACTTGGGCATATTCGCGCATGCGTTGATAGGTGTCGTCATTATTTGCGTCTGCGCCTGCATCCGTGATTTCACGATAGGCACGAAATACCTGTGGCGCGAGGTGCAGTTGATGTACCGGCATCAGGCCCACATTATGAATGAACCCCGCAAGAACACGTGCTGCATAGGCACCGCGTGAGAACCCAAAAATAAGGATATCGTCCCGCTTTGTGTCGTCTATCTTTGAGGGTGGATCATATTCAGCGCAGAGAAATCTGTAGGCCTGCATCACGTCGTCTTCCAGTCCCAGGCCAAAGGCCAACCCAAAAACGGAGCGTACTTTTTGAATCCATTTGCCCGCCTGATTGGGGCTGTCATTGGTTCCGACGCCGGGGATGTAGATTGTCTTCTGATCTGGTCCGTCTTTGTGCAAGCACCTGTAAAGACGCAATATATTGGTTTGCTGGTCGCCGACCTCGTTGCCAGTTCCGTCCAACAGGACGATCAGGTTGCGGGGCATGAATACGCTCCTTGGGTACGCTACTTAAATGCTGTTAGCATGTCGCGTTGCGTTAACCATTTCAAGGAAAGCTTTTGGAGCGGGTAACGGGAATTGAACCCGTAACTTAAGCTTGGGAAGCTCGCGTGATACCTTTTCACCATACCCGCTTGGGAGGCTGAGAGCTATCCGCCCACCGCGTGATGGTCAAGCCGATTTCTGGGGCATATGCGCGGTGAAATAGTTAATCTCGGCTGGGATGCGTAACCCATCTGGCCCGTCAAATTCCCGGAACACATCTTGCAGAGCCGCATGAATATGTTCGATTTGGCCCGCGCTCGCCTCTAGGTGCTTTGCAGCTGATTGGGCCGGGCCAATTGACAAGCAAAGGTCAGAGAATTCGGACAGGTCGCCCACGGCAGTCAGGTTTTCTTGAACCACATCAACAGCGCAATCTTCGAAACCCGCTTTTTCAAGAATTGTGAGTACGCGATCGGGGTTTCGAAATGCAAACGGTCCAGGACCGTCAGGGTCAGATTTCTCTATCGGTCCCAAGACGCCCCGCGCCGCGCGGGCTGCATGTGTAAAATATGGGTTGTTTTCTATCTGACCCCAGCAAGCAAAAGTGACTTTAGCGTTGGGGCGCAAGGCTTTGGCAATGTTGATAAAAGCTTCGGTAGGTTCTTCGAAGAACATCACCCCGAACCGAGAGATCAGGTGATCAAAGCAGCGCACCTCAAACGAATACGTCGCAGCATCGGCGAGGGCATAGGTCACGTTTTCTGGGACGTTTTTTTGCGCGACGTCGAGCAATGTCGCGGAGATATCGACACCTAACGCCGACCCGCTAGGGCCAACGGCTTTTCCGGCCAAAAGGCTGGATGTGCCCGCACCACAGCCAATATCGATCACAGCCTCACCCGGTTTCAGGTCAGCCCGTTGCAACACGCCATCTAATACGGGTGCTAGAAGGTGGTCCATTCGGGCCTGTTGCGCGACCCATGCGGGCCCGGCTTGATCTGCCCAGAATGTGCGCTGGTCGTCGTTCATCCGCGTCGCCGCCGTCTGCGTCCGCCACCGGTATCGCCGCCGCCAGTATTGTAGTTGACGTCCGGCAGGCTCACGATGGAATTCAGGATCGGGAATGGTTCTGCCGAATTCGGAATGGCGGAGGCATTGACGAAGTGTTCTTGAAAACGCGGCTCGATTGCGGTCTCGATCTTTTGGATTTCGCCGACGGTCTGTTCAATCTCGCGCCGCGCATCTTTGTTCAGAAGCGCGATCCTTGCACCCGTACCGGCAGCATTGCCAGCCGAGGTCACGCGGTCGAGTGGGCAATCGGGGATCATGCCCAAGACCATCGCATGCTTTGGCGAGATATGTGCCCCGAACGCACCAGCCAGGACAACGCGGTCCACCTCGTCAGTGCCGAACTTGTCCATCAACAACCGCGCACCGGAATACAGCGCGGCTTTGGCCATCTGGATCTCGCGGATATCTCGGTTTGTGACCGTTATCTTGCGTTCACCGTCCTCCCAGACAAGGTAGGAATAGGTGCGTCCGTCTTGAAAGCATCGGGTGGTCCCGGTCTGCTCAGGCGATCCGATTAGGCCTGGGCCATCGACGATCCCCGCCAAACGCATTTCAGCGACCATTTCAATAATTCCAGACCCGCAAATACCTGTGATACCAGTGGCTTGGGTGGCGTCTTTGAAACCATCTTCATTGGACCAAAGCTCAGAGCCGATGACGCGGAAGCGCGGCTCTTTGGTGATGGGATCGATTTCAACGCGCTCGATCGCGCCCGGTGCGGCACGCTGCCCGGATGATATTTGCGCGCCTTCAAACGCCGGTCCGGTAGGTGAGGAACAGGCCAGAACCTTTTCAGTATTTCCCAGCAAAATTTCAGCATTGGTTCCGACATCAACCACCAACAAGAGGTTTTCGGATTTGTCGGGCGCTTCGGACAACGCAACTGCCGCGGCATCTGCGCCGACATGGCCCGCGATACAGGGCAGCAGATATGCCTGCGCCGTGCTTGGCAGGGTCAATTCCAGCTCAGCTGCTGGCAAGGTGACAGCGTCCGAGGTCGCGAGCGCAAAGGGGGCCTGTCCCAGCTCAAACGGGTCGATGCCTAAAAACAAGTGGTGCATGACTGGGTTGCACACGAAGACCGCGTCAAAGATCAAGGATTTGTCGATTTCAGCCTCAGCCGCAACCTGTGTGAAAAGCGCGTTCATGCCTTCGCGCACGGCTTGCGTCATTTCATCGGCGCCGCCAGCGTTCATCATTGAATAGCTAACGCGGCTCATCAAATCCTCACCAAAGCGGATTTGTGGGTTCATGAGACCGGAGGAGGCGACGACTTCGCCGGTTTGCAAGTCGCATAGGTGCCCGGCAATGGTGGTCGACCCCAGATCCACGGCCATGCCATAGATTGAACCTTCATAATAGCCGGGCCAGATAGCTGCCAATGTCGGCGGCAGCTCGTCGCGGCTGTGATGAATGGCGCAGGTGACCTTCCATTCGCCCTTACGCAAAGTTGGCTGCAGCGTTTTCAAGATCGTCAGGTCGGCCTTGACGCCTTCGACGCCCCATTCTTTTTTCAACGCATCAGTCAAACGTTGCAAATCGCCGGATGGATCATGCATGTCCGGCTCGCGCACCTCAACGTAGTAGAGCTTCACGGCCGGGTTCAGGGTGATATCGCGCGCCTCCACGCGTTTGCGGACGACCTGCTTATGGACCTGACTGCTTTCGGGGACGTCGATGACGATATCGCCTTGTACCGTCGCCTGACATCCCAGACGCCGTCCTTTGGGCAGCCCGCGTTTATCGTCATAACGCTGCTCGACGCTGTTCCATTCAGAAAGCGCATCTTCTTTGGCAGTGACACCGTGCTTGGGGAAGTCCCCAAAGGAAGGTTGAACCTGGCACTTAGAGCAGATCCCGCGCCCGCCGCAGACCGAGTCCAGATCAACGCCGAGCTGGCGCGCCGCAGTCAAAACCGGCGTACCTTTCGCAAAATGTCCGCGTTTGCCCGAGGGCGTAAAAATCACCAAAGGATCAGTGCTCATGAGGTCCCAGCCGTTCAGAATTCTTACGTATTTGTAGGGCTTTGGGGCAGCGGCGCAATGGCTGTCTGCGACGTCGAGCGGGCGGAGAACGGCCTAGAGGGATTGTAACAAAGAATCTGCCTCTGGCGTCGCCGGGAACATCAGCTCAATCTTCAGATCGGAGATTGCCAAATCCTCCGCCCCGCCAAAACTGGCATAGGTCGAAAACATCTGGATGCGCATCGGACCCATGCGGTAAATTGTGCTTATCACAGGCGACAGACTGGGCTCTGGTGTGAAACCGGCAATGGTGGGGTCTTTGGCAAGCGTCTCGGCGGCCTGTTCAAGCTCCGCGATTCCACCTTGGGTGCGGCTTTCGTTGCGGAGCCGGGTCATAGCATGATGGCCGACCTCCGCCCAATTCTCGATCACCTGGGCGGCCATATCGGTGTTCATAGTCCAATCCAGCAGGCTGTCGCCCTGGCCCAATCCTGCGACGCCCAGCAGCTTGGCGGCTGTGTCATTAAGTGCCACCAATCGCCAAAGTTTGTCCATCACAAGGGCCGGATAAGGATTGTGTTTGGCCAATAGGGACTGCATTGCAAACTTAACGCTTTCCATATGGTCATCGTCGAGGTGCGATTGGGGGTAAAGCGCCGCAAAACCAGCAGCTTGAAGCATGATGTTGCGATTGTTCTTAGGGATTTCGAGAATATCAGACAGATGCAGGACCATCTGCCGGCTCGGTCCAGCTCGCCCTGATTCAAGAAAGGAGATGTGGCGCGACGAGACGTCGGCCTCAATCGCCAATTGCAATTGGCTTAGGCGCCGGGTTTTCCGCCATGTTTTGAGCTGATCGCCGAATTGGGTCATATGAAGGAGCATATACTTGGACGCGCCGCATTTCACTTACCTATGAGGTAATTGTTTTGCGCTGTCGACACGGTCATCTCTTGCGAAACCAAATTGTGGAGCAAGAGATATGGACATTGAAAAACAAATAAAGGGCATCCGGATCGTTGGGGCAATCACTGCAGGGTTTGGTCTTCTGACAGCGCTCGCGGCTTATCCGCCGTTGAACGGGTTCATCATGGCACTTGCGGACATTCTGGTCTGGCCCATTGACGGCGCGCAGACGGGCACGGACTCAACCGCACAGCTTATGTTGGCCATTGGTGGCGGAATTTTCACAGCTTATGGTGTGCTCTGGATTGTCTGTGGTGATGTTTACCGGGCGGCACCGCATCAGATGCGCAGGCTTTTGATTATTGCAACGCTGACGTGGTTTGTCGTCGATAGCACGGCCTCCGTTCTGGCCGGTGCGGCTTCGAACGTTGTTGGAAATATCGGGTTTTTGGCGGTTTTGCTGTGGCCGCTACGTCAAGCGCCCACAGCGGTTACGACTTAGGCGCGGCGGCGCCTGCCACCGGCACGGCCCGCACGACCACCCCGGGCAGCTGCCTCAGACCCGTCAGCATTTTTGGGTTTGTTGAAAGAGATCCATGCGCCGCCTGACGGGTCCTGGTTGGACAGGAAATTGGCGGCTCGGATTGCCTCCATCTCCTTGCCGGGTTGCGGCTTCGTGGACCCCATTCCCGTCAATTGAGCAAGGATTTCAATATCGATGTCGTCGGGCACGATGATGCCAGCGGCTGCAAGTGCGTCGCGCTTTTCTTGTAGCTTTTTCGGGCCAACGGGCAGGGCGACCGGGTTCATGATGGCGGATGTCATGCCTGCAGCCATAGCCATTGGAAGGAATGCGTTGTTGATCCCGTGGCGGTTCGGAAGTCCAAAGGAAATGTTTGACGCCCCGCAGGTGGTGTTGACGCCCAGTTCTTCGCGTAGGCGGCGCACGAGGGTGAAAACTTGCAAGCCAGCCGTACCCATGGCGCCGATCGGCATGACCAGCGGGTCGACCACGATGTCATGCGCGGGAATGCCGAAATCAGCGGCACGTTCCACGATTTTTTTAGCAACGGCGAACCGGACATCTGGGTCTTCTGAGATACCGGTGTCGTCATTGGATATCGCCACGACAGGAACGTTGTATTTCTTGACTAGTGGCAAAACCAGTTCCAGCCGTTCTTCTTCACCGGTCACGGAGTTCAACAGCGGACGCCCCTCAGCGGCAGCTAAGCCGTTTTCCAACGCGCCGGGCACGGAGCTGTCGATGCAAAGCGGAATGTCGGACACTTTTTGGACCCGCTCGACCAATTCCTTCATCAACATGGGCTCGACGAAATTGTTATCCGCGTAGCGCGGATCTTCGGCCATTTTGTTGGAAAACACCGCGCCGGAATTGATGTCGAGCACGTTTGCGCCTGCCATCGTCTGAGCAATAGCGTCAGCTTCCACGCGGGAGAAATCACCGCGCTCAAGCTCTTCATTCAGGATTTTGCGGCCCGTTGGGTTGATGCGTTCACCGATTACGCAAAACGGCTCATCAAAGCCGATAGTGACCGATTTTGTTTTTGATTCCAGTACCGTACGGGTCATTGACGTTCTTTCCTATGCGTTCGCGGCTGGAACGGTGGAGGAGCCGCCGTGATCGATGGCCCAGTTTGCATTTGTTTTGATCCCGCCGAGCGGGAAAAAGTGGACGCTTTCGATGTTGAAATCCGGGTTGGCAGCCTTGTGGGCGGCCAGCTCAGATAGGACTTCGGTCGGCTCATACGGCAAAAGCAGCTTAGTGACGTCCATCGCGCGTTTTTGTAGCACTTTCAGGGATGGGCCGACGCCGCAGGCAATGGCGAATTTGATCAGTGTTTGCAGTTTGGCAGGGCCAGCGATGCCAATATGGACCGGAATATCGACGCCCGCGGCTTTGATTGCATTGGCCCATTCGATAATCGGGCCGGCCTCAAAGGCAAATTGGGTGGCGAGCGCCATCTGTGCATCGGTTCGATCAGAGAATTTCTGTTTCCATTGAAGCGCTTCGTCGACGTTCTTCATACTACCGTCAGGGTCGATGTCTTTGTTGCCCTCAGGGTGACCTGCGACATGCAGGCGTTCAAACCCGGCTTTGTCAAAGAGCCCGGTCTCCAGAAGCTGCATCGAACTTTCAAATGCACCAAACGGCGTGTCGACGCCGCCCGCCAGCAACAGCGCTTGTTTCACATCAGCTTCGCCTTGGTAGCGAGAGATCCAATCGCTGAGCATGGCCTCATCCGCAATGATACGCGCCGGGAAATGGGGCATCACTGCGTAGCCATCCTTGGCGAGCCGAGCGGCTGTTTTGACCATGTCTTCAATAGGGGTACCTTCGATATGGGCGATATAGACGCGCGTGCCTTTGGGCAGAAGTGCGCGGAAATCGTCTACCTTTTCGGCTGTGCGAGGCATAACCTCGATCGAGTAGCCTTTCAGGAAGGCCTCCATCTCAGGGGTGACGGTCGTTTCCGCTGCAGCGGGTTTCTTGAAATTCAGCAATGCCATCAATTTATCCCTCCAAGAGATCACGCGTCATGGCCGTCATTGGCAATCAGGGCTTTGATCTTCTCTGCGTCGTATTCTTGATCAAGCCGCTCCGCTTGGGCTTTTGCGACGTCATCGGGGTCGCCTTCGACACTAAAGGCGGGCGCTTTGCGCCATGACGCCATGTAAGCATCGTCGTCTTTGGCACCGACCTTCATGGCGCAGCGATCAATAGCTTGCTCGAACCGTTCAGGCAGCGGCATTTTAGAGCCGCGGCGGCCTTTGCCGACGATGACCTGCGCGGGGATGTCGCGCCAGAAAACGATGGTGACGTCGGGCATGTGAACAGCCTTTTCAATTTTAGTTTAGCTGAGCAAACATAGCGCGCCAGTGAATTGGACACGGACGAATTTCGACAAAATGCATCTCAGGAACGACTGCTGTTTAATAATCCGCAGCGATTGCGCGTGAAACCCCACGTAACGATCATTCGTTTCATCAAAGATATGAAGGAGATGCAGAACGCTTGCGCGGGCAGGCCGCGCGGCCTAGGTTGAATTTAACCCGTTATTCGAGGCGATGCCCCATGGCGAAAACGCCGCCGAAACATAGACCCAAACATCTCAACCCCGTGGCACCAGCTGCGCGCGCGCCCGTTGTGGCATCAAAGCCGGACCCAGCGGACCTGTACGCAGCTCTGGATCTTGGGACAAATTCCTGCCGGATGTTGATTGCGCAACCCAAAGGCAGCCAATTTCACGTGGTCGACAGCTTTTCGAAATCCGTCCAGCTTGGGTTGGGGCTTGAGGCCACAGGGCAATTGTCGCGTCAGTCCATGGCGCGAACTGTTGGCGCTTTGAAGATTTGCCAGAAAAAGCTACGGCATCATGCTGTGAAGCGGATGCGTCTGGTGGCGACAGAGGCTTGCCGACGCGCCGGCAACGCGGATCAGTTCATCAAACTGGTGACGCGGGAAACGGGCCTGGAGCTAGAGATCATTGAGCCGGAGGAGGAAGCACGGCTGGCTGTCATTTCCTGCGCGCCGCTGGTGTCGGTGAAGACAGAACAGTTGCTGGTCGTCGATATTGGCGGCGGATCGACTGAGCTTGTTTGGATCGACATTTCCCGTGTGGCCCGCGTGGACCGTCCGCGCGCGATCATGCGGCTGCATACTGGATTTGATCCCAAAGACAGCGAATTTCCCGGGGCGAAGGTTGTTGATTGGATTTCGGTGCCTCTTGGCGTGTCGACCTTGCGGGACCAGTTTAATGATGTGGACGATGATGCGGCGCGCTTTGCACTGATGAGTTGGTTCTTTGAAGAAAACCTCGCTGAGTTTACGCCTTATCAGGACACTGATCAGGTTCGCGAGGGGTTCCAGATCGTGGGGACGAGTGGCACAGTGACAACTGTTGCGGCGTCCCATCTTGGGCTGAAGCGCTATGATCGCAATAAGGTGGATGGGCTTCGGATGACCTCCGATCAGATCGACCATGTGATCCAGAGCTATCTGCATATGGGGCCAGAAGGACGCCGTGCCGACCCGCGTATCGGCCGCGACCGCCATGCGTTGATCATGTCCGGGGCCGCGATTTTGCAGGCTTTGCTACGAATTTGGCCGACGGACCGTTTGACCGTTGCGGATCGCGGCCTGCGCGAAGGGCTGCTGTATGCACAGATGTCGTCTGATGGCGTGTTGGAAGAAGGGCCCTACTGAGGCTGGCCTTTGCGCGGCTTGAGGGGTAGGGAGCCTCCGGCGGGAATATTTCTAAAACAATGAAGAGCGGGCGTCATGGCCAGATCACCAACCGGGCCGAAAGGCAGCAAGGGTAAGAACACATCGGGGCGCGGGCAGCGCGACCTGACGGTGAAGGTGAAAACTGCGCGTGGGCGCAAACTCTCCTCGACCTTGTGGCTGCAGCGTCAACTGAATGACCCCTATGTCAAACGCGCACAGGCCGAAGGGATGCGCGGGCGAGCGGCGTATAAAATCCTTGAGACTGACGATAAATATCGGTTTTTGGTTCCCGGTGCGCGCGTCGTTGACCTTGGTTGCGCGCCGGGCGGGTGGTGTCAGGTTGCGTCCAAACGTGTAAATGCGCTGGGAGAACGCACAGGCAAACGCGTTGGGACCGTCTTGGGAATTGATCTACAGGAGGTCGAGCCGATCCCGGGATGCGAGCTGCACGTGCTCGACTTTATGGATGACGGTGCGGATGATCAGGTCAAAGCATGGCTCGGCGGCACAGCTGATGTAGTGATGAGCGACATGGCGGCGGCGTCCTCAGGCCATAAGCAAACCGACCACTTGCGCATAATGGCGCTATGCGAAGCGGCAGCTTATTTCGCGTTTGATGTGTTGGACGACGGCGGGACCTTCGTGGCGAAGGTCTTGGCTGGCGGTGCCGAAGGCGATTTGCAGAAACTTTTGAAGCAGAAATTCAGCAAAGTGGCAAATTTCAAACCCGGTGCCAGCCGGTCCGATAGCTCAGAGAAATTTGTTGTTGCGCAAGGGTTTCGTGGCTGACCTTAAAGTTTAAGAAGTCGGTTCAACTCGCGATCCAGTGCGTTCAGGAATTCAGAGCGTTGTTTGGCTGAGAATGGTGGTGGGCCACCTGTTTGCTCCATCCCGCCGCGCAGATCGGCCATGATCGCGCGGGTGGCAATCGCACCCCCGATATTGGATGTGTTGAATGGTTTGCCGGTCGGGGCCAGCACCGTCGCGCCAACTTCAATACAGCGACCGGCCAGCAGGATATCGGCGGTCACGACCAGGCTTGAGGCGACAGCGCGTTCAGCGATCCAATCGTCGGCGGCATCGAACCCGTCTGAGACCACCTGCATTGAGATCAACGGATGATCCGGCGTGCGCAGGTAGCTGTTGGCGACCAAGGTGACGGGCGTCTTTAGCCGGTAAACGGTTTTGTAGATTTCCTCTTTCACCGGGCAGGCATCGGCGTCGACCAGAATATGCGCGCTCATGAATTCGCGCGCGCGTGGAAGATGAAACCAAGCAGGTTCAGCAAAAGTTGTGCGGCCAAGATCCCGGTGCTGTCTGTTGGGTCGTAGTCAGGCGCGACCTCGACCAGATCGATGCCGACGATATGGTTGCGGTAGGCCACATGCTGAAGCAGCTCCAACACCTCATAGTACAAAAAACCGCCATGGCTTGGCGTGCCTGTTCCTGGCGCAATTGACGGACAAAACGCATCAATGTCGATGGTGACATAGACATTTGCACCTTGTGGGATGCGTGCGATCAACTCGTCAGGCCCGATGGCACGGCACTGGCGTACGGACAAAATATCCGAGCCCATGGCGCGCGCATCGGCGTAGCCTTCCTTGGCTGTTGAGCTGACATTGCGAATGCCCAACTGCGTCAGCCCGGTGACATAGGGCTTTTCAGCGGCGCGGCGCATCGGGTTGCCATGACCGTTTCGCACGCCGTGGCGTTCGTCGACGAAATCCAGATGCGCGTCGATTTGCAGGATGTGAATGTCGCCCTGATCTGCAAACGCCTTAATGCAGGGAATGTTGATCGAATGATCGCCGCCGATGGTGACGGGTAACGCACCAGCCTTCAAAGCGGCTTTGACGCCCGCCTCAATATTTCTGTGGGACCCATCCGTATCGGTATGAATGATATCGGCGTCGCCCAGATCGACAATGCGGACATCGGCGGGAAGGTATGTGGCGTCATCTTCATGGTCATAGGCGCCCGCATGGCCAAAGGAAAAGAGGGTTGACGCTTCGCGCACCGCTCGCGGGCCGAACCGTGCACCGGGGCGGTATTGAGTGCCCCCATCGAAGGGCGCGCCAAGAATCGCGACATCGGCTTCGATTTTCGACCAATCCTCGACATAGGGGCGCTTGCCGAATGTCGCGATGCCTACAAAAGGAAGATTTAACCGCCCCGCATCATAGCCGTGTCCGCTCATTTTTTCCCTCTCATGGTGGTGCTGCTTCGATTTGGCACAAAATACGCACTTTCACACCCCCCAATCCATGACATAGCAAACTGCCAAACGAGACCCGCTGCAAGGAGAGTTCGATGCAGATTCGTGAGGCCCTCACATTTGACGACGTCTTGCTGGTGCCCGGCGCTTCAGCCGTGCTGCCATCGGACGCCGATACGCGCACCTTTGTGACCAAATCGGTAGCAATGAACATCCCGCTTTTGTCCTCAGCAATGGACACGGTCACCGAGGCGCGTATGGCGATCGCCATGGCGCAGGCAGGCGGTATCGGCGTCGTACACCGCAACCTGAGCATTGAAGAACAAGCCCAGCAAATTCGCCGTGTAAAACGGTTCGAGTCGGGTATCGTCTACAACCCGATTACTCTGACAGCCGACCAAACGCTGGCGGATGCGAAGGCCTTGCAGGAGCGGTACAAAGTGTCAGGTTTCCCTGTTGTCGGCCCCAACGGCCATGTCGTGGGAATCGTCACAAACCGCGACATGCGCTTTGCCTCGGATGATGCGACGCCAGTGCACGCAATGATGTCGTCGGACAATCTTGCGATGCTAGAAGAGCCTGCCGATTTGGGTGAGGCCAAATCGCTGATGCAAGCCCGCCGGATCGAGAAGCTTCTCGTCGTTAAAGAGGGCAAGCTGACTGGGCTTTTGACTCTGAAAGATCTCGAGCAGGCCGTTTTGAACCCGCAGGCATGCAAAGACCAGCTGGGTCGGTTGCGTGTGGCGGCGGCCACGACTGTGGGCGATGCAGGGTTCGAACGTTCAGAGGCTTTGGTCGATGCGGGCGTCGATCTGATTGTGATTGATACGGCACATGGGCATTCCGAAGGCGTGGCCATTGCCGTCGAACGCGCAAAGAAATTATCGAATGAAGTTCAGGTGATAGCGGGCAATGTTGCCACATCGGAAGCCACACGCGCGCTGATAGGTGCGGGAGCGGATGCTGTGAAAGTGGGTATCGGGCCAGGGTCGATCTGCACCACGCGGATGGTCGCCGGGGTCGGCGTGCCGCAACTAACAGCGATCATGGATTGCGCCGAGGGCGCGCGTGAAACCGGCACGCCTGTGATAGCTGATGGCGGCATAAAATTTTCGGGCGATTTTGCAAAAGCAATCGCGGCAGGTGCATCCTGCGCGATGGTGGGCTCGATGATTGCAGGTACGGATGAAAGCCCGGGGGAGGTCATCTTGTATCAAGGCCGCAGCTTTAAGTCTTATCGCGGGATGGGGTCCTTGGGGGCCATGGCGCGCGGGTCAGCGGACCGGTATTTTCAGAAGGACGCCGCGTCGGATAAGCTGGTACCGGAAGGGATCGAGGGCCAAGTTCCGTACAAAGGCTCAGCTGGTACGGTTGTGCATCAATTGGTTGGCGGTTTGCGCGCGGCTATGGGTTACACGGGCGCTGCGACGATTGAAGATATGCACAGCCGCGCCAATTTTGTTCGGATCACCGGGGCCGGGTTGAAAGAAAGCCATGTGCATGATGTGCAAATCACCCGTGAGGCCCCGAACTACCGGATCGGGTAGATGATCCCTGCGGCGCGGCTCTCTGCCGCGATTGAAGTGCTGGATCGCTATCTTGCCGGCGCGCCCCTTGAAAAGTCACTGACCAATTGGGCGCGGCGGTCGCGCTTTGCGGGCTCCAAGGACCGAGCGGCGGTCCGAGATATCGTATTTGATTGCGTCCGCAACCGGGCGAGCTTTGCTGCAAGGGGGGCGGGCTTTCCGGGCGTGGATTGGTTATCTCTTGGGGGGCTGCCCAACATGCTGAGCCAGAGCTGCGCGCCTTGTTTTCGGGCGTAGGGCACTCGCCTGCGGCGTTGACATCGGATGAGATAGCAAAGGCTTACGACCCAAAGCTCAGTTTTTCAGGTGCGGAGCGTTTTGACCTTCCTGACTGGTTAGTGCCAGATTTTGAGTTGGCGTTTGGGTCTCAAGCGGAAGAGGTGGCTCAAGTCTTGCGCGACCGCGCGCCTGTGTTTTTACGCGTGAACCTTCGCAACGCCTCGCGCGCGCAGGCACAAACGGCGCTGCAGGCAGAAGGGATAGAGACGCGGGCCCATCCATCTGTTGAGACCGCGTTAGAGGTCACAGAAAATCCACGTCGGGTTGCGGGCTCAAAAGTATTCCTGAGCGGACAGATCGAGTTGCAGGATGTGGCGTCACAGGCCGCCTGCCTTGCTTTGCCGGGGGCAGAGCGGATGCTAGATTTCTGCGCGGGTGGGGGCGGGAAAGTGTTGGCTTATGCGGCACTACAAGACGCTGATCTCTACGCGCATGACGCGATCCCCGCGCGTCTGAAGAACCTGTCCGACAGGGCACGCCGCGCGGGCGTGCGCATTGGTCATTTGGATACGTCTCAGCTTGAACAAGCCGGGCCGTTTGATCTGGTCGTGACTGACGTGCCTTGTTCGGGCAGCGGCACATGGCGACGCGCGCCGGAGGGCAAATGGCTGCTGACGCCTGACAAGTTGGACGCGCTAAATGCGTTACAAGACAACATCTTGGATCAATCCGCGCGGCTGGTCGCTTCGGGCGGGTGTCTTGCATACATGACATGTTCCGTCCTTGAACGCGAAAATGCGAAGCGCGTAGACGCATTTCTTGCACGAAGGCCTGAGTTTTCACGCACCGTTGAGCGTCGTTTCACACCCGGCCCGGAAGGCGATGGGTTTTATTACGCGCACTTGACGTTACGAAATGCCCCTGCCTAACCTCAACAACGACAGGAATTTTTTAGGCGGTTAATAATAGATTAACGCTTTTTTGGCCAAGGTGATTGAAAAGGCAGACTATTGGAGGCGGCGCGCGTGTCTAAGGGCGAGGAACCCGAAACAGGAGACAGTGCTAAAGCGCTGCCAGGAAACTGGTCGACTATACTGTTGGTGGTATGTGCCCTTGGTTCATTAGCCGCAGGTATTTTTGCTTCGGAAACACAACTTTCCTATGGCTTGGCGGGGCTTGGACTTGTCCTCGGGCTGGTGTCCATTTGGCTGATGCAACGGCAAGGCGCCGATAAGTCGGGCGCGAATGAATTCCGAAACATCATTTTCAATGACGCGCGGAGCGTGTTTGTAAGCGCCGCAAGCGGTGAAGTTTTGACCCGCAACAGCGCTGCGCGCCGCGTTTTTGGCGATGGTAAGGCGGATGTGCTGGAGGCAATCCTTGCGGACAAGATCCCTAATGCCAGCACGCTTGTGTTCCGGCTGCAGGCGAAAGCAACACGAGAGGCTGCTGCGCAAGAAGAAGTCGCCACACGCGACGCCCGCTTTCTGGTAGGTGTCCACCGATTACCAGATGACCGGTTTTTCTGGGCTATCGAGGATGGTCAAGACCGACCGGGCAATTCCGGCGGGGCGGATAAGCTTAGCTTGCCGATGCTGACAGCCAGTGGCAGTGGCACCATTCTCTATATGAACGAGGCAATGCGCGGCTTGATAGGCGTCCGTTTTAAATCCATCGACCGTCTTTTTGCCAAGCTGCCGGAAAGCAGCGGTGAGATCCACAAGATCAAAACCGAGGATGGCGACACGACAGTTCAGGTCATTGTCAAAAAAGCCGCGAGCGGGCGCGCAGAGTATTTCTTTGCGCCGCATGATGCTGAAAGCACCGTTCGGGCGGGGCTTAGCAACTTTGAGCTACTAGAAGACTTTCCGGTTGCTTTGGTGCGTCTCAGGCCCAATGGGCAGGTTCGGCAAGCCAATAAGCTCGCTCGCAAGTTGCTGGCGATTGACAGGGGCGCTCAAGACCAATTCACTGATTTAATTGGCGGGCTTGGCCGGCCGGTCAGCGATTGGTTGGCCGACGCTGTTGAAGGTCGCGCTTTGCACCAAACAGAGGTGATCCGCGCCAAACGCGAGGATGAAGAACGGTATCTGCAAATTACGCTTGGTCGCGAAATTGAAGATGGCGATGTCACGCTTGTTGCAATGATCACCGATGCTACTGAACTGAAAACACTAGAGGCGCAATTTGTGCAAAGCCAAAAAATGCAGGCGATTGGGCAACTTGCTGGCGGTGTGGCGCATGATTTTAACAACTTGCTGACCGCGATTTCAGGGCATTGTGACCTGCTGATGTTGCGCCATGACCCGGGCGATATGGATTACAGCGATCTTGAGCAAATAAATCAAAATGCCAATCGTGCAGCATCGTTGGTCAGCCAACTTCTGGCGTTTTCGCGGAAGCAAAACCTGCAACTCGAAGTGCTGGACATGCGCGATACGCTGTCTGATCTGACGCATCTTTTGAACCGGTTAGTGGGCGCGCAGATCTCGTTGACACTGACCCACGATCCGCAACTGCAATCTGTACGCGCTGATCGCCGGCAACTAGAGCAGGTGATCATGAACCTGGTCGTGAACGCGCGCGATGCGATGGACGGGCAGGGCGGCGAGATCACAATTGAGACGCGCAACGCCAAGCTGCAAAGCGACATGAAGCGCGACCGCGCGGTGGTGCCGCGCGGCGACTATGTGGTGGTAAAGGTGCGCGACAATGGCTCGGGCATTTCGCATGACAAGCTGAGCAAGATTTTTGAGCCGTTCTTCACCACAAAACGCACCGGTGAGGGCACCGGGTTGGGGCTGTCGACTGCGTATGGGATCGTCAAACAATCAGGTGGTTTCATCTTTGTCGACAGCAATATGGGCACCGGAACCGAGTTCACCATTTTCTTCCCGACCTATGACCGGCCAGAGGCGCGCGAAGAGCCGAGCCAAGATAAACCTTCCAACCCGGACGTGGGCCCCGTAGATGGTGTTGTCCTGCTGGTTGAGGATGAGGCCCCGGTGCGTGCCTTCGCCAGTCGTGCGTTGCAGCTGCGGGGCTTCAAAGTGCTGGAGGCGGCTTCGGGTGAAGAAGCGCTTGCGGTGTTGAAGGAAGACAACCTGAGCGTCGATATTGTTGTGACGGATGTGGTGATGCCCGGCCTTGATGGACCAAGCTGGGTCAAACAGGCGCGGTTGGAGCGCCCCAATCTGAAAGTGATATTCGTCTCTGGCTATGCCGAAGAGAATTTCAATCATGACCAATCAGAGATACCGAATTCAATCTTCTTGCCCAAGCCGTTCTCGCTCAATGAACTGACGTCGACCGTGCGTGGGCAATTGTCGGACATGGCGGCATAGGCTTCAGCGCGTGATCGGCCCTTTGCTAACCTGTTCATACAACTCGAAGTCACGCGCGTAGGCTCCGCGCAACCGATCTTCAATCTCGCGCGAAAGTGGCATGTCACCTGCTGGCGAGACATTGACTTGATCAAGCGTGGCGGTGAGGCCCAATCGGCCAAAGAGGAACAATAGAAAGTCGTCGATTTTCTCGTAGCAATACAGATGTGACACCAAAACTGTTCCATCCTCGGCGCCGACAAAGCGCGATTGGGCGCCAAGATTGGCATAGTGTGGTTGTTCGTCGGAAAGGTAACTTTCGATGAATTTGTCAAAAGTGACGTCTTGAGTACTATTTTTGTGGCCCGAAAGTGCGGGCCGTTGCCGATAGCGATACCAACTGCCCAGCCAGGAGATAGGCTCGCGCATCACCGCGACGGTTTCTATCGGGGGTAATTTTGGTCGGTCAAAGATCTGTCGGAACTTCCGCTCGTAAGCCTTTGCGTTTGTGTGCTTTAATCCGGGTGGGTCACGAAAAACTGCTGAGGCTTTGCGGTGCAGGGCGCGCTCAATAGCGCTAGTGCCGGTCTTAGGGACAGCCAAATAGGCGAGTCGTTCTTTGAAAAAAATCATCATTTCAGGAGCTCGTTCGCTTTGTTTTTTCTGGCTTGTCTAAAATTGCGCATAAATTTTAAACCCAGCTTTAACCCCGATGCATAAAGCTACATTTCAGATTTTACTTGAAGTGTTCTTGTTTTGATCTCATACATGAGAACAATAAAAGAACAAACGCAGCGATTGTCCTCTGAATTAGGGCATGAAATAAGGGTTGGAACAATGGCAACAGCAGAACTTTTGAGCATGAGCAGCAAGAACGACACGAATAAGCAAAAGGCGTTGGATTCCGCCCTTGCACAGATTGAGCGCCAGTTTGGCAAAGGCTCGATCATGAAGCTAGGCGACGGCAATGCCGTGCAGGAGATTGAGGCAACATCGACCGGCTCGCTGGGGCTTGATATTGCTCTTGGTATAGGCGGTCTGCCGAAAGGTCGCATCGTTGAAATTTATGGTCCGGAAAGCTCTGGCAAGACGACCCTGACACTGCATACGGTCGCTGAAGAGCAGAAAAAAGGTGGCGTTTGTGCCTTTGTGGACGCCGAACACGCGCTTGACCCTCAATATGCCAAGAAGCTGGGCGTTGACTTAGACGAGTTGCTGATTTCGCAGCCCGATACTGGCGAGCAAGCTTTGGAGATCGTCGACACGCTTGTACGTTCCGGCGCGGTCAACATGATCGTGGTCGACTCGGTTGCGGCGCTGACACCCAAGTCTGAGCTTGAAGGCGACATGGGCGATTCGAGTGTTGGCGTACATGCCCGCTTGATGAGCCAGGCAATGCGTAAACTGACCGGTTCGATCTCACGTTCGAACTGTATGGTGATCTTTATCAACCAAATTCGGATGAAGATTGGCGTCATGTTTGGTTCGCCCGAAACCACGACAGGCGGCAATGCGTTGAAATTCTACTCCTCCGTGCGGCTCGATATTCGGCGCATTGGCGCGATCAAAGATCGTGACGAGGTGGTCGGCAACGCAACCCGCGTGAAGGTAGTTAAGAACAAGGTTGCGCCGCCTTTCAAGCAGGTGGAATTCGACATCATGTATGGCGAAGGCATCTCTAAAATGGGTGAGTTGTTGGATCTTGGCGTGAAAGCCGGCGTTGTGGATAAATCCGGTGCATGGTTCAGCTATGGTGACGAACGGATCGGGCAGGGGCGTGAAAACGCAAAGACCTTCCTGAAGGAAAATAAGCGCTTCGCTTATGAGATCGAGGATAAAATCCGCGCAGCCCACGGTCTGGATTTCGATATGCCAGAAAATGATCCCGACATCGATTTGGTTGAGGATGACGGCGATACGCCGGAGGAATAATTCCGTCGGAGACGGGCACTCCTAAAAGCCCCCGATCCGCTCCAGACGGATCGAGAATATCTCGGGAAAAGGGCGGCTGCTGGGGCCGCCCTTTTCTCGTTTCAGCCCACCCGCTGTGGACAGCGCCAAAAGGCAGGGCTAAACCGAGTCCTAACTTGAATTTTTCGCCAATGGACGCGCCCCATGACCAGCCTGAATGATATCCGGTCCACCTTTCTGAGCTATTTCGAGGCGAACGGTCATTCCGTTCAACCCTCCAGCCCGTTGGTGCCGCGCAATGATCCGACGTTGATGTTCGTCAACTCTGGTATGGTTCAGTTCAAGAACCTGTTCACTGGGCTAGAAACACGCGACTACACCCGCGCGACCACGGCGCAGAAATGTGTCCGGGCGGGCGGCAAGCACAACGATCTCGACAATGTCGGCTACACCGCGCGCCACCACACGTTTTTCGAGATGTTGGGCAATTTCAGCTTCGGAGACTATTTCAAGCATGAGGCGATCCCGTTTGCGTGGAAGCTGATCTCCGAAGAGTTTGGGATCGATAAGAACCGGCTGTCTGTTACCGTCTATCACACCGATGACGAGGCCTTTGACATCTGGAAAAAGCTGGGCGTTCCAGAAGAACGGATCATCCGCATCGCGACCTCTGACAATTTCTGGCAGATGGGGCCAACAGGGCCATGCGGGCCATGCACCGAGATTTTCTACGACCACGGTGAGCATATCTGGGGCGGCCCGCCCGGCAGCCCTGAGGAAGATGGCGATAGGTTTATCGAGATCTGGAACATCGTCTTCATGCAAAACGAGCAGTTCGAAGACGGCTCGATGCGCGCTTTAGACATGCAATCGATCGACACCGGCATGGGGTTGGAACGTATCGCTGCGCTGATGCAGGGAAGCCATGACAATTACGACACTGACCTCTTCAAAGCACTGATTGAAGCGTCCGCAAATGCGACAGGTGTCGATCCCTACGGCGATCAAAACGTGCATCACCGGGTGATTGCCGATCATTTGCGCTCTACCTCATTTTTGATCGCGGACGGGGTGCTGCCATCGAAAGACGGGCGCGGCTATGTGCTGCGTCGCATCATGCGCCGCGCGATGCGCCATGCGCATTTGCTGGGGGCCAAAGACCCGGTCATGTATCGTTTGGTGCCGGAATTGGTCACGCAAATGGGCGCAGCTTACCCTGAACTGCGGCAAGCCCAACCGATGATAGAAGAAACATTGCGCGCCGAAGAGACACGGTTCCGTGAAACTTTGGACCGCGGCTTGAAACTGCTCGATGATGAGTTGAGCACGCTGCCAGAAGGCGCTGAGCTTCCGGGCAAAGCTGCATTCAAGCTCTATGACACATTCGGTTTCCCGCTTGATCTGACGCAGGACGCCTTGCGCGAAAAAGGGCGTGAGGTTGATGTGGCTGGCTTTGACGCCGCGATGGAAGATCAAAAGGCGACCGCACGTGCCGCTTGGTCCGGGTCCGGCGATGCGGCAGATGCAAGCATTTGGTTTGACATTGCTGACGCAAATGGCGCGACGGATTTTCTTGGCTATGACACAGAGAATGCAGAAGGTCAGATAGTGGCGATCGTGAAAGACGGTGCGCAGGTCGAAAGTGCTCAGGCCGGTGACGCCGTTCAGATCGTGACCAACCAGACGCCGTTTTATGCCGAGAGCGGCGGGCAGGTTGGCGACACAGGCGTTCTGCAATCAGGTGAGACCCGCGCCCTTGTGATGGACACGCGCAAAGTGGCGGACGTATTCATACACTTTGCGACTGTCGAAACTGGGGCTTTTGCGAAAGGCGAAGGTGTCGAAATGCGTGTCGATCACGGGCGCCGGAGCACCATCCGAGCCAATCATTCGGCCACACACCTGCTGCATGAAGCCCTGCGCAACGCGCTGGGTGAGCATGTGGCGCAGCGCGGATCGCTCAATGCGCCGGACCGGTTGAGGTTTGATTTCAGCCACAACAGCGCACTGAACCCAAGCGAGCTGAGCCAAGTTGAAGCAGAGGTGAACGCTTTTATCCGCCAGAACACAGCTGTTGAAACACGGATTATGACGCCAGACGATGCACGTGCGATTGGGGCTCAGGCGTTGTTTGGTGAGAAATACGGCGATGAGGTGCGTGTCGTGTCCATGGGCGCAGCGGATACAGGCAAAGGCAGTGACGGCCAGACCTATTCGCTGGAGCTATGCGGCGGGACACATGTGCGCCAAACCGGCGATATCGGGGCGTTTGTGGCATTGGGTGACAGCGCATCGTCGTCAGGTGTGCGCCGGATCGAGGCTTTGACTGGCCAGGCAGCGATGGATTACTTGCGCGCGCAGGACCAGCGTTTGGGCCAGGTGGCTTTGGCATTGAAGGCCCGCCCCGAGGAGGTCGCGGACCGGGTCAAAGCGCTGCAAGAAGAACGCAAAGCGCTTCAGAACGAAATCGCGCAACTTCGGCGCGAGGTTGCTATGGGCGGCGGTGCTGCTGAGGTTGCGGACAAAGAAATCGGTGGCCTCAAGTTCTTCGCGCAGGCGTTGCAAGGTGTCAGCGGCAAAGACCTGCCCGGCTTGATTGATGAGCATAAAACTCGCATGGGCTCGGGCGCGGTGTTGTTGATCGCGGACACGGGCGGCAAAGCGGCCGTGGCCGCTGGTGTCACGTCTGATTTGACAGACACACTGTCGGCCGTCGACTTGGTTAAGGCCGCCGTGATCGAGCTCGGTGGCAAAGGCGGCGGCGGCAGAGCGGATATGGCACAAGGCGGCGGCGCTGATGCGTCTAATGCCGATGCCGCGATTGCGGCTGCAGAAAAAATCATCGGAGGATAGACTATGCCATCAGCGCTTTGGATCGCCCATGTAAAGGTGACGGATCAAGACAGCTACATGAAGTATGCAGCACTTGCGACGGAGGTGATCCCGCAGTTTGGGGGAATGTTCATCGTGCGTAACGGCGCCTATGAACAGCTTGAAGGCAATGACCGCGCCCGCAACGTGGTCGCGCGGTTCCCGAGCCTGCAAGCTGCGCATGATTGTTATAACTCGGACGGGTACCAAAAAGCGCTCAGCTTCGCCAAAAACGCATCCGAGCGCGATCTGGTGATTGTGGAAGAGCTGGAATAAGCTAGCCGCACCGCTCTTCCTTCATTGTTTCAAAAATATTCTGGGGGTTAGGAACGCAAGTTCCGAGGGGGCTAGCCCCCTTCTTACATTTGTTTGAATCGCCCCCTCAACCCCGCATGCGTGCGCCGTCCGGGTCAAACAGCGGCTCAGCAACCAGTACCGCCTTGCGCATTTGCCCCAATATTTCGATTTCGACCTCTAACCCCGGAACCGCTTTTTCGCGCGGCACGAACCCTTGCGCCACAGAGACGCCTGCATGATGCGAGAAACCTCCTGACGTGCAGAACCCCACGACGTCGCTGTCGATGAAGATCGGTTCATAGGCTGTGACGTCAGCATCATCGGCCTCAACAATGAACGCGCAAAGCTTGCGTGCTGGTGGTGTTTCGCGTTCGACCTCGGCCGCGTTGCGACCGATAAAAGGCGCGTCTTTCTTGAAGGAAATGAAACGGTCCATGCCCGTTTCGGCTGCGGTGTAATCAGGCGAAAATTCTGACAGCCAAGAGCCGAAGAACTTGTCGAGGCGCAAGCTCATCATTGCGCGCATGCCGAATGGTGTCATTCCCAAGGGCGCGCCCGCCGCCCACAAAACGGACCAAAGCGCACGCTGATGCATCGGGTCGCAATAGATCTCAAACCCTAAGTCACCAGTGTAGCTGAGGCGTTGAACGATACAGTCGACCGCCCCAATCGTCATGCGACGTACATCCATGAAGCGCATTTCGGACAGATCAGAGCGGGTGCAGGCCTGCACGATGTCGCGCGACTTTGGACCTGCGACCTGAAATCCGGTCAGTCGGTCTGAGACGTTTTCGATGTGAACACCTTCGTCTGCGCGTCTTTCAAACCAACGCATGTGATAGGCTTGGGCGCCGTAGCTCGCTGTCAATTGGAACTCTTCCGGGCCGAGGCACGAAACGGTGAAGTCGCCGATCAACCGGCTTTTCTCGGACAGCATGGGCGTCAGGGACAGGCGGCCTTCGGTTGGAATACGGCCTGCCATGACCACATCCAGCCAGTCGTGCGCCTGCGGACCAGTGACGCGGTATTTTCCGAAATTTTGCACCTCGTTGATGCCTGCCGCTTCGCGCACGGCTTTGACCTCGCGCGCGGTTGCGGCGAAGGCGTTAGAGCGGCGGAAGCTCGGCTCTTCAATACGGGGCTCATCGTCGGTGGCGAAATAATTGACGACCTCCAACCCATATTGCTGCCCCCAGACTGCACCCATGCCTGAAAAGATGTCATACATTGGCGTCGTGGCGTGAGGGCGGGCGGCTGGTAGCTCTTCATTCGGATAGCTGATCGAGAAACGGCGCTGGTAGTTCTCAACAACTTTGGGACGCGTGTAGCCCGGCGTGATCCAGTCACCGAAACGGGCGACATCCATGGCGAATGTATCGCGCTCGCATTCGCCTTCGATCATCCATTGCGCCAGCATCAACCCAACGCCGCCGCCCTGGCTGAACCCGGCCATCACCCCGCAAGCCGACCAATAGTTACGCATACCGGGTACCGGACCGACCAATGGGTTGCCGTCCGGTGCGAAGGTGAAGGGCCCGTGGATCACCGATTTAATACCGGCGCGTTCGAGGACTGGAAAGCGCTTATAGGCAAAAGCCACGCTGTCTTCTATTTTGTCCAAGTTGTCGGGAAGCAGCTCGTGGCCAAAATCCCAAGGGGTGCCATCGACGGCCCAAGGTTCACAAGGCTGTTCATAGAACCCGATGCACAACCCGCGGCCTTCCTGGCGCAGATAGCTTTCGCCTGCCGGGTCCATGACATGTGGATGCTCTGTGTCACGCTCGTAGATTTCGGCGATATCTTCGGTCACCAGATACTGGTGTTGCATTGGGTGCAACGGCAGATACACGCCCGCCATTGCGCCGACTTCTCGTGCCCAAAGACCGCCGGCATTGACGACATGTTCAGCATGGATTGTGCCCTTGTCGGTGACCACATCCCAGCTGCCATCAGGGCGCTGGTTGGTCTCACGTACCATGCAATGCGTTTCAATCGTGGCACCGCCCATACGTGCGGCCTTGGCATAGGCGTGTGTGGTCCCGGATGGATCCAGGTGGCCATCAAGCGGGTCGTATAACCCACCGACAATACCGTCGAGATTGGTCACGGGGGCGATCTTTGCGATCTCCGCAGGGCTTACAATTTGTGTCTCCAGCCCCATGTAGCGGTGTTTGGCGCGTTCCGCGACGAGCATGTCAAACCGGTCTTTGTTGTCAGCCAGGGTGATCCCGCCTACGTGGTGCAGCCCACACGACATGCCCGTGATGGCTTCAAGTTCTTTGTACAGGCGAATGGTGTAGCCCTGAAGGGCCGCCATGTTGGTGTCACCATTGAGCGTATGAAACCCGCCTGCAGCATGCCAGGTCGATCCTGACGTTAACTCGGAGCGTTCGATCAACATCACGTCCGACCAACCCAGCTTGGTCAGGTGATACAAGACGGAGCAGCCGACAACGCCGCCGCCAATCACAGCGACCCGAGTAGTGGTATTCATTGGTATACATTCCCTTTGGCTTGCGTAAATTTTTCACGCGAGACAGGGGTCACATCAAGTCAGAAAACGACCTAACCTGTCGTATCTTTGACCCAGCTTTGCGCCTCCGCCACAGACTGTTGCAACCACAACACGTCAACACCTGCGATGACCCGGTAGCCGCGCGCAAACAACGCACTTGCCTGCGACTTTTGCAGTCCTATGCCGCCCAGCGGCAGCTTTGCCTTCTTTGCGGCGGCTTCAATTTTTGAGACTGCGGCGACAAAGTCAGGATGGTCGAATTGACCAGAGATGCCCAAATCCGTCGAAAGATCAAACGGCGCGGGTACGAGCAGATCAATCCCCTCGACCGCACAGATTGCGTCGATATTTTCAACAGCGTCCTTCGTTTCGACAAGCAAGACGCAACACAGATCGGGCTCAATCGTTTCTCGGTAGGCCATTAACCCGGTTTGCCAACGGGCTTGCGCTAAAAAAGGTCCAAAGCCGCGTGTGCCGTTGGGCGGGTAGCGCATATTCGCGACGGCTTGCTTTGCATCCTGCGCTGTGCGGATAAGCGGGAACACAATGCCTTCCGCGCCCAAATCCAATGCGCGCTTGGTCAGCGGAGCTGTGTTTTCCGCGATCCGTACAAAGGGCGCACAGTCAGTGCCGGTGGTTGCGGCGATCATTGCATGTGCGCTTTCATAGTCGACCGCGCCGTGTTCAAGGTCGATGAATACTGCATCTGCGCCCGCCGCAGCCATGGCTTGCGTGACTGCCGCAGACGGGATCGTGCACATATGCATTGTTAATTTGTCGGTCCCTCTAAGCTTTTCTTTGAAACTTGGCATTGTTGTCTCCCATTTTGGGCAAGACTGGCAGCAATGTCGCGGTGAGGAAAGCTTTTGTCGGCTTGCGAAAAGGATTGCATAGCCGCGCGCGCGTAACGTGAAGTGGGGCAGCGCAATTCAAAGGACGGCAAAGTGAAGACCCACGCACAGGCGGTAGTCATCGGGGGCGGGGTGATTGGATGTTCGATCCTGTACCATCTGACCAAGCTTGGTTGGACCGATGTTGTTCTTCTGGAACGCGATGAATTGACCTCCGGCTCCACCTGGCATGCGGCGGCGAATATTCACGGGTTGCATGACAACAACAACATCACGCGGATTCAAAATTACACAATGGATCTGTACAATAGATTGGAGGCCGAGACGGGGCAAAGCTGCGGTGTTTTCCAGCCCGGCTCGCTTTACTTGGCGCAAACTGAGGCACGCGAACATCAGCTGCGCCTGCAAGCCGCCAAAGCGAAATACTACGGCCTCAACTTCTATGAGGTAACCCGCGACGAGGCCGAACGCCTGCACCCGCTGGTCAATTATGACGGTATTCGCTGCATCATGTATGAACCCTCCGGCGGGAATGTTGACCCATCGGGTGTGACCAACGCCTATGCCACTGGCGCGCGCCAGAACGGTGCGGAGATCTACCGTTTTACGCCTGTCACTGCGACGGATCAGCAATCAGACGGAACCTGGGTGGTGAAAACGCCGAAGGGCGACATTGTGACACCCGTCGTAGTCAACGCCGCCGGGCTTTGGGGGCGCGAGGTCGCGGCATTGGCCGGGATTGATCTGCCGTTGCAACCGACAGAGCACCAGTACTTCGTGACTGAAACGATCCCAGAAATTGATGCTATGTCTCAACGCTTGCCCTCGGTCGCAGACCGCGATGGGGAATACTACCTGCGCCAAGAAGGGCAGGGCCTGTTGGTGGGGGCCTATGAGAAAGACTTGCGGTTCTGGGCTGAGGACGGCACCCCGCAAGGCTTCGGCCATGAGCTGTTCGCCGACGATCTGGAACGGATTGAACCCAACATGATGCGCGCCATAGACCGCGTGCCAGTTGTGGGAACAGCGGGTATCAAACGGGTGATCAACGGCCCGATGATCTGGTCACCCGATAGCAATGCACTTTTCGGACCGGTGCCAGAGTTGAAAGGGTATTTTTGTTGCAACGGCATCATTCCGGGCTTTTCGCAATCCGGCGGCCTTGGCAGCCTGACAGCAGAATGGATTGTCACAGGCGAGCCGAATCTTGATATGTTCCCGTGGGATATGGCGCGGTTCGGTGCGTGGGCTGACAAAAAATTCACCAAAGCGCGCGTCGGCGATCAATATGCCAATCGGTTTTCAATTCATTTCCCGAATGAGGAACGCTCCGCCGGGCGGCCTGCGCGAACGCGACCTGTCTATGAAACGCAGCGCGATATGGGCGCGGTCTTTGGCCTGAATTACGGTTGGGAACATCCGCTTTGGTTTTCCGACACCCGGGGCACCGAAGACACCAACGGATTTACGCGTCAAAACTGGTTCGAGCCGGTTGGTACCGAATGCCGCATGTTGCGTGATGCCGCCGGTATCATCGACATCTCGAATTTCGCCAAATACCGGGTGCGCGGGGCAGGTGCCTCTGATTGGCTGGATAGCGTCTTTGCCAACAACATGCCAAAGGCGGTGGGTCGGTCCTGCTTGACGCCACTGATTGGGGTGCGTGGCGGCATTGCTGGGGACTTTACCGTCACCAAACTGGCAGATGAGGACTTTCTGATCATCGGGTCCGGCATGGCGGAGCGGTATCACCTGCGGTTCTTCAACGCGGTTGCGCGGCCGGGGGCTGTCAGCTTTGAAAGCCAGACAGAGGCTATGTGCGGCTTCAACGTTGCGGGTCCGAAAAGCCGAGCGCTGCTAGAACGCCTCACCAATGCGAGCTTGGCGACGGAAGATTTTCCCTTCATGCGAAGCCAGAAAATAACCCTCGCGGGTGTTGATCTTGTCGCGCTGCGCGTGTCCTTCACTGGTGACTTGGGATGGGAACTGCATTGCAGAACCGAGGATCAATCCCGGCTCTACAAAGCATTGATAGAGGCGGGCAAAGAAGTCGGCGCTGGGCCCGTTGGGTCGCGCGCGCTCATGTCGCTGAGGGTTGAAAAGGGCTATGGATCGTGGAGCCGAGAATATTCGCCCGAATATTGGCCGCAGGAAGTCGGGCTGGATCGTTTGATTAAGCTCGAAAAAGACTTCCTCAACAAAGATGCCTATCTTGGTTTGAAAGACAACGCGCCGCGAGAGCAATTGTCGATTGTTGAAGTGCTTGAGGTCGACCAGGCGGACGCAACGGGCGGGGAGCCGATTTTCTTACCAGATGGGACACCCGTGGGCCGCGTGAGTTCTGGGACCTACGGGTATACGGTCAACAAATCGCTCGCGCTTGGGTTTTTGAAAGATGTCGTGCCGGGTGCCGAGGTCGATGTGATGATCCTTGGCCGCCCGCATCGTGGTGTCGTCTTGGCGGAGCCACCTTTCGATCCGAAAGGTGTGAAGCTGCGCGCTTAGAAAACGTAAAGCGCCGCAAGTGCCAAGATTGCCGGAACGGTTTGCACAAACAAGATGCGTCGAGAGGCCGTCGCCGCGCCGTAAGCCCCTGCAACTGCGACGCAAAGCAAGAAAAAGATTGCGACATTTGATGCCCAAACGGGGTCGCCAATCAGAAGCGACCAGATGAGACCTGCGGCCAAGAAGCCATTATAAAGGCCTTGGTTCGCGGCCATGGATTTCGTCGGTTCGAAAAGGTCCTTCGGAAAGCTCCTGAAGATTTTCGGGCCACGTGAGGTCCAGGCGAACATCTCAAACCACATGATGTAGATGTGCAGCAGCGCGATCAGGGCGATCAGAATAGTTGCGATCATAGACATGAGACTTCTCCAGAAGTTTGGCCGGGCGCGATCATTCAGACAGCATATCAAAAATTTCTGCGATCCGCTTTTGTTTCGTGCTGTGCGCCTTTGCTTTCTCGACCGTGTAGCACAATCCGCGCCTTTTGCCGGGCGTCAGCGCATCCCACACCTCCCGCATTTCCGGGTCCTCATTGAGCGCGTCGACCAGCTCGGGCGGCTCTGACACAGCGTTCTGATCTGCCACGCCGAAGGCCACGCGCAGCCTGTCGCCAATGTTCAAACCGGCGGCTTTCTGGATGTCCTTCGGGATCATTAACCACCTCGGCCCGCCTTTTTGCGGCTGCCATGCGCCCTCAAAATCGAAACCCGCCATCTCGCCTTTCACGCGCAGGCGAGGATGTGCGCCAAAGGGAAGGGCGGCTTCCATTTCGGCTGGTAGGTTGACGCAGACATAGTGGTATTTGCCGAAGTCGCGGATCGTGACCTCAGTTTCAAAATCAAACGGGTAGAATTCCATCATTTCTCGGGGATGAGCCCGCGCGGACTGAACCTCAGCACCAACAGCAAAATGACCCCCATCGTTAGCAACCGCATATGCGCGGTGCTATCCAGCAGGTGATCTTTCAGCCAGTAGCCATCGGTCATGCCGGCCGTGACCAGCTCCATAAAGGCTTGGCCGTACACTTCGACCTGCACCCAGAGGAACGCCACAAGCAGCCCCCCCAGAACGGCGCCATAATTATTGCCCGACCCACCGACGATCACCATGACCCAAATCAGGAAGGTAAAGCGCAGCGGCTGATAGCTGGTGGGTGTCAGTTGTCCGTCCAATGTGGTCAGCATAGCGCCCGCGATCCCGCAAATCGCGGACCCGAGGATAAAGACCTGCAAATGCCGGGCGGTGACGTCTTTGCCCATTGCTTCCGCGGCGACCTCATTGTCGCGGATCGCACGCATCATCCGGCCCCAGGGCGAGCTGAGCGCAAGCTGTGACAGCACCAACAAAAGGATCAAAACGGCGGTGAACAGCAACGAATAGCTGAGCTTCACGTAGAGAGAAGACGCAATTGCGGGCTCCAAACCGAACCCTGTCGCGCGTTCGACGAAGCCCGCGTTGTTTTGCAGATCGATTTCATAAGGAACAGGGCGGGGCAGGCCGACCACGTTTTTGACTCCGCGCGCGAGCCAGTCTTCGTTCTTCAGGATAAAGATGATGATTTCCGCAATGCCCAGTGTTGCAATTGCAAGGTAGTCGGATCGCAATCCCAGTGCGGTCTTCCCGATGATCCATGCAGCGCCCGCGGCCAGAAGTCCGCCCACGGGCCATGACAGGATCACAGGCAGGCCCAATCCGCCAAGATAGCCGGTTCCGGCTGGATTTACGGCTTCAACGGCGGCGACGCCGCTATCAAACACCCCACGATAAAGCACAAAGCCGATGCCCAGGATCACCCATGTCACTAGTGCGCGCTTATTTCCCATAGCCATCTTGGATCGCGTGAAGATCACGGCGGCCAGCGTCAATGCGCCCAAGGTCAAACCTGCGATCACGCCCAGCCCTCCGGCGCGCCATGCCTCCGTCACGGGCGGCATAGATGTCAGCACGACGGCCAGACCGCCCAAAGCCGTGAAGCCCATGATGCCCACATTGAACAGCCCTGCGAGCCCCCATTGCAAGTTCACGCCCAATGCCATGACGGCCGAGATCAGTCCAAAATTCAGAATGAACAAAGCTGAGTTCCACGATGACGTCATGCCCGTGAACACGATCAGCCCGGCCATGGCGACGAACAGCAATATAGCGCGTAGGTTCATACCGATTGCCCCTTGAACAGCCCTGTGGGTTTGAACAGCAGCACGACAATCAGGATCACGAAGCTGACCGCAAATTTGTAGTCCGTGCTGAGAAGTTGGGCCAAACCGTCGGGCTTCATCGCCTCAGGCAAAATGTAGCCGAAGACTTTCTTGTAGGCGTAGGTAATCACAACTTCTGAAAAGGCGATGACAAACCCGCCTGCAATTGCACCGACCGGGCTGCCCAGCCCGCCCACAATCGCGGCGGCAAAAATTGGCAGTAGCAGCTGGAAATAGGTGAACGGTTTGAAGCTTTTATCGAGCCCGTAGAGCGTGCCTGCAATGGTCGCGAGCGCCGCTACGATCAGCCAAGTATACATCACCACACGTTCGGGGTTGATGCCGGAAAGCAGAGCCAAATCCTCATTGTCCGAAAAAGCGCGCATGGACTTTCCGGTGCGGGTTTTGTTGAGAAACCAGAACAAGATCACCACGACGATCACTGCTGTGACGACAGTTAGGCCTTGTGTGGTTTTTATCGCCAACCCCTCGCGTAGGCCGGTCATTTCGCGGAAGTCACGCACCCCAATGATGAAACGCTCACCATCGGCAAAGCGCTGATCGCCCGGGCCAATGACGAGCCGGACCAGCCCGTTCATGATGAACATCACGCCCAAGGACACCATCACGAAGACCACCGGTTTGACGCGTTCGCGTCTGTAGAAACGGTAGACCATGCGATCGGTGCCCAGCAAAAACAGCGCGCAGGCAGCGATCCCGAATGGCAGCGCAAACAGAGCCGTGGGCAGTGGCCCAGCGCTGATACCAGCGCTCTGAAACCCCCAAGTGATCAGGATCACGAACATGGTTCCAAAGGCCATCGTGTCGCCATGCGCGAAGTTAGAAAACCGCAATATGCCGTAGATGAGCGTGACGCCTAACGCGCCCAACGCCAATTGTGCGCCGTAAGCTGTACCGGGGATCAGCACGAAATTGGCAAAAGCCACAATAGCGTTGAGGAAATCCATTATTTGCAGGTGCCCATGTAATTCACCATTTCGGGGCCGCTAAACAGATGCGTCGAATATCGCGCCTGACCATTTTTCTCCCGCGTCAAAGTGTGAAAGGCGCTTTGCGTAAAGCCCGCGAAAACGTTCAATGTTGGGGAGCCGCCTATATTGACCGGGATCGTTTCTGCCGGTGTGATTATGTTGGCGTTTTCAAAGTCGATTTCGACGCTGTAGTTGGTGTCGGCGCAGGCCTCGCCCTCGTAACACTCAGTGGTGAATGTGCAGGTTTCCGCCAAAGCGGGGGATGCAGCCATCACCGTGGCCAGAAGTAGATACTTTTTCATGGTTAACCTCCTAAGAAAGACTTGCGGACATCAGGGTCGGCCAAAAGCGCTTGCCCGGTATCCGTGAAACGGTTGCGGCCTTGCACAAGCACATAGCCTTTATCCGCGATTTCAAGCGCTTGGCGCGCGTTTTGTTCGACCATCAGAATAGAAATGCCAGTGCGCGCAACCTCGATAATGCGGTCAAACAGTTCATCCATCACAATCGGTGAAACACCCGCGGTCGGTTCATCAAGCATCAAGACCTGCGGCTGGGTCATCAGCGCACGACCGACGGCCACTTGTTGGCGTTGTCCACCCGATAACTCACCCGCCGCCTGATTGCGTTTCTCGCCCAGGATCGGAAACAGCGCGTAAATCTCATCAATCGTTTTGCGCAGGTCGTCGCGGCGCAGGAAACCGCCCATTTCCAGGTTTTCCTCGACGCTCATTGAGGTGAAAATATTTGATGTCTGCGGAACGAAAGCCATGCCCTTAGCAACGCGCGCTTGCGGGCTGAGTTTGGTGATGTCTTCGCCAAACAGCCGCACCGCGCCTTGCCGGACATCGAGCATGCCAAAAACGGCTTTCATCGCCGTTGATTTGCCCGCGCCATTTGGGCCCACGATCACCGCGATCTCACCCTTGTCGACAGCAATCGTGCAGTCGTGCAAAATATCGGGACCTTGACCATAGCCGCCCGACATTGTGTCGCCAATTAGGACCGGCTCGCTCATGCTGTTTTCTCTTTATTCTTCAAGCCCGTGCCCAAATAGGCCTCGATCACCTGCTCATTGGCCTTGATTTCATCCAGCGTGCCTTGCGCCAAAACGCGGCCTTCCGCCATGCAGATAACGGGGTCGCAAAGTCGGCCGATGAAATCCATGTCATGCTCGATCACGCAGAACGTGTAGCCACGCTCCTTGTTGAGCCGCAGGATCGCGTCGCCGATGGTGCTCAGCAGTGTGCGGTTCACGCCCGCGCCCACCTCATCAAGGAAGACGATCTTTGCGTCGACCATCATGGTGCGGCCCAGCTCCAACAACTTCTTTTGCCCGCCGGAAATGTTGCCCGCCCGTTCGTCTGAGATGTGGTCAATCGTCAGAAACTCCAGCACCTCATCGGCCTTGGCGGCGAGGGCGCGTTCTTCATCTGCGATGCGTTTGCGCCCAAACCAAGTGTTCCACAGCTTTTCGCCTGATTGCCCGCCCGGGACCATCATCAGGTTTTCGCGCAGGGTCATCGAATGGAACTCATGCGCAATTTGAAACGTGCGCAACAGCCCTTTGCCGAAAAGCGTATGCGGCGGCAGGCCTGTGATGTCCTCGCCGTCCATAAAAACCTTGCCCGAGGTCGGCTCCAACACGCCCGCGATGACGTTGAACAGCGTGGTTTTTCCCGCCCCGTTAGGCCCGATCAACCCGGTGATGGAGCCGGTCTCGATGCGCAAGCTCGACCCGTCAACGGCGTGGAATCCACCGAAATGCTTGTGCAAGTCCTGCACTTCAATCATAGGAGCGTCCCCTCAAAAAACAGCCCGGTGCACATGTCGCATCCGGGCTGCTTTTACGCGTCAGTCGGTCAGATCAGCGGTATTGAACCGTTGTGATCTTGCCGCCTTTGACTTCGATCTGGCGGTAGTTGCCAGCAGATTCGCCCGGCCCAATCAGCTCAACAGCCGATGCGCCTTCAAAATCTACCTCGCCGCCATTCTTGAGGATTTCCAAAGCTTTGGTCAGCTCGCCCGGGTAGATTTTTTCGCCCGGCGCGTTTGCCACATCCATGACCTTGCCTTTGTATTCCGCCGGGTCGGTGGAGCCTGCTGCCTGCATCGCCAGCATGATCAGTGCCGCTGCGTCATAGCTTTCTGCAGCAAACGGGCCTGAGCCGTTAAAGCCGCCAGCTTCGCCGATGGCCGCCAGTTTCGAAGCACCGGGGCCGTCTGAGCCCGGTACCTGACCGGTCGAGCCTTCGATTTGGTCGCCAAAACGTGCTTCCAGCGAGTCGCCGATCATACCGTCTGGCAAGTGGAACGTGTCGAACGCGCCTGTGTCCAGTGCCGCTTGGATGATGCCCGGCCCACCTTGGTCAATGTAGCCCGCGACAACCAGACGCTCGCCGCCCGCAGATGCCAATGCGCCGACCTCAGCCGAATAGTCCGCTTTACCATCTTCATGGGCTGCGTTGATCGTTACTGTGCCACCCGCCGCTGTAAATGCAGCCTCAAAGCTGTCGGCCAGACCTTTGCCATAATCATTGTTGGTGAAGGTTACTGCGACTTCCTTGATGCCTTGCTCCATCAGAACTTCGGTCATCACGACGCCTTGGCGCGCATCCGACGGTGCGGTGCGGAAGAACAGGTCGTTGTCTTCGATCGTCGACAATGCAGGCGATGTGGCCGAAGGCGAAATCATCACCATGCCGTTTGCCAAGGCAACGTTGGCGAAGGCCGCACCAGTCGCGCCGGAACACAGCGCGCCGACGATGCCGGATACACCGTCAGACGTCACAAGGCGTTCAGCTACAGCCGTAGCAGCGGTTGCGTCGATACATGTAGAGTCGCCGCGCACCGGCGTCACTTTCGCACCGTCCATCAGCATACCGCCCTCAGTGACTTCGGCCATTGCGGCCTCCGCGCCTGCGGCCATGTCAGGGGCCAGCGATTCAGCAGGACCCGTAAAGCCCAGCATAACGCCCAGTTTGATGTCATTTGCGTGGCCGTCAGCGAATGCGCCGTTTACCATCATTGCCGTTGCGGTACTCGCAAGTAGCAGTTTTTTCATTCTCTCTCTCCCAGTTAGACCTTGAGTGGTCTTTAATGGCGAATAATCTAGGACGAAGCCAGCCACTTGGAAAGCCCAACATAGGGTCAAGCGGCGGTGAAATTCACTGTTCACGAGACGTTTACAGTGGTTTTTGTTCTCTTCATTCGCACTAAGTCCTCAGTTAGCCAACACGCAGGAGCACGCTATGACCCGGATACCTTTGATTTTCGCAACCATCGCCGCTGCGGGCGCGTTCCCAGCACTTGCTATGGACAGCACCCAAGGGTCCTTGATGGTGACACAGATTGCCGGTGATTTTGATGAACCCTGGGGTATTGGCCATCTGCCGAACGGTGGTGTTCTCGTTACTGAGCGCGACGGTGCAGTTATTCATCTGCGCCCAGGTGGCTCCCGCGTCTCTCTCAGCGGTGTGCCCGAGGTGGTCGCTGACGGGCAGGGCGGGTTACTCGATGTCATGATCCCGCGTGATTTTGCTCAAAGCAGGGAGGTTTTTCTTTCCTATGTTGCGCAAGAAGCCGGCGGCGTTGGAACGGCGCTGGGTGTTGGTCGTTTGAACGCCGACGGCACTGGCTTTGATGGTTTCAAAAAGCTCTGGCAAATGGCGCCGCACCCAGGCGAGGGACGACATTTCGGTTCCCGGATTGTTGAGGGATTGGATGGTCATATTTACCTGACGACAGGTGATCGCGGCGACAGGCCGTCGGCTCAAGAACTGACCAACCACAATGGTGCAGTGATCCGCTTGAACCGCACGGGATTGGTGCCCGAGGACAACCCGTTGGTAGGTGTTGCTGAGGCAGAGCCAGCTATTTATTCCTACGGTCACCGCAACCCGCAAGGTGCGGCGCTTGATCTGCAAGGCAACCTTTGGGTCGTCGAGCACGGAGCGCGCGGCGGCGACGAGGTCAACAAGATTACTCCAGGCGCTAATTACGGCTGGCCTGTGATCAGCTACGGGCGGCATTATTCAGGCGACAAGATTGGGGAAGGGACGGAAAAGGTCGGGATGGAGCAACCGCAGCACTACTGGGACCCCTCTATCGCGCCATCGGGGATGATGATCTATTCCGGCGCGCTTTGGCCGGAATGGGAGGGCGACATCTTTGTCGGATCGCTCAAGTTCGACTATATTTCCCGGTTATCTGGCGAAGACCTTGATGAGGTGGAGCAGCTTTCAAGCAGAGAAACCGGGCGCGTTCGCGACATCGTTGAAGGGCCAGATGGCGCAATCTGGTTCCTCTCGGTTGAAAATGGAGCGCTCTACAAGGTCACGCCATAGGTTACAAAGGCATGACGCCGCTGCTTCGTTCTGTCAGAAATACTCAAATTGGCATGCCTGCCGTCACACAAGCGACGGCAGCCACAACACGATTCCGGGAAAAGCGACGAGCAATGCAATCGTGATCCCGTCTGCGATGAAGAACGGGGTCACACCCTTGAACACATCTTGCACCGTCAGATCGTCGCGCACGCCGGCGACAACAAAGCAGTTCAGCCCGATGGGGGGCGTGATCAGGCAGAACTCCGCCATCTTCACCACCAATATCCCGAACCAGATCGCGCACATTGTGCCCGACATGCCGAACGCACTGTCCGCGGCAGCTACAGTTTCACCGCCATTCAGCGCCATCACCGCCGGGTAGACCACGGGCAAGGTCAGCAAAAGCATTCCAATGGCGTCCATGAACATGCCCAGAACCGCGTAGGCCAGCAGGATGCAGATCAGGATCAGCATCGGCGACATCTCCAGCGAGGTGATCCACGCCGCAAACGCGTCTGGCAACTCGGCGAAGCCCAGGAAGCGCACATAGATCAACACGCCCCAGATGATCGAGAAGATCATCACCGTCAGCTTGGCCGTCTCCAGCAGGGCCTCTTTCAGCTTGGCCCAGCGCATGCCTTTGTACAAAGCCATCAGGAAGACGATGAACGCGCCCACTGCGCCGCCCTCGGTCGGCGTGCCCCAGGCATCACCGAACGGGTTGTAGACGAAGAAGATGATGATCACGACGACGGCCACAATGGGCAGGGCAGGCGGCAAGCTTTCAAAGCGCTGCTTCCATGTGAAGCCGGTTACAGGCGGGCCCACGGTCTTGAACATCACCGCCATGCCGATGATCAGACCCGCATAGACGACTGCCGAAAACGCGCCGGGGATGAAGCCCGCCAGAAGCAATTTGCCGACGTCTTGTTCAACGATGATCGCGTAGATCACCAGAATTGCCGATGGCGGAATGAGCGACGCCAAAGTGCCGCCAGCCGCGACAACACCGGCCGCGAATTGTTTGTTGTAGCCAACTTTTAGCATTTCTGGGATCGCAATCCGGGCAAACACAGCAGCCGTGGCCACCGACGCACCCGATACTGCGGCAAAGCCCGCTGTCGCAAAAACGGTCGACACAGCCAAACCGCCCGGCACCCACGCAAACCAGCGCTTACAGGCCTCAAACAGCGCGGTCGTCAGCTTGGCATGGTAGGCCAGATAACCGATCATGATGAAGACCGGAATCAGGCTCAGTACCTGCGCCGAGACTTTCGAATGCGGGGTCAGGCCTGCAATCTTGACGCTGATCTCTATGGCTTTCCAAAACCGTTCCGGGTCATAGTCGAACCCGTTCCAGCGCAGCCAGCAAAGGCCAACAAACCCGGCAAGCCCGGCGGCAAAGGCAACACGCATGCCCAAAATAACGAACACCAGCATCCCGCCGGAGACCCATAGGCCAATTGTGATCGGTTCCATCAATCAGACCCTTCGAGTGATTCAGCTTCCAGACGCGCCTGTTCTGCGACAGACAGTGTGAGCGGCACCGCTACAGGGTTTTCCAACCCTTTGATCAGCGCGCGCGTGTAGCCCCAGGCCTGCAGCAAAAGGCGCAGGACAAGCACGCCGAAGGCAATCGGCACGACCAATTTGCTGGGCCAGATCGGAATACCCACATCGATTGAGCTATCGCGGCTGCACAAAGGGCGCGCGCAATCAAAGGAACGGTCGAAATGTTCCCATGCGCCATAGGTAAGGGCCAAAATCAGCAATAAGATTAAGAGGATGGAGACCAGCTCGAAAAACCACAAAATGCGCCCACTCAGCGCCCCAACCAGCATGTCCATACGGATATGGCTGCCGTCGCGCTGCACGTAGGATACGCCCATGATCGCGATGATCGGCATCGCGGCCTCGATATAGTCGACATAACCCATCATGGGGGAGGCGAAGAATTTGCGCCCGGTGACCGAATAGGCGGCCAAGAACATCAATGAAAAAACCGCAAGGCCCGAGATAAGCGCCATGATACGCTCAATCGGTAGCAACGCGCGGTCCAGTCGTGACAATAGGCTGGAATCTTCCAGCACGGCGGATGAACCTGCCATCGGTGAGCCCCCCAAATGGAAAAAGGCCGCGCCCCTCAGAAAAAGGGGCGCGGCAATCTTAAATCAACAGCTTAGCTGCCGCGGTGATCGTTGAGCGTCTTAATCACAAGATCATAGAGCTCTTGACCTGGCATGCCCTGGGCTTCCATTTCAGCGATCCAAGCTTCACGGGCCGGGTCTGCAGCAATTGTGCGGAACTCGTCCAACACGGCTTGGTCGATCTCAACCTTTTGCACGCCTTTTTCCGCCAAGACGCCATCCCACTTTTCGAGCAGCTCGGCATAGTTTGCCAGATAGTGGTCCAGTGCCTCATCGACCGAGCTATCCAGCGCTTCACGCTCGGCGTCGCTCAGGCTTTCATAGGCGTCGATATTGACAACAACCGGGCAGTTTACGGTGCCGGGGTTCAAGTTTGCTGTCCACCAGTCGGCCTGGTTGATCGTGCCAAAGGATAGATGCGCGTGCTGAGCAAATGCTACTGTGTCGACAACGCCCGACTCCATGGCTTGGTAAGCTTCGGTTGCCGTTACCGATGTTGGAACGGCGCCAACCGCTTCAAAGGCTTTGCCCAAACCGCCTGTTGCGCGAACCCGCATGCCTTCCATGTCGGCCAGTGTGGCACGTGGATCACCGGTGCCTACCAGGTTGTATTGCGGCATTGGGGAAGTCATCAGCAGCTTGGCGTTCCACTGCGCCATTTCTTCTGTCGCGGCAGGGTGCGCGTAAACGGCTTTCGAGACAGCAACCTCTTCCTCAAGGTTGGAAACACCAAGGAATGGCAACTCAAGCACGGTCACAACGCGGTTTTTGTCGCGGTGGTAGCCCGCGCAGAACTGCGCCATTTCAAATGCGCCAATGGAAATGCCGTCGAGGTTTTCGCGGTTTTTCGACAGGCCACCATAGGAAATGTTCATTGTGAACTCGCCGCCGGTTTTCTCAGAAACCAATTCTGCAAGCTTTTCGACATGCTCAGTAAAGGCGCGGCGCTTGCCCCAAACGGAGACATTCCATTCTGTTGCAGCAGCTTCCGTGACGAAAGCGACGGACAAAGCGACACCACAGGCTGTGGTCAAATATTTATTCATGAGGTCCTCCCAGATATGCCCTTATGGGCAAACATAAATTATGCCTTGAAGTGTTATTCGCCTACAGGGTTTGTTCAACAGCCGACCTCCGGTTTTTGTGATTTTTCATCTAACTAGCTGAATTAATTATTGAAAATATTTCTGCGGTCGTAATTGTGCTTACCTATGTGCGGAAAAGCGCACGGTTTCCGGCTGATTGCTTCCACGTCTGCGCCGTGCGACCTTGCGCCCAAATCAGTTTTGAAGCGGAGGGGCCATGGCTCTGAAATTCCAGCAGTTCAGCTATAATTCGGACAATTACGGCGTCTTGGTGCATGATCCAGATAGCGGTCAAACCGCCTGCATAGATGCAGGTGATGCAGGCGCGATTATGGATGCGCTTGCGGCGACAGGTTGGCAATTGTCGGAGTTGTGGATCACGCATCATCACTGGGATCATGTTGACGGTTTGGCCGAAGTCAAAGCAGCGACAGGGTGCAAAGTGACCGGCCCTGATGGGATCAAAGGTGTTGACCGTGTTGTTGCGGGCGGCGACAGCTTCGAATTTGCGGGTCAGAAAGTTCAGTTGATCCACACGCCCGGCCACACGCTGGACATGCTGAACTACCATATCCCTGCTGCGGCGACGGTATTTACAGGTGACAGCCTGTTTGTGCTGGGGTGTGGGCGGCTCTTTGAAGGCGATGGGCCAATGATGTGGGCGAGCCTGCAAAAGCTGATGGCGCTACCGCCGAACACCGTGATCTATTGCGCGCATGAATATACGCTGGCCAATGCTGAATTTGCGCTCAGTGTGGACCCTGACAATCCCGCGCTAAAGGCACAGATTGGCCGCGTCCGCATGATGCGCGCGGCGGGCGAGCCGACCGTGCCAACAGATTTAGCGACTGAACTGGCGACAAACCCGTTTTTGCGCCCGGACGACCCGGACATCCGGGCCCATCTTGGCATGATGCAGGCGAGCGATGCCGAGGTTTTTACCGAAATACGCGCGCGCAAAGACAGGTTCTAACCACTTGCAATTCGCCGCGCAGGCAGCAAACATAAATTCAGAAAATCAAAATTCTTGGGAGAAGCATTATGAAAACGGTAACCGTATTGGCGGCGGCCTTGTTGGCCACGACCACATTGGCGACCTCGGCCGAAACGCTGCGCTGGGCGCGGGCTGGCGACTCGCTGACGCTCGATCCACATGCTCAAAACGAGGGGCCAACTTCAACTCTGGCGCACCAGATCATGGAGCCGCTGATCATTCGCAACCATGAAGGTGAGATGACCCCGGCACTTGCAACAGAATGGGCGCCGTCGGAAGAAAACCCCAATGTCTGGGTCTTCAAACTGCGCGAAGGTGTGACCTTCCATGATGGGTCTGCATTCACGGCGGATGACGTGATCTTTTCGCTGAACCGGTCCATGTCACCCGATAGCGACTATAAAGAACTGCTCGCCTCAGTCGTCGATGTGCGCGCCGTTGATGATTACACCGTCGAAATTGAAACCGGCGGCCCGAACCCGATCATGCCCAACAACCTGACCAACATGTTCATCATGGACAAGGAATGGGCGGAGGCGAACAATGCCGTCAAAGTGCAGGATTACGAGGGCGGTGAAGACACATACGCGGCCAAAAATGCCAACGGCACCGGGCCCTATAAGCTGGTTTCGCGCGAACCCGATGTCAAAACCGTCTTGACGCTGAATGAGAATTATTGGGGCATCGATGAATATCCTCTCGATGTGACAGAGATCATCTACACCCCGATCCAGAATGCGGCGACACGTGTGGCGGCCTTGTTGTCAGGCGAGGTTGATTTCATCCAGGACGTGCCGGTGCAAGACTTGGCGCGCGTTGATGAAACGGATGGTCTGGACGTGCGCACCGCGCCGCAAAACCGGGTCATTTTCTTCGGCATGAATATGGGTGACGAAGACCTTGTGAACGACAACATCGAAGGCACCAACCCATTCGCCGATGTACGCGTACGCCGGGCGATGAACCTGGCCATCAACCGTGACGCCATCAAGCAAGTGGTTATGCGGGGACAATCCTTCCCGGCAGGGATGATCGCACCGCCATTTGTAAATGGCTGGAACGAAGAAATGGACAGCGCGTCAAAAACCGACATCGAGGCGGCCAAGGCACTCCTGACCGAGGCGGGCTATCCGGACGGTTTCACCATTCAGCTCGATTGCCCAAATGACCGTTATGTCAACGACGAAGGCATCTGTCAGGCTGCTGTCGGGATGTTTGGTCAGATCGGCGTGACCGTAAATCTTGACGCCAAGCCAAAGGCCCAGCACTTCCCGCTGCTCAGCAATTATGAGACCGATTTCTACATGCTGGGCTGGGGCGTTCCGACCTACGACTCTGAGTATATCTTCAACTTCCTGGTGCACGGCCGGGATGACAAATACGGCTCTTGGAATGCGGTGCGTTACAACAACCCTGAGCTGAACGCGAAGATCCAGTCGCTTGCCTCCAACACCGACCTGGAAGCGCGCAACGCCGATATCAATGAAATCTGGCAGGTTGTGCAGGATGAAGCGCTTTATATCCCAATCCACCACCAAGTGCTGAACTGGGGCATGAAGTCCAATGTTGGCACGATTGTTGAGCCTGAGGACAACCCGAAGATCAAATTCTTCACGCTCAATTAAGTCGCAACCGACTGTTTTGAAACGAAAGGCCTCCGGTTAAACCCGGGGGCCTTTTGATATCAGCGATGGTTCAATCCAGGGTTTGCACAAAGGCAACAAATCCTGATGCAATCCGGCCGGGCGTTGTCCCCGCGCCGTTGCCTGATCTAGGCTTTTCAAACAGACACGAGCACCAAGGCCCCCGATTGCAATATCGCCCAGAAATTGACGGTTTGCGCGCTATAGCCGTGGTCCCGGTGATCTTGTTCCACGCCGATGTTGCCTTTTTCCAAGGCGGTTTCGTTGGGGTGGACGTGTTCTTTGTGATCAGCGGCTATCTCATCACCACACTTTTGGCCTCCGAGATGGCGGAGGATCGGTTCAGCCTTCTGACCTTTTACGAGCGTCGTGCGCGGCGACTTTTGCCTGCGCTTTGGTGCGTGGCGCCTGTGGCTTCCTTCGGTGCGTGGGCCGTTCTGATGCCCAGCGAGATGGTGGACTACTTGCAAAGTCTGCTGGCTGTGCTCAGCTTTTCCTCCAACATCCTGTTTTGGTACGAAACGGGGTATTTTGAGGCCGCCGCCGAGCTGAAACCGCTGCTCCACACCTGGAGCCTTGCCGTCGAAGAACAGTATTACATTGTCTTTCCGCTTCTGTTGATGGCGCTTTGGCGGTTTGGCACCCGAGCAATAGTGGCGGTTCTGATCGTACTGCTTTCTCTTAGCCTTTCACTGGCAATTCTCTTGATCGGGCAAGAACCCAGCTTTGCCTTCTTCATGCTTCCCACGCGCGCGTGGGAGTTGCTAATTGGCGCGATTTTGGCTTTCTTCATGATGAAGCGCGAACCTGATCTCTTTTCAGGCCCAATCATTGCGCAAATTAGCGGCGCCGCCGGGCTTGGACTGATCGCATATGCTGTCTTTGCGTTTGACGCGCAGACGCTGACGCCGGGCGCGTCAACGCTGATCCCGACATGTGGTGCGGCCCTCGTCATTGCTTTCGCGCGCCCGGGCACAGCAGCCCATTGGCTTTTGGTGCAGCGCGCTATGGTCGGGATCGGATTGATCAGCTACAGCTTGTATCTCTGGCATCAGCCACTGCTTGCTTTGGCGAAATACGTCTATTTCGGGCATGCACCTGCGCACGTGTTGCTTTCTCTGGCTGCATTCAGCATCCCTTTGGCCTACTTGACTTGGCGCTTTGTCGAACAGCCTTTTCGCAAACCGGGAGGCGTTTCGCGGAAGGCTCTCGTCGGGGCAATAGCTGTGACGACCCTATGTATCGCAGCGTTTGCGGCAATCGGTCTTGGGCAGGCAGGATACAAAGATCGGTTCAACGCTTTCCCGCCAGAGGTCAATGCAACGCTGGTTCGTCCACAAATTGGCCGTGCCTGTTTCGATGTGCGTTTTATGCATGAACGAGAGCCGTGGCTTTGCGACCTAGGCGCAGACAAAGACGCGGCGCAATTCGCTGTTTTCGGCGACTCCCATGCTGCGGTATCTCTGGCCGCGTTTGATCGCGTTGCCATGTCGCTGGGCCAAAGCGGCGTTGCGGCGGGGGCGGGGGGATGTCCGCCCTTACTTGGTGTCACCGCCTCCAGCCGGTTTGGACGTTCCATTGATTGTCGTGCGCTCAATGAGCGTGGCTTCAACTATGTGCGCGACGCTGGGATCAAGATGGTTTTTCTGATCGCTCGGTGGAGTTTTTATACTGATGGCGGCTATGATGGAGCGAATTTCCAATACTTAAGACTTGATGCTGGCGAGGCCCGCAGCAAGGAGTCCAGCCGGGCGGCGTTTGCCGAAGGGTTGGCTGAGACTGTCAGGCGCTACCGTGAAATTGGGGTTGAAGTGGTGATCCTTGGCCAGACGCCCGAGCAGCTGCTCGACGCGAAAATTCTGTATCCACGGCTCTTTGCACGCCTGAACGACGCCCCGGCGATAGATGCAGCACTACACGCAGCTTCCGTCGACCGCGCACGCCATGAACGGCTGCAGAGCTTTGTCATGGAACAATTTGCGACGTATGAAGCGCGCGAGGAGATTACTCTGATCACGCTCGACGATCTGCTTTGCGATGCGACGACCTGCCTGATCGGGACCGCTAGGGGCGCGCTCTATTTTGACGATGACCACCTGTCCAGCGACGGAGCCAAACTGATTGAACCGAAATTGCACGCAGCGCTTCGTTGATCAATCGCCACCCAAGATGCGCGCCACATGGCTGGCAATCTCGCGACCCAAAACGGCATTGTCTTCACTGCTGAAATGGATGCCGTCGCCGCCCTGAGCCTGCAAATGATCGCCCGCGTACAGCAGCGGGATTTGGTGTGCCTTCGCGATCTGCTGATAGAGTGTTTGCCATCTTTGCAGTTTGGCATTGGCGCCAAAGAAGCGGTGCTCGGGGTCGGTATTGCAAGTGTCCGAGATGGGCGAGGGGGCAACAAGCAGGATTTTTGGTGGGTCATAGTAAGAGGCGTCATCTCCCGCCGAGCGGTTCACTTGCGCGATAAGTTCTTCCATATCAGCCCTTATATCCGCGTCACTGCGCCCATAAGGGGCTTTCGCGTCATTGGTGCCCAACGCAATGATCACAAGCGCCAGCGGGGTATGCGAGGCAAGTACAGTGGGAAGAATGTCGCGCGCACTCAGGGTGATCTCACCTGTCTCGTTGTAGCCAAGCGTGCGCCCGTTCAACCCTTCTTCGACAACGTTGTAGGTGCTGGGTAAGGCTTGGGCCATCACGCCCGGCCAACGGTCAGGCCAATCGTAGCGGGGCTCACCTGTTTCCTGCCAATCTGCGTTAAACCCCCAGGTCAGGGAGTCGCCAAAGCAAAGTATCGAAGGCTTGTGTGACACCAAACAGCCCTAAGCCGCTACCGGGATGTTATCGCCAAATACGGGTCTGCGCATCGCAATCATGCGATTTGCTTCCTCGCGACGTCCCAGTTTCATCAGCACATTGAAAAAGCTCAGCTCCAACAGGTCGCGTTGCGCGCGGCTGCCGCCAAACCGGGCATGGTCGACCATCACGGGGGTCAGGTCTTCCAAAGCGCGCGCCCAGTCCTGAGCTGCGATCGCCTGCCATGCGCGGGCGACGGGGGCGACCAGATCGCCTGCGAAGCCATTTGTTGTGCGGGCCAAACGGTCCAGTTCCGCGCCGTCGCCCGCCATGGCATGGGCCAAGGCCGCGTGCATATCAGCGAAGCTTTGGCCCGATTTTGGGAAGGCCTTGGTGGCAAATTTGCTGAGCGTGGCCCAACGATCCGGTGCGACCTCGACGCCCGCCAATTCCGCGCGCCAATAAAGGGCTGCGGTGTCCGTGACGACATTGAGTGACGGGCTTTGAGATGTTCCGGGCGCGATACTGTCGTCCACCATTTGCCACATCAGATCCAGATCCCTAGTCTGTAACGCCCAAAGTGCGATATGCCAGGACAAATGCCCCTGCATGATACCGCGCCGATCATAGCCCTTCACCCAGTCCGTCAGATAGGCGAGCCCCTCATCCGTCATCCCGGCTTCATATTGCGCATGCGCTTTGAAATGAGATGCGTTTGAATTGTCGTTGTTGATCTCAAGGGAGCGTTCCATAAGTTCCAGCGACGGCCCGATACGGCCAACCTCGCATAAGGACAGGGCATGCATGCTCATCGCCCACCAATCGTCGCCGTAATGCGGAGCAAGCCACCCGGTATAGGCCAGCAAATCTGCCTCGCGCCCGGCGCAGCCCGAAAACCCGATCAACCCGAACACGCTGGTACAGGCCTGCGCCGCCAATGCGTCACGGGGGTGTTCAAGCACATGGGCGCGGGTTTTGGCGCGCGCGCCGACCGGGTTGCCGGTCAACATGTCGGAAAAAATTTCAATATGAGCGCGTTCGCGATCGGTCAGGGACGGGCTCAGAGCTTGCGCACGGGCAATCGCGGCTTTGGCCGCGGGCATGTCGCCGTCATACATTTTGGCCCGTGCCAGCCCGACTTCCGCCAAGGAAAAATTTGGGTCAGCGTCCAAAGCCGCCGCAAAGGCATCCGCTGCTCCGAATGTGGCGGACAATATGTGATCAACCCCTTTGACGTAGCACGCCGATGCCGTGTCCGATTTTGTGCTCAATTTATTGCCGTAGCGGTCTTCCATGCGCGGCGCTCCTTTGATTTGTGTCAGCCTAGCAGGCAAAATCGGACGGCTGAAATGCTTTTGTCAGTTTACGGTGATCACGCCGATTTGATGTGACGCCGATCTACGCTAAGGTCACGCTTACGTGAGACATTTGGGGGGCATGTCGCCCAGCCGGTTTTCGAAAGGATAAATAGATGTTGAGACTGACTTCCGTCTCGGCGCTGGTATTGGCACTTGCCATGCCTGCCGCCGCAGCAGAGTTCCGCTGGGCGGGCACCACCGACCCGCAGACAATGGACCCGCATGCGGTCAACTCCGCGCCCGTTCTGGGGTTTTTGAACAACGTCTATGAAGGGCTTGTCCGCCGGGGCAAGGACATGGCGATTGAGCCCGCGCTTGCCACCAGCTGGGAGCCGATTGGCGCCGGCGAAGGCTGGCGGTTCACTTTGCGTGAGGGCGTTAAATTTCATGGCGGCGAGGACTTTACGGCTGAGGATGTGATGTTCTCCTACCAGCGCGCCTCCTCGGAAGAAGCGGACACATCCAGCTGGTTCGCGCCGGTCTCCGAAGTAAAGGTGGTCGACGACTATACCATTGACATCATGACCTCCGCGCCCAACCCGATCTTTCCCGACAGCATCGCCAACTGGATGATCATGGATAGTGGCTGGAGCGCTGCGAATGGCGCTGAACGCCCCGCCAAAGACGCTGAAAACTTCGCGACGCTGAACGCGAACGGTACCGCGGCGTTTCAATTGGTCGAGCGTCAACCGGGGCTGAAAACCGTTCTTGAGCCGTTTGACGGCTGGTGGGGCGAGGCGGAGCATAACGTCACCCGCGCTGAATTTACGCCGATCCAGAACCCCGCGACCGCCGTAGCGGCGCTGTTGTCTGGCGATGTTGATATGATCAACCCGGTGCCCATTCAGGATGCCGAACGGTTGGCCGCTGGTGGCGGCGCGACCGTGATCAAGGGGATTGAGGCGCGTGTGATCATGCTGGGCTTCCCGCATGCAGCACCTAAGCTCAAATACACGGCTGATGCGGGTAAACCGAACCCGTTCTTGGATGTGCGCGTTCGCAAGGCCGTCGCCCATGCTGTCAATGTGCCTGCGATCCTGCAAACCATCATGCGTGGCAATGCGGAGCCGGCAAGCCAGTTGGTGAGCCCGGCGATGCGCGGCTACTCGGAAGCCCTTGCGGCGCGTCCGGCATTTGATCCTGAAGCGGCCAAGGCGCTTCTGGCGGAGGCGGGCTATGCTGACGGCTTCTCCTTCGGGTTGAAATGCCCCAATGATCGCTACCTGAATGATGAGGCGGTCTGCCAGGCCGTGACCGGCATGCTGGCGCAGGTTGGGATCACGGCTGAGCTGGACGCGATGCCCGTGCAGAATTACTGGCCGGAGCTGCGTGAAGACAATTACGACATGTATCTGCTGGGCTGGTCGCCGGGCACGTTTGATGCGGAGCATCCGATCCGCTTCCTGGCCACCACTCCGAATGCGGAGAAAAAGCTGGGATCGTGGAATTTCGGGGATTTCTCGAACGCGCGCGTGGATGAATTGCTGCCGCTGATGCAATCGGAGGTGAACGATGCGACCCGGCAGGGCTACATCGATGAGGCGACGAAGATCATTCAGGATGAGATGGCCTATGTGCCGCTTTATATCCAGCCGCTGGTCTGGGGGACGGGGACCAATATCGAGCTGACGCAGCGCCCGGATAACTTCTTTATCCTGCGCTGGGTGACGGTGAACTGATCCCCCAAAATCCACTCTGAAAGGCCGGGTTTTGCCCGGCCTTTTTCATTTCTACGCGACGCCCCGCATGCGGGGAATCTGGTAAGGTATTGAAATAGAAGAGAAGTTAGAAAATTTTAATGATTTGGTAAGAGTCTCGCGCTCGCCGAGCATGCGCCTTTTGGACTAGGTACCTCTGGGCGCGAATTGAGCTGCATTGATCGGGTTTTGACTTTGATCTGACGCAGATTGGATGTCCGCTTTGAGTGCTAATCTCTATTGCTGTGACTTGCACCGATGTCTGCTATAGACGTCAACAGAGAAATCTACACGTCAAAAGCTGCACATACGCAAAGTGCCGCTTGGTAAGGGAATGAAGAGTTGTCAACCGAGCTTTTGGAGCTGGCCGATCAGTTAGAGACTGCAGCCAATGATTTTCAAGAAAACCATAAAAAAGCGCTAAAATCGCTAACTGACGCCGCCGCGGAAGTCCATAAATCGTGGAGTGGATCGAACCTCGGATATCACGCATTGGTTTACTATGAAAACTTGGCTCCAAGACCTCCCGGAGCTCAATTCAGCGCAGAGTGGGGTCTCAAAGATATGAGCTACACGAGTATGGGTTCTGTAGGTTCATGGTGTGAGTACCCTGCCGATGTCGTCAAAAATGCAATCCTCAAGCAGGCAAATAATCCCGATTTGACCGTCGTCAAAAAAGTGAGCTCGGATTTGACATCTCTTGTAAATCGAGCGCGTGGTGAAATTTTATCAGTCCTAACAGTCGCACTGGATGATCGTGAAGATTCCTTCCTCGAACGTCTCAAAGAAGAGGCTGAAGGCATCAAGATTCAAAGTTTTTCTAATATGTGCAGAGCAATGCTTCCGAATGGCCAGATGATGTCTCGGGACAGCAACGCATTGCTCGCCGGTGTTCAGGTCGCGCCGCACCAAGAAATCATCGCGGAAACCGCAGCGCTTCAGGTGCCTTGTGATGTGGCGTCCGATCTGGCAGCAATCATCAGAAAAGCCGGGTCCCATATGTCACGGATGAAGAGAACCGCACATCGTTCGGAGAGGATTGGCACGAACGTTTTCATTGGGCATGGTCGCTCATTGTTGTGGCGGGAACTGAAAGACTTTGTCGTTGACCGGCTGAAGCTTCCTTACGAGGAATTCAACCGAGTGCCCGTTGCAGGAGTTACAAACATAGCTCGGTTATCCGAGATGCTGGACGGGGCCAGTTGTGCACTCATACTCTTGACCGCAGAAGACGAGAAAGCTGACGGCACGATGCAAGCTAGGATGAATGTAATTCATGAAGTTGGACTCTTCCAAGGGCGATTGGGATTTACCAAAGCTATCGTAGTGCTGGAAGAAGGGTGCGAGGAGTTCTCGAACATTCAAGGCCTTGGTCAAGTTCGCTTTCCAAAAAGTAACATCGCCGCAGCCTTTGAAGAGGTGAGGGCTGTACTCGAACGCGAAGGACTAATCTAATACTTGTTCAATTGTGGGCGCGAGTTGTACTTCCCGCTTGACCGCAAATCGCGCTTGGCAAAGACTGGCGCAAATGCTCGCCTATATCATCCGTCGTGTTCTGCAATCCTTCCTCGTCCTGCTGGTCGTGGGGCTTGTGGCGTTTTCGATGTTTCGCTTTGTGGGCGACCCGATTGACAACATGTTGGGGCAGGAGCGCACGCAGGCGGATATTGAGCGGCTGCGCGAGGTTTTGGGGCTCGATCAGCCGTTTGTGGTGCAATATGCCAAGTTTCTGGGCAATGCGGCGCAGGGCAATTTTGGTGTCAGTTACCGTCAGGGCCGGCCCGTGGCCACGATCATTGCCGAGCGGGCACCCGCAACGTTGGAGCTGGCCCTGGTGTCGGGCACATTGGCGCTGGTTGTCGGGATTGGACTGGGTGTCTTCACCGCGATCAGGCGCGGGGGGATCGTGTCGAACCTGATCATGACAACCAGTTTGATTGGGGTGTCATTGCCCACGTTTTTGATCGGGATTTTGTTGATCTACGTGTTCTCGGTCACATTGGGGTGGCTGCCGAGCTTTGGGCGCGGGGAGACCACGCAGATTGGCGGTTGGTCCACAGGGTTTTTGACAGCTTCGGGCCGTAAGGCGTTGATATTGCCGTCAATTACGCTTGGCTTGTTCCAGATGACGCTGATCATGCGGTTGGTGCGCTCTGAGATGCTGGAAGTGCTGCGGCAGGACTATATCCGCTTTGCCCGCGCGCGCGGGCTGAAGGAGCGGTCGGTCAATTTCCGGCACGCCTTGAAGAACACGATGGTGCCCGTGATCACGGTGGTGGGCCTGCAACTGGGCGCGATCATTGCCTTCGCCATCATTACGGAGACGGTGTTTCAGTGGCCGGGCGTGGGGCTTTTGTTCATCAACGCCATTCAGTTCGTCGATATCCCGGTGATGGCCGCTTATCTGATGCTGATCTCGGTGATGTTTGTGGCGATCAACCTGATTGTGGATCTGCTGTATTTCGCGATTGACCCGCGCCTGCGCATCGACGGGAGGCACGCATGAGCGATCTGAGCCACGAGCCGTCGCGCCTTGCCAAGATGTGGGAAAGCGACTTTGCGTATCAGTTCCGCAGCTCGCCCGTGGCGATGGTGTCGGCGGGGATTACCGTGCTGCTGCTGCTATCGGCCATTTTTGCGCCTGTGATTGCGCCGTTCGACCCGTTCAACCCAGCGAGCCTGAACCTGATGAACGGCTTCACGCCGCCAAATACCCCGAACCAGTTCACCGGCGACCAGTTCATGCTGGGCACGGATGATCAGGGCAGGGACGTGTTTTCGACAATCCTGTATGGGATGCGGATCTCATTATTTGTAGGGTTTGCGGCTGTTGCCTTTGCGATGATCCTGGGGATTACGCTGGGCCTGATCGCGGGCTATGTTGGCGGCTGGACCGAGACGATTATTATGCGGATCGCCGACGTGCAGCTGACCTTTCCGTCCATTCTGGTGGCGATGCTGATCACCGGGGTGGCCAAGGGTTTCACGCCGGTTGAATACCGCGACCAGATGGCGATTATCGTGCTGATCGTGGCCATTGGGCTGAGCGACTGGGTGCAATTTGCGCGCGTCGTGCGGGGCTCCACCCTTGTGGAGAAGAACAAGGAATACGTGCAGGCGGCCAAACTGATCGGGCGGTCGCCCTACCTGATCATGCTGCGCCACATCCTGCCCAACGTGCTGAGCCCGGTGCTGGTGATCGCCACGATCTCACTGGCGCTTGCGATTATTGCAGAGGCCACGCTGAGCTTTCTGGGCGTGGGCGCGCCGCCGACGCAGCCGAGCCTTGGCACGCTTATTCGCATTGGGCAGGGCTATCTGTATTCGGGCGAGTGGTGGATCCTGCTGTTCCCGGCGGTCACCCTGCTGACGCTGGCCCTGGCCGTAAATCTTCTTGGCGATTGGCTGCGCGACGCGCTCAATCCGAAACTGCGTTAAAGGATACTGACGATGACCATGTTGCGCGCCGCCGTTGCGGCATTGATTTTGACCGGCCCGGCTGTGGCACAGGACGCCACGCAGGTGGCGACGGATTTCATCAACTCCCCGGTGCAGCAGACGCTGCTTGACGACATGCTCAGCCCGGAGATGGTACTGGCGCAGATGCAGGCCAATTCCGGCGGGCAGCTGACGCAGGCGCAGATCGACATTCTTGTTGAGATTGTCACCGAGGAGCTGAACGCCATACGCCCCGAGATGGAGCGCGCGATGATTGAGGGCGCTGCTGAGGCGTTCACCATCGAGGAGATCAATGCGTTGAGCGAATTTTACAATTCGGAACTTGGCGGCTCCGCCATGAGCAAGATGACGCCCTACATGCAGAAAACGATGGGCACACTTGGGCCCAACATTCAGGCCATGCAGCAAAACATTGCCCGCCGGGCGCAGGAAGCGCTGCAATAGGCGATGAGTGAACCTGTCCTCTCCGTGCGCGACCTGGTCGTGGAGATCCCAACGCGCCATGGGGTTTTGAAACCTGTGGACGGGGTCAGCTATGACATCGCGCCGGGCGAAATCCTGGGCGTTGTTGGCGAAAGCGGCGCGGGAAAGTCGATGACGGGTAACGCGGTGATTGGCTTGCTGGACCGGCCCGCGCGGATTGCGTCGGGCGAAATCCATCTCAACGGTGAGCGGATCGACCACCTAACGCTGTCGCAGCTGCGCCGGTATCGCGGCAAGCAGATCGGGATGGTGTTTCAGGACCCGCTGACGTCGCTGAACCCGCTGCTGCCGATTGGCGACCAGTTGACTGAGACCATTCAGGAACATCTTGGAGTGTCGGGCGCGGAGGCCGAAAAGCGCGCCGTGCATGCTCTGGAGGAAGTTGGCATTCCGGCTGCAGCGGAACGGATCGGAAGCTACCCGCATGAGTTTTCGGGCGGGATGCGGCAACGGGTTGTGATTGCTTTGGCGCTATGCGCGGAGCCGTCCTTGGTGATTGCCGATGAGCCGACGACTGCGCTGGATGTGTCCGTGCAGGCGCAAATCATCGCGCTTTTGAAACGGCTCTGCCGGGAGCGTGGCATGGCGGTGATGCTGGTCACCCATGATATGGGCGTGATTGCGGAGACGGCGGACCGGGTGGCCGTGATGTATGCGGGCAAACTGGCGGAGCTGGGGCCCGTGCGCGACGTGATCACGACGCCACGCCACCCGTATACGGACGGGTTGATGGGCTCCACCCCATTGGCGTCAAAGGGCAAAAAGCGGCTACACCAGATCCCCGGCAACATGCCGCGTCTTGGTAAATTGCCGGGTGGGTGCGCCTTTCATCCGCGCTGCCCCTATACGCAGGACAAATGCCGCACTGATCCCGGGCCACGGTTGCAAAGTTGTGACGGGCGGGCGGCGTGCTGGTTCCCGTTGACAGGTGAGCAAGCTGGCCAAAAGTCGGGGCAGGGCGCCGCATGAGCATCATTGTCTCAGTGAAGAACCTGACGCGGGTCTTTGACGTCTCAAAGCCGTGGCTCAACCGTGTGATTGAACGGCTGCCGAAGCGCAAATTGACCGCAGTCTCCGATGTCTCATTCGAGGTTGAGGAAAACACGGTCTATGCGCTGGTGGGCGAATCCGGGTCCGGCAAATCGACCATTGGCAAGATGGTTGTGGGCCTGTTGCCGCCCTCTGGCGGGGCGGTTGAGATTGAAGGCGTGAACCTTGCGACTGAGACCGATGCGGCCAAGATCGACATTGTGCGTTCAGATATTCAGATGGTGTTTCAGGATCCCTATGCCTCGCTCAACCCGCGCTGGAAGGTTGGTAATATCATTGAAGAGCCCGCAGTTGCGAATGGCGATCCCACGGTTGGTTTGGCAGAGAGACTACTTGAACAAGTCGGTCTAAGTGCTTCTGATATAAATAAATTCCCGCATGAGTTTTCTGGTGGGCAGCGGCAGCGTATCTGTGTAGCGCGCGCGCTTGCCTCAGAGCCGAAACTGATTGTGTGTGACGAGCCGACCTCAGCCCTTGATGTGTCGGTGCAGGCGCAGGTGCTGAACCTGATGTCGGATCTGAAGGACGAATTTGGTCTGACCTATCTGTTCATCTCGCATGACCTGACCGTGATCCAGCATATGGCCGACCGGATTGGGGTTCTTTATCTGGGACGACTTGTGGAAGAGGCGACGCCGCAGGACCTGTTTGAAAGCCCGCAGCATCCATACACACAAATGCTGCTAGAGGCCGCGCCCCGCATGGATGGGTTCGGGCGGGAGGTTGTGCCGCCGGAGGGCGAGATACCGGACCCGATCAATCCGCCGACAGGCTGCGCCTTTCACCCGCGCTGCCCGATCGCGATTGATCGCTGTGCCAAGGAACGCCCTGAACTAGAAAGTAGTAATGAAAACAGACGCGTGGCGTGCTTTCTTGCGACACAAAGCGCGGGGTAGGCTGCTGTAGAAACTACGATGAGCAACAAACATTGTCTTAGCGAAATTGCCTAGTTAAACCCATATGCGTTTAAAACAGACAATGGTCGCCGCATCTGACCAACGAGAATTGGTCTGAACCTGTCAGTCAGTGACTTTGGCAATAATGACGCCACTCTTGTTGAGGGGGTTCGCCAATATCTCGCTTGGATAACAGTCCAAAATCTTCAGGCCAGATGCTTCGACCTCCGGCAACAGGGTGCGTTGGTAATCTGTGAAGATGGCGAACAATTTTTGAGCCATGTTGCAGAACTCAAAGACAGGCTCGAAAAATATGACACGATTACGACTGACGCGCTGCATCATCGAAACTGCTTGGGCTGTATTATAGGGAAGTTGTTCAAGGCAATGTGTGGAAAACACGACATCGAAACTGTTGTCTTCAACTGTATGCAAGGTAAGTGCGCTATCTTCGACCATAGTGACATTGGCTAAGCGTTCTCCCCAGTATTCACGGCCAACATTCATCCGCTCGGCTGAAAGCTCAATACCTTTGATCTTTAGTTCGGACCCAAATTCTTCGTCCAACAAGACCAAGTTGACACCGTTCCCGGAGCCAATCTCAAGAATACTGAGTTTTGTTGCACCTGCGTCCAACAATTTGCGTATTTCTGTTTTGATTGGGGCAAGAGCTGCGGCGCGCGTATCTCTTAGGCTAGTCTGTTTCATCTGCCCATGATTGTACGTATAAACGCTCCCTCGTTCGTAAACCTGCAATTCCCAATCATCGTATGACTGGTATTCTTCGTGGCTACGTGTCGTGTGGCGCCGAACTTCGCGTCCTTTGCGAAGTCTGTTAAGAAATGAAAGCATCTGCTTTGGAACTTGCCATGCGAAAAACCACCTGGCGCTTCCCGTCGCACCTAGCTTGCGGCGCGGGTTCAAATAACGATCAGCTATATTATTGTTCATCTTGTCTTTTTATCTCGTGACATTTCGGAGCGTAGAGCAGAAAATCGGAAACTCGTCAAAGACAAACAACGACTTGCAACCTGATCGTTTGAAGCTCCCCCATGCACTTTGTCTAGACCGCCGAATAACTAGGCCCAAACCATCAGGATGCGTCTCGACATATTGGACTCGCTCGTTTCGCGTGCGGGATTTTGCGTATATGTCAGCCTCGTTTTCAAGTATGCCATCCGTACGGATCATCAAATAGAGCAATGTAGTGATTTTGTGCCCGCAATTTCACAAAATATAGAGCCTCGTGCCGCAGATTTTCTTCGTCGATTTCAAGAGCTGGCCTAAATACACAACTTGATAAAGTAGCGTAAATCTAGGTCCTGACACTGAGAAGTCGACCTTTATTGATACTTCGAATATTCAGTAGGCACCGAGTTTCCGCGGGTGGCCCAATGCAATGAGGCGTTATCAAATCGGTGCTTGTCGTCTTTCGAAATAAGACAAGTAAAAAGCAACTCTAGAATACTCAGTTGAGTTGGCGGAGAGACAGGGATTCGAACCCTGGGAACCCTCTCGAGCTCAACGGTTTTCGAAACCGTCCCGTTCGACCACTCCGGCACCTCTCCGCACCGCTGATATGTGATCAGGTGGGCGGGGTTTAGCGAAGGGGTATCGCCCATGCAAGGGTCAATTCATGCTCAAATACGCCGATCACTGCGAATTCAACGCGTCTCAATTGTTTGTTTGCACTCGGGGGCCTATCTTAGAGTGAAGACGATATGAAAAGGGTCACTATGCGACTGGTTTTGACATGGCTCGCTGCGGCGCAGTTATTTGTGGGCGCCGCTTATGCGGAACAGACCGCTTTGGCGGATCGGTTTTATGACAGCCTGAAACTGAACGAGATTTTCGAGATCTTGCGCGCAGAAGGGATCGAAGCGGCTGAAGAGCTGGTTCAGGAAGATGCGGCGCTCTCGCCATCACCGGCCTGGAGCGCGCGGATGGACCGGATTTATTCGGTGGACCGGATGGAGCGCCTGTTTGCGCAGGCGGTGATGGACGCGGAAAAGGTCGCCGAGGCTGAGGAAGCGTTGGATTTTCTGGAGACGGAGTTGGGGCAGCGGATTGTCGAGATCGAAATCCATGCGCGCAAATCTTTGTCGGATGAGGCCGTGGAAGACGCCGTGCGCGAAGAAGCGGAAGCCCTGCGCGAAAGCAATCCGGACCGGATTGAGGCCTATGAAAAGTTTATTGAGATCAACGGGTTCATAGAGAATAACCTGGCCGGGGCGTTGAATTCAAACCTGGCTTTTTACCGCGGCTTGGCCAGCACCCCCGATTTCGGACCTTTGGATGAAAGCACCATGTTTGAACAGGTGTATCAGCAGGCCGAAGGGCTTCGCGAAGACATGGTCGACTGGACGATGAATTTTTCGGTTTTGGCCTATAGCATTCTGACCCCCGAAGAGATGGAGGCCTATATACAGTCCTCTGACACGGCGTCGGGGCAGGCGTTGAACACGGCACTGTTTGCAGGATTTGACCAAGTGTTCGAATATCACAGCTATGAGCTGGGCCGCGCGATGGGCGAATTTATGGCGGGCGACGAGACCTAAAGGCTTGACTTGAAACGGGCGCTGTCGCATATGCGCGTCTCCGGGCTTTGCCTGGGTTTTTGAAACAGACGCTCCGATCCGGGGGCGCGCTGTCCGAGGTAAGGCTAACCCCTTGATAACGCCGCGCTTTAGCGGGACCACAGGACGCGGATGAAAAAAGGTATGCGATATGTTCGCGGTTCTAAAAACCGGCGGCAAGCAATATAAAGTCGCCTCAGGCGACGTTTTGCGCGTCGAAAAGCTGGACGCCGCCGCTGGCGACAAAGTCCAATTCAACGAAATCCTGATGGTTGGCGACAAGATCGGCGCTCCGCTGGTGGAAGACGCTGGCGTACAAGCCGAGGTCATCGACCAGATCAAAGGCGTCAAAACGATTAACTTCGTGAAACGCCGCCGTAAGCACTCTTCCAAGCGGACCAAGGGGCACCGTCAGCAACTGACGCTGCTGCGCGTGACCGACATTCTGGAAAAAGGTGCAGGCAAGTCCGGCGTGAAAGCCGCGTTGGGCGGGGCCGGTGTGTCGGTTGCCGCTTTGGACGCCGCGGCGCCGAAGAAAGCGCCGGCCAAGAAGGCCGAGCCTAAGAAGGCTGCGCCGAAGAAAGCCGCACCAAAGGCCGAAGCGCCTGCCAAGAAAGAAGCTGCCCCTAAGAAGGCCGCTCCGAAAAAGGCAGCTGCCAAGTCCGACGGCGACGACCTGACACAGATCAGCGGCGTCGGCCCGGTCATCGTGAAAAAGCTTCACGACCTTGGCGTAACCACATTCGCCCAGATCGCAGCATGGACCCCAGAGGACGTTGCTGCTATGGACGAGAAACTGAACTTCAAAGGCCGCATCGACCGCGATGACTGGCTCAAGCAAGCAGCCGATTTGGCTAAAGGCTAAGGAGAATACGAGATGGCACATAAAAAAGCAGGTGGTTCGTCCAGAAACGGCCGCGACTCCGCAGGTCGTCGCCTTGGCGTGAAAAAATATGGTGGCGAAGTCGTCATCCCAGGCAACATCATTGTGCGTCAGCGCGGCACGGTCAAATGGCCGGGCACAGGTGTTGGCATGGGCAAAGACCACACGATTTTCGCAACCGTCGAAGGCAATGTGAAATTCCACAAGGGTCTCAAGGGCCGCACATTTGTATCGGTTCTCCCAGCGGTGGAGGCCGCCGAGTAAGCCGAACGCTTCAAAAAGAAAATTGGGGGGATCGGTGCAAACCGGTCCCCTTTTTCGTTTCAGCAAGGAGAAGGCCATGTCATCCCGCAGCCTTCCGATCTTAACGGGCCCGCAGGTCCGTCTTCGCAGCCCCGAGCCAGAGGACTGGGCCGGGCGCTACGCGCTTGGCAATTCGCCTGAGCTGCATCGCATGTTCGGCGGCGACCCGTCGCAGTTTCGCGCGCTGACGGAAGATGCCGCGAAAGCATGGGTTGAAACGCAGATGAAGGAACGGTTCGCCTGGGTGATCGAAGTGGATCAGCGGCTGATCGGGGCCGTTCGACTGCATAGCGTGAACTATGCCGATCACCGCGCCGTGCTGGCGATTGGCATTTTGGACAACACGCATCTGGGTCGGGGGATCGGGGTCGAGGCGATGCGGCTGGTCGCAGAACATGCGTTTGGCCCAATGGGTCTGCACCGGATTTCTTTGCGGGTTCTGGAATTCAACACGCGCGCGATTGCGGCCTACCGCAAAGTCGGCTTCGTGGAGGAAGGCAGGGAGCGCGAAAGCGCCTTCATCGAAGGTGTGTGGTATGACGATATTCTGATGGGGCTGCTGGCCAGCGATCTGTCGGTCGAGGACGCGGCGTGAGCGTTGCGGTCACCAGTTTTGCGGTTTTCGCGGCCAGCCAGGTGGGCACGCCGGGACCGGCCAATATGGCCTTGCTGTCAACGGGCGCGCGCTACGGCCTGCGTGCGGCTTTGCCCTTTGTGGCGGGCGTGGCCTTGGGCAAACAGCTGGTGATCTGGCCCGTGGGCTTTGGGCTGATGCAATTGGCTGAGACCGCCCCTTGGGTCTTCACGACGCTGAAATACATCTCTGCCGCCTATATCATTTGGCTGGCCTGGCGCGTCGCGAATTTGCGTCTGAACACGGATGTCGCGGCCAAGGCGCCGGGCTTTATGGCTGGCCTCATCGTTCACCCGCTCAACCCCAAGGCCTGGGCGATGATTACAGCCGGGTTCACGGCGTTTACCGCGCCCGGCACCCCGGTTTTTGAGGCCACGTTTACCATTGCGGCTGTATTGCTGGCCGTTCAAGCGGTTCTGCACCCGATCTGGACCTATGGCGGGGAGCGCATCGCGCGCACCGTCGCGGGCACGCCGCAGGAACGGTATTTGATGTGGAGCCTCGCTGCCCTGACGGTGGCGACGGTTCTGTTTGTGTTGTTTGGAGGAGCGACGTCATGAGTATTACCACTGAGATCACGCAACCTGTGATAGTCACCGACCGCTTTACCTTGCGCCCGGTAACGCCTGCGGATGCGGGTGCATTGACGCTGCATGCCAGTGATAAGCGCGTGGCGGAGAATACGACGACGATCCCGCACCCGTTGCCCGATGGCGTGACGGAGAACTTTATTGCCCGCTGCCTTGCGCCGGACCGCACGGAAGATGTCTGGGTCATTGACCCGTCTGAAAGCCGCGACGAAGTGATGGGCGCGATTGCCTTGCAGCGCATGGATCGCAGCCAGTCCGAGATTGGCTATTGGATTGTGCCTGCGCTTTGGAACAGCGGTATTGCCTCTTTGGCGGTTGAAGCGCTTATCAAGGCGAACCCGCAGGCGTGCCGGACGATATTCGGGTCCGTTTTTCAGGATAACCCGGCCTCCGCGCGCGTGCTGACCAATTGCGGCTTCGACTATATTGGCGAAGCTGAGAGCTTTTCCGTCGCCCGAGGGGTGACGGTGCCCACCTGGACCTATATCAAGGCGCTCGATTAACCACATTTTCGCGCGCCGATTGGACTGATGACATGAAATTCCTCGACCTTACAAAGGTTTATATTCGCTCCGGCGCGGGCGGCGGCGGGGCCGTGTCCTTTCGACGTGAAAAATACATCGAATATGGCGGCCCTGATGGCGGCGACGGCGGTGCCGGCGGCGATGTGATCATCGAGACGGTCGACGGGCTGAACACGCTCATCGATTTCCGCTACCAGCAGCATTTCTTTGCCAAGAATGGTCAGGCGGGCATGGGGCGTCAGCGCACGGGCAAAGATGGCGCCGATATCGTTCTGCGCGTTCCGGTTGGAACGGAGATTTTGGACGAGGACGAGGAAACCGTTCTGGCCGATATGACCGAGCTGGGGCAGACCTTTGTTTTGGCGCAAGGTGGGAATGGCGGCTGGGGCAACCTGCATTTCAAATCCGCCACCAACCAAGCGCCACGACGCGCCAACCCGGGCCAGCCGGGCGTGGAGCGCACGATTTGGCTGCGCTTGAAACTGATTGCGGATGCCGGACTTTTGGGGCTGCCCAATGCCGGGAAGTCGACGTTTTTGGCGGCGACATCCAATGCAAGGCCCAAGATTGCGGATTACCCGTTTACCACGTTGCACCCCAATTTGGGCGTTGTGGGCGTGGATGGGGCCGAGTTCGTGATTGCCGATATTCCGGGTCTGATCGCGGGTGCGTCTGAAGGCAAAGGGATCGGCGACAGGTTCTTGGGCCATGTCGAGCGCTGCGCGGTTTTGTTGCATCTGGTGGATGGGACCTCAGACGACGTGGTGGGCGATTATGAGATCATTATCAATGAGTTGGAAAACTACGCGGGCGCACTTGCCGACAAGCCGCGCGTGACGGCGTTGAACAAGATCGATGCGCTGGACGCGGATGAGCAGGCGGAAAAGAAAGCAGCGCTTGAGGCGGCGACGGGCGGCCCGGTCTTGATGATGTCGGGCGTCGCGCGCGACGGCGTGCAGGAGGTTTTGCGCGCCTTGCGGGGGCAAATTGACGACGACCGCCTGCGCGAGAAACGCAGCGCGGAGGAGCCAGAGCCATGGCGTCCCTGACGGACGCGAAACGTCTGGTCGTCAAGATCGGGTCCGCGCTTTTGGTGGACCGCGACAGCGGGGCGTTGCGCGTCGATTGGCTGCGGGCTTTGGCCGAAGATGTGGCGGCGGCGAAGGCGCGGGGGCAGGATGTGGTGCTGGTCTCCTCCGGCTCGATCGCGTTGGGGCGGGGGGCTTTGGGCCTGCCTGCAGCGGCACTGCCGTTGGAGCAATCACAGGCAGCGGCGGCCGTGGGGCAAATCCGGCTGGCGCGCGCCTATGAAGAAGCGCTGGGCCCGCATGGGATCACGACGGCGCAGGTGTTGGTGACCTTGGAAGACAGCCAGGACCGGCGCCGCTACCTGAATTCCCGCGCGACGTTGGAGCAGCTTTTGGGGCTGGGTGTGGTGCCGATTGTGAATGAGAATGACACCGTGGCCACGGATGAAATCCGCTACGGAGACAATGACCGGCTGGCCGCGCAAGTGGCGGTTACAGTGGGCGCCGATCTTGTGGTGCTGCTGTCGGATGTGGACGGGCTTTACACGGCCAACCCATCCGAGGACCCGAGCGCGTCGCGCTACGACATCGTGACAGAGATCACGTCCGAGATGGAAGATGCGGCGGGCGACGCTGGGTCGGGCCTGTCGAAGGGCGGCATGAAAACCAAGCTGATGGCGGCGCGGACGGCGACGGCCAGCGGCGCGGGTTTGGTGATTACGCAAGGCGATGTTTTGCGGCCGTTGCGCGCGCTTGGACAAGGCGCGAATGCGACCTGGTTTGTTGCGAAGGACGATCCAAAAGCCGCGCGCAAACGCTGGATTGCGGCGATGAAGCCGCAGGGCAGCCTTGTGCTGGATAGCGGGGCGGAACAGGCGTTGCGCGCCGGTAAGTCGCTGCTTCCTGCGGGCGTGACGGATGTGTCAGGCGCGTTTGGGCGCGGCGATCCTGTGGCTTTGTGCGATGCGTCGGGCCATGTGCTGGGCCACGGCTTGACCCGCTACGGCGCGGATGAGGCGCGCAAAATCCTTGGGCGCAAGTCATCCCAGATTGAAGCGCTGTTGGGCTACCCGGGCCGGGCGGCGCTTGTGCACCGGGACGATATGGTGCTCTAAACCCATAAAAAACTGTGACAAACCTGCGATAGGCATAAGACAATGAAAGATCTCGACGATATCCCAAGTTTGATGGCCGATATTGGCGCGCGCGCGAAGGCTGCGGCGACGGTGCTGGCGACGGCTTCGGCGGAGCGCAAACACGCGGCCCTGATCGGCGCGGCGGAAGCGGTTTGGGCACGCAGGGCGGAGATCATTGAAGCCAACAAGCTGGATCTGGAGTTTGGCGCGAATAAGGGCCTGAGCCCCGCGATGATGGACCGCTTGATGCTGGATGAGGATCGCATTCGTGGCATCGTCGACGGGCTGCGCGCTGTTGCGGAACAAACGGATCCCGTGGGCGAGGTGATCGCGGAATGGGACCGGCCAACAGGGTTGCATATCAAGCGGGTGCGCACACCTTTGGGCGTAATCGGTGTGATCTATGAAAGCCGGCCCAATGTCACTGCGGATGCGGGCGCGCTGTGTTTGAAGTCTGGCAATGCGGTGATCTTGCGGGGCGGCTCGGAGAGTTTTCACAGCTCGGGCGCTATTCACAAGGCGCTGCAAAAAGGGCTGTTGGATGCTGGTCTGCCCGAAGACGCGGTTCAGCTGGTGCCGACGCGCGACCGGGCTGCGGTGTCCGAGATGCTGACCGCGACGGATTTTATTGACGTCATCGTACCGCGTGGCGGGAAGGGTCTTGTCGGCCTTGTGCAGCGGGAGGCACGGGTGCCGGTCTTCGCCCATCTTGAGGGGGTCGTGCATATCTATATCGACAAATCGGCGGATCCTGAAAAGACGCTGAATGTTGTCTTGAACGCCAAAATCCGGCGCACGGGAATTTGCGGCGCGGCGGAATGCTTGTTGATCCATGAAGATGTGATCGACAGCATTGGGCGCCCGGTGATTGCCGCCTTGGTTGAAAAAGGCGTGATGGTTGAAGCTGATACGGTGTTGCACGATTTTTCGGGCACCAAAGCCGCGACGGATGACAGCTGGGGCCACGAATATCTGGACATGGCGATTGCCGCGAAAGCGGTGCCCGATATCGACGCGGCCATGGCGCATATCCGGCGGTTCGGCTCGAACCATACCGATTGTATTATGGCCGAAGACCAAGGCGCTGCGGATCGGTTCACGCATGAGCTGGACAGCGCGATTTTGATGCATAATGCGTCGACGCAATTTGCCGATGGCGGTGAATTTGGCATGGGCGCAGAGATTGGGATCGCAACGGGCAAGATGCATGCGCGCGGCCCTGTCGGGGCGGAACAACTGACCAGTTTCAAATATGTCGTCACTGGTGACGGGACGGTGCGCGCATGAGCTCCGATACAAATAGAGATATTCCCGACAATCTGGTGCGACGTGAGGGGTTTCCGGGCTCAGTCAGTCGGGCGGTGGTTACGCCGTTGCAGCCGTCTGTGGTCTATGCCTCGCCTGACCCTGATACGCTGGACGCGCAATATGATGGGTCCGAATTCGGCTATACATATTCGCGCGAAGGGCATCCCAATGCCAGCGTTTTGGCGGCCAAGATTGATGCCATGGAAGGGGTGACCGGCGGGTTCATCACCTCGACCGGCATGTCTGCGGTGACGGCCACGATGCTGGGGCTGCTAGGGCAGGGTGATCACGTGATTGGTGGGAACCAGCTTTACGGGCGGTCCTTGCGGATGCTGAGCCAAGAACTGCCGCGCTATGGTATTTCGCATAGTCTGGTGGACCCGACAGATGTGGCGGCCGTTGAAGCGGCGATCACACCGGCGACAAAGATGATCCTTGTTGAGGTCGTCTCGAACCCGACTTTGCGGGTTGCCGATATGGACGGGATTGCAGCGCTTGCGAAGGCGCGGGGGCTGATCCTGGTCGTTGACAACACGTTTACCACGCCGCGCGCGTATCGCCCGTTTGATCACGGTGCGGATGTGGTGATCCATTCGATCACCAAGCTCTTGGCCGGGCATTCGGACGCGATGCTGGGCTATGTCGCGGCAAAGGATCCGGCGCATGCGCTGTCCATTCGCGACACGATCATCACGCTGGGGCTGACGGGCAGCCCCTATGACGCGTGGATGGCGGAGCGCGGGTTGATGTCGTTTCATCTGCGATATGACCGGGCTGAAGAAAACGCGGCGGCTTTGGCCGATCACATTGCGGGATTGGGGGCGAAAGCTCTCTATCCCGGCAGACCGGACCACCCGGACCACAACCGGGCGGGCGCGCTTCTGGGGCCGCGCTTTGGCAATATGGTGAGCTTCACGATTGAGGGCGGGCGCGCGGCGGCAAATGCTTTGACGCGCGCGATGCCGGAGATGGCGTTCGCGCCCACCTTGGGCGATATTGGCACGACGGTCAGCCATGCAGCCTCCTCGTCGCATCGCGGGCTTACCCCGGAGGGACGCGCGGCACTGGGGATCACCGAAGGGTTCTTCCGCGTGTCCGTTGGCGTCGAGGATATCGGCCTTCTGAAAGACGAATTCAGCAAAGGGTTCGCCGCGCTGTGAGCGACTGGGACGCAAAACCGATCATTGCGGGGATCCCGCTGCCGGTGATGCTGATCGACGCGAAATACACGATTTTCATGACCAACCCGCGCTTGTTGGAGCTGTTTGGGCATGACCCGGGTGGCATGAATGCGGTGACGTTGCTGCGTCAAGCGCCCGTTTTGGCTGCGATGGACACGGCATTGCGGGAGAATACGCCCGCGACCGCGCGGTTCTTGTTCAACGGGCTGTCGGGCGAGGTGTCCTATCAATTCACGGCGACGCCGCTGGAAGAGGGCGGGCGCGTCAAAGGCGCTGTCCTGAGCTTTGAAGATCGGAGCCAGGCGGAGGAATCCGAGACGATCCGGCGCGATTTCGTGGCCAATATTTCACATGAGCTGCGCACGCCATTGACGGCGCTGACGGGGTTTATTGAAACCTTGCGCACTGCGGCCCGCGACGACCCGGCGGCGCGCGACCGGTTTCTGGGGATCATGGAGAATGAGGCCCACCGGATGAGCCGGATGGTCTCTGACCTGTTGTCTTTGAGCCGTGTACAGGCGGATGAACGTGTGCGCCCGCGTGACCGGGTCAATGTGAGCGCGGTGGTGCGATCTGTTGTGGCGACGCTGGAGGGCAAGCTGAAAAGCGCAAATGTCACGATTGCGGCCAGCGGCATTGAAGGTGTGGCGGAGGTTTTGGGCGATCAGGACCAACTGACCCAGCTGTTTCTGAACCTGCTTGAAAACGCGATCAAATACGGCGGGCCGGACCGGACGATCACGATTGAGCTGACCGAGTTAGAGCGCGACCGCACCCTTCGCATGCCCGCATATAGAATCGACATACGCGACGAAGGCGAGGGAATCGACGTATTACATTTGCCCCGTTTGACCGAGAGATTTTATCGTGTCGATGACCACCGCAGCCGCGAGATGGGCGGGACCGGGCTTGGGTTGTCGATTGTGAAACATATTGTAAATCGACATCGTGGACGCCTTAAAATTACTTCTAATCAAGGCGTTGGAAGTTGTTTTTCAACCATTCTTCCGAAGGCCTGACAGATAATTTGTCTACTGTCATAAAACTCTTACAAAACTGTCACAAAAGCCCAGCAGGTGGAGCCTAGGTGTCCCCGGTATCGGAGTTGCGCCGAGGGGGCGTTCTCCACACATTAACACTGAGGGAGTGACTAAATGTCGTTCATCAAAACTGCTGCTTCTGCTGCCATCCTGGTCGCCGCCGCATCTTCCGTGGCCACTGCACGTGACCAAATCCGCATCGTCGGATCATCCACCGTTTTCCCATTCTCGACCGCCGTTGCTGAGCAATTTGGCCGGTCCACAGATTTTCAGACACCTGTTGTTGAATCGACCGGTTCCGGCGGCGGTATGAAACTGTTCTGCGCCGGTGTTGGCACCAGCCACCCGGACATCACAAACGCCTCGCGCCGCATGAAAGAAAAAGAATTCAAGCTGTGCCAAGACAACGGCGTGACCGATGTAACAGAAGCTGTCGTCGGCTATGACGGCATCGTTGTTGCGAACGCCAAAGGCGGCCCGGTTTTCTCGCTGACACGCGAGCAGTTGGTCATGGCGCTTGCCGCGCAAGACAACATGCCAATGACATGGGACGAAGTTGACCCATCCCTGCCAGCGATCAAAATCGAAGTGCTTGGCCCACCCCCATCCTCGGGCACACGTGACGCGTTCAACGAACTGGTCATGGAAGAGGGCTGCGAAGGCGCAGGCATCGAATGCGAAGGCATCGAAATCCGTGAAGACGGCGCCTATATCGAAGCTGGCGAAAACGACAACCTGATCGTGTCCAAGCTGGAAGCCAACCCGAACGCTCTGGGCGTTTTTGGCTTCTCCTTCCTCGATCAGAACGCAGACGCGCTGCAGGGTTCCAAAGTGGACGGCGTTGAGCCGACTTTCGACAACATTGCCGCTGGTGACTATCCAGTCTCCCGCTCGCTGTATTTCTACATCAAACAAGCGCATGTTGGCGTGATCCCGGGCATCCAGGAATTCGCGAATGAATTTATGTCCGAAGACGCTGCTGGCGAAGAGGGTTACCTTGTCGACAAAGGTCTGATCCCGCTGCCAGAAGACATGTTCTCCACCGTGTCGGGCAATGTTGCGAACCTGACTGCGATGACCGGACAAGAGTGGAAGTAAGCTTCCTTTGAAGACATTGCGCGGGGCGGCTTTTCTGCCCCGCGCGTTCGCTTTTTCTAGCCAACACAGCTGATAATTGCCGGGGGCATATGTTTGGTCTTACTCTGCTAGCCGTATTTGCGCTTGGTGCGGTTCTATACGTCACTGCCCGCAATAAGGCCTTTGCGATTGCCGGCGACGCGCCGCAAACGCTGCATTCCCGCCCGAATTATCATGGCCTTCTGGCCTTTCTTATGTCGGTTGTCGCCGGTGTGGCCGTCTTGCTGGTCGTCTGGACCGTGTGGGGTGCCTGGATTGAAAGCCGATTTATCGCCCATATCCTTGAGGCGAAACCCGAGCTAAGCCCAATCCAAGTTGAGCTGGTCCTGAATGACGCCCGCGCTTTGGCGGGGGGCGGCATCGCATCAACCACAGATGCGCTGCGCGAACAAATCGCGTCCGAAATCTCGGGCCAGACGGCGCTACACCATTACGGCACGATGATCTTGTCACTGCTGGCCGCGGCTGGCGCGGGTTTTTGGTGTCTGAAATCGGCCACGCTGGGATGGCGGGCGCGGAACCGGTCGGAGGCGATTATTCTGCGTCTGCTGGCATTGATGGCGATCATCGCCGTCGCCACAACCGCTGGCATCGTCTTGTCGCTGATCTTTGAGACGCTGAATTTCTTCAACAATATCGAATGGCAGGTTCATAAATTCCTGTTTGGCACGACGTGGTCGCCCTTGTCGGGGGTCCAAGCGGGTAAGCTTGACCCAGACAAGGTGGGCGCAATCCCGCTTTTCGCAGGGACTTTGCTGATCACCGTGATTGCCATGTTGGTTGCCACACCTATCGGATTATTCGCCGCGATTTACCTGTCTGACTTTGCCTCCGCCCGCACGCGGTCCTGGGCCAAGCCGATGATGGAAATTTTGGCCGGTATCCCGACGGTTGTGTACGGCTTCTTTGCCGCGATCACTTTGGCGCCGTTCCTGCGCAATAGCGGGGAGGCCATCGGGCTGTCGATTGCCTCAGAGTCCGCGCTTGCAGCGGGGATTGTCATGGGGATCATGATCATTCCGTTCGTGTCGTCGCTGTCGGATGACGTGATCAACGCGGTCCCGCAAAGCTTGCGCGACGGCTCCTACGGGTTGGGCGCGACTAAGGCGGAAACCATTCGGCAGGTTGTTTTGCCAGCGGCTTTACCTGGGATCGTCTCAGCGGTGCTGCTGGGCATTTCGCGCGCCGTGGGCGAGACAATGATCGTGGTGATGGCAGCCGGGCAGGGGGCCAATCTGACGGCCAACCCGCTGGAGGCCGTGACCACCGTGACGGTGCAAATCGTGATGCTGATTACGGGCGACACGGAAGCATCGACAGCGGCAGGACCCGCATTCACGCTGGGCTTCACATTGTTCTGCGTCACACTTTTGATGAACGTCGTGGCGCAGCGCATCGTGCGCAAATACCGCGAACTTTACGACTGAGGGCTGCTCGACATGGTTGATATGACAGAATTGACGGGCATGCATTCAGGTGCCTCTGCTGCGAAGCGGACCGCGCGGCGCCGGGCCGCCGAATTCCGGCTGAAGTTATACGGGATCATCGCGATCTTTTTGGCGGGTGCAGCACTTGTGGCGTTGCTGTCGTCGGTGCTGGGCAAGGCCACAGGTGCGCTGACGGAAACCTACCTGACGCTGCCCGTCACCCTTGAGGCGTCCGAGATCGACCCGGACGGGACAGGCGATCCGAAGATCATTCGTCGCGGGAATTTCACGGGGCTGACCAAAGACATGCTGAAGGCCGAGTTCCCCAGCGCCAAAGGACGCACGACGCGCCGGGAGCTGTATGACCTGACCTCAGCCGGGGCGGCATATGAGCTTGCGGACAAAGTGGCGGCGAACCCGTCGCTGGTGGGCGAGACGATTGAGTACCCGTTCCTGGCATCCGACGTGACGGACTTGTATTTGAAGGGCGATTTTGGAGAGCTTTTGAAAAAAGACACCTCCGGCAACATCACTTTGACGCCTGAGGGTGACGGGTATCTTGTCAGCTCCAGCGAGGATGATTTCGCGGCTGCGCTAGAACGCGTCAAGGAGGCGCTCGTCGTGCAGGCCAAGGTGTTGCGCCGTCAGGCAGCCTTGCAAGACAACGGTGTGCGCGAATTTACCCGCCGGGCCGAGGCCGCCGAGACTGATGAGGTCCGCGAAAAGAACCTGACGCTTGCATCGCAACGCAGCGCGCAACGCGATGCGTTGCTGGCGCAGGCGGATGATCTGGAAGCGCGTTCGGAGGCGCCGGGCGGCGATGAGATGCTGAGCGATGAGAACCGGTCGGTCTTCATCAGCGTCGCAGATGGTTGGTTGAAGATGACGCGGATCACGCCCACGGGCGGCATTGCTGAACCTGTGATCCCGATGGCGCGCGAAGTGACGGCATCGAACGCGTGGGGGCTGTTTGTCACTGATTTGCCAGCCAATGCGCGCAAAGTTTCGGACAATCAGATCATTTGGATCGAAACGCTGCGCGAACGCGGGCAGGTCGATGTGGTGTTCAATACTCGTTTCTTCACGGCGGGCGACTCGCGCGAGCCTGAATTGGCGGGTATCTTGGGTGCGGCCGTGGGGTCCTTCTGGACCATGGTTGTGACCTTCGCGCTTGCTTTCCCGATTGGGGTGGCCGCGGCGATCTACCTTGAAGAATTTGCGCCGAAGAACAAGTTCACCGACTTCGTGGAGGTCAATATTAACAACCTCGCGGCCGTGCCGTCGATTGTTTTTGGTTTGTTGGGGCTGTCCCTGTTTCTGGGCGTCTTTGGGGTGCCGCGATCCGCGCCGATTGCCGGTGGTCTGGTGTTGGCGCTGATGACGCTGCCCACCATCATCATCGCATCGCGCGCGGCGATCCGTGCTGTGCCACCGTCCATTCGCGACGCGGCTGTGGGGCTGGGCGCCAGCCCGTTGCAGGCCAGCATGCACCACGTGCTGCCCTTGGCGATGCCCGGCATTTTGACCGGCACGATCATTGGGATGGCGCAGGCGCTGGGCGAAACCGCGCCGCTGATCATGATCGGGATGGTCGCGTTTATTGTCGACATTCCACAAGGGATCACGGACAGTGCATCGGTCCTGCCGGTGCAGGTGTTCCGTTGGTCCGACTTCCCTGAACGCGCGTTTGAGGCGCGCACCGCCGCCGCAATTTGCGTCTTGCTCCTGTTTCTGGTGATCATGAACGCAATTGCAGTTTTCCTTCGCAAACGCTTTGAGCGCCGTTGGTAGGAGTTATGACTATGCTGGACGACCTAAAATCTATGGAGCGCGTGATGGCCGACGACGACATCAAAATCAAAGCGAATGGCGTCGACGTTTTTTACGGCGACAACCACGCAATCAAAGACGTGAGCGTCGACATTCAAAACCGCGCGGTGACGGCGTTTATCGGCCCGTCAGGCTGCGGCAAGTCAACGTTTTTGCGCTGCCTGAACCGGATGAATGACACGATTGATGTGTGCCGTGTGACGGGCGATATGCGCCTTGATGGGCAAGATATTTACGCCAAGGACGTCGACCCGGTGCAGCTGCGCGCGCGCATTGGGATGGTGTTTCAAAAGCCAAATCCGTTCCCGAAATCGATCTATGACAATGTGGCTTATGGGCCCAAAATTCACGGGCTGGCCAAGAACAAAGCCGAGCTGGACGAGATCGTCGAAAAATCGCTGCGCCGCGCGGCGATTTGGGATGAGGTTAAAGACCGCTTGGACGCGCCCGGCACCGGGTTGTCCGGTGGCCAGCAACAGCGTTTGTGCATTGGTCGTGCCATTGCGACCGCGCCCGAGGTTCTGTTGATGGATGAGCCATGTTCCGCGTTGGACCCGATTGCGACCGCGCAGGTCGAAGAGTTGATCGATGAGCTGCGACAGGACTTCACGGTTGTGATTGTGACCCACTCCATGCAGCAGGCGGCCCGCGTGAGCCAGAAGACGGCCTTCTTCCATCTCGGCGATTTGGTGGAATATGGCGAGACGGATAAGATTTTCACAAACCCCGAAGATCCGCGCACGGAAAGCTACATCACCGGCCGGATCGGTTAAGGATATTTGAAATGAATGATGCACATATTGCGTCCGCCTTCGACCGCGACCTGGAAGGCATTCAGGCGCTGATTATGAAAATGGGCGGGCTGGTCGAGACGGCTATCTCAGATTCCGCCCGTGCGTTGGACATGCGCGATTCAGAGCTTGCGGCGATTGTACGCAAGAATGACAAGGCAATTGACGCGCTGGAGGAGGAAGTTGCCTCCGAAGTAGCGCGAGTGATTGCTATGCGCGCGCCCACAGCGGGCGATTTGCGCACGGTTCTTTCAGTGATGAAGATTTCCGGTAATCTGGAGCGGGTCGGCGACTACGCCAAAAACATGGCCAAGCGCACGACCGTTTTGTCGGAAATGCAGCCTGTGAACGGCACCGGCGCCTCGATCCGGCGGATGACCAAACTGGTCAACGTGATGATGAAAGACGCACTGGATGCCTATATTCAGCGCGATGTCGAGCTGGCGGAAGATGTGCGCGCACGCGACACCGAAGTTGACCAGATGTATAACGCGCTGTTTCGCGAATTTCTGACCCACATGATGGAAGACCCGCGCAACATCACACCGTGCATGCATCTTCATTTTATTGCCAAGAACATTGAACGTATGGGGGACCATGTGACCTCAATCGCGGAACAGGTGATTTACCTTGTCACCGGCGAAGCACCGGATGATGAACGCGACAAGGCGGACAGAACCTCATACGTGGCCACCTAACAGGAGCTTTAAGATGTCACGCGAACCTGTTGTTTTAGTTGTAGAAGATGATCCTTCGCAGCGCGAGGTTCTGGCCTATAATATCCAGGCAGAGGGCTATCAGGTCTTGACCGCCGACAATGGCGATGAAGCTCTTTTGAGCGTGCGCGAAGAGCAGCCGGATCTGGTTGTGCTGGACTGGATGCTGCCCAATGTCTCAGGGATTGAGGTCTGCCGCCAGATCAAGAAAGACGCGTCACTGGCCAAGCTGCCGGTGATCATGCTGTCGGCGCGATCAGAAGAAGATGACCGGGTGAGGGGGCTCGAAACCGGTGCTGACGACTACATCATCAAACCCTATTCCGTGGCAGAACTGCTGGCACGTATCCGCACGCAACTGCGCCGTACGCGGCCCGCTGCCATGGGCGAACGGCTCGAATTTGACGACATCATTGTCGACATTGAAGAACACCGTGTCACACGTGGCGATACGGCCTTGAAACTGGGCCCGACAGAGTACCGGTTGCTTACAACTTTCATGGAACGCCCGGGTCGTGTCTGGTCGCGCGAACAGCTGCTTGACCGTGTCTGGGGACGCGATATCTATGTCGATACCCGCACCGTTGACGTGCATGTCGGCCGGCTTCGCAAAGTGCTGACAAGCCAAGGCGGTGATGATCCGCTGCGCACCGTGCGCGGCGCGGGGTATGCGCTAGGATAATTTGCCATGAAAGGCTCACGGCCCGAACAAGCGGTGCTTAGCCGCGACACAGATATGTCCAAGACCGAGGCGACGCGCGCCGTTATTGAGGGCATGGTTGACGGTTTGAATGACCACCGGATTGCCGATATTGGCGATTTCTTCTCTGAAACCTTCCGTTGGATGGGCAACACGGGCTGCGGCACCAAAGAGGGTGTGCGGGAGTTCCAGAGCAATTGGCAAAAGCCGTTTCAAGCCGCATTTCACGACAAAACCTGCGTAGATGAGGCCCGGCTTTACATGGGCGAATGGGCCGCTGCCTTTGGGCGTCAAGAAGCGACGCATGGCGGCACGTTTATGGGCGTTGCCGCGACCGGTAAACGCGTAGAAATTCGTTATATGGATTTCTGGAAGGTTGTTGACGGCAAGATTGTCGACAATTGGGTCATGGTTGATTTCCCGCATGTGCTTGCACAGCTTGGCGTAGACGTATTTAACGGCGAAGGCTGGGAGGCCTTTGACAGCGGTCAAAAAGAGCCGCCAAAGCCCTGAAAGAAAGATACAGATTATGAAACGCTCCTTCGTGAACGAAACCCTTTTGCAGGGTGACGCCTTTATTAGATCCTTTGGCCATATCCTGCCGCCTTTTGCCTATTGGACCCCGTCAGAGATGAAAGACCGGCAGAGCAGCATTCAGGGCATTCTGGACGCGCGTTTGGGTTGGGATATCACCGATTACGGGGACGGCGATTTTGAGAAAATGGGCCTGTTTCTGTTCACCACACGCAACGGTCGGCAATCTGACCTGAAGGCCGGTGGCGGCATGTGCTACGCGGAAAAGATCATGATCTCGCGCCATGACCAGATCAGCCCGATGCACCGTCACGTCGTGAAGGCCGAAGACATCATCAACCGTGGCGGCGCGACGCTTGCAATTCAGATGCATGAAAGCGCGCCGGATGGGACGCTGGATGAGCATCTGGACGTCACAGTGGCGTGCGACGGGATTACGCGGACGCAAAAGGCTGGTGACGTGCTGATGCTTGCGCCGGGTGAAAGCGTGACGCTGATGCCCGGCAACTGGCACAAGTTCTGGGGCGAGGGTGGCGACGTGCTGATCGGCGAGGTCTCCGCCGTCAATGACGACGAGACCGACAATATCTTCCATCCGCCGCTGGATCGGTTTGCCGGCATCGAGGAAGATGAAGACCCGGTGCATCTACTGGTCTCGGACTACAAAAGCTATTTTGGCCTTTAGCAGACATGTGCCCAAGCCGCGCTTCGCGCGCGGTTTTAATCTGTCTGTTCGTTTGCTTTTTACTTTCAAAGAGCGTGGTATGTCGTTCTTTTAAAATGATTTTCGAGCAAACTCTTTGCTTTGCGGGCATGACGGAGTATTGAGGTAATTTACCATAATACCGATTAAGAGATTATTGTCCCGCCGCTTCGTGCCAGACAGTACCGGAAGCCCAAGTTCGACCGTGATGTCAGAATCCTGTTCCACACGGATGGTGTCCCATACCGGCGCCAGCTTGGGCAATGAGACTAAGGCCTGGTACTTTCATCATATCGTGCGATCTATCACCTCGGGGACTGCGTACTTTGCCAACTCTTACTATAAAAAATGTAGGTACTTGCTAAAAACGTAGAGCAATCGCAGTTTGATATGGATTGCGCGGATGAAGATCGAACCATTTTGCGGGACCTGCCATGCTGTCAGCGGCTGAGCCGCCAGACGTCATGAACCTTTTGGGATCCCGGTGCGCAGACCATGATCGCGGAGGGAAAACGATGTCAAAAACCAAAAAAGTAGAATTTCTGGATATCTTCCGAACCTTTGCGGATGCGATGTCGCCGCCGAACATTTCCGCCGATATGTTTCCGAAGTTTGACCCCCTACCCGGCTTTGGCGCGACGGATCCCCTTGGCCTTGTCGGTAAGAGCCAGAAGCAACTTGAGGCGTTGAAGAAAGCCAATGAATCCACTGCCGAGATTGTCCGTGCCCATTCGATGCGACAGTCACAAATTTTCAACGACCTGATGCAGGCAGCTCAGGACCATGCCAAGCGTTTGGAGACACCTCTGTCGCCCGAGAGCCAGCAAAAGAACTTGGAAGTGTACACTCAAGCCTATGAAAAGGCCGTCGAGTTGATGCAGGTGATGGCCGAAGAAACGCGTGTCGCATCCGAAGAGGTGTTTCAGAAAGTCTCCGCCCAAGCGCGCGACACTATCGATGAGATTAAGGCGAAGTGACTATGCCGAGCCTCATCTCGCTTGGGGCAAGCGCGTAAAATTGGATTAAGAGGCAGAGTACGACAGTGCCACTCATTGAACTGACCACGGAAATGATCGTCGTTCTGAGCGTGCTGGGGATCACCATCGCCCTGTTCGTGACGGAAGTGTTTCGCATTGATTTCACGGCGATGGTTGTCATGGTCACACTTGGCTTGCTGTCGCAACTTCCCGGATTGGGAAACATCGCAGATACCGCCCACCTGTTTGATGGGTTCGCATCCAACGCGGTCATTTCTATAATTGCAGTCATGATCATTGGCGCCGGGCTGGATAAAACCGGATTGATGAGCAAGGTCGCTGGCTTGATCCTGAAGCATGGCGGGTCTTCGGAGGCGCGTGTCATTCCGATCATCTCGGGCACCGTTGGGGTGATCTCCTCTTTCATGCAGAATGTCGGGGCGGCGGCGCTTTTCCTGCCGGTGGTCAGCCGCATTTCGGTGCGCACCGGGCTTCCGCTTAGCCGGCTGCTGATGCCGATGGGGTTTTGTGCGATCCTTGGCGGCACGATGACGATGGTGGGCTCGTCGCCACTGATCTTGCTGAATGATCTGATCCTGACGGCAAATGCGGGCCTACCGGAGGGCCAAAAGATGGACACGTTCGGGTTGTTCGCGGTGACCCCGATTGGCGTCGCACTGGTACTGTCCGGGATCATCTATTTTGTTGTTCTGGGACGATTTGTGCTTCCCGCGCAGGCTGATCGTGATGATGGAGCGAACCCACGGTCCATTAAGGAATACTTCCACAACACCTACGGGTTCGACACTGATGTGTTCGAGGTTGAGATGCCAGAGAATTGCGGTGTCGATGGGACCACGATTTTGGACCTCACCCATGAGGGCCATGTCACCATTATCGGAACCTATCACAAAGGGTCGCGGTTTTTTGCGCCATTGGTGTCGACCGAGCTGATCACCCCCTGCCGTCTGGCCATGATCGGAGAGCGGGGCGCGGTGGAAAAGATTGCTGAACAATATGGCGCACGGATCTTGCCGCAGCTTGAGATATTCGGGGAAGAACTGGCGCTGACCAATTCAGGAATTGCAGAGGCGGTTATCCCGCCCGGCTCCAGCCTGATTGGCAAAACCGCACGTGATGTGCTGATGCGAAAGACCTATGGATTGAACCTGATGGCGATCCACCGTGGCCAGGACACCCTGACCACGCTGGAACATGATGGGGAAATGACCAAAGCTGCCCTCGTGCCGCTGCAGGCCGGTGACACGATTGTGGCATTCACCAAATGGGAGCGTCTGGCCCGGCTGACGGAGGACCGCGATTTTGTCGTCGTGACCCAAGATTTCCCGCGTGAGGATTTGCGTCCGCAGAAGGTCCTGCACGCGCTGATTTGTTTCCTCATTGCGTTGGTGCTGATCCTGTTCACCGATATCCGGCTATCGCTTAGCCTGTTGGTTGGGGCGGTGGGTATGATCATGACAAAAGTTGTCTCGATCGAGGAAGCCTATGGGGCTGTGAGTTGGAGCACGGTGTTCCTGCTGGCCTGCCTCATTCCGCTGGGACAGGCGGTTCAGAACACAGGGACCGCCGCATGGATCGCGCAGGAAATCCTGCGCCTGATGGATGGCGTACCCATCTTTGGCTTGCAGATTGGTATCGCCGTTCTGGCTACAGCGTTCACGCTGGTAATGTCGAATGTCGGAGCAACGGTCCTGCTTGTGCCGCTAGCAGTTTCCATTGCAGTCGCCGCGGGCGGCGATCCGGCGGTTTTTGCATTGACGGTGGCGATTGCCACGTCCAACTCATTCCTCATCCCGACCCATCAGGTGAACGCGCTGATCATGGGCCCTGCGGGTTACAAGGTTACCGATTTTATCCGCAGTGGCGGGATCATGACCGTGATCTTTTTGGTTGTCTCGATGACCATGATGGGGATCGTATTCTGACCTGCCTCAATAACAGGCAAGGCCCCCTCGCCTCCGCCTTTAAGCGTTAGGAGAGCTGCGCCCGAAGACCGACGAGGGACTGGTTTGGCACAGATATCTCTCAGGAGACGGTCATACCGCCATCTATGATGATCGTCTGGCCTGTGATCATCGCGGCCCCTGTCAAAAGGAAGGAAATCAATTCCGCCACATCCTCGGGCTGCACATGGCGTTTGATCAGGGATTTGTCGAGCGCGGCTTGCTTGCGTTCTTCTGGCCAGTCCGCCGTCCACGGCGTGGCGACCTGCCCCGGTGCCACTGCATTGACGCGCACGCCAGGTGCCAAGCCGCGTGCGAGCGAACGCGTAACGCTGACCACCCCGGATTTGGTTGCGGCATAGGGCGTGCTGCTGCCCTGCAAACCAACGCCTGAGGTTGAGGCCGTGTTCACAATCGCTCCCTCGGAGGCTTTCAGCGCGTCGGCTGCGGCCTTCGACACGCGGAAGACGCTGATCAAATTGGTGCTGAGCAGCGCCTGCCAAAGCTCTTCCGAAATACCGCCCAGATCGGACGGAGGAATGGGGTCTTTTGTGCCTGAGATACCTGCGTTGTTCACCAGATAGTCGAGCCCGCCAAGATCAGCGATTGCCTGTTCAACCATGTTTTCGGCATTCCCGGGGACAGACACGTTGCCGGGGGCTGCGATGACATCAAGGCCTTGTGCCATTAACTTGTCGATCTGCTCAGCCCCGGCGGGATCGCCATCGAGGTGGTTCATCGCAACCTTCGCGCCCCGGCTGGCAAGCATGGTAACAGTCGCTAGACCAATGCCCGACGCACCCCCTGTGACAAGCGCGCGGCGCCCCGTTAGATCCTGACTTTGCATAGTGCCTCTCCGATATCTACGTGTTGTACCAAGGGTGTTTCTCAGTTGCGGGATCACACCGTGTGACGTGCTGAACGCGCATCTATTAGGCGTCTGCAAGATGCCAGCTTTTCAATAGCAATTTTCATGACTTAAAGTCATGTACAGTTATTATATTCATTTACTTACAAAAATGTAGGTACTTGGTGTTAACTCTGTGAACTCCTAGTCTGAAGCTGAGTTTGGCCTAGTATTCAAAATGCAAACCGGCAGGCCCCACAAAGAAGCACTCGCTGCAAACACGTGTAGGGGATTCACCGGGACGGGGTTCTGTTTTGCGCTTGGCAGACACATGGCGTGGGCGACGGGGTTGCCAATAGTTTTTGAAGCCGGATGAGCACTGATAGGGGATATTGAATTGCCACAGAAAACCATTCTGACCTGCGCTGTTACGGGAAATGGCACGATGCCGTCGCAGAACGAAAATCTGCCGGTTACGCCAGAGCAAATCGCGCAAGCGGCGGTCGACGCTGGCAAGGCCGGGGCCGCCATTGCGCATATGCATGTGCGTGACCCCGAAACAGCCAAAGGGTCGATGGACATCAACCTTTACCGGGAGGTCGTTGACCGCATCCGGGAAGCGGGTTCGGACGTTATCATCAATCTCACAACCGGAGAGGGCCAACGGTTTGTCCCAAGCGAGGACGACCCAAGCGTCGCAGGTCCGGGCACCACACTCGCCCACCCTGCCCTGCGCGCGGCCCATGTCAAAGAGCTGAAGCCTGAGATCTGTACGCTCGATTTCAACACGATGGTCAACAAGACTTGGACCGTGATCAACACGCCGCCGACGCTGGAGGTGATGGCAAAGATCGTGGACGAGGCCGGAACCAAGCCGGAGATCGAGATCTTCGATTCAGGCGACCTGAACATGGCGAAGGATTTTATCAAACGCGGGCTTCTGACGCCCCCGGTGATGTTCCAGTTTGTGATGGGGATTAATTTCGGCGCAGCGGCCAATACCCAGACGCTCGCCTATCTGGTTTCACAATTGCCCGACGGTGCTATCTGGGCGGCTTTCGGGATCGGCCGAATGTCGTTTCCGATGCTGGCGCAGTCATATCTTTTGGGCGGTCACGTTCGGATCGGCATGGAAGACACCGTTTATGTCGCCAAAGGCGAGTTGGCAAAAAGCAACGCACAACTGGTGGAGAAAGCCGTGCACATTGTCGATCAACTGGGGGGAACGATGGCGACAGCGGCAGAGGCGCGTCAGATGCTTGGCCTCAAACCGCTCTAGGCCATTCCCCCTGAAGGCCGGGCCGTGTTTCTCCCGCACGGTTCGGCCCAAGTACTGTTGGGCAACGATCAGGACGTTTCATGGAAGCAGATTATATAGTTGTAGGGGCCGGGTCGGCGGGGTGCGTGCTGGCAAATCGGCTGAGTGCGGACCCCAAGAACAAGGTGATCCTGATTGAGGCCGGGCCAAGGGACCTATACCCGTGGATTCACGTGCCTGTCGGGTACTTCAAGACCATGAACAATCCCGGCTACGATTGGTGTTATAAGACTGATCCCTGCCCTGAGCTGAAGGGTAAGGAGGTACCCTGGCCGCGCGGTAAGGTTCTGGGCGGCAGTTCCGCCCTGAACGGATTGCTCTACGTCCGTGGCCAGCAGGAGGACTACGACCATTGGCGCCAACTTGGCAATGTCGGTTGGGCGTGGGAGGACGTGCTGCCGCTGTTCAAGCGGGCCGAAAGCAATGAGCGCGGCGCGGATGAGTTTCATGGCGATGACGGGCCTTTGTCCGTCTCTGACCCTGTTTACAAACACCCGATTTGCGAGGCGTGGATTGCAGCGGCCAAGAATGCGGGCTACCCGGAGAACCCGGATTACAACGGTGCGCAGCAGGAAGGTGTTGGCTTCTTTCAGCTGACCACCAAGAACGGGCGCCGCTCCAGCACCGCTGTGGGGTATCTCAACCCTGTCCGCAGCCGCTCGAACCTTGATATTTTGACCAATACGCAAGTGTCAAAGGTGATCATTGAGGACAATCAGGCGACTGGCATCGAAGTGATCGGGAAAGGCGGCACGCGCATTATCAAAGCGCGGTGCGAGGTGGTCTTGTCGGCAGGTGCTGTTGGATCGCCCCACATTTTGATGTTGTCGGGCGTTGGGGATGCCGAGGCTTTGCAGGACAAGGGTGTGACGCCGGTGCATAACTTGCCCGGTGTTGGCAAAAACCTACAGGACCATCTGCAGGCCCGCACGTCCTTCAAGACCCGCAACCGCACGGTCAACGATGATGTCCGGGGCCTGTTCAGCCAGGCCAAGGTGGCGATGCAATATGCCCTGACCCGCAAGGGGCCGATGACGATGGGGGCCAGCATGGCCTTTGGGTTTCTGCGCACGTCCGATGATCTGGACCTGCCCGACATCCAGTTTCATATCAATCCTTGGTCCGCAGACAGCCCTGCCGAGGGTGTTCATCCGTTTTCCGCGTTTACCGCAACGGTCTGTGTGCTGCGTCCTGAAAGCACGGGCGAAGTACGGCTGGCCAGTGCCGACCCGCTCAAACACCCGCATATTGTTCCGAACTATCTGGCCACCGAAAACGACCAGCGCAAAGCTGTCGAAGGCGTTCGCATTTCACGCCGGATCGCTCGGCAGGATCCGCTGGCAGCGGAAATCAGTGAAGAGTTTCGCCCGCCTGCGAATCTGGACAGCGATGATCACGACGCGGTCTTGGATTGGATCCGGGGCAATTCAACGACCGTGTATCACCCGACCGGCTCGTGCAAGATGGGGTCTGACCCGATGGCCGTTGTGGACGACCGCTTGCGCGTGCATGGCATAAAGGGGTTGCGCGTGGCAGATTGCGCCATCATGCCTCAGATCGTATCTGGCAATACCAACGCAGGTGCGATCATGATCAGTGAAAAGGCTAGCGACATGATCCTTCAGGACGCCAAGGGTTAGGAGACACGCAATGACCGCAAGCGTCGATATGAGCCTGACACTGAACAAGGTCGAGGCCGTTTTGGTGCGCACCAAAATCGAAACCCCTGTGCGTACCTCCTTTGGCATTATGTATGACCGGCCCACATTACTGGTCCGCGTGACCGATGCCTCGGGCGTCATGGGCTATGGTGAGATCTGGTGCAACTTTCCGGTCTGCGGCGCGCCGCACCGTCAGCAATTGGTCGAGACGGAACTTGCCACCCGGCTGGCCGGGCAAAGCTTTGGCTCGCCGCAGGACTGCTATGCGGCGATGAATGAGATGCTGCATATCCTGCGTTTGCAAACCGGGGAGCCGGGACCGATTGCCCAGGCCATTGCCGGGGTCGACATCGCGGTTTGGGACATGGTTGCACGCCGCGCGGGCCTGCCTGTTTATGCGCTGCTGGGATCTGAGCGGAACGTCATCCCGGCCTATGCCAGTGGGATCAACCCTGCCGGGGTGCTTGATACGGTGGCAGCGGCACGAGCGCGCGGACATAGGAAGTTCAAAGTAAAGGTTGGTTTTGGGGACGAGACGGACAAAGCCAATGTCGCAGCGGTTGCTGGCGATATCTCGGGGGATGAGGTCTTCCTTCTGGATGCCAATCAAGGATGGACGCCCCAGGCGGCTATCGAAGCCATGGAGTGGATCGAGCCTTTCGCCCCTTATTGGATCGAAGAGCCGATGCCGGTGGACACACCGCCTGAGCAGTGGTTCGCCCTCAAAGAGGCAACGACCGTGCCGATTGCCGGAGCAGAGAATTTTATCACAGGCGCGGAGTACGACGCAGTTATCGAACAAAAATGGCTCGACATCATCCAGCCCGATATTGCCAAGTGGGGCGGGTTTTCTGAGTGCCTTCCGGTTGCGCGCAGCGTAGTGGCAAACGGGCTGACCTATTGCCCGCATTCGCTGGGCGGCGGGGTCGCGCTTGCGGCTTCAGCCCATTTGCTGGCGGCTGCAGGTGGGCCGGGATTGCTGGAATGCGATGTGAACGAAAACGCGTTTCGCGATCAGGTCTTTCCGCTACCCTTACAAGACGGGATTGTTACGCTATCTGACGCCCCGGGCTTGGGTGCGGACACGGACCTGTTGGACCGATCCTTTTCTTGACGCTCAAGAACTGAGCGCGCCGTCCACGACAAATTCATGGCCGGTACAATAGGCGGAATCGTCTGACGCGAGAAACAGTACCATATTGGCGACGTCCCTGACCTCGGCCAGATGGCCCAATGGCACCTTCGCCGCCAAGTCCGCGCCCGAGACGCCATGCGCTTCAAGCATCGGCGTGTCGATGAAACCGGGATGCACGGAATTGACGCGGATACCGTATGCGCCAAGCTCTTTCGCCGCGGATTTGGTCATGCCGCGCAGCGCCCATTTTGTTGCGCAGTAGGCATGAGCTTTAGCGCCCCAAAGCCCCGCGACCGACGAGATATTGATGATGCTGCCGCACTTGGCCTGCTTCATTAGTGGTGCGGCCTTTTGCATGCCCAGAAACACGCCCGTCTGGTTGATCGCCACAGTCTGGTTCCAGTCTTTGAGCGTCGTTTCTTCCAATGTCAGCACCCGGAAGATACCAGCGTTGTTGACCAGCACGTCCAACCGACCATGCAACCGAGCAACTTCCGCGATAACGTTGTCCCAATCGTCTTCTGAGGCGACATCATGTTTGACGAAGTGGCAGGCATCGCCGAGACGAGCAGAAGTCTCTGCGCCCAAGTCAGCGTTGATGTCTGTGATGACAACCTGCGCGCCGGCTTCAATGAAAAGCTCGGCCTCGTCGGCGCCCTGCCCGGCCGCACCACCGGTGATCAAAGCAATCTTGTCATCCAGTCGGTTCATGGCGGGTTCCTTGTTCGGGACTGAGCGTTAGACCGGGTCCAGTTGGAATATGTGCCGGTCGCCAGAAAAATGGGAAGGCCCGAAAAGCCTTCCCAAAAAGCGTTATCAGCTAATGCCGTCGAGTACGGTCTTGCCGACGGCGGCACCACTGTCTTGGTGCACCAAAGCTTCTCTCAGACTTTCTGCTGTGAGTGGACCCATCTTCTTGTTCACGGTCGAGACTACGTCGCCCGCATCTACCAATGCAGAGACACGGCTCAGGAGCTTGGCCTGTGCGTCCATGTCATCAGCCTTGAACATCGAACGTGCGAACATGAATTCCCAGCTAAAGCTCAAGGCTTTCATCTTCAGCGCCTGCCAATTGATGTTTGCCGGGTCGTCGATCATGCCGATATGGCCCCGTGGCTTCATCATCTCGATGATCGCGTCCCAGTGGCCTTCTGTTCCGGTCAAAGAGGCCACATATTTGGGCGCAATGCCAATCGCAGCCATTTCTTCATTCAGCGGGTTGCGGTGGTTGACGACGTGATCCGCGCCCATCTTCTTAACCCAATCGACTGTGTCCGGGCGCGAAGCGGTCGCAACCACTGTCAGGCCAGTCAGCTTCTTGGCAAGCTGGATCATGATGGAACCGACTCCGCCTGCCCCGCCGATCACCAAAAGCGCTTCGCCAGCGCCTTCGCCTTCGGCAATGCCAAAGCTGTCAAACAACATTTCCCATGCGGTGATACTGGTCAGCGGCAATCCTGCAGCTTCGGCAAAATCAAGCGATGACGGTTTCTTGCCAACAAGGCGTTCATCCACGCATTGCAACTGCGCATTGCTGCCATCGCGGGTGAATTCGCCTGCGTAAAACACTTCGTCACCGGCCTGAAGGCCAGTCACGTCCGAGCCCACTTCGCGCACCACGCCCGCGGCGTCAAAGCCCAGGATGCGCGGCTCACCTTCGGGCGGCGGACGGTTGTTGCGTACCTTGACGTCAACCGGGTTCACCGACACGCCGCGCACTTCTACAAGAAGGTCGTTGGCACCGGGTGTTGGGTCAGCTGTTTCGAATTCCACGGCTGCCGCGTCAGCAGTCACCGGGCCCTTTTCTGTGTAACCAATTGCCTTCATGTTCTCTCCGAGTTTGTTGCATCGAGGTTAACGCGCAAACTGCGTTTCGAGGCAAAAAAACACAAGTACCAACATTTTTGTACCTAACTATAGGATCAATAATTATAGTAGTGCTTCATTTCGCATGTATTGACTATTTCAGTGTCTGCATCTACGTGCAGGGTAATCCTGCGAGTATGACTCGGTGAAGTGAACGAATAAGAGGTACGACATGGCAAGAAAGTATGATTGGAGAACCGGCAGCAATGTCGAAGCGACGCTTAGCGTTATCGGCGGTCGCTGGAAGCCAGTGATCCTGTGCAACTTGCTGGTGGAACGACAGCGGTTCGGCGAATTGTGCCGCAATATGCCAAACGCCACCCAACGCATGATCACCTTGCAACTTCGCGAACTTGAAGCCGATGGCGTTATCAAGCGCCATGTCTATGCTGAGGTTCCGCCGCGCGTGGAATATGAGCTGACCGAATTCGGAAGATCGCTCCAGCCTGTGTTGGAAGTCATGCGCGAGTGGGGCATTCAGTTCAAGAAAGAACGCCTCGAAGAAGAAAAAGGCAAATCCAGCGCAAAATCGGAAACCGCAGCATAGTTTGATCCGTCGGGTTATTCGATCAGCGTGCCGGTAAATCAGGTCACGTTTTGGAGCCGCTGCGGCTTTCGGATCGGATGATGTAGATCCCAGTCGCTATGATGATTGCGGTCCCGACACCGGTCCAGCCATCGGGGAATTGCGCAAAGATCAACCAGCCAAAAAGCGTGGCCCAGATGATGGTCGAGTACTGCATTGGGGCCACAACCGACGTTCTCGAAATCTCGACCGCGCGGATGATCAACACCTCCCCCAGAGCGGCGAAAAGCGCCATCGCGACGAAGACCAGCGCCGTCAGCCCCGTCTCAGGGGTTTTCCAAAAGAACGGCAACGGTATGCAAAGTACCAGAAATCCGACAAAGGCGGTATAGGCGAGCGTGACATGCGTGCTGTCTTTCGTAGCCAGCACGCGGCCCATAACCTGTCGCACCGCGAACAAGGACGCGGCGACAAACACCAGAAAGATCGCTGGATGAAGCACGCCGCCGCCCGGGCGAACCACAATGATCGCACCAACAAACCCCAGCGCCGTCGCTATCCACAATTTTGGACCGACATATTCCCTGAGGTAGAAAGCCCCCAGAATAGTGACGATCAAAGGCGCGACGAAGGTGACTGCCATGGCCTCAGCCAGTGGGACAAAGGCAAAGGCCACCGCGTTGCATAAAGGGGCAAGAACAGCCAACGCCCCGCGCGTGATCTGAAGCTTGGGGAACGCGGTTTTGAAAAAACCAAATCCCCGCCGCATCGCGAGGATCAGCACTACGGCGACCAATCCGGCTTGGCGTGCCCAAACAATCTGTACCGGATGCGCCGTATCGGTCAGCAGCTTGGTCAACGTGTCACTGCTGGCAAAACAAAAGAAGCCAAGTGCCATCATCAGCAACCCACGGCCGTTCTGGTACTCAACCGTGTTTGGTTGTCTCACTCGGGCACCCTCGCCTGATTAAAGAAATGCCTTCTGTGCTATGGATTTCGGTACCAGGTAATGCTCAAGGCTTTCCGGGCCGCCCTCGACGCCGTAGCCGCTTTCCTTCACGCCGCCAAAGGGCGTTTCAGGAATGGCCACGCCGACGGTGTTGATCCCGACCATGCCCGCCTCCAAAGCGTCTGCCGTGGCGTGGGCGCGTTCCATCGAGTTGGTCAGCGCGTAGGACGCGAGTCCCAGCTCCAATGCGTTGGCCCGGGCCGCGACGTCGTTCAAATCGCTGAAACGGGTCATTGGGGCCACCGGGCCAAAGGGCTCTTCGGTCATCAGCATGCAGTCATCAGGCGCGTCCTTGACCACGGTTGGGGCGAAGAAATAGCCTTGATTGCCGATCCGTTCACCGCCCGTGGTTATTGTGGCGCCGCGATTGCGAGCGTCGTCGACGAACTCCTCCATCGCGCCCAGACGCCGTGGGTTCGCCAGCGGCCCCATCTGAGACGCAGGGTCCATGCCGTCACCCACCACAAGTTTGGTTGCGCGTTCGGTAAAGGCATCAACGAAGTCGCCATAGATTTTGTCTTGCACAAAAAGCGCGTGGGTGAGATGCAGATTTGTCCCGCGTTGCGGAAAGCGCCCATGACCATCAGGTCCGCCGCCTTCGCGATATCCACGTCATCCCAGACCACGACTGGCGCATGGCCGCCCAGTTCCATCGTGACCCGCTGCATGCGATCTGCAGCCATTTTGGACAGCTGCTTGCCCACAGGCACCGATCCGGTCAAAGAGATTTTGCGGATGACATCGGAATCCAACAGGTGCTTGGTCAGCAGCGCTGAGGGGCCAAAGACCACGTTTACAACCCCTTTGGGCAGGCCTGCATCCATCAATGCCTGGGTCAGCAGGATCGCTGAGGCGGGTGTTTCGTTGGAGGCTTTCACGATCACAGAACAGCCCGCGGCAAGCGATGCGCCCACTTTCTTTGAGACGGTGTTGATCGGAAAGTTCCAGGGCGTGACCGCAAGGCAGGGACCGACCGGCGCATGGGTGACGTAATGTGTCGTGCCCGGCGCGCGGCCCTCTACGATGCGACCATGCATGCGTTTGCCCTGCTCGGCGCTAAATTCGATGATGTCTGATACCGTGCCAACTTCTGCCTTCGCCTCGGCCAACGGTTTGCCATTCTCAAGGGTGACTGCAATGGCGATCTTATCGGCACGTGCGCGCACAAGGTTCGCGGCGTCAATCAGGATGCGCGCCCGGTCATAGGGCGACATCGCCCGCCATGTCTCAAAGCCCCGCTTGGACGATGCGAGGGCCGCGTCCAGATCATCGGGAGAGGCCGCCGGCAATTGAGCAAGTACCGCCTCGTTGGATGGGTTGATCACCGGTTGCGTCTTGCCGTCGGATGCCTTGCGCCATTCACCGTCAATCAGAAGGTTCAGTTCGGGGTATCGGGTCATGTCAGTGTCCTTTGCGGGTCAGGTCCGTGCTTCCCGTCACAAGGAAGCGGCATCCGATCAGTTGGCGGGGCGTGGTCATCAATGCAAAGCCTTGGCGTTGACTTCCGATCAACATCCAATGGCAGTGGCGACGGAGCCAATGACCGTCGATTTTCAATCCCAGTCCATTACCTACAAGGCACAGTGATCTGCACAAGTACGTACAATTCCTGCCAATAGGCACATGAATTATAGTGATGGCTGCAAGAAGGAGAGTAGTCTATTCGCCCGTACCGTCTGTAGAGAATTCGCCGCGCCGCGAGCCCGAAAGAAACCGAAGCGCGCGTCTGGACTCTCAACAATACTTACAAAATTGTATGTACTTGCGCATTTGCACAACAGTCGGCACCCTTTGAAAAATGTGGTGGCCTAAAGACGCAAACCAGCGCCGGTTTCGTCTGATGGGCGGCGCAGGCCACTCGCGGCACCGGTCACCTAACAAGAGGAGAGATCATGAGCGACGGACATGAGCTATCAGGAAAACTCGCGGTTGTTACCGGTGCTGGGCGTGGACTGGGGCGCTCCATTGCTTTGTCATTGGCTGGCGCGGGTGCGGACCTTGCGATTTGTTCGCGCACCCAGTCAGAGTTGGACGCGGTCAAAGCCGAGGTCGAAGCTTTGGGGGCACGCTGCCTTGTTGGGGCGGTCGACCTGTCTGATCCCGATGTCACCAAAAGTTTTTGCGACAGCATCTTGTTAGAGTTTGGCAAAGTTGACGTTTTGGTCAATAACGCAGGTGCCGAGTTGGAAATTCGCCCCATTGCAGAATCCGACCCCGACCGTTGGTGGAAAACAATTGAGATCAACGTGCGGGGCCCTTACTTGGTGACGCGCTTCTTGCTTGAGGGTTTCGCGGACGGGGGGAAGATCATCAACGTAACCTCGGGTATGGGCAAGGCTGCAGGGACGGATAACAGCGCCTACCACATCTCCAAGGCGGCGATGAACATGTTCACGGGCGCGCTTGCAAACGAGCTGTGGCAACGCAAGATCGACGTCAACAATCTGATCCCCGGCCCCGTTGCGACGGGGATGCTAAACCGGGATGCGGTGACCGGGCAGAAAACGACGTCAGAAGAAATTCTTGCGAAGTTTGCCGAAAACCCGCCCGAACGTTTCCCGCCTTGGGAGCGCTTGAAACACCCCGATGAGATCGGCGAATTGGCGGTCTATATGGCGACACGGCCCATTGGCGGCCCGAATGGTCAGGATTTTTCCCTCGCGCGGCGTCCGCTGGGGTGAGCGCGAGCATTACAATTTTCAGGGCTTAATTGACGCGGTGAGGCGTCCAGACTTTTAGAGGATATGGCATGAATAAGATTTACGCTGATGCGGCGTCAGCCCTTGACGGTTTGTTGCAAGACAACATTCAGATAGCGGCTGGTGGGTTTGGTTTGTGCGGGATCCCGGAGTTGTTGATTGATGCGATTGTGGCGAGTGGGGTGACGGGTTTGACGATTGCGTCGAACAATTGCGGGGTTGACGGGTTTGGCTTGGGCAAGCTGCTCGACACGCGGCAGATCAGCAAGATGATGTCCTCCTATGTGGGCGAGAATGACGAGTTCATGCGGCAGTATCTGGCGGGTGAGCTGGAGATCGAGTTCAACCCGCAGGGCACTCTGGCGGAGCGGATGCGCGCGGGCGGTGCGGGTATTCCGGGGTTTTACACCAAGACCGGCGTCGGCACGGTGATTGCCGAGGGCAAGGAGCATAAGGAGTTCAACGGCGAGACCTACATTATGGAGGAAGGCATCTTTGCTGATCTTTCCATCGTGAAGGCGTGGAAGGCCGATGAGACGGGCAACCTGATCTTCCGCAAGACGGCGCGGAACTTTAACCCTCCGGCGGCGATGTGCGGCAAGGTCTGCGTGGCGGAGGTCGAGGAAATCGTACCGACGGGCAGCCTTGACCCGGACCTGATCCATGTGCCGGGCATCTATGTGCATCGCTTGATCCAGGGCACGCATGAAAAACGTATCGAACAACGCACGACGAGGGCAGCATAATGTGGGATCGCAATCAAATGGCCGAGCGGGCCGCCGCGGAGCTGGAAGACGGCATGTATGTGAACCTTGGCATCGGGATCCCGACGCTGGTGGCGAATTATGTGGGCGATAAGGACATCACGCTGCAGTCGGAAAACGGGATGCTGGGCATGGGCCCGTTCCCGATTGAGGGCGAGGAAGACCCGGACCTGATCAATGCGGGCAAGCAGACGATCACGGAGCTGAACCGGACCTCTTACTTCGACAGCGCGACCTCGTTTGGGATGATCCGAGGCGGCAAGATCGCGGCGGCGATTCTGGGGGCAATGGAGGTCGCTGAAAACGGTGACCTGGCGAACTGGATGATCCCCGGAAAGCTGGTCAAAGGCATGGGCGGCGCGATGGACCTGGTGGCGGGTGTCGGCCGGGTGATCGTGGTGATGGACCACACGAACAAGCATGGCGACAGCAAGCTTTTGAAAGCCTGCACCCTGCCGCTGACGGGCAAAGGGGTGGTCGATATGATCATCACCAACCTCGGCGTTCTGGAGGTGGTCGAGGGCGGGTTGAAAATCCTCGAGCTGGCCGACGGCGTCTCTGAGGAGCAGCTGAGGGCGGCGACGGAAGCGAAGATTGTTTGAGTGAAGTTGCAAACAAGAGGTAGGGTGAGACCATGCGCAGAAAAGTCATCAGCCCCGCCGACGCTGCCGCCCTGATCAAGGACGGCGATACGATCACAACCTCTGGTTTTGTTGGAACTGGCGTGCCGGACGAATTACTCGCCGCCATCGAAACCCGCTTTCTCGAAACGCAGGAACCGTGCGACCTAACGCTTTTCTTTGCCGCAGGTCAGGGCGACGGCAAGACGCGCGGATTGAACCGGCTAGGCCACGAAAGGCTGCTGGAACAGGTGATTGGTGGCCATTGGGGGCTGATCCCAAAAGTCGCGGCTCTCGCCGTGGAAGGTAAAATCAAGGGCTGGAACCTGCCGCAAGGGGTGATCAGCCAGCTCTACCGCGATATCGCGGCGGGCAAGCCGGGCCTGCTGACCAAGGTGGGGTTGGAGACATTTGTAGACCCGCGCAACGGCGGCGGGGCTGTCAACGAGCAAAGCACCGAGGCGCAGGTTGAGTTGATGCCGATGCGCGGCGAGGACATGCTGTTCTACCCTGCCCGCCCGATCTCTGTCGCGCTGTTGCGCGGAACGACCGCTGATGAGGCGGGGAATGTCATGATGGAGCGCGAGGCGTTGTTGTTGGACAATCTTGCGCAAGCTATGGCGGCGAAGAACTCCGGTGGTGTGGTGATCGTTCAGGTGGAGCGGATTGCGGCCAGCGGCACGCTTCCAGCGCGTGACGTGCATATTCCGGGTGTTCTGGTCGATGCGGTTGTGGTCGCACGTCCTGAGTATCACCCGCAGACCTATGGCACCGCGTTCAGCCAAGCCTTTACCAATCGAATGCGCTCCCCCCAGGGGGAAATTGCGCCAATGCCGCTTGATGCGCGCAAGATCATCGCGCGGCGCGCGGCCTTTGAACTGCCGATCAATGGCGTCGTTAATCTGGGCATCGGCATGCCGGAGGGTGTTGCAGCCGTGGCGGCGGAGGAAGGTTTGATATCTCATCTGACCCTGACCGCTGAACCCGGGGTGGTTGGCGGGCAACCGGCCTCCGGCCTCGACTTTGGCGCGGCTGTTAATACGGATGCGATCATCCCGCAGAACAATCAGTTTGATTTCTACGATGGCGGCGGGCTTGATTTGGCGTGTCTCGGCATGGCGCAGGTGGATCAGATGGGCAACGTCAATGTCTCCCGCTTTGGACTCCGGCTGGCTGGTGCGGGCGGCTTCATCAACATTTCGCAGAACGCGCGCGCTCTGGTCTTTACGGGGACGTTTACAACCGGAGGGTTGGACATAGCTATCACAGAGGTGGGTTTGAGGATCACGCAGGAGGGCAAGGCCCGGAAATTCCTGAGCGCGGTTGAGCAAGTGACCTTCTCTGGCGCGCGCGCCGCGCGATTGGGGCAAAAAGTGCTCTATGTGACGGAGCGATGCGTCTTTGAGCTGACCGAAGCAGGTGTGAAGCTGACCGAGGTTGCGCCGGGCATAGATCTGGAACGGGATATTCTGAACCAGATGGAAACACGGCCCTCAATGGACGAAGTGATCGAGATGGACGCGCGCATCTTTGCCGAGGGCGAGATGGATTTGCGCACGGATCTTTTGCAGCTCGACCTGCCCGACCGCATTGCGCTGCATGACAAGAACGACCAGCTGTTTCTCAATTTTGAGAAGATGCGCGTGCGGACCGCCGAGGACGTCAGAAAGGTGCGTGATCTGGTCGTGCGCATCTGCGAAGCCCATGGCCGACCTGTGGACGTGATCGCAAACTATGACGGATTTCGCATTGATGACACGCTTGAGACCGCCTGGGCCGAGATGGTTGAGGATGTCACGAGCCGGTATTATCGCGAAGTTACGCGTTATTCCGGTTCGGCCTTTATGCGGATGAAGCTGGATAAGGTATTCGACAAATCCCGGATGCATTTGTTTGAAACCAGAGAACAGGCCCGCGCTTTTCTCGACCACCCCAAAAAGTGATCGCCGCAGTCTCCAAGGTGAGGATCAGGCACGCAAACATATTACTTACATAATTGTAGGTACTTGCATTTTATTTCATGAAAGAGCAGCGTTTTAGTCGGATAAATAAAGAGAGTAACTCCGTATGGACAAGCCGTTGGAGGGGAAGGTCGCCATCGTTGCAGGGGCAACTGGCGGGATTGGACAGGCGACAGCCAGACGACTAGCTGCAGACGGCGCCAAAGTTGTTGCTGCAGGACGCAGCGAAGGCAAGCTTGACGCCCTGGCCGCGGAAACCCCGGGCATCGTTTCACAGATCACGGACGTCTCAAACGAAGACCACGTGCGCGCCATGATCGACCGCGCAGTCGACACCTTTGGCAGACTGGACATCGTGTTCAACGGAGCCGGTATTACGGGCGACAACGCCCTGATCGAAGATCAGGATATGGCGAACTATCACAAGGTGATGGACATCAACGTCACCGGCAGCTTTCTGGTTATGAAACATGCCATCCCCGTGCTGCGAAAATTTGGCGGGGGATCGGTTGTGAACGTCGGCTCTGCCGCTTCCGTGCAGGCCGGCCGGGTAACAATGCCGGTTTATTGCATCAGCAAACATGCCATCGTGGGCCTGACCCGCGTCGCGGCCAAAGCCCATGGCGGGGACAATATCCGGGTCAATGTGATCTGCCCCGGTCAGATCGACACCGATATGCTGGCTGCGGTCGAACAAGACATGATGGAAGCGACCAAGGATGACCCCAATGCGGGCGGCGTCGAAGAGGCGCGCAAAAAGGTGATCGCCGCCATCCCTGCTGGCCGATACGGAACACCAGAAGAAGTTGCTGCACTTGTTTCCTTCCTTGGACGGGACGAAGCGAGCTTCATCAACGGGAGCACCTACACGATTGACGGCGGGTTCACCCCGGCCTGACACAACTGCTCATCGACTCGTTCGAGTGAGGATACCGTATCTGAGTGGACCGCGAAGCTGTGTGGTACAGCCTGTTCGCAGCCATCGGCTGACCGAGCACGGTGCGGATCAGAAGGAAGGACAGCCTATTCAGTTAGGTCCTTGGGGAGAGCCCTGACAAGCTGCTGAACCTGATAAGCTAAGGAGGACCCCATGGCCGTCTCAGATCACGTTGGTTTCACTGATTTCATGGCTGGTGTTGAAAAGCGCAATCCCGGGCAGACCGAATTTGTTCAAGCCATCCATGAGGTAGCGCAGGATATATTTGGCTTCATCGAGGACAAGGAAGAATACCACGAATATCAGATCCTCCGCCGTATCGCAGAGCCGGACCGTGTCGTTAGCTTTCGGGTCTGCTGGGAAGATGACGACAATAACATCCGCGTGCAGCGCGGCTGGCGAGTGCAGAACAACAACTCCATCGGACCCTACAAAGGCGGCATCCGGTTCCATCCCAGCGTTACGGAAAGCGTCCTGAAATTTCTGGCGTTTGAGCAGACCTTCAAGAACAGCCTGACCGGCCTGCCGCTGGGTGGCGGCAAGGGCGGCTCAAACTTCAATCCCAAGGGTAAATCCGATCACGAGGTTATGCGGTTCTGTCAGTCCTTCATGACAGAGCTTTACCGACATGTCGGCGACGACATTGATGTTCCGGCTGGTGATATCGGCGTGGGCGGGCGCGAGATTGCTTATATGTTTGGGCAGTACAAACGCATCACCAATCGTTTCTCTGGCGTGCTGACGGGCAAGGGATTGGAGTTCGGCGGCAGCCTGGTGCGAACAGAGGCAACGGGATACGGTGCGATCTATTTTCTGCAGGAAATGCTGTCCCGCGTGGGCGACTGCCTTGAGGGCAAGACGGCGATTGTCTCAGGCTCTGGCAATGTCGCTACCCATGCCGCTGAGAAGATCGTGCAGCTTGGCGGAAAGGTTCTAACACTGTCAGATTCGCAGGGCTTTGTGCATGATCCGGACGGGTTCGATCTAGGCAAGATCAATTGGGTCAAAGCCCACAAGACCCAGCGCAGGGGACGGATTGCGGACTATGTCGAGGCATATCCATCAGCCACGTATCATGCGGGCGCGCGCCCTTGGGGTGTACCCTGCGATGTCGCGGCCCCTTGTGCCACACAGAATGAGATTAGTGGCGCGGACGCAAAAACGCTTGTCGCCAACGGATGCAAGGCCGTGGTGGAGGGTGCCAATATGCCGACCGATCTGGATGGTGTGTCGATATTCAAGGAGGCACGCATCCTCTTTGGTCCCGGCAAAGCAGCAAACGCGGGGGGCGTTGCGCTGTCTGGTCTTGAAATGAGCCAGAACGCTGCCCGCCTTGCATGGACTGAAGACGAGCTGCAGGAACGCCTGCGTCAGTTGATGACGGGTATTCATAGCAAGTGCACTGACTACGGCGGGGAAGACGGGGCGGAGTATTGCGACTACGTTAAAGGCGCGAACATAGCGGGATTTAAGAAAGTCGCTGACGCGATGCTTGCATACGGCGTCGTCTGATGTGTCAGGGTTGGTAGGAGGACAGAATGGACAATATTGAAATCGACACGGGTGAAATCGCGAAAAAGATGACGCGGTTGATGCTGCTGACCCAGCGTGCCGCCGTCATCGGGCAAAAGATTCAGACCATGTCTTTGGCTAAGGCCTCGGGTTCTGAGTTTTCGTTGATGGACGGACAGACCTTGGCCACTGCCTATGCCAATACATGGTTTGACCTGATCTCAAAACCAGCAGATTTGCTGCAAGTGCAGATGGAAGCTGGCACCGCTATGACGCGTTTGTGGGAAGCCATGACCGCTGGCGAAACTGAGGCCCGAGATGCGGACCGCCGTTTCAAAGACAAAAGCTGGAATGAAGACCCGACCGCCCGGGTTTATCGCGAGGTGTACCGGGTGTTTGAGGACACGGTCGGCACGTTGCTGGATCGTCTGGATTCCCAATCTCGCGATCAACTGCGCGTGAAATTCTACAGCCGCCAGATGCTGAGTGTGCTTTCGCCGTCAAACTACTTTGCCACCAATGCCGCTGCTCAAAAGCGGTTTGTGGAAAGTGGCGGGGACAGCCTGCTGGATGGTTTGGAAAATCTGCTGAACGATTTGGAGCGCGGTGATGGCAGGTTGGATGTCGCGACAAATGATCAGACAGCTTTCACCGTGGGCGAAGATTTGGGCACGACCGAGGGAGAGGTGGTGTTTCAGAATGAGCTGATGCAGTTGATCCAGTATCACCCGCGCACTGAAAAACAGCATGAGGTGCCGTTTTTGTTCGTCCCTGCGTGGATCAACAAGTTCTACATCCTCGACATGCAGCCCAAGAACAGCCTGATCCGCTACATGCTGGACCGCGGGCATTCGGTCTTTGTGATCTCTTGGGTGAACCCAACCAAAGAACATGCCGAAGACGATTTTTCAGACTACATGACACTGGGCCCACTGGCGGCGCTGGATGCAATCCGCGACATCACAAAGCATGACAAGGCCAACATTCTTGGCTTTTGCATCGGTGGCATTCTGGTGACTGCAACATTGGCTTACTTGGCGGCAATCAAGGATGACCGGATCAATTCGGCGACGACACTGGCCACGATGGTGGATTTCGAAGACGTCGGCGAGATTGGCGTGTTCATCGACGACAACCGGCTGGAAATCCTGCGCGGGCACATGGCTGAGAAAGGGTATCTGGAGTCGCATCATCTGCAAGACATGTTTTCGATGCTGCGGGAGAATGACTTGATCTGGTCGTTCTACGAATCCAACTATCTGCGCGGCACCAAACCACGCGCCTTTGATTTGCTTTATTGGAACTCGGATTCCACGCGCCTGCCTGCAGCGATGCTGCTGTGGTATCTGGAGCAAATTTATCTCGAAAACCGCCTGCGCCGGCCCGGCGGGCTGGAAATGAACGGGGTCAAGATTGACCTCGCGAAGATCAAGACGCCTTGCTTCATCCTCGCCACGGTAGAGGACCACATTGCACCTTGGACTTCAGTTTATCCGACGACCGGATTGCTGGGCGGCGAGGTTCAATTCGTGCTCGGCGGCTCGGGCCATATTGCCGGTGTAATTAATCCACCCTCGGAGACGCGTCCCAAATACGGGTATTTAACGGCGGATACTTATCCCGCATCGCGCGACGAGTTTTTGGAAATTGCAGAAAAGCACGAAGGTAGTTGGTGGCCGCACTGGGCGGGCTGGGTCGAGGGTTTGAGCGGCGCGCTGGGGCCCGCGCGCAAGGTTGCCACACGCGGCAAGTATAAATCTATTGAACCCGCGCCCGGCAGCTATGTGCGCGCGCGCTGAGGGAAGCCATTTCTATCAATCATGTCGGTAACAAACAGAAACGTGCGTAATTGCACTAAGGGCATAAAGCCTGTCCACTGAGGACAAGAGCAAAAGGAGCCCTGATATGGCAATATTTGAAGTACGTATCTACCCCGTCAAGGAAGGCGGCATGGATGAATGGGTGGCGTTCATGCACGATCACGTTCGTCCTTTCATTGAGTCCAAAGGCATGAAGGTCGAAGCCATGTTTCGCGGGATCGAAGATCCAGACAGATACATCTTCATCCGCCGTTTTGATGACGCTGCGCATCGTGTGACGGCGACTGAGGCCGTCTATGGCTCAGAGGAATGGCAGGCCAATTACAAGCCCACCGTGCGCCGGTTGGTCGATGTTGAGAACTCGGTCATCCATGTCATGGAGGAAACCGTAGGTTCGCCACTTACCTAACCAGGTGGGTTGATCAGGTTTTCGCCGGCATCGCCGCGGATTGACAGCCCACCATCTACCACCAGGGTTGTACCGGTGATATAAGCCGCTGCTTCAGAGGCCAGGAAAGCCGCAACGCTCGCAATTTCCTCCGGCCTTGCCCACCGCCCGACCGGCGTGCGTTCGGCAATGGCGTCGCGGTCAAGGATACCTGCCTCGGCGCGCTGTTTCAGTACATCGGTCAGCACATAACCCGGTGCGATTGCATTTACCGTGATGCCGGCGCGGGCGGTCTCCAGCGCGAGCGCCTCTGTCACGCCCTGGACGGCCTTCTTGGCCGTCACATATCCGATCCGATACGGCACAGCGGCAATCGCATTTACAGATGAGATGTTGATGATCCGCCCATAGCCCGCCTTGCGCATGTCGGGAAGAACCGCACGCGACCAATTGAGCGTGCCCCCCACATGAATGTCCATCATCTCGTCGATATGCCCCATAGACAGGTCTTCCAACCGGCCTTTCTGGCGCACGACGATGCCTGCGTTGTTGACCAGTACAGACGCCGGACCCAGAGTTTTAACAACATGCTCATAGGCCCGTTTGCACGCGTTAGGATCCGTCACATCCGCAGCATGCCAACAGGATTTTTGCCCCGTCTCGTCAGCAATCGTGTTGCTTGCCACCTCAGCAGCGTTTGCGTTCAGGTCAATGATCGCGACATCGTTCCCTGTTACGGCCAAGGCATGCGCAATCGACAAGCCTATGCCCGACCCAGCTCCGGTAACGATGGCAGTGTTTTGTGTCATGTCATCTTGAGGTCGTTCATGCGCTCAGGTTCTCCACAATCAGTGCGATCCCCTGCCCGCCCCCAATGCACATCGTCGCGGCGCCGTATTTGCCGCCTGTGCGCTGCAATTCGTAAAGCAGCTTGGTGGTGATGATCGCCCCGCTGGCCCCGATGGGATGGCCAATGGCAACGGCTCCTCCGTTCGGATTGACCTTGGCAGGATCAAGGCCCAGTTCCGCGTTCACCGCGCAGGCTTGGGCGGCAAAAGCCTCATTGGACTCGATCACGTCAAGGTCGGCGACCGTCAGCCCGGCCTTGCTCAGCGCGTTCTTCATCGCAGGAACAGGCCCGATCCCCATGTATTTGGGGTCAACGCCAGCGTGACCATAGGACAGGACCCGCGCCATGGGTTTTGACCCGCTGTTGGCGGCGGCCTCCTCCGTCATCAAGACAACGGATGCCGCTCCGTCATTGATCCCCGAAGCATTACCCGCAGTAACCGATCCGTCCTTTTTGAACGCGGCGCGCAGGCGCGCCATGTCTTCGACGCTGACCGCGCTGCGGATATGTTCGTCGGTCACAAAATCAACCTCGCCTTTGCGCGACTTAATGGTCATAGGCACGATCTGTTCATCAAAATACCCAGCCTTAACGGCTGCGGCAGCCCGCCTGTGGCTTTCTGCTGCGAAGACATCCTGCGCCTCACGATCAATGCTGTATTTCTCGGCGACGTTTTCAGCGGTCACACCCATATGTCCGTGCCCAAAGGGGTCGTGCAGCACCGCGATCATCATGTCGACCGCTGACACATCGCCCATCTTCTGCCCCCAGCGACCGGCCGGCAACATGTGTGGCGCACGGCTCATGCTTTCAGTGCCACCAGCAAGGGCAATTTCAGCATCTCCCATACCAATCGCCTGAATGCCCGAAACAATCGCTTGCAGGCCAGACCCGCACAGGCGGTTCACAGTCAGCGCGGGCGCGGCCTGAGGCACGCCCGCCTCGATCCCGATCGTGCGCGAGACATACATGTCGCGCGGTTCGGTATGGATCACATTACCGTAGAAGACCTGCTGCACATCCTGTGCCGCGATCCCGGCGCGCGCGATTGCGGTTTTGGCGGTTTCGACACCCAATTGCGTGGGGGTGAACCCTTTGAGCGATCCACCAAAATCGCCAACGGCGGTGCGCGCCGCCGACGCGATTACAATGTTTGTCATGACTTAAGTTCCTTGAAATTTCCCGAAGCGCTTGCGCTGAATGTGAGGTCGTAGTGAGACAACGGAACGGCCCGTTCGATCCGGCGTTTCATCTACGGACCCCATCAATCAAGTGGTGCGAGTACATCCATGGAGTTCGGCAACCACAACACAATCTCCGGAAAGACCGTGAGTAGAATAATCACCAATACCTCGACGATCACGAAGGGTACAATCCCACGGTAGATCGTCGCCATGGAGACGTTGTACTTCTTGGCCACGCCGTGGATTACGAAGACATTGATGCCGACTGGCGGCGTGATCTGTCCCATCTCCATCATGATGACCATGATCACGCCGAACCAGATCGGATCAAACCCAAGGCCAACCACGGTTGGAAACAGGATCGGAAGGGTTAGCATCATCATTGGGATGATGTTCATCACCATCCCCAACACCAGATAGAGCAGCAGGATAAGAACGTAGATCACATAACGAGATACTTCGAGCGTGTTGAGGAAGTTGGCAAAAGACAACGGTAGATCTGTCAGCGTAATGAAATAGCCCAGAAGTCCGACGCCGATCAGGATTGTAAAGATCATGGCGCTGGTGGTGGTTGCCTCGAGCATAGCATCAAATAGCTTGTGGCGGTTGAATCCTTTTGAGAAGAGCGCGATCACAAGCGCGCCACTTGCGCCCACGCCACCGGCCTCCGTTGGGGTCAAAATACCCGAATAGATACCGCCGATCACAGCAGCGAAAAGTGCGCCCACGGGCCAGATGTCAAAGATCGATTGGGCGACCTGACGGGCCGTGAACTTTTCTGACTTTGGGCCAAGCGCAGGATTGATGAGGCACTGCACGTAAGCTGCAAGCGCAAATCCTACGGTCAGGATGATGCCGGGGATGATCCCGGCCATGAACATCTTACCAATCGATTGCTCGGTGATGATCCCGTACACAACAAAGCCAATGCTGGGTGGGATCAAAATGCCGAGCGTTCCACCTGCCGCGACGGCTCCGGTCGCGAGTGAATCGTCGTAGTTGTATTTCTTCATCTCCGGGATCGAGACTGATCCCATGGTCGCGGCGGAGGCCACGGAATCTCCGCAGATCGCGGCAAACCCGCCGCAGCCCGCGACGGTCCCGACGGCAAGACCACCCGGTAGCCGTCCGAAGACCTTGATCCCGGCATTGTAAAGCTTCGCGCCTATGCCTGCATGAAGGATGAGGAAGCCCATCAAAAGGAAGAATGGGATGACCACAAAGAAGTAGACCGCAACGGAATCGTAGGTGTTGATCTTGGCCACGTTGAACGCGACATCGCTGCCGATCAGGTAGAACAAACCAGTAAGCCCGGCAAAGGCCATGGAGAACCCTACCGGGAACCCCAGGAGAAGAATGATCATCAGGAAAATCGTGTAGAAAATCCCGATAGTTGGCGAACTTAAATCAGGTGAGATCAGCTTCAAAATATCTGCGGAATAGATCCCAAGTGCGGCCACGACAATAATCCCGACCAGCATGGGAATGAATGTGCCCCGTTCCTTGTGATGTTGGTAAAGGCCCGACAGATGGGAGAAGAGCAGCGCCACCAGAACGAACGCCAAAAGCAGTGTGCCCAGCGAGACGACGCCATAGAGCAACCAATAAGGCATTTGGATGATGTCGGAAATTTCTTCCCGCCTCAGCGCTTCCATGGAGCGCGATGCGGTCAGCAAACTCATCGCGCCGAAAATGAAGGCGCCCCAGATGCTGAACACAGATTGCAGCGCGCTATTGGTATGCGCAGACATCATAGAGGTGATCAGATCGACAGATACATGCTGATTTTTGAGCATCGTATAGGCAATGCTGAAGAAAGCCATGAAGACCAGCATGAAGGTTTGCAGTTCGATCATGCCTGAAAGCGGGCTGTTGAAGATCATGCGGCTGGCCAAGTCGACCACCATTGCAAGCGACATCAGCAACGTAACAACAGCCGCCGCATAACAGAGATATTTGCAAATCGGGTCCAGAACGCGGTGCATGGCACGGGCAAAATTGCCGAACCCGTCGTCGCCTGCCTGGGCCTGCGGAAGGCCGCCACCTTCAAGCTCTGCGATGCTGACAGGGGTGTCGTCGTCTGAGTCTTGCTTGGCCATGCTCTGTTTCTCCCGAGACTTTTCTCGTGTTCATGTATCGGCGTTTTTGTTGGGGGCTGGCCCTACTAGGCCCGCCCCCAGACTGGATTTACTCCTGCCAGTCGTCGCCCCACCAATCGGCGGGTGTGTACTCCATGCCTTTGAACTCGGCTGTGTACTCGCGGACGCTTGCCAGAATGGCCTCGCCGTCATTGCCCTTCTCAGCCATCAGAGCCATCCAAGTGTCATAGGCGGGCTGCGCTTTCGCAACCCACTTGGCCTTTTCTTCGTCCGAGAGGCGCACAATCTTGTCGCCGCGGCCTTCCATTTTGCTCACAGAGGACTGGCGACGATTGTCGACAAGGGCTGCCGTGTAGTTGGTCAGTTCATTTTCCATGGACTTGAAAATGTCCTGCTGCTCAGGTGTCAGCTCGTCCCAAACAGGTTTCGCCATTGCCATTGGGATCATCACAAACGGACCGCCGACAAGCGAGTGGTTGGATGTATGGTCCGTCATCTTCCACTTGATCATCGGCGCGGTTGGGAACCAGATGCCGTCGATCGCCTTACGTTGCAGGGACACGTAGAGGTCTTCCAGCTTGATGTTGCGCGGCGTTGCGCCGAGCAGCTCGCTATATGTTACCCCAGACTTCGAGAAGGAGCCGATCTCAAGACCTTGCAGGTCTTCCAACGTTTCAACCGCGTCGACATCTTTGTGAATATGCAGGTTGAAAAAGTCCGATACGTGGAAGCCAAGAGGCACCAATCCCTCGAACTCGGCCTGCACTTCGGGAATGTTGTGATACATCTTCTGGAACACGTGGTTCGCTTCGACCGTGCTGTCGAACTGGAACGGCAATGTCATGACATGCGTGGTTGGAAACAGGCTTTCCTGCGTGAAAATGCCGGTGGTCACGACTACATCGACAAGCCCGGATTTCAGGCCATCAACAGTTTGTGGCGCTTTGACCAGCGTGCCGCCATGGAACCACTTGAACGTGATCTCCCCATCGGTCCGGCGCGTGATTTCATCGAAATAGCGCTTATAGGCATACTCTACGAGGTAATGGCTTTCAGGCTCGTAACTGCCTACTTTCAGCTCCAAAGCCGATGCCGCTGGTGCGGTGAACGTGGCTGCCACGGCAGATACCGCAAGCGCCTTGATCCAATTTGTGTGTTTCATTTGTTTCTCCTCCAAGTTGTTCAGTTATGCCTGTGTTTTTTCAGGTCTTGGCGACGAGATGGCCTCCTATATTCACCCCATCGCTGCGAGTTCGTTTTCGAGCCTTTCGATAGTGCCTAGGATTTCTTTCCAGCCTGGCTCCCACTCCAGGAACCCGGTGTCCCAGCGACCGTTCGCACCGACGAAATGGGCGAATGGGATTGCGTCGCGATAGACTTTGATGCCTTCAAAAATCTTGGTGTCGGCCACCATCGCATAGGGCTTGTCCTTGATCGTTTTGGCCTCTGCGAAGGCGTCGAGGACTTCCGGGATTGAATTTCCGTTGATCCGGCGCGCGTGAAAGCCGAAGGCCTCCAGCTTTTCTGGGACCGGCTCTACCGCCAGCACATCCGAAGTTTTACCAGTGGCACCGAGATCATTGTTGTCGATGATGATCATGAAGTTCGACAGCTTGTGATGGGCAGCGAACATGAAGGCCTCCCAAACCGATCCTTCGTGCAACTCACCATCCGACAAAAGGCAATAGATGCGCTTGTCGCTACCCTTCATGCGCTCGCCCAGCGCGATCCCGGCGGCCTGTGACACGCCCGTGCCTAGCGAGCCGGACGTGATTTCAAAACCGCGCGCGCCTTCAATCGGGCTTTGGTCGATTGGGGAGCCATCCGCGCCCATCGTGCGAAGCTCCTCCATTGTGTAGATGCCCATTTCCGCCATGGCAGCAAAATTTATGATCGTGTCGTGCCCGTTGGAGTTGATGAACCGGTCATGATACCAGTCCGCTCCGTCGGAACGCATTTCATCGAAGTAAAGACACGCCCCAAAGTCGGACAGTGCGACGCCCTGCCCCGCATAGCCGCCGCGTTGCATGCAGACATCGACCACGTTGCGGCGCAGTTTAGCAGCCCAAAGTTCCAGTGTTTTGATGCGCTTATCGGAGTTACTTGTCATCAGATTACCTCCTCAATGCGCTTGGCAAGGGTTTCGGCGTCTAGGCCGAAAACACTGCGGATATGTTTGATGGATCCGCCCGGCGCCCAGGTGTTGGGAAGCCCGATGCGCGTCACACGCGGCCCGCGCCCGACCGAGCAGATGATCTCGCTCACCAACCCACCAAGACCTGTGGAGATTTGGTGGTTTTCGACCGTGACGATCTCGTCATGCGCAAAGCAGTAATCGATGATTTCCTGCTCATTGACTGGCTTGAGCGTGGGCACATGCAGCAGCGAATGGTCAAAGCCGCGATCCACAAGAATATCCGATGCTTCAACGGCCCATTGCGAAGCGTGCCCGCAGGAAATAATGCCGACTTTGGAGCCGGTCCGTAGCGGATAAGTTTTTCCGATCTCAAATTTGAACGTGTCCGGATCCAGCCACTTGGGCGTTGTCCCGCGATGTCCGCGCATGTAGATCAGGCCGGGCCGGTCACAGGCTGCATCGAGCGCCTGAGCAAAGTCCGTGACATCCATCGGGTCGATAACCGTGGCATGAGCAATCGCACGGGTCATCCCAAGGTCTTCGGTTGACTGATGATGGATCGGGGCCGGACTGGAGATGCCCGGCGTGAAGCCCAGACAAATGCCAGTATTCTTGCTGGTGCCCATACAGATCACCATCTGATCGAAGGCGCGCCGCGATGCGTAGCTGGCAAAGGTCGATGTGATTGGCACGAACCCCGCCTTTGCAAGACCCGCTGCAATGCCGACCTGGTTCTGTTCCGCCATGCCAGCATCCACATATTGATCCGGCAGGTCCTTTGTGACCTTGAACAGGTCGACATACTGGCTGAGATCCGCGCTCATCATGATGACATTTTCGCGGCGTTTGCATAGATCAAAGCTGATGTCGTCAAAGGCTGACGGAACCATCTCGCGTTTGTCTTTTTCTAGCAGCATGTGGAAACGGTCCTTGTTATTGCGAGGTGTTCAGAGTGCACCGGCGACATGAAATCCTCCGCCGCCCGCGTCTAAGTGCGCGCCAGTGACCAGCGAAGCTTCTGGTGACATCAGCCAGTACGCGATGTTTGCTATTTCCTGCGTGGTTCCCAGACGCCCGTTGGGTATGGAGTTTTCGACCGCTTTCTTGAGGTCCGCATTTGCTTCGAGACCGGCTGTCATCGGGCTGGCCACTGCCCCGGGTCGAATGGAGTTCACCCGGATCCCATCTATCGCGACCTCTTTGGCGATCCCTTTGGTAAAGACATCAACGGCCCCCTTTGAGGCAGCATAAACCGCATGGCCCGGCCGGCCGCCGATAGTGGATGCCATTGAGGCTATATTTACGATCGAACCGCCCTTGCCACCCGTCGCGGGCGACATAAGTTTGACGGCCTCCCGGCACCCGATCATGAGCCCGGTCACGTTGATCGCGATCATCCGCGAAATCTTTTCAAAATTGATTTCGCGCACCGGCGCGCCGACAAAGATACCAGCTGAATGGACGACCCCGGTAGGTGGCCCGAACGCGTCGTTGGCCGCCTGGTAAGCCGCGACGACTTCATTCTCTAAAGCAATATCTGCAGGGAAAAACACGGCGTGCCCGCCGCCCTGCTCTATTTCCTGAACCAATTGATTTGCAAATTCGCGTTCTTCTTCAAGGGAGACAATCGAAATAGCATGGCCGTGCCGCGCAGCAAGCCGCGCTGTGGCAGCGCCCATGCCGCTGGCCCCGCCCGTTATCAAGCAATGCGCTGTCATGCGGATCTTCTCATGAAACTTCCCTCCCCTGGCCCGTTAGACATGCGCATTTATGGGCGCTTCGACCTAAAAGGCTTAAGGTCAGAGGTCTGACCTCTGAAAAAGGAGTAGAAGTTTAGACCTTTAGAGTCAACACCCGAGAAACTTCCTCCCGCAATTGTCGTTGTGACAGTCTGTTCTGTCGGCATTAGATCCACCCTCCGAGTGCGGCGGTTAGATGGCGGCTCCGGCAAACGATGTAGTGACTCTCCCTTTGCCGACGGGCGGCCAACTACCGTCGATAACAAAAAAATGCGGGGCTATAAGAATTTACGCAAGTACCCACATTTTTGTAAGTAAGGGTGAGTAAGGGGATTCCAGGGATTAGCTGTTGGTCATCCCGCTCAAATGCGCACTGACAATGGTCGGCGGGAGGGGTTTTGACGCGACCGGGGATTGTTGGTTCTCTGCTGTCGCAAGCGCGGGCCGTTCGGCGGCAAAGCGGATATCGACATGCGCAGTGTTGTACCAAGTGACCGAGTAGCTAAGCGAGCTACCGCTTTCCAAGTGCGTGCCATACTCAACAAGCATGACTGGGTCTGCCTCGCGCAGCCGCAATCGGCGCGCAGTGTCTGCGGGAGCCGGAACTACGGTCAGTCGCCCATCAGCGCGCATTACCCTGCTGCGAAGCTGGTCTTCGTACATGGCGACAAGTGTGTTGTCGTCCACATCAAAGCCGCTGGCATCGAATGTTTTGCCGTCGACATCTGCGCGCACCGCGTCAATCGTCCGTTGGATTGCGACGCCATCCGCACAAAACACGCGATCAACAAACCAATATCCGGCGTTTTCATCGGTATTCAGCAGACCCGCGACCTTTGCATCAGCCTTGCGGCGCTTGATCGAAAGGTCCGTCACCGTGGGCACCTGCCCGCTTTCGCGGATCAAGGCAGGTGCACTGCGAATATGGGGCAATGGGACAATGACCGGTTGGGCTTCGGCCGGCTTTCGTACAATCGTACCAACGCCCCACTTCTTTTCGATCAGTCCCGCTTGCCATAGGCTGCCGAACGCTTCGCGCAGTTTGGCGCGACTGACCCCCATGCTTTCTGACAATTTGATTTCGGATGGCAACCTGTCGCCATCTTTGAAATCAGCCTCGATCATAGTCCGCAGGCGCAAGGTTATATCGGTTGGATCGTTCAGCACTTTCCCCTCGCGGATCGTCAAGAACAGCGTCAGCGGCCCTACGAGGTCTGACCTGTTCGGACTACAGCAGTGCAGCCTGGCAATCAAGTATCGGACGTCTGCGGCGACATCCGCCAGTGCTGCTTAAAGGGGAATAACGCCCTGCGCCTCGACGACATTGACAAAAAGTTGCCTTAGCGCCATGCAGCAAGTACAGGCGGATTACGCGCTAACCACCGTTTTTGTTCGTAAAGCAAGATGACGATCAGTATGCGAGCAGCCGTCAGTAAAACTGAAGCGACGCGTCCGTCACGAGTAAAGTCGCGCGTCTGCGCGTGGGGCCGTCTAAAAATCGATATGCGGAACAGGAAAGTGTCACATGGATCTGAATTTGAAGGGTAAGAACGCAGCGATCGCAGGGGCGACGCGCGGAATCGGGAAAGCGATTGCCGAGCTGTTGGCTGCCGAAGGCTGCAATGTTTCGATCTGTGCACGCAACGGAGCGGAGGTCGAAAAAGTGGTATCCGGCCTGACTGACTACGGTGTGACGGCCATGGGCGCTTCCGTCGATGCAACCGACAGGCAGTCACAAGCTGCATGGATCAATGATAGCGCCGAAAAACTTGGCGGGCTCGATATTTTCATCGCCAATGTCAGCGCGCTCAATCAGGGTTCGGACGAAGATGCCTGGCGGCAAAGTTTTGAAGTGGACATGATGGCGACGTTTAACGGTGTTGATGCTGCTGTCCCTCACCTGCAAAAGTCTCAGGCGGGTGCGATGGTCCTGATTGCCTCCATCGCCGCGTTGCACGTGCCTGGCGGAGCCAAGCCTTACGGCGCCATGAAAGCGGCAGTGATCAACTATGCCAAAGGGCTTGCGCGGTCACTCGCATCGGACGGGGTTCGGGTGAATGCGATCTCCCCGGAAACATCTATTTCGAAGACGGCGTATGGGGAAAGGTTGAGCGTAACAATCCTGAGTTTTTTGAAAAACAGGTGGCCTCCAACCCTTTCGGTCGAATGGGAACGCCAGAAGAAGTTGCAAATGCTGCCGTGTATTTGGCAAGCCCAGCGGCGAGTTTTGTGTCCGGTACGAACCTACTTGTCGATGGTGCCCTAACTTTGGGCGTTCAGTACTAAGCTAAAGCATCAAAATGGCCTGATATTACCTGCAACGCCGTGATGGCATTGCATTCAAACGACGTGCTCCCCAAATTAGTGGTCCAAACGCGTCAAGAAGCTTGTGATACCGTTCGCCTACGTTGTAACTTAGGTCTAGACGTTTGAACTAGATCGTAAGGAGCGGTTGCCATGAACCTGCAATCAATGCGCCGTCAAGATGTGCCCCTTCATGCGGAAGTGGCCGCAGTATTGCGGCACCAAATCCGGTCTGGTGAGCTTGCTCATGGTGCAAAGCTGCCTGCATTGCGCGAATTGACCGAAACGCTTGGCGTTGCGCGGATGACGGTGATCCAGGCGATGAACACCTTGGAGGAAGAAGGGCTGATCGAGCGGTATTCTGGCCGCGGCACCTTTGTGCGCAAGGTAGAGTTGACCGACAGGTACACCCTGAAAGTGCAAGCCGACATCTCGCAGGTCTATGCGATGGTTTCTCAGCTGAAGGTCGATGTTCGGGACGATCATTCCGATCTGGAAATATGCATAGTGGACGGGCGCGAGTACCGCATGATGCAACGCATCCACCTGAAAGACGACAAGCCTTTCTGCTATGTCGAATTGAAAGTGGACAAGGAAGTCTTTGAAGGCGCGCCGGATCGCTTTGCACATGAGATCGCCGTGATGGTCCTGAAAGATATCGGCGCGCCGGTCGCGTCAGCCAATCAGAAGATTACGATATCCTATGCGGATTTTTCTCTGGCTGCGGCGCTCGGTGTTGCTGTCAATTCAGCGGTGTTTCGGGTCAAACGTGACTTCTTCGATCAGGATGGCAAGTTGCTATATTCGGCCATACTCGCTTATCCCGGCGATCTGTTGGAACTGGAAATCGATTTTACTCTGCCGACCGCCTGATCAGACTCGGCTCGACACCCTAAGTTAAGCCGTCTCTGTCAGCCTAGTCATCATCTGCGCCACATCCGCCTTGGAAGCGATTGCCGCTTCATTCAACACGCGTGAGACAGTCGGCGCGGCCAGACCGCCGGTCGCGCGCAGCACCTCAAAATCCAGCATGTCAAAGAACCGCTCCTGGATCTCGCCGGCCCAGCGCCCGGCCAAGGCCATGCTGCTTGCGGATTCCTCTGCAATCATGACACGCCCGGTCTTTTCGATTGAAGCACCAATCAGATCCCAATCCACGCCGTGATAGTCCGTGTTGCGTACATCAATCACTTCGGCATCTACGCCGATTTCATTGGCCGCCTTGACGGAGGTTTCTACCATCGTCGACGTCGCAATGACGGTGCAGGCAGACCCCTCTCGCACGATATGCGCTTTTCCAAACGGAATGCAGTAGTCGCGCCGACCTTTGGGAACCAGATGTGATTTTTGGTAGAGGCCCGTATGCTCGATGACCGCGACCGGGTCATTGCACCGCAGCGCTGCGTTCATCATACCGATGTAGTCAAATGCGTTTGTTGGTGAAAAGATGCGCCAGCCTGGAAAGAGGTCAAAGAGCGCTGATGGATCGCAGGAGTGTTGGGACCCGTATCCCGTATGCGGTGAAATCCGTACACGCAGAACTACGGGCACCGGAAAATCGCCACCGAACATGTGCCGCGCCTTGCCGGCGCCATGGGCGATCTGATCGGCGGCTGTGAAGCAGAAGTCGCCAAACATGATCTCAGCGACCGGCCGCAACCCGTTTAAGGCGGCCCCTAACGCAACGCCGGTGAACCCGTTCTCGGCAATCGGCATCGGCAGAATGCGATCCGGGAAATTGTTGATCACGCCTTTGGTCATCCCGCTGACCCCGCCGCTCATCTTGTGAACATCCTCGCCGTAGACGATGATCGTTGGGTCACGTTGCATGGCATCGACGATGACATCTGATGCAGCTGCCACCAGTTTGAGATTTTCGGTTTCCATATTGGCTAGATCTGCATGGTCGATGAACTCGGCATCATTCAACTCGCTCAGATCACCCAAAATACCATGATCAACCGTCGCCGGGTCAGGCCAGAGCTGTTCGGGGATTTGCAAAGTGTTGCTGCCGGGTTTGGGTTCTGCGACCTGAGATGCCGCAGAAGAAACCGCGCCAGAAACAAGCTCATCGATACGCGCAAATTTTGCGTCATCGAGCAGGCCCATTTCGCGCAAACGCGCCTCGGTGCGCAGAACGCCGTCTTTGGCCCACCATTCGGCCTCTTCCTCTTTGGTGCGGTAGCCTAGATCGCTGCCGAGCTTGTCGCTCGACTGGTGATAGTGGCGGAAGACAATGGCTTCGATCACGACTGGTCCGCCTCCGTCGCGGATGATCTTGCGGGCCTCCTGCATGGCAAGGTTCACAGCAACGATGTCCATGCCATCAACCGTGATAGACGGTACGCCCAGCATTGCCCCGCGTGAGGATAGCCGGACTTCGCGCGTGACTTCTTCGAGCCGGGTCGAAACGCCCATCATATTATTTTCAACAAAAAAGATCGTCGGCAGACCATGGGCGCCCGCAATGTTAATCGCCTCATAGCTGGCGCCATTCTGGGTCGCCCCATCGCCAAAAAAGGCAACTGAGACGCGGTCTCGCCCAAGCACTTTGTCGGCCAGGCCATACCCCGCCGCCTGAGGCGGGTTGCCGCCCACTATGGCCGAAGTTCCCATGACACCCGCTTCAGAATAGCGCATGTGCATGGACCCGCCGCGCCCCCCGCAATAGCCGGGCTCCAGCCCCATGATCTCAGCCATGAAGCGATAGACGGTATCGTTCATCTCCGGCGTGAAATCGTCGCTCAACGGGTCAAACCCATCGGGTGTGACGGCAGTTATCAGCTTCATCAGCACCTGGTGGTGCGCCCGGTGCGTGCCGTTCATGCTGTCGTCCTTGGTCAGCACAGACATCGCCCCTACCGCGCCGACCTCCTGCCCGATACTGGCATGGGCCGGGCCGTGGATCAGACCCAGCTTATCAAGTTCCAGCAGCTTTTGTTCGAACCGGCGCACCAACATCATTTGGCAATACCATTGCACCAGCTTGTCCGGATCGGCCTTCTTCCAATCCGCCATGGTTGTCTCAAGTTCGATCCAAAGGGCTTGGGGGGTCAGGGTCTTGCGCTTGGGCATTGGTGTGTCCTTGTTCGGAAAGGTCTTGAGATTAGGCGCTGCGGCGAACTTCTTCGAGAATGCGCAGCGCGTCTCGACGGTGTTCGAAATGCGGTAGATGCCCGCAGCTGTCCCACAGGTGCAGCGCGGCATTGCCGGGAAGGTTGCGGGTCGCTTCTACTGGCAGGATCTGGTCCTGCCGGCCAAAAATGACGCGGAGAGGGCCGAGATAGGCTGCAAGATCATCCAGCACGTTGAACCTTTGCGTTCCATCAGGGAAGAAGGTCTGTGCGAACCCTTGAAGGGCTGCAAACATCTCGTCGGAGGTGCGCGACTGAACAGTGCGCTCGACAAATAGGTCAGAGATGATCGCGGGATCATCGACCAACTGGGTCAGCCAAGGATAAAGGCTATCTGCACTGCGCGCGCGTTGCATGGCAGATACAAAGCTCGGGTTGATTTCGGGCGAAAGGCCCGCAGGTGCATAGAGGCAAAGCGCCCGAATGCGCAGCACACCACGACTGGCTAAGCGCGCGGCAACGGCGCCGCCAAAAGAGTGCGCGGCGATCATAAGGTCTGTGATGCCTTCAGCCTGAAGGGTAGCTTCCACTGCAGCGGCAATTCCATCCAGATCGGCAGGCACCTGCGGTCCAGAAGCGCCATGGCCCGGCAGATCAACCGCTATCGCGGGCCAATCGTAGCGGGCCCCGGACAACATGGCCCCCCAAGCCGTGGCATCCGCCGAAAAACCATGAAGGAATACGACGGGCAGACCGTCCCCCTTTTGATACCAGACTGTATTCAGCGGGCTGACCGATGTACCAACCGGTGCGATTGCCGCCGGAGACGCCGCAAGCGCAGCCAGAACGTCTTTCTTTTGCACCCGGCCATTTGGCCCGGTCCCTTTTATATGATCAAGCGAGACGCCGTTTTCACGCGCGATCCGACGGGCAAGAGGTGTGGATTTCACCCGACCCGACTGCGGTGAAGTCAAGTCAGGCTGCGGCGTCAAAGCCGCCGGTGACGGTTCTGATTTTGGCTTAGGCGGTACTGGCGGTGCCACGTCTGGCTTCGGCATTGCCGCCGCGGCTTCCATCTCCTCGCGCGTATCATAGATCGTCGCAACAACGTCTCCGACGTCAATTTCTTCGCCGATTCCTGCTAATCCATCGATGAAGCCGTCTGCCGGACTTTCAACCTCGATGACGGCCTTGTCGTCTTCGACTTCGAACAGGGCGTCACCTGTCGCAACCTTGTCCCCCGCTGAAACGATCCAATTGGAGATTTCTCCGCTGGTCTTTTCCAGGTTGGCTTTCGGGAAAGTGACAGAAGTCGGCATTATTGGGATCTCTCCGAAAGGCTGTTTCTTCTAGCTATTTTCGTCGTCGCGAATGCCTGCCGGTAAAGGCCTGCGAGAATATGACGGCAATAGCGAAGCGGTTGAGTTTTCTTTGAGAAGTGATCGCCCGTCACAGGCAACTGGCAGGCACGTATCGCCAATTTCATTTTAGCGTCCAAGGTGATCAACTTTCCCATGGCACAGTTAACGTAGCAGAGCAAAGTCAGATGCCGCGAGCCGCCGCACGTTTGTTATTTGCGCTAACTGCACATATTTTTATATTGCTAGACGTTTAGACCTATTGCAATTTCATTGTCAACGCAATCTTCTCTGGACATGCTCTCAACGTCCAAAAGTTAAAACTTGACAAGGGCAACCCACTTATAAAAGGTTTAGACATCTAGCACTTTAATGATGCTAGAGCCAAATGGGAGGAGAATCATGAAATTTACAACACTGGTCAGGGCAGCCGCAGCGGCGCTTTGCCTGACAGCTGGCGCAGCGGTGGCCGATTACCCTGACAAGCCAATCAATGTTGTCGTATCATTCGCTGCTGGCGGCAACGCTGACATACTTGCGCGCCTGTCCGCTGAGGCAATGAGTGCAGATCTGGGTGTGCCCGTCAACGTAATCAACAAACCTGGTGGCGCGCATATCCCTGCAACAATGAGTGTAAAGGAAGCCCCGGCGGATGGTTACACCATCCTGAATTGGGCCCCGCCCAACTTTATGGTTGTGCCTTTGACACGCGCGGTTCCTTACAACGTGCAGGAAGATTTCGTCCCAATCTACGCGCTCGCGACAGCATCAAACGCGCTCTACGTGCGCAGTGACAGCCCTTATCAGACCTTCGAGGAATTCGTCGAAGGGGCTAAAGAAACCAAGTTGGCCATGGGCGTCAATAATCTGGGCGCCCCGCCCAATCTTAGCGCCGTTCAGCTTGCCAGCGAATTTGGTTTGGAATTCAAGACGATTGCTTTGAAGACCGTTCCTGCAACGATGACGGGGCTTGTAGGTGGTCAGGTTGATGTAGCCGTAGGCCAGCTCGCGTCGTTCTCCAATTTCAAAGACAAAGTGCGCCCGTTGATCATTCTGGACAACAATCGCCTGCCCTATTTTGAAACGCGTCTGCCTGGCGTTCGTACCGTTGGCGAAGCATTCCCAGGCAAGAACGCCGGTGTTTGGGTCCGTGGTGGTTTTGCCGTGAAAGCCGGCACGCCGCAGGAGATTGTCGATCGGTTGATCGAAGCGTCATCCGCGTTGGGATCACCAGAGTTTGCGGCCAAAGTGCCGCCGGGAATTGATATCGACTACGTAGAAGGTGGCAGCGTCCCTGCCATTATTCAGGGTGGTGTTGATCTTTATTCCCCGATCTTGGATGGGCTTGGCTTGCTCAAAAAGTAAGACGTACCAAGCGCCCGGTTCGACCAAGGTGGCACCGGGCGCCTACCATTAGTTTTTCAGCGGAGAAGTTACATGCTCTCTCAGCGCATGGCGAACATCGTCTTTCTCATTCTTGTTCTAATTGCTGCGGCCTATTTTGCCTGGCTCGCTGAAGGGTTTGAAGCCGCGGGATTGCTGGCCTCCTCTGGCCTGCCTTCCAAATTCTTTCCTCAGCTTCTGCTGGGCCTGATCGCGGGATGCGCGGTGATTGTACTGCTGACCTATATCACCAAGGGATCAGCTGGCGCTGACGAAGGACAGACCGTCTACGGCGCACCTATCGAAGCCTTGCGCGGGCTTATGACGCTTGTTGCGGTTCTGATTGCCTATGTGATCTGGCGCAATGTTGGCTACGTCGCCATGACGGCTTTCATTGGGCCCGCAACGCTCGCCACGATGGGCGTGCGCAACCCGATTATCTACGTCGTTGTGCTGGCGCTCGCCGCCGTTATCTACCTCGTCTTTTCGCAGCTTTTGGGGACACAGTTCTGATGTTTGATCTTGTCGCAATCGGCGCTGCTTTCAGCAATCTGGCTGATCCTTTTACGCTGCTTATGCTGGTTCTGGGTATTGTTCTCGGGCTGGTTATCGGAATTTTGCCGGGCCTTGGGCCACCCATCGCAATCGCGCTTGCCCTGCCCTTCACGTTTTACATGGATGCAATCCCGTCGCTGGTGCTTTTACTCGCGATCTATAATGCCGCGATTTACGGGGGCTCTATTTCCGCCGTATCGGTCGGGATCCCTGGAACGGGGGCGGCTATTGCGACGGTTCTGGACGGCAACCAGATGTTCAAACAAGGCCGTGGCGGCGAGGCACTGGGCCTGTCGTTGACTGCCTCTATCATCGGTGGCCTGATCAGCGTGATCGCCTTGACTTTCATCGCGCCCATACTGGCAGAGTTCGCCATCAAGTTCGGGCCTCGAGAATATCTTGCCATAAGCATCTTCGGCCTCGTCGTTGTTGTCCGTGTGGCGGGTGCAAGTCTGTTTAAAGGTCTTTTGGCAGGCTGTCTGGGGATCTGGCTAACAACCTGGGGGCTTGACGAGCTGAACGGAGCCGAACGTTACACCTTTGGCACTTACCACCTTTACGAAGGCATTCCACTGGTGCCCTTCCTTGTTGGTATCTTCGCCGTATCGGAAGTTCTGATTGGTGCGGAAACGGCGCTGAAAAAGGTAAAGTTTGACGCCACCAGCATGACGGTAAAACTGCCGGGGATGGCGATGCTGTCACGCCTCAAGGGCAACCTTATGCGCTCTTCGTTGCTGGGTACAATCATCGGCATCATTCCCGGTGAAGGGGCTGCTGTTGCCGCCTTCTTTGCGTATTCCGAAGAGAAGCGCCGCTCCAAAACGCCTGAGAAATTCGGCACGGGAATCCCTGAGGGGATCGTTGCCCCTGAGTCGGCCAACAATGCCACTGTTGGCGGTGCTCTCATCCCAACATTGACCCTTGGCGTTCCGGGTAGCCCGGCTGCTGCTGTGCTACTGGGGGCCTTCCTGATCCAGGGTCTGGCTCCCGGGCCGACGCTGTTTGAGGAACGGCCCGACATTATGTTCTCGCTGTTTCTGGGTCTGTTTCTGATCAACATACTGCTGCTTTTCATCGGGCTGGTCGCCATTCGGTTTGCGGCCAAACTGATCATGGTGCCGATGTCGGTGATCGTGCCGACAGTTCTGTTGCTGAGCGTGACTGGGATCTATTCGGTGTCCAATAGCCTGTTTAGCGTTGGTATTTTGTTGGGTGCCGGCGTGCTGGGTTACGTGCTGCGCAAGCTAGGGTTCTCAATCGCGCCGCTCTCCATCGGGTTTGTTCTAGGCCACATCCTCGAAAACGCGCTGCGCCAGTCAATCACCATCGCAGATGGCAGTGTAGCGGAATTCTTCAACACGCCGATTGGCCTCTTCATTTATGCCGCTTTATTCCTGACCATCATGTGGGGACCGTTATCGCAGATGATTTGGGGCGGGAAGAAGAACGTAGGATAGGACAATGACCAAACAACCGAACATCCTTCTGATCTACGCCGACCAGATGCGCTACGACGCCATGGGCTGCGCGGGCAATCCCGTGATCAAGACGCCGCAGATCGACCGACTGGCCAGCGAGGGCGTCCAATTTACAGAGGCCTACACTTCCTACCCTATCTGCTGCCCGTTTCGGGCCTCCGTGATGACGGGTAAATACGCCCAGAACCACGGGATGATCCAGAACCACTTCCCGCTTCGCGGAGATCAGACCTTCCTCGGCGATCTGATGAAACAGGCAGGGTATCGCACGGGCTATGTTGGCAAATGGCATCTAGAAGGCGGCCCGAAGCCCGGGTTCGTCCCGCCAGAGCGCCGCTTTGGCTGGGACCACTTCGTGGGGTTCAATCGAGGGCACGACTATATGTCGTCGATCTACTACGATGACGCAGGACAACCCTATCATTCCAAGCGATACGAGCCTGACTACCAGACGGATCAGCTTATCGACTTTATCGGTCACGCCAGCACGGCCGAGGATGGCAAACCCTGGATCGGCTATGTCAGCTATGGCCCGCCGCATTTCCCGATGGACATGCCGGACTACTTGCGCACCATCTACAAACCTGACGAAGTACCCCTGCCCCCCGGCGTGCCCAACATGGCGCTGCAGCGGCAATTCCAGCATATTCGCAATACGGTCTGGTGCGGCGGCGATTCGCGGTCGGGGCATACCAGCCACGCCCGGCAGGACACGATCCCCAAGGGCGAACCCGAGACCGAAGCCGACATTCGCGAATTCATCGCGGAGTATTACGGCATGATCCACAACATAGACTGGAACTTGGGGCGCATTCTGAATGCGCTCGATACCCAAGGCGTGGCAGAGGACACTGTGGTGATGTTCTTCAGTGATCATGGCGACATGTGCGGGCAGCACGGCCACTATTGCGGGATAAAAAACCAGGCCTATCGTGCGGCGATGCATGTCCCATTCATCGTGCGCTACCCAGAACGGTTCAAACCACAGAAATCCGCGGCATTGGTCGATGTCGGCCCCGACATGATGCCGACTATTCTTGACATCGCGGGGGTTGAAATCCCTGACGGGATAGATGGGCAAAGCTATCTATCTGTGCTGGACGGTGAGGCGGACGAGCACCGCGATACGATCTGGTATCAGGTCTTTACGCAGACCGGCGGCAATCCACATGAGTTCGCCCCATTCGGAGAACGCGGTCTGCGCACCAAAGACTGGATGTATATGCGTCATAAGGACAAGCGCGTGCTGTTGTTTGATGAGCGCGCTGATCCGGATGAACAGAACAACCTCGTCAATGATCCGGCCTACGCCAAAATGATGGACGAGTTCGACGCCCGGATCGCCGCGCATATGGAGGCCACGGGCGATGATTGGGAGATGTCCGCCAGTTTCCCGCCGCCAGATTGGATCACCCATGCGGATGCAAAAAAACACCTAGAAGAAGTTCTTCTGCCCAACGCGATAGAGGTCGCTTGAGATGACACGCTTCAGGTTACATAGGCTTGCTAACATTTGTGGCTCCGATGGCCTCAGATAATCAAACGCAAACCTTCAACGGCGGCGAGGTTATCGTCGAAATGCTGCGCCGGTTCGACGTGGAAATGATGTTCGGTCTGCCCGGCGAGCAGACCCATATTCATGACGCGATCTATCGGCGAAACGATATCCGCCATGTGCTGGTGCGGCATGAGCAAGCGGCCTCCAAAATGGCTGACAGCCATGCCCGCGCCACGGGAAAGGTCGGGGTCTGCGACGCAACCGTAGGCCCGGGCGCCACCAACCTGATCGCAGGCATTGCGGAGGCATACCTGTCCGGTGTGCCGGTCGTTGCTATCGTGTCCGACGTACGCGCCGACTGGCGCGGGCGTGACAGCTTTCAGGAGATTGACCAGATCAACGTGTTTCGACCCATCACCAAGGCGGTGTTTTCGGTCGATCACATCGAACGTGTACCGGAATTCATCCGCCGCGCTTTTCAGATCGCCACGACAGGCCGCCCCGGCCCGGTTCTGCTGAGTTGTCCAATGACAACTTTGCGCGCTAGCCATGCCTTTAGCGAAGACGACCTATTCGTTGACACCCGCTACGCCCGCTACCCCGCAAATCGCCCTGTCCCGCCCGAGGCGGACATAGATGCCGTGATTGACCTGATACTGGGCAGCGAGCGCCCAATGATATTTGCAGGCGGCGGCGTCATGGCCTCAGGCGCAATGGCGGAGGTGCAGGCACTGGCCGAAATACTCGATATGCCTGTCACGACTTCCTACATGGGCAAGGGCAGCCTGCCGGAGAACCATCCGCTGGCCCTTGGTCCATACGGCGTTCTTGGGCGTCCAGCCTCCAATGAATACATCCTCAAGGCCGATTTCGGTTTGGCGCTCGGCACCCGCTTCAACAATGTGGTGACCGCAGCCTGGCAAATCCCAGCCAAAGGCACGAAGCTGGTTCAGATCGACATCGAGCCGACGCAGATCGGTCGGACCTACCCGGTCGAGATGGCCCTGGCTGGTGACCTCAGATCAGTACTGCGGGTGATGCTGAATAAGCTGCGTGCAGACCCACGGGTCACTTCAAAAACGACACAGCGAGCTGAGGTGTCTGCCCTGACCGCCAAATGGCGTCGGGAAAAAGGGATTGAGTCAGACCTCGCCCGCGACATGACGACCAAGCCAGTGCATCCCATTCAGGTGATCCGCGCTATGCGCGAGTCGATGGCCGATGACGACGTTCTTGTCTGCGACAGTGGGTTCAACCAAATCTGGGGCGGGCAGTGCTTTGAGGTGCGCAGTTCTGGGCGGTGCTACCTTGGCCCCCGTGGTTTTGGCGTCATGGGCTATGGCACCCCTGCCGCGATATCGCGCGCCTTGACCAAACCGCAGGAAAACGTCGTGTGCCTGACCGGGGATGGCGGCTTTGCCATGGTCATTCAGGAGTTGGAGACGGCCGCGCGCAGCGGCGCGAAGCTGACCATTGTCGTGATGAACAATTCGAACATGCAATTCATCCGCGACAATCAACGCTTGTTTTTCGAGGGTCGTTATATTTCGACCGAATTCTCCGAACTTGACTATGCCGTGATCGCCCGCGGCTTTGGCTGCCATGGCATCCGCGTGGATGTCAGTGGCGATCTGGACGCAGCCTTTGCGGAAGCCAAGGCCACCCTAAAAACCACCGTGATCGACGTGCGCATTGATGATGACGCCATCCCCGAGCGCGTCAGTCTGCAATCTTTCAAATGAGGATGTCATGACAACTCTCTCAGGAAAAGTTGCGGTTATTACCGGCGGGGGGCGGGGTATTGGACGCGCCATTGCTGAGCGTTTCGCGCGCGAAGGCGCCGACATTGCGATCTGCGCGCGCACGCAAAGGGACCTCGATGATACCAAAGCGGCAGTGGAAGCGCTTGGGCGCAATTGCCTCGCAGTTGAAACCGACCTGTCGGATCACGCCAGCACCAAGGCCTTCTGCGAAGCGGTCCTGCAAAACTATGGCACCGTCGACATTCTGGTAAACAATGCTGGCGTTTATCTGGATCGCGGCAAGATCGCGGAGAGTGACCCGGACACCTGGATCGCGAACGTTGTGATCAACCTGCACGCGCCCTATCTGGTCACGCGCTACCTGTTGGAAGGCATCAATGACGGCGGCAAGATTGTCAATTTTTCAACCGGCAAGGCACTGAACCCCGGCAATGATGCATCGTCTTACCATGTGGCGAAGGCGGGACTGCATATTTTCACGGGCTGTCTGGCCAATGAGCTTTGGCCGCGTGAAATAGACGTAAACAACATCATTCCCGGACCAGTTGCGACCACAACTTTTAGTCGCGAAGACCCTGCCAACCGCAGCACACCCGAAGAGCTTTTGGAGAAATACAAAACAGAGGTTCCGAATGGCCTGCCAAGATGGGAGCGCGTCAAACACCCTGACGAGGTTGCCGATCTTGCCTTTTGGCTGGTGTCCATGCCCAAGGGCGGCCCAACCGGGCAGACGTTCTCGCTGGCCCGTCGGCCGCTTTAATACTGCGCATTTGCGCCGAAACGGAGATTGACGAATGAGCATTCACTACGATTTTGCATCTAAAGACGGGCAGGCTTACGACACCCACAACCCAGCCAACCCGGGCCACGGTATTGGCCGCTACGCAATCCCGGACGAGGCCGAGACCGCCGCAATCATCGCGCGCGCCAATGTCGCTGCCGCTGAATGGGCACGCGTGCCGGGGCTGGAACGCAGCCAGCGGTTGGACGCTTTTCTGGATGCTGTGGTGGCCCGTGCCGATGAGGTCGCCAAAGCAATCACGCTTGAGCAGGGCAAAGTGCTGGCGGAAGCCAAGGCCGAAACGCTCAAAGGCTGCGCCGAAGGGCGCTTCATGGTGGGTGAAGCCGCGCGCATGGGGGCCATACCTATTGCAACGGGCCGACCGGATTTTTCGAACCAAATTCTTCGGCGACCACGTGGCGTGATCTTCTGCATTTCGCCATGGAACTTTCCGGCCATGACCCCCCTGCGTAAGATGTGCCCGGCGATTGCGTTTGGCAACGCCGTCGTGATGAAACCGTCGCAGTTCACGCCTGCCGCTGCATTCATCTTGGCCGACATCGCGAAGGAGTTCTTCCCAGAGAATCTCTTTCAAATCGCGATGATCTCGGGACGCGCCGCCAGCAAAGTGATTTCAGAAGGCGATATTCACGGCCTCAGCTTCACCGGCTCAGTTGAGGTCGGGCGGCTGGTCTATGCCGCTGCTGCGCAAAACCTTATTCCGGTGCAATTGGAACTGGGCGGCAAGAATGCCGTGATCATCAACGACACCGATGATTTGGACAGCACGATCACACAGATCGCAGGTGCTGCGTTCCAGACCGGAGGTCAGCGCTGCACCTCGATCAGCCGCGTGCTCGTCCATAAGGACCTTGCGAAAGCCGCTGGCGAATTGCTCGCCGAAAAGGCCGACGGCATTGTGCTGGGCGACGGTATGAAAGACGGCACGCAAATGGGCCCGCTGTGCAATTTGCCCCACTGGCAAGGCGTGTGCGACAACACCGCAAAAGCAATCAGCGAGGGGCAAAGCCTCTCGCGGGTGGCGCTGCTGCTGACGGTGCAGGCCCGGACGGCGGGTATTTCTACAAGCCTACGATCCTTGGGGATGTGGCGCATGAAAGCACCGGGTCGCAGGTTGAAATTTTTGGCCCGGTTCTGTCGGTGCTGGAATATGACAACTTCGATCAGGCCATGGAGATGTTGAATGGCACGGAGTTCGGCCTGACCTCCGCGCTGTTTTCCAACAACAATGCATATGTCCAGCGCTTCCTGCGCGAAAGCCAGAACGGGATGCTGCATGTGAATCACGGAACGATCCCGGACAACAACATGCCCTTTGGCGGCGTCAAGAATTCTGGCGTTGGGGCGTATTCCGTGGGGCCTACTGCCGTGAACTTCTACACCTCTGAGCACGCCGCCTATGTGACGTGGTAGGCGTGGCCGCTGTGGAAACCGTTCTGGAAAGCAAGGAATTTAATCGCGCGCTGACCCTGGAAAAGGTCAATGTGCATCCTTTGCGCGCCGCTGGGGGCGTCAGCCCTTCCATGGCGCTGGGAACCATGCCGACGCGGCCCGCACTGCTTATTTCTGTCACCGACACTCAAGGCTGCACCGGTTGGGGCGAAGTCTGGGCCAATTTCCCCCCGCGCGCAAATATCCACAAGGCTCACTTGATCGAGGATATCGTCGCGCCGAAACTGGGCGGCGTTTCATATACCGACCCGCGCGAAGTCGATGCGCAATTACGGGCCGAGCTTTCAGTCTATTTCCTCCATATCGGCCAAGACCGCGTGTTTGAACATATCCTTGCCGGGTTGGACGCCGCACTTTGGGACCTGTCATTGCGAAGTGCCGGCAACTCCTTTGCCGAGCATTTTGGCTTGGCTCCAACGGCGCCAAGTTACGCCAGCTCGATTAATCCGTCCGACCTTGAGGCCAAATTCACCGAACATTCAGGTTATGGACAATCGGCATTCAAGCTCAAGCTCGGCTTTGGCGATGACGAGGATGTTGCCTTTGTCGAGAAAGCGTTCTCGAAGCGCCCGAAAAACGCACGTCTGATGATCGACAGCAACCAGAAATGGACACCAGAGCAAGCAACCCAAATGCTCGATCGTCTTGCGCCCTGCGATTTGCTTTTTGCTGAAGAACCGATCCCGGCCAACGCCCCACTCGCCACATGGGAGGCCCTTGCCGCTGCATCCAGCATTCCATTGGCCACAGGTGAAAACCTGTATGGCGAAGAAGCTTTTCTTGCCATGGCGGATGCGGGCGTGGCCTATCTGCAGCCCGACGTCGCCAAATGGGGGGCGTGTCCGGTGCACTCGACCTCGCGCGGCATGCCCCTGCATCGGTAAAAATCTGGCCACATTTCATGGGCACGGCCCTTGGGCAAATGGCGGCGCTTTCGATTACGGGCGCTTTGGGTTCCGGCGCTGTTTGCGAAATGGACGTAAATTCCAACCCGCTCAGATCTGAACTTTGCAGCGACAGCTTGTCCATCGCGCACGGCCAGACTGATCTTGCTAGAGAGCCTGGCCTTGTCGTCCCGCCAACCCCAGCCATGTTGACAAAATTCACTGAAGCGCACTGATACAGAGCGGGCCATCGAACCTATGAATGATATCGCCATAGGTTTTTCGATGATCGACAGGACGAAGACATGACTGCGGCTATCGTTTCGATGAGGGTGAAGCATCTCTTGTGGTGAGGAAACGAAAGCGATCTGTTGTGTGCCTATGCGTTCGTTCAGTGCGCTTGCAAAAACGCCCTTACTAGAGGGCCAATGCTCAACCCCATTTGCGACTGCGGCTATCGCGGGTGGTGTTGGTCTCAGCGGAACATCCCTGTCGCCAATGCCCGAAGATGAAGAGGCACCTCTTGGGCGAAAGCGGCTTGATCCGTTCAGGATCAGTCCAACGACCGTCACCAACGCGGAGTTTGCGGTCTTTGTCGACGCCACCGGGTACAAGACTGAGGCAGAACGCTATGCATGGTCTTTTGTTTTCTGGCTGGACGTGCCCGAAACCATCTGGCCGACGACTGCCGTGCCGGGCGGCGAGTGGTGGCACGAAGTTGATGGCGCGAAATGGGATGCTCAACCAAATGGCGGTATTGAAACTTCTCTCAGTCTAGCGCGATTCATCCCTTTTTACGTTTTACGGATCAGTGTAGCAGCCTTTTCTGCGATCATGTAGGTGGCCGCATTTGTGTTGGCGGATGTCATCTTGGGCATCACCGACGCGTCGACAACGCGCAGGCCACGGACGCCATTTACGCGCAGGTCTGGCGTCGTCACTGACAAGTCATCGCTTCCCATCCGGCATGTGCCGGAAAGGTGGTAGACGGTGCTTGCGTATTGTCTAAGCGCAGAAAGGATTTCAGCCTCAGACTGGTACTCGGCGCCCGGAATAACTTCACGGCTCCATCGTTCTCGAAACGCGGGCTGTTGGTAAATCTCTCGGACAATCTTAAGTCCCTCGGCCATGACCTTTTGATCTAATTCCGAGCTGAGATAGTTCAGAACGATGCGCGGGTCCTTGGTGGGATCATCGCTTTGAATAGAGATGTTCCCACGGCTTTCCGGATGGCATTGCCAAAAAGAGGTCGTGAAGCCCGGATAGCGATGTAGCGGTGTGCCGGGTTTGTCTACTGATAGCGGCATCACAAAGAGCTGCAGGTCGGGCCGACCCCCTTGCGCGTATTTTGAGCAAACAGCGCCACCCACCTGCCCTGCCCCAACCGTAAGCGGACCTCTTGAGCCAAATACCCATTGCAGCGCCATCTCGGCCAGTTTCAAAGGGTTGCGGATATGCCGGTTCAATGAATCCCGCCCATCAGACATTTCCACGATTGTGCGCATCTGCAGATGATCTTGAAGGTTCTCACCGACTTCCGGTGCCGCGTGCCGGACCTTGATCCCGTGCTTTGACAGAACAGCTTCCGGACCAATGCCTGAGAGCTGCAGTAATTGCGGTGACTGTACGGCGCCTGCACTTAAGATAACTTCTTCTGATGCTTGAATCACCTGTCGCTTGCCATGCTGAATGTATTCAACACCGGTCACGCGGTCGCCGTCGAAGACTAGACGCGTTACAGTTGCCCGTGTCTTGAGTGTCAAATTAGGTCGCGCCAAAGCTGGCCGCAAAAACGCCGTCGCGGCGCTTTCTCGCCAACGCCCCCTTAGTGTCAGATCATACCGCCCGACGCCGTAAGTATCTGCCCCGTTGAAGTCTTCATTCCTCGGTAATCCCCACTGCGCGGCCGCTTCCATCCAATCCCGGCAGGCGCCGTTGTCCGATCGTAATTCGGATACTTGGACCGGGCCATGTGACCCGCGAAATTGTGAGGGTAAACCTGAGAAAGTTTCCAGATTTCTAAAGTGTGGCAATACATCCTTGTAGCCCCAACCGGTTGCCCCAAGCGCTTCCCAATCGTCAAAATCAGCTTGTTGGCCACGAATGAAGATGAGGCCATTGATCGAACTCGACCCACCCAAGACGCGACCTCTGGGACAATCCATCTGGCGCCCGCCAATTCCTTCATCAGGCTCAGAACGATACAGATGTGATACATCGGAATTATAGATCGATTTGAAATACCCAACCGGCAATCGCAGCCAAAACTGCTTGTCCGATCCGCCTGCTTCGAAAACAAGCACCTTACAGGTTTCATCTTCAGTGAGCCGGCTCGCCAATGTCGCTCCTGCCGTGCCAGAACCAACGATCACATAGTTATACTCTTCGGTTCTCGACATTGTCTTCTGACCGCCTCTCAATATGTGCAGGATTACAAACACCAAGATTGCAAGCAAGGCTTCGCGGTAGTGGGAAAAATTTAGAAGGTTAAATCGAGAATGAAGGTCTTAACACGGCTATGCGAGAGAGAATTCAAGTCTTAGGGAATGTTTCAACTCGCGTCGAATTATGACGCAGTTGTCCGTCCCAGACCAAATCCAAAAATCGCCTCAAACGGAGGCTTTCAGAGCTATTGCTCAACGAAGTATTGAATTCCAAAGGAGTTCCCAAATTCAATCGCCAGTGTGTCATGGAAAGCCAAAAACCTATACAAAATGAGTAGAGATTTTGGCGCAAAGCGCGACAAGCTTATGTTTTTTGTATAAATTGTTTCAAGCTTGGCTCGACAGTTTGTGGTTTGCGGCGTAGGCTCCGCTCACCATTCAAAGAGCAAAGCCATGCCTTCCTTATTGATCCTTAACGGACCCAATCTTAATTTGCTGGGGACGCGACAGCCTGACGTTTACGGTCGCGTTACGCTGAGCGATATCGAAGTGATGTGTCGCGACTATGCCGAAGCGCGTGACGTCAGCGTTGAATTCGCTCAATCAAATCACGAAGGTGCGTTGGTGGACCTTATTCACGCGGCGCGTGGGACGCACGACGCGATTGTTATGAACGCCGGCGCTTACACGCACAGCTCTATCGCCATCATGGATGCGATTAGCGCGGTCGAGCTTCCGGTGATCGAATTGCACCTGTCAAATGTGCACGCGCGGGAGGCATTCCGCGGGCATTCCTACATGGCGAAGGTGTGTCTGGGCACGATTTGCGGGTTTGGTGCACGCGGCTACACGTTGGCAATGGACGCTGCGCTGAGCCATCTTGGGCATGACACATGATTGCTGAATACCTGCATAAGATGACGGATGCCAATTCCATCCAGGATGCGTGGGAAGTGCACACGGAACGGATGGATGAGCTGGGTTTTGACCGTTTGCTCTACGCCTATACACGTTTTGGTACCGGCTCGTCCTTGGGTGACCCGCAAGATGCGTTGGTTTTGACCAATCATGACCCTGCCTATGTTGATGAATTCGTTGGCCAAGGTATGTACGCCAAGGGGCCGATGGTGGCCTGGGCCACAGCCAATACCGGTGCGTGTTCGTGGAAGATGGTTCATGATTTGATTGCCTCGGGCACCGTTACACCGGATATGATGGAGGCCATGGCCTTCAACCAGAAAATGGATGTCGTTGCCGGCTATACGATCAGCTTTCACGAGGTTTCGTTGCGCGCCAAAGGTGCGATTGGGCTGACGGCGCGACGTGGCTTAACACAGGCTGATGTCGATGAGATTTGGTCCGAGCATGGCTCCGACATTGAGTTGGCGAACAAGATTTTGCATCTGAAAGTTGTTCAACTGCCGCATACGACCGGGCAAAGACGTCCCCTCACTGCCCGACAGCGCGAGGTGCTGGAATGGGTAGCGGATGGTAAAACCATACAGGACACAGCGACGATTATGGGGCTCAACCCGGCAACAATCGAAAAGCATTTGCGCCTTGCCCGGGAATCATTGGACGTAGACACAACGGCGCAAGCAATTTTGAAAGCCTCTTCCCAAAATCAGTTCTTCCTGATTGAGCGTTGATTTTCCAAGAGTTAACAAATGGTTAACAAATTTAGGTAAGTTTTTTCTTACCTTGTCTTTCCATAGAGTTTGCGAGAAATTGGAAGGGTTCCGTGAGTGGTGGCTTTTGCCATGGGACTTTAAGCGGGGGTTGTCAGCTTGAAATTGCAAGATGAGAACTCGCGTTCCGGTTTTCCGGATCGTCGTTCAGCGGGTTTATAGTCGGCCTGCTGAACGACAACCTTTCAACCTAAGGCCCCGCCATCCCGGCTCCCCAGCATGACCTGTCGGGGCCTGCGGTCGAAAAAGAGCGGCGCTGAGGTTTATCCCCAGCGCCGCTTGCATTTTCTAATCTTCGTGTTGGTCCGCTTAGCCTTTCAGCTGAGCTGCAACTTCCTCAGCGAAGTTTTCTTCTTTTTTCTCAATCCCCTCGCCCACTTCGAGGCGCACGAAACCAGTAATCTCAACGCCTGCTTCTTTGGCAGCTGCGCCGACGGTCAGGTCAGGATTTACAACAAAGGCTTGGTTCAGCAGTGTCACTTCGGCCATGTATTTCTTCATCCGGCCCACGATCATCTTTTCGATAACAGCTTCTGGCTTGCCGCTTTCGCGCGCGATGTCCATTTGAACCTGCTTCTCTTTTTCGACGACAGCTGGGTCAAGATCATCCTCAGACAGCGAAGCTGGGTTCACAGCAGCGACATGCATCGCGACCTGTTTGCCAAAGGCTTCGTTGGCGCCCGAGAGGCCGACCAACACGCCAATCTTGCCCATGCCATCAGTGGCAGCATTGTGGACATAGGATACAACGGTCGCGCTTTCCAACGAAGCCATGCGGCGCACCGACATGTTTTCACCGATCGTGCCCACTTTTTCCGCGACGACTTGCTCAACGGTTTTACCGCCCATATCGGAGCCCAGCAAAGCGTCATAGTCCGCAGCTGTCAGCGCAATATTGGCGATGCCGCCAACCATTTCCTGGAATTCTGCGTTTTTGCCAACGAAGTCGGTCTCGGAATTCACCTCAACGGCGACACCTTTGCCGCCGGATACGGCCACTGCCACAAGACCTTCGGCGGCAGTACGGCCGGATTTCTTCGCGGCTTTCGCCAGGCCCTTGGTACGCAGCCAATCAACGGCAGCTTCCATGTCGCCGTCGTTCTCTGTCAGCGCTTTTTTTGCGTCCATCATGCCTGCGCCGGTGCTGTCGCGCAGTTCTTTCACCATTGCAGCGGTAATCGCCATCTCATGGATCTCCTGTAAAATGTGGTTTCGGTCTCCGAAGGCCGGGTAAGACCAGCCTTCGGTAACAGTCAAATGACGGTTTATTCGGCTTCGGCTTCTTCCGCAGGAGCCTCAGCAGGTGCTTCTTCAGCAACCGCTTCTTCTACCGGAGCTTCGTCCATTGCGCCAAGATCAACGCCAGCAGCGCCCATCTGTGCCTGCATGCCGTCCAGAGCCGCACGGGCAACCAGATCGCAATACAGAGCAATCGCGCGCGACGCGTCGTCATTACCTGGGATCAAGAAGTCGATGCCGTCGGGCGAGCAGTTGGTGTCGACCACGGCAATCACCGGGATGCCCAGCTTTTTAGCTTCGGCAATGGCTAGGTCTTCTTTGTTCACATCGACCACGAAAAGCAGGTCAGGCGTGCCGCCCATTTCACGGATACCGCCCAAGGAGGCTTGAAGCTTGCCTTGGTCGCGCTCCATGCCGAGACGTTCTTTCTTGGTCAGGCCGGTGAAACCTTCTGCCATAGCCTCGTCAATCTTCTTCAGGCGAGAGATCGAGTTCGACACGGTCTTCCAGTTGGTCAGCGTTCCGCCGAGCCAACGGTGGTTCATATAGTATTGTGCGCATTTTTCAGCAGCTTCCGCGATCGGGCGTTGCGCTTGACGCTTGGTGCCCACGAACAGTACGCGACCGCCCTTTGCGGTGGTGTCGCGCACAACCTGCAATGCCTGGTCCAGCATTGGCACGGTTTGGGTGAGGTCCATGATATGGATGCCGTTCTTGGCGCCGTAGATATACGGCTCCATGCGCGGGTTCCAACGTTGGGTCTGGTGACCAAAGTGTACGCCAGCTTCCAAGAGCTGACGGAGCGAAAATTCTGGCAAAGCCATGTCCGTTTTCCTTTCCGGTTTAAGCCTCGGCGGGGTGTCAGAACCATGTGGTTCAACCGGTGGACCCTTCGGGATGTCTCCCCGTCGTGCCCGACCCCGCCTGCGAAGTAAGCGCGCTATAGACCAATCCCCCTGCCCTGCAAGCCTTTGTTGGCAATGCGCTTGCACGGGCTTTCTTCTAACGCCAAAAGGGAACCATGAACACACAGACAGACATTCTATGCATCGGGGCCGTCCTGTGGGATATTATAGGTCGCGCGACCGCGCATATGCGGGTGGGATCGGATGTTCCTGGTCGGATTACGCGGTTGCCGGGTGGCGTCGCTATGAACATCGCCATGGCGCTGAAAGCCTACGGTATGTCGCCCGCCGTTTTGGCCGCGATTGGCCAGGATGATGAAGGTGAGGAGCTGATCCGTGCCTGCGCGCGGCTTGGGGTCGATGCCTCGCATGCCTACCGGTCGGAAGATTTGCCAACGGATCGCTATATGGCCGTCGAAGGCGGCAACGGGTTGATCGCGGCCGTCGCGGATGCGCATTCCTTGGAAGCAGCCGGCGACAAAATCTTGCGCGCTATGAAAGATGGCGCATTTGAAGGCTGGTCCGGACTGGTGGCATTGGACGGGAACTTGACCGTCAGTTTGTTGGAACAGATCGCGCATGATCCGATGTTTGACAGGTGCGATTTACGGGTAGCTCCCGCCTCCCCCGGCAAGGCGGAACGGCTAAGCCCGTTTCTAAGCCATGAACGCGCGACGATTTACGTCAACCTAGAAGAAGCCAACTTGCTTCTACACCGCAAGGTCGGCAGCAGCGAGGCGGCTGCAGAAGGGCTCATTTCTGGCGGGCTGCGCCGGGCCGTGGTAACGGACGGTCCAAACCCGGCCAGCGTCGCAACCGCGCAAAACGTCGTGACACTGACCCCGCCCGAAGTCCTGGTGACGCGCGTCACGGGGGCCGGCGACACGTTCATGGCGGCCCATATTGCAGCAGAAGCCAGCGGAGCAAGCGCCGACGACGCATTGCAAAGCGCGCTTGAGGCCGCGGCGATTTACATATCTGGCGAAAGTTACCAATGACCCTGCCCCTTTTAAGATCATCCGAAGTTGCGGCAGCGCAAGCTGCGGGCCGTGCCGTTGTGGCGCTTGAAAGCACGATCATCACACATGGTATGCCTTATCCGCAAAATCTGGAGATGGCGCGCGGCGTGGAGCAGCTGATCCGAGAAACTGGCGCGGTGCCCGCGACCATAGCGGTCATTGATGGCACGCTGCATATTGGGCTTGAGGACGCGATGCTTGAAACGCTGGCGCAGCGGCACGACGCAGCGAAACTGTCGCGTGCAGATATGGCGCTGTGCATCGCAACTGGCGGGACCGGAGCCACGACGGTTGCCGCTACTATGATCGGCGCGCGTCTGGCGGGGATCGAAGTATTTGCCACAGGCGGCATTGGCGGCGTGCATCGGGGCGCGGAGCTGAGCTTTGATATCTCGGCGGATCTGCAAGAACTGGCGCAGAGTCCTGTCACTGTTGTGGCGGCGGGAGCCAAAGCCATTTTGGACATCCCCAAGACACTGGAAGTGCTCGAAACGCTCGGCGTACCGGTCATTGCCTTTGGGCAAGACAGCCTACCCGCCTTTTGGTCGGCGCAAAGCGACTACCCTGCCCCGCAGCGCCTTGATACACCCACCCAAATCGCGGCTGCGCACCGGATGCGCACAGTGATGCAGATCCCCGGCGGGCAGTTGGTGGCCAACCCGGTACCGCTGGCCGATGAGATCCCACGGGTCGAGATTGAGCCGATCGTTTTGCAAGCCTTGGAGGAAGCGCAGACCCAAGGGATTGCCGCAAAAGCCGTCACACCTTTCTTATTGCAGCGGATTTTTGAACTGACGGAAGGACGCTCGCTGGTGACGAACATTGCCCTAGTGCGCAACAACGCGCGGCTGGCGGCACAAATCGCCGTTGAGATGGGCAAACAATAAATCGCCAAAGTCAAAACACACCGTTCACGCGCGGTTTGCTTGTACGTGTGTGGCCCACGGCATAAGTAGACATGCAAGTATATTAGGGTAGTGCACCTTTCGATGTCTGAAGACCCAAATCCAACGCCGCGCCGTCCCGGCTTTTTCTCACGGTTCCGTGGTAATTTCCTTGCCGGTTTGATCGTGATTGCGCCGATTGGCCTGACGCTCTGGCTGATCTGGACCGTCGTAGGTTGGATCGACAGCTGGGTCTGGCCCTTCGTGCCGGCCGGATATCAGCCCGAGGCTTTGGTCAATTGGGCGCTTGGATACCCTGAAGAACGCATCAAAGTTAATGTGCGTGGGATCGGCGTCATTATCTTCCTGATCTTTACCGTCATCGTTGGCTGGATCACGAAAGGGTTCTTGGGCCGTTCATTCCTGCGCTGGGCCGAGGGTCTTGTGAGCCGCATGCCGATTGTGCGGTCGGTTTATTCCGGTGTGAAACAAATCGCCGAGACGGTGTTTTCCCAGCGTGACACATCTTTCGACAAGGCATGCTTGGTTGAATACCCGCGCCGTGGCATCTGGGCGATCGCGTTTGTGTCGACCACGGCCAAAGGCGAGATTTCAAGCGGTATCCCGGTGGAAGAGCAGAAGGTTTCTGTCTTCCTTCCGACGACGCCGAACCCAACGTCTGGCTTCCTACTTTTCGTGCCGAAATCCGACATTATTGAGTTGGATATGAGCGTCGAAGACGCCGCGAAATTGGTGATCTCGGCGGGGCTGGTGTATCCGAACGAGAAGAACCCGTCCGAGCCGCCAAAACTCGCTGCTGAGTAGTCCCCGCTAGAGCGCGCGCCGCACGGCTTGGCTGGTTTGTTTTACGTCTTCGGCGACGCCCTCCACCGTGTTGCACGCGGCCAATGCGGCACAGGCCGCGACGAAAAATGCAAATCGTTTCATTCTGCTCATTCCTCAGATGCCCGTTTTGGGCTGTTTATTCTTCGATCCACCAGACATCTGGCAGATAACCCGGCCAATCGCCATAAGCAGGTGTCTCGTCGGGACGTTTCATGGATTTATCATGCGCCAACCGTGAGATCGGTGAGAACCAAAGCGGGATCACGTAGCGCCCTGTCAGCAGCAATCGGTCGAGCGCTTTGACGGCGGCAAGATAGTCCTCCCGGCTTTCGGAGGTCAGCATCTCTTGCACCATGGCATCAATCGCCGGGTTTTTGATCCCCGCGATGTTGCGCGAACCGGAAGTATCGGCGGCATCCATGCCCCAATAAGCCAGCTGTTCATTGCCAGGGCTAAGCGACAGGCCCCGTGTTGTATAGGTCATGTCGAAGTCGAAATTGTCGATGCGTTCGCGGTACTGGGCGCCGTCAATAGTATCGACGGTCGCAAAGATACCAATGCGTTCAAGGGCTTGCGTGTAGATATTTAGGATCGCCTGATTTTCAGAACTGCCGGTTTGCATCAGGATCGTGAAGTTGAGTGGTTTCCCCGCATCAGACGTCATGACCCCGTCTTTGATTTGCCAGCCCGCTTCGGCCAGCAGATCCTGGGCTGCAACTATGCCCGCGCGATTGCGCGCGGTGCCATCAGAGACAGGCAAACTGTAGCCTTCTATCGCGCCGGGCAGCAGGGTTTCGCTTTGGGCCTCTAATAGTTCCAAAACCCGGCCAGATGCCGCTTCGTGATCCATGCCCAAAACCGAATTCGAGAAGTAAGAGGTGATACGCGGCTGATCCCCGCCATTGAGCTTTTCGTTGATAAACTCAAAGTTGAAGGCTTGGATCATCGCTTCGCGCACGCGCCAATCACTGAAAATCTCACGCCGCGTATTCATTGCAAAGCCGGTAATACCTGAGGGACGTGCATGCGGGATTTCTGATTTGACGACTTCGCCGGAAGTGACGCGTGGAAAATCAAATTGCTGGTCCCATTTCTGGGCGTTGGTTTCGCGGTGCGACGTAAGCTCACCTGCTTTGAAGGCTTCGAACATGGCCGTCGCGTCCGCGAAAAATTCCATGCGGATTTCATCGACATTATTGGTGCCGCGCCGAAATGGAATGTCCGCCCCCCAATAGTCAGGGTTGCGTTTAAGGGACACAAAACGGCCAGCTTCGAAATCATCGATCACGTATGGCGCCGATGAGATCGGGATCTCCGTCAGCCCGCTTTCGGCGAAATCCTTGCCCTCCCATTGGGCCTTTTTCAGGATCGGGCGCAGCCCCATGATAAGCGCCAACTCGCGGTCTTCGACATTGAAGGTGAATTTGACGGAACGCGGACCGGTTTGTTCGGCTGAGGCGACTTTCGCCCAACTGCCCCGGTAGCGCCCATGGCCTTCGGTGCCCAAGGTTTCATATGACCAGATCACGTCTTCAACCGTGACAGGTGTGCCATCTGAAAACCGCGCTTCTTCGCGCAGCACAAATTCGACACTGTCTCCGGCGGGGCTGACATCTATCGATTCGGCCAAAAGCCCGTAGAGCGTGAACGGCTCATCGATTGAGCGCCCCATCAGGCTTTCATAGGCAAGGAAGCGCAGTTGCCAAGGAACGCGGCCTTTCTGGATATGTGGGTTAAGCGAATCAAAGCTGCCCACTTCCCCTGCTGAAACCGTTCCGCCCTTGGGCGCATCAGGATTTGCGTAGGGTAGCGACACAAAATCTGGGGGGAGTGCCGGTTCACCATACATAGCTATGCCATGGTTTGGCTCCGCTTGCGCCAATGTGGCGAAAACGGCGCTTGCGAGGCCTGCTGCAAAGGCGGCTCGGAAAAACACTGATCTCATTTTGGCAACGCTCCCTCATGCGCCTATTATTATTGGGTTTAACGCTAAAGTGGCTTTTGGGGGAATTCAAACTTTATGCTTGGCTGCGCGCAAGTCATTGCTTATAAAGAGGTTACTGCTCGATAGGTTTCTTGCCTGTATGAAACCTGCCTCAATAACTTAACACCAGCTTCGGCTGGTGTTTTTTTTGGCCCAGAGCTTTGCTTGCAAGGCATCATCGCAAAAGACGACCATTGGCCTGTTGACCTTGTGACGCCGCGCACAGTGGTCAATTCGATGGTAACGTGTCCTAGGGCGCGTTAGGATGCAGGTGCAGCATTGATCCCAAATTAGGAGGACACACCATGTCAATCGCCGGGAAAACCGCCGTCATTACAGGATCGAATTCAGGCATCGGACTTGGGATCGCGCAAGAGTTGGCTGAACAGGGCGCACATGTCGTTTTGAACTCCTACTCAGATACGGATGAAGACCATGCGCTTGCCAAGTCCATCAGCGACGCGACAGGTACCAATGCGCGCTATATCCAGGCCGATCTGTCGAATGCCGAACAGTCGCGCGCCTTGATTGAGAAAGCGGGCGCGGTCGATATCCTCATCAACAATGCAGGCATCCAGCATGTCGCACCGATCGAAGATTTCCCAGTCGAAAAGTGGGACATGATCATGGCGATCATGCTGTCATCGGTCTTCCATACTACCGCAGCAGCACTGCCAATGATGCGCAAATCAGGTTGGGGCCGGGTCATCAATGTGGCCTCGGCGCATGGCTTGACCGCCTCGCCCTACAAATCTGCCTATGTTGCGGCCAAACACGGCGTTGTCGGAATGACCAAAGTGGTTGCCTTGGAAACCGCGCAAGAACCGATCACCGCAAACGCCATCTGTCCAGGCTACGTGATGACACCGCTGGTTGAGAGCCAAATCCCTGACACAATGAAGAAATACGACATGGACCGTGAAACGGTGATAAAAGAAGTCATGCTGGAACGTCAGCCATCGAAGGAATTTGCAACGACGAAGCAGCTTGGCGGCGTTGCTGCATTCTTGTGCTCGGACGCGGCTACGCAGATCACCGGTACGACCTTGTCGGTCGATGGCGGGTGGACTGCGTTATGAGCGGAGAAAACGAAGCCGGTCGCGACCTTCTAGAAATCGACAACATGTTTTTGTGCGGGTCGACCTTTTCGCGGGTCAGCTTGAAGGGAGCGCGTTTCAGCGATGCGCATCTGATGGAGGCGCAATTGGACGATGTGAACGCCGCGTCGATGCAGTTTGAAAACACGAACCTTGCGGACAGCCGGTTTCACAACGTGAATATGTCGGGTGTCGACATCCGCAATGCCAATCTGGCCAGGCTCGCGATTAGTGATGCCAACATTACCGATGCCACTTTGAATGGAATTAAGCTGACCGATCTGCTGGCAGCTTACGAGGCGCAACAGGGCAATGGGTAAAACCAAATCCATCAATTTGGCCCTTCAAGGTGGCGGCGCGCATGGTGCTTTTACATGGGGCGTGTTGGATTGCCTGTTGGAAGAAGAACGCCTTGAAATTTCTGGTGTTTCGGGCACGTCAGCGGGGGCATTAAACGGTGCTGCGCTGAAGTCCGGACTGGTCTTGGGCGGGCGTACAGCCGCGAAAGAAAAGCTCGACTGGCTTTGGTCAGAGATCGGTGCGGTCGAGCATGAGGCCCTGCCCGTTTGGATGGCCGGCTTGCCGCCCGAGCTGTTCAGTAAATCAATGGAGCTGTCGCCGGGGTTTATGGCCCTTGATATGCTCAGCCGTATGTCAACGCCTTATCAATTTGCCGCGTTGCTGCCGCACCCGCTGAAACGCATTGTAGAGAATTTCTCGTATGACCGGGTCTGCGCTGCCGATGGCCCTGAGCTGTATATTTGCGCGACCAATGTGCGCAGTGGCAAGATCAAGATATTCTCAGGTGAGGACATCACGACGGATGCGATCCTGGCCTCGGGCTGTTTGCCAACCTTGTTCAAAGCGGTTGGGATTTACGACAAGAAAACCAAACGCGTAGAGGCCTATTGGGACGGCGGCTATATGGGCAACCCTGCGCTCTTTCCTTTGTTTCCGAACGCGACGCGCGACATTGTGATCGTCAATATCAACCCGCTGTACCGCGAAGACATCCCCAAGACCCCGCAAGATATTCAGAACCGTATTAATGAGATCAGCTTCAACGGTTCGCTGTTCCGCGAATTGCGCGCGATCCAGTTCGTGCGCGATCTGCTTGCCAAAGGCGCTGTGAAGCCGGGCACGATGGAGGATGTGTTGATCCACATGATCTCTGACGACAGCCTGATGCGTCAATTGTCGGTGGCTACAAAAACGGTACCGAACGCCGTTATCCTGGACCGATTGAAGATGGCGGGACGCGCGGCTGCTGAGCGTTTCTTAGGCGCGCATTGGGACGATCTGAACGAAACCTCCTCTGTCACCTTGCGGGACATGTTTTCTTGATCTTTGCGCGTCGATTTCGGTGTTCAGTTACAAATCCGTTACAAGGTTCGCGTATCCCGCCCAAAAACTGCAGGAGGGGCGATGAACATTCTTGTTTTGTGCACGGGTAATTCCGCGCGATCGATCTTGTTGGAGGCGATTTTGGCCGACATGGGCTATCGTAGCTATTCTGCTGGGTCCAACCCCGCTGGGACGGTTCATCCGGTTGCTCTCAGCACGCTTGCCAGACATGGGATCACGCCTGACGCGCCACGCTCAAAGTCTTGGGATGAATTCGATCAGGCCTCCGGCATTGAAATGCAGTTGGTGATCACGGTCTGCGGAAATGCGGCGAATGAGACCTGCCCGATCTGGTTTGGCGCACCGATGCAGGTGCATTGGGGGGTAGAAGATCCTGCTGCCGCTTCGTCTGAGGATCAGGAACGAGTCTTTGAAACTGCGTACCAAATTCTCAAACGTCGCGCTGCCGCGTTTCACGCTTTGCCGAGCGATGCGCGGAACAAAGACGCACTAGCGCAGATCGGAACACTGGCGTGATCCGGAAACTGGTGTCCGAAGGATTGGGAACCGCCTTCCTGCTGATCGCGGTTGTGGGCTCCGGCATCATGGGCGAGGGCCTTGCGGATGGAAACACTGCCGTGGCGCTTCTGGCCAATGCGATTGCCACGGGCTGCGCACTGTATTTCCTGATTACCATCTTGGGCCCAGTGTCGGGCGCACATTTCAATCCAGCGGTGACTTTGGCGTTCTTACTGCGCGGTGAAATCGCCCTGATGACAGCGATCTTATTCGTTGCGGTGCAAATCGTCGGTGGCATCATTGGCGTTTGGCTTACCCATATCATGTTTGACCTTCCCGTTTTGCAGTCATCAACAACGGCCCGCACGGGCACCGCCCAATACGTGTCTGAATTGATCGCGACATTCGGACTGCTTTTCGTGATTTTCGGCGGAATCGCGTCCAAGGCCTCCGCCGTTCCGGCGCTTGTCGCGCTCTATATCACCGGCGCGTATTGGTTCACGTCATCGACGAGCTTTGCAAATCCGGCCGTCACAATCGCGCGCGGGTTCAGCGACACATTTGCGGGCATCGACCCCGCGCATGTCCCAATGTTCATTGCGATGCAGTTGATTGCCGCTGTGCTGGGAACATTCGCATTGAAATGGCTGTTCAGCCCAGAGACGTAACCCACAACACGCTGGCATCTTCGGAACTGGTCGAGATCAGGTTGTGCCCCATTGACGCGTCATAATAAGCGCTGTCGCCGCGGACCATATCCACGGGTTCATAGAATTCGCTAAAGAACCTGATCTTGCCAGTGAGGACAAACACGAATTCTTCGCCGTCATGGCGGACCCATCCGTCAAATTCGTCGAAGCTGCGTGCCCGGATTTTGGTCCGGTAAGGCAGCATCGACTTTTTGATAAGGCCTGACGCGAGCAGCTCATGCTCATAGGTCGTCGTAACCAGCGGTTTTCCGGTGTCGGAGCGCGTCACGTCCATACGGCCTGAGACCTGATCCCGTTTGGGCGGTGTAAATAGCTGCGGCACGTCGATGCCAAGCCCGATAGCCAGCTTTTTCATCAACTCAAAGGTCGGCGACATCTGGTCGTTTTCGATTTTGGATAAGGTCGAGCGCGCGAGCCCGGCCTCTTTGGCAGCGCGTTCTAACGTCCAGTCACGTTCTTTGCGCAGCTCCCGGACGCGGCGGCCCAGATCTAGCTGTTCAGCCGGGCTTACCGAGCCATCTTCGCGGGTGATGTTGAGCGATTGCATTTCTTCAAAGGACATGAATGAGTGAATACCGCGCACTTTTGGTCGCGACAATGGCCCACTTGCAATAAGCCGGGGCGCGGCGTAGCGACGAGGCATGGTTTCTGTGTTCGATCAAGGCCCGCCCACGCCCTGCCCTACGCCATTCAATATGGCGCAATACGTGTTGGCGCAAGCAGACCGGTTTGGCGATAAACCGGCCCTGATTATCACCGGGGATGAGGCTCAAACCCTAAGCTTTCATGCGCTCAAATCTCGCGTTCGCGCTTGTGCGGGCGGGCTACGCGCGGCGGGGTTGCAGCCAGGTGACCGGGTGCTGTTTCGGCTGGGCAACAGCGTTGAATTTCCTATCGCATACCTTGCTTGTATCTGGGCTGGGATCGTCCCCGTGCCTGCATCTGCCGCGCTGACGCAACCCGAAGTCGATGAAATTGATCGGCAGGTGCAGCCGTCCGCAATTCTGACGGCTCAGGGTGTCAGCTTGCCGAAAGACAGCCGAGCGTGGGTTCTGGCTACGCTGCCGAAAGGCGCGCCGATCCAGGCTGAATTGGGCTCACCTGACCGGCTGGCCTATATTGTATTTACTTCTGGAACGTCCGGCACCCCACGCGGTGTGTGCCATGCGCATCGTGCGATTTGGGCGCGGCGGATGATGCATTACGGATGGTACGGCATTGGCGCGCAGGACCGGGTGATGCATGCGGGCGCGTTCAATTGGACCTACACGCTTGGCACTGGTTTGATGGACCCGTGGAGTGTTGGCGCGACGGCCATAATTCCGGCACCCGGGACAAAAAGCAGCGACCTGATGGCTTTGGCGGCGGAACATGATGTTGCACTTTTTGCAGCAGCGCCGGGGGTTTATCGACAGGTGTTGATGTCGGATGTCCCGAATCTGCCAGAGCTGCGACATGGGTTATCCGCAGGGGAACACCTTTCAGACAATTTGCGCGACCAATGGCGCATACGGACCGGCACAGAAGTGCATCAAGCTTTGGGGATGTCGGAATGCTCAACCTTCATATCATCCTGTCCCAGCGACCCTGCATTGCCTGGTAGCAGTGGGAGGCCACAACCCGGACGGCGCGTGGCCATTCTGGATGGTGGGACGCCCGTGCCGTTTGGCGCACCGGGCGAACTGGCGATTTCTACGCAGGATCCGGGCTTGATGATCGGCTATCTTGGTGGGCCCGCGCTCGAGGGGGCGTGGTTTATGACAGGCGACATCGCGTCAATGTCTAAGGACGGTTTAATCACCTATTTGGGGCGCGCGGATGATATGATGAATGCGGGTGGATTTCGGGTCTCTCCGCTGGAAGTTGAGGCATGTTTTTCGGCTCTGTCCGGCCTTTCCGCCTGCGCTGCAATTGAGGTACAGATTAAGGCCGATGCTAGTGTAATTGCCTTGATTTATAGCGGTGACATAGATGAACACGCACTGCGCGCGCATGCGCAGACCAATCTGGCCCGCTACAAACAACCGCGGGTTTACATCCCCCGTGAGGCGCTTCCATATAGCGCCACCGGAAAGTTAAACAGACGCGCCTTGCGCGACGCATATGAGGCCCAAAATGTCAGGCAAAATTAAGCTAGATATCATTTCTGACCCGATTTGCCCTTGGTGCTATATCGGCAAATCCGGCCTTGACCGAGCGCTTGAGAAGAACCCCGATCATCCCTTTGAGGTCGAGTGGCACCCGTTCCAGCTTAACCCTGACATGCCGCGCGACGGCATGGACCGCCGCACCTATTTGGAAACCAAATTTGGCGGCAAAGAAAACGCCATACGTGTCTACGGGCAGATTGCGGATGCCGCTGAAGCTGCTGGGTTAAAGATCAACTTTGAAGCCATTGAAAAAACACCAAATACCATAGATGCACATCGCCTGATCCATTGGGCCGGGCTTGAGGGTCGCCAGACCGCCATCGTGTCGAAACTGTTCAAAGCGTATTTCGTGGAAGGCCGCGATATAGGCGATCACAGTGTTCTGGTTGAAATCGCGGGGGCCGCCGAGATGAATACCGATATGGTAAGCCGCCTTTTGAACAGCGACAGCGACCTTGAAGACGTCAAAGCGCGCGATGCCCATGCGCGCGAGCGCGGTGTCACCGGCGTGCCGACCTTCGTGGTGGCAAACCAACATGTCCTACCCGGCGCTCAGCCACCCGATCTTTGGGAACGCGTGCTTGATGAGCTGCGCGTGAAAGCTGCCGAGACCTAGGGGTGATCACAGCCCATCTTCCTTCGGGATATGTTCTGTCTCATCTGATCCGGCCAAGAACATGGCCGTTGATTTTGACGGCAATAATTGGTGCCGCGTGGCCTGATCTGGATTTGATATGGTTTTTCTTCGTTGATGACCGTGCCATCCACCACCATCGCTATTGGGTGCATGCCCCGGGTTTCTTGGTCATGTGTTTAGTTGTTGCCGCGCCGACTATCGTCTGGTTGCAAGGAGTAGTGCGGAAAGCGGTGCTTGTCTTTTTCGCGGCGTGGTTTTTGCATCTGTGTTTAGATACGATTGTGGGTGAGATTATGTGGCTTTGGCCGTTTTCCCATCAATTGTTTCACCTGTTCGAGGTTCAACCGACTCATAGCCACTATGTTCTTTCCTTCATGGCGCATTGGACCTTCTTGCTGGAAATCCTGATTTGGTGCGCCGCAGGAGCGCTCTATTGGAAAAGGTCTGCATCGTGACCGCAGCCAAACGCCTGCAAACGCCAGAGTTTATCGCGATTATTGCGCTTAATTTTGCGATGGTTGCGTTCTCTATTGATGCGATGTTACCCGCCTTGCCTGAGATCGCGCAGGAGGTCAGCCCGCTGGATCGCAACCGTGCGCAGCTGGTGATCAGCGCCTTCGTGTTGGGTATGGGTGTTGGGACGTTCTTTACAGGACCCTTGTCCGACCGTTTTGGCCGCAAACCTGTGATTTTGGTCGGTGCGGCCGTGTATATGATAGGTGCCGGTTGGGCCGCGCAGGCAGACACGTTGACGGAATTGCTTTCCGCACGGGCGCTACAAGGTCTTGGCGTGGCGGGGCCACGGATCGTCGCGATGGCGATCATTCGTGACATTTATGAAGGCCGCCGTATGGCGCAAATCATGTCATACGCCATGCTTATTTTCACACTGGTCCCGGCGATTGCGCCCTTGCTGGGTGAGGTCATCATTGACGGGTTCGGGTGGCGCGGGATTTTTGTTGCCTGCATTGTGTTTTGCACAATTTCAACCGGCTGGCTGACGATCCGCCAGCCCGAGACACTTCCGCGTGACAAAAGACGCTCGCTCAAGCTGAGCGCATTGTGGGATGCGACGCAAACCTGCTTCAATCATCGCGTGTTCACACTGTCTGTCGCGGCGCAGGTGCTGACCTTTGGGATGCTCTTTGGCGTGCTTAGCTCGGTCCAACAAATTTTTGACGTGACTTATGCGCGTGCTGACAATTTCCCGCGATGGTTTGCCGTGATCGCATTGGTCGGCGGGACTGCAAGCATTTTGAACGCCTCGCTGGTGATACGTCTGGGCATGCGTCGGATGGTCGAGATTGGGCTAGGCGGACAGGTCTTGCTGTCGGCTTGTGTCCTAGCGCTTGGGTTATCGGTTGGATTGCCGTTTTGGGCTTTTGTTGCATGGACCACATCTGTGTTTTTCATGGTCGGATTTGTCATCGGCAATCTTAACGCGCTCGCGATGGAGGCGGTGGGGCATATTGCCGGATTGGCGGCATCCGTTATGGGGTCGATTGCAACGGTTCTGTCAGTGCTGATCGCCGCCCCGTTGGGGTTGCTTTTCAACGGCACCGCAATCCCGCTTGCGGGGGGTATCATGCTGCTCTCGGCACTTGCCTTCTGGGTGGTCAGGCGCGGGATGCAGTAGCGACGCACAGGTGGTGTGCGGTAAACTGCATGTTGCGACATTCTGTTTGACTCTAGAAGCACTTGATAAACTCATTTTAAAGGACCGGTGCCATGTTAATGCCCCGCAAGAAAACCCCAAATCTGACACTTCCCATGCTGGACGGCAGCACGTTTGATCTGTCATCGGCCACCAGTGAACGCGGCACGGTCGTGTGCTTCTATCGCGGGTTGCATTGCCCTATCTGCGCGACCTATCTCAAAGAGCTAGAGCGCCTGACACCCGAATTCGCCGAACGTGGCGTCGATACAATTGCAGTATCATCCGACACCCAAGAACGCGCGCAAGCGATGAAAGACAAAGTGGGCGGCGACACATTGCGCTACGCCTATGATTTGCCGCTGAGCGAGGCCCGCGATTGGGGGCTCTATATTTCCACGTCTCGCGGCAAAACGTCGATTGGTATCGAAGAACCCGCGCTTTTCTCTGAACCAGGTCTGTTCTTGGTGAACTCGGATCAAACCCTCTACTACATGTCGGTGCAAACGATGCCGTTCGTGCGTCCGCATTTCAATGAGTTGCTGGGTGCTTTGGACTTCGCGATTGCAAATAATTACCCGGCACGGGGCGAATATGAGGGCGCCGTCTAGCTGGCTTTCTTAGCCGGTTTGAATTTTCCGGCCTTCTCGGCAAGATCACGGGCAATTGCGAAAGCACCCTTGATCTTGTCGGCATCTTTCTTCCAGTCACGACGCACCACGACCTTATTGTCTTTCATCTTGGCCAAATTGCTTGGTTCTTGCAGGTATTCGACAAGGCCTTCGGGACGGGCAAATTTGTTTTCGTGGAATTCTATTGTCGCGCCACGTTCCCCGGCATTCAGCTTGGAAATCCCTGCCCGCTTGCACATCGCTTTGATGCGCACGACCAGAAGCAGCGTATTGACCTCTTTTGGCAATGTACCGAACCGATCAATCAATTCTGCCGCGAAACCTTCCAACTCGACCTTGGTGGTGAGGTTTGACAGGCGACGATAAAGGCCCAACCGCACGTCGAGATCGCTGACATAGGTTTCTGGGATCAAGACTGGCACGCCGAGGTTGATGGTGGGCGCCCATTGATCATCTGCCTCGGTCAGGCCTTCCATCTGGCCGGAGCGGATCTTGGCAATCGCTTCCTCCAACATGGATTGGTACAGCTCATAGCCGACTTCCCTGACCGATCCGGATTGCTCCTCCCCCAAAACATTGCCTGCGCCCCTGATATCAAGGTCTTGGCTGGCGATGTTAAAGCCCGCACCAAGACTGTCGAGCGAGCCCAACACGCGTAGTCGTTTCTCCGCAGTGGGGGTCAGTTTTGTGCGCGGCTTGGTCGTCAGATAGGCATAGGCGCGGGTCTTAGATCGGCCCACCCTGCCCCGAATTTGGTAGAGTTGGCTCAGCCCGAACATGTCTGCACGGTGGATCACCATTGTGTTCGCGGTAGGAATGTCGATGCCAGACTCAACAATCGTTGTGGCCAGCAACACGTCATATTTACCGTCATAAAACGCGTTCATACGGGTATCTAGTTCGCCCGGCGCCATCTGACCATTGGCGACGACATAGCTGACCTCCGGCACGTGCTCTTTGAGGAATTCTTCAATGTCAGGCAGGTCGGCGACGCGCGGCACGACGTAAAAACTTTGCCCGCCGCGATAGTGTTCGCGCAACAGCGCTTCGCGGATCGTGACGGCGTCGAATTCGGACACATAGGTGCGGATGGCAAGCCGGTCGACCGGGGGCGTGCCAATGATAGAAAGCTCACGCACGCCCGACAGGCTTAGCTGCAACGTGCGCGGGATTGGTGTGGCGGACAATGTTAGCACATGGATGTCAGAGCGCATCTGCTTGAGCTTTTCTTTGTGCTGCACGCCGAAATGCTGTTCTTCATCGATGATCAGTAGCCCAAGGTTCTTGAACTTCACCTGCTGAGACAAAAGCGCGTGGGTGCCGATGGCGATATCGACCTCGCCGCGCGCGATCCCGTCGCGGGTTTGTGCGGCTTCTTTCGTGCCAACAAAGCGCGACAGCTGTTTGACGTTTAGTGGGAACCCGCGGAAGCGTTCCGCGAAGCTTTGGGTGTGCTGGCGACTGAGCAGCGTGGTGGGCGCGACCACCGCGACTTGCAATCCGGCAGCGGCAGCTACAAAGGCGGCGCGCATCGCGACTTCGGTTTTGCCAAAGCCCACGTCGCCGCAAACGAGCCGGTCCATCGGGCGGCCCTTGGCCAGATCGTCGATGACAGCTTCGATTGTCGTGAGTTGGTCCTCGGTTTCCTCGTAAGGGAAGCGGGCGCAGAACGCCTCCCACATCTCGTCATTGGGTTCTAGGATCGGGGCGCGTCGCAATTCGCGCTCCGCCGCCACCCTGATGAGGCGGTCTGCCATATCTTTGATGCGCTGCTTGAGCCGTGCTTTCTTGGCCTGCCATGCGCCCCCGCCCAGTTTGTCGAGCAGCCCTTCTTCATGCCCATACCGGCTGAGCAGTTCGACATTCTCGACAGGTAGAAACAGCCGGTCACCGCCCGCATATTCGAGCAGAATGCATTCATGCGGCGCGCCAGCGGCAGTCACGGTTTCCATGCCGGTAAACCGTCCGATGCCGTGATCGACATGGACCACCAGGTCGCCGGGGCTGAGCGATTGCGTCTCAGTCAGGAAATTCTCTGCGCGCTTTTTCTTGCGTGCACCGCGTATCAAGCGGTCGCCAAGAACATCCTGTTCGGAAATGACGGCCAGATCGGGCGTGACGAAACCCTGCTCAAGCCCCCAAACCGTCAGGTGGACGCCACCGGGTGTGATGTCGCGCGCGGAATTGATCTGCTTGGCATCATGCAAATCGTGATCGGCCAGAAGCCCGGTGAGCCGTTCGCGCGCACCGTCGGAAAAACTGGCGATGACGACAGGTTTTGTGGCGCGCAGCTTGTCGATATGGTCCGCCAAGGCCCCAAAGAGATTTAGGTTTTCGGACTGACGCTCTGGCGCAAAATTGCGCCCGTCGCGCCCGCCCGCATCTGTGACACCCGGGCCGGTTGCTTGCTGCAAGATCGCGAATTGCAGAACGCGCCGGTCGGTCACCATCGCCTCCCACGCCGCATCATCAAGATACAGCAAGCCGGGTGGGACTGGTTTATAGACCGTGTCGATCCGCGCTTTTGACTTCATCGCCTCGACGCGGTTGTCGTATTGGTCGGCAATCGTTTCCCAACGCGATAGGCGCGCCGGCGTCATTTGATCATCAAGGCTGATCGACGCTTCAGGCAAGTAGTCGAAAAGATGTTCCAACCTGTCGTGGAAAAACGGCAGCCAATGCTCGATACCTTGATGCTTGCGCCCTGCGCTAACGGCTTCATAAAGCGGGTCATCAGTGCCCGCTGCGCCGAATTCGATCCGGTAGTTCTGGCGGAACCGCGTGATCGATGCCTCGTCCAAGATGACCTCGGAAACTGGCGCAAGTTCCACACGGGTCAGTTTTTCGGTGGTCCGCTGGCTGGCTGGATCAAAGCGGCGCGCGCCGTCCAACACATCGCCAAACAGATCGAGCCGAACCGGGCCGCTTTCGCCGGGCGGGTAGATGTCAATGATACCGCCGCGCACGGCGTAATCGCCGGGCTCCATAACGGTTGGGCTTTGGGTAAAGCCCATGCGAACCAAAAAGCCGCGCAATGCGGCCTCATCAACGGTTTTGCCAACCTCGGCTGTGAAACTTGATTGCTCCAGAATGGCGCGGGCGGGAACGCGTTGGGTTGCGGCCGACAGCGTTGTCAGCAAAATGAATGGGCCAGCGACACCTTGCGACAGCGCTGCAAGCGTTGCCATGCGGGTTGCCGAGACATCTGAATTTGGCGAAGTGCGATCAAATGGCAGGCAATCCCAAGCCGGGAAGGTCAACACGGGAATGCCCGGAGCAAAAAACGCAAGCGCGCTTTGGATCGCGGCTAACCTTCGGTCATCGCGGGCCACATGGATATGCGCGTCTGTGCGCTCCAACTCCTTCAGGATCAGCTTGGCATCGAACCCTTCGGGCGCGCCGGAAATGGTAACATGATCTAGAGGCTGTGACATTCCCGCTGACATACGCCCCCGAGCCGTCAGGTCAAGCGCTCAGAGCACGCCCGCGGAGATATTGACGTACATCCCCCACATTGAGCTGACCAAAATCGCCACCATGCCCATTGCCTGTATCGTGACACGGTGCCTGCGCAAGATGCGGAACAGCTCTTCGCCCCGTAGATGCTTAGCCTTACGCGCGTTGTAGATTGACAGCGCAAAGATCAACAGCATCGGCACAAGAATCAAGGTTAGTGCCTGACAAAACTCCACCCCATGAAAAAAACCGCTGACCACCAAAACAGTCACGATGAATGCGGCGAAAACGGTCAGCCAGGTGCCCGCCTCATCTGCGATATAGGTCAGCCGGTTCGCATTGATCCGTACCAAGTCTTGCAGATCCTGTTCCGCCTGACCGCCCTGTTTTGCCGCGCGGCTGACCATGTCAAATGGCACCCCCAACACGTAGTGCGAGGCCGTCGACCAAAACACGGCCAACATGATCCAAAACCACAAATTGGAGAAGGAGCGCAGGTCAATCAGCTCAAAAGCCGTTACGTAGAAATCCAAACTTCGGGTGCCTCTTGGCTGATCTTGTCTGTTCGCACCGGGGCACATTAGCGGGCACGGCTCTTGAGTGCCAGAGCTCTGTGCGCTTGAGACGCTACGAAAAACATGGCACGCAGACAATTAACGTAAAGAGAATGGACCAAAAGATGACGCAGCAGATCGCCACGCGCTTCAGACGCACCAAACGAACATCGGCGCTGCGGGCCATGGTGCAGCAAAACACACTAACGCCCGCCGACCTGATCTGGCCGATGTTTGTCACCGGTGGTCAAAACCAGCGGGACCCGGTGCCGTCTATGCCAGGTGTAGAGCGATTAAGCGTGGATTTGATTGTCGAGGCCGCACGAGAAGCCAAGTCATTGGGCATCCCGGCGGTCTGCCTGTTTCCCTACACCGACCCCGTGTTGAAAACGCAAGGGTGCGAGGAAGCATGGAACTCCGATAATCTGTCAAACCGCGCCACCAAGGCGATTAAAGATGCAGTGCCTGAGGTCGCGGTGATGACGGATGTCGCGCTCGACCCGTATAACATCAACGGGCATGATGGCATTGTGCGTGACGGCGTGATTGTGAACGATGAAAGCGTTGAGGCTTTGGTCAAGATGGCGCTGGCGCAGGCTGAGGCAGGCGCGGATATCTTGGGGCCGTCCGACATGATGGATGGCCGGATCGGCGCGATGCGAGATGCGCTTGAAGGCACGGGCCACACAGATACGGCGATCCTTAGCTATGCGGCGAAATATGCGTCCGCTTTCTATGGCCCATTCCGCGATGCGGTCGGTGCGTCCGGGGCGCTGACGGGCGACAAGAAGACGTATCAGATGAACCCTGCCAACCGCGACGAAGCGGTGCGGTTGGTCGCGCGCGATCTGGATGAAGGCGCGGATATGGTAATGGTGAAGCCGGGCATGGCTTACTTGGATATTTGCCGCGATGTTAAAGACGCGTTTGGCGCGCCGACATTTGCCTACCAAGTCTCCGGCGAATACGCGATGTTGATGGCCGCGGCGCAAAATGGCTGGCTGGAAGGCGACGCCGTCATGATGGAAAGTCTGATGGCCTTTAAACGCGCCGGCTGTGATGGGGTGCTGAGCTATTTTGCACCGAAAGCGGCTCGGTTGCTTGCAGGGTAATGCAATTGCGCGGGAGCTTGCCTATCGCCGAGCGGCTTAGCGCGCAAATTCCGTGACAGCGCTGTGTTTATGGCTTAAGTTATCCCCAATGCACCGCGAAACGCGGGCAATGGACAGAGCAGTCATAAAGTAAAATACGGGCGGATATCATGGGTAAAATTTCATCGGGCCTTTCACGGCGCAATTTTGTGTTCACTGGCGCAGCCTTGGGCGGGCTTGCGGCCTGCGGAAATGGTGTAGGCAGCCAGGGGGGCGCAAAAATCGACGCTCGTGTCGATCAAGCCTTTAACTTCATGTACACCAACATTCCCGGGACGCAGGATCTGGCAAGCAAAGCGGTTGGGGTCTTGATGATGCCGGTCGTCTCCAAGGTCGGTTTGATCGGCCCCGGTGGGTCCTACGGCCGTGGTGCGCTGCGGATCAATGATACAACGGTTGACTACTACTCGACCACCTCTGCCACTTTTGGCTTCCAGCTGGGCGCGCAGCAATATTCGAATGCATTGTTCTTCATGACCGAAGAAGCACTTGCTGACTTCCGTCGGTCGCCCGGTTGGACACTTGGCGCGGATGCGGAATATGTGGTCTCGAATGAGGCTGGAAATCTGGGTGTGGACACAACGACGGCGCTTAGCCCGGTGATTGCTGTGATTTTTGGTCAGGCCGGTTTGATTGCCGGAGCCACAATCGAAGGCAATAAATTCACGCGGATTATCCCTTAGTTTTTAGGCAATTGCCTTAATCTGCACGGATTTGGCCGGTTTTTCGAACAATTTGAGGATGCGTCAGGTTATTTTGACGCATCCAATCGTTTTCCGTTGAATTAAGACTTTTTCTAGGCAATCTTCTCATCACAAACCCGTGAGCGGGTCGTTATCCAGTGTTTTTAATGAGTGTGAGGTTGTCCTGATGAAGACCCAATCCGTAGTGAAATCTGTTTTGTTGGCGAGCGCTTCCGCTACGCTGATCTGCACGGCTGCACAAGCCGCGACGTTGCCGAGCTTTTACTTTGAGGCGGTCGCGAACGGCGTTCCAGCCGGTCCAAACCTGCCTGCGACCTCGGCACTCACGCAGCTCGAACGAGTTGCTCCTTCGGCCTATGATGACGGCATTGGCAGCCCCGGCAATGCGCAAGCACCCAACCCGCGCGCCCTTTCGAACGCGCTTGCCGACGTCAAATTCAAGAAAACCGACGCAGTACCATTGTCAAATATGGCGGTCGCTTTCTCGCAATTGATCGCCAGTCACGAAATCGCAAAATCGCCCACCGATGCGGGGCCCGCGAACTCTATCGCCATAGCCGTCGACCCAAGCGATCCGGTTGCACAAACCGGCAGCGGCACGCCTGTTATGTTTCAACAACGTTCAACGGCCGCACCCGGTACGGGCGTCGCAGGCACACCGCGCGAACAGCTCAATGATGTCACGCAAGCCTTCGACGGCTCGACCGTTTATGGCAGCAACAAAACGCGCGAAGACATGCTGCGGACCCTTGATGGAACCGGCAAGATGAAAACCAGTGCCGATGGTGGGTTGCCTGAATTTGGGGGGCGCCCCACAGCCGGTGACGTACGCGCCGACGAAAATGTCGCGCTGCAATCGCTGCATGTTCTGTTCGTGCAAGAACACAACCGTCTGGCCGAGGTGATCGCACAGGGCTGCGCCGCCGAGGGTCGTGACTGTTCTGGTGAAGAAATCTTCCAAGGCGCACGCGGTATCGTCGCTGCCACTCAGGAAAAGATTTTCTATGACGAATTTTTGCCGATCTTTCTGGGTGAGGCTGACCTTACAAAACTGATCCCCGACGCGAGCCTGCTGAACAGACCAGCCGCGGTGCTGAACGAATTCACCGCAGCCGCAGGACGCATTGGCCATACCCAAGTGCCTGACACGATCACAGCTGGTTTGCCGGGTGGACCGATGCGTGAAGACAAAATCGAAGATTGCCTGTTCAGCCGCACCTGTGTTGGCGGAGCCAGCCTGGATGAAATGCTCTACGGCGCGGGCACGCTCAAAGCTGCGGCGGTTGATACAAATGTTACTGATGGTCTGCGCAATGGGCAGGTTAACGGCTTTGGTCAAACAATCCTGATCGATTTACTTGCGACGAATATCAACCGCGGTCGCGACCATGGCTTGGCTGATTTTCTGGCGGTCCGCGAAGCGCTGGGCTTTGCCCCATCGCTTTTGACAGATTTGCTGAGCCAAGACCTGATCGACCTGTATCCAACGGGCAATGTCGATCTGCTTGTCGCCCTTTTTGCTGAAAAGCGTGATCCCGGCGACTACCTTGGCGAGACTGGTAAGGCCTTGTGGGCGCTGCAGTTCGAACAGTTGCGGTCAACGTCAGGCCTGTTGTTTGATACCCGCTGGGACAGCTATTTTGACGGCATGACAATGGCCAGCCTGATTGCGAATAACACATCGCTCAAGGCATCAGACTTTGGTGCGAGCGCGTTTCTTGCACCGGTGCCGCTGCCTGCCAGCTTGGCCTTTCTGCTGGCAGGTCTGGGCGGGTTCGGCGCGTTGCGCCGTCTCAAGCGCGCCTAGTCTAGCTTTCTAAGCCGTTCAATCAACGCGGAGGTGTCCCAACGGGCACCTCCCATTTTTTGGACCTCTTTGTAGAACTGATCCACCAACGCAGTGACGGGCAAAGATGCGCCGTTTTCATCAGCGGTATCCAGACAAATTTCAAGGTCCTTGCGCATCCAGTCGACCGCAAAACCATGGTTGAATTCGCCGTCGAGCATCGTCTCAAACCTATTCGCCATTTGCCAGGAGCCGGCGGCCCCTTGGCTGATCACCTCAACCACGGCTTTTCCGTCGAGCCCTGCTTTTTCTGCAAAGTGAAGGCCTTCGGATAGGCCTTGAACGAGCCCGGCGATACAGATTTGGTTCACCATCTTGGTCAACTGCCCTGCCCCGCTTTCGCCCAGCCGTTTGCAGGCTTTGGCATAGGCGTCGATGATAGGCTCGGCGCGGGCGTATGCGCCGGCATCACCGCCACACATCACGCCCAGCTGGCCGTTTTCCGCCCCTGCTTGACCGCCTGAAACAGGGGCGTCCACAAAGCTGACCTGTTTCGCGTCGGCGGTTGTGTATAGCTCCCGCGTAACTTTGGCCGACACCGTGGTGTGATCGACAAAAACCGTACCAGCGTTCATAGCGCCCAAAGCGCCGTCTTCGCCCAAACAGACAGCGCGCAGATCGTCATCATTGCCGACACAGGCCATAACGAAGTCACTGCCTTCGGCAGCCTCACGCGGGGTGGTGCCCATTGCGCCGCCATGTTCAGACACCCAGGCCTGCGCCTTCGCCGTGGTCCGGTTATATACCGTAACGTCATGGCCCGCTTTCACCAAATGACCTGCCATAGGGTAGCCCATGACCCCCAGCCCCAGAAAACTTACTTTCGCCATGTCGCGCCTCGCTGTTTGATTGAACTTCGCCAGACACGGATGATACACCGAACACCAAGGGTCAAGAGCAGGGCAAAACATGGCAAAGGTGTTCCAATGGTCGATGCGGCTATTTTTGGCATTGGTGCTGCTGTTTTGGCTCGCGATCTTGGTGTTTTACTACCTCGCCTCGCGCTCGTTGCCTGATTATGACGCGTCGTTTGAACTGCCGGGTCTGAGCGCCCCAGTCGAGATTGTACGCAATAATTCCGGTGTGCCGCATATCTTTGGGCGCAGTGATGCCGATGTGTTTTATGCGCTGGGGTTTGCCCATGCGCAGGACCGTTTGTGGCAGATGACAATGCTGCGACGCACCGCACAAGGGCGCTTGTCTGAGTTGTTTGGTGAACGAACGCTCCGCACAGACGAGCTATTGCGTCGCTATGACATTTACGGGCACGCGCAGCGGTCGGTGGCGGCCCAAGACGCGCCCACCCGTGCGATGCTGACTGCCTATTCGGACGGGGTAAACGCTTGGATCCGTACGGTTAACAGCGACGCCCTGGGGCGCGGTGCGCCGGAGTTCTTTCTATTTTCGCCTGAAATTGCGCCTTGGCAACCCGCAGACAGTTTGGCCGTGATCAACCTTATGGCGGTACAACTGACCGGCAGTCTGGGCCGTGAAGTTACACGCGCACGCGCCTCTTTATTGCTGCCTGCGGAACGGGTACGCGACCTGCTGCCAGATGATCCGTCTAAAGGCATTGCAGCGTTGGATTTTGCCGCACTATTTCCGCAAGAAAGCTTCCCGTCGCCCAAACCGTTTCAGAGGGAGGCGGATCCGCTTGTGGCCGCCCTGTCGCCGTTCAAAGCGCATGAACTCGCCGGGGCATCGAACGGCTTTGCCGCTGCGCCAAAACGGTCGGCGGCAGGGGGGACCCTCCTTGCCAATGACCCACATCTTGGTCTGACCGCGCCATCAATTTGGTATCTGGCGCGTCTAGAGCTTGCCTCCGGTGGCGTGATTGGCGGCACTATTCCCGGTATCCCGCTGGTTCTGAGCGGTCGTAGCGAAACCACGGGCTGGGGGACCACCACCGCCTATGTCGATGATCAAGATGTCCATATCGAGAAGCTGAACCCCGACAACCCGAATGAATACCTGACGCCGGATGGCTACAAACCATTTCGAACCCGCCAGTCGATCATTTCGGTCGCCGAAGGCGCCCCGGTTACGATTACCTTGCGCTGGACAGAAAACGGCCCTGTGCTGCCCGACTACCATTCCGAGCTTGGCAGTGTGACACCAGCGGGCCATGTCACGTCGGTCAATTGGACAGCTTTGACGGACACCAACACGTCAATGCAGGCCGGGTTGAAACTGATGATGGCGGGCAATCTTGACGAGATGATTGCGGCTACAGCCGACCATGTAGCTCCGGCACAAAATCTGACACTGGCAGACAGCAACCGGATCGCCATAAAAACCATCGGCTACATCCCGCGCCGCAATCCAAATCATCAATCGCGGGGCCGGATCCCGTCGCCCGGATGGTTGGCCGAGAACCGTTGGCAGGGTGTGATGCCGGATGCGACCAATCCGTTATTTGTAGACCCACCGGGCGGCATTGTTGGCAACACCAATAACAAGATGGTCGACCGCCCTTTCCCTGACCACGTCAGCTACGCTTACGGTGACACGCAACGCGTGCAACGCTGGCGGCGTTTGATGCAGAACCGGCAGGTCCATACGCGCGACAGTTTTATCGAAGCGCAGCTGGACACAGTGTCGTTTACCGCGCGGTCGTTGCTGCCATTGGTGGCAGCGGACCTTTGGTTCACCGGCGAGCCCGCCCCAGACGGTACGCCCGAACGGCAAAGACAGCGCGCGCTAGAATTGCTGGCCAGTTGGAATGGTGAGATGTCGGAACATTTGCCCGAACCGCTAATTTACGCCGCTTGGATGCGAAGCTTGCAGCAGCGGTTGATCCGCGACGAGATTGGCCCGCTCAGTTCCGATTTCAAACATGTCTCGCCCTTGTTTATTGAACGGGTTTACCGTGATATCGACGGCGCTGCGGTCTGGTGCGACGTGGTTCAATCAGCCGCCGTGGAGACTTGCACTGATACAGCGCGGATGGCGTTGGATGAGGCGGTGTTGTGGCTCACCGAAAAATACGGGCCAAATATCGAAAGCTGGCGCTGGGGCGACGCGCATGAAGCGACGCATGATCATCAGGTTTTGGGCACGATTCCAGTGTTGAATTGGTTCGTGAATATTCGCCAGTCGACATCAGGTGGTGACAACACGTTGCTGCGTGGCAAGACCCGCGGCTCGGGGCCGGATCCGTTCCAAAACGTGCATGCGGCGGGCTACCGCGGGGTTTATGACTTTGATGACCCCGAAAGTTCGGTTTTTGTGATGTCGACGGGGCAATCGGGGCATCCGATCTCGCGGCACTATGACGATCTTGGCGTCTTGTGGCGTCGTGGCGAATTTATACCGATGACCCTTGATCCAGCCCTTGCGCGCGCGGGCGCAGTGGGCGTGAACAAATTGGAGCCTCTGCAGTGAGCATTTACCTGATCCGCCACGGTCAATCTGAATTCAATGCAGCCTACACGGGCGACGGCGACCCGTTGATTTGGGACGCGCCGTTGACAGAGAAAGGTCAAACGCAAGCGATTGGATTGCGGGACCGGGTGCGCGATTTGGGTATCACGCATCTTTATTGTTCGCCATTGACCCGCGCGATCCAAACCGCGCGACTGGGTTTCCCGGACATGATCCCGCAGGTTTGGCCACTTGCACAGGAACACCAGGAACATAGCTGCGATGTTGGGCGCTCCGCTGATCTGTTGGCGCAGGATTTTCCAGAGCTGTCATTTGACGATTTACCGAACCCTTGGGGATATCAGGGCGAAAAGAATGACATCGGTGTCGCGGTTGAGCCCGACGAGTTGTTTCGTGCCCGCATGGCGGAGCTACGCCGCGCATTGCTTGCCCTGCCCCACGCGCATGTCGCGTTGGTGTGCCACGGGTATGTGATGGAAGAAGTGACCGGCGTAGACGATCCGGACAATTGCGAAATCGCTGAACTAAAGCGGTAGAGCGCGGGTGATCGCGATGCCTGCGGCTGCTGATGTTGCGGTCATCACGGTGCCCCATGTCACATCCACAACCACCATATGCCAGCTCCACCCCTTTGTGACGGCAAGCGAGGTGAATTCGTAGGTGCCAAACGCCAATGCGCCCAGGATCGCGGCGTTTCCGGCAACCCAGAGCAGGGATTTGTCCCCTGCCAAAGCTGGCGCGGAAACAAACCACAAAATCCCGACCACATAGAAGGCGTAGAACAGCAAAGCCGGGCCAATGCGCGGGGAGTTCTAGCAACAGATGTGGGATGTATTTCTCAAAGACAGGTTTCACGACGACGCCCAGACCGAAGAAATCAATGCCCAGAAAGACGATGAAAGTCGCGGCGTAGAGGATCAGATAGGTCATTGCTGGGCCCTAGAGTTTTTCGTAGCGCGCCTTTTGCTTTGCGCTCCACGTGACAGATAGAGCGAAACCCTGTTCTGTCGCCTCTTCTCTGTCGACGACTTCCTGCTCGAACAACCACGCACGCTTGCGGCCTTCGTCAAAGCCGAGCGTCAGCGCCTCGGATGTAGTGGCCTCGGTCACCTGTTCGGAGATGGCAGCCAAAAGTGTGTCCAACCCTGCGCCGGTCAACGCAGAGGTAACGAAAATCGCGTCATCGCGCGCGGCCATGTTTTCGCGCGTTTCCAGATCGCCCGCGCTGAGCTTGTCGAGCTTATTCCAAACCTCGATGGTTTTTACGCCTTCGTCGACGCCAAGATCGGCAAGGATGCGACGCACGTCATCGGCTTGATTGTCGGTCTCAGCGTGCGAGATATCACGCACATGGAGGATCAGATCGGCCGAGAGCACTTCCTCCAACGTCGCGCGGAAGGCCGCGACAAGCTGTGTTGGCAGGTCTGAAATAAAACCCACCGTGTCGGACATGATAATTTCGACGCCATCGGGTAATTCGACCGACCGCATGGTGGGGTCTAGCGTCGCAAAGAGCATGTCCTTGACCATGACATCGGCGCCGGTTGTGCGGTTAAACAGGGTCGATTTTCCTGCGTTGGTGTAGCCCACCAAGGCCACAATCGGGAACGGCACTTTGGCGCGGGCGGCGCGGTGTAGCTCACGCGTTTTAACGGTTTTTTCGAGCTGCTTTTTGATCCGGTTGATCGCTTCATCGATTGCGCGCCGGTCGGCCTCAATCTGCGTCTCGCCCGGACCACCGACAAAGCCCAAACCACCGCGTTGTCGTTCAAGGTGGGTCCAGGCGCGGACCAGTCTTGTGCGTTGGTAAGACAAAGCGGCCAGTTCGACCTGCAACACGCCCTCCCGCGTGGCCGCCCGATCGGAAAAGATCTCAAGGATCAAACCCGTCCGGTCGAGGATTTTGACCTTCCACTCCTTTTCAAGATTGCGCTGTTGAACCGGCGTGACGGGGCCGTCTATGAGAACCAGCTCGACCTCTTCGTCGTGAAAGCGCGTGCGCAGTTCATCGATTTTGCCGGTACCAAACAACGTGCCTGCACGGGTTTTGGGCAGTGGCACCACTTCGTGGCCCACGACTTCAAGCCCAGGCAAAGCAACGCCCAATGCAACTGCTTCGGCCAGAGCCTCATCCGGCGCTCGGCCGGACGCAGTTTCACGGTTTTTCAGGTCGGGATGCAGCACCCATGCGCGGGTGGTGCGCGGCGTGTCAATTTCGTGAATTACTCGTCGCCTTCATATAGGCTGATCGGCGCTGAAGGCATGATCGTTGAGATCGCCCCTTTAAAGACCAGCTGGGACTGGCCGTCGCGACGCAAAAGCACACAGAAATTGTCAAACCATGTGATGACGCCTTGCAGCTTCACCCCGTTGATCAAAAAGATCGTTACCGGGATTTTTTCTTTGCGCACATGATTGAGGAACACGTCCTGAAGGTTCTGTTTTTCGGCCATAACATCTTGCCTTTTAATCGGTTCTTATTTGATGGTCGGGCACCGCTTATGGCGGCACTGCTGTCCCACGTCTTGCCAAATTATGACGCGGGGGAAAAGAAACTTCCACCCCCTTTTTAGAAGCGCTGTTTCACTGTGTCAGGTGCGCCAAAAATCGGGGTTAAACAAGGCGATAATCGCAAGCGCCTCAAGCCGCCCAACAACCATTGCGCCGATCAAAATCCACTGCGCGGATCGCGGTAAATCGGCATATGTGATCTCGCCGCCTAGGGCGATATTGGCCAGCGGGCCAGTCGTGGACAGGGCCGATATTGCAAATGCGGATGCCGCCTCAAAATTGAGCCCGGTTGCACCTAGCAAGAAAATTACCAAAGCCAGCGATAAAGCGAAAAGCATGAAGAAGACCCAGGCAATGAAAGCGCCCTCGCGACGTACTTCTCGGCCCAGCTTGCCTGCCCCGCCGACAGAATTTGGATGCACCAGCCGCCCCATTTCTCGGGTTGAGTGTTTATAAAGCGCGTAGACCCGGAGCAATTTGACCCCACCTGCAGTTGTCGCAACGCCGCCGCCTATGATTGCAAGGCCCGCCAACACCAACCCCGGTGTCGGCAACCCCGACCACGCGCGTGCGGCTTCCCAATCGTGGCTGGCAAACCCGGTCGTGGTCAGGAAAGACAGTACCGTGAACAAAGCGCCCCAGAAAGCGCGTAACGCGGCTGCGAGATCGCCCTGATCCTCACCCTCAAAAGCGCCCAACCAATGACGTAGAAACAACGCCGCCGGCAGGACAACGACGAAGATAAGCGCGATCCGTAACTCACGGTCCTGCTCTAGGCGTTTCCAGACAGGGAGGCCTGCTTCATTGGTAAAGGTCTGACGCGATACTGCGAGGAACAGGAAAAAGAAGATCACAAGTTCGGCGTAGATCCGCACCTGCCATGGGTTGAGCCCGCCGGAGGGTGTTATTCCGCTGGTGGCGATCGTGGACATGGCCAGATTGATGGCCAGAAACGGCGTTGTTCCTGCCATGATCAACAAAACCCAAAGCACGCCAGTGGCGGCCAAATAGACAGGTAAGAGCTGAAAGGTGACCCGCATCAACCGTTGGTTCGGGTCTGCCGTTCGGATCATACCGTCAACTGAGGACGAGCGTTTGACCGGGCGCAGCACCTCAAACCCACCCAGCGTCATGGGGGCCAAAATCGCGGCGGCCGCCATCAGCATTAAGAACCCGCCCATCCAGCCAACGAGCGCGCGCCATAGATGCACTGGCGATACGACGCGTGATGGCGGATCAATAATGCTCGCGCCCGTCGTGGTGAAAGAGGACACCATTTCGAAGTAGATTTCGAAGAAGGTCAGGCTGCCTACTGCCTCGCGCATTGGCACAGCAAGCATCGCCGGAAGCACCGCAAATGCTGCCGCAAGCGTGACCAGCTGGCTGCGTGCCAAATTGCGGGGCTTTGCACCATAGGTCGCGAGCCCTATCGACGCTGTCATGACGCCAAACAAGATCGCGCAATAGAAAAACGGCTGTGCGGTTCGGTGAAGGTCCAGATATGTTGCGTGGATCGCAGGCACCAGCATTGCCGCGCAGCACACCGCCATCAAATTGACGAAGAGCGGCAATTTCTGGAAAAGCCGCATGTGCCTAGAAGAACTGGATGGAGACTTGCAAGAGCTGCTCGACCTCAGGCACATCCTGCGCCAGCGAGAATAGCACGATCACGTCGCCCTCCTCTACCCGGGTTTCGCCTTTCGGGCGCAACACCTTGCCGTTTTTCTCAATGGCGCCGACCAGCACGCCTTCAGGGAAGCTGATATCGCGGATCGCCTGTCCGGCAATCGGTGAGGTTGACAGAACTTGCGCTTCGATCACCTCTGCCTCCGCGTCACCAATGGAATAGATCTGGCGCACGCGACCGTGGCGTATGTGGCGCAGGATCGACGAAACTGTCGTGGCACGCGGGTTTATATAGGCGTCGATCCCTAAGGGTTCCATCAACGGGATCAGCGTCGGATCGTTGATCAGGCAAATCGCCATTGGGCAGCCCTCAGCCTTGGCGCGGACGGCTGCCAGCATGTTAGTTTTGTCGTCATCGGTCACGGCTAATACCGCATCCGCGCGGCTGATATTTGCTTCCTTCAAAAGTTCGCCGTTGAGCCCGTCTCCATGCAGCACAATCGTGCGTTCCAGCGCGTCTGCGGCAAGCTCTGCGCAGCGCCGGTTCTTTTCGATCACCTTGGCGCGGACGCGTTCAGTGCGGGCCTCAAGCGCACGCGCCACGGCAAGCCCCACATTGCCCCCACCGATCACGACGACGCGCTCTTGTTTTTTCGCGGTTTTGCCGAATATCTCCAATGACCGGGTGATATCTTCGCGGTGGGTGGCCAGATAAATCTGATCGCTGGCAAAAAGCTGATCACCTGCGCTTGGCGCAAAGAGGCGCTTTTCGCGGCGGATCCCCACGACCGTCGCGCGCAACGTTGAGAACAGGTCTGTGAGCTGGCGCAAAGGCGTGTTCAGGACCGGGCAATCTTCATCCAGCTGGATGCCCAAAAGCTGAATCGCGCCGCCAAGAAAGCTCTCCGTATCGAACGCAGCCGGGCTCGCAAGGCGCTGAAGTGCGGCTTCTGCCACTTCTTTTTCGGGCGAGATCACGACGTCAATCGGTAGGTGGTCGCGGCGGTACAGGTCTGAATAAATCGCTGTCAGGTAAGATTGCGATCTGAGCCGCGCGATCTTGCGCGGCACGGCGAAGATCGAGTGGGCGACCTGGCAGGTCACCATATTGACCTCATCCGAGAAGGTTGCAGCGATCACCATATCCGCGTCGCGTGCTCCCGCCGCGTCAAGGATGTTGGGGTAGCTCGCGTTGCCGGTGATGCCTTGCACATCAAGGGTCTCGGTTGCGCGGGCCACCAGATCAGGGTTGTTATCGACAACGGTTACCGCGTTGTTTTCACCCGACAAATGGCGCGCAATCTGCCAGCCTACCTGGCCTGCGCCACAGATGATCACTTTCATGCGTCTGGGTCCCTTTTCTCAGAGCATTTGCATGGCAGAAGGCGCCTGCAGGGTCAATCTCTTGCGAACCTAGCTCGCCCCGGTGGGTTCAAGATCATCTTGCACTTCGGCCACGCGTGCCCCGGCCTTGTTGGAAGTTACCACGCCAAGTGATTTTAGCTTTCGGTGAAGCGCGGAGCGTTCCATGCCGACAAAGGCGGCTGTACGGGAAATATTGCCGCCAAACCGGTTGATCTGCGTCATCAGGTATTCACGCTCAAACAGCTCGCGCGCCTCGCGCAATGGCAAGGTTGCGAGCGTGCCGCCGATCTTGAGGCCTTCGCCCTGCTCTTCTCCACCATCGGCGCTGGGCAGTTCTTTGACCTGCACGTCGCCCGAGCTTGGCCCCAGGATCAGAACGCGTTCAACAATGTTCTTAAGCTGCCGAATATTGCCAGGCCAAGGCATGGTCTGCAAAAGCGCGGCCGCATCTTCCGAGATTTGGCGCAAAGGCAGGCCTTGCACCTTGTTGAAGCTCTCAACAAAGAAGTCGGCTAGCCGTGGGATATCTTCGCGGCGCTCTTCCAGACTTGGCACGTCTATTGGGACGACATTAAGCCGGTGATACAGCTCTTCACGGAAGTTCCCGGCTTTGATTTCGGCTTCGAGATTTTTGTTGGTTGAAGAGATCACACGCAGATCAACTTTGACCTTGTCGCTGCCCCCGACACGCGTGAAGCTTTGCTCGACCAGTACACGCAGAATTTTGGATTGGGTGCCGAGAGGCATATCCGCGACCTCGTCAAAGAAAATCACACCGCCATGCGCTTGTTCCAAAAGCCCAGGTTCGATGCCGCCTTCATTGGATTCGCGCCCGAATAGCACTTCTTCCATTCGATCCGGTTCGACTGTGGCGCAATTGACCGTGATAAAAGACGCATGAGAGCGGTTCGAATTGGCGTGAATATAGCGCGCCGCCACGTCCTTGCCTGACCCAGCAGGCCCTGTCAGCATCACACGTCCGTTCGAGTTGGTGACCTTATCAAGCTGGCTTTGAAGGTTTCGATAGGCGGCGCTTTCGCCGACCATTTCTGCATTGGCGACCTCGCCACGTTTGAGTTGGCTGTTCTCGGCACGTAGGCGTGAAGTTTCCATCGCCCGACTGATCACAACCATCAGTTGATCAATATTGAAGGGCTTTTCGATAAAGTCGTAAGCGCCTTGTTTGATGGCCGCGACAGCGATCTCAATATTGCCGTGGCCCGAGATGATAACGACTGGGATCTCGGGCGTGTCGCGTTTGACATGTTTGAGGATATCAATCCCGTCCATGGCGCTGTCTTTGAGCCAGATATCAAGGATCATCAGGCCCGGCGGCTCTGCGTTCAATTCTGCCATACACTCGTCGGACGTGCCCGCCAGACGCGTGGTGAAACCTTCATCTTTGAGAATATCCGAAATCAATTCCCGGATGTCACGCTCATCATCCACAATCAGTATATCGCTCATCTGTCTCTCCTCGCTCTCATGCCGCGGCTGTTTTCTGCCGCGCGTTCTTTTGTTTTTGGGGTTTCTCGGTTCCGAGGCGCGGCAAGGTGATCACAACCTGCGCCCCGGAATGGTCTGTTGCATCGAAGCATTCGGCGTCTTGCAGGGCCAAGCTGCCGCCATGTTCTTCAACGATTTTACGTACAATTGGCAGCCCCAGTCCGGTGCCCTTTTCGCGCGTCGTTACATAGGGTTCAAACAGGCGGGCACGATCCTCAGGCAGGCCTATTCCGTTGTCAGCGACAACAATCTGGGCCGTCTTTTCATCAACAGAGACGTTGACACGTATCTGCGGCGCATGGGCCTCATGTGCACCTTTTTCCCGATAGCTTTCAATCGCTTCGCCAGCGTTTTTAATTATATTGGTCAGAGCCTGCCCGATCATGGTCTGGTCCAGTTCTGTCGGGATCGTGTCCGCTTCAGCGCTTAGCAAAATCTTGACATCTGGCTGGCCCGAACGCTGCAGAACAACCGCGTCGCGCACGAGTTGCATCAGATCTGCTTTCCGCATTTCCGGCTCTGGCATGCGTGCGAATTTTGAAAATTCATCCACGATGCGTCGCAAATCATCTGTCTTGCGCACAATGACATCTGTATATTGTTCAAGGCCTTCGCGCTCATCCCCTGCCATCGGACCGAACTTGCGCTTGATACGTTCCGCCGACAGTTGGATCGGTGTCAGCGGGTTCTTGATCTCGTGCGCGATGCGGCGCGCAACATCGCCCCAGGCTGCCATTTTCTGAGCCGAGACTAGGTCGGTCACGTCGTCAAAGGCTACAACGTAGCCTTCTGGCGTCTCATCGTCGCGCAGGCGCGTCGCCATCCGAACCAACAGGCTTTCCAGCTGCCCACGCCGGGTTACCTTGACCTCTTCTTGTGCGGTGTCACTATGATGTCCGCGCAGCTTATCCAGTAGGTCCCCAAATTCCGGGACAATATCTGACAGCATTTTACCAGTGAGGTCTTCTTCGCCTAAGTCCAGCAAGCGGCGAGCGGACCTATTCACAATTGTGACCTGCCCGGCAGCGTCCAAGCCGATGACGCCCGCAGTGATAGACGACAACACGGAATCAAACAGCCGTCGTCTGCGTTCAATCTGCGCTGTGTTTTCCAACAGAGTGGCGCGTTGCCCCTTTAGTTGTCGCGTCATCTGATTGAAAAGTTTGCCTAAAACCGCAATCTCATCATTGCTATCGGCCGGGATGACCTGAACATCCAGATTTCCATCCCCAACCTGTTCGGCCGCTTCCGCCAGCCGTCCAACAGGTCGCGCGAGTCGTTCGGCAAACCACAGCCCAAGCCAGATAGCCGAAAGGATTAAGATGGCGGCAAAGCCTAAATAGAGCACACCGAACTCAAACAGCAGCCGACCGCGATCTTGTTCCAGTTGTTCATAGAGCCGAACGTTTTGTTGTGTATCATCCAATAGCGCGAGGATTTCACCGTCTACGGCGCGCGAGACATATAGGTAACGGTCAATAAAACCGTCCATTTCAACCAGCGCGCGAAATTCGTTGTTGTTCCAATCTTCGATAACGACCAGTTCACCGGCTCGGGCGCGGTCCAAAGCATCGTCGGGCGGCGTTTCGAAATCAAAAAGATAGCTTCGCGCACCGCGGGCCCGCAAATCCCCCGTGCCGTCAATGACAAAGGCTTCTTTCAGCCCGCGTTGAACCTGCTCCTGGACCTGAGACAAGACCTCTGGAAGGCTGTTATCATTAGTAGAAACATTGGCTTCTCGGGCGACCCTCAGGTAATCCGCCAGTAAGCGCGTGTCAGCGGCCAGCGTATCGCGTTGTTCATCTTCATAGGCTTGCGCCGCACTGAGTGAACTGCCAACCACGTTGCGCACACGGTCTGAAAACCACCCTTCGAGGCCAAAATTCAGCGTAATGACGGCAAACACCGCTACGATGATTGTGGGTACCAGCGCTACAACCGCGAAAACCCCTGTCAGCCGCAAGTGAAGTTGGGATCCGGCGGTTTTGGAACGGCGTTTGGTGTATATCCGCATAACGCTGACCAGCACGAGACCCGCGATCAGCAAGACGTATACCAGATCGGCCAAAAGGATCAGACGAATACCGCTGGAGGTCGGATCCAGTTCATAAGGTCCGAAGCCCAGATAGGTGACAATCGCAAGAATAGGACCCAAGACGACCAATCCGAGGGTCGTCAGGTTCTTGATCTTACGCTGTTTGCGCAAGTGATTCAGCCTGTCCCAGGACGCATACCCGGTTCCGGATTTCATCTGCTTTCTACCACCTTGCCACTCTTTTTTGATGTGATCTGTGAACAACAGTGCTGTCCATCTGCCACGGTGACTGTGGCGATTTTACATCAATTTGCGGCGACGTGTCACGCGAATATCGAGCTCTGTCACTTTTTTCTGAGCGTATTTCGATTGATGCCCAGAAGGTCGGCACATTTTGCCTGATTTCCGGCCGTTGCGTCCAAGGCGATTTCCAAGAGCGGCAATTCCACCTCGCGCAGGATTCGGGAATACAGACCGGGCGGCGGCAATACGCCCCCGTGCAGGTCAAAATAGCGTCGTAAGTGCTTGGCGACGGACGCTGACAGCTTTTCACTGTCACCCCCGCCAATCAGCGGTTCGATCTCGGGCTGATTGCCAAGAACCATCTCGACATCACTTCGCCCGATTTCTTCCTCCGGGGATGTAACGATCAGACGACGGACAGTGTTTTCAAGTTGGCGCACATTGCCGGGCCAGCTGTAGGCGCGGATCATCTCGACAGCACCTTTCGACATTTCTTTGCGTGGGGCACCGTCACGCTCTGCCTTTGCTAGGAAATGTTCGGACAAGAGCGGGATGTCATCGACGCGTTCGCGTAAAGATGGGATCGCAATCGTTACACCACTGAGCCGGTAGAACAAATCTTGCCGCATTTCACCGGACTCAAGCTTCTCCATCAGGTCTTGCTGGCTGGTGGCCATAATGCGCGGCGCGTCGTCGGTCAGGCTGTCGAGCATACGGACAACCCGTGCCTGGGCGTCCGAGTCCAAATCACCCACCTCGTCAAACAGAATTGATCCGCCCTTTGCGCGGCTCAAGATCATGGCGGGCCCGTTGATGTCGGCCAGATCAGTTGGCGTGGCGGTAACAAATGGCAGCGTCCGCCGGTCGGAAAAGTCATGAACGGCACGCGCAATCAGGCTTTTGCCGGTGCCGCTTTCGCCTGTAATCATCACAGGCAGCTCAGTGTTCACGACCTGCGCGACGAGCTTGTAAAGCGCCTGCATTGCGGGTGTGCGGCCAATCAAGGGTAGCTCGTCGCCCGCCTGCGCATCCGATGTGCCGCTTTCCTCAGAAACAGGGCGCACGGTGCTGCGCTTGCGTTCCAAAGCGCGGTTTGCGCGTTTCATCAGGTCTGGCAGGTCGAACGGCTTGGGCAAATAGTCATATGCGTCGGCCTCATTCGCCGCGATTGCCGTGGTGATCGTGTTCTGTGCGGAAATGACGATCACCGGAAGGCTTGGGCGCTTTTCCAAAATATCAGGCAACGCCTCAATGCCGTTTCCGTCAGGCATCATCACGTCTGAAATGACCAGATCGCCTTTCCCTTCATCCACCCATCTCAGCAGTGTGGTCAGCGAAGAGGTCGCGTGCACTTTGCACCCTGCGCGCGTAAGCGCTTGCGTAAGCACGGTGCGGATTGTGCGGTCGTCATCTGCGACCAATACGGTTCCGTCCATTTAGTCCTCCTTGGGGGCAACGGGGAGCGAGATACGAAAGACGGTTTTGCCCGGTGCTGAATTCACCGCGATCCATCCATCATGCTCGGATACAATTTTCGATACGAGGGCGAGCCCTAAGCCGGTCCCATTTTCATGGCCTGACACAAAGGGCTCAAAGACATCTCCCGCCAGATCGTCTGGCAGGCCCGGGCCATCATCGATGATTTCGACATTGAGCGGCACCGCGACGCGTGACCCATCTGGGCGGCTAACACGCAGGGATTGTTCGTAGAAGGTTTTGACCACAATTCGCCCGCCCATGAGCTGCGCCTCAGCGGCGTTTTTCACCAAGTTCATGAAGACCTGTACCAGTTGATCGGGGTCGGCATAGGTTGGCGGCAGCGACGGATCGTAAAGCTCCTCCAGTCGCATATGGGCCGCAAACCCAACGGCAGCAGATTTGCGCACGCGATCGAGAATATCGTGGAGGTTCACTGAGCGGCGCTGTGGCGGGCGCAGGTTGCCGAACTGTTCTACCTGTTCGAGCAGTTTCACGATGCGGCGGCTCTCCGCCACGATCAGGTCGGTAAGCTCTTGGTCCTGCGGGTCGAGTCCCATCGACAAAAGCTGCGCCGCACCGGTTATGCCCGCCAGCGGGTTTTTGATTTCATGCGCCAGCATTTCGGCCATTCCGATGGCAGACTTGGCAGCTGACTTGGTCTGCAGCGCCTGCCCCATTTTGTCCGCAATCTCGCGGGGCTTGAGAAGCACAAGCACGAACCCCGGACGATCAATAATCGTCGAAAACTGAATATTGCATTGCGTCGGCGGGCGCTCGCCGGACCCGACATCAACATTATTGACGAAAAGCGGAGCGTCGTCGCGGCGAATGCGGGTGATGGCTTCATCAAGGGGCGCGTTAACATGAACCTTGTCCCAAACCGGCTCCCCAATCATCGAGCGGGCAGACAGGTTCAGGAAGGTCTCCATCGACGTGTTAACCTGTGTGACGATGTTTTCGGCATCAATCACAAGACCCGGCAGCGGAAGTGATCCCCAAAGGGTTTCAAAAAAGCTCTCATTCATGCCGCCACCTGCGTGTCGCTGAGCGCGTCATCCAACAATGACAACACAGTTTTTGGTGACTTAGCGGTCAAAACGGCGCGCCTGATATCAGACGGCGTGTTGGCGGCATCCATGTACCAGCCCAAATGTTTACGCGAGACACGCCCGCCAAGTTCTGCGCCGTAGAAGGCCAACATTGCCTCGTAATGGGTCGCAACAAGGTCCACCAAAGCGCTGCCAGTTGGCGCCGCTGGTGCAGATCCTCCCGATAGCTCTGCCGCCACTTGCGCCAAAACCCATGGCCGTCCCTGCGCGCCGCGCCCGATCATGACGCCATCGGCGCCAGATTGCTGCAATGCGGTTTTGGCGCGCACCGCATCGGTGATGTCACCATTCGCGATTACGGGGATGCTGACCGCGCGCTTCACGGCGCGGATCGCAGCCCAATCGGCGTGTCCTTTGTAAAACTGACAACGTGTACGTCCATGGATGGTGATCATTTTGATGCCGGCGGCCTCTGCTCGCTTGGCGAGTTCAGGCGCATTGAGCGTGGCGTCATCCCAGCCAAGCCGTGTTTTCAGCGTGACTGGTAGCTCTGTCGCTTCGACAACGGCTTCAATCAACGTCAAGGCGTCGTCTAGGTCACGCAACAGTGCGGACCCTGAATACCCGTTCACTACCTTTTTGGCCGGGCATCCCATATTGATGTCGATGATCTTGGCGCCATTTGCCGCAACCATGCGCGCAGCCTCCGACATCCAATGCGCGTCGCGACCAGCCAGCTGGACGGCAGTGTTTGTGCTGTCAAAGCCAAGTTCGGCCTTTTCGCGCATGCCAGGCTTGGCTTGAACCATTTCTTGGCTCGCAACCATCTCTGACACCACCAGCCCGGCGCCAAAGCTTGAAACGAGATTTCGGAACGGCAAATCCGTAATCCCGGCCAATGGCGCTAGGAAAACAGGCATGTCGATCTGCGTATGTGCCAGTGAAATGGTCAGCTGCTTAATCCTTGAGCAATTGCACCATTTCTGCCCATGCGCCATCTGCTGCGCAAGCAAAGTAAATAAAGAAATAACTCAAATTGGGTCACGATTGCGCAGTTGATTAAAATTTAGGCATCTAAACGAGCCATTGCTCTGCCTGCATCTAGATTCTAGACACAATAACTATGTCAGCCACTGCCCCACATGTTACCGCATTGATCGTCGCCGCAGGGCGTGGAGTGCGTGCAGGCCGGGACGGTCCGAAACAATGGCAGGCTTTGTCAGGGCGCACAGTTCTGGAATGGACGGTAACGCGGTTTGCAGAGCACCCAGAGATTGATGAAATCGTTTTGGTAACACATCCGGATGACGCCGAACATTTGGCAGCGGCCCAGCTGCCGTCTGGGCTTTCGATTGTCGATGGTGGCGCAACGCGAGCGGCCTCCGTTCGCGCAGGTCTGGCTTCCGTCCCTTATGGGATCGTGTTAATCCATGATGTAGCACGCGCGACGCTTACTGGGAGCCTGATTTCCGATGTTATTTCTGCCGTCAAAACCCATGGGGCCGCTGCACCCGCGCTTGAGGTCACAGACGCGCTTTGGCGCGGAAATGATTTCGTGACCGGCACCCAAAGCAGAAACGGGTTGTTTCGTGCCCAAACCCCGCAAGGCTTTGACCGGCAAGCTATTTTCGACGCTCATACCTCTTTTGATGGCGACGCCGCCGATGATGTCGAAGTCGCACGCGCCGCAGGCATCGAGGTCAAGATTGTACTGGGCGAAGAGTGCAACCTAAAGATCACGCGGCCCGCCGATTTCGCGCGTGCTGCCCAGTATTTGGAGCCCGAAAAAATGGATATCAGAACCGGAAACGGCTTTGACGTGCACCGCTTTGGACCGGGCGACCATGTAATGCTCTGCGGCGTACCGATTGCGCATGACCGCGGGCTTCAAGGGCATTCCGATGCCGACGTCGGGCTGCATACGATCACAGACGCGATATATGGCGCACTGGCGGAGGGGGATATTGGCCAGCATTTCCCGCCATCAGATCCACAATGGAAAGGCGCAGAGAGTCATATTTTTCTGACCCACGCCCGCGACTTAGCCACTGCACGCGGTTTTGACATCACACATGTCGATTGCACGTTGATATGCGAGTTCCCCAAAATCGGACCACACACATCAACTATGCGCGATAAGCTACAGAAATTGCTTGCTATTGATCTTGACCGCATCAGCGTGAAAGCAACAACGTCAGAGCGTTTAGGCTTTACCGGACGGGGCGAAGGCATCGCGTGCCTTGCCACTGTAACACTGGTGAAATCGTGATTGCGCGGCTCATCGGGACCGTCTGTTATGTCGGTCATTTGCGCCCTGCCCCGGGCACTTGGGGATCCGCCGTCGCAATCCCTTTTGCTTGGTTGCTTTGGCTAATCGGCGGTTGGGTGCTTTTGCTGGTCGGATGCGTCTCTGCCTTCCTCAAGGGATGGTGGGCAACCGGTCAAATCATCGCTGAGGGGGACGATCATGACCCATCTGAAGTGGTCGTTGACGAATTGGTGGGCCAATGGATAGCGCTGTTACCGGTTGCCATCGGCGCAAGTCATGCGGGTGCTTCTTTCTCTGCGCTATGGCCCGGAGTGTTAACAGCCTTTGTTGCGTTCCGCGTCTTTGACATCTGGAAACCGGGGCCAATTGGATGGGCTGACCGGCGCGGTGACGCGCTTGGTGTTATGCTCGATGACGTGTTTGCCGGGATCGCAGCGGCGTGCGTTGTCATGGTGTTTGCCTATGTCGCGCATGGATGACCTCGCAGCGCGTGTTTTGTCCGCGGCACGGGCACAGGGGGCAATCATCGCGACTGCGGAAAGTTGCACCGGTGGGTTGATTGTCGGCGCGTTGACTGAGATCGCCGGCAGTTCTGACGTCGTCGATCGTGGCTTCGTGACCTACTCTAATGCCGCCAAGATGCAGATGCTTGGTGTTCAATCAGAAACGTTGGAAAGTTTTGGCGCCGTGTCAGAACAGATCGCAGCTGAGATGGCGGACGGTGCATTGAACCGCTCAGATGCCTCCCTTGCGGTTTCTGTCACCGGGATTGCTGGTCCTGGAGGCTCTGACCACAAACCTGAAGGACGGGTCTGCTTTGGCATTGCGCGCGCTTCTGGCAAAACAGTGGCTGAAACCGTTGAATTTGGCGCTCTGGGACGCAGAAATGTGCGTCAAGCAACTGTTGAGCACGCGCTGCGCTTACTTCTAGCCGCCATTTAAGTCTCTGTAATAAAAGACTATTCGAATTTTTTCCGAAGATGTTACGCGAATTAACTTGAATGCGCGCTTTGAATACCCAAATATGTAAATGTGAATTACATTAACTTAAACAACAGGAGATACTGATGACCACTCTCACCCACTCGCGACCTTCTTGGTTTGCACGTGCTGAAATGTGGCTCGATGAGCGCGGGAAAGGCGCTTGGATCGCCGCTATGGTTCTGGGTTTCATTTTTTTCTGGCCCGTTGGTCTCGCCCTTCTCGCCTATATGATATGGAGTAAACGCATGTTTTCAGGTTCTTGCGCCACCCGTCGTACAAAATCCCCGGCCCGTGCCGCTGGTTTCAAGACGTCCGGCAATACTGCCTTTGACAGCTATAAGGCAGACATGTTGAAGCGTCTGGAAGACGAACAGCACGCGTTTGAAAGCTTCTTAGAACGTTTGCGTGAAGCCAAAGACAAGTCCGAATTTGACGCATTCATGGACGAACGTGCCGATGCGGCAAAGGCCCCGGTCGATGAAGCGCCGGACGAAGCAAAAAGCGCCTAAAACAAAAAACCATTCAGGCGCGCGTCATTCATCAACGCGCGCCCTCCCCTTTCTTTATCAGACTGAAAGAGCCATGTTCGACACCATGACCGCGACACGCCTGCCAGACCCAGTGACCCAGTCGGAGTTTTACTCTGGTGTGGCGATCAAACGTCTGTTTGCCTGGATCATTGATACGTTCGTGATTGTGTTGATGACGGCGGTTGTTGCGACCTTGCCGTTTTTTATTGGATGGTTCTTCTTCCCGCTTTTGTTTGTGGTTTTGAACTTCATCTACCGTGTCACAACCATCAACGCGCGCTCCGCGACGTGGGGAATGCGGGTTCTCAATATTGAGCTACGCAACAAAGACGGTGCGCGGCTTGAGACAAGCGAAGCCGTGCTGCACACCGCCGGCTATATGATTGCCGCCGGTTTCTTTCTGCCGCAGGTCATTTCGATTATTTTGATGTTGGTGTCGGAGCGTGGTCAGGCGCTGCATGACCTGCTCTGCGGTACGGCGGCTATTCGCACACCGTCACGGTATTAACCAAAAGTGACGTTCGCGTTAACTACCTCTTAATCCTAATCAAAAAGAGTTTGTCGTGCCGGGTCCAGATTGCTAGGCTCTGCATGTATTAAGGAACTCTACCACAGCTATGCGCCACACGCTTCCGATTGCTCCGCAGTTCTATGTGACTGCGCCTCAGTCCTGTCCTTATCTTGAGGGCAGGCGTGAGCGTAAATTATTCACCGCTTTGCAAGGTGAACACGCGACAACGCTCAACAATACCCTGTCAAAGCAAGGGTTTCGGCGGTCGCAAAATGTCTTGTATCGCCCGTCTTGTGCAGAGTGTTCTGCCTGCCTGTCGGCACGTATTCGCGTTGAGGATTTTGAACCGTCCAAGTCGCAGCGGCGCGTGCTCAAACGCAACAAAGTGCTGCAGCGTGAAGCCACCAGCCCATGGGCCACGGAAGAACAATTTGATTTGTTCCGCCTCTATCTAGAATCGCGCCACGCCGATGGCGGTATGGCGGATATGGATATTTTTGAATTCGCCGCGATGATCGAAGAAACGCCTGTCAAAAGTCGGGTGATCGAATATTGGGATCGCAGCGGCGACGAGGAAAGTCTGATCGCGACGTGTCTGACCGATGTGCTCGATGACGGGCTATCGATGGTCTACTCGTTTTACCGCCCTGACATGGCGCGCAACTCTCTGGGCACCTACATTATCCTCGATCATATTGAGATCGCAAAGAATGCTGGGTTGCCTTACGTCTACCTTGGCTATTGGGTGCCGGGCTCGCCGAAGATGGGATATAAATCCGGGTTTTCTGCCCTTGAAGTGTTCCGCGCGGGCGATTGGCACAGCATTGAAGACGGCCACGACTACACAGCGGAAACGCATCCGCTGGCAGTTGACCCGATTGCCGAACAGGTCGCGCGTATTTCACTTCCGGACACGCGCGCGCAAGACTGAATTTTTAACCGTTAAATAGAAAAACCCGCGGACAAATGCCCGCAGGTTCTTTTCGTTCAATCATGTGATCGGGTGCTATGCGCGCTTTTTGCGACCGCGCAGCGCAAGACCGCCAATACCTGCCAATAGCAGCAGGCCTGAGGCTGGTACAGGGACCGCAGAAACGGGGCTATATTCAACAACGGAATAGATGCGACCGCTGTTGGACAGATCGTTCCATCCAGCGGAGTGCCAGATGTGGATCGCATTTTCGCGGCCACCGGCATTGTTTGGTTCATTCGAAGGGAAATTCTCGAATGCACCGGCGACAGGGCCGTTATTGTAGAAAGTCGTTCCGGCTTCCGGGCCTTGGGTCCACTGGAACTCGTTCGTGCGACCGATCCGTTCGCCGCCAAGCCAGCTCCAAGAGCCCTTTGTCATAGAAAAGATAAACGCGTTTTCTTCCGCGCTGGTCACGGTGGCCAAGTGGCCTTGGATGCCGTTATGGGTGCTTGCAGCGGCGGCAGCCTCAGCCTGCTCGAAGGTCATGTGTGTGCGCACGACTTCGTAGTAGTGCCCATTTGCGCCGGGACCGGTGTTCCATTGGACTGGGGCAGCTTGCACGGCGGTGCAGGCAGCAGCCAAAGCAATGGCAGATATCACTAGGGTCTTCATACTGTTGTCCTCACAATTTCATAAACGTCGCTACCGCTGATGGTGAGGAATTGAGGCGAATTTTAGTTTTATTCTTGGGCAAGTCAGACGGTTTTGGGAAAACACGTAGACTTGGTTCCAATGCGGAAACGGTCCCCCGCTTTGCCGGTTTTTAGTGGCTCAGCGAGGAACAATTTGGCGTGATTAGTTACCCAATAGATTTGGAACAATCGTCACAACGCCCGGGAAAAGTGCCAACAGCGCCAGCCCCAGAACTTGGATCAGGACGAACGGAATGATGCCCCGATAGATGTGCCCGGTGGTCACTTCCTTAGGCGCAACGCCGCGCAGATAGAACAGCGCGAAGCCAAATGGAGGCGTCAGGAACGAAGTCTGCAAGTTGACCGCGATCATTATCGTTACCCATTTCGGGTCCATCGTGCCGCCATAAATAACCGGCCCAACAATCGGGATCACGATGTAGATGATTTCCAAGAAGTCGAGCACGAAGCCGAGCACGAACAACACCAACATAACGATGATGAACACCGTGAATTCATTGTCGAAGCTCTTCAGGAACTGCTGGATATAGTGCTCGCCCCCGAAGGAGATCACCACCAGGTTCAATAGCTGTGACCCAATTAGGATCGTGAACACCATAGATGTGACCTTCGCCGTTTCCCGAACAACAGGGCTGAGCACGCCGTTGCTGAACAACACCCAGCAGCCAAACAACAGGCCGAACATGGCAAACAGATAGGCGGATTTCGCGACGATGAAGCCCAGCAGGTTTTCAAAGCTCATCCCGTCATCGGTGAAGCGCAGGTCAAAGTTCACGCCAACCAGGATCATGATCACGACGGCAAAAGTCGCCATAATGATAAGTTTGCCGGATTGTCCTTCATCCTTCAGCTTGCGATAGGCGGCCAGCATGATCGCACCAGCAGCACCAAGGGCCGCAGCAGGTGTTGGATTGGTGATGCCGCCTAGGATCGACCCAAGCACCGCAACGATCAACACAAGCGGCGGGAAGACCACGCGCAGCAGATCGTTTTGGCCCAGCCGCTTGACCGCATGCGTCGCACCATAGCCCATCATGATCAGCGGCAAAATCATCAGTAGGAACGTGTTGCCCGGCGATGTCAGCGGCGAGATCAGTAGCGTGTCAATTAACAGCCCCAGCAGGATACCCCCTGCCCCTATGATCAGCGGCTTTGGATCAGATGACGGCGAGACGCCGCGTGCCGTTGTGAAAACCAATGCCATCAGCAGGAAACCGATGCTCAAACCGGTGCCTAAAGGTGCTGCAGCCGCGACCTTGTCTTTGATCGCTTGGATCATTTCCTCTTCGCTCAGCCGTTCGGATTGCGCCAAACCGCCTGCGTCATTGATCGCCTGCTGTTCGGCCAAGGCGGCCTCCCAAGCCTCGATCCCATGCAGATCGATCATCGCCTCCTGACAGCTTTCGGAGACATTGGTGCGCAATGACGCCGCCTGCCCCGCGTCCGAGAAGCTGTCTACATTTGCGGACTGCGACCCAATGATGTTCACGTTCAACAACAAGATCAGGCCCGCGATCAGGCCGATGGGTGCGAACAAGAACCATGTCATGGATTCAGAGCGTGAGACCGCCTCGCCCGTCGATTCGCCCAACTGCACCGCCGGTGCTTTGGATGGGTTAAACAGCGCGTAGCCAAACGCGTAGGAGGCATAGAGCCCCGCCAACAGGATACCCGGCAAAAGGGCCGCTTGGAACAAGGTCCCCACGGACACAACGGCGGGCTCACCCAGATAGGTCAGTGCGTCGGTACAACCCACTTCCAGCGCGCGCGCTTCCTGCGCCGCAGAATACAAATCACCCGCAAGCGTGCCCAATAGAACGATTACAATGGATGGTGGAATGATCTGGCCCAGCGTGCCTGAGGCCGCGATCACGCCCGTGGCCAGCTCCGGCGAATAACCGTTGCGCAGCATGGTTGGAAGGCTGAGCAGGCCCATCGTCACAACCGTGGCGCCAACGATGCCTGTTGAAGCCGCCAGGAACGCGCCCACAACAACGACCGACACAGCCAGACCGCCGGGAAGCGGGCCGAAGACGCGCGCCATCGTGGTTAGCAGATCGTTCGCGATTTTGGAGCGTTCCAGCGTGATGCCCATCAAAACGAACATCAAAACCGCCAGCAGGGTTTCAATCGATTGACCCGCGAGCACGCGTTCATTGATGCGGTTCACAAGGAAGGAGACGTTGCGATCCAACGCGGTTTCCCAGCCTTGCGGGAACACGGCCTCTGCCGCGCGCGGCAAGTCAGGATACCTGAAAATCGATATCGTCTCGGCCTTTACGCCTTCGGCAACGATAGCTGCGTATTCGGCGGTGCTGGTGTCAATCGCCTGATGGATCAGCAGCCCTGCACTGTCCAAAGCCGCAATGATCCCAAAAGAAATCACCGCCGCACCGCTGATCGCAAAGGCCACCGGGAAACCCGATAGAATGCCGCCAAACAGGCAAAGCGCAACAATGATCAGGCCAATTTCTACGCCGTCTAAACCGAAAAGCATGTCCCTGGCCCCCTAGTGAATTTCTGCAGCCAGCTCGGCTTCCGCGTCGCCCAGCGTGTCTTTGTCGAGATATTTGCCTTCCGAATCCGGCCCTTCCTTGAACTCAAGGTAGGAGCGGTAGAAGAATGCGATTGCCTGCAAAAAGATCATTGCGGTCAGCGCGATCAGAAGGATTTTGAATAGGAAATATGCGTTGAACCCGTTGGGCGAGAAGCCGATGGTTTCAATATTCCAACGCACCGCGCGTGATTTGGCCAAGAGCCGCTCCAGCGTGTCGGACGCCGATGGTTTGGGCGTGATCAGATGACGCCACAGGAAATACCACGAATACATCCAGGTTAGCACCGCCGCTGGCATCATGAACAAAAGCGCGCCGCACATATCGATGATGCGCTTGGTGCGGTAGGACACCGCTGAATAGACCAGATCGACACGCACATGCCCGCCCTGCACGAAGGTGTAGGTACAGCACAGGCATACGACGAGGGCATTGTAGAACTTCAATTCCTCCGCCCACCAGCTGATGTCCTTGGCAAAGCTCATACCAAACCCCATCGAGATCTGCGCCTGAGCGAAAATCCGTTGGATGAAGATGATGACCACCTGTTGCAGCACCATAAACAGGCCTGCCCACGCAAAGAGGCGCCCGACTGAGTTCGCAAACCCTTCGAGCAACTGCACACAGCCCCACATGAACCGATTACTGAGCAACCCTATGATTGTCAGGATGATGAACAGCACCAAGATGGCAAAGAAAAACTCGACCGAGCCGCCGTAGTAGACAAAGCGCATCAGCGCCTGTTTTTGTTCGGTCTCGGGAATTGTCTGATTGATATAGGGAACCCAGGACAGCCACAGGTTTGGTTGGAAGATCGCGTTAAAGATGTTCGCGAAAGCCTGAATCAGGTTGCCGAAAAACCAACTGATGCCGTCCATGATGATATGTCCCCCATCTGGGCGCGGCGTCACCGCCTGTCAGCCCGAAATCGTAAGTGCCGCCACACCTCCCCCGGTGCGTGTACACGGCGTCGGATGGGGCCACCCTTAAAACGAAGGATGGCCCCAAACTTTGATCTAAATCAGCTAATTAGCCGCCAAGAACGCGTGTGCGCTGCTCAACGTAGTAGCCGTCAGATTTCTGGATCCAGGATGCGGAAGACGCGAGGCTTGCCTCGAAGCTTTCGCGTGTGCGTGCGAACAGCTCGTCATCCATGTTTTCATCCATGACCTTCTTGGAGGCCGCGCCAAACGCATCCCAAACATCATCTGGGAACTGCAGGGTTTTAACGCCCTGTGCCTGCAGACGTGCAAGGGCCGCACCGTTATTGGCGAGCGTTTGCGACAGCTGATAGGCGGTTGTCGCTTTGGTGGCGTTGTCGATGATGGCTTTGTGCTGATCAGACAGCGATTCCCACACGTCGAGGTTCATGCCACATGCAAGGCCGGAGCCTGGCTCGTGGAAACCAGCTGTGTAGTAGATTTTTGCAACTTCTTGGAAGCCTGCACGCTCATCTGCAAATGGGCCAACCCACTCCAGACCATCCAAAGCACCAGAAGACAGGGCTTGGTACAGCTCGCCGCCAGGGATGTTTTGCACGGATGCGCCAAGCTCACCCAGAACCTTGCCGCCCAGACCAGGCATACGGAAGCGCAGGCCCTGAAGGTCGGAAGCCGAGTTGATCTCTTTGCGGAACCAACCACCAGACTGCGAACCGGAGTTACCGCACTGGAAGGATTTCAGGCCGAAGATCGAGCCCAGCTCGTCATGCAGCTCCTGGCCGCCGCCATGGTAGTACCAGTTGGTCAGCTCTTGCGCTGTCGCACCGAACGGAACAGCTGTGTAATACGCGTATGCTGGGTGCTGACCGATGAAGTAGTAGTCAGCGGAGTGGTACAGGTCGGCCTGACCAGCAGAAACCGCATCAAAAACTTCGAAAGCGCCCACAAGCTCACCCGGAGCCTTTTTGTCGATGGTCAGATCACCACCGGACATCGCGTTGACGGCCTCGTTGAAATAGCTCGCAGCGTCATCAAGAACGGCAAACCCGCGCGGCCAGGATGTTACCATAGTCAGTGTGCGATGACCCGCAGCGTAAGCCGGTGCGGCCAATGTGGACGCCGCAGCAGCGGTCCCACCAATAGCAGTATTCTTTAGAAATGAACGACGGTCCATTTTAGTCCTCCCTAGGTCAATTGGGCGCAAAATTTCCGCAAACACATCCGCGAAGCGCCCCTAAAGTGTGCGAATAGTTAGCGGGGATACATCTGCTGTAAATACCCACTCCCCGGTAGAAACGCCGAAAAACTTGTAATTAAGCAAAAATTTTGACCTTTGGCGGGAATTGACGCCCCATGAATGGTCACGCAAACTATGGCGCATCAGGGAGGCCTTGAACCAGTGAAGCAGCCGCGCGGCAGTCGTTTCGAGCTGAAGCTCGACTACCGTCAGAAGGTTTTTCTTCTGGCGACATTGCCTCTGATCATTGCCGTGGCCGCAATCGCATTGCTGGTCACAAACCAATCGCGGCAACTGGCCGAAAACGAAATCCGTTCGCTAGAAAACCAGTTGATCGAAGCGAAAAAGCAAGAGCTGCGCAACTACGTCACCCAGGCGCGCAACGGATTTTACTATATTTACGGCAATGCCTCCCCCGATGATGAGGAGGCGAAGGAACGGGTGACGCAAATCCTCTCAGCAATGATCTACGGCTCGGACGGGTCCTTTTTTGTCTACGATTATGACGGCAACAACATCGTCCATCCGCGCCAAACCGAATTTATCGGGCGCAATTGGACCGGGCTGACCGATAGCGAAGGCACGCCCATTGTCGACGCCTTGATCGACACTGCGCGTTCAGGTGCGGGATATCATTCCTATATGTGGCCAAAACCCTCGACCGGCGAGGAAGCGATGATGGTCACCTATGTTACCGGGTTTCAAAGCTGGCGCTGGGCTGTTGGTACCGGCATCTTCATCGATGATGTTTTAGCAACTGTGGCCGCCGCGCGCGCCGCTACAGAAGACCGGATCCGCAACACGTTCCTGCAGATTGCGGCAATCACAATTGCTGCGCTTTTTGCGGTCTTTGTCACTGGCTTGCTGCTGAATTTTCGCGAACGCAAGCTCGCGGATACAAAATTGAAGGCTTTGACCGAACGGATCTTTGACACGCAAGAAGAAGAACGTGGCAGGGTCGCTCGGGAACTACATGATTCCATTAGTCAAATCCTTGTTGGTATCCGTTATACGTTGGAGCTGGCGCGACGGCGTGTCGGGACCGGCGACGCCCGTGCGGAGGATGATCTCAACAAAGGTATCGATGGGCTGACCGAGGCGATCCATGAGGTCCGCCGGATCTCAGCCGATCTGCGCCCCGGCGTTCTGGACGATTTGGGGCTTGGCCCTGCCTTGAAGGCATTGATCGATGAATTTGCGGAACGCACGGGAATGGACACCAATTTCACAACGGTCGTGTTCCGCAACCGGCTCGATAAGGACGCAAAGATTGCGCTCTACCGCATCGCACAAGAAGCGCTGACCAATGTTGAACGCCACGCGGAGGCCAGCAAAGTCGCCATTGACGTAGCAGGACATCGGCGTGGTGCTACAATGCGGATCCAAGACAATGGTCGCGGCATGGCGCAAGGGTCCCGCAGTGGTGGTCTGGGGCTGCGCAACATGCAAGAACGCATCGACCAATTGGGTGGCAGCCTACGGGTGCTCAGCACGGATGAAGGCACCACGATTGAAGCTTCCGTTCCGTTGAGCCATATGCTGCCGCCACAAAGCAAGGATAACAGGAAACGCGCATGACCCCTATTCGTGTTCTGATCGTCGACGACCATCCGATGGTCGCAGATGGCATTCGGGCCATCTTGGAGACTTATGACGACATTGACGTCGTTGCGACGTTGTCCAACGGTCAAGAAGTGCTTGACCAGATCGAAGAGCTGGCCCCCGATGTTATCTTGATGGATTTGAATATGCCGCTTCTGGGCGGGCTCTCCGCCACGGAGATCTTGCTCGAACAAGATGCCAACCGGCGGGTCCTAATTCTCTCAATGCATGACGCGCCTGAATATGTGTCGACCGCGATGCGCTACGGCGCGCGGGGCTATATCCTGAAAGACGTGCCGACGGAAGAAATCTACACCGCCATCGTCACCGTGATGAAAGGTGAAACCTATCTGTGCACCGGCGCATCGGTGGCCTTGACGCCCGACACCGGGCAGGACGTGTTGACCGCGCGCGAGCAGACAATCCTCCTTCAACTGGCGCAGGGAAAATCAAACAAGATTGTCGCGCATGAGTTGGATATCTCAATCCACACGGTCGAAACCCACCGCAAGAACATCAAGCGCAAACTTGGGATTAATTCGACGGCGGGTCTTACACGCTACGCGCTGGAGCATGGTGTGTTGCAAGGCACTGGCGCCGAGTTTTAAAAACGGCAACGACCCGAACCTCAGGGTTCAGCTGTCGCTCAACCGCCACTTCGTCTGGTCAATGGGCAAGTAAGCTTCGATGGCGGCAGTCGCGATGACATGGGTTTGGTCATTTTCCGGGTCATGCACATTTAGCCCGCCAAGAACCCCTGTCACCTGCGCGTTGCCGCGCGGAAGTTCAGCTGTGAGAACCTCCAAGTCTAGCTTGTCAGGTTCTTGTACGCCGATGGTCACGGAGACGCGCATCTCGTCGTGGCTGAGCCCAAGAGATTTGAACAAAACGATGGACGAATGATGTAGTGCGTCCTGGATCGCGCGCTTCGCGGCCTTGGTATAGTCCATACCGTAAAGGTCATTGCCCGTGCCCATTTCAAGGATCAACCGTTGCTCGCTCATGCTGCGGGCTCCATATCAAAGCTCACACAGATCGCCGCATTTGCGATCACGGTCACACCGGTGCCATCTGGTTTGGGGATATCCAGCCCGCCTTTGACCACTTTTATCTGCGGTTGCCCGTAGGGAAAGACGTCCAGAAGTTTCGCTGTATCAATCGCGTCTGGTTCTTGAACCCCGATTTCAACGTCGATCAACATCGCCTCCTTGGGGAACCCAAAGGCGGGCGCCACGCTAACTGAATTGTGCCAAAGCGCATCTTTGATCGCGCGCAACGCGGCTTCGGTATAGTCCATCCGCCGCAGCGAGCTGCCCATGCCAAACTCATTCAGTACCCGTGTCTTGGCCATCACCGCCCTCCTGACTGCTGTCATAAGGATGGGCCATACCAAAAAGCAGAAGGCAAGCCCCTTCGTCGATCACATGGAATTCGCGTTGATTGTAAAACTGATTGAACGGCACCCGAACACGTCCATCGGGCAAATCGGCCAAACGCGGCGCGACATCATCCCAAAGCGCATCAATATCATCGACGTCAATATAGACCATCTGTTGGCGGCGTTCATCACTCAGGTCTTGGTCCGTTTCCAACAGCCTGATCGCCGCCCCGTCACGACGCATGAATGCATAGCCCGGCTCATCGCTTTGAAACCCCAGCTCAAACCCCAGCCGATCACGAAAGAAAGCGATCTGTGCGTCGATGTCGTTGCAATGCAGAAATGGTGTGATCTGGGTCATTCGGGGCATTTTTGGCATTCCTCTTTCGCGTTCTTTTGATTGTGGCGGTCATTGCGCAATAAAAATACCACAAAAAAGCACCACGCGACATATTATTCAGCGTTTTGGCTGTTGACGCCCTGCCCCGCACTGATAATGTCGCTGCACTTATTAAGGAGCCTGACATGACCGAGGTGGTCGTCATTCTAGGATATTGGCGCATGGGTCGTTAACGCGACAACCATTTCGGTACCCCATGCGCCCCCGCCAAGATCGGGGGCTTTTTTATGGAACACAGGACGTAAACGGAGAGAACAGATGACACGTCAAATGACCGGAGCAGAAATCATTGTCCAAGCCTTGATCGATCAGGGTGTGGACACGATCTTTGGCTATCCTGGCGGCGCCGCTCTACCGATTTACGACGAGCTGTTTCAGCAAGACAAAATCAAACATATCCTCGTGCGTCACGAACAAGGTGCGGCGCATATGGCTGAGGGCTACGCGCGATCAACCGGCAAACCCGGTGTTGTTCTTGTGACCTCTGGACCGGGTGCGACCAATACTGTGACAGGTCTGACGGATGCGCTGCTCGATTCCGTTCCGATGATCGTGCTGACGGCGCAAGTTCCAACCTTTATGATTGGGACCGATGCGTTTCAGGAAGCCGACACCGTCGGCATCACCCGTCCTTGCACGAAACACAATTACCTTGTGAAGGATACAGAAGGTTTGGCGGAGGTTGTCCACCAAGCCTTTCACGTTGCCACAAACGGGCGCCCCGGTCCGGTTTTGATTGATATCCCCAAGGATGTTCAGTTCGCGAAGGGAGTGTATTCGCCCAAAAACAAGGCGTCGACCGGACATTACGCCCCAAAACTCAAGGGTGATCTGGATCAGATCCAAAAGCTCGCCAAATTGATGGAAACCGCCAAGCGCCCGATCATCTATTCGGGCGGCGGCGTGATCAACTCGGGCGACAGCGCGACAGCATTGCTGCGTGAACTGGCGAAGGAGACGAATTTCCCCGTCACTTCAACCCTGATGGGGCTTGGCTGCTACCCGGCTTCCGGGCCGCAATGGATGGGCATGCTGGGGATGCACGGCCTCTACGAAGCCAACTTGGCGATGCATGATTGCGACCTGATGATCAACATTGGCGCGCGGTTTGACGACCGGATTACCGGACGCATCGATGCGTTCAGCCCGAAATCCAAAAAGGCTCATATCGATATCGATCCGTCTTCGATCAACAAGGTGATCCATGTTGATGTACCGATCATTGGCGATGTTGCTCATGTGCTTGAGGACTTGCTGCGCGTTTGGAAATCGAACGGGCGCAAAACCAATGTCGAAGGCCTGACTAAATGGTGGGAGCAAATTGAGAAATGGCGTGCGATCCGGTGCTTGGATTACAAAAACTCCGAGACCGTCATCAAACCGCAATATGCGCTGCAACGCCTTGAAGCGCTGACCAAAGATCGCAAGGACCGCTACATTACGACCGAAGTTGGCCAGCATCAGATGTGGGCTGCGCAATACTTAGGTTTTGACGATCCTAATCGTTGGATGACATCCGGCGGGTTGGGTACGATGGGATACGGCTTGCCCGCATCAATCGGGGTTCAGGTCGCGCATCCGGACGCGTTGGTCATCAACGTGGCGGGCGAAGCATCTTGGCTGATGAATATGCAAGAAATGGGTACAGCGCGGCAGTTCAACTTGCCGGTCAAACAGTTTATCTTGAATAATGAACGGCTTGGCATGGTTCGCCAGTGGCAGGACTTGCTGCATGGCAATCGGTATTCGCATAGCTGGTCAGAAGCCCTGCCGGACTTCATGCTCTTGGCGCAGGCCTTTGGGGCGAAAGGCATTCTGGTTTCTGATCCGTCCGATATGGATGACGCGATCATGGAGATGCTCAACCATGATGGGCCGGTTATTTTTGATTGTCTGGTCGAGAAGCACGAAAACTGTTTCCCTATGATCCCATCTGGTGCGCCTCACAACGAGATGTTGTTGGGGGATGCCAATGTCGAAGACGCTATTGGCGACAGCGGCGCGGTGCTTGTTTAAGAGGTCAGGCGCGCTGCGACAGCGGCGCGTCTGGTTCCACGACAAGGGCGTTCAAGCATCTTGAAAGATCCTCTAAGCGGATCGGTTTCGTCAAAAAATCATCCATTCCAGCGTCAAAACAGCTTTGACGGTCGCTTTCAAACGCATTGCCCGTCAAGGCAACTATTTTGGTCGGCGTACGGTTGGTGGTCCGTTCATTTTCTCGGATCGTACGGGCCGCGTCTAATCCACTCATTTCAGGCATCGACAGGTCCATGAAGACAATGTCGAACTGAGCGTCATTGAGGCGCATACAGGCATCTTTGCCATTTGAAACGATTTCTGGGCTGATGCCGTGTCGTTCCAGCATTTTTTTCGCAACAAATTGGTTTGTTTTGTTGTCCTCCGCCAGCAAGACACGACACTCTGGGAGCTGGATCAAAGCCGTGTCGCTCTCGCGTTTGCCGGGCGCGATTGGCAGTTTGCTTTCGGGCAACGGAATGGTCGCCTTGAAGCTTGTGCCCTCGCCATCGACGGAGGTCACTTCAACTTGCCCCTTCATCGTCTCAATGAGGTTTTTGGTAATCGCAAGTCCTAGGCCTGTGCCTTCAAACTCTCGGTGCAAGCCTGTTTGAACCTGTTCAAAAGAATTGAAAATCTTGTCAATTTTGTCGGCCGGGATTCCGATGCCAGTGTCTGAGACTTCAAATTCGACCATGAACGGCCCATCGCGGCGCACTTTCAAAGTAACGGATCCCTCAAGGGTAAATTTGACAGCGTTCCCCATTAGGTTGACCAAGATCTGACGAAGCCGCTGTTTGTCGCCGGTCACCACGGGCGCAATGTTGGGGTCCAGGTCCAAATTCAACGCGATCCCTTTCAGGCGCGTGATCGGCTTCATCAATTGATGCACCTCGCGTGCCAGGTCGGGTAAATCCAATGCTTCATTGGCCAGGGCCAGCCTGCCCGCTTCAATCTTCGAGAAATCCAAAATATCGCCGATCAGTTCGGTCAGCGCAGTCGCTGACCGACGAATGGTTTCCACATACTCTATTTGTTCGTCATTCAGATCAGTGCTTTCAAGCAGATCGGCGACGCCAACGATGCCATTCATCGGAGTTCTGATCTCGTGGCTCATCGTGGCAAGAAAGTTTGATTTTGCTTTGTTGGCCAGTTCGGCATCGCGGCGCGCGTTTTCAAGAAGTTCGGTACGGGCACGCAGCTTCGTCACATCACTATGAACAATGACTGTGCCGCCTTCCGGGCGCGGAATGCCCTTCACCTCAAGGCTGAGTCCGTTCGAGGCAAGGTTCAATTCGAACACGTCGCCACTAAACAAAGCATCCGGATCAGTGTTCAGATGTTCTTGTGCAATATCGCCGCGTGCGCTCAAAAACGCGCTGAGATCACTGACGCGCATGCCGGGATACGCTTCATTTTCGGCTAGGTTCATCAGCTTGCGATAGGCAGGATTGAGAAACTGTATCTCGTTTTCCGGGTCGCGCATATTGGTGTGGCTAGTGACCAGAAGCCCCTCCCCCAAAGCTTCCAAAATCTCGGCCAGCAACCGGTTTGATGCCGCAAGATCAGCGTTACGCTGCGAGAGCGCCGCCTCCAACTCAACAGTCCGGTTTTGAAGGGAAGACAGAAGCGAGCCGTTTTCTTCGGCCATCTGCATGGCTCGGGTCAGATGAAACGTAACGCCACTATAACCCGTGAATGCCCCACTTGGATCGTATTGCGGATAAGCGCTGTCCAACAGAATTGCGCTTTCCCCTGAAATCATGATCCGTTCATAATTGACAGCTTCAACGGGCAAGCGTTTCCGCAGAAGGTCGTGATACTCGGCCAGCCCACCTTCGGTATCTCCACGCCCAAATTGCGGGTTGAGGATGTTAACGCCGACAAGGTCCTCTGGCGAAAAACTTGTCACGCGGCGCAAGCTCTCGCTTGCAAAGGTCAGGTTGTAGTTGCCATCCGTTTCCCAAAACCAGATCGGCAAAGACCGCGCGAGATCATGCAACTGGCTCCGGCTTTGCTCTTCAAGCAATTGGCGCATGCTGAGCTTTTGATCTGGCAAAGGTGTTTGCAAAGGAGACTCTCACTATCGGTATGCCGGGAATACGCTGAAAAAAGTGAAGAAACGCTTAGCAATTGGACGAGTTTGACTGGCTCCTGCCACATCAAATGCGTAGTCTCACGCAAACGCTGAACTTAAAGACCGGAAATGCAATGTCCCCGTTGAACATCAAAAAAGGCACGTCGCGGAAGTCGGCCTATGATTTAAAAGACCCGCATGCAGATGTGATCGAACGCCATACCTTGGCTTGTATCGTGTCAAACGAAGCGGGTGTCTTGGCGCGGGTGATCGGGCTGTTTTCGGGGCGCGGCTACAATATCGAAAGCCTTACTGTCGCTGAAATTGATCATGAAGGGCACCGGTCGCGTATCACGGTTGTTACCACGGGTACGCCCGAAGTTATCCAGCAAATCAAGGCGCAGCTGGGCCGTATGGTGCCGGTTTATGACGTGCATGATCTCACCGAAGAAGGCGCATCTGTGGAACGCGAGCTGGCCCTTTTCAAGGTTGCGGGATCTGGTGAAAAACGTATCGAAATGCTGCGTTTGGCAGAGATCTTCCGCGCTAATGTCGTTGATAGCACCTTGGAAAGCTTTGTTTTCGAGATGACCGGTACGTCGGAAAAAATTGACGCTTTTGCCGATTTGATGCGGCCCTTGGGGTTGGTTGAGCTGGCCCGGACCGGCGTCGCCGCTTTGTCACGCGGCGCGACTTGAACGAAGACGAGACCAATCAAAATTAAAGAAAGGGCCAAGGGCTTTTGGCCCTTGGCCCCGCGAATACAGCATCGGGTGCGTGACCTCGTTGGGTCGCTGGGGGCGATGTGCATTCGCAACATGGCCCGGACACGCACTGGGGAGGTTCAGAGCGTGTCCAGGGGGCTGTTTTCAAAGTTGCGGTCGGCGCTTCGCCCGAGGCAGATCATCAAAAGCGACGACCGCAACCCGCAACCTCCGCAAAGTCAGAGGTTGCGTTTTTTCAACGCCTTAGGCTTCTGGGATCAGGCCCGCGTCGATGGCCGCAGCCATTTCCGCCTCATCGACAACGCCGTCGCCGTTGACGTCAATTGCGCCAAAACCTTCTTCGGTCAGTGTCGGGTAGACCGCCAGCAGTTCGGTAAAAGATGCGACCCCGTCACCATCCGTGTCGAGATCAGCAACCGCAGCGAATGCCCCGCCAGCCAGTAATGCGCCCATGGCAAAAGTGGTCAAAAACTTAGTCATAACAGCCTCCTAGAGTGCTTGTTTAAAGTGCAGGCGTGCCTGTTTGGCCGCCATGACGGTAATGTGGCGTCGCGAACCGGCTAAGTCAGGGGGCAGTGGTTCGGGCATGAAAATCCGCTGGGAGCTGCCGGTTGCGGCCATTTTTTCAAGCGCCAGATTGCCAAAAAAGGGGGTCTTTTCCGCCCGCCGCCATATCGGCGGGAAATGTCGTATCGCCGCCCGCGCAACCGGCAAGTTCTGTCCGGGCGCCGCAAATGCTGCGAGTCGCCATGGGAATTCAATTTGTCGCAGTGCGAAAAGTTTTTCAGGGTAAATCGGGCTTGAATAAGCAAATCTCAACCGCCGGAGCTTTGCATGTCCACAGATCTGTCAGGCGTAAACCGCCCCATCGCGCAGGCAAATGGTCTGCCCAACGCCCATTACATCGACGAACAAGTGTTTGCAGAGGAATGCGATGCGGTGCTTTTTGCCAATTGGGCTGGGTTGGCTGTGGGCGCCGATGTGCCCGAGCCGGGTGATGCCAAGCCGATCACGTTTCTTGGGCTGCCATTGCTGCTCATCCGGGACAAGGATGGCCAGGTCCGGGTGTTTCAAAACACCTGTCGGCATCGCGGTATGATCCTGGTCTCCGAGCCGCGCAAGATCGAAGGCGCGATCCGCTGCCCCTATCACTCGTGGTGCTACTCGACCAAGGGCAAGCTGGTTGCGACCCCGCATGTTGGCGGGCCGGGTCAAAACGCGCATCCCGACATGGATCGCGATACTTTGGGCCTGATCGAGCTGCGCAGCCATATCTGGCGCGACGTGGTCTTTATCAATGTCAGCGGTACCGCCGCCCCGTTTGAAGACGTGCATGCCGACCTCATCAAACGATGGGCAGAGTTTGACCAACCAATGTATCACGGCGGGTCCGGCTCTAAATTCGAGCTTTCCGTACAAACCAACTACAAGCTAGCCGTTGAGAACTACTGCGAAAGTTATCACCTGCCTTGGGTGCATCCCGGCCTGAACAGCTATTCACGGCTGGAGGATCACTACAATATCTCAGAGCCGGGCAAGTTTTCCGGCCAAGGCACACTGGTCTACCGCCAGTTCGAAGGGGATGGCGGCAAAAAGTTCCCGGATTTCGCGGGGCTCAGCGATAGCTGGGATGAGGGGGCTGAATATATCACCGTCTACCCCAACGTGTTGATGGGCGCGCAACGCGATCATGCTTTTGCCATCGTGTTGGAACCGCGCGCTGTCGATCACACTGTCGAGCATATCCACCTCTACTACGCAGCGCCCAAGGTCAACGCGGACATGCTGGCCAAAAACACAGCGCTCTGGAAAGAGGTGTTTGAGGAAGACATTTTCGTGGTCGAAGGCATGCAGAAAGGCCGCTACGGACCGGGGTTTGATGGCGGGCGCTTCAGCCCGGCGATGGATGGGCCGACACATTGCTTCCACGCTTGGGTGGCGGATCAGATCACGGCCTACCGGACATCGCGCGCGCATGCCGCGCAGTGATCTCGACGCGGCATTGATTGCGGCGCATCTTGCCGGCGACGGTGCAACGCTGATCACGCTCTATCGTGAGGCCGCACATCAAGCCAGCACTGAGGAGGCGCGCGGGTTCTATCTAACCCATGCCTATATCTTTGCGCTTGAAGCTGGTGACAGGCGAGCCACAGAACTCGATACGCAATTGCAGGAGATGGGTCGAAACAGCTAGAGCGCTCTATTCGCCTGCGACATGCGACAACGGCATATATTGCCCGGACAAGACCTTTGCGGCGATTGCGGCGTCAATTTCGACCTCGCGCAGCAAATAGATCGCGCCTTCAAGCCGCGTCTCCTGTGACGGGCATCCAATTTCGTCAACGACGTGTATCTGTGTGAAACACTCACCCGCATCGCTGCGGAACATGAAACTGGTCGGGTTTTTTAGGAAATCGTCCATCCAAACCTCCGGTATGTCGACCCGGCCGATATGAGAACAATCGTCCCGCCGATGGGCGCAGTGCAGAACCACCAAAGTCGGGATCCGGTCACCCTCCGACGTTACAATCATACCACGTATGGTTTGTTTTTCCGATTTAATCACAGCACTAACCCTCTGGGTTTACCCTACGCTGGGCGCTACCGTCGCACTAGGGGAAAGGCGGCATTTCGTTACCAATTAAGACAATATTAATATCATAAGCGAAATTCCGCTCACTCTCCTAAATCCCCTTTATATTAAAGAAAAAAAGGGCACCCGAAGGTGCCCTCTAGTCTCGCTGATCAGGCTCATCGTTAGTACCGCCCGGTATCTTAATTGCCTGCGGCCTGATCCTCGTCGCGCGGCAGGCGAACCCGCCGCGGTGTTCCTTTTAGCTACACCCGCTGGTCCCACCACAAGTGTTGCACTTCATGCAGGTGCCGTTGCGCACCAGTGTGTAGTTTCCGCACTCGCCACAGGCCTCGCCTTCATAGCCTTGCATCTTCGCTTTGGTCCTCGCGTCCATTGAAACGCCGCCAGACGCCACTGCCGTGCTGGCGCCCAAGGGCGGTGTCGTCGACACCTCGGGCACCAAGGTCTGCAGCGTTGCCACCGGATCGCTGGAGCTGTCCAGCGCCATGGCCCCGGCCAGCCCGCCCTGCAGAACCTGCAGTTCTTGCGGGACCCGCTTCCGCAGATAACCGGTAGAGCTGATTTGCTTCAGCACTTCCAAGGATTTGGACGCCGCGTTTTCACCAAGCTCAGCGATGTTGACTTTGCCCTCATCCTCGCCACGGCCCAGATCGTCGAAAGTCTCACCGGTCGGCTTCACATGCGCCAGATCGGTGCGATCCAGATAGGACACGGCCAGCTCACGGAAGATGTAGTCCAGCACCGACGTCGCGTTCTTGATCGAGTCGTTGCCTTGAACCATGCCTGCAGGCTCAAACTTGGTGAAGGTGAAGGCGTCCACGAACTCCTCCAACGGTACGCCGTATTGAAGACCGACGGAGACCGCGATTGCGAAGTTGTTCATCATCGCCCGGAAGCCTGCGCCTTCCTTATGCATGTCGATGAAGATCTCGCCCAGTTGGCCGTCTTCGTACTCGCCGGTGCGCAGGTAGACCTTGTGCCCGCCGACATTGGCCTTCTGGGTATAGCCCTTCCGGCGGTGCGGCATGCGTGTGCGGGCTTGCGCCTTCTCGACCTCTTTAATCACGATCTTCTCGATGATCTTCTCGGCCAGAACTTCTGCCTTCTCCATCGGTGAGCCGCTTTCCAGCACCTCAGCCGCGTCGTCGTCGTCTTCGACAAGTGCCGCCGCCAGAGGTTGCGACAGCTTCGAGCCGTCGCGGTACAAAGCATTCGCCTTGATCGCCAGTGACCAGCTGAGCTCATAGGCCTTCTGGCAATCTTCAATGGTCGCGTCATTCGGCATGTTGATCGTCTTGGAAATCGCGCCGGAGATGAAGCTTTGTGCCGCAGCCATCATATAGATGTGGCTGTCGACGCTCAGGTAGCGTTTGCCGATCTTGCCGCATGGGTTGGCGCAATCGAACACGCTGTAGTGCTTTTCTTGCAGATGCGGCGCGCCTTCCAGCGTCATCGTCCCGCAGACATGGTCATTGGCATGGGTGATTTGCTCTTTCGAGAACCCCAGATGCGTCAGCATGTCGAAGCCCGGATCGTTCAGCTTTTCAGCCGGGATGCCCAGCGTGCCGGTGCAGAATTCCTCACCCAGCGTCCATTGGTTGAACACAAAGCGGATGTCGAAGGCACTTGGCAAGGCAGCTTCGATCTTGGCCAGCTCAGCCTCCCCGAACCCGTGACCCACCAAGGATGTATGGTTGATGCCCGGTGCGTTGCCCAGTGTCGCATGGCCCACAGCGTAGGAGATGATCTCTTCCACTTCGCTCGACTTGTAGCCAAGCGTTTCCAACGCTGCCGGAACGGAACGGTTGATGATCTTGAAGTAACCGCCGCCCGCAAGCTTTTTGAACTTCACCAGCGCGAAGTCTGGTTCAATACCTGTGGTGTCACAATCCATGACCAGACCGATCGTGCCGGTTGGCGCGATGACGGAGACCTGCGCGTTGCGGTAGCCGTGTTTCTCACCCAGTGCGAGCGCCTCGTCCCAAGCGGCCGTCGCCAAAGCAATCAGGTCCGTGTCGGGGCAGGATGCGTGGTCCAGCGCCAGCGGGTTTGTCGCCAGCTTCTCGTAGCCTTCATCATTGCCATGCGCCGCGTTGCGGTGGTTGCGGATCACACGCAGCATATGCTCAGCGTTCTTGGCGTAACCCGGGAACGGGCCCAGCTCTTTGGCGATCTCAGCGGAAGTCGCGTAAGACACGCCGGTCAACAGCGCAGTCAGTGCGCCGCACATGGACCGACCTTCATCTGAATCGTAGCCGTAGCCCATATTCATCAGCAATCCGCCGATATTGGCGTAGCCCAGACCCAACGTGCGGAAGTCGTAGGACCGCTGCGCAATCGCAGGCGACGGGAATTGCGCCATCATCACAGAGATTTCCAGCGTCACGGTCCACAGGCGCGTGGCGTGCATGTAAAGCTCAGCATTGAACTTGCCGTCTGTGTAGAAGGTCAGCAGGTTCATCGAAGCAAGGTTACAGGCCGTATCGTCAAGGAACATATATTCCGAGCACGGGTTCGAACCACGGATCGCGCCATCTTCTGGGCATGTGTGCCAGTCATTGACAGTGTCGTGATACTGGATGCCTGGATCGGCACAGGCCCATGCGGCGTGGCCCACCTTTTCCCACAAATCGCGGGCTTTGATGGTTTTTGTGGGCTTGCCGGTTGTACGAGACAGCAATTCCCAATCGCCATCAGCCTCGACCGCTTTCAAGAACGCATCCGTCACCCGGATCGAGTTGTTGGAATTCTGGCCAGAGACCGAATTATACGCTTCGGAGTCCCAGTCTGTGTCGTAGGTCGGGAATTCAATCGATGTGTAGCCCTGCTTTGCGTAGTCCAGCACGCGCTTAACGTAAGTCTCTGGGATCGCGACTTTTTTGGCTTCGCGGATCGCGCCTTTAAGTGTTTCGTTGGTTTTCGGGTCAACCGCATCTTCCAGTTTACCGTCCCAGGCTTTGATCGCCTTGAAAATCTCGTTCAGCTTCTGCTCGTGCATTTTCGAGCCCGCGACGATGGACGCTACCTTCTGCTCTTCTAGCACCTTCCAGTCGATGAATTCTTCGATATCCGGGTGGTCCGCGTCGACAATCACCATCTTGGCCGCGCGGCGCGTTGTGCCGCCCGATTTGATCGCACCAGCGGCGCGGTCGCCGATTTTCAGAAAGCCCATCAAGCCTGACGATTTACCACCGCCCGACAGCGGCTCATTCGCGGCGCGCAGGCTTGAGAAGTTGGTGCCCGTGCCAGAGCCGTATTTAAACAAGCGCGCCTCGCGGACCCAAAGGTCCATGATGCCGCCATCGTTTACCAAGTCATCCGAGACAGACTGGATAAAGCAGGCATGCGGCTGCGGGTGCTCGTATGAGGATTTCGACTTCGTCAACTTACCAGTTTCAAAGTCAACATAGTGGTGACCTTGGGCCGGACCGTCGATTCCATAGGCCCAGTGCAAACCGGTGTTGAACCACTGTGGCGAATTCGGCGCGGCCATTTGTTTGGCCAGCATAACGCGCATCTCGTCATAGTAAGCTTGGGCGTCTTCTTCAGTGGTGAAGTAGCCACCTTTCCAGCCCCAGTAGCACCATGCCCCGGCCAAGCGGTCGAACACTTGTTTGGCTGAGCTTTCGCCACCAACACGTTGATCTTCTGGCAACTTCTTCAAAGCAGCCTCATCCGCGACGGACCGTTGAAGGAAGGCTGGTACACCTTTTTCTTTCACCTTCTTCAGTCGAGCAGGAACGCCTGCTTTGCGAAAATATTTCTGTGCGATGACATCGGAGGCAACTTGGCTCCAGCTCGCAGGTATCTCGACCTCGTCCAGCTTGAACACGATGGTGCCATCTGGATTGCGGATTTCAGAAGTGGTTGTGGTAAATTCCAACGCAGAATACGCGTCTTTCCCTGCTTCCGTCAGCTTACGGTCGATTTTCATCAATACATCCTTACCTGCATGGCTTGCGCCTAATCTTTGTCTATTTGGCCTGCCTCATGCGGGCCTCGGGTCGATGTCAGAGAAAGGCTTTCCGTTGCCGGCCCAGAAAGGCCGTCATGGCACCTGTACGATGCTCACTTGATTGGATTTGTCCCCGTCCCTGTCGCCACCGTGCTCTGTACAAGATAACTAAATGTGGTGGCTGCCTTATCAGCCCGCACAACTTGCGGGATTTGCAGGCCCAGCGTCAACGTAATTTTTACCACAAGTTTGGCGTTTTACCGGTTGACCAAGTGGGTCGATAATTCGGGCAAAAAATGGTAACCCTTTCTTAACCTGATGAGCGGGAAAAAAACAAAGGCAAGAGGCATACTTACCGGTTTCAGCTGCAAGATCGCTTGAACAATCCACAGATTCGTTCCCAGTGTTTTCCCCTTCCTAGTGGCTCCAAAAATTTTTCACACAAGATATGGGGGTGTCGCAAAAGTGTTACCAAATGGCAGCGCTGCCCGCGGATTGGGTTAATTTCAAACCACTCAGTTTAGTTATACGGACGCCCGCAATGTCTATATCTAGTCATTGTCGAAGAATCAGCGATGTGAAGATGATGCGAGAGAAAACGCGTTTTCGCCCCGTTCATTCGTGCCATCGGATCCCGATCACCTGCCAAAGTGCGGCGGACGTTCCGCAACGCGCAGCGCTACCTCCGCGATGCGCGGGCAACCGGAAAGAAACTATTTTTATGTGAGAGATTTACAGATGGTCGGGGCGAGAAGATTCTGAACTTCCGACCCCCTGTACCCAAAACAGGTGCGCTACCAGGCTGCGCCACGCCCCGTCCATCTGTGAGAGGCTTCCTAAACCCGATTGCCGCGTTTGGAAAGTCCTAACTTGGTGTCAGGCGAAGAGAATTACGAGCTCTCCTCACAGGGCCAAGCGGCCGCCTCCTGTGGCATGTCAGGATGGCGCAATTGCGACCCGGTGGTGATGCCAAGTCGGGCGCTCATACCGCCATTCAGCTCTAAAACCGACAAAAGCGGTTCCCGTCCACCTGAAATCGGCGTCTCATCCAGCGGGATCGCGTTTTCATGGATATGAACAACCGTGCCGCTGGTATCTATGAACAGCATATCCAGCGGTATAAGTGTGTTGCGCATCCAAAAGGCCAAGGGCTGCGCTGTTTCGTAGATAAACAGCATACCGGACATGCGTGGCATGCTTTCGCGGTGCATCAACCCGCGTGCGCGCTCGCCCGGATCATCAGCAATTTCAACCTTAAAGCGGACCTTGCCCCAGTCGCCGCGTAGGTCAACATGCTCGACACTGCACAAAGCAGGAGCGCCTACCGCAGTAGACGCCCACACCATTGCAGCCCATGCCGCTAGTTTAATCGTTGGTGATCGCATAATCCCAGGCGTGCACTTCAGCTGCCATCTGGCCGCGTTCACCGTCGACGATGCGTAGGCTGACCGCCTCGCCCGCTTCCAGATCCGCCAAACCACAGCTGCGCAGGACTTCAATATGCAGGAAGATGTCGTTCTTCTCGCCAAACGCATTGGCGAAGCCAAACCCTTTGGCTTTGTCGAACCATTTTACGCGCGCCGGCGTAAGTGCAACGTCATCAAGATTGTCAGCGGTGATATCAAAGCCCGAAGCTTCTGTCGTCGCCGGTGGTGTGACTGAGATCACCTCAATCGCCTGCAAGCCGCGCTCTGTGCGTTGCACTTCCAGCTCGACCGCCGAAGCGTCTGCCACTGATCCCTGTCCGAAGTTGCGCAAAACGTTGGCGTGCAACAATATATCTGGCCCGCCCGCATCTGCGACCACGAAGCCAAATCCCTTTGCGGCGTCAAACCACTTAACTTGTCCAGTTACGCGGGTTGAGTCGCCCGCGATTTCTAGTGTTTCTGTCATCCAAGATGTGTCGAAAGAATCGACACCCCCAAGCCTGCCCATGAGCATCCTCACTTTTTATATATGTGTGGCATTTTCCCACGGAATTGCATTTTAAGATAGGTACGTATTTCCTGTCCTGCGAGTTTTTATGTGCAAAAAAGCACAGACTTCGTGAAAGATTGCGCAGTCGTCATGGATTTAACCGCAAAATCTCCCACTTTTCTTCAGGTAAAGCGCGTTTCCACCTAAACCTGTCGTGTAACCTAAAGGCACCATCAGCCCAGAATTCGATCTCTGTCGGAACCAAGCGGTAGCCTCCCCAATGCGGCGGGCGCTCTGGATTGGCGCCCTTTTCGGCGGTCATTTTTGCGACTTTTGCCATCAACGCGGCGCGCGATTTCAAAGGCCGCGATTGGTCCGACGCCCAGGCCCCGATCCGACTTTTGAGCGAACGCGACGCGTAGTATGCATCCGCCGCAGCGCCGTCTTCCTTGCTCACAGTACCACGGACGCGCACTTGGCGCCGAAGTGACTTCCAATGGACAACAAAGGCCGCTTTCCCAGAGGCCTCAAGTTCATGAGCTTTGGTCCCGTCATAGTTGGTGTAAAACACAAAAGCGTCGTTCTCGATATCCTTTAGAAGCACCATGCGCACATTCGGCAAGCCGCCGCCGTCGACAGTCGCGAGCGCAATTGCGTTGGGATCATTTGGCTCCGAAGCCTCGGCCTCGCTCAGCCACGACCGAAAGATCTCAAACGGGTTGTCACCCGAAAAGATGCCAGATCTGTCAGACATGGTTAAGAAACCTCACGATAGCCGTCCCCCCAGACGTATCGGCAACTATTGACCCAAAGTTGATATGAAAACAACCGTGACGCCACGTCTGCCCATGCGCTTGAAGCCCTGCTTGCTTTGCCCTACACCAAATTGAACCAGAAAATTCACGCGAGGAGCAGTAATGTCGAATGGTTTGATGGCGGGAAAACGCGGCCTAATAATGGGCGTCGCCAATGACAAATCTATCGCTTGGGGCATTGCGAAAGCCTGCGCCGATGCGGGCGCGGAGATTGCGTTTTCCTATCAGGGCGAGGCGCTGCTGAAACGCGTACGCCCGCTGGCCGATAGCATTGGCGCGAAACATGTGCTGCCTTGCGATGTAGGTGACCCCGCTTCGATTGACGCGCTGTTTGCGGTTCTGAAAGAAGACTGGGGTGACCTTGACTTCGTCGTTCATGCTATTGGTTTTTCTGATAAAAATGAACTCCGCGGTCGTTACGTCGACACCAGCCCTGAGAATTTCCGCATGTCCATGGACATCTCGGTCTTCTCCTTCACAGCTGTCGCGCAGCGCGCCGAGAAAATGATGCCAAATGGCGGCTCCCTGCTGACGCTCACCTATTACGGCGCGGAAAAGGTCATGCCCCATTACAACGTGATGGGCGTTGCCAAGGCGGCGCTAGAGGCATCGGTCAAATATCTGGCCGAAGATCTGGGCAAGGACAATATTCGCGTCAACGCGATCTCAGCCGGAACCATCAAAACGCTCGCAGCTTCCGGCATCGGGGATTTCCGCTACATCATGAAGTGGAACGAATATAACGCCCCATTGCGCCGCACCGTGACGCAGGAAGAGGTCGGAAATTCCGCGCTCTACCTGCTCTCGGACCTCAGCACAGCTGTCACCGGCGAGGTGTTGCACGTCGATTCTGGCTACCACGTGGTCGGTATGAAAGCCGTTGACGCGCCAGACATCGAAAAGGGCTAGCGGCGTTGCGCCATGTCGCATCGGCTGCTCTGACGCTGATCTGTCTTGGCGCAATTGGGGTGGCGCTTTTTCTGGGACAAAGCAGCTTGCGCGATGACATCGAAGACTATCTCGGGCGCGACGCCAACATCGCTGAAATCCGTGTCGCGCAAAAAGCTTTCCTGACACCTAAGTTGAACGCCAAAGGACTTAGCTTTGGTGCACCCACCTACCTGCGGATATTCAAGGAAGAGGCAGAACTCGAAGTCTGGCTCCGCGACGATACGGGCTACAAGCTTTGGAAGACCTATCCGATCTGCAATTTCTCAGGCGATCTGGGGCCAAAATTACGCGAAGGTGATCGACAGTCGCCGGAAGGGTTCTACAAGGTTGGGCTCGCCGCGCTGAACCCCAATTCCAGCTACCATCTGTCATTCAATCTGGGCTTCCCAAATCCATATGACCGCGCCAAATTGCGCACCGGCAGCTATTTGATGGTGCATGGCGATTGCCGCTCGGTCGGCTGCTACGCGATGACCGACCCGGCGATTGAACAAATCTACGTGCTAGTCGAGGCCGCTTTGCGCGCGGGCCAGGACAGCGTCCCGGTGCACGCCTTCCCGTTTAGGATGACCCCGCAACGCATGACGCGGGCACAGGACAACGAATGGTTTGGTTTCTGGAAGGAATTGCAGCCCGCCTATCTGGCATTTGAACAAACCGGCGAGCCGCCCAAGATCGCGCAACGCCAAGGCCGCTACGTCCTCCAATGAAGGCTTCCCACGCCGCTCAATTCGAAATATCACATCCCCAAACCGATGAAAGGGAGCGCCATGACCGACACCAACCGCCTGCCCCATGAAAAAGGCTTCCATATCAGCTGGGACCAGATCCACCGCGACAGCCGCGCGCTTGCATGGCGGCTCGATGGGCATGGGCCGGATGATGGGGCATGGAAAGCGGTTGTGGCGATCACCCGGGGCGGCATGGCGCCCGCAATGATTGCCGCGCGGGAGCTCGACATCCGCACGGTCGACACGATTTCGATCAAATCCTACGACCATCAGTCGCAATCGGAGGCAAAAGTTCTCAAAAAGCCCGATGATACGATGATGGGCGACGGCACAGGCATTCTGATCATCGACGATCTGGTCGATAGCGGCAAAACTCTTGAGGTCGTACGCGCCCTCTACCCCAATGCGCATTTCGCCACAGTCTATGCCAAACCGAAAGGACGCCCGCAGGTCGACACGTTCATTACCGAGGTCAGCCAAGACACGTGGATCTTCTTTCCATGGGACATGGCGATGCAATATGTGAAGCCGTATCGCGGCGAATAACTTCTGATGCTTAGCGATTGGACCTGAATATGACGCTTCTCAACCCGAACATGGCCGCTACATTCCCGCCCCCGGTCATGGAGGCGCGTCGCTGGGTTGATGGCGTCACTTTCCCCGACAACCAGCCCTTGATCAATGTCAGCCAGGCCGCCCCGGTTGACCCGCCACCCTCTGAGCTGCGCGCCGCCATGGCGCAATTCGTGCTGGAAGACGACGAGACGCATTTATACGGGCCGGTTCTTGGCTTGCCGGGCTTGCGCGCCGAGGTCGCATCGCAATGGGCGGCGGCTTATGGCGGCGCAATTTCACCGGATCAGGTCGCGATCACCTCCGGGTGCAATCAGGCCTTTGCTGCCACCATCGCGACACTCGCCGCCCCCGGTGATGAGGTCATCCTACCGACGCCTTGGTATTTCAATCACAAGATGTGGCTCGACATGGGGGGCATCACCTCTGTGCCATTGCACACCGGCCCCGGTCTGGTCCCTTCCGCTGATGATGCAGCCCAACTTATCACATCAAAGACACGCGCTATAGCATTGGTATCGCCAAACAATCCGGGCGGCGTGGAATATCCGTCCGAGACGCTCAGCGCGTTCCGCGACCTCTGCCGTGCACAAGGCATCGCGTTGATCGTCGATGAAACCTACCGCGATTTCGACAGCCGTGAAGGCGCGCCGCACACACTCTTTCGGGACTCCTATTGGGACGGCACGCTTATTCAGCTCTACAGTTTTTCCAAAGCCTACCGGCTGACAGGTCACCGGGTCGGCGCCATGGTCGCGCATCCTGACCGGCTGGCCGAGGCGGAAAAGTTCCTCGACACGGTCGCGATCTGCCCCAACCAACTTGGTCAGCGCGCGGCGCTTTGGGGCATGCAAAATCTCGGCCCATGGCTGGCCGAACAACGCCTTGAAATCCTTGATCGGGCCGCCGCCATTCAAGATGGCTTTCCGGTGCTGGCCGAAAAAGGCTGGCAGCTTGAAGGCTGCGGCGCTTATTTCGCGTGGATGCGGCACCCGTTTGACATGCCGTCTGATCAGCTGGCCCAGAAGATGGTGCGCGATATTGGCGTGCTATGCCTGCCCGGCACCATGTTTGTGCCCGAAGGGGATCGCAGCGGTGACTCCGCATTGCGCATTGCTTTTGCCAATATCGACCGCGCCGGGATCGAGGCACTTTACACCCGTCTGGCCGCGTTGAAAGCCTAGCACGCAATCGGGCGCTTGCCCCCTTCCCCGCAACGGTTTACCAACGCCGAAACCGCAGTGGAAGGCAGCGCAGTTATGGCCAAAAAATCGGATATCAAAGCCCCCGGCAGCTCGATGCGGCGCGGCAGTGCGGGCAGGGTTTTTGTGTGGATCATTCTGGTGCTGCTGATCCTGGGGCTGGCGGGCTTTGGGGCCAATAGCCTTGGCGGCTCGATCACCTCTATCGGGTCGGTCGGCAAGACCGAGATCACCGTGCAAGACTTCCAACGCGCATTGCAGCAAGAGATTAATTTCGAATCCCGCCGTCGTGGCGCGCCGCTCAGCCTGCAACAGGCCCGCGCGGAAGGCGTTGACCAACGCGTCATCGAAGTGCTCGCCGGCACCGCTGCGCTGTCGGAAGAAACCAAAGAGCTTGGCATTTCCGTCGGCGACGAAGAGGTCGCCAACCAACTGCGCACAATTCCCGCCTTCCAAGGCGCAGGCGGGCAGTTCAATCGCGACAGCTACGAATTCGCATTGCGCCAAAACGGCGTCAACGCCGCGGATTTTGAAGAAGAATTGCGCGTCGGCGCAGCACGCACCTTGATGCAGCAAAGCGTGACCGGCGGGCTGACCGTGTCCGAAACTTACGCCCAAACGCTCTACAATTACGTGGCGGAGGAACGCAGCTTCCGCTGGGCCCCAATCGACGCAAGCCTTGTGGCTGATGAGATCACCGAGCCGACCGATGCCGATCTGGTAGAATTCCACGACACTCAGGGCGCCTTGTTCCTCACGCCCGAGCTGCGCCGCGTGACTTACGCATGGCTCACACCCGAAATGCTACTGGAAACCATCGAGGTGGACGAAACTGCGCTACGAGAGCTTTACGACGAACGCGCCAGCGATTTTAACCGCCCCGAACGCCGCCTCGTCGAACGTCTGGGCTTTCAGGACATGGCCGCGGCCGAGGGCGCCAAAGCGCAGCTTGACGCAGGGGAGACCACGTTTGAACGGCTCGTTGACGAGCGTGGCCTGACGCTGGACGATGTGGACCAAGGCGAAGTCTCGCGTGAAGATTTGGCAGGCAATATCGCCGAGGCTGTGTTTGCCTTGGATGAGCCCGGCATCAGCGCGCCGGTTCAAACCTCCCTCGGCCCAGTGCTCTACCGCATCAACGCCGTTCTTGAAGCCTCTACCACGACGTTCGAACAAGCGCGTCTTGGCCTGACCGCCGAATACACAGCCGACCGCGCCCGTCGGATCATCGAAGAAGAAATAACCGTGATCGATGACCTTCTAGTCGGCGGCGCGACGCTGGAAGAACTGGCTGATGAGACGCCGATGCAGTTGGGCACGCTCAACATGGCGGCTGACACAACTGACGACATCGCTGCCTATGACGTGTTCCGCGAAGAAGTGGCGCGCCTCAGTGACGGCGATTTCCCGGAAGTACGGGAGCTGACAGATGGCGGCATTTTCGCCGTGCGTCTCGACGAAATTGTCCCGCCGTCAACACCGCCTTTGGCCGATATTCGCGATCAAGTGGCTGAGGCTTGGGTCGCAGATCAAACAGCGCAAAAACTGGCCGCATTGGGCACCGACATGGCAGAGCAGCTGCGCGCAGGCACCCGCATGGCGTCCATGGACCTCGCAGCGACAGCGGAACGCAACATCAACCGTGGCGATTTCATCGACGGCGCGCCGGTTGGAATGGTCACTGAGATTTTTGACCTCGAACCCGGCGGCGTGACATTCGTGCAAGGGCCAGATGGTCGCTCCGCCCTGGTTGAGCTGACAGATATCGCAATGCCGGACATGACGACTGACGCGGCAGCAAATTTTGCGGCGCAATTGAACGCGTCAGCCTCCCAAGGCATCGCCGCTGATGTCTTCGCAGTGTTCAGTGAGGCGGTTCGTGCCCGTCACGGTCTGACCCTTGATCAAACCGCGATCAACGCCGTGCTGTCTCAGCTGGGCGGCGGCGGACACGGCGGGAACTAAGCAGCATGGCGATCCTTCCATCGTTTGACGCGTTTTCCGCCGCCTTTGACGCGGGGCAAAACCAGCTTGTCTACACACGCCTGGCTGCCGATCTGGACACGCCTGTCTCACTGATGCTCAAGCTCGCCGATGCCCAGCCGGACAGTTTCATCTTAGAATCCGTGACTGGCGGTGAGGTGCGCGGGCGCTATTCGATCATCGGGATGAAACCGGACCTGATCTGGCGCTGCCACGGGCAAACGTCAGAGTTGAACCGCCAAGCCCGTTTTGATCGCGCCGCCTTTGAACCTTGCGCAGATGACCCGCTCAGCGCCATTCGCGCGCTGTTGGCTGAAAGCAAGATCGACCTACCAACAGAGCTGCCCGCCGCCGCCGCAGGCCTTTTTGGCTATCTCGGCTATGACATGATCCGGTTGGTCGAACATCTGCCAAACGTAAACCCAGACGTACTAGGCGTGCCCGATGCGGTGCTCATGCGCCCGTCTGTCGTGGCCGTGCTGGACGGGGTCAAGGGGGAGGTGATCATTTGCTCCCCCGCATGGACCGCACCCGGTATCTCTGCCAAGGCCGCCTATGCCCAGGCAGCGGAACGCGTGATGGATGCCGTGCGCGATCTCGACCGTGCACCGCGCGCGATGCCGCAAGACCTGAATGATGAAGCGGCAACAGCCGAACCCGTCTCGAATTTCACGCAAGCGGGCTATCACGCTGCTGTGGAGGCCGCGAAAGACTATATCCGCGCGGGCGACATTTTTCAGGTTGTCCCGTCGCAACGCTGGACGCAAGATTTCACGTTGCCGCCGTTTTCGCTCTACCGCGCCCTGCGTCGGACGAACCCGTCCCCATTCATGTTCTACTTCAACATGGACGGTTTCGACATCGTCGGCGCCAGCCCCGAAATCCTCGTCCGCGTCTTCGGCAAGGAAGTCACCATCCGCCCGATCGCAGGCACCCGCAAACGCGGCGCGACCCCCGCGGAAGACAAAGCGCTCGAAGAAGACCTGCTTGCCGACCAGAAGGAGCTGGCAGAACATCTGATGCTGCTCGATCTGGGTCGCAATGACACTGGCAAAGTCTCCAAGATCGGCACCGTCCATCCGACAGAAAAATTCATCATCGAACGCTACAGCCACGTGATGCACATAGTCTCAAACGTTGTTGGTGAATTGTCGGATGACCAGGATGCGCTGTCCGCGCTGCTGTCAGGCCTGCCTGCGGGTACCGTTTCAGGCGCGCCAAAAGTCCGCGCCATGGAAATCATTGACGAGTTGGAGCCAGAAAAGCGCGGCATCTATGGTGGCGGGTGCGGCTATTTCTCAGCCGGGGGCGATATGGATATGTGCATCGCGCTCAGAACTGCCGTTGTCAAAGACCAAAAGCTCTACACTCAGGCGGGTGGCGGCGTTGTCTTTGACAGCGACCCTGAAGCCGAGTTCGAAGAAACCGTCAACAAAGCCAAAGCCATCCGCATGGCCGCCGCGCAGGCCGAAAACTTCACCCGGCGCGGCAACGCATAGGCAGTTAAGACGCGTCGTCGATAAGGATTTTCGACACAGGAACAATGCTCAGCGCGTTGTTTTTAGCGCTCAGCGACCATTCCAACAGCGTCGTTACGGTCTCGGGATAGGTGTGCCCCAACACGATGACGCTGCCATCCTTTGATGCGTTAAACCCGGCACGATCCAACGTGCGTTTGATCGTCGGCCCGCTTTCAGACTTCGCATCCAGAACACGGAACACAGAGCCAGCTTCGACGTCTGCGCGGCGCGCGGTCTGCTGTGCGGAATTCAACCCGCGGCTGAACGTGACCAAGCCATGACCCGATTGTTGCAAGCGCCCCAAGACTGAATCCAGCAATCCCCGGCTTGACTGCAAACGCCCATCAAGGGTGTCGAGCACGGCGATTGCTTCCGGCAAAGTGCTGAAATAGCTGTCCATCGCGACCTCAACATCGCTGGGTGCGGCGCTCGTAGGCAGGTCTGCAGGCATGGCCAAGACCTCGATCCCGGCGGCGCGGTAGGCTGCCGCACGGGCGCCAGCGTCGGACGCCACAGGATCAATCGCGACCGAGAATGGAAAGGCCAGATCCGTCAGTTGATCAACCGACATACCCGCCTCGCCCGCATCAATCAAAATCACGCTGAGCAGGCCCTGATCCGGGCTGATTTCAAACCCACTGGCGGCATAGGCACGCAAAGCGCCGGATGCGGGTGCAGCGGCTACAGGGGCCGCCGCGTCATCGCTCTCAGGCGCGTCACCCCCGCCAAGCGACGGAAGCCGCCCGGTGACAACCCCCGCGGACGGGCGCACGGTTTTTGGAACACCAATCGTGATCCCGGCACCAGATGACGGCTCAGGTACTGCTTCGGGTTCCGCTGTGTCATCAGCCGGGGCGTCTTCTTCCGGCTCTTGAGTGATCGATGGCAAAGCCGACCGTTTTTGACCTGCAGCCGTGATTTCGATCAAGGGGGCGGTGCTGCCTTCCTCGCTCAACGCGCCACTGATTGACGGAATATCAACCGGCTGCGGGCTCGGTGATGTCAGTTCGGTGTCTGCCCGCGCCACGAAAAGCGGTGCGTCTTGGGAATTATCAGTGCTCTCGGCAAGCGCCGCAGGAGCTGCGGGGTCGACAGCCGGGTCAACAGGGCTTTCACCAATACTACCGGCCAATTCCGCAGCCGGTTCCGCGACCAGTTCGGGCGCAGGCGCCGGGTCAATCGTGACCTCGCTGACCTCTGTCGGGACGTAGGGTTTGGTCGGTGCGACCTCGGCCAATGTTGCCGGTGCCTCCGCCTGAGCATCCGGCGCATCCGCTGCAACTTCGTTCACGGGTTCATGAATGATGATAAGCGGTTCTTTGGCTGCAGGCGCCTCGCTTGCCTCAGCAAGCTCCTCAGCCGTCTCTTCAACAACTGCTTTCGGTGCTTCGACGATCTCGACCTCCGGCGTTTCCTGAATGGGTTCCGGTGCTTCTGCCACATCCTCTTGCGGTTCGACCACAACAACCGGCTCAACAGCCGCATCTTCCTGCGTCTCAACTGGCGCTACGGCATCGGTGCTCGCCGCGGGCAGTTTCTCGACCGCGTCATCTTCTTGGTTGATCTCGGCGCTGCGCTCGGCGGAAAGCGGCGCATATAGCGACAAAACGGCCAAAACAACTGCGCCAGTGACGCCGCCCCATATGGCACCGGAAAGAAAGCCTTTGCCCATGAAATCTGCTCCTCGTTTCAATTGCACCCAAAATTTGGTGCGGCCCCGTTCATTTTCTAGCGCGATCAGCGGGCGCATGCCCTTGACCCCGACGCGTGGCTCTGAGCATTTATACCGCGACAGGCAGGGTGCCGAAACCTTTTTTGCCGACAAGCCACATCGGGGCATGCCACCGTCCCAAAACAGAGACATATATGCTGCTACTCATCGATAACTACGACAGCTTTACTTACAATTTGGTTCACTACCTGGGCGAATTGGGGGCCGAGGTCGTCGTAAAGCGCAATGACGCAATAGATGTGCAGCAAGCCATGGCGATGAAGCCTGCTGGCGTGGTGCTGTCGCCCGGTCCGTGCGACCCGAGCCAGGCGGGCATTTGCCTTGCGATGGTTGAGGCTGCGGCCGAAACGAACATGCCGCTCTTTGGGGTCTGCCTTGGTCACCAATCTATCGGTCAGGCCTTTGGCGGCAAAGTGGTGCGCCATAGTGAGATCGTGCATGGCAAGATGGGCACCATCAATCACAATAATACAAGCGTCTTCAAAGGCTTGCCGCAAGGTTTTGAAGCAACCCGCTACCATTCGCTCGTCGTGGACCGCGAAGGCCTGCCCGACGCGCTTAAGGTCACGGCAGAGCTTGATGACGGCACGATCATGGGCCTGCAGCATCGCAGCAAACCAATCCACGGGGTGCAGTTTCACCCTGAAAGCATCGCCTCTGAGCATGGTCACCAATTGCTGCAAAACTTCCTCAACGCAATGAAGGTTCCGGCATGAGCGATGGGTTAAAGCCGCTGATCGGTGCGGCCGCTGAACGTACGCTCAGCCGTGACGAAGCGGAGCGCGCTTTCTCGATCCTGTTCGAAGGCGCAGCAACACCCTCGCAGATCGGCGGATTTTTGATGGCTTTGCGTACGCGTGGCGAAACGGTCGAAGAATACGCCGCAGCAGCAGCCGTCATGCGCGCCAAATGCAACCCGGTCGTGGCCCCTGTGGGGGCGATGGACATTGTTGGCACCGGCGGCGACGGCAAAGGCACCTTGAATATTTCCACCGCCACGGCGTTTGTGGTGGCAGGTGCCGGTGTGACCGTCGCCAAACACGGCAACCGCAACCTGTCGTCAAAATCCGGCGCGGCAGACGCGCTCGGCGCGATGGGGGTCAATGTCATGGTCGGCGCAGATGTTGTTGAACGCGCCATTAACGAGATCGGTATCGGGTTCATGATGGCGCCCATGCATCACCCCGCGATCGCGCATGTGATGCCAACCCGGGCGGAGCTTGGCACACGCACTATTTTCAACATCCTCGGCCCGCTGACCAACCCGGCGGGCGTGAAACGCCAGCTGACCGGCGCGTTTTCTGCCGATTTGATCGGACCTATGGCACAAACGCTGCAGGCCTTGGGGTCAGAGAAAGCCTGGCTCGTCCATGGTGGCGACGGCACGGATGAGCTATCAATCTCCGCGCCCTCCCAAGTGGCAAAGCTCGAAGATGGTCGCGTCACGATGGCTGAAATTGCGCCAGAAGATGCTGGCCTCGCCCCGCGCCCGTTCGAAGAAATCATCGGCGGAACGCCACAAGAAAACGCCGCCGCCTTTACGGCCCTTTTGGATGGAGCCGCATCAGCCTATCGCGAGGCGGTTTTGCTCAACGCGGCCGCGGCGCTCGTCGTTGCAGATAAGGCAAGCTCCCTACCAGAAGGTGTTGAACTTGCAAAAGAAAGCATCGACAGTGGCGCCGCCAAAACCAAAGTCGTCAACCTCGCACACCTGACGTCGGAGGCCGCATGAGCATCCCCAGCATTCTGGAAAAAATCAAAGCCTATAAGCTTGACCATGTCGCGCAGTGCAAAGCTGCCAAGTCATACGAGGATATCTTGGCCGAGGCACAGGCAACCCCTGCCCCACGTGGTTTTTACGACCAGCTGAGCGAGGCCGCCTCTCGCGACTACGGGCTAATCGCCGAGATTAAGAAAGCCAGCCCGTCCAAAGGCTTGATCCGCGAAGATTTCGACGTGCCTAGCTTGGCAGAAGCTTACAAAGAAGGTGGCGCAGCCTGCCTGTCTATCCTGACCGATGGCCCGTCTTTCCAGGGCGATGACAGCTACCTGATGGCGGCACGCGACGTCGTTGAACTGCCGATCCTGCGCAAGGACTTCATGTACGATCCCTATCAGGTGGTCGAAGCGCGTGCCTTGGGCGCTGATTGCATTCTGATCATCATGGCTTCCGTCTCAGACGCGCAAGCGGTTGAGCTGGAAGACGCGGCCACGGGCATGGGGCTCGACGTATTGGTGGAAGTCCACAATGCCGAGGAACTTGACCGCGCAGGCGTTCTGAAAAGCCCGATGCTGGGCATCAACAACCGCGATCTGAACACGTTTGACGTCACGCTCGACACCACCCGAACGCTGGCCAAACGCGTCCCAGCCGACAAGTTGATCATCGCAGAAAGCGGCATTTTTGAACCGGATGATCTGGCCGAGCTTGCGCAATATGGCGCGCGCTCCTTCCTGATCGGCGAAAGCCTGATGCGACAGGATGATGTAGCCGGTGCCACGCGACACATCCTCAGCAAAAAACCTTTTACCAGAGGCATGTAGATGGCAAAGCTTACCCATTTTGACGGTAAGGGTGACGCCCATATGGTCGATGTATCCGACAAGAACGTCACCGACCGTATCGCCGTTGCACATGGCGCTGTGATCATGCAGGCGGACACGCTGGCGCTGGTCACTGAAGGCACCGCCAAAAAAGGTGACGTGTTGGGCGTCGCGCGGCTGGCAGGCATCATGGGCGCGAAGAAATGCGGCGATCTGATCCCGTTGTGCCACCCTTTGCCAATCACGAAGGTCGCTGTTGAATTGACCCCTGACCCGGCCCTGCCCGGCATCCGGATTGAAGCGACCGTCAAAACCACCGGCCAAACCGGGGTCGAGATGGAGGCCCTGACCGCCGTCTCAACATCCGCCCTGACCGTCTATGACATGCTCAAAGCCGCTGAAAAGACGATGGAAATCACGCAAGTGAAGGTCGTTCTCAAAGACGGCGGCAAATCAGGACGGTTTGAGGCGTGATCACCGTCTCCGAGGCATTGAACGCGCTTTTTGCACTCGTGACACCGCTGCCTTTGGAAACCATTTCGCTCCATGACGCCGCAGGCCGCGTGCTTGCCAAAGACGCGGTTGCGACCCGCGCGCAGCCGCCATTCGCTGTATCGGCCATGGATGGCTACGTGATCTCTGACCGTGCCGTTCCAGGAAAGACATTCAAACTGATTGGTGAGGCCGCAGCAGGCCACCACTTCACAGGCCAAATCAGTGCCGGTGAAACGGTGCGCATCTTTACTGGCGCGCTGGTACCCGATGGCGGTTCACGCGTGATCATTCAGGAAGATGTGACGCGGGATGGCGACTTCATCACCCTTGGCCCAAAGCTGGATAACAACAAGCATATCAGGCCCGCTGGCGGCGACTTTCTCACCGGCGCGCGACTTGAAGCGCCACTATTTTTGAGCCCTGCGCGGCTCGCCCTGCTGGCATCCATGAACTGCGCCGAGGTTCAGGTGAAACGCCGCCCGACAATTGCCCTGATTGCCACAGGCGATGAGCTGGTGATGCCGGGTGAAGCCCCGGCCCGCGACCAAATCATAGCCTCCAACACATTCGGGCTTCGCGCTATGTTTGAAGCCGCCGGTGCGCAGGTGCGCATGATCCCGATTGCCAAGGACACTGATAGCTCGCTCGCGCAGGCATTAGAATTGGCGCAAGGCAATGACCTGATCATCACCATCGGCGGGGCCTCCGTCGGCGATCATGACATCGTCGGACGCGTCGCCCAAAATCAAGGGCTGCAGCGTGCCTTCTACAAAGTCGCCATGCGCCCCGGAAAACCGCTCATGGCCGGGCGTATTGGATCATCCGTCCTAATCGGACTTCCCGGAAACCCCGTGTCTTCAATGGTTTGCGGCGAGGTATTCATCCTTCCACTACTCAAAAAAATGCAAGGCTTCAAGGCTGAACCCCGGCGCCGCACACGCGGGCGTTTGACCAAAGACCTGCCCGCCAATGGACCGCGAGAACACTACATGCGCGCCCGCCATCACCCTGATACCGCTCAGGTCCAAGCTTTTGAGCGTCAAGATAGCTCTTTGTTAACCGTTCTGTCGGAAGCTAACGCTCTGATCGTGCGCCCGCCCAATGACAGGGCGCGGCTGGTGGACGAACTGGTGGACTACATTCCTGTTTAGGGTTTGTTTACCTATTCGTTGACACAAAACAAGAACGTGGGTAGAACATTCGTGAACACTGTCCATGAGGGAGTTCGAGCAATGCTGACAAAGAAACAGCTGGACCTGTTGAGATTTATCCATACCCGCGTGCAACGCGACGGGGTGACCCCAAGCTTTGACGAGATGAAAGATGCGCTGGATCTGCGCTCCAAATCTGGCATCCATCGGTTGATCACGGCGCTTGAAGAACGCGGCTTCATCCAACGTCTTGCCCACCGGGCCCGCGCGATTGAGATTGTGAAGCTGCCCGATGCAATCGATGGCGGCGTCTTGGCGCAGCCGAAAGGGTTCCGCCCCAAAGTGATCGAGGGCGACAAGGTCGATGCGCCGCGCTCCTCCATGCCGGTCTCCGACATCCACGCGATGGAATTGCCCGTCATGGGCCGGATTGCTGCCGGTACGCCGATTGAAGCGATCAGCGAGGTGTCATCCCATGTCGCTGTCCCCGGCACGATGCTGTCGGGCAACGGGCATCACTATGCACTTGAAGTTAAGGGCGATTCTGATGATTGAAGCCGGCATCAATGATGGCGACGTCGTGGTGATCCGGGAACAAAACACCGCCAATAACGGCGACATCGTTGTGGCCTTGGTCGAAGACGCTGAAGCCACGCTGAAACGCTTCCGCCGCCATGGGTCATCGATTGCGTTAGAACCTGCCAATGTGAACTATGAGACGCGCGTCCTGCCGGATGACATGGTCAAAGTGCAGGGGCGTTTGGTCGGGTTGATCCGCTCTTACTGAGTTAACCCCGCACTAATCAGACCACAGGCGCGCGCCCCGCAGGTCGCGCGTCGTAACTATATTCAAACCAGTCTCGGTCGGGCTGATAGCAAGCGCACCTGATCTGCGCAGGCTTGTGGCCGTGATCGCATCGCAAGGCAGATCAGCCTTCAAGCGCGGTAAAACCAGTAGATCGGCCTTGCCGCAAAGACGTTCCGCCGCGCGCGCTTCCATGTTTTTGTCGTTCACAAATAGAATCTGCGCGTCTCCCACCGACAGCATCGCCTCGTTGCGATCAAACCCCGCGCGTTCCCAAGACATCGTTTGATCGGCCGCGTCGCCATCATTTTCCAGCCAAGCGCCAGCCAGAAATCCCTCGCCCTTGGGTTTGTTCACGGCGCGGCCCTCCGTCGTCAAAATGCCAAACAAGGTGCCCGTATCGGCCACCAACAGCACCGGCCGCTCCGTGCTTGCCCATAACCCGAATGCCGCGGCGAGCACGACACCGCCAGACAGCCGCCACTTGGTACGCAACAAACACAATAGCGCGCCGCCCAAGCCCAGCAGCGGCAACACCCAAGGGCGCGGCGACGGGTAAAGGCGCAACGCGCTGTCCCAGCCCGCCACGGTTTCCGCGACAAAGATGATCCAGCGCACGCCCAGCTGCATGATGTGCAAACCTGCACCTTCCAGACCGAAGGGTGACAACACCGCAGCCAACACGGCGCCGGGCATCACCACCATCCCCATAACGGGCACCGATGCCAGATTCGCGACGAGGCCCCATTGCGCCATTTGGTTGAAATGCAGCGCACCAAAAGGTGCCGTCGCCAGCCCCGCAATCGCGGATGAAATCACCAAAGAGGCAAAGTTTCGGAACCATCTCGGCCAGCCCAACATCAATTGACGGTCGCGGATCTCGGCAAACACGGCCACCAGCGCGGTTGTCGCGGCAAACGACATTTGAAACCCCGGCCCCGCAAGGCTGTCGGGCCGGATTCCCAACACAATCAGCGCCGCAATCGCAACAGCACGCAAGGTCAGCGCACGCTTGTCCAAACAGACCGCTAGCAACATGACAGCAACCATAATGAAGGCGCGCTGCGTGGCCACGCTGGCGCCTGAAATGCCCAAATAGCAAAACGCCGCGACAAATGCCGCAATGGCCGCGATCTTTTTTGGCTGGCAGCGCATCGCAATCGAGGGCCGAAAGGCAAACCCCAACCTGATCAGCGCGAAAACCACCCCCGTCAGCATCCCCATATGCATACCTGAGATGGCCAGTAGATGCGCAAGGTTCGACGCCCTCAATGCCTCCAACGCCTTCTTGTCTATGTCTGATCGGTCGCCTGTGATGATCGCGCTCGCAAAGGCGCCTTCGCGAGGGGACATGCGCGATTTGATCGCCTCCGACAAGCGCATCCGGAACGCAAAAAGCCGCATGGAAAAACTGCGCAGCTCCGCGGGGCTTTGCAGCAATACAGGCACACGGGTGTAGCCTACCGCGCCTAATTGCATGAACCACGCATGGCGCTGAAAGTCGAAACCGCCGGGTTCGACCGGGCCGGATGGCGGCGAAAGATGGCCCGTCATCATCAGGATCTGGCCCGGTTTCGGGTCCACAAAGGGCTGTTCGCCATGAAACGACACCCGCACACGCTTGGGCCGCTTTGCCGGCGCGATACGGTCCAAACGTACCTGATCGAGCGTGACCCGCAACGCCTCTGACGCGGAACGGTCTATCGCCACGACCCGGCCTTCAATCGGGCCGTAATAGCGATATTCCAAAACAGGTGCCGCAATCCTTTGGCTATGCAGCCCGGCCATCCCAAAGCCGATGCTGGCGAAGCATAAGGCCCATGCCAGTGGCAGTGCGCGCGGTTGCATCCGCAGCAGCATCGGAAGAAGCGCGCCCGCGACAATCAGGGTCCAGAACAGCGTCTCAGGTGGCTCAGATCTCAGCGAGAAATACGTGCCGACGCCCGCGCCAAAATAGATCGGCAGCCACAAAAACACCTGATTGCGGGCCATATATTGCAAGGCCAGCCCGTTTTGCACGCCGCTTGACGCAAATCTCGTCGAAACTGTCCCGTGGGCTGGACTTGTTTCCGTCATAAGACCGGCCTAAACACCCTGCTAAACATCGCTGATAGTAGCGATTTCTTGGTTTCCAAAAGGTTAAGCATCCAGATGTCTGACACACCGGTCGTCACCCGTTTCGCCCCGTCCCCCACCGGCTTTCTGCATATTGGCGGCGCGCGCACTGCGTTGTTCAACTGGCTCTATGCGCGCGGGCGTGGCGGAAAATTCCTGCTGCGCATCGAAGACACGGACCGCGCCAGATCGACGCCCGAGGCCACGCAGGCGATCCTTGATGGGCTGACATGGTTGGGCCTTGATTGGGACGGCGACGCCACATCGCAATTTGAAGCCGCCGCGCGCCACGTGGAGATCGCCAATCACCTGCTGGATCAGGGCAAAGCCTATAAATGCTTCTCAACCCAGGACGAAATCGCCGCATTCCGCGAAGCCGCCAAGGCGGAAGGCAAGTCAACACTGTTCCGCTCCCCCTGGCGTGACGTGGACGCGGCGGACCACCCCGACCTGCCCTTCGCGATCCGCATCAAAGCCCCGCAAACCGGCGCAATCAGCATCAACGACGCAGTGCAAGGCGCAGTGACGTGGAAGGCCGAGACGCTGGATGACATGATCCTGTTACGCTCCGATGGCACACCGGTTTACATGTTGGCGGTTGTTGTCGATGACCATGATATGGGTGTGACCCACGTGATCCGGGGCGATGATCACCTGGCCAATGCCGCGCGTCAGTCGATGATCTACACAGCGATGGGATGGGACCTGCCGACATTTTCGCATATCCCTTTGATCCACGGGCCCGACGGCAAAAAGCTCAGCAAACGCCACGGCGCGTTGGGCGTCGAGGAATACGCGGCCATGGGCTACACGCCCGCCGGGCTGCGCAATTATCTCGCGCGCTTGGGCTGGAGCCACGGCGATGATGAGGTCTTCACCGACGCGCAGGCTCTGGATTGGTTTGACCTGTCGGGGATCGGCAAAGCCCCTGCCCGGCTGGATTTTAAGAAAATGGAAAACATTTGCGGGCACCACATCGCCATGAGCGATGACAACACTTTGATGCATGACATTGACGCCTTTATTTCGCAAAGCGATGCGCCCAATCTTTCGCAACCGCAGAAAGATGCGTTGCGTGCGGCCTTGCCGGTGCTGAAAGGCAACGCAAAAACGCTTGGCGCCCTTTTGGATAAGGCGCATTTCGCGCTGGGCAGCCGGCCCTTCACGCCCGACGAGAAGGCCGAAAAGCATCTAAATTCTGTATCCCGTGGTATACTGAAGGAATTGACGCCGCAGTTGCAAACTGCTACTTGGGCGCGTGAAACGCTCGAAAGCGTTTTGAACGAATTCGCCGCATCCAAGGAGATGGGTTTCGGTAAGTTAGCCGGGCCGCTGCGTGCTGCGCTGTCCGGGCGTGCTGTGTCTCCCAGTGTCTTCGACATGATGATGCTGATCGGGCAGGAGGAAACTCTGGCCCGCCTTCAAGACGCTCAGGGGTAGCGCCTCCTTGCGTCAACTCGGGTCCGCCCGGTTTGAAACATAAACTTGGGCCGTCTGCGGCCCGATCCAACAGGACCGGGACGGATCGCCAACAGCGTCCCGCAAAATTCGAAGAGGTGTCAGAATGGCAGATAGATCCGCGAAATTAACCTTCGACGGCAAGGAAATTGAATTGCCAATCCTGTCGCCCACCGCCGGCCCTGATGTCTTGGATATCACCAAGCTCTATGCGCAAGGTGGCGTCTTCACCTATGACCCCGGCTTCACGTCGACGGCGGCCTGCGACAGCACGATCACCTTCATCGACGGCATCAAGGGTGAGCTTTTGCATCGCGGCTACCCAATTGACCAGCTGGCCGAAGATCTCGCATTACTTAGAAGTTTGCTACGTGCTGCTTTACGGCGACTTGCCCTCCGCCCAGCAGCTTGAAGATTTTGAAACTCTGGTAACCAACCACACCATGCTGCATGAGCAGATGGTGTATTTCTACCGTGGTTTCCGCCGTGACGCGCATCCGATGGCGATCATGACCGGTGTGGTCGGCGCCATGTCCGCTTTCTACCACGACAGTACCGACATTTCCGACCCGCATCAGCGGGAGGTCGCCTCGATCCGCCTGATCGCAAAAATGCCGACCATCGCTGCCTGGGCCTACAAATTTTCCATCGGGCAGCCGTTCATCTACCCGCGCAATGATCTGGACTATGCGTCTAACTTCTTGCGCATGTGTTTCGCCGTCCCCGCCGAGGATTATCAGGTCAATCCGATCCTCAGCCGCGCCATGGACCGCATCTTCACGCTGCACGCGGATCATGAGCAGAACGCATCGACCTCGACCGTGCGTCTTGCGTCCTCCTCGGGTGCGAACCCGTTTGCCTGTATCGCCGCTGGTATCGCCTGCCTTTGGGGCCCGGCGCATGGCGGCGCAAACCAGGCCTGCCTCGAAATGCTGGAAGAAATCGGCACTGTTGACCGGATCCCCGAGTATATCGCCCGCGCCAAGGACAAGGACGATCCGTTCCGCCTGATGGGCTTTGGGCACCGCGTCTACAAAAACTTCGACCCGCGCGCCAAGGTCATGAAAAAGTCCGCCGATGAGGTGCTGGATCTGCTTGGCGTTGAAAACAACCCCAAGTTGCAGGTCGCTAAGGCTTTGGAAAAAGCCGCGCTGGAAGACCCGTATTTCACCGAGAAGAAACTGTTCCCAAATGTCGATTTCTATTCCGGCATCATTCTGGAAGCGATGGGGTTCCCAACCTCCATGTTCACGCCGATCTTCGCACTTGCGCGCACCGTCGGCTGGATTTCGCAGTGGAAAGAACAGCTTGCCGATCCGAAACTGAAAATCGGCCGCCCGCGTCAGCTCTATATGGGCGAGACGCTGCGTGACTATGTCGACATCGAAAAGCGCTAAACCGCTGAAAACCTGATTAAAAGCCGCTCTTTCAAGGGCGGCTTTTTTCGTTTGTGCCGGCGTATTTGTCGCAGTTCGGAACCCTACGAATGCGCTGGGGCAAGCCTATCTATGGAGTGTAACAGATAGGAGCACGAACCCCCGCGATGAAACACACAACCGACTTCAAGACAGCTGAAGCCGAATTTCAAACCGTCCACCATGCACCGCAAAATTTCAGCGATAAATTTGCCTATCGCCTTGTGAAATTCATGCGCGTATTCGCGGATAAGTTCTTCGCGGGACGTTACGGGCATCGCGCCGTTGTGTTGGAAACCGTTGCCGCCGTGCCCGGTATGGTTGGCGGGCTGTTGCAGCACCTCAAAGCCATTCGCCACATTCGCGACGATCAGGGCTGGATCAAGGAGCTGATCGAAGAAGCCGACAATGAACGCATGCACCTCATGACCTTCATCCACATTGCACAGCCCTCCCGGTTTGAGCGCGCTTTGATCATGATCACGCAGCTGGTGTTCTATAACGCCTACTTCTTCCTCTACCTGCTGGCACCCAAGGTTGCGCATCGCGTCGTCGGATATCTCGAAGAAGAAGCCGTCGTCAGCTACACGCAATATCTTGAACAGATCGACGCCGGGAATGTTGAAAACGTGCCCGCGCCGCAGATCGCAAAAGACTATTGGAACCTGCCTGACGATGCACGGCTGCGCGAGGTGGTCTTGGTGATCCGCGCTGATGAGGCCGAACACCGCGACACAAACCACCATTTCGCCAACCAGAGCGTCAAAGGCGAGATGAGTTAAGTTTTTCACATGCGGGCCTTGGCAAACGAGGCCCGCATGCGTATGACGCGCCCACGGGTCGGCAAGAACCCAGACGCCGTCAGCCCAAATGGGCCATGCTAAACCTTGCCATTGATCAAGACCTGAAGCCTTACTTTCATGGCGTCACGGTCGACAAGGACGGCTCTCGACCCCAATCTGACGCGATCTGAAAGGGAGAGGCTTATGTCCACTTCACCCCTACCCCTCGTGATCGAGGATCTGTCTAAATTTGCGCGTGCTTTGCGTGAAAACTGGCCTGCGGACACGCCGGGACAGGCGCAAACGCTTACTTTGATTGCCCGCGCAGCCGGCTATCGGAACCATCAAACGTTGAAGGCCGATATCGGTGCCCCTCAACCTGAGGCTGCATTGTCTGATCTTGAGACGCGCCGTTTGCGCGACGCGCTGCGTGTCTTCGATGTTGAGGGCCGCATGACCCGCTGGCCTTTGAAAACCTCTGTTCAGGGGCTTTGCCTAGCGGCGTTCTGGACCTCGCTGCCCGCACGCAAAGACCTCTCCGAGAAAGAGGTCAATGTCGCGATCCAAGCAGGGGAATGCTTTGGTGATCACGTCCTGATCCGCCGCTCACTCATTGAGCATGACATGGTGACGCGGCAAATCGATGGATCGCGCTACAGGCGGGTGGAACGCAAACCAACCCCGCTCGAACGGCATTTGATCAAAGCCATCTCGGAACGGCGTCAAGCGGCCTTGCGCGCGCCAATTGGCAGCGGAAGGCCCTAACGGCCTTCAAATCCCGCTGCACGTTTATCAAGAAAGGCCAAGACCCCCTCGCGAAAGTCGTGGGTCTTGCCCAACTCACCTTGTAGTTTCGCCTCAAGCAAAAGCTGCTTTTCCAAACCGTTCTCATATCCTTTGCGGATCGCTTGCTTGGCGCGCGAATAAGCCGCTGTGGGTCCGTTGGCCAATTGCGACGCGCGGTCTTTCCAGACGGTCGCGAAGTCTTCATCCGGCACCGCTTCCCAGATCATACCCCAGTCCGACGCCTGTTTGGCCGTAACCGGCTCCGCAAACAACGCCGCACCCATCGCCTTTGCCATGCCGATCTGGCGCGGCAAAAAGTAAGTCCCACCCGCATCCGGGATCAACCCGATCCGCGTGAAGGCCTGCAAGAACACCGCGCTTTCGGTCGCAATAACTACATCCGCCGACAGCGCCAAATTGGCGCCCGCCCCTGCCGCAGGGCCGTTTACGGCGGCAATAACAGGCAGTTGGCAGTCAATAATGGCGCGCAGCATTGGAATGTATTCATCGCGCAACGTGCGTTCCAGATCGATACGCGCCACGGTCGCGCGATCGCCTAAATCCTGGCCCGAACAAAACGCCCGCCCTCGGCCCGTCAGCACGATCACCCGCGCCTCCTTCTCAGCCGCTTTGACCGCATGCAAGATCTCAGCCCGCATTTGCGTGTTCAGCGCATTCATCACCTCGGGCCGCGCGAATTCGATCACGGCCATATGGTTGCGCACCGAATATTTCAGGGTTTCATATTGCATCAAAGGGCCCTCTTTCCTGCCATTGCTCGCAAAATAGCGAACTAAACGGTTTAGAAAAGAGGAACCTCCCGTCACACGTGGTTTATTTTACCCGCCACGCCGCGCGCGCCAGGCCTCAAGCGCTGCGTTCCCCTCCCGCGTGACGACTTTTTCAATTGGTGCGGCGCCCGGTTTTGGTGGGCGCAACCCGCTGCCCGGGCCACGCGCATAATGCAGCTCCCGCGCTCCAAAGTAGAAACTGACAATCGCGCCCAGCAACCACCACAAAGGTTCCGGCACCGAATTCAACCCCACCATGCGCGGCGCAAACCCTTCAGGATCAACCATCGCAAAAACGAACAGACCCAGCGTTCCCATCGCCAAAAACGGGCGCGGCAACCGGTTCAACCCATTCATAATGCTGTCAAACCAGCCAATCCGGCCGTATTGAAACTCCTTGCCATGCTGATCAAGCGCAGCCCGGTAGCTGTTATGCCCAAGGATCATCGCTTTCGTCGCGTTGGGTCGAAATCCATCGGCAACATTGGTGACAGCGCGGCCAACTTCGCCTACCCCGCCGCCCAAAATACGGCCAATCAAGCCCATTTCTTCGTCCGCGCTTGGTGCTGCTTCAGCGTCAAATGATAGGCTGTATCCATGAATTTTTCGGCCCGCGTGATCCAACCGCCCTTGCCTCCATCCCGGCGCCGCGCGTATTTGCGCGACGCTTTGCGGCGATCGCCAATGGCGTAATAGTAATTGCGCCGCGCGATACCATAAGCGTCGACCAGAAAATCATTGGCCGCGCCATGCGCTTCAAAACTCACACGGATCGTCTGCGGGCCAATCACGCCATCCTTAGACACGTCATAGCCCATTTCCTGCAGCAGGCCTTGCAGGATCCTCACCGCATTTGACCCCGCATTGACATACATGTCGTAAACGCTGGCCTGAATTGGCCCCGGCAAGGCGTCGATACGCGGACGACGATAATAGTGATCCTCAAAGATCTCGCCCGCTTGTTCGCGTGTCAGAGCTTTCACATCCGCGACCGAGACGCGCCCGTCGCCGGTCACGTCCAGCCCCAACCGGCGCATCGTGTGGATCGTGACTCCAAAATTTGTCGCCCCACCCGGATCGTCAGGGTCGTTTACATAGCCACCCTCGGCCCTGAGAATTTCTGCGGTGATGTCTTCGACATTGATCATGGCAATATCCCCTCGATGAATGCGAGCGGAGATTGCCTTGAATTGGTTAACGCGCTGAAACCGGGCCGCGCGGTGCCTGCCTGTTAAACAGCTGTTAAGCGTCAGGGTCTTGGTAGACGCCTTGCTCTTTCAGCGCGTCGATCACCTCGACGGGCATATAGGTTTCGTCATGTTTGGCAAAGATTGTATGGGCTTGGAAGACGTTGTTGACGTATTTTCCGGTAGCCACCGTGCCCTCACCCTCTTTGAACAGATCGGGGCGCGGCTCATTTCCTACATAGGCGACAGGCACCTCAGCATTGCCGTCCGTCACGGTAAAGGTAAACGCGAACCCTTCGCCATTGACGATGCTGTCCTCAACAACCAGGCCGCCGATCCGAAATTCTTCATTGGCACTGGGCGGGCTTTCGACCACTTGTGTGGGCGAATAGAAAAAGTTGATCCCGTCCCGCAGCGCATAGCCAATCGTGACTGTGGCAATCAAAAGCCCGACCACCGCCATGGCGATGATCTGGATCCGACGTTGTTTTTTCAGCCCGCGCATCTATGCCCTCTTACGGAAAGACAGGGGCCAACATCAGGCCCGCCGTCTCATCCTCACCTAGCATCAGATTGGCGTTTTGCAATGCCTGCCCCGATGACCCTTTAGTGAGGTTGTCGAGCGCGCAGATCACAATCGCACGCCCATCAATCCGGTCGGCCACCACGCTCAGATGCACGAAGTTTGACCCACGAATATGGCGCGTCGACGGCACGCCGCCCATGGGCAGCAGCTCAATGAACGGCTCACCCGCATACGAATTTTCAAAGGCGTTATGAATGGCTTGCGCGTCACCTTTTACATAGATCGTGGCCACGATACCCCGGTTCGACGGCAACAGGTGCGGCGTGAACTGAACCTTCACAGGCCGCCCTGCAATCGCGCTGAATTCTTGATCAAACTCCCCCAGATGCCGATGGGTCCCACCAACAGCGTAAGGATGCGCGCCTTCGGACAGCTCCGCATGCAGCAGGTTTTCCTTCAACGACCGCCCGGCCCCGGACACACCGGTTTTCAGATCAATGATGATCTCATCAAGATCAATCAACTCCGCCTCAATCAACGGCCGCAACGCATATTGACCGGTCGCTGCGTTGCAGCCCGTGCCCGCCACCAACCGCGCAGATTTAATCTGCTCACGGTAGAATTCCGTCAGCCCGTAAACCGCCTCCGCTTGCTGCGCCAGGGCGCTATGCGGATTGCCATACCATTTTTCGTACTCCGCAGGGTCGCGAAGCCGGAAATCAGCCGACAGATCGACAACTTTCAAATCAGCGGGCAGTTTGGAGATCACCTCCTGCGACGTCTTATGCGGCAAGGCGCAAAAACAAAGATCAATATCCGAGAAATCAATCTCGTCGATTTTTACCAGCGTCGGCAGGCTCAAATGGCGCAGATGCGGGAATACATCGGCCATAGCCATGCCCGCTTTGCGATCTGCCGACAGCGCCGCAATCGACATAGTGGGATGGGTGGCGATCAGCCGGACAAGCTCGGCACCGGTGTAGCCGGACGCACCAAGAATGGCGATTTTATGGGTCATGAGAACACTCACAGTCAGAATTTACGTAGGCTTAAAAGAAAGATGGTCGCGCGGCAATCAGGCCGCTTCAAATTCGATCTTTCGTCGCAAAAACTGTGTCGCGCGGTCGGTAACTTGGCGCGGGTCGCCCGTCGTCAGAAACCGTGTCTCAGTGCCGTCGCCTAGCATATCAGGATGGCGCTTCAGGTAATCGTCCAACGACGCGGACACCAGATCGGCCTGGCTGAACACTTTCACATCCGCGCCCAAAGCGTCCTGAAACGCATCCTGCATCAACGGGTAATGTGTGCAGCCCAAAATGGCCGCTTGCGGGTGTGGCATCCGCCGTTTCAGCGCGTCGACATGCGACCGCACCAGCGCTTCCGCGAGCATCTCATCGCCATCCTCCAACGCATCAACAAGCCCGCCACATGGTTGAGCTTCGACATCTACCCCTATGGCTCTAAACGCTAATTCTCTTTGAAAGGCGCGGCTCGACACGGTCGCCGGCGTCGCAAACAGTGCCACATGTTTCACATCGACCTCGCGTGGGGGGAGTTGTCACCCCATTTGCGTTCCGTCAGCGCCTCGATCATAGGTACGAACACCCCAAGCACCCGCTTGTCGCGTGGTATCCAATGCTCCTGCATCCGCCGCAACGCCGCAGCAGAGGCCGTGTTGCACGCCAGGATAACCAGATTGCACCCCTGGTCGAACATCGCGCCCACAGCGTCGCAGGTCAGCTCATAGATATTGTCCGCGGTGCGGGTCCCATAGGGCGTGTTGGCGCTGTCGGCGAAATAGCACACCGGCAGATCAGGCAGGTCCTGCGCGATCTGATTGTAAACGGTCAGCCCGCCCAATCCGCTGTCAAATATGCCGACCGCCATCTGCAGCCCTTCTATGCTTGTCCTCAAATTCAAACCCATGCGGCACCGGCTGGTTGGCTGGCGCGACGGGCGTTGGGGACAGGTCATAGGTGGACTGGCGCAGGAAATCCATCATTCCTTTCGGGTCGCGGCTGTATGTGTCCAATTGCGCACGCGGGATCGGATTTCCAATCACCAGGCGCACAGGTTTGCCCGCCTTGCGTTTGAATTCGTTGATCAACAGCCCCATCCGCAAGGTAACATGCGCGTGGCTGGCAAGCTGGAACAGGCGCGAATTTGCGCCGTCAAAGTAGATCGGCACAACGGTTGCATCCGATCTGGTAACCAATTTGGCGGTGAAACTGCGCCAGCCTGGGTCCAACGGCGCCCCAAACGGTTTGGCGGAGGTCGACACCGTGCCGCCCGGAAAAATCCCAATCGCGCCGCCCGCTTGCATATAGTCCAATGCGGCGCGGCGGGTCGCAAGGTTCTGCGCCACGGCAGCCTTGGTGTCATCAAAGCTGACTGGCAAGATGACTTTGTTAATCTCTTCGGCTTTGCGAAACACGCGATTTGCCAAAATACGGAAATCGCCGCGAATCTGGCTCAGGATATGGCCCATCACCAAACCATCAAGGATCCCGTAAGGGTGGTTCGCGATTGAGATCAACGGTCCGTCACGTGGGATGTTCTCCAAACTGCCGCCGACAATCTCAAGGCTCAGCCCGTAGCGTTGCGTCATCACGGTCCAGAAATTTGCGCCGGCCGCGACCTCATGCTCATAGCCTTTGGCTTGTTTGATCAGCTTGATCCGCCCGGTCGTGTTTTCCATGGTCCGGATCACCGCCCGACCGGCCTTGGTCTTGGCCGAATGGGCGTAGCTGATTTCGCGCGTTGCGTGTTTCACGATGCCCTCCGAGCCCACTCATTTTGCTGGCCCGTAGTGTTATAACAAAAGGGTTTCAGCTTTGTGACAGGTTCGCGCAATAAAGACACATCAGCTCGGTTGCAACATGCGCGCCCGCGACCGCCGTGGCCCCCGTTGTGTCATATTGCGGAGAGACCTCGACAACGTCGCCGCCCACCATGTTCATGCCTTTGAGCCCCCGCAAAATGGCAAAGGCCTGCGCACTGCTCAACCCGCCAGATACAGGCGTCCCGGTGCCCGGCGCGAAGGCCGGATCAAGGCAATCAATGTCAAAGGTCAGATAAGTTTGACGCTCCCCAAGGATCGATTTGATCTTCTCAACCGTCTTTTCGGGCCCAATCGCATGAACTTCAGGCGCGTCGATAATGTTAACGCCCAGATAGTCCTCGCAATGCGTCCGGATCCCGACCTGTACGGAGCGCGCAGGATCAATCAAACCTTCTTTGACCGCCTTATAAAACATCGTGCCATGATCGACGCGCGACATGTCATCATCGGGCCAAGTGTCCGAATGCGCATCGAATTGCAGCAGGCTCAGCGGGCCAAACTTGGCAACATAGGCGCGCAAAATAGGAAAGCTGATATAATGATCACCGCCCAGAACCAACGACCCCGCGCCCGCATTCAAGATCCCGGAAATATGATCCGTTAGAGTTTGAGGAAAGCTTGGTATATCTGCGTAATCAAACGCTAAATCGCCATAGTCGATCACGTTGAAATCCGTCATCGGGTTGATATCCCACCCGTAGGGCGCGTCCATTGCCTGTAGGCTCGATGCCTCCCGTATCGCGCGCGGCCCGAACCGTGTGCCCGGTCTGTTTGTCACCGCCTGATCAAACGGCACACCGGTCACAGCCAGATCAACCCCAGTCAAATCCTTAGTGTAGGTCCGGCGTAGAAATGACAGCGCGCCACCGAACGCGTTCTCAAAAGACATGCCGCGATGCCCATCGCGCGTAACGGCCTTGTCTACTTCATTTGCTGCGTCTGTCAGTGCCATTCTTAACCTTCTTTAATGCCTTCGCGGGTCAGTTGATCCGCCACTTCCCCTATAGACGCGCCCAGTGTTTCGACCACGAAATCCACCTGTGTTTTCGTGATCACCAAAGGCGGCGACATCACATTCAGATGCCCAATCGGTCGCACCATAAGTCCCTTCACCTCCGCCGCGTCTGAAATGCGTTTCCCGATATCCAGCGCGTCAGGCAAAAGCGCTTTGGTGGATTTGTCAGCGACGTTTTCAACACAGGCAATCAAGCCCTGTCCTCGGACCGATCCGACAAAAGGCAGCTCTGACAGCGTTGCAAGCTGCGTTTGAAAATAGCGGCCAATTTCCGCGGCATGGCCCAGCAAACCCTCTCGTTCTATGATCTCGATATTCTTCAAAGCCGCGGCACAGGCGACCGGATGGCCCGAATATGTAAAGCCAGACGCGTACCAACGATCGCCTTGCATCGCGTCATAGATTTGATCAGAAAATATAACAGCCCCAATGGGTTGGTAGCCGGAGCTCAAGCCTTTCGCGCAACAGATAATGTCTGGCTGCGCGCCAAACACATCCTTCGATGCAAACCATTTTCCCAGCCGCCCAAAGCCCGTGACGACCTCATCCGCGATAAACAGGATCCCGTGTGCCTTACAGACTGCCGCCATGGCCGCCAAATAGCCTTCTGGCGGCATAATGACCCCGCCCGACGCCTGAATAGGTTCCGCAAAGAACGCCGCGACCTTTTCAGGCCCGATCTGAGCAATCTTCACTTCGAACTCTGCCACCAGATGGTCGCAGAATTCCGCCTCGCTCATCCCCTCGGGGCGGCGATACGTATTGGGCGTCGAAATATGGTGAATGCCGTCTTCTTTATAGTGAAATTCGGGCACCTTGTCGCCAGACCGCTTCCCGATGGAGATGCTGGCAAAAGTCGATCCATGATAGCTGTCATCGCGCGCAATCACATGCGTGCGCTCCATCTCGCCCCTGCAGCGATGGTAGTAAATCGCCATCCGGTAAGCGCTATCGATGGCGGTCGAACCGCCCGTCGTGCAATGCACCCGGTTCAGATCCCCCGGCGCAATCTCCGCCAGTTTGGCCGCCAGTAATGCAGCGGGCCCATGCGTCATGTCGACAAAACTGTTCGAAAACGCCAAACGCTCGGCCTGCTCTGCGATTGCCTCCGCCATCTCGCGCCGGCCCAGCCCAATATTGGTGCACCACAACCCGCCGACCGCATCCAGATATTCGTGCCCGTCGCGGTCCCACAAAAGACACCCCTCACCGCGCTCTATCACCAAAGGGGCTTGGGCTGCGAAACTGTCGAAATGGGTCCAGGGATGCAGCGCATGGGCTTGGTCAAGCGCCGCTATGTCATTGATCGGATGCGTCATATGCCGCACCATGTGGCAGCGAAAAGCGCTTGGCAAGCCTTGCGCGCGCGCCGCGTCCCGGGCAAAGAGACGCTATGCCAGACACGCAGCTTAAATCCGACTTCATCGACGCAATGAGCACCCTTGTCTCCACTGTGACCATCGTCACGACTGACGGCGACACAGGCAAAGCCGGGGCAACCGTTTCGGCCATGTCCAGCGTGTCCGCCGATGGCGACGCTCCCACATTGCTGGTCTGCCTGCATCACGAAGCGTCGGCCACGGCAAAGATCCTCGAAAACGCGTGTTTTTGCGTCAACGTGCTCAGCGCCGACCAACAAGACATTGCCAATGTCTTCGCGTCGCGCAAAACGCCTCCGGGCGGCGATAAATTCGCGTCGGCCCCGTTTGAAACATTGCGCACCGGGGCGCCCGCGCTTGTCTCATCGCTTGCGTCTTTCGACTGCCGCCTGAAAAGCCATGAAAGGATCGGCACCCATCACGTCATGATCGGCGAGGTGCGCGCCGTGCGTTCCGCTGAAGGCGCGCCGCTGCTCTATGGCAACCGCGCCTATCGCGATCTGGCGTGATTTCGTAAAATTCGCCGCGGTGAACGCGGTATACATTCGCATACTGCCTTCCCAAGCCGAACCGACTGGTCTAAGACGCCCTCAATCGAATCCAAACGTAGCCGGAGGCCCCCATGACTAAGATCAAGGTAGAAAACCCCGTCGTCGAACTCGACGGCGATGAAATGACCCGCATCATCTGGGATTTCATCAAACAGAAGTTGATCCTGCCCTATCTGGACGTCGATCTGCTCTATTATGACCTCGGCATGGAAGTCCGCGACGAGACCAACGACCAAATCACCATCGACGCAGCTGAAAAGATCAAAGAGGTCGGCGTCGGCGTCAAATGCGCCACCATCACCCCCGATGAGCAGCGCGTTGAGGAATTCAACCTCAAGCAAATGTGGCGCTCCCCCAACGGCACGATCCGCAACATCCTGGGCGGCGTTGTGTTCCGCGCGCCGATCATCTGCTCCAACGTGCCGCGTCTGGTGCCCGGCTGGACCGACCCGATTGTCATTGGCCGTCACGCCTTTGGCGACCAGTATAAAGCCACTGACTTCCTGATGCCTGGCCCCGGCAAGCTGACGATGAAATTCGTCGGCGAAGACGGCGCCGTCATCGAGAAAGAGGTCTTTGACAGCCCTGCCGCAGGCGTCGCCATGGGCATGTACAACCTTGACCAGTCCATCATCGACTTCGCGCGCGCTTCGATGAATTACGGGCTGAACCTTGGCTGGCCGGTCTATCTGTCGACCAAAAACACCATCCTGAAAGCCTATGACGGCCGCTTCAAGGATCTGTTCCAGAAGGTCTATGACGAAGAATTCGCCGAAAAGTTCGAAGCTGCCGGCATCACCTATGAGCACCGCCTGATCGACGACATGGTCGCCGCCGCGATGAAATGGTCCGGCAAATTCGTCTGGGCCTGTAAGAACTACGATGGCGATGTGCAGTCCGACACTGTGGCGCAGGGCTTCGGCTCGCTGGGCCTGATGACCTCCCAACTGATGACGCCAGATGGAAAAGTGGTTGAGGCAGAGGCCGCCCATGGCACCGTCACCCGCCACTACCGTCAGCACCAGAAGGGCGAGGCCACCTCGACCAACTCCATCGCCTCGATCTACGCTTGGACAGGTGGCTTGAAGCACCGCGCCAAACTCGACAACAATGAGCAGCTGATGAAGTTCGCGACCACGCTCGAAACCGTTGTGGTCGACACTGTCGAAAGCGGTTCGATGACCAAAGATCTGGCGCTTCTGGTCGGCCCCGATCAAAAATGGCTCACCACCGAAGGGTTCTTGGAAAAAATCGACGAGAACCTGAACAAAGCGATGTAAATCGCAGCCATCACAGCTATCAAGGCCGGGCCCGCATATCGCAGCCCGGCCTTTTTTGTTGACCCATCATGACCAACGAACCGCATAACCCGACAGATCATTCGCTGCTTGAAGACGCGCTCGCCTTCCTGATGGGAACCGCACTCTGCGCGCTCGGGCTGCAATTTCTTTCCCATTTGGGCCTCATTACCGGTCAAACTGCGGGCTTGGGAGTGCTCTTGTCTTATGTCACCGGATGGTCCTTTGGCCTCTGGTTCTTCGTCATAAACCTTCCATTCTATGCTCTTGCTTGGGTGCAAATGGGCCCGCGCTTCACCGTCAAAAGCTTCATTGCCGTAGCACTTTTGTCCGTGATGTCAGAAGTGATGCCACCACTTTTCAGCATCGCAACGCTGGACCCGATTTTCGGGGCTTTGTTTGCGGGTGCTGTGATCGGGATCGGCCTGATCGTGCTCTTTCGTCATGGCGCCAGTCTCGGGGGGATCGGGGTGCTTGCTCTGTTTTTGCAAGAACGGACAAACATCCAGGCGGGCTGGGTACAACTGGGCTTCGACGCGGTTTTGTTTGCCGCAGCCTTCATCGTGCTGGAGACGCCCATTGTTGCGCTGTCCCTACTTGGCGCCTTCATGGTCAATATCGTCGTAGGCTTTAACCACCGCAAAGACCGATATGTCGGTCGCTAAGCCTCTTTCGCCCGCGCAATTTCTCGTGTTGGATGGTGAAAACGAAGGTGCGCCGCATGCCCAAGCATTTCATCTACCTGATCGCTGCCGTGATTGCTGAAACCATCGGCACCACGGCGCTGCAAGCCAGCCAGCAATTTACCAAACTCTGGCCATCGGTCATCGTCGTCGTGGCTTACGCGATCTCGTTTTACCTGCTGGCGCTAACGCTGAAATACATGCCTGTCGGGATCATGTACGCGCTTTGGTCTGGGCTTGGCATTATCTTCATCGCCTGCATCGGGTATTTCTATTTCGGCCAAAAGCTCGACGCGCCGGCCTTTATTGGCTTGGCACTCATCGTGGCTGGCATCGTCATGATCAACGTCTTTTCCAAAAGCAGCCTGCATTGAAAATCACGGCGCTGCTTTTAGCGGCAGGCGCCTCATCGCGGATGCGCGGGCGTGACAAGCTGATGGAACCCATCGCGGGCAGTCCCCTGCTGCGCGACCGGGTCCAAATGTTGCTGGCCAGCGATGTGGATGCGGTCGCACTTGTCTTACCGTCTCAGGCGGATGCACGGCGCAACGCAGTCGCCGACCTGCCAGTCGCACTCGTCGAAAACCCTGATCCCGCGCGCGGCATGGCCAGCTCAATTCGGCTGGGGGTTCAATCCGCTAAAGGCGCGCAAGCGATCCTGATCCTCCCCGCCGACATGCCAGAAATCGACGCGCTGGACATCAACAGGCTTGCCGCCGCCGCCACGCCCGACACCATCACCCGCGCGTGCAGCGCTGATGGCACGCCCGGCCATCCCGTGATCTTTCCCAGTGCGTTCTTCCCAGCGCTTGGCGCCATCACAGGCGATCAAGGCGCCCGCGCCGTGATCAAAGCGCATTCGCAGGCGGTCCAGCATATCAAGCTCAAAGGCACGCGCGCCCTGACCGATCTTGATACGCCCGAAGACTGGGCCGCTTGGCGGGCGTCGCAAAGCTAGCGCTCGCCCCTCCGACGCGCGGCTCTGTCTCCATTTGGTCAAAAATACTCAAAAATCCGCCGGGGGTTAATCGCTCAGCAATTCCGCCTCATAGCGTTTCAGCGTCATCCGGGCGGCTTCAAACCCTTCAATCCCGGCCCGGCTTGCCAAATGCGGGAACAAGGTCAAAACCTCGTTGCGCTGCGCCGCACCAATCCCTTTCAACGCATAGTCGCCCGGCTGGAAGCTCTCGCTCCACGCCCCGTTGGACAAGACAACCTCATGGCGGTCAAATAGGATATGCCAATAGGTCACACTGCTGGCCTGAACGGTGCAAATTCCCTCCCGGCCTTCAAGATGTTTGACGGCAGACAGAACTTCGCGCTCGTCAAACAGCATGCCGACGCGGTCCTCCATCAGCAGCACGCGATGATTGGGCGACAGCAGCAGGTCGCGTTCCGGCAAGCCCTGCCCCAGAGCCCCCGCGCGCACCAGAACCGGGCGAAGCTGCGGCAGATCCGCGATCATGTCAGCCTCAACGGTTTTGCGGCCAATCCAGCGGATTTCCTGCATGCCATTGTCACGGGTGATCACCTTGTCGCCCTCACGCAAGGCTTCAATCGCAATCTCGCCGCGCGGGGTGGCAATCATGGTGCCGGAGGTGAAGCACGGCACAATGCTCTCAATCTCGCGGAACTCGAACCCGCCAATGACCTGCCCGTTGTCACCAAGCAGTTCAACCCGCCCCGACTGGCTGTCGCCATCCGCGTCGGTGCGCAGGTTTCTCAGCCGGTACGGCCCCGTTTCCCGCAGATCAAGCGTGTCAAAATCTTCGCCGCCGGTGCCGCCGTCAATAAAGTCGCCATTGGCGTTTTGCGCGCCCTCAATGATGAACGTGTCACGGTCATCGCCGCCCAGCATCCGGTCATTGCCCGCGCCGCCGATGAACACGTCATCCCCGGCGCCGCCCGCCATGCGGTCATTGCCGTCACCGCCTTCAAGAAAATCGTTGCCCTCACCGCCCTTGATGCGGTCGTCGCCCGTGCCGCCAGAAATCAGGTCATCGCCGTCATCGCCTGAGAGCCGATCCTGTCCCTGCCCGCCAAAAATGGCGTCATTGCCGTCGCCGCCATTGATGCGGTCGTCACCTTGCCCGCCCGACAGTTCATCGCGCCCGTCGCCGCCGTTGATCCGGTCCTGGCCCTGCCCACCTTCAATGCGGTCATTGCCGTCATCGCCATCGAGCCGGTCATCGCCCTGACCGCCGTCGATCACATCATCGCCGTCGCCACCTGAAATGGTGTCCTGGCTTTGATCGCCATTCAGCGTGTCATTGCCGTCGCCGCCCTCGATCTCGTCTTCGCCATTGCCACCAGAGATCGTGTCATTGCCTGCGTTGCCAAACAACCGGTCGCGGCTGTTGCCGCCCGAGATCGTGTCATTGCCCCCCTTGCCGGAGATCGTGTCACTCTGGTTGGTGCCGTTCAGGATATCGTCGTCGTCGGACCCTTCAATATCGGCCATGGCTTCGCATTCCTTACATCCACAATGGCTGCCGGTCGGGTCTGCGCGGCGTCCACTAAAAAAGGGTTAATCAAACAGATAAAACACTATTAAAACGAACAATCGTAGCAATAAAAATCAAATTGGCGTTTGTTTTGCCATAAGGCCGTTTTTTGCTGACGCGTTAACGCTCGCGATCAAAGAATACGACAGCTCAAAAACAACATAGCGCGTTTCAGCGAAACAGCATCTGCGCTTCGTGTTTTTTCAGCGACAGCCGGGCAGAGACATAGGCCTCACGGCCCCTCGCGCCCTGCAACTCAGGGAAGAGTTCAAAGATTTCATTGCGTTGCGCGTTGCCCACGGCTTTCAACGCGCGATCCCCGGGTTGAAAGCTTTCGCTCCAGGCACCATTGGACAGAACCACTTCGTGATTGTCGAACATGAAATGAATGTAGCTTGTGCCCATCGATTGGATCGACTGAATGCCGTCGCGCGGGCTCACCAGATGTTTGGCAGACACCAGCACCTCGTTTTCCTCAAAATACAGGCTCACCCGGTCATTATTGACCAGCAAACGGTGATTTGGGCTGACCAGCATGTCGCGTTCGGGCAGGCCGTTGCCCAAGGCGCCGCGTTGCACCAGCACCGGTTGCAGATGCGGGTTCGATTGCAGCACACGTGCATCCATGCGCTTGGCACCGACCCAGCGGATTTCCTGAATGCCATTGTCGCGGGTGATCACTTTGTCGCCGACCTGCAGCTCTTCTGCAGGAATTTCGCCGCGCGGGGTGGCAATGGCGGTGCCGGGTGTAAAACATGGCACAATCGTCTCAATCTCGGCAAAATCCATTGTGCCCATGACGGGTCCACCGACACCATCCAGAAACTCAACCGTGCCAGAAATGGAATCGCCATCCGGATCAACGGTACGGTTCACGATGCGCAATGGCCCTGCCCCACGCAGATCCAATATGTCGTTGTCGTCACCGCCAGTGCCGCCATCAATGATGTCGCCGATGCCGTCATCCGCATCGCTGACCAGAAACGTATCCGCGTCATCCCCGCCTGATTGCGTGTCAGCACCAGCACCACCGGTGATGGTATCGTCGCCAACACCGCCGAAGATCGTGTCATCCCCGCCTTCGCCAAAGATCATATCATTGCCCGACCCACCGGACAGAATGTCATCGCCATCTTCGCCGTCATCAACCAATGGCACGTCGAAAAACACGTCGGTGAAGGTCACGCCGGAATTGCGCGGACCATCTTGCATATGCTCAATTTCGATCCGTGCGACGGGTCCTGCGATCTCAACCAGGGCGGAGTAGTCAGGTGATGTGAACGGCGCGTAGCCACCATTGCTGTCGGCCGTGTCGGCACCCGCAACCGCATCTGTATCAGACAAGGTCAACCGGTCGCCGCCGCTCAGAATGACCGGAATTTCGTTTCCATCAGCGTCATAGGCGCGGACCGACACAATCCCGTCGCCGTCAATATCGTTGATCCGGAATGACACATTCTCAACCGGGTCAGAGAAGCCAAGCTCGTAGGTCGCCTCATTCCCACTACCATTGGCAACGCTTACAAAGGCGCTGTTTTCAGACACGGTCTCATCGCCACCGTCAATTCCGTCAACAAACTGGTCGCGATGGTTGAAGCCGTTTTTGACCTGCGCGTCCTCATCAAGGATCGTAAATGTAACCTCAACGGTGCCGGTGTCCTGCGTGAACCCGTCGATATCCATGCGGTTTTCGGACCAGTTCAAGCTCTCGCGAGACGAAACACCTGCCCCGGGTCCAGAATAATTGCTGTCGCCATAAATAGTGTCATTGCCGGCGCCCGCGTCCACGACGTCCGCGCCAGAACCCGCATAGATCACATCATCGGCCGCGCCTGAAAAGATCGTGTCATCACCGCCAAATGCGTCGACGATGTCCTCATCACCAAACTGACCGGGCAACACCGCGTCGCCCGCATCGATCATGTCGCCTTCGGGATCGCCAATGTAGGAAAAGTCGATCAGATCATCGTCGTTGCTTCCCTCGACAACGCCGTCAAGCGCATCTGACGGGTCGATCTCCACGAAACAAACACTGTCAATCGCGCCGGAGCCCGGCAACTCGACCTCCATCCGCGCGACGTCATCAGTGAACAGGTTGACGACGCCCTGCCCGTTGTCGCCCGTTGTTCCGATTGGGACCGTCTTTATCAGATGCCCATCTGCGTTATACAAACGCACCTCGCCGCCCGCTTCTTCAATGTCCAATGTCGCGAAATTCAGCACGCGGGTGGGTGCGTCGAAATCAAACACAAACGTGCCGCCGCCCGCATTGTCATCTGGATCAGTGCTGTCGCGATCCTCAGACAGGATCAACACATTGCCCATGTTCGACGTCGCCAAGTCGTGATCGCCACCGGTCGGGTTCGACGTGTCAAACACCATCGCCGGGGTGCAGACATTCAACGTAGAAATCGTCACACCTTGGCTTTGGAACTGATTATTTACCAAGTCGCCCGCATCAAGATCGTCAAAGCTCAGCAAAACATTGGTCATCGCGTTATCCTCACTGGCTCATGCGCATGGGCCTTCTGAGTGGCGCAAAAGGCCACATGCGCGATCGCCGCTACACAAGCGATCAAGAGCGTACTCATTACAATCGAAGTCATTATCCTACCTCGTTACCAACCACCCGAAATGGGCACAGGCCAATGATGCGAACCGCAAATGTACGTGCTGGGTGATGCGTATGGGGATCGGGGTGCGCATGGCCCGCAGCGGGCCGAACAGGAAGCTCCCATCCACGTCGCACCATCTCCCCTGCAAAACGCAGAGTGACATGTGCGGCCGCCCCAAGCCTATATCCACCCCCCAGACGGGTGTTCATAGAAATTACCCCCGGCATCGTTTCAAAAAAAGCAAAAATTAGGCGAAAATTCATGATTAAGGCGAGATTGTGATGGCGGGAGCCTGAAAACCCGCGCCTGATCCGCCCGTCACAGCGCCGCAAAAAGGCGCCTGGAACGGATGCCTCTGACGCGCGGAAGACCTTGATTGTTTCCGACCTACAGCCATCGACGCCCAACACAGCAAGACCGGCCAGCCGCATTGTTTCAAAATTCGTTTCGCCCCCGACTAGAGTTGCACCACCGTCAAACCGGGCCGATCGCCGCCACCCATCCGCCCCTTAACCAAGCTTGCCAGATTTTCGACACCGTTCGCCGCACCGCGCGACAATCCCCGGCCCATGCGCCCACTGTTTTGAAACCGCACCCAATCGCGTCGAATCAACGCGCCCTGCCCGGCAAGAATCGGCCGAGCCGTCAGCCGTAACCCGCTGACATTGTTCAGCTATCCGCATCAATCCCGCCCGGCACCCTGCATTGTCTCGCCTGCTAAAAAAGCGGCCACAGTTCCACCGCATTTCACTGCGCGCGTTCATATTGGGAAAAGTTGGTACCCGAGGCCGGACTTGAACCGGCACGCCTCGCGGCAATGGATTTTGAATCCATCGTGTCTACCATTCCACCACTCGGGCCCCGTATCATGTCACGGCGAGGTAGCCACCGTGGGAGGTAGCGGCGGTGTAACGAGGCCAGCCGCGCGCGTCAATTCTCCTTCTTGGATTTCTTTCGCTGACTTGAAACCAATTGCCCGTTCTGCGCGTATTTAGGACATACAAATCGGAGCTTTCCATGCGCCTCGCCCTCATAACGTCCCTTTTCATTATCCTCGGCCTGCTGCCCGCCGCGGCCTTCACCTTCGGCAGTATCGATGGCGGCACGATCTCCCTCGACCGGTGGAAGGGCAAACCGATCCTGGTGGTCAACACCGCGTCGCGCTGCGGCTTCACCCCGCAATATGACGGGCTACAGGCGCTTTACGACCGGTACCGCGACCAGGGCCTGATCGTGCTGGGCGTGCCCTCCAACAGCTTCAAGCAGGAGCTGTCAGATGAAGCGAAGGTAAAGGAATTCTGCGCGGTCAACTTCGCGCTCGACTTCCCGATGACGGATCTGAATGCGGTCGCGGGCCGCACCGCACACCCGTTCTACAAATGGGTCGCGCAGGAAACCCGCTTCGTGCCCAACTGGAATTTCAACAAGGTCCTGATCGCGCCCGATGGCAGCATCGCAGGCACGTGGCGCGCCACGACTGAACCGACCAGCCCCCGCATCACAAAGCGGGTCGAGGCCATGCTCGCTGGTGGCTAAAACACCGCGCCCACCAGCCACAGTGACAGCGCCGGGAAGGCCACAAGGATCACCACCCGCACCAGATCAGACGCCACAAAGGGCAGCACGCCCCGGTAGGTCGCGACCATCGGGATGTCTTCATCCACCTTGTTGATGATGAACAGGTTCAGCCCCACCGGCGGGGTAATCAGGCCCACCTCAACAACGATCAGTGCCAGAATGCCAAACCAGATCGCGGTCTCTTCCGGGCTCAACCCGAAATCCAGCGCCTCAATGATCGGAAAGAACACCGGGATGGTCAAAAGGATCATCGACAACGAATCCATCACGCAGCCAAACACCAGATAGCAGGCCAACATGCCCACAAGCACGATCATCGGCGCGACGCCCAGCATCGTCACCCATTCGGCCAAAGCTTGCGGCGCTTGGGTGAAGGCCAGGAAGGAATTGAACACCTGCGCGCCAAACAGGATGAAGAAAATCATGGCGGAGGCTTGCGCAGTTTCCAGAATAGACTCTTTCAACGCCTGCCAGCCAAGCCCGCCCGTCGCAGCCCCGTATAACCCGGTGATCACCGCACCGACGGCAGCTCCTTCGGTCGGTGTGAACAGCGCTTGAACGCCCGGGCGCACCCAGTTCCAGTCGGCAATGATGCCGCCCATCACCAGCCCGAAGATTAAGATCACCGGCCATGTCTGCCACAGCGCGCGCAGGCGGCGCGACAGCGGCGCGCGTTCTGACACCGGTCCGGCATCGGGGCGCAGGCGCACGTAGATCGCAACCGTCAGCATATATCCAAACGTCGCCAGCAGCCCCGGGATCAGCGCCGCCAGAAACATTTTGACGATATTCTGCTCTGTCAGGATGGCGTAGAGCACCAAGATAACGGAAGGCGGGATCAAAATACCAAGCGTGCCGCCCGCGGCCAGAACGCCGGTGCTGAGCGCGTCCGAATAGCCGCGCTTGCGCATCTCCGGCAAAGCCACCTGCCCCATGGTTGAAGCCGTCGCCAGCGATGATCCACAGACCGCGCCAAACCCGGCACACGCACCCACAGCCGCCATGGCGACGCCGCCCCGCTTGTGCCCCAGCCATTCAGAGGCTGCGTTGAACAACGCCCGGCTCATCCCTGATTTAGTGGCGAATTGCCCCATCAACAAAAATAGCGGGATGATGCTCAGCGAATAGCTCGAAAACGTGTCATAGGTCAGCGTTTTCATCTGGCTCAGAACCGCGCTTGGGCGGCCCAAAACCACCCACGTGCCGACAAACCCGGTCAAAAACATCGCAGCGCCAATCGGCATCCGCAAAAATATCGCAAGCAGCATCAAGCCGAAGCCCGATAAGGCCAATTCCAATCCTGACATTAGCCCGCCTCTCCACCGCGTATCAGCGCAGACAGGCTGCGCCAGACCGAAAACAGGCTTGTCGCAAAAAACAGCGCAGCCCCCACTAGCGCGAGCCCGAACGGCACCCAGATCGGGAATTGCAGCTCATAGCTGGTTTCTGGAAAAAACGGTTTGAACCCCATGGAAAGCGCGTTGCGCATCGGTTGTTCAAAGAAGGGGAATTTTTCTCCAAACCCCAGATAGAGCCGCCACAGGATCAGCCCCGCGATCAGGCACAACGCCAGATCGCCCATCAGCCCCCAGAACGCCTTCAACCCGGCGCTCATGCGGTTGACCACCAAATCGACCGTCACATGGCCGCGTTGCATCTGACACCACGGCAGAAACATAAAAACCGCAATCGCCGTGCCTGCCTCGACCAGTTCAAAATCGCCGCGAATGGGCCGCAGACCCGCAAAGGTAAAAGCGCGACCGATAACGGACACAACCGTCATCACCGCCAGAGCGATCAGGATCGCGCCGCCAAAATAGGCCGCAATCCGCGACGCGCTTTCAAGCACGCGCTCAGTGCGGCGTTCTATCGTCAGGGCAAACTGCATAGCTGCCCCTATGCCAAGCGCCGCGCTGGGTTACAACTGCTGCGCACCGAAAGTGTCGCAGCTTTGAATTTCCGGGTTTTCATAGCCGCGTGCGAACCAGCGTTGCCGCTGCTCAGACGTGCCATGCGTAAATGTATGCGGGTTCGGCCTGCGCCCGGCATTGCGCTGCAATGTATCATCGCCGATCTGCTTGGCGGCGTTGACCGCCTCCTGCAAATCGCCACGCTCAAGCGAGTTGAACCGCGCCTGCGCGTAGCGCGCCCAGACGCCTGACAGGCAATCTGCCTGCAATTCAATGCGCACCGAGATCTGGTTGCTCCGCTCTTGGCTGCTTTGCTGGCGAATGCGATTTGCCTGCATTAAAATGCCAAGCTCGTTTTGTACGTGATGCGCAATCTCATGCGCCACCACATAGGCCGCCGCGAAATCCCCGCCTGCGCCCATGCGCCGCTCCAGCGTGACGAAGAAATCTGTGTCCAGATAGGCTTTCTTATCGGCCGGGCAGTAGAATGGCCCCGACGCCCCATTGGCTCCGCCGCACGGGCTTTGGGTCGCGCCTTTGAACAGCACCAAAGTCGCAGGATTGTAGGGCTTGCCGACTTGGTCGCGGAAGATCTCGGTCCAGACCTCTTCCGTGTCGGCCAGTACGACTGACACGAATTGTCCGGCCTGTTGGTCCGCCGGCGTGATTTCCTGGCTGACCGTTTGGTTGCCGCCGCCCTGAACGCCGCCGCCTTGCAGCAAGGGTGTGACATCAATCCCAAGGAAATATCCGATCACCAGCACCGCGATCAGGCCCAGCCCGCTGATGCCGCCTGTTTTCCCAACCGAGCGTCTGCCGCGCCGATCTTCAATATTGCGGCTGCCCCGCCGTCCCCGCCACTGCATGGCACACTCCTTTTGCTTGCCCGGTCGCCCGGCGCATTGCATATAGCCTAAAAAGAAAACCTAGACTAAAAAATAGTAGGCAGGCCAATGATTAAGCGTCTCTATAACTGGACAATGTCGCTTTCGGCGCATCCCAACGCGCTCTGGGCCCTCGCCTTCGTGGCCTTCATCGAAAGCTCGGTCTTCCCGATCCCGCCTGACCTGCTGATGATCCCGATGATCATCGCGCGGCCCAACCGCGCGTTTCTGATCGCGGGTGTGTGCCTCTTTGCCTCCGTCCTGGGCGGGCTGCTCGGCTACGCCATCGGCGCTTTGGCCTTTGACTGGCTGGGCCAGCCGATCCTGCAGGCCTTGGGTAAGGCCGACCGCATGGCCGAATTCTCCGAACGGTTCAACGATCTGGGCTTCTGGGCCGTGCTCACCGCCGGCATCACGCCCTTCCCCTACAAGGTCATCACCATCATGTCCGGCTGGACCGGCATGCCGCTGGGCACGTTCATCGCTACCTCCATTCTGGCGCGCGGCATCCGGTTCTTCATCATCGCGGGCCTCCTTTGGAAATACGGCGCGCCGATCCAAACCTTCATCGAAAAGCGGCTGGGGCTGGTCTTCACCGCGCTCGTCATCCTACTGGTCGGCGGCTTCTATGCGGTGAAGTTCCTATGAGGCCGATCCACCTCGCCTATATCGCCGCCGCAGGCTCCGCTGCGCTGCTGGCAGGCGCGTTCATCTTCCAATACCTGGGCTACGCGCCGTGCAAAATGTGCCTCTGGCAGCGCTACCCGCATGCTGCCGCCGCGCTTCTTGGCCTCGCCTTCTACGCGCTGAAGGCACGCGTCATCCTCTGGCTCGGCATGCTGGCCGCGCTCACAACCTCCGCCGTGGGCATGTATCACGCGGGCGTCGAAATGCAGTGGTGGGAGGGGCCCTCCAGCTGCACATCCGGCGGCATTGGCGGCCTCAGCGTCGATGAGCTGCTCGACAAAATCCTCGCCGCCCCGGTGGTCCGCTGTGATGAGGTCGCCTGGCAGCTGCTGGGCATCTCCATGGCCGGGTGGAACGCGATTTTCTCGCTCGCTTTGGCGGCGCTTTGGCTGATCGCGGCGCTTGCGCATAAACGCGGCTAAAACCCGCCAAAACACCCCCATTGCGCCCCAAACCTAGCTTAGGCTATAGTTCCGACAACAAGATATAGGCCCCGGCCAAGCGGGCCCAAAAGCAAGATCGGACCTCACGTGAACGACACGCCGGAAACCCCTGAAAACGAAGACGAAAACACGCCTCAGCGCATGGAATATGACGGCCCGCAGGTCTCCATCACCGATGAGATGAAAACCTCGTTCCTCGACTATGCGATGTCGGTGATCATCAGCCGCGCGATCCCCGACTTGCGCGATGGGTTGAAACCGGTGCACCGGCGCATCCTCTACGCCATGCATGAGACCAACAACACGCATGACAAATCCTACCGCAAATCCGCCCGTCCGGTCGGCGATGTGATGGGCCAATATCACCCGCATGGTGACGGCGCGATCTACGACGCGCTGGTACGGATGGCGCAGGATTTCTCCATGTCGCTGCCGCTCTTGGACGGTCAAGGCAACTTTGGCTCGATGGACGGCGACAATCCCGCCGCCATGCGCTACACCGAGGTCCGGATGGACAAGCCCGCGGGCTTTATCCTCGCCGATATCGACATGGACACGGTCGATTTTCAGGACAATTACGACGGCAAGCAGCAGGAACCCACGGTGCTGCCGTCGCGTTTCCCGAACATGCTTGTCAATGGCGCCGGCGGCATCGCGGTCGGCATGGCCACCAACATTCCGCCGCACAATCTGGGTGAAGTCGTGGATGCGACCCTCGCGCTGATTGAAAGCCCTGATCTCGACGATATCCAGCTGATGGACTACATCCCGGCACCTGATTTCCCAACCGGCGGTATCATTCTGGGCCGCACGGGCGCACGCAAGGCCTACACGGAATCACGCGGCTCGGTCATCATCCGCTCCAAAACTCATGTCGAAGAAATTCGAAAAGACCGCTTTGCTATCGTCATCGACGAGATCCCCTATCAAGTGAACAAGGCCACGATGATCGAAAAGATCGCCGAGACAGCGCGCGAAAAACGCATCGAGGGCATCGCCCATGTGCAGGACGAATCCGACCGTGTCGGCGTGCGCGTGGTGATCGAGCTGAAGCGCGACGCCACGGCTGAGGTCGTGTTGAACCAGCTCTTCCGCTTCACGCCGATGCAGACCAGCTTCCCGTGCAACATGCTTGCGCTGAATGGCGGCAAGCCCGAAACACTGACACTGCGCAGTTTCCTGACGAATTTCGTGGCCTTCCGCGAAGAAGTCGTCGCGCGACGCACCGCGTTTAAGCTGCGCAAAGCGCGCGAACGCTCCCATATTCTGTGTGGTCTGGCCGTGGCCGTCACCAATATCGACGAGGTTGTGCAAACCATCCGCAGCTCCGCCGATGCCGCAGAAGCCCGCTCCCGTTTGATGAACCGCGCGTGGCCCGCGCAAGACATCGCGCAGTATATCAAACTGATCGATGACCCGACCCATACGGTTAACGACGATGGCACTTACCACCTGTCGGAAACTCAGGCCCGCGCCATTCTTGATCTGCGTCTGCAGCGCCTGACCCAGATCGGCGTTAAGGAAGTCACCGATGAGCTGGAAGAACTGGCAGCCAAAATTAAGGAATATCTTGATATCCTGCGCTCCCGCGAGCGGATCATGGAGATCATCTCGAACGAGCTGAAAGAGGTCAAAGACCAGTTCGCCGTCCCACGTCGCTCCGAGATCGTGGATTGGTCCGGCGACATGGAAGACGAAGACCTGATCGAAAAAGAAGATGTCGTCGTCACTGTGACCCAGACCGGCTGGATCAAACGCACGCCTTTGGCCGAATTTCGCGCCCAGCGGCGCGGCGGCAAGGGCCTGTCGGGCATGTCGACCAAAGAAGACGATGTCGTGACCACGCTCTTTGTGGCCAACACGCATACCCAGCTGCTGTTCTTCACCACTGACGGCATGGTTTACAAGCTCAAGACATGGCGCCTGCCGCAAGGTGGCCGCACTGCCAAGGGCAAAGCGATCGTGAACATTCTGCCGATCCCGGCAGGCGTTTCCATCGCCGCGATCATGCCTGTTGACCGCGACGAAGAAGATTGGGGCGATTTGCAAATCGTCTTCGCGACAACCGCAGGCGATGTGCGCCGCAACGCGCTCAGCGACTTCACCAATGTCATGCGCAACGGCAAAATCGCCATGAAACTGCCCGAAGGGGTTGAACTGGTGAACGCCCGCATTTGCGACGAAAATGATGACGTCATGCTCATGTCAAACGCGGGCCGCGCGATCCGTTTCCCATCGACGGATGTGCGTGTCTTCTCATCACGCAACTCGACCGGCGTGCGCGGCATCAAGCTGCAAGACGGCCAATCCGTTGTCTCCATGTCCGTGATCCGCCATTTCGTCGCAACGCCCGAAGAACGCACCGCATACCTTAAAATGCGGCGTGCTATGGCCGGTCTGACCGACGACGACAGCGAAGATGACGCACCGGCAGACCCGAATTTCAGCCAAGACCGCTACGCAGAAATGTCGGCCGCCGAAGACCTGATCCTGACCATCACAGCGCAAGGCGCAGGCAAGATCAGCTCTGCCCATGACTACCCGGTCCGCGGTCGCGGCGGGATGGGCGTGCAAGCCATGTCGATGAAAGCGGGCGACATCGTCGCCTCCTTCCCGGTCGAGATGGACGATCAAATCATGCTCGCAACCTCCAAAGGCCAATCGATCCGCTGCCCCGTTGACGGCATTTCCTTCCGCTCGCGTTCAGCGGGCGGCGTGAAGGTGTTTGACACTGGCAAAGGCGAAACAGTCTCCTCCGTCGCCCGTATCGCGGACCAAAGCGACGAAGATGAAGACGGCGCGCCTGAGGCGTCTGAGGCAACTGACGAATGACCGATGCCCTGGCCCTCGCAGGCCGGGCATTGCTTTCGCTCTTGTTGCTTTTGGGTGGTTTCCAAAAACTGGGTGACGCAGGCCCCGTGATGGACCTTCTCTCAGATCGCGGTTTCCCCGCAGCACTGGTCTGGCCCGCCCTCGCCTTCAACCTTGTCGCAGGTGCGGCCATCCTCGCTGGTCTCTACACCCGTCCAATGGCGCTTCTGGCCGCGCTCTATTGCGTCGCGACATCGCTCTTTCACTACCTGCCCGACGACCCTTGGCAGATGACAATCTTCGTCAAAAACTGGTCCCTTGCAGGCGGTTTCCTGATACTCGCCGCCCACGGCCCCGGCCGCCTTGCGCTGCGCCCCAGCTGACCCGTATCGTTAAGAAATCTTAATTGGTTAACATTAACAGTGTTAACCAAACCGTTAATATAAAATAGTAATTTTAATTACTTTTTCGTAAACACACCTCGGGGCATTTAACTGCGAGGTAAGCGTTGTGACACGCATTTTAACGAAAGCATTTGCAATTTCCGCCGCCGCCATCACGCTGGCAGCTCCCCTTCACGCCCAGTCCTTCAGCGACGGCTACCTGTCCTTCAGCCACGCCCAGTTCTCGGAGCGCGACACGATCCGCAAGACCGGTCTCATCGGCGGGCTGCAATATGACGTCACCGACCGCTACGCCTACCAGATCGATGCCAACACGTTCGAATTTAACGAGGCCGACGCCGGCGCCTATAACCTCGCCGCCCACATCATCCGCCGCTCTAACGACACGCTCGCCCTTGGCGCCTTCGTCGGCACGGAACGCGTCTCAAATCAAAGCGCGGGCTATTACGGGGTTGAGGCCGCCGTCGAAAAAGGCGCGATCCGCGCCGAGGCCTACGCCGCCCAATTCGTCGGCGGCAATGAACGCGCAGCCTCCATGTTCGGCATCTCCGCAACCGCCTCTGTCACCCAGCGTCTCGACATCGGGCTCGACTACGGCCGCTTTGAAATCACCGGGCCGCGCGATGTGTCGCGCCATTCCGTCAAGGCCAGCTACCGCGTCAGCGATCGCGCCAGCATCAACGCCGAATACGGCAAGGTCGAGCTCGGCTCCCGCTTCGGCAACCTTGACGATAACTTCGCCACCATCGGGCTGACCGTGCATTTCGGCAATAAGGGCCGCACAACCTTCGGGCAACGCGGGCTCAGCACGATCCTTCCCGGCGGCTAACCCTTTCCAACGCCGCCCGGCCGCGCTACATCGCCCCCTATGGAACATCTCAACATCATAGGCGGCGGCATGGCCGGGGCGGAGGCCGCATGGCAGGCCGCAAATATGGGCGTCAAAGTCACGATCCATGAGATGCGCCCGAAGGTCGAAACCTTCGCGCATCGCACCGGTAATCTGGGCGAAATGGTCTGCTCGAACTCCTTCCGCTCCGATGATGATGAACAGAACGCGGTCGGCCTATTGCACTGGGAAATGCGTCAAGCAAACGGGCTGATCATGGCCTGCGCTGACACACATGCCCTGCCCGCGGGTGGCGCGCTCGCCGTGGATCGCGATCCGTTTGCGGAAACCGTCACCGCCCGGCTCAAAGCGCATAAAAACATCACCATCAGCTATGATGAGATCACAGCTTTGCCCGAAGACGGCAACTGGATCATCGCCACAGGGCCGCTTACCTCCGGTACGCTCGCAGAGGCAATCGCCAAGGAAACCGGCCAGGACGCGCTTGCCTTTTTCGACGCAATCGCGCCGATTCTGTATTTCGACACGATCAATATGGACAAGGCGTGGTTTCAGTCTCGTTACGACAAGGGCGAGACGGAGGAAGAGCGCACCGCCTACCTCAACTGCCCGATGGACAAGCCCACCTATGAGGCCTTCATCGACGCATTGCTCGCAGCCGAAAAGACCGAATTCAAGCCCGGCGAAACGGCCAAATATTTTGACGGGTGTCTCCCGATAGAAGTCATGGCGGAACGCGGTCGCGAAACCCTGCGTTTCGGCCCGATGAAACCCGTGGGCCTGACCAATCCGCACCAACCAGACATCAAAGCGCATGCCATCGTGCAGCTGAGACGCGACAATGCACTGGGTACCCTGTTCAACATCGTGGGCTTTCAGACCAAGATGAAATACGGCGCCCAAAAAGAAGTGCTGCGCATGATCCCGGGTCTGGAAGAGGCCGAATTCGCCCGCCTCGGCGGCATTCACCGCAACACATTCATCAACTCGCCCACGCTTCTCGACCCGCAGATGCGGTTGAAATCCAAGCCGCATTTACGCTTTGCAGGCCAGATCACAGGCGTCGAAGGCTATGTCGAAAGCGCTGCAATGGGTCTGCTTGCAGGTCGCTTCGCAGCCGCCGAAATTCTGGGTCAAAGCCTGCCGACCCCCGCGCCTGAAACCGCAATGGGCGCGCTGATCACCCATATCACCGGCGGGGCTGAGGCAAAGACCTTCCAGCCGATGAACGTCAATTTCGGGCTGTTCCCGCCAGTGGTCGACGCCAAAACCGGCCGCAAAAACCGCGCCACGCGGTATAAGATGTATACCGACCGCGCCAAACACAATTGGTCGCAATGGCTTGATCACGCGCGACTGGACGCAGCTTAGGCTTTTTGCCAAGCTCCCGTCATGGCGAAAAAATTTCTCGACAAGACCTATAAAACCTCCGGCGCTGAGGCGATGCGCGACCTTTATAACGACTGGGCCGACAGTTACGAACAAGAGGTCGGTGAGAATGGCTACGCCATGCCCGCCCGGCTCGCATCCGCATTGCGCCGCGTCCTCACAGACACTGACACGCCCATTCTCGATTATGGCTGCGGCACCGGCCTGTCAGGGCAAGCCTTTGTGGAAGCCGGGTTCACAACCATCGACGGCATGGACCCGTCGGAAGGCATGCTCGAAAAATGCCGCGCGAAAAACCTGTACCGCGATCTCATTTTGCTCGACCTCGACGCGCCCTTGCCCATCGCCTCGGCGCAATATGCGGCCATCATGGCGGTCGGCGTGATTTCCACAGGTGCCGGACCCGCAAGCCTGATGGATGATCTGATCGCATTGCTGCCCAGCGGCGGGTTTTTCGGCCTGTCACTCAATGATCATGCATTGGCCGACCCGGATTACCCGGCAGGCATCGCGCGCCTGAAAGACGCTGGCCATATCTGCCACGCTGAAGAACACGGCACGCATTTGCCGGGCATCGGCCTCAAAAGCACGATCTATCTGTTTGAGAAGGCATGACATTTCGGACCCGGTTTGCGCCCAGCCCAACCGGGCCTTTGCATCTGGGCCACGCTTATTCCGCTATGCTAGCCCATGACATGGCGATGGAGCGCGGCGGTGAATTCCTGCTGCGCATCGAAGATATCGACCAAAGCCGAGCGCGCCCCGAATGGGAACAGCAAATCTACGACGATCTCGACTGGCTCGGGCTGACATGGTCCAGCCCGGTTGTGCGGCAATCCGACCGCCTCGCGCAGTATGAGACGCAGCTTGCCGCACTTTGGGATCGCAAATTGCTCTACCCGTGTAGCTGCAACCGCAAAGACATCGCGGCAGCATTGGCCGCGCCGCAAGAAGGTGTGCCCCTCATTGGCCCTGACGGGCCAGTCTACCCGGGGACCTGTCGCAAAACTCAAACGGCTGAAGACCTGACGCAACCCATGCCATCCGGCGCGGCGCTCCGGCTCAAGATGAAATACGCGACGCTTGCGGCGACTGACGGTTTCTCCTTCACCGAAACAGGCGCAGGCCCCGACGGCCAAACAGGTCACATCAGTTTCGCCGCCCATGAGGTCAATCGCGACATCGGCGATATTGTTCTGGCCCGCCGTGATATGGGCACATCCTATCACCTCTCCGTCGTTCTCGACGATGCGGCGCAAGGCATCACGCATGTTATTCGCGGCCAAGACCTGTTCGATGCCACAAAAATCCACGTGGTCCTGCAACGCCTATTTGACCTTCCAACACCGCGATATCATCACCACAGGCTGATCCGCGATGACGCCGGAAAACGGCTGGCAAAACGCGACGACGCCCGCGCGATCTCTAAATACAGGGCTGAGGGCTATACCCCCAAAGATATTCGCAAAATGGTCGGTTTGGCAGGTTAAAATTCCGTAAAAAATTTTCGAAAACCATTTGATATCAATATGCTACCAAATTCCCCGCATGCGGGGCCGCGCCGCGCCGGGTCTCCATTTGGTCAAAAATACTCAAATCCGATCCTAGGTTTCAGGCGCCATCAGTTCGATTTCTTCACCATCCCGAAGGGCCGTATAAAAACAAACCCGTCGATTTGTATGACAAGCAGGCCCGGTTTGACGGACCACGGCCAGCAAGCAATCACGATCACAATCCACCCGCAAATCCACCAGCTCCTGCGTATTCCCCGAGCTTTCTCCCTTCACCCAGAACGCCTGCCGCGACCGCGACCAATAGGTCACCTTCCCGGTCTCCAGAGTCTTCATCACAGCATCGACATTCATCCACGCCATCATCAAAACCTCGCCCGTCCCCTCCTGCTGGGCAATGCAAGGGATCAACCCAGCCTCGTTGAGCTTTAAAGTCGCAGGGTCGAAAGCCATGTCGTTTCCTTTTGCATCTGGCCGAGACAACCTTATCTATGGGTGGCGCACCGCAAGGACAAGTAAGATGAGCACCGACGGCGACCTGATCAAACTCTATTCCGGCCAGATCCTGGCCCTCGCCGCAGATATCCCGCATCTCGACCGGCTCACCGCGCCGGACGCCACGGTCAAGAAGCGCTCCCCCTCTGTGGCTCCACTGTCACGGTTGATGTGTCCCTCACCGACGGAAAAGTCACCGCGTTCGGACAAGACGTCAAAGCCTGCGCCCTCGGCCAAGCCGCCGCCTCTGTTGTTGGGGCAAATATTGTCGGACGCAGCCCCGCCGAAATTTTAACGGCACGCGACCAACTCAAGGCCATGCTCAAACAGGACGGCCCCGAGCCCGACGCGCCGTTCAGTGATCTGAAAGTTCTTCTGCCAGCACGCGACTACAAGAACCGGCATGCGTCCATCATGCTCACGCTCGACGCGCTGGTTGAGGCCACCACCACGTAAAAAACCGCCGCGTTTCGGGACAGAAACGCGGCGGCAGTCAGCTTGTCTGGGTTGGTCCGGTACGCAAAACACCGGGGAAAAGGCAATCCGGTGGACAGGTTGGGGACAAGGCGTGCCGGGTGATTTCAAGCGACGGGACAGAAGCAGGAAACCGTTCAACGGGCGTCAGACAGCAGGCAGTTATCTCTCAGTATTCAAAACAATTGCGGAAGGTACAGCGTGACACACATGATCACGCCAATCGCAGCCACCCCCAACGCGTCCTGGACAACGGTCTTCGGTGAGCGAGTCAGAATTTCTTTTACATCTGCGATCATGGTGGCGACCTCCTCAATTCATGTTCTTTTGTTGCCTCTTTGTTCTCATTTTGGTTAACGCAAGTAAAGAACTTTTTAAGAACATTTGTGAACTTTTTGCGTGCGACGATTAAGGTCGCCGTTTAACCCACTGATATCAAACGTATTGCGCGATCTTGTTCCATAAGCCAAAGAAGCACGCGCGCTGCTTTGCCGCGTGGTGATGTTAACGTTGGGTCTTGCGTCAGGAGCGACCGCGCATCGCTTTGCGCAATTGCCATCAATGCCGTCTGACGTTCTAAGTCTGCAATACGAAACCGCGGCAAGCCTGATTGTGCCGTACCGATGAGATCGCCGGCGCCACGAATTTGTAGGTCCTCGTCGGAAATCCGGAACCCGTCCTCTGTTTCGCGCAAGATATTCAATCGTCTTATGGCGGTATCGTTCAAAGGTTCCTGGAACATCAACACGCAGGTCGATGCACCCTCACCGCGTCCAACACGACCGCGTAACTGATGCAATTGGGCCAGGCCAAATCCTTCCGCCCGCTCTATCACCATTATGGTTGCGTTGGGGACGTTTACGCCCACCTCAATTACCGTTGTCGCAACCAAGACGGACGTTTCGCCCGCCACAAATTTTTGCATTGCTGTGTCTTTGTCGGCGATGGGCATCTGTCCATGTACCAGGCCTACGACACCTTCGCCCAACGCAGCGCGCAAGCGTTTGAAACGCTCCTCTGCGGCTGTCTTATCCGAGACCTCGCTCTCTTCGACCAACGGGCAAACCCAGTATGCCTGGCGCCCTTCGGAAATTGCACTGCGCAGCTTCTCAACAACTTCATCCATACGTGTGGTTGAAACCGTCACAGTCGTCACAGGCTTGCGACCCGGCGGTTTTTCATCAAGCACAGAGACGTCCATGTCCCCATACTGCGCAAGCGCAAGACTGCGGGGTATTGGCGTCGCGGTCATAACAAGGACATCTACAGCGTCGCCTTTTGCTCCCAACTCCATACGTTGTGACACGCCAAACCGGTGTTGTTCATCAACGATGGCAAGCCTCAGGTCTTTGAAAAACACATCCTTTTGGAAAACGGCATGCGTGCCCACCAGAATATTAAGGTCTCCGGTAACGAGCGCTGACAGTTTTTCTGCACGATCCTGACCTTTGTCGCGGCCTGTTAGAATATCAATTCTAACGCCAGCATCCTGAGCCAATGGTTGCAATGTTTCGAGATGCTGGCGCGCAAGAATTTCAGTCGGGGCCATCAGCACGCCCTGCCCTCCGGCCTCAACCGCACCTAGAAGCGCCATGAAAGCAACAAGCGTCTTTCCGGAGCCCACGTCACCTTGCAACAGCCGGTTCATCCGTGTCGGAGCTGCCATGTCTTGCGAAATTTCTGAGATCGCACGTTCTTGGGCACCGGTTGGTCGATAAGGCAAAGCATCCAAGACCCGCGATTGCAGATGCCCCGTCGCTTTGCTTGAAATGCCCGGTTTGGCTCGTACGGATGCGCGCGCCAGAGACAGGGTCAACTGATGCGCAAACAATTCGTCATAAGCCAAGCGTTCACGGACCGGCGTCGTCGCGGAGATGTCCGACGCGCTTTGCGGCTTGTGGGCCGCAATCAATGCGGCGTTGAAACCAGGCCAGTCTTGTTTGGCTTTCTGTCCCGGATCGATCCATTCCTCAAAGTCGGGCAACATATCCAAAGCCGCGAGCGCTGCCCGATGCATCACCTTTTGCGTGACCCCATGGGTGAGCGGGTAGACAGGTTCAAACTCCGGGATCGTTTCAGCTTGCGAGATTGGCACCATGTGCTCGGGATGTACCATCTGGGCCATTGTCTCGAACATCTCGACCTTGCCGGACACCACACGACGCTGCCCCGTCGGCAATTGTTTTTGTAAATAGTCGCCCCGGGCATGAAAGAACACGAGCCTGAATTCCGTTTCGGCATCGCGGACATGAACATGGTACGGGCGCCCCTTTTGGCGTGCCGGTACATGCATCCCGATCTCAACCTCCACGGTCACAATAGCTGGCAGCACGACATGTCGAATGGAAGGCTTTCTGGCCCGATCAATTCCAGAAACAGGCAACGTAAACAGCAAGTCACGTGGCTTTTCGATATGGAGGCCCGAAAAATTGTTCGCGGTCTTTGGACCGACACCATCAAGCTGCGTAAGTGCGCCAAAAAGCGGGAAAAGCAGGTCGGGCCGCGTGCTCATAGCCCGTCAATCAGGTCGATCCAGGCATCTTCATCGATCGTCTCGACGCCCAGTTCCGCCGCTTTCTTTGCCTTGGACCCGGCACCGGGGCCCGCAACCAACAAATCCGTCTTCGCAGATACAGAGCCTGACACTTTCGCGCCCAAACTTTCGGCGCGCGCCTTTGCTTCGGCACGGGTCATTTTTTCAAGGCTACCGGTGAAGACCAGGGTTTTCCCGGCCACCGGGCTGGAAGACGTATCGCGCTTCGGCATGTCCGTTACGTTGAGTTGCGCTACCAATCGGTCGATAGCTGCGCGTTCGTTTTCTTGCGCGAACGCCTCCGTTACCGAACGCGCCATGACCTCGCCGACGCCATCGATATCGATCAATTCCAGCCACGCAGCACTTTCATGATCGGCAGCGGCGCGCATTGCATCCTCAAAAACAGACCAACGACCATAATGATTTGCCAGCAGGTTCGATGCGCTTTCGCCAACATGGCGCAGGCCAAGCGCAAAAAGCAAACGGTTGAGAGGGATGTTTCGTTTCTCTTCGATTGCAGCAAAAAGGTTGCTAGCGGACCTATCGCCCCAACCATCGCGGTTCTTGAGCTTGGCCAATTGCGCCTCATCACGGCTTTGCAGCGTAAAAATATCGGCTGGTTCTTTGATCGGAAGTTGAGGGTCGTGGTAGAAGGCTTCTACTTGTTTGGCGCCGAGACCTTCGATATCGAACGCCGCGCGGGAGACAAAGTGTTTCAGTTTCTCAACGGCCTGTGCAGGACAGATGATGCCGCCTGTACAGCGCCGGACGGCATCGCCCGTCTCGCGGATCGCGTCTGAATTGCATTCCGGGCAGCTTGTTGGGAAAGCGAAAACATTAGCCGTATCCGGGCGTTTCGACAAATCGACATCCGCGATCTTTGGGATAACATCGCCTGCACGATAAACCTGAACCCAGTCGCCTTCCCTAAAATCCTTGCCGTCACGGATCACATGGCCTTTCGCGTCGCGTCCTGCGATATAGTCTTCGTTGTGCAACGTGGCGTTCGACACCACAACACCGCCAACGGTCACAGCCTGCAAGCGTGCCACCGGTGACAAAGCACCTGTACGACCCACCTGAATTTCGATGGCTTCGAGCCGTGTCCAGGCCAGCTCAGCTGGAAACTTATGCGCAATCGCCCAACGTGGCGTCGTCGACCGAAACCCGAGCCGGGATTGAAATCCAAGGTCGTCAACCTTGTAGACGACACCGTCGATGTCATAGCCCAGATCCGCACGCTGTTGTTCGATAGACCGATAATGCGCGATCAGCGCGTCCGGACCGTCGCATGTTTTTGTGAGCGGATTTGTGTCAAATCCAAGCGATTTCAAACGCTCGATTGCGTCCATTTGTGTCTGCGCAAGCGGTGCACTGAGCGCACCCCACGCATAGGCAAAGAATTTCAGCGGCCGCGACTTTGTTATCGTCGGATCAAGCTGCCTGAGGGACCCAGCGGCGGCATTGCGCGGATCTCGAGAAAACTTTTTGCCCTTTGCGAGTTTGCGCCTCGTTCAATGCCGCAAAATCCGCGTGCGACATATAGACTTCGCCACGCACCTCTAAAATTTCCGGAGCTTGTTTGAGATGTTGCGGGATCGTTCGAATCATCTTGGCATTGGCGGTGACGTTTTCGCCCACCGTGCCGTCGCCGCGCGTCGCGGCGTAGACCAGATCACCGCCTTCGTAGCGCAAAGAAAGCGATAGCCCATCAATCTTTGGCTCAGCCGAGTAGATCAGCTTTGCGTCCGCGTTCAGCGCCAAATACTTTCGAATGCGAGCGTCGAACTCAGTGACATCATCTTCATCAAACGCATTGCCAAGGGACAGCATTTTGACTTCATGCGTGATTTTCGAGAAGCCTTCCGCCAACGGACCACCGACTTGATCTGTCGCAGAATTCGCGCGTTTGAGGTTAGGAAAGGCTGTCTCAATCTCGACATTGCGGCGCTTGAGGCGGTCATATTCAGCGTCAGAAATGTCAGGAGCGTCATTGGTGTGATAAGAACGATTGGCCGCTGTGAGTTGACGTTCGAGCACTTCCAGTTCTGCCTGCGCCTCCTCCGCCGTCAATTCGTCAACCGCAACCGTGGCACGCTCGGCCATATGTCACCCAATTGTTTCCGCGTCATTCGCGTCAACAGATACGCTGCATCGCATCCTTCGTCCAGCGTTCGGAGACGCGCCTAAAACGAAAAAAACGCCCCATTTCTGGGACGCTTTTCAGGAAGGTTCTGTGAGCGTGATCAGGCGCCGATCGCCATTCTTTGTGGATCGCTGTCTTCTTGTTGGACGGGATCGCGTAGAACATATCCACGGCCCCATACCGTTTCAATATGACTTTCACCGCCGGTGGCTGTTGCCAGTTTCTTACGCAGTTTGCAGATGAAAACGTCGATGATTTTCAGCTCAGGCTCATCCATGCCGCCGTAGAGATGGTTTAGGAACATCTCTTTGGTGAGCGTCGTGCCTTTGCGCAACGACAATAGCTCGAGCATTTGATATTCTTTGCCTGTCAAATGCACCGACTTGTCATCAACCTCAACAGTTTTGGCGTCGAGATTTACAGCAATATCGCCCGTTTTGATAATGGATTGCGAGTGCCCTTTAGATCGACGGATAATCGCATGAATGCGCGCAACCAGTTCTTCACGGTGAAACGGTTTGGTGAGATAGTCGTCTGCCCCGAACCCGAACCCTTTGAGCTTGTTTTCTGTATCGTCAGCGCCTGACAGTATAAGAATTGGTGTATCGATGCGGCTTAGCCTTAGCTGGCGAAGCACCTCATGCCCCGTGATATCGGGTAGGTTCAAATCGAGAAGAATGAGATCATAATCATACAGCTTCGCAAGATCGATCCCTTCTTCACCAAGGTCGGTTGTGTATACGTTCAGGTTCGCATGGGTCAGCATCATCGTGATCGATTTTGCCGTCGTTGGATCGTCTTCGACTAGAAGGACGCGCATATGATTAACTCCGATAGGCCCCCTCGGAACACTCAAAATTAACAATTAAGCAAAAAGGTTAATTTTATGTTACCAAGACCATTATCGCGTATCAATTTTAATCAGAACGTAATTCGGTCTGACGGAACCGTTGCAAGGCTGTCGTTTTGAGAGCGCTAACCCCATATTCAGAAACAGCAGAACGCCAGCTATCGAGCTCTTCGGGCGACAAATTGTAGGTTTCGCAGGCTTCTTCTTCTGATATCAGAGAGCCTTCGACTGCTTTCACGACCAATGCTTTGCGGCTAGCCACCCAACGCGATGTATTCGGGCTGGGAAGATCGGACCGATTCAACTGGGTACCGTCTGGAAGGGTCACCGCTACCGGGCCCTGTGGACGTTTGAGATACATTTTTCACATCCGTTTCAACACATTTGCGCCATCAAACCCCAAGAGACTTAAAGAGGGGTGAAGCTACCGGTTGTAGACGTCTAAGATTTTCCTATATTCCGCCTTATCGGCGCAGTTTGCCGAGGTTTTAGGACAGCTCCCATGGCTCTCGACTGGACAGAAGGCACCCTGAATTCGCTAGGATTTGCGAAAGCACCGGCCGATACACGCGTGGTTGTTGCCATGTCCGGCGGTGTTGATTCTTCCGTTGTTGCGGCGATGCTGGCGGAAGAAGGCTATGACGTGGTTGGCGTCACTTTGCAGCTTTATGACCATGGTGCTGCCCTTGCAAAAAAAGGTGCATGTTGCGCAGGGCGCGACATTCATGACGCCCGCCGCGTGGCGGAAGATATGGGCTTTCCGCACTATGTGCTCGACTATGAAAATGTCTTTAAAGACGCGGTGATAGACGAGTTTGCTGATAGTTACTTAGCAGGGGCGACGCCTGTACCCTGTATTCGCTGCAACGAGCGGGTAAAGTTCAAAGACCTGCTTGAAACTGCGAAGGATTTGGACGCAGATTGTATGGCCACCGGTCACTACATTCAGCGCAAAATGGGCGCGTCGGGGCCCGAGCTACATTCGGCGGCGGACGCCAATCGCGATCAAAGCTATTTCCTGTTTTCGACCACGCCCGATCAATTGAGCTATCTTCGGTTCCCGTTGGGCCATTTGCCTTCGAAAGCGGAAACCCGGGCGCTTGCGTCGAAATATGGGCTAAGCGTTGCCGACAAACCCGACAGTCAGGATATTTGCTTCGTGCCAAACGGCGACTACGCCTCAGTGATCGAAAAACTGCGCCCCGGCGCCGGTGATCCAGGCGAGATCGTTGATTTGGAGGGGGCTGTTTTAGGACACCACAAAGGCGTCATTCACTACACAATCGGTCAGCGCCGCGGTTTGGGCATCGGTGGTCTGGAGACACCACTTTATGTCGTCAAACTGGACGTGGACAAAAAGCATGTCGTCGTGGGGCCGAAAGAAGCCCTTGCAACGCGGCAAGTGCCAGTGCGTGAAATCAACTGGTTGGGCGACGAGGCCTTCGACGCTTGCGCGGAGCATCACGTAAATGTCCGTGTCCGTTCCACCAAGACACCGATGCCCGCGGTTATCCGCCCTATTTCCGCGACAGAAGCTCAAGTTGAACTGCTGTCGCCTGAGGAAGGTGTCTCGCCCGGGCAAGCTTGCGTGTTTTACGAGGATGGAACAAGCCGGATACTTGGCGGCGGTTGGATTTGGCGCGGCGCGTAGCACGACCACGTTTTTCAAAAATGTGATGACAGACCTAGGCTGGTGCGTGCTAGGCTGTAAACATTAATTTACAGTTTGGGAGAGTCTCATGCACCACAAGATTATTGTTTTGGCAGCCGCAGCCCTCAGCACAGCAACCATCGCCCTTGCGGGCGGACATGCCGGGAATCCTGCGGTTTCCGCACGCAACGCACATATGTCGCTTTATGGATTTAATCTTGGGATCCTTGGCGACATGGCCAAAGGAACCACTGAGTATGACCCCGCAACAGCATCGGTGGCAGCAAGCAATCTCGCAGCGCTCGCAGCTTTTGATCAATCTGCATATTGGGTTGAAGGCACGGAACAGGGTGCTGTGCCAGGATCACGCGCAAAGGCCGAAATTTGGTCTGATGCCGCCGGTTGGGCCGAAAAGTTGAAAATGATGGAAGACGGCGCGGCCTCGCTCGCGGTCGTAGCGGGCAATGGTCTGGAAGCTTTGCAGGGCGGCATTGGCGATGCAGGCGCGGCTTGCGGTGCATGCCACAAAGCGTATCGCGGCCCACGTAACTAGACCCTGATGCTGGGAAAACTCTTTCGCTGGGGCGTGTTTCTCGCCCTGATCGGGCTTGGCGTGTATTGGGTTATCACACGCCCAAATACTCTCTCTGCTGACGCCGCGGTGGGGCTTGAGGGTGACGCTACAAGCGGCGCACTGGTCTTTACGGCATCAGGATGTGCGTCTTGCCACGCAGCTGATGACGCAAGCGGAGAAGCCAAGCTGGTCCTCGCAGGTGGCCAGCGGTTCCCGTCAGAGTTCGGAACATTTATTGCGCCGAATATTAGCATGGACACCGAACACGGAATCGGCAGCTGGACACAGCAGGATTTTTTGAGAGCTGTGACGCAAGGTGTTTCCCCCGAAGGACAGCACTATTTCCCGGCTTTCCCCTATACAAGTTACAACAAAATGACGTTGCAGGATGGCGTCGACTTATGGGCGTATTTTCAAACGCTGCCTGTCAGCGATACAGCATCCCTGCCCCATGAAGTCGCGTTTCCTTTCAACATCCGTCGCAATCTGGGTGGGTGGAAGTTTCTATTCGCCTCAACAGATTGGGTCGCGCAGGCCGATACAGACGCAATTGACCGAGGCCGCTACCTTGTTGAAGCGCTGGGCCATTGCGCCGAATGCCATACGCCGCGCAACGCGCTTGGCGGGCTTGACCGCGCGCGATGGATGACCGGGGCGCCTGATCCGTCTGGTAAGGGGCGTGTGCCCGGGATTACCCCGGCACTTTTGGGCTGGGTCGAAGCGGATATAGTGGAGTACCTGACTTCTGGTTTTACGCCGGAATTCGACACCGCAGGCGGGCATATGGTGAATGTGATCGAGAACACAGCGCAATTGCCGCAAGAAGACCGTGAGGCAATCGCGGCCTACCTACTAAACTTGCCTAATTAGCCGTAAAGCTCGCGCGCGCGCGCTTCGAAGGCGCGCACGACGCGTTGCATTGCTTCGTGAAAAAATATGCCGGCTGCGCCCTGCAAGATGCGGGATTTAAACTCGAAATCGACGTCGAAGCTTACCACACTGCCGTCTTCAATCTCGGAAAACACCCAGGTTGAACGTAGGTGCTTTACTGGGCCATCCAAGTATTGGGTTTCGATCCGGCGTTCGCCGGAAAACATCTCGACCTTTGATGTGAACCGCTCGCGAAACACTTTGAAGCTGATCACCAGATCCGCGATCATCACCTCCACCTCGCCTTGCTGTTCGCGCGACTTGATGCGCGCGGCAGCAGTCCAGGGTAGAAACTCCGGGTAGGACGCAACATCGGCCACGAGATCATACATTTGTTGCGCACTGTAGGGCAGCGTGCGGGTCTCAGAGTGGGTGGGCATTCACAAACCTTTACTCGACGTGGGAAAGCTTTTCGTTGCATAAAGCGCCAAGTTCAAGAGGGTTCCATGTCACATCCACCTTATCAAATCGACCAGATGATTTCGGCAAAGTCGATTGCGGCCCGGATTGAAGATCTGGCGCGTGAAATCCACGACCATTTTGAGGGCACGGATAAGTTGGTTATCGTCGGGCTGCTGCGTGGCTCGTTCGTCTTTATTGCCGACCTGGTACGTGAGTTGGACCTGCCGGTTGAGGTCGATTTTCTGGAGGCGTCAAGCTACGGCAACAGCACAGAAAGTTCGCGCGAGGTAAGAATCTTGAAAGATCTGCGCGGGGAGATCGGTGGACGCGATGTATTGGTCGTCGAAGACATTGTCGATACCGGCTTCACGCTCAGCCATGTGATCAAGCTACTGCAGGCGCGTGAACCTGCACGGATGGAAACCGTTGCCCTGCTCGATAAACCGTCGCGGCGCGAGGTGGATATAAAGGCCTCATGGACCGGGTTTGAGATCCCCGACGAATTTGTTGTGGGCTACGGGATCGACTACGCACAACGCAACCGTAACCTGCCGTTCATCGGCAAGGTGCGCTTTACGTGAACGGGTTTCGCTGGCTGATCCGAGCTACGATGTGGGTGCGCAACCCGCCGTCACCTGCGAAAGTAAAATTCTTCGCGGCGATCCTGCTAGTCTGCCTAACCGTGGGTTTCGTCGAACACTACATCGGGTGGCCCGATTGGGCTAAGACCGAGCGCGTCCCGCGCCTGCCTCGGTAGCGGTGGGCTTTCGATCGCAACTAAGCGGCTTTTCTAGCGGACATCGCCACCTTTCATTCTACGAATGAAAAAAACTCTCCACCGGGAACAATAAAAGGCGGCCCGGCGCAAAGAACGCGCAAAGCTGGCGCGGCGTCGCCTTTGCACCCCAATACCACACTACCAATTGGAAACATTTACAGTGCCCCTTCAAACAACAGCCACTGGCGGAGGCAACGGAACCAATTTCGACATCACTGGGATTGCATCAATCGGTTTTCGGCACACCGAAATGGTCGAAGCCAGTAGTATCGACGGGCAGCATTATGGAGCCATCCATCGTCTCCGCGGCCGTGTCGGGCGACAATGTGATCACCGAACCGCTCTATGACATGATCGGGATTCTACCGCTGCACCTGCCTTACATGGCGGATCAGTGCTACGGCAACGTTCACTTTTTCTAGTTGGCGGCGTCGCTTTCTTCCATGATCTCAGGTTGAGGCCCCTTTTTCGCCAAGGGGCCTTCACGACATTTCATCGCCGGAGACGCTAGATCGCTTCCTAACCCGTTTCGTCTAACGGAGGCAGCATTCTTTTCTTGCCAGAACTTTCAATCGCAACAAAGGTGAAGTCGCCCTCGGTCACCAACAGGAATTCACCAGTCCGCTGACGACGGACCCAGGCTTCTACATGCATGGTGATAGACGTCCGTCCCGTCTTCACAATCTGCGTGTAGACCGACACCAGATCGCCCACGTTGATTGGCGCGTGAAAGCGCATCGCCTCAATTGCCACAGTACTGCACCGACCTTTTGCGCGTTGCGCCGCACAGGTACCAGCCGCGATATCCATCTGGCTGATTACCCACCCCCCAAAGATGTCACCGCCCGAATTCGTATCGGCCGGGAAAGCCACGGTTTGGATTGTAAGATCGCCCTCTGGCGCGGCTTGCACTACGCGCCCAGCTTTTTCGACCGCGCTTCGCGCAGCCGGGCAAAATCATCGCCTGCATGGTAGCTGGAACGCGTTAAAGGCGTTGCAGACACCATCAAGAAACCTTTTCCGAAGGCCGCTTTTTCATAGGAAGCAAATTCCTCTGGTGTCACAAACCGGTCCACCGCGTGGTGCTTGGGTGTCGGTTGCAAATATTGCCCGATCGTCAGGAAATCGATATCTGCCGCGCGCATGTCTTCCATGACCTGAATGACAGATTGACGATCCTCGCCCAGCCCAACCATGATACCGGATTTCGTGAACATCGACGGGTCCAGCTCTTTCACCCGCTGCAACAACCGCAGCGAGTGAAAATAGCGGGCACCTGGCCGCACCTCGGGGTAGAGCCCCGGCACGGTTTCAAGATTGTGGTTAAATACGTCGGGGCGCGCTTCAACTACAGTTTCCAACACACTGTCTTTGCAGCGAATAAAATCCGGCGTCAGAATTTCGATGGTGGTTGCAGGGGACCGTTTTCGGATCGCCCGGATGGTCTGCGCAAAATGCTCGGCGCCGCCGTCTTCGATATCGTCGCGGTCGACGGAGGTAACCACCACATGGTTGAGACCTAGCTTTTCGACAGCCGCCGCCACGCGACCCGGTTCGAACACATCGAGGTCTTCCGGCGGCTTGCCCGTCGCGATGTTGCAGAATGTACAGGCCCGCGTGCAGACCTCCCCCATGATCATCATGGTGGCGTGGCCTTGCGACCAGCATTCGCCAACATTGGGGCAACCGGCCTCTTCGCACACGGTAACGAGCTTGTTGTCCCGCATGATTTTTGCCGTCGTTTTGTAGCCTTCACTGACCGGCGCCTTGACGCGAATCCATTTGGGTTTTTTGGGCTGGACATTGTCGGGATTGCGCGCCTTTTCGGGGTGGCGCTGCGCAGGTATTTTCAGGTCACGGGTGGCCATATATACGTCCTTTTGGTTACATCAAACTTAGGGCGTTGACCTAGAGAGAGCAAGCACAGGGAGTGCATAGCAGCTTTGCACGAAAAAGGCGCGCCACACTAGGCGCGCCTTCTTATTTCCATATGATCGCTGGGACTTAACCGATTAACGCACTGACCGAGCCATGTTTGTCGATGTAATGCCGACGCAGGCGCTGTAACGCGATCCGCAACACGACCTTGCCTGAGCGCGCCGACCACCCCATGCGTTTTTCGGCGGCTTCCAATCCTTCCAAGAAGCAGCAACAGCGCATGATAATGTCGCCAAGGCCCGGCCCCAGATCGTCAAGGGCAGACGTGATACGTTCGCGGGCGGCGCGCGGCCCCTCGGCGACACCATTGTCGGAGCCAAAGGCGCCACGGTCACCCGAGGTCATGAATCGTTCCCAGTTTTGCGCCACGCGTGGCCCCATCTGCGCCAGCTCAAAATCTTCCCGGAACCGCTCACCGGCCTGAACTAGATCGTTATCAAGAAACGGCTTTCCATCTCGGTCCTTACGCCGTGACAGCATGGTCAACGGGCTTTCGGCGACGTTGTATCGCATCGCGGACTTGCCAGTGGAGGCGTCAGGGGACGGCACATCCTTGGTGCCCCATTCGATATGTTGTTCCTGAAATGAATCGACTTGATCGTCAGGCCGATCACGGCGGCGCGCAGAATCCTCAGAGAGGTAGCGTTTCACCGCAGCACGGCCAGCGGAAGTGATCGCGTAGCGGGCAATGCGCCCGGTGCCCGTACAGGATATCCAATCCTTCAATGCGAAAGCTTGCGCAATGTCGCGGTCGATCACCGCAGTACGAACGGGTGGGGCTTCTGGGTCTTCAGCGCGGCTGCGCAGCACAACCGCTTTCCCAAGTTCGGGCGCAAGCGCAAGAACCGCACCCGTTTCACACAACCGGCGCAAAATGCGTCTTGCCTCACGGGCCAAGGTTTCTTCGTCAGGCAGGGCCTTGGGTCGGGCATAGGCGTTCATTGATGTCTGTCCTCTCTCAATCATTTGCTGATCCAAGGGCTGCATAAGGGCCCCTAAACCATCCAATGCTTCGTCGATAAGAGGGTCATCCCGACGATTTTCAAACCGACGGACCTGACGCAACACGGTTGAGGCATGGCAGCCCTCCCCCTTTGCGACATCTCTTAACGACAAACCGTATTCTACATGTTTCAAATACCGTTGAACTGGGGCAGGCACCCAAGTTGGAACGCCCTCTATCGCTTGATTTTTCGGAATAATTTCCATCTGTCAGCAACCCCCGTCGCGAAATTTACACCGCAAAAACTGCGACTCATTTCTTTAATGTTGGTTAACGCGACGCTATTTCTAACGATTTAGTTTATTTTTTATAAACAAGTTTATCCACTGCGCACGATGCACACGCCGCGCCGCAACGCTTTAAAATATGGAGATAATTTCTGCGGGACACTGATATCTGCTCTCAAAAGGAATACTTCGAATGCACCAGCTAAATGGCTTTCTCGCAACACTTCGCAGGCCACGTCTTCTTGTTCGCGCCGCCCGATTTGGGATTGGCGACTACAATCGTACACGTGACCTGGCACGACTGACGGGCCAGAGCCCGCGCAACGCAACAAAAGCCATTGTTGAAAACCTTATCGCTCAGGAAGAAGCCCTAGAAGAGACCCGCAAATCGGGCGACGCGGGCTACCGCGCCTCCAAACATATTGAACTTTTGGTCGCACTAATCGCCGAATGCCGTTTGTTGCCGCTGACGTTGCGCGCCTAAGATATGATCACATCAGATGAAGGCGTCGGGCATCGACGCCTTTTTCTTTGCGATATATTCCTTCAACGCCTCATCAACACTTGGGTCCAAATGGGGCTGCTGATAGTCGTTCAAAAGTTTCTCAACACGCGCGCTCGACAAAGCTTGCGTGTCCCGCGCGCCTTCGTCGGACCATGTTTCAAATGGTTTGTAGTCCAGCAAATCGGAGCGCCAGAACGCTTCTTTGAAATTGGCTTGCGTATGCGCGCAACCTAAGAAATGCCCGCCCGGCCCAACTTCGCGCAGGGCATCCATAGCTTGCGCATTCTCATCAACCGCGACCCCCTTTGCGAGCCCGTGCAATGTGCCCAATTGGTCGGCGTCCATCACAAATTTTTCGAAGGACGATACCAGCCCACCTTCGAGCCAGCCGCAGCCATGCAGCATGAAATTCACCCCAGCCAGCAGCCCAACATTAAGCGAATTTGCCGTCTCGTAGGCTGCCTGTGCATCGGGCAATTTCGATCCGCAGAAAGACCCCGCGGAGCGGTAGGGCAGTCCCAGCCGCCGTGCCAGTTGCCCCGCCCCATAAGTGATATGTGCCGCCTCCGGTGTCCCAAATGTCGGAGCACCCGAGTTCATATCAATCGATGTCACAAACGCGCCCATGATCACCGGCGCGCCTTTTCGTATTAGTTGGCTATAGGCTACGCCGGCTAGGACCTCTGCCAAAACCTGCGTGAGCGTTCCCGCAACAGAGACCGGCGCCATTGCCCCGCCCACGATGAAAGGCGACACGATGCAGGCCTGATTGGCTTTTGCATAGACCTCCAACGCGCCCATCATGATTGAATCGAATGTCAGCGGTGAATTGATGTTGATTAGCGAGGTCATCACAGTTCGGCCGTCTAAACCGCCAAACAGGATTTCGCACATATCTACCGAATCTTGCGCGCGCTCTGGCTCCGTCACAGAGCCCATGAATGGTTTATCACTGAGCGACATATGCGCGTAGAGCATGTCGAGATGGCGTTTGTTGACCGGAATATCTGTGGGTTCACAAACTGTGCCGCCGGAATGGTGCAACCATTTGGACATGTAGCCCAGCTTAACGAACTTTTGGAAATCATCGATCGTCGCATACCGGCGACCACCCTCGGTGTCGCGCACGAAGGGCGGGCCGTAAACCGGTGCGATTACCAGATTGCGCCCACCGATTTCAACATTCCGGTTTGGGTTGCGCGCGTGCTGGGTGATGGTTGATGGCGCAGTTTTGCAAAGCTCACGCGCCAAACCACGCGGGATGCGGACACGTTCGCCTTCGACTTCTGCGCCGGCCTCACGCCAACGGACCAAGGCATCGGGATTGTCGACAAAATTGACACCAATCTCTGCCAGCACCGTTTCGGCATTTGCCTCGATAATTTCCAAAGCCTCCTCATTGAGGACTTCGAAGTCAGGAATATTACGTTCGATATATTTTGCGGTTTCGACGCTAACAGCTGTGCGTTCCGCACGCCGAGCCGCCCCGCCGCCGCCGCGCGTTCTGCGTCTTGGTGCTGCTGTTGTTTCGCTCATTGGTGCCATCCCTGTTGCCAACCCTGTTCTGTCATACAGGCAAGCCAGCACGGGTTACGGCCAAAATTCGGCCATCTAGGCGGGAAAGCGACATAGCTGCCTAAAAACGGCCTCTGCCCCGGCTTGAAGTCTCGCGTGAGGAATCGTAGAGGAAACCATGTCAGAACAAAGCCACGACCGCCTCCTCATCATCGATTTCGGCTCTCAGGTGACGCAGCTTATTGCGCGCCGGTTACGTGAGTTGAACGTCTATTGCGAAATTCACCCCTTCAACCTTGTCGATGACGCTTTTCTGGCCGCATTTGCGCCTAAAGCGGTCATCTTCTCGGGCGGTCCCTGTTCTGTCATTGATGAGGACAGCCCGCGCCCACCGGCTAGAGTGTACGATCTTGGCGTGCCAATCCTTGGCATTTGCTACGGCCAACAGGTCATGATGCAAATGCTAGGTGGCCAAGTTGAACGCGGCCACGGCACGGCGGAGTTCGGCCGCGCCTATGTCACGCCGTCATCGGACAAAACCGAGCTGCTAAAAGGCTGGTTCAAAGACGACAAAGAACAAGTCTGGATGAGCCATGGTGACCATGTCGCCCAGATTGCTCCGGGGTTTGAAGTCTATGGCACCTCCCCCAACGCGCCATTTGCGATAACCGCGGACGCCGAGCGAAACTTCTATGCTGTGCAGTTCCACCCCGAGGTGCACCACACGCCCAACGGCGCCACGCTTTACGAAAACTTTATTCGTTTGGCGGGCTTTAGCGGCGATTGGACCATGGGCGCCTACCGTGAACAAGCGATTGAAGCGATCCGCGCCCAAGTCGGCGACGGCAAGGTCATTTGTGCCCTGTCTGGCGGCGTTGACAGTTCCGTCGCGGCGGTCTTGATCCATGAAGCCATCGGCGAGCAGCTGACCTGTGTTTACGTTGACCACGGGTTGATGCGCAAAAATGAAAGCGACGAAGTCGTGGGTATGTTCCGCGAACACTATAACTTGCCGTTGATCCATGCCGATGAGAGCGAACTTTTCTTAGGGCAGTTGGAGGGCGTTTCCGACCCTGAGACCAAACGTAAAATCATTGGCAAGCTGTTCATCGACGTGTTCGAACAAAAAGCCAAGGAGATCGGCGGCGCAGATTTTCTGGCGCAAGGCACGCTTTACCCGGATGTCATCGAATCTGTTAGTTTTTCCGGCGGGCCGTCGGTGACAATCAAATCGCACCACAATGTTGGCGGTTTGCCCGAGAAAATGGGGATGCAGTTGGTCGAACCCTTGCGCGAGCTTTTCAAAGACGAAGTCCGTGCCTTGGGCCGCGAACTAGGTTTGCCCGCCAGCTTCATAGGACGCCACCCGTTCCCGGGACCGGGTCTTGCGATACGCTGCCCGGGCGAGATCACCCGCGCCAAGCTCGACATTCTGCGCGAGGCCGACGCGGTTTATATCGACCAGATCCGCAAACATGGGCTCTATGATGACATTTGGCAGGCTTTCGTTGCCATTTTGCCGGTCAAGACAGTGGGGGTGATGGGTGACGGGCGCACCTATGACTATGCCTGTGCTCTACGTGCGGTCACATCCGTTGACGGCATGACTGCCGATTACTTCCCCTTCAACCACGAATTTCTGGGTGAAACCGCAACGCGGATTATCAATGAAGTGCCCGGCATCAACCGTGTAACCTATGACATCACATCGAAACCGCCCGGAACGATTGAGTGGGAATAGTCGCTAGCGTAGCGCTTTGAGCAGCAGTTCGGACCCGAATTCACCCGGCGCGCAAGCTGCAAGTTCGCCTTTGCGACCTATATCGAACCACTGCTGACGTGTCTTCAGCCCGATGGAAACCCGTGGTCCTTTTGACAAAGGGTTCCGCCCCCAATGGCTGCCAGTAAACGGCTCACTGTCGTAGTGCTGCGCCAGTACAAACGGGTCCGCGCCGGACGCACCGTGAATAAAACCGGCGATACATTCAACCTGTTGTGTAACCCAGCCGCGCAGCTTGGCCTCTTCATCACGGCGTGCGCGGATTTGTTTCAGGGCGATATCAGCGACACCGTGGCGCACTTGGACTGCATGACCCAGCAAATGGGCCAGTTCGTAATATTCGCGTTCCGAAAACTCGGTACTAAGATCGTAAAGGATCGAGTTCGTGCTGGTGCAATAAGCCATTTGCGCATGGACATGCGCGTCGGCGCCGCAGTGCCCTTCGACCCCCATGGCTTCATCAAAAAGCGGCATGTCACGAAACAACTGGTGTGCGGTGCGCAGGATCGGCTCAGCTGTTTGACGGTAGACGCGCTGGGTTTCAGCAACGGCACCGGTTGCCAACACAATCAAAACGAGCACCTGAACAAGATATCGCATTGCATTCCATCCCTTTAAACCCCAAGGCTACCGTCAGCCCGGAACAACCACCACAGGCAATTATCCGTGTCCGCCCCTGATCAAAGCCAGCCCTTTAAAGCCGCAATCTGGATGATAGGGGCGATTGTGTCCTTTTCCACGATGGCTGTCGCCGGGCGGGCCGTTGTGGCAGAACTCGATACGTTTGAGTTGATGATGTACCGCTCCTTTATTGGCATTGTGCTGGTCGTTTGCATTGGCGCCGCTGTCGGGACGCTGAAAGACATTCAAACCACGCGGCTGGATCTGCATCTGGCGCGCAACCTGTCACATTTCGCAGGTCAGAACCTGTGGTTCGCGGCGATCGCAATAGCCCCGCTTGCACAAGTCGTTGCATTGGAATTCACCTCACCAATCTGGATTGCGCTTCTGGCCCCCATTTTTTTGGCTGAGAAATTGACAGCGCTGCGGATCTTCGTGGCAATTTTGGGCTTCGCCGGTGCTATGATTGTCGCGCGTCCCGACTTTTCAAATATCGAGCCGGGCGTGCTGCTTGCCGCAGGGGCTGCGATTGGGTTTGCAGGCTCAGCCATTTTTACCAAGATCCTCACACGCACCCAAAAGATAACCTCAATCTTGTTCTGGCTTGTTGTGATGCAAGCGGTCCTCGGTACGCTTTTCTCGATCTATGATGGCGACGTGGCCTTCCCGAGTTCCACGATCATGGGATGGGTCGGTGTCGTGTCTGTCACTGGTTTGCTGGCGCATTTCTGCCTTACGAGCGCATTGCAGCTTGCGCCGGCCTCCATCGTGATGCCGTGCGATTTCGCGCGCTTACCGGTCATCGCTCTTATCGGCGTTTGGCTTTATGGCGAGCTCTTGGAGTGGCAAGTTATCCTCGGCGCATGTATCATTTTCGGCGCAAACTACCTTAATATTGCGGCTGAACGCAGAAACGTTAAGGTTTCATAAACCATTGTTACCTAAGGGCACCTGTGGGGTTTTCGCCACGAAACGGACGGAAAAACACACGGTGCAAGACGTCACAACGTTCTGACGCAGGGTCACAAATTGACGCAGTCAAAGGCAGGACGCTAACTGTGCGTGAGAATAAGAAAAAGTCTTCGGGAGGGACTCAGATGAAACTTTTGACAACATCAACAGCCGTGATTGCGCTGTCGAGCGTTGCCGCCCACGCGGGTGGCGTTGATCGCTCCGGCCAGAATATCGGCATCATCTTTGAAGAAGGAAGCTACGTCGAATTTTCCTATGGCCACGTCTCGCCAACAGTGTCTGGCGTCGGTGCTGGTGCTGCAGCCAACCCCGCACAGCCAACACCGGGTGCTTCTAGCGGCAACATGAGCGAAAGCTATTCCCTGTTTGGCTTAGGTTATAAACATCAATTCAACGACAAGCTTTCATTTTCTCTAATTTTCGATCAGCCCTTTGGTGCCGACGTGAACTATCCAACAGGCACAGGATACTTCGCAGGTGGTTCTGTAGCAGAACTTACGTCGGACGCGATAACAGGCCTACTGCGATACGAAATTGACGAAAAGTTTTCTGTTCATGGTGGGCTTCGGTATCAGTCCTTTCAGGCACAAGCTGATGTCCCGTTCATCGTGGCACCCGCGGGGCCAACAGCAGGTATCACTTACACTGCGCGCGGTGACAAAGACTATGGCTTAGGTTTTGTTGCGGGCGCAGCCTATGAACGTCCCGAAATCGCGTTACGGGTGGCGTTAACCTACTCTTCCGAAATTGCGCATTCTTTTGGCACGGTTGAAAATGGGCCTGCTGGTCCGCTTAGCACGGTCACAAATGTTGAAACGCCACAATCTATAAACTTGGATTTTCAAACTGGGATCGCAGCGGATACCCTGCTTTTCGGATCCATTCGTTGGGTTGATTGGAGCGATTTCGACGTATCACCGACCGGCTACCGAATCGCGACAACCAGCGCGACAAACCCGACCGGCAGCTCGCTCGTATCATACCGAAATGACGTGATTACTTATAACCTGGGTGTTGGCCGCAGGTTCAACGAAAACTGGTCAGGTGCTGTTTCGCTAGGTTATGAAAAGTCCAATGGTGGGTTTTCATCCAACCTAGGGCCAACAGATGGCAATATCAGCATTGGCCTTGGCGGCACATACACAAATGGGCCCATCAAGGTAACCGGTGGTGTGCGCTACATTAAAATTGGCGATGCAGATACCACGTTGAGCGCGGCAAGCGGATTGGCAGCGGGCAACTTCACCGACAACAAGGCCGTCGCAGTCGGTCTAAAGGTCGGCTACAGCTTCTAAAGCCATCGACAAACGAACAAAAAGCCTCGCCGAATTTTGGCGGGGCTTTTTTTGTTTCTTGCGCATGTTTCGGGTCGCGGTCGCGTGCGGCGCCACGCTAGAAAGCGCTCATGCCCGATCAAAAAACTCTTTCCACGCGCGCCTGGGGCGAACTGATCCTGCTTTCTGTCATTTGGGGGGCGTCCTTCCTTTCCATCCGCGTCGCATTGGATCAGGTGCCATTCGTCACAACCGTGGCGCATCGCGTGTTCTGGGCGGCCTTGATCCTATGGCTCTATATTGCTCTGAAAGGGTTGCCGCTTCCCAGAAACCCAAAAGTTTGGGGAGCGTTTCTGGTCATGGGGTTGCTAAACAACGTGATCCCCTTCTCACTCATGGCCTGGGGTCAGCTGCATATCGAGACAGGGTTGACGTCAATTTTCAATGCGGCAACGGCGATTTTTGGGGTTCTGGTCGCGGCACTGGTGTTCACTGATGAACGCCTAACGGCCAACAGGCTGGCAGGCGCGCTGATCGGTTTTGCAGGTGTGACGATTGCCATCGGGCTCGATAACTTACGCAATTTCGATTTGCGGTCTCTTGCGCAATTGGCAGTTCTTGCAGGCACCGTGTCTTACGCACTTGCAGGAGCATGGGCGCGTAAAACAATGGCTGGTTTACCCCCGCAGATGGCAGCGGCAGGAATGGTGACCGGCGCTTCATTGATTATGGTCCCGGCCGCTTTGATTATTGATGGTGTGCCTAGCACAGACCTGCAGATCGACACTTTTGTCGCGATTGCATACTACGCCATCATCGCAACTGCAGGAGCATATCTACTCTATTACCGCGTCCTTGCTATGGCTGGGTCGGGCAATCTGATGCTGTGCACTCTTTTGATCGTTCCCGTCGCGATCATCCTCGGTGCAGTTGTTCTCGGCGAGGCATTGTCGTCAAACGCCTTGATCGGCTTTGGGGTTTTAGCATTGGGGCTGCTGGTACTCGATGGTCGCATCTTCGCGCTTTTGCGCAGACCGCCCTAGGCAGGCCCGGTTTTCAGCGCTACCTAACAAGCCGAAACGCGGCAAGGACGGTGCGATGCTTTACAATTCAGCGAAAGACTGGCGTGCGAGCCCGTCCAAACGGATCCTGTTTTTTGGGATGTCTGGGCTCGGCAAGACGCATGTCTCCAACATGCTGCGTGCCTCAGGTGAGTGGTTCCATTACTCCGCCGATTACCGCATCGGGACGCGCTACATGGGCGAGTATATCACCGACAATTTTAAGCGCCGCGCCATGCAGGATCCGTTTCTGGCGGAACTGCTGCGCTCGGATTCAATCTACATCGCTTCGAACCTGACTTTTGAGGACCTGTCGCCATTGTCCACCTATCTGGGCAAGCCAGGCGATCCGACCAAAGGTGGTCTCAGCTTTGAGGAATACCAAAAACGGCAGGCCCAGCATCACCGCGCCGAAGTTTCCGCGCTTTATGACACGGCGCATTTTATCGCGCGAGCAAAGGACCTATATGGTTACGACAATTTTGTGTGCGACAGTGGCGGTTCTACTTGCGAAGTGGTCGACCCTTTCGACCCAGACGACGCGCTGTTGAACGCTTTAGCCGAAAACCATTTGATGGTGCGTATTGAAGGCTCGCCAGAGCATGAGGCGGAACTGATCCACCGATTCAAGCGCGCGCCGAAACCGATGTGCTACCGGCCTGAATTTCTGAGCGCGATCTGGGACGAGTATCTAGACACGAACAAACTGCAAGAAGAAGACGTCGATCCCAACGACTTCATGACATTCACCTATGCGCGCGCCATTTCTGGCCGCGACCCGCGCTACCGGGCTATTGAAGAGAATTTTGGTATCAGCGTGTCGCATCTTGATCTCGCTAAATGTACATCACCCGCGCTTCTCGATGAGTTGATCGAAGCAACCCTTGGCAAGACGTAAGGCGCGGCCTATCTAACCAGCCCGAAGCTAAGGAATTTTTCGATGCCGATCCGCCTGCCATCCAACCTACCCGCCTTTGACGTGCTTCAGCGCGAAGGTGTGATGGTTATGGGATTGGCCGAGGCGGACCGGCAGGACATTAGACCATTGCGCATTGCGCTTTTGAATCTGATGCCGATGAAAGTGCAGACCGAAAACCAGTTTGCCCGGTTGATCGGCGCTACGCCTTTGCAGATTGATCTAACCCTGATCCGCATGACGGAGCATCAGACCAAAAACACCTCGGCGGCACATATGGAAGAGTTTTATCGCCCCTTCCAAGACGTGAAAAATGAACGCTTTGACGGTCTTCTGATCACGGGAGCCCCGATAGAACATTTGCCTTTTGAGGAGGTCACATATTGGGATGAGCTGCTCGACGTTATGGCTTGGACTCAGACCCATGTGCATTCCACATTTGGGGTCTGTTGGGGCGCAATGGCAATGCTGAAACACTTCCACGGGATCGACAAACATATGCTCAACGCAAAGGCGTTTGGCTGCTTCAAACAAAACAACCTAGACGAGGCGTCGCCGTTTTTGCGCGGGTTCTCTGATGAGTGTGTGATCCCTGTTTCCCGCTGGACGGAGGTGAAACAGAGCGAAGTGGACGCTGCCGGAAACGGATTGAAGACACTGCTTGGCAGTGACGAAACCGGGCCTTGCCTTATTGAGGATCCCGCCCATCGCGCGCTCTATATCTTTAATCATTTTGAATACGACAAAGACACGTTAAAGCAGGAATACGACCGAGACATCGCCGTTGGCACGCCCATCAATGTTCCAATGAATTACTATCCAGACGACGACCCAAGCCAGAAGCCCTATAACCGCTGGCGCAGCCACGCACATCTGCTCTACGGCAACTGGATCAACGAGATCTACCAGACGACTCCATTCGATCTAGAGCAGATCGGTGCATAGGGCTGCGAAACTCTGTCTCATCGCGGTCTTCGTGCTGCTCGGCGCCTGCGCCGCATTTGTAGAGGGTTCCCACTTGCGCAACAACTCAACCGCAATGCGCGAGACGCCTCCTGTCGGTCAGTTCTTAGATGTTGATGGTACACAGGTTCATGTTTTGGTTGAAGGGGCCGGCCCCGACCTGATCTTGATCCACGGCGCCGGTGGGAACCTGCGCGACTTCACACTTTCGATGGTTGAAAAGCTCACCGACGATTTCCGCGTTATCGCTTTTGATCGCCCCGGCCACGGATATACCGAACGAATAGAAAACCGCGCCGGTCTTGGTGAAACGCCAGCCGAACAAGCAGCCCTGCTGTCGGCGGCAGCCAAGCAATTGGGCGTGACGAATGCCGTCATAGTCGGGCATTCTTTTGGCGGTGCTGTCGCCTTGTCCTGGGTCCTAAATCATCCAGAGCAAGCACGCGCACTGGTTTTGCTCGCAGGTGTCTCGAATGAGTGGCAAGGCGAGCTAGACAGCTGGTACACAACCACAACCGGATTTTTGGGGCGCAATATTCTAGTTCCGACTTTGTCGGCACTTGCGTCGCGGCAGCGGTTGGAAGGCACAACGAACGGTATCTTCAAACCCGACCCAGTGCCCGCAGGATACCTCGATCATATGGGGCCCGCCCTGTCGAAATCGACGGTCACTTTGCAAGCAACCACGCAGCAGGTTGGATTTGTGAAGCCGCATATTGTCGAGATGCAAAAACACTATCCTGGGATCAAAATCCCAGTGGAAATCGTCCATGGAACCGCGGACACGACAGTGCCGATCGCGGTACATGCAAGGGTGCTGGCCTCCCAAGTTGCAAGCGCAAACCTGACGGAACTGCCTGGGATCGGCCATATGCCCCATCACGCGAACGAACCGGCTGCTTTGGCAGCGATCAAGCGCGCCGCAGTTCGGGCTGGCCTGCGTTAAGCAAAGCCTGCATAGTCCTGCGACGACCACGATCAGGAGAGCCTCCATGTCCCTACCCTTTGACGGCGCGATAAGCACGTTCTTTGAGGAGACTGCACCAGATGCGGTGCGCGACGCGATCAAAGGGGCCAAGAAGGGCCGGATACTTGATGCCAGTTACCCGTACGACACCCGTATGGATAAGGACGATTATGAGGAGACGCTTGAGGCGCTTCAGATCGAACTGGTGAAGCTGCAGTCACACATCAAGGAATCCGGTGATCGCGTCATCGTCGTCTTTGAAGGCCGTGACGCGGCGGGAAAAGGCGGAACGATCAAGCGGCTGCGCGAGAATATGAACCCACGCGTGACACGCACTGTTGCGCTATCCAAACCCTCCGACCGCGAACAAGGCGAATGGTATTTCCAGCGCTACATCGACCACTTCCCAAGCGCGGGAGAAATGGTTCTGTTTGACCGCAGCTGGTATAATCGCGCCGTCGTCGAGAAGGTTTTTGAGTTTTGCACAGACAAACAAAGAGAAAAGTTTTTCACCCAAGCCCCGCAATTTGAACAGATGATTTCGGAAGAAGGCATCACACTGGTCAAACTCTGGCTCAATGTTGGTCGGGCAGAACAGCTGCGCCGTTTTCTTGACCGAGAGAAAGACCCATTGAAACAGTGGAAACTCAGCTGGATTGACGTTGAAGGTTTGAACCGTTGGGACGCCTATACCGACGCGATTGCCGAGACGTTCGAGCGCACGCATTCTGCACATGCGCCATGGACCGTGATCCGCACAGATGACAAACGGCGGGCGCGCATTGCGGCACTCAAGACCGTTTTATGGACCTCTGAATACAAAGGGCGCGACGACAAACTGCTTGACGCCCCCGATGCGAAGATTTGCGGAGGCCCAGATATCTGGCATGCCTAAACGCGGCTATCATCATGGCAATCTCAAGCAAGCGCTCGTTGACGCAGCATTGCAATTGATCGAAGCAAAGGGCCCGCAAGGGTTCACCGTGGCCGAGGCGGCGAAATCGGCAGGAGTTACGCCAGCCGCCGTCTATCGCCATTTTGACGGGCGCGAGAGCCTGATTGCCGAATGCGCTTTGCAGGGGCACCGCATCTTTGGCGATCTGATGGAACATGCGTATGCCGATGGCCACCCTTCCGCTTTGGCCGCGTTTGAGGCGACAGGTCGCGCCTATCTTGCCTTTGCGCGCAAGTTTCCAGGCCACTATGTTGCGATGTTCGAAAGCGGATTGTCGCTTCAATCCAATGCTGATCTGGCGCGCGCCGCCGAACGGTCCAGCGGTGTCTTAGAACGCGCAGCGACCGCTTTGTCAGAGCATATCCCAGCAGACAAACGCCCGCCTCCTTCCATGTTCTCAGCCCATATTTGGGCGATGAGTCACGGCGTCGTCGAGCTATTTGCACGCGGCACGCCCGGGGCAAAAACTCCCTTCCCGCCCGAGGATTTATTGGAGACCGGGATCGGCATTTACCTGCGCGGTTTAGGTTTGATCCGGCCCGATAGCTGAGATTTCTCGGGATAAGTCGGAATTCTATCAAAAACCCTACAAATTTTAGGAAAGCGTTAGAACGACTCAGAGACAGTGATCGGGCGAGCCAACCTGGGAGCCCTGCCATGCGTGCCTTGATCGTCCACGAAAATGCTACGTTTCAGACCAACCTGTCCTTTGCCCTGTTGAAACAGGGGTTTCATGTCCTCACCGCTTTGGAAATTGAAAGCGGGCTTGCCTTTGCGCGACGCGGCGCGCTCGACTTGCTGATCATGTCAGAACGGATCGAAGATGAGCTTGCGCATTCCGTGGCCCTGTCCGCGGAGCGTCATAGCCCATATGTTTCGACTATCATTCTGTCATCGCGCAAAGACGGCGACCTTTACGAACTTTATGAATTGCTGCCGTCGCTCTATTCGATCCTGGGCGAAGATATGCCGCTCGATCTGATCAAAACGTTAGGCGTCGCCAGCATGACCGGATCCGCGCTTGAGATAAATTCGAAACGCTTAGCGCTGCCCAAGCCAAGCGTTGAAGAAACTCTCGATATCGAAGAGACGCGCGAACTGGAATACGGCTAAGCCGAAAAGACGACGAGCGACCCTTCGTCCCAACTGATCCGCGTCTGCGCCCCGCGTTCCAGAACGGGGCGGCTTGTCAGGTTTTTCATAGAAATGGTCACGGGGGTCGTGGTGCCTTCTAGACGTACCTCATAATAGGTCATGTCGCCGTAGTAGCTGAGGTCAACAACCTCACCAGCGACCACGTTTTTCTCGGCGCTGTCGTAGACAATCGTCAATGCCTCAGGCCGCAGCCCGACCACAGGCGCGAATGCACGCGCATCGCGCGGCAGTTGTTCGGGGTTAATCCGTGCCTCGCCAAGCCCGTCCACATCGAAGCGTATGTCTGAGCTGCCAGTGTCGATCTGGCGCGCGTCCAGAAAATTCATAACGCCAATAAATTCACCGACACGCCGCGTCACGGGTCGGCGATACAGCTCTTGCGGGCTCGCGAGCTGCGCGATTTCGCCTTCAAACATCACTGCAATTCTGTCCGACATGATCAACGCTTCTTCCTGATCATGGGTAACCAGAATGAATGTGATCCCAACTTGCCGTTGCAAGCGGCGCAGTTCGGTCTGCATCTGTTCACGCATCTTTTTGTCCAGCGCGGAAAGCGGTTCGTCCAGAAGCAAGACCTTTGGTTCCAAAATCAGCGCTCTAGCAAGAGCAACCCGTTGGCGCTGCCCCCCGATAACGCATGCGAGCTGCGTGCGCCGAACCCTTCGAGCCCAACCATTTTTAGGGCGTTTTCGACTTTTTCTGAAAGCACAGATGCAGGCAGGCGCGCTTTGCGCAAACCGTAGCCCACGTTCTCTGCTACGCTGAGATGCGGGAATATGGCGTAGCTTTGAAACACCATATTTGTGGGCCGCTTATTGGCAGGAACGCCAGCCATGTTTTGTTCAGCGATCACAACTGTCCCGTCGGAGACATCTTCAAATCCCGCGATAACCCGCAGAAGGGTGGTCTTGCCGCAGCCAGACGGGCCTAAAAGGGAGAAAAACTCACCTTCCGCGATCTCACAATCGATTCCACGCAGCGCATGATAGTCGCCATAGAATTTCTCGATACCTTTGAGGGAAATAATACTCACAGAAAGCCCCCGCTATCTTTGCCGCCGACGCGGGCAACGCCCCGTCGCCGGTAGTATTCAGCGACGCTTAAAATAATCAACGATGCCACCAGCATCAGTGTGCCCAATGCCATCACGGCTGGGATTTTGGTTGGAAACCTCAGCTGGCTCCAAATGTAGACCGGCAAGGTGGGTTCAGCACCCGTCAGGAAGAACGCAATAATGAACTCGTCGAGCGAGATCGTGAAGCAAATCAAAAATGACGCGACGATACCGGGGCTGACCAGCGGCAGAATGATCGAAGTAAATGCCCCCCATCGCGTTTCGCCCAAATCAACTGCGGCCTCTTCCAAGGACTGGTCGAGGCCTTTGAAAGCGGAAGTCAAAATCGCAATAGCAAAGGGGGTGCAGATCAGTGTGTGCCCAGCGACAACGGTCCAGGCGGAGAGTGGCAAGCCCAAAACCTGCACGACGACGACGAGCAACGAGACGGCAACGATAATTTCGGGCAAGACCAGTGGCACCATGATCGCCCCCATGATTGGCGCCTTGAACGGAAAGCTGAACCGGGTCGAGGCGCGCGCCGCGCAAATGCCAAGTATTACTGACAGACAGGCCGTCGTGAAGGCAATGAAGACAGAGTTCAGCAACGCACCATGTAGCGCCTCAATCCCCATCAACTGCACAAACCACTCGGTCGTGAAGCCCTTCAGAGGGAACGCCATCACAGTGCCGGAATTGAACGCAAAAAGCGGAAGAAGCACGACAGGCAGGTACAAAAAGACCAAATACCCGATGGCATAGATGCGCAGCCAGCCGCCTTTCATGCTTGCCCCATCATCGCAGATATCGCCGGTTCATCAGCACGAAGATCAGCGAAATCGCTGTCACGGCGCACATCGCCAAAATGGCTAGCGCCGCCCCCATCGGTGCGTTGTTTAGTTTTAGAAACTGCGTCTGAATCATATTCGAGATCATTAGACCGTTTGGCCCGCCGACAAGGCGCGGCGTGACATAGTCACCAATGGTCGGGATAAACACAATTAGTGTAGCGGCAACCACACCGGGCATCGCCAAAGGCAAGGTGACGCGGAAAAACGTGGTCAATCGGTTTTCGCCAAGGTCGCGTGACGCTTCCAACAATGAACGGTCAATCTTCTCAAGCGCTACGTATATCGGCAGGATGGTGAAAGGCGCAAAAGCATGCGCGAGCGTGATCACGACCGCATTGGCGTTATACAGGATAAAGGTGATCGGCTCGTCGATCAAACCTAACGACAAGAGCCCTGAATTCAATACACCGTTGAAGCCCAAAATCACTTTCCAAAGGAACACACGCAGCAGGTAGCTGGTCCAGAACGGAATGGTGATCAAAAAGATCCAAAGTGCCTTGCGCGAAGGCTCGACATAGAAAGAGACAAAATAGGCTATCGGGAAAGCCAGTACGACGGTCACGACCGTTACGACACCCGAAATAATCAGTGAGCGGACCATCAGAACACGGTAGAGCGGTTCCGAGAAAGCCTCCCGATAGTTTGCGAGCGTCAGGGTCTTGTCTATCGTCAGAAAGTCTTGCGTCCAAAAGCTAAATGTCAGGACGGCAGCCAAGGGTGCCGCAAGTAGCAACAAGACATATACGGCTGTGGGTGACACCAACAGCAGGCCTCTTTTGGCCTCTATATCCAGTGACTTGGCGATGTTGTGACCCCCGGGGTTCAGCTCCGGGGGTGAGTTTGAAACGAATGCTCAAAAGGGGCAAGGCCCCGCTTTGATTAGAACGGGATTTCGTCGTCGAGATCGCTGGACCCGCCGCCTTGAGCCCCGCCGCCAAACGATCCGCCGCCCTGACTTCCGCCGCCGCCCATCGGATCATCGCTATAACCGCCGCCTTGATTGCCGCCGCCGTAGGATCCACCGCCGCCGCCTTCGCCGCGCCCGTCGAGCATGGTCAGTGTCGACGTATAAGGCCGCAAAACCACCTCAGTTGAATAGCGATCCTGACCGGATTGATCTTGCCATTTGCGGGTTTCAAGCTGGCCCTCAAGATATACTTTAGAGCCTTTTTTCAAATACTGCTCAGCGACACGCGCCAGAGGTTCTGAAAAAATAGCGACCGAGTGCCATTCGGTCCGTTCGCGCCGTTCGCCCGAATTGCGGTCTTTCCAAGTCTCGGAGGTTGCGATGCGTAGGTTGCATACTTTGCCGCCATTTTGGAATGTACGGACCTCAGGGTCGCGCCCAAGATTGCCGATAAGAATTACTTTGTTAACCGAACCAGCCATATTGGACCTCTCCCGAATCTCAGTTTAGACCTCTAGATACAGCGAGAGATGGTTAACAAACAGTGCCCAAGGCGCAAAATCTGCTGTCATAGCGCCGGGACTGGTCCCTTTCGCACAAATCGCTATATTGCGCTCAACAGGAATAGGTGGGTCGGTTTCAAGATGCGTGTGCTGTTGGTGATGGCTTTGACGATGGGACCTGTGATTAGCGCACCGGTATTCGCAGATGGTGTCAGCGGCTCAGGTTCAAGCTCTGCTCGCGACCGGGTTTTCAAGTCGCAATCGCGGCTGCTGGATGGCCGATTGTCATCGCAATACAAAGCCTCGACGAAATATACGCCCGGTAAGAAAGACTACACTGTCGGGGCCAGCAGCATCCCACGTTATCGCGGAAGCTACCGGGGCGTGTATCTGAACGCCGCCAAGTCAGCGGCGCGAAAACATGGTATTCCCGAGGATTTGTTCTTGCGCCTTGTCCAACAGGAAAGCGGATTCAATCCACGCGCGCGTTCCCACAAAGGCGCGATTGGCCTTGCGCAATTGATGCCCCAAACCGCGCGCACTTTGCGCGTGGACCCGCATGACCCGAACCAGAATCTGGAAGGCGGCGCACGCTATCTGCGCCAGATGTATCGTAAGTTTGGCAGTTGGCGACTTGCCCTTGCGGCCTACAATGCCGGCCCTGGAGCAGTTGAGAAATACAACGGCGTGCCGCCCTTCAAAGAGACAAAAAACTACGTTCGCAAGATTTTGGGCAGTTAGACCTCCCAGTTCGGCGGGCGTTTTTCCAAAAATGCTGCTATCCCCTCTTCCGTATCCCGTTCGGCCATATTGGCGACCATGACATCGCCAGTAAAAGCGTATGCATCGCTTTGACCCATTTCGAGTTGTTGGTAAAACGCGGATTTTCCGTAGCGGACTGCGACGCCCAGTTTTGATGCGACGATCTGCGCCAACTCATCCGTCTCATCCTCCAAATTGCTCGCGACCCGGTTGATCAAACCTAACTCTCGCGCACGCGCGGCGTCGACAAACTCGCCTGTGACCAACATCTCGAACGCCTGTTTGGCGTGAATGTTGCGCGACAAAGCAACCATTGGCGTTGAGCAAAACAGACCAATATTGACGCCGTTAACGCCAAAACGCGTCCCCTCCTCCGCGACCGCCAAATCGCAAGATGCCACAAGCTGGCAGCCTGCTGCTGTTGCGATCCCATGGACTGAGGCTATGACCGGTTGCGGCATTTTCTTGATCGTCAGCATCATGGCCGCACATCGGTCAAACAAGTCCTTGAACGCAGCAGCGCCGCCATCCTCTGCCTGTCGCGCGGCCGTCATTTGCTTTAGATCGTGACCCGCGCAAAAGGCCTTACCTGCGCCGCGCAAGACCACCGCCTTAATGTCAGCGCTCTGCGCAATCTCATCAAAGCTCGCCTGCAACGCCGCCAACATTTCATCCGACAAAGCGTTCAACTTTTCAGGACGGTTCATCGTGAGCCACGCAACGCCATCACGATCGTCGCGCAAAAGATAAGCGTCGTCCATATTGCAAGCCCCTCAATCTTTGGGCTTAGTTAACCGTGAAGTTACGATGAAGGAAAGTCATGACACTTAAAATGACGGCGGATGATCTTGAGGTGTTTCTGGATCAGGAGTTCACGCAGGTCGCCGATGATTTTGATTTCGTCGAAGTAAGCGAACGACATGTCATAATGGCACTTTCGGCATCGCAAAAACATCTGCGCCCCGGCGGCACTGTTTCTGGGCCTTCAATGTTTGGCCTTGCGGATGTTTGCGCTTATTTTTGTATTCTTTCCCGGCTGGGCCCAGTTGCATTGGCGGTGACGACAAACTGCTCGATTGATTTCATGCGCAAACCTGCGCCAGGCCGTATCTTGTGCCGCATGGAGCTTCTAAAGCTTGGTCGCACCTTGGCCGTTACTGAAGGTCGCCTCTATTCTGAGGCAGAACCCGAGAAATATGTCGCGCGGGCGTCTCTGACTTACTCAATTCCGTCCTCATAATTTGGGGTATTATATTACCTTATTTTTAAACTATTGTTTTCAAACATTTAAAACACGACGCAATGCATTGACTGTGCATCCAGAACCCTTAGAACAGCGCAATCCCTGCGGGCCGCTGCCCAAAGGCTAAAGATTCTGAGGATGACCCATGAAAACCTTTACCGCTACACCAAGCGATATCGACAAGAAATGGATCCTGATCGACGCTGAAGGCGTTGTTCTGGGCCGTCTTGCGTCTATCGTGGCTATGCGCCTGCGTGGCAAGCATAAGCCTTCTTTCACGCCGCACATGGATATGGGCGACAACGTGATCATCATTAACGCTGACAAAATCCAGATGACTGGCAAGAAGCGTGAAGAGAACTTTTACTGGCATACCGGCCACCCCGGCGGGATCAAGTCGCGCACCAAGCAGCAAATTCTGGACGGCAAGCACCCTGAGCGTGTCGTGACCATGGCCGTCAAGCGCATGTTGCCCGGCGGTGTTCTGTCGCGTCAACAAATGACAAATCTTCGCGTCTACGCAGGTGCAGAGCACCCGCATGAAGCACAATCTCCTGAGGTTCTGGACGTCAAAGCCATGAACCCGAAAAACACGCGGAGCGCATAACGATGGCTGATGAAGTAAAATCCCTCGACGATCTGAAAGACGTCGTCGACACTGCTGAGCTGGCTGAAGCGCCAAGCGCCGCGGAGACCGTATCGGCTGCAATCACACGTGAGCCTGTCCGTGACGAGCTGGGGCGCGCCTACGCGACCGGCAAACGGAAAGACGCTGTTGCCCGTGTCTGGATCAAACCAGGCTCAGGCAAGGTCACAGTAAACGGCAAAGAGCAAAACACATATTTTGCACGCCCCGTGCTGCAGATGATCCTTCGCCAGCCTTTCACTGTCTCTGGTACTGAAGACCAGTTCGACGTGATGGCGACTGTAAAAGGCGGCGGCCTGTCCGGTCAGGCCGGTGCGGTTAAGCATGGCATCTCGAAAGCGCTGCAGCTCTATGACCCAAGCCTGCGCGGTGCGCTGAAAGCGGCAGGCTTCCTGACCCGCGATAGCCGCGTTGTTGAACGGAAGAAATACGGTAAGGCCAAAGCGCGTAAGAGCTTCCAGTTCTCTAAGCGTTAAGCTGCTTTGCACAATTTGCAAAAGGGCCGCTCGGAAGAGCGGCCCTTTTTCGTTTCGCGTCAGCTAAAGAGCGTTGCACAAATAGCGCCTGCGCCAGCAGGCTCCGTTAAGCTACACTCTCCTCAAGCACAGATTTCACAATTTCTAGGTCAACATCAGAGGTCACAAATGCCTCCCCAAACCCGCGTGCCATGATGAAATTCAGTGTGCCGCGCACAACCTTCTTGTCCTGTCCCATCAGATCGATCAGCACCTCTGCCGGCGGCAACTCGCCCTCAATGTCACGCAGGTCGCGTTTTAACCCCATCTGTTCGAGATGCGCACGCACGCGGCTTGGGTCTTCCTGGCTACAAAGCCCCATACGCGACGAAACCTCGAAGGCAAGCGCGCAGCCAATGGCAACCCCTTCGCCGTGCAGCAGCCGTTCGGTATAACCGGTCGCAGCTTCGAGCGCGTGACAGAAGGTATGACCTAAATTCAGCAGCGCGCGTTCGCCCTGCTCTGTTTCGTCCCGCGCCACGATTGCAGCCTTCATTTCACATGACCGCCGAACCGCGTAAATGCGCTTTTCCACGTCGCCGGCCGCCATGTCAGGTGCGTTTTCTTCCAACCACTCAAAAAACGCGGCGTCGCCCAGCAGTCCGTATTTCATGACCTCACCGTAGCCCGCCAAAAAGTCTCGCTCCGACAAGGTGCCCAATGCGTCGACATCGGCCAACACCAATGTTGGCTGGTGAAACGCCCCGATCAGGTTTTTACCGTGTTCCGAATTGATGGCCGTTTTGCCGCCGACAGAGCTGTCGACCTGCGCCAGAAGCGAAGTCGGGATCTGCACGTAACGTACGCCCCGACGTAGGACTGCAGCAGCAAAGCCAACAAGATCACCTATCACGCCACCACCAAGCGCAATCACCAGATCGCCGCGCTCAACCTTCTGGGCGAGCATCCAATCGACCGTGCGTGAAAAGTGCGGCCAGCTTTTTGTGGCTTCGCCAGCAGGCAGAACAAGATGCTCCATCGAGAACCCAGCGTCCGCCAGTCCCGTTCGTAAGGCATCAAGATGAAGCGCAGCTACGTTTTCATCTGTCACAACAGCCACGCGCCCCGGCGCGCTGAGGTCACTGATCGCCTGACCTGCACGCGCCAGCAGGCCCTGCCCGATCAGAATGTCATATGACCGCTCGGCCAATTCAACGCGCAGTTTTTCCATCATTTTGCCTCCACTATTCCCGCGTCGACCAATCGGTCACATACAGCCTGAGCCATTTCCTCAATGGAATAGTCGTCTCGCGCTTCTACAAACAGGTCGGCAAGCGCATAAATCGGGCTTCGCGTATCGTAAATCTCCGACAACGTGGCGCGCGGATTATCAGTGCGCAACAATGGCCGCGTGGTTTTGTGTTTCACGCGATTCCAGAGCAACTCCAGATCTGCCTTCAACCAAACTGAAACTCCCTTTTGCGAGATCAGTGACCGGTTCCGTTCCGCCATGAAAGCACCGCCACCGGTTGACAGGATCGCTGGAGCGCCCGTCAGTAACCGATCAATCACTTCGGTTTCGCGTTCTCGGAAGAACCCCTCACCGTCGCGTTCGAAAATCTCAGCAATGCTCATATTGGCAGCCTTGGTTAAAGCCTCATCTGAATCCAAAAACGAGACATTCAACAAGCGCGACAGCGCCAGCCCCACAGCACTTTTTCCTGCCCCCATCATACCGACAAGGACGACGGGCTTGGTCAAACGGGTTGATTTGGCTGGCATTCTCTCGCTCAAATTTTTTTCTGTTGCTTCAATGGCGTGATATCGCCCTAAATGCCATATATAAATGCGGCGGGGCTCACGAAGCGGCATCGCTCCAGAACAGGCAGAGCATCAAAAGGACGAATGCATATGGGGCGGCTAATCAAGCTCTTGGTTTTCTTGATCGTGGTGGGCATTTTTTCGGTCATTGGGTACGCTTATCTTGGCGACCTGTCGCCCAACCGCGTGGAAGTTAATCAACCGGTGGAGCTTGATGCGAATTAACGCCCCTACCTTAGTTGTATCTGCAAGTTTATTTGCGCTCGGCGCTATGATCGGTGCCGCTGATGCTACGGAACAAGGCGCAGCACCGCTTTCAGCGATCGATTGGCTGTCGAATGTTGTCTCCGCACAGGACGCGCCAGACACACAAAATACGCAAGACGACATTGCGCAATCGGCAATAGTTTCAGCGGTCACGACAACGCCGCTTGGGCAAACCAAACTCGACGCGGTCGGCATATTACCTCGAAGCGTGACAGGGCTACCTTCTGATTTTTGGTCACGCTCCTCAGCGACGCAACTGGCGTCCGAGATTAGAGACCTGCGCACCGATTTGCCGCCACCCCTGGCGCAATTCTTGACTCGCTTGCTACTGGCAGAACTTCCAGCCCCTGCTGACAGCTCTGACGGAGCTGAGCTATTTCTCGCACGCGTCGACAAATTTTTAGAACTTGGTGCGTTGGATCAAGCAGAAGCGCTTCTCAGTCGTGCAGGCCCGGCGCATAGAGCCGTCTTCGGCCGTTGGTTCGATGTGAGCCTTTTAACTGGCCAGGAAGACCGCGCATGCGCGTCCATGTCCCAAGCCCCCGATATCGCGCCAACTTACGCAGCCCAAGTGTTTTGTCAGGCCCGCAAGGGTGATTGGGAAACAGCCGCCGACACGCTCAAACAAGCGATAGAAAGCGGGGCGATTTCGACGAAAGATGCTAACCTATTAGCGCGGTTCCTTGACCCCGAGCTGTTCGAGGGCGCGCCGCTATTACCTATCCCCGATCGCATCACACCGCTGAATTTCCGCATGCATGAAGCAATCGGAGAGCCGCTCAGCCCAGCAGGTCTGCCAAATGCATTCTCATATGCTGAATTGTCGGATCGCAGTGGCTGGAAGGCTCGCATCTCCGCCGCAGAGCGGCTCTCACGCGTCAATGCAATACCACACCAACAGCTATTCGCGCTGTACAACGAACGAAAGCCTGCGGCCTCCGGTGGGGCGTGGGATAGGGTTGCCGCAGTGCAGGCGTTTGAAGCAGCCCTCGCGCAATCCGATACGAAGGCCGTGTCCTTTGAACTCCCAAAAACAATGAGGGCGATGCGCAGCGCTGGGTTGGAGTATGCCTTCGCACAAAGCTTTGGTCCGACAGTTGCTGTACTGGACTTGAACGACACCGCCCGGCACGACGCGTTGCGGGCCGGACTTATGTCAAAAGACTACGAACAGATCGCCATGTCCGCGACATTCGGTACCGAGCCGAGCTTTTGGAGGGCCGTCGCCAAAGGCGACGCCGCTGCAACACAAAGCGAAGACGCACTCGAAAGCGCGATTATTTCTGGCTTTGCTGCGATCAACCCGCCCGCTCAATTCGAAAAACTGATTGCAGAGCGCCGTTTGGGCGAAACAGCCTTAAAAGCCATCGGGCTGATGGCTGATGGCGCGCGGACCGACCCGATTGACATTGAACGCGGGCTTTCTGTCCTAGTGCATCTTGGCCTCGAAGACGTCGCACGACAGACAGCGCTGTATATGCTGCTGACGCGACCGCGCGCATGAGCGGAGCGGTTCCCAACTGGGCAACCAACTGGATCGAGGTGTTCTTGGAAGCTCAGGCCGCCGAGTTGGACGCCGCTGAAAACACCCGTCTCGCCTATGGCCGCGATTTGATCGACTGGGCGCATTGGTTGGATCGCAAAGCTATCGATTTTCAAACAGCATCGCGCGCGCATGTCGAAGACTACTTAATTGATTGCGACACAGCCGGCCTGGCCCAATCCACGCGCGCCCGGCGATTATCCGCGATCAAACAGCTCTACCGCTTTGCCTATGAAGAAGGTTGGCGTGCTGACAATCCTGCGATCCAGGTGAAGGGTCCGGGCCGCAAAAAATCCTTGCCGAAAACGCTTTCCCTAGAACAGGTCGACCGACTGTTGGGTGCCGCTCAAAGCTCCGCCCGTAGCCAAGATGACCGCTTGCGCAACACCTGTATGATGGAACTGCTTTACGCAACCGGCATGCGCGTGAGCGAACTGGTCAGCCTACCTGTTTCGGCCGTAAGAGGTGACCCACGGATGGTCTTGGTACGCGGCAAAGGCGACAAAGAACGGATGGTGCCCTTGTCGCCCGCCGCGCGGGATGCGCTTGCAGTATGGGTCGAAACCCGTGACCGGCTGGACGAGGCTGCGCGCAAGAAAGGCGCCATGCCGTCCAAGTTTCTATTCCCGTCGCGCGGCAAATCGGGACATATGACGCGTCATCGCTTTTACTTGCTCATCAAAGAACTTGCTGTTGCGGGTGGTGTTTCGCCAGCGGATGTGACGCCGCACACGTTGCGGCATGCCTTTGCTACCCACCTTCTGGCAGGCGGCGCTGATTTGCGGGCGATCCAGACCATGCTAGGGCATGCCGATATTTCAACGACAGAGATCTACACGCATGTATTGGATGAGCGCCTAAAAGAGCTGGTGTTAGAAAACCATCCTCTGGCAGGCCCCGAGGACAGCTAGCGACGCATGTTTAACGGCAATACGTCCTCAGACGGCCAAAATCCGGTTGTGAGCCCCAATTCATAGCCTTGGGTCAGCCCGGCATCGATCATCCGTTCCGCCGCGGCTTTGTGATCATATGACAGCGTGTGGAAGTTAACCCCGCCGTTAGACAAGATCACATAATTTGTCTCTGGCTTGCCGTTATGCGGCGGCATTCCGATGACACCGGAATTGATCCACTTTGTTTCGCCGACCTTGCGTGAGAATGGAATGCCGGAATGCCCGGCGATAACAACATCAATTTCCGGCGGTAGAAGATTGATTTCGTAATGGAAAACAGAATCGTTGTCAGTTTCCCAAATGAACCGCGATACGTCGCTTACGCCACCATGAATGACCGCATAGTTTAAACCATTGTGACGAAAGGTGACACGTTGCGGCAGGCTGGCCAGTTTGACACGCAAAGGTGCCATTTGTTCGCGGGCGTAGGAAAACCAGCTTTTTGATGCGATGTCGCACGCGGTTCCCGCCTCAAAGCCGCAGCCGCAATCAAGCGCGTCTTCGGCCAATTGAAGCTCACAATTGCCGGCGACAACCGCCCCGCAATTCGCCAAGACGACTTCTGTAGTTGGGCGCGGGTCGGCGCAATAGGCAACCATGTCGCCTGTGCAGATGCGGTTTTTCTGTTTGATATGGGATGTCTGCGCGAATAAAGCCTCGGTCGCCTGCAAGTTCGAATAAGGCCCGCCAAACAGCAAAACATCACCCGTTAGAACGCCCAGATCCTGTTGTATTCCTGCCGTCATAGATCGCCCTGCCCTTGAACCAAACCTGCCTTGGCCCCATAACATTGTGATAGCTCACATTTGCGCCGGAAAAACACCCCAAATGGACGACCCTACATCTGTGATTGAAACCGCCTCTTGGCTGACCGCCGGGGCGATCATCCTACTATTGGTGATGTCGGGCTTTTTCTCCGGTTCTGAAACGGCCCTGACGGCTGCGTCTCGCGGTAAACTTCGGGCGCAGGCAGACAAAGGATCAGCAGGCGCTGAACGCGCTTTGGAGATCACCGAGGACAATGAGCGCCTGATCGGCTCCGTCCTTCTGGGCAACAACCTTGTAAATATTCTTGCAACCTCCTTGGCTACGGCCCTGTTTACGAGGCTGTTTGGCGAATCCGGGGTCGCTTTGGCTACTTTGGTTATGACTTTGTTGGTGCTGATCTTTGCTGAAGTTTTGCCAAAAACCTACGCAATCACCAATGCAGAAACAGCAGCAGCCAAAGTATCTGCACCGATCAAACTGGTTGTTTTGGTCTTTGCCCCTGTTGTGAATGTAGTACGCGCCTTGGTGCGCCAATTGTTGCGTCTCTTTGGCGTCGAGACAGACCCCGACACACATATTTTGTCGGTGCATGAAGAAATCGCCGGTGCGCTTGAGCTGGGCCGCCAAGAGGGTGTCGTGCAGAAGGAGCAACGCGATCGGCTGCTCGGCGCACTGGACTTGCATGACCGCGACGTCGAAGAGATCATGCTTCACCGTTCCGAAATTGAGGTTATCAATGTCGCGGACAGCCCAGAGGCCATCATAGATCAGTCTTTGAAATCGGCTTATACGCGCCTGCCCGTCTTTCGCGACGACCCCGAAAACATTGTCGGTGTATTGCACGCGAAAGACCTGCTGCGGGCCGTCGACAAAGCGATACGCAAACCTAAAGGCGAGACTGGTACGCTCGAAGATTTTGACGTCACCCAAGTCATGCGCAAACCCTATTTTGTGCCCGAGACAACCACCCTTGAAGAGCAAATGCGCCAATTTTTGGCACAAAGCACCCATTTTGCGTTAGTAGTGGATGAATATGGCGGCTTGCAGGGCCTGATCACTCTGGAAGATATCCTGGAGGAGATCGTCGGTGAAATCACTGATGAATTTGATATTGAAGATGAACAACGCCCCGAAGCAGGCGCTGATGGAAATTATGATATCGAAGGTGCGATGACCATTCGTGACCTCAACCGCCAGCTCGATTGGAACTTGCCAGACGAAGAAGCCAACACGGTAGCGGGCCTTGTTATCCACGAGGCGCAATCCATACCATTGGTTGGTCAGGTGTTTAGCTTTCACGGCTACCGCTTTGAAGTCACTGGAAAATCGGAAAACCGCATCACCAACCTGAAAGTCCGCCCCCTATGACGCCTCGCAAAATCATCATCGACACAGATCCAGGACAGGACGATGCTGTTGCGATTTTGCTGGCCTTGGCATCGCCGGAACTGGACGTGCTCGGCATTACAGTTGTGGCGGGAAATGTGCCACTGCCGCTTACCGAACGTAACGCCCGGATCGTATGCGAATTAGCTGGGCGACCAGATATGAAAGTCTTCGCGGGTTGCGAGGCACCAATGACGCGCGAATTGGTTACGGCAGAGCACGTCCATGGCCAGTCCGGCCTCGATGGCCCCCAATTGCCCGATCCGGTGATGTCGCTTCAAGATGAGCATGCCGTTGATTTTCTAATTGAGACCTTGCGTGCAGAACCTGCGGGCAGTCTGACGCTGTGTCCGCTCGGGCCGTTGACTAACATCGCTGCGGCATTGGAACGCGCGCCGGATATTGCCGCGAAAGTAGCCGAGATCGTTTTGATGGGCGGCGCGTATTTTCAGGTCGGCAACATCACCCCGGCTGCGGAATTTAACATCTATGTCGACCCAAAAGCCGCTGATATTGTTTTTAAATCCGGCATTCCGATTGTGGTTATGGGGTTGGATGTCACCCACAAGGCGTTGACGACACGACCACGGGTTGAAGCGTTTCGTGCGCTCGGGACGGAACCCGGGCGCATGGTTGCAGAATGGACAGATTTTTTTGAACGTTTCGACAAAGAGAAATATGGCTCTGCCGGGGCGCCGTTGCATGACCCTTGCGTAATCGCCTATCTCTTGCAGCCCGAGCTGTTTTCGGGACGTCATATCAATGTTGAAATTGAGACGACGTCAGAGCTGACCATGGGCATGACAGTCGCTGATTGGTGGGGCGTCACTGAACGCTCGCCCAATGCGCTGTTTATGGGCGATCTGGACGCGGACGGGTTCTTTTCGTTGCTGACAGACCGGATCGCGCGGCTGTGACCCCGCATTTTGACAACCAGTATTCCGGATTGCCGGAACGATTTTTTAACAAACAGCAAGCCACGCCCGTCGCAAAACCAACGCTATTGAAGCTTAATACCGGATTTGCGAATGAGATCGGTCTCGACCCCGATTGGCTCACGAGCGAAACCGGGCTCGACATGTTATCTGGCAATGCGATGCCAGAGGGCGCCGATCCTCTTGCGCAGGTTTATGCGGGCCATCAGTTTGGCGGATGGTCTCCACGTCTGGGCGATGGGCGTGCTCTGCTGTTGGGCGAAATCAAGGGCCCGGATGGGGCGCGTTGGGATATTCAGCTCAAAGGTTCTGGCCCCACACCTTATTCACGCGCCGGTGACGGTCGCGCTTGGCTTGGTCCCGTAATGCGCGAGTACATCGTCAGCGAAGCAATGGCGGCCCTCGGCGTGCCAACAACGCGTGCGCTTGCTGCAGTCAGCACGGGCGAGGATGTGTTGCGCGAAACACGGCTTCCCGGCGCGATCCTGACGCGTGTTGCCAGTAGCCATATTAGGGTCGGCACGTTTCAGTATTTCGCGTCGCAAAAGGACAACGAAGCGCTAAGCAAATTGCTGGCCTTCGCAATCGAACGCCACTACCCAACCCTCGCATCCCATGACGCGTTGGGGTTTCTACAAGCTGTAGTAGAGGCTCAGGCGCTGCTTGTAGCCAAATGGATGGGACTTGGGTTCATCCACGGCGTGATGAATACCGATAATTGCCATATCGGCGGTCTGACCATCGACTATGGCCCTTGCGCCTTTCTGGATGCCTACCATCCGTCGAAAGTATTCTCGTCCATCGACCAATTCGGGCGTTACGCTTACGGCGCGCAACCGGAAATATTGGTTTGGAACCTCGCGCAGCTCGCAAGTGCGCTTTTGCCGCTGATTGACGAAGACATGAACAAGGCCGTCGCGGCAGCACAAGAGGTCCTTCAAGGATACGGACCAGCCTATACGCAATGTTGGAAGCAGGTGTTCTTCGCAAAGATCGGGATAGAAGACGGCACGGATGACGACATTGCTTTGGTCCAAGACCTGCTGGAGCGGATGGCGGACAATCAAGCCGATTTCACGCTGACGTTTCGAGGCTTGCTCGATGGATCTGCGCGCGATCAGTTTGTCGACCCGACAGCCTTTGATGCGTGGGCTGCGAAGTGGCAGCCGCGCAAACCCGACACCCAAATCATGGAAAAGACAAATCCTGCTTTCATTCCACGCAATCATCAGATTGAACGGGCGATTGCAGCGGGCGTAGCAGGTGATGTGGCCCCGTTTCACCGCATGGTTGATGTCCTATCACGACCCTATGAGGCGCAATCAGAGGCCACGGATTTGCAAGCACCACCCGACGCGCAGGAACTTGTACAACAAACATTTTGCGGCACCTGATATCAAAACCGGAGGACGCGGCTTATGCCTGTTCTGGAACTTGTTTGTGGATATGACGTCTTCGCTGACGGTAGGGCCGTCGTAGTGGAAGATAGCATGCCTACCCCTAAGAATGGCGCGGCCTATCGCTGGCTGCATTTCGATGTAAACTCAGCCGCAGCGGGTGATTGGATGGCCAAGCACCTGCCCGCAATTCCAGCTGCTGCAATGGTTCAGACCGAAACACGCCCGCGATCAAACCTGTTTGAAGATGGAGTCCTGATTAATCTGCGCGGGATCAATCTCAACACCGGACAAGATGAGGACGACATGGTTTCTCTGCGCATGTGGATGACCAAAAACTTGCTCGTCACTGGACGCTTTCGCAGAGTTTTTGCAGTCGATGATTTGGTGAAACTGGCCGAGGCTGGGCAAGCGCCGGCAACCCCGGCGGGGCTTGTTGTTGAGATTTGCCACGGTTTGACGAACCGCATCGAAGACGTGTCACTGAAACTCGAAGATGAGGCCGACGCCATTGAAGACGGGCTCCTCGACCACAATGATGTCGACGCGAAAATTTTGGCGACAACCCGACGCAAAGCAATCCGATTGCGTCGCCATATCATCCCATCAAGGGATGCTATGCATGTGCTAGCCTCGCCTGAAACACCGCAAATCGGGTCAGACGAAAGCACGCTCCTGCGTGAAAGCGCGAACCGGATGGATCGCAGCGTCGAAGAAATTTTGGCAGTTGGCGATAGGCTTACCGCGGTTGCCGACCAGCTTGATGCGATCACGGCCAATAAGATCGGTCGGAACTCCTACATACTATCGGTCTTTGCGGCAATTTTTCTTCCTTTGGGCTTCCTAACGGGGCTGTTTGGGATGAATGTCGGCGGTTTGCCCTGGACGGATTGGGCGCACGGGTTTGTCGCCGTCAGCGCCATCATGGCAGCCATCGGGATCGGGCTCTACTTGCTCTTTCGTGCCAGCAAGTGGCTATAACCATCAAAGCGCTAGCCGGGCCACTTTATTGATGGCAACATAAAGTCAAACAGGTTTGGGAGATTTCTATGTCACTTATGAGAATGGCCACGAAAGTGGCGCTGGGTTTCGCTATCGCCAAGGGCATTAGTGCGGTTCAAAAATCCGGCGGTATTGGCAAAGCCATGGAATCCATGAAAGGCGCCGGTCGCGATGCGTTGGGAAAGGCCCAATCGGGTGGCACAGGCGGCTTGAGTGATATCATGGGCAGCCTAGGCGGCAGCGGTGCGGCAGCCGGTGGTCTCGGCGGGCTTGGTGGTTTGCTGGGCGGAATGGCCGCGACGCGCAGCGGTGAGACATCCAATGGCAACAGCCTCGAAGAGCTGCTGAGCCGCGACAACCCGGTTGAAGAGCCCCCGCTGAACAAAGTGCCGGGCTAATGATACGCGCGATGATCATGTCTGCGCGTTGTGACGGTAAAATCGACGCCAATGAGCGAGAGACCTTGATGGGCACCATCGGCGAGGATGCGACACCTGAGGACATGGCCTTCGTTCGCGACGCGATGGACGCGCCAGTGGATGCGCGGGCTTTGGCTCAAGACACGCCACAAGGCATGGAGACCCAGGTTTATTCAATGTCCGTAATGGCGATTGAACCGGACCACCCGGAAGAGGCAAAATACCTGCATGAGCTGGCTACCGCCTTAGGGATAGGTCAAGCCACAGTGAATGAGATCCATGACAGCTTCGGTGTACCGCGGCTTTATAGCTAGGCGCCCCGAACTGTTCAGGGGCCCTAGGCTGCGGTCTTGGGCCCCTGCCCGCGCCTGCGACGATTGCGGCGACGCTTTGGCGGCCCGGACGGCTTACCGTCCTGCGCCCCGCCAGATGGTTTTCCGCCTTGTCCGCGCGACTTTTGACCGTCCGACTTCCCACCACCTGATCTTTGCCCCGGACGACCGCGGCCGCGCCCCCGCCGCCGCCTCCACGTTTCGGTTTGTCTTCTTCCTCAGATGGGCTCCACCGGCGGCCACCGGCCACCGGGATTTCCATCTTCAAGACCTTTTCGATGTCCTTCAGCTCCGCCATGTCGTCTGGCGCGCAGAAAGCAATCGCCTCGCCCTCTTTGCCCGCACGCGCGGTGCGGCCAATACGATGGACATAGTTTTCGGGCACGTTGGGGAGATCGTAATTGTAAACAAAGCCTACATCAGGAATGTCGATACCGCGCGCGGCAACATCTGTCGCGACAAGAATGCGTAGCTCACCCGATTTGAACGCGGCCAGCGATCGGTCACGCTGGTTTTGCGACTTGTTACCGTGAATTGAGCCCGCCGCGAAGCCTTTCTTCTCAAGCAATTTTTTGAGCTTTTCAGCGCCATGTTTCGTCCGCGAAAAAACCAGCGCCAGATCATCACGATGCTTGTCCAACAGCTCGACCAGCAGGTCCGTTTTCGCGGCTTTGGCGATATAGTGCACCGATTGGGTGATCTTGTCGGCAGCCTTGCCAGCCCGGGCGACCTGTACTTTGCGCGGGTGATTGAGATAGGTCGCAGCCAGTTCTTCCATTAGCTTAGGCATGGTGGCCGAGAACAGCAGCGTCTGGCGCTCTTCCGGGATCACTTTGGCAATCTGGCGTAGCGCATGGATGAAGCCCATATCGAGCATCTGATCGGCCTCATCGAGAACGAGATATTCCACCTCGTTCAGCCTCACGGCGCCCTGCTCCATCAGGTCGATCAAGCGCCCCGGCGTGGCGACAAGCACGTCTGTGCCGCGCTCTAGCGCCTTGCGTTGCGTGTTCATGGAAAGTCCACCAACCACCATGTTAATTTTCAGGTGACCGCCGCCTTGGAACATTTTCAGGTTGTCGCGGATTTGGCCCGCCAACTCCCGCGTGGGCGCCAACACAAGCGCCCGGACAGTTTTTGGATCAGGTTTGGTCCCGATTTTGATCAGGTTGTGAATGATCGGCAAGCCGAAGGCGAGCGTTTTACCCGTACCCGTTTGCGCAAGGCCCATCACGTCGCGCCCGCCCAAAATGATTGGGATCGCTTCCTGCTGAATTGGGGTTGGCGTCGTTATACTGTTCTCATCAAGTTTGACGGCCAATTTCGGGCTCACGCCCAAGGCTTCGAATTTGTTCAACTGCTGTCCTTTCAAGACATGCCATGCCGCCCCTGTTTCGGGGACGAGTCGCGTTAAATAGGGTGCGGAGCCGAATGCTTCGCCGGACCCTTTCGCGTGAAAAATGGGAACGTTTCTGGATCGCGGTGCTTTGACCTGTTCAGCAGGTTTCACGCAGCACATCTTGCGTTCAGATGTTTGTCACATGCGCGCTCAGTTGAGATAAGTCAATGCTCGGGGTGCATTTTGCTATGGAGCCCTGTACCCGATTTGTCTTAAATGCCCGTGAGTATGGAGAAGACATGCCAGAAACACTAATCGAGCGTTCCGCCAAAAAAGGGCTTCGCATGACCGGACAAAGGGTTGTGATTGCCGAAGTGCTGGAAGAGGCGCAGGATCATCCTGATGTGGAGGAACTGCATGTTCGTGCTAATGCACGCGATCCGGGCATTTCCATTGCCACCGTTTACCGCACCGTCAAACTTTTTGAGGAGTCGGGACTATTGGAGCGCCATGAATTTGGCGACGGGCGCGCGCGGTATGAAGATGCTGAGCGCGACCACCATGACCATCTGATTGATGTTCAAACTGGCGAGATCATTGAATTTATCGACCCGGAAATCGAAGCCTTGCAAGAGGCCATTGCTAAACGCCTAGGCTACACGCTGAAAGGCCACCGGCTCGAGCTCTATGGCGTCAAGCGACATGACGACGGCGCGAGCTAGCACCGGCCCCGTATTATACGATCAAGTCACTCATGCTCAGGCTGGACGCTGAAACCCCTGTCAGCATTGCGATATCTTCTGTCTGCTCTTCTTCGCGCAGACCGGGACTGGTTAGCAGGCGGATGGCGACATCATCGCCGACTTGTTCAAAAATAATAGAAGCTGACAACCATGTATCGTCGCCTGTATCACCGATACGAATTTGTTGCTCGAGACCAACTTCTAACCGCAGGACGTCGATATCCGCGGCAATCCCGCGCAGGTCTAACTTGTCCTCGCCGACAGTGAAATCTGTCACCGTGCCGACGGCGCCATCATTGGTGAAGACGAAACTATCTTGGCCAAGCCCGCCCGTCAAAGTATCAGCGCCGCCCACCCCGCCGTCGATCACATCATCGCCTGCGCCACCGTCGATGTCGTCATCATACGCGCCACCCGTGAGCGTATCGGCCGCATCAGTTCCTACAAGTGTTAGCGCGTTTGACTTGGTTAGGATCACCTCCACGACCTCATAGCTTTGCTCAAAGGTAAAGCTTAGATGTGCGCCTTCCAACAGGACCGATTTTTCTGAGATAACGCCCTTCTCATACAACCCGCCCTCTGGGGTTTCATCAACGTCTGCGTTGTCAACAACGCCGTATATCTCCATCCAATCTGCGTCGAGGATAGATGTCAGGCTGCGGGCCGAAATATCGCTGTACTCATACCCCAAAGCACTAAGATCAATTGAGGCGTCCATGCCACCTTCCAAGCCCAATGCGAGAGCATCGGCGGAGAGATACAAAATGACTTGATCCTCATCCTCGAAGGCATGGATGTTCATTTCGCCGTCGCGTTCATTTGCGGCATCGGTATCAATCACCCATGCGCCCATCAACGAGTCCGCCATCATCTGGAACATGGTGCCGCCGACAAACACGTCGTCGCCAAAACTCAAATGCGCAGCATAGGGCGTGTCGACACCGTAGATCGCAGCCGCATCGACGCCCAACTCCAATCCCATCGTGAAAAGCTCGATCATTGCTGCGGCTTGGGCGAGCCCATAATCGCGATTGGCCAACCCCCATTTCGTCGCTGTGACGGCGCCTGCGGCTGAGGTGATGACGCCGGTTTGCCAAAAACTCTCAAAATCAACGTGGTTGCGGGTCTCAAGATCAATCAGATTGCGGTCGACGACTTCGCCATACTCTGCCAGCATCTGCTTTTCATATTGCGTCAAAGCTTCGTTCCGCGTCCAAGACGCCACGTTCCAACCAGACATATAGGCTTCGTAGTCGCTGCGCAGACCCGCATCGAGCCACGCAGCCATGCTGTCTTCAACCGTGTCTTGCAGCGCATTCGCATCCTCTATGTTCCAGCCAAAGCGGTGGAAAATGAGCATATCGATCTCAGCCAAATCGCTGGGCGAAAGCGCGTTCAGGATCGCGCTATTGTCCCCACTCCCTTTACCGATTTGGGCCGCAAGGTCGATTTCAACGCCTTCAAACGCATCAGGATTTTCGCTACGGAATTCTGCAAAAGCCTGAGCCACTACACTGACAATATCGCCGTAGGCTTCAGGGTCATTCTGGAATTCAGATGTGGCGTAATACTCATTGCCGATCTCGAATGTGATCTCCTGAGGCATTGGCCCCATTTCACCTGACGCCATTCGCTCGAGAAGCGCCAAAACATCGTTTTGCAGCGACGCATGATCATTCGCGTAGGAAGCAGTGGGCAAGATTATGTTAAGCGGCAACCCTTCTTCAACTGCGAAAGCGCTCATTTCGCGAAGTCCAATTTTATTGGAATTGGGGTCCACGAGATTGTCAAATTCCAGGCCATACCAACTGGCGTTTTCAGCGGCCGCGCCGCCTGGCCAACGGACGGAGGTCAGTCCGATTTCGGCGTCCGCCGTCTCGAAACGTTTAAAATTTCGGTATCCCGTATAGATGCCGCCAAAATGGTCTTCGGTTACAATTTGGACGTCATCCACGCCAGTTGGCACGTCGAACGCGTAGGAATAAGTGGCACTGGTCATACTGCTTCCCTCAAGGGGTTTTAATTTATTTACACCTCTTACACTTCTAGTCGTTTCCAAGAATTTTGCATCAATATTACAGTGGGTTATTTACCCAGTTTCAGCTAAAACTTTAAAAATCACGGTTTGGCAGTGCCGCTGTTATACTAGTTTCGAACCCAAGAAACGCATTTCCAAACAGCCAATGTTATCGCTAACGGAGGCCTTCTTGCTCCCGTCACACTTCCCGCTTATACCCGCCACAACCGGATTTCTTTACGTAAGGACGACCTCCCATGAGCACGATCATTGACATTCACGCACGCGAAATTCTTGACAGCCGGGGAAACCCTACGGTGGAAGTGGATGTCATCCTTGAAGACGGCACGATGGGGCGGGCAGCTGTGCCGTCGGGTGCGTCGACCGGCGCTTATGAGGCCAATGAAAAGCGCGACGGCGACAAGGGCCGCTACATGGGCAAAGGCGTGCTGGAAGCCGTGGCCGCTGTAAACGGCGAGATTGCTGAAAACTTGCTTGGCGAGGATGCGACCGATCAGGTCTCCATCGACGAGCTGATGATCGAACTGGACGGAACCGAGAACAAGGCGCGCCTTGGCGCGAACGCAATTCTTGGTGTGTCGCTGGCCGCAGCCAAAGCAGCTGCTGATTTCACAACGATGCCGCTCTATCGCTATGTCGGCGGCACCTCTGCCCGCGTTTTGCCTGTGCCGATGATGAACATCATCAATGGCGGCGAGCATGCCGATAACCCGATCGACATTCAGGAATTCATGATCATGCCTGTGAGCGCGGGTAATATCCGCGACGCGGTTCGCATGGGCGCTGAGGTATTCCACGTGCTCAAGAAAGAGCTGTCAGCTGGCGGCTATTCGACCGGCATTGGCGATGAGGGTGGCTTTGCGCCAAATATTTCCTCCTCCCGCGAAGCCTTGGATTTCATCCTGAAAGCCGTCGAAAAAGCAGGCTACACGCCAGGTGAAGATATCTATCTGGCGCTTGATTGCGCGGCGACGGAATACTACCGAGACGGCAAATACGACATGAAAGGCGAAGGTAAAGTCCTGACTTCCGACGAGAATGTCGCCTACCTGTCCGCACTTGTTGCCGACTACCCCATTATCTCCATCGAGGATGGCATGGGCGAAGATGACTGGGACGGCTGGGCCGCTTTGACTGGCGCGTTGGGCGACAAAATTCAACTGGTCGGCGATGATTTGTTCGTCACCAACCCGGCACGCCTTGCCGAAGGGATCAAACTTGGCTCGGCCAACTCGATGCTTGTGAAAGTGAACCAGATCGGCACCCTAACCGAAACCCTACGCGCTGTTGATATGGCGCATCGCGCGGGCTTCACAAACGTGATGTCGCACCGTTCAGGCGAGACCGAAGACGCAACCATCGCCGATCTGGCCGTTGCGACAAATTGCGGGCAGATCAAAACCGGCTCGCTGTCGCGCTCGGATCGGTTAGCCAAATACAACCAGCTTATCCGCATCGATGAAGCGCTGGGTGACAGCGCGGTTTATGCAGGTAAGTCGATCTTGAAAAGCTAAGCATGAGTGCCGATGCACTTATCGCAAAGCTGCAACTGAGCCCACATCCAGAAGGCGGCTGGTACCGCCAGACTTGGGCCGCCTCAGGCGTTGGGCGGCCTTCAGGAACCTGCATTTACTTTCTGCTAAAGCAGGGCGAGCGGTCTCATTGGCACCGTATTGACGCTGACGAAATTTGGCATTTCTATGCCGGATCGCCGCTGATCGTGTCGATTGCGAAATCTGAGGCAGGCCCTGCCATCGACCATATTTTGGGGTCTGATGTTCTAGTGGGCCACGCTCCGCAATTGGTGGTGCACAAAGGCTGGTGGCAGGCGGCATACGCGCCTGACGGCTGGGCTTTAGTAGGATGCACTGTTTCGCCCGGGTTCCAATTCGACGGGTTTGAGCTGGCCGCGGATGGGTTTGACATCCCGCGCTAAGCTTAGAGCTTATTGTCCGGGTAGCTTATCCGCCCGCCACCGACGCTGGCCGCCACGCCAGTTGTGGTTGGGCAAGAGGTAGGCAACCCACGGGCGACACGTACCGCCAGAAATCCAAAGGCCTGCGCCTCCAGCATGTCGCCATTCAAGCCAGTATCATCAATTTTTTTTACGGGCAGCTTCGTGTAGGTTTCCAGCAAAGCCATAAGAATGGGGTTTCTGCGTCCGCCACCTGTCACCAGCACCTCTGTCGGCGCACCCGGGGCATATTCCAGACCGCGGGCGACGGACGCTGCCACGCATGCCGCAAGCGTTGCTACCGCATCGGCATCGCAAAGATCTGCAACCAAATCTAAAAGGCCCGGGAAATCGTCCCGATCAAGCGATTTGGGCGGCATTTTGTGGAAGTAAGCGTGCTTAAGAAACTGCGCGACCTTGCCCTCGTCAACCGTTCCCCGAGTCGCGAGCACACCGTTTTCATCAAAAGGTTTCTCACAACGCATCTGCATTAAATCATTGAGCGGCGCATTGGCCGGACCGGTATCAAACGCCAAAAGCGCTCCGTCGTCGGTCGGTTCTGACTTGCGTGGATCAACGAAGGTCACGTTGCCGACCCCGCCAAGATTGAGCATCACCAGCGGTTCTTTCGCTCCGATAAACCGCGCGCAGGCAAAGTGGTAGAAAGGCGCAAGTGGCGCGCCCTGCCCGCCTAGTTCAATGTCATTGCTGCGGAAGTCCCAGGCCACCGGTTTTTGTAACAGCTCCGCCATCAGCGCCCCGTCTCCGGTTTGATGTGTGCCGCGTCCGGCAGGCTCATGCGCCAACGTTTGCCCATGAAAACCGACCAATTGAGCGCCAGAAAACTTGCTCAGAAGCGACGCATGCGCTGTTTCGACCACTTCTTGCGCCGCCGCAACATTGTCGTGGCCAGGCCACTGTCCAAGTGCGGCGCGCAATACGTCTTGCTCCGCAGCGCTGTAGGGACGAAACCCTGTTTCGCCGAACTCAAATATCGTCTCACCATTGGTCAAGACCATAGCGGCATCAACCCCGTCCAACGAGGTGCCGGACATGGCGCCCAAGGCCCAGATTGGCTCCGTTATTTTCACCGCTTCCCCTTATGCCGCCCGGTGGCTATACCGTGGCCAAAAGACTGGACGGAAACGACATGACGTACCACCCCAAATCAGAATTTTTGCGCGTGATGATCGAGCGCGGCTTTTTGGCCGACTGCACCGATTATCAGGGCCTCGACGAGGCGTTAATTGCAGGAGTGGTACCCGCCTATATCGGCTATGACGCGACCGCCAAGTCGCTGCATGTCGGGCATTTAATGAATGTCATGGTGCTGCGCTGGTTTCAAAAAACAGGCGGCAAGCCGATCACCCTGATGGGCGGCGGAACAACGAAAGTGGGCGATCCAAGTTTTCGGGCGGATGAACGCCCTTTGCTCGATGATGCAGCGATTGCAGCCAATATCGACGGGATGCAGCAGGTTTTTGCGAAATACCTCAGCTACGGCGAAGGGGCTACTGATGCGATTATGCTCAACAATGCAGAATGGCTGGACGGTCTCAACTACCTAGAATTCTTACGCGATATCGGGCGGCATTTTTCCGTCAACCGGATGCTGTCCTTTGAAAGCGTCAAATCGCGGCTCGACCGGGAGCAGTCGCTAAGCTTTCTGGAATTCAACTATATGATCCTGCAAGCCTACGACTTCCTTGAGCTGAACCGGCGTTACGGCTGTTTGCTGCAGATGGGTGGCTCAGACCAATGGGGCAATATCGTCAATGGCATTGACCTGACACGGCGCGTCTTGGATCATGAGATTTATGGGCTGACGACACCGTTGCTAACCACCAGCGACGGGCGCAAGATGGGCAAGTCACAGGGTGGCGCTGTCTGGTTGAACGGCGACATGCTTTCGCCTTACGAATTCTGGCAGTTCTGGCGCAACACCACGGACGCGGATACTGGCAAATTCCTGAAGCTATTCACTGAGTTGGATGTGGCTGAATGCGACCGTTTGGGCGCGCTCGAAGGGTCCGAGATCAATGCGGCCAAGATCATCCTCGCCAATGAAGTGACAACGCTTTTGCACGGGGCGGACGCGGCGCAGGCCGCCGAAGCGACAGCGCGTGAGGTGTTCGAGAAGGGCGGCACCGGTGATGATCTCCCCACACTGACTTTGGACGCGGGCGAGTTGGGCGACGGGATTTCCGTGGTGCAGCTGATCGTACGCTCTGGTCTTGCCGGCTCAGGCAAGGAAGCAAAACGCCTTATTGCGGAGGGCGGCGCCAAACTGAATGATGCGGATCTGACCGATGCCGGGCTGTTTATGGCACCGAATGATTTGGCCGAGCCGATCAAGCTTTCAGCTGGCAAGAAACGGCACGCTTTGGTGAAATTAGGTTAACCTCAGTTTAACCATCATGGGCACAGAGTTGCGCCCATGCTCAGACCACTTCAACAACACCCGCATTTCTCCGCCTGCCTGCGCGCAGGCGGTAAGGACGTCATTGAAACCGAACATGGCAACATGTTGATGCGCCGCTTTGCAGGGTTGAAAGTCGGGCTTATTTCCCGCGGATCGCGCGCCATGTTGCCTGCCCCGGCCCCGCGCATGACGACCAAGATTTTTAATGCAGAAGAAGGCTTTATTGGTCCGCTTAGCCAATGCGGCTACCGGCAGCTACGCGCTGGGATGGAGGTCGTGGAATGGTCCTTGGAGCCACCCCTACCTGATCTGGCCCAAGCCATGCGCAACACGTGGCGCCATGCGCTTAACAAAGCAGAAGTATCGGCGCTGAAGCTATCGGTTACCAACATGCCCAGCGACGCCGATCACTGGCTGTTGCGGGCCGAACAAACCCAAGCGAAAGAGCGTCGCTATCAGGCTTTGCCACTCTGGATCACCCGCGCGTGGGCCAGCCTGCACCCGAAAGACGCGGTTTTAATCGAAGCGCGCCATAAGGGTGAGATCGCGGGTGGCATGGTCTTCCTGCGGCATGGCGATGTGGCAAGCTACCATATTTCCCACGCAAACGATCTAGGCAAACGGTTCGATGCGCATCGCGCAATGCTTTGGCGCGCGGCGACTCATTTCAAGATGCGCGGAGTGTCGCGTCTTGATCTGGGCACGATCGATCGTGCGTCAGCACCAGGGCTTGCTCAATTCAAGCTGGGCACCGGCGCGCAGGCTCGGCAGCTAGGCGGTACTTGGGTGTCATTGCCCGGTATGGGTCGAATGCGACGTCACCTCAGACGCCATGTGCCGTCCGGCCAGAACGCATGAAAAGCGAAGGCAAACATCACGTCATGCGGGACGTCACGCCCCCGGGTGTCGCGTACGCGCACTCCAGCAACACTACGCCCCTTGCCTATGTTGCGGGTGTCCAAGGCTGACGCTTGATTGCCTGTATAGGACAGAACAACGCCAGCCTCTGAAATGCGCTTCTCCGCCACAATGCGTGTCAAAGGCCAAGCATTTTCGCCGACACGCACCACTCGCTCCATCGGGTCGATGCCACCGGGCGGCAACGCGCCATCATACAGGAAAGGTCGCGCGGCACTGTCATATTTGACATAGGGGTTTGAGCCGTAGTTGAGGTTTCGGGTTGGCGCGTCCTGAACAATCCCATCGGGGTTGCGCGATTTGAACTCCGCCCAGCTTTCCATCCAACTGGGCAGTTGCTTTAGCTCAGAACCAGCGAAATGGCCTACAATCCCCTGCCCGACTGCTTGCTGCCACCACGATTCCGTCTGACGATCATACATAACCATATCGGAATTGCGCAGATTTCCCGTCACGCCGAATTGCAAGTGTTTGCCGCCGACCCGTGCATCAAACACCATAGCCGAGTTGCAAAGCGGGCAAAATGTGACTGCGACAGGCTTCCCGTTGATCGTGTCATTGACGATTTCATGCACCATGAAATAGCGGATCGGGTAGGCGCGCGCCGGACCGTCAATTTCAAGCGCAATGACGGGTTCTCGGTGTGAAAGCCGGGTTTCGTCTGAGACTTTTATGAAACGAGGGTCATCAACTGACGGAATGCCGTCTTTCCCCGGACCACCGGAGCGGATTTCGCGCAAGTCTACAGTGCGTTTTTCAAAATCCGTATTGGGCCATTGCGCGCCCAGAAATGGATTTTGTGCAAGCGCAGGACAAGCGAGCAATAAGAGCAATACACAAAGGATACGGGCCATAAAATACCTCCTATTTTGGAGGGCATCATGGCCCGCAGTGTATCAATAAGTCATCCCGCCTCACGCAGGGTTCAACTGATGTCATCGGTTCTGCTCTAGGAGCGAACTGTGTTTCTAAGCGCCAAATTCAAAAGCCCAGCCGCGCAAGTCGCAGCTGGGCTTTTGGAAACATTCACTGACAAACTGTAAGACTGTTGCCTATTCGGCGACAATCACTTTGACCATACGGTCAGGCTCCCCGGTGACCTGAGCTGTCGAGGCGTCACCACGCTTGATATTGTCAAGCACGTCGAGCCCCTCAGTCACGCGGCCAACGACAGTGTATTGACCGTTCAGGAACGCGCCTTCATCGAACATGATGAAGAACTGCGAATTGGCTGAGTTAGGGCTCTGCGAACGGGCCATACCGACCACGCCACGCTCAAACGGGATGTCCGAAAACTCAGCTTCAATATTATCAAGCTCCGATCCGCCGGTGCCCGCGCGCGACGTATTGCCGCCAACCTTGCCCATTTCACCATCGCCTGTTTGGGCCATGAACCCGTCGATCACGCGGTGAAAGTACACGTTGTCATAGAAGCCTTCCGAGGCCAGCTGCGTTATCTGAGCCACATGGTTAGGGGCGACGTCTTCCAGCAGATCGACTTTGATGACGCCACTGGTATGCGCACCCTCAACGGTGATCTCAATACCAGCCGAGTGCGCAGGCGCCGCCAGCACAAACAGCGACGCGATCAATGCATTACGCATCTGCGGCGACTTTCATGGAAATCATGCGGTCAGGGTTCGCAGGCGGCTCGCCACGCACGATAGCGTCGACATGCTCCATGCCCTCGATGACCTGTCCGTAGACTGTGTATTGCCCATTCAGGAAATCGTTATCTTTAAAGTTGATAAAGAACTGCGAGTTGGCGGAGTTAGGGTTGGACGAGCGCGCCGCGCCGATTGATCCACGTGCATGCGGCAGCTTTGAAAATTCAGCAGGTACGTCAGGATGGGACGAACCGCCCGTGCCCGCACGGCCAATGTTGAAACCATCTTCCATATCGCCATGCTCAACATCGCCGGTCTGCGCCATAAAGCCGTCAATCACGCGGTGAAAACAGACATTGTCATACTCGCCCGCGCGTACCAGTGTTTTCATCCGCTCAACGTGCTGCGGTGCCACGTCAGGCAGCAGCGCGATGGTGACGGTACCGTCTTTGAGTTCCATCAGGATGGTGTTTTCGGGGTCTTTGATTTCGGCCATTTGGCTGCTCCTATCATATGCTTTGGGAAACACATAATGCGGCGCGCCACGAAGGAAAAGCGGTTATCCGAGACGTTCTTTCAAGGCGCGCTGCACAGCGGGCGACACGAAGCCGGAAATGTCACCATCGAGCCGTGCAATTTCCTTCACCAGTTTTGACGCAATTGCTTGATGTTGCGCCTCGGCCATCAAAAAGACCGTCTCGACACTGTCGTCCATCGCCCGGTTCATACCAACCATTTGGTATTCATATTCAAAATCGGCAACCGCGCGCAAACCACGTACGATGAGTGAGGCACCGACGTCTTTGGCGCAGTGGATCAGGAGGTTTTCAAATGGGTGGGCAACGATCTCGCAGCCGGTCTGATCCGACAACCCGACGCATTCGGCCTCAATCATCGCAACGCGTTCATCAAGTGAAAAAAGCGGGCCCTTGTCACGGTTGATCGCAACTCCAATCACCAGTTTGTCGACCAACGAACAAGCGCGCCGGATAATATCGCTATGGCCCAAGGTAATCGGGTCAAAGGTTCCGGGGTACAATCCAACGCGCATAGGCAGGCCTTTCATTCACGGCTCTACGCAACAATATTGCGCCGGTCAGTGCAAGGGTCAAAACAGGCGTTAGTGCCCCATGATCATGCCCTCGAGCGCGTCCTTTTCCATCGCCAACTCCGTCAGACGCGATTTCACAACATCGCCCAAGGTGATCAAACCTATCATTTTGCCATCCTCGACCACGGGCATGTGGCGAAAACGGCCTTCTGTCATGCGCGACAAGATTGCGTCTGCTGTATCACTGACCACGCAGACCACAGGGTCTTTGGTCATCATCTGCGCAACGCTATCCTCCAGGCAGGACGGACCGCGTTTACCGATTTCGCGCACGATATCGCGCTCAGATAGGACACCTTCTGCGTGTTTACCGTCTGAGGTCACAACGACCGTACCGATCCGTTTGCTTGATAAAAGGCTAGCTGCATCTGCCACGGTGGCATTGGGTGCGATGGTCACGACACCCGTCGCGGGCTTCGACTTCAAGACTTGGCTGACTAACATTTTTGCCCTCACTTTTGGATATGTCTTTGTTTTTATACTCACAGCTTGGAGGAAAACGGGTTTTGCGGTCAAGTCTGGGCTTCCGGCCCAAGCGTTTGTCGCGTTTCTGTCCGCTCAACGCTTTCAACAAACATCCGCTTTTACCCAAAATTTTGCGGCGCTATGGTGCGACCAACACTTCAGGGAGACTCTCATGCAAGAGCTGACACACTACATCAACGGCGCCCATGTCAAAGGCACGTCCGGCCGGTTTGCCGATGTTTACAATCCAGCCACGGGCGAGGTGCAAGCGAAATGCCCGTTGGCCTCCGTCGCCGAAATGGATCAAGCCGTTGCAGCGGCAGCAGCCGCGCAACCGGCATGGGCTGCGGTGAACCCGCAGCGCCGTGCACGCGTGATGATGAAGTTTGTCGATTTGTTAAACCGCGACATGGATAAACTGGCAGAAGCGCTGTCGCGTGAGCATGGCAAAACCCTGCCTGATGCCAAAGGCGATGTGATCCGCGGCCTCGAAGTTGTCGAGTACTGCATCGGCGCGCCACATCTTCTCAAAGGTGAGTTCACCGACAGTGCCGGCCCCGGTATCGACATGTATTCGATGCGGCAGGCCTTGGGTGTCACGGCGGGCATCACGCCGTTCAATTTCCCTGCTATGATCCCGATGTGGATGTTTGCGCCCGCCATCGTCTGCGGCAACGCATTCATCCTGAAACCATCAGAGCGCGACCCCTCGGTTCCACTGATGCTGGCTGAGTTGATGGAGGAAGCCGGGGCGCCGAAAGGGATCCTACAAGTCGTAAATGGCGACAAGGAAGCCGTGGACGCAATCTTGCACAACGAGGTGATCCAGTCTGTAGGTTTTGTCGGCTCAACCCCGATTGCCGCCTACATCTATGCTGAAGGCTGCGCCAATGGAAAACGCGTGCAATGCTTCGGGGGCGCCAAGAACCACATGATCATTATGCCCGACGCGGACATGACCCAAGCAGCCGACGCTCTGGTTGGTGCGGGCTACGGCGCGGCAGGTGAACGGTGCATGGCCATTTCCGTCGCCGTGGCTGTCGGAGATGACACCGCCGACCGGTTACTGGAAAAACTGGTGCCCAAAGTCGAAGCACTAAAAGTCGGCCCCTACACTTCTGGCAATGACGTGGATTACGGGCCGGTTGTGACTGCCGCGGCAAAGCAAAACATCGAACGCCTGGTGCAGACAGGGATCGATCAAGGCGCAAAGCTGGTGGTCGACGGGCGCAACTTCTCGCTGCAGGGCTATGAGGACGGGTTCTTTGTGGGCCCACACCTGTTTGACGGCGTGACTACAGACATGGACATCTACAAGCACGAGATTTTCGGCCCCGTTCTGTCCACAGTTCGCGCCGACAACTACGAGAGCGCGTTGAAGATGGCGATGGACCATGAATACGGCAACGGCACGGCAATCTTTACCCGCGACGGCGACACAGCACGTGACTTTGCAAACCGTGTGAATGTGGGCATGGTAGGTGTTAACGTACCGATCCCGGTTCCATTGGCCTATCACACCTTCGGCGGTTGGAAAAAATCCGTCTTCGGTGATCTGAACCAGCACGGGCCAGACGCGTTTAAGTTCTACACGCGCACCAAAACCGTGACCTCCCGTTGGCCGTCTGGCCTGAAGGAAGGCGGGGAATTCTCGATCCCGCTCATGGAGTAAATCACGACACATTTGCGTGAGAGGGGGCATTTGCGACGCAATGTCCCCTTTTTTCATGCACCGATTCTGTATAACGCCGGCACAGCACCCGGATTGGGAGAAGCCACGTGACCAAAACGAACAGACGCAATTTGCTTATCAGCGCCACAGCCGCGTTGTTCACACCAACGGTATTGCGCGCACAGCAATCGCCCAACGCCGCACTTGTGTCCTCAGGCACAGTGACGCGCCGCAATGCGTCGAGCTTCGTGGTGCAAGACTGGCGTGACCATTTTCCTACGCTTGGCGTGGCCACGATCATCTGCGACACCCGCTCCCGCGCGTTGCATTACTGGAACGCGGACGCATCTGATTATCGCGTCTTCGCAACGTCTGTTCCTAAATCGGATGAACTGACCCGGCGCGGCTATACCAAGATCGTGCGCAAACGCGTTGGGCCGACATGGACCCCTACAGCCGATATGCGCCGCCGCGATCCGTCTTTGCCAAGCTTTATGGATGCAGGGCCCGAAAACCCCCTGGGTACGCACGCGATGTATCTAGACTGGCCTGCATATCTGATCCACGGCACACATGACACACGCAAGATCGGGCGACGGTCATCGTCAGGTTGTATCGGACTTTACAACGAACAAATCGCCGAGCTGTTCTCGATCTCGCCAGTTGGCACACAGGTCCGCCTGATCTGAGCCTCCCCCTTGCCAAGTTCCTTGAGCTTGCTAAGAATTAAACATGCGTTCAATTCCTGAGCGCGTGACGGGAGGCATGTCATGGATTTTGAATTGTCGGAGGAACAGGAAGCCATTTTTGATATGGCGCATGCGTTTGGTCAGGAACACATTGCGCCCTTCGCACGCGAATGGGAGGCGGAAGGCACGATCCCCAAAACGCTTTGGCCGAAACTGGCGGAACTGGGGTTCGGCGGTCTCTACGTTTCAGAAGACAGCGGCGGATCCGGATTGTCGCGCCTTGATGCCACACTTGTGTTTGAGGCCTTATCGGCCGCCTGCCCCTCAGTCGCTGCGTTTTTGTCGATCCACAACATGTGCGCCGCGATGGTTGACGGGTTCGGTTCTGATGACCTGAAATCCCGTTTCATGCCGGGCATTCTTTCGATGGAGACCGTGTTTTCTTACTGCCTCACTGAACCTGGTTCCGGCTCTGACGCAGCTGCTTTGAAAACCCGCGCGCTACGGACAAACGAAGGCTACGCGCTGACCGGCACCAAGGCTTTCATTTCAGGCGGCGGATACTCGGACGCCTACATCGTGATGTCGCGCACAGGTGACGCGGGCCCAAAGGGTATTTCCGCCATGATCGTCGAAGACGGAACCGAGGGGCTGTCGTTCGGCGGCTTGGAAGACAAAATGGGCTGGCGATCGCAACCAACACGCCAAGTGCAATTGGACAATTGCAACATTCCAACTGACAATCTGCTCGGTGAAGAAGGTCAAGGTTTCACATACGCGATGAAAGGTCTTAACGGCGGTCGTTTGAATATTGCCGCCTGCTCGCTTGGTGGCGCGCAAGCAGCAATGGAACAAACGCTGACCTACATGGCCGAGCGGCACACTTTCGGGAAACCCATCAACCAATACCAGGCGCTGCAATTTCGTCTCGCTGATATGGAAATAGAGCTTCAAGCCGCGCGGGTCATGCTGCGTCAAGCCGCATCAAAGCTGGATACTAATGCGCCCGACGCCATGCGGCATTGCGCCATGGCAAAGAAATTCTGCACCGAGACGGGCTCGAAGATTGCCAATGACTGTCTGCAGCTGCATGGCGGCTACGGCTATTTGGCCGATTATGGGATCGAGAAACTCGTGCGGGATCTGCGGGTCCATGAAATTCTGGAAGGCACGAATGAGATCATGCGCTTGATCGTGGCGCGCGACATGTTGGCTGCAAGATGAGTGAGATTTCCATTCGCGTCGATGGCCATGCAGGCCGCATCACATTGCAACGGCCAGAAGCCTTGAATGCCCTGACCTATGAAATGGTTTTGGCAATTGAGAGCGCTTTGGATAGGTGGCGAAATGACGACACGATCGCGCTGATCTTGCTTGATGCCGAGGGTGATAAAGCCTTCTGCGCGGGCGGCGACATTGCGGAGATGTATGCCAGCGGAAAGCGTGGCGACCTGGATTACGGGCGAAAGTTTTGGCGTGATGAATACCGACTGAACGCAAAGATTTTTGAATACCCCAAGCCCGTTGTGAGCCTGCTACAAGGGTTCACGATGGGCGGCGGCGTGGGCGTGGGTTGCCACGGATCCCACCGGATTGTGGGTGAAAGCAGTCAGATCGCAATGCCGGAATGCGGCATTGGTCTGGTGCCCGACGTGGGCGGTTCGCTGCTGCTGGCGTTGTGTCCCGGACATTTGGGCGAGTATTTGGGGATTACCTGTACACGTATGGGGCCCGCAGATGCAATCTACGCTGGGTTCGCTGACCGTTTTGTGCCGCAAGATGATTGGCCTACGTTGATCGAAAATCTTTGCCGTACAGGCAACGTCGCTTGCGTTGATGAGGCCGCATCAACGCCACTTGACGGGATATTCGAAGCCCAGCAAAACCTGATCGATGGATTGTTTTGCGGCAATGGTTTAGGCGACATCTATCGCAACCTTTTGGCGCACGAAGCTGCGTTTTCCACCGCGTCGCTCAAACCGGTGGAGCGCAATGCGCCATTGGCCATGGAATGCGCCATACAGATCGTACGGCGCCTGCGCGAAGCCACATCGATCCGGCAAGCCCTGGATATGGAATTCCGCTACACCTATCGCGCTGTCGAACAGGGCGACTTTATCGAAGGCATAAGAGCCGCCATAATTGATCGCGATCGGCAACCAAACTGGTCGCATGCCGGACCAGACAAAGTACCTGCGGTCCATGTATCAAACATGCTGCGCCCTTTGAAAACGAATGCATTGAATTGGGAGGACATGCCATGAAGATCGGGTTCATCGGCCTTGGAAACATGGGCGCGCCAATGGCTGTCAACTTGGCGGTCGCCGGCCACCTTGTTGTGGGTTTTGACCTAACCGCCCCCTGCCCCAAAAACATCAGCAAGGCTGACAGCGCATCTCACGCAGTGACTGGTGCGGATGTTGTGATAACAATGCTGCCCAATGGCACGATCCTGAAAGCTGTCGCCGAGGAAATCATCCCAGCCATGAAAACAGGTGCGGTTTTTCTCGACTGTTCAACCGTCGATGTCGAAAGCGCGCGTGCTGTCGCCACGCAAGCCGAGGCCAATGGCCTTTTGGCGGCGGACGCACCGGTCTCAGGTGGCATAGGTGGCGCAAGCGCGGGCACGCTCACTTTTATGGCCGGCGGAAGCCCTGCGGCCTTTGAAACGGTCAAACCACTTTTTGATGTCATGGGCCAAAAAGCCGTACATTGTGGCCCGTCCGGAAACGGGCAAGCTGCCAAGATTTGCAACAACATGATCCTAGGCGTCACAATGATTGGCACGTGCGAGGCCTTCGCCTTGGCCGATAAACTCGGTCTTGAGCGGCAAAAAATGTTCGACGTCGTCTCAACTTCCTCTGGCTATAGCTGGGTGATGAACGCCTATTGCCCCGCGCCTGGCGTCGGTCCCGAAAGCCCGGCCGACAATGACTACAAACCAGGCTTTGCGGCCGAACTGATGCTCAAAGACCTTCGCCTGAGCCAGCAAGCTGCAGAAGGTGTGGATGCCGACACCCCGATGGGGCACGCCGCAACAGCGCTTTACGAGCGTTTTGTGGAAGAAGAGAGCGGCGAAGGTAAAGACTTCTCTGCAATGCTGCCGCGCTTTACTTCGCGCAGGCGGTCCTAGTTTCATTGTTTCAAAAATATTCTGGGGGTGAGGTGCTTCGGCACCGAGGGGGCTAGCCCCCTTTTAAAACGCCGCTCTCCAGAACGATGCAAACCCCGATCGCATGAAACCAAAAAAGCCCCGAGCACTGCTCAGGGCTTTTTTCAGGCAATGGTGGCGCGGTTGACGGGGCTCGAACCCGCGACCCCCGGCGTGACAGGCCGGTACTCTAACCAACTGAGCTACAACCGCCCATTGCGCATCCCGTTTCCAGAATGTTTGGCTGTATTATGGCCCCGGGCTTGCCCCGTCAAGCGCGATCACAACCGCTTTCGCAGTTTTTTCAAACACAGCTCAACGTGGCGGCAAAGGAATGAATTCAGCATCGTCCCCGGGTGGAAGCTGGAAGCGACCATGTTTCCAATCCTCAGCGCGCCAAGCCTCTTTTGCCGCGTCAATTCGGTCTTTGGAGGAGGCCACGAAATTCCACCAGATATGCCGCGGCCCCTCCAGTGTCGCTCCACCCAGCAACATCAAACGCGCGCCTTGTGCTCCGGCTTTCGCCGAGATTTGATCCCCAGGGCGAAACACCATCATCTGCCCAGCCTCAAAGCTCTGACCCGCTATTTCGATACTGCCAGAGACAACATAGGCGCCTCTGTCCTCGTGGTTGTCGGGCATCGGGATTGCCGCGCCGGACCTTAAGACCGCATCGGCGTAGAACATCTCAGATGCCGTTTCCACCGGTGCCCGTTCACCGTAAGCGTCGCCGAGGATCAGGCGCAGTTCTTTGCCCTCACCTTCCAGAAACGGTAGCGCCTCCTTTGGGGCATGTTCAAACTGAGCGGGTCTGTCTTCATGCGCTTCGGGCAGTGCAACCCATGTTTGAATTCCAAAAAACGGCATCGGGTCAGTTTGTGTCGCGTCGTCTGTGCGTTCTGAATGGGTGATCCCTTGCCCGGCAACCATCCAGTTTACTGCGCCGGGTTCAATCCACGCATCTGTCCCCAGGCTGTCACGATGATGCATTCGACCGCGGTAGAGATAGCTGATCGTCGCCAAGCCGATATGTGGGTGCGGACGGACATCGAGACCTTTGGTCGGTAAAAACTCTGCCGGGCCCATTTGATCAAAGAAAATAAACGGTCCGACCATCTGGCGCTTGGGTGCGGGCAAAGCGCGGCGCACCTCGAAGCCGCCCAGATCCCGGGCGCGCGGCACAATTACGGTCTCAATGGCGTCAACTTCGTCGCCAATCGGACAATGCGGGTCGAGTGCAGGGTTCCAGCTCATTGTTCGGCCTCCAATACATCGCTTTGATGAAAATGTAGTCTAGCCAAGCAAATGCGCAAATACGGAGAATTGGCGCAGTTTCTGTGCGCTTGCGCAAGGAGATCACCCAATCAAGCAATACCCATAGATCCTTAGGCCACTCTGAGCGCGACCAGTCATGTGTTCAAACCGTTGGGCGAACTATTACATAGAGGGAATTTGGTGGGTCGTGAGAGGCTCGAACTCCCGACATCTTCGGTGTAAACGAAGCGCTCTACCAACTGAGCTAACGACCCGATAGCGAGGCGTTTACCGCGAAATCCGCGACACGTGCAAGCCCTGTTTGATGTTTTTTCCGACCTATCGCGCATGACGTTTCAAGCAGATGAACATGATTGGTCAATTGCTGTTCAGCCTCGTCAATTTTTCGATCCAGACAAGCCGATCTCAGCGGTTTTTTTCCAAGTAGATATTAGTCTTCGTCGGAAGCTACTACGCCCGGCTCATTGGCAATTGGCTTCTTCAACTTGACGCGCAACACAACCAGTTCGCCATTTGGCGTGTCTTTTTTACGCGCGATCTTAACCTTACCCAGCGGCGCGGCAGAGATATTTTTACCTTCTGAAAGCACTTGGTTCATAGCGCCAAATACGGCGTCCACGGCTCCGCGTGCCTGACCTTTCTTCATGCCACTTTCGCGCATAATTCGCTCAACCAGTTCTTTCTTTGTCACTTCGCTATTGGCCAAGCTATTCCCAACCGTCGAAGGGGTGTTACTAACTGTTTTGGTCGCAGCGATGGGTCGCTTGGTGGCAGCCTTGGTCGTCGAGCGGCTCGGCGCTGCCCGTTTAGGCGAAGCAGGACTAGACGATTTAGCTGTTGTTTTTTTTATAGCCACCGGGTGCCCCTTTTTTTGCATAACCTGACCAAAGGTATCGAAGACAATCCCTAATAGCCAGTTTCATTGTTTCCAAAAGGTAAATAGCGGCGCGCTCTTGCCGCGCCACGGGGAATCTTTCGCCGCGAGCCACGCAAGGCTTGTTGCAAGCTTCTTTTCCACTCCAAAATCGCCCTTCCGGCCCTTGAGCGACATCTTTTATGCCGCTTTTAAAAGAGCGCGTGCCCCGGCAGCCTTCCATCCTGAGCGCGTCAAATGGGAGGCCCTAAATGAACCGACATTACCGAGACACCCGCAAGATCGACCCAAGCAAGGGCGCGTTTTTGGGCGACGGCAACCTCAATGACAACGACCGGATCGAGATTGGGCCGACCCTTTTGGCTTATAAAGAGTGGGAAAATGCGGGACTTTCGCTACCCAACCTCGAGGCCATGCGCGAGTTCCGTTGGAAACGCCTAATCCAACAAATTGTGCAACGCGACATGGGTGGTTTGTTGATGTTTGATCCGCTCAACATCCGTTATGCGACCGACAGCACCAACATGCAGCTCTGGAATACCCACAACCCGTTCCGTGCCGTGCTTGTCTGCGCTGATGGATATATGGTGATTTGGGACTACAAAAACTCTCCCTTCCTGTCGAAATTCAATCCGCTGGTGCGGGAGCAACGCTCCGGTGCTGATCTGTTCTACTTTGATCGTGGCGACAAGATTGACGTGGCCGCAGATGTGTTTGCGGCCCAGGTCCGCGATCTGGTCATAGAACATGGTGGCGGCAATATGCGGCTGGCCGGCGACAAGCTTATGATCCACGGGTTGCGCGCCTTGGAGGCGCAGGGTTTTAAAGTCCACCCCGGCGAAGAGCTGACCGAACATGCGCGATCTATCAAAGGACCGGATGAGATCTTAGCGATGCGCGCATCCTGCCACGCCTGCGAAGCTGCGATGTATGCTATGGAAGATTTTGCGCGCGACAAAATCCCCGGCGGCGGCATTTCGGAAGACGACGTCTGGGCCGTGTTGCATGCCGAAAACATTCGTCGCGGCGGTGAATGGATCGAAACACGCCTATTGTCATCTGGGCAGCGCACCAATCCGTGGTTTCAGGAATGCGGCCCGCGCATTTGCCAAGACAATGAAATCCTCGCATTCGACACGGATCTGGTTGGCGCCTATGGCATTTGCTGCGACATTTCGCGCACTTGGTGGATCGGCGACGCGGCTCCGCGGCCCGACATGATTGAGGCGATGAAGCACAGCGTCGAACATATCCAAACAAATATGGAGATGCTCAAACCCGGCGTGACGATCCCGGAACTCAGCGCAAACACGCATAAGTTGCACGACAAATTTCAGGCGCAGAAATATGGCTGCCTCATGCATGGTGTTGGCCTGTGCGACGAGTGGCCGTTGGTGGCCTACCCAGACAAACATGTTGACGGTGCATTCGACTATGCGCTCGAACCCGGAATGACACTTTGCGTCGAGGTACTGGCAGGCGAAGTTGGTGGCGACTTTTCCATCAAGCTCGAAGATCAGGTTTTGATCACGGATGACGGCTTTGAAAACCTGACCAAATACCCGTTCGACCCGCGTTTGATGGGCGAATAAGCAATGTTCACATAGGATCAGGCTTGCTCACCATCGTGTGAGATGAGCCGCAGGCGCATTGCTTTGCGCAGCCCCTGCCCCCATCGTCGGTGTCAACAAAGGATAGAAGTATGGCCACCGAACGATTAACCTTCACCGGGCATTCCGGCGAGGCGCTTGCAGCGCGTCTGGATCTGCCAGACGGCCCACACCTGGCGACTGCGCTGTTTGCGCATTGCTTCACTTGTTCCAAGGACATCCCAGCGGCGCGCCGCATATCGGCACGTCTGGCGCATATGGGCATTGCTGTCCTGCGGTTTGACTTCACCGGGCTCGGCCACTCAAAAGGGGAATTTGAAAACACCACTTTCAGCACCAACGTGGAAGATCTGGCGCTCGCTGCCAAAGCGCTTGAGGCGCGCGGCATGGGCCCGGATATGCTCATAGGACATTCCCTTGGCGGAGCTGCCATCATCGCCGTAGCGGAAAAGATTCCGCAGGCGCGCGCAGTCGTGACCATTGGCGCGCCATTTGATCCAGACCATGTGACCCACAACTTTGGCGGACAAGTCGATGAAATCAAAACCAAAGGCGTCGCCGAAGTGCAGCTGGGCGGGCGCGGCATAAAAATTGGTGCCCACTTCCTTGAAGATGTAGCAGCCACGAAACTGGACGCCGCACTGCGCAATCTCAAGAAATCGCTATTGGTTCTGCATGCCCCAAAAGACGATGTTGTCGGGGTCGAAAACGCGACCCAGATATTTATGCACGCAAAGCACCCCAAAAGCTTCGTCACGCTCTGCGACGCGGATCACCTGATTACACGCGAACAGGACGCAGAATACGCGGCGGATGTAATTGCGAGCTGGTCCTCAAAATATCTGGACCTCAAACCACCAGCCCCGCCCATCGGCGCGCCAGAGGGCGTTTTGCGCGTACGCGAAGCTGATCCAGATGGTTTTTTGCAAGACATTAATCTGGGCCATAAGTTTTTTATGCAGGCCGATGAGCCGGTCGCCTATGGCGGTACAGACAAGGGCATGACGCCCTACGGCTTTCTGTCCGCCGGCCTTGGTGCCTGTACATCGATGACGATCCGCATGTATGCGCGGCGCAAGAAGATCCCGCTCACCCATGTTTGGGTCGACGTCAAACACGACGCAATGCATGCGCAAGATGCAGATGGTGGCCATTCAAAGATCGACACGTTTCTGCGCGAAATTCATCTCGAAGGCGATTTAGATGATGCGCAGCGCCAAAGGCTACTGGAAATTGCGGATAAGTGCCCTGTTCACAAGACGCTGGAAAGCTCGGCCGAAATCAAAACGGTACTGGCGAGCGTTGAATAAGCGCCACGCCACGCCGTCCACTTGATCAAGAACACTCCAACGGATCGGCGCGCCAGAGGCGCGACGAAATCAATTTCTTACTCAGCAGCAATCGTCTTTTTGGGTGCCAGCATCGGCGCCAAGTAGTGGCCTGTATGGCTGGCCTTCACTTTCGCGACCTGCTCCGGTGTTCCCTTCGCCACGATTTTTCCGCCGCCGTCACCACCTTCAGGACCTATATCGATAATGTGGTCAGCCGTTTTTACCACGTCTAGATTATGCTCGATAACGACGACCGAATTGCCCTGATCCACCAATTCATGAAGCACTTCCAAGAGCTTACGCACATCTTCAAAATGCAAGCCCGTGGTAGGCTCATCCAGAATATACAACGTCTTGCCGGTAGATCGTTTCGCAAGCTCCTTGGACAGCTTCACCCGCTGCGCTTCGCCGCCTGACAGTGTCGTCGCCTGCTGGCCCACTTTGATGTAGCCAAGCCCCACACGCATTAACGCGTCCATCTTCTCCCGGATCGAGGGCACGGCCTTGAAGAACTCTTGTGCGTCCTCAACGGTCATGTCCAACACATCGGCGATGCTTTTGCCTTTGAATTTCACTTCCAAAGTTTCGCGGTTGTACCGTGCGCCTTGGCAAGTCTCGCAGGTTACGTAGACATCCGGCAAAAAGTGCATCTCAATCTTAATAACACCGTCGCCTTGGCACGCTTCGCAGCGCCCGCCTTTTACGTTGAACGAAAAGCGCCCTGGCTTGTAGCCGCGTGTCTTGGCTTCCGGCAAGCCTGCGAACCACTCACGAATGGGCGTGAAGGCGCCCGTGTAGGTCGCAGGGTTGGATCGCGGTGTACGGCCAATCGGTCGCTGGTCGATATCGATCACCTTGTCGAGCAGTTCCAGCCCTTCGATGGTCTCGCAGGGCGCGGGTGTCTGGCGGGCACCGTTCAACCGCATCGACGCAGTCTTAAAGAGCGTCTCAATCGTCAGCGTCGACTTCCCACCACCTGACACACCTGTCACACAGACAAATTTACCAAGTGGGAAATCAGCCGTGACCTTTTGCAGGTTGTTGCCAGTCGCTTTCTTAACTGTCAGCTTTTTGCCGTTGCCCTTTCGCCGCGTGGCCGGCACCGCTATTTCGCGTTTGCCCGTCAGGTATTCACCGGTGATCGAATTGGGGTTGGAAGCAACCTCCGCAGGTGTTCCATGCGCAGTGATCTGGCCACCATGAACACCTGCGCCGGGACCAATGTCGAAGACATAATCCGCTTCGCGGATCGCCTCTTCGTCATGTTCGACAACGATGACAGTATTCCCCTGATCGCGGAGGTTTTTCAACGTCGTCAGTAGCCGGTCATTGTCGCGCTGGTGCAAGCCGATGGAAGGTTCGTCCAGAACATAAAGCACGCCCGTCAGTCCTGATCCGATCTGAGAGGCAAGACGGATGCGCTGCGACTCCCCACCAGACAATGTTCCCGAGTTGCGTGATAGCGTCAGATACTCAAGCCCTACGTTATTCAGGAACCCAAGCCGTTCGCGAATTTCCTTCAAGATCGCGCGGGCGATTTCGTTCTTTTGGTCGGTCAGATGCTCGGGGACGGTTTTGCACCAATCATAGGCTTCACGGATCGACATCTCGACCACTTGTCCGACATGTTTCAAATCATCAGCAGCGCCGATTTTGACCGCAAGCGCTTCAGGTTTCAGTCGGTAGCCGTCGCAGGTCCCACATTTGCGATTGTTCTGATAGCGCTCAAATTCTTCGCGGATCCAACTTGAGTCCGTCTCGCGATAACGGCGTTCCATGTTTGGGATGACACCCTCAAAGCTACGGGTCACTTGGTAGACGCGCCCGCCTTCGTCATAGCGAAACGGGATTTCTTCCTCGCCGGACCCGTAGAGGAACACCTGTTGCACAAATTTCGGCAGGTCTTTCCAAGGCGTGTTCTTATCGAACTCATAGTGTTTTGCAATCGCCTCAATGGTCTGGAGGAAGTATGGCGATTTGCCCTTCCGCCAAGGCGCAAGCGCGCCGTCGTAAAGCTTTAAAGCGCCGTCCGGCACCACAAGACGTTCATCAAAAAACAGCTCGACCCCAAGGCCGTCACAAGATGGGCAGGCTCCAAATGGTGCGTTGAACGAAAACAAGCGCGGCTCGATCTCAGGAATGGTGAAGCCAGAAGCAGGGCACGCAAATTTTTCAGAAAACGTGTAACGCTCTGGATCGCCTTCCTTCGGTGCGGTTTCCAGGATGGCAATGCCGTCGGCCAAATCCAAAGCGGTGCGGAAACTGTCCGCAAGTCGCGTTTCCAGCCCCTCGCGCACCACGATCCGGTCAACGACCACATCAATGTCATGTCGGAATTTCTTGTCCAGGGTCGGCGGGCTGTCGAGCTCATAGAACTCCCCATCGACTTTGACGCGTTGAAAGCCAGTCTTGGCCAGCTCTGCGAATTCTTTACGGTATTCGCCTTTGCGGTCGCGCACGATGGGGGCCAACAGATAACCGCGCGTCCCCTCCTCCAGCGCCATAGTGCGGTCGACCATGTCTTGCACCTGCTGCGCCTCAATGGGCAGGCCAGTCTCAGGGCTATATGGCGTTCCCACACGCGCGAAGAGCAGCCGCATGTAGTCGTAGATTTCGGTCACGGTGCCCACGGTCGAGCGCGGGTTTTTTGACGTTGTCTTCTGTTCGATGGAAATCGCAGGCGACAGCCCCGCGATGTGATCGACATCGGGCTTTTCCATCATATCAAGAAACTGGCGTGCATAGGCGCTAAGCGATTCAACATACCGGCGCTGCCCTTCGGCATAGATCGTATCAAACGCCAATGATGACTTGCCCGAGCCTGACAACCCGGTGATCACAACCAACTGGTCACGTGGAATATCCACGTCAACATTTTTAAGATTGTGCTCGCGCGCGCCGCGCACTTCGATGTTTTTAAGCTCGGCCATGTTCCACCCCAAATGCGGTCTCGCCAGAGATAAACCCATCACAGGCAAGTTCCACCCCAATACCGGAACAATTGGGGAACATCCACAGGTTTATTTGATCTGCCGTGTAAGCGACTGGCTGGCGTAGATCCCCAACAAGCAAAACAGCGCCGTCAGGAAGCACATCATAGAAAATCCACCCAACTGCCCCGCCAAAACAAAGAGCGGCGTGCCCAAAGTCGTCCCCACATTGCCAAGCTGCGCGAGCCCGCCCGTAGCCCGTGCGCGGTCGGGTGCCGTAGCGTTGAAGTAGGGAATTGCAGAAAAAGAGCCCGCCGGAATAAACGACATGACCAAAAACAGCAAAAACAACGGCCAGACAGCATTGCTAAACAGGAATGATATGAAGATGGCGCCAATCGTGGCGATGAACCCAACGACGACAACCCTGTCAGGCGCAATAAACTTTGAAACATAGCCGCCCAGAATAGTCCCGAAAATCGACACGAGCGGAAGAGCCGTAAGAACCCATACACTAAGCTCTCGTTCGATCGGCAATGTCGCAAGCAAGGCGATGTAGATCACCGTGTAGCAGACGAAACCGGCTCCCGGAAATATCAAGCGCGGGTTGGTGTAGATGATCCGATGTTCTGCGATGTAGCTTGGGCGCGGTTGATCCGACTTTGAGACCTTGGGAAGCATTACGAACAGGATCAATGCCATTGCAATCATCCCAAGTCCGTGCCCCATGAAGACAAAGGGCAAGCCGCCAAATGCCAGTACACTGGGTAAGATCGCTGCCAGTAGCGCCATGGTCATGCCAAAAAACGCGGCCCAAATCCCCATGACAAAAGGCCGGTCCGCATCAGATGCGAGTGACGCCATCAAAGTCGGCGTCGCGACAACGATTGCAAGGTGCGAGAACCCTTCTAGGACGCGCAACACTGCGAAGATGGGCAGTGATGGTAGCGGTATTTGCGCAAGCGATAGCGCGCCGCCAGCAAGCAGCCCAATTGGCAAGACGCGTGACAGTCCGAGACTGGCCACGACGCCCCCAGCGACCGCCCCAAAAACGATGCCGACCATACCGACAATAGATATGAGAATAGGTACGAAGAGACCGCCACCGGGGTAGGTTTGCTGCAGCAGCTGAAGCGTCAGGGCCAGTTTGCCAAATTGCGCGGCTGCAAAAAGCCCCGCTAGAAGCAGTAGGAACACGAGGCCCCAATTGGTTTTCAAGCGATCCGGCATAGGGTGGCTTTGCGCCTATTGAGATGGGAGTGCAACCCTTGCAACCAACAGTGATTTGGCACCCACGCTAGATGTGCGTGCCAAATCAATAATCATGGGCGCGCGGCAGCGCGCGCCGTTGGATCACGGTTGACTCAGAAGTGGATCGCGCGCCCATAGGCGTCTAGTACGCTTTCATGCATCATCTCAGACAGGGTCGGATGCGGGAAGACAGTTTCCATCAGATCTTCTTCGGTGGTCTCAAGTTGGCGACCAACGACGTAGCCCTGGATCAGCTCAGTCACCTCCGCACCGACCATGTGTGCGCCCAATAGCTCACCGGTTTTGACATCGAAGATTGTTTTGACTATACCTTCCGGCTCACCAAGCGCGATCGCTTTGCCGTTGCCGATGAACGGGAAGCGACCAACCTTGATGTCGTAGCCAAGCTCTTTCGCTTTGGCTTCCGTGTAGCCAACTGAAGCGACCTGCGGGTGGCAGTAAGTACATCCAGCGATGCTTTCCGGACGGACCGGGTGAACTTTATTTTTGCCCGCAATAAGTTCGGCTACCATCACGCCTTCATGGGACGCTTTATGCGCCAACCACGGCGCGCCCGCGATATCGCCAATCGCAAAGACGCCGTCCACGCCAGTCCGGCAATATTCGTCGACCACCACATGTGTCCGGTCAATTTTGACGCCCAACTCTTCGAGGCCAAGGTTTTCCGTATTACCGACAATCCCTACGGCTGAGATGACGGTGTCGAATTCGTGCTTCTCGACCTTGCCACCTGTTTCAATATGCGCGGTAACCTTGCCTTTGCCACGATCAAGCTGCTTGACCATCGCCTTTTGCATGATGGTCATGCCCTGCTTCTCAAACTGCTTCTTGGCGAATTTCGAAATATCTTCGTCCTCAACCGGCAACACCCGATCCATGACTTCAACCACTGTGGTGTCAGCACCCAGCGTGTTGTAAAAACTGGCAAATTCGATCCCAATAGCGCCCGAACCGATCACGAGCAGCTTTTTGGGCATGCGCACCGGGCTCAAAGCGTGTTTGTAAGTCCAAACCAGATCACCATCTGCTTCCAGCCCCGGCAATTCGCGCGCGCGCGCGCCGGTGGCGAGGATCACGTTTTTGCCGGTCAGCTCCTCAGTGCCCTTGTCGGTCTTGACGGAAACCTTACCCTTGCCAACCATCTTTGCTTCGCCCATCACGACAGTGACTTTGTTCTTCTTCATCAAGTGAGACACGCCGCCTGAAAGCTGGTTTGCGACACCACGCGACCGCTTTACAACCGCATCCAAATCATAGTCGATTTTGTCTGCGGAAAGGCCGAATTCCTTGGCGCGATGCATCAAATGGAACACCTCTGAGCTGCGCAGCATGGCCTTTGTCGGGATGCACCCCCAGTTGAGGCAGATGCCGCCCATATGCTCACGTTCGACAATCGCTACATTCAAGCCCAACTGCGCGCCGCGAATGGCCGCAACATAACCGCCTGGCCCTGAGCCGATTACAATAAGATCATATGAAGGTGCAGCCATGTCTGTAAGTCTCCCGAAAAGCGACGTTTAAATTAGTTTAACGCTAAACTATTTGCGCACGTGCAATAAAGCAACTGGGCTAAATGCGACCCCGCGTTGCAGGGGACGCATAGCATGACCGCACTTGAAATGCGTTATCTACTAGGAAGCCGCTTGAAGCTCGCGTACCGTCTGACCGTAGCCGCCGTTTTTCAAGAACGCCAACTCAGGCTCAGATGTCTTGCGCGACAAGGCTTCGTTGCGAAATGGGAACCGGCCGAATTTTCTGATCACGTCGCGATGCGCCTGCGCATGCAAAATCGATTGTGCGCCAAATTCGGGCATACGCGTCGCAAACATCCGGATGCAGCGCTCCTGATCGGTAATGCATTCTGAGTGCATCATTGGCATGTAAAAGAACTGACGCGCGGGCTCATCGATCTTCATATCCCAGTCACGTTCAACCGCGATCTTCGACAACGCTAAGGCGGCCCCGTCCAGCGAGAACGCTTTTGCTTGCCCGCGGAACATGTTGCGCGAAAACTGATCTGTCAGAATGATATAGGCGAGCGCGCCGCTTGGATATGTCATCCACATGGAAAGAGCGCCCTCGCGCGCCTTTTCCCAAAGCGCGCCAAACTTGTCGCTTATCTGATCATCCAAAGCATCTGAGGCCTCATACCACCCTTGCGGGCCAACATCGTCCAACCAAAAACTCAGTACTTCCTCTGGCGTTGCCACAGCGCGTCCTTTCGTGCTGATTTGCCTAACGTGTTATAAAAGCGTTACAATCAAACGGAGGCCGCGCAAGGTTTTTTTTCGGAAGTTGCGCAGGTTTTGAAAATAGTTTCGAACTGTTGCGGGCGGTCACGTTTCTTTGTTTTCCTCTATTCCCTCTGAGGTCTCCGTCTCCTCGACGTCCCCTTCAGCATAATACTCGGTGGCGACATCAGCCGTCATGACCGTACCGGCCGCAGTAATTGGCGCATATGGCACTGGTTCGTAGTCCTCGGATTCGTCGGCATAAAGAGACGGACGTTGCGTGATGCGGTATAGTCCGTAGACGGCGAGCAACGTCATCATCACACAAACAACCCACCAAAAGCGATCCGGCCCAAAGCGCGACATCACCCATCCGATCATCAACGGGCCACCAACTGCGCCCAAGCCATTGACGAATAAGAGCCCGCCCGAGGCAGCGGCCATATCGTCCGGCTCGAGATAGTCGTTCGTGTAGGCAATCAGTAGCGCGTAAAGTGGGTTGGCCATTCCGCCTAGTCCAAAACCTGCCACACAGATCGCCCAAAAGCTCCCGCCAGACACAGCGCCCAAAATCGCCGACGCGCCGCCTAAAGCCGCGACGTAGATGATAAGCCAACGACGATCCATACGATCCGACAACAGCCCTATCGGGTATTGCAGCAGCATCGCACCCACAAAGATCGACGAAATGAAGATCGAGACCTGTCCAACTGTCAAACCGATTTGGGTCGCATAGACAGCCGACATTCCGAATTGCGCAGCAAAGATGCTTCCGAGCAAAAACATGCCCACAAACCCCAGCGGGGATTGCGTATAGAGCGCGCGCAACGTCATGTTCTTTGTCGTGTCAAACCTCGGTGCCGGTGCAACGGACAACAAAATTGGCGCAAAGGAGATCGAGACCAGGACAGACGGGATCACGAACAACATCCAGCCTGCCGGATCAGCAACGTTAAGCATCCCTTGCGCAAAGACGATCCCCATCACTTGGACCACCATATAAAGCGACAACGTTTGGCCCCGCGTCTCATTCGAAGTGGCATTGTTGAGCCAGCTTTCCGCGGTCACATAAAGCCCCGAAAAGCAAAACCCCACGACGATGCGCAAGATGATCCATGCGCCCGGATGCGTCATTGCGGGGTAAAGTATTAGCGCGGCTGAAACGAATGAGCCGAGAGCTGCGAAAACACGCACATGGCCGACGCGCCGAATGATGTCAGGCGCCATGCGCGAACCGCCCAGAAATCCAAGAAAATAAGCTGATGTGATGAGCGACAGGTCCAGCGTCGAGAAGCCTTCGATATCGCCGCGTACGCCCATCATGGTGCCCTGCATGCCGTTCCCGACCATCAGCAGCATCATCCCGAGCAGTAATGCCCAGGCATTATTTATCACGCTTAACATCGGGCCCGCTCCGAAAAAAAGGATCTGCAAAGACACTTAAATTTTGCCCCGCTTACGCCCGTTGCGCGCGTCTCGCAACGACCAAAATAGCGACGATTTTAGACCCTATTCTAAGGGATCAAGAGCGAGCTATCACCGTAGGAAAAGAACCGATATTCCTGCGCGATTGCATGGGCGTAAACCTCCCGCATCCGCTCCTGCCCCATAAGTGCTGAAACAAGCATCATGAGCGTTGATTTGGGCAGATGGAAATTTGTCATCAGCGCATCAGCGAGTTGGAATTTGAAGCCCGGGTAGATAAAGATATCGGTCTCACCCTCCCAAGGCACAATCTGTCCCTGGGCTGTCGCCGCTGTTTCGATCAGGCGCAATGCCGTCGTGCCGACCGGGATCACCCGACCGCCTGCAGACTTGACGGCGTTGATCTTGGCCGCTGCGGCTTCTTCCACCTGGCCCCATTCAGCATGCATTTTATGGCTGGCAACGTCATCGACTTTTACCGGCAAGAAAGTCCCGGCACCGACATGCAGCGTCACTTCAGTAAATTGCACGCCTTTCGCTCGCAAGGCCTTCAGCAAATCCTCGTCGAAATGTAGCGACGCAGTGGGGGCCGCGACGGCGCCTTTGTGTTTGGCAAATGCGGTCTGGTAGTCTTCCTTGTCTCGCGCATCGGCGGCACGCTTGGCAGCAATATAGGGCGGTAACGGCATTTGGCCTGCTTCCGCCAAAGCAGCGTCAAAGGCTTCACCTTGCAGGTTAAACCGAAGGATGCCCTGCCCCTCATCGCGTCCGATCAGCTCGGCGATCAGACCCGCCTCGAACACAATGGTCTCGCCGTCTTTCACTTTTCGCAATGGCTTGATTAAAGCGCGCCAATTTCCGTCGCTATTGGGATGCAACAGCGTCACTTCAATCTTGGAAACATTGCCGTCGCGATCTCGCGCCCCAAACAATCGGGCCGGGATCACCTTGGTATTGTTCAAGACCAACAGGTCATTTGCACCCAAAAGTGCCGGTAAGTCATGCACGTGTAAATCACGTTGCGTCGCCTGTTCGGCCACAAGAAGCTTCGACGCACTGCGCGGCGAAACAGGGCGTGTCGCGATAAGCCGTTCCGGCAAATCAAAATCAAAATCGTCCAGCTTCATGGAATGGCTTCAGTTCTGCGGCTTGGGTGGATTGCGGCGGAATATCTCGCGGAAGATGCCCGGCGTAAAGACTGAAAGCGGGTTTACGGAAACGCGCGGCGCCTCGGCGGACCCGTTTATTTGGTAGGTAAAGCCGAACAACCCCTCGCCCTTTTTCGAGAACAAAAAGCCAAGCGGGCGGTTGAGCAGGTAAATCGGTGAAACCACTCCCTGCATCTGCATCCGCCGGGTCGGCGTGGCGTAGACGCCGTCCATCGTGATGCCCATCGACGGGCCAACGGCTCGGGATTCGCGCAGCGTCACCCCGCCCGGCGACAAGTCAAAAACCGCATCGACTTCAGAAAACAAAATGCCGTCGCCGCTAAGCTGCTCAAGCAATCCGACGACCGACAAGGCCGAGAGCAAATCTGCCAGCACGGGGGCTTTTTTGATACGCGTATTTGCAAGACGTAACTGGCCCGTGTAGCGCCCCGGGCCACCTGTCGGCCTTAGAACAAGAGACATTTCCCCGCCGCGCGCATTTTGAAACAGCCCCGTTGAGGCCAGTACGCCGCCCCCGTTTGCCGAAGACACACGGATCGCCAAGCCCTCTTTGGTTGGCACCAGCGTCCCGTTTATCTCTGTGCCGCCATTGACCTTTCCGGTGAAAGAACCATCGAGGCCTACTTGATTGCGGAACCGCCCCCGGAACCCATCGATGCTGATTTCATCTGTGATCCGCAATCTTGAAATTGCTAAGTCCAATGGCGCACCACTGGCATTTCGTCCGCTGCCACTGGTGGTAAAACTTCGGATATCAACCACCCCGCCGCGTATAGCGACTGCAACTGGTACGCCTTTTCCGCGCCCGGTCAATTCCACCCTTGCATTGATACGCCCATCAATCGCGAGCGGGTCAAACACCGCGCGGTCTAAGGTGCCGCCGTCGTTCAACGCAGCGAAACCTTTTGTCGAAAGACCCGGCGCGGTCAGGCTGATCGCGTCGATCTTTGGCTCGCCCCCCAGCGTCACATCAACCAACAATTCGCCTTTCTGTGTCGGCGACTTGTTCCATCCAACCTCCGGAATAGCCAAACCAACGCCTGAGAGATCCGATGTCAGTCGTAGTTTGGGAAAAGCGTCCGGAGTAAGCGTCAGGTCAAAATTCGCGGTGCCAGAGCCCGATACAATTCCATCCGGCAGCCCAATCTCAAACGCTTCAAGCGTCGCTGGCGAAAGGGCAATCGTGCCTGTTGCTGTCGACCCATCAGAGCTTTCTGGCCCCAATGCACGCGCCCATGATACATCCAAAGGAATATCATTCAGCCGCGCAGGACCCGCGATTGTCAGCGCATCGCCCTTGGCCGCCAAGCGCAGTCGTTTGGCGGTCAGCGCATTGCCTTCGACAATCTTTTCTGACCTTACGCCGCGTAGTTCTGCCTCCACATCGTAGCGGACGTCACGGACCTTCAAATCCTTTGCAAGAGGCAGGTTGAGACGAGCTGTGACCACAGCTTCACCCTCCGCCAAATCTATCGGCAGGCCCGATTTACTCATGAATTCGAACGGTTTTTCGTCCAGAAGTGACAAAGCGGCCTGTAACGGCCCGCGTGCGTTGATGGCGATCTCTGCGTCAGGAATCCTATTATCAATTTCGGGGATTTGCATCACCGAGCCGCCCATCTCCAATCGCTGCCCGTTTGGCGTGATCACATGGCCTTCATGCAGCGCGAGCGTCATTTCTTCGTCTATGATGGACAAATATCCGCGCCCACCTTGAATGATTGGCAAAGTCTTCAAGTAGCGCACATTGGCATCGACAAAGTCGAAGGTAACAGCCGCTTGTGGCGGGCCGTCAGGACGTACCCGAATAGCAGCCGTCGCATTCCGAAGATCGCCCGAGACCACATTGTCCGTCAGCCACTCACGAGTTTTGTCAACAGCCGATGTCGGCCACAGCGCCATCAGCTCCGACTGCGTGATCTGGCGAATACGCGCATCAAGTGAGGCACGCCAACCGTCCTCCTCAACCGCGACGCCGCCGGACGTTACTATCTCGGTGTCCGCATTGCGAAGAACCGCCTGCCCTAGGTCCATGCGCAGCGTTGACGGGCTGTACCGTAGATCGGCCTGCGCGGCTTCAAACCTGACCGGGTTTTCAAAAACACCCTCTGGGTCCATTTCGATATCGGCCAGACGCAGCTGCATCAAAAGCGTTTGAGGAATGCCAGCGTCGAAGTCTTGCAGGTCTGCATGCCCGTTGCCCGCAAAGCGCAGTTCGGGCGCATCGAGTGTTATGTCCTCAAGATGCAACCGCCCCGTCGCGGCGCTGTAGCGGATGCGCGTTGCCGCGCTTGTCAACGGCAATGCCTTGGCTTGCGGGGCCGGTTGCACCGCTCCTTTCCCGATGTCGAGCCGCCCCGCGAAGCTTACCAGCTGCCCATCGGCGCCAAATTCGGAGGTTAGATTGCCAGAGACGGGCGCGTCCAGAATGTTGAGAAAATCGAGCGTGCGCACCTGCGCGGCAACGTCACGCACGCGCACATCAGAGAATTCAGCTTGGAATCGTCCCCCGGCGCCGCCCTTGGCCTTGTCGGCGCGCAGGTCAATTTGCGCCGGTTTCCCACCATCGAGGGAAGCTTCAAACGCGACGGTCAGCGCCAGAAAATTGTCGCCATTGATCAAGACCAAACGGCCATCAGCCACCTCAAGATCTCGCGCGGCCTCCAAATCTGTCAACCGCAGCCCAACACCGCCGATCGTGACTTCTTCCAATTCGCGCGCGGCAGGATGGGCAAAGGCTTGATCGACGAGGTTCAGCACATCGGCGACTGAACGCGCGGGCATGTCGCTCGCCTCCAACTCTGCACCAAACGAGAAGGACAATTGCCCGTCAAAACCGCGCACCAAATTGATCCGCGCATTGCGTATGTCGAGCGTTTCCAGTGCGAGCCGCCCTTGGATCAGCTCAGACGTGTCCAGCTTGACCTGTACGACGGGCAAGGCCATCAGCGGAGTCGTCGTATCGCCAGACAGCCGCAAGCCTTGCAATTCGATTGTTGGCCTAAGTTCATTGTCGAGAAGACCAATACGCAGGCCGGATAGCTCAACATTCGGCCCGTCAAACTCTTTGTTAATGCGCGTCTCGACCATCTCGGCGACACTGTTCGGCAAGGCTACAGATCGCCCCATCAATAAAACCACGCTAACCACACAAAGGGCCAAGACGATACTAACAAGCGTTGTCAAAACAGACGCCAAGACCCATCGCTTGCCAACCCCAAAAAACCGACGTCGTTTTTGCGATAACGTTGCGCCACCGGGCAACGGCGGCGGGGTGTTGAAGCCGTCCTGCTCGCCCGGAACCTGATGTGGCGCGCCTTGTTTCATTCTTATCTGCCTGCGCTCTCTTTTAAGCCTTTAACTTTTCTTATAGCGCCCTAGCTTACGCGCCACATCACTTTTGTCTCGAAAGCCCGAAAAGGAACCGCGAAAATGATCACCGAAGGCGATATGGCCCCCGACTTCACTTTGCCACGCGACGGCGGCGGCACTGTCACCCTGTCTGATCTGCGACCCGCAAAGGTGGTAGTTTATTTTTACCCCAAGGACGACACGCCCGGCTGCACCAAGCAGGCCATCGGCTTCACCGAACATCTGGAAGCATTCAGAGCCGCAGGCGCAGAAATCATCGGTATTTCCAAGGATACGGCCGCGAAGCATGACAAGTTCCTCGCAAAGCACGATTTAGGTGTCATTCTGGGATCGGATGCGGAAAGTGAAATCTGCGAGGCCTATGGTGTTTGGAAAGAAAAAAGCATGTACGGCAAGACTTACATGGGGATTGAACGCTCTACTTTTTTAGTAGGTTCGGACGGTAAGATATTGAAAGAATGGCGCAAAGTGAAAGTTCCAGGCCACGTTGAAACCGTGCTTGAGGCTGTACAAAACGCATGACCCTTAGTCTGCGGGCTATGGCGGTTGAGGTTCTTTCAACAGCCGATCCCAAATCGAAAACCGCCCTTAGCCGTGCGCATGCCGCACATTGGAAGGCAGCGCGTGCTGCGGGTGACGACGTGGAATTGGGCTCAGTATCGCCACCTGATTTTCCAGCGCGCCCCGACGCACCGCCCCTACTTGACCCACGCGACGTGCCAAAGCGAAAGCCGGGAAAACCCGAAGGCCGCACAGCTATGCTGCATGCGATTGCGCATATTGAGCTCAACGCGGTTGACCTGCATTGGGACATCATCGCGCGCTTCCCGCAGACTGATTTTCCGCTTGGCTTCTATGATGACTGGGTCAAAGCCGCAGACGAAGAGTCTCAAACACTTCAACCTCTTGTCTGATTGCCTTGTCAGTTATGACAGCTACTATGGCGCACTTCCGGCACATGCCGGCATGTGGCAGGCGGCGTCTGATACAGCCGATGACATTCTTGGCCGGCTCGCTGTCGTTCCCATGGTTCTTGAAGCGCGCGGGCTTGACGTCACCCCGGGGATGATCCGGTTGTTTCAGCAAGCTAAAGATCACCAGACCGTTTCAGCACTTGAGACCATCTACGCTGAAGAGGTTGCGCATGTGGCTTACGGTTCGAAATGGTTTCACTTCTTGTGCGGGCGCGAAAACCGCGACCCAAAATTGGCGTTTCATGATCTTGTCCAACGCTATTTCCATTCGAAGCTCAGACCACCCTTCAACGAAGAAAAACGAGCAGAGGCGGGCATAGCGCCAGATTTCTACTGGCCTTTGACAGAAACACCTCCGGCATTGAGCTGATGCGTGTCCTTCGAAGTGCTTATTTCGTCAGCAGTTTTCCGCGTGGCGCGCATGAAATCCGCGCCTAATTGTTGAGCTTTCAGCCTGCTTACAGTAAGGATTTGCAAGGGGGTGGCCGTTTGGACGTGTGGGGACACGGGCTGCCAGATGCTGGATATAGAAAACGGGGCGTAAGATTGCATACTCGACTGCTAGACAAGCTCAACCACGCGCTTGAGCGCAAGCTGCCGGAACAGCGCATTTTCGTTAAATCTGAAACCGGTACGCGTTTCATTCGAATGCGACCTTTGACCATGGCTGGTATCGCTGGCGGGGTCTGCGTTCTGATGGGCTGGACGATCCTTGTTACTGCGATTTTCCTGATGGACACGCTGAGTTCTGGCAATCAGCGCGAACAGTCGCAACGGGAGCGCGCAATCTATGAAGCACGCCTCAACGCGCTGAGCCAGGAACGTGACGACCGCGCCACGGAAGCTGCCGCGGCACAGGACCGCTTCTTTGTTGCACTCGAACAAATTTCACAGATGCAAAGTGAAATCCTTGCATCAGAAGATCGCCGTACAGAACTTGAGACCGGCATAGAAGTCATCCAGAAAACACTACGGCGCACTATCAAAGAACGCGACACCTCGCGCGGTGAATACGAAACCATGCTTGCCGAACTGGAAGCCGAAAAAGCCGGTGACGCACCGCTTGTAGCCCGGGCGAAGTCCGTCGATGGTTCAGTCGCCTTCCTGACCGCCGCTTTGGAGCGTACTGCGGCAGAACGCGACGAGGCGCTAAAGTTCTCGTCCGAAGCAGAACAAATCGTCGCTGATCTTGAATTTGAAATGAAGCTCAACGAAGACCGCAACAACCGCATCTTTCAGCGCCTTGAGGAAGCAGTCACCGTCTCGCTTGAGCCTTTGGACAAAATGTTCCGCGCTGCCGGTATGCCCACCGAGAGTATCTTAAACGAGGTGCGCCGCGGATATTCTGGCCAAGGCGGCCCACTTTTGCCAGTGACCAAATCCACTTCGGGCGGCATCACGCGCCCTGACGCAACGACGGACCGCGCCAACCTGCTGCTCAAGGAACTTGACCGGATCAACCTATTCCGCATCGCCGCAGACAAAACGCCTGTCGGCCTACCGGTAAAATCGGCGTTCCGTTTCACATCTGGGTTTGGCTATCGCAATGACCCAAAAGGTGCCGGGCGACGTATGCATGCAGGCGTGGACTTCGCCGCAGGCACGGGTACGCCAATCTATTCCTCAGCGGACGGCGTTGTAACCCATGCCGGCTGGCAGTCAGGATATGGCCGTTTGGTCAAAATCAAACACGCCTATGGAATCGAAACACGCTATGCTCATCTATCGAAAATTAATGTCAAGGTAGGAGAAAGGGTATCGCGCGGCGACCGCATCGGTGGTATGGGAGCTACTGGCCGGGTGACCGGGACGCATCTTCACTATGAGGTGCGGCTCAATGGCAATCCCGTTAACCCTATGACCTATATCAAGGCAGGACGAGATGTTTTCTAAAAGCAAAATCAATGACCCGAACTCAGGATCCGCGGATGGTGACGCCGGAAAACCCGCAGCTGACGCGGGTGCAAAAGCGAGCAAACCTATGGAATTGACCAATAGTGCGCCACGCCCAAAGGCAGCTCCTTCCACGCTTTCGAGCGATCTGACGATCACAGGAAACCTAAAGACGACCGGCGACATTCAGGTCGAAGGCACGGTTGAGGGCGATATTCGTGCGCACCTTTTGACTGTTGGCGAGACTGCCGTGATCAAAGGAGAAATCATCGCCGATGATGTTGTTGTAAACGGTCGCATCGTGGGCCGCGTGCGCGGACTGAAAGTGCGCCTGACATCGACTGCCCGTGTTGAAGGCGACATTATTCACAAGACTATCGCTATTGAATCGGGTGCCCATTTTGAAGGATCCGTTCAACGCCAGGACGATCCTTTGAACACTGGCAGCTCAAAGGCCGTGGCCCCTGCCAAGACCGAGACAGCAAAAAGCTAAGCTAAATGAGCAATTCTTCTGTTCCCGAGCCAGATTTAGGCTCGGGGGCTTACACCTTATGCGCTCCTGAGGCGCGAAAATATATTTTATTTGCTGCAATTCTCGCTTCAGGCCTTGGGTTCATCGATGGCTCTATGGTGGCAATTGCGCTGCCGGGTATGCGCGACTCATTGGTGGCAACGCTGATCCAGGCGCAATGGATTTCAAACGCATACATGCTCACACTATCGTCGTTGATTTTGGTCGGCGGTGCGATTGGTGATCGGTTCGGGCTCGCGCGCGTTTTCGCGGGTGGCATCATGCTGTTTGTTGTTGCCTCCATGGCTTGCGCCTTAGCACCAACACCGGAATTTTTGATCGCAGCGCGCGCACTGCAAGGCATCGGCGCCGCCTTCATGGTTCCAGGGTCGCTGGCCCTAATTTCGCGCGCCTACCCGCCCAAAGAACGCGGCCGCGCGATTGGGATCTGGGCCGCATCCTCAGCGATTACGGCGGCGTTGGGGCCCATCATAGGTGGACTCGCACTGACTTACGGCGATCTACACACATGGCGTTGGATCTTTGGCATCAACTTGCCACTTGGTGGCCTTGCGCTGTTCGTTCTGTGGACCAAGATCGAACGCGATCCCCCTCAGCCCGACCGCGGCGTCGATATTCCGGGCGGTGTCCTGGCAACGCTGGGATTGGGGCTATTGGCGTGGGGATTGACGGGGGCGGAGCATGGCGATCTGGTTGATGCGCGCGGCGTTGCCTTTGTCGGTGCCGGACTTCTGACATTGGCGGTGTTTCTGATCGTCGAGGCACGCAGCCCACACCCTATGGTCCCGCTAGAGCTGTTTCAAAACCCGCGCTTCACGATTGCCAACATCGTCAGCTTTTTCATCTATTTCTCATTCTCGACCATTGCGATGTACCTGCCTATGGCGGTTGTTGGCGGCTGGGGCGTCACGGAAATAGAAGCCTCCGCCGCATACGCGCCGCTGTCCTTTTTTATCGCGGCCTTGTCGGGGCTCTCAGGAAAAATCGCTGATCGTTACGGCCCTGCACCACTTCTGGTGATCGGCTCGCTCACGCTAGCGGCCAGCTACGGCACTCTGTCCTACGTCGCCCATAGCCACAATTTCTGGGGGGCCGTGATGCCTGCCATGATCCTGCAAGGGATCGGCATGGCTTTAGTGGTGGCACCGTTGTCCACTGCAGTGATGGGATCTGTGGAAAGTCATAAGACCGGCACCGCATCCGGCGTGAACAACGCTGTAACCCGTATGGCTGGACTGATTTCTGTCGCCGTGATGGGCAGTGTGATCGCTGTCACCTATGGCGCGTCCGAGGGCGGCGGTAGCTTTGGAGAGGGATCAGACCTTGCCAGCCACGCCCTCGCCTCAAACGACGCTTTTTCGCGTTTCACCTGGGTTGCATGCATGCTTTGCGTGGTCAGCGCGGCCATCTCAGTGTTCAGCGGAACCAAAGGTCGCCCGGACATGAAACGCGAAACCGATATTTCGAGCGTCGTCTCCTAGAACGAACTTATCCTTGGGCGTCGGCGCGGCTTTTCCCAGCCACATTTTGCGCAAGTGTTTCAGCCATGAACCCGTCCAAATCGCCGTCTAGCACGCCTTTTGTGTCCGAGGTCTCATGGTTCGTACGCAGGTCTTTGACCATCTGGTAAGGCTGCAAGACATAGCTGCGGATTTGGTTGCCCCACCCCGCATCGCCTTTGTTTTCATGCGCCTCGTTGATGGCCGCGTTCCGGCGGTCTAGCTCCATCTGGTAGAGCCTCGACTTCAAAGCTTTCATCGCAATATCGCGGTTCTGGTGCTGCGATTTCTCGGAAGATGTCACAACGATACCTGTCGGCTCATGCGTGATCCGAACAGCTGAATCCGTGGTGTTGACGTGCTGACCACCCGCGCCAGACGAGCGATAAGTATCAATGCGAATATCGCTCGGGTTCACTTCAATATCGATATTGTCATCCACGACCGGGTAAACCCAGACCGAGGTAAAAGACGTGTGCCGCTTCGCCGCGCTATCAAAGGGCGAGATACGTACAAGCCGGTGCACGCCACTTTCTGATTTCAGCCAGCCATAGGCATTATGCCCGCTGATCTTATAGGCGGCAGATTTGATTCCAGCTTCGTCCCCCGCAGACTGTGATTGCAGTTCGACCTTGAACCCGCGCTTCTCTGCCCAGCGCACATACATGCGCGCCAGCATTGACGCCCAGTCGCAGGATTCCGTCCCACCGGCACCGGCGTTGATCTCAAGGAAGGTGTCATTTGCGTCTGCTTCGCCGTCTAGCAATGCTTCCAACTCTTTGGCGGCGGCTTTCTCGACCAGCGCTTTTAGCGCCTCCTCAGCCTCGCTCACGACTTCCTCATCTTCCTCCATTTCACCCAGCTCGATCAACTCAACATTGTCGTCAAGCTCTTGCTGCATGGAGGTGTAGGCGCCCATCGCGTCGACCAATGATTGACGGTCACGCATCAGCTTTTGCGCCTTTTCAGGGTCGTCCCACAGCGTCGGATCCTCGACACGCGCGTTGAACTCTTCCAGCCGATGCGCGGCTGTTTCCCAATCCATGCGGGACTTCAAGAGCTCCAGCGATTTAGAGATGGCCTCAACGGCATTTTGTGCGTCTGCGCGCATTGGAACGGTCTTTCTTTAACGTGTCACCCTCAATAGGCACTGAGCGCGCCGAGGTCCAACCGGATTTTCAGGTATTGGTCAGGTATTGGCTAATACAATCCGCCGGAGCTGATCGTGCCCAAATTCGCATTCTTCGGGATCACCGCTTTCTTGCCCGTGGTGGTTGTCACCTCGGTCACCGCGTTGACGCTGGTATCCCCGCGCGCAATCAGGTTCAGGTTCTGTCCCATCGCAAAGCCGCCATCCAAAATGCTGCCGATACCGTAGGCAGGCAATTCCCCGTCGCGGAAGTACTCGCTAACGACATAGTCGCCCGCCGCACCTTGCGGCAGAACCGCGCCGGTGAACCGGTCGATCGGAACAAAGTACCCACCGGGGGGCACCTCAAACGCGCCGCCGCCATATTTGATGGTCGCCTTCTCCATGAAGCGATCGAATACAGGACCGCACATACCGCCGCCAGACGCGCCGCGCCCAAGCGAACGCGGACGATCATAGCCGATATAACAGCCTGCAACGATGTTGGACGTGAAACCCACGAACCAAACATCTTTGGCGTCATTGGTGGTGCCTGTCTTGCCTGCGGTCGGAACACCAAGGCTGACAGTTTTCGCAGCGGTCCCACGTTCCACGACACCGCGCATCATTGAGGTCAACTGATAAGCCGTAATCGCATTCATCACGCGTTCGCGGTTGGAATAGATGCGAGGCGCGAAATCGGCTTCAAGCGCGGCTTGTTGGCAATCCTCGCAGAAACGTTGGTCATGCCGGTAGACCGTGCGGCCCCAACGGTCCTGCACGCGGTCCACAAGCGTGGGTTCCACCCGCTCGCCGCCATTGGCGAACATCGCGTAGGCCGCAACCATCTTAAACAGGGTCGATTCTTGCGCACCGAGCGCGTTCGACAGGAACGGATTCATATCGTCATAAACCCCGAAGCGCTCCGCGTATTGGGCGACTGTGCCCATTCCGATTTCTTCGGCTAAACGAATGGTCATCAGGTTGCGCGACCGCTCGATCCCAGTCCGCAGAGGCGCGGGACCGTAGAACGTGTTCGAGGCGTTTTTCGGGCGCCACAAGCCTTGCGGCGTGTTGATCTCAATCGGGGCGTCGACCACGATTGTGTTGGGTGCGAACCCTGAATCAAGCGCCGCAGCATAAACGAACGGTTTGAAGGACGACCCAGGCTGCCGCTTTGCCTGCGTGGCCCGGTTGAACACCGAATGCTGGTAAGAGAACCCACCTTGCATCGCCAGAACCCGGCCGGTGTTCACGTCCATTGCCATGAAACCACCTTGCACTTGTGGGACTTGGCGCAGCGCGTAGTCACCGCCATCACGCGCACTGACATGTATAACGTCGCCCACATTCAACAAGTTATCAGCCGATGCGCGTGCAGAGCCAAGCGAGCCGTCTTCGCGGCGCGGGCGCGCCCATGCGACGGTCGATCCACGCAAGATAGAAGCACCCTGCCCGTCTATGCCGATCCGTGCGTCGGCGCCGTCAAAGCCCAAGACCACCGCAGCAGACCACCCTTGGACGTCACGCGGGAAAACTGTGTCGTTCAAAGCCTCGCGCCAACCTTCGCCTTCAAGGAGCTCTGGTTCGATCTTGGTGGCAACCTGATGGAAAACACCCTGCGCCCGATCATAGTCTTCGAGCGCCTTGCGCAAAGAGGCCGCGGCTTCGGTTTGAAGCTCTTTGTCGACGGTGGCGCGGATTGTCAGACCGCCGCCGAAAAACTCGTCCTTGCCAAAGTTTGAAGACAATTGGCGGCGAATCTCGTCGGTAAAATAGTCCCGATCAGGGATCTGATTTTTGAACGCGTCAAAATCCCCGTTCTGCACTGTCAGAAGTGGCGCTTCCCGTGCGCGTTCAAGCTCAGCCATGTCGATATAGCCGTTCTCATACATCTCACGTAGCACAAAATTACGACGACCAATGGCACGCTCTTTCTGGCGCACAGGGTGATAATTAGAAGGCGCTTTCGGCAGCACTGCCAGATAGGCGGCTTCCTCCGTGCTCAGCTCGGGCAAGTTTTTGTTGAAATAGGTTTGCGCCGCTGCCGCAACGCCAAAGCTGTTTTGCCCCAAGAAAATCTCGTTCAAATACAGCTCAAGGATTTTATCCTTGCTCAGCGTCCCTTCGATGCGTGAGGCGAGAATGATCTCCTTGATCTTGCGTTCCGCAGAGCGCTCCCCCCAGCAAAAAGTTCTTCATCACCTGTTGCGTGATGGTCGAGGCCCCGCGCAAGCGCGCACCTTGCGCCGCATCTATCGCAGCCTTGGCCATCCCCATCGGATCGTACCCGCCATGGGTGTAGAAGTTCTTGTCTTCCGCAGAAATAAACGCCTGCTTCACCATGTCAGGGATTTCTTCGGCGGGCGCGAACAAGCGCCGCTCCTCTGCGAATTCGTCAATCAGCTCGCCCTGGCCCGAATAAATCCGGCTGATGGTAGGCGGCGAATATTGCGCAAGCTCATCTGTGTCTGGCAAGTCATTGGCAAACATCACAAAGATCGCAACCACCATAATGGCCACGGCCAAAGTGCCGAGCGTGATCAGGCTAAAAATCGAGCCAAAGAAAGATAGAATCGCACGTAAAACCACGTCGGTCCCCATTAAAAACTCAGCCTAACTATAGGCGTTGCTGTGTCCCCCGTCAAAACGCCAGACACCCAGTCAGCGGGGTATTTCCGCCCGCCTGCATCACATATGTGCGCATGACGCTGCGGCAAGCGCATCAACTGCGCGCCCGTTCGTCCATCGCCCAGGCGGTCACGGCTTTCACAACCCCGGCAGAGGCTTTCCTGCGCCATTCTTTATCTAGCAGGTTGTCCAGATCAGATTGCGAGGACATGAAGCCAAGCTCAATTAAAACGGAAGGAATATCGGGCGCTTTCAACACCGAAAACCCGGCTTGAAGCCGCGGGCGTTTGTGCAGACTTCCCAAAGTCTCGCGCATGCCTGTGACAAGCGCATCTGCCAGTCGATCGGTTCGTGGCGCCGTTTTAGTGCGGGCCAAGTCCATCAAGATCGTCGCGATCTGATCGTCTTGTTTGCGCAGATCGACGCCTGCAAGTATGTCCTGTCGGTCCTGGCGCTCAGCCAGAATTTCACTGGCGCGGTCAGATGCTGCTTGTGACAGCGTGTAGATTGTCGTGCCTGTCGCGCGCCCTTCGGCCAAAGCGTCGGCATGCAGCGACAAAAACAGATCAGCACCCACTGCTCGCGCGATTGAGATGCGCGCGGGCAGCGATATAAAACTGTCATCGGTGCGGGTCAAAACGACATCGTCGACGCCGCCACGCAACAACGCTTCTTTCAGCTCAACCGCGAATTTCAACATCAGGTCGGCCTCGTCATACCCACCGCGCTGCGCACCGGGATCAACGCCGCCGTGACCCGGGTCCAATACAACGACCAACCGTCCGTCATCGGATTGCACTGGCGTTACGCCCCCGATCATCAGGAGCGCGCGCCGCTTGCGCAAAGGCCTCTGCGTTTGTCGGTGCCAACATGATGCGAACAACGGCATCACCATCTTGTTGATCGGTTTCTAGCGCGGCTTGGGTGATCGCCATAGGCGACGCCAGCTCTATCTGCACTTGCGACCAGCCGGGGCGCGCGACGCCACCTGCAAGACGCGTCACCTGTTTCGATTGATCAAGCTTTTGCAGATCGGGCCCGAGACTTACCTCACGAAACTCAATCACAACACGACGTGGCGCGTCACGTGTGTAGACCCGGTAGGGGACCGCTTGCGTCAACGCGAGCGTGACGGACACATCGTTTCCGGTATCAACAATCGCCGACCCAACCGGATCAAGACGCGCCAAAGCGCGCAAGTCTTGCGCTTGCACCGCGGCTGCCAGCGTCAACGCCAGCATCGCTATCGAAAAAAGCCTGATCATGTCCGCCTGTGACGTTTTTTTGTTTTGCAATAGCTTACCGGTAAACTGGCATTCTGTCGCGTCCGGATTTTAGCTTTTGAACCTATCCATGAATATTTTCAGCCGCGACAGCCCCTCAATAATATCCGTTGTTGCCCTCGCATAGGAAAAACGCACGGTTTGATGCCCCCGAACAGGATCGAAATCTAGACCCGGCGTGATGGCAACGCCCGCCTCATCCAAAACTTTGCGGCAGAACCCCAACGAGTCCTCCGTCAAATCCGATACATCCGCATAGATGTAAAACGCCCCATCGGGCGGCGCTATCTTGTCGAAGCCAGCTTTGGGTAGCCCGTCCAACATAAGGCGACGGTTCTCCGCATACACCTCTAACATGGCCTCCGTTTCGTCCCGCGCCTGCAATGCGCCGAGCGCTGCAATTTGTGCGGCATGCGGAGCGCAAATGAACATGTTTTGGGCCAAACGCTCGATCTGTCGGACATGGGTTTCAGGCACCACCATCCAGCCCAACCTCCAGCCGGTCATCGAGAAGTACTTAGAGAAAGAGTTAATCACATAAACGTCGTCACTGACTTCCAGTGCGCTGACCGCGCGGCCATCATAGTGTACACCGTGATAAATCTCGTCCGAGATGAATGCTGTGCCTGCCGCGTTGCACTCAGCTATCAATGCCTCCAGATCCCGCTTCGACAGCATTGTCCCTGTCGGGTTAGCGGGAGAGGCCACGATCAACCCGTCCAGCGGCTCCACAGGCAGCGACGGAACATGACGCGCCTCAGAATGGGTCGGGATACCAAGTGGTTTTAGGTCCAGCGATTTCAAAATCTGACGATAGCTGGGATAGCCCGGTTCTGTGACGCCAACGGTCTCACCCGCGTCAAAAAGCGCTGTAAACGCGAGAACGAAAGCTGCTGATGAACCGGCAGTAATTACAACCCGCGAGGGGTCCAGCTTGACCCCGTACCATTCCTCATAGAGCGCTGCGATCCCGGCACGCAGCTCAGGCAGGCCCAAAGCGACAGTATAGCCCAACGCATCGCGTTCCATCGCCGCCACCAATGCGTCCCGTGCGGCTTTGGGCGCAGGCGTCCCAGGTTGGCCAACCTCCATATGGATCACGCGGTGCCCGGCTTCTTCGCGTTTGCGCGCAGCTTCCATCACGTCCATCACAATAAAAGGATCGACCTCGCCCCGGGTTGAACTTCGCATCGCTTCCTCGCAATCTGATGGCACGATCCGCTGATGACGTAGCTCGGCGAAAAGGTCAATAAAAGGACGCATCACCCCATGATTGCACGGTTTTTCGCGTTGATCGTTGTGCTAAGCTTGGCACTGCCTGCGCAGGCCCTAACCGTCATTCGAGACGCCGAGATTGAACGCTCCCTAAGCGAGATCGCGAAACCTGTACTTCGCGCTGCCGGGCTTGGCACAAATTCGGTACGACTTATCGTGATACGCGACAATTCGCTCAATGCATTCGTTGTGGACCGGCGGCATGTCTTCCTTCATTCCGGCTTGATCCGCAGGTTAAATTCGCCTGAAGCGCTTCAAGCTGTCATCGCGCATGAGGTCGCACATATGGCCAACGGGCACCTCGTGCGCCGAGCGGGCAATGCCCGTGTCGCCAGTAGGGTTGCGGCGATTGGCCTCGCCCTTTCGGTCGCTGCCGCAGCCAAAGGCGAAGGTCAGGCAGCGGCAGGTTTGGCTGCGGGCACGATCAGTTCGGCCCAACGGGTCTTTTTCAAACACACCCGCGCCGAAGAAGCATCCGCCGACCAATCCGCGCTGCAATATCTGGCTCGCGCAGGCATTGACCCGAATGCTATGACGGAAGTGTTGGATCTGTTTCGCGGGCAAGAAGCTTTGCGCCCCGGCCGGCAAGACCCGTATGCCCGCACGCATCCGCTAACATCCGACAGGCTGCGCGCCGTTCGCGGTTTTGCGGCGGCTTACAAAGGCAAGACCCGGAAAACGCCCCCGAAACCGCTTATTGGTTTGGGCGGATGAACGCCAAGCTCGATGGGTTTCTCGCCAACCCACGCACCGTGCTGCGCAAAAAAGACGCCAAAGGCAATTCCGAGCTCGCTCGGCTACGCCGCGCTGTGGCCTACCACCGTCGACCAGAGCCAAAGAAAGCGCTTAGCGAGATGGGCGCGCTTCTGAAAATGCGCCCTCGCGATCCCTACTACCATGAACTCCGAGGTCAGATTTTGCTGGAAAGCGGAAATGCGGCGCCCGCTGTAACATCGTACCGAAACGCTGTCACTTTGGGGGGCAACAACGCGCTGTTGCTTGGTGGGCTTGGTCAGGCGCTGCTGGCGCAAAACACCCGTAGTTCGAACGCCGAAGCCTTGAAGGTGCTTCGTACGGCACGCGGTCGCGACCCGGGGGATCCAAACCTGTTGCGCAATCTCGCGCTTGCACACGCGCGCAACGGGCAAAACGCACTCGCCTCAGTGGCGACCGCCGAGCGTTACCTTGTAATCGGTCGCTTCAAAGAGGCAGAACTGCATGGCAAACGGGCCTCAGGACAATTGCCGCGCGGCAGTAGCGGATGGCTGCGCGCGCAAGATGTGCTAGCGAGCGCCAAAAGGGCCAAAGCCCGCAAGCGCTAGCCCCGAAACACAGCCTCTATCTGATGCCCATCTGGGTCGATCAGGTAGCAAGCGAAGTATTTTTCGCCATAGATCGGGCGCAGCCCCGGCGCCCCATTGTCCCTTGCCCCTGCCGCAAGACCCGCCGTGTAGAATTCTTTGACCTCTTCTTCTGAGCACGCGTTAAACGCAACATGCAAGGGCGCGAAGGCCTCTTTGGTCTCGATGAGGCCAAATGCCCAATGCGTGGTCCCAAAGCCAAGTGCGGGACCGTCTTCCGCGATCACGCCAATATCGAGCGTCGCCAGGAGTGACGTGTAGAAAATTCGTGCCTTGACGAGGCCACGCACCGGTAGATTCATATGGTCAATCATGGCGCGGCCCCTTCACATAATCGAAAAAGGGCGCGCCAACGGCGCGCCCTTTTGAATTTGAAAGTCAAACATTCCTTAGCGGCCCAAAGACCACCAGCCCTTGCGTTTCGACTTAGGCTTTTCTTCCGTTGCGACCTCGCCTGCCGGCTCTTCGCTGGCAGCCATCGGCGTCGTCCCAGATGTGCGCGTGCGCGTCTTCTTGGGCTTTGGGGCTTCGGCTTCAACTAGAGGTTCAGCATCCGCAACCTCATCCACCGGGGCTTCCGCAGGTGCGTCTGCAACGGATTTAACAGCCTCTTCAGCCTTTTTCGGCTTGGCACGAGAGCGGCGCTTCTTGGCAGGTTTCACCTCTTCGGACGTCGCCTCTGCGTCTGATGGCGCGGCTTCTGACGGAGCAACCTCAGCCTCTACTGGTGCCTGAGATACATCCTCCGCAGGTGCATCCTTCTTTTTGCGTGTGCGCGTGCGTTTCGGCTTGGTTTCTTCCAGCGCTTCAGCCGCCTCTTCCGTAGGTACAGCATCCGCTTCCGTCACGTCCGCTTTTTTAGCGCGTGAACGACGGGCGCGTTTTGGCTTCTCTCCCGTATCGGCTTCGGGGGCCTCATCTGCAGTTTTGGCCTGATCGGCAGCCTCGGCCTCAGCAATCGACGGACGCGGATCATCATCTTCGTCCTGGTCGGGTTTGGCCTCAGCTTCTTGCTGGTCTGTCTGCTCGCCGTCACGGTCACGGTTGCGATTGCGTCCACGCCCCCCGCCGCCGGCGACGCTTTTTCTTGCGTGGGTTGCCTTCCTCATCGAGCTCGGGCTCGTTAGATTGTTGTTGCGCGTTGCGTGGCGCAGGCGCGTCCTCTGGCGTTTCTTCATCCTCAATCGCGTCTTCAATGTCAGACATATCAATGCTGTCCATCGAAATGGCGGCGGTCTTGGCCACCACCGGCGCAAGATTGCGCGTCGCGGTCTTGAACTTTTCAAGCTTGAAATCGGGGCTGACCATATGTGGATCGGCCTCAAGCCGCACTGCCATACCGTAGCGCGCTTCGATTTCAGCGATATGCTCGCGTTTGGCGTTCATAAGGTAGTTAATCACCGCAACCGGACCAGTCAGTAGCACCTCACGCGTACGCTTGCGGGTACCCTCTTCCTCCAACTGGCGCAGGATCGTCAGCGCCAGACTGTCGTCAGATCGGATCAATCCGGTACCATGACAGGACGGGCAAGGCTGTGTTGTGGCTTCCAACATACCCGGGCGCAGGCGTTGACGCGACATCTCAAGCAGACCGAAGCCAGAGATACGGCCCACCTGAATGCGCGCGCGATCTGTTTTCAACTTGTCTTTGAGACGCTTCTCAACAGCGTTGTTGTTGCGCCGTTCTTCCATGTCGATGAAGTCGATCACGATCAAGCCAGCAAGGTCGCGCAGCCGCATCTGGCGTGCAACTTCTTCCGCAGCTTCAAGATTGGTTTTCAACGCGGTTTGCTCAATCGAGCCTTCTTTTGTAGCACGACCCGAGTTCACGTCGACCGCCACAAGCGCTTCGGTGATGCCGATCACGATGTAGCCGCCTGACGGAAGCTGAACCGTCGGGTTGAACATGCCGGACAGGTAGCTTTCAACTTGATGGCGCGCAAAAAGCGGCATCGTGTCGGCGTAGTTCTTCACGTTCTTGGCGTGGCTCGGCATGATCATTTTCATGAAGGCCTTGGCTTCTTTGTAGCCCGCCTCGCCTTCGACCAGCACCTCGTCGATCTCACGGTTATAGAGGTCGCGGATCGAACGTTTGATAAGATCCCCTTCTTCATAAATCGGGGCCGGTGCAATGGACTTCAGCGTCAGGGCTCGGACCTGCTCCCAATAGCGCTGTAGGTATTCGTAATCGCGCTTGATTTCTGATTTGGTCCGTTTAGCTCCTGCCGTGCGTACAATTAGTCCCGCGCCATTTGGCACGTCGATTTCATTTGCGATCTCTTTCAGTTTCTTGCGATCAGCAGCGTTGGTAATTTTACGACTGATGCCGCCGCCACGCGCCGTATTCGGCATCAAAACACAATAGCGCCCTGCCAGCGACAGGTAGGTGGTCAGTGCTGCGCCTTTGTTACCGCGCTCTTCTTTGACGACCTGCACCAGAAGGATCTGGCGGACTTTGATGACTTCCTGAATCTTGTAGCGCTTCGGGCGTGGCTTACGGGCCGGACGCACCTCATCGGCGTCATCTTCTTGCGCGACAGACTCGATATTGGCGTCTTTCTCAGTCGCCTCAAGCTTGTCATCGTCATCCTCTTCGCTGGCTTCTTCATCTGAGGACGGTGTCTCAACCGGCGTTTCGGCGACTGTTTCCATCGGCGAGGAACCTTCCTCGACTTCAGCTGGCGTATCTGTCTCTTCCAGATCGACCACATCCATGCCTGGAATAGCTTCCGCCACTTCCACGCCGTCTTCAGTGGCCAGCTCTTCGCTGACAACGACGTCGTCAGTCTTTGCCTCAGCCGCCTTGCTGCGGGAACGGGATCGCGACCGCGACTTGCGTTTCGGTTTTTCTTCCTCTTCCGCCTGCTGGCGGGCATATTCCATCTCTTCTTCCAGTAGCGCCTGACGGTCGGCTACGGGGATCTGATAATAGTCAGGATGGATTTCGCTAAACGCCAAAAAGCCGTGGCGGTTTCCGCCATAGTCCACAAAGGCAGCCTGCAGTGACGGCTCAACGCGCGTTACTTTTGCGAGGTAAATGTTGCCAGCGAGCTGGCGCTTGTTTTCTGATTCAAAGTCGAACTCCTCGACCTTGTTTCCATCAGCCACAACAACCCGTGTCTCTTCCGGGTGGGTGGCGTCGATAAGCATCTTTTTTGCCATGTTATCCGTGCGCATCCCGCAAAGGTATCGGTCCCGGGCGGTAACCCGGGGGGAGCGATAGTGTTGGCGGAATGACTTGTCTGAGCGATCTGGGACGCGCGGACATCTATGGCCGGGCTCAGGCGCTGTGCGCTTGCCCGTGTGGCCTGTTTGTCTGCGGCGCGTCTCATCGCGTTCTTGTCTCCGACAGCATCACGTTGGAAGCTGCCCGTTTATGTGCCGGCGGTCTGGGCCACCTGCGGCTCTGAGGCCCCATAACAAATCGAGGCCGTTAATCCTGGCCACCATGCGTCCGTTTTGTCCTACGGGCGGGGGTCAGCGAAACTCTACCGTCCAATGCGCCAAGCTATAGGCCACCGGTACGTATCTTCGTATTAGGGGGTTTTACATAAGGATTACAATGCGCAATCCACGCCGCGCCGCAGAAACGGTCTCATTTTCAATGTTTCCGCATTGGAAATAATCACGGCACGCGGATTTTTCTTCATTGTTTCGAAAATATTCCGGGGAGTTTGAGGGGCAGCGCCCCTCATCTCTGGCTTCGGGCGCGGCGAAGCCGCACATTTAGATTACAGATAGTCAGACCGCTGCAATCCGTATTTCGCCATTTTCTCGTTCAGCGTACGGCGTGGCAGGCAGAGCTCATCCATCACAGATGCAATTGACCCCTTATGACGCCGCATTGTGTTGTCGATCAGCATCCGCTCAAAGGCTTCTACATATTCTTTCAGCGGCTTGCCCTCTGTGGTGATCACGGGGCCCATCTCAGCATTGTCGGCCATCAAGAGCGATGCAATGGAGCCGGACCCACGGCGGTTTTGCAGGACTGCGCGCTCAGCCACGTTGATAAGCTGGCGCACATTCCCAGGCCAAGGCGCTTGCAGCAATTGCGCCGCTTCCTGCGCGGAAACCTCGGGCGCGTCTGAGCCGTAGTCATCTGCGAACTGCTCTCCGAAACGGTTGAACAGAGATAAAATGTCTTCGCCCCGCTGGCGCAGCGGTGGGATAGTGATCTTCATCGCCGCAAGTCGGTAATACAGATCGCCCCGGATCAAATCTTCGCAAGTCTTGTCCTGTTCCTGCGTGTTACAAATCGCGATGATCCGCGTCTCCGCTGGGCTGCCTTGATCGTTTATAAACTGAAGCAGCCGGGCCTGTAGTGTCGTCGGCAGGGCTTCAATATCTTCCAGCACCAACGTACCGCCGCGCGCTTCTTCGACCAATGGAAGGGTCTCGCCCTCCTCCACCGGTTCGAACAGTTTGGTCGACAAAGCGGCTTCATCAAAAGCGGCGCAGCTAAGTGCGACAAATTTCTTACCGGCGCGCGGCCCCACGGCATGTAGCGCATGCGCCGTAAGTGTCTTGCCCGTCCCGGTCTCACCGTCGATCAGGACGTGGCCATCCGCTTGGCCAAGGTCCAAGATATCTTCGCGCAGGCGTTCCATTACCGGGCTTGAACCGATCAGCTTTTGCATCAGCTTCGTGCCGTCGCTCAGCTCTTTGCGCAGCGCGCGGTTATCCAAGGTCAACCGGCGGTTGGTTGTCGCGCGCTTGGCAAGCTCCGTCATTCGATCCGGATTGAAGGGTTTTTCCAGAAAATCGAACGCGCCGACACGCATCGCTTCAACGGCCATTGGAACGTCACCGTGACCCGTAATCATGATGACAGGCAGCGAGCTATCAGCGCTCATCAAACGTTTCAGGAATTGCATCCCGTCCATGCCCGGCATCTTGATGTCTGAGACAACGATACCCGGATAGTCAGACCCAATGCCCTTCAAGGCTTCTTCGGCCGAGCCAAAGGTTTCCGTATCGTAACCAGACAGGGCCAGCCACTGGCTGATCGATTGCCGCATATCCTGCTCATCATCAACGATGGCAATTTTGAGGGCGCTTGCGCTTGGCATGGGTCTGCTCCTTGGCTCCGGCCTATTCCGCCGCTTCAATCGAGGAAGCGGATTCGGCCAATTGGCCGTTAGAGTGGTGCATGGGCAGCTGCATTTCAAATACGGCCCCGCCTGATTGGCCATTTCTTGCCGTCAGGGTCCCGCCAAGCTCGTTCACAATAGATGATGAAATTGCAAGTCCTAGCCCAACGCCCTCGCCCGGTTGTTTGGTTGTGTAGAACGGCTCAAATAAATCTTCAAGGTTTTCAATGCCTTCGCCGTTATCTCGCAAGGACAGCGTCGCTGTTTCACCGACATTCAGCATGATCTCAACACGGGGTGCGCGCACTGTTTTGGTTGCATCAAGCGCGTTTCTAAACAGGTTAATAATGACCTGTTCCAGCCTCAAACGGTCCGCCAATACCATCACGGGTTTATCCGGAAGGGTCACAAGCACGTGAACATCGCCGCGTTTCAGCTGCGGTTCCATCATCGACAGCGACCCAGACACCGCGTCGCGCAAGTCCACAAGCCCGATCTTTTCGTCGCCTTTACGCGCATATGACTTGAGCTGCTTGGTGATCGCGCCCATCCGCTCAATCAAATCGTCAATCCGCTGGAACGAACTTTGCGCCTCATCGGGTCGCTTGCGCTGCAACAGCAATTTTGCGCCCGCCAAATAAGTCTTCATCGCCGCCAGCGGCTGGTTCAATTCGTGGCTCACGGCGGCCGACATTTCCCCCAATGCCGCAAGCTTTTGCGACTGCGCAAGGGATTGCTCAGCCACGGCCAAGGTTTCTTGCACCTTCTTGCGCTCCGCAATTTCGCGGCTCAATCTCATGTTCAGTGCGCGCAACTGTTCGCTTTCGCGCCGGAAGAAACCCGCCGCAGACTGTGCCCGACGCTTGAGAATATAGAAGGCCAGCGTCGTCATAATCGCAAAGCCCATGATTTCTAGGGCAAGCACGCCATTCACTCGTTCCCGAACCGAAGCGTAAGAGGAAAAGCTGATCAGTCGCCAGCCCCGGAACGGGATCCGACGATCCACCTGCATCACGGCCTGCCCAAGCAAATACGCATCTGGCGAGCGACCGAGCTCAAAATAGCTATTGGTCGCATCCAACGCCCGTTGAAATGCGCCTGTCGGCGATTGGTTTGCAAGCGCATCTTCGACAGTCAGCCCACGCCAGCGAGGGTCTGTCGCAATCACGATCTGCCCTTCACTATTGGTTATCATCACGGCGTCTGAGGGCGACCGCCACCTCGCCTCAAATTGGCGCAGATCAACATCGACGACGATCACACCAATGCTTTGTTGGTCAAAGGAGATCTGCCGCGAATATGTGAATTGAAACGCGCCGCTTTCCAACATCGTGACATGGAACACGGTATCATTGCTGCGTAGCGCGTCGACAAAGAAGCTTTGGTTGCGCTGCACCTCACTGATCTGCGTGCGGTCCGACGAGGCCACCGTACGCCCTTCTTCATCAAGAAGCCTAAGGCCGCCAGTTCCGATCTCTTCGGTGAAGGTGATCAAGCGTTGCGAAGTGGCCGAGAAATCATTGGAATTAAGCGCCGCCACCATCACCGGGTCACGCGACAATAGCAGTGGGACGACACGGTTTCGTTGCAGTTCTGATGTAATGGCGTTGGAATAAAGCGCGACGCGCAAATCGGCGGCCGAGCGGGTCCGTTCCGTGAACCGGTCTGTAAGCCAAAGATTGGAAATCCAAACAATCGTCACCGCCAATGCGATGACCATCACAGCGAACAGGCGCACCTGCCACTTCGCGCCAATAGGGCGTGGCGGGCCTTGTCGCTCTGTGGGTTTCGCTTTCATCGCCCTACGCTAAGGCTTTGCCCCGTCAGGCTCAAGCCGCGTAACTGACCGGATATCGGCGGAATTACGCCGCCTGCATCTCACCAACCAGCGAGGCAAACAGCGCTGCTCCGTCGGTATTGCCCTGTGCGGCATCTACGGCGCGCTCGGGGTGAGGCATCATGCCCAGCACTCGGCGGTTGTCAGACAAAATGCCCGCAATGTCACCCGCTGAGCCGTTCGGGTTGTCGACATAGGAAAATGCTACACGGCCTTCACCGCGCAACCGGGCCACCAAATCAGCGTCGGCTGAAAAATTTCCATCGTGGTGCGCAATTGGTACCGTGATATCAGCTTGCTCGCTATAACCACGCGTGAAGGCACTCTGCGTCGTGTTTACGATAAGCTTTTGTTGGCGACACACGAATTTTAGCGTCGCGTTTCGCATCAAAACGCCCGGCAATAACCCCGTTTCGCACAGAACTTGGAACCCGTTGCAAATGCCTATGACATAGCCACCCTTTTGGGCGAAATCGACCACCGCTTTGCAAATCGGCGATTGCGCCGCAATCGCACCACAACGCAAGTAATCGCCAAAGGAAAAACCGCCCGGGATGCCAATCACATCAAGCGCCGCGGGCAATTCAGTTTCCTTGTGCCAGACCATGGTAACATCGGCACCTGCTTTGCGAAACGCCTCAGCCAAGTCGCGGTCGCAGTTGGAACCGGGGAAAGTTATGACACCCGCCTTCATGGTTTAACCCGCCATTTCAATGGAGTAGCTCTCGATCACTGTGTTGGCCAAAAGCTTTTCGCACATATCTTTTACGGTGGCCTCTGTGGTGCCTTCCGCAAGGTCCAGCTCGATCACTTTGCCTTGGCGCACGCCATCGACGCCTTCAAAGCCAAGGCTACCTAGCGCGTGTTTCACGGCCTCCCCTTGAGGGTCCAGCACACCGTTTTTCAGCATCACATGTACTTTGGCTTTCATCGCGCTCGGGTCCTTCGTCTCTAGTTTATCAGTTGCGGTTTGCCCGGCTGAGGGGCGTTTTGCGGCAACACGCCCAATCGGCGCGCCACTTCAGTGTAAGCATCGGCCAGATTGCCAAGGTCGCGGCGGAATACGTCTTTGTCCAGCTTCTGACCGGTTTCGATATCCCACAGCCGGCAGCTGTCAGGCGAAATTTCGTCGGCGACGATCAGGCGCTGATACTCACCCTCATAGTGCCGCCCAATCTCAATCTTGAAATCGACCAGCTTAATGCCGACGCCATACATGACGCCTGACAGAAAGTCATTCACCCGCAGCGCAAGCGCCACCATATCGTCCAAGTCCTGCTGAGAAGCCCAGCCGAACGAAATAATGTATTCCTCGGGCACCAATGGGTCACCAAGGTCATCATTTTTATAAGAGAATTCGACGATGGGGCGCGGCAGCACCGTACCTTCTTCCATCCCCAGGCGCTTGGCCATCGAACCCGCCGCATAGTTGCGCACAATCACTTCCAGTGGGATAATTTCGACCGAACGGATCAACTGCTCTCGCATGTTCAACCGCTTCAAGAAATGGTTCGGAACCCCAATTTGTGAAAGGCCGGTCATAAAGAACTCTGACAGGCGATTGTTCAACACGCCCTTGCCCTCGATGACATCGCGTTTTTCAGCATTAAACGCCGTCGCATCGTCCTTGAAATATTGCACCAGGGTGCCCGGTTCCGGGCCCTCATAGAGGGTCTTGGCCTTGCCTTCATAAAGCTTCTTGCGACGCGACATGTGTTTTATCCCCCGAGGCGTGGGACTCACCCGACCTCTTTCATGCGCCAGCCTATACGTGACACCGCGCGCGCGCACAAGCAAAGGCGCATGCCCCCTTGCGCGCCCTCATGTGCGAGGTCATATCTTGCTCAACACCACATGCTACAGGAGAAAGCCATGTCCAGCTTCGATGATCGCTCAGATGCGTTTGAAAACAAATTCGCTCATGATGCAGAGATGCAATTCAAGGCCGAAGCGCGCCGCAATAAACTTCTTGGCCTGTGGGCCGCTGGACTGATGGGCAAAACTGGTGATGAGGCGGACAATTACGCCAAAGAGGTCGTGAAGGCCGATTTTGAAGAAGCTGGCGACGACGACGTCTTGCGCAAAGTCTCCGGCGATTTGGGCAACCTTGCCGATGACGCTACAATTCGCGCACAAATGACTGATCTTTTGGCAGAGGCTAAGTCCCAAATCCTAAGTGAAATCTGAGACTTAAAATCTGAAATTAAAGCTTTTTGAACCGCTCCATTTTGGAGCGGTTTTTTTACGCACTCTATGCGCGCAGGCAATAAAAAACGTCGAATTTTAGATGTTAACTCGCACGGAACCTTCTCAACTTAAAGCGGTTACAAGTTTGGGAGAAACCAATGTCAAAGAACCCCAGCCTGCGTCCTGAACGCTCGCTGCCCGCATGGCGCGCCGCGCTGCCCGTTTTGGTTTCGCTGGTGGTTTTATGGCTGTTGCGCGACCGAATTTTGACTGTTGATACCTCTGCCCTGGTGCAAACCGTTTCACAATATTCAACCGCAGTTTGGCTGAGCGCTTGCTTGTTTACGTTGGTCAGTTTCTACGCCGTGGCGCAATATGATCGCTTGGCGGCACATATACTTGGCCTCAATATCACGCGAGGGGACGCTTTGGCGTGTGGATGGCGCGCAACGGCAATCTCGCAAGTCTTGGGATACGGGCTCATCACAGGATCGCTAACCCGGTGGTGGGCTTTGGGGCAAAGCTATTCACTATCGCTGTGGGCGTGTTCGCGTATGACGGCGACCGTCACGGGTAGCTTTTTCGTCGGCTGGGCTATCGTTTTGGCGGGAGCAGTGATCATCGCCCCCTTACCGATGTTTCCCAATTTTGTTCAAGTCTTCGCGTTTTGTGGGCTTTTTATGGTGGAAACGGCTCTCGCTTGGTCGATCTGCACGCGCAACCGCATCCAAACCATCCTGCCTAGCGTGACATTTAGTCTGCCTGTCATTTTCTATACATTGCTTGATACGTTGGCAGCTGCAGCAGTTATTTTTATATTTTTGCCAGACGGTTACATCCCGTTCTTTACATTTTATACTGCCTTTCTCATCGCACTCGCAGTTGGGATGACATCAGGCCTTCCCGGCGGCCTCGGTGCATTTGAAATGTGTTTGGTCGGTCTATTGGGCGGCTCTGACGCCGCTCCATTGCTGTCAGCAATCCTAGCATATCGCGTTGTCTACTATGCGATACCGGCCATATTTGCCGGCTTGAGCCTCGCAATCCAAAAACAGGTAACCCCGCAAATCTGGGACACTCCCAAACACCAGATCATGCCATCATGGCTACAGCCACACGCCCCGCCGGAAGCACAACTGCTTTCACAAGACATGTTGCAATTGAAAACCTCAGCACCGCTTGGTGCTGGATTTCTGAGCTATCCCGCACATCACTGCGACCTCATTCTTGGCGCGCCCTTTGCAACTAACGCAGACGCATCTGAGGCAGCAATGAACAGCATATTGAAAGATGCTCTACGCCCATATTGCGTCTATAAGTGTTCAAGTGATTTGGCCGATTGGTCTCACCACAGAGGATTGGTTAGCCTAAAAATTGGCTCAGAAGCCATTATTGATACATCATTTTTCAATCTTGAGGGCGCCAAAAGACGGCAGCTAAGGCGCAAATTAGCAAAAGCTCATAGCGCTGGTGTCGTCGCGACCCCGTTCTTCGCGTTCCCAGAACAGCTCGCAGAGATTGACGCCGCCTGGCGCGCCCGCAACGGACCCGCGAAGAGCTTTTCCATGGGAAAATTTGACGCCCAGCTTCTTGCACATGAACGCATCTGGTGCGCTACCATTGACGGAGAGCCCGTCGCATTCATTTCTATCATGACCGCGCACGAAAAATGGACACTCGACCTGATCCGCATGACTGACAATTGCCCCGATGGCGCGGTTCACACACTGGTCGTGACAGCGATAGAAGCTGCTAAATCAGAACACATTCGCGAATTTTCCCTCGCCTCAGCACCATGTTACCTGGGTGAGAACACAACGGGATTGGTGGTAAGCTGTGCAAAGTCTGTTCTCGATAGAAGCCCCAAGCTCACGGGCTTACTAAGGTTTAAAAAATCATTCGCGCCGGAATGGCGAACAGAGTATTTTGTGGCAAGCGGTCCGTTTGCCGCAGTATTAGGTTGTCTGGACCTGTTTCGAATTATTCATAGCTCGCGGCCCAATCGAAGCTTAACTCATAATCATTATAAATTTTATGAATTTGCCTCAAGGCTTGTCCCGTGTCATGCGCTTCAGCGCATGACAATAAGGGATCGCGAACATGGACGCGTTGAGCAAACTTCTTCAAGACCGCGATTGGCTTTTGGCAGATGGGGCAACAGGCACTGAGCTTTTCAATATGGGGCTGCAGTCCGGCGACGCCCCAGAACTATGGAATGCAGAGCACCCCGATCGGATCAAGGCACTCTATCAGGGGCCGGTTGACGCCGGTTCCGATTTGTTTCTCACGAATTCATTTGGTGGCAACGCCTCGCGTTTGAAACTGCATGACGCGCAGTCGCGGGTTTTTGAGCTGAACAAACTGGCCGCAGAACTTGGTCGCGACGTCGCAGACAAATCCGGTCGTCCAGTCGTTGTCGCGGGCTCTATAGGGCCGACCGGTGATATCATGGAGCCGGTTGGAAACCTGTCTCACTCGGATGCTGTTGAGATGTTTCACGAACAAGCAGAAGGTCTCAAAGCCGGGGGGCAGACGTGCTGTGGGTCGAAACCATTTCTGCGCCAGAAGAAATGAAAGCGGCAGCCGAAGCAATCGCACTGACCGGCATGCCCTGGTGCGGCACAATGAGTTTCGACACGGCCGGGCGGACCATGATGGGCGTCACGGCCCCGGCCCTTGCCGCACAGATGGATCGCCTCAAACACCCACCACTCGCATTTGGCGCGAACTGCGGTGTTGGTGCTTCGGATTTGTTACGCACGGTGCTTGGTTTCGGCGAGACGCCAAAACATATCATCGCAAAAGGCAATGCGGGTATCCCCAAATATCACGACGGACATATCCACTATGACGGCACGCCGGAACTGATGGCCGAATACGCCACGCTCGCGCGTGACGCGGGCGCCCGTATCATTGGCGGCTGCTGCGGCACGACCCCAGAACATCTACGCCATATGCGGGAAGCGTTGGAGCAGCATAGCAAGCGTACGCCCCCAACCCTTGAAGCTATCGCCGCTGCGCTAGGAGGGTTTTCCTCCGAACATGATGGGACCGAGGCCGGTGGTCCAAAAAGGCGCGAACGCACAGGTGGGCGCAGACGCGCACGCGCCTAAAAAAACGACAGTTGATCGCCCGGTTTTGCCGGGCGTTCAAACAAATCACACCGAAGCCGGGGCCGCTTTTCTGCGAGCCCCAAACGCCGGCAGACAAGGCGGTAGCGGGCTTGAAGCAGATCAGCATAGGCGCCCTTGCCCTTCATCCGTTGCCCAAATTTTGCATCATAATCTTGACCACCATGCATGTCGCGCACCCGCGCCATAACCGCTTTTGCGCGGTCCGGAAAATGCTCCGCTAACCAATCTTGGAACAGCTGCGATACTTCCAAAGGAAGCCGCAAAGGGATCATTGACGCGCTGGCGGCACCCGCCGCCTTGCCAGCTGCGAGCAGTGCTTCCAACTCATGATCGGTCAATCCCGGGATCAAAGGCGAGGCCATCAGCCGCACATCAATGCCAGCATCACTGAGTATCCGAATAGTTTGCAAACGCCGCTCTGGCGACGGCACACGCGGTTCGGATTTACGCGCAATCTTCCGGTCCAAAGTCGTGACGGATATGCCCACTCTCACGAGGCCTATGCGTGCCATTGGGCCCAGAATGTCTATGTCGCGTTCGATCAAACTTCCCTTTGTGACAATGGCCACGGGGTGGTTGAATGCGGCTAGAACTTTGATAACAGATCGCATGATTTTATGCTGTTTTTCAATTGGTTGATAAGGATCCGTATTAGTCCCCAAGGCCAATACGCGGGGTACGTATCCTGACGCCGACAGCTCGCGTTCCAGCAGTTTTGGGGCATCTGGCCGCGCGATCAACCGCGTTTCAAAATCAAGACCAGGCGACATGCCTAAATACGCATGGCTCGGGCGCGCAAAACAGTAAATGCAGCCGTGTTCGCAGCCCCGATATGGATTGAGCGAACGATCAAACGGCAGGTCAGGAGAACGATTGTAACTGATCACTTTGCGCGGTCGTTCCAGGCCGACCTCAGTGCGCAACGTATTGCCTTCTTGTGGCATGCCCCAACCGTCATCAATACCGACTGAGACCAAACGCTCGAACCTGTTTGTGTGGTTTGTTGCGGCAGCGCGCCCACGCCTCAAATCCGGATTTATTGCGGGGTCAATCTCCATTTAACAAGTTTAGAACATAACGCGAACATCCGCAATGCAAGTCGTTGCTGAAGCCGCGCATGTCGTAAATTCAATTGCAAGGCCAGCGGGTTGCGGTAAAGACTGCCTCAATATCGGGAGCCAAAGGGTAAAGCCAATGTCTGATCAAGAAGACGACATCATCCTCAGCGAGCTGGACGACGAAGAGCTTGTCGCCCAAATGTTTGATGACCTCTATGATGGTCTGAAAGAGGAAATTGAGGAAGGCGTGGACATCCTTCTTGAACGCGGATGGGAACCCTATCGCGTTCTGACCGAGGCCCTTGTCGGTGGCATGACCATCGTTGGCAACGATTTCCGTGACGGTATTTTGTTTGTTCCCGAAGTCTTGTTAGCCGCAAATGCGATGAAAGGCGGCATGGCAATCTTGAAGCCCCTTCTAGCTGAAACCGGCGCGCCACGCGTCGGCAAAATGGTCATTGGTACCGTCAAAGGCGATATTCACGATATCGGCAAAAACCTTGTTGGCATGATGATGGAAGGTGCTGGATTTGAGATCGTGGATCTTGGCATTAACAACGCAGTTGAAGCTTACCTCGAAGCGTTAGACACCGAAAAGCCAGACATTCTTGGCATGTCAGCCCTGCTCACAACCACCATGCCGTATATGAAAGTCGTGATCGACACGATGGTCGAAAAAGGGATACGCGACGACTACACCGTGCTTGTCGGTGGCGCGCCGCTGAACGAAGAATTCGGCAAGGCAATTGGGGCTGATGCCTATTGCCGCGATGCTGCGGTCGCCGTGGAAACCGCCAAGGAACTCATGGCACGCAAGCATAACCAAATGGCTGCGGGCTAAACAAACCGTATGCGTGTGGCGACAAACGCCGCGCGCGAAGAGCATTGCAATCGGATCAGGACCACTTAGGTTTCAACGGATCGGAGACGCACCATGCCCCTTACCAAATTTGCATTGCTGCTCGCCTATGTCATCGCCGCCGCTGGGCTTACGGTGTTCCTTTTTGCGCAGCTGACACCACAAGGCGATGCAGCTCAGATTAGCGCGCTGATGCTACCCCTCGCAATGCTGGCAGGGCTTGCCATTCGCGCGCTCCACAAAAGGCTAAACAAGGATGATACCTGACGACGCGGCGCTGACGGACAAAGGCTTGGAGGTACAAGGAGCGGGCCAATTCCTGCTATTGGCCTGTGGCGCCCTGGCCCGAGAGATCATCGCAGTCAAAGAAGCCAATGGGTGGGACCATATGGTTTTGTCCTGCCTACCCGCGATCTACCACAACACGCCTGACAAAATAGTCCCGGCCGTGCGCGCGGCGGTCGTAAAGCACAAAGACCATTTCGATCAGATTTTTGTGGTCTATGCCGATTGCGGCACGGGGGGATTGCTGCAAGCAGCGTGCGAGGAACTAGGCGTCGAGATGGTGCAAGGCCCGCATTGCTACAGCTTTTTCGAAGGCAACGACGCTTTCGCTGCGCGTGACGAGATCACAGCCTTCTATCTCACCGACTTTCTGGTCCGTCAGTTCGACGCTTTCGTCACACGCCCTCTGGGCCTGGACCGTCATCCGCAACTGCGTGACATGTATTTTGAGCACTACGAAAAACTGGTCTATCAGGCACAAATTCGCGACCCGGACTTGGAAGCAAAGGCAAGAAAGTGTGCCGACGCGTTGGGCCTTGTTTATGAATACCGCTTCACAGGGTATGGCGATTTGGAAACGTCGCTTGCGGCACTTTAGGCCTGCGCGGCCACCAGACGAATACGCTCAACCATCGCCCGCAAGCCGTTGGACCGCTGCGCTGATAGATGGTCATTCAGTCCCAAGCGCCCAAGTTCCGCAGCCGCATCCACTTTGACGACCTCATCCACGGGCAAGCCTGAATAAAGCGCATGCAGTACGGCGATCAAGCCGCGTACGATCATTGCGTCGCTCTCGCCTTCAAATATGAAAGTCCCACCCTCAATCGTTGGATGAAGCCAAACTTGTGACGCGCAGCCATCTACCTTGGTTGCGGGCACTTTCAACGCATCCTCCAGCGGAGGCATGGCCTTCCCCATGTCGATCACCTCACGGTAGCGGTCTTCCCAATCATCAAGAAACTCGAATGTCTCAACGATCTCTTCAAACTTTTCTTGCGCCATGGGGCTCGCGTCCTTCATTCCTGCCACGCAGAGGTATAGCGCCCGCTCGTCCGGGGTCCACCATCTTTGGCTTTTCAACCCACAAACGATAGGCTACCCCTAAATGCGACATGCTGCGTGTCTCAAAGCGCGGCAGCGGGAGGGCGACAGTGAACAAAACGATACTTGTGATTTTGGCGACGTGTCTGACGATCAGCGCCTGCGGGCGCGTGGCCGAAAGCCGGTTCAACCCGTTCAATTGGTTTGGCCGCGACCGCGCTGAAACGGTCGATACTTCAGAGGCGATACCGCAAGAGAGACGCGGCCTGGTCAGCGACGTGATTGAGCTTGCCGTCGACCGTACGCCCGGCGGCGCGATCATTCGCGCGGTTGGCCTGCCACCCACCCAAGGGTTCTGGGATGCCGAACTGGTGCGCGTCACAACGGTTGACCCGACCGTAGCGGTTTATGATTTTCGCGTTTCACCACCCTTGGGACGGCGCGCGGTTTCGACCCAGCAATCGCGTGAAATCATCGCCGCAGCATCGTTGAGCAACACAGCTTTGGCCAATATTCGACAAATCATCGTGCGCGGTCAGCGCACACAGCGCGTTGTACGGCGCTAGTTAGCCGTTCAACGCGATAATTTTGACGCTAGAACCTGCAGCAGTCAGCGCGACCTCGCCCCGGCAGAGCCGCAAAGCATCCTCGCCAAAAACCTCGCCGCGCCAGCCTGACAGGGCCAACCCGTCCCGGTCGCCCATCGCGATATCGTCAAGGTCGGAGGCCGTCGCAATCAGCTTTTGTGCGACGCCAACTTCTTCAGCCTTGGCTTTCAAAAGTACCCTTAAAAGATCTGCCAAAGCCGCATTGATCGTACTTTTGTCCCGCGCTGCAGGCACTTGGGGCATATCGTCAGGCGCGCAGTTCAAGCCGGCTTGGATCGCGGCAAGAATTCCGTCTGCAATATCACCTTTGCGGGCTTCGCGCAGCAGCAGCCGCGATTTGCCCAGATCATTGATCGATTTCGGTTTGGTGGAGGCCAGCTCCAACATAGCATCATCTTTGAAAACCCGGCTACGCGGTACATTTTTGGTCTGCGCGTAATCCTCACGAAACTGCGCCAGTTCTCGCACGATTGCCAAAAATTTGGGCGCATTGGTGCGTACCTTAACCCGGCGCCATGCATGCTCAGGTTCGATTACGTAAGTTTCCGGCGCGCGCAGCACTGCCATTTCTTCTTCAACCCAAGGCAAGCGTTTGGTGCTGGCAAGCCGTTTAGCCAAATACTCATAGATCACGCGCAAATGCGTCACGTCAGCAAGTGCGTAATTCTTCTGCCCATCAGACAGGGGTCTGCGCGACCAATCCGTGAAGCGGGACGACTTGTCGACGGAAGATTTCGCGATTTTGCGCACTAACGTTTCGTACCCGACCTGCTCGCCGAAGTTGCACACCATGGCAGCTACTTGCGTGTCGAACAACGGTGCTGGAATCACACCACCTTCGACGTAGAAAATCTCCAAATCTTGGCGGGCTGCATGGAAAACCTTGACCACAGCTTCATCACGAAACAAATCATAAAGCGGCTCCAGCGACATTTCAGACCCTTCAATCGGGTCAACCAGTACCGCATCATTTTCAGGGTCATCGCCGGACACTGCCAATTGGATCAGGCAAAGCTTGGCGTAATAAGTGCGTTCTCGCAGAAACTCGGTATCAACGGTGACGTAGGCGAATTTCGCAGCATAGGCGCAATATGACGCCAACTCTTCGGTCGTAGTGATGGTTTTCATTCGGTTCCGGTCGTTCTTTTTCTTGTTTTCGCTGCCCCCGGCATGCTTATCGATACGCCTTTACCGCCCAAAAGGGAAGAGGCACCCATGCTTACCCCGCGTAGTCGATCCGGGTCCGGTCGCCTGCCGCAAAACGGCGCAGTGTGGCTGGGTAGATGACATGTTCTTTGACCAGAACTTTGGCCGCGAGGCTATCCGCGTCCTCATCCGTGGCCACCGATACCTGTGCCTGACACAGGATCGGGCCGCCATCAAGCTCAGCCGTGGCTTCATGCACGGTACATCCGGCCACGGTATCGCCTGCGGCAAGCGCACGTGCGTGAGTGTAAAGCCCCTTATATTTGGGCAACAGCGAAGGGTGAATGTTCAGCATCTTGCCCGCCCACTTTTTCATAAAGCTTGGCGTCAGAATGCGCATAAATCCAGCGAGACAAATAATGTCCGTCTGAGCCGCTTCAAGATGCGTGTTGATCTGCGCTTCAAACGCTACCCGGTCACCCCCAAAGGGTCGGTGATCTATAGCGGCGGTCGCTACACCCATCTCTGCCGCCTTGTTTAGAGCGCCCGCCATCGGATCGTTCGAAAACACCAAACAGGGCCGCGCAGGATGGTCACCCGTCATGCTTTCAACGAGCTTAACCATGTTTGAGCCACCTCCGGAGGCCAAAATGGCCACCTTTTTCAAAGCAGAGTGCCCGAGTAAGTGACGCCGGGGGTCGCCGTGACGTGCCCGATGTTGCTGACCTGCTCACCGGCCTCGCGCAGTTGCGCGGTTAAGTTTTCGGCCCGGTCTTTTCCAACGACCAACACCATTCCAATGCCCGAATTGAACGTTTTCAGCATCTCGGCCTCAGAAATTCCGCCTGCCTGCGCCAGCCAGCCAAAGACGGCCGGGGCTTCCCACGCGTCCAGATCTATTGAAACACCCAAGCCTTCGGGTAAAACGCGCGGCAGGTTTTCAGTCAAACCGCCGCCCGTGATATGCGCGAGCCCGTGCACGCCCCCTGCCCTCACCGCGTCCAAAGCTTGACGTACGTAAAGCCGCGTCGGCGCCAGCAGAGCCTGCCCCAAACTACCCTCGCTAAAGGGCGACGCGCTGTCCCAGGAAAGACCCGAATGATCAACGACCCGGCGCACAAGCGAATACCCGTTTGAATGCACGCCATCAGACCCAAGACCAAGCAAGACATCGCCCTCAACCACATCGGCAGGAAGGCTCATGCCCCTCTCCATTGCACCGACAGCAAAACCTGCGAGGTCGAAATCACCCTCGCTATACATGCCCGGCATTTCAGCTGTTTCCCCGCCGATCAACGCGCAACCGGAGCGTCTACACCCTTCCGCGATACCTTCAATGATTGTCGCAGCAGCGTCGAGCTCCAGCTTGCCGGTTGCGAAATAGTCCAAGAAAAACAGAGGCTCAGCCCCTTGGCAGACCAGATCATTTACACACATCGCAACCAGATCAATGCCGATCGTTTCATAGTGCCCGGTATCAATCGCGATGCGCAGCTTAGTGCCAACACCATCTGTTGCGCCGACCAAAATTGGGTCCGAATACCCGGCCGCCTTAAGATCAAACAAAGCGCCAAAACCGCCGAGCCCGTCCATCACGCCGGGGCGTTTTGTGGCTGCAGCCGCAGGCTTGATCCGGTCCACCAGCGCGTTGCCTGCATCAATATCGACCCCTGCATCCGCGTAGGTCAAACCGTTCTTGTTGGTATCGCTCATAGCAGCCCCTTCGCAACGCGCCCCGTGTTTTGACGCTTCGGGTAGCGCAAAGCGCCTGTCGGGGCAACCGCTCACACCTGCGCCCTTGACGCGCGCGCGCACTCTGTTAGCAAAACGCTACGCCAAATTGGGGGCCTGTAGCTCAATTGGTTAGAGCAGAGCGCTCATAACGCTTTGGTTGCGGGTTCAAGTCCTGCCGGGCCTACCAAAACTTGCCGCTATCTTGGTAGAACCAAATCGGCTTTCAACCCGCCCAATGTGTCGCTTTCGCCAAGTCGTAAAATACCGCCGTGAACGCGCGCAATATCGGCTGCAATCGCCAAACCCAGCCCAACACCTGAGCCCTGATTTTGGTTGCGCGACGCATCAAGACGGGCGAAGGGCTTCAAAGCCTCTTCCCGCATGTCTTCAGGTATGCCGGGCCCGTCATCTTCAACGCTGAACCGCACAGAATTTTCCAAAAACTCTAGAGAAAGTCGGGCCTTAGTGCCGTAGCGCGTCGCATTACCGGTTAGATTTTCAAGCGCGCGCTTCACTGCCAAAGGACGCAGCTTCAGTTCTACTCTGTCATCGGGGACCTCCCCAACTGCAACAGCGCGCCCTGCCCGTTTGGCGTTTTCCACGATTTCGAGCAACAATGCGGTCGGGTTGACCTCTTCCAATTCTTCTGTCGCGTCAGCCCGAGCAAAATCAAGAAAAGCGGTGATCAGGCTTTCCATCTCCGAAACATCGTTAATAAGCGCATCTGTTTCCTCCGACGGTTCCTGCATCGACAATCCCAGCTTCATGCGGGTCAAGGGCGTGCGCAGATCATGGCTGACACCCGAAAGCATCATCGTGCGCTGTTGTGTCTGGCGTTCAATGCGTGAGCGCATGTTCAAGAACGCGTTGCCGGCGGAGCGGACCTCATTTGCCCCTGTTGGGTGATAGGGCGATATTTGCCCTTTGCCGAACGCTTCTGCCGCGACGGCGAGACGCTTGATCGGGCGTAACTGATTGCGCAAAAACAAATAAGCGATAAGCGTCATCAACACGCCCGTCGCCAGCATCAGCACCAACAATTGATGCGGGTTACGGGCCGAAACCCGGCTGCGCGGGAAAGACAGCGCGATGGGCCCCGCGTCGCTGCCCAATTTCAGGTGCACCCATTTGCGGTCCGCAACTAGGTCCACTGCCTCCAGAGTGGATAGATCTCGCGTTCAATGTGTCACGGATGGCGCGCCCCGACAGATCATAAAAACGCGCTCGATCACGTAGCGGCTCGTCGCTAAACGACGCATCAATCCCCAACTCCACTGATCGGTTCTGCATCTGCGCGCTTTGATTTTCCGCCGTTTTGAGTAACAGTCGAAGCTGAGGGACCATATTCTGGGTCATCTGCACGGTGACATCTTCGTAAAGACGTTGAATAAAGGCGAAGGAGACGACCAATTGAATGGTCACAATGGGGACCAGCAAAATTAGAGCTGCGCGCCCGTACAGGCTACGCGGCAAAAAACGTTTTAAAGAGACTATGGCCATATTGCGCCAAAGACTAAGCGCCTGAGGGGGCGAGGGAAAGACATATGGAAGACCAGGCATCATTTGATCCCGTTATTGGAAAAGCAGAAAAATTAGCACCGGGCATTAAGCGTGTTTTGGCGCCCAACGCGTCTCCAATGACCTATCGCGGAACCAACACATATCTTGTGGGCACGCGCGACATCGCGGTGATCGATCCCGGTCCGCCCGACGAGACCCACCTCAAGGCGATTCTGGAAGCACTCGAAGGGCATCAACGCATCAGCCACATCTTCGTCACCCATAGCCATATCGATCACTCGCCGCTTGCGATGGTATTGGCGCAGTTCACCGGCGCCAAAGTGCATGCTTTTGGGTCTAGCCGGTCCGGTCGCGCCGACATCATGTCATGTTTTGGCAAATTGGGCGGCGGCGAAGGCTTGGATGAAACCTTTTTGCCAGACGTGACCATCAAACATTTGGAGGAAATCAGCGGCTCCGATTGGACACTACGTGCGCTGCATACACCCGGCCATCTCGGCAACCACCTGTGTTTTGAACTCGACTGGGAGGAGTTCAGCGGCCATGTCTTCACCGGCGATATGGTTATGGGGTGGGCCACATCCATTGTCTCACCGCCCGATGGGCACCTCACTGATTTCATGGCATCGCTGCGTATGCTCGCGGCTCGGCCGGGTCACAGCACCTATCATCCGGGACATGGCGCGCAGATCGATGACCCTGTTGGTCGCGTCAACGGGTTGGCGCAACACCGCATTGCGCGCGAAACGCAAATCATCGATTCTTTAGGAAAACGTTCCGGAACAGCGGCCGATTTAGCCGCGCGAATTTATGTCGATCTCGACCCGAATTTGCTGCCTGCCGCAGCACGCAACGTGCTGGCGCATCTTATCGACCTCAATACTCGCGACAAGGTCGTGCCTGAGGGCGAGTTGAGCGCAGAATCAGTTTTTCGTCTTAGCTAGGACTTTTCCAAACTTACCCACTTGCCGAGCCAAAACTCCCTTGCTATATCGCCCAAACCGTTCCGGCGTAGCTCAGCGGTAGAGCAGTTGACTGTTAATCAATTGGTCGTAGGTTCGATCCCTACCGCCGGAGCCAATATCCCAAATAAGATTAAGCTAAGAATGTGGCAGCGCATCTTAGGTCACTGGAATTTATGCCGCGAAAGTCGTACGATTCGCGTTAACTAAGGCGTGTTTTGGCCTCGTACCGGCCCCAATAAGCTGTAAAAATCCAACCACTCAATATTATTTTTTCGTTTATATACAAAAACTTAATGTGGTTTTTCCGAAGATGAACCGAATATGAACGAGTGGTTCGCTCCCGGTTAAACGCATTTCAGACATATTTGGTTCATCGAAATTGAGTAGCCCGGTCTTCCAACCCTCCAAGGGGCCGCTCGACGAGATAGGAAGCAAATTGACTGCCGCGCCCGTTGATACCGTGCGCCTCTGTTTCCGCAGCACCGCAGGGCCCTCAGACCTGCCGGAGACGCGCGGACGCAAGATCAAGCCGGTGCCCGGCAGGCAAAAATGCTTCGTACATAGAGTTTGGTTCTCGCTACACAAGTTCCAACACGTGACGCTTTCGCTCGCTGATCGCATCGCGTCCCCTCCAAAAGGGAAAGGCTGCCACCAGGGCGGCCTTTTCCTTTTTTGGGCCATATAAAAAAGGGCGTTCTGGACTTCAATTGGTCCAAGACTGGTCACAAAGTCTCCGTAATCAGCAAGTACCAAAGAATCATGAGAATTTTACTGGCCGAAGACGAACAAGTTCTGAGCGATCAGATCAAAACCCTTCTGATTTCTGAAGGGCGCGCAGTTGATGTCGCCCATGACGGTGAGGAAGCGCATTTCCTTGGCGATACCGAACCCTATGACATGATCATTCTCGATATAGGTCTGCCCGGACGCGACGGTATTTCGGTGCTCAAAAAATGGCGCGCTAGTGGGATCGACACACCTGTTCTGATTCTCACTGCAAGGGACGGCTGGTCGGACCGTGTTGACGGATTAGACGCAGGCGCAGATGACTACATGACCAAGCCATTCAACATGTCTGAACTGGCAGCGCGCGTACGCGCAATGTTGCGCCGCAAAACGGGCCAAACCAATCCACTCTTTGAAAAAGGCGAGATCAGTTTCGACACCCGAAATGGGCGCGTTACAGTCGGCGGGATGCCGGTGGACCTGACCAGTCAGGAAGTGGCCGTCTTGTCCTATCTCGTCCACAATAATGGCCGTTTGATTTCGCGCACTGAGCTGTCGGAGCATATCTATTCCTATGATGGAGATCGTGACAGCAACACGATTGCTGTTTTTATCACCCGGCTTCGCAAGAAGCTTGGTACCGAATTTATCCAAACTATTCGCGGGCGTGGATACATGGTGGATGCAGCCTGATGCTCTCGCTGCGCAGACGCGCAATTCTAGGCGGTGCTTTTAGCGCCGTTGTCGCAGTGACGGTTGGCACCTACATGCTGTATTCTTTGATGAGCACGATTGCCGTCTCGCGGTTCGATCAAGCGCTGATGGAACGGCACACACAGCTCGTTGTCGCACTGAATGACACGCGTGATGCGCCGGAAAAGCTCAATCAACTTGTCTTTGACCCGGGCTATCGGACCCCGTTTTCAGGGCGCTACTGGCAGGTTTCAGCGCCTGACGGACGTATCTACACATCTGAGTCCATGCTTAGTGAAACGCTCGACGTTCCAGGCGGCGTCACAGAAGGCGCGTTGTTGCGCGATATGCTTGCTCTGGCCGAAGAACCTGTGCGGTCAGCCCATCAAAGCGTGCGCTTGTCAGATGGCAGCACATGGAGCGTGACCGTCGCCGAATCGCGTGAGCGCTTGGCAGTCGAGCATAACGCAACCGGACGCAGCCTGATGCTCGCCTTTGCGCTGGTCGGAATGTTAGGTATTGCCGGGACAATTCTGCAAACAAAGGCAATTATGCACCCAATCGACAGGCTGAGAAAAGATGTCAGTAAGCGCTGGGAATCTGAAGAAGGCCTCGATGCTGACGAATACCCTGAGGAGGTCGCACCCCTAGTGGCCGACATCAACGAATTGCTGGAACGCAACCGCGAAGTCGTCAGCCGCGCCCGGCGGCAAGCCGCCGATCTTGCACACGCATTGAAGACCCCAAGTTCGATTTTACGCAATGAGCTGACGACGCTCAGCGAACAGGGCTTGCCAGTAGACGCGTCGCTCGAAGCCTTACGGCGCGTCGATGCGCAGCTTGGCAGGTCACTGGCCCGGATGCGCGCTGCAAACTCTGGTGCCGCGGCTTCGACCAACACCAGCCTCTCATCTTCGGTCGGGCGATTCACGCGTCTCTTTGGCGCCATGGCAGAGCGCGACGGCAAGACGATGATAACTGAATGCGAGAACGGATTCATGGTGCGCATCGATGCTCAAGACATCGAGGAGGTGATGGGCAATCTGCTCGACAACGCATTGAAATACTGTGCCACCGCAGTCAAACTGTCCTTGCACAAAGTCTCCGAGGGCATCGAAATGCTGATCGAAGATGACGGCCCCGGTATTCCCGAAGATGCGCGCCGCGAAGCACTCAGCTCGGGCGGGCGGCTTGACAGTTCAAAACCCGGGACCGGCCTTGGCCTCGCGATTGCGATGGACCTACTGCACGCTTACGGGGCAGAGCTGCGCCTCCAGACTTCGCCCAAACTCGGCGGCTTGGCCGTCAGCGTGATAATCCCGCAAAAACTTATCCGGACGGCGGGCGAACCGCTTCCCACCACGGCAAATTTCAACCTCGCACCCGCTGAATAACGACCTGCCCTTTGCATCCCCGCCCAATCACGCCATAACGACCGGCATCAGGCGAAGCGATGCGGGAGCCCATGCGCAAGATCACTATCATCACTGTCACCTATAACAGCGCGGAGGTGATCGCACCGTTTCTCAACAGCGTTCCCGACAATGCCGAACTTATTGTGGTCGACAATGCCAGCCACGATGAAACCCGCGACTTGGTCATTGCACATGGCGCAAACCTTGTAGCTTTGCCCGAAAACCTTGGCTTTGGCGCAGCTTGCAATGCAGGAGCGGCCCACGCAAAAACTCCATTTCTGTTTTTCGTCAATCCTGATGCGCAGCTCAGCGTCGGTTGCTGCGAAAGTTTGCTTGCAGCCAGTGAAGCCCATCCACAAGCAGGCGCCTTTAACCCGGCAATCCTGTCTCCTAATGGCAAAGTCCGGCTAAACCGTCGATCTTGCATTCTGCCGCGCGCGCTATGGACAGACAAAGCGCTCGCCAAAAATGACCCGAAGGTCAGTGCCGACGTACGCATGCTCTCCGGTGCCGCACTGTTCTGCCGTCGTGACGCGTTCGAAGCAGTTGACGGTTTTGACGCCAGGATTTTTCTCTATCATGAGGATGATGACCTAAGCGTCCGTCTATTTGAAGCGGACTGGCGCTTGCGATTGGAACACAGCGCGCAGGTCACCCATATCGGCGGAGCGGCCTCCGGGAACGCGATTGCTGGCGCGGCATTTAAATCCCGTGCTATCGCCCAATCGCGCCTCTATGTGGAACACAAACATAGGATTGCGCACCCAAAGCTCCGCGGTCTCTTACGCGCGGTTGGAAAACTCGCCTCACCGTTGACGCTGATGTCCAAACGAAAACGCGCCCAAGCCATGGCTTATCTGTCGGCGGTCGTCGACTTTGACATTTCCACTTACGGAAAAGACCGCCTTGAGCAGGCGCGCCCTGTTAGTTCAATCTGACGTTGCCACCGACTATGCCTTCCATTTGATGCTTCGATAGCCACAGGCTCAGTTCGTACTCGCTCATCCATTCAGGATTGGTGTCGGACGCATATACGAAACCCTCCTTCACCGGCGTGCCATCTTTGATCCGTTCAGCGCTTTGGGACCAGTCGTAGATAGATGGCAGGATCTTGAAATGCTCAGGATATTCAAAGGTAAAAGGTGCATCTTCACGGCTGATCATCTGCTCATGTAGTTTTTCACCGGGCCGCATGCCGATAATGTCATGGCGCGCGTCTGGTGCGATGACCCGAGCGATATCCATGATCCCCATTGAGGCAATTTTCTTGACGTAAATCTCCCCGCCCACCATATCGCCAAAAGCATGCCAAACCAGCTCAACACCCTGATCGGGCGTATTCATAAACCGGGTCATGCGCGGATCGGTAATTGGCAGAACGCCCGTGTCTTTGATCGATTGAAAGAATGGAATGACAGATCCGCGCGAGCCCATTACGTTGCCATACCGCACCACGGAAAACCGCGTATCATGTTCACCTGCATAAGCATTGCCAGTCACAAACAGTTTGTCGGCGCAAAGCTTGGAAGCACCGTAGAGACTCGTCGGATTCGATGCCTTGTCGGTGGACAGAGCGACCACTTTGCGCACGCCGCGGTCGATACACGCGTCAATCAAATTCATTGCACCGACAACATTTGTCTTGATGCATTCAAATGGGTTGTATTCGGCGGTCGAAACAATTTTCGTAGCCGCCGCATGCACCACAAAATCCACGCCGCGCAATGCGCGATATAGCCGGTCGCGGTCACGTACATCCCCTATCAGGAACTGCACGCGCAGGTCGTCCGCAAAAGCACGCGCCATTTCCCATTGCTTCATTTCATCGCGCGAAAAGACGATAATCTTCTTGGGACGATGCCGTTTGAGGGTGCGGCGCACAAATGTTGTGCCAAAAGATCCGGTCCCACCGGTCACGAAAATCACACTGTCGCGCAGCATATCATCCCCTGGGTTTTCGTGTCTTAAACACGCAAGACATCACGTACTAACGGCACTAAACCCAGAAGCAGTTAACAAATCGCTGATTTTATGTTAGGTTTGTTGAGCCTTAATTCCGCCCCGTTTGGGTGGTCAGCTCAGGCACAGAGTAAAGTAACCTTGTAACGAAAGGCGTTTGTTATGCCAAAACCTGATCCGAAACCCGCCCCAGCCCCCGCAAATCCGCCATCAAAACCCAACGAAGCGCCTTGGCGTTTTTCGGACTGGGCTAGTCTCTAAAGAAGAGCTGACAGGGCTTTTAGGTTTAATCCCGACGGGTCGACGTTTATATCTGAGATATGAGCGATCCCGTTTCTTCGATCCGCAATCTGGGCCCTGCCTATGAGAAAAGTCTTGCCGCTGTGGGCATCCACTCGGCAGACGCGCTGCGCGAGGTTGGCGCTGACGCGGCATATGCGAAACTGCTTGAAGCCGGGCAGCGCCCCCATTTCATTGGCTATTATGTACTGGTGATGGGCCTTCAAGGCAGGCCATGGAATGATTGCAAAGGGGCCGAGAAGGCAAAGCTGCGTAAGCGGTTTGATACGCTCAAAGACACACATTTCAACAGCGACCTCAGTGCCTTAGAAGCCGAACTTGATGCGATTGGTGTAGGTCAACGTCGATGACGAGCCTTACCCAAACGTCAACAATTGACGCTGATCTAGACAGACTCGACCGGTTTGCTGTGCAAATGGATGCGCTGGTGCGCATTCCAGGGACACGCATGACGCTAGGGCTCGATTCGGTGCTTGGCCTATTGCCTGTCATCGGCGACACACTGGCGCTCGCGCCCTCCCTCTATGTGATCGTTGAGGCAAAACGGCTCGGGGCGTCATCTCACGCCATAGGTCGTATGCTGTTTAACATCGGCGTCGATTATGTTGTCGGAATGGTCCCGATTGTCGGCGATCTGTTCGACTTCGGCTGGCAAGCCAATATTCGAAACACGCGCATTCTGCGCGAAGACCTCGGCAAAGAAAAAGCCGCCCTGACGGATCAGTGCGGCCCTTCCTAAAATTTTTGCGACGTAGCTTAGCCGACCAATTCAAGGCCGGAGAAGAAGAACGCGATTTCTTCCGCAGCGGTCTCAGGCGCGTCGGAGCCGTGAACCGAGTTTTCACCGATCGAAAGAGCGAATTCTTTGCGGATTGTGCCATCAGCGGCCTCTGCAGGGTTGGTTGCGCCCATGACTTCACGATTTTTCGCAATTGCATCTTCGCCTTCGAGAACCTGAACAACGATGGGCTCAGAGATCATGAATTCGCACAGCTCACCAAAGAACGGGCGCTCAGAATGTACGCCGTAGAATGTTTGGGCTTGGGCCAGCGTTAGCTGAATGCGCTTGGAGGCCACGATGCGAAGACCCGCCTCTTCAAACTTGGCGGCGATTTGGCCGGTCAGGTTCCGTTTGGTGGCGTCAGGCTTGATGATGGAGAAGGTACGTTGAATGGCCATGAAGTGGCTCCTTTGCGTATGGATTTGGCGCGCGTCTAGCATGGGGTTTGGCGCTTGAAAAGCGCTTGATTGACAAGGCTTCGGGCATAGGCGACAGGTGCGCCATGCTACGTATGTCAGATCTGCGCTACTCGGTCGAAGGCCGCCCTTTGTTAGAGGGCGCATCCGCCACCATTCCCACCGGCCACAAGGTCGGTCTTATCGGACGCAACGGCGCCGGAAAAACCACATTGTTCAAGTTGATACGAGGCGAACTTGTATTGGAAAGCGGTGCGATCTCCCTGCCCGACCGTGCCCGTATCGGTGGTGTGGCGCAGGAGGTGCCAGGCAATGAGGTCTCCCTGCTGAACACCGTTTTGGCCGCAGATACCGAACGGGCATCGCTGCTGACGGAGGCCGACACCGCCACCGACCCAAACCGGATCGCGGAAATCCAGACCCGATTGTCAGACATCGACGCCTGGTCCGCGGAGGGGCGCGCCTCATCCATCCTATCTGGTTTGGGCTTCACCTATGCCGAACAGCACCAACCCTGTTCTGCCTTCTCAGGCGGATGGCGGATGCGCGTGGCACTCGCCGCTGTGCTCTTTTCTGCACCAGACTATCTTCTGCTTGATGAGCCGACCAACTATCTTGACCTCGAAGGCGCGCTCTGGTTAGAGGCCTACCTCGCCAAATACCCGCATACGGTCATCATCATCTCGCACGACCGCGGCCTCTTGAACCGTGCCGTAAACGCGATCCTGCATCTCGAAGGCCGCCAGCTCACGTATTACACCGGTCCCTACGATCAATTCGCGAGGCAACGCGCCGCCAAACGCGCCGTCCAAGCCGCCGCTGCCAAGAAGCAGGACGCCAAGCGCGAGCATCTGCAAGCCTTCGTTGATCGGTTCAAAGCCAAGGCCTCCAAGGCAAAACAAGCCCAATCCCGCGTCAAGATGCTCGAGAAGATGGAAACCATCACGGCGCCCGAAGATCAGGCGCGCACCGTTTTTACCTTCCCAGAACCTGAAGAGCTGTCACCGCCGATTATCAACACTGAAAGTGCTTCCGTCGGCTATGATGAAAAAGCCATTCTCAGCCACCTGAACCTGCGCATCGACCAAGATGATCGCATCGCGCTGTTGGGCCGCAATGGTGAAGGAAAATCAACGCTGGCCAAGCTGTTATCGAACAGACTTAAACTGATGGGCGGGCGTCTTACTGCATCCAACAAGTTGCGCATTGGATTTTTTGCCCAGCATCAGGTCGATGAATTGCAAATCGATCAAACCCCACTCGAACACCTCATCAAGGAACGTCCAAACGAAGGTCAGGCGAAGCTGCGTGCGCGGCTCGCCGGTTTCGGTCTGGGTGCGGATCAGGCGGAGACAGAAGTCGGACGCCTCTCCGGCGGTCAAAAGGCGCGCTTGTCCCTGTTGCTCGCGACCCTTCCGGCCCCGCATCTGCTGATCCTCGATGAGCCGACCAACCACTTGGACATCGAATCCCGTGAAGCCCTGGTCGAGGCGCTGACCGCCTATTCTGGCGCCGTCATCTTGGTCAGTCATGACATGCACTTGCTGAGCCTGGTGGCTGACCGACTATGGCTCGTCAAGGATGGCCGCGTCGCGCCCTATACAGAAGATTTGGAGGCCTATCGAAAGCTCCTCCTTGCGCCGCCTGACAAGGACAAATCCGGCAACAAAATCGAAAAACCAAAGAAGAAGCAGGCCAGCCGAGACGACATCCTCGCCATGCGCGCTGAGATTCGCAAATGCGAGGCCCGCGTCGAGAAACTGTCCGAGATGCAAGAAGAGCTTGCCAAGCGTCTAGCCGACCCAAAGATCTACGAAGACCAAAACGCTTCGAAACGGGAGGTCTACCAGAAGAAGTATTCCGAGGTGATGGACGCCATGGACCGCGCCGAAGCGATGTGGGTGAAGGCTCAGGACAAGCTTGAAAAGGCTGAAAAGTGATGGAGCTGAACTTCGCCATAACTGTCTTCTTCACGCTATTCGTCGTGATCGATCCGATCGGTATGGCGCCCATGTTTGTGGCCATGACCTCCGGGATGACCGCTACGCGGCGGTTTCAGATTGCGGCTACGGCCTGTGTTTGCGCCTTCGTCATTTTGCTGGTCTTTGCGCTCGCCGGGCAGAAAATCCTCGACTTTGTTGGCATTTCGTTGGCTGCGTTTCGCATCTCGGGCGGCATTTTGTTGTTCATCACCGCTCTCGACATGCTGTTTGAACGCCGTTCCGCGCGGCGTGAGGAGAAGGCCGATGATGTCGTCGATGACCCCTCAATCTTCCCGCTGGCCATGCCGTTGATTGCCGGACCCGGTTCGATGGCGACCATGATCTTGCTGGCTTCGGGGGCGCCATGGGACGTGACGCTGACTGTCATCGGGGTGATGACAGTTGTCGTTTTGATCGTCTTTTTGTTGTTTTTACTGGCCGCGCCGATTGAGCGGCTCTTGGGCAAGACAGGCATCATTGTCGCGACGCGGCTGATGGGCATGCTTTTGGCGGCGCTGTCGGTGCAATTCGTGGTCGACGGGATGCGCGATCTGGGCGTACTGGCAGCGGGCTGAACGCGCACCTATATGGGAGATCAGGAGGCCTGTTATGACCGGCGACGATATCGGACAATTGATCTATCTGGTGCTCCTTCTGTGTGTGATCGGTGGGTACTTCTTTCTGTCGGGTCGCCAGAATATCGGCGAGAAAGCCCGCGCGGCGATGCTTTGGCTGTTTATCTTCGTGGGCGTGATCGTGGCGTATGGGCTGTGGTCGGATGTCGAAAACACGGTCATGTCGCGCCAGACGGTGAATTCAGAGGCGGGGCGGATCGAGGCGCCGCGGCGGCCGGACGGGCATTTCTACCTGACTTTGGATGTGGGTGACGTGCCGATTGAATTCATCGTTGATACCGGGGCCAGCGATGTTGTGCTGAGCAAGGAAGATGCGGCGCGGGTGGGGATTGATCCCGAAAGCCTGTTCTTCGGGGGGCGCGCGATGACGGCGAATGGGATGGTTCGGACGGCTCAGGTTCGGCTGAGCGATGTCAGTATCGGGGATATTGAAGAGGGGACGGTTCGGGCCTCCGTGAATGAGGGTGAGCTGTTCGGCTCGTTGCTGGGGATGAGCTATCTTGAGCGGTTTCAAAGCATCGAAATCCGGGGCGATCGGCTGATTTTGCAGCGATAAAACTGCTGCCCCGCATGCGGGGAATCTTGTAAGTCTCTGATTACAAACTATTCCTAAAAATTTTTAACCTGACATTAATCTCTCCCGCGCAGCCCACGGGAACGGGGGCGCTGCCCCTGCCGGTCACACTGATATTAACCACCGGACTGCGCCTGTTTGCGATAAAAAATTTTACCATTTGATAAAATAATTTTCTGTGCCAAGATATTTGAAACATTCTGGTTCGGAGACGTCATGAACAGTCCATTCACACCCGGCCTTGCTGCGGCGAGGCTCAGTGCCGAGGATATCGAAACAAATTTTGCTGATTTGCATGCACCGCTTGCCCCGCATGAGGCCTCTGTCGCGGCGGATCGGTGCTATTTCTGCTATGATGCGCCTTGCGTGACCGCCTGCCCGACCGACATCGACATTCCGATGTTCATTCGTCAGATCAGCACGGATACGCCGGAGGCCGCGGCCAAGACGATCTTGGATATGAACATTCTGGGCGGCATGTGCGCCCGCGTCTGTCCAACTGAGGATTTATGCGAACAGGCATGTGTGCGCGAATTGGCCGAGGGCAAACCGGTCGAGATTGGCCGCCTTCAGCGCTACGCCACCGATACGCTGATTGCATCCGGCGCGCATCCGTTTTCGCGCGCAGCGGCGAGCGGCAAACGTGTCGCGGTTGTGGGTGCGGGACCGGCGGGGCTGTCTTGTGCGCATAGGCTGGCGATGTTGGGCCATGATGTGGTGATCTATGATGCACGCCCAAAAGCTGGCGGGCTGAATGAATATGGCATTGCCGCCTATAAATCGACCGATGATTTTGCTGCCCGCGAGATTGACTGGCTGATGGCAATTGGCGGGATCACGATGGAAACCGGCAAGGCGCTGGGCGAGACGCTGCAACTTGATGATCTGGCGCAGGATTTTGACGCAGTGTTTCTGGGCGTTGGTCTTGGCGGCGTGAATGCGATGGGTGTCACGGGCGGAGATCTGGACGGTGTCGCGGATGCGGTGAGCTTTATTGAGGATCTGCGACAGGCCTCTGACCTGACGCAGCTTCCGGTCGGGCGCAATGTCGTGGTGATCGGTGGCGGCATGACGGCAGTTGATGCGGCCGTGCAATCGAAACTGCTAGGCGCCGAACAAGTAACCATCGCCTACCGCCGAGGCCGCGAGGCCATGGGCGCAAGCCGCTATGAACAAGACCTAGCCGCATCGCATGGCGTGAAACTGATGTGTAACGTGATGCCCCAGGCCGTGCATGGCAACGGGGCGGCAGCGGAGATTGAACTGGAATACACGGACGTCGTTGACGGAAAACTGACCGGCACCGGCGAGACGATCCGCCTGCCCGCCAACCAGATATTCCGGGCCATCGGACAGGTTTTGACGACAGATGGCGGGCTGGCGCTGGACGGTCGCAAGATCGCGGTCGATGAGATGGGCCGCACCAGCCGAGAAGGCGTCTGGGCGGGCGGCGATTGCGCGTCAGGCGGCGATGACCTGACCGTGACAGCCGTCGCCGAAGGTCGCGACGCGGCCATGAACATTCATGCAACCCTGACAGGAGAGGCATAGTTATGGCTGATCTGACAACTGACTTTTTAGGCATCAAAAGCCCCAACCCATTCTGGCTGGCCTCGGCCCCGCCAACAGATAAGGAATACAATGTACGGCGCGCGTTTGAGGCCGGATGGGGCGGCGTTGTCTGGAAAACGCTTGGAGCCGAAGGCCCGCCGGTCGTCAACGTCAACGGACCGCGTTACGGCGCAGTGCACGGGGCGGATCGCCGAGTGCTGGGGCTGAACAATATTGAATTGATCACGGATCGCGACCTCTACACCAACCTTGAGGAAATCAAACGCGTCAAGGCGGACTACCCTGACCGGGCGATGATCGTGTCGATCATGGTGCCCTGCGAAGAAGAGGCCTGGAAGGCGATTTTGCCCTTGGTCGAGGACACGGGCGCAGATGGTATTGAGCTGAATTTTGGCTGCCCGCACGGGATGGCCGAACGCGGTATGGGATCGGCTGTCGGCCAAGTGCCCGAATATATCGAAATGGTGACCCGCTGGTGCAAACAGTATTATTCCAAGCCGGTTATCGTGAAACTGACCCCGAATATCACCGACATTCGACAGCCGGCAGCGGCGGCACTACGCGGCGGCGCCGATGCGGTGTCCTTGATCAACACGATCAATTCGATTGTCTCCGTCGACCTTGATCAGATGTCGCCGATGCCAAGCATTGGCGGCAAAGGATCGCATGGCGGCTATTGCGGCCCGGCGGTCAAACCGATTGCGATGAATATGGTGGCGGAGATCGCAAGATCGCCTGAAACCGCCAACCTGCCGATTTCGGGCATTGGCGGGATCACGACATGGCGCGACGCGGCTGAATATATCTCGCTGGGCTGCGGCAATGTGCAGGTCTGCACCGCAGCGATGACCTATGGCTTCAAGATTGTGCAAGAGATGATCAGCGGCCTGTCGCAATGGATGGATGAGAAAGGCCACAGATCGATTGACGACTTCATCGGCCAGGCGGTGCCCAATGTCGTTGATTGGCAATATCTTGACCTGAATTACATCGCCAAAGCCTCGATCAATCAAAGTGACTGCATCAGCTGTGGCCGCTGTTATGCAGCGTGCGAAGATACCTCCCATCAGGCCATTGCGATGTCTGCGGATCGGACCTTCAGCGTGATTGAGGCGGAATGCGTGGCCTGCAACCTCTGCGTCGAGGTCTGCCCCGTTGAGGGCTGCATCACGATGGTCGAGCAAGCCGCCGGAACCACCGACGCGCGCACCGGTAAGGTTGTGCAGGAGGCTTACGCCAACTGGACCACCCACCCCAACAACCCGTCTGCGACAGCCGCCGAATAGGCGCGCTAAAGCGGGGTGAGCATGCGGCGGATCATGGCTTCGAGATGGGCCTCCGCGCCGGGAAACGGGTCCTCGTCGCCCAAGACGGCGCGGACCTGTATGTCAAAATCGGCATAGTGCTGGGTCAATGACCAGATGGAGAAAAACAAATGGAGCGGGTGGACGGGCTGGATTTTGCCTTGCTTGACCCAGCCGTTCACCAGCTTGGACAGGCTTTTCATCGTGTCGTGCAGCTCCCCCGACAAGACCTCCCCGATGCGCGGCGCGCCCTGGATGATTTCATTGGCGAAAAGGCGGCTTTCGGCAGGGTAGAGCCTGCTCATTTCCAGCTTGAGCTTGGCATATTTGAGGATCTCCTCGACCGGGTTTCCGGCCGGGTTGATCTCGTAGACCGGCTTCATCCAATCGTCCAAAAGGCGCGCCAACAGGGTGGTGTAGATCGCCTCCTTCGACGCGAAATAATACAGCAGATTAGGCTTGGACAGGCCCGCCGCCTCAGCGATCTGGTCAAGGGTCGTGCCGCGAAACCCGAATTGCGAAAAGACCTGCAACCCGGCGGCCAAGATGGCGGCCTGATTTTTCTTTTGGATGCGGGATTCAGGTTTTTGCATTTTGGCGGGTCTTTCCTGGGACGTGAAAATACACGTATAGCCCCTTTTTCTGGGCACGGCATGCAATGTTCTTGACTGCCAACGGGCCTCTGATAGCCTCATTTTACCAGTTGGTCAAAAAATACGGTGACCACGTGCGAGAAGGGGACACGCAATGCCTGCCATCGGCGAGAATCTGAAAATCAACGGTGAGCGGCTGTGGGACAGCCTGATGGAGATGGCCAAGATCGGCCCCGGCGTGTCGGGCGGCAACAACCGGCAGACCCTGACCGACGAGGACAGCGAGGGGCGGCACCTGTTTCAGACTTGGTGCGAAGAGGCTGGCTGCACCATGGGCGTTGACGAGATTGGCAATATGTTTGCGCGCCGCGAGGGGGCTGATCCGGACGCCCTGCCCGTCTATGTGGGTTCGCATCTGGATACGCAGCCGACGGGCGGCAAGTATGACGGCGTGCTGGGCGTTTTGGGCGGGCTCGAGATTTTGCGCACGCTGAATGATCTGGATATCCAGACGAAGCATCCGATTGTGGTGACAAACTGGACCAATGAAGAGGGCACGCGCTATGCCCCCGCGATGCTGGCCTCGGGCGTTTTTGCGGGCAAGCACAGCCTGGACTGGGCGAATGACCGCGTCGATGCCGACGGCAAGCGCTTTGGCGACGAGCTGGAACGGATCGGCTGGAAAGGCCCCGAAAAAGTTGGCGACCGGAAAATGCACGCCTTTTTCGAGCTGCATATCGAGCAAGGCCCCATTCTAGAGGCGGAAAGCAAAGACATTGGCGTGGTCACGCATGGGCAAGGGCTGCGCTGGATTGAATGCACGGTGACGGGCAAGGAAAGCCACACCGGCTCGACACCGATGCATATGCGCAAAAACGCAGGCCGCGGCTTGGCGCTGGTGACGGAGCTGGTGCATGAGATCGCGATGAAAAACCAACCCAATGCGGTTGGTGCTATCGGCCATATCGATGTCTATCCCAATTCGCGCAACATCATCCCCGGCAAGGTGGTCTTCACCGTCGATATGCGCACGCATTTGCTGGATAAGCTGAATGCGATGGTTGCAGAATTCAATGACCGCGCGCCGATGCTTTGCGCGGATATCGGCGTCGATTTTTCCTGCGAGATTGTGGGGCAGTTTGACCCGCCTGCATTCGATGAGGGCTGCGTCAAAGCTGTGCGCGATGCGGCGGAACGGCTGGGCTACAGCCATATGGATATCGTGTCCGGGGCCGGTCATGATGCCTGCTGGATCAACGACCTCTATCCGACCGCAATGGTGATGTGCCCTTGCGTGGACGGGTTGAGCCATAATGAAGCCGAAGAGATTTCGCCCGAATGGGCCACGGCGGGCACAGATGTGCTGTTTCACGCTGTTGTCGAGACTGCCGAGATCGTCGGGTGAGCGGCTGTTGAGCACATAAAAACGAGGCCATGCATGCTGGCCAATAGGGAGCAAAGACTATGAGCAAAGTCATCAAGAACGGGACAATTGTCACCGCAGACCTGACCTATAAAGCCGATGTGCTGATCGAGGATAGCAAGATCATCGAGATCGGGCCGAACCTGAGCGGGGATGAGCAGCTTGATGCGACGGGATGTTATGTCATGCCCGGCGGCATTGACCCCCATACCCATCTTGAGATGCCGTTTATGGGCACCTATTCCAGCGATGATTTCGAAAGCGGCACCCGCGCGGCTTTGGCGGGCGGCACCACGATGGTGGTGGATTTCGCCCTGCCCTCCCCCGGGCAAGGTCTGCATGACGCGCTGCAAATGTGGGACAACAAATCGACCCGCGCCAATTGCGACTATTCCTTCCATATGGCTGTGACCTGGTGGGGAGAGAAGGTTTTTGATGACATTGAGACGGTGATCAAGGATCGCGGGATCACGACGTTCAAGCACTTTCTGGCCTATAAAGGCGCGTTGATGGTCAATGATGACGAGCTCTATGCCTCCTTCGGGCGCATCGGCGAATTGGGCGGCATAGCGATGGTGCACGCAGAAAACGGCGATGTTGTTGCTGAGCTGAGCGCGAAGCTGTTGGCCGAGGGCAATACCGGGCCGGAAGCACATGCCTATTCCCGCCCATCGCAGGTAGAGGGTGAGGCCACGAACCGCGCGATCATGATCGCTGATATGGCCGGTGTGCCGCTTTATGTGGTTCACACATCTTGCGAAGAGGCGCATGAGGCGATCCGGCGCGCAAAGATGCAGGGAAAACGCGTCTGGGGGGAGCCGCTGATCCAGCATCTGACCTTGGACGAATCCGAGTATTTCAACAAAGACTGGGACCACGCCGCGCGCCGGGTGATGTCGCCCCCTTCCGCAACAAACAACATCAAGACAGCCTTTGGGCGGGCCTTCAATCGGGCACCTTGTCAGTCGTGGCCACAGACCATTGCGCCTTTACGACGGAGCAGAAGCGCTACGGCGTGGGTGATTTCACCAAGATCCCCAACGGCACGGGCGGGCTTGAAGACCGCATGCCGATGCTGTGGACCCATGGCGTCACCACGGGGCGGCTGACGATGAATGAATTCGTGGCCGTCACGTCGACCAACATCGCAAAGATCCTCAATTGCTACCCGCAGAAAGGTGCGGTTCTGGTGGGCGCCGACGCAGATCTTATTGTGTGGGATCCAGAGAAGTCGAAAACCATCACGGCCAGCGATCAGCAATCTGCGATTGATTACAATGTGTTTGAAGGCAAAGAGGTCAAAGGCCTGCCGCGCTTCACGCTGACGCGCGGGCAAGTCGCGGTGCATGACGGCGAAATCCGCACGCAGGAAGGCCATGGCAAATTCATCAAGCGCGAGGCAAACACCGCGACCAACAAAGCCCTGTCATCGTGGAAAGAGCTGACGGCACCGCGCCCCGTGGAACGCACCGGCATCCCGGCCACCGGCGTTTAGGGACGGTAGACTTACGTGACTGATACCCCCGTAATTGCGGCCCGAGATCTGGACCTGACGTTTCAGACCAACGACGGGCCTGTGCATGCGCTCAAAGACGTAAATCTTGACGTCGCCAAAGGCGATTTCGTCAGCTTCATCGGGCCTTCGGGCTGCGGCAAGACCACGTTTCTGCGCTGCATCGCGGGCCTGGAGACACCGACATCGGGCACGATTTCGGTCAACGGCATGACCCCCGACGAGGCCCGCCAAGCACGGTCTTACGGCTACGTGTTTCAGGCCGCGGGCCTGTACCCGTGGCGCACGATTGCCGGAAATATCAAGCTGCCGCTTGAGATCATGAAATATTCAAAGGCCGAGCAAGAAAGCCGCGTCGCCCGCGTGCTGGAACTGGTTGACCTGGCGGGGTTTGACAAGAAATTCCCGTGGCAATTGTCGGGCGGCATGCAGCAACGCGCCTCCATCGCGCGGGCTTTGGCCTTTGACGCCGATATCTTGCTGATGGACGAACCGTTTGGCGCGCTGGACGAGATCGTGCGCGACCACCTGAATGAGCAGCTGTTGCAGCTCTGGGCGCGGACCGAGAAAACCATCGCCTTTGTGACCCATTCGATCCCGGAGGCGGTGTATCTGTCGACCAAGATTGTCGTGATGTCCCCGCGCCCGGGGCGCATTTCGGACGTGATCGAAAGCCCGCTGCCGCGCGACCGCCCGCTGGACATTCGCGACAGCGCGGAATTTATCGCGATTGCCCACCGGGTCCGCGACGGGCTGCGCGCGGGGCATGCCGATGACCTGTAGGGGCGCCGTGATATGAGGTCTGTCCTGCCGGTCCTGAGCGTGGTGGCCGCGATCCTTGCGTTTTGGGTTGCCAGCGTCGTGCCGATGAACATCCATCTTGTGGCCGACCAAGCCCAGCGCGACCAGATCAGCGTTGCGCCCGACACGCCAAGCGCGCGTCAGGAAGTGTCAGGGCTTGGTTTGGCGGCGCGCAACCCGCATCTGATCCCGCTGACCTATACGTTTGTGCGGCCGAACCTGCCCTCCCCGCATCAGGTCGCGGCAGAGATGAGCAAGTCGGTGTTTGGGCAAAAGATCACCTCGCGGCGCAGCTTGCTGTATCATGGATGGGTGACGCTGGCGCCGACGCTGCTGGGGTTTGTGATTGGCACCGGCCTTGGGATCATTCTGGCGGTTGGCATTGTGTATAGCCGCGTCATGGACCTGTCGGTGATGCCCTGGGCGATTGTCAGCCAGACCATCCCGATCCTTGCTTTGGCGCCGATGGTGATTGTGGTGCTGGGGTCGATGGGCATTCAGGGGCTTTTGCCCAAATCCATCATTGCAGCCTACCTGTCCTTCTTCCCGGTCGTGGTGGGCATGGTCAAAGGGTTGCGCAGCCCCGACAGCATGCAGCTAGACCTGCTGCGCACCTATTGCGCGTCAAAGGCGCAAGGCTTTTGGGCGCTGCGGCTGCCCGCGTCGACGCCGTATCTGTTCGCCTCGCTCAAGATCGGGATTGCGGCGTCACTGGTGGGCACCATCGTGTCGGAATTGCCGACGGGCGCGCGGGCTGGGTTTGGCGCGCGGATGCTGGTGGGGGATCAATATGGGCAACCTCTGGTCTCTTGGGCCGCGCTGTTTGGCGCCGCCATTACCGCTGCGGCTCTGGTTGGGCTGTTCAGCATCTTGCAGCGGATCACCCTGAAACGCATGGGGATGAGCGCATCATGACCGCGGCGTTTGGAGCATTATGCGTCTGGGGCGCCGGGTGGTGGCTGAATGTGCGGCTGGCCAATGGTCCGCGCTCGGACCACCCTTTTATGCGCGTGCTGATCCCGGCGATTTTCGGGATCACCATCATCATCGTCTGGGAGCTTTTGGTCTGGGCGTTTGAGATCAACCCTGTGATCCTGCCGGCACCTTCATCCATCTGGGCGCGCATGATGATGGAAGGGCCGCGCTTGTGGGCGGATTTCCAACAAACGATCTTCAAAGGCGCGATGACGGGCTATGTGCTGGGAGGGCTGGCCGCGTTCGGGGTCGCAATCCTGGCGGATCGGTCGGACTTCCTGACCCGGGGCATTCTGCCGGTTGGCGGTTTTTTCGCGGCCTTGCCGATTGTCGGCACGGCGCCGATCTTTGTGAAATGGCTGGGCAGCGACTGGGAATCCAAGGCGGCGGTCGTCGCCGTCATGGTGTTCTTCCCAATCCTTGTGAACACGGTTGCGGGGCTTAAGGACACAAGCACAATTCAGCGCGACCTGATGCGCACCTATGGCGCGGGGTACTGGCCAACGCTGTTCAAGCTGAGGCTTCCCGCCGCAATGCCGTTCATCTTCAACGGGCTTAAAATTGCGACGACACTTGCGCTGATCGGCGCGATTGTTGCTGAATTTTTCGGCTCGCCAACGGTTGGAATGGGGTTTCGGATCTCAACCAGCTTTGGGCAACTTGCGCTGGACATGGTCTGGGCCGAGATTGTCATAGCTGCCTTAGCGGGCAGTGGGTTTTATGGGGCGATCACACTGATCGAAAAGCGGGTGACCTTCTGGCATCCGTCACAGCGGTAGAAAAACGACGTCGAAAAGGCGCATTCACTTAACACGGAGAAAAAACATGAAAAAGACTATGATCGCGGCGACACTCACCGCAGCGTTTGGCAGTACGGCAGCCTATGCAGATGGCCATGCCAATGATGTAACACTTCAGTTGCAATGGGTCACACAAGCACAATTTGCGGGCTACTATGTTGCGCTCGACAAGGGGTTCTATGAGGCGGAAAACCTGAACGTGAGCATTCTGGCAGGCGGCCCCGACATTGCGCCCCCGCAGGTTTTGGCAGGTGGCGGCGCAGATGCGATGCTGAACTGGATGCCGTCGGCCTTGGCTGCACGTGAAAAAGGCTTGCCCGTGGTCAACATCGCGCAGCCGTTCAAAACATCTGGCCTGATGCTGACATGCTGGAAGGACACCGGCATTACCTCGGTCGCTGATTTCAAGGGCAAGACCATCGGCGTTTGGTTCTTTGGCAATGAGTACCCGTTCCTGTCATGGATGTCGCAAGAGGGCATTTCGACGGATGGCGGCGATGACGGCGTGACCGTTTTGAAGCAAGGTTTCAACGTGGACCCGCTTTTGAACCGCGAAGCGGATTGCATTTCGACAATGACCTATAACGAATACGGTCAGGTCCTTGATGCTGGTGTGAACCCTGACGAATTGGTCACCTTCAAATATGAACAGCAAGGCGTGGCGACACTGGAAGACGGCATTTACGTGCTTGAAGAGAAGCTTGAAGACCCGGTCTTTGTTGACAAAATGGTGCGCTTCGTGCGCGCTTCGATGGAAGGCTGGAAATACGCTGAGGCCAACCCGGAAGAGGCCGCAGGCATCGTCTTGGACAATGATGAAACAGGTGCGCAAACTGAGGCCGCCCAAGTCCGCATGATGGGTGAGATTGCCAAGCTGACCGCAGGTTCAAACGGCGCGCTTGATCCGGCTGATTATGAGCGCACCGTCGCTACATTGCTGGCTGGCGGGTCCGACCCTGTGATTTCGGCGCCCCCAACCGGCGCCTGGACACATGCGATCACCGATGAAGCGCTGAAGTAAACGACACAGCCCATGCGCCCCGTATTTGGGGCGCGTGGGCCCCGCGCCATACGCGTTTTTAGGGTGTTGCGTTGAACACAAACAGCGTTTCGCCATTGATCTGATAGCCATCAATCAACTGCTGCGCCGTGGGCGAGGTCAGCCATGTTTCGAGCAGCTGCGCCGCATCTGAGCGGATATGCGTGTGACGCGCAGGATTGACCGGCAAATAGGCGTATTGATTGAACAAATCCGGATCACCGGCAAAGAGCAGCGCCAAGCCGCCTTTGTTGCCAAAATTCAGCCAGCTTGCGCGGTCGGACATGATATAGGCCTCAAGACCGGCGGCTATGTTCAGGCTTGCGCCCATGCCTGAGCCGACGGCTTTGTACCACGCACCAAACCCCGCCGGATCGAGGCCTGCGGCCTCCCACAGGGCGCGTTCTTTCTTATGCGTGCCGCTGTCATCACCCCTGCTGACATAGGGTGGCTGACGCTTGGCGATGCGTTGCAACGCGCCGCTTGCGGTCTTTGCGTCCATCACCCGCGCAGGGTCGGCGATGGGGCCGATGAAGACGAAATCATTATACATGATTTCGCGGCGATGGGTCGCGTGACCTGCGGCCACGAAGGCCTGTTCCGCAACTTTGGAATGGACCAAAATCGCGTCGACATCACCGGCCTGCCCCAGCCGCAGCGCCTGCCCCGTGCCAACGACCAGCAGCTGCACGTCGAGCCCGGTGTCGCGCTTGATCACGGGCAGCAAAACATCCGATAGGCCTGAATTGTGGAAACTAGTCGTGACGGCCAACTTCATCGTTTCGGCCTGCGCGGCGGCGCCTGACAGCGCCAGCAAGGCCAGAAGAACGCGGATCATTCGACGATATCCCCTTTCAGGAAGGCCTGCGCCTGAGGCGTTGCCGGGCGCGCGAAGAAATCCGCCGCCGCGCCCTGTTCCAGCACGGAGCCGTTGAGCAGGAACACCACGTCGGATGCGAGGCGTTTGGCCTGTCCCAGATCGTGTGTTGTCATGAGTATTCTGGTGCCAGATTGGCTGGCATCGATCAACAAGGCTTCTATTTCGCGCGTCGAGCGGCCATCGAGATTTGCGCAAGGCTCGTCCAGAAACAGAACCTGCGGCTGGCGGATCAGGGCGCGGCCCAGCGCCAGCTTTTGGCGCTCTCCGCCTGACAGGCGTGGCGCGGGGCGATCAAGGGCGTCCTGCAGCCCGATGCGCGCCGCCCAATCCGCGACCCGCGCGGCGATATCGGCCTTGTCATGGCCCAAAAGCTGCAACGGATAGGCCAGATTCTGGCGCACCGACCGGCGCAGCATGATCGGGCTTTGGAACACATAGGCCTGCGCCTGACGCGCCTCAGCGGCGGTCATCGACCAATCCACCTTGCCGGAGGAGACCCGCTCGACCCCGTGCAACACCTTCAGCAGCGTGGTTTTGCCCGCGCCATTGGGGCCAAGCACGATGGCGAAACCCGCCATCTGCAAGCTCAGATTGAGCGGCCCCAGCACGGCCTTGCCGCGCCGCTTGACCGCGACGTCCTTGAGGGCGACCGATATTTCCGGGGGCTTACCATGTCCCCTCCCGCTCTGTGCGTGACAGGGTGTGGATGGCGTAATTGACCAGCAGCGCGAGCGCGATCAGCACGAAGCCCAAGCCCAGCGCGAGGGCGAAGTCGCCCTTGCCGGTTTCCAGCGCGATAGCTGTGGTCAGCACCCGGGTCGCGTGGTCAATATTGCCGCCGACGATCATGATCGCGCCGACCTCCCCTATGGCGCGGCCAAAGCCTGCGAGGGCGGCGGTCAGAAGCGTGCGCCTGCCGTCCCAGATGAGTGCGACAATGCGCTGCCGCTTGGTGGTGTTGAGCGAAATCAGCAGGTCGTGATATTCGGCCCAAAGCTCGCGCATGGCCTGATGGGTGATCGACGCGATCAACGGGGTGATAATGATCACCTGTGCGATGATCATCGCCGTGGGCGTAAAGAGCAGCCCCAGGACACCGAACGGGCCCGCCCGCGACAACAAAAGGTAGACGATCAGGCCGACCACCACCGGCGGCAGGCCCATCATTGCATTGAGCGTGGCGATTGTGGCCCGGCGAAACTTGAACCGATGAATGGCCAGCCAGGTGCCAAAAGGCAGCGCGATTGCGGAGGCGATCACCAATGCGGTCAGGCTGACCTGAAGCGAGCGCAACGTGATCTCAACCAGGTCCGCATCCAGCGTGAAGATCAGCCGAAATGCCGCCTGTATGCCGGCCCAAATGTCATTCATATCGCTGCGGCCCTGCCCCTGTCCTTGCCCCTGTCCGGTGCGTCAGTCAGTTATCAAGCCGCACGTCAGGTCCGGTGGCCGCATCCTTGCTGGAGAACCCCGCATCGCTGAGGATCATGTTCGACCCGACCGCTATGACGGCGATTGCCACAAAGGCTGCAAGCATGGCTTTCATATCACTTCTCCCCCTGCGCCGTGGCGACGCGTAGATAGTCGATCAGGTCGTCGCGGTCCGTTTGCTTCACGATCCGCTGCATAGGCATTTTGGTCCCCGGAATATAGTGATCCGGCCCCTCGTCAAACAAAGCATTGATCGTCGACGGGGACCAGACAATTTCGGACTGGATCAGCGTTTCGGAATAGGCGTAGTCGGGAACCGTGCCCGCCAAGCGCCCGAAAAGCTGATGCAGGCTTGGCCCGGCCTTGCGGGCACTGCCCGCGCTGAGCGTGTGGCAGATGGAGCATTTGCGTTTGAACTGCCGTTCACCATTTGGCAGCGTTTTGGGATCTTCCAGAAAGCTGCGCGTGGTGCCGCCCATTGGCCCGTGTTCATCCATCGTGGCAACGGGCCATGAATACATGATGTCCTCTATGCCGCCTGCATGGATGTTTTGGCCATCGGGCGAAAAGGCAAGCGCCCAGATCGGGCCACGCTTGGCCGCCCTGAAGTCGCGGGCAATTTTGCGCGCCGTGGTGTCGATCACCATGATGAAACCTTCGCCGTCGCCCACCGCCAATTGCTGTGTTTCGGCATGAAAATCCATCGACAGGATTGGGCGGCGATCAAGCGTGAAATCCGCGATCAGATCACCGGTTTCGAGATCAACCAGTCTGGTGCCGCCATCGACGGCGCCATAGGCGAGCCAGCCCTGATCTTCGTTCAACGCCAGTTCATTGACGCCAAACCCGTGTTTGACCAACACATGCTCTTCGCTGCCCGAGGCCAGATCCCAAACCCGGATGGTCCCATCGGCGGCAGCAGAGAAAAGCGTCTGGCAATCCTGGGAAAACGCGACATCGTTGATGCCTTGATCATGCCCGCGCAGCGTTTGTCGTTTGGGCCAACCCCCAACCCTGCCAGAACATCACCGACAGATCGGCCCATGTCCCAGATCGCGACCGTCGCGTCCCAGCTTCCGCTGGCAATCAGGTTGCCGGCTTTCTGACATGTATCCAGCGAGGTTACCTTCGCCTCATGACGTCCCAGAATGGATGCGCCGCCTGCGTCGTCCCAGAGAGCGACGGCGAAGTCATCGCCACCCGACACGATCAGGTTGTCGGCAAAGTAAGCTACAGTGTTCACCGCCGCTGCATGGCCGTCGCGCCAGACCGGCGTGTCACCGGCCCAAAGCCCCACGGAGTTGTCAAAGCTTGCGGTTGCGATGGTTCCGTCTGGGGCGACGGCAATGTCCATGATGGGTCCGCCATGGCCTTTGAGCGTGAAGAAGTCCTGCGCCATCAGCGGGGTCGCCATCACGCATGTTATGGCCAGCGCGCGCCACATCTATTCGGCGGGGGTCGCGCTTTCAGGGGCTTTGTTGGCCTTGGCCAGTTCTTCATCCGCCCAGATCGAATGGTGCTCACGCGCCCATTGTTCTTCGACCTCGCCCGAGCCCATGGCGTCATAGGCGCCTTCCATACCGACAGAGCCGATATAGATATGCGCGAGGATGATCGCCATCAAAACGAAGCTGACAATGGCGTGCCACAGCTGCGAATATTGCATTTCTTCATGCGGCGCGAGGACCTCTGGAAGCTCGGCGATGCCAAGCAGACCGGGCACGCCGATGCTATTGAGTTTGGCAAAAGTGGGCGCAAAGAGGTTGATCTCAAACGGGAAAATCAAAGCGAGGCCGGAGACAGATATAGACGTGCCAAGCACAATGACGGACCAGAAGATCAGCTTTTGACCGGCGTTGAATTTCTTTGCGGGTGGATGGCCACCGCCAAAGATGCCACCGCCTTTGAGAAGCCAGTTGATGTCAGTGCGGCTGGGCAAATTGTGCACCACCCACATCACGAAGATCATCACCAGCGCGATCATGAAGGCCCATGAGACGTTGTTGTGGATCCACTTTGAACCCACCGCCAAGAAGGCAAAGGTTTCATGACCAAAGGCCGGGATCAGGAATTTGCGCCCAAACAACGAAACCAGCCCCGTGACCCCCAGCAAAATGAAGGAGCCCGCAAGGAGCCAGTGACCGAAACGTTCTACCGCTTTGAAGCGTTCGATCGTGCGACCTGTCTTTTGCCCGTCAATCCTGATCCGGCCCCGCAACAGCAAGAACGCCGCAAGCAGCCCCAGCGTGATCACCAGCAACCAGCCGCCATATGTAAGCAGCGGCCCTTCGCGGAACTGCAGCCATTTCATGCCGCCATCCTGAATAAGCGTCGTCGCGGCGGGCCCGGAATTGGTTGCGGTGATTTTGGCGGAGCCGAAACGCAACGCGCGCCACAGCTCTGGATCAGAGGCCCCGCCCAGCGTGCCCAGCTGCGCCGCGATACCGGCGGCATTGTCCGGATCACCCGTTGCTTCGCTGCGGAAGGAATTGTCGACCTCTTCGCCACGCTGGCGGGCCATGATGTCTTCGAGCGTTTGCGCGCCACCTGTTGCGCTGCGATCCGGCGCCTCGGCCTCCTGCGCGGAGGCAGTTGAGATGAATGACAGGGTCAGCATCAGAGCAATCAGGGTGCGCAGCATGTCGTATCCTCAGATTTTAGATGGGCGAAAAAGGGCGACCCGCTTGGATCGCCCTTTCTGTTCACATTGCCAGATCGGGCCGGTTAGCCGTCTTGGCGACCGTAGGCCGACCCCCAGCCCCAAGCACCGGAGCCGAAGCCACGCGCCACAACGCGTTCGCGGTAGATGCCGGAGACCACGTCGCCGTCGCCTGCCAGAAGCGCCTTGGTCGCGCACATCTCGGCGCAGATGGGCAGCTTGCCTTCCGCGATCCGGTTGCGCCCGTATTTCTGGAACTCAGCCGTGGAGTGGTTTTCCTCAGGACCGCCGGCGCAGAAGGTACATTTGTCCATCTTGCCGCGGGACCCAAAGTTGGCCGCTTGCGGGAATTGCGGCGCGCCAAACGGGCACGCGTAGAAGCAATAGCCACAGCCAATGCAGAGGTCCTTTGAATGGAGCACCACCCCTTCGTCGTTCTGGTAGAAGCAATCCACCGGGCAGACGGCCATACACGGCGCGTCCGAGCAATGCATGCAGGCGACCGAGATGGAGCGTTCCCCCGGAGAGCCGTCATTGATGGTGACGACCTTGCGGCGGTTGATGCCCCAGGGCACCTCGTGCTCGTTCTTACAGGCGGTGACACAGGCGTTGCATTCAATGCAGCGTTCGGCGTCGACGAGAAACTTTGCTCTTGCCATGATCTTTCCTCCTTACGCTGTCCAGATTTTGCAGAGAGTGGCTTTCGTCTCTTGCATCTGGGTGACTGAATCGTAGCCATAGGTTTGCGCGGTGTTGGTGCTTTCGCCCAACACATAAGGGTCGGCCCCATCGGGGTATTTGTCCCTTAGATCAACGCCTTCCATGTGCCCGCCGAAGTGGAACGGCATGAAGGCCACGCCCTCGCCGACCCGCTCGGTCACCATGGCCATCACTTTGACCTTGGCGCCCTCGGGCCCTTCGACCCAGACCTGCGTGCCGTCCCTGACGCCCAGATTGTTGGCGTCGCGGGTGTTGATCTCGACAAACATGTCCTGCTGCAGCTCGGCCAGCCACGGGTTGGACCGAGACTCGTCGCCACCCCCTCGTATTCGACCAGACGACCCGATGTCAGGATCATTGGATAATCCTTCGAGAAGTCGTTTTTCTGGATCGAGGCATACATGGTTGGAAGACGATAGAACTTCCGGTCCTCATATGTCGGGTAGTCGGCCACAAGATCGCGGCGGTTGGTGTAGAGCGGTTCGCGGTGGACCGGCACCGGATCGGGGAAGGTCCACACAACTGCGCGGGCCTTGGCGTTGCCAAACGGCGCACATTCATGCGCAATGGCGACCCGCTGGATGCCGCCCGAGAGGTCGGTTTTCCAGTTGGTCTTGGGCCCGGCGATGCCGTCGATGACGGCGCGTTCTTCCGCCGTCAGCTCACTATCCCAACCCAGATCCATCAGCATCTGCATGGTGAATTCGGGGTATCCGTCCTGAATATCCGAATCCAAGCTGTAGACGCCTTCGGCCAGCAGATTGTCACCGTCACGTTCCACACCAAAGCGGGCGCGGAAGGTTAGCCCCCCTCAGAGACACGTTTGGACATGTCATAGAGGTTCGGCGTACCGGGGTGCTTCATCTCGGCAGTGCCCCAGGACGGCCATGGCAGACCGTAATAGTCGCCATCAGCTGGCCCGCCAATCGCTTGCAGCGTGGTGCGGTCAAACGTGTGCTGGTTGGCCATGTGCATCTTGATGCGGTCAGGGTCCTGACCCGTATAGCCAATCGTCCACATGCCCTTGTTGAATTCACGCGTGATGCTTTCAACAACCGGCGTCTCGGCGTCTTCCATCTCGATATTGCGGAAGAGACGATCTGCCCAGCCGAACTTGTTGGCGAATTTGGCCATGATGACCTCATCCGGCAAGCTTTCGAACAGCGGGTCGACAACTTTGTCGCGCCATTGGAAGGAGCGGTTCGACGCCGTGACAGAGCCACGGGTTTCGAACTGCGTACAGGCCGGCAGCAGGTAGACGCCATCCGTTCTGTCATGCAGCACCGCGGAGACCGTTGGATATGGGTCCACGACGACCAGCATATCGAGCTGCTCCATCGCGGTCTTCATTTCCTTCATCCGGGTCTGTGAGTTCGGCGCATGGCCCCAAAGCACCATGGCGCGCACCTTGTTGGGGTTGTCCATGTTGTCGGGGTCTTCAAGCACACCGTCGATCCAGCGCGACACCGGGATCCCGGTGAGTTGCTGAAGCGACTTGTCCTTCCCGTCCGCGTCTTTGGTCATGGCGAACTGGCCTTTGAGCCAATCGTCATCTTCGCCCCAGACACGGGCCCAGTGCGCCCATGAACCGGCTGACAGACCGTAGTAGCCGGGAAGCGTGTGGGACAGAACGCCAAGGTCGGTAGCGCCTTGCACGTTGTCATGGCCACGGAAGATGTTCGTGCCACCCCCGCTTGTGCCCATGTTGCCCAACGCCAGCTGCAACACACAGTAGGCGCGGGTGTTGTTGTTGCCGTTGGTGTGCTGCGTGCCACCCATGCACCAGATCACAGTGCCGGGGCGGTTATTGGCCATGGTCCGCGCAACGCGTTTGAGCTGCGAGCCGGGTGCGCCAGTGACGCGTTCGACTTCTTCAGGGGTCCATTTGGCAACTTCTTCCTGAATTTGGTCCATCCCCCAGACACGGGTGCGGATGAATTCTTTGTCCTCCCAGCCATTGTCGAAGATGTGCCACAGGATGCCCCAGACCAGAGCGACGTCGGTACCGGGACGGAAACGCACATACTCATCAGCATGGGCCGCCGTGCGGGTGAACCGTGGGTCGCAGACGATCACAGGCGCGTTGTTCTGTTCCTTCGCCCGCAACAGGTGCAGCAGGGAAACAGGGTGCGCCTCGGCGGGATTGCCGCCGATGATGAAGATCGCCTTGGAGTTGTGGATGTCGTTGTAGCTGTTTGTCATGGCGCCGTAGCCCCATGTGTTTGCTACACCGGCCACCGTAGTGGAGTGACAAATCCGTGCTTGGTGGTCGACGTTATTCGTCCCCCAATAAGCCGCGAACTTGCGGAACAGGTAGGCCTGCTCGTTATTATGCTTGGCGGAGCCCAGCCAGTAGACGGAATCTGGCCCGCTTTCTTCGCGGATGTTCATCATGCCGTCGCCGATCTCGTCGATCGCCTGTTCCCAGCTGATGCGTTTCCATTCCCCGCCTTCTTTCTTCATCGGGTATTTCAGGCGGCGTTCGCCATGTGCGTGCTCACGCACCGCAGCGCCTTTCGCGCAATGCGCGCCAAGGTTGAACGGGCTGTCCCAGCCGGGCTCCTGCCCCGTCCAGACGCCGTTGCTGACCTCTGCGATGACGGTACACCCGACCGAGCAGTGTGTGCAGACGGATTTGACCAGTTCAACCGCGCCATTGGCAGCTGTTTGGGCCGTCGCCTGAGTGACCGAGCCACCCGTGGCCGAAATTGCGGCAAGGCCCCCAATGGCCAAACCACTACCGCGCAAGAATGAGCGGCGATCTACAGATTTATCGGCAATATCAGATAGGATACCGGTCCGCTGGGGGCGTCGCGCAACCCCGTTGGTCTTTTTCCTTAACATGTTTTTCCTCCCTTGCGTGCTTGGGGCAATCCCCTTGCTTGCTTGGTTTTTAAAAACCTCAGGTCAGTCGGGCGTCACGCAACCAGTCGCCTAAGGGCCGTCTTTGACGTCGTCCTAGAACCGGGCGCTGTCGAGGTAGGCGCGCGTATGCGCGGTGTCCTGCATCTTGTCGGACGAAAGGTCTGCAGGTCGTGCCTCAGCCTCTGTTGTGCCGGTGGCGAGTGCCACAGCGGCAACCGGCGCGGTGGTTCCGGCCAGTTTCAGAAAATCGCGGCGATTGGCGCCTTCGCTTTTCTTGGTCATTGGGATGTCTCCCTTCCCTGTTGATGGCGGGCATCCCCGCCGGTTATGCGCGGGTCGCTAACCCGCTGTCATTCTGAACGCCTCGCGCTCAATCTCCATGAATGCCTTGCCGACGCTGCCGAGCGAGGCATAGAGGACCGAGTTCTTGGCGGCCTCCAGATCGGCATAGAAATGTCCCGCCCAAGGGGCGATGTGCTTGTTAAAGAACAGCTTTTGATCCTGCAGCGTCGCAGGCGCACCGAAGCGGCCGACGATCATGCCGCCCATCATCTCCATCAGGGAGGCAATGTTGTCTTCCGGCTCGTAGACATTTTGTGGTCGGGTCATACCGCGCGACGCCATATCGCTGCGCAGCGCGGCCAGAGGCTTTTCGTTGAGGAAGCCTGTCAGGTAATAGCTGGCATAGGGCAACAATTCGCCGCGCCCGAGCCCGATGAACAGCGCGTTAAATTCGCTTTCGACTTTCTTGGGTTTGGTGGCCTTGGCGACGCGGGACAGCCCACCAATGGCCTTGCCCAGATCGCTGTCGTCGCCCGACAGCGCGGCGCATTGATCGAGCAGCACCTGATCGGGCGGACCGGACAGCATCAGGCCCAGAAAGTTGTACAGGTCGGCGCGCAGGCGATCCTCGGAGGCGACCTTGGTGTCTTCGGCTGCGCTCATGCGGCGGTCTCCTCACGTCGGAATTTCATGCGGCGGGGCGTTGGGAGCGTATAGAGTTCCTCGCCCTCGTCTTCGGGCGCGTCTTCTTCGAATGCTTGGGGTTCGTCCTCGGTCGCGTCCTCAGCGGCGGCGAGAAGGACGTCTTCTTCGTCGCTATCGGTGAGCTCCGGCTCAGGCTCAGGCTCAGGCTCAGGCGGGTTATCCTTTTCCGCGGCCTGTCGCGCCATTTCTTCGACATGCGCCATCATGCCTTTGCCAACCTGATAGGCGGTCTGAAGGTTTTCGACGACCGTCGCCTTGTCGGTGAAGTCTTCGCCATAATCGACCAGCATATCGACATTGGCCAAAACGGGGTTCGACCGCCACAACGTTCTGAGCGCACGGCGGCGGATGCGATCTGGCACGGCCTGCGCCATGAAGGCTTTGAAGTCGTCGCCCATCTTCAAGGTGTCAGGGTCTGGCAGGTCCAGCTGGGCCAAAATCTCCGTGTCGGTGAGCTGTTCAAGTTCAGCGTGTTCCTCGGCCAAGGCTTCGGCTTCAAGCGCTGTCTGTTCGGCCTCAGCCTCTGCTTGCACGGCCGCCTTTCGGCGGGACCAGAAGGTCTGCTCGCCACTCAATGCACTGTCTCCTTGGTTGAGGGCGCGCGGTAGACGTCGGCGGCTTGGCGGATGCGGGCGTCGCCGATCCCGTCTTCTTTCAGATCGACGCGGGTGTTCTTGCGTTTGCGTTTCACGAACACTTCGTCTTCGTGGTGCACCGTGATGTAGTCGCGGATCCAGGCGATGAGCCCTTCGGGCATCGGCACTTTCTCGACCAGTTCCTCACCTGTGTCTGCGTAATCCTGCGCCTCGTAGGGGGAGGCTGTGGCCAGAACCACCTCAACCGGGTTTTCGCCTTCGCTTTCGCGCATCACGACGTAGATCGACGGCACTTTGGCAGAAAGCCCGTGCAGGTAGGCTTCGGTATCAGTGCGAAACAGTTCCAGCGGTAAGGTGGCGGCATGGAATTCAACGGCGTCGCCGTCGCGGCGGAGTTCTTTCCAGGAGGCATCTGCGGCGCCCGGCAATACGGCAACTGCTTTCCAAACGTGATCGACCCAGCGCGTCACGCCCGGCACTTTGCGGATGACAATCCCCAAAGGTATAGAAATCGACTTTTGGCTAAATTCCGACACGGTCCCCTGACGGTTTTCTCCCTGAATAGAGATACCGTGCATGACGCTGGGGAATTCTCAAAGAGGTTTTTACGACGCGCGCAATTGCCATTTTTGCACTCTGCAACGCAGCATAGGAAACGCATCCCGGACCTTCGCCGGAAAGCTCAGGAAATTAACACCGGGCAAACGGTCACCCCTATTTTCCAAGTGTTTTAGTCGTGCTTTTGAGATGCAGCTGCAGCATTTGCGATCTTAGGCCAATCGGGATGAATTGGGTTTACGGCGCAATAGAATCGCGAATACCGTGGCGCGTGGTGATGCTGATTTATGTGCCAGATCTCAGGGGAAATTGATGACCAAAAAGCTGATCTTGTGCGACTGTTTGGGCAGCCAATCTATCGACGCAGCCGCCATTGAAGCTGCCTGCGGCACCCCCTGCTCGAACGTATATTCCAGCTTGTGCATGGACCAGATCGATACCGCAGCCAAAGAGCTGTCCGGCGGCGATGCGATCATCGCCTGTCAGCAAGAACGTCAGCAATTTGAGGAGTTGGCGGAAGAGCTGGAGGTCGCCACCCCCGGATTTGTAGACCTGCGCGACCGCGCGGGATGGGGGAAGGCAATGCCACCCCGAAAATGGCAGCACTTGCAGCGGAGGCCGCTTTGTCGGTGCAGGTCGGCAAGTCCGTCGATGTTGTATCAGAAGGCACCTGCCTGATCATTGGCGGCACGGCCGCGCTGGAAGCTGCATCTGATTTAAGCGACACGCTGGCAGTGACGGTGCTACTCTCTGAGGCTAGCGAGTTGCCCACAGATCGCCGGTTCGATTGCGTTGTGGGCACGGTGCGCAACGTTGCGGGCGCGTTGGGCGGCTTCACCGTTAAACTAGATAAATTACAACAGGTTATCACAGGCGGCCGGGGCGCATTCGCGTTGAGCGAACCGGTCGATGGCGTGGCGTCGGACTGCGACATTATCCTTGATCTGAGCGGTGGGACCGCAATGGTCCCCGCGCCCGAAAAGCGCGAAGGCTACCTGCGCGCCGATCCGAGCCATGCGCCGTCTGTCGCCAAGGCCGTGCTGAGCGCGTCCCAGATGATCGGCACCTTCGAAAAGCCGCTATATGTGCGTTTGGAAACCAGCATCTGCGCCCATAGCCGCGCGGAGAAACCGGCCTGTTCCAATTGCCTGAATGTCTGCCCGACGGGCGCGATCACATCAGCGGGCGAGCATGTCGCCATCGACCCGATGGTCTGTGCCGGGTGCGGGTCGTGTTCTGCCGTGTGCCCATCGGGCGCAATTAGCTACGACGCGCCGCCGGTGGATACGGTGTTCCGACGCCTGTCGACGCTGGCCAGCACATACCGCAAGGCGGGCGGCGCGGACCCGCGCCTGCTGGTTCATGATGCAGATTTTGGCGCAGAAATGATTGCGCTGTCCGCACGGTTCGGGCGCGGTCTACCCGCTGATGTGATCCCGTTGGAGGTCGACGCCCTGTCTGGATTTGGCCACGCAGAAGCACTTGCTGCTTTGGCTTGCGGATTTGGCCATGTCGATGTGCTGGCCTCCCCCAAATCTGACCTGGATGTAATCGGCGCGCAGGCCAGCCTCGCCAATGCGCTTTCAGGCACCTCAGATGCCGTGGCCGTGCTGCGCCCCGGTGATCCGGATGCGTTGGAAGAGGCACTATATACCGAGACTGCCGCGCAGGTCCGATGCGATCCGATCTTGCCAATGGGTTCGCGCCGACAGGTCACTCGGCTTGCTGCGAAAGCGCTGCAACCGGAAGCGGAGACCATTTCCTTGCCCGAAAACGCGCCTTATGGCGCCGTGGTCGTGGATACTGACGCCTGCACCTTATGCCTGTCTTGCGTGTCGCTTTGCCCGTCTGGCGCGCTGGGCGACAACCCGGATATGCCGCAGCTGAGATTTCAGGAAGACGCCTGCCTTCAATGCGGTTTGTGCACCAATATCTGCCCCGAAAAGGCGATCACCCTGAAGCCGCAGATGGATCTGACAGATGCCGCGTTTGACCAACGCGTTTTGCACGAAGAAGAGCCCTTCGCTTGCATCGAATGCGGCACGCTGTTCGGGGTCAAATCGACGGTAGAGCGGATCACCGAAAAGCTGGCCGGCAACCACGCGATGTTCGCCACGTCCGAGGCCGCAAAGATGATCCAGATGTGCGACAATTGCCGGGTGCAGGCGCAGTACCATTCGACGGACAACCCGTTCCAAAGCGGGGAGCGCCCCCGCGTGCGCACCACCGCGGATTACCTGTCAAAGCGACGGGATCACTGAGTTTGCATAGGCGCCCCAAGATCAGACGGAGCGATGGAGCCGACATAGGCGGTGATGGCCTCGATCTGTTCCAAGGTCACCTCGATGGGCGCGATGGGGGATGGCAGATGGTCGGCAAATGGCTCCGTCACATCGGCGACTTGCGTAAAGGCGGGGTGCGGCCTGAGCATGAAGAAGGTCTCAAACCGTTCCTGCCAGTCCGGGAAGGTGCGCATCAGCCCAAAGGATGGCGAAGACCCGATGGCGTTCATCTTGTTGCTTTCGTTGACCACATGGCAACGGCCACATTGCTGCAGGCTGATCTTTTCGCCAAGCGCCGCGTCGCCCGTCAAAGCGGCGGTCTTCACCTCGGCCTTGACGCTGACATCGGCGCTGAACAGCGCCTGCCCGTCTGGAGCGAAGGCTTCGATGGTGCGTTTGCCGACATCAGATGTCAGCCAGTCGCCGAAGGCGTCGGTGAACGGGCCATCGGTTTTGGCGTAGTGCCAGATGACGTCGCCTTGCCGGAACACGGGCGTTCCCTCAAGGCCAAGCGCGGCATCGCCGCCATCGACCTGGGTCGTGATGCGAATGCCGGTCTTCAGCGAAAACCGTGGCAGCAGGTGTTTCAAGAACCCCGTCTCGACCAAGGCATCGGGGGTTTGCAACGTGAAGCGCTTGTCCTGAGACAAGGCCGGGGTCGCACTTATCGCCGCAATCACGGCAAGATATTTCAACATTCCATCCGCTCCGTTCAAGCGCGTCAGGTTGCATGTCAGCCTAGGGGCGCTAGGGTCGAAGCGTCAACAATTTCGGTAAACCAAGGGGCCAGGCCATGAGCGAAGACTTCAACATGTCGATGCGCAAATTTCTCAAACAGGTCGGCGTGACCTCGCAACAGGCCATTGAAGAAGCGATGCGCAATGCGGGCGACAGCGCCGGCAAGAGCTTCGATGCCAAGGTGGTGCTGACCATCGACGGGATTGAGCTTGAGCATGTCGTCACCGGCAAGATCGAAGGCGCGTAAATGGCGCTGTCCCGCGAAGACGTTCTGGAATGCCTGAAACAGATCAAAGCGCCCTCCGGCGTTGATCTGGTCGAGGCCGGATTGGTGCGCGCCCTGAATGTGGACGAAACCACGATACGGTTTGTGATGGAGGTCGACAGCCCCGATCCGTTCCTGCCCGCCAAGGCGGAGGCGGAGGAAAAGCTGACCGCCTTGGGCGCCACATCCGTTTCGATCGTGATGACGGCGCATAGCAAGCCGACCCCGCCCCCGACCTGAAACCATCGCGGCAGGCAGAGCCCGCGGGGCCTGCCAAAATACCGGGCGTGGACCGGATCATCGCTGTGGCCTCTGGCAAGGGCGGTGTCGGCAAATCCACAGTCGCGGCCAACCTAGCCTGCGCGCTCGCTGCCGAAGGGCGTCGCGTCGGGATGCTGGATGCGGATGTGTACGGCCCGTCCCAGCCGCGCATGCTGGGCGTGTCCGGCAGACCGCAAAGCCCGGATGGCAAGCTTATACTGCCGCTGCGCAACTACGGCGTGACCATGATGTCCATCGGGTTGATGACCAATGAGGATCAGGCCGTCGTTTGGCGCGGGCCGATGCTGATGGGCGCGTTGCAACAGATGCTGACGCAAGTGCAATGGGGCGCTCTGGATGTGCTGATCGTTGACCTACCGCCCGGCACTGGCGATGTGCAGATGACGCTGGCCCAAAAGGCGCATCTGGATGGCGCTGTGATCGTGTCCACCCCTCAAGATGTGGCGCTTCTGGACGCCCGAAAGGGGATCGACATGTTCAACCAGATGAACACGCCGATCATTGGCATGATCGAGAATATGAGCACTCATATCTGTTCGCAATGCGGGCATGAGGAACATATGTTTGGTCATGGCGGCGTCAAGTCGGAGGCCGAAAAGCTAGGCGTTCCGTTGCTGGCTGAAATCCCGCTGCATCTTGATATCCGCTTGGCGGCTGATGGCGGTGCGCCGATTGTCGTCTCCAAGCCGGACTCTGCGCAGGCGCAGGGGTTCCGTACTGTGGCCAAAACCTTGATCGAGGCCGGCAAGGCATGACCACGCCCAGCTTCCCACCGCTGTTCAGCGGGCTTGCGGTCGAGGGGCAAATCGATCCGTTCGACAAGGCCTGCGTCGAGGCCGCGCGGGGATGCGACGCCGGGTTGGTCGTCTATAATCTGGGCGCAAACGCGCTACGGGCTGCGATTATCTTTGCCCCCGACGTGGTGCTGGCAGACGCAATGGCGATGCTGCCGCTCTGCGGTGTGGGCTTTCAAAATGCGCTTGGCGCTTTGGCCCCGCCAGAGGTCGCAGTGCATCTGGATTGGGATGGCGGGGTGCGGATCAACGGCGCATCCTGCGGGACATTGCGGGTTGCGGCATCAGGCACCGACCCCGACGCAGAACCCGATTGGCTGGTTGTCGGTCTGTCCTTGCCGCTTTGGCCCGAAAGCGATGACCCGGGAGACACGCCCGATCAAACCACGCTCTACGCGGAAGGATGCGCGGATGTCAGCGCTGATAACCTTCTGGAATCATGGGTGAAACATACGCTCGTTGGGATCAACACGTGGCAGGATACGGGCGTTTCCGCGTTGCATAAAGACTGGCGTGGTCTGGCGCATGGCATCGGCGAAAGCATTGAAATGCGTGGCCACGCGGGCACCTATTTGGGCGTTGACGAGCGGTTCGGCATGCTGGTTCGCGACGACAAGACCACCCACCTGATCCCGCTTACAAAACTGCTGGAGGACAGCTGACATGATGCTGGCGCGCGCAATTCACTTCGATGAAAGCGACATGAACATCTTTCATTCCCCGGCCCGGACGGGCGAGTGGTGCATCTCAGGCGGGTTCGAGTTTTCCAACTGGTCAGAGGCGGATTTGACGGGCAAAGCACGCCAGGCCTTCGCGAATGGCTGGCTGGGCGTGGAGACGTTCGGGCGGGTGTCAGTCGTAGCTGTGACCCAGGTCGAGCCCGGCGAGTTTGACGTGCTTAAAACAAGCCTCGCGCAGCATTTCGTCCAGATGTACGGCGCCCCGTCGATTGAAGCGGCGTCCCATGTGGCAGAAGAGGAATTGCGCCATATGGTCGAGCTTTGCGACGAGCAGGACCCGAACACCTTGCTGACTGTCTCACGTGAGCTGACCGAGGCCGGTGTCAAAGAAAGCTTCCGCATGATCGAGCCGCGCGATGCGGGGCTTGATCAATTCGCTATTCACGGATCGTTGGACGAAGAGCCGCACAGCCATTGATCGCCCCGCGCCGCTAGGCTTTGGGATGCGCGACCTTCATTTCCCATGACCCGCTTTCCTGCGACCAGTATTTGGCGGCAACATCGGCGTCGGTGATGGCTTTCCATTGCGTGCGGGCACGGGTGAGCGCGTCGCCATCATTGCCGTCAAACAGGATCATCGCACGTTTAAGGGTCGCAACTTCTGCGGGCGACAGGTCTGCACCGTCGACGCAGATCAGGCAGTCGGCATCGTTGCCCGCCTGCCCCGTTGTTAGCAATACAGGTTGATCGCTGTCATGCGGCCCACCGGCCAAGCCGTGCGGCAGAAAGCCGTCACCTTCCCACAGCTTGCCATTGAGCCAACCAAGCCGGTCTTCTGATGCGCCCCTGATCGCGATCCGCCAGCCCGCTTTGCGCGCCAGCCCCAAGAGCGTGGGCAAAACCTGCTCCAAAGGCTGGCGGGTAAGATGGTAGAAATAGACCTCTGACATCACTCGGTTTCGAAGTTATCCGCGATCAGGCGGTCAAGCGCCCGCACGCCCCAGCCGGTTGCGCCTTTCGGGGCGAAGGCCGTTTCGGTTTTCACCGCCGCGACGCCTGCGATATCGAGGTGGCACCACGGAGTTTCCGGCTTCACGAAGCGTTGCAGGAACTGCGCCGCCGTGATGGACCCGGCGGGCCTGCCGCCCACGTTTTTCATGTCGGCCACGCGCGATTTCAGTTGCTCGTCATAAGATTTGCCCATTGGCATGCGCCATGCGCCTTCGTCCTCGGCCCCTGCCGCTTTTAGGAACGCATTGGCGAGCGCATCATTGTTTGAGAAAACCCCGGCATTGTCATGGCCCAGCCCGATGATGATCGCGCCGGTGAGCGTGGCGAGGTCGATCATGCCGATGGGCTGGTAGGTTTCCTGCGCGTACCACATCACGTCCGCCAGCACCAAGCGGCCTTCGGCATCGGTGTTGATCACCTCGATCGTATCGCCTTTCATCGAGGTCACGACGTCGCCCGGGCGCACCGCGTTGCCCGACGGCATGTTCTCAACCAGCCCAACAAGGCCCACGACATTGGCCTTGGCTTTGCGGGTGGCGAGCGTTTTCATGACGCCTGCCACGACGCCCGCGCCGCCCATATCCATGGTCATGTCTTCCATTCCAGCCGGTGGCTTCAACGAAATGCCGCCTGTGTCAAAGACGACGCCCTTGCCGACCAAGGCAAACGGTTTGTCGTCCTTGTTGCCGCCCATCCATTCCATGACCACAATTTTGGAAGGGCTATCGGAGCCCTGCCCCACGCATAAGAGCGACCCCATTCCGAGCTTTTCAAGCTCGGCTTCCTCAAGGATTTTGACCTTGAGCCCGAGTTTTGACAGCGCGTCGAGCCGGGCTGCGAATTCTGTGGTGGTGAGCACGTTGGCGGGTTCATTGACCAGATCGCGGGTGAAAAAGACGCCGTCGACGATTGCGCCGTTTGCGGCGGCGGCGGATTTGGTTTCAACCGGCTTGTTGACCATGAAGCTGACCGCGCCCGCCTCTTCGCTGTCCTTCGTGAAGTGGTCGGTGAAGTCGTAGATGCGCAAAGCGAGGCCCAGGGCCACGTCTTCGGCGCGGCGCAGGTTGCCGCAGAGCACGTGGGTTTCTTTGCCCTTGGCCATTTTGGCGATCGTGGCACCGGCGGCGCGCGCCTCAGAAATCTCTGGGCGGCGGGCCAGCTTGACGACGATGACGCCCTCGGCCTCCAGGTTCAGCGGATAGGCCAGCATCATCGCCTTGCCCGCATCGAGCTTGCCGAACGCGTCGCTTTCGACCAACCGCGCAAGCGCGCCGCGCGACAGTCTGTTGACCCGCTTTGCCGTGGCATCGAGCGTCCCGGCTTCGGGCACAAACACCGCAATGACGCCGGACATTTCCTTGATCTGGTCGATATCGGTGAGCACGAAACTGGGGACGATTGGGGTGGTCATGGGCGGCCTCTTCTTTTGAGCGTTCTGCGTTACGCTACACCTAGCGCGCTGATGGGGCGATGACCAGAAGGGCCTTTTTAGGCGGTGCGATATGGTCTAAGCTGGCGTCAAAACGAGCAGGAGGGCAATGTGGCGCGATTTGACAGATACATGCTGTCGCAATTGTTGCTGCTATTTGGCTTCTTTTCGCTGGTCTTGGTGTCAGTCTACTGGATCAACCGCGCGATTTCGCTGTTTGACCAATTGATCGGGGACGGCCAAACCGCCTTGGTCTTTCTGGAATTCACCCTGCTGGCGCTGCCTTACGTGATCATGATCGTGCTGCCGATATCGGCCTTTGTCGCGGCGGTGTATGTCACCAACCGGCTATCGGCGGAATCGGAGATGGTGGTGTTGCAAACGGCGGGGGCCTCTACCCTGCGCATTGGGCGGGGGGTCTTGTATTTCGGCATGATCGTTGCGGTTTTGGTGGGCATTCTGGCGCATCTTCTGGTGCCCGCCGCGCGCAGCGAGCTGGCCGGGCGCAGCGCCGAGATCAGCCGCGATATCACCGCGCGGTTCCTGAAGGAGGGCCAGTTCATCCACCCCGCATCGGGCATCACGGTCTATATCCGCGACATCACGGAACGCGGTGAGATGCTGGAACTGTTTTTGGAAGATGAACGCGACCCGAGCGCGACAATCACCTACACGGCAGAAAAAGCGCTGCTGATACGCGCCGAAACCGGGCCGCGATTGGTGATGTTTGACGGGCTCGCACAAACACTGCGCCACAAGTCAGGCAGCCTGACGACGGTGGAGTTTCGAGACTTCGCCTATGACATCGGCGCGCTGATCAATGAGGGCGGCACGCGGCTGCGCGATCTGCGCGAATTGCCGACCCTAACCTTGCTGAACCCGACGCCTGAGGACGTTGCAACCGCTGCGGGCGAGCTACCGGATTTTCTGTATGAAGGACATGACCGCTTTGCGCGTTCCCTGTTGTCGATTGTGGTGCCGATGATGGGGTTTGCTGCGCTGATGATCGGAGGGTTTTCGCGCTTCGGGGTGTGGCGGCAGGTGATCATCGCGGTGGTGTTGATCATCTTTGTGCAACTGATCGCGAATGCGTCGGAGGATATCGCGCGTTCAAACGCGTCCTTGTGGTGGATGGCCTATCTGGCGCCGCTGATCGGGGCCATTTTGACGGCCACGCTTATCGCCTTTTCAACCATGCCTCGGCTGCGCCGCGCGAAAGCGATTGAGGTCGCGCCTTGAGGTTGGATTGGTATATCGCGCGACTTTTCATCCGGTCTTTCGTCTTGGTCTTCGGGGTGTTTTTCGGGATCGTCTACCTGATCGATATGGTCGAACAGATGCGCCGGTTTGACAGCCAGGTGGTGGGCATTGTCGAGGCCGGTGAGCTTGCCCTGCTGAAATCACCCGCGACGATGTACCGGATGCTACCACTGTTGACCGTGCTGTCGACGATCATGCTGTTTTTGAACCTGTCGCGGACATCCGAAATGGTGGTGACCCGTGCCTCTGGACGGTCAGCCATCCGCACGCTGTTTGCGCCGGTGCTTACGGCGGCATTGTTTGGCGCTTTGGGCGTTGCCGCGTTGAACCCGATTGTGGCGGCCACGTCGAAGCAGTTTGAACTGGCCTCCCAACGCTATGCGGGGACGACCAGCACCTTGTCGGTCAGCGACCGCGGGTTGTGGCTGCGCCAAGCCAGCCAAGGCGGGCAAGTGGTGATCAAGGCCGCGCGGTCCAATCTTGATGGTACCGAAATCAGCAATGTTAATTTTTACGGCTTCGACCATTCCGGCGAAGTCACCTACCGAATTCAGGCCGACCGCGCGGTGCTAGAGCCCGGGCAATGGGCGCTGACGAACGCGAAACGCTGGGTGTTCATTGAGGGGTCAAATGCGGAAGGTGCAGCCGAAACCTATGCCTCATTGTCGCTGCCGTCGGACCTGACGCGCGACCAAATTCAAGACAGTTTCGGCTCCCCCTCTGCTATTCCGATTTGGGAATTGCCGCGTTTCATTCGCCAGCTGGACCGCGCCGGGTTCTCGGCACTGCAACACCGCGTTTGGCTGCATATGGAACTGGCCAACCCGATCCTTCTGGCCGCGATGGTTCTGATCGGGGCCGGGTTCACGATGCGGCATACGCGGTTTGGACGGACCGGATTGATGGTGCTGTTTGCAATTTTGATGGGATTCTCAGTGTATTTTCTACGAAATTTTGCCCAGGTGCTGGGTGAAAACGGTCAAATTCCGATCATTGTGGCCGCATGGATGCCACCACTTGCAGGGATTTTCCTATCGCTGGGCCTGCTATTCCATACGGAGGACGGCTAATGCGCGCGGTTCTTTTGAGCCTTGCGCTGTGTTTGGCGCCTTTGGCCGCTGTCGCGCAGGAGGCTGTACAGGGTGTCGCCTCACTTGTTGCGGATCAGGTGACGTTCGACCCCAGCGGCCAAAAGCTTGAGGCCAGCGGCAATGTCGAGATTTTGCAAAATGGCGTCCGCTTGCGCGCCAGCTCAATCACCTATGACGGCGCGGCGGACAGGTTGCGCATTGGCGGGCCGCTTTACCTGATTGATGGCACCGAAGTGACGATCATTGCCGATTTCGCGGAGCTTTCGGGGGATCTGCAAACAGGTGTACTTAGTCAGGCGCGCGCGGTGTTTTCGCAGCAATTGCAGCTGGCCGCCAATGAGATCAAACGCAGCGAAGGGCGCTATACCCAGTTTTACAAGACTGTCGCGTCGAGCTGCCAGATTTGTGCCGACAACCCGACCCCCCTATGGGAAATCCGCGCGGAACGGATCACGCATGACAACAAGGAACGGCAGCTTTATTTCGACAATGCCAGCTTCCGGGTTCTGGATGTTCCGGTGTTTTATTGGCCCTATTTGCGCCTTCCTGACCCGACGGTTGAACGCGCGTCGGGCTTCTTGCTGCCGGAGTTTCGTTCAAACGGCGACATTGGGCTGGGGATCAAAACACCGTATTTCTTTACCCTTGGCGATCATGCTGACCTGACGCTGACGCCTTGGCTTACGACGCGGGGCTCACGCACGTTGGAAGGGCGGTACCGCCAGAAATTCCGCTACGGCGAGATTGAATTGAACGGCGCGCTGACGGATGACAATTTGAACCGGTCCGGTAACACGCGCGCCTATCTTTTTGCCGATGGCAGCTTTGCGCTTCCGCGCGATTACCAACTGACCTTTGACGTCGAGCTGGTTTCGGACCCCGGGTATTTGCTGCTGTATGACTATTCGGACAAGGACCGGCTCGACAGTGCGATTTCTGTCAGCCGGACGCGGGCAGATGAATATGTTGGCTTTGAGCTGATCCACTACAAATCGCTGCGCGAAGGCGACGACAACAGGCTGCTGCCGACGCTGGTGGGGGATGCCATCTATTCGCGTCGTTTCGCGCCGTCCCTGACGGGCGGGATCGCCAAGCTACAGCTGGAAGCATCAGGCCTGTATCGCCGTTCCGACCTGGCGCTTGCGGGCGTCGGGCGCGATGTCGGGCGTCTGTCCGCCGTGGCCGATTGGCGGCGGGATTGGATTTGGCGCAACGGCATGGTCTTTGCGACGGGCGCGCAGTTGCGCGCGGATTGGTACAACGTCGGGCAAGATGACCGCCCGCAATTTGGCGACACCACAGAGGTGACCCCCTATGTGTCGGCTGAACTGAGATGGCCGATGCTGCGCCAAAGCGCGGGTGCCACACATTTGCTAGAACCTGTGGTGCAATTGGTCTGGTCAAAGGAAAGCACGCGGCATGTCTCCAATGAAGACAGCCTGCTGGTCGAATTTGACGAGGCGAACCTGTTTTCCTATTCGCGCTTCCCGGGTGTTGATGCGCAGGAGCGCGGCGTGCGCGCCAATCTGGGGCTGACCTACACCCGACAGGATGCGGACGGATGGTCGCTTGGGTTGACCGTTGGCCGCGTCATTCGGGAGACCGATCTGGGACAGTTCTCGGCGTCGTCAGGGCTGCAGGGCAAAGATTCCGACTGGCTCGCAGCTGCGAAAGTCGAGATTGGGGATCAGTTTTCGATCACCAACCGGGCGCTGTTTGAAGACGACTTCAGCTTTTCGCGCAATGAGATGCGAATGACCTGGACCGCGGATATGTTCAACCTTGGGTCGACCTTCGTATGGCTTGAGGCCGACGCAGCGGAGGGGCGGCCGCTTGACACGTCAGAATTTTCAATCGACGGCGACTACCGGATCAGCCGTCATTGGACCTTGTCGTCGGACCTGCGCTACGATTTTGTCGAAGACCGCACCAGCCGCGCGGGTATCGGGGCGAGCTACCAAAACGAATGCGCGCGGTTTGACCTTTCCCTCTCGCGCCGCTTCACGTCTTCGACTAATGTAACGCCAACCACGGATCTAAGCCTCTCGGTGCAGTTGGCAGGGTTCGGGGCAAAAGGCATTGGCGGCGCAGGGTTTGCGCGGTCCTGCAGCGGGTAGAAGCGGTTAGAAACAGGCAAAGACATGGGCATGACACGCGGGTTCCAAAAGGCATTTATTGGCGCAGCCGCCTGGCTGGTGTTGTCGACATCAGTGCTGGCGCAGGGATTGTTTGAATCGGTCATCACCGTGAATGACGCTGTGATCACCCGATATGAGCTGGACCAGCGCACCCGGTTTTTGACCCTGCTTCGCGTCCCCGGCGACCCGGCTGAGGAGGCCCGCACAGCACTGATCGAAGACAAGCTGCGCCTTGCAGAAGCGCGCCGCGCTGGTATCACCGTGACCGACGAAGAGGTGCAGGCCGGAATGGAAGAATTCGCCCAGCGCGCCAACCTGAGCGCTGAGCAGTTTATTGCTGCAATCGCGCAGGCGGGCGTGTCGGCAGAAACATTTCGCGACTTTGTGTCATCGGGCGTGGCCTGGCGCAACTATGTGCGTGGCCGGTTTGGCCCACGCGCGCAGGTGAGCGACGCCGAGATTGACCGCGCGCAATCGCAAAGATCGCAAGGCAGTGGCGGTGTGCGGCTGCTTTTGTCCGAGATCATCGTGCCCGCGCAAGGCCCGGACGCGGAGGCGAACCGCGCCTTGATCCAGCGCCTTTCGGATACGCTAAGCACTGAAGGCGCCTTTTCGGCAGCCGCGCGTCGGCATTCAGCCGCTGCTACGCGCAATCGTGGCGGGCGTCTGGAGTGGCTTCCAATTGGTCAGGTGCCCCCTGTTTTGCGTGCCGCCGTTTTGGTGCTGGAGCCAGGTCAAGTGACCGACCCGATCCCCCTTGGGCCCGGCATTGGCATTTTTCAGCTGCGCGCTTTGGAGGAAACCGATGCCGAGACGCCCGATACGTTGGCCCTTGAATATGCCAGCATTTTGATCCCAGGCGGGAGCAGTGACGCCGCGCGCGCAACCGCGCAGGGCTATGCGGACCGCTATGACACCTGCGACGACCTGTACAAACCGGCGCAATCCTTGCCGCCAGAGTATTTTGAGCGCGTCACCTTGGCGGCGGCTGATGTACCGGCGGATATCGCGCTAGAACTGGCCAAGCTGGATTCCAACGAGGTCTCAAGCAGCCTAACGCGCCAAGACGGCGCATTTTTGATGTTCTTGATGTTGTGCGGGCGCACGGTTGACGCAGGACCCGCCCCCGAGCCGCAGTTGGATGAAGATGGCGAGCCCCTGCCGGTTGTCGATGAGCGCGACCAAATTCGTCAGCAATTGTTCAATCAGCGTCTGGCCTCTTATGCCGACAGCTTTTTGGAAGAGCTGCGCGCCGACGCGATCATCACCGAAAGCCCATGACCCCAATTTGCCTGACCTGCGGCGAACCCGCCGGGGTGGGTTTGGAGATCGCGCAAAAGGCCTGGGATACGCTGGGGCAAACGGTTCCGTTTTTCCTGCTTGGCGACCCGCGCCATGTGAGCGGCGAGACGCAACTGATCGACACTCCAGATCAGATTGACCCTGCCGGCCCGCTTCCGGTTTTACCGCATGCTTTTGCGGGCGACGCCCTGCCCGGCCAGCCTGACACGCGCAACGCGCAAGGCGTCATTGACGTCATCGCAAAGGGTGTTGAGCTGGTAAAGGCGGGCAAGTCGAGCGCGCTTTGCACTTTGCCCATTCACAAGAAGGCGCTGAAAGACGGCGCGGATTTTGCCTATCCGGGTCATACGGAATATCTGGCCGCATTGGATGGTAAGGCCCAGGTTGTCATGATGCTTGCCTGCGCCGAGCTGCGTGTTGTGCCTGTCACCATTCACATCGCGCTGAGTGACGTGCCAAAGGCGCTGACGCCCACACTTTTGACAGAGACACTGCAGATCACGGAGGCCGCGTTGCGTCGCGATTTCGGCATTGATCACCCGCGCCTATCTGTTTGTGGGCTCAATCCACATGCCGGTGAGGGTGGTACGATGGGGCAAGAGGAGCTGGACTGGATCGCAAGCTGCCTGACCGGTCTTCGCGAGAGCGGAATGGATGTGACCGGGCCATGGCCTGCCGACACGATGTTTCATTCCGCTGCGCGCGCGGGATATGACGTGGCTGTCGCGATGTATCATGACCAAGCCCTGATCCCGATCAAGACCATTGATTTTGCGGGCGGCGTGAACGTGACACTGGGCTTGGATTTTGTGCGCACCTCGCCCGATCATGGCACCGCGTTTAACATTGCGGGGCATGGGATCGCGGATCCGACCTCAACCATCGCGGCGCTAAAACTGGCGTGGGACATGGCATCCGCCCGCAGCGCCGTTTGAGTATTTTTAACCAAATGGAGACAGCATGGCGCAGATAGACGGGTTGCCCCCCTTGTCGGACGTGATCCGCGCGCATCAGCTGTCGGCCAAGAAGTCGCTCGGGCAGAACTTTTTGCTGGACCTGAACCTCACAGCAAAGATCGCGCGCCAGGCGGGCGATTTGAGCGGCTGCGACGTGTTGGAAGTGGGACCCGGCCCCGGCGGGCTGACGCGCGGGCTTTTGGCCGAAGGCGCGCGGCGCGTGCTGGCGATTGAGAAAGACCCGCGCTGCCTGCCCGCGCTTGAACAGATCGCCGCCGCCTACCCCGGCCAGCTAGACGTCATCCAGGGCGACGCGTTGGAGGTGGACCCGTTGGTGCATCTGACGGCTCCCATACGGGTTGCGGCGAACCTACCCTATAATGTTGGGACGGAACTTTTGGTGCGATGGTTGACGCCGCCCAGCTGGCCGCCGTTCTGGCAGAGCCTGACACTGATGTTTCAGCGTGAAGTGGCAGAACGGGTCGTGGCGCAACCGGGCGGCAAAGCGTATGGGCGGCTGGCTCTGCTGGCGCAGTGGCGCAGCACGCCGAAAATTGTGATGGAGCTGGCGCCGGAGGCTTTTGTCCCTGCGCCAAAGGTACGGTCCGCAGTGGTGCATCTGGAAGCGCTTGCCGCGCCCCGCTTTGATGCGGAGGCGGGCGTGTTAAATCGCGTTGTGGCCGCCGCGTTCAACCAACGCCGCAAGATGCTGCGCGCCGCATTGAAAGGCGTGGCCCCCGACATTGAGGACCGGCTTTTGGCGGCTGGAATAGCCCCAACTGAACGTGCGGAACAGGTGTCGTTGGAAGCGTTTTGCGCGCTCGCCCGTGAGGTCGCGCGCAGCTGAATTTTTGGTCTTATTCGGCGGCGGGTTGATCGCCTGCGGGCGCATCGTCCGTCGCCGCTTTCTTGGGTTTGCGCGGTTTGCGCGCCGGTTTTGGGGCGGCTTCAACTGTTTCCACCAACCCACTTTCGGCCTCATCCGCGCTGCCCAGATCAATCACGTCAGGCTGATCACCGGCGCCCAATACACGCTCAAGCCCTTCACGATTGCCTTCTTGCTCACGCGGTTTGCGGGAGCGGCGTGGCTTGTCTTGCTGCGGCTGTTCGGGCGCCGCTACGTCGCCGCTTTGCATGGATTGCTGCTTTTCGAGACGTTCTTCGCGTTCGCGTTGTTGGCGTTCGCGGTTTTGGGCTTGTTGGGCCTCATGCGCTTCGCGTTTGGCTTCTTGTTCTTTCAAAGCCTCCGCCAGCATGCGGGCGTAATGCTCTGCGTGTTGCTGAAAGTTTTCAGCCGAAACACGGTCACCTGCCAGCTGGGCATCGCGGTGAAGCTGCTGATATTTCTCAATAATTTGCTGCGGCGTACCGCGCACCTTGCCTTCGGGCCCCGAGCTGTCAAAAACGCGGTTTACGATATTGCCCGAGGGACGATTGTTGTTGTTGCGGTTCTTACCGCGCGAACGGGATTTCTGTGATCTCATTTTGAAAGTATTCCAGCCTTATCTAGTCAGGTCGGCTTTTCGATCTTTTCCGCTTCCAAACGCGGCGTCCCAGCGACGCAAGATCGAGACCTTATTTTTGGCTTAGGTGTAAGGGGCGCCAAGGCACCGTCGTCTTACACCCTTAACAAACAACGCGCAGGCCCAGTTTGCAAGCCGATCTCGACAAGACCACGTTAATTTTCAGCCTATTTTCGCTGAAACAACGCGCGGGGTGTCGTTGAGGTCACGAATGAGCTGGATATTGTGCCAACCAGCGTCGCGCAGGATGGTCGGCACCGTCTCGCCCTGATCAAATCCAATCTCAACCATGAGCTGCCCGCCTGCATTCAGGTAAGAGGCCGCCTGCGCCGCGATGATGCGGTAGGCGCCCAGCCCGTCATCGCCGTGTGTGAGGGCGATTTTGGGCTCATAGTCTCGCACTTCGGGTTGGAGATCTGCAAATGCCGCTTCCGTAATATAGGGCGGGTTGGACACGATCAGATCAAATGTTCCGGTGACCGCTTCGAACCAATCGCTTTGCTGAAACTGCACGCGGTCGGACAGGCCGATTGCATCTGCATTGCGCCGCGCCACGTCGAGGGCCTTGGGTGACAGATCGACACCGACCCCTGTTGTGCCGGGGCACGCCGCGATGAGTGACAACAGGATGCAGCCCGAACCTGTGCCAAGATCGAGAACCGTGTTGAACCCGGTGTAGCGCGCGGTGTCGACAAGGGTTTCAGTATCGGGGCGCGGGTCGAGCACGTCTGAGGTGACGATGAATTCATGCTCGTAGAACGCGCGGCGGCCTGTGATGTGCGAGACAGGTTCGCGCTGGGCACGGCGTTGCACCATGCGCGCGAAATCTGCGGCAACATCATCGGGCATGTCATCAAGGGCATGCGATTTGCCTTTAGCGGCTGCGTCAAGCAAAGCGGAGGCGTCGATTTGTGGCGTGGGCACGCCCGCCAGTTCTAAGCGGCGAACCGCATCGCGCAAAGCTGCGCGGACGTCCTGGCTCACAGCCCCTCATCCGCCAGCAGCTGCGCCTGCGCGTCGGCGGTGAGCGCGTCGATGATCTCATCAAGGTCGCCCTGCATGACCTGATCGAGCTTGTAGAGCGTCAGATTGATCCGGTGATCGGACATGCGGCCTTGCGGGAAATTATAGGTGCGGATGCGTTCGGAGCGGTCGCCGGAGCCGACTTGTGCCTTGCGATCGGCAGATCGCGCGTCGTCGATCTTTTGGCGTTCCAAATCATAAAGTCGCGCGCGGAGTACCTGCATCGCAATCTCGCGGTTACGGTGCTGCGATTTCTCAGAACTGACGACGATGATACCCGTTGGGATATGGGTGATCCGGACTGCCGAGTCCGTTGTGTTGACGTGCTGCCCCCCGGCGCCCGAAGCGCGCATGGTGTCGATGCGGATATCCGTGGCGGGGATGTCGATATCGACGTCTTCGGCCTCCGGCAGCACGGCAACGGTGGCGGCAGAGGTGTGGATTCGTCCGCCACTTTCGGTGACGGGGACGCGTTGAACACGGTGCACACCGCTTTCATATTTGAGGCGCGCAAACACCCCCTGCCCTTTGACATGGGCCGTGACTTCCTTGATGCCGCCAAGCTCACTTTCCGCCATCTCGATGATGTCAAAGCTCCAGCCTTTATCCTCGGCGTAGCGGCGATACATGTTAAGCAGGTCGCCCGCAAACAGCGCGGCTTCATCGCCGCCGGTGCCGGGGCGGATTTCGATCATGGCGGGTTTGGCGTCGGCGGCGTCTTTGGGCAACAATGAGATGCGGATAGACGCCTCTGCCTCAGGCAATTGCGCGCGCAGCTCCGCCAGCTCTTCTTCTGCAAGCTCTTTCATTTCCGGGTCGGCGAGCATGGCTTCGGCGTTTTCGATCCCGTCGAGGATCGCGCGGAAGGCTGCGACCTCTTCGGCCACGGGCTTAAGTTCCGCGTATTCGCGGCTGATTGCCGCGATGTCGTCGGTTTCGCCTGAGGCAAGCTTGGCCTCAAGGAATTCAAATCGCTGCGTAATCTGCGCCAGTTTATCGAGTGCTACCATGCGCCCCGTGCTGCCCGATTGGCAGGGGGGCGTCAACTATGCTAATCTTTGCGAATGCGGAAATTAACGCTCATAGGGGCGCTGGTCTGCGCCGCATTGACCACGCAATCCGTGGCACAAGCGCGTAAAACGGTGGAGTGCTATTGCACCGACGCAAGCGGTAGCCGCGTCGAGCTGGGCGAAACACGCTGCATGACCGTTGGCGGGCGCGTGTTTATTGCGCGCTGCGAGATGTCGTTGAATGTGCCGATGTGGCGCGAACAGCCCGGCGGTTGTTCGATGTCCTAAAGCGCGTCTAGCCAGGCCTCGACCCGGGCCTTGTTGACCCCGAAATCGGCATATCCGTAGCGCTGCCGGGAGAATATGCTGAACGTCGCGCCACCATCGACCGGTTTGACTTTGACAGAAGCAATATCGGGGAACCCCCATATTTTCGTACGCGTTACATATGTGGCCCAGCCGTCGTCGAGACGTCCTTCGAGCCGCGTGGTGCCGGGCGTTGCGAGGATCACGGCCTCCAGTCGCGCCGCCAGATCAGCCTGCGACATGTTATAGGTGATGGGCGCGATATCCCCGCCGTCGCGCAGCATGACATGGCCGGGGTTTGACGGCCGCTCAACAGTGTCGGGATCGACATGCAGCACCGCCCCATCGAGCGGGTTCAACCGCACATAGGCTGCCAAGGCGATGACAGCCAGAAGCAGCACTGTCAGAATGATTTTGAGCACAAACACGGCTGCTATTCCGCCGCGACGGCATCTTCCGCGTCCAGTTCGGCGGCGCGTTGTTCGACAAGGCCCACGATATGATCGACCATACCTTCATTGCTTTGTTTGTGGTCTTGCTTGCCCGCCATGTAGATCATGCCCGACCCAGCACCCCCGCCGGTGAAACCGACATCGGTCATCAGCGCCTCGCCGGGGCCATTGACCACGCAGCCAATGATGCTGAGTGACATGGGCGTTTTGATATGTTCGAGCCGCTTTTCCAGCTCCGCCACGGTGGCGATTACGTCAAAGCCTTGCCGCGCGCAGGACGGGCAGGAAATGATATTCACGCCGCGATGCCGCAGGCCGAGCGATTTGAGGATTTCGTAGCCGACTTTGACCTCTTCGACCGGATCGGCGGATAGCGAGACGCGGATCGTATCGCCAATGCCCATCCAAAGCAGGTTGCCAAGGCCTATGGCGGATTTGATCGTGCCGGAAACCAGCCCACCGGCTTCGGTGATGCCAAGGTGAATGGGCGCGTCGGTTTGTTCGGCCAGCCCCTGATAGGCGGCGGCGGCCATGAACACGTCGGAGGCTTTGCAGCTGATTTTATATTCGTGGAAGTCGTTGTCTTCGAGGATCCGGATATGGTCGAGCCCGCTTTCAATCATCGCATCCGGGCAAGGTTCGCCGTATTTTTCAAGCAGATGCTTTTCGAGCGAGCCCGCATTGACCCCGATGCGGATCGAACAGCTATGGTCGCGGGCGGCTTTGATCACCTCTTTGACGCGGGCCTCATCGCCGATATTGCCGGGGTTGATCCGCAGGCAGGCGGCACCGGCTTCCGCGGCCTCGATGCCGCGTTTGTAGTGGAAATGAATGTCGGCGACGATCGGGACCGGGCTTTCGGGGACGATCTCTTTCAGGGCTTTCGAGGACGCTTCATCAGGGACCGAGATGCGGATGATATCGGCACCCGCCTCGGCGCAGGCCTGCACCTGTTCGATTGTAGCTTTGACATCCGAAGTGATCGTGTTGGTCATGGTCTGCACGGTGATCGGGGCGTCCCCGCCCACGGGCACGTTGCCGACCATGATTTTGCGGGATGTGCGCCGGTCGATCTGGCGCCAGGGTCGAATTGAATGCAGGGACATAGGTGTTCCGCCTCAGGACAGGTATCTGTCACAGAATATAGACAGCTGACGCCTTGGCGCAATCGAAAGCGGTTGAATTATTGCGTGATTGGCGCGTCTGGGTCGATCTCAACCGGGGTGTCGGCCATGGCTTTCAACGTTTCGGCGAGCACGCGTTCGGTGACATCCGCCTCGGCGTAGGTTTCGGTGATCGCATCAATACCAAGTGCCACATTCTTTGCGACAGACCCGCCAGCGCCGGCTGGACCGTAGGTCTTGCCTTTGACATTGAAAAAGACCGAGCCGGAATTGCCTGCGCGCAGCAATGGCGGCTCATCAGATTGCGGCAGCACATATTGCTCGCCCGCATCGAGGATTTTCTCAAACAGGACGGTGCCGTCGGAGGATGCGACCCGGACCCAGGCAGGGCGCACCGCGAAAAGGACGACATCAGGGCTGTTGTCTTCCAGAACCTGCGGCGGCAGCGGCGGCGGTTCAAATGCGGCTTCGGCAATCTCGACCTCCGCTTCAAAGGCGGCAACTGCGTCGACAAGGGCGCCGTTTGTGCGCGGGTCGAGTGCTGCGATTGGCCCGTCGCGTGCGGTCAAGACCGGCGCTTCAAGCACTTGGGGGCGGTATAGCCTGTCCAACGCATCGGGGGTCGGCGTCGCGAAGCCGGGTGTGTCAAGCTGTTCGCCGCCCAAACTGGGGGCTGTTTGCAAGCCCGCCACTTCGGTGACAGCGCCTGCGGATTGTTCGACCGGCGCGAAATCGACGCGCTGAATTTCTTGCAAGACGGTCCAACCGCCAAAGCCCAGCGCGGATATCAGGCCGAGCATCACAATTGTTGAGCCTACGGCACCGGGTTCAATGCGCGAAAACACGCCCTCGCCGACAGGAGCATAGGGTGCAACCGGCTTGATGATCGGGTCTTCGCGCGTGGCGCGGGATTTGGCCTGGGCAGGTTTGGCTTTGTTGGTTGTGGCCGTGGCGCCGGACAGCCCTTCAACGCCGCTGAAACCAGATTCCTCGCAGAACCGATTATAGGCCCATTCGGGATCGAGCCCTAGAAAGCGAGCATAGGAGCGCACATACCCTGCGATGAAGCCAGGCGTTTCAAAAACAGACGGGTCTGCGTTTTCGACGGCCGCAATGTAATTTGCTTTGATTTTAAGTTCGCGCTGCACATCCAGGAGCGATTTGCCCATGGTGGCGCGCTCGCCGCGCATCAGATCGCCAAGCTTCACATCGTAATCGTCGAAGCCACGCTTTACGTGCTCCTCATCCGATTCAGATTGTGACTTTCGCCCCATCATCAGCGCCCGCCCGCCAGTCAAATTGCAGTTTTATCAGTCCCTTAAGCCTGCGATTCGTCCCCAGCCAGGCTCATTGTTTCTTGTTAACACAAAGACTGTATCCGATGCACGCAGGAAGACGTTAGCCTGCCACCTTGTCGCGATTTAGAGCACAATGGGACCATAATGTGTCCAATGCGGAAACAAGCGCATCAACTTTAGCAGGTGTGTGAACGGGCGACGGGGTGAAGCGCAACCGTTCTGTGCCGCGTGGGACGGTTGGGAAATTGATCGGCTGCACATAGATGCCGTGGTCTTCGAGCAGCATGTCGGAGATCATTTTGCATTTGACCGGGTCGCCGACATGGACCGGCACGATATGGCTGCCATGATCAATCAAGGGCAGCCCCAAGCCTTTGAGGCGCAATTTCAACGTCGCCGCGCATTGCTGGTGTTGTACGCGCAGCGGCGTGTCTTCTTTCAGGTGGCGGATGCTGGCGGCGGCGCCAGCGGCCACCGCGGGCGGCAGCGACGTGGTGAAGATGAAACCCGGCGCGTAGGAACGGATCGCGTCGCACATTTTGGCCGATGCCGCGATATAGCCGCCCATTACGCCGTAGGCTTTCGCCAATGTGCCGTTGATGATGTCGAGCCGGTCGAGCAATTTATCGCGCTCTGCGATTCCGCCGCCGCGCGGGCCGTACATTCCGACCGCATGGACCTCATCTATATAAGTGAGCGCGCCGAATTCATCGGCCAGGTCGCAAATCGCTTCAATCGGGCCGAAATCGCCATCCATGGAATACAGGCTTTCAAAGGCGATCAGCTTGGGGGCATTGGCGGGCAACGCGGCCAGTTTTTGGCGCAGATCGTCCAGGTCATTGTGCTTAAAGACCAGTTTGGCGCCGCCGTTGCGTTTGATACCTTCAATCATCGAGGCGTGATTGAGCGCATCGGACAAGATCACCAGCCCCGGGAACAGCTTCGGCAATGTCGAAAGTGTCGCGTCATTGGCGATATAGGCGGAGGTGAACAGCAGCGCCGCTTCTTTCTGGTGAAGGTCGGCGAGTTCTGCCTCCAGGCGTTTGTGGTAGACAGTCGTGCCGGAGATGTTGCGGGTACCACCTGATCCGGCACCCGTGGCGTCTAGCGCTTCGTGCATGGCGGTCAGAACGGTGGGGTGCTGCCCCATACCCAGATAATCGTTGCCGCACCAGATCGTGACGTCTTTTTGAGCCCCATCAGCCTGCGTCCAAACCGCGTCCGGGAAATTCCCACGCGCACGTTCCACATCGATGAAGGTGCGATAACGGCCTTCTTCATGCAGGCGGTTCAGTGCAGCATCCAACGCGGCATCATAGCTCATAGGTCAGTCCCCGAAAAAATTTACGTGTTTATAAACCAGCTGCGCGGCGAAGACACAGCTACAATTTGCCACCCCAACGCGGATGTGAATGAATTATCTCGCGTAGTGTAGCACATTTTGACGCCAATCGGCTACAAATGGCTAACCGGAACGCCGCCACTGCGGGACCAAACGCGCAGAAAACATGCTGTTTTTCGGGCCATTGTCGCCGTTCCACCCGGTAGTCCCAAGTGATCACAGAGCATTGTTTCAGGCCATGTCGGGTTTGCCTTTACAGCTGCCTTAAGCTTGGTAAGTGTGGGTTAAACATAGACAATCGCGGGGGCGGATTATGTCATTGGACCAAGTATTGGCGCAGGTTGATTCTGACCTGGAAAACGCAACAAAACGTTTGTTGGAACTTCTGCGCATTCAATCAATTTCGACCGATCCGGCCTTTGCCGAGGCTTGTGACACGGCAGCGGACTGGCTGGTCAAAGACCTGACCGGTTTGGGGTTTGACGCGTCCAAACGCGCGACGCCGGGCCACCCGATGGTTGTGGCACATGGGCCGGGCGACGGCACACATGTTATGTTTTACGGCCACTATGACGTGCAGCCGGTCGATCCGCTGTCGCTTTGGACCAACCCGCCCTTTGAGCCTGCTGTTGAAGATACGGCCAAAGGCAAGGTGATCCGCGGGCGCGGCGCGTCTGACGACAAAGGCCAGCTAATGACTTTCGTTGAAGCCTGCCGCGCGTGGAAAGCGGTGCATGGCAGCCTGCCCCAAAAAGTGTCGATCTTCTTTGAGGGCGAGGAAGAGAGCGGCTCTCCCTCACTGGTGTCTTTCATGGAAGCCAACCGCGAGGAGCTGACCGCCGACGTGGCGCTGATCTGCGACACCGGGCTCTTTGGCGATGACACGCCCGCTATTGTCACGCGTTTGCGCGGGCTCTTGGGTGAGGAGATCACGCTCACGGGGCCAAACAAGGACCTGCATTCGGGCATGTATGGCGGGATTGCGCGCAACCCGATCCGGGTTTTGTCGAAGATCATCGCATCGCTGCATGACCACACGGGCCGCATCATGGTGCCGGGCTTTTATGACGGTGTTGAAGAATTGCCGACAGATATTGCCAAGCAGTGGAACGATCTGGGCTTCGAGAACGCGAAATTCCTAGGCGAGGTTGGGCTTGGCTTGCCTGCTGGCGAAGACGGGCGCACCGGGTTGGAAATGATCTGGTCGCGCCCCACCTGCGAGGTGAACGGGATTTCCGGCGGCTATCAGGGCGACGGGTTCAAGACGGTGCTTCCGGCGCAAGCCTCTGCCAAGATCAGCTTCCGGCTGGTGCCGGGCCAAGACCCCTTGAAACTGCGTGAGAGCTTCCGCGCGTTTGTGCAGGACCAGCTGCCTGAGGATTGTTCGGTCTCATTCAAGGATCACGGCGCATCAGCGGCATCCGAGATGGCAACGGACCACCCGGCCTTTGAAAAGGCGCGCACAGCTTTGTCAGATGAATGGCCCAATGAGGCGGCATTTGTTGGCTGCGGCGGATCGATCCCGATTGCCGGGCATTTCAAAGAAATTCTTGGCATGGACGCGCTGTTGATTGGGTTTGGCAAGGATGATGACCAGATCCATTCGCCCAATGAAAAATACGACCTTTCGAGCTTCCACAAGGGCATCCGGTCCTGGGTGCGCGTGCTCGACGCGTTGTCGAAGTAAGTGGCCGGACGGCGCGCCTTTCTGGCGTTTGCCGGGTTGGGATTGGCTTATTGGGGCGCGCGCAGCGTGGTCCCAAGCCTGTGGGCCAGTTACGGCCCGCTGCCCGAAATGACACGCGACAGCATGCCGGATGGCTTTCGGAAGATGGCAGGCGAGGCGCAGTTTAGCGGCGGGCTTGGCAACCCGTTGATCGGGTTGGAGCCGCAGGCGACGCGCCCTGCCCCGCTGGGTAACGCAGATTTGTGCCGGGCGCTCTTTGCGCAAAGCGACGGTCGACTGACGCTGAGCTATTTTACCGATTATAACTGCCCCTATTGCAGGGTTCTGGGGCGCGACCTGAAGCTTGTCGCCGAAGAACGCGCGACGGATATACGGCTGAGCTATCACGAGTTGCCGCTCCTGGGCCCGGGTTCTGTGATTGGCGCGAAAGCAGCCCTGGCCGCGCGAAAGCAAGGGGCCTATGACGACATGCACCGGCTGCTCAACACCGGCGTCGTGCGCATCAATCAGGCCTATGTCGAGAAAATTGCAAGCGAACTTGACCTCGACCTTGGCAAGCTTCGCGCCGATATGGAGGGGCCCGGGGTGGCGCGCGCGCTTGCGACATCCCAAAGCATCGCGGATCGGTTTGCAGTGATCGGCACGCCGTTTTTGCTGATCGGGCGGACCGCGATTTACGGACGCATCAGCCCGGAGCTGCTAACCCGTCTGGCCACAGCCGAACTGGCGCGCCGCACGCCTGACACTTGCGCCTAGAGCGGCAATGCGGTGGTCGATTTGATCTCTTCCATCGACAAAAGCGCGGTCACGTTGAAGATACGCACCTCAGAGATCAACGCCTGATAGAATTCGTCATAGGCGCGCGCGTTTGTGACCCGCACTTTGAGGATATAGTCGATATCGCCTGCCAGCCGGTGCGCTTCCAGCACCTCCGGGCGCGCGTTGAGGGCTTTTAGGAAGCGGTTTTGCCAGTCGGCCTCATGCTCCGACGTGCGGACGAGCACGAAGAAACACGCCTCAAGCCCCAGCTTTTCGGCGTCTAGCACCACCGTGTCCTGTTTGATCACGCCGCGGGCGCGCATTTTCTTTATTCTGTTCCACACCGGCGTCTTGGAAGACCCTGTTTTGCGGGCAATTTCATCAAGAGATTGTGAGGCGTCGCGTTGCAGCTCTGCGAGGATATTCCTGTCCATCGCGTCCAATTGGTCTGCCATTCCCAAGATCCTTCATTTACGGAACAGGCGTTCCTATTCGCCGCCACGTCAGAACAATATTCCTTATCTTCGCGGATGGGTAGGCATTTTTAGGATTTTTTTCTATTTTATGAGCAACGCAGCAATTGGAGCGCTCAACATGAAGCACTTCCCGATCTTTATGGCCCTTGAAGGCCGCCGCGTCGTCGTCTCGGGCGGCGGTGAAGCCGCATTGGCCAAACTGCGCCTGCTTTTGAAGACGGAGGCCAAGCTTTCGGTTGTCGCAGAAGACGCGGCGCCGGACATCCATGACTGGGCGGCGCAGGGACGCCTGACCCTGATCCCGCGCGCGATGGAGCCCGGCGACGCGCTGTGCGCCTCACTGTTTTATGCGGCCAATGAAGATGACGCCGAGGACGCGCGCGTCGCGGGTTTGGCGCATCGTGATGGCGCGTTGGTCAACATTGTCGACAATCTGGCTGACAGCCAATTCATCACACCCGCGATTGTGGACCGTGACCCGGTGACGGTGGCGATTGGCACGGAAGGCGCCGCGCCGGTGCTGGCGCGTTCGATCAAGAAATCGCTGGAAGAACAGCTGTCGCCCAACCTCGGCCTGATGGCGCGGATCGGCAAAGCGTTCCGGTCCAAGGTTGAGGCCCTGCCTTTTGGCGCAAAGCGGCGCGCGTTTTGGTCGGATTACTATAGCACGGATATCGCTGACGCCGATGTGGCGCAGGAACGCCTTGAAGATCTTTTGGACACCCACCTGAACGCGCCGAAGCGCGAGGGTTGGGTTGATTTGGTCGGCGCTGGGCCCGGTGACCCTGAGCTGCTGACGCTGAAAGCGCGCAAGGCGCTCGATAACGCGGATGTTGTTATCTATGACCGGCTGGTCGCGCCTGAAATTCTGGAACTTGCACGCCGTGAGGCTGTGATGCTGTCCGCTGGCAAGGAAGGCTTTGGCCCATCGGTTACGCAAGACGCTATCAATGAAATGATCGTCAGCCACGCCCGTGGCGGTGCGCATGTGGTGCGCTTGAAGTCCGGCGATCCGACCGTCTTTGGACGGCTGGATGAGGAAATTGAGGCCTGCGAGGCATCGGGCGTGAACTGGACCATCGTGCCGGGCATCACGGCCGCGTCCGCTGGCGTGGCTGCTTTGGGCCAAAGCCTGACGAAACGCGGTCGCAACTCTGGCGTGCGCTTTATCACGGGCCACGACACCAAGGGCTATGCCGCACATGACTGGCGCGCTTTGGCGGCTGAGGGCGAGGTTGCGGCGATATACATGGGCAAGAAAGCCGCACGGTTTTTCCAAGGCCGGTTGCTGATGCATGGCGCGGACCCAGCAACGCCAGTGACTGTGATCGAGAACGCATCGCGTGCGTCCCAACGCATTTTGGCAACCAAGCTGAGCGAGCTGGAGCCGAGCCTGACCGAGGCAAAATTCGACGGCCCTGCCCTAGTATTTCTTGGCCTCGCGCCGCGCGCTGCCCTGTTGGCGGCAGAAGAATTTGAACAACAGGAGGCTGCGATATGAGCAAGCCCTTTACCCCAAAAGTTGTCACCGCGAACGCATTGCTGGAAGGCGACGTGATCTATTTGACCGAAGGCGACGACTGGTCGCGCGCGTTGGAAGACGCGGAGGTGATCGAGGACGAGGCGCATGGCGATTTGCGTCTGTTGCATGCTCAAAGCCAACCCGACCAAATCGTCGGCGCCTATCTGGCTGACGTGATCCTCACCGAGGACGGCATAGCACCCGCGCATTTCCGCGAGGAATTTCGCACCAAAGGGCCTTCGAACTACAAACATGGCAAGCAGGAGCTGGCGTAATGTATCAGTATAACTCATTCGACCGCGACTTCTTGGCGGAACGCAACGCGCAATTCCGCGCGCAGGTTGAGCGCCGGATTGACGGCTCCCTCACTGAGGATGAATTCAAACCGCTGCGCCTGATGAACGGGCTCTATCTGCAGCTGCACGCCTATATGCTTCGCGTGGCCATCCCCTATGGCACGCTGAATTCTACGCAGATGGACCAGCTGGCGATGATCGCTGACAAATGGGACAAGGGCTACGGCCATTTCACCACGCGCCAGAACATCCAGTATAACTGGCCCCAGCTGCGCGACGTGCCCGATATGCTCGACGCTTTGGGCGAAGTTGGCATGCATGCCATCCAGACCAGCGGTAACACGATCCGCAATGTGACGTCGGACCATTTCGCCGGTGCCGCAGCGGACGAGATTGAAGACCCGCGCCCCACAGCTGAATTGCTGCGTCAGTGGTCTACGGATCACCCGGAATTCCAATTCCTGCCGCGCAAGTTCAAGATTGCCGTAACCGGTTCGCCCAATGACCGCGCCGTGACCAAAGCCCATGACATTGGCCTGCGCATGGTGCGCAACGCAGCCGGTGAGCCGGGCTATGAGGTCATCGTGGGCGGCGGTCTGGGCCGCACGCCCATGATCGGCAAAGTGCTGCGGGAGTTCCTGCCCAAGGCCGACCTGCTGCCTTATGCGGAAGCCATCGTCAGCGTCTACAACCTGCTGGGCCGCCGCGACAACAAATACAAAGCCCGCATCAAGATCACCGTGCATGAGAACGGGATCGACACGATCCGCGATCTGGTTGAGGAGCGTTTCGCATTGCTGAAGCCGCAATTCAGCGGCGTCGATCAGGAGATGCTGAAAGGCATTGAGGCGCAGTTCGCAGCGCCCGCGTTTGAGACCGGCTCGATTGCACCGTTCAAAGCGGCGTATCATGAGGATCCGGTGTTCCGGTCCTGGGTCGACACCAACATCACCAAGCACCGCAATGACGACTATGCCATTGTGTCGATCAGCATCAAAAAGCAGGGTCAGACACCCGGCGACGCGACCTCGGAGCAGATGCGGGTTATGGCTGAAATTGCGCGCGAGTTTGCGCATGATGAGCTGCGCATCAGCCATGAGCAGAACGTGATCCTTCCGCATGTGCATAAATCCCACCTGCCCGCGATCCATGCCCGCCTGCGCGAGGTAGAGCTGGCCACGGCCAATATCGGCCTGATCTCCGACATCATCGCCTGCCCCGGCATGGACTACTGCGCGCTCGCCACCGCCCGTTCGATCCCGGTGGCGCAGCAAATTGCCACCCGATTTGACGAGCTGAAGCTGGAGCATGACATTGGCGAGCTGAAGATCAAAATTTCAGGCTGCATCAACGCCTGCGGGCATCACCACGTGGGTCACATTGGCATTCTGGGCCTCGACCGTGCGGGCGTCGAGAACTACCAGATCACGCTGGGTGGCGATCACACAGAAACCGCTGAAGTTGGTCAACGCGCCGGCCCGGGCTTTGCCTATGACGAAATCGTGCCCGCGATTGAACGCCTGATCGCGGCCTATCTGGAGCTGCGCCTGGACGCGGACGAGACGTTCATAACCGCCTATAGGCGGCTTGGGATGGCGCCTTTCAAAGCCGCCCTTTACCCGGAGGTCGCAGCCAATGCCGCTTAAGGAACTGGCCGAACGCCGCAATCTGTTGCACCGCAAAAGCGATGCGCAGACCGTTTTGAAGCACGCGCTTGACGACGTGCAAATCGGCGAGGTCGCCCTGGTCTCCAGTTTTGGCGCGGAAAGCGTTGTGCTGTTGCATATGGTGGCGCAGATCGATCCGGCGACCCCGGTGATTTTTCTGGACACGGAAATGCTGTTTCCCGAAACGCTGACCTACCAGCGGGAGGTCGCAGATTTTCTGGGACTGACGGACCTGCGTGTTGTGACGCCCGCCCGCGAAACGCTGCTGGAGCGCGACGTGGACGGCATTTTGCATACGTTTGACACCGATGCCTGCTGCGCCTTGCGCAAGACCGAGCCTTTGGAAGCGGCCCTGCAAGGCTTTGGCGGTTGGATCACCGGACGCAAACGCGTGCAGGGCGGGCAGCGCGCGGCCTTGCCTTTGTATGAAAAAGACGACGGCGCCCGGATCAAGATCAACCCGCTGGCCGATTGGACACCCGAGATGATCGCCGACTACATGGATGCGTATGATTTGCCGCGCCACCCATTGGTCGCGCGCGGCTTCAAATCCATCGGTTGTGCGCCCTGCACCACCAAAGTCGGCGAAGGCGAAGACCCGCGCGCTGGCCGGTGGCGGGGTCAGGAAAAGACGGAATGCGGCATTCACTTTGAAGGCGGCAAGCCCATAAGACAGGAGAACGCGGCATGAGCGTTTTGGTACATGACACTGGCTTTGTGGCCGATGACTGGACGCGCGGCTACACACCACTGGCGGATTTGCCCGCGAATGACACGCCGTGTTGCATCGACATTCCGTCAGATGCGGATCCGGCAGGGCTGGCAAACCGGTTGGGCGAATTGGACATGATCCGCATCGACTTCCCCTCCTCGGCTGATGGGCGCGGGTTCACGATTGCGCGGCGTTTGCGGCTGATGGGGTATGAGGGTCGGTTGCGCGCCAAAGGGCATGTGATTGCGGATCAATATGCCATGGCGCGGCGCGCGGGCTTTGACGAGGTGGAGATCCCCGATGATCTGGCCGCGCGCCAGTCTGAGGCGCAATGGCTGGCCCGTGCCGATTGGCGCGCGCATGACTACCAAAACCGGCTGCGCGGCTGAGCCGCATATCGCAAATTCCACACTCCCCAAACACCACACTTTCCAAATATAAACCGTTCGCATACAAACGAGGTGCGTGGCATAGGCCGCGTGGTAGAGATATGAATGACATGACATTGACAGACCCCATCAAAGCCGTCCCCACCCTGCCCGACGCCCAGACCGTGACCTCAGTCACGCATTGGACGGACCGGTTGTTTTCGTTCCGCGTCACGCGCCCTGCGAGCCTGCGGTTCCGTTCAGGCGAGTTCGTGATGATCGGCCTGATGGGTGACCCGCATCCCGAGACCGGCAAGCAAAAGCCGCTTCTGCGGGCCTATTCCATTGCCTCGCCCAGCTGGGATGAAGAACTGGAATTCTACTCGATCAAGGTGCAAGACGGGCCGCTGACCTCCAAATTGCAGCACATCCAACCAGGTGATGAGATCATTCTGCGCCCCAAGCCGGTGGGCACATTGGTCCATGACGCTCTGCTACCGGGCAAACGGCTTTGGTTCTTCGCCACCGGCACCGGATTCGCACCTTTTGCGTCCCTGCTGCGCGACCCGCAAACATTTGAGGATTACGACCAGATCATTATGACCCATACCTGCCGTGACGTGGCCGAGCTGGAGTATGGCAAGCAGTTGATCGAGCACATCCGCACGGATGAAATGATGGGCGAGCTTTTGGGCGAAGAGAACCTGAAAAAACTGGTCTACTACCCAACGACCACCCGCGAAGAGAGCCCGAAAATGGGCCGCGTCACCACGCTTTTGCAAGATGGGACGCTGTTCAAGGACCTCGGAATTGACGGCATCGCGCCCGAGACCGACCGCGCCATGGTGTGCGGATCGATTGGGCTCAACACCGATATCAAGGCGATACTTGAAGATTTCGGGCTGGAAGAAGGCGCCAATAGCGACCCGAAACATTACGTGGTCGAAAAAGCCTTCGTGGGCTAAGCCCTTCCCGCTTCGTTCTGTCAAAAATACTCAAATCCCGGCCCTTGTGACAGGGGCCGGGATTTGATCATGAAGCGCTTTTGAAAAGCAGGCAGCCGACAAGAAAAAACCGCGCGCCCAGCGAAGGGCGCGCGGTTTGGGTTTTTAGTAAGCGTCTTTACTGACCAATCGCAGCTTTCACGGCGTCGAGGGCCGATTTGAGCTGTTCGGGGTTGTCACGCGCAGCTTCAACGCCCTTTTTCAGAGTTGAGCTTAGAAGCGGGTTCGAGACGTTCTCGTCGATCAGGTTCGAGACTGCGTCGAGGTTAAACCCATCCACGGTCAGAACGTCTGTAACACCAGTTGTGGCATCGTCAGCGCCTTCTGTCGCGGCCTCAGCACCATCGGTTACGGCATCGGTTACACCGTCGACAACATCTGCTGCACCTTCGGTGGCAGCTTCCACGCCATCTGTTACCGCTTCAGTTGCACCTTCTACAACGTCAGTGGCGCCTTCGGTTACGGCCTCAGCCGCACCTTCAACAGCGGTCTCGGCACCTTCTACGGCAGCCTCTGCGGCCTCTTCGGTTGCGGCTGCAGCCTCTTCTGCCAGTTTCGCAGCTTCTTCCTCAGCAGCCTTGGCAGCTTCTTCGGCTTCCATTTTTGCGGCTTCCGCGGCTGCGGCGGCTTCTTCTTCAGCGGCTTTCGCTTCTTCAGCCAGCTTGGCGGCCTCTTCTTCGGCTGCGGCGGCAGCTTCTTCTTCAGCGGCTTTCGCTTCCTCCGCCAGTTTCGCGGCTTCTTCTTCGGCGGCCTTTGTGGCGGCAGCGGCTTCTTCTTCGGCCTTCATCTTCGCCTCTTCGGCGGCTTTCGCGGCAGCTTCTTCAGCGGCGGCAGCAGCTTCAGCGGCATCGTCATCACCCGAGAACCACCCCATGGCGGAGGCCGGAGCAACAGCTGTGGCCCCCAGAACGGCAGCCAAGGCAAAAGCAGAGAGTAGGTGCGTACGCATATCAAAATTCCTTGTTTCATGGGGAACGATGGCCCCGATGGCCTCGATTTAGGCAATGCGAGAGCGATCAACAATGAGGCTTTAGGGGGAAAGCTTGCGGATTCGCGTCATTCCGCTCAAATGGCGCTTGAACCGCTAGCCCCCGCCCCTTAGTTTGCGGGCCTGACGCATTGTCGAAACAACATAAGGAACTGGCACCATAGCCCGTAGACCCCATAACGCGCCTCCGCAGCGCGACACCGGCCCCCGCGTAAATGACCGGATCAATTCTGCCGAAATTCGTTTGATCGGCGCCGAAGGCGAAAATGTAGGCGTTGTGACCCCGTCGCGCGCCATGCAAATGGCTGACGATGCCGGGCTCGACCTTGTTGAAATTTCCCCGAACGCGAACCCACCGGTTTGCAAAATCATGGATTTCGGCAAGTATAAATACGAGACCCAGAAGAAAGAAGCGGAAGCCCGCAAGAAGCAAAAGATCATCGAGATCAAGGAAGTCAAATTCCGCCCCAACACGGACACGCATGACTATGAGGTCAAGATGCGCAACGTGTACAAGTTTCTTGAAAATGGCGACAAGGTGAAGGTCACTTTGCGGTTCCGTGGCCGCGAGATGGCGCATTTGAACCTGGGCCGTGAGCTGTTGGAACGTGTGGCCGAGGATGTCGACGGTAAGGGCAAGGTCGAGAACATGCCCAAGATGGAAGGTCGCCAGATGATTATGTTGATCGGGCCCGTCAAAACCTGATCTGCAGACCACCGAATTTTCAAAGCCCCGCCATTGTGAGCGGGGCTTTTTATTTGTCCGATGGTGTGACCGGCCCCCTGCGCGGCTGGGGTCGTTGCGGGATTTCTTTCAAAAGCCCGCCGACGCCCATTGCAGCGATATCATCGCCCGTGACCTGCAAGCCGCAGGCGATCCGTTCCAACACGAAATCAGCGCCGTTTAAGGCGGGGGAACGCGCGCATCCGGGCAGACCGATGACGGGGCGATTTTGATACTGGCCCACGAAGAGCAGATTGCCCGGATCAACCGGCATCCCAAAGCGTGTGACCTGCCCACCCGCAAGTCGCAAAGCCTCGGGGGCAGTGTCATGCGGGTCTGACGTGGCGGACGCCGTGAGGATCATGACGAGGTCTTCGGTGCTAGTATGGATGGCTTCGGCGATTGCGTCCTCACGATGGGGTACAGCGCTGACGTGGGACAGCTCCATGCCCAGGGCCTGCAACCGAGCGCGCGTCGCCGCGATGCCTTTTTCATTGGATGGCCCAGCGTCCGTTTCGGTCACGATCAAACGGGCCGTTTTCAATGTGACCGGGTGCAGACCCAGCGCAGGCTGCGCCTTTCCCGCGCATGCCTCGGCGCTTTTCAAAGCTGCCTCACTGACCGCATAGGAAATGATCTTGATCGTGGCCAACAGGCCGCCCGTCTCCATCCGGCTGAGCGGCAACACAGTGGCGCAGGTGATCATCGGATCGCATGCGTTTACTGCGTCGATCACGCGCGCGTCGATTTGGGCCACGCCGGGACCCGATGCCACCACGTTCACGCGCCCTGTGAAAGCCGTTGTTACGCTTACACCACTCGCACCTTTGGTCAACGCTGCGGCCAGTCGGGTTGCGGCTGCGTTTTCGTCGATATCGGAGGACTCCAGGCGTGCTACGACGACCGTTTCAATCCCAGCCTCGTCCAAGGCTGCAATGTCTGCGCCGGTCAGAACCGCCCCTTTGCGCAATCGGCCCGTGGCGATCTTCACCGAATGCGCGAGCGTCGCGCCTTCTGCGTCGCCGACCGGAACGGAGCCGAATTTCACGTCTTCCGCCCTTTCGGGCCGCGCAGCCGCAGCAGGATTTCCGCCATGATCGATACCGCAATCTCACCCGGCGTTTGCGCGCCAAGATCGAGGCCGACGGGGGCGTGGATGCGCGCGATCTCGGCTTCGTTAAACCCTGCCTCCGTCAGCCGTGCGACACGCTTGGCGTGGGTGCGCGTAGAACCGAGACAGCCCAGATAAAAGCAATCAGAGCCCAAAGCCGCCATGATCGCCGGATCATCAATTTTGGGGTCGTGGGTCAGCGTCACAATTGCGCTGCGCGCGTCGGGTGCGAATGTCGCAAGCGCCTCATCCGGCCAATCCTGCGACAAGGTTTCACCGGGAAACCGTGCCTCGGACGCGAAAGCCGCCCGCGGGTCAATCACCACCGGGGCAAACCCCGCCAGCCGCGCCATGACAACCAAAAGCTGCGCGATGTGAACCGCGCCGACGACGGCCATGCGTAGGGGCGGGTTATGGATTGCGATAAATTCTTCGCCGTTAAACCCGGATTTGTCGGCAGCAAAGCGGTCTGCAAGGGCGTCGTTTGGCGCTTCCAATCGGCGGGCCCAGCTTGATGTGTCGACGCAATAGGCAACTGCTGATTTGTTGGCGCGGGCATCGACCAAGTCTTGCAACATCGCCTCAGGCAAGGCGGTGCCAACCGGTTCGACCATGACTTTGATCTCACCCCCGCAGGCGAGCCCAACGGCAAAGGCCTCATCATCACTGACGCCGAATTCCAACATGCGCGGCTGGCCGTCCTCGATGGCCTCAATAGCTTCGACAATGACCGCGCCTTCGACACATCCGCCTGAAACGGAGCCCATGATGTCAGCGGCGCTGTTGATGGCCAATTGGCTTCCAACCCGACGCGGGGCCGACCCCCAGGTTTGCACTACGGTCGCAAGTGCCGCGCCCTGCCCGGCCTTGTGCCAGCGAAGCGCGATTTCGGGAATATCGTCAAAGTCCTGCGCCACAATTGATCCCTGTTGATGTTACGCCTTCGACCCTAAGCAAGCCTGATGCGCATGAAAAGCGCATAGCGTGTCAGCACGCCTCAATTGCCATGTGCGCGCAAGAGGCGTAGACCAAAGGCAGTAGAATTGGGAGCAGCGCCATGAACATATCGACACCGATCACATCCAAAGACGCGCCGGATATGGCGCGGTTCGACTGGGACGACGCTTTCCGCCTCGAAGACCAGCTGTCGGAAGAAGAGCGCATGCTGCGTGACAGCGCCCGGGCCTTTGCGGAGGCTGAGCTCGCCCCCAAGGTTATTGACGCTTACCGCGAAGAGACGTCCGATCCGTCTATCTTTGCCAAGATGGGTGAAGCGGGCCTGCTGGGCCTGACCGTGCCGGAAGCCTATGGCGGCTTGGGCGCGTCCTACGTGACCTACGGGCTTGTCGCGCGCGAGATTGAGCGCGTGGATTCGGGTTACCGGTCGATGATGTCGGTGCAATCGTCTCTGGTGATGTACCCGATCTATGCCTACGGATCGGAAGAACAGCGTCAGAAATACCTGCCCGGTTTGGCCGCGGGCAGCTTGATTGGCTGTTTTGGTTTGACGGAACCCGATGCGGGGTCTGACCCGGCGGGCATGAAGACCGTCGCCAAGGCCAAGGGCGACGGCTATGTGATTTCGGGATCCAAAATGTGGATTTCGAACGCGCCGTTCGCGGATGTGTTCGTCGTCTGGGCCAAATCCGAGGCGCATGGCGGCAAAATCCGCGGGTTCGTTTTGGAAAAAGGCATGGCAGGCCTGAGCGCACCCAAGATTGGTGGCAAACTGTCTTTGCGCGCCTCCACCACCGGCGAGATCGTGATGGACGGCGTCGAGGTTGGCCCAGAGGCGTTGCTGCCAAATGTCGAGGGCCTGAAAGGCCCGTTTGGCTGCCTGAACCGTGCCCGCTACGGGATCAGCTGGGGCGTTATGGGTGCCGCCGAATACTGTTGGCACGCCGCGCGGCAATATGGGTTGGATCGCAAGCAGTTCAACAAGCCCATTGCGCAGACGCAGCTGTTCCAGAAAAAGCTCGCCGATATGCAGACGGAGATCACGCTGGGCCTGCAAGGGTCGCTGCGCGTGGGCCGGTTGATGGACGAAGGCAATGCGGCCCCAGAAATGATTTCACTGATGAAGCGCAACAATTGCGGCAAAGCATTGGACATCGCGCGCCACGCCCGCGACATGCATGGCGGCAACGGGATTTCGGAAGAATTTCAGGTGATCCGCCACATGATGAACCTTGAAACCGTCAACACCTATGAAGGGACGCATGACGTGCATGCCTTGATCCTGGGCCGCGCCATCACGGGGCTGCAGGCGTTTTTCTAAACGCCAAGGCCCAGAAGCGGCAAAAGCAGGCTGAACAAAAGGGATCTCGATTGAGAACCCGTCACTGTCATCGGCGTCGTCCTCGGCCTCTGCGGCTAGGATCGAGCTGTGTTCAAATGGCATGTCGATCATCGGCAGCAGCGCCTCATCTGACGGGTCCAGATAAGGGTCAGCGGCCAAAATCGTGGGGGTGCCGCCATGCCAACCCGCGATCTCCGCCTCGCCCTCAAAGCTGCGCGCGAAGGTCAGGCGAATGATCTCACCGGGCTCATTGAAGGTGATGGCAAGTTCATTGTCGCGGTGCTGCGGGGTGAAGCTTTCGCGGATGCCGACGGCGTATGTTTCCGCCTCCGGCGATTGATCAACGCCCGGTGTTTCCGGCACGCCAAACAGTGTGTTCCAGTTTTCCGGCACCTCGGCCGTCAGGCTTTCGCCCCAGACCCGCGTCACAGGGCCCAGCCCGTCCATTGTCAGGGTCGTGGCGTAGCTTTCGCCGTCGAATTCAGGGGCAGCCAGAAAAACCACCAGTTTGTCCGGGCTGTCAAAGCCATAGATCGACACCTGATCGGTCGCGTAGTGATCATTGTCCTGATACCAATCGAGCGCCTTGGTCCCGATCAGGCTTTCGCCCATCATGTCTTGGGTGGCACCGCTGACGAAGACATAAGGCTCACCGTCTGATCCGGTCCAGCTGTGCCGCGCGGCGTGGACGGAATCCCAGCCATAGGTGCCCGCGGCCTCAACGCCCAAGGGTTGATAGGCGCTGAACGTCTGCAGAAGGTTTTCGCCGTGATCCATGCCATGGGCACGGATGTTCAACGCGTCCTGATAGAATTGTTCAAATGCCAGATTGCTGCGGTCATTGTGGTCGATGGAGGCGCCGGGGTTGGCGTCTTCATACTCGTTCGCGGCCTCTTTGCGTGTGTAGCTTACGGTGTTGTAGGCCGACAGATACAGGTTTGGGCTGTCACCGCCCAAAGCGTCGGCCGCATCGGACCAGTCTTCCATTGCCGCGCCGGTCTCGCCCACTTGCGCGTCGGACCAGCGTGGTCCGAACAGAAAGCGGTGATGCGTGACCATGTCGGCCATCAAGATCGCTTCGTCGCTGAGCGTATCCAGAAGCGCGTCATTGGCGCCGTCGCCACGGCCAAGCTGGACACTGTAGCGCGTTTGGTCAGGGTCGACGTCATAGCGGGTTTCAATCGTCTCAATCACCTCTGCATAGGCGTTGACAACCGCGCCGTAGCTTTGCGCCTGTGCGACCGGATCGCCGTCGAAGACAAAGTTGTACTCGTTGCCAATTTCGAAAATCATCTTGTCGGGGAGCGGACCAAATGTACCGGAGTAGAGGTCGTCAAAAAACGCCTCAGCGTCGAACTTCAACGCGTTCGGATCGTTTTGATAGCGCATGGTCGGCAGGATGATCGAAACGGTGTAGTCATTGGCGACTGCGACCTCGAGAATGCCGTCAAGATCAGGGCGATTGCCCAGTGCTGCCGGATCAAACAAGCCTTCATGCTGGAAGCCGTAGAGGTCCGTGTTCTTTTCTGATGTGGTGCCATCGGGCCAGATCAGCAGGCCAAAATCGCCGTCTTCGGTTTGATTTTCAAACCGGTTGATATTGCGCCACCCCGCGTAGCGCGCGCCAAAATTTTCTTCTGTGATCGTCAGAGCGCCGTCGACCGGCGGCTCTGCAGTCAGATCGCGTAACTCAAACACCTATTTCACCCACTCAAACCTCGCCTCATCGGGGTAAAAGAAGCGTGTTAAGCGTTTATGTTCTGATGCCTGCGGCTTTACTTAAAGTTAAACGAAATAGTGCCTGATTCGGTCTAAGCTGTTGTCATGTAGTCAAAATCGTGGCTCGAGACCGTTAAAATGCGAGATAGATTTCCACTCAATCAAGCGTCTTGCGCTCGACCGTAAAGAAAAAATCAGGCGCGATGTTGGATTTGAACGCAATGTCATCTGGCACAGATGCGGGACCTTCAAGAAAGACATTGGCACCGAAATGCGTGTGCATCCGCGCCAAACGTTGCATCCGTTCGCTGGTCAGCTCGCCGTAGAATTGCGCGTAGTTTTGGGTGGCCTTCAATGCGGCGATCTTGGCGCGGTGATTGGCAACGGCGCTGTGATGGAGTGCCGCAATCTCAGGATCGGCCATCAGCGCGTCATATTCCGCCTGAAGCAGCGCGCGCTTACTCTGGATGGAGCGGTCGACTTCCCAATTGTTGTTCATCCGAAACCAGTAGCTGAGCCCCTGATCGCGGTCGACATGGTTGACCCGACCCCGGTCGCGTTTGACCAAGAAGCTTTCCGCGCTGCGCACCGCATAGTGGTTCAGCGTCACCAGATCGTAGCCGTAGCTGTCCAGGCTGGAGCGCCAGCCGTTGCGCATCAGCTTGGTCGGCATGGGGTTACCTGACCCATTGACCCAATTGATCTGGTCCCACAGGTCGGGCTTGAGCCCTTTGGGGCGATGGACGCCCATCTTTTTGTAGATCCCAAGATTGCGAAACAGGGTTTTGAACCCCCAGGCTTGATGCGGCTTGCGGCACAGCTCGGGCGCGCAGCGGTCGAACTGGTCGATGAGGAAGCGGTCTTCATAATCATGCCGATCCGCATTGCCAAAGAGCCGCCACGTGAGGGAGATCATATTCGCCTCGCCCACGGCGTCGTAAAGGTCGCCTAGCCGCCCCTCGCCCACATGAATGTTGATGAACTCATCAACATCCATTGAGATGACCCAGTCAGCGTCCCGAAGAATTTGTTCTTTGTCAGAGGCCGCTAGCGCCCAGTGCTGTGGTTTGATGCCAGTGCCGTGGAACTTGTTGTCGCGCCGTTGGACGAGGCCTTTCGCCATGAGCGCGTTCAACAGCTCATCCGTGCCGTCGTCACAGTCATTGGTGTAGATCAAGAAATCATCGACACCGATAGTGCGGTGATAAGCGAGCCATTCGAGGATGAACGGGCCCTCGTTTTTCATGCAGGTGACAATCAAGGTGCGCCGTGCCTGCGCCCCGTTTTTTGGCGCTGCGGCAATGTCGCTTTCTGGTGCCCTGACAGGCTTATGCGCGAAGATGTCATGCGACAGCTTGAGCAGGTCTGGGTCTTCGATCAGCGATGTCTTGGGCACGATTTCTGCGGTTGTGTTGTCCGGGTGGCGGATCGCCATGGCGCGCCAGAACCCGGCAGTATCGTTTGGGCCGGGCTTGGCGTCCATGATCCGCACAAGGCGCCAAATCTGATCAGAATTGAGCTTCGCGGGCGCAATGCACCAACGCCGATTGGCGCGGGAGGTGTCAAACTGGCGGCAAATGTGGTCACCAAAGGTCGGCGCGGCGCGACCGCGTACCCGCCAAGGGTAGATGCGCTGCCCCACCAGTTGGACCACGCCAGCATCGCTGTCATGGACCGTCTCAAACGGGTTGCTACCGGGCTGCAACAGATCTGAGAGATCAAGGTTCATCACAGCGCGTGCGCGGGCCAGAAAGCGCCATTTTGCGATTTCATAGACCTGGAGTTCACCCAGCGGTGCGGTCCACGGGTCTGGCGCGGGCAGCGTCATCCGATCCTTGCCCGGCGCGTCCGCGGCATTGAACGCATGTTGTGCGGGTGGCAAGTCAGGTGCGCCCATGGGCACATCGCAAGTGACATGCACGAGCCGCTTTAGGCCGCAGCGCGCGGTAAGCGCTTGAATTTCTTTTCTTAAGTCATTGTTTTTGCTTTTTTTGAGCGATCCAAAAGCAGCAGCGCCTCTAGCCCGAAATGCGCCTGGTGATATGTGATCCACGCCTCAAGGGTGTCTAGTGTCTCACCATTTCGTTCGGCTAAACACGTGTTGAGCCCCGCAAACAGATCCGTTTCCGGCGGGGTGACGGGCAATGTCAGCTCACCCTCTTTCAACGCGATCCGAATGGTGTCTGACTGCGCGTCGCTGGTGCCGACAAACATCAAGCCGCCATTGATGGCCCGGGCGGATGAAAATGTCGCGCAGCCGGGGCGCGGCTTCGTGTCGAACTGGTCAATCTCTGTCCCGTTTTGGAAAAACACACGTAGTCCCATACCGCCCACGGGGTCCTGCCAGCCAATGAAAGACAGGCTGGTAACGCCTTGCTCTGCATGCGTATTTAGCGCTCGCGCATGGTAGATATCATCTGCTGCCATGCAACCGCCCATACGCTTTGATCAGGTCCATGGATTGCGCAGGCGGCAGATCCGCACTGCCATCCGCAAGCAAGAGCCGTCCGTAGAACTTGAGGCCTTCTTCCGTCGCGATTGCTTGCTCAAACTGGGCGCGATGCCAATCCCTGCACGCCTTTTGCGCGGCCTCGACACCTGGGATTGCGAGGAATTCGGCCTCTTGATCTGCAGTCGCGGCGCGCATCGTTTGAATCGTAAGGTCCTCAACAGAGTTGAAATTGCGTTCAACCCAGTAGGTCAGGTCGATGGGCTTTTCGACATGATTGGGCAGCCCGCGCAAGCGTTTCACCATAAAATCAGCAGCTGAGCGAAGCGAATAATGGTTCAGCTGCACCAGATCGCGCGCGATGGGCGCGCCCCATTGCATAATTTGCCCGTCATTGCTGGCAAGCGCATCTGGCACAGGCCGCCCAGAGCCATCAGAGATGACCGGCACACCATGCCGATCCGCGTTCTTCTGCTTGGGACGATGTACACCCAATTGACGAAACGGCCCTTCGCGCCGGAACAGGGTTTTGAAATAGCTGCCGATGGCCGGGTAGAGCATGTCCGGGCGCGCGGCTTTGGTGAACCGCGCGGTCGTGGGTTCTGAGCTGAGCTCGGCATGACCCGAGGCGCCGAAAAGCCGCCAAGGCAACAAAATAACGTCGCCACCAAGCCGTTCAATCAATTGAGGAACGTTCTGCAAGTCATTGCCTAGATTTATAAATTCATCACAGTCGAGGCATGCCACCCAATCCGCGCCAATAACAGCTGGATGATCCCATGCGGCGCGCAGGGCCTGCCATTGCGGGCTTTTGTCCGTTGTTTTTTGTTCAATCACATGCACGCCGGGCAAGAGCGCGAACAACGCCTCACAGCCATCTTCACACGCATTCACATAGACCACAAAATCGCTGACGCCTGCCGCGCGGTGATGTGCGATCCATTCCAGCAGATGCGCGCCTTCATTGCGCATCGTCGTGACGATGGTGATTTTCATTGGCTGCTCTTTTTCAAGGTTTTAGCCCCTTTTTGTAGCCGCTCGCGACCGTCGCGCCGAATCAGCTTTTCCTTGCGTTTTAACCTTACCTTTGCGAAAATCGAAACAATGATAAGCAACAAGACGGGACTAACCCGTTAATTGCGGGGCAGATCGTGACCAAAGATTACGCAATCGCGCAGCTATGGATCGGCGGCGCATTGACCTACATGGAACAGCTTTGTGCCGTGTCGTTTCGTGACGCCGGACACCACGTCAAAATGTACACCTATGGCGAGGTCGCCAACATCCCCGACGGGATTGAGATCTGCGACGCCAACGACATCATTCCGATGGATCATGTGATCGCGCATAAGCGCACCGGTTCCCCTGCGCCGCAGGCGGATAAGTGGCGCTACAACATGCTGGCCAAGACGGATGATCAAATCTGGGCTGATACCGACGCCTATTGCGTCAAACGTTTCACGACATCGAACGGGCATTTTCACGGCTGGGAAAGCCCACATCACATCAATAACGGCGTGGTCGGTCTGCCTGCCGACAGTGACACGCTAGAACAATTGATTGATTTTACGTCGGACGAATACGCGATCCCCGACTGGTTCAAGCCGGAGCTGCGCGCGGAGATGGCGCGCAAAAAAGCCGAGGGCGACCCGGTCCATGTGGGGGAGCAAAGCTGGGGCGTTTGGGGGCCGCAAGCGCTGACGCATTTCCTGCACAAAACCGGCGAGCATAAATACGCGATGCCAATTAACGCGCTGTTCCCTATCAGCTTCAAGAAGCGGCGGATGATGCTCAAACCGAATGCGGATTTGAGCCAGCACATCACAGACAACACGCTGTCGATCCATTTTTGGGGACGGCGGATGCGGATGCGGATCATTGAACGCGAGGGTGGCGAGCCGCATAAGAATTCTCTGATCGGCAAACTGTTGACCAAACACGGTATTGTGCCCTCCGACGCGCCGATGCCAAAGGCCAACCCGCATAAGCCGAAAGAGGTTCAGATGGTGCCCGGCACAGCCATTCCGGTTGTGACGAATGCGGACCGGCACGGACGTGGCGGTGTCAATCTGACCGATATCGCGGATGAGCTTCAGTTGGATCAGGGCACGCAGAAGCACCGGTTTAGCGAGCTTTACCATTTGCTGCTGAACCCCATTCGCCTGCGCAAGCTCAACATGATTTTGCTCGGCATGGGCAACCCAGATGACGCCGAAACGGGTGAAAGCCCAACATTGCCGATGTGGCTGCGTTACCTGACCAAGGCGCAGATCACGGCGATTGACGAGAACGGCTTTGCCAAACTGCGCGACCCGCGCGTCTCAACCCATAAATGCAACTTCAACACACGCGGTCCGATTGGGCGCTTGGCAAAGAACCTCAGCAAGGTTGATCTGGTGCTCGATGATGCAAGCCACCTGTCGCATCACCAACAACACGCCTTTGTCGAGCTGTTCCCAACCCTGAAATCTGGCGGCATCTACGTGATTGAGGACCTGCGCTTTCAACCCAAGGCGCGCGAGACATCAGGCTATCCAAAGACCGCGCGGCTGTTTCAAGCCTATCTACGAGAAGGCGCATTCAAACATCCTGACACGGGTATTCAAGACGCACTCAACGCGATGCGTTCGGATTTTTCGGGATGCTTCCTGCATCAAGCCCAATGGCATAATGACAAGCGCGATCAAGTGCTTGTGGTCCATAAGAGGTGAGCATGAGCGAACGGCATCTTGTCTTGACCTGCATGAAAAACGAGGGGCCATTTATCCTTGAATGGGTCGCTTATCATCTGGCCATCGGGATCGACCATTTCCTGATCTATACCAATGATTGCGAGGACGGGACGCCGGACATACTTGACCGGCTGGCCCGAATGGGGGTCGTGACGCATCGCGATAACACGCGCAAACCACATCAACGTCCGGCCCATCAAGTGCGCGCCTTTCGCAAGGCCCCGCGTGAGCGGATCTATCGCCGCTCAGACTGGGTGTCGGTGATCGATGCGGATGAATTTATCAACGTGCATGTCGGCGACCGCTCAATCCGCGCGCTGACGGCGGCGGCGCCCGAGGCGAAGTGCATTTCACTTACTTGGCGGGTCTTCGGCAGCAGCGATCAGACCGTTTTTCAGGACGGGTTTGTCACCGACAAAATGCGTCGCGCAGCACCCGAACATTGCCCAAAACCAGTTCAGGCCTGGGGGATGAAAAGCATTCATCGCACGAACGCGGTTGAAATCATTGGCTGCCACAGGCCACGCCGCGTGATTGGCGCCGACTGGGACGGGCTCAACTGGGCCAATGGCAATGGCGATCTGATGCCCACGCGCTACCACCATGCCAATTGGCGCATGGACCGCGATACGGCGGGCTACAAGCTGGCGCAGATCAACCATTACGCGGTTCGCACGCGGGAAAACTATTTGGTAAAGGCCGCGCGTGGGCGGGCCTATACGCCCGACATGCTCGGCGAAAAATACTGGCAGCAAATGAACCGGAACGAGGTTGAAGACCTTTCGATCCAACCGCTTCTGCCTGCTGCCAAAGACGCCTATGACGCGCTCATGACGGATCCGGTTCTGCGTAAATTGCATCGCCAAAGCGTCGCCTGGCACCGCGCCGAGATTGCGCATGTCGCAAGCACCGAGATGGGGCGCGTTTTGATGCAGGCGATCTCCCCCGGGCAGGAATTGTTCGGCAAGACGCGGGAGGCGGCAACCGCATGAGCGCAGTCATCGATCTGAACAAAGCGTTGCAAGAAGAAGACCGCGACGCCTGGAACGGAGAGCTGCGCGCGCTGGGCGACAAACACGGATTCTACGAAGAGCTGGGCGCAGATCACACCGCGCTTTTCGTAAAGTCGGGCAAAACCCTGATCGTCACGTTTGAAAATCTCGACCATGTGTTTGAACATGGCGAGCGGCTGCCATGGGGCTTTGATTTTGTCCAAAAGCAGGGGTGGTCGATCCTTGGGCTGATGGCGCATGACTGGACCTGGTACCGCGACAAGGACGTCTACGGCTTTTTCAACCGATTGAAAAAAGACAAGTTTTTCGACCAGTTCGACCGGGTGGTGTTTTACGGCGCCTCAATGGGCGCCTATGCGGCTTGCGCATTCTCCGCCGCCTGCCCCGGCGCCACAGTGGTCGCGATCAGCCCACAAGCGACGCTGGACCGAGACCTATGTTCCTGGGAGACGCGCTATCAAAAAGCGTGGTCGCGCAATTTCAACTCCTCCTATGGCTACGCGCCGAAAGAAAGCGGCAAAGCCAGAGAGGTGTTTTTGTTCTATGACCCACTGGAACAGCTCGACGCGATGCATGCGGCGCTGTTTCAAGGCAAGAACGTCACCAAACTGAAATGTCGGTTCCAAGGGCACCGGATCGCCTCTGGGCTGATCAATATGGGGCTGCTCAAACCGGTCGTCAGCGCCTGCGTCGACGGCACCATGACGCGGCAACAGTTTTATAAGATGCTCCGCGCGCGACGGACGTTTCGGCGGTACCTGCGCGAATTGCTGCAGCGGATCGACGAGCGCAAACATCCATTGCTGATCGCGCTTCTGGCTGAAAATGTGCTGTCCCAAGGGGCCGCACCGATGTTTCGTCGCAAGCTGAACGCGGCCAACAAATTGCTGCTGAAACGCGGCATCACCCCACCCGGTCAACGCACCGGCACCACTGGGGGCAAGAATGAAAAACAATAACAAAACAGGCAGGTATCATGGGGCAGATTTGGTTGCATATCGGCTCCCCTAAGACGGGGACAACCTCGCTTCAGGGGTTTTTGAACGACAATCAGGACCGCCTGCGCGAGGACGGCGTCAACTTCATGGAGACGGGGCGCAGCCATATTGCGCATAACCAACTCGCCTCCGCCGCACGGATGGGCGAGACGACGAAGCTGTTTGCACAGATCGAGGCGGAAGCCGACAGCATGCCTGAGGCGAGCCATGTCATGTCGTCGGAGCTGTTGTTTAACCCGTTTACGACCCGAAAATTCACCCAAGTTGTTCCAGACAGTCTGAAAGGCGGCCGCACCAAGGTCATCTGCTACATTCGGCGGCAGGACAGCTATCTTGAGGCGCTCTACAAACAGTTCCTAAAAAACAGCCGAATAGAGCCGGACCGGCAGGCGTTCCTCGCAGATGCGCACCGGCTGGTGCGCTATTTTGATGTGATTAACGCTTATGGCCGCGCCTTTGGGCCCGAAAACATCGTCCTGCGTCCCTTTAGCAGCGATCGGTTAACCGGCGGCGACATCGTGCGTGATTTTGCGGAGCAGTTGGACATAGAAATCAAGGCTGGCATGACCCTCAACAAGGGCTTTGCCAACAAGACCTTTTCCGCCGAAATGTCCGAAACGCTGGCCACGATGGGGGATGTCACTGACTTCAACGTCCGCGAAGTGATCCGGGAGCTGATTGCGATTGACCATCCCGGGACGATCAAATCGCGCGACGTTTTCAGCCAAGCGGAACGACGGCAGCTGATGGAATCGATGGCCCCAGAAAACCGCAAATTGGTGCGGCGCTACATGCCCGAGCAAGCAGATTTCTTTTCCTATGGCGATCTCGATACCTCGGATGAAGTGCGCAAAGACGAAGAGCGCGAACAGCTCAAGGATCGCGCGGCAGCGACGGAAGCCATTCTCAAAGCCATCGGCAACTTGCAACGCCGCCGCAAACAAGAAGCGGAACTTGCAACAACCCCTAAGACAGACCCTGAACCCGCAAATGAGCTGGATGAGGAATTTTCGCCGCCCTCGTGGTATCGCGAGATTTACCCGGCCGGCGCACGCGACGGCTGGTTCCGCAAATTTGGCGACTATAGCTGCTCTTTCGTGGACCGCGGGCGCGGGCAGCTCGTTGTTAGTTTTGACAACCTATCCCAGGCCGGGAATGAAGCCTATGCACGCGAACCCTGGGCGCAGAAATTCTGCGAAGATCGCGGGTTTTCGCATTTGGGTGTCTATGCCCAAACACCAACTTGGTTTCGCGACTTGGCACTGATCGACTACTTGGAACAACTCCGGGATGAAGGGTTTTTCAAAGGCTTCGCGCGCGTTTCCTTCGTCGGCACCTCGATGGGCGCGTTCGGCGCTTTGACCTTTTCATCGCTCGCCCCCGGCAGCACGGTGGTCGCATTCAGCCCGCAAACAACCCTCGATGCGCAGGAAGTGCCTTGGGAGATGCGCTTTGGCAAAGGCCGGGCCGCAGATTGGTCCCTACCCTATTCCGACGCCGCGTTGGAGACCATCACAGCAAACAAGGTCTACTTGATTTACGACCCGTTTCACGAGGGTGACCGCCAACAAATTGCGCGCCTAGAAGGGAAGAATCTCGTTCACCTCAAAGGGTTCGGGATCGGCCATAAATCGGCCTTGGTACTGAACCGCATGGACGGGCTCAAACCGATCATGGAAGGCGGTATTGCTGGCACATTAGCGCCGCAGGAATTTTACAAAATGCTGCGCGGACGCAAGGATGTCTACCTCTACCGGCAAGCCATGGAGGGCTATCTGAAAGCGCGTGGGCAAGAAAAAAGGCTTGAAAGGTTCGGCAACGCGTTCAAGAAACGCAGGCGTTTGCAAGCCGCAGAGTAATGTTCGAATTTTGAAGTAAACTCAGGCAATAGCCGAGTTCGCCCGCAAAAATGTGGTAAAACCTCAAGCAACACCTGCCTGAATTAACACTTATACGCTGTCCCTGAGACCCTGTATTGCGCCTCACCCGGCACAACGGAGTCAAACACGATATCGGTCGCACCTTGCCCTAGCGCCGCCTGCTTCGCGGCCTTGCGCGCATCGTTGAGCCCAAGTTTTGCAAAAGGTCCGTAGACGCCCGGCACACCGGCCACGCGACCAAGTTCCGTGCAATTTGCCACTGCTTCCGGCCCAACCTCACGCACAGTTTGAACCGCCACGGCGGGCGGTGTGCATGCGGCTGCAAGAACCGGAACAATCATCACCAACATTTTCTTCATAAGATCACCGCTCTGTTTCGGCGTAGTTTAACGCAGCGACGCCTGTGTCTCAGCAAAAATCTGTGGACCAAGCGCCCGACCGCTCATTCCCCCACTGGTCCCGCGCGAAGTTTTTGGATATGCCACCTAAAACGCGCCATCGGGGGAGCTTACGTCATGACAACCATCACCATCCGGCGCCCCGATGATTGGCATTTACACCTGCGCGACGGGGAGATGCTGAAAGGTATTTTGCCCGAAACAACCCGCCACTTTGCCCGCGCAATCATCATGCCGAACCTTGTGCCCCCGGTCGTCACCGCCCGCGACGCTGCCGAATATCGTGACAGGATTATGGCGGCCAAGCCTGACAATTCCGATTTCAAGCCGTTGATGACGCTCTACCTGACCGAAGAGACCGATATCAAAGACCTGCGCGCCGCCCATGAGATCGGTTTGATCACGGCGGTAAAGCTCTACCCGGCGGGTGCCACGACGAACTCCGCCTCTGGCGTCAAGAATTTTGAGAACGTGCGCCGCCAGCTGGAAACCATGGCCCAAATCGGCCTGCCGCTTTGCGTCCATGGCGAAGTCACGGATCATGACGTCGATATTTTTGACCGCGAAGCCGTGTTCATCGACCGCGTCCTCGACCCGATCCGCACAAACCTGCCCGAGCTGAAAATCGTGATGGAACATATCACCACGAAAGACGGCGTCGATTACGCCGCAGCCCACGCCAATACCGGCGCCACGATCACGACGCATCACCTGGTTATCAACCGCAACGACATTCTGGTGGGCGGCATCAAGCCGCACTACTACTGCCTGCCAGTCGCCAAACGCGAAGAACACCGTCTCGCATTGCGCCGCGCTGCGACCTCCGGCGATCCGACCTTCTTTCTGGGCACTGACAGCGCGCCCCATATCGACGCGCTGAAAGAACATGCTTGCGGCTGCGCCGGGTGTTTTACGGCAACCAATACGATGTCGATCTTGGCGGGGTTTTTGAACAAGACGACGCGCTCGACAAGCTTGAAGGTTTCGCATCGCTCCACGGCCCTGCCTTCTATGGGCTGCCCGCGAATGAGGGCACACTGACACTCACCAAAGGTGACCCTGTCGCCTATCCCGACAAAATCGACACAGGCGCGGGGCCTGTCACCGTGTTTGATCCGCAAATGCCGCTGCATTGGCGCGTGAGCTAGGCTTCATTGTTTTAAAAATTTTCTCGCCGAAGGCTCCGGCGACAACAAGAAGGATGACCAGATGATCCCCTCAAGCTACCCCAGCAAGGAAGAAATCGCCCGTCTCTCCGCCGCGATGCTGCTCGAGATCAAGGCCGTCAACTTCAACACTCGCGAACCGTTCATTCTGGCCTCTGGCCTGCCCTCCCCCAGCTATATTGACTGCCGCAAGCTGATCTCTCATCCGCGCATCCGCTCGACCCTGATGGATTTCCTGACCATCACCGTCATGCGCAACGCGGGGTTTGAGGCGTTTGACAATATCGCAGGCGGCGAAACCGCCGGCATTCCCTTCGCCGCATTGGTGGCGGAACGCATGGCTTTGCCTATGACCTATGTGCGCAAAAAGCCCAAAGGCTACGGCCGCAATGCGCGGATCGAAGGCGAAATGTCCGAAGGCCAAAACGCGCTGCTCGTCGAAGATATGACCACAGATGGCGGCTCCAAACTGTCTTTTGTCGATGCGATCCGCGACACGGGCGCCACCTGCGCGCATACGGCTGTGATTTTCTACTATGACATTTTCCCGGAAACGATTTCCCGGCTCGGCGATCACGGCGTCACCTTGCATCACCTGTGCACATGGTGGGACGTTCTGGCGGTCGCGAAAGAGCAAGAGACCTTCGACGAGGAGACTTTGACCGAGGTTGAAAAATTCCTGAACGCGCCGCGCGACTGGCAAAAGGCGTGGCAAACCGCCAACCCGTCTTAACGATTCGGACAGGTTACGCGTCAAACGTCACGAAACCGACATGAACCGCGCGGGGTAAGTCGGCGCCCTGCCTTCAGGAAACCCGAAACCCCACAAAATCTTGACGTGATGCCCCCTTTCACCGCAAGATAGAGCGGTTGATAACCCCCAATCCGTCCACAGGATATCCAGATTGATTGGGCTCCCCGAATAGGTCAAACCCGGTGAACGGGGCAAGAACAGGGGCGAAGGGCAGTCAGATGAACGACATGAGTAACATGCAAGGTCAGGCCGAAAGCGCCGAGACCATGACCGCGCTTCCGCATAATATCGAGGCGGAGCAGCAATTGCTGGGCGCGATACTGACCAATAACGACATCATGGACCGTGTGTCGTCCATCGTCAGCCCAGAACATTTCTTTGACCCTGTCCATCGTCGCATTTTCGAGACTGCCGCTGCGCGGATCCACAAAAACCTGCTCGTCTCGCCCGTGACCCTCAAGCCTTATTTCGAGGAAGATGAAGGCCTCAAAGAACTCGGCGGCCCGGCCTATCTGGTCCGCCTGCAAGGCGCCTCGATCTCGTCCTTTGCCGCGCGCGACTATGCGCAAATGGTCTATGATCTTGCCATCCGGCGCGAACTGATCGGCCTGGGCGAAGAAATTTCGGCCCGTGCGCATTTGGTTGACACGGAAAGCGACCCGAAAAGCCAGATCGTTGATGCCGAACAACGTCTCTACAAGCTGGGCGAAGAGGGTAAATCTGAATCCGGTTTCCAAAGCTTCCTTAAAGCTGTCACCGATGCCGTGCAGGTCGCAAATGCCGCCTATATGCGCGAAGGCGGCATGGCTGGCATCTCAACCGGCCTCAACGATATGGACAAAAAACTTGGCGGTCTGCACCGCTCGGATCTTTTGATCCTGGCCGGTCGCCCGTCCATGGGCAAAACCTCCCTTGCCACCAACATCGCTTTCAACATCGCCAAAGCCTACAAAAAAGGCATGACGCCCGACGGTGTCGAAGGCGCAATCGAAGGCGGCGCAGTTGGCTTTTTCTCGCTTGAGATGAGCGCCGAACAGCTCGCCGCCCGGGTTCTGTCGGAGGCCGCAGAGGTCCCCTCCGAGCAAATCCGCAAAGGCGATATGACCGAGGTCGAATTCCGCCGCTTTGTTGAGGCGGCCAAGGCACTCGAATCCTGCCCGCTCTTTATTGACGACACACCCGCGCTTCCGATCTCCCAGCTGGCCGCGCGGGCCCGGCGGTTGAAACGGACACATGGTTTGGACGTTTTGATCGTCGACTATTTGCAGTTGGTTCGCCCGGCGACAGCGAAAGACAGCCGGGTGAACGAAGTCTCGGAAATCACCCAAGGCCTGAAAGCAATCGCCAAGGAGCTGGACATCCCCGTCATCGCCCTGTCGCAGCTATCGCGGCAGGTCGAAAACCGTGAAGACAAACGCCCGCAGCTGTCCGACCTACGCGAATCCGGCTCGATCGAGCAGGACGCCGACGTGGTCATGTTCGTCTACCGCGAGGAATACTATAAAGAACGCGAAAAACCCGGCGACCACGACCTCGAAAAAATGGCTGTCTGGCAAGAAGAGATGGAACGACTTCACGGCAAAGCCGAGGTCGTCATCGGCAAGCAACGCCACGGCCCCATCGGCACGGTCGAGCTTAGCTTTGAAGGCCGCTACACCCGCTTCGGCAACCTCGCCAAGCCATGGCAAAATGACGGTGAAGAGGCCGCAGGCTTCTAAAGCCTTTCCATTTGGTCACAAATATCCTCTGGGGGATGCCCGCGCGGCGGGGCGTGAAACGCCCCAAGAGCGCAGAACTTAATGCGCGCGCAAGCGCACAGTTGGATTAGACATGGCCCCAATCATCGGGATCATCCGAATTGCCGGGTGACAGGCCAAGGACGTCGCCATCGGTTGAACAGCCAAGACCCAACACGGTTCGGTTGGCATAGCTGAAATAGGCTGTGACTTGGTTGATTTCCAAGATTTCACCGTCCTGCCATCCTGCCTCACGCAAAGCCGCGACATCTGATTCCACCATCTCACCCGGCGCGCGGGTTAGTTTCTCAGCATAGACCAGCCCAGCATGATGGCGCGGCTCTAGCGGCGTCGCAGACACCTCACCGGCCGCCAAGGCCGCCCGAATTTCATTGGCATGTTCGTTATCATTCAGCAAACGCCGTAGCCCTGCAAAATGATGCTCGACACAATAACTGCACGTATTCAGCAAACTGACCCAGACGCCCAAAACCTCCAGATACCATTTCGGCACGGTGTTAGAGGCGTGGTGCAGCACGTTTTTGTACAGCACCATATGCCCTTCCATCGAATGTGGGCGCAGGCCATGGGCCATCATGATATTGTCGACATTGTTGTCGGGCCCTTTGACCCGATCATAAAGCAGCTTTAGCCGGGCATCGGCGTCCTCGTATGGAATGGTCTTGATCCAGCTCATGACCCTTTACTCCCCGCGGTTTGGGTTGCTCCCGATATGCTTGCGCAGCTTCGACGGCCCGGCTTTCTTACGGCCCTTATACGGGTTCGCCTCCGCCTGTGATCGCATGAACATGCGGATCGGTGTGCCGGGCATATCAAAATCTTCGCGCAGCCCGTTGACCAGGTAACGCGTATAGCTGGCTGGCAGCAATTCAGGATGCGAACACATGACCACAAACCCCGGCGGGCGCGATTTGGCTTGGGTCATGTAGCGCAGCTTGATGCGTTTGCCCTGCGGCGCGGGCGGCGGGTGCTGTTCAAGCATGCCCACGAGCCAGCGGTTCAACTGCGATGTGGTTACGCGACGGTTCCAAACCTCATGCGCTTCCAAAATCGCCTCGCGCAAACGCTCCAACCCCTGCCTGTCAGCGCAGACACCGTAATCAGCGGCGCGCCTTTCAACTGCGGCAGTAGCCGGGTGAACTGCTCTTTCAGGTCGCGTAGCTTTTCCTGCTTTGCTCCTTCAAGATCCCATTTGTTGACGGCAACCACAACGGCACGCCCTTCGCGCTCTGCCAAGTCAGCGATGCGCAAATCCTGCTGCTCAAACGGGATATCCACGTCCAGCAGGACGACTACGACCTCGGCAAATTTTACGGCGCGCAACCCGTCAGAGACGGACAGCTTTTCCAGTTTATCCTGCACCTTGGCCTTTTTGCGCATGCCTGCGGTGTCAAAAATACGGGTCGGTACCCCACCCCATTCTGTCATCACAGAAATCGCGTCACGGGTGATCCCGGCCTCGGGGCCCGTCAGCAGACGGTCCTCCCCAATGATCTGGTTGATCAATGTCGACTTACCTGCGTTTGGGCGACCAACAACGGCGATTTGCAAAGGTTTTGAAGCGCTTGGCGCGACATATTCATGTTCCTCGTCGCTGCCTTCTTCAACCGAAACCTCGACCTCCGGCTCATCAGCAACGGCCGTTTCCGCTGCCGCATCGATCAGTGGGCGCAAGACCGCAGCAAGATCGGCCATGCCTTCGCCGTGCTCCGCTGACAGCCCTATTGGCGTGCCAAGGCCCAGGGAATAGGCCTCCATCATCCCCGCCTCACCGGCTTTGCCCTCTGCCTTATTGGCCCCAAGGATCACATGGGCGTTTTTCTTGCGCAGGATATCGGCGAAAATTTCGTCGGCGGGTAGCACCCCGTCGCGGGCATCGACCAGAAACAGGCAGGCATCGGCCATGCCGACAGCGCGTTCGGTCAGCATCCGCATCCGGCCTTGCAGCGACTCGTCGGTGGCCATTTCCAGCCCGGCCGTGTCGATGATGGTGAATTTCAAATCACCCAGCCGCGCAGCACCTTCGCGCAGGTCGCGGGTTACGCCGGGTTGGTCATCGACCAACGCCAAGCGCTTGCCGACCAAACGGTTGAACAGCGTGGATTTGCCCACATTGGGGCGGCCGACAATGGCGAGCGTAAAGGACATGGGACTCACTTAAAAGGATAAGGCCCGGCTCTTACAGACAAATCCGATCAACGGAAAGCTGCGAGTTGGCCCTTTTCGGTGACGATATACATAGTGCCGTCGACAATGGCCGGGTTTGACGCAGCCCCGCCCCGGATTGGCGTTGTGCCTGTCAACGCGCCCGTCGCGGGATCATAGCTGCGGATCAGCCCGTCATTGGACGCCACAATCAAGCGCCCACCTGCAAGCACCGGGCCAAAATGCGCGTAGACTGTTTGGCGACGTTTCACCTTGCGGTTCTCGAAATAGGGCAAACGCTGGCCCCAAATGCGTGTGCCGGTTTCACGGTCCAGACGCAGCAACTCACCCTGATCAGAAATCATGAAGAGCGAATTCCCGACAGGCAAAGGCGGCGAATAGGCGCCTTCATTTGCGCTCCAAATCCGGTCGCCTGACGCGGGCGAGATCGCCACAACGCGTCCGCCCGCATTGGCCGCGTAGACTGTACCGTCATAAAAGACCGGATCACCGGTGATGTCAGAAATATTGGCATAGGCCTTTCCGCGACGTTGCCCCGCCACGGCGGAGCCCCAAACCCGCAGGCCTGAACGTTTCAATGACGCCACCAGCTCACCTGAGCCGAACGGCACAATGGCCACCCTCCCCGCAATCAACGGCCCGGAGCCGCCAATCAATGTGGCTTCGCTTGGCGCGCCGGCCAATTGCCAACGGATACGGCCGTTTGTGGCATCAATCGCCCAAGCCCGACTGTCGCGGGTCACGACATAGACCAAGCCGTCAGAATAGGTTGGTGCGCTAGTCACTGGCGCTTCGAGCTTTTGGCGCCAGATCGTCGCCCCCGTTTCGGCCTGAAGCGCGAACAGCTCACCAAAACCGGTTGTGGCGTAGACCACGCCATCCGACAAAGCCAACCCGCCGCCGGACGCATCGCGTTCTTTGTCGGATGCTGGGACCAGCTCACGCGCCCAGAGTGCATTGCCCGACGTGCTGGTGGCCGCGACCCGCGATGCGGAATCCAACGTGAAAACACGTCCGTCTGCAACGACCGGGTCAGCGGTCAAGCGCTGCTTGCGCCCATTGCCCGCACCAATATCGACCAGAAACTGCTGTTGCAGCGAAGAACCCAAAGCCGGGTGTTGCACATTGCGGGACGCGTCGCCGCCGCGATGTGTCCATGTGCTATAATTGGTGGGTGCGGGCGCGGCAAAATCGCGCGTCACGGTCGCCGCAGCCTCGCCAGATCCTTGCGCCGCGTTGCCACGTACATCGAACCGTTCGCCATCAAGGATAAGTTCGCGTTCGCCGCATGCCGCAAGCGCAATCAGCGCAGCGCCCAGAACCGGTTTGATAAAAATATTCAAGCGCTCTGCCCCTTCTCCCTCGGACCCGGTTGGGCCCCTCGTCTCTGGCCGTACGCCGGCTCTTGCGGGCGCATGGCCTTCATGCCCGAGACGCGCCGCTATTGTTGCTCAGTATCGACGATATCTGCGCCCAAGGCCACAATCAATTCCGCCGCGCGACGCTGGATGCCCGGGCTCGCTTCGGCCAATTCCGTCAGATCGCGCAATGTGCTGAGTGCGCGCTCACGATCGCCAGTTTCAATCAGAACCAGCGCCTTTTGTTCTTGCGCCAAGGCGCGAAACGGACCGGTGATCTGCTCAAACGCGCCGATGCGTTGCGATGGGTCTGTGTCGGGCGGCATTGCAAGCGCTGCCTTGAATTCCGCCAGCTGGCGGTAGATCGGCGCGATCTCTGCATTCGCCTGCACTTTATCTAGTGCGGCGAGCGCTGTGTCTGGGTCGTCTGCGGCCAAAGCTGCGGCAGCGGTGAGATGACCCGCGACAGCGGCCTGGCCCGCGTTGCTTGTTTCAATCTCGGATGCGGCACGTGCAGCGGCGGCCATGTCTTCGCCGTCAATCGCTGCCAACAGGCTGTCACCAAAAGCTTGCGCCGTTGCACGATCCTGCGCCTTGCGCCATTCGTTAAAGCTAGCGCCGCCCACGGCGACCAAAACCACCAGAACGGCGACCCAGCCCCATTTTTTGAGCATCACAAAGAGCTGGTCGCGGCGGACCTCTTCATTCACTTCTTCGATAAAGCTGTCTGTGTTGCTCATATTGCCCTCTTGGCCTCGCGCGCGTTGTCATGCCTCTTACCCCGAAGGCTCAATCGGGAACAAGGGGGTTCGCACAGCGCCAGTGTGGTGACGCACACCGGTCGCACGTAAGCCGTCTTGCAGTTCTGATCTGAAATAAGTAATCTAAACCGGTCAGTTTAGCGTAACGTAAGCATGACACATATTGACGGGGCGTTAACCCCGCAGGACTTGGACAAATTGTGGGCCAAAGCCGCAGGAAAAGACAGAGATGCGAATAGTACCGATAGTAATTGCCATCATCGTGGCCGCAGCCCTTTATTTTATGGTTTTTGAGCGTGACAGAGTCATGTCATTCGCCGCTGGCGAAGATGCGCCCGAAGCAGTGGACACGCAACCGACCGAGGTCGTAGAGACCGTCGCGCCTGAGACGACGGAACGAGTCGTCTCCGTAGTGGCGATGAAGTCGCAAGCGTCTGAAATCGACAGCGCCGTTCTGCTGCGTGGCCGTACAGAGGCCGCACGCCAGATTGATGTGCGCGCGGAAACCTCTGGCTTGGTGGTTTCCGAACCTTTGCGCAAAGGCGCGTCGGTCGAACAGGGCCAATTGATGTGTGAAATCGATCCTGGCACACGCGAAACCGCGCTCGCAGAGGCAGAGGCCCGTGTCCCCGAAGCCGCGGCACGTATCCCCGAGGCGGAGGGACGTTTGGCCGAAGCAATCTCCCGCCTTGAGGAAGCAAAGATTAACGACAACGCAGCGCAGCAACTGTCGAAAGATGGGTTTGCCTCGACCACCCGCGTTGCGGGAACCCGCGCTGCTGTCTCCTCAGCTGAGGCTGCCGTTGAATCTGCGAAAGCCGGGGTTCAAGCTGCCGAGGCGGGCGTAAAATCCGCGCAAGCCTCTGTTGCGACGGCCAAGAAAGAAATCGAACGCCTGAACGTACTCGCACCGTTTTCCGGCCTGTTAGAGACAGACACGGCCGAGTTGGGCGCCTTGCTACAGCCGGGTTCCGCATGCGCCACTATTATTCAGCTCGACCCGATCAAGCTGGTTGGCTTTGTGCCTGAGAACGAAGTGTCCAAGATCAAAACCGGGGCGCTTGCAGGCGCACGCCTGATTTCAGGACGCGAAGTGACCGGCAATGTTACCTTCGTTTCACGCTCCTCAGATATGGAAACCCGGACATTCCGTGTTGAGATGTCGGTGCCAAACCCTGATCTGGCGATCCGTGACGGCCAAACCGCGGAAATCTTCATCGCGTCCGAGGGCACGATGGCGCATTTGTTGCCTGCGTCGGCAATGACGCTCAATAATGAAGGCACACTAGGGGTACGGTTGGCGAAGGATGGCAAAGCCCTGTTCGCACCTGTGACCATCCTGCGGGATACGGCGCAGGGCGTCTGGCTCGACGGGTTGCCCGAACAGGCAGATGTGATCGTTGTGGGCCAAGAATATGTGATCGACGGCGTTGCGATCAAAGTCACCTATAGGGAGGCAGCAGGATGACCGGCCTCGTCGATTGGGCAGGTAACCGTGCCCGGATGATTATCGCTTTCATCACCATGTCGGTGGTGATTGGCGCTTTCGCATATACGGGCCTGCCCAAAGAGGGTGAGCCGGACATTGAGATCCCGATCCTTGTGGTTTCGCTACCCTTCCCCGGCATCTCCGCCGAGGATAGCGAGAAGCTATTGGTCAAGCCGATGGAATCGAAGCTGCAGGACTTGGACGGCCTAAAAACGCTGCAAGGCACCGCTGCCGAAAACTACGCCAATATCGTGATGGAGTTCGAATTTGGCTGGGACAAGACCCAGATCCTTGCCGATGTCCGTGACAAGATGAGCCAGGCGGAGGCGGATTTCCCCGCCGGCGCAGAGCAGTACACGATTGAAGAAGTTAACTTCTCCGAATTCCCGATCTTGATTGTCTCGCTGTCTGGCGACCTGCCGGAACGCACGTTGTTGCATGTCACCAAGGACTTGCAAGACGTCATTGAAGGCCTTCCCCCGATCTTGGAGGCTGGCATCGCTGGCAACCGCGACGAAATGCTGGAGGTGATCATCGACCCGCTGGCGCTTGAGGCCTATAACGTTACTGCAAATGATCTGATCAACGTGGTCTCCAACAACAACCTGCTGATTGCGGCGGGCGAAGTGGACACGGACCAAGGCGCATTTTCAGTCAAAATCCCCTCCAGCTTTGATGAACCGCGCGACATTTACGACCTGCCCGTCAAGGTCAATGGCGACCGGATTGTGACGCTGGGGGAGCTGGCTCAGATAAGGCTGACCTTTGAGGACCGTGAAGGCACCGCGCGCTACAACGGCAATGACACCGTCGCGCTGCAAGTGGTCAAACGCAAAGGGTTCAACATTATCGACACCTCCGCCCTTGTGCGTGAAACCGTTGCCGCCGAGCAGGCGAAATGGCCGCAAGAGCTGCAAGAAGCGATCCGCGTTGACGTCACGCTCGACCAATCCAAACAGGTCAAAGGCATGGTACAGCAGCTGGAAGGGTCCGTCCTGACAGCGATTGCGCTGGTCATGATCGTCGTGCTTGCCTCCCTCGGGCCGCGCTCGGCGCTGCTGGTTGGCTTTGCGATCCCAACGTCCTTCCTGTTGTGCTTCATCTTGCTGGGGCTCATGGGCATTGCCGTCTCAAACATCGTGATGTTCGGCTTGATCCTCGCTGTGGGTATGCTGGTCGATGGCGCGATTGTTGTGGTTGAATACGCTGAAAAACGCATCGCTGAGGGCGCAGGCCCGATGGAGGCGTTCACCGATTCCGCCAAGCGCATGTTTTGGCCGGTTATCTCCTCCACAGCGACCACGCTTTGTGCTTTCCTGCCGATGCTATTCTGGCCGGGCGTGCCCGGCGAATTCATGGGCATGTTGCCGGTCACCCTGATCTTCGTTCTGTCCGCGTCCCTGATCGTGGCGCTGATCTACCTGCCTGTCATGGGCGGCGTTTCAGGCCGCATCAGCCGCTTGATTGGCACTATGTCGGACGGCGCGCGCAGCGTGCCTTGGCTGATACGGGCACCAATCGCACTGGGCTCGATCTTTTTGTTGTTTGTCGCCGCCATGCAAGTGCTGAACCCGAACTACCTGCTGCCACTGGGCGACATGGGAACCGTCCCGCGCATGATAATCACGGCGCTTTTTTTCGTCTTCGCGGCGATGTTTGCCTCGGTCATGATGGGATCAGTGGCACGGCAACGCAAAGAACAGCGCATCCGCGCGGGCTACCGCCGGACGCTCTTTGGAAGGTTCACTGCGCTGATCGCGGGCAACCCAATTATGCCATTGGCTGTGATCGCGGGCGTCGTTTTCTTCGTGATCACCACATTTTCTTACTTCGGGGCCAACAATAATGGCGTCGAGTTCTTCGTCGAGTCCGAGACCGAACAGGCGATCATATATGTTCAGGCCCGCGGAAACCTGTCGCTGTCTGAAAAGGACGCTATGGTCGCGCAGGTTGAACAGGCGGCCTTGTCGACCGATAGCATTGTCTCCGTCTTCGCATTTGCGGGCGGCGGCGGTTTGAACACCAATACCGGCGGCGCGTCGGGCCCGTTGGACACAATCGGCCAGGTCCAGATTGAGTTGTCAGACTGGGATGACCGCCCGACCGTCAGCGAGCCTTGGTTCAATGTATTTGGTCTGTTCACCATTTACCGCAACGTGGTGGCACCGGCTTACACCGGCACGCAAGTGGTTGATAACCTGCAAGCCAAGCTGGACGCGATCCCGGGCATCAAGACCGAAATCCTCAGCCAAGATCGCGGTCCCGCCTCCGGCAAACCGGTGAACTTGCGCCTGAAAAGTGACAATTGGGATGACCTGCGCGAAGCCGCACGGATCGCCCGCGCGCATTTCGACACTGTCCCGGGGCTGATCCAGATCGAAGATACACGCCCCCTGCCCGGCATTGACTGGCAAATTGATGTCGATGTGGAGGCCGCAGGTCGCTACGGCGCAAATGTTGCGACTGTCGGTGCCATGGTGCAGCTGGTCACACGCGGACTGCTGCTCGATACGATGCGCGTCGACAGCTCGGATGAGGAAATCGAAATCCGTGTTCGCCTGCCTGAGGAATCCCGCGTGCTGTCCACTTTGGACAACCTAAAAGTTCGCACCGAACAGGGCCTCATCCCACTGTCCAACTTCATCACCCGCACGCCAGTACAAAAGCTGGGTCAGATCGACCGGATCGGGCAATCCCGTTTCTTTGACGTGAAGGCGGATGTCGCGCCGGGCCTGATCAAACTGGTCGAAAACGAGACGCCGATTGCAGTGCTAAAAGCAAACGCAAATGGCGCGCTTGAGAGTGCCGAAGGCGACCGGTTCGAACTGATCGAGACGCTCGCAGACGGCGTAACTGCTGACGATATCGCCGGTGGGTTTGCTGATGGCGACTATAACGTCGTGATCATCGATGCGAATGAACGCATTGCGACCCTCACCGAATGGATCGAAACCGAAAACCCCCTGCCCCAATCTCTTAGCTATGAATGGGCGGGCGACACCGAAGAACAGGCAGAAAGCCAAGCCTTCCTGTCCTCCGCCTTTGCGGCTGCCTTGGGGCTGATGTTTGTTATCCTGCTGGCGCAGTTTAACAGTTTCTACAATTCCGGCCTGGTGCTTTTGGCGGTCGTCCTGTCGACGGCTGGCGTTTTGATCGGCATGCTGGTGATGGACCAAAAATTCTCCATCATCATGACCGGGACCGGCATCGTGGCGCTTGCCGGGATCGTAGTGAACAACAACATCGTATTGATCGACACCTATCAGGAATATTCGCGCTACATGCCGCGGTTGGAGGCGATCATTCGCACCGCCGAAGATCGCATCCGCCCCGTTCTGCTGACCACGATCACAACTATGGCGGGCCTTGCGCCGATGATGTTCGGCCTGTCGCTCGACTTCTTTGGTGGCGGCTACTCCGTCGACAGCCCGACCGCTTTGTGGTGGAAGCAGCTGGCGACTGCGGTGGTGTTCGGCCTAGGCATCGCGACCGTGTTGACGCTGATCTTCACACCCGCCCTTTTGGCCCTGCGCGTCTGGGTATCGCTTGGCGCCTATGCGTCGGTCAAAGGGCTGGCCGCGCTCGCATCGCGCAAGTCGCGGTCCCGTCACGACCTGTTGTTGCGCCGTCAGGCCGCAAAGGTTCGCGACCCGATCCTGCTTTGGAGCGAAGAAGAGGACGTCCCAACCACCGTTGATCCTGATGAAAGCTTGACCAAGGTCGAAGGCGCGCTTGCGTCGGCGAAACAGAAACTCGCTAAGGTCAGTGAAGCGCTCGATGGGCTTGCGCCCAAGGATGACGGGCCGGACGCGCCGCAAAAACCGCTGCGCGCCGCCGAGTAATCGGTCATGCGCGAAAGCGCTTGACCTCCCAGCCGCCATGTTTCACCCAAAGCGAATGGGAACTGGAACGCTCACGATTGACCTTAGCGCGCTCGCCGATAACTGGCGCGCGCTCGATGCCCTAAGCGGGTCAGAGACGGCCGCTGTCGTTAAGGCGGATGGCTACGGTCTGGGCGCAGATCTGGTGGCCACGACTCTGGCAAAAGCAGGCGCAAAGCAGTTTTTCGTAGCCGTCGCTGAAGAAGGCATGGCAGTCCGGGAAGCGCTTGGGCCGGGTCCGCAAATCAGTGTCTTTTCGGGTCATCTTGAAGGCGACGCGGCAATCCTGCGCGACGCGAACCTGACACCAATGCTCAATTCGCCCGAACAGATCGCGCGGCATGAAGCGGCGCTGCCGGGCACGCCCTATGGCTTGCAACTGGACACTGGGATGAACCGATTAGGGATCGAGACCTATGATTGGTCCCCCGATATGGCAGATGGTGCCACGCTGGTCATGTCGCATCTCGCGTGCGCCGACGCGCCCGACCATCCGGCAAATGAAGCACAGCTCGCAAATTTCATATCGATGACCAAAGGCGTCAAAGCGCCCCGTTCACTGGCGGCAACGGGCGGCACGCTCTTGGGCCCACGCTATCATTTCGACCTGACCCGGCCCGGCATTGGGCTTTACGGCGGGCTGCCTTTTTCGGATGCGCAACCCGTTGTCACGCTCGACCTGCCGGTTGTCCAAACCCGTGTTCTGCAACCCGGCGAAAGCGCGGGCTATGGCTGCGCCTTCGTGGCGGAGCGGGAAACAACCATCGCGACACTTTCAGCCGGATATGCAGACGGCCTGATCCGCGCCATGTCGGGCAAAGCCACGCTTTTTGCCGGTGATACGCCCTGCCCGCTCGCCGGGCGCGTCTCGATGGATTTGCTTACCGTGGATGTGACGGATCTGGACGAGGTCCCGGAAAGTCTACAAATCCTCGGGCCACACCAGACCGTTGACCAATTGGCCGATGTCGCAGGCACTATCGGGTATGAAATCCTGACCTCGCTCGGCGGTCGCTACGTCCGGGCCGTCAAATGAGCTGGCTTGCCGCGATTGGGGCCGCGACACTGGCCTTTCTGGCCTCCATCGGTCGCATTGCGATCTTCGCCGGTCAAACCGCCAGCCACCTGGTCCGACCGCCGTTCTACGTCAAAGAATTTGGGCAGCAATTGCTGCAGATTGGCTATTTCTCTTTGCCGGTCGTGGGCCTTACCACGATTTTCACAGGCGGCGCGCTTGCACTGCAAATCTACGCCGGTGGGGCGCGCTTCAACGCCGAAGCGGTTGTACCCCAGATCGTGGCCATCGGCATGGTCCGTGAGCTGGGCCCTGTCTTGGTGGGCCTTATGATCGCCGCGCGCGTGACGTCTTCGATTGCCGCGGAGATCGCGACCATGAAGGTGACAGAACAAATCGACGCGCTGGTGACCCTGTCGACCCACCCTATGAAATACCTGACCGTCCCACGCGTGCTGGCGGCGTTTCTTGTCGTCCCTTTGCTCACGGGCGTGGGTGATGTGATCGGGATCCTCGGCGGTTTCCTGGTCGCCACCAAAACACTGGGCTTCAATGAGGCCGCGTATCTGCAGAACACGGCAGATTTCCTACAAACCTCCGACATCCTGTCGAGCCTTGCCAAGGGTGCGGTCTTCGGGATGATCGCCGCGCTGATGGGTTGCTATTACGGAATGAATTCGGGACGCGGCGCACAAGGCGTGGGGGCCGCGACAAAGGCCTCCGTACAGGCTGCCGCGATCTTGATCCTGGCCGCGAATTTCGTTCTCACAGGGGTGTTTTTCGCTGCATGATTACGCTTGAGCATGTCAAAAAGTCGTTCGGTTCGAACCATGTCCTTCGTGACATCAACCTGCATGTCCCCAAAGGGGAAAGCATGGTTGTCATTGGCGGCTCCGGTACGGGCAAGTCCATCCTGATCAAATCGGTGCTGGGCCTTGTCAGCCCGGATGCCGGGCTTATCACCGTCGACGGCAAAGACGCGACAAAGGGCGACCGCGATGCGTTTCTGGCCCGGTTTGGGATGCTCTTTCAGGGTGGTGCGTTGTTTGACAGCCTGCCGGTCTGGCAAAACGTATCTTTCCGACTGATGCGCGGCGCGCTGAAACGCCCCAAGGACGAGGCGCGCGAGATCGCGATAGAGAAACTGCGGCGCGTCGGATTGAAACCAGATGTCGCTGACCGGTTCCCGGCGGAGCTGTCAGGCGGCATGCAAAAGCGCGTGGGTCTGGCCCGCGCCATTGCGGCAGAACCCGAAATCATCTTCTTTGATGAACCCACAACCGGGCTCGATCCGATCATGTCCGGCGTCATCAATGACCTGATCCGTGAGATCGTGGTAGAAATGGGCGCAACAGCCATGACCATCACCCACGATATGTCCAGCGTGCGCGCAATCGCCGATAAAGTCGCCATGCTGCATGACGGCATCATTCAATGGTCTGGACCTGTTTCCGAGATGGATAATGCAGGCGACCCCTATCTGGAGCAATTTGTGTCCGGTTCCGCCACCGGCCCGATAGAGGCCGTCCGGTAGGATCAAACCCGCCTGAGTCGCGACATAGTCACCAAAAGATTAACAAAAAAGAATCACTCCGAACCGGCACGTGTGTGTTGGGGGCCGAAAACCTCAATGTACACTGGATTGTATACGTTATGGAAACAATGACGCCAAAACGGTGAAATTTGGGTCATTTTCCACCCTACATTGCCCCAATTTTGTCAATTTTACTATTCGCAACCGGCAAAATATCGCCTATGTTGGCTTTATTAAAGATGAGCCGATGGCTTCGATAGATCAGAGGGCAGCCAAAATTTCGCTGCATGTCCGCCGACACCTCACCCCAAAAGTAAGCGTCGCGCAAATCGGGTAAAGGGTATCAATAAGTTGCCGCAAGGCAGCGAAGAGCGTGTTAGATGGTGCACAAGTAACAATATGAGAATGGCTTGCGCTTCGGCGTGAGCCATTCTTATTTAGAGCGCATGACAATACGCCTTCTCAACCTCTCTTTGCTGATCGCCTTCCCGATCGCATGGTTCGCGCCGCTCCTGAAAGCCGGGCTTTTGCCGTTTTTCAGCCTGTCGGAAATCTCAGTTCTTTCAGGCCTCTTTGCGCTGTGGGAGAAAGACATTTTCCTGGCTGTGATCGTCACAATTTTCGCGCTGATCGCGCCTTACCTCAAAACAATCGGCCTCGCGTTGATCCATTTCAATGCAGCCCCGCAACGCTGGCTTGGGCCAATCGGGCTGCTGGGCAAGCTGGCCATGGCGGATATTTTCCTGATCGCGCTCTATATCGTCATCGCGAAAGGCGTGGGCGTGGGGCGGTTGGAAACCGGTTGGGGGCTTTATTTATTCACGGCCTGTGTTTTGGCATCGCTGGCGTGTTCGATCTTAACAAAACCACAATCTTAGCGTTGGATGACAGGGCAAACACGGACCGCTAAGGTCGCCACAATCAGAGGGCGCAACGCCCCGTATCTTGAGGAGCGCATGTCATGATCCCACTTCTACTCGGCGTTGTTCTGGCCGCATGCGTTTTTGCGGCTCTGCTGTGGTCCATTTTCAGGACGGTACAGACCAAGGGCAATTTGCGGCTCAATTACGCGTTGCTGTCGGTCTCAACTCTCGTCGTCGTTTTTGGGATCACCTACGAATATCTGGGCCTTTTGGTTAGCGCGGGAGTCACCTGCGTCGGCACAGCCCTGATCGCCATCTACAACGACAAAGGCTGGAGCAAACTGCTGCCCCTGGCACAGGTTATCCTGGGCGCTGCCAGCGTCTATTTCGGCAACCTTATTCTCTTCGCGTGATCGCCCCTTGTCCCGGCCTGCTTTCTGAGCGAAGACACCCGACATGGCAAAACAAGCTAGCTTTACCTGCACAGCCTGCGGCACATCCCACACCAAATGGTCGGGTCGCTGCGAAGCCTGTGGCGCATGGAATTCCATAGTCGAGGAAGCCCCGCTTTCCGCAGGGCCATCGAAAAAGTCACTGGGCAGCGCGCGTGGCACAGCTATTGAGCTGACTGATCTTTCAACAAAAGAAAACCCGCCTGAACGCACGATGTCAGGCGTTAAAGAGCTGGACCGCGTGCTGGGCGGGGGCTTGGTCGACGCCTCCGCGATCCTGTTGGGCGGCGATCCGGGCATCGGAAAATCGACGCTTTTGCTACAAGCCGCCGCGCGATTTGCGCGCAATGGTATGAACGTTGTCTATGTGTCCGGCGAGGAAGCTGCACAGCAAATTCGCATGCGTGCTCAAAGGCTTGGACTGGAAAGCTCACCCGTCAAGCTGGCCGCTGAAACCAATCTGCGCGACGTTCTGACGACGCTCGACAAAGAACGCCCGGAACTGGTGATCATTGACTCGATCCAGACCATGTGGATCGACACAGTCGACAGCGCCCCCGGTTCTGTCAGCCAAGTGCGCGCCGCCTGCCATGAGCTGGTGACATTCGCCAAAAAGCGCGGCTGTTCGGTCATCATCGTGGGCCATGTCACCAAAGAAGGCGCAATCGCGGGTCCGCGCGTGGTCGAACACATGGTCGACACTGTGCTTTATTTCGAAGGCGAACGCGGCCATCAGTTCCGCATTCTGCGCGCCGTCAAAAACCGCTTCGGTCCTGCAGACGAAATCGGTGTTTTCGAAATGACAGGTCGTGGGCTGGCTGAGGTCAAAAACCCCTCCGCCCTGTTTCTGTCGGATCGCGACAAGCCCGCACCGGGGTCTGTGGTGTTTTCCGGCATAGAGGGCACGCGGCCTATGCTGACCGAAATTCAAGCGCTCGTTGCCCCCTCCCCGCACAGCCAGGCACGCCGCACCGTTGTGGGGCTTGATGGTCAGCGTTTGGCCACCATTTTAGCCGTGCTGGAAGCGCGTTGCGGCATCCCGTTTGCGGGGCTGGACGTCTACCTGAATGTCGCAGGCGGCATGCGTGTGAACGAACCAGCGGCAGATTTGGCTGTGGCTTGCGCGCTACTGTCGGCACGCGAAGACCATGCTTTGCCCGCAGATACGGTGGTTTTTGGTGAAATAAGCCTGTCAGGTGCGTTAAGAGCAGTCACGCAAGCCGAAAACCGGTTGAAAGAGGCGTCGAAACTTGGTTTCGCCTCCGCTATCACGCCGGTTCAGAAGAAGCTGCCACAGGTGGACGGGATGGCATTGCGGGCGACCGACGATCTGGTCACCATCGTGAATGAGGTTTTCGGGGCCGAATAGCGCCCTTTGAGGAAAAGAGAGAGCACATGGAAGGTTTCACCATCATCGACGGCATTGCCGCGGCGGTTATCGTGATTTCCGCGATTCTGGCCTATTCACGCGGTTTTGTGCGCGAATGCCTTTCCATCGCGGGTTGGGTCGTTGCCGCCATTGTGGCCTTCACTTTCGCGCCGAAAGCGATGCCGCTGGCCAAGGAAATTCCTTATGTGAACACGCTCTTGGAACGGTGTGAGCCTGCGACCATTGCGGCGTTTGCCATCGTCTTCGCGCTTGCCTTGGTGGTCGTGTCGATCTTTACGCCGATCTTTTCAGGCGCCGTTCAACGCTCCGTCTTGGGCGGGCTTGACCAAGGGCTTGGGTTCCTCTTTGGCGTCGCGCGTGGCGTGCTTTTGATCATCGTGGCCTTCGTGATTTACGACCGCGTTGTGGCAGATCAGGCGATCCCGATGGTCGATGACAGCCGCACCGCGCGCGTGGTGGGTGAAATGTCGGGTCCTATTGATGGGGTCATCCCCAATGACGCACCATCTTGGATCGTGGGCACATATAACGACCTGACTGCGCATTGCGCGGCTGACGGCGGCCTTCCCAACGCGACCACGCCACCGACCTCAACAGACGGCTGATCTGGCCGCAACTAGTTCCCAGGCGCGTCTTTCCACGTGCCCGGCTCCAGCCCTTTCAACGACCATTGCCCCACCTGAACACGGATCAACCGCAGGGTCGGATGGCCGACAGCCGCCGTCATGCGCCGCACCTGCCGGTTACGCCCTTCAGATATCGTGATCTTGATCCAGCTGTCGGGCACGCTCTTGCGGTAGCGCACTGGCGGGTTCCGCGGCCAAAGCCAGTCCGGCTCAGCCACGGCGTCGATCTTCGCAGGCGCCGTCTTGCCGTCCTTCAGAACCACCCCCTTGCGCAGCGCTGTGAGCGCGTCAGCCGATGGGATACCCTCTACCTGCGCCAGATAGGTCTTCGCCAGTTTGTGCTTGGGATGCGCAATGCGGGCCTGCAATTTGCCGTCATCGGTCAGAACCAACAGCCCCTCGCTGTCGCGGTCCAGCCGCCCCGCCGCGTAGACGCCCGGCAGGTCAATAAAATCCGACAGGGTTTGCCGGTCGGCCCCCGCATGGCCTTCATCGGTGAATTGGGACAGACAATTGAACGGCTTGTTGAATAGAATGACACGCGACATGGCCGCAGCCTTGCCACATATGGGGGAGAAGACGCAATTAAAGCGCAACTCATAGGGTGACTTTTCGCAAACCCTCCCCTATCTCTTGTCACAAAGCTGTCACGCGGATTCGGAGCTGCCATCCATGCGCCAAGTGGACCCTTCTACTGACCAACCTCGTTGGTATTCAGACCCGTTTGACGACGACAAACTCAAGGAAGAATGCGGTATTTTTGGCGTGGTCGGCGTGGCCGATGCGGCAAATTTCGTGGCTTTGGGCCTGCATGCGTTGCAACATCGCGGCCAAGAAGCAGGCGGCATCGTCAGCCATGACCCCGATGCGGGGTTCCAGTCCGCCCGCCGCTTTGGCTACGTGCGCGACAACTTCACATCCCATAAGGTGATGGAAACGCTGCCCGGCCCCGTGGCCATCGGGCATGTGCGCTATTCGACTGCCGGCTCCAAAGGGCAGACCGCAATCCGCGATGTTCAGCCCTTCTTTGGCGAATTCGCCATGGGCGGCGCTGCGATTGCGCATAACGGCAATATCACAAATGCCGACGCGCTGCGCCGCGAGCTGGTCGAACGCGGCTCGATCTTTCAAAGCTCATCAGACAGCGAATGCATCATCCACCTGATGGCGCGCTCCATGGGCCAAAACATCCCCGACCGGATGGAAGAAGCGCTGCGCAAGGTCGAAGGCGCATTTTCTGTGGTCGCCATGACCCGAACCAAGATCATCGGGGTGCGCGATCCGCTGGGCGTTCGCCCGCTGGTTTTGGGCAAAATTGGCGACGGTTGGGCGCTCAGCTCGGAAACCTGCGCGCTCGACATCATCGGCGCCGAATTCGTGCGTGAGATTGAACCCGGCGAGATGGTCGTCATCACCGCCGAGGGCGTGGAAAGCCATTTCCCCTTCCGCCCCGCAAAGTCGCGGTTCTGCATCTTTGAACATGTCTATTTCTCCCGCCCTGATTCAATTCTGGGCGGGCGTTCTGTTTATGAAACCCGCGAAAACATTGGTCGTGAATTGGCCAAGGAAAACCCGGTCGACGCCGATTTGGTCTGCCCGGTGCCCGACAGCGGCACACCGGCGGCCATCGGCTATTCGTTGCAATCGGGCATCCCCTACGCGATGGGCATCATCCGCAACCAATATATGGGCCGGACCTTCATTGAGCCGACAGAGCAGATCCGCAACATGGGCGTGCGTCTCAAACTCAACGTCAACCGCGCACTGATCAAGGGCAAGCGGGTCATTCTGGTCGACGATTCCGTGGTGCGCGGCACAACATCGCGCAAGATCAAGGAGATGATCTTGGACGCAGGTGCGGCTGAGGTGCATTTCCGCATCGCGTCGCCCCCAACGGCATGGCCATGCTTTTACGGGGTCGACACGCCGCAGCGCGAAAAGCTGCTGGCCGCCACCATGTCAGAGGATGAAATGCGTGACCATCTGGGCGTCGACTCGCTGCGCTTCATCTCGCTCGACGGGCTCTACCGCGCTGTCGGCGAGGCACAGGGCCGCGACGCGCGCAGCCCGCAATATTGCGACGCCTGTTTTTCCGGCGAATACCCGGTCGCGCCATCTGACCAGATCACCAAAGGCTTTGAATTGAAGGCCGCCGAGTAACAGAAACACACTGTTTCCTCAGCCCATTCTTGAGTATTAAGACTAAATTAACCACAATACGCGATGTACCTGTGGGGGTGTGTTATTATGTGGTTGTTCGGTTTGCGGCTTCCTATCTTTGAGCTTTTATTCTTTGGTGCCATCATACTTGGCACAATGCAGTAGCCGTTTGGCCCTGCTCTAAGATCGCTCGTGCAGTTTGATCCAACGCAAAACGCCGCCCCCGAAGGGACGGCGCCAAAAAGCGTTTTGACTGGCGTTGGGCGTGTTAGCCGCGGCCAAGCAGCTTGATGCCGCCTGTGACCGCCAGAACCGCCAAGACAGCCTTAACAGCGTCCCCGATCAGGAAGGGGCTGACCCAGTAGGTCCAGATCGACGAGGCCGAGGACGCGACCCATTTGCCTTCGATCCCGGCGACCTCTGCCAGATACATCGGCCAGGCAACGCCCGGAATGTACAGAACGACCGACGCCAGAACAGCACCGGCAATCAACAGCGCGACATTGCGTGTCCGCTCAGCGAACCAGCCCGCGATATAGGCGAGCGCGACAAAGCCAATCAGGAAACCAGCGGTCGGACCGACAAGCGCCGGTGCGCTGCCGCCATTTGCGAAAACCGGCAAACCCGCCGCGCCTTCCAGCAGATAGGTGACAACGGTCAAAGCGCCCAAACGAGAACCAAAGGACAGGCCAACGATCAAGATGGCCAGCGTTTGCAGCGTCAAAGGCACCGGAATGAACGGAACCGAAAATTGCGCCGCGATTGCGATGAACAGCGAGCCGCCCACAACCATCAGGGTTTTCTTCAAAAGCGTGTCCGCGCCGGTGGCGGCTTGCATAAAGGTCATGTCTGTCCCCTCAATATGGATTTGTTTCATTGCTTTTCGGCAGCGCGGCATCTGATGTCAAGCAAGCGGGCCTTGAAATAGCGCTAACACGGTGCAAAACACGGGACATGAGCGCGCCCATCCGTTACCGACCGCACCATTTTCTCTGCTCTTTGGGCTTCAAAGGGCGCGGCTATTCCGACGCCTTCACCGCCAACATGGACGCAATCGTGCGCGGGCAGCTGCGCGTAGAAGGCGGGACTGAGACGCTGATCGACGTCGTTGCTGCCACCGATGACATTTGCGCGCCCTGCCCCAAACGGGTCGGCACGCGGTGCATGTCGCAGTCAAAAATCGGCAAGCTTGACGCGGCGCATGCGGGCGCTTTGGGCATCCAGCCCGGCGATCAGCTAAGCTGGGGTCAGGCTTTGGCGCGTATGCAAACCCGCGTGAAACCCGCCGACCTGCAGCAGATTTGCAAAGGCTGTAGCTGGCTGTCACTGGGTCTGTGCGAGGCCGCATTGACGCGCCTGCACGATACCCCCTTGAACCTTCCCGCGCCCGGTGACACACCCGCGCCATGACAGATACGACACAAAGATTGGCAATGGTCACCGGCGCCTCGCGCGGGCTTGGCGCGGCCTGCACCGAATATCTCGCAGGACAGGGGTTCCACATCATAGCTCTCGCCCGGACCACCGGCGCGCTTGAAGAGCTGGACGACCGCATTCAGGCACTGGGCGGCGCGGCGACACTGGTGCCCGTCGACCTGACCAATGAAGACGCTATGCGCCAAATCTGCCGCTCGATCTATGACCGCTGGGGCAAGCTGGACATGCTGGTGCATGCCGCGATCCACGCGGCGCCATTGTGCCCCGTTGGGCATATGGATGAGAAAGACCTCGATAAATCCTTGTCGAACAACGTGCGCGCCACTGCGCGGCTAATCGCCAATACCGAGCCGCTTTTGAAAGCTTGCAAAGGTCAGGCCGTGTTCTTCAACGACCATGTGAAATCAGAACGCTATCACGCCACATACGGCCTGACGAAAGCCGCCCAAATGCGCCTCGCGCGCAGCTGGCAGGATGAGGAAAAGGCCACCGGCATTTCCGTCCATGTGCTCGACCCGAAGCCAATGCCAACGGCAACCCGGGCACGGTTCTACCCCGGCGAAGATCGCGACGCGCTCACGCCTTGCAAAGACGAAGCCGCACGTTTGCTATCAGACTTGGTCTAAACCGGAAGCAGCGCCGCCCCGATACGGCGGCCTTCGCTCAGCAGCACGTTATAGGTCCGGCAAGCTGACGGCGTGGACATCTGCTCCACCCCGATCCCTGCCCCTTCCAACGCGCTGCGCAGAGCTGCCGGGATATGCGCGATCTCCGCGCCGGTGCCCACGAACAGCACGTCAATCTTGTTGGTATAGGCCAATATGGCCGCCGCGTCGTCATACCCGCCCCAGCCCAGTACAGCGTCGGGAAAGATCAGCATCGCGCCTTCATGCACTTTGCCATCAACCCTGAAAAACCCGTCGCCATAACTGTCGATGGGCTTGGCCGCGTCATAGTCGATTTCGATCATCTTCATCGGGTGGCCCTGTTGTTACGCCTCGACATTGCCAAACTGGTTGCCCGCATTCGCGTCGGGCTTGGACCAGTCACGCTTCACCCCAAGATAGAGCAGGATCGCGGAGGCCACGAAGATTGAGGAATACGTCCCCACAATCACGCCCCAGATCATCGCGAAGACAAAGCCGCGAATGACATCCCCGCCCAGAATATAGAGCGATATCAGCGCCAAAAGCGTCGTGACCGAGGTCATGAAGGTCCGGCTCAACGTCTCATTGATCGAGATGTTCAGCACGTCCTTGAGGTCCTTTTTCTTGTACTTCCGCAGGTTCTCCCGCACGCGGTCAAAGACCACCACAGTGTCATTCAGCGAATAGCCTACGATCGTCAGAAGCGCCGCGATGATGGCCAGATCAAACTTGATCTGCAGCTCCGAGAATATGCCAAGCGTCAGGATCACATCATGCACCAGCGCCGCAACCGCGCCCAAGGCGAACTGCCATTCAAAGCGCAGCCAGATGTAGAACAGAACCGCCGTAATCGCCAAGATCACCGCAATCGCCGCCGTCTGGATCAGCTCGCCCGAAACTTTGGGGCCGACGGATTCAACAGATGGGAAGGGGAATGTCATGCCGGGATCGAAGGCGCGCATCACCTCTTCCACCTTTGCGATGGTTTCGCCTGTGACGCTTTCGTCGCCTTCCTGCGCCTCAATGCGGATCATCGCGACGTTTTTATCCTCAGGGAAAGTCGGGTCAAACACCTCAGTGATCGAAATGTCGCCAAGCCCTGCGGGCGCCAATGCATCGCGGTAGGCGGCCACATCAACCGGGGTCGTGCTTTCTGTGCGGATCGTCGTGCCGCCTCGGAAATCGATACCGTAGTTCAGCCCTTGGATCATGAAGGAGGCAAAGCCGATCACGATCAAAAGCATCGACAGGCCAAGCGTGTATTTCGCCTTGGAAAAGAAATCCCAGGAGGTATTTTCGGGGACCAGTTTCAACCGCATCGCTTAAACCTCCAGCTTTTTCGGGCGCTTGCGCTCGAACCACATGATGACAATGACCCGCGTGACGTAGATCGCGGTGAAGACCGAGGTCAGGATGCCCAGCCCCAGCGTGATCGCGAAGCCCCGCACCGGGCCGGAGCCCATGGCGAACAGGATCACCGCCGTAATGAAGGTCGTGATGTTGGCATCCAGAATAGCCGAAAGCGCCTTCTCATACCCCAGCTCAATCGCCCGCGCCGGTCCTTTGGAGGTTTTCAGCTCCTCCCGTATCCGCTCGAAGATCAGCACATTGGCGTCAACGGCCATCCCGATGGTCAGTACGATGCCCGCAATGCCTGGCAAGGTCAGCGTGGCCCCAATCAGACTGAGCAGCCCAAAGATCATGCCGACATTCAGGATCAAGGCGATATTGGCAAATATACCGAACGTGCCGTAGCTCAGGAACATAAAGACCAGCACCATGGCAAAGGCCACGATGCAGGCGATCTTGCCTGCGTCGATGCTGTCTTGACCAAGCTCTGGCCCGATGGTGCGTTCTTCCAGGAACGTCATTTCAGCGGGCAGCGCGCCTGCGCGCAAAAGCACTGCGAGGTTGGTCGACTCCTCAACCGAAAAACTACCGGAGATTTGGCCAGACCCGCCCGTGATCGGCTCACGAATGACCGGGGCGGAAATCACCTGTTTATCCAACACAATTGCGAAAGGTGAGCCCACATTTTCGGCCGTGTAGAGGCCGAATTTACGCGCACCCGCCGGGTTGAACCGGAAGGTCACCGCGGGCAAACCGTTCTGATCAAAAGCAGGCTGGCTGTCTGCCAGCTCTTCGCCCGTCACAACCGGCGATTGCTCCAGCTCATAAAGCTGGCCACCATCTTGCGGGTCAATCGACGGATAAATCACGTTGCGCGGACCGGGCGAGTCACCGGGGCTCGCGGGGCCCACAACCGGGTGAAATGTCAGTTTCGCAGTGGTGCCGATAATTGTCTTAAGCTCTTGTGCAGAACCAACCCCGGGTACTTGGATCAAAATACGGCGCTCGCCCTGTCGCTGAATCGTGGGCTCCCGCGTGCCGACCTCATCAACGCGGCGGCGGATGATTTCCAGCGATTGCTGCATGGTGCGGTCATTCGTAGCGATTTTTTCGGCGTCAGACAGCGTCACGGTGATGATGTCACCCTCGCCCCGCACCACGATGTCGGTCGACCCCACACCGCTGAGCGACACCACCGGCGTCGCCGTCTCGCGCACCAGTTGAATAGCGCGCTCCATGCCGTCCGGGTTCGAGATGCGCACGCGCAGCTCGCCATTGGGGGCATTCTGGCGACGAATGGTGCCAACAGTGTCGCGTTCGCCGCGCAGGGCCTCCCGCACGCTCAGCCAGTAGCCGTCCATCCTGTCGCTATAGACGTCTTCAACATTCACCTCGGCCAGCAAATGCGCACCGCCGCGCAGATCAAGACCAAGATTGACCAGCGAAGACGGCATGAAACCGGGCCATCCCGCCGCATCGGCGTCGATCTCTGCGGCGCTTAGCTGCGCCGTTGCAGCATTTGGTGAAACGCCCGTCTCAAGATAGGCCAAGGCGTCATTATGCTTTTCCACCGTCGTGTAGAAAAAGTTCGGCGAGGCCAGCAAAATGCCAACGGCCACGGTCAGCCAGATGCTGATCCGCGAGAAGAGCGACAGGTTGAGCATGTTATTTCGCCGGTTCCGTCTTGCTCATCACTTGCGCGATGGTCGATTTGACGATGCGGACTTTGACGTCTTTGGCGATCTCAACCTCGACCTCATTCGCATCATCGGCGCCCACTTTGGAGACTTTGCCAATCACCCCGCCTTGGGTCACGATCTGGTCGCCACGGCGCACGGCCTGCACCATAGCGGCGTGTTCCTTGACCTTCTTTTGCTGCGGGCGGATCAGCAGGAAATACATGATCGCGAAAATCAGAATGAGCGGTACGAACTGGGCAAAACCAGATGCGCCACCCCCGGCGGCCTGTGCATAAGCAGGAGAGACGAACATGTCGTGGTCCTTTTGGTTGCAGGGCTCTTGAAAGGCCCGTTTGAGTTGCGCCGCACCCTAGGTCCAAGCCGGGTCAGGTGCAACGGCTAAGCGCGGCACCGCGCGGGCGATTTCGGAGCGTTCTTCCCCAGATAAGCATCCAAGACGGGCTTTCCACTGCAACGGCGCAATTTTCAACAGTTGAACGCAAAATGCGATGTCGTTTGCCGCGCCGCTTTACCTCTCCCCGGGGCGTGCTATCGTTTTGGTCCAATCACATGGTTGCGCTCTTTTATGACACTCCGCCTGTATCGCTTACTTTTCGCAGCTTGCCTTGGCGCAATCACCGTCGGTCTATCGACCGCCTCAGCGTTCGAGCTGGCATTGTCGCAATCGGCACGCCAGGACTGGCCCTATGTCGGCCAAATCAGCCATGGCTATGACCGTTTGGGAATTTGCACCGGAACATTGATCGCCCCTGACAAGGTTCTGACGGCTGCCCATTGCGTCACAAACCCAAGCAGCGGAAAGATCGCGCCCTTTCACCGGGTGCAGTTTCGCGCGGGCCTGCATGAGGGCGAAGACGCGGCCTCCTCCTTTGCCAAATCCATCCGCGTGCACCCGAAATATTTAGAACTGAAGCAATCGGGTGCGGAAGAACCGCTCGACCTGTTCGCCTACGACATCGCATTGGTGGTGTTGCGACACCCTATTTCTGATCTGGCGCCGGCCACGCTGACGATGCCCTCAGACCCCAGCGGCGGTGTCAGCGTGATGGGCTATCAAAAGGGCAGCAATGACACGTTGGTCGACTATGTGGGCTGCGCCGTGATCCAGCAGGATGCGCGCTTTTTGGGGCTCGATTGCCGCGTCAAATCGGGCACATCAGGTGGACCTGTGTTGAAGAAAACCGGCGAGGATTGGGATTTGGTCGGCGTCGTCGTCGCCAATACCGGAAAATCGCAGGCCGACATCAAAGGGGTAGCCGTGCGTGTCGATATGGAGACCCTGCCCCAGATTTTCACAGACATCTTTCCCTAGCAATTGCCGCGCAGGTCTTCTAATCAGCGCCGCATGGGTCTTTGGCCCGTATAACCTGATATAATCAAAAGGACTTGAGCCATGCATGACATACGCATGATCCGCGAGACCCCAGAGGTCTTTGATGCCGCGATGAAGCTGCGGAAGTCCGAGATCTCATCCGCCGACGTGTTGGCCATTGATGCCGCACGCCGCGCCAAGATTGCAGAGGCCGAGGCCGCCAAAGCCGACCAAAACGCCGCCAGCAAAGAGGTGGGCGCCGCGAAGGCCAAGGGGGACGAGGCCGAATTTGAGCGTCTGCGCGCTCTGGTTGCCGAAAAGAAAGATGCCGTCGCGCGGCTGAACGAAGACGCCAAGGCCGATGATGCGAAGCTCACCGACCTGCTGATGAGCCTTCCCAACATCCCCTTTGAGGATGTGCCCGTCGGCGACAGTGAGGACGACAATGTCGAGATCAATCGCTGGGGCAATCCACGCAGCTTCCCGTTTGAGCCGAAAGAGCATTACGCTCTACCATCGGTTCAGGACGGTATGGATTTCGAGACAGCCGCAAAGCTGGCTGGTGCACGCTTCGTGCTGCTATCGGGCGCCGTCGCGCGCCTGCATCGCGCTTTAGCGCAGTTCATGCTCGACACGCATACCGAACAGAACGGTTTAACCGAGACCTGGGCGCCAGTTCTGGTCAATGAGGCGATGATGTATGGCACAGGCCAGCTGCCGAAATTTGGCGAAGACAGCTACCAAACGACCGAAGGCATGTGGTTGATCCCGACCTCCGAAGTGACGCTGACCAATATCGTCAATGGCGTAACGATGGATCAAAGCTACCTGCCGCGCCGCTACACCGCACATTCGCAGTGTTTCCGGTCTGAAGCGGGCAGCGCCGGGCGCGACACCGCCGGCATGTTGCGCCAGCACCAGTTCGAGAAGGTCGAGATGGTTTCCGTGACGCATCCGGGTGAAAGCCGCGACGAGCTGGACCGCATGACCAAATGCGCGGAAGGCATTTTGGAGGCGTTGCTGCTGCCCTACCGCACCGTGGTTTTGTGCACCGGCGACATGGGCTTCGGCGCGCGCCGCACCCATGACATCGAGGTCTGGCTGCCAGGACAGGGCAAATACCGCGAGATCAGTTCGGTTTCGGTCTGCGGCGATTTTCAGGCGCGGCGCATGAATGCGCGGTTCAAGCCCGAAGGCGGCGGCAAGCCGGAATTTGTCCATACGTTGAATGGCTCCGGGCTGGCTGTGGGGCGCTGCCTGATTGCGGTGCTGGAAAATGGCCAGCAGCAGGATGGCTCCGTTGAGCTGCCAGTCGCATTGCATCCCTATCTGGGTGGCAAGTCGACCTTGACCCCGTTTGGCACTTTGGTCTGAGGAATTGCGCCGCGCTTGCGCGCGCCGCGATGCTGGGGAGGCTCTGCCTCCCCAGACCCCACCGGAATATTTTTGAAACAATGAAGATCAAAGCGAGGTTGCACGTATGAGGGCAGGTTTGGTTCTGGTTGCAAGCCTGGCCTTTGCGGTGTCGCCCTTTCTCAACCCGGAATTCGGCGGGTTCGACCCCGAGCGCTACCCGATCCCGCAACGCAATCCGCCCGTGCAACCGGCAGGCTACGCATTTGCCATTTGGGGCGCGATCTATCTGTGGCTGATAGTCTCCGCCGGGATTGGGGCCCTGCGCTACCGCGATGACCCGAGCTGGAATGCCGCCCGCCTACCCCTGCTTGTCAGTCTGGCGGTGGGCGTCTTTTGGCTGCCCGTAGCACTTGTATCCCCCGTTTGGGCCACGGTGATGATCTGGGTCATGCTAGGCGGCGCGATTGCCGCATTACTGCGATCAAGCACCGCAACGCCGTCTTGGGCCCTGAAACTGCCCTTGGGGCTCTATGCGGGCTGGCTGAGCGCTGCATCCTTTGTCTCGATTGGGTTGCTGGGCGCAGGCTATGGCATCGTGTTTGCGGAGCGGGGCTGGGCCATAGTCGCCCTGTTTGCCGCCGTGATCTTTGTGTCTGCCATCCAATGGAACGCGCGCGGCATCTGGACCTTCGGCTTGGCGGCTGGATGGGGGTTTGCCGCGATTGGCGTGGCGAATGTGCAAAACGCGTCTGTCATTGCCGGGCTCGCAGGTGTTGCTGCGCTGCTCACCTTTGGATTTGCGGGCCTCAGCGCGCGGCGCTGACTTTACCCTGCCGCGCCGCTGCACTAGGTCTTGAGAAACCGCAAAAAGGGGCTCATGCCATGCGCATTCTGATCACCAATGATGATGGCATCAACGCGCCGGGCCTCAAGGTCTTGCACCAGATCGCCATGGAAGTCGCGGGCCCGGAAGGTGAGGTCTGGACCGTCGCGCCTGCGTTCGAGAAGTCAGGCGTGGCGCATTGCATCAACTACGCCCACCCCACGATGATTGCGCAAATGGGCGAGCGCGCCTTCGCCGCCGAGGGTGCGCCCGCAGATTGCGTGCTGGCGGGCGTCCATGACGTCATGGCTGACGCCCCACCCGATCTGATCCTGTCGGGGGTAAACAAAGGCAATAACTCCGCCGAGAACACGGTGTATTCCGGCACGATTGGCGCCTGTATGGAGGCAGCACTTCAAGGCATCCGATCCATCGCGATGTCGCAATATTTCGGCCCCGCCAATGCTCAGCTTGCTGACCCGTTTGAGGCCGCGGCCCAGCACGGGGCCGCTGTGGTGCGCGCGCTTCTCGAACATGGCGCGTGGGGCGGCGACAGCCATGCGCAGGGCTATCAAACCTTCTATAACGTTAACTTCCCGCCTGTGCCCGGCGCGGATGTCAAAGGGCACAAGGTGGTGGCGCAGGGGCGCAGGCCATCGGGTGGGTTCGGGATTGAGCCGCATCTGCCGCCCAATGGCCGGAAATATCTGTGGATCCAGGGCAACCCGCAAAATGTCAGCTCCGGCGAAAACACCGACGCGACCGTCAACCTTGATGGCTATATCTCCGTCACGCCGATGCGCTGCGATCTGACCGCGCATGACCAGCTGCCCGCATTGGAAGCTGCGTTAAAATGAACGATGCGTCCGGGTCCGAGGCGGAACGCAAAATGCAGTTCCTCTACGCGCTACGCTCCAAAGGCGTGATGGATACGCGCGTGCTGACGGCCATGGAAAAAGTCGATCGCGGGGCCTTCGTGACCGGGCATTTCGCCGACCGCGCCTATGAGGACATGCCGCTGCCAATCGCCTGCGGGCAAACGATCAGCCAGCCCTCCGTGGTGGGGTTGATGACGCAGGCGCTGGACGTGACCTCGCGCGACAAGGTTCTCGAAGTCGGCACCGGCTCGGGCTATCAGGCCGCCGTGCTCAGCCATCTGGCGCGGCGCGTCTACACGGTCGACCGGCACGCGGCGCTGACCCGCCCGGTCAAGCGCATGTTCGAAGAGATGGACATCACCAACATCACAGTGCTCAACGCAGATGGCAGCTTCGGGCTGCCCGATCAGGCGCCGTTTGATCGCATTATCGTGACCGCGGCGGCGGAGGACGCGCCCGGCCCCCTCTTGGCGCAATTGCGCTTGGGCGGTATCATGGTGGTGCCGGTGGGCCAATCCGACACGGTGCAGCACCTCATCAAGGTGACGAGGCTTGAGCAAGGCTTTGATTACCAAGAGCTTATGCCGGTACGATTTGTCCCCTTGCTTGAAGGGTTGGCGCAAGAGTAAAAGACCATAAGGCCCGAATATACGGGTCAGGTATAAGGGTAGAGCAATGCGGAGCAGGCGTTTCAGCAAGATATTGCCAATCATGGCAGTTGGGTTCGGGCTTTCGGCCTGCGACTCCATCAACAATTCAATCGCAAATCTGGACTTCGATCTGCGCAACAACGCGGGCGGGTTGGATACGTCCGACGCGGCGCGTCAGGCGACGCTGGACCGGCCCGAGCCGGATGCGCGCGGCGTGATTTCCTACCCCAGCTATCAGGTGGCTGTGGCGCGTCGGGGTGACACGGTCACGACGCTGGCCAACCGCGTGGGTGGCCGTCCGGACGAAATCGCCGGGCTCAATGGCATGAACCCCGCCGACACATTCCTCGGCGGTGAAGTGATCGCCCTGCCCGCCTCCTTGCCCGCCCCCGCCGTTATTGGCGGAACCGGCACGGGCAACATTTCCGACATCGCGACCAGCGCCATTGATCGCGCGCCAGCGGCACAGGGTGGGATTGCGCCTGCGCAGGCATCCAAACGCATTGATGGCCCGGAGCCGTTGCGCCACCGGGTCGAGCGCGGCGAGACGGCTTATTCCATCGCGCGGCTCTACAAGGTTTCCGTCCGCTCGCTGGCTGATTGGAATGGGCTTGGGCCCGATCTGGACGTGCGCGTCGATCAGTTCTTGCTGATCCCGGTCGTCGATAGTGCCGTACAACCAACACCCGTCGCAGCAGCGGCCCCCGCAACCGCACCGGGTCAGGGAACACAAACCCCAACACCGCCTTCGGCCGCCAAACCATTGCCTGCGCCCGTCCCGGCGGCCAAAGCACCTGAGGTGAAGAAACCGCAAGCAGCGGCGCCGTCGGCTTTCGCGCGGCCTGTGTCGGGTGAAATTATTCGCCCCTATAAGAAGGGCAAGAATGAAGGCGTCGATATTGCGGCGGCGTCCGGCACACCAGTGGCAGCCGCCGCTGACGGCACGGTCGCAGCCATCACGCGCGACACGGAACAGGTTCCGATCCTTGTGATGCGTCACCCCAACAACGTCCTGACGGTCTATGCCAATATCTCCGGTATCACCGTCAAAAAGGGCGACACCGTCAAACGCGGCCAGAAAATTGCGCAAGTCGGAAGCGGCTCGCCAGCCTTCCTGCACTTCGAAATTCGCGAAGGATTCGAAAGCGTTAATCCGCAAAAATACTTCAAGTAAGAGGTTACTTTCAGGCCATTAACCACTGGTTAACGTTCACGTTAACCTTTGGTTAAGACCTGTGGCGTTTTCAGTGTATTTTTAACACGAAAGGGATGAAATTCGCCCGCATTGCTGCCATCAGAGATGGCGATTATGAGCCTGTAATAGGTATATATTTACGTATTGTTTAGTGAGTTTTACGAACGTCATTTCCAAGCGATCGAATTAAGAAAACCTGTGATGTTCCTCACCCCTCATCACAGGTTTTTCTCGCAATAAGCTACAGCGCGACGCCCCGGCGCCCGGCCAAATCCGTGAAATACTGCCACGCCACCCGGCCCGACCGCGCCCCGCGGGTTTGCTGCCATTCGACCGCCTCGGCGCGCAAGGTCTCGGCATCGATATCCACGCCGTAAGCGTCACAATACCCCCGGATCATCGCGAGGAATTCGTCCTGATCGCAGGGGTGGAAGCCCAGCCAAAGCCCGAAGCGGTCTGACAGGGAAACCTTCTCCTCAACAGCCTCGGACGGATTGATCGCACTGCCGCGTTCATTCTCAATCATATCGCGTGGCATCAGGTGGCGGCGGTTGGACGTGGCATAGAGGATCACATTCTCTGGCCTACCCTCAATGCCACCATCAAGCACCGCCTTGAGCGATTTGTAATGCTCGTCATCATGGCTGAAGCTCAGATCGTCGCAAAAGAGCACAAACCGCGTATCGGACGCCGCGCGCAGCACGGTCAGCAACCTGCCGACGGAGGGAAGGTCCTCGCGTTGCAACTCGATCAGCTTCAATGGCTGGCTGGCGCTGACATGGGCGTGGATCGCTTTGACCAGCGATGATTTCCCCATCCCGCGTGCGCCCCAAAGAAGCGCATTGTTGGCGGCAAAGCCTTTGGCAAATTGCTCCGTATTGGCCAGCAGTGTATCGCGCGCGCGTTCAATCCCAACAAGCAGCTCGAGCGGCACGCGCTTGACGTCCTCGACAGGTTGCAACCGGTCTGGGCTGACGTGCCACAGGAAGGCAGCGGCCTGCGTGAAATCAGGTGTTTTGCCTGGTGGCGGCGAAACACGCTCAAGCGCCTCAGCTATCCGCAATAGTGCGTCGTCGTTCAAGGCCCGCGATCCTCTGGATGGGTTTCGTCCTCATCCTCATCTTCGTCCCAAAGCCCCTCTTCGCGGAGCTTCGCTTCGCGTTGCTTCTCAACGCGGGACACAAGGAAGATCGAGACTTCATAAAGCCCGTACACCACCACAAAGAGCAGAAGCTGCGTTGTCACATCAGGCGGCGTGACCAAAGCCGCGACCGTCAGGATGCCGACAATTGCATATTTGCGAACGTTTTTCAGCCCGGCGGAGGAGGCCAAACCGGCCTTGCCCATCAGCGTCAACAACACAGGCAATTGGAAGCACAGCCCGAAGGCCACGATCATTTTCAACGTGATATCAAGGCTTTCATTGACTTTGCCGTTGAAGACAATGTCGATCCCGGTATCCGCAGCACCTTCGACCACCTCTTCTGAGGCGATCAGCGTCGCGAAGTAAGACGGCAGGTCCGCAAAGCCCAGGAAAAACTGCATCGCCAGCGGCACAACAACATAGTGCGCGAAGGATGCGCCCAGCAGGAACATCACGGGCGACGCGATCAAGAACGGCAGAAACGCGTTCTTTTCCTGCTTATAGAGCCCCGGCGCTACGAAGCGCCACAGCTGAAACGCAATCACCGGGAAGGACAGGCAAAGCCCGCCGACCATTGAGATGCGGATCAGGGTAAAGAAATATTCCTGCGGCGCGGTGTATTGCATCACCGGGTTCGGGTTACCCAAGGCGCGCATGGTGTTCTCAATCGGCATCAGCAGGAAATCCAGGATCATGCCGCCAAAGGCAAAGCAGATCGACATGGCCACGATAAAGGCCAGCACAGACCTTATCAGCCGCGTGCGCAGCTCCGCCAGATGCTCGATCAGCGGGGCTGAGCTGTCTTCCATCTCTTCCGGCATCTCGTCCGGCGTCGCGTTGGTGTCGCTCATGATCCCGCTTTCTTAGACGCAGGTTTCTTCGCCGCTGGCTTTTTCGCCGCAGCCTTGCTTGTCGTGGCCTTGCTCGCAGCAGCTTTACTGGCAGGCTTCTTGGCCGCGGCAGCTTTCGCCGCAGGTTTCTTGGGCGCCGCTTTCTTTGCAGCGGGCTTCTTGGCGGGCGCTTTCTTGGCTGCCGGTTTGGCCTCAGGTTTCGGCGCCGCAGCCTCCGCCGCCTCTTTCGCGCGGCGCTCCGCCTCACGCTTGGCGGTTGCCTCCTGAATTTTCTTCGCGGCCTCGGCACGATCCTTAGCAAGCGCCTGCGTCGCGGAGCCTTCTTTGTAGTCGCTGGGGTCAATCGCCTTTTTCACCGCATCCAACCCCATTTTCTTGGGGTTGGTCGCGGCCTTGAGGGTCTTGGTCACATCAGCAACGCCTGCATCATCGGCGGCAGCTTCCATGGCGCTGGAAAACTCGCGCGCCATACGCCGCGCCTTGCCGGTGAACTGCCCCACCGTGCGGAACATGCCAGGCAGGTCCTTGGGGCCAACCACGATCAACGCGACCAGCCCAATGATCAGCAGCTCCATGCCACCTATTCCGCCCATATCAGCGCTCCCGGCTTAGATTGCGGATCAGGCTTTGTCTTTTTCGTCTTCCGGTGTGACGTCCTTGGCGGCCACGGCCTCGTCAATCTCGTTCTTGCTGTCATCAACGCCCTTCTTGAACGCCGTGATGCCTTTGCCCACTTCGCCCATCAGCGACGAGACCTTGCCGCGGCCAAACAGCACCAGCACGACGACCGCGATGAGGATCAGGCCAACCGGGCCAATATTGTTGAACATGATGTTTCTCCCGTCAGGGGCGCAGGTCGCGCCCTGTTGAATTTGTCTGTTGTGATATTTAGGGCCTCCGCCCCTCTGCGGGAAGCGCCAATTGCGGGGAATTTTGGCTCTGGGGCGGGTTTTTGCGGGCCTGCGCAGAAATTTCACGTTTGGACAAACGCTCCTGACAGGTTTATGTCAGGAGTGGTGAGCGACAAAGGCCATATCGAAACAGAATCATAGGACCTTCGACATGACTAACTCCGCAGCCGCTAAAATCGCCGAAATCGTGCAGTTCAAACTCAAGCCGGGCATCTCCGATAACGACTATCTGGCGTTGAACGCCCCAAGCCACACCTATTCCAGCGCCCTGCCCGGCTTCGTGTCGCGCAGCCTGTCAAAAGGCGAAGACGGGAAATGGACCGACTACGTCGTCTGGGACAGCATGGCGCAAGCACAGGCCGCCGCAAACGGGTTCATGGCGCAGGAATTTGCACCCGCCATGATCGGCGCAATTGACGAGACCACCCTAAGCATGACCCACCAACACATTCTTTGGCAGCCCAGCTGACATGCGCCGCACCGACCGCCTGTTTGACCTGATCTTGATCCTGCGCGACGGGCGTTTGCACCGCGCCGAGGATCTGGCACGGCAATTGGAGGTATCGGTGCGCACGATCTACCGCGATATGGACACGCTGCTCTTGTCTGGTGTGCCTGTCGCGGGGGAGCGGGGGATGGGCTACATGATGACCGCGCCCATCACCCTGCCCCCGTTGAACCTAACCCTGACCGAACTTGAGGCCCTGCATCTCGGCATGGCCGTCGTAGGTGAAGCCGCCGATGATGAGCTGCGCCAGGCCGCCAAAACCCTTTCCGCCAAAATCGACGCCGTGCTGCCCGAAGACCGCTCGACCCCGCCCTCAGGATGGGGCTTCGCGGTCTACCCGTTTCAAGACGCCGCCGCCGGGTTCCGCTTCATGCCGCAAATCCGCAAGGCAATCCGCTCCCGTCAGAAGCTGGAGATCACCTACGCCAATGACAAAGGTGCGCGGTCAACGCGGGTGATCCGGCCCTTGCAGATGGAATATTGGGGCCGCGTCTGGACCGCGTCCTGCTGGTGCGAGCTGCGCAACGATTTTCGCATGTTTCGCGTCGACCGGATCCGGTCGCTCAAAGTGCTGGCCGAATTGTTTGTCGAAGAACAAGGCAAATCGCTCGCCGATCTCAAGGCCCGTGAAGATAAATAGCGCCCTGATCGTAGCGATCACGCGCCGCTGGCAGAATTTAGAATGCGCGGGCACGCGCGCCTTTGGATCACCTTATCCGCTCTCGACCCGGGTATAATCAGACAGCATCCGGTAATCCTTGCGCGGGCCTTTCACGCGCCACATCGCCCGCCAGCTTTGGCGTCGCGCGGACCAGCGCGTAAAATCATAACTCACATGATACAGGTCCGGGTCGCAGAAATGTTCCGCGTCGGGCATCAGCCGGTCGGTGCGAATCTCGTGAAAATCGCGCCCGTCTTCGAATTTAACGACAATTCTGCCATCTGCCGCTTCCCAAATGTAGCGGCGCGTGGCCACCATCGGGGGCTGCTCGCCAAAACTCAGCGACCCGCTTTCGATATAATCTAGGCTAGTTTCGCTGCGCCGGGCGAATTGAGCCTCGCCCGTCAACGCGCCCTTTGCGTTCGACAAGCGGTCTTCGATCACGCGTGACAGGCTCCACGCGCCTTCGAACTCTTCCAGTTTGGGTACCTGTGCCATCGGCACTTACTCCACAATCAACCCTTCCGTGACGAAGCCACTTTGAGAAATAAACCTTAAGCTTACATCACTAATGTGGCGTTCAACCCGGTAGCACTCCCACCCATCAGAGGGTGGCCACTGGCTGCAATACGCATCGCCACGCACCGCCCAATATCCCCAGGACGATCTACCATGATCATAGAGCGTTCGGCCCGATTTGTAAAAAACTTGGCGCGCATCCTCATATTGCAAGGTCGTGTCGTCCAGCGCCGCCTCCAGATCAGCCCCGCTCAGCGCTACCCAGTCTTGCGCGGCCACGGGGCCGGTCAGCGCCAAAACCAAGGCCATCTCTTTGAACATCGCCGGTCTCTCCCTTGTGACCCCTGCCCGCGCGGTTTAAGACGCGCGCATCGCAGATACAAATCACGAAAGCGCTGTTCATGATCCCCAGATACTCCCGCCCTGACATGGTTAAAATCTGGTCTCCAGAGACCAAATTCCGCATCTGGTACGAGATCGAGGCGCATGCCTGCGACGCCATGGCCGATCTGGGCGTCATCCCGCGCGAAAACGCTGAGGCCGTCTGGAAGGCCAAAGATGTCGAATTTGACGTCGCCCGCATCGACGAGATCGAGGCCGTCACCAAACATGACGTCATCGCCTTTCTGACCCATCTGGCCGAACATGTCGGCAGCGATGAGGCACGCTTCGTCCATCAGGGCATGACCAGTTCAGACGTGCTCGACACCTGTTTCAACGTCCAGCTCGTGCGCGCCGCAGATATCCTGATCGCAGATGTCGAAGGTCTGCTGACCGCCCTGAAAAAACGCGCGATCGAACATAAAGACACGCTGCGCGTCGGCCGCTCCCACGGCATCCATGCCGAACCCACCACGATGGGCCTGACCTTCGCGCGCTTCTACGCCGAAATGGACCGCAACCTGACCCGCCTGCGCACCGCGCGCGATGAAATTTCCACTGGTGCTATTTCCGGCGCCATCGGCACCTTCGCCAATGTAGACCCGCGCGTCGAAGAACATGTCTGCGAAAAACTCGGCCTGTCGCCCGAGCCGATCTCGACCCAAGTCATCCCCCGCGACCGCCACGCCGCCTTCTTTGCTGCCCTCGGCGTCGTCGCGTCCAGCATCGAAAACATCTCGACCGAGATCCGCCACATGCAGCGCACCGAAGTGCTGGAAGGGGCTGAATTCTTCTCCATGGGCCAAAAAGGCTCCTCGGCCATGCCGCATAAAAAGAACCCGATCCTGACCGAAAACCTGACCGGCCTCGCCCGCGTCGTGCGCATGGCAGTGGTGCCCGCGATGGAAAACGTGGCCCTCTGGCATGAACGCGACATCTCCCACAGCTCGGTCGAACGCAATATCGGCCCCGACACCACGATCACGCTCGATTTCGCCCTCGCGCGCCTCACCAGCGTGATCGACAAAATGCTGATCTTCCCCGACAACATGCTCGACAACATGAACAAATTCCCGGGCCTCGTGATGTCGCAGCGCGTGCTGCTGGCCCTCACCCAAGCTGGCGTCAGCCGCGAAGATGCCTACGCCATGGTGCAGCGCAACGCGCTCAAAGTCTGGGAACACCGCACAGATTTCCGCGAGGAGCTGCTCGCTGATGAGGACGTTCTCAAGGCGCTGTCGGTCGAGGAAATCAACGAAAAATTCGACATGGGCTACCACACCAAACACGTTGATACGATCTTCAAACGCGTCTTTGGCTAGGTCAATCTGCCTGCGGCATTTCGTGATTTTGCCAAACACGCTTCGCGTGCTAGCTTTTGGGTACGCAAATCAGGAGAGTTAGAATGAAGACCAAGATCCTTGCCGCGACCCTGGCCCTGACCCTCGCCCCTTCGGTGGCGCTTGCCATGGGCTGTAGCGGAGGCGACCACAAGCAAGCTGCGTCCTGCCAGGCAGGCAGCAGCTGGGACGCTGACAAAGGCCTCTGTATCGCCAACCCAACCGGGTAATACGCGCCAGACAGCAGAATTATTCCCGAAGGGCGGTGCACTTTAATGTGCATCGCCCTTTGTGATTTTTGCCCTAAGTTTGGGGCAGTCAAAACGAACAAGTCACATCACAAAGGAATTTTAAAATGCGCCTCACATCCCTCGCCATCGCCGCACTGCTGGCACCAAGCATTGCTTTCGCCGCAGGCTCCGACAGCTCCACTCCGCCCAAAACCACCAAGACCTCCACCGAATGCGCGGCCGGTCAGATCTATGACGAAAAGACCAAAGCCTGCCTCGATAAATCCTCGTCGCTGCTAGGCGATGATCAACGCTACGAGGCCGTGCGCGAGCTGGCATATGCCGCTCAATACGACCGCGCGCTCGACGTGCTGGGTGCCATGGCGCAAGACGACACACGTGTGCTGACCTATCGCGGCTTCATCGCCCGCAAGACCGGCGATATGGACAGTGCGATGCGCTACTACACCGCAGCGCTTGAAGCCAATGCCGACAACATTCTGGCGCGCTCCTATATGGGTCAAGGTCTGGTCGAGGCCGGCGATCACGCCGGCGCCAAACTGCAGCTGGCCGAAATCCGCACCCGTGGCGGGCGCAACAGCTGGGCTGAATTTGCGCTGAAATCTGCTTTGGATACCGGCGTCAGCACGAATTACTAAAGCCCTATTCGACTAAAATTGGCGGCATCTGGTCTCCCGGATGCCGCCTTTGCATAACCGTCTCTTAACCCGTTCAAGGCATTGATACCCCTGCGCAAAGGGGTGAAACACGGCGATGCAATCTAAAGTTATAAACAAACCGGACGCGGGCGCGGCCAATCTGCCCGCGCTTGCTGGTCCTCAAAAAGCCGCCATCATTATCCAGATGATCTTGTCGGAAGGCGGCAGCATTCCACTGTCCAGCCTCAGCCCACGCGGTCAGGCCCGCCTGATGCAGGATTTCGTCGAACTCGGCCGCGTCGACCGCGCGACACTCGCAAGCGTGGTTGCCGATCTCGAACGGGATATGTCGATGGTTGGGCTCAGCTTTCCGCGCTCCGTCACCGATGCGCTTGAGACGCTTGAAAACCATCTCAACCCCGACGTTGTCAGCGATCTGCGCGGCCAGTTGGGGCTGATCGCAGCCCCCTCGCCCTGGAACCGCATCACAACGCTCAGCGTCGATCAACTGATCGAACTGATCCCGCATGAAGACGCGAAAGTGGCCGCGGTCGTGCTGTCAAAGCTCGACCCCGAAAAAGCGTCCGAGATTCTCGACCGGGTTCCGCCCGACCAAGCGACAGAGCTCGCGCTCGCCATGCAAAACACCAAGACCGTCAGTCCCGAATTGCTGGGGCAGATCGGTCAGATGCTGGTCAAAGCGATCCCGCAGGAAAAGCCAACAGCCTTTAGCGATGCGCCTGCTTTGCGCGTCGCCAACCTGCTGAACGCAGCCTCCCCAGACCGCCGTGACGAGGTTTTGGAATCCCTCGCCGAAAAAGACGCCGATTTCGGTGCGCAAGTACGCAGCAAGATCTTCACCTTCGCCGATATCGCGACACGCATCAGTGAGGTCGATATCGCCAAGCTGACCCGTGATGTCGCGCAGGAAGACCTGATCGTCGCGCTCGCCTTCACAAAGGACACCGAAGCCGCCTCATCAGAATTCATCCTTAACAATATCTCGCAACGGATGGCCGACGCCCTGCGCGAAGAAATGGCTGAACTTGAAAGCGTCGACAAAAAAGCGGGGGAGGCCGCGATGGGTAAAATCACATCCGCGATCCGCGCGCTTGCCGATGCAGGGGAAATCACAATCCTGCCCCCAAATCTGATGATGACACAGCCGACGCGGCATAGCGCCACCTCCCCGAACTAAAAAAGGGCGCTCCAACCAGAGCGCCCTTTTTTCATTTTGCTTAGTCTAAGGTCAGTGCGTAGCAGCAGCGCCCCCGGCAGCAGCGTCTTTCGCCAAAGCTGCCGCGGCGGCGGCTTCTTCCGCAGCCTCATCCCATTCGATAGCCACAGGCGCCGAAATCAAAGCATGCTCCAACACTTCGGAGACATGGCTCACAGGAATGATCGTCAGCCCGTCTTTGACGTTGTCGGGAATATCAGCCAGGTCTTTTTCATTCTCCTCAGGGATCAGCACGGTTTTGATACCGCCGCGCAAAGCCGCAAGAAGCTTCTCTTTCAACCCGCCGATTGGCATCGCGTTGCCGCGCAGCGACACCTCACCCGTCATCGCAATATCTTTGCGCACCGGGATTTGCGTCAGCACCGAAACAATAGACGTCACCATCGCCAAACCCGCAGAAGGCCCATCCTTTGGCGTCGCACCATCAGGCACGTGCACGTGGATATCGAGCTTGTCGAATGCAGGCGGTTTCACCCCGATTTTGGGCGAGATCGACCGCACATAAGAAGACGCCGCATCAATCGACTCCTTCATCACGTCGCCAAGCTTACCTGTCGTTTTCATCCGCCCTTTGCCCGGCAGGCGCAAAGCTTCAATCGACAGCAACTCACCACCGACAGATGTATAAGCCAGACCTGTCACAACACCAATCTGATCTTCCTTCTCAGCAAGGCCGTAGCGGTATTTTTTCACACCCAGGAAATCATCCAAATTGTCCGGGGTCACGGTGACGGTTTCGACCTCCTTGCGCACGATCTTGGTCACGGCCTTACGGGCCAATTTGCCAATCTCGCGCTCAAGGTTCCGAACGCCCGCTTCGCGGGTGTAGACGCGGATCATCTCCATCAGCGCCTCATCGGTCAGGTCAAACTCACCCTTTTTCAAGCCATGGTTCTTCACCTGCTTGCCAATCAAATGTTGGCGCGCAATCTCGGATTTCTCCTGCTCGGTGTAGCCGGCCAGCGGAATGATCTCCATCCGGTCCAACAATGGGCCCGGCATGTTGTAGCTATTCGCCGTCGTCAGGAACATCACATCAGACAGGTCATATTCGACCTCCAGATAGTGATCCGCAAAGGTTGCGTTCTGCTCAGGATCGAGCACTTCCAACATGGCAGAGGCCGGGTCACCCCGGAAATCCTGGCCCATCTTGTCGATTTCATCAAGCAAGATCAGTGGGTTGGTCGTTTTCGCCTTTTTCAGCGCCTGAATGATCTTACCGGGCATCGACCCGATATAGGTCCTCCGGTGACCACGAATTTCGCTTTCATCACGCACACCGCCCAGCGAGATGCGAATAAACTCGCGCCCCGTGGCCTTGGCAACAGACTTGCCCAGCGATGTCTTGCCCACGCCCGGAGGGCCGACAAGGCACATGATCGGGCCCTTCAGCTTCTTGGAACGTTGCTGCACCGCAAGGTACTCAACGATGCGTTCCTTAACCTTTTCAAGGCCATAGTGGTCATCATCCAGCACGGCTTGCGCCTTGGCCAAATCCTTTTTGACACGGCTTCGCACGCCCCACGGAATGCCCAGCATCCAGTCAAGATAGTTGCGCACAACCGTGGCTTCAGCCGACATCGGGCTCATATTTTTGAGCTTTTTGATCTCGCCCTGAACCTTTTCCAAAGCCTCTTTCGACAGCTTGGTTTTGGAAACGCGCTCTTCCAGCTCAGCCACTTCGTTCTGGCCATCCTCGCCGTCGCCCAGCTCCTTCTGAATGGCCTTCATTTGCTCATTCAAATAATATTCGCGCTGCGTGCGTTCCATCTGGGTTTTGACGCGCGATTTGATCTTTTTCTCGACGGTCAGCACCGACATTTCGCCCTGCATCAGCCCGTAGACTTTCTCAAGCCGTTCAGTGACGCTCAGCGTTTCCAGCAGGTTCTGTTTTTGATCCAGCTCAACACCCAAATGTCCACCAACCAAATCGGCCAGACGCGCCGGTTCATCGGTTTCCGCGACAGAAGACAAAGCGTCTTCAGGGATGTTCTTTTTGACCTTGGCGTAACGCTCAAATTCTTCGCCAACCGATTTGACCAAAGCGGCGAGCGTTGTGTCGTCGCCCTGTGTCTCGCCCAGCTCAACCGCATTGGCTTCAAAGAAGTCAGGGTTTTCAACGAAATCAAGGATTTGCACGCGCGAACGCCCTTCGACCAGCACTTTGACAGTGCCGTCGGGCAGCTTCAAAAGCTGCAACACATTCGCAAGCACACCGACTTCGTAAATCCCGTTCGTGTCAGGGTCATCAACGGACGGATCGATTTGCGCCGACAGCAGGATCTGCTTGTCGTCTTTCATCACTTCCTCAAGGGCGCGCACGGATTTGTCACGCCCAACAAAAAGCGGCACGATCATATGCGGGAACACCACGATATCGCGCAGTGGCAATACCGGGAATGAATTGTCAAAGGTCCCGTTTTCTTCAGTCATGCTCATTTCTTTTCCTTCTTGGCAAGATCGCCACGGCCTCGAAAGGCGTCTGGTCCCGCTTGGCGGCAACGCTCGGGCGATCCCCTCTTGGGTTTTGGCCTCAACTCAGTGATTTAGGCCCGTTTAACACCAAATGGGGTGGCGCAAACCGGCTTTCAACCGACCAATTTTCTTTCATCTACTTTGCCCCTAAGGGTTCGTTAATCACAAGGGCCGCAGACGCCACAATTTGTAGAAAATTGTCACTATTTGCCTGACCACTGCCCAAACCGCGCCTCAAATGTAGGCCATTAATGCATCTGAACGAGTTTTTAGGGCCAATTGATGCTCAAAGTCTTAACACGTCACCACAAACGTTTCGGGTTGTTCTCATTTGGGATGGCCTGTTTCAGCTTGTCCGTCTTCGCACGTGCCGGGCTTGGCTTCGGACAGGTCGCGAACCTGGCCTTCTTCGCCCTTGCCATTGTGTTGTTCCTCGGGCTGGCCTTTGCGCTCTATGCCATCAAGCCGGGCAAACGTGGCGTGTTGGAAATCGCGGGGGTCTCCGGGCTTCTGACCACCGCCGCAATCGTTTATGCCTCAGACGAAAATTTTGCAGTCGCATTCTCGCTTACAGCGTTTCTGGCGGTCTTTACCCTGTTATACATGCTGTTACGCAGCCGTTTGTCAAAAACCCTGGGCCGCAGGATCACGCACAGGTCGCGCCATTCCAGCGATTTCCCCTATCCCGCCAAACTGGTCTGGAAACACTGCATTCCCGGTGAGGCAGCCCCCAAAGACAACTGCACCCGGTCCATCGAAAGCTATGAGGCCAGCGATGATGATGAGGACACGATCCGCATCAACTTCAAGGCGCGCCGCGCCGGCAAGGCTTGGTACGATGTGACATTCCTGGAAAAAGACCCGCCGCGGTCGTGCCGGTTCTATTTTGAAGGGCAAGAGGCCGACGGCACGTTGGTTGACGGCATCTTCACCTTCAAAGTCGAAGTGACCGACCGCGCCAATTGCACCCTCATCGCCTATGAAGAACGCAATGGCCTCGCCCTGAACCACCTGATTGAACGCTGGTTTGATGACCCGCTGGGACACCAAAGCGACAAACTGGTCGAGCTTCTGGACACACGCTACGGCGACGGCTCTGGCGTAACCAAACCGCTGTCGCATGCGGCTGAATAGGCGCGTGATCTAGACAGATATCGCGCTGCCGCTTGCCTCCGCGACCAGCGGTTCTTAGGGTCGCGCCAATGGAAGACATCTCCCTAAGCCACACGATGACAGAAGCCGCATTCATGCGCGCAGCCCGGGTCATTTGGTCCTATCGCGGCTTTGGGCCACGCGGGCTCTGGGTACTTTCAATCGCTCTGTTGGTATGCGGATTGGGCCTGCTTTGGGTCGGCCATCCGTTAGGTTTGGTCTGCGTCGCAACAGCTGCATTTTTGGCGGGATTTGGGGCAGTGCGCAGCTGGCTCTGGCGCCGCCGTTACCGGCGCCGCACAGACTATGCCGGCCCGGTCGACATCCGGCTCACCGAATCCAATCTGATCACGACATCGCAGACCGGAACATTGAACATCCCCCTCAATGCCTTTGCCAACTACGCCGAAACGCCGGACTACATATTTCTCTTTCACCGCAAGCATGGGTTACAAATCCTGCCCAAATCCGCCTTCCCCACGGATGAGGCGGTGGAAAACGCGCGCATCTGGATCACGGCCGCGATGCCGCGCCGGAAAATGCACTGGACCTAGGGTCAGGACCCATTAATCCTACGCCGCTGGTTTGACAGATTTTTCCTGTGATGAGGCACATCTGCGCAGGAACTCTTGTTGAATTTCAAGCTGATGTAACGAAACTCACAGGGAAAATCTGTCAAATCCAAAGGACGACAAAACCGCTTCGTTTCAGCAGCGTGAGCCATTTGCAATTAACCCGTTAGTTGCGGCATGTCTCAAACCACTGAAACATCGCGGTTTTGACGCCAGCGGTGCAGGATTAATGGGTCCTGACCCTAGGCGCGTGATTTACAGCGGGTCGATATCGCCCATCGCGCGGGTGTCATGGAAACTCTTCACAAACCCATCCAAATCACCGGCGGCAATCGCAGCGCGCATCCCCGCCATCAGCTCCTGATAATAATGCAGGTTGTGCCATGTCAGCAGCATCGAGGCGATGATCTCATTCGCGCGGTACACATGGTGCAGGTAGGCGCGCGAATATTGGCTGCAACACGGGCAGCTACACTGCTCGTCCAACGGGCGCGGATCATCCGCATGGCGCGCGTTTTTGATGTTTACCACCCCGCGCCGCGTGAACACCTGCCCGTTCCGGCCAGACCGTGACGGCAGCACGCAGTCAAACATGTCGATCCCGCGCTGCACCGCGCCCACAAGATCATCCGGCTTGCCCACCCCCATCAGATAGCGCGGTTTGTCCTCGGGCAGTTGGTTCGGCGCGTAGTCCAGACAGGCAAACATCGCCTCCTGCCCTTCGCCCACGGCCAAGCCGCCCACAGCGTAGCCTTCAAATCCAATCTCGCGCAGCGCCTCAGCGCTTTGCGCGCGCAGGTCTTCTTCAAGCCCGCCTTGCTGAATACCAAACAGCGCATATCCGGGCCGGTCGCCAAACGCGTCACGTGACCGCGCGGCCCAACGCATCGACAGTTCCATGGACTCAGCAATCCGGTCGCGCGTCGCTGGAAGCGCAGGGCATTCGTCAAAACACATCACAATGTCAGAGCCCAAAAGCTTCTGGATCTCCATAGACCGCTCCGGGCTCAGCATGTGTTTCGACCCGTCGATATGGGATTTGAACGTTACGCCGTCCTCGGTCAGTTTGCGCAGATCGCTCAGGCTCATCACCTGAAACCCGCCGCTATCGGTCAGAATAGGAAGGTCCCAATTCATAAACTTATGCAACCCGCCCAGCTTGGCGATGCGCTCCGCCGTGGGGCGCAGCATCAGGTGATAAGTATTGCCCAGCAAGATATCAGCGCCCGTCGCGCGCACGCTCTCAGGCATCATTGCCTTTACGGTGGCAGCAGTGCCCACGGGCATGAAAGCAGGCGTTCTGATCTCGCCACGCGGGGTGTCAATCTGCCCGGTCCGGGCGCGGCCATCAGTTGCGTGAACGGCGAAGGAGAATGCTTTGGTCATGGCCGCCCATTAGGGCGAATTGCTGGGGACATGCAAGCCACGCACTAGGCTGGCCGCGCCGCCCTGCGCGACCGCATCAGCAGCAGCACCATCAGCGCCACGTTCAGCCCGTTCCACCCAATCCCGTTCAAAAACGCCAAAACGTAGGACCCGGTCTGGTCGTAGATCCACCCCGACATCCAGCCGCCAATCGCCATGCCAAAGATCGTCGTCATGATCACAAAACCCACCTTGGCGCCCGCCTCCCGCGCGGGCAGGTATTCGCGCACGATCACCGCATAGGCGGGGACAATCCCGCCCTGGCTGAGGCCGAAAATCAATGAGATCAGGTAAAGCGACGCCATCCCGTCAAACGGCAGATACAAAAACAACGCGATCATCTGCAGCGTAGAGCCGATCAGCAAGGTCACAACCCCGCCCAGCCTGTCCGACAGCAGCCCCGAGATGATCCGCGACACCACCCCGCCCAGCAGCATCAGCGACAACATCTCCGCCCCCACCGCAGGCCCGTAGCCCAGATCAACGCAATAGGCCACGATATGGACCTGCGGCATCGACATCGCGACGCAGCAGCCAATGCCCGCAATCCCCAGCAGCCAGACCAGTGTCCGCGACGAAAACGGCACAGATCGCCGGTTCTGCGCGGCTGACGCCTCCGCCCGCGCACGCGCCTCCTCTGGCAGCGCCCGGCGCAGCAGCAGGGCCAGCGGGATCATCGTCACAAGGCTCACAAGCGCCAGAACCACATAGGCCGCCCGCCACCCGTCGCCCGCAAGAATAGGCGCCAGAATGATGGGCCAAATCGCCCCGCTCAGGTAGTTGCCCGAGGCCGCAATCGCGACCGCAATGCCGCGCCGTCGAAAGAACCAATGCGACACATCCGCGATCAGCGGCCCAAAGCACACCGATGACCCAAACCCGATGGCAAATTGCAGCGCCGTGATCAGCCAGATCGACGGCGCAAGTGCCGCCAATCCAAAGGCGCTCGAAAACAGGACGGTCGCGGTAATCACACAGGCGCAGACCCCAAACCTGTCAACGGCGCGCCCCAAGACCAGATTTCCCAGCGCAAACCCGATCATCGTCAGCGTATACGGCAGCGACGCATCCGCCCGGTCGACGCCAAACTCGGCCTGCATCGCTGGCATGATCACAATGATCGCCCACATCCCGGCATTGCCCACCAGCGCAATCGCCAGCGTGATCGCCAGCCGCGCCCAGGAATAGCGGCTATCAAGAGATGTGGGTTGCGACATAAGCGCGACGCTAGGCGCGCGCTGACCCGTTGTATAGGGCCAGTTCTGCCGCTCCATAGTCCGGCATTTGCGTCACTTTCGCAAAAGTTGACCGACCCGCCTCTGGACGCCGCGCCCCTCAATCCCTACATTAACGCTCAACAATGCCGCCATGGCCCGCACTGGATATCTGACATGAACGACCAAACGCCGCTCGAAGGGACCCCTTTGATCAAGCCGTCTTCGACGGACCACCCGCTGCACGAAAACATCGTGGAGGCGTGTCGCTCGGTCTATGACCCTGAAATCCCTGTGAACATCTTTGATCTGGGCCTGATCTACACAATCGACATCAATGCCGATAGCGACGTCAATGTGCTGATGTCGCTCACCGCCCCGGATGCCCTGTTGCAGGCGAAATGCCCGGCTGGGTCGCAGAGGCGATCGAACCTCTTCCAGGCGTCAAATCCGTCAACGTCGAACTGGTGTGGGAGCCGCCCTGGGGCATGGAAATGATGTCTGATGAAGCAAAGCTGGAATTGGGGTTCATGTGATGTTCATCCCAGGTCAACAAGCTGTCAATATCACGCCTGCCGCCGCCGCGCAGATTGCAAAGCTCTTGGCAAAAGGCAGCCACAAGGCCTTGAAAATAGGCGTCAAAAAGGGCGGCTGCGCCGGCATGGAATACACCATGGACTATGTCGATGAGCTGGGCCCCCATGACGAGGCGGTCGAACAAGACGGCGCCCGCGTGGTGATCGCCCCTATGGCGCAGATGTTTCTCTTCGGCACAGAAATTGACTATGAAACCAGCCTGTTAGAGAGCGGTTTTAAATTCAATAACCCCAACGTGTCCGAGGCCTGCGGCTGCGGCGAGAGCATCAAGTTCGACGACACGCTCTTCGCCAAACCCTGACCGCAGATGGCGGTGTCTGAGGCCGATATCGACTTCGCCACAGAGCTGTTTGAAGGCCTCGGCGCCATCTCCACGCGCAAAATGATGGGTGGGCTCTGCCTTTACCATGACGGCACGATCTTCGCGTTGCTCTACTCGGACGGGCAACTCTTTATCAAGGCACAAGGCGATTTTGTGCAGGAAATAGAAGAGCTTGGCGGCCAACGCTGGACCTATCAGCGCGAAGGCAAAAAGCCCGTCTCAATGCCCTATTGGACCCTGCCCGACGCCTATCTCGACGACCCGGCGGAGGCACAAGCCCTCGCCCGCCGCGCGCTCAGCTTCCTCTGACCCGCCCGAAGCCGCCCGCAGCTTACGCGAACCAAAACCGCCTAAAGCCAGACCAAAACCCGCTTGCCCTCTGCCCGGCCCTTTGCAAGGTTGCACGCCAACCAACAGGAGAACGTCATGCGCAAAAAACTCGCCGCCGGAAATTGGAAAATGAATGGCCTGGCCAGCAGCCTGGTTGAGCTGGACGCGTTGCGCAAAACCCACCCTGATCCCAGCGTCGAAATCCTGATTTGCCCGCCCGCAACCCTGATCAGCACCGCCGTGGTCAGTGCTGCAGATCATCCGCTACAGATCGGCGGGCAAGACTGCCACGCGCAGGAAAGCGGCGCTCATACCGGAGATCTGTCTGCCCAGATGATCAAGGATGCAGGCGCCTCCCATGTGCTCACCGGCCATTCTGAGCGGCGCACTGATCACAATGAAGCCGACGCCGATATCCGCGCCAAGACCAAAGCCGCCCATGCCGCATGCCTGACGGCGGTCGTGTGTATCGGCGAGACGCTTCAGGAACGCGAGGCGGCCAACACATTGCAAATCATCGCAGGCCAGCTTGCAGCCTCCCTACCCGATGTGCTGACGGCCGAAAACACCGTCATCGCCTATGAACCGGTCTGGGCCATCGGCACCGGCAAAGTGCCCACCACAAACCAAATCGGCGAAGTGCATGATTTCATCCGGACCAAGCTGGAACAGCGCTTTGGCGCGGGCGTCGGCAAATCGATCCGCATCCTCTATGGCGGCTCCGTCAAAGCCTCCAACGCCGAAGACATCTTCGCCGTCTCGAACGTGGACGGCGCATTGGTCGGCGGCGCCTCCCTCAAAGCATCAGATTTTTCACCGATCATCACGGCGCTTGAAAACGCCTGATCCGCTTCATTGTTTCAAAAATATTCCGGGGAGTCCGCAGGACGGGGGCAGCGCCCCCAACTATCGCGTGGCCGACAGGCCGCGCAAAACCTCGCGCGCGCAGCGCAAGACCCCCAACATGATGAACGCAGGACGTTCAATAAAACAGGTTCAAAGCCCCTAGCGAGACGATCAAAAACAGAATTGTCATGACCCCGCCCGCTTTGACAAAATCGGCCACCCGGTAACCTGCGGGCCCCATGATCAGCGCGTTCACCTGATGGGTCGGGATCAGGAAACTGTTCGAGGTCGCAATCGCCACCGTCAGGGCAAACATGGCGGGGCTGGCCCCTGCCGCCACCGCAATTGACACAGCCAAGGGCACCAGCAACACCGTGGCGCCGACGTTGGACATGACCAGCGTGAACACGGTCGCCAAGACCGCCAAACCCGCCTGCAACGCCCAGATCGGCCAACCATCGAGCAGCGTCAGAATCTGCGCCGCGATCCATCCCGCCGTGCCCGTGTTCTGCACGGCCTGCCCCAAGGGGATCAGGCTCGCCAACAAAAACACGGTCTGCCAACTGACGGCGCCGTAGGCTTCGTCCACTGTCAAAACCTTGCTGATGATCATGCCCACCGCGCCCACCAACAGGCATAGCGACAAGCGCATATCGGTAAACAGCACCAGCACCAGCGCCACCGCAAAGAAGCCCAACGCCCAGGCGACCTTGTGCGGGCGCAGCTCTTCTTGCGGGAAATCCGTGGTCACGATGACAAAATCACGGTCAGATTTGCGCCGCGCAAGTGAATCCCATGTCGTGTGCACCGCCAGCGTGTCGCCGGTATGCAGCACCTGGCGCCCCAGACGGCACGCCTCATGCTCTTCGGTTTCAACAAGGCTCAAAACCTCTTCGCCGCGATGGATCGCCAGCAGCGAAAACCCGTAGGTTTGCCGGATCCGCACATCCCCCGGCGTCTTCCCGATCAGGCTGGAATTGGGCGGGATCACGATCTCCGCCACACCCGCGCTCGTCGACGCAAAATCCTCCGAGAAGCGGTCGATCTGCGGCAAGACCTCCAACCCATATGTGTCAGAAAACTCCTGCACGACCCGCCGCAGCCCAAGCACCGCCAACCGGCACGGCGTCTCGATCCGCGTGTCGACCATCGGCGCCACGACTTTCTTGCCCCGGTAATCCGTGCCCACAATATACAGGTGATGGGCATCCATAATGTCGTTCAGCGTCTGGCCCACCAGAATATTGCCTTCCGGCACCACGACCTCGAACATATCGGCGTTCAGCCCATAGGTTTGCCGCATATAGGCCTGCATAGATTGGCCAGTCGTGGCGTCCTCCTTCTCGTTCGTAGTGGGCAGCACCCAACGCCCCAGCAAGACAAAATAGGCGATGCCGGTCAGGATCAGGCAAATCCCAACGGGCGTGACGGAGAACAGCCCAAATTCCTCGATTTTCTGGTCGTCGGGCAGGCTGTCATTGGCGCTCACAATCAGATCATTTAGCAAAATCAAGGGGGACGAGCCCACCATCGTCATCGTGCCGCCCAAAATCGCGCAGAACCCCATCGGCATCAGCAGCCGCGACAAAGGCAGGCCCGTGCGGGCCGAAATGCGGCTGACCACAGGCAAAAACAGCGCCGCCGCGCCCACATTCTGCATGAAGGATGAAATCACCGCGACCGTACCCGACACGATCGGGATGATCCGCGCTTCGGTGGTGCCGCCCTTTTTCAAGATCAGCCCCGCCACCTTCGACATCAGGCCCGTCTTGTCCAGCCCAAGCCCAATGATCATCACCGCAATGATGGAGATCACGGCGTTGGACGCGAACCCGTCAAACAGATGGTTCACATCCGCCAAATTGCCCAGGCCCGGCAGGTAGCTCAGCGCGCCCAGCAGCACCATCACGAAGATCGCGGCCAGATCGATGCGGATTATTTCGGAGACGAACAGCCCAACCGTCAGCGCCAATAGCCCCAACACCACGCCCATTTCGAATGTCAGACTTATCGGGTCCACTGCGCCTCCAGACCTGTCATTTTAGCCACGTCGCCACAAAGCGCCAGAGGGTCATTGGTCCCAATTTGGTCATGATGAAGCCTCTGCCACGAAACTGAACAAATTTCTTTGCACGGATTGCGATGCTAGGCCTCCGGCGCGCGGCGGCGGTAGTCTTCGGCGCGGATTCCGTGGCGCGTCAGTTTGTCGTAAAAGGTCTTGCGCGGCAGCTGCAGCGCTTTGGCGGTCTCGGTGGCGTGGCCATCATGGGCCTGCAGTGCCTCAACGATCATCACGCGTTCGACCTGCGCCATCCGTTCCGACAGGCTCAGCTCCTCCACCTCATCAAATTCGGGCAGGCCCATGGCGCAGCGCATTGCTGCGTTCATCAGCGCGCGGGTGTTGCCGTCCCAGGGATGGGCCACCAGCCGCGCCATCTGCTCAGATCCAATCTGCGGCATGGCCAGATCGGCCTGTTCGCAGGCAATCGACAGGTAGTGTCGAAACAGGATCGGAATGTCTTCGGCCCGCTCGCGCAAAGCCGGGATGCGTACGCTGGCCGCCGCCAGCTTCAAGCGCAGCTCTGGCAGCAGCCGCTCCGAGGCCAGTCGCGATTTCTGGTTGGACGCGGCCAGGATGCGCGCGCCCTCCTCCGTATCAAGATGGCTCAGCAGGGCCGATTGCGTGTCCTGAGGCAGGTTGGTGACTTCGTCAATGTAAAGGCTACCCGCCCCGGCACCGACAAGGGCCTCATGCAGCTGCTCGGGCGTCAGCCCCAGTCCTGCGCGTTTCACAAACCCGGCGCGGGCGCGCGCAGACAGCAGGTGGACGACCTCGGCCACTTTCGCGCTGCCCGACCCCGGCTCCCCCATGATCAGAACGGAGGCGTCCGATTTGGCGACGCGGCGCACCCGCAACCGCAGCTGTTCGGACCGCTCCGAGATGCCCAGCAGCATCCGCGATGCGGCGTCGCCCGCCTCAGCGGCCACCGCATGGTTGCGCACGGCCAGAACATCGCGCCGGGCTTTCAATGCGCGGGTCACCACCTCCAGAAGCTGTTTTGTGGCGCACGGCTTTTCCAGAAAGTCAAATGCCCCTTCCGACATGCCTTTCACGGCCATCGGTATGTCGCCCTCCCCGGTGAGCAAAATCACCGGCAGGTCCGGGTCGACGGCGCGCGCATACCCCAAGACGTGAAACCCGTCGCGCCCGGACATCCTGATGTCAGACACGATCACCCCGTCAAAGTTGCGGTCGATATGATCCTTTGCCACGATGAAAGAGCCCGCAAGGATTGGCTGCAAATCCGCCAATTCCAGTGTTTGGCCCAGCGCCGCGCGCACAGGCGCTTCGTCGTCAATCAGCAAAACCTTGTCGCTCATGCGGCCTCCTCCTCTTCTGTTGCGGGCTGCAACTCAATGGCGAATTCGGCGCCGCCCTCGGGATGGTTGCGCCCCCGGATAGCACCACCAAAGCTTTGCACGATGCCGTAGGAAATCGACAGGCCCAGCCCCAAACCGTCGCCTTTGCCAACCTCTTTGGTGGTGTAGAACGGATCAAAAACCTTCTCCGGGTCCGCCAGCCCCGGCCCGTTATCGCGGATCGTCAGCCAGGTCGGATCGCCCGGGCTGACCGTGACAAACAGCGCTCGCGCGTCGCGGCCTTCCATCGCGTCCAACGCGTTGCCGACAAGGTTGATCACCACTTGCTGCAAACGCACATCGCCGCCATGAACGAAAACCGGCCCATCCGGCTTATCAAGATGCACACGCACATCCTCGTCTTGCAGGCGCGTCGCGAAAAGCTCCAGCACCGCGTCCAGCACCGCACCGATTTCAACCTTGCCGAAAGGCTCCGTCTCTTGCCGGGCAAAGGCGCGCAGGTTCTTGATGATCCGCCCCATCCGGTGCGCCAGATCGCCAATGCGGTTCAGGTTGTCGCCCGCACGCTCAGCCTTGCCGCGCTTCAGCAGTTCCGCCCCGTTTTCGGCAAAAGACCGGATTGCCATCAGCGGTTGGTTCAGCTCATGGCTGATCCCGGCCGACATTTGCCCCAAGGCAGACAGTTTGCCGGCCTGTACCAAGTCCTGTTGCGCCTGCTGCAAGGCGGCGGTGCGTTCCGTGACACGCGCCTCCAGCCGCGCATTGGCCTCTGCCTCAACCCCAAGCAGATCCAGCACGGCCTGCCTGCGCTGCACAAAGAACAATATCACCGCGCCGACAATCAGCCCAATCGCGGCTGCGGCAAAGGCCTGCAAAAGCGCCAATTGCTCGGCATCGGCGCTGTCGATCAGGATCTCGCCATGCATATTCAACAAGGGCAGTGACCGCGTGATATGCAGCGCGCGCTCGGGCATGTAGGACACCTCATTTTGCGCCCAAAGCTCCTCCCCGCCCCAAATTTCTGACCGGATGGGGACGAAGCTGCGCAGCGTGTCGATGCGGTAGGCGCCGGTCTGTTTTTTTGCCGCCTGCAAACCGTCCAGCGGGGAACGCGTCTGATACAAAAGCTGCCTGCGGTTACTGACAAAGACAATGCCCGCCGCATCCGTGAAAAACACCACTTGCGGCGAGGCCCGCCAATCCGTCTCTAGACTTGCCAAACTGACTGACACGACAACGGCCCCCGCCGCTTTGCGCCCGGCCCCAAAAACGGGCGCAGCAAAGGTGAAAGACCGCTGCCCTTTCGCGCCAATCTCCGCGTGCATCGCGCCCAGCCCGCCCTGTCGCGTGCGTTCAAAAAAGGGCGTCTGCGCCAGGCTTGGCGCGCGGGCGCGGGTATGCGATTGCGCCACGACTTGTCCCGCGGCATCCACGACCAGTATTTCCAGCGACCGCGTCAAACCCGCTGTGCGTATCAGGATGCTTTGTGCCGCCTCCATATCGACCGCGCCGCCGGTGACGAGTGGCACTAGCGTCGGGTGCTCCGACAACAGAACCGCCAACCCTCGGTAGCTTTGCAACTGGCTCACCAACCTGTCGGAAGCCAATGACAAGTCCGCGCGTCCCTGCTCACCCAGCTGCCCCAACGCTGCCCCAAGCGCGATCCACCACACCCCCAGCGACACCGCCGCGAGGGCCGCCAAATAGGCGCAGATGGCAAGAACACGGGGGCGCATCGATGGTCCTTCAAAAATGAATGCTCAGCTTACAATCAGCGGGCTTGCCTTGGCTATCCCCATTTCACATACCATGCCCATGCACCGCGTGACCCAATCCCCAACCGACGACGCTTTCGTCCAGGACCCCTACCCGTTTTACGACCGGCTGCGCCCGTATGGCCCGCTTGTCTGGTGGACGGAGTATGACATGCCCGTCGCAGCGTCCCACGCCGTGGTCAGCGCCATGCTGCGCGACCGCCGATTTGGCCGTGAAAACCCGATGGGCCTAAGCTTCCCCGACCGGCTCGCGCCGTTTTATGCGGTCGAGGCGCATTCGATGCTGGAGCTGGAACCACCCCGCCACACCCGCCTGCGCGGGCTGGTGCTGCGCGCCTTCACAACGCGCCGGTTGCGCTCCCTTGAGCCTGAGATTGACGCGCTCTGCCACGCCCTGATCGATGCGTTCCCAACAGGCCCGTTCGACCTGCTCACGCATTACGCCCAAAAGCTGCCGGTGATCATCATCGCCCGCCTTCTCGGCGTGCCGGAGGCGATGTGCCCGCAACTGCTGGCCTGGTCCAACGCCATGGTCGGCATGTATCAGGCCGGTCGCACCCGCGCGGATGAGGACGCCGCCTGCCGCGCCGCCACCGAATTTTCCGACTTCCTGAAAACCTACGTCACCGCGCGCCGCGCCACCCCGAAAGACGACCTGATCACCAGCCTGATCGCCGCTGAGGAAGACGGCCAGAAACTCTCAACCGATGAGCTGATCACCACCTGCATCCTGCTCCTTAACGCGGGCCATGAGGCCACGGTGCACACGCTGGGCAACGCGATCCTGACCTGCCTCAAAACCGGTATCCGCCCTCAGGACGGCTCGCATTTCACGGAAGAGGCCCTGCGCCACGACCCGCCGCTGCACCTGTTCACCCGCTTCGCCATGGATGATGTCACGCTGCATGGGCACCGCTTCGCAAAAGGCGACCAGATCGGGCTCCTCCTCGCTGCCGCCAACCGCGACCCCGCTGCATTCACAGACCCGGCAAATTTCAACCCGAACCGCAACGCCAAAACCCATACCAGCTTCGGCGGCGGCATCCATTTCTGCGTCGGCGCGCCGCTCGCGCGGATGGAAATCGCCGCCGCAATCCCGATCCTCTTCGCCCGCTGCCCCGCGCTCAAGCTTGACGCCCCCGCGCGCTTTGCAAATGTCTACCACTTCCACGGCCTGGAAACGCTCCAAGTCACGACCTGACGCGCGCCGCGCGCCAAACAAACCAACACATTCTCAGCAAGAAAGACGCGCAGCCGATCCTGCGCAAGTGCCACCGCCAGCCAGACTCAGCGCCGGAGGCGCTACCCCGCCGCGATGCGCCAGACCCTCGGGGCTGGTCTCGCCTGCCCGCCCATCAGGCGCAACAGCCGAAACACAGCCCGTTAGGCCCGCTCCGCAAACACAAAGCACCGGTCCCGCCGCATCGTCAGCCAAAGCGGCGTTCCGGGCTTGGGCAAAAAGACCGCTGGCACGGTCGCCGTCAGGACGGAGCCGTCAAACTCCATCTCGAACTCAACCAGGCTTTCGCGCCCCATAAACCGGGCCCGCTTCACGATGCCGCGCGCAGGCACGCCTTCTTGTGGTGTGGCGTTCGGCCCGCGCCCCTTGCGGTCGAAATCAATGCGCAAATGCTGCGGGCGGATGATGATCTCCACCGGTTGGCCGTCTTTCAACCCCGGCGTCAGAAACTGCCCAAACGGCGTCTCGGTCAGCGCGCCGGTGCTCACCCCGTGGATCACGTTGATATCGCTGAAAAACGCTGCCGCCTGCTTGTCGATCGGCGCGTTATACAGGTTGTAGGGGTTGCCGCGTTGCACAATCGCGCCGCCGCGCATCAGGGCAATCTCGTCGCTCATCCGCATCGCTTCATCGGGCTCATGCGTGACCAGCAGCACGGCCGCGCCTTCTTCTTTCAGCACGGTCAGCGTCTCGTCACGAATGCCGTCGCGCAGCCGGTTGTCCAGCCCCGAAAACGGCTCATCCATCAGCATGATCTTGGGGCGCGGGGCAATGGCGCGGGCAAGCGCCACGCGCTGCTGCTCGCCGCCCGACAGTTGGTGTGGGTAGGCGTCCGCATGCGCCTCCATGCCGACGCGCTCCAGCAGCTGCGCCACCCGCTTGCGCGTATCCGCCTTGGAGGCCTCAACGCCAAAGCCCACATTCTGCGCCACGCTCAGATGCGGAAACAGCGCGAAATCCTGAAACATCAGCCCAATCGGGCGCTCTTCGGGCAGCAGGCTGCGGCCGGGGCCGCAAATCAGCTCGCCGTCAAAGTAAATCTCGCCGCTCGTCTGCCGCTCCACGCCTGCGATCATCCGTAAGGTCGTGGATTTGCCGCATCCCGACGGCCCCAGCAGGCAGGTGACCTGACCCGGCGCAATGGCCAGAGACACGTCATCGACCACGCGCGCGCCACCATAGGTTTTGGTGATGTTTTTCAGTTCCAGCCTGGGGGTCACGCGCTGCCTCTTCTTGTTACCTGATGAAAACAATCAGATAATCATCGCGACCAGATAGCAGCCGCGCGCTTAGGCGGCAACCCTGCGGCGCCCCAAGGTCACAGCCGCGAACCCGACAAGCAACACCGCAATGCAGATCGCCAAAAGCTGCTCGTATTTATGGGCCTCGGGCAAAAGCCAGGACACCGCGTCCCAGCCGCGCGCGAAATAGACAAAGGCGCCCGCAATCGCCGCCGCAAAGGCCACCAGATAGGCCCAAAGCGCGACCCGCCAGTTGAACACGAAAACCGCAATCATCACCGGTGTCAGAAACATCGACGCCGTGCCGCTGACCGCCACGGCGTCAAACAAGGTCGCGTTACCCCACAGCGTCAGCGCACCGCCCAGCACCATGAATACGACCATCGTGATGCGTCCGCCGTTCAGTGTTCTCTTGGCCCAGCCCAGCTCCTCAACCACCAGCCGCGCAGCGGAACTCAGCGCCGAATCCAGCGTCGACAAGGCCGACACCAGCAGCGAGACCATCAACAGCACAAACACCCAGGCCGGGAACATCTCCGCCCAAGTGCCCAGCAATTGGCCCTCATAAGATGCGCCCAGATTGGCTGCATGAATCCCGAAAAACCCAAAACCGATGATGCACAGGGTCGACACCCAAAACGCATGAATGAACGATTGCCGCGTGGTGGCTTGGTCGGCCACAAAGCCACGATCCATCATCACCGGGTCATGCGCCGGGTAGGAAAACACCTGCAACAAGGCAACCGCCAGCAAGACCCAGCCGGGGCGCGTGCCGCTGGCCCCCTCAGAAGTCAGGATCGCCGCAAAGGAAAACTCGGGCGAGGCCACCAGCGTCACGAAAGCAATGCCAAACACCGCCAGAAACGCCACCATCTGCACCACATCCGTCCGCAGCGCCGCCGACAACCCGCCCCATGCCGAATAGGCCAGACCCAGCACCGCCACGACGATGATCGCCGCCGTGCCTGCGCCCATAACGCCGGGCATGACGGCGGCAAAGATCAGCCCCACGACCAGCAAATTCGCGAAGACTTCCGACAGAAGGCGCAGCGCGATCACCAGATTGTAGCTCTGCGCGCCCGTGCTGCCAAACAGCGCCCGCAGCCATCCTTGCACGGATCCCGCATCGCGCAGCCGCAGCTGGCCGACGATATAGCCGCCCGTCAAAAACGACAGGTAATAGGCCGCATAGGCCAGCGTGCCGGGAAAGCCGTAATAGTAGCCAAGGATCGCCGCATTCATCAGGGAGCGCGCAAAAATCCACGTGGTGACCTGGCTCAGCACCAGCACCAACAACCCCGGCGCCCGCCCGTCGATCTGCCCGTTGAAAAACCCTTCCACGCCCGCGCGACGCGGCGCCACAAGGAAGGAGACAACAATAATCGCGGCAAGAAGGCCGGTGATTGCAAGGCTGGTCATGTTGGGGAAGGGTCCGGGTGTTAGCTAAGTTGCCAGACACCTACCTGCGGCGCGCGTCAAAGGCGAGCATCATTCCCGCCTCTGACGCAGATGTGAGCCTAGGGTCAGGACCCTAGATCGTGGCGTTGGTCGCACCGCCGTCCAGCAGCACATTCTGTCCGACCATGTAGCCCGCATGCTGCGAACACAGGAAGGCACAGGTCGCGCCAAATTCTTGCCGCGTGCCATAGCGCCGTGCCGGGATGGTTGCGGCCCGCTGCGCTTGCGCCTCGTCCATCGAAATCCCCTGCGCCTCGCTCACACCTGTGTCGAGCGAAACCGCCCGGTCCGTCGCATGTATTCCCGGCAGCAAGTTGTTGATGGTCACGCCAGACGGCGCCACCTGCCGCGCGGTTCCGGCGACATAGCCCGTCAACCCGGTGCGCGCCGCGTTGCTTAGCCCCAGGGCCGGGATCGGCGCTTTGACCGATTGGGATGTGATATTGACCACCCGCCCCCAGCCGCGCTCCATCATCGCGGGCAGGCATGCTTTCATCAGCGCAATCGGGGCCAGCATATTGGCGTCCAGCGCCGCAATAAAATCGTCGCGGTCCCAATCCGACCATAGGCCCGGCGGCGGGCCACCTGCGTTGGTGACCAGAATGTCGATCTGGCCTGCCGCATCCAGCACCTCGGCGCGCCCTGCTTCGCTGGTAATGTCAGCCGCCACGGCGGTGACCTCGACGCCAAACCGCGCGCGGATGTCGGCGGCGGCGGCCTCCAACGCATCCGCACTACGCGCGTTCATGACCAGGTCGCAGCCCGCTTCCGCTAAAGCCTCCGCGCAGCCCAGTCCCAACCCTTTGCTTGATGCGCAAACCAAGGCGCGCTTGCCACTGATGCCCAATTCCATCGCCGTTCTCCTCCTGCTGTGTTGTGCCTTGCGTAGCATTGCCAATGGCGCGGGCGAAAGCCCCGCCGCCGCAGAAATGCGCGGCGCCTTAACCCAATGTGAGGCATTGAGGTGCCAGTTTTGCGCAAAACACACGTAATTTCCCCGCGATCCCGCCCGCCGGATTTGCAAAAACCCCGCAACCTCGGCTAGCTTGGCAAAGCTGGTGGTGGGGTAAGCAACGGCGCAAGGGCATGAAAAGGAAGCCCAATCAGCGCCGGGGCGTAGCCAAAAGTTGAACCCTGGGATGCCGCCGCCAATGGACCTGCCTGTACATTCTGGACAAAAAGACGCCCGCGCGACGCTGGTGCTGTCGGTCTATGACGGCGCGCAGTTGCGGGTCTGCGAGGGCGTCAACCAGGGCGATCCGGTCGCGGAGGCGTCGCTGCTCTGCCTTGATGACACCTACCGCCTGACGCGCGAGGCCCCCTTGATGTCGCTGTCGCTGCACGAGCGGCGCAAGCAGCAGCCCGGCGCGGGCCCCGTTTTTGCCGTCACCAAATCCTCCGAGATCGAAACCGAAGGCGTCGCCGCCCGCGTCTGCTCCCGGCTGACCTTCATGACGGCGATTGGCGCTTGCGTTGATGCGCTGGTCATCGCCTGCGACGCGCCGCTCACCCGCTACTACATCCACCCGCTCGGCCCGTTCGAGCCGGGTCGCGACTACACCCTGATCTCGCAGGAACCCGACCCGAAAGACATCCCGCTGGCCGATCTGACCGCCATGAGCTTCGGGCGCGGCACCCGCATCACCATGTCCGACGGCACCCAGCGCCCGGTCGAAACCTTGCGCATCGGCGAACGCGTCCTGACCCGTGATAACGGGATGCAACCGATCCGCTGGATCGGCAGCCGCACCGTGCAGGCCGTCGGCAGCTTCGCCCCCGTCATCATCGCGCCCGGTGTCTTGGGCAATGCCGAGAACGTCACCGTCAGCCAGCACCACCGCGTCCTGATTTCCGATTGGCGGGCGGAGGTCATGGTCGGCGCCCGCGACGTGCTCATTCAGGCCAAAGAGCTGGTCAATGGCGACACGGTCTTCATCCGCTCCGGCGGCTTCATCGAATACACGCAGCTGGTGTTCGACCACCATCAGGTGCTCTACGCAGAAGGGATCCCTGCTGAAAGTCTGCACATGTCGCACCAAATTCTGGCAGGCCTCCCCGATGAGATCGCCCAACAGGTCCGAGCCGCCCTCCCCGATCTGGGCCAAGAGCCCCCCAAATTCAGCCGCATGCCCCTCGACAGCGAACAGGCCGCCAACCTGCTGAAGCAAACGGGCCGGTTTTAGGCTAAGCTGCTTTGCGAGGCCAGTGCCGAAATTTCTTTGAAAAGCGATAGCGTCTGACCTAACATAATTTCTCAAGAGTTTTTTGTTTTGTTTTGTTTGAGTGGCGGATTGATATGAACACGCGTGCGGCGCTAAGTTCCATTCTTGTTCTACTTGCTTCGGTGTTGGGGTTTTATTTCACGACCGTGATCGCCGAAATTCGTGCATCGCCTTCTGTTGTCTATTCGCTTTCAAAGTACAAAGACAAAGCTGTGCTGAATGTTCAAAACGTCTCAGCCATACACACGATTACCCAGGGTTCCTATGGGATCATCTGTCAAAATGCGGACGGGGCACCTAAGAAGGATTGCTACACGGACCATGTGTTAACCCTTATCCCGCCGGTCTGGATCAAGGAATTTAGGGAGGATCCTGAATCACTGGTCAACGAAAACCTGATCTATGAATTCGACCTGCCACCCGGCGCCAACTTCAAAATCACAGCAAACTTAAAGAACGCCGAAGACAGCAGCCTCTACTTCTTGTTCTCACAAGTTGGCGCGCAACAGCCGGTCGCGCTCATTCAGAACAAGGCAGGAACTGCGTTCTTTTTGAAAACTTATCACTTGGCTATGGCCTTTATTTTCATAATTTCCACCCTCGCCGCAATTGTGCTTGCGCTTGCAATGGCCGCTTCCGGCTCAAAAGAAGGCAGCAAAAAAAATGTTACCGCTGACACGCGCCATTCTCGCATCCTTTCTCGTCGTATGCTTCGCCGGCTCCTCAAGCGCGCAAATTGAAGTTGTCGCCATCTATATCGATGATAAGGGTACGAAAAAAAGGATCCCTATCAAGCAGCCAAAGTTAGTGCCCAAGCAGCGATCCGGATCGATAGAATTTGAACGCCTAAATCGCGGCCGGGTCTGGCAAACGTCAATCACACGCTGCCCCTCTGGGACGTCGATCCGCGTTGGTGGCCTCGCAGGCGCATGGGGTGCGAACCTGAAAATCGTCAACAAAACGAAGGTCTGCACATCCCCGGTCGTCCAATTCGACGTTACTGAGCATCCGAATAAGTTCTGACTAGGAAAGAGCATTCCCTCTTTCAGAACAGGGCGGATTTGGTTATCTGCACCCCATGTTAGATCGCGCCTCAAACCAGCCCGTCCTGCCGCCTGAAATTGCGCGGCGTCGGACCTTTGCCATCATCTCTCACCCCGATGCGGGCAAGACAACGTTGACGGAAAAATTTCTGCTCTATGGTGGCGCCATTCAAATGGCCGGTCAGGTGCGCGCCAAGGGTGAAGCCCGGCGCACGCGTTCCGACTTCATGCAGATGGAAAAAGACCGTGGTATCTCCGTGTCTGCCTCCGCGATGTCGTTCGATTTTGGCCAGTACCGGTTCAACCTCGTGGACACGCCCGGCCACTCCGATTTCTCCGAAGACACGTATCGCACGCTGACGGCTGTGGACGCCGCCGTCATGGTGATTGACGGCGCGAAGGGCGTGGAAAGCCAGACGCAGAAACTGTTCGAAGTTTGTCGTTTACGTGATCTGCCGATCTTGACCTTTTGCAACAAAATGGACCGCGAAAGCCGCGATACCTTCGAAATCATTGACGAAATCCAGGAAAATCTGGCGATTGACGTCACCCCCGCATCCTGGCCTATCGGCGTCGGTCGCGACTTTATGGGCTGCTATGATTTGCTGCGCGACCGTCTAGAACTGATGGACCGTGCTGACCGCAACAAGGTCGCCGAAAGCATCGAGATTAACGGCCTCGACGATCCCAAACTCGCCGAACATGTGCCCGCCGCATTGCTGGAAAAGTTCCTCGAAGACATCGAAATGGCGAAAGAGCTGCTGCCAGAGCTTGACCATCAAGCCCTGCTCGATGGCACCATGACGCCGATCTGGTTCGGCTCCGCGATCAACTCCTTCGGGGTGCAGGAACTGATGCAGGGCATCGCCGAATACGGCCCCCAGCCACAGCCCCAAAAGGCTGAGCCGCGCCAGATCAGCCCCGACGAGAAAAAAGTCGCAGGGTTCGTCTTCAAGGTGCAAGCCAACATGGACCCCAAGCACCGCGACCGGGTCGCTTTCGTGCGTCTCGCCTCGGGCCATTTCAAACGCGGCATGAAACTGACCCATGTGCGCGAAAAGAAACCCATGGCGATCTCCAACCCCGTGCTGTTTCTCGCCTCCGACCGCGAATTGGCGGAAGAGGCCTGGGCCGGTGACATCATGGGCATCCCGAACCATGGACAGCTGCGTATCGGCGACACCTTGACCGAGGGCGAGGCGCTGCGCGTCGCAGGCATCCCTTCTTTCGCGCCAGAGCTTCTTCAGACCTGCCGTGCCGGCGACCCTATGAAGGCGAAACATCTAGAAAAAGCGCTGATGCAATTTGCCGAGGAAGGTGCTGCCAAAGTCTTCAAGCCTGCCTTTGGGTCCGGCTTCATTGTTGGCGTCGTGGGCGCCTTGCAATTCGAGGTTCTGGCGTCACGGATCGAGCTGGAATACGGCCTGCCGGTCCGGTTTGAAGCGTCGCAATTCACCTCGGCCCGCTGGGTCACAGGCGAAAAAGCCGCTGTGGACAAATTCATTGCCGCCAACCAGCAGCATATCAGCCACGACAATGACGGCGACGTGGTCTTCCTGACCCGCATGCAATGGGACATTGACCGCGCTATTCGCGACTATCCTGACGTGATGCTCAGCGCCACAAAGGAAATGATGGCGCAGTAGCGTCATCCTTTTCCTCAGGACCTGATAGGTTCTCAAGAAACCACCACAAATATCTGAAAATTAACCATTAACTGATTGACTTCAATTGGGGTGCTGCGCACTCATGGGCCTGTTAGAATTAACCAGAATAGGCACTTCCTTTAATGACACATACGACCAATTTTTTGACCATCGCCTTCGCTTCGGCGGCGATGACACTGGGCGCCCAAGCGGCAACCGTGAGCAGCGTTTCTATTGTCGATACGCAAGCCGGTGCGTCGCCACCCGCACTGACCGACACTGCCATCGACGGCACAGCCTCGGTTAACAATGCGCCCCTTGGCTCGTCTGTGGCCACGCAAAATGCAGACGGCACCTCCGCCGTGCGCGCATCGACCGAAGGCTTCGGGTTCGGCCCGCAGCAAAAGGTCACATCAACCGCCACTTTTGCGCAGTCCGAGACCAACCTCTCAGGCGCCGACCGTGATTACACGCTCAGCTTCACGCTCGCAGATCAAACTGCTGACTTCAACATCGGTGGTTTTGTCGCAACGCGCGCCCAGCCCGGCAACCCGTCCCCGGCACCCGCACCTGCGCCTGTCGCGCGTTCTCTCGCAGCAGCCGCAGCACCCACCCCAGTGCCCGCAACGCCAATCACCCCCGGTGTCGCCCCAAGCAACGCGCTGAACCCGTTCGGCACTATCGACGATCCAAACGCGCTGCCTATCCTTGTGGGCTTCCCGCCACCCGTCACAGCCGCCTCGTTTGAGTATGTGATCGAGGTCAACGGCAACACAATCCTGAACGCCCGCGCCGACGCCATCCTCGACGGCACCGACCTCGACGCCGGCCTCAGCTTCGACGCCGTAAGCGGCTTCACCCCCATGTCGGTCGCCAACACTGGCACGCGCGGCTACACGTTCTCCGTGGCGCCAATCTCCGGCCTGTTCGACCTGGGCACATTCAAAGCCAATGAAACGATTAACATCACCTCCAAGCTGATCGCGCGCGCCTACACGACGGGCGGCGGCTTCGACACGGTCCCGGTCTCCATCAACAGCTTCTCGACCGACCCGATTGCACTTTCCAGCATCGGCACGCTGACCAGCACACCGACCAACCCGACCACGCCATCGGCCGTCCCCCTGCCCGCCGCGGGCTGGCTGCTTCTGGCAGGTCTGGGTGGGCTGGGCGCGCTGCGCCGCCGCCAAACCCGCTAAGTCACCCGAAAAACACACAAAACGCATCGCCCCGGCGGTGCGTTTTGCTTTTGCGCGCCTTTTATTGACGCAGGCCGGGTCTTGCTCTACATCCACCCTAGCTTGCGGAAACCGTCCACAGGCGCGACGCCGGGGCGCGTTGGTTAACTGGCGTCCCAAATCACTGCAGCACTCACTGCACCATTTGGATATACATGACAAAATTCTCAGATCTGAAACTTCACACGAAGGTGCTCAAAGCCATCGACGAGGTCGGCTATACCGACCCCACTCCGATCCAGGCGGGCGCTATCCCCCCCGCGCTGGAAGGCCGCGATGTCCTGGGCATTGCGCAGACCGGCACCGGCAAAACCGCCAGCTTCACGCTGCCGATGATCACCATGCTGAACCGGGGCCGCGCACGGGCGCGCATGCCGCGCTCGCTGGTGCTTGCCCCAACGCGCGAACTCGCGGCGCAGGTCGCCGAAAACTTCGACCTCTATGCCAAATACACCAAGCTCACCAAGGCGTTGCTCATCGGCGGGGTCTCCTTCAAAGAACAGGACCAGCTGATCGACAAGGGCGTCGACGTGCTGATCGCCACGCCGGGCCGCCTGCTTGATCATTTCGAGCGCGGCAAGCTGATCCTCACAGATGTCAAAGTCATGGTGGTCGATGAGGCCGACCGCATGCTCGACATGGGCTTCATCCCTGATATTGAACGGATTTTCGGCCTGACGCCCTTCACGCGCCAAACCCTGTTCTTCTCCGCCACCATGGCGCCGGAGATCGAGCGGATCACCAACACTTTCCTGTCCAACCCCGAACGGATCGAGGTCGCGCGCCAAGCCACAACCTCGGAAACGATCACCCAATCCGTTTTTGAGATTGCCGGTGCAGGCCGTGACACACCGAAGAAAAAGCGCGATTTCCTGCGCCATTTGATCGATCTCGAAGGCGAAAACGTCACCAACGGTATTATCTTTTGCAACCGCAAGGTCGATGTCGATATCGTCGCCAAAAGCCTGAAGAAATACGGCCATGACGCCGAGCCGATCCATGGCGATCTGGATCAATCCTACCGCACCCGCACGCTGGAAGGCTTCCGCGACGGCAAGCTGCGCTTCCTTGTGGCCTCCGATGTGGCCGCGCGCGGGCTCGACATTCCAAATGTCAGCCATGTGTTCAATTTCGATGTGCCCAGCCACGCGGAAGATTATGTGCACCGCATCGGGCGCACAGGCCGTGCTGGCCGCACCGGCACCGCGATGATGATCTCGACCCCCAAAGATGATAAGCTGTTGGCGGGCATTGAAAGCCTGATCGAAAGCACGATCCCGCGCGGCGATACCAGCGATTTCGCGCCGTCAGGTCCTGCCACCCGCAAGCCGGTGGAGCCGAAAGAAGAAGAGGCCGCCAAACCAGCGCGCAGCCGTACACGCAAACGTGCCAGTTCCAAAACGCCTGCCCCCTCTGATACGCAGGAGGCGACCCCATCCAACGCGGACGCCGCGACACAGGCCGCTCCTGATACGGAGCTACAAAAGACGGCACAGCCGGAACCGGCGCAAGAAGACGCGGGACCAAAAGCGGATAGCAAACGCACACGTGGTGGGCGCGGCCGCAACAACAACCGGCGCGATGATCGCGGCCCGGATGTGGTGGGCCTCGGTGATCACCTTCCGGGGTTTATCGAAAAAAGCTTCGACGAGCGCCGCGCGGATTAATCCGCGCAAGACCCCACTCACTCGCCTTGGCAAAGCGGCGCGCCACCTGCCAGGGCCGCGCGCCGCCAGTCACCCAGACTGCATTCTTAGCAAGAATTCCGCGCATCCCGCGCCTGCGCAAGCGCACCCGCCCGCAAGGCTCAGCGCCGGAGGCGCACAGGTGCCGCGACGCGCCCAAAACCGCTGTCGCTGGTCTCGCGCTCAGATGTGCCCGGGACACTGGTCCAAGATCCAGAACCACCTAAAAACATCACGCGCGGGCGTCAGCCCGCACAATAGGGTCGGGTCTATTTGCGCCCGCGATCCATGATCAACCGAACGCCGCGTTGCCAGGTCACATAAGACCACAACCAGTTCAACACGACAAAGAGCCGGTTCTTGAACCCGATCAGAAAATACACATGCGCGACGCCCCACAGCGCCCAGCCGATAAACCCGGTGACTTTCACCCCAAAAATATCTGCCACAGCCCGGTTGCGGCCAATCGTGGCCAGCATGCCCGCGTCTTTATAGCGAAAATAGCTTTCAAATCCCTGCCCTGCCAGTTCAGCCGCCAGCCTGCGCGCCACATATTGACCCATTTGCTTGGCCACAGGCGCGATGCCCGGCAGGGCCGCGCCGTCCAATTCCAGCCGCGCTGTGTCTCCGACCACATAGATATCGTCAAACCCGGACGGGCGCAGCGTCTCATCTATCTCGATATGTCCTGACCGTGTTGGGCTGATCCCAAGCCACTCCGCCGCGGGGGAGGCTTGAACCCCCGCCGCCCACACGCAGCACCGCGCCTCTATGTCCCCATCATCAGTTTCAACCCGTGTGGCACTGATATCTGTGACACGTCTGTTGCACTGTACCTCAACGCCAAGGCTCTTAAGGTCGCGCAACGCACGCGCGGACAGTTTTTCATTGAACCCTGCCAGAATGCGCGGCCCCGCTTCCAGCAACACAACGCGGATATCGTCCTCGGCGATGGTTTTGAAATCGCGCAGAACAGAGCTTGCCAATTCGCGGATCGCGCCCGCCATCTCAACACCGGTCGGCCCCGCGCCAACCACAACAAAGGTCAGGTAAGACCGGGCCGCGGCCCGGTCGTCAGCGGCGATCAGCTCTGCCTGCTCAAACGCGCCCAAAAGCTTTTCACGCAACCGTGCGGCATCCCCAAGGGTTTTCAATCCCGGCGCATGCGCCTCCCAACCTTCTTGCCCGAAATAGCTGTGCCGCGCCCCGGTTGCGATGATCAGCCGGTCATAGCGATGCGCATGACCGCTGTCGCAAATCACCTCTTTGGTCTCGGTGTTCACGTCGCTGACGCGGTCCATCACGACGGAGACATTCTTTTGCCCCCGCAAGACCGCGCGAATGGGCACTGCGATCTCCGCCGGGGTCAAGGCCGCCGTCGCCACCTGATAGAGCAGTGGTTGAAACAGGTGGTGGTTTTGTTGGTCAATCAAGGTGATATCAACATCGGCCCCGGCCAGCCCTTTGGCCGCTGACAGCCCGCCGAATCCGGCCCCGATGATGACAATATGCGGTCGCGGTTCAGGCATGGGAACGCCCTCCATTTCTGCAAGTTTTTGGCCATATGGGCCAATTTGCAGATAGGCATTCCCACGCCGATTACACGCTTTTTCGACCACTTTCGGTGGTTAACAGGCCCTTAAAATTTTTGGAAAGCCTATTGGTATCAAAACCTTACCAAATTCCCCGCATGCGGGGCGTTCGATTATGCCGCCAGACGAGAGATCAAAACCACCACCTCAGGCTTCTTCCCGATCTCACCTTGGGCCACGTTGCGCACGATCCGTTTGATCTGCTCTTCCAGCTTCCCGTCATCGGCCACTGTCTTGCTATCGGCGCGCCCCAGAAACTGGCCCACTTCCTCCTCCAAGATCTCCTGCAACACCGCCCGGCTTTTGCCCGTCTCAGGCAGTCCCCGCAGCTCCGCCCAAGCATCCGTCAGCGGCTCATCTTCTTCATCAATCAAGATCCCGATCACGACCTGCCCGTTCAAAGCCATCCTGATCCGGTCCCGCACAACGCCGTCCAGCGCCCCGATCTGAACCGAGCCATCCAGATACAGCCGCCCCGTCTCAACGAACTCAACCACCTCCGGCCGGTTCCCCGACAAAGACACCATCGTCCCGTTCGGCGCCACAACAGATGCCACGCCCCCCGCCTCGCCCAGTTTGGCATGCTCGCGCAGCATCCGGTGCTCGCCATGCATCGGCACCAGTATCTGCGGCTGCGTCAGCTCATGCATCTTCTTCAGATCCGGCCGGTTCGCGTGGCCCGAAACATGGATATCTGCCATCTTGTCGTCGATCACATCCACATCCATCTCGGACAATGCATTGGTGATCCGCCCGACCGAGACCTCATTGCCAGGAATGGTCTTGGACGAGAAGATGAACGTATCGCCCGCCTTCATCTGCAATCCCAGATATTTCCCCCGCGACAGCTGCGCCGAGGCCGCACGCCGTTCACCTTGCGATCCGGTGGCCAGCAACATCAAATGGTCACGCGGCACGTCGCGCGCCTCCTCCGGCGATATTGTCGCCGGGAATTCCTTTATCAGCCCGGTCTCAACCGCAGCGCCGATCATCTTCTTCATCGCGCGGCCCAGCAGCACAACCGAACGGCCCGCAGCCGCCCCTGCTTCGGCCAAGGTTTTGACCCGCGCAATATTGGACGCAAACGTCGTCGCCACGACCATTCCCGACGCTTCACGCACGACGCGTTCAATCTCAGGGCCAACCGTCGCTTCAGACTTGCCCGCGTGATGCGAGAACACATTGGTGGAATCGCAGACCAGCGCTTTCACTGGCCCCAGATTGCCCCATGCATCCATATCAAACGGCTCACCCATGCCCGGCGTTTCATCAATTTTGAAATCGCCCGTATGCACTACCCGCCCCTCTGGCGTGTCGATGATCAGCGCGGAGCTTTCCGGGATCGAATGGGAAATCGGCATGAAACCCACTTTGAACGGCCCCGCCTCGATCATATCCGGCATTGGCGCGACTGTCGTGATCTCGGTGCCGTCATACCCATGCTCTTCCATCTTCAACCGGCCAATATGGGCGGTGAATTTGCGCGCATAGACGGGCACGCTCAGACGTGGGTAAAGATGGCCCAATGCGCCAACATGGTCCTCATGCGCGTGGGTAATGAAAATCGCGTCCAAACGGTCAACCCGTTCCGCGATCCAATCCACATCGGGGAAGATCAGGTCCACCCCCGGCGTGCCGTCCATATCTGGAAAGGTCACGCCCATATCGACAAGGATGTAGCGTTCCTTGCCCGGACGCCCGTAGCCGTAGACATACATATTCATGCCCACTTCGCCCGCCCCGCCGAGGGGAAGGTAGATCAGCCGCTCTGCTGCCATTATTTTTGCTTTCTGTTGTAGCTGTTGATGACCACCAACCCATGCATGGTCAGCTCATCATTAAAGTCGTCGAAGAGGGTTTCGGCCTGCTGGAACAAAGGCGCCAACCCGCCAGTAGAGATCACCCGCATCTCGCGGCCACGTTCGGCTTTGATGCGGGCGGTAATTTCTTTGATCAGGCCAACATAGCCCCAAAAAATGCCCGACTGCATACACGCCACCGTATTGGTGCCGATCACAGCTTGCGGCTTGGTGATGTCGACATGCGGCAAGGCGGCTGCGGCGTTGTGCAACGCCTCCAGCGACAAGTTCACCCCGGGCGCAATGACGCCGCCTATATAGGCGCCGTCTGTGGCCACAACATCGAATGTCGTCGCGGTGCCGAAATCAACGATGATCAAATCGCCGCCAAACAGATCGAACCCCGCCACGGTATTGACCAACCGGTCGGGCCCTACTTGGGTTTCGGCATCGACGCGGACATCAACCGGCAGATCACAGCCTTCCTTGCCAACGACCAGCGGGCGGCAATCATAGTAGCGATCCGCAAACACGCGCAGGTTGAACACGACGCGCGGCACAGTGGAGGAAACGATGACTTCCGTGATTTCTACGTCAACCTTCTGAAACGCCATCAGGCTGGACAGCCAAACGTAGTACTGATCTGCCGTGCGCTGCCATTCCGTTGCGGTACGTCCGGAGAAGATGAACCGCTCCCCATCCCAGATCGAGAACACGGTGTTGGTGTTCCCGCAATCAATCGCCAGCAGCATTTGGGCACTTTCTTTGTGTCATGATGGCCGCTCTACACGGGCTGGCGGGAAAGGTCAAAAATACACTTCTGCCGCCGGGATCGCTTCGCGACCCCTTGCGGTTCTCAGGATCAAATTGCCTTGTGCGTCGACATCTTCAAATGTGCCGGTTTCCTCGCGCTTGGTCATACGTGCGGTAATCACCTCGCCCAGTTTTGCAGCGCGGGCGAGCCACGCTTCGCGGATCGGGGCAAAGCCATATGTGGTGAACTTGGTTTCCCAATTCGCATAGTGATGCGCGAGCACCGTCAGGAAATCTTCAGCGCCAATGTCATGGCCCAAAGCTGTCGGAGCGGTCGCGCGCGGCTCAACCTCATGCGTGGCGGGTGCCGCGACCAGATTGACGCCAATTCCGATAGATAGCATGTCGACCCTGCCTTGCGCCCCGCTGCTTTCCAGCAAGATGCCCGCCAGTTTGCCACCGTGCATCAACACATCATTGGGCCATTTCAGCGCGAAAGCGTCGGCCCGCCCGGTCAGTGCGACGCATGTGTCAAATAACGCCAAGGCCGCCACGAAGGAGCGCAGCGCGACAACATCGGGCCTCTCGGTGGGGCGCAATACAAGGGTGCCCGCGAAATTGCCGTCCGGATTGCTCCAGGCGCGCCCTCGACGTCCATGAGCTGCGGTTTGCCGTTTCGCCATGATCCAGGTCGGGCCCGCGATTTGTGCTGATCGCCTAGAGGCCTCCGACATGGTGCTGTCGGTCTCCTCCAGAATGATCAGCCCGTAGCCTCGCGGCCAATCAGTTGACAAGAGCTTGCGCTGCGGCAAGCGCCGGGGCCTCGATGCCAAACAGGTTCACGACGCCCAATATCATGATCGCAGCGGAGCCCATAAGAAGCGCCCAACCGACAGGCGGCATGGCGCCGTCCAGCGCGTCGCGCTCTTCGCCGAAATACATGTAATAGATGATGCGCAGGTAGTAGAACGCGCCGATGACCGAAGCGATCACACCGGCAACCGCCAGCCACGCCAAATCGCCATCTACCGCCGCCTGCAGCACGTAGTATTTGCCGAAGAAACCGACCATCGGCGGAATACCAGCCAGCGAGAACATCAAGACCAGCATCGCAAGCGCGCGGCCCGGGTGGTGTTTGGAATAGTTCTGCAGCGCGTCAATATCTGTGACCGGCTGGCCGTCTTTCTCCATCGACAGGATGAACGCGAACGTGCCCACATTCATGACCACGTAGATCGTGATGTAGACCAGCATCGCCTGCACACCGCCCGCTGTTCCGGCGGCCAGCCCCATCAGGGCGAAACCCATATGCGCGATGGATGAATAGGCCATCAAGCGTTTGATATCTCGTTGCCCGATGGCCGCGATCGAACCTAAGAACATAGAAGCCACCGACAAGAAGGCCACGATCTGGGACCAGTCGCTGACGGCGCCGCCAAACGCATCATGCACAACACGCGCAAAGAGCCCCATGGCCGCAACCTTGGGCGCCGTGGCAAAGAACGCCGTGATCGGTGTGGGGGAGCCTTCATAGACGTCCGGCGTCCACATGTGAAACGGCGCCGCGGACACTTTGAATGCCATGCCTGCGACAACGAAGACCAAGCCAAACAGCAGCCCAAGGCCGATCCCACCTTCCGCCGCAGCCGTGATGCCAGAGAACAGCGTCGTGCCCGCATAGCCGTAGACCAAAGACGCCCCGTAAAGCAGCATACCCGATGACAACGCGCCAAGGACGAAATACTTCAACCCGGCCTCGGTCGATTTCACGCTGTCACGGCGCAAGGCCGCCACCACGTAAAGCGACAACGACTGCAACTCCAGCCCCATGTAAAGCGCCATCAAATCGCCAGCGGAGACCATCATCATCATGCCGACGACCGACAGGGCCACAAGGATCGGGTACTCGAACCGGAACAACCCGTTGCGGGTCATGTAGTCCTGGCTCAGCAACAAGATCGCGGCAGCCGACAGCAGGATAACGACTTTGGCAAACCGCGAGAACGCGTCGTCAACGAAAGCGCCGCCAAAGGCCGTGGCCTCCCCCACGCCGCCGAAACCGATCATCGCGGCAAGCACCACAAACAGCCCGGACGTGACCCATAGCACCAAGGGCGCGGCCTTGTCTTTGCCGGTATAAACCGCCGCAAGCAGCGCGATCATGGCATAAACCGCGAGCACAAGCTCCGGCATGACGACATTCAGATCAGCTTGGATCATGGCTCAGGTCTCTCAATTCTCGGCCACAGCCGTTGCGATGCCGCTATCCAGCACCGCCGTGTCATAATTGGTGATCAGTGCGCCGACGCTGGGCCCGATCATGTCGGTCACAAGGCTTGGGTAGACGCCCAACAGGATGGTCATGAAGACCAGCGGCGCGAAGATCGCACGCTCCCGGGTGGTCATGTCGCTAATCGACTTCAGGCTTTCCTTGATCAGGTCGCCCATCACCACGCGGCGGTAGAGCCACAGCGCATAAGCCGCCGACAAGATCACGCCGGTTGTGGCAAACATCGCGATCCATGTGTTGACCTGGAAGATACCCATCAGCACGAGAAACTCGCCGATGAAGCCCGACGTGCCCGGTAGGCCAACATTGGCCATGGTGAACAGCATGAAGATCAGCGCGTAGGCCGGCATGCGGTTCACAAGTCCACCATAGGCGTCAATCTCGCGCGTATGCATCCGGTCGTAGATCACCCCGACGCATAGGAAGAGCGCCCCAGAGATAAAGCCGTGGCTGATCATCTGAAAGATCGCGCCATCAATGCCCTGCTGGTTCACCGCAAAGATGCCCATCGTGACGTAGCCCATATGCGCGACGGATGAATAGGCAATCAACTTTTTCATATCCGACTGCGCAAGCGCCACCAGCGAGGTGTAGACAATCGCAATCGCCGAAACCCACAGCACGAATGTGCCCATCACCTCGGACCCAACAGGGAACATCGGTAGCGAGAACCGCAAGAAGCCGTAGCCGCCCATTTTCAACAGGATCGCCGCCAGCACGACTGAGCCTGCGGTCGGCGCCTGCACGTGCGCGTCTGGCAGCCAGGTATGGACCGGCCACATCGGCATCTTCACCGCAAAGCTAGCAAAGAAGGCGACCCACATCAGGGTCTGCATGCCGCCCACGATCTGAATGCCCAGCAGGCTAAAGCTTTCTGAGGCGAAATTATGGGTCAGCAGCGTCGGGATGTCGGTGGTGCCCGCATCGACATACATGCCGATCATGGCGACCAGCATCAGGACCGAGCCCAGCAGTGTGTAAAGGAAGAACTTGAACGACGCGTAGATGCGGTTCGCACCGCCCCAGATGCCGATGATCAGGAACATCGGGATCAGGCCTGCCTCGAAGAACAGGTAGAACAAGATCAGATCCAGCGCGCAGAACACGCCGATCATCAGCGTTTCCAAAACGAGGAAGGCGATCATGTAGTCCTTCACGCGGTGCTTGACGTCCCAGCAGCTGGCAATGACCAGCGGCATAAGGAAGGTGGTCAGCAGCACGAAAAGTACGCTGATCCCGTCAACGCCCATCTTGTATTTGAAGCCGAGGATCCACTCGCGCTCTTCCACGAACTGGAAGCCCGTGTTGGCTGCGTCAAACCCGGTATAAAGGAATATCGACACGATGAAGGTTGCGGTCGTCGCGATCAGCGCCAGCCATTTGGCGTTGCGCTGCGCGGCCTCATCATCGCCGCGCAAGAACAGCGCAAGGATCACCGCGCCCAACAGTGGAATGAAGGTAATGATGGAAAGCAAAGAGTTCAGCATCAGCCCGCCCCCGACAATCGCAAAGTAGGTGATCAACACAACGACCCCGATGACCATGGCGAAAGCGTAGTGGAACATGAAGCCCGACTGCGCGCGTCCCGCCAGCTTGGTGAAGAATGGAACAACGCCCATAGCGATCCCGTTGATAGAACCGTCAATGACGTTGCCGTCGCCGCGCTTCCAAAGAAAGTTGCCAAGCCATTTGGCCGGGCGCACGAAGAGGAAGTCATAGACCTCGTCAAAATACCACTTGTTCAGCAGGAAGTTGTATAGCGGCGCTTGCGCCTTGGCCAAACGGCCCGGCAAGCTTGGGTTTTTGATGTAGAACAGCCAAGCCGTCGCAAAACCCAGCAGCATCACGATGAAGGGCGAGACTTTGACCCATTTCGGGACAAGATGCGCCTCATGCAGCACGTGGTTGTCGGGGCCATGGTGGATCGCTCCGGTGCCCGGAGCGTAGACCTCCGCATGGTGGTCATCGCCATGGCTGTCATCAGCGGCATAGGCCGGTGTGACCATCTCAACAATGGCGTGCTTTTCGCCCGAGATGCCGAAGAATTTGTTCACGCTTTCGGTCGAGCCGAAGAACGGTTTGTAGAACACCATACCGGAAAAGATCGCGCCCACGGCCAATACCGCCAAAGGCGTCAGCATGGTCATCGGGCTTTCATGGGCGTGCTCATGCGTATGTTTGTCGCCGCGTGGCTCGCCATAGAAGGTCAGGAACATCAGCCGCCAACTGTAGAAGCTGGTGAAAAGCGCCGCGATAACCAGCAGCCAGAAGGCGTAGCCCATCGGCGTCGCCGCATAGGCGCTTTCAATGATGGCGTCTTTCGACACGAAGCCCGCAAAGCCCACTGGGAAGCCGATATAGAGCAGCGGTATGCCCACGCCGGTGATTGCCAGCGTGCCGATCATCATCGCCCAGAAGGTCTTGGGTATTTTGTGACGCAGCCCGCCATAGTTGCGCATGTCCTGCTCGTGATGCATCGCGTGGATGACTGAGCCCGCCCCAAGGAACAACATCGCCTTGAAGAAGGCGTGTGTCAGCAGGTGGAACATCGCGACCGAGTATACGCCGACGCCCGCTGCCACGAACATGTAGCCCAGCTGCGAGCATGTTGAATAGGCGATGACGCGTTTGATGTCGTTTTGAACAAGGCCCACGGTGGCCGCGAAAAACGCGGTTGTCGCGCCAAGGATCACGATGAAGCTTTGCGCTTGCGGCGCGTATTCCATCAAAGGCGACATGCGGCACACAAGGAAGACGCCCGCCGTCACCATGGTCGCCGCGTGGATCAGCGCCGATACTGGTGTTGGGCCTTCCATCGCGTCGGGCAGCCAGGTGTGCAACAGCAGCTGCGCCGATTTGCCCATAGCGCCGATGAACAGCAGGAAGGCCAGCAGGTTGGCCGCGTTCCATTCAGTCCACAGGAACCGGATTTGAGTCTCCGCAATCGTTGGCACGGCGGCGAAGATGTCGTCGAAATTGATGCTGTCAGTCAGTAAGAACAGTCCGAAGATGCCCAACGCAAAGCCAAAGTCGCCGACTCGGTTCACGACAAAGGCCTTGATCGCGGCCGCATTGGCCGACGGTTTTTTGTAGTAGAACCCGATCAACAGGTAGGAGGCCACGCCGACCCCTTCCCAGCCAAAGAACATCTGCACAAGGTTGTCAGCAGTCACCAGCATCAACATCGCAAAGGTGAAGAACGACAGATACGCGAAGAAGCGCGGCTTGTAGCTGACCCCTTCGGCGAAATGCTCGTCATGCGCCATGTAGCCGAAGGAATATAAGTGAACCAGCGCGGACACGGTGGTGATCACGATCAGCATCGTCGCCGTCAACCGGTCCATCCGAATGGCCCAGCTGGTGTCCAGCGTGCCCGATTGAATCCAGCGCAGCAATTCGATGCTTTCGGTGGTTCCGTCAAAAGTCAGGAACACGATCCAGCTGAGGAACGCCGCCAAAAACAGTCCGGCCGTAGCCACGACGCAAGCCGCCTGCTCGCCGATGAATTTCCACCCGAAGCCGCAAATCAGCGCGCCGATGAGGGGGGCAAAAAGGATAATGGTTTCCATTGTGACTTAGCCCTTCATCACGTTGACGTCTTCCACGGCAATGGTGCCGCGGTTTCGGAAGAAGCAGACCAGAATGGCCAGCCCGATGGCCGCCTCCGCCGCCGCGACCGTCAGCACAAACAAGGTGAATACCTGCCCAGCGAGGTCATTGAGGAAGCTAGAAAACGCCACGAAATTGATGTTCACCGCCAAGAGCATCAGCTCGATCGACATCAGAATGACGATCACGTTCTTACGGTTCACGAAGATGCCGAAAATGCCAATGACGAACAAAGCCGCCGCGACTGTCAAATAGTGTTCAAGTCCGATCATGTCGCATCTTTCTTCAGTACCATGTCCTTAAAGACCTCCCGTTGGCGCAGCAGCGCCGCCGCTGTGGAAAGGTCCAGCCAACCCATGCACGCGGTCGGCGGGCGAGACGCCAAGCGCGATGATCGGCGCAACGAAAAGGGCCAAAAGGCCGAAAAGCACCGCGCGTCTAAAGCTGGGGCGCATCATTGCAGCACCTCCCCAAACGCGATCTTATCGCCGCGCATCTCTGGGTAAGCGACGGCGCAGGCGCAGAATTCTTCGGCGTGTTGCGCGACCATCAGGTCGACGCCGTCTTTGCGGATCAAACCAGCCACGCGCTCCACTGTGAAAAACGCAGGCGCTTCGGCCTGACGGGTGATCTTCTCAACGACACGGTCGGTGCGGTCGATCACATGGCGATCTTTGATCCGTTCTTCCCAGGTGCGTAGGGACAGAGCGGTGCCGGTTTCGCAGTTGGCGAGCCAGACATCTTTGAACACACCTTCCTGCGCCCACCAGTCAATCCACATGACTTTTCCGTCACCGAAGTCGCGGTGATCACTGGACCCGCCATGGCTGATATGCGTGACCCGGTCGCATGCCTCGATGGAGGCCGCAACGGGCCCCGCCGAAAGCGTCAATGCCAAAGCAGGTATTATGATGCGCAAAGCGTTCACGCGCTTAAAGCCCCTGCCCCGGTTTGACGTTTTTAAGCTCCATCTGCTCGGCAGGGTCCCGCAAAATTTGGCTGACAATATCTTGACGTTTGATGTCCTCGCGGTGACGCAATGTCAGCACAATGGCGCCGATCATGGCGACCAGCAGGATCAGACCTGCCGCTTGGAACAGGTAGATATATTTGGTGTAGATCAGTTGGCCCAAAGCGGCGGTGTTCTGGGTGTCTTCCAATGCGGGGGCCACGGCGTCACGCAGAGCGTCGGCATTTGCAGCGCCTTCCCAGACGCCGAAAACCAGTGCCAATTCCATCAACAAGATCACACCGATCAGCCCGGCAAGCGGCACAAATTTGGCCAGCTCGCCCCGCAGCTCTGCGAAATCCACGTCCAGCATCATGACGACAAACAGGAACAAGACCGCGACCGCGCCCACATAGACGATGATCATAAGCATCGCGACGAATTCGGCGCCCAGCAGTACGAACAACCCGGCAGAGCTGAGGAAGGCCAGGATCAGCCACAACACCGAATGGACCGGGTTTTTCGATACCACGACCAGCATTCCCGATGTCACCACGGTGATTGCAAACAGGTAGAAGGCAAAATCTGCAAAGCCCATCAGGCGTCTCCTTCACTCGGCGCATCAAGCACCTCGGTCGCAAGCTCCATCGCCTTGCTCATCGCAGGTACGCCGCCAAACATGGCCGCCTGCGCGATGGTTTCGGCAATCTCTTGCTTTGTGGCACCCGCCTCAACCAGATGGCGCACGGTGATGCGGATTTGGCTTTCCGCCTGTGCGCCCTGAATGGTCAGGCCCGTCAGGGTTAAGAGCAGCCTAGTTTTGGCGTCCAGCCCCTCTGGGTTAAGCGTCTTACCCATCATCGTTTCCATGATGTCTGCAGACATGGTCGGCATCATGTTTTCAAAGCCCTTGGGCGTGAACGCTTCCAAAGCGGGGTTCATGGTCTTCGCCATATCCTGGCCCATCTTCATCATGGCCGCGAAAGGGTTGGTTGGATCACTCATCTGTAAGGCGCGTCCATCTCTAGATTGCGGGCGATCTCGGATTCCCAACGCTCACCGTTCGCCAGCAGCTTGTCTTTGTCATAAAACAGCTCCTCACGTGTTTCGGTTGCGAATTCGAAATTTGGGCCTTCGACAATGGCATCCACCGGGCAGGCTTCTTGGCAGAAGCCGCAATAGATGCATTTCGTCATATCAATGTCGTAGCGCGTCGTGCGGCGGGAGCCGTCTTCGCGCGGCTCGGCGTCAATCGTGATTGCCTGCGCCGGGCAAACCGCTTCGCACAGTTTGCACGCGATGCAACGTTCTTCCCCATTGGGGTAACGGCGCAAAGCATGTTCGCCCCGGAACCGTGGGCTGAGCGGCCCCTTTTCATGCGGATAGTTGAGCGTCGACTTGGGCGCGAAAAAATATTTAAAGCCCAGTTTGAAACCAGCAAATATATCAAGCAGCAAAAAATATTTTGCGCGGCGGGCGAGCGTTACAGCCATATCAGCCTCCTACGGCCCAGCGGGCATATGCACCGCCAAAGGCCCCGTATTGAGCAAAGAAAGCCACGATCACGACCCAAGCGAGGCTGAAAGGCAGGAACACTTTCCAGCCCAACCGCATCAGCTGGTCGTAACGGTAGCGCGGCACGATGGCCTTCACCATCGCGAACAAGAAGAAGAACACGGCCATCTTGCCGACCATCCACAGCGCGCCATCGGCAACGCCCGGGATCGGGGACAGCCAACCGCCGAAGAACAGCAGCGTGATCAGCGCGCACATCAGGAAGATGGCGATGTATTCACCGGCCATGAACAACAGGAATGGGGTTGAGGAATATTCCACCTGATACCCCGCCACCAGTTCCGATTCTGCTTCCGGCAGGTCAAACGGGGGGCGGTTCGTCTCAGCCAGGGCCGAAATGAAGAACAGGAACACCATCGGGAAATGCGGCAACCAATACCAGTTGAACAGCCCGTAATTGCCGTCCTGCGCACGCACGATGTCACCGAAGTTGAGCGACCCTGTTGAGATGATCACCCCGATGATGATCAACCCGATTGACACCTCGTAAGAGATCATTTGCGCCGCTGACCGTAGCGACCCCAGGAACGGGTATTTAGAATTCGACGCCCAGCCGCCCATGATCACGCCGTAAACCTCAAGCGAGCCGATAGCAAAGACGTACAGGATCGCGACATTCAAATCGGCCAGAACCCAGGTTTCGTTAAACGGGATCACAGCCCATGAAATAAGGGCCAACACGAACGCCAACATGGGTGCGAGCATGAAGACAGCCTTGTCGGCGCCCGCCGGGATCACGATCTCTTTGACCACATATTTTAGGGCGTCGGCGACGGTTTGCAGTAAGCCCCAGACGCCCACCACGTTGGGCCCGCGACGCATCTGTACGGCGGCCCAAATTTTGCGGTCCCCATAGACAAGAAACAGAAGCGAGACCATCACGAAGGCGATCAGCGCGAGGCATTGCACCACAATGATAAGGGCAATGCCCGGCCCGGTGGTTAAGAATTCAGCCATGCGTCCCTCATACAGTCGGTATGCCGTTTGCGGCACAGTCCTCGACGACAAGCCCTGCGTCGAGAGTTTTCAATCCGTCGGGCAGGGTTTCCGAGATGGTGTAAACCGCATCTGCGGCCCAAATGCCAGCCCGTTCCTGCAGATTTGTCCGCACATGGCGGGCAAATCCGTACCCCCTGATCAGCGCGTATTGCGCAGCGGCGCAATCGGCGTATGCCGTCAGGTTATCGTTGCTCTGTGCGCCGGTCATGCGCACCAAAAAGCTGACCAAATCATCGTCAAGCTTCCTCGTCTCAATCCCCAGATAGACCGGGGCAAATGGTTCATCCGTCGGCTCGGGTGGCTCGCATGCGGCAAGACAGGCAAGTCCTGCCAGCAAGCTTATCGCGCGCCCCGCGCCCATTCTCTCTACTCCGCCGCGATCTTTTGGCCTTTCCGGGCCTTGGCGCCTGCCGATAGCTCCGCCATCAATTCTGATGCGCGGGCGATCGGGTTGGACAGGTAAAAATCGCTGATTGCGTATTTGAAACTCGCCGTTCCCAGTTTTTTGGATTTCAGCGGCGTGACTTCGTTCTCTGGCACATCGTCGATCATCGCCAAATGCGGAACCGCCTCGACCATCTGTTGACGCAGCTGCGCCATGCTGTCGAAAGGCAGTGTCGCATCAAGCTCTGCCGAGAGAGCGCGCAGGATTGCCCAGTTTTCCTTGGCCTCGCCCGGCGGGAATGAAGCGCGCAACGCCAGTTGTGGCCGCCCTTCGGTGTTTACAAAGAGGCCCTGTTCTTCGGTGTAAGCCGCAGCGGGTAGGATAATATCCGCGCGATGCGCGCCCCGGTCGCCATGGCTTCCCTGATAAATCACGAACGGGCCATCGGCCACGTCGACCTCATCGGCGCCCATATTGTAGATCACGTCGGCGCCTTCGATGGCAGTTTTCATGCCCCCATCAGTCACCGCGTTCACATCCATCGCGCCCACGCGGCCCGCCGCGCTGTGCAAGATCAGAAGCTTACCGCCAGATTTTGCGCAGATCGATTGGACCATTGCCAAGACGGCTTCGCCGTCGGCTTCCTGCAACGCGCCCTGCCCGACGATGGCCACGCAGCTTTTGTCTTTCAGCTCATCCATATTGAGCCCGGCGACATGCTCCAGCGCCGCGCGATCCGACCCCATATGCTCATATTCATACGTCAAATCAACGGGTTCGCCGACGACAATAACATCTGCGCCATGGCTCCAAGCTTTCCGAATGCGGGCATTCAGAACGGGCGCCTCAACCGCAGGGTTGGCGCCGATCAACAGGACTTTGTCAGCTGTATCAATATCGGCAATCTCGGCCGTGCCTACATAGGCACCGCGGTTTCCGGCAGGCAATTTCGTGCCGTCCGTGCGACATTCAACATTGCCGCCCTTGCCCTCGATCATCACCTTCAGCGCATATGCCGCCTCAGTGGAGGCCAGATCGCCAACCAAGCCGGCGACCTTCTTGCCTTTCATAGCGCTTGCGGCTGCCGACAAAGCTTCGGGCCACGTGGCCGGGCGCAGCTTGCCGCCTTCGCGAATATACGGCGTGTCGAGACGCTGACGACGCAGCCCGTCCCAGACAAAGCGCGTTTTGTCGGAAATCCATTCCTCGTTCACGCCATCATGGTTGCGCGGCAGGAAGCGCATGACTTCGCGCCCCTTCGTATCGACCCGAATGTTGGAGCCTAGCGCGTCCATCACATCAATGCTTTCGGTCTTGGTCAGTTCCCAAGGCCGCGCCGTGAAGGCGTAGGGTTTCGACACCAACGCGCCCACCGGGCATAGATCAATGATGTTGCCCTGCATGTTGCTGTCGAGCGTTTCGCCCAGATAGCTGGTGATTTCCGCATCCTCGCCCCGGCCCGTTTGGCCCATTTGGGTGATGCCTGCGACCTCGGTTGTAAAGCGAACGCAGCGGGTACAGGAAATGCAGCGCGTCATATGGGTTTCAACCAGCGGCCCCAAGTCCAGATCGGTCGAGGCGCGCTTGGGTTCGCGGTAGCGCGAGAAATCCACGCCATATGCCATGGCTTGATCTTGCAAGTCGCATTCACCGCCCTGATCGCAGATCGGGCAATCCAGCGGATGATTGATCAGCAGGAATTCCATCACGCCTTCACGGGCTTTCTTGACCATGGGCGAGTTGGTTTTGACAACAGGCGGCTGGCCTTCCGGGCCGGGGCGCAAATCTTTCACCTGCATCGCGCAAGAAGCAGCTGGTTTTGGTGGTCCACCCACAACCTCAACCAGACACATCCGGCAATTGCCCGCAATGGTCAGCCGCTCGTGATAGCAAAAGCGCGGCACCTCGATGCCCGCCTGCTCACAGGCTTGGATCAGTGTCATCGCCGGATCGACCTCGATCTCATTGTCGTCGATGATGATTTTGCGTAGGTCAGACATATTCTGAAGCCTCTTTGTCTTAATATTGCATGCGGGCCGGGGCCCATCCGGGATGCGTCACAGCGCGGTGCACTCCCCGTTGAAAATCAATCGTGAGCCATCCTGGTTGAACGCCCAATCGCCCGTCGCCGGGTCCATCTTCCATTCAGCATCCGAGCCGCCAAATGCGCCCAAACAGTATTTCGTCGCCTCAAACCGCACGCTTTCGCGCACCTCTTCGAGGCCTTTGCCCTTGTTGTCCACGGACACGCTGAAGCTGCGCTCATCACCTTTCGAAAGCTTTGCCTTGTAGGGCAATTCGATTGGTGCGTCCGCCCGCTCAGGTGCGCTGCGCCCGCCGCACGCGGCGACCAGTGCAACCAGTGCCAATATGGACAGATTGCGCAGGGTCATGATTTCAGCCCCGAGCCGTCAACGACGTCTTCGCTTTGCAAAAGTTGGACGCAGAACACATTCACGCTCAACAGGCCTTTGGCGCGGCTGCGCGTGTCCGCAATCGGGCTCTCTTCTTCGCGACAGGCCACGCTTGCGGCTTTCAACGCGGCGCGCGCCTCGTCTTCGCGCGGGATCGGCGTGCCGTCCTTGTAACGCATCACGATGGTGGTCGTGTCGCCGGCCCGGGTCGCTTGAGTGATCTCAAAAGGCGGACCTTCCGGGACTTCGGGCTTGTTTGTGGCGATCGGGTCGCAAGCCGCAAGACCTGCCACGCAAAAAACTGGGAGAAGAGCCAGACGCATCCGCTTACTCCGCCGCGATCGGGGAGGTCCCCGTGCGCTTATGCTTAATTCGATCTTCGATCTCGTCGCGGAAATTGCGGATCAGGCCCTGAATGGGCCAGGCGGCTGCATCACCCAAGGCGCAGATTGTGTGGCCTTCAACCTGCTTGGTGACGTCCCACAGCATGTCGATTTCCTCCGGCTCCGCCTCACCCTTAACCAGCCGGTCCATGACGCGCATCATCCAGCCTGTGCCTTCTCGGCACGGCGTGCACTGCCCGCAGCTTTCATGCTTATAGAAGGCCGATAGGCGCCAGATGGCTTTGATAATGTCAGTCGACTTGTCCATCACAATCACCGCTGCGGTGCCGAGGCCCGACTGCAAATCATTGCGCAGGTAGTCGAAATCCATGATCGCGTCTTTCATGTTTTCGCCGCGCACGCAGGGCACAGACGATCCGCCCGGGATCACCGCTTTCAGGTTGTCCCAGCCGCCACGAATACCGCCACAATGCTTCTCAATCAGCTCTTCAAAGCTGATCGACATGGCTTCTTCCACCACGCAAGGCGTGTTCACATGGCCCGATATCGCAAACAGTTTGGTGCCGGTATTGTTCGGGCGGCCAAAGCCCGAAAACCAATCCCCGCCACGCCGCAAAATGGTTGGCACCACGGCGATGGATTCGACATTGTTCACCGTGGTCGGGCACCCATAGAGCCCCGCGCCCGCCGGGAATGGCGGCTTCATGCGCGGCATGCCCTTGCGGCCTTCAAGGCTTTCCAACAACGCGGTTTCTTCGCCGCAAATATAGGCGCCTGCGCCGTGATGCAGGTAGATGTCGAAATCCCAGCCGGATTTGGCGGCGTTCGGGCCAACCAGACCAGCATCATACGCTTCATCAATCGCGGCCTGCAGCGCCTCTTTCTCGCGAATATATTCACCGCGAATATAGATGTAGCAGGCATGCGCGTTCATCGCGAAGCTGGCAATCAGGCAACCTTCGATCAACGTATGCGGGTCGTGGCGCATGATCTCGCGGTCTTTGCAGGTGCCCGGTTCGGATTCGTCAGCATTGACCACCAGATAGGCAGGACGCCCATCGCTTTCTTTCGGCATGAAGGACCATTTCAGACCCGTTGGGAAGCCCGCGCCGCCGCGCCCACGCAGACCGGAGGCTTTCATTTCCTCAACGATCTTGTCGCGCCCACGCTTGATGATGTCAGCCGTACCATCCCAATGGCCGCGCGCCTTGGCGCCCGCCAGCGTGCGTTCATGCATGCCGTAAAGGTTGGTAAAAATCCGGTCCTTGTCTGCGAGCATCGCGTGCGTCCCTTAGCTGTCGTCCTGGCGCTTGCGCCAAATTATAAATGCGCTCACCAGCGCCCATCCAAAGACGGCCAAAGCCGCCAAATCGAAAAATCCCATGGTCCGTGTGGACCAGCCCAATGACGCGCCGGCTATCTGGACGCCAATATAGGCCAAGGCGGTCCCGGCGATCAGCAGCGCCAGTCGCTGCCCGGTCCGCCGGGACCTATCAGTGTCGTCGTTCGGGCCCATTGCCTAGGCCCATGACGGGGTCAATAGACCCCACCTTTTTTCACTTTGCTGGAGAACTCCGTCGTTCCCCCTTCTGCCAGGATCTTGGCTTGCGCAACCCATGTGTCGCGGGTCACCCGGCCTTTGAAGCCTTCCAGGTTAGCGTCGACCCAGGCCACTTCGTCCGGCGTCCAGCTGGCGATCTGGTCAAAATGATAAAAGCCCAGCGAGTTGCACAGCTTTTCCATTTTCGGGCCTACGCCCTTGATTTGTTTGAGGTTATCCGCTTTGCCGCCGCGCGGACCGTCCAACGCTTCAGGTCGGGTGCCTTCACCTGTACCCTCGACAACACCGTCGCCGTCAAAATCCTCACCCTTGGGCGCGGCTTTTGCGGCCGCGGCATCGGCCTTCGCTTTGTCTGCATCCGCTTTGGCTTTGGCCTTTGCTTTTGCGGCAGCATCTGCATCTGCCTTCGCTTTCGCCGCTGCTGCATCCGCGTCGGCTTTCGCTTTGGCGGCAGCAGCATCCGCGTCAACCTTCGCTTTCGCAGCCGCAGCGTCATCCGCAGCGGTGCTTGTCGCAACAGGTGCCGCAGCCGCGGCAGGTGTCGCGGCGACAGTTGGCGCTGGTGCGGCTGCGGCCGCAGAGGCGCGCGCGCTTGAGCAGAAAGCCATTGGTAAGAAAATACCAGCCAGCACCGCACCAAGACCGCCGATCATCGCCGCAGGCAGGAAGGACCAATCGCCTTGCACCATCAACAGACCCAAAATCAGCACGCCAAACAGCGCAGCCACCACCCAGCACATAAACAGGCACATCTGGCCCGATCTTTGTTCACTCATGTTTCATCTCCCTGTCCGCTCGCGAAAAGCATTAGTAGACACCGCCTTTTTTGACGCGGCTTGAAAACTCAGTGCTGCCCCCTTTGGCGAGGGTCTTGGCCTGAGCCACCCAATCGTCGCGGCTTACGCGACCCTTGAATCCTTCGAGATTTTCGTCGACCCAGGCGACCTCCGCCTTCCGCCATCCGGCGATCTGGTCAAAATGATAAAAGCCGAGCTTATTGAGCAAAGCCTCAAGCTTCGGTCCGACACCCTTGATCATTTTCAAATCATCCGCGCCGCCATCCCGCGCCGCTTTCAGCATCTCGGGCTTGCCGTCCTTGGCAACGGGTTTGCGGGCCGGTTTTGTCGCAGGTTTCGCGGTCGACTTGGCAGCTTCGCTTGGCGCAGCGGGCTTGGCAGCTGGTGCCTTCGCCTTGGGTTTCGGTGCCGTATTCGCTGCTTTGGACGGTTTGCCACCGTGGTTCCAAGGCGTGATTAACGGCACTTCGGTCCCGTCAATGCGCTTAACCGTATCGCCAATGTCGGAGGCCAACTGCACGGATGCATTATACTGGGTTTTGCCGCTGTCGTAGTCGGTCAGCGTTGTCAGGCCTTTCAAAGGCTCGGACGCGAACCGGCCGTTTTGGGGGCCCGGCGTCGGAACCTCGCCCTTCGCGAATTGGTCAATCATGTCGGAGAACCCTTTGGCCGTCAGGTCCTCGTAGTAATCCTTGCCGATCTGGGCCATTGGCGCGTTGGTGCAGGCGCCCAGGCATTCGACCTCTTCCCAGCTGAACTTGCCGTCTTCCGACAACTGATGCGGGTTAGGCGCAACCTTCTCTTTGCACACAGCAATCAAGTCCTCAGCCCCGCAGATCATGCAGGACGTCGTGCCGCAAATCTGGAAATGTGCGACCGATCCAACGGGTTGCAGCTGGAACATGAAGTAAAACGAGGCCACTTCCAGCGCTCGGATATAGGCCATGTCCAACATGCCCGCGATATGCTCAATTGCCGGGCGGGTCAGCCAACCCTCCTGCTCCTGCGCGCGCCAGAGCAGAGGAATAATCGCAGAGGCCTGACGCCCCTCAGGGTATTTCGTGATCTGCCCTTCGGCCCATGCCTGATTGGCAGGCGTGAACGCAAAGCTGTCGGGTTGGTCTTTGTGAAGGCGGCGTAGCATTAGCGGTCAATTTCTCCGAAAACGACATCCATCGTGCCAATAATGGCAGCAACATCAGCAAGTTGGTGGCCTTTGCACATGTAGTCCATGGCTTGAAGATGCAGGAAGCCCGGGGCTTTCAGCTTGGCGCGGTAGGGTTTGTTGGTTCCGTCCGCCACAAGGTAGACACCGAACTCGCCTTTGGGGGCTTCAACTGCTGCATATACCTCGCCGGCGGGCACGTGGAACCCTTCGGTGTACAATTTGAAATGGTGGATCAGCGCTTCCATTGATGTCTTCATGTCGCCACGTGACGGCGGGGTCATTTTGCCCCGCGCCATGACGTCGCCCTGCCCTTCGGGTTCGCGCAGCTTCACAATGGCCTGACGCATAATCGACAGCGATTGGCGCATCTCTTCCATGCGAACCAGATAGCGGTCGTAGCAATCGCCGTTTTTGCCCACCGGAATTTCGAACTCGAACTCATTGTAGCATTCATAGGGCTGCGCGCGGCGCAGGTCCCATGCGAGGCCAGACCCGCGCACCATCACGCCGGAGAAGCCATAATCCAAAATGTCCTGCTCAGACACGATGCCGATATCCGCGTTGCGCTGCTTGAAGATGCGGTTATCCGTCAGCAACCCGTCGATATCGTCCATCACTTGCGGGAATGTCGTGGTCCATTCCTCAATATCGTCGATCAAGTCCGGCGGCAGGTCTTGATGTACACCGCCGGGGCGGAAATAGGCCGCGTGCAGACGTGCGCCGCAGGCGCGTTCATAGAAGACCATCAGCTTTTCACGCTCTTCAAAGCCCCAGAGCGGCGGCGTCAGCGCGCCCACATCCATAGCTTGCGTGGTAACGTTCAGCAGGTGGTTCAGGATGCGCCCGATCTCGGAATACAGCACCCGGATCAACGACGCGCGGCGCGGTACTTCAGTGCCCGTCAGCTTTTCAATCGCCAGACACCACGCATGTTCCTGATTCATCGGGCTCACGTAATCGAGCCGGTCAAAATAGGGCAGGTTTTGCAGGTAGGTCCGGCTTTCCATCAGCTTTTCCGTGCCGCGGTGCAGAAGGCCGATATGCGGGTCGCAACGCTCTACGATCTCGCCGTCCAGCTCCAGCACCAGACGCAACACGCCGTGGGCAGCCGGGTGCTGAGGCCCGAAATTGATGTTGAAGTTGCGGATTTTCTGCTCGCCCGTCAGAGCATCATTGAATTTTGAGCCGTCCATCATGCGCCACCCATATTTGCCCGCCACGCTTGCGGCAGGTCGTTAAACTGCGCGGCCACGGCCGCGTATTGTGGGGCAAGCTTGGCGCGAAAGGCGCGCGTCAGCTCAGGGGAAAGCGAAATGTCCCGGCCCTCATGTATCTTCTTGTCGAATGTGCCAGGCACGTCGCGAATGCCCAGAAAAGTGCAGAGCTTCGAGATCGTCGCGCTCGTGAATAGCTGCTCGTAAAAGGCAACGAACAGGTTTTTGGCCGGCACGGCTTGCGTGATCCGCGACAGCATTCCGGCGTAGTCAGAACGAAGAGCGACCGGTTTCGCACCGCCCTTCAGGAAATTTTGTGCAACATTTTCTGCGACCTGTTCAATCGCATCGCCTGTTTTCGCGGCGCGGCGTTTGGCCTGCATGCGTATGTTGGACCAGAGCCGCGCAACCGGGTCGCGCATCAAGAACACGAACCGCGTCTCAGTTGCCAGCCCGGCCATACGCTTGAGCATCGGGACCGACACCAAACCATAAGACGGGGTGATGTCGCCAAACACCGCCTTGCCCTGCCCCGACACGTGCGCGAAATCGCGATAGGGCGCGTCAGTGTCGCGGGGCTGATCCATTAACTCCAAATAGCGGCGCAGACCGGCGGCGCGAGGGCCGCCTTCGGGCAACTCCGCCAGCCGCTCTTCCAGCTTGACACGTTGGTCCACGTCAAACACGCCATCAATGCGGTCGAAATAATGCAGCTCTTTGGGGACAGGCATGGCGCAATCAGGGTGCGCGTCGAGATAGCGGTAGAGCCAACTGGTCCCCGCTTTCGTCGCACCCAGGCCGAACAGGATGCTCGGCATGTCCGAATGGCGGTCTGCCATCAGGCCTTAGCCTCCTCATCGTCGGTTTTCTCGTCGCCGGGCAGCACGTATTGCGCGCCTTCCCACGGGCTCATGAAATCAAACTGGCGGTATTCCTGAACCAGCGTCACCGGCTCATAGACCACGCGCTTTTGCGCCTCGTCGTAGCGCAGCTCAACATAACCCGTTGTCGGAAAATCCTTGCGCAGCGGATGCCCGCGAAACCCGTAATCGGTCAGAATGCGGCGCAGGTCCGGGTGCCCGGTAAAGAGAATACCGAACATGTCGAAAATCTCGCGCTCAAACCAGTTGGCCGCGGGAAACACATCGACGAGGGAGGCCAGCATTTCCTCCTCCCGGATCGCGACCTTCACGCGGATGCGATGGTTTTGGTACATCGACAGGTAGTGGTAGACCACGTCAAACCGTGCGTCGCGGGTCGGGTGATCGACCCCGGTCATGTCCACCATTGTCGAGAATTTGCAGTTCTGATCAGTCTTCAAGAATTCGCTGAACGACTTCAACGACGCAGGCGCCACATTGACCGTCAGCTCACCATGCTCCACCGACCAGCTCAGCACGCAATCGGGGCGTTTCACCTCGATCATCGCGCCCAGTTCTTTGAGTGCGTCGCTCATCGTGTGATCGTCCCTGTGCGTCGGATTTTGCGTTGCAATTGCAGGATGCCGTAAAGCAGCGCTTCTGCTGTGGGCGGGCAGCCCGGCACGTAAAGGTCTACCGGCACGATGCGGTCGCAGCCGCGCACAACCGAATAGCTGTAATGGTAATACCCGCCACCATTGGCACATGACCCCATCGAGATCACATAGCGTGGCTCAGGCATCTGATCGTAGACCTTACGCAAAGCAGGCGCCATTTTGTTGGTCAGGGTTCCGGCCACGATCATCAGGTCAGACTGGCGCGGGGAGGCGCGCGGCGCGGTGCCGAACCGTTCCATGTCGTAGCGCGGCATGGCGGTGTGCATCATCTCAACCGCGCAGCAGGCCAGTCCGAAGGTCATCCAGTGCAGCGACCCGGTGCGCGCCCAGTTGATGATATCCTCAGTCGATGTGACCAAAAAGCCTTTGTCTTGCAACTCCGCGTTCAAAGCTTGCGTGGCGACATCTTTGTCCCAGCTGGCGGTGTTTGCGCCTGTTGCTACTCCCATTCAAGGGCTCCTTTTTTCCACTCATAGGCGAAGCCAATCGTCAGCACCGCCAGGAACACCATCATCGACCAGAAGCCCAGCAAACCCACGTCCTTGAACGCGACCGCCCAAGGGAAGAGAAATGCGACCTCAAGGTCAAAAATGATGAAAAGAATTGAGACGAGGTAAAAGCGCACGTCGAATTTCATCCGCGCATCGTCAAATGCGTTGAACCCGCATTCGTAAGCCGACACTTTTTCAGGGTCGGGATTGCGCACCGCCACAACAACCGCCGCTAGGATCAGGACAAGGCCCAAACCAATAGCAATCGCAAGGAAAATAAGGATGGGAAGATATTCGCGTAGCAGCTCGTCCACGTGCGTCTCCTTCGTGAGCCGCGCCCTCGACGGCCCGGCCTTCTGCAATTTGGAGTGATCTTTACGCCGCGCGGCTCAGAGGGTCAATGCGACGCAAGGTACAATTGCGGGGAAAAAATCAGCAGTTTCATAAGGGTTGGGATAAAGGCTTTCGCAACAGCCCACCCGTTTATCGAAGGGACGCCAACACGGCAGGCGACGGGCGTCCCGTCGCTTGTTGCCCGATACTGCGCTGGTAGGCCGCAATCGCCGCCTGCGATTTCGGGCCCAAAACACCGTCGGTGCCGCCCGTATCAAACCCGCGTGCGATCAGGCGGCGCTGCAGTTCCTTGCGTTGCTCTTGTGTCAGACCGTTTCGATCTGGCGCAAACGCCGTCTCAAGCGGCCCTGCCCCCGCGATCCGGTCCGCCAGATACCCAACTCCAAGCGCGTAATTTGTCGAATTGTTGTAGCGTTTGATCGCCGCGAAATTTGGGCCCGTCGCGAAACGCGGCCCGCCTGCATCGGGTTGCAAACTGCCGCCCTGCGTTTCCGTGGCCCAACGCGCGCCGCGCCGCCAGCCATTGCGCGCCAGATAGGCCGCGGCCGAGGCCAAGGCATCGGTCGGGTCATCCGACCAAATGTCGCGCCGCCCGTCGCCGTCAAAATCCACGGCGAAGGCCTCATAAGACGTGGGAATAAACTGCGTGTGTCCCATCGCGCCCGCCCAAGAGCCCACCAACCCCTGCGCTGAAATATCCCCCGATTGCAAAATGCGCAAAGCCGCCATCAGCTGGCCTTCAAAGAACCGTCCGCGTCGCCCGTCATAGGCCAGCGTCGAGGTGGCGGAGATCACGGGGATATCCCCCCGCCGCGCCCCGAAATTGCTTTCAACGCCCCAAACCGCTGCGATAATTTCGGCGTCCACGCCGTATCGGGTTTCAATGGCCCTCAAAGACGCTTCATGTCGCGCAAAAGCCGCGCGACCGGCGCGCACTTTTTCTTCCGTCGCAACCAGGGCGAGGTAATCCTCAAAGCTGCGTTTGAACTCACTTTGGTTCCGGTCAAGCGTCACAACCTCCGACAGGAACCCGGCGTCTCTGAACGCGCGCTCTATCACGTTTGGACGGATGCCGCGGGCGGCGGCGCGCGCTTTGAACCGCGCGACCCAGGCATCCCAACCGGCGTTTAGTGCCGGTTGTGCGGCCCGCGACGCACTCGCTGTTGTGCCGCCCGCGCAGGCTTGTAACCCCGCCGCTCCGCTGAGGATCAAGAAACTGCGGCGTGAGTGGTTCATGTAAAGGCCCTTTCGGTGGTGACTAGGACGCCCAGTCCGGCTTGCGCTTGTCAAAAAACGCGGTGACGCCTTCGCCAGCCTCCGCGTTTTCCCAGCGCGTGACAAGCGCGTCGATGGAGGCTTGCACCTCCGCCGCCCCCGGCGCGCCGCCCAGCCGCAGCGCAAGCGCTTTGGCCTCAGCCACGGCCCCCGGCGCGCAGGCAAGGTAAGGCTTGATTTCAGCCTCAACCGCCGCATCCAGATCAGCGTCGATTTTCGCAACCAATCCAAGCGTTTGCGCCTCATCCGCACCGAACAAGCGGGACGACATGAATACACGTCGCGCAGCCCCTTCGCCCATGCGTGCAATCACGTAAGGCCCGATGGTGGCGGGGATCAGCCCAAGTCGCGTCTCGGTCAGCCCGAATGTCGTCTCCGGCGCCGCCACGGCAACGTCGCAGACGGACGCCAGCCCGACGCCGCCACCAAACGCCCCGCCATGAATCCGCCCGATCAAAGGTTTCGGCAGCCTGTTCAGCGCGCCCAGCATCGCGGCAAGTTTTCCCGCCTCGCGCCCGCGCGTCTCAGCATCCGCGTCAATCTGCGCCTTCATCCAGTTCAAATCGCCGCCCGCGCAAAACATCGCGCCTGCACCTTGCAACACGACAACGCGGACCGCCGCATCAGCCGCCAATTGGTCCGCCGCTTGGTGCAGCTCCGCGATCATCTCGCCGGACATGGCATTGCGCTTGTCAGGCCGGTTCAGCGTCAGATTGGCCACGCCCCGCGCGTCGGTCTCAAGTGTCACCGTGTCAAACATTACGCATCCCTTTTGCCATCTCACCCGCCGTCGCGATCAGCCCCAAATCCAGCCCGGTCTCATAGCCCCCTACGGCCAAATGCACGGCAACCGTTTCCGTCGCCACATTGCCAGAAGCGCCGGGCGCATAGGGGCAGCCGCCCAAACCGCCAACGGCCGCATCAAACACACGCAGTCCGCGTTCGAGCGAGACGTCGATATTCTCAAGCGCCCGCCCGGCCGTATCGTGGAAATGTCCTGCAAGCTTGTTGGCAGGAAGCTCATTCAAAACGGCGCGCAGCATTGCATCCACGCGCTCGGGCGTTCCCTGCCCGACCGTGTCCCCTAGCGAGACCTCGTAGCACCCCAAATCGCGCATCGCGGCCACAGCATCGGCCACATCGCCGGGGGAAACCGGCCCGTCATAAGGACAGTCGGTGACGCATGACACGTAGCCGCGCATCGGCACACCGTCCGCGCGCGCGGCCTCCGCGACCGGGCCAAACCGCGCCAAAGCTTCGGCCCGCGTCGCGTTTAGATTGGCCTTGGAAAACCCTTCGGACGCGCTGCCGAAAATGGCGATTTCATCCGCCTTGGCCGCCTTCGCACGCGCATAGCCCTGCATGTTCGGCGTCAACGCGGCGTAGGAGACGCCTTTCTCCCTCGCGATGCCACCCAACACCTCTGCGCTATCCGCCATCTGCGGCACCCATTTCGGCGACACGAAACTCGCCACTTCGATCCGCGCGAACCCCGCGCAGCTGAGCAGGTCAATCAAAGCGATTTTGCGCGATGTCGGGATGATCGCGGCCTCGTTTTGCAAACCGTCGCGCGGGCCAACTTCGAATATCTCGGCCTTACGCGTCATCGGCGGGCTCAAGCGTGACCATGATGTCGCCCGCCGCAATCTGCGCGCCAGCCTGCACACTGACAGCGGCAATGATCCCGTCCCGACCGGCGCGCAGCACATGTTCCATTTTCATGGCCTCCAGGATCGCCAGCTTGTCGCCCGCTTGGACGTGTTGGCCGGGGCGCACAAACACCGCGCGCACCAGCCCCGGCATCGGCGCCAGTGTCGCATCACTGCTTTGCGCCACGCCGCCCCGCGCCAGCGGATCGGGGCGGCCAAAGACGTAAGTGTTGCCCCAAAAGACGGTAACCTCACGGTCCCCTTCAATAACCTCTGCGCTCAACACGTGCCCATTGACGGACCAACGCGCGCCCTCGCGCATGACCTCTTGGGTCGCGCCGTCAATCTCGACAGTAAAGCGCCCTGCGCCCAAAACCGCGACCTGCGCGTCGATCCGCTCTTCGGTCCAATCCAACGCAACGGCGTGGCGCAGAGGCTGCCAAAGCGTCGCGCCTTCAAACCGTCCGCCGCGCAGGTCCAAAGCGGCAACGGCCGCGATTGCCCGGCACCGCGCGCAGGGAACCGCAACCGCCGATAGCGCTGCAAGATCGCGCTCAATCAACCCGGTATCCACGTCACCAGCGGCAAATCCATCATGCCGCGCCAAAGCGCGCAAAAACGCGATATTGGTCACAGAACCGGTGATTTGTGTTTGCGAAAGCGCCCGGTCCAGCTTCTTTAGGGCCTCCGCCCGCGTCGCAGCATGCACGGTCAGTTTCGCAATCATAGGATCATAAAACGGGCTGATCTCATCGCCTTGGCGAACACCGGTGTCGATCCGCGCCTCAGGTGCAAAGCGCAGATGATCCAGCCGACCTGTCGCGGGCAAGAATCCAGCCGGCACATCTTCTGCATAAATCCGCGCCTCAAAGGCGTGCCCGCTGATGGCCAGATCCTCCTGCGACGCGGGCAAGGGCGCGCCTGCCGCGACGCGCAACTGCCATTCGACCAGATCAACGCCCGTGATCGCCTCTGTCACGGGGTGTTCGACCTGCAGGCGCGTATTCATCTCCATGAAGTAAAACCGGTCCTCGCGCAGCCCGTCAGAACTGTCGACAATGAACTCGACCGTCCCTGCGCCGGCATATCCCACGGCCTCCGCTGCGCGAACGGCGGCGGCCCCCATGGCGCTGCGCAATGCGTCTGTCATGCCCGGTGCGGGCGCTTCTTCGATCACCTTCTGATGGCGGCGTTGCAGCGAGCAGTCGCGCTCAAACAAATGCACTGCGCGGGTGCCGTCGCCAAAAATCTGCACTTCAATATGGCGTGGCTTGGTGACGTATTTCTCAACCAATACCGCGTCATTGCCAAAGGCGTTCAAGGCCTCCGACTGCGCCGCGCGCAAGGCCTCATCAAACTGATCCGGAGCCTCCACCTTGCGCATGCCCTTGCCGCCGCCGCCCGCGACGGCCTTGATCAAAACCGGGTAGCCGATCTTGGCAGCCTCTTTCGCCAAATCGTCCTGCGCCGCGCCATGATAGCCCGGCACCACCGGCACATTTGCCTTCTGCATCAGCGCTTTAGCTGCGTCTTTTAACCCCATAGCGCGGATCGCTGCACCTGATGGGCCGATAAAAACCAGCCCTGCCGCCTCGACCATGTCGACGAAATCCGGGTTCTCAGACAGGAAGCCATAGCCCGGGTGGATCGCTTCCGCGCCGGTCTGCTGTGCGGCGGCGACAACCGCGTCCATGCGCAAGTAGCTTTCCGCTGGCGTCTTGCCGCCCAGTGCGACAGCCTCATCCGCTATGGCGACATGGCGCGCGCTTGCGTCGATATCAGAAAACACCGCGACACTGCGAACGCCCATCTTGCGGCAGGTTTCTATTATGCGGCAGGCGATCTCCCCGCGGTTTGCGATCAGGATCTTGTTAAACATCACAATACCTTACCGGGTACAGCTCACGGATCGCCTGCGCGGCCGTGGGGGCTCGATGCCCCCTAAGGTCGCGCCCCTCTTTGGGATAAGCCTGCGTCACATGCGGAACACGCCGAAGCGTGTCTCTTCAATCGGCGCACACAGGGCGGCACGCAGCGACAAGGCCAATACGTCGCGTGCTTTACGCGGATCAACAATACCGTCATCCCACAGCCGGGAGGAGGCATAAAGTGGGTGCGATTGCTCTTCAAACTGGTCGATAACCGGTTGTTTAAATTCGCTTTCTTCCTGTTCGGACCAGCTCCCCCTTGCGTTCGATCCCGTCGCGTTTGACGGTCGCCAGAACACCTGCGGCTTGCGGGCCGCCCATCACCGAGATGCGGGAATTGGGCCAGGACCACAGGAACCGGGGGCTGTAGGCGCGCCCGGCCATGCCGTAATTGCCCGCCCCAAAAGAGCCGCCAACAATCATCGTGATTTTCGGCACGGAGGTCGTGGCCACAGCCGTCACCATCTTCGCCCCGTGCCGAGCAATGCCTTCGTTCTCATAGCGCTGCCCGACCATGAAACCCGTAATATTTTGCAGAAATACCAATGGGATACGGCGCTGGGAGCACAGCTCAACAAAATGCGCGCCCTTCTGGGCGGCTTCAGAAAACAGCACGCCGTTATTGGCAATAATCCCAACCGGCATGCCGCAGATCGCGGCAAATCCGGTGACCAAAGTCTCCCCGAACCGCGCTTTGAACTCGTCAAAGTGCGATCCGTCAACGATCCGCATGATCACTTCGCGAATGTCGTAGGGCGTGGTCAGCGACGCGGGCACGACGCCCAGCAGCTCCGCCGGATCGTAGGCCGGTTCTTCGAAATTGTACAAACTGGGGTCACTTTCCAAAGGCCCAACCCCATTTTGTACAGAATTTTTAGGCTGCCCACGGCGCGGCGTGCCAAGGCCAGAGCATGGGCGTCATCCTCGGCCAGATAATCCGCGACACCTGACAGCCGCGTATGCACATCCCCGCCGCCCAAATCCTCAGCACTGACAACTTCGCCGGTTGCGGCTTTGACCAAAGGGGGCCCAGCCAAGAAAATCGTGCCCTGCTCTTTGACAATAATGGTGACGTCCGACATCGCCGGCACGTAAGCGCCCCCCGCCGTGCAGCTGCCCATAACGACCGCGATCTGCGCAATGCCTTGCGCGCTCATCTGGGCCTGATTGTAAAAGATACGTCCGAAATGGTCGCGGTCTGGGAAGACCTCATCCTGATTGGGCAGGTTCGCGCCGCCTGAGTCCACCAAGTAGATGCAGGGCAGATGGTTTTCCTGTGCGATCTCCTGCGCGCGCAGATGTTTTTTGACCGTCATCGGGTAGTAGGTGCCGCCTTTGACCGTCGCATCGTTGCAAATGATCATGCACATCCGGCCCTCGACAAAGCCGATGCCCGCGACAACGCCCGCGCAAGGGGCCGCACCGTCATACAGACCATGGGCCGCCGTCGCGCCGACCTCCTGGAATGGTGAGCCTGCGTCCAGCAGATTGCCGACCCGGTCGCGGGGCAGCATTTTCCCGCGCGACAGGTGGCGTTCGCGCGCTTTGTCGCCGCCGCCGAGCGCGGCTGTCTCTGCGGCCTCTTGCACACTGCGCAGCGCGTCGAGATGGGCCGCTTCATTGGCTTTGAAATCGTCAGAGCCGGGGGAGATTTGGGAGGTGAGTTTCATGACGCCAGTCCCCGATGCTGAGCCGGTCCAGCGGCGGCCCGCGGGTTGGCGCAGAAACGCATATTCGACAAAGCTTTATGGTTGCCAAGCACATCTCCCCCATTTGTGGGGCGCGAGATCGGCAAAAGCGCCAGCCCGTCGGGGCGGGCCGTCGCTGGACCGGCGCCTGCGGCTTGATTCCGGTCCTTGGGAGCGCGGTTCACCGTCAAACCCTACTCCTTTATCTCGCAATATTCGGCGGTGGAGCGCCCTTCCAAACAGGCGGCAAACTCGTCTGTCAGGCCCGCAAGCTCGCTCACTTCGCAGCCCAGCCGCGCGCTATCGACGCCCTCTGTGCGCGATTGCGCCACGTCTTCGCATTTTTGCGCGACATAGTCGGTCCAGATGACGATCAGGTTCAAAAGTTGGTTGGCCCCATTGGTAGTGGTGACGGCCATCACCTCCTCCTGCAGGTCCTGAACCGTGCCTTTCCATTCATCGCGCACGCCGCTCAGGCAGGTCGCGTGGGGGTCTGTGCCGGGCGCCTCTTCTGCGCAAGGTTCAAACATCAGGTCCAGACATTGCGGCCAGGTTGTCGTGATCTCCATATTCTCAAGGCAGGCCAGCACCACAAGTTTGTCATCGGCTATTGGCAGGTCTTGGGCTGCGGCGGGGCTGGCCAGCAGCAATGCGGCAAGGGTGAGTGATCTCATGGTGATCTCTTTCATGTCATGCGGCCTCCCGTCCGGCGACGGGGTCGCGTGTGGCCCAATCACCGGGCCCGTGTTTGACGATCAGCTGACCCAGAGGGCCCACGTGATATTCATAGTGTCGGTCCGCATCAAACTGGGCGGGGCCACAAATGACAACCATCCGCGTGGCGCTATTTTGGCCTGTCATGGCACGGCAATCTGTCAGTTTTGCGCCCGGCCCCGCATCAGTCAGATATTGGGACGCATAAGTTTTGATGATTTGCGTTTCCGTGAGCGTCAGGGCCGCGCGCTGGTAGAGCGCAGCGGCAAGAAGCGCGAGCAGCGCCAGCAGGATGATCACGGCGTAATGGAGGGGGCGGAGGGTCATTGTTCTGGCTTGCCGTCCAAGGCCCTAGCTAGCCTACGCGCGCCGGTGAGCTGACCGATACGCCCGAGTACGACACAGAATTTATCATTGTCGCAGTTTGGTGCATCCCTTGAAGGATTGGGGCCAACGCAGGCGCTTTTTTCGGCGTCATCGAAGTGGCGAGAGATCCTTCGGGCGTATCGGAGGCGCAGGAAAGAGCTTTCTCCAACAACTATATCGATGTCGTTTTCGAGCACATCAAGACGTAGCTCCAACGCCAATCGCAACTCATCAAGGCATTTGCTCGGATCGGCTGCATACTCGCAGTAGTTTATAGGGTCTTCGACGCATGCGCTTTCTGTATTCATCGCAAATTGCCAAAACGAACTCTTAGTATCGTATTCAGCGTTTTCGATGAGCGCATCCACATGGGCGAAACAACGATCCATCCAATCGCCGACATCATCTGCCTTAGAGGGCATGGCGAATGTAACTAATAGTATTAGGATAGCTATCCGCGTCACCCCATAGCCCCCACCAGCTCGCGCCCCACAAGCATGCGCCTGATCTCGGAGGTGCCAGCTCCGATCTCCATCAGCTTGGCGTCGCGGAACAGGCGGGCGACAGGCGCGTCGGCCAGAAAACCCGCACCGCCCATGGCTTGCACGGCTTGATGGGCTTGCTTCATCGCCTCTTCGTTAGAATAGAGGCAGCAGGCGGCGGCATCTTGTCGGGTAACGGTACCGCGGTCGCAGGCCTTGGCGACCTCATAGACATAGGCGCGGGCGGAATTCATCGCCGTGTACATATCGGCGATCTTGCCCTGCATCAGCTGGAAGGAGCCGATGGGTTGGCCGAATTGTTTGCGCTCCGCCATGTAGGGCATGATCGCATCCATGCAGGCGGCCATGATGCCGGTGCCGATGCCTGCCAGAACAACGCGCTCATAGTCGAGGCCCGACATCAGAACCTTCGCGCCCCGCCCCTCTTCGCCAAGGATGTTTTCGAACGGCACCTCAACATTATCAAAAATCAGCTCTGCCGTGTTGGAGCCGCGCATGCCCAGCTTGTCGAAATGCGGGCTGGTGCTGAACCCCGCCATGTCCTTCTCGATCAAAAACGCCGTGATCCCCTTTGAGCCCGCATCCGGATCGGTCTTGGCATAGACCACCAAAGTCGTGGCGTCGGGGCCGTTGGTAATCCAGTATTTGTTGCCCGTCAGCCGGAAATGGTCGTTGCGCTTCTCGGCCCGCAGCTTCATCGACACGACGTCGCTGCCCGCGCCCGCTTCAGACATGGCCAAAGCGCCGACATGCGCGCCGGAGATGAGCCCGGGCAGGTATTTGCGCTTCTGTTCCTCGGTGCCGTTCAGTTTGATCTGGTTGACGCAGAGGTTGGAATGCGCCCCGTAGCTGAGGGAGACTGAGGCGGAGGCGCGCGCGATTTCCTCAATGGCCACGACATGGGCCAGGTAAGACATGCCGGCGCCGCCATACGCCTCATCAACCGTGATCCCCAGAAGGCCGAGTGCGCCCATTTCCTTCCACAGTTCGGAGGGGAACGTGTTGGAGGCATCGACCTCAGCCGCGATCGGCGCCACGCGCTCTTGCGCCCAGCGATGCACCATCTCGCGCAACGCGTTGACGTCCTCGCCGAGATCGAAATGCATGGAAGCTGCAAACATGGGCGGCCTTTTCAATTTTAATTGAACACTTGTTCAGATAATACGGAGCCTGCGCCCCCGGTCAACGTTTTTCTGGCAGCGACACGCGCCCGCCTTGGTGCGCTGCCGTCTTTTGATTGCGCGTAAATTAACCAATATTAACAGACCGGCGGATTCCCGCTGATGCTAAGGCGTGGTCTGAACGTTTCATGCCAAACCCGCGCGAGCCAACAAAAAAAGCTTTACGTGCGCGTCATGAATATCGGTGCCGCCATAATAACAAGGGGTCGGCGGAAAATGTGGCAAAAACAAGGCAGCCACTCGTTAACACTTCGCCACGTAAGCTTAACATTTCGTTAGTTTTTTCTTGCCCCTCCCCGGGTTCTGCCCCATTTTTGACAGGTTAACACCTGGGACCACTACCACGACTATGATCTACCTTGCCTTCTACCGAGGCGAGGGCCGGTTTTTAAGCGATACTCTTGTCCAAGCTGTCACTCGGTCTGAGTTTTCGCATTGCGAATTGTTTACGAGTAAGGAGCCGCCCTGCCACGGCGACACATATATGTGCATTTCTGCTGTTGGAAAACACGGGGGTGTCTGCGAGCGCGACATGACCTTTCGTAAGGGCGCGTATGAGTTTTTGCCGGTGCCGTGGGCACCCAAAGACACCCTAGATCGTGCGCGCAAACATATGGGCTGTGGCTACGATTATTGGGGGCTTTTGATGACCCAGTTCATCAACATGCGCCGTCACACCCCTGACCGCTGGTTCTGCTCAAAGCTCTGCGCGAAGGCCATGGGGCTGTCCGACCCGCATACCTACGCGCCCGGCGATCTGAAGCGCATCGTCGAGGAACATAATCGCACCTATTACGCCGCCCAGGAGCTGGTCGTTGCGCGCAAAAACGCCAGCCGACCACGGTTCACTCAAGGCGTGCCAACCTTCCCCGGAAGCGGCACCTTTGCCGGCGGGCTTTTGACCGCACGCGAAGGCGCACAGGCGGTGCTGGCACATCTCAACATGCCCTCCCCCGGCGGCCTCAGCGCCAATACCGCCCCGCTGCGCGTCGCCAAGCGCACACAGGGACTTGTGGCCGAACGCGCAGCACGGACAACCGACCTCCCCCCACGCAACTAGAAGAGGCAACGGTTTTGCAATTCGCGGACCGAGCGCACCGTTGAGGTCCATACAAGTCGAGCTGGGTAGGATGCCAGTCGAGTGGCGGCTATGCGGGACGAAGCTGCCGTTGGATTGTTTGAAGCAAACGTCTGTTCTTCTGCTTTTTGGATTTTTTGTCGCAAACAGCAATTGGCGTTCGAGGTGTCCTTGATAGATACATTTGTGAGTCTGACGCATGGGAGGCGACACCGATGGACAAAAATCCAATTCTGCAAGTACATGTCAAACGGAACCGTGATCTTACTCTAGGCGCGCGGTTCTACCTTGATCCGGCGGTCATGCACCTCGAAAAACAAGACCTGTTCCACACGACATGGCAATTCGTATGCCACGTCAGCGACATCACGGACACCGGCGATTTCTTCACCTTCACACTACATGGCGAGGAGTATTTCCTTGTCCTCGACGGTGAGGAAACCCTGCGCGGCTATGCCAATGTTTGCCCGCACCGGGGCCATCGGTTGGTGGACGGGACCGGCAACAAACGGGTGATCACCTGCCCCTATCATGCATGGACCTTTGGCCTGGACGGCGCGCTGCGGGGCGCGCGCGGGCTATCCCGGCGCGAAAAGGACTTCGACCAGATTGGACTGTCCTCCATTGCGGTGGATGTGCTTGCGGGGCTGGTCTTTGTGAATACCAGCAACACCGCGCCCCCGCTCAGGGAATTCGCGCCTGGTCTGGAGGGCCAGATCTTTAATGCCTGCCCCGATATCCTGGACTATGTGCCGAACCGCGACGGGGCGGAGTTCGGGCATACCTACATTTGCGATGCGAATTGGAAGGTCATGATCGACAATTATCTGGAATGCTACCATTGCCAGATGGCGCATCCGGACTTCAACGAGATGATGGCGATCCCGGACAGTGCCTTCACGCTTTTCCCGACTTTCACCTACCAGAATGCCCCGACGAAGAGGAAGCCCGACAACCTCGCCTTCCCGCTTGATCTAGACCATGATGTCTTGGTGGGCGAGTTCTGGTGGCTGTTCCCCAACATCACCTTGGGGCGGTTTCCGGGCACCCAGAACTTCTACATCTCTCGGTTCGATCCGGTCACGCCGTCGAGGACCTCTCGCTACACACTGTCGCTTAAACCAGCGGACGATACCGATCCTGGTGCGCCGGAGCGGGACCGATTGAGATCCGTCTGGACAAGAGATGTAGTCGCGAAAGAAGATCAGGCGCTTTGCGAAAGTGTGCAACGCGGAATGTCACATCGCAGCTTCCATCAAGGATGGTACGTAAGCGATTTGAACGACCATGGCATTTCGGAACATGCGATGCGGCATTTTCACGACCTTTACGAAACGTGGATTGCAGAAACACCGGAAGGAACTGGGTTCCCTTAACTCGCCGTTGGCTGCTTTGCAGCGCTGTGGACGATATGGGCTCAGAGCTGACATTCGCGGCAAACATGTCCGTGTAACCAATCCTACCTACCTGCCCAACGACTATTCGGCGGCGACTTGCCCGGCCAAAGCAATCGCCTCATCGGCGATGATGCGGGCGATTTGGGCGCAATCGTCCAGCGAAAAAGTAAGCGGCAGGCGCATGTCGATCAGGCCTGCTAGGACGCGGTCGGTTTGTGGCAGGGATTGGTCCTCAGCGTAGCGCCAGCTGTCATAGCGAGAGGTGAAAGCCTTGGGCTCGGCCGCGCCGAACCATTTCAGCTCCACGCCGCGCGCGGCGCAGCTGGCTACGAAACCTTCAATCTGGGCAGGCTGGTAGCCGGGCAATAGAAACTGGATGGACGAGCCTACGAAATGTCCCTCCACCGGGCGTTCGATCACTTGCAGACCCGGGCAATTGCGTAGGCCAAGCTCGACCGCTTTGTAACGCGCGTTCCAATTGTCGACCTGCGCCGCCAGCGTTCCCAATTGCGGGCGCAGGATCGCGGCGCGCAAATTGTCCATGCGGCCCGATATGTTGGGCGTGTCGTATTTGACGCGTTCGAACACCTCAGCAGGCGGGGACGCCAGATGGCGCGCGTACAGCATGTAGCTGCCCGACAGAATAATCGCGCGGGCCATCACTTCGGCATCGTCGGAGATCAAAAAGCCCCCCTCGCCCGAATTGACATGTTTGTAGGTCTGGCAGGAATAGCAGCCGATCACGCCATGCCGGCCCGACGGCGTGCCGCGCCAGTCCGCCCCCATCGTATGAGCGCAATCCTCGATCACTTGCACGCCCTCCGCGTCGCAGATCGCCATCAGCGCGTCCATGTCGACAAGATGCCCGCGCATATGGCTGAGCAGCAGGGTTTTCGCGCCCGAGCCTGCGATTTTCGCTTTCAGGTCGTCCAAATCAATGACCAGCCCGTCGGTCACCTCAACAAAGACAGGCTCCGCGCCCAGAGACGCAATCGCGCCCGGCACTGGCGCCAGGGTGAACCCGTTTGACAGCACTTTGTCGCCCGCTTTGACGCCCACAGCGCGCATTGCGCAGCCCATTGCGTAGCCGCCCGAGGCCACGGCGAGCGCGTATTTGGCACCCGTCAGCGCGGCAAATTCCTGCTCCAATAGCGCGGTCTCGCCATGCTCGCCCTCCGCCACATTGTAGCGGTGCAAACGGCCATGCTGCAGCACGTCCATCGCGGCCTTTATGCCCGCCTCCGGGATCGGCTCTTGCTGGGTGAATGACCCCTTAAATACGCCCGTGAAACGTTCCGGCATCGCGCCCTCCTTGGTCGGGGCGATGTTGCGCGGGCGGGCGCGCGGCGTCAACGGGCGTGATGCCGCAAATCCCCGCGTTCAGCTAATCGGGATCAGTTTTTCAACCGCTGCATCCAGCGCGTCGAAATGATCTATCGTCTCGTCGGGGAACAGCTCCAGCACCGAATGCCCGGCGGGGCTGAATGTGACCAAAATCGACGGCACCCCAGCGGCGGTGGAGGTTTTGCGGTCCGTCGCCGTATCGCCCACCAACAGAGATTGCGCCAGCGTGCCACCCGCCTGTTCGACCGCAAGAAGGTAAGGCGCGGGATCGGGCTTACTGACCGGCAAGGTTTTGGCGCCGACAATAGCATCAAACATATGTGACACGCCCAACAGCTTCAAAAGCGGCTCTGCCAGTTCAATCGGTTTGTTGGTGCAGACGGCCAGCTTGTAGCCCGCGCGTTTCAGGCGGATCAGCGCTGCCTCCGCCCCGTCATATAGCGTGGTCTTGGCGCAAAGCTGGTCGAAATAGGCCGCAATCAGCTTGGGGTAATGCGCGTCCAGCAATGCGTCGGTCGGCTCAATCTCCAGCCGCTCGTAGCCCAGCCGAAACATCGCGCGCCCGCCGCGCAAGGCGGTGCCTGCGTCACGCGGATGTTGCAGCACATCGCCATGCCCTTCAGCGCGGAACACCGCATTGGCGGCGTCCAGCAGATCGCCGCTGGTATCGGCCAAAGTGCCGTCGAGATCGAAAACAACTGTGCGCATGCCCTGCCCTTTGTCGTTCGTCGCTTGTAATGCGCCGTAACCTGTTTTGAGGCCGCGCATCTTGCGCCAGCCCGCCGCTAGGGTAGAACGGGCACAAATCTAAGGAAAGCAGATATGCAAACCGCTCTCGTCATTCTGGCCGCAGGCATGGGCAGCAGAATGAAATCGACCCGCCCCAAAGTGCTGCATGAGGTGGCCGGCCTGTCGCTGGTCGGGCACGCTTTGCGCGCGGGTACCGCCTTGAACCCTGCTCGCGTGGTGGTGGTCACCGGGCATGGCGCGGACGCCGTCGAGGCGGAGGTCGCGCGCCTATCGCCCAAAGCCATCTGCGTGCGCCAAGACCAGCAATTGGGCACCGGCCACGCCGTCGACCAAGCCCGCGCCGCATTGGCCGATTTCGATGGACGGGTGATTGTGCTCTTTGGCGACACGCCGTTCGTGCGCGCGGAAACGCTGACCACGCTCGCCGCGTCGCAGGCCGATGTCACCATTCTGGGCTTTGACGCCCAAGATCCCGCGCGCTACGGGCGGCTGGTCACCGAAGGCGAGACGCTCAAACGTATCGTCGAGGCGAAGGATGCGACCCCCAATGAGCTTGCCATCACCTTGTGCAATTCCGGCGTTAAATCAGTCGATTGCAAGGTTCTGTTCACCTTGATATCGGAGCTATCGGACGACAATGCCAGCGGCGAATACTACCTCACCGACATTGTCGGGCTGGCCACTGACCGCGGGCTTAGCGCCACCGTTGTGACCTGCCCGGAAGCAGAGACTTTGGGCATCAATTCGCGCGACGATCTGGCCCATGCAGAGCGCGTGTTTCAGGCCCAAGCCCGCGCGCAGGCCATGGAAAACGGTGTCACGCTCGCAGATCCTGACAGCGTCTATTTCTCTCATGACACGCAGCTGGCGCAAGATGTCTGGGTCGGCCCCAACGTGGTCTTCGGCCCCGGCGTAACCGTCGAAAGCGGCGCAGAAATCCGGGCCTTCTGCCATCTCGAAGGCGCCCATGTCGGCCCGAACACCCAAATCGGCCCCTACGCCCGGCTTCGCCCAGGCGCCGCATTGTCCGAGGGCGCTCGGATCGGCAATTTCGTCGAAATCAAGAACGCGCAGATCGACGCGGGCGCTAAGGTGAACCACCTGTCCTATGTGGGTGACGCCCATGTCGGTGCGGGCGCGAATATTGGCGCAGGTACCATCACCTGCAACTATGACGGCGTCATGAAGCACCGTACCGAGATCGGCGCGGGCGCGTTTGTCGGTTCCAACACCTTGCTGGTGGCCCCTGTGAAAATGGGCGCAGAAAGCATGACCGCGTCAGGCACGGTCGTGACCAAAGACGTCCCCGACGGCGCAATGGCCATTGGTCGGGCAGAGACAGCTATCAAACCCGGTTTCGCGCGCAAGCTGATGCAGATATTGCGCGCCAAGAAAATGAAAAGAGGCAGATAAATGTGCGGAATCGTTGGTGTTTTGGGAACCCATGAGGTCTCCCCCATTTTGGTTGAGGCGCTCAAACGTCTTGAATATCGCGGATATGACAGCGCAGGGATTGCGACCGTCAATAACGGCACGCTGGACCGGCGCCGCGCCGTGGGCAAGCTGATCAACCTGTCCGATTTGCTGGTGCATGACCCGCTGCCTGGCAAGTCCGGGATCGGCCACACCCGCTGGGCCACGCATGGCGCGCCAACGGTCGAAAACGCGCATCCGCATCAATCTGGCCGCGTCGCCGTGGTCCATAACGGGATCATCGAAAACTTTAAGGCCCTGCGCGAAGAACTGGCGCAGGACGGCATCAAACCGGTGACCGAAACCGACACAGAAACCGTGGTGCTGCTGGCCCAAAAATACCTTGATCAGGGCATGACCCCGCAGGAAGCCGCGGAGATGACAATCGGCCGGCTGGAAGGCGCATTTGCGCTGTGTTTCCTGTTCCACGGCGAGGATGATCTGATGATCGCAGCCCGCAAGGGATCCCCGCTGGCCATCGGCCACGGCGAGGGCGAGATGTTCGTCGGCTCCGACGCGATTGCGCTTGCGCCAATGACCGATCAGGTCACCTATCTTGAAGAAGGCGACCGCGCCGTTCTGACCCGCACCAGCCTTGCGATTTATGACGCGCGCGGACGGCAAGCGACCCGGCAGATGAAGAAAATCCGGCTGGATGCAACGCGGGTAGAAAAAGGTGGCCACAAGCATTTCATGGCCAAGGAAATCGCCGAACAGCCCGTCGTTCTGGCCGACGCAATCTCGGCCTATGCCGGCAGCGCGGGCAACACGATCACCCTGCCCGGCGGCGAGCTGGATTTCACCAGCTGCGACCGGATCACGATGGTGGCCTGCGGCACGGCCTTTCTGGCCTGTCAGGTGGCGAAATACTGGTTCGAACAGCTCGCAGGCCTGCCGGTGGAGGTCGATATCGCCTCCGAATACCGCTACCGCAACCCGCCGATTTCCGACAAATCCTTCGCGCTGTTCGTCTCCCAATCAGGCGAGACGGCGGACACATTGGCGGCCCTTCGCTACGCCTCCGGGAAAGCCAGTAAAATTCTGTCCGTGGTCAACGTGCCCGAAAGCTCCATCGCGCGGGAAAGCGATCTGGCGCTGCCCATTCTGGCCGGGACCGAGATTGGCGTCGCCTCCACCAAGGCATTCACCTGCCAGCTCACCATTTTGGCGCTTCTGGCGCTCAAAGCCGCCCATCAGCGCGGCAAATTGGACGAGGCAGGCCTCGCCGCAAAGCTGTCCGATCTGCGCAACCTGCCGGGCCTGATCAATCAGGCCTTGTCGCTGGAGCCGGTGATCAAAGCCGTCGCGCGCAAGATTTCACTGGCCACAGACGCCATCTATCTAGGGCGCGGCCCGATGTACCCGTTGGCGCTTGAAGGCGCTCTAAAACTAAAAGAAATCAGCTACATACACGCCGAAGGTTACGCGTCAGGTGAGCTAAAACACGGCCCCATCGCCCTGATTGATCGCAACATGCCCGTCGTCGTCATGGCGCCGATGGATGAGCTGTTCGAAAAGACCATTTCCAACATGCAGGAGGTGATGGCCCGCGGCGGCAAGGTCATTCTGATCACCGATAGCGAGGGCGCAAAACACGGCGCTGACGGCGTGTGGGAAGGCATCGTGATGCCCAGCTGCGACCCGTTTCTGGCTCCCATTCTCTACGCAATTCCCGCCCAACTGCTCAGCTATCACGCCGCCGTGGCCAAAGGCACCGATGTCGACCAGCCACGCAATCTGGCCAAATCCGTCACCGTCGAATGACACCCGCAGCCGCCCTCGCCCAGCTTGAAAGCTTGGGCAACGCTGCCAAAGCCACTGACATGGCCGCCTACCACAAGGTGGATCGGCGCTATCTGGGCGTGTCCAACCCGGTGCTCGACGCGCTCGCCAAAGACTGGCGCACCGAACTGGATGTCGAGGCCCGCGTCGCACTGTCAGACGCGCTCTGGCGTGACGGCAGCCATGAGGCGCGCGTGCTTGCCGCCAAGCTTCTGACACAGGCCCGCCTGCGCCCATCTGATGACAGTGCCTGGGCGCTGATCAAATCCTGGGCTCCAGATTTTGACGCCTGGGCGATAGCCGATCACGCCTGTATGGCAGGGCAAAAGCGGCTGGTTTGGCAGCCGTCGCGCTTGGATGAGATCGAAGAATGGCACCAATCAGACCATATGTGGACCCGCCGCGCAGCCTTGGTGATCACCCTGCCCTGGACCAAGCAAAACCACCCCAAACCCGCCGATCTGGCGATCCGCGACCAAGTGCTGGGCTGGGCCGCCACCTATGTCGCCGACCATGAATGGTTCATCCAGAAAGCCGTCGCCTGGTGGCTGCGTGAGCTGTCAAAACATGACGCCCCGCGCGTGCACGCGTTTCTCGCGGCCCATGGCGATCAGATGAAACCCTTCGCGGTGAAAGAGGCCAGCCGCAAACTCACCTGATCCCTTTCATTGTTTCAAAAATATTCCAGGGAGCGCGAGGGACTGGTCCCTCGCCGTAGCGACACGCGCAGCGTGGCGCAAACAAGGACTCAAACAGCCTCGCCTATTGCGCATAGACCTTCAGCGGCGCCAGATCTGTCAGTGCAAAATCTAGGGCCCGCATCGCCGACAATGAAATCTCGCTGCCCGCGCCGGACGCGCCGTCCAATGGGATCAAGATCACCTGCGCAACCGCCCCGCCTTCGCGCTCCACCCGGCCCGGCGTCTCGGCCTTGACCAGCGGAGTTTTCAGCCAGAATCCGGGCTGCGTTGGATCGCCCAGGCTCGCCACCGTCTCGCCCAACAGGCCAGAGCTTGGCTGCGTCTGCGCTGACGCATCGGCCGTGTCGTCCGCCTCTGCCTCCGTAGCGCTGTCCGCGTCAGTTGGCGTGACAACGGGGGCCACAACAGGCGCTTCGACCACGTCGGAGGGTGGTTTGACATTCGCACAGGCTGACAGTGTAAGCATAAGGACGGCGGCGGCAAAAAAGCGGGGTATATTGATCATAGCCCAACCCTAGGCCCGCTTCACATTGGCTTCAACCATCCAACTGTGGCTTGTGATCGTGCCGTGCCGGGCATAGGCTCCCTCCATGACCAAAACGCTCATCGACCCGTTTCAACGTGCCATCACCTATCTGCGCCTATCGGTGACGGATCGCTGTGATTTTCGCTGTGTCTATTGCATGTCCGAGAACATGACCTTTCTGCCCAAAAAGGACCTGCTGAGCCTTGAGGAACTGGATCGGCTTTGTACCAGCTTCATCGGCTTAGGCGTTGAAAAACTTAGAATAACCGGCGGTGAGCCTTTGGTACGGCGCGGTATCATGACCTTCTTTGACGCGATGTCGCGCCATCTGGACACCGGCGCGCTCAAAGAGCTGACGCTCACAACCAACGGCTCACAGCTGGAGCGCTTCGCGGATGACCTTTTTGCTGCTGGCGTGCGGCGCGTGAACATCTCCCTCGACACGCTTGATGAGACGAAATTTGCCGAAATCACCCGTTGGGGCCGCCTGCCGCAAGTGCTGCGCGGCGTCGATGCGGCGCTGAAAGCGGGCTTGAAGGTCAAAATCAACGTGGTCGCCTTGAAAGACTTCAACGAGGATGAGCTCTTCACCCTCGCCGCCTGGTGCGCCGATCTGGGAATGGATCTGACCTTTATCGAGGTCATGCCAATGGGCGATATCGGCAATGAAAACCGCATTGGCCAATATTGGTCACTCGATGATCTACGCGCCAAACTGGCAGAGCAATTCACCCTCACCGACCTGTCGGAGCGTACCGGCGGCCCCGCGCGCTACATGCGACTTGAAGAAACCGGCCAAAAAATCGGGCTGATCACGCCGCTTACTCATAATTTCTGCGAAAGCTGTAACCGGGTGCGCGTCACCTGCACGGGTGAAATTTACACCTGTCTGGGTCAAGAAGGAAAAAGCGACCTACGCGCGCCCTTGCGTGCATCAGAGGGCAATGCCCCACTGGAAGAAGCAATTCACGCGGCCATCGGGCTGAAACCCAAGGGCCACGATTTTGATTATTCCCGGCAGGAGCTTGGCGGTCAAATGACCCGCCACATGAGCCATACCGGGGGATGAAACGCTAGTTTCTAAACGTCGCGTTGCCGTATTGAAAATCAACGTTCCCGATTGGCTTTGACGCGGGATAGCCAGTCGACACACAATTTGCTTTGGTCTGGCGCAAGGTTCGCGCGGACCGCGCTTTTGCGAAAAACGTGAAATCCTTCACCACGGTTTTGCCGTCAAACAGCAGCTTGCCCCCCGTAATCCGCTGCGGATCGCACTGTTAAGCTGGATGTTCGTCGACACGCCGACGCCGCACATTTCATAGACGCCATTTACCACAATCAGCTTGGACAATGCGTCATAGCCACCTGGCGTCGCGCCCGTCCAGCGCATGCTGACATCGTTGAAATCGCCATCAACAGCGATGGTACGGGTAATCTTGTTTTTAGCATCTGCTGCGCCGGCCATAAGCATCAATGCGGCCGCAGCCGAAACGATAATTTTCATGTTAAATCTTCCTAATAAAACACTGATATTTTTAAGTTAGTCGGTCAATTTTGGGCTGGCAACCGCTGCTCGACAATTTCTGACCACCAAGAGCATCCTGCCGGAATAATATCGTCATTGAAGTTGTATTCAGGGTGATGGACCGGGGCTGTGTCGCCATTTCCGACCAAAATATAGGCACCGGGACGTTCTTCCAGCATGAAGGCGAAATCCTCCCCCATCACCAGCGGCGCGTCATCGCATGCGCCCGACACAGATGCCGCGACCTCGGCTGCGAAGGCGGTTTGGGCGTCATGGTTGGACATAACGGGGTAACCCTTCATGTAATTGACATCCGCTGTGCCGCCAAAGGTCGCGGCCGTGCCCTCGCAGATCTCGGGCAGGCGCTTGGCGGCCAGATCGCGCATCTCGGTGGAAAGCGTGCGCACGGTGCCTTTCAGCGTGACCGTCTCGGGGATAACATTGAACGCCTTGCTTTCGGTCTCAAACGAGGTCACGGAAACAACCATTTGTTGCACCGGGTCGGCGTTGCGCGACACCAGCGATTGCAAAGCCAGCACCATGTGGGACGCAATGACAGTCGTGTCGATGGTTTCCTGCGGCTTGGCCGCATGCCCGCCGCGCCCTTTGACGGTGATCTCAAACGTGTCGGTGGCCGCAAAAAACGCGCCGGGGCGGATCGCGAAACTGCCAACAGGACGGCCGGGCCAATTGTGCATGCCGTAGACTTCATCAATGGACCAGCGGTCCATCATCCCGTCATCGCACATCTCCTTACCGCCGCCGCCGCCCTCTTCGGCAGGCTGAAAAATCACCACCACGGTGCCGTCAAAATTGCGCGTCTCGGACAGGTATTTGGCAGCCCCCAGCAGCATCGCCGTGTGCCCGTCATGCCCGCAAGCATGCATCGCCCCCGGCGTTTTGGACGCATAGTCGAGCCCTGTTGCCTCAAAGATCGGCAATGCATCCATGTCGGCGCGCAAGCCTATGGTTTTGTTGGATGTATTGGACTTTCCCTTGATCACCCCAACGACGCCCGTGCGCCCGATCCCTTCAACAACCTCGTCGCACCCAAAGGCACGCAGCTTTTCGGCCACCAGCGCTGAGGTCCGGTGCGTTTCAAACAGAATCTCAGGATGTTCATGCATGTCCCTGCGCCAAGCGGTGATCTCGGGCAGCAATTCGGCGAAACGATTCTTAACGGGCATGGCAGGTATCCTTTCTGGGCGGGGTCAGCGCATCGTCACGCCAAAACACTGGGTAGACAAGCCTTAGTCGGCAAAGGTCTTTTCTTCGTGACAGTTTGTCGCTGTCGCAGCGGCGGTCAGGTCACAAGCTTCTGGATCGCCACAAAATGAGTGACCCGATCATCATCCCCTACAACAGGACGGAAGTCGCATTCATGCTGAAAAAGGGACCCATCCGCGCGGTAATTCGTGATCCGGACAACCCCGGCTTCGGCTTCCGCAATCAGCCGTCGAAACGCGGCCACAGCTTCGGGTTCGGTCTTGGGGCCTTGCAGAAATGACAGGTTGCGCCCGATTGCTTGGCTGGGTGTGTAGCCGGTATGGGCTTCAAACGCGTCCGAGACGAAAATCACTGGCGTGCCCGGCGCGGCGGCGCATACAACCGTCGACGCGCGTAACGCCGCGTCGCGCTCCTGCGATGTAAGGGTGCCCGCAAGCACAGATTGAAGGGAGATATCTTCGCTCACGACCGCTGTTCGTCCTTCATCACTTCGACCAGTTGCACCAGCCGTTGTTTCTGCGTCACGCTGTCCAGCTGCGAATAGGCTGACACCAGGCGTGCAAGCAGACCGGCCTCATCCACGACGGAAGGCGCGACATCTTCATCGGGAAGAAAGTCGCTCACGGTCACACCGTAATGGACGGCCAGCTTGGCCAAATAGGTCAGACTGCATTTGCTATGTGCGTCTTCGTATTTTTGGTATTGCTGCGGGCTGATATCGATCAGCCGCGCGACCTGTACCTGTGTCATCCCCCGTCCAATGCGATGCGCGCGCAATTGGCGACCGACATGTTCATATATGCGGTCGGGTGCAAGCAGGCTGTCTGTGAGGTCTTCCACGTCATATTCCATTTCGTCGTTTCGGCCGAGCGCGCGCCTAAGTTAAGCATTACCGCCCAAAAAGCGCACATAAAAAGGCGCTCCGTTGTTATTCTGCGCCATTCCCCCTCAAAAAATAAGAAATATCATCGCAAAACACACGTTTTAATTAAATTTGACTAAATTGAGCCACATTTATTTAAGAAACCCCCTCTCATAAAGAGAGAGGACTTTTTGCCATGGCCCACCTATTGATCAAGACACTCGCTGTCACCGCAGCTTTGACATCCCACATCCACGCAACCGCCCTGCCCGACGAAATTGTCGACGTTAACTTTGTCGAAGACACCGGCGCCGCCGAACGCATTGAATCGGGGGATTTGCTGCGCACCTACTCTCAGGAAATCGCGGCTGCGGCATGCTTTTACCATAACGGCATTGAAACCGAGCTGAGCGAAGCGCTCATGGTTGAGGCGCGCGAAGGCTTCGGCCTGCGGCTCGCGGCGCTGCGCGACGGCGACGCAGATCTAGGCATCATCGGTGCTGAGGAACGCCGCAAGACGATCGCCAAGCTGGACGCGATCGAAACCGTCTGGGCCGAGATGGACGGCGCCGTAGACGCGCTGATGACGGACCAGAGCGACACCAAGGCGCTCACGGCAATCAAAGACACGAACATGCCGCTATTTGCGCTGACTGAGGATTTGACCACGGAACTTGCCGGGCAATATGCCAACCCCGCTGAATTGATGCTTTCAGACGTCATGTTGATGGAAATCGCCGGGCGTCAGGCCTTGATGACCCAAAAGATCGCGAAAAACGCCTGCAAACTTCTCAGCGGCCGCGATACCGACACTGTCCGGGACGAGCTGAAAAAATCCATCGCAGTCTATGAGGCCTCGCTCAACGCGTTGATCGACGGCATGCCCGCAATTGGCCTGATTGCCGCGCCCACCCCCGAAATTGCCGATGGGCTGCGCGTGGTAAAAGCGGATTGGGCAGAAACAAAGCCGGTGCTGAATGCGGTTGTGAACGGCACATCCGAACCCGATGCTCTGGCCTTTCTGTTCAGCCATATGGCCGAAGAAATGCACAAGCTCGAAGAGATCGCCCATAAATACGTGGTTTTCTCCAAACATGAGTGACCCGAAGGGGACTTTGCACGCCTGACGCAGGCGAGCCTGACATACGTGCCTGATAAAATAGTGATTGGGATGTGAGCGCGCTCTGTGCGTTAGATTTGGCGGCGGCTTTCTTTGGCCGCCGCAGATCTTTCGAAGGAGCCCGCCCCATGCCGTTTCGCGCTTTTTTTGTAGCCCTTTTCCTGTCCCTGCCTTTGGCGCAGATGGGCACAGCGCAAAACCTGCCAAGCTATGTCACCGAACAATTCGGCACCCCACCGGCAATCCCGACGGGCGATCTGTCCCCCGCGCTGCAATTTGCCGTGCGCGTGGCCTTCATCGACAGCGTGACGCTGAAGACATGGGACCAGAACCAGCAGCAGGCCTTGACCGAAATCGTCAAATCCGGCGACCCACGATTGGCTTGGTTGATCAGCGATATGCTGCGGTTCATTTCCTCCGACCGCTTGCAGGGCGAGCTGACTGGCGCGGCGTCACAGTTGCTGGGTAAGAAACTGCCCCGGCGTGACATTTGGGGTAACCTGACCGACCACCTGATCGCGTGGGACATCCCAGCCCCGCCCGAATACCTCAAAGCCAAACGCGCAATTTTCACCTCCATCGTGCCCGGCTGGGACCGAATTTTCACCGAGGGCGACATTGACTGGCGCTTGGTCTCTTGGGGCGGCGTTTTGATCGACGACCGCGCCTATGACGAAACGGACGTGCTGTGCAATTGCATCCCCGCCGCCGACAACCCAGAGGTCAGCACCGCGGCCGAGGCCACATGGCTGAATGAAGATGACATCGTCTTTGGCATCGTCATCAACGGGGAGGCCCGCGCCTACCCCCGCCAAATCATGGAAGTGCGCGAGATGGTCAATGACACGCTGGGCGGGCGCGATCTGGGCATCCCCTATTGCACGCTTTGCGGCGCCGCGCAGGCCTATTTCACTGACGCCTTGCCCGCTGGTGTGAAACGCCCGGTGCTGCGCACTTCGGGTCTGCTGATCCGGTCCAACAAGGTCATGTATGACGTCAACACTTTCTCAGTATTCGACACGTTTCTGGGCAAGGCCGTGACCGGCCCGCTGGCCAAGAAGGGCGTGCAACTGCAACAGGCCAACGTGGTCACGACCGATTGGGCCAGCTGGCAGGCCGCGCATCCCGACACAACCGTGCTGCTGGAACGCTACGCACTGGGCCGCGATCCTGATTTCCGCAATGGGCGCGACAAGGACGGCCCGATCTTCCCCGTGGGCGATGTCGACCCGCGCCTGCCCGTCCATGAAGACGTGATAGGCGTGATCACCGCCTCGGGCACGCCAGTGGCGTTTCAACGCTCCACCGCATTGGCCGCGCTTTTGCGGGGCGAGCAGATCACCGTTGAAAACGTGCGATTGATGCAGGACGCGGGCGGGATCAAGGCGGTTGACGCCAAGGGCCGCGATCTGGGCAGCCATCAGGCTTTCTGGTTCGCGTGGTCGCAATTTCACCCAACGACCCGGCTCTGGGCGCGCTAAGCGCCTTAGATCAAATAGGTCGACAGCACCGGAAAATAGCTGAGCAGCACCAGCACCAAAGCGACCGCAATCAAGAACGGCCAAAGCGATTTTAGGATCGCACCGGGCGTGGCGCCGCTCATCGACGACGCGATGTATAACCCGATGCCCACCGGCGGCGTCAGCAACCCAAGGACAAGGTTCAGACAGGCCACGACCCCGAACTGAAACGGGCTGATGTCGTAGGACCCGGTCGCAATCGGCAACAGGATCGGGGTGATCAGGATGATCGCCGCGATCCCGTCAATCACCATGCCGACGACCAGCAGCGCCAAATTGACGATCAGCAAGAACATAAACGGGTCGGAGGTGATCGAGGTGATCAACCCCGCCAGCTTCTGCGGCAGCTCCTCATAGATGATCACCCACCCAAAGACGCTGGCCGCCGCGATCATGAACAAGATCATCGACGCATTTGCGGCGGTGCGTAAAAACATCTGCCCTAAATGGCGCGGGTCGAGGTCGCCGTAAACCAGCCAACCCACCAAAAACGCGATGAGGGAGGCGAGCGCCGCGCTCTCCGTGGGCGTGGCGATGCCAAACAGAATGCCGCCGATGATCGCCACCGGCACCAGCATCGCGGGCAGCGCGCCGATCAGCGCCTGAACCGCCTCGCCGCGCGACAGCCACGTGCCCCGGGGCAGGTTTTGGGTCCAGCCGATCACGGTGATGACAAAGGCAAAGGCCAGCGACAGCAACAGCCCCGGGATAATGCCCGCGATGAACATGTCGCCAATCGGGACCTGCGCCAGCACCCCGAAGATGACGAACAGCATCGACGGCGGGATCACCGGGGCCAGCAACCCGCCCGCAGCGGTGGTGGCGGCGGCGAACCCTTTGTCGTAGCCCTCCTCCTCCATCGCGGGAACCATGGCGCGCGACATGACCGCGATTTGCGCCGTGGCCGAGCCGATGATCGCGGCCATGAACATGTTGGCCAGCAGGTTGATATAGGCCAGCCCGCCGCGAAACCCGCCCACGAAAATTCGCGCCAGTGCCACTAACCGCCGGGTCATACCGCCCTCATTCATCAGCTCGCCCGTCAGCATGAACAGCGGCACCGCCAGCAGCCCGTAATTTTCCAGCCCCGCAAACATTTTCTGCGCGAAGCTGTCAAACAACACGGTGTTGCCGCTTTCCCAAATGTACCAGATCGCGGTGACGCCCAGCACGATGGCCACCGGCACCGAGATGAACAGCGCGATCAGGAAGACGCCCGCGCTCATGACTGCGCCTCGGGCGGGGTGTGCGGCGGCACCGGGGCGGTGGAAAACAAATGCATCGCCGAATGGATGGTAGCCCCGATGGCAAACAGCCACATCACCAGCCAGAACAGGTATTTCGGCAGGCCCAGCGTCACCGTGGGCTCCGCATAGACAAAGTTGAATGTGCTGCCCTGAAAGGCGCGGATGTCAAATCCGGCCTTGGCGATCTCCAGAGGCAAAAACCAGCGCCAGCAGAACCACAGCATGCAGATCGCAAAGCCGAAAATCACCAGATCAACCAGCTTGGCCAGCGCCCGGCGCGCGGGCTCAGAGACGTTGTCGCGGACCAGCGTGATGGCAACAGAGCTGCGGTGATGCAACGCGGCGGAAGCCCCCAGAAAGGTCATCCAGACCATGGCGTAGATGGCCAGCTCATCGACCCAGAAGATCGCCGCCCCAAAATAGCGCGTGACAATGTTGAGCAGGATCAACGCGGTGATCGCCACCGCCATGAAGGCCGAGCCCCACAGCTCGATCCGGGCCAGCCCGGCGGAAAGTTTGGTCAGAAACGAACGGGTCATGCGCGCAAAGGATCACATCGGCTGGGCCGGGCAAAGCCGGAAATCACATAAGCCCCGCATCCAAGCCCCTGCACCGCAAGGCAGGCCCGGATGCGGGACGTATGCAGTTATTGCGCCGTGTCAGCGGCAACCGCGCGAAGGCCCTCAAGCGCGGCCGATTTTTCGGACCATTTGGCGTTCCAGTCATCCTCGACACCGCCAAAGAAGCTTTGGTCGACTTTGACATAGGTCTTGCCGGTCCCGTTGATCTGCTCCAGCCAGACCGGGTCTTTTTCAACGTAAGACGTCACGACGCCGGCCAGATGCTTGTTCATCAGCTCTGAAATGGTGGCGCGATCCGCCTCAGACAGGCCGGCCCAGACCTTGGCCGAAACCAAGCCCACCATCGGGAACATCATATGGTTGGATTCGATGATCGTGTCGGCATGTTCATAGTATTTCAGAACCCAGATCAGCTCCGCGTCCATGTCGATGGCGTCGACCTGGCCATTGGCCAGCGCCTCGTAGACGGCGGGCAAGGGCATCGGCGTGGGGGCGGCACCTATGGCGGAATAAAAATCAAGGATCGGCTCAAACGGCGTGATCCGCAGCTTCTTGCCCTCCAGATCCGCCGCCGAGCTGACATCGCCGCGCGCCACGATCTGGCGCAGGCCCGCCATGCCGTAGCCAAGGCCCACAACGCCCACGGTGCCCGGAAGCTGATCAAGCATATCCCGCGCGTAATCCGATTGGATAATCCGGGCCGCGTGCCCAATGTCATTGGCCAGGAACGGCGCGTAGAAGGCACCAAAATCCGGCGCGCGGTTCGACACTTCGGCCACGGTCAGAAATGCCATGTCCAATGCGCCGGTCTGCAATTGCTGCAGCATCTCGGCCTCATTGCCCAGCTGGCGCGCCGGGAAGACCGATACGCTATGCGCGCCGCCTGAGGCCTCCGCCAGATCGGCCCCGAAGGCTTCGGCGGCTTTGGTCCAGATATGCGGCGGCGGGGTGATCAGCCCCAGCCGGAAGTCGTTCGCATAGGCCCCAATGGAAGAGGCCGCAAAGACGGCCGCCGAGGCGATGAGTGTGGACAGATGTTTCATGATTTCCCCTATTGGTATTGGTCTCGAATTACAGTTGGACCCAGCCCTCCGGCGGCTCCTTGCCCGGATGAACGGTGTTGCAGCTTGGACAGGTGCGCGCCTCGGTGGATGCGTAGAACGCCTCGTAGACCGGTGGCAGGTCCGTGACGATGGAGGTCAGCTGCATCTCGGCGCGATGCACTTTGGTCCCGCATTCAAAGCAATACCATTCGATGGCGTCAAGCTGGCCCGGCTGGCGCTTGGGCTCAATCACCAACCCGACAGACCCTTCCTGCGGGCGCTGCGGCGAGTGCCGGACATGCGGCGGCAACAGAAAAATCTCACCCTGACGGATCGGCACATCGTAAAACTCGGTCCCGTCAAACAGCTTGAGCAGCATGTCGCCCTCTAGCTGATAGAAGAACTCCTCAACCGGGTCGTCATGGTAATCCGTGCGTTTGTTTGGCCCACCCACCACGGTGACCATCAGGTCGGCATCCTCAAACACCATTTTGTTGCCAACGGGCGGCTTGAGCAGGTGACGATGTTCGTCAATCCACGACTGGAAATTGAACGCTCTCATCTTTGACATGATCCTCCTCCTCCTCTTTGGCGAAGTCTCGACGACAAAACTCAGTGCCGCAAAGAAATTGTCTGCATGTAGGTATCGGGTTTGCGAATATCAGCGCCGGTTACCCATCCGCCAAATGCGTCACCAGCTTTTCGATGAACCGCTCCCCCTGCACGAACTGATCGACTGAGATAAACTCGTTGGGTTGATGCGCCTGCGCGATGTCGCCGGGCCCGCAGATAATTGCGGAATAGGCTTCATTCTGAAATTGGCCCGCCTCTGTGCCGTAGCTGACGACATGGCTGCCATTATCGCCGGTGATCTGCCGGGTCAGCGCCTCAGCCACACCAGCGTCTTCAGGGCGCAGACCCGGCACGTGGAATCGCTGGGCGATCTCGATGCCAGCGTCGGGGTGAATGGCTTTCATCTCAGCCTCCACTTGGGCCACTTTTGCCATCAAACGCGCCTCGTATTCCGCGATGTCGTCGCTTGGGACAAGCCGGAAATCGACCGTGAAAATGCAATCCTTGGCAGTGATATTATGCGCCGTGCCGCCCTGGATCATGCCGGTATGGACGGTGGTGAATGGCGGCTCAAACTGCGCCGCGATGGGGCTTGGGGTGCGGGCGCGGATCTCCGCGTTCATCTCGTTGACCCAGGACAGCAGCTTGGCCCCTTCGAGGATGGCGGAGACGCCGGTATGCATGAGCGAGGAATGCACCTCGAACCCTTTTACATGCACATGCCAGCCATAGCCGCCCTTATGGCCCGACACGGTCTTCATCATCGACGGCTCCCCGATGATGGCGGCCTTCGCGCGCGGCAGGTGCTTGCGCATCTCGGCGATCATGAACGGGGCGCCGACGCAGCCGACCTCCTCGTCATAGCTCAGCGCGATCTGGATCGGGCGTTTGATGCCGCGTTCCAGCGCCAGCGGCACCGCCGACAGCGCGAGCGCGTCAAACCCTTTCATGTCGCAGGTGCCGCGCCCGTAAAGCTTGCCGTCCTTTTCGGTCACCGTGAACGGGTCGGTGTCCCAATCCTGCCCCTCAACCGGCACCACATCGGTGTGGCCCGACAAGATCACGCCGCCCTCTACCTCCGGGCCGACATTGGCGTAGAGATTGGCCTTGGTGCCCTCGTCATTATACACGCGCGTCGCTTTAACGCCGAACCCGTCCAGATAGTCCTCCACCCAGTCGATCAGGTCGAGATTGCTGTCTTTGCTGACGGTCGGGAACGCCACCAGCCGGTCCATGATCGCGCGTGCGTCCATCAGTACGAGCCTTTCAACACCAGATGGCCCGGCGCGACCTCGTCATAGATGCTGGGCTTGGGGTCATGGTCCAGCGCAAAGATCGGCGACGGGATTGGCTTGAAATTCAGGTCGCGGCTAATCGTCTTGTTGCGCGGGTCGGCGACGGGCACGGCGCTCATCAGCGCTTTGGTGTAGTCATGCTGCGGGTCCTCAAACACCTGCGCGCGGGTGCCGGTCTCGACAATCCGGCCCAGATACATCACCGCCACCCGGTGCGAGACGCGCTCCACCACCGCCATGTCATGGCTGATAAACACGATGGAGATGCCCAAATCGGCCTGCAGCTCCAAAAACAGGTTCAACACCTCCGCCTGCACCGACACGTCCAGCGCGCTGACCGCCTCATCAGCGATGATCAGCTTCGGGTCCAGCGCCAGCGCGCGCGCAATCGCCACCCGCTGCCGTTGCCCGCCCGACATCTCATGCGGGTAGCGGTTCAGGAAGCTTTGCGGCAGCTGCACCCGGTCAAACAGGTCCTTGACCTTTTGCTGCATCTCCCGGCCCTTCAGCGTGCCAAAATTGCGCATCGGCTCCGCCACCTGATCCATCAGCCGCATCTGCGGGTTGAGCGAGGCGAACGGGTCCTGAAACACCATCTGCATGTCGGCCCGCGCGCGGCGCAGCTTTTCGGGGGCCAGTGCGCGAATATCGACACCGTCAAGCATGATCTCGCCCGACAAAGGCTCGGTCAGGCGCAAGATCGACCGGCCCACGGTAGATTTGCCGCAGCCGCTTTCGCCCACGATGGACAGGGTCTTGCCCGCATCCACGCTGAACGACACGTCTTCCACCGCATGCACATTGGCCACCGTCCGCCGCAGCAGCCCACCCTTGACCGGGAAGCGGGTGACAAGGTTTTTGACCTCCAAAATGGGCTGCGCGTCTTTCGCGGCAGGTTTGGATGCCACGGGCGCAGGTGCGGGCGCGCCCATCAGGCGCATCGGTTCGGGGTCGGACTTGCCGGTCATCTCGCCCAGTTTCGGGACCGCCGCCAGAAGGGCTTTGGTGTAATCCTCCTGCGGGTTCTCAAAAATCTCGGTGACGGAGCCCTCTTCCACCTTATTGCCGCGAAACATCACGACGACGCGGTCGGCCATTTGCGCCACCACAGCCATGTCATGGGTAATAAACAGCACCGCCGCGCCGGTTTCGCGTTTCAGCTGATCAATCAACGCCAGAATTTCAGCCTGAATGGTCACGTCCAGCGCCGTAGTCGGCTCGTCGGCGATCAGCAAACGCGGTTCGCAGGCCAAGGCCATGGCGATCATCACGCGTTGCCGCATGCCGCCCGACAGCTCATGTGGGTATTGGTCCAAGCGGCGTTCCGGCTCGGGGATGCGCACCTTGCGCAACAGTTCCAGCACCCGGTCGGTCGCCTGCGCCTTATCCATGTCGCGGTGCAGCTGCAGCACCTCGCGCAGCTGGTCGCCAATAGTGAAGACCGGGTTGAGCGCGGTCATCGGTTCCTGGAAAATCATGCCGATCTTGTTGCCGCGCAAATGGCGCATGGCTTTCTGATCCATATGGGCCAGGTCCACCAGCCCCTGCCCGTCGCCATTATCAAACATCAAGGCGCCATTTGCGATGGTGCCGCCGCCATATTCGATCAGCCGCATCAGCGACAGCGAACTCACAGATTTGCCCGAGCCGCTTTCGCCCACAACACATAGGGTTTGCCCCGGCGCGATGTCGAAACTGATGTCATGCACGCCGGTGACAGGCCCGTCTTTGGTCTGAAAATCAACGCGCAGGTTGCGGATCGAGGCAACAGGGCTTGAGCCTGTCTCGGCGGGATTATCGAGCATTTTCAAGCCCCCTTTGCAGCAGATTTCTAAGGTGGTCTAAACCGCCCAAACGCGGGCTGCCTAACCATTAAGCAAATGCACCAGAAAACTATGGTCGTGGCCAGCGACGAATGCAACCGGCTTGAAAAGCCCTTGCAATTCAATCCCAAGCTGGTGTGTGATCTTCCAGTACCGCGCCAATCTGCTGTTTTATTAGGCGCGTCTGATCTTCATTGAACCGGGGAAAACCCGGGCGTGGCGGTCACAACCGTGGGGAGACAAACTGCCCCTGCGGAAATCAACTGGGAGTCTGACATGACAACAAAATCATTGCTATTGAGCGCCGTTGCCACGGTAGCGCTAACCCCGATGGCGTTTGCGGACGCGCATCAGGGCGAACGCGGGCGCGACGGGCAACTCAACATTATCTATTGGCAAGCGCCCTCGACGCTGAACCCGTATCTGTCGGGCGGCACGAAGGAAGTGGAAAGCGCCTCGCTGGTGCTCGAATCGCTGGGCCGGTTCACCGATACGGGCGAGCTGGTGCCATGGCTGGCGGCCGATATTCCGACCGTTGAAAATGGCGGTCTTGCTGCTGACCTAACGTCAATCACATGGACCCTGAAAGAAGGCATCATGTGGTCCGACGGCACGCCTTTGACCGCCGCTGACGCGGTCTTCACTTGGAAGTACTGCACCGACCCGGATGGCGGCTGCGCACAGTCGAGCTATTTTGACGGCGTCGAAAACATCGAAGCGGTGGACGATCTGACGATCAAGATCTCGTTCAACGCGCCCAAGCCGTTCCCCTACACCGCTTTGGTCGGCTCCGAGAGCCCGATCCTACAAGCCGCACAATTTGCTGATTGCATGGGCGCCAATGCGCCGACCTGTACGGACGCCAATTTTGGCCCCATCGGTACCGGCCCGTTTGTTGTGACCGAATTCAAAGCCAATGACGTGATCCAGTTCGCGGCCAATGAGAATTTCCGCGAAGAAGGCAAGCCTGCCTTTGCGACGGTGAACTTCAAAGGTGGCGGCGACGCGGCCTCTGCGGCACGCTCCGTTCTGGAAACGGGCGAGTATGACTACGCCTGGAACCTGCAAATTGACCCAACCGTGCTGGCCGATATGGAAAGCAAAGGCGTGGGCACTGTTGTGACCGCATTCGGCACCTCGGTGGAACGTTTGCATATCAACCAATCCAACCCAGACCCAGCACTGGGTGACGAGCGCGCAACGCTGAAGCACCCGCACCCGTTCCTGACCGACACCAGAATCGGCCAAGCCATGTCGATGGCCATCGACCGCGCCTTGCTGGTTGAAATCGGCTACGGCGCCGGTGGTCAGGTCACATGTAACGTGCTGCCCGCCCCTGCGGTCTATGCCTCCACAGCCAATGACGGCTGCAAGGTGCAAGACATTGCAGGTGCAAACGCGCTTCTGGATGAGGCTGGCATCGTCGACACCAATGGTGACGGCATTCGCGAGAAAGACGGCGTTCCTTTGAGCGTCACTTACCAGACCTCTACCAACGCCGTCCGTCAGGACACCCAAGCGCTGGTCAAGCAGTGGTGGAGCGAGATCGGCATCGAGACCGAGCTGCGCAACATCGACGCGTCGGTCTTCTTTGGCGGCGACCCGGCATCGCCCGACACGTTCCAGAAGTTCTTCGCGGATGTTGAGATGTACACCAACAACTTCGCAGGCGTTGACCCAGAGGCCTACATGGCCAACTGGCGCTGCTCGGAAATCCCTTCGCCCGACACGCAGTGGCAGGGCTCCAACATGCAGCGTTTCTGTGACCCGGCCTATGACGCCTTGGTCGACAAGCTGGCACAAACCGCAGGCATCGACGCCCGTGCTGAGATCGTGAAAGAGATGAACGACATGCTGATGGCCAGCTACTCGATCATCCCGCTGATCCACCGTGGCGGCGTCTCGGCGCATGCCAACACATTGGGCGGCGTCTTGATCTCGGACTGGGATTCAGAGCTGTGGAACATCAAAGACTGGTATTCCACCAAGTGATGTGACGATTTGGGCGGGCTCTTTGGGCCCGCCCTTTTTGCATCCGTTCCCACCCATGCTGAAAAGACCTGACCTAAGGCGTTTGCTCTTATGCTGACTTATACCATCCGCCGGCTCATCCTGACGGTGCCGACGCTTTTGTTCATTTCTTTCGTGATCTTTCTGATCGTGAAGCTGTCGCCCTCGGACCCGACGGCCAACCTGCCCCTGACCATCCCCCCCGAGGTGCGCGAGAAAATCCGCGAAAGCCTGGGCGTGAACCAACCCCTGACGGTGCAATATCTGCTCTGGCTCAAGCAGTTCTTCTGGTTGGAGCCGCGCATCGTGCTGGAGAACTGGTTCGGCTGGGATCTCGGCACCGCGGGCGAGATACGCCTGATCTCCTACCAAACCCGCTCGCCGGTGATGGACCTCATCTGGCAGCGCATGCCGCAAACGCTCTGGGTTGTGGGCACCGCCTATGTGGTCGGCATCCTGATCGCCATCCCCATCGGGATCTATTCCGCCTACAAGCAATATTCGATCTTCGACCAGGCCGGCACGTTCATCTCCATGGTCGGCTTCTCGGTGCCGCCCTTCTTCTCGGGCGTGCTGGTCATCGTGATCTTCTCCGTGCTGATCCCCACCGACAGCTTCTGGTGGCTGCCCTCCATCTACGACACCACGCATGAGGTGGTGGATTGGGAAAGCTTCAAATACCAGTTTCGCCAGATGATCATGCCGGTGATGGTGCTGGCGCTGCAGATCACGGCGCAAATCTCGCGCTTCGCCCGCGCCTCCATGCTCGACAACCTCAATCAGGACTATGTGCGCACTGCGCGGGCCAAGGGCGTGCGGGAGCGCGGCGTGGTCATGAAACACGTGTTGCGCAACTCGATGATCCCGGTGGTCACGGTGATCGCGCTGGGCATCCCCGGCATCTTCGGCGGCGCCATCATCACCGAGCAGGTGTTCAAGGTGAACGGGCTGGGACAGCTGCTCATCATCGCCATTCAGGGCGGCGACGTGCCAACGGTGCAAACCCTGACCTTCATCTTCGCGATCTTGATCGTGCTCTTCAACCTCATCGCGGACGTGCTTTACGGGCTGCTGGATCCGAGGATCAGATATGACTGACGTGACCCCCGAATTGCAAAAACCCGCCCGCAGCCAATGGTGGGACGTCTGGGCGCAGTTCCGCTCCCACAAGGGCGCGCTGATCGGCGCGGTGGTCTTCTTCGTGATCCTGTTTGGGGTGCTGATCGGGCCGTTCCTGTGGCCCTATGATGCCGCCACCATCGACATCCGCGCGCGCAATCAGGGGCCCAGCTGGGGCCACCCGATGGGCACTGATCAGCTGGGCCGCGATACGTTGGCGCGCGTGATGATCGGCGGGCGGGTGTCGCTGGCCGTGGGGCTGACCGCAATGTTAATCGCGCTGGTACTCGGTACCGGCATCGGCGTTTTGGCGGGCTATTTCAAACGGCTCGATGGCATCTTGATGCGGCTGACGGACCTGTTTCTTGCCCTGCCCCTGTTGCCGCTGCTGCTGGTCATCATCATGCTGTTTCGCGAGACCTTGTCGGCGCGGTTTGGCCCGGAGGGCGGCATTTTCATCCTGATGGTCTTCGCCATCGGGATCACCTCCTGGATGCAGACCGCGCGGATCGTGCGCGGTGATGTGCTGTCGCTGAAGGAGCGCGAATTCATGCTCGCCGCGCGCTCGATCGGCACGCCGAACGGGCGCATGATGAGCCGCCACATCCTGCCCAACGTGCTGTCGCCAATCATGGTGTCGGCCACGCTGGGCATCGCCACGGCGATCATCACGGAAAGCTCGCTCAGCTTCCTCGGGCTTGGCTTCCCGCCGGATTTCCCAACCTGGGGGCGGCTGTTGCGCGACGGCACCGACTTCCTGCAACAATACCCCGAACGCGCGATCTGGCCGGGGCTGATGATCTCGCTGGTGGTGCTGGGGGTGAACTACATGGGCGACGGGCTGCGCGACGCGCTCGACCCACGCATTCGCGGGCGCTAAACACAAAAAACCCGGCCTCCTGAGGGCCGGGTTTTTCATTGCCGTGAGTGGGCAATAACGAAGGGCTATCAGCCCTTCATTTTCTTCATGATCATGCCAACGACCATCTGAACAACCATGCCGGCGACACCGCCGCCCACAAGGTTGCCCGCCATGGCGCCGATATCCATTCCGCCCGCGGCATCGCCGCCAGCAGCGCCAAGCAAGCCGCCCAGCAATTGGCCACCAGCAACGCCACCAACGCCGCCTGAGATCAGGTTGCCGATAGCGCCCATGCTGCCGCCAGCATTGACCTTACCACCCGCCGTGCCGCCCAAGGCGCCACCTATTACCTGTGCCAAAATGGTTTCCATGAGACTTCTCCCCCTATGTTGCGTTTCCAAGCGCTTAAATAATGTGCATTTTAGGTATCGGGCGCAAGCCACTCCTTTAAGGGGAAAAAATGTCGCCAGCAGACGGGGCAAGCTCGGGCGAAGTGGCCCAGGGTTGAGGGAATATTCATCTGTCATGGCTAGAGAGGCGGCAATTGCCCCTTTGAAAGCCCCCCGCGATGAAAGCGACCCCTTCATGAAAGTCCGTCAGCTCCTGGCGGAGAAAAAGCCTGCCAAGGTCGAAAGCATCGGACCCGACGCAACCTTGCGCGAAACGGCACAGAAGCTGATCGCCTTCCGGATTGGGGCGCTGGTGATCGTGGACAGCGATGACAAGATGTTGGGCATCGTCTCTGAACGGGACCTGATCCACACGGTCGCCAATTATAGCGCGGAGGCCGTCGCGCAACCGGTCAGCACCGTGATGACCCAACGGGTGATCACCTGCGGCCCCGATGATGAAATCGCCTATGTGCTGCGTCTGATGAATTCAAACGCGATCCGCCATATGCCCATCATCGACAATGGCAAGCTGGTCGATATTGTCAGCATCCGTGAACTGACCAAAGCCTATGAGCTGCTCCAGATCGAAGCCAACACAGACCCGCTGACGGATCTGTCAAACCGTCGCCCATTCCTGAAAAGCCTTGAATCCGAATTCGCCCGCGCGCGCCGGTTCCGCCACCCGCTCACAGTTGCGATGATCGACATCGATCATTTCAAGGCGGTCAATGACACCTATGGCCATGACGCGGGCGATAAGGTTTTGCGCCTCTTGTCGGTAATGATGATCAACGAATTTCGTACCATCGAACATGTCGGCCGACTGGGCGGCGAAGAATTTGCTGTGATCTTCCCCGAAACCGATCTTGCGGGTGCCACCATCGCCTGCAACCGCCTGCTGGACCGCGTGCGCGGCACCATTATCCCTGTCGACGGCAAAAAGATCAGCATCCGCGTCAGCATCGGGCTGACCCAAGCCTCCGACGACACGCTCGACGGCCCAGCCGTGCTGAAGCGCGCTGATGAACTGCTCTATGACGCCAAACGCAGCGGCCGCGACCGACTGGTCACGGGATGATCTGACTGCGCCCCGTTGAACCGGGTCGGATCGCGGCGCATATGCGCAGGACGCCTTGGCGGTGATGGATGTGTGTTGCACAAGCAGCTTTGCGAACACGCCCAAAAACACGACCCAGAGTTGCACATGTCAAACATCGTCGCCGATGCCTGGCCCCTTCCTGCAAACGTGGCCAATCACCTCAATGACGGCAAAAGCAGCGCGTGGTGGTGAACTGGGTGTCGAGCGGTTAACAAACGGTAAATGAAAATCCGTTACCTATTTGAAAACAGAGAGTTACCAGATCCCCCGCATGCGGGGCGGCCCCTCTGAGGGCATTATTTTTCCATTTTATCGCGAATACGGCGGACCATCCACCAGACCCCAAGGATCACCAGCGGAGTCAGGATCGCCGTCAAAACCAGCTTCGACAGCCCCGCCGCCTCGCCCAGCGGCTGGGTCATATTCAGAACCAGATTGACCGCATAATAGCTGATCGCCACCACAGACAGCCCTTCCACCGTCTTTTGCAGCCGCAGCTGCAAATCGGCCCGTTTGTCCATGCTTTCCAGCAGCGCCTGGTTCTGCGCCGAGCGCTCCACATCAACCCGGGTCCGCAGCAAATCACTCGCCCGCGTCGCCCGCGCCGACATCGCCTTGATCCGTTCCTCGGTCGCAATCACGGTCCGCATCGCAGGCTCAAACCGGCGCGACATGAACTCCGCGAATTTTTGCAACCCCCGGAAGTCCGTCTCCCGCAGCACATCGATCCGCTGGCTGACAATCGCCTCATAGGCCCGCGTCGCCGCGAACCGGTAGGATGATTTGGCCGCCAATGCCTCCAGTTCCGCCGAGACCTGCAACAGCGCGTCCAACGCAGCATCAGGTGGCATAGCTTCCTTCACCGGATGGCCATTCAGCTCGCTGTTCATGTTGGTCATGATATGGGTCAGCGTCTCGTCTATCGACGTCAAATCGCGCCCCATGCCCCGCACCCGGCTGAGCCCCAACATGGACATCGTTTTATAGGTCTCGATTTCGCACACACGCTGCACGACACGTCCCAAACGCCGCGGTCCGCAATCCTTCGCAGCAAAAACAGCAAAGCGCATGTGTCCGTTTTCGTCGATGCGGAAGTCACCCGCGACCGTAACGCTATCATCCAGCATCCGCGAACAAGCCAAGCTCTCGGGCACGAACCAATCGCTCAGCACTTTAGATATCTTCTCCTCGCCCGGATGCGGCACGACCCGCACCAAAGCTGAGGTCATCCGCACGCCCGGCGCGTCTTTCAGCCAATCATCCGGGAAGGCCGCAAAGACACTGCCATCAAACGCCCGTTCGGGCACACCTTCACCAAAAAGCGTATAAGTGACAAATTCGGTGTGGCTTTCCCATTTCAGTTGGTATCGGCCCAACTGGCCAAACCAATGCGTGGCACCTGGCTTTGGATGCGGTGCGCCGTATCGATCCAGCAACGCCAGCAAGTGCGCGCGATCCGCGTCACGATCCCGCGCAGAGGCGTCAACCGGTTGTTTAATTGCGAGAAAAGCAGCGCTGCAAGGCGCTTTGAGTGAGGGGAACGGACGCGCATGCAATTCATTGGCAAGCTCGTAACGGAGCGGGTGATCTTCAATTAACGGCATGGGACCTTTTCCAAACTTGAGGCGCAACCTAGCCTCTTGCCCGGAGTTGTAAAGAGAAAATCGTTAAAAAACTGAGAGTTAGAGGTGTGCAACTGTATACCGAACCACTACGTTCGGTTGACCCGCGCGCCAGCCAGCACAACCTTTTCAATTAAGACATCCGTTTTGGATGCATCAATATCCGCAAGTGACCAAGTGATGGGACAGGCCTGTTCAACCTGCCAGCTGGCCAAAACGGCTGACGTTTCATCGCAGAGCGAGATAGTCAGCAACTTGGGTTCAATCGGCGCGGTGAATCCGTTTTCCAATATCGACTTTAACCATGCGAACACAGGATTATCGGCGTCTGCAATACTATGTTCAAGGATGATGTCCTGCCTCACATGCTTTGGCAGGCTATGAACATAGCGGTTTTCACCTCCCTCAAGGACATTTTCGACATCAAATTGGGCCTCAAGCGCGCCTACTTCCCGAAACGCGAGGCTTTCCGTGCCATCTGCAAACGCAACCATGAAGAACGGAGCTTTTGGTGTCATCATGTCGCGCTCCTTCGTGTCGCAAACAGCCTTTCTCTATTGCAGCTTATCTTGCGTTTTGGTGTCGAAATCGGTGGCGTCATGGCGTTCATGTAGCTGATCTTCGGGCGGCCCGGCTACTCGGTTGACCTTGCGCCCGCGGATAACCGCCGGGCGCGCGCCAACCTGCTCCGACCAGCGGATGACGTTTTTATAGATCCCGACATCAAGAAATTCGCCTGCATCATAGCTTTCGCCCGCGACGGTACGCCCATACCAGGGCCACGTCGCCATATCGGCAATGGTGTATTCGGAACCCGCCAAATATTCGTTTTCGGCCAAATGCCGGTCGAGCACGTCAAGCTGCCGCTTCGTCTCCATCGTAAACCGATCAATCGGGTATTGCATCTTGTAGGGCGCATAAGCGTAGAAATGGCCGAAGCCGCCGCCAAGATAAGGCGCGGAGCCTTGTAGCCAGAACAGCCAATTCATCGTCTCGGTGCGTGTCGGCAGATCCGTCGGCAAGAACGCGTTTTCAAATTTTTCAGCCAAATAAACGAGGATCGAGGCGCTTTCAAAAACCCGTAGACCAGTTGTCGTGTCCAGCATTGCCGGGATTTTCGAGTTTGGATTGATCTCGACAAAACCAGATCCGAACTGGGGCCCCTCACCAATGCGGATCAACCATGCGTCGTATTCCGCACCGCTGAAACCCAGCGCGAGAAGCTCTTCCAGCATAATTGTGACCTTGACCCCATTGGGCGTAGCTAGGGAATAAAGCTGCAACGGGTGCTTCCCTTTTGGAAGCTCTTTGTCATGCGTCGCACCCGCAATGGGGCGGTTCAGGCTGGCCCATTCGCCACCATTCCCGCTCTCCCAAGTCCAAACCTTCGGCGGAGTGTATTCGTCTTTCATCAAGTCAATCCTTGTTGGGAGCATTTGGCATTACCAGAGCCCGACCGGCACAAATGTGCAAGCCAAGTCAGCTGTGGAATTTTCGCAGGCGTGAAAACTTTTTCGTGAGTGCACATTTCTTTGGCACTGCCCTAGCGTCAACTGGAAAACCACGCAAGTTCATGGGCTTAAAACCCAAAGGTCACTCCAATCGCGAAGATTTGACGTAGTTTCAACACAATCCTTAATTAGCGCAACGATTGTTAACACCAAATGCCGAACAGGCTTCCTTCTTTGAAAGGCAATTCGATGAAAAGAGTTAAAAATGGTGTATCGAGTTTTCTATTTGTCGCCGCTGCCACTGGGTTTGCCCTAGCCGCCCACGCCTCAGAAAACGAGGAGGCTCCTCTCGCAAGCTACATTGCGGATGTGGGCGCGTCTGAGCGCGTTGAAGCCGCCGGACTTTTACGCGTCTTATCCCAAGAAACTGCCAATGCGGCTTGTCACATGGGCATGGGCGTGTCGCCCGACGAGGCCCGCAAGCTCATGGTTGAGGCCAAAGCAAAATTCACGTTGCTGCTTGATGCCCTAGAATTTGGCAATGCGACAATGAACATCAACGGCGCAGAGACACGCCGCAAAACGCTGGAAAAAATTCATGATGTGCGCGCGGCTTGGGCGCCTTTGCATGACGCAGCCGTGGTTCTTGTGGACGCGCCGCAAGACGCCGCTGCCTTGGCCTATGTCAAGGCCAACAACGAGGACGTCCTTAACGCCGCCGCATTGCTGACCAGCGAGATCGCCGGCGCCTATGCCAACCCAGCCGAGCTACTGCAAAACGACGTTTTGCTGCTTGATTTCACGGCTCGTCAGGCGATGCAAACCCAGAAAATGGGCAAGATCGCCTGCGAAATTTGGGCCGGCAACCGCAGCGATGACCGGCTTGAACTGCTGACAAGCACGATGGGTATGTATGACATCACCCTGAGCGCTCTGATCAACGGTATGCCCGCCATGGGCATTTTGGCCGCTCCAACGCCTGAGTTGGCGGCCGAGTTGGAACAAGCGAACTCAGACTGGGACCGTATCCAAGGTGACCTGAACGTCGTTTTGACAAGCGCCGAGGTGGGTGATGCCCATAAGGAAACTCTGTTCACCCATCTCAAGGACGCGATGTATCACATGCAAAAAATCGAAAAAATGTATGTGGAATATTCAAAGCACAAGTATGACGGCAAGCTGGACAGCGGCACTGAGGCCACGAAAACCAACTAAAGGCATCACACTCAAATGAAAAAGGCGGGGCCAATGCCCCGCCTTTTTTTGCGTTCTATGCAGCCCCCTTTAGTCGATCTTGGGCAGCAGCGTATCAAGGGATGCTTTCGCATCGCCATAGAACATCCGCGTGTTGTCCTTGAAGAAGAGCGGGTTTTCGATGCCCGAATAGCCGGTCCCCTGCCCACGTTTTGAGACGAAGACCTGCTTGGCCTTCCAACATTCCAGCACCGGCATGCCAGCGATGGGGCTGTTGGGATCGTCTTGGGCCGCCGGGTTCACGATATCATTGGAGCCGATGACGATCGCGACGTCCGTGTCGGGGAAGTCCTCGTTGATCTCATCCATCTCCATGACGATGTCGTAAGGCACCTTCGCCTCCGCCAGCAGCACGTTCATATGGCCGGGCAAGCGGCCCGCAACGGGGTGGATGGCGAAACGTACATTCTTGCCCTTGGCGCGCAGCTTTTTGACCAGTTCGGCCACTGCCGTTTGCGCTTGTGCAACCGCCATGCCGTAGCCGGGTATGATGATAACACTATCGGCTTCGTTCAAAGCCGTGGCCACACCGTCTGCGTCAATGGCAATCTGTTCGCCCTCTACCGCCATCTGTTCACCTGCCGGGCCGCCGAAACCGCCGAGGATGACCGACACGAAGGAACGGTTCATCGCTTTACACATGATGTAGCTGAGGATTGCCCCCGATGAGCCCACAAGCGCTCCCACCACGATCAACAGATCATTGCCGAGTGAGAAGCCGATGGCCGCCGCCGCCCAGCCTGAATAGCTGTTGAGCATAGAAACGACGACCGGCATGTCGGCGCCGCCGATGCCCATGATCAGGTGGTAGCCGATGAACAGCGCCGCCAGCGTCATGATGAAGAGCGGGAAGAAGCCGCCAGTGTTGAAGTACCAGATCAGCGTAACGAGAGAGACAGCAGCAGCTGCGATGTTGAGCATGTGGCCGCCAGGCAGTTTCGTTGCCGCGCTGTCCACTTTACCCGCCAACTTGCCATAGGCAATAACGGAGCCGGTGAATGTGACAGCACCAATGAAGATGCCCAGGAACAGCTCGACCCGCAGGATCGCAACCTCAACACCGGTTTTCTTGGCCAGAAGGGCTGCAAATGTGCCCAGGTCCTTGGTCTCATCAGCCGACAGACCCATGACGCGGTTCAGCTCAAAATGCGCAATGAAGCCCACAAAGACGGCCGCCAGACCAACGAGCGAGTGCATCGCCGCGACCAGTTCCGGCATTTGTGTCATCTGCACCTTGGTGGCCAATTGGTAGCCGATTGCACCGCCACCCGCGATCAAGACCAGCGACAAAAGCCAGAAGCCTGAGCCTGGCCCGATCAGCGTCGCGGCCACGGCAAGTGCCATACCGGCAATGCCGTACCAAACCGCGCGTTTCGCGCTTTCCTGCCCGGACAATCCGCCCAAAGACAAGATAAAGAGGATAGCCGCGACGACGTAGGCCGCTGTTGTAAATCCGAATTCCATGATCCCTACCCCTTAAGACTTCTGGAACATGGCAAGCATGCGCCGTGTGACGAGGAACCCGCCGAAGATGTTGATGCCGGTCATAAAGACCGACGCGGCGGCCAGAATGACAACGAGGAAGGACCCCGACCCGATCTGCGTCAGAGCGCCCAAAATGATGATCGAGGAGATCGCGTTCGTCACAGCCATCAACGGCGTGTGCAGCGAATGCGCCACGTTCCAGATCACCTGGAAGCCAACGAAGACGGCCAGCACGAACACGATGAAATGCTGCATGAAGCTGGCGGGTGCTACGAGCCCTACGGCCAATAGCAGCGCCGCGCCTACGGCGATAAGGGTAACTTGGGTTTTGGTCTCCGCTTTGAAAGCCGCGGTCTCATTGGCGCGAATTTCCTCAGGCGTCAGCTCTTTTGGCTTCTCCTTCGGGGCCGCAGCGGCGATTGCCGCAACCTTGGGCGGCGGGGGCGGCCAGGTGATTTCCTTGTCATGCGTCACGGTCGCGCCGCGGATCACGTCATCTTCCATATTTTGGTTGATGACCCCGTCCTTTTCAGGCGTCAGGTCTGTCAGCATGTGGCGGATGTTGTTGGCGTAAAGGCTGGAGGCCTGTGCGCCCATTCGGCTCGGGAAGTCGGTATAGCCGATGATCGTAACGCCATTGTCGGTCACGATTTTCTTGTCCATCTGGGTCAGCTTGCAGTTGCCGCCCTTTTCCGCTGCAAGATCCACGATGACCGAGCCCGGCTTCATCGCTTTGACCATATCTTCGGTCCACAGCTCAGGTGCTTCGCGGTTCGGGATCAGGGCCGTCGTGATGACAACGTCAATCTCTGGGGCCAACTCGCGGAACTTTGCCAGCTGTGCTTCGCGGAATTCGGGGCTGGAGACGGCGGCGTAGCCACCCGTCGCCGCGCCGTCTTGTTGCTCTTCTTCGAAATCAAGGAACACGAACTCGGCGCCCATGGATTCGACCTGCTCGGCCACTTCGGGGCGCACGTCAAACGCGTAGGTAATTGCGCCAAGGCTCGTGGATGTGCCGATCGCAGCAAGCCCTGCCACACCCGCGCCGACAACCAGCACTTTGGCTGGCGGCACCTTGCCCGCCGCCGTTACCTGACCAGTGAAAAAGCGGCCGAAATTGTTGCCCGCTTCGATGACCGCACGGTAGCCCGCGATATTGGCCATGGAGCTGAGCGCATCCATCTTCTGCGCGCGCGAAATACGCGGCACCATTTCCATGGCGATAACTGTCGCGCCCTTTTTGGAGGCGTCTGCGAGGCCCTTTTCATTGCCCGCCGGGTTGAAAAAGGAGATCAGTGTTTGACCGTCGCGCAGCTTTTTCATCTCCGACGCATCTGGCTGGCGCACCTTTACGACCACATCGGCCGCTTTCCACAAAGCTGCGGCGGTTTTGACCACCTCAACGCCTGCCGCCTTGTAATCCGCATCTGAGAAGCCTGCATTCGCGCCCGCGCCAGCCTCAATCATGCATTCATGGCCTAGCTTGGCGATAAACCCGGCGCTTTCTGGCGTCATTGCGACCCGGTTCTCGCCCGCAAATGTCTCTTTAGGTGCCCCTATTTTCATGTGGCCCTCCTTTTGTGGCTCAAATGAAAAATTAACTTGTACCGTTCCCCATATCGTTGCCTATCGGAAACGTAAAGCAGAGACAAAGCGCAAGTCATAAAATGTCGCAATTGATCGCGATGACGCACTAATCTATCGCCCTAGATCTTATCACTGCCGTTGCTAAACTGAATCAAAAGGTAGGGATCAAAGATGGACTTGAGTGGCAAACATGCCTTTATCACGGGCGGCGGTACGGGCATCGGATTGGCAATCGCGCGCGGGCTTGCGTCGCGAGGCGCAAAAATAACGATCACAGGGCGCAGACAAGAGATTCTGGATGACGCCGCCAAGGATTTTGGCGCATTGCCGCTTGCGCTTGACGTAACGGACCCGTCGGCCACACATGATGTCGTCAACACAGCAATCGCCGCGCAAGGCCCGGTTCAGATTTGCGTTGCGAACGCAGGCATCGCGCAAGGCAAATCACTGGCCAAGATGGATTTAGCCTTCTGGCGCGAAACCATGGCCACCAACCTGGATGGCGCCATGCTGACAATACAAGCCTGCCTGCCGTCGATGCTGGATGCTGGCTGGGGGCGGGTGATTGGCATGTCCTCCATCGCGGGGGTGCGGGGATTGCGCGGCGCGCCGGCCTACACGGCCTCCAAACACGGATTGATCGGGCTTCTGCGCGCGCTCAGTGAGGATTTCATGGGCGGACCTGTGACCTTCAACGCCCTGTGCCCCGGCTATGTGGACACCGAAATCATCACACGAAACGTCGACAGTATCGCCGCCCGTGCCGACATTTCAAAAGACGCCGCATTGGATGTGATGGTTAAAGCCAACCGCCACAAGCGTTTGATTGCCGCCGAGGAAATCGCTGAGGCCGCGCTTTGGCTTTGTGGGCCGGGTTCAGGCAGTGTGAATGGTCAAAGCATCCAAATCGCAGGCGGGCAGATGTGACGCAGGCCCGTATTCGGCGCTACGTTCCGGCCGATGCCGTCCCGATCTATGAGCTATTTTACCGCGCTGTACATGAGGGTGCTGCCGCGCATTATGATTTCGCGCAACGCACAGTTTGGGCGCCTGACACGAAGATGCCTGACACGTGGCCCGACAAACGCGCCAGAGGCACGACTTTCGTGGCCGAAGGTGAGGCGCAGATCACGGGCTTCATGCAGTTGCTCGCGAATGGCATGGTCGAAATGGCATTCGTTTTGCCTGAGCGGCGCGGCGACGGGACCGCTGACGCGCTTTACACCGCTTTAGAGGCAGAGGCCCGCAAACAGGCAATCCCAAAACTCAACGCCCATGCCAGCCATATGGCGAAAGCATTCTTCCTGAAGCACGCCTGGATTTTAGAAACAGAGCATATGGTAACGCGCGCGGGTATCACGCTTCCCAATTTTCTTATGACGAAACGGTTGGAGGCTGACAGCTCGTTAAGCGCGCCGCGTTAAGACAAAAGCCGTGGACGTAGCACCTGTTCTGTCCGATTGTACAACCACACTTTGATCAGGAGCGCGCCCCGATGGAATCCTTCCTGTTCCAATCCACCATCTACCTGCTCGCCGCCTGCGCCGCTGTTCCTTTAGCGGTGCGTTTCGGATTGGGGTCAGTGCTGGGCTATCTGGTGGCGGGCGTGATCATCGGCCCAATTGGGGGGCTCGTCGGCTCAGAGACCGAAAGCTTGCAGCATTTTGCAGAATTTGGCGTGGTGATGATGCTCTTCGTTATTGGGTTGGAGCTGGAGCCGCGCGCGCTTTGGGACATGCGCCATAAGCTAATCGGTCTGGGTGGATTGCAGGTTTCGGTCACCACAGCACTGATTGCGGGGGCGGCTATGGTATTGGGCCAGTCTACCAGCGTTGCGATCGCCATTGGCATGATCTTCGCGCTCTCCTCAACGGCAATCGTTTTGCAAACGCTCAATGAGAAGGAGTTGATGAATACAGGCGGCGGGCGCTCTGCGTTTTCGGTGCTGCTTACGCAGGATATTGCGGTCATTCCTATGCTGGTTCTGATCCCGCTATTGGCCATGCCCGGTCTCAACGGCATTCAGGGCGGCGGCCATGCGGGGGGCGCGGCGGAGGATGCCGGCCACGGGGCCGAGGGCGCCGCTGCATCGATGATGTCCTATGTCGACACGCTGCCGGGTTGGGGGGTGATGCTTGTGACGCTCGTAGCAATTGTCGCCGTCATCTTGGGCGGCCATTTTCTGACACGCCCTGTCTTTCGTTATATCGGCTGGGCCCGCATGCGCGAAATGTACACCGCCGTCGCACTTCTGTTCGTCGTAGGCGTCGCCGTCTTGATGCTGCTGGTGGGCCTCTCGCCCGCCTTGGGCACATTTTTGGCAGGCGTGGTTCTGGCCAATTCCGAATTCCGCCACGAGCTGGAAAGCGATATTGAACCCTTCAAGGGCTTGCTTCTTGGCCTGTTTTTCATCACCGTTGGCGCCGGTATCAACTTTGGGGTGCTTTGGAGTGCGCCCTTAAGCATTCTGGGCATGACCATCGGGGTGATGGCGATCAAGGCGGCGGTCTTGTTTGCGCTCGCGTTGATGTTCAAGATCCGGTCCCGCGACAAAGCGCTATTCACCCTTAGCCTGGCGCAGGCTGGTGAATTCGGCTTCGTGCTGGTCAGCACCTCCGTCAGTCAGAACGTGATCCCGCGCGCGCTTTCGGAGACACTATTGCTTGTCGTAGCCCTGTCGATGCTGCTGACGCCGCTACTTTTCATTGTCTATGACCAACTGCACAAACGCATGAACGCAAGCGGGGCAGACTTAGAGCCCGATGAAATCGACGAGAAAGGCGCGGTGATTATTGCTGGTGTCGGTCGCTTTGGGCAGGTCGTCAACCGGTTGGTCAGCCAGTCAGGGTTCACCACAACCGTACTTGATCACGACATTGAGACGATCCAGCTGATGCGCCGTTTCGGCTTCAAAGGCTTTTTTGGCGACCCGACGCGGCCAGACTTGTTGCATTCAGCGGGTATTGACGAGGCGCATGTGTTGGTCGTGGCGTTGGATGATAAGCAAGCCGCGTTGCGGCTGATCAAATACGCCCGCAAGGTGCGCCCAGATATTCATATCATTGCGCGTGCCTATGACCGATCGATGGTGTTTCAAATGTATGCGGCGGGCGCCAATGACATCGTGCGGGAGATGTTTGATAGCAGCCTACGTGCCGGTCGCTACGTCCTAGAACAAATGGGCCTGACCGACTACGAGGCGCATCGCCAAACGACGACATTCTATGACATGGATCGCGATGCCCTGAAGCAACTGGCCGAGCTTTGGCGTGCCGACATCCCGGCTGGCGAAAATGAGGCCTATGTCGAAAAGGCCAAAGAGCTCAATCGCGATCTTGAAGCAGCACTATTGGGCCTGATGAACGAACGTCACGCCAATGACGCTGCAGAATAGACGTCACAGTTCAACGCCTGCATCTTCGTTGGATCGGCAATACTCTGGGGGTGTTTGAGGGGGTGAGACCCACTCATCAAAAAATATCGTGGGTGCGCGGCAGCGCACACAATTGGGTTACTCGCCGTCTGTGACGCCCGCCTCAGCAAATGTTGCCATCCCGGAATGGCAAGCAATCGCGCCCTTTAGGACACCAATCGCCAAGGCAGCGCCCGACCCTTCGCCCAAGCGTAGCCCAAGCGACAAGAGCGGCTCTTTGCCAAGACCGTCCAGCAAACGTCCATGCGCACCCTCAGCGGATAAATGCCCCGCAACCGTGTGATCCAACGCGCCCGCTTGCGCTTTTTCTAATACCGCTGCCGCCGCTGTGCAGATGAACCCATCAAGGATTACAGGGATGCGATGCGCACGGGCCGCTGCGATTGCACCGGCCATTGCCGCCAGCTCCCGTCCGCCCAGGCAACGCAGCGCCTCCAACGGTTGGGACACGTCATGCGCGGCCAAACCTTCCGCAACGACCCGGGCCTTCAACGTGAGCCCTGTATCATCCACTCCGGTGCCGCGCCCGACCCACTCCTCAGACGCACCGCCGAACAAAGCCGCTCCCAAAGCGGCCGCACTGGTGGTATTTCCAATACCCATCTCACCCACAACCAATAGGTCAGCCTCTGCGTCGACGGCCGCCCATCCCGTCGCAAGCGCGGCCACCACCTCCGCCTCGCTCATTGCAGGCGCCTTCGTGAAATCAGCAGTGGGGCGGTCCAGCTGAAGCGCATGGACATCCATTTTCGCCCCAAAAGTGCGGCTGAGCTGGTTAATCGCAGCTCCGCCTTGTTCAAAATTGGCAACCATTTGCGCGGTAACTTCCGCCGGGAAGGCGGAAACACCCTGCGCAGTGACCCCGTGATTACCTGCAAATACAATCACTTGCGGCGCAGAGAATTCAGGCCGCGCTTCGCCGCGCCAAGCGCCATACCAAATGGCCAGCTCTTCCAGCCGCCCCAGCGCGCCGGGGGGCTTGGTCAGCTGCCCATTGCGTGCCTCCGCCGCTTCTTTTGCGGCCTCATTAGGCCCAGATTGGACCGCGAGTAGCGATTGAAACTCGGCTAGGGTGGTAAAGGGCGCAGTCATCGTAACGGGATCCGTTAATCATTGTCTTCCCCACCTTCCTAGCCCTAACCTGCCATGACCAAAAGACCCAAGGACGCCCCGCCAATGGCGAAAACCGACGCCGCGATCAATGACCTGCTGATTGCGTTTCACCTGCTGACCCGGCTGCCGCTGCCAATGGCCGATTGGGAGGCTAGCACCAGACCACTTGCACGCGCCGCCTGGGCGTATCCTTTGGTGGGTCTTGTCGTTGGTGGTCTTGGCGCCGTTTTGGCGAGCATCGGGCTTTGGCTGGGCCTTTCCCCTTCCCTTGCAGCGTGTCTTTTTCTCGCCACCACGATCCTTGCCACCGGCGCAATGCATGAAGACGGCCTGGCCGATTGCGCCGACGGGTTTTGGGGCGGGTGGGAACCCGCGCGCCGCCTCGACATCATGAAAGACAGCCAGATCGGCACTTACGGGGTGCTTGCATTGATTTTGTGCCTCGGAGCAAAGGGTATCGCTTTGAATGAGGTCCTGAGGTCAGCCCCAATTTGGGTGCTGCTGGTCGCACCAACTTTATCACGCGCAATGATCGCGCCGGTGATGGAGTTTTTGCCGAATGCTCGCAGCACGGGCTTGTCGCGCAGCACCGGTCAGCCCGGGACGGCGGCAATGTGGGGTGCCCTCGCGATAGGTGTCGCCACGATAATTACCTTGGGGCTCATTGTTGGCGCTACTCTGGTGCTGCTGGCCGTGGCCACAACCCTTGCAATCGCATGGCTGGCAAAACGCAAGATCGGCGGACAGACCGGCGATGTTTTGGGTGCCACCCAGATGGGTGTCGAAACTGTGTTGCTTTGCGCGCTCAGCATCATGATCTAGTACAAAAAAACGCCGCGCTTAGGTGAAGCGCGGCGCCAAAATCCAACCATCTGAAAAAATCAGGCGGCAGCGCGACTGATCAGAACGTCATCAATTTCTTTCATCGCAGACGGCTCGTCATTGCCCTGAACAACCGCGATTTCGCGTGTCAGACGCTCCAACGCGGCCTCATAGAGCTGGCGCTCCGAGTAGCTCTGCTCGCGTTGATCGCCATGCCGGTGCAAATCGCGCACCACTTCCGCAATCGCGATTAGGTCGCCTGAATTGATCTTTTGCTCATATTCCTGCGCCCGGCGCGACCACATCGCGCGCTTGACCCGTGCCTTGCCCTTGAGTGTCTTAAACGCTTGGCCCACCAAATCGGGCGATGCCAATGGGCGCATGCCCACTTCCAGTGCCTTGTGTGTGGGCACCCGCAGGGTCATCTTGTCCTTTTCAAAGGCGACAACAAACAGCTCAAGCTCGATACCGGCCACTTCTTGGGTCTCAATATTCACGATCTTGCCCACACCATGCGCCGGGTACACCACGAACTCATTGGGGCTAAAATCTTGTTTTTTCTTACTCATGCAGCACTCACTTCCATTTCGCGCAAAAAGGACGAAGCCAGAGGCGCGCCCCCGGTCCCGTCCATAATCCTACTTTCAGCTATTGTCCTCATACCGGGCGCGTCATAGCCCGGTCAGCTGTCATCTTGACGTAACATATAGCACAAAAACGACATCAGTGAAAGCACCGCCAAGTCCAAGCGTAGTTAGCATTTCTGCCAAATAGCGAATCAGCCGCCTTCGCCGGCATTTTCAGAAAACAGCTCCATCTTGCCCTCTTTTCCATCCATCTCATCCGCGGTTGGCAGGGGGTCTTTCTTGGTGATAATCACCGGCCATTTCTCAGAATACTTGCGGTTGAACTCGACCCATTTCTCCATATCCGGCTCCGTGTCGGGCCGGATCGCGTCAGCGGGACATTCAGGCTCGCAGACGCCGCAATCAATGCACTCGTCGGGATGGATCACGAGCATGTTCTCACCTTCGTAGAAGCAGTCTACAGGACATACTTCAACGCAGTCGGTGTATTTGCAGGCGATGCAGGCATCATTGACGATATAGGTCATGGGCATTGTCCGAAATTTATAACAGCGCCAGTCCTAGTCCGAGCCGAACAATCATTCAAGCGGGGGCTTGCGCGAAAGGTCCAGTATGCGACGATCTTTCTTGGTTGGACGCCCTTTTCCCCAAGGCGTCACGCTACGCGGTATTTTTTCCTCATAGACCGTCTTGTCCAGGTACAGCCCCTGCGCTTCCGGCGCCGGTCCACGCCGTATTCCACAGGCCTGCACAACAACGACCCGCGTCTGCGCGCCTTGTGGAAAGGTGATCCCATCGCCTTCACCGACCTGAAAGGCAGGCTTTGAAATTTTGAGCGAATTGACCCGTACATTGCCTCCCTTCACCACCGTGGCCGCTAGCGTTCGCGTCTTGAAAAACCGCGCTTGCCACAACCATTTGTCGAGCCGGATAGTTTCGCGCCCCTCAGACATGCTTCGTTTTGTCACAAATACTCTGAGAGGATGCTCGCGTGGCGGAGAGCGAAGCTCTCCAAGAACGCAAAATATCGCGCGCGCGCAAGCGCCCTATTGAGTCAAAGCAAGTCAGTCCTTTTTCAACCCCATAAGGGCCGCCGCAAACGGGTTGTCAGGATCAATAGGCTTTTCTTTCTTGGGCGGGCGCGCTTTGAAGGTCTGAGCCTTGTCTTGGCGTGGGCCTTTGCCTTTTGGCTTCGGACCGCGATTTGGCTTGCCACCCTCTTTGCGCGGTTGGCGGTTACCTTGTGGCTTGCCTCCGCGATTGCCACCCCAGCGGAAAGTGTAGAACACTTCCATCTCTGGGCCTTCATCTTTGGGCTCAGACGGCGTCTCAGCTTCGGGCGCGGCATCAGATGTCGGCGCTACGACCGCGTCTTCAGCAGGTTTCTCAGGCGCTTCTGCGACCGGTTTCAATTTCTCGCGCTCGCCTTTCTCGGCCTTGTAGCCCAGCCCCTCCATGAGATTGGAGAACTGCTCCAAAGTCATCCCGGTGATAGAGAGCATATCTGCCTTTGCCTCAAACCCACCGCGCGAGTCCTCAGCGCGCAGTTGGTCGGCCAGACGCTCCAACATATCAATGCGGATCGCGCGCTCGCCTGCCAAACGGTAGCCTGCTTGCGTGTAATACCCTTCGGGCGCGTCTTTAACTGCAGGTACTGTGACCAGACCAGGGGGCGGCGCTTCGGGGAATTCGCCGAGGTCTTGCTGCAACGACCAAAGCACCAGTCGCAGACGGGTCGGCGCGGGTTTCAACAAAAGCGGCATGAAGATCGTGAATTGCCCAAAACGAATACCGTGTTTGCGCAGCGTGCCGCGCGCATCTTGATCAAGCTCTTTGACGTCAGAGGCAACTTTGTCGCGAGAGATCACGCCCAAAGCCTCCACCATCTGGAATGCAAAGCCCTTTGCGAGCCCGGCCAGCGTTTCGTCACCGGACATCGCAATCATGGGCTCGAACGCGGCAGCAATCTTCCGGTCAATGAAATGCTGCAAACGGCGCTTGACCTTCTCGGCCACATCCGCGCCCGCTTCGTCATCGACAAAAGGCTCGATGCCCGGCTTCAAAGGGTCATCGCCTTTGACCAGCTTGCCGACAGCCATGTCACCCCACATCAGACCACCTTGTTCGGTGAAATCCATTTCTGTGTCTGGCGCGTTGTAAAATTTGTCGGCGCGCAGATTGAAATGTGGCGCAAGCGCCGCGACGGCGGCCTGCTTCAAAGTCTTCGCCTCGTCGGGGGTGGAGGACGCGTCCTGACGGAATCGGAACCCGTCCAATCGGCCGATCATTTCGCCCTCTACAGTCACTTCACCCTTGTCGTTCACGTCAGCCACGAGGCTCTCCTTCTGCTTCAACCGGCGCAGCAGCACGCTTGTGCGCCGGTCGACAAATCTTTGCGTCAGTGCGCCATGCAGCGCGTCCGATAGGCGGTCTTCTACCGCACGGGTTTCCCCGCGCCAATGGCTTTCATCAGGCACCCAACCCTTTCGCTGCGCGACATAGGTCCAAGTGCGAATAAAGGCCAAGCGTTTCGACAATGTGTCAATGTCACCGTCGGAACGGTCGATACGGGCAATCTGGCGCGCGAGGTAGTCTTGCGGCACCTGCCCCTTGTCATGCAGGTAGCCGTAGATCACCTCAAGCATCGCGGCATGTTCGCCGCTGGAAATGCCGCGAAAATCTGGGATACGGCAGACATCCCAAAGCAGTTTCACATCCTGCGGGGTGCTGGTGCGCGCGGTCACGTCAGCGCTGTCGCGCAAGGATTTCAACGCCACCACATCATCGGCGTCGCGTGCCCGGCTGAGCCATTCATCATCGGTGCGCATCTCAAGCGAGCGCACCAGCCGGTCGATCGATCCAAACTCCAGCCGGTCATTGCGCCATTGAAGCTTGGTCACAGGGCGGAATTTCGACTGCAAGATTGCCTGCGCGACCTGATCATCCAGCGGCTCCGCTTCCCCTGTCACCCCAAAGCTGCCCGGCTGCATGTAGCGCCCTGCCCGGCCCGCAATCTGCGCCAGTTCATTGGGGTGCAAATACCGCATCCTTCGCCCGTCAAATTTCTGCAAAGCTGAGAAGGCCACGTGGGAAATATCGAGGTTCAATCCCATCCCAATCGCATCGGTCGCAACAAGATAATCCACGTCGCCATTTTGGTACATTTCGACCTGCGCGTTGCGGGTCCTGGGCGACAATGCCCCCATGACAACAGCACAACCGCCCTTTTGGCGGCGGATCAGCTCAGCGATTGCGTACACATTCTCGACCGAAAACCCGACAATCGCGGAGCGTGCTTTCAACCGGCTGATCTTCTTGGAACCGGTATAGCTGAGCTCGGAGAACCGCTCCCGCTTCAAGAACTGGGCGCGCGGCTCAATCGCGGCAATGGCGCTGCGCATTGTATCTGAGCCCATGAACAGCGTTTCAAGCTGACCGCGCGCTTTGAAAAGACGTTGGGTGAAGACATGCCCGCGTTCAGGGTCAGCGCAAAGCTGGATTTCATCGACACCCACAAAATCCGCGCCCATGCCTTCGGGCATCGCTTCAACCGTACACACCCAGTACTGGGCTCGCTCGGGAACAATACGTTCTTCGCCTGTCACCAGCGCAACAACAGACGGCCCCCGGATCGCAACAATTCTGTCATAGACCTCGCGCGCAAGCAGCCGCAATGGAAGCCCAATCACACCTGTGCGGTGGGCCAGCATTCGTTCAATTGCGTAATGGGTTTTGCCGGTGTTGGTCGGCCCTAAGACCGCCGTGACCCGTGCCCCACTATTCATAAGGGCTGGCCAGTCATGGACGCCGCCTGTTTAGGGGCCCAAATGGGCCGCGCGTTAGATGTCTTGACCGGAGACTTCAGCCTCAAGCCGCTCAATGCTTTCTTCTAACCCCGGCCTATAGGGATGTATAGCAAAAGCGGCCTTGTAGGCCTCAAGCGCGTCTTCTGACTGCCCAAGTTCTTCAAGCATGCGGCCCAACCCTTGCATCGCACCAAAATGGCGCGGGTTAAGCGCCAGGGTGCGGCCGATATCCACAATTGAAAGCCCATACCGTCCGGCCCCGAAATAGGCGGTCGCCCGCGCATTCCAGCCTTCGGCAAAGTCGGGCGCATGATCCGTCAACGCCGTGAAATGGTTTATGGCAGCTTTCATATCGCCGTCGCTCATCGCTTTGCGCCCGCGTTGCAGCAGCAGGTTCATCGACCGCGATCCACTGTCAGACCATTCGCGCCAGATGGCGCTTTCGACAGTCTCCCAGTCTTGCAGGTCCGGCGTTTGCAGACGTTCAAATAAAGAGTTGAGCTCATCCTCCCCCGCATGCGAAGGGTGGATCATGATAAATGCCGCAACGGCAGCATTGAGAAGCAGTTTGCAAAATTTCATAACGAATCTAATTCTAGCGGTATGCGGGCTAAAATCGAGCCTGTGACCAACACTTTTTCGGGAGACACGATATGAGCGACGTCATCAACAAGGCCGTCGAGGCGCTTCAAGCCAAATTGGACGGGGGCTTTGATGGCTCCGTAAAATTCGACATCGCCGGCGAAGGCAGCATCATAATCGATGGCGACGGTGTGCGCGCCGATGACGCTGATGCCGAATGTACATTGTCTGCCGACGCGGAAACCTTCGAAGCGATTCTGGACGGTGATCTGAACCCGACCGCCGCTTTTATGTCCGGAAAATTGGCCGTCGACGGTGATATGGGTCAAGCCATGAAGCTGGGGTCCGTCCTGTCGTGACCTTCGCTCCGGCCCCGCTTTATGAAGATGTGGCGCGCGCGCCTGACGGCGGGGTCGCTTATTGGGTGCCCTGCACTGATGGGATAAAAATTCGCGTGGCCGTTTGGGGCCGCGACACGGCCACCAAAGGCACATTGCTTCTGTTTCCGGGCCGGACCGAATATATCGAGAAATACGGCGTCGCGGCAGCCGGGTTCGTCGCGCGCGGATATGCAGTGGTCGTGATCGATTGGCGCGGACAGGGCTTGGCTGACCGGCTGCACGAGGACCGGATGTTGGGCCATGTCGGTGCATTCAAAGATTATCAATTGGATGTGGCCGCGGTGATGGATGTTGTGCGTGAGTGCAACTTGCCAGAACCGCTGTTTTTGTTCGCGCATTCGATGGGCGGCTGCATCGGGTTGCGTGCCCTGATTGAGGGCCTGCCCGCAAAAGCATCCGTTTTTTCAGGACCAATGTGGGACATCTTGTTGCCGCCGGGCAAGCGCAATCTGGGCTGGGTCGCCTCTACCGTAGCGCATCAACTCGGCTTTGGCGCGGTGATGTCACCCGGCACGCTGCCACAGACCTATGTGCTGGCAAATCCGTTTGAAGACAACATGTTGACGACTGATCCTGAGATGTTCGACATGATGAAAACCCAAGTCAGCGCCTACCCGGATTTGGCTTTGGGCGGACCCAGCTTGAGCTGGCTGAACGAAGCACTACGCGAATGCCGCGCACTTAAAGCCCACCCGACGCCAAACGTGCCCTGCATCTGCTATTTGGGTACCAATGAACGCATCGTCGACACGCCCACCATACATGATCGCATGTCCCGCTGGCCCAATGGCGCGCTGGAAATGATTGAAGCGGGCGAGCATGAAATCATCATGGAAGGCCCCGAAATACGGGAGCGTGTCTTTGACGAGGCTGATGCGTTGTTTTCGGCCAATTCGGTTGCCGCGAAAGCCGGTTAAACCAGAACGCCCTGCTCCAACCGGACTGTGCGATCCATACGGGCCGCAAGCTCCATGTTATGCGTAGCTATGAGCGCAGCAAGGCCCGTTTCACGCGCCAGTTTGATCAAAGCTTCAAACACCTGATCGGAGGTCGCTGGATCAAGGTTGCCAGTGGGTTCATCCGCTAACAATAGACCCGGACTGTTAGCAAGCGCGCGGCAGAAGGCGACGCGCTGTTGCTCCCCGCCGGACAATGCTCCGGGGCGGTGATCTGCGCGCTCGGCCACGCCAACTTTCCCAAGCAGATCTATTGCGCGGTCATACGCGGCGGCGCGCGACATACCAGCGGCAAGCTGCGGTAGGATGATGTTTTCCGCAGCCGTGAATTCGGGCAACAAATGGTGGAACTGATACACGAACCCGATCTGGGACCGTCGCGCGTTGGTGCGTACGCGGTCCGACCGTCCTGTCAGGTCCTCGCCCGCGATTTGGACGGTGCCAGTGTCGGGCGTATCCAGCAGGCCTGCGATGTGTAGAAGCGTCGATTTACCAGCACCGGACGGCGCGACAAGTGCGACGACTTCGCCACGTGCAATGCTGGCAGAGACGCCGCTTAGTACTTTGATCTCATTGGGTTTACCCGAGTTGTACGTCTTCTCGATACCGTCAAGGTTGAGCGCGACATCACTCATAGCGCAAGGCCTCCACCGGGTTCATGCGCGCGGCGCGGCGGGCGGGAAAAATCGTGACAACAAAGCTCAGGAACAGCGACAAAGAAATGGCGGACAGCACGTCGCCCATTTCCAGTCGCGCTGGTAGGCTGGAAATTAACCGTACAGACGGGTCCCAAACGCCACCTCCGGCAATCCAGTTCACGAAATCAAAAATCGGATCAATATAGATTGCGAACAAACACCCGATGATCAGCCCAGCGATGGTGCCGATCACACCGGTTGAAGCGCCGCAGATGAAAAACACGCGTAGGATCGAGCCTTCTGACAGCCCCATCGTGCGCAAAATGCCGATGTCACGTCCTTTGTTTTTGACCAACATGATCAGCCCGGAGACGATATTCATCGATGCGATCAATACAAGGATCGATAGGATCAGAAACATCACATTGTCTTCCATCTGAAGCGCGTTCAGAAAGCCGCCATTGCTGTCTTTCCATGTCCAAAGCAGGATTTCTTGATCGGCTGCGCTTAGCAGATTGGTTTCGGCGCGCAACAAGTCTTCTGGATCATCTAAAATCACTTCAATTTCATCGGCATAACCTTCGCGGTTGAAGTAACTTTGCGCCTGCTCAAATGGGAGATATGCGCGCACGGAATCTATGTCGAACCGGCCCACTTGGAAGATGTAGACTACCTCGTATGCTGCGACGCGTGGACTGGTTCCAAATGCTGTTTTGACACCGTTCGGGGAAATCAGCTTGATCGTGTCGCCCACACGCACCCGCAGCTCCCTTGCGACACCCGCGCCTATGGCAATGCCTTCAGAGAAGCGGTTGATATCACCCGCAAAATCCTCCGGCTCGGCCACGCGTCGAATGTTGACCAAATCCTCTGGGCGGATGCCGAACACTTGCACGCCTGCATTGGTGGAGGCGGCCGCTGCCAGCACCTGGCCCTTTACCAACGGAGCAGCGCGAACCACGCCCGGGGCCGCGGCGACTTTGGCGGTCAGTTCTTCATAATTCTCAATGGTTTGCGCGAAGGTGCCCTGATCCGTAACCCGGCCTGCATTGTAGACCGTGACATGGGCATTCGCGCCAAGGATCGTGTCCACGAATTCATACCGAAAACCCGAGCGTACCGCCAAAGTGATGATTAGCGCGGCGACGGCAAGGGTGATCCCGATGAGCGAAATCCATGTCATTACCGACACGCCGCCCTCCGCCCGTTTGGCACGCAGATAGCGCCAGGCGATCATCCATTCGAACCGCGCGAAAGGTCCTGTACTGGCGCCCGTCATGTTTGGCGTGATTTGGCTCACGGCTCTCTCCCGGCTGCTCATGCCTTACGTATCAAAGATGTGCGCTTTTGCGCGCCGAGGGTCAAGGCAAGCTCGAAATTGCCGCCCAAATTCAACCGATCAACAGATGCATGGCGCTCGATAAAAAAGCTGCTAGGGTACCATTATTAGTGAGTTTGTTGCTTTTCATTAAAACTAAGAAAGAGAGGGAATTTCCTGATTTTGACCAGCATTTTGGCTCTTTTCGTTGCGAAAAACCCAGATTTAGGACGTTAAACCAGCGAAATTCTCTATTTTATGCTAAGGGACCGTAAAATTTATAAACTTCGTTCATTTGGCATTGAAAGCGCTTCCAACCAGCGTCTTCCGGTCTGTTTCGACGCCACTTCTTGGACAGGACGGAGCTGACTGGAGGACATTTCTATGTCGACAAAATTAGTAATCGGGCTTGACGGGGACAGCTCAGGCGAACGTGCCGTTGCCTTTGCCTCAGACTTGGCCAAACAGATCGATAGCTGCACGCTTTTGGTCGTCTATGTGATCGAGTGGTCGCCCTACTCTTTCCAAACCGCCGAAGAGAATGAGCAACGCCACAAACGCCGCGAAGAGGAGATTTCAACCGCTCAGGATCGCGTGGTGACGCCCGCGGTTGAAAGCCTGACTAAAGCTGGGTTCACAGCCACAGGCATCGTCAAACATGGCGACGTGGCTGACACGCTCAACGCTGTGGCCAAAAAAGAAGGGGCCGCGCAAATTATTGTCGCTCGCTCATCCGACAAAAGCCTTGCGAAGCGCATTTTCGGCAGCTCGACCGCACAATTGGTCATGGAAGCCGACGTGCCTGTGACGGTCGTGGGCTAAGGGGAACATCATGAAAACTTATTTGAAAACAGCGGCCGCTACAGCCGCAAGCGTCATCGCAGTACCAGGCCTCGCGCAAGAAGCTGAAAGCCTTGATGCAAAGGTTAATGCCGCATTCGCCGCCGCCACTGGTCCGTTTGTGAGCTTCATCTTCGCACCCATTCCGGGTACGAGCTTTCCATGGATCGTGATGTGGCTCGTGATTGGGGCTACGGTGTTCACCCTTTATTTTGCTTTCGTGCAGTTTAGATTTTTCGGCCATGCACTCGGGCTGGTCAAAGGCGACTATTCCGATCCCGATGACGCAGGCGAGGTGAGCCATTTCCAAGCACTAGCCACTGCGCTGTCTGGAACCGTTGGCCTCGGTAACATCGCGGGTGTTGCCGTGGCGGTCGGCATCGGTGGGCCTGGTGCCACCTTCTGGATGATCCTCGCGGGTCTGTTGGGCATGGCTTCAAAATTCACCGAGTGTACGCTTGGTGTGAAATATCGGAACGAATACCCTGACGGCACCGTCTCGGGTGGCCCGATGTACTACATATCGAAAGGGTTCAATGAGCTCGGCCTGCCGGGCGGCAAGATCCTCGCGGTCCTGTTTTCGATCTTCTGTATTCTGGGCGCATTTGGTGGGGGCAACATGTTCCAGGCCAACCAGGCGCATGCGGCGATCACAGGGATCACCGGAGACTACCCCGGTGTCATAACTGGCCTTGTCTTCGCGGCAGTGGTCTTTGCCGTGATCGTCGGCGGGGTTAAATCCATCGCCAAGGTTACCGAGAAGGTCGTGCCATTCATGGGCGTGATGTATGTGGGCGCTGCGCTGATCGTCCTGCTCGTCAACTTCAACATGATCGGCTGGGCCTTTGGTCAAATCTTTGCAGGTGCCTTTACAGGTCTGGGTGTCGCTGGCGGCTTTGTTGGTGCATTGATCCAAGGGTTCAAACGGGCCGCATTCTCGAATGAGGCGGGCGTTGGTTCTGCGGCGATTGCGCACTCTGCGGTGAAAACCAAAGAGCCTATCACCGAAGGGTTCGTCTCCTTGCTTGAGCCGCTGATTGATACGGTCGTGATCTGCACGATGACCGCGTTGGTGATCATCATCTCGCAGCAACTCATCATCGATCAGGCGACCGGAAACTATATGCTGAACGAAGCAGGCAGCGCGATTGCAACCGTTGACGGCAACACTGGTGTGGCGCTCACTGCCGCCGCATTTGGGTCCGCCATCAGCTGGTTCCCGTTCGTGTTGGCGATTGCTGTCATCCTGTTTGCTTTCTCTACCATGATCTCTTGGAGTTACTACGGGCTGAAGGCCTGGACCTACCTCTTTGGCGAAGGCAAAACGTCTGAGCTGATCTTCAAGGTGATCTTCTGTATCTTCATCGTGATCGGCGCGGCGGCCTCGCTTGGACCTGTGATCGACTTCTCGGATGCGGCGATCTTCGCCATGGCCGTGGTCAATATCTTCGCGCTCTACTTCCTGATGAAGATTGTGCGTAAGGAGCTGCAAAGCTACGCCGCGCGCTTGAAATCGGGCGAGATCAAGAAGTTCTCACACTAAAGCGACCTAAAATCGGGCGCGCGTCATCACTGGCGCGCGCCCTTTTTCATGGATAAGCTCGGTCCATGTTTGAAGGTTTTAAAACATTCGACCATCGGCTCGGCGATGTAACGCTTCATGGGCGCATGGGCGGTTCCGGCCCGCCACTGTTAATGCTGCATGGATACCCTCAAACGCATGTCATGTGGCACCTGACGGCCCCTGCTTTGACTGAGCGGTTCACTGTTATTGCCCCTGATCTGCGTGGCTATGGACGCTCTACTTGCCCGCCTACGCAGCCTGACCACAGCCAGATGTCAAAGCGCGAGATGGCCGCAGATATGGTTGGTCTGATGGCGCGCCTCGGGTTCAATCATTTCGACATCATCGCTCATGACCGCGGCGCACGGGTGGCGCATAGGCTGGGGATGGATTGTCCGGAGGTGGTGCGCAAAATGATCATCCTCGACATAGCGCCGACGCGAGAGATGTATGAGAACACGTCTCTGGGATTTGCGCGGACCTATGCGCATTGGTTTTATCTGACCGAAAAATTCCCCCTGCCCGAGCGCATGATCGAGGCCGACTCGCGCGACTTTTGGGATAAAAAATGCTTGTTCGGGGCAGCCGGTGATGGACCTTTTACAGACGATGCGCGGTCCGCCTATCACACAGCCTTTGACAATGTGGATGTGATCCATGCCAGCTGCGAGGATTACCGCGCCGCCGCGACCATCGACATTCTCCATGACAATGACGACGAAGACCGGAAGCTGACTTGCCCTATTCGGGTGCTTTGGGGCGCAAATGGCGCGATCGAGGCCTATTTTGATTGCATTGGCCTATGGAAGCTGCGTGCCGAGACGGTGATGGGAAAATCCTTACCTGGCGGGCACTACCTTGCGGAAGAACTGCCCGAAATGGTGATCGATGAAGCCATAGCATTCTTTGGACGTGGCGCTTCGTAAAGCGCCGATTGCCATTGCATTGTGCCCGACAAGACCGCATCCTTTTGCTCACGCACAGAGTTCGGCGACGATTGTCCTATTTTCAGACGAAACGACTTGAGGCGCGCATTTTGTTAACAAATGATTACAAAGCAATGCTCAAGAAGCTGCACACATTTATGGGGGATTCCTACATGTCTATGAAATTAAACCGCCGCCATTTCCTGGCCAGCACTGCGGGCTTCATCGCCCTGCACCCCTTCTCGGCCAATGCGGCGACGAACCAAGCGCATCTGCGCATCATGGAGACGACCGATCTGCACGTCCACGTGTTCCCCTATGACTACTATGCGGACAAGCCGCGCGATACTGTTGGACTGGCGCGTACTGCGGCCCTGATCAATGACATCCGGGCCGAAGCTTCGAACTCCCTCCTGATCGACAATGGTGACTTCCTGCAGGGCAATCCAATGGGCGACTACATCGCCTATGAGCGCGGCATGAAAGAAGGCGACATGCACCCGGTCATCCAAGCGATGAACACACTTGGTTTTGACGCCTCTACCTTGGGCAATCATGAATTCAACTACGGGCTCGACTTCTTGATGAAAGCGCTTGCTGGCGCAGACTTCCCGGTCGTCAGCGCCAACGTTGTCAAAGAAATGGGCAGCGACCCGACCAAAGACACGACGCTGGTACCGCCCTACGCGATTTTGGATCACAAAGTGACCGATGGTGCGGGGGTGGACCATAACATCAAGGTGGGTCTGATCGGCTTCGTGCCACCCCAGATCATGAACTGGGACCGCCGTCATCTGGAAGGCAATGTGCAAGCCCGCGACATCATGGAAGTCGCCCGCGCCTATATCCCGCAGATGAAAGAAGCTGGCGCCGACATCATCATAGCGCTCAGCCATTCGGGCATTGGTGCTGCGAATGAAGTTGAGGGGATGGAGAATGCCTCCGTGCCACTTGCGGGCATGGACAGGGTCGACGCGATCCTGACCGGGCACAGCCACCTTGTCTTCCCCTCGCCCGCCTATAGCGATTTCGCAGGCGTTGACGTGGACGCGGGCACTGTGATGGGAACGCCTGCCACGATGGGTGGGTTCTGGGGCAGCCATATGGGCCTGATCGATTTACTGATCGAGAAAGACGGCAATGAGTGGCGTGTTGTGACCACTGAAAGCGAAGCCCGCCCAATTTCCAAACGCAATGAAGACCGGTCGATCACGGCTTTGGTCGAAAGCGACGAGACCGTGCTGGCCTCCGTCCAGAAAGAACATGACGAGACATTGTCATATGTGCGCCGAGCCGTGGGCAAAACCGACGCGCCGCTGCACAGCTATTTCTCGCTGGTGGCAGACGATCCGTCGGTGCAAATTGTCTCAATCGCGCAGCTTTGGTATATTGAACAAATGCTCAAAGGCACCGAACATGAAGGCCTGCCGATCCTGTCGGCTGCCGCCCCGTTCAAAGCTGGTGGTCGTGGTGGCCCCGAGTATTTCACCGACGTCCCCAAGGGTGATGTGGCGATCAAGAACGTCTCGGACCTCTATCTCTACCCCAACACCGCGCGCGCGGTACGGGTGACAGGGCAGCAGCTGAAAGACTGGCTTGAACGCTCCGCCGGCATGTTCAATCAGGTAGAGCCAGGGGCGCAGGATGTCGTTTTGCTGAACCCTGACTTCCCAAGTTACAATTTTGACGTGATAGACGGAGTAAGTTACCAAATTGACCTGTCGCAACCGTCAATGTTTGCACCGAAGGGTGAGCTGCTCAACCCAGATGCCAACCGCATTGTGAACCTGACCTATCAGGGGCAACCAGTTGAAATGGATGCGGAATTCATCATCGCAACCAATAATTATCGCGCCAGTGGCGGCGGCAATTTTCCGGGCGCCAACAATGAAACAATTGTCTTCGAAGGCCCCGACACGAACCGTGATGTGATCGTGCGCTACATTGTGGAGCAAGGTACAATCAGCCCGCGCGCCGACAGCAATTGGTCCTTCCTGCCTTTGGACAAGACCACGGTTCTCTTCGATACCGGTCCGGCGGCGAAAGCCTATATGGAAGATGTTGATTTGAACATCGAGGAAGCCGGCGACGGCCCGGATGGCTTCGCACGGTTCCGCATCTCGCTGTAAGGCGGCCCCAAAAAATAAGTCGGGCTCGGCGCACGCGCCGAGCCCTTCCCCCACCGACTGAGTATCATCTGCCCAACATGGGCCGATGACTACCGCTGCAACTCTTTAAGAAAGGCCATCTCGGGTCGGCGATCCACTAGGCCTACTGCTTGCTTGGCTTTCAGTGATTTCAGGGCAGCTATCCGCCCGTCTCTCACCGATTTACGCAGCCGCGCAAGCGGACGCCGGGTCGCAAATGACCCGACACCCGATGCGTCATCCAAGGATGCTCTGAAAGCCTTCAACTCGCTTGGCGCAGTGAGAGCCGCAACTGCGGCCTCCGCGTTCAGCGGTACGACTTTCGCGCTCGAGAACCGCTCCAACACAGCGTCCTCATGCGATCCCTCGGAACCGGATTTCTTATGTGCGTCGTCGGTTGCCCGCGCCGCGATAAAAAACAAACTCATTACCACACCCTTCCGGTGCCCCCAGAAATGACGCTATAGATGCGACACATTCAGCGCAATATTTCGCCATCTTTCAAAGATGGAAACACACTGTTTTCGGCAGGCTCGGCTTTTTCCGAAGCTCAATCTTTGGTGAGCTGCGATCAAGAATCAATGTATTTTATTGTTATTTTTCATTTACTTAAGAAACTTCAACTTTGAGGCATTCCGCTTTTGATATGTTGGAAAAATACAGATGTGCTCAAATTTTCATCGGGCTAAAATGAGACCAGAAAAAGGCACGCCTCAAACAATGCATAGTGCCCATCATGACTGTTTCCAAAAACGAAACATAGCTGTCCATTTTGGTCAAAACCAAGGCAATTAAAATTAGAATCAAATTTTGCTAGTTAAGAAGGCTTGCCACAACCGGCACCAAGGCCTCACCGAGCGCGCGGGTGTTTTTGGCATCAAGATGGATACCATCAAGCCGCGAACTCTGCGCAACATCGCCCGAACAGAAGCAGTCAACGCCAAGTGCGTTAGCCTTTTCGCGGGCGAGTTCAATGAAGCTGTGAGAGCGTTCGATCAGTTCAGGCGTCACCAAAGGATCATCGCAGTCCACCAAAGGCTGCGGCAGCACCAAAAGAACCTTTGGCATGACAGCACCCCCAACCCGGATCGGATGTGTTTGAACAATCTCGACCAGATGTTCGAGCCCACGCAAGGCGCGCGCCAGAGAGTACCCCCAAAAGATATCATTGGCCCCAAGCGCAATCAGCACCAAATCCACCGGGCCATGGCTGTGCAACGCTGAGGGTAGCAGCGCCGCCCCGTTCATATTTGCTGGACTTGCATGTTGATCCATAGCCGTGGTCCGCCCGCGCAACCCATCGGCCACAACATGGACACCTGCGCCCAACCGCGCTTGCAAAACATTCGGCCAGCGGTCTTCGAACGCGTGACGCCCGCCGCCATCAGGGCGCGAGCCCCAAGTCAGGCTGTCGCCAAATACAAGAACGGTTTTCATTTACCGTAAATCGCGGCCAGCTTGGCAACCGCAGCCTCTGGCGTCAGCTCTTCACTTTCGCCGGTCTTGCGCGATGTCAGCTCGACCACACCGTTTTTCAACCCACGCGGCCCCACAGTGATACGCCACGGCAGCCCGATCAGATCCATTGTCGCGAACTTGCCGCCCGCCCGTTCATTGCGATCATCATACAGCGGTTCCAAACCCATCTGAGTCAGCTGGGCATAGAGCCCCTCACAAGCGGCATCGGCCTCAGCATCACCTTGTTTGAGGTTCACAATACCCGCATGGAACGGCGTCACCCCTTCGGGCCAGATGATGCCTTTATCGTCATGGCTCGCCTCAATGATTGCTCCCAGAAGCCGCGACACGCCAATGCCGTGGCTGCCCATATGCACCGGCACAGGCTTGCCATCGGGCCCTTGTACTGTCGCGCCCATCGCCTCGGAATACTTGGTGCCAAAGTAGAAAATCTGTCCCACTTCGATGCCGCGCGCGACCCGGCGCCGCTCTTCTGGCACCTCATTGAACAGCGCTTCATCATGCGTCTCATCGGTCCGAGCGTATTTGGTCGTAAACTCTTCCATCACGCCGGCGCATTGCGCGTGGTCATCATAGTCAATGTCGCGATCCCCGAATGTAAGCTCAGTCACCGCGCTGTCATAGAACACCTCAGACTCGCCCGTTTCCGCCAACACCAAAAACTCATGCGTATCATCGCCACCAATCGGCCCGCTATCGGCCCGCATCGGGATCGCCTGCAGCCCCATCCGCTCATAGGTGCGCAGGTAGCTGACCAGATGACGGTTGTAAGCGTGCAGCGCGTCTTCCTTGGTCAGGTCGAAATTGTAGCCATCTTTCATGTAGAACTCGCGCCCACGCATGACACCAAAGCGCGGGCGGCGTTCGTCACGGAATTTCCACTGAATTTGATACATGGTCAGCGGCAGGTGTTTGTAGCTGGACACATGGGCGCGGAAAATATCGGTGATCAATTCCTCAGCCGTCGGCGTGAACAACATGTCACGGTCATGGCGGTCCTTGATGCGCAACATTTCCTCGCCATAGTCATCGTAGCGCCCGCTTTCACGCCACAGATCAGCTGATTGAATAGTGGGCATCAGCATAGCCATGTGGCCAGCCCTAGCCTGTTCTTCATGCACGATGTTTTCGATGTTTTTCAAAACTTTGAAACCCAAAGGCAGCCATGAGTAAATGCCCGCAGAACTTTGCTTGATCATCCCTGCGCGCAGCATCAATCGGTGCGACACGATCTGCGCCTCACTGGGCGTTTCTTTCAGGACGGGCAGGAAGTAGCGGGTCAGGCGCATGGGGCAAAGGCTCTCAGGTTACTCATCACCCAACCGATTACGCGATGTCCCCACGCCGCGCAATCATCCTTCATTGTTTCATAAATATTCCGGGGATTTGCCCACGCGGCGCGGGGCTGGCCCCGCAAGAGCGCAAAAATCATGGGCGCGTCAGCGCACAATCAGATAACTTCGACCGTTGCATCCATTGCGTTTGCCAGCGAATTGAACCGAGCCTGAGCAACTTCGCCGAACAAACCACGGGTCTCAGGGTGCAACCGCAGGGATAAGACCCGCTTCTTTGGTCGATAATCCAAACGCCCCATCATCTCCGACCGCTCGACCGAGAACATCGCCCCAAACCGCATTGCCTTGCCCAAGATTTCGGCTGCTTTCAGCTCTTTCTCGGGCAGCAGCTCAAACAACTCATCAAACCGTGTGCCGTCGCGGGAGTTTTTGTAGCGGTGCAACAATGCCACCCCTAAAAAGACACGGCCGGGATGATCCAAGCCCCCCAGATTGGCGCGCGTCGCGTTGTCGAAACACACCTCTGCGCGGTAGTCAGGATGCGCGCGCCAACTGACGTCATGCAACAAACACGCCGCGCGGATCAGCCGGGCGCGTTCATGTTTGACCTGCCCAAAAATCGGCTCGATAAATTTATGCAACTGTCGCCCAAAGCCGGGAATACGCGCGTTTTTGGCCTCATCCCAACGGCAGGCCTCAATCAACGGGTCGCGGCGCTTCAGCTCAAAAGGCATCTGCTCATAGAGCAACCCTTCGCGGATACCGTAGCTTGAGGTCGCAAGCGCCTTGGGCTTGAACCGCTGGATCAATGACTTCAGCACTTGCGCTGCGATCGGGACCAGCCGCATGCGCGCCTCAGAATTGCCAGTGATCGCGCGCAGCTCATCAATTGATTTGCCGCGCATCCATTTGACCGTTTTCAACACTGATCCCGGCGTCATGCGATACTCATGCAGCACTTTCAGCGGGTATCCGCGCCGTTCCATGTCCAATCGCGCAATCGCGCGCCACGACCCGCCGACAAGGTAAATTGTATCATATGAATTTGGCATGTCCTCAGCAAGGCCGTCCATAGTGCCGTCAATCACCGCCTTGCGCGCGTCATACCCGCCTTTCATGCCCATAAGCTTGAGCGGCCCAAGATCGGAGGTGACGCGCTTGCCGACCACACCCTCACCGATTTCCGCCAACTCCATAGAAGACCCGCCGATGTCGCACATTAATCCTTTGGCTTCGGGCCAGCCCAAAAACACCCCTTGGGCGGACAGGCGCGCTTCTTCATTTCCTGAGGCCACCCAAAGATTGATGCCGGTTTCGCGGGCGACTTCTTCGCAAAAGTCGGGGCCGTCTTCGGCGTCGCGCACGGCAGCCGTGGCGACAGCCGTCATCGGGTGCACATTCATGCCTTGGCACAGCAGTGCAAAGCGTTTCAGCGCCGCCATGGCCCGGGCTCGGCCTTCAACAGACAAACGCCCCGTCTCACGCATATCTGCGCCCAAACCTGCCATGATCTTTTCGTTGTAAAAATAAGCCGGCGAGCGGGCAGCCCCGTCAAACACCACGAGACGGACCGAGTTTGAACCGACGTCAATCGTCCCTACCCGGCTCAGCGCCTTCGCTTTAGGGTCGTCAAAAAGAGGCCGTCCGAAGGGGCCAAAATCTTCGCTGCTCGCATCCGATTGCGCGCCGTCCATTGCCACAGTGTTGATCCCCGATTGGTCTCTTAGCGTGTCTCAGTTATCCCCAAGCAGGACACTGATCCAGCAAAACCCGTCGGTCAATCAATCTTTACTATGCGTTAACTCGGGCACATCCCCTGCCCCTGCTGACCCACGACCCGACAAAGACGGGTTTTCCATGAAGAACCTGTGGCAGTTAAAAAGCTGTTGGCCCTCAACAAAATCTTGCCGCGCGAAGCTTCCATCGGCCCCCAAGACCCAACTTTGGGATGTATCGGCAAGGTTGGCCGCCATAATCTGGCTCATAACCTGCGCATGAACGGTCTTGTTGGTGATCTCGACCAGCGTTTCGACCCGGCGGTTCAGGTTGCGCCCCATCCAATCGGCAGAGGACATATAGACGCGTGCTTTCTTGGATGGCAGCCCACGTCCGTTTCCGAAACAGACAATGCGGGAATGCTCTAGGAACCGACCGACAATGGATTTGACACGAATATTTTCGCTCAGACCTTTGATACCGGGTCGCAGCCCACAAATGCCGCGAATGACAAGACTGATCTTAACGCCTGCTTGGCTCGCCTCATAAAGCGCGTCGATCACATCGGGTTCGATCAGGGAATTCATCTTCGCCCAGATCTCCGCCGGTTTGCCATCCTTGGCGTAGGCAATCTCCGCCTTAATATTGGCAATCAGCGTGGATTTCAGCGTAAGTGGCGCGATCGACAGGTTTTCCAGCTCTGAGGGCTGTGCATATCCGCCGACATAGTTGAACACGCGCGTCGCATCACGGCCCAAAGCCGCATCGCATGTGAACAGGCTGAGGTCGGTATAGAACTTGGCGGTAATCGGATGGTAGTTGCCTGTCCCAAAATGGGTGTAGGTCACAAGCTTGCCGCCTTCGCGGCGCACGATAGCACTGATTTTTGCATGTGTTTTGTAATTGATAAAACCGTAAACGACATGCGCACCTGCGCGTTCCAGTTTACGCGACTGCCTAATATTCGCAGCCTCATCAAACCGCGCTTTCAGTTCAACAAGGGCGGTCACCGATTTGCCATTCTCAGCCGCTTCGCACAGAGCGTCGACAATCGGGCTTTCGTTGGAGGTCCGGTAAAGCGTCTGTTTGATAGCGACAACATCGGGGTCGCGCGCCGCCTGTGCGAGATAGCGCACCACCATATCAAAGGTCTCATACGGGTGATGCAGCAGCATGTCCTTTTGACGGATCGCTGCGAACATATCGCCGTCGTGGTCTTGCACGCGCTCGGGCACGCGTGGCGTAAAATGCGGCCACAAAAGCCCATGCCCACCAATGCTGACCAGTTCCGAAATATCGGACAAGCCCAACATGCCCGAAATCTCGATCACGTCAGCTTCTGTCACTTCGAGCGCGTCCATGACAAGCGCGCGCAGCGTGATCGGCGCGTCGATGCTGAGTGTTAGCCGAACCACCTCCCCGCGGCGGCGGCGTTTGAGCGCGGTTTCAAATTCCCGCACGAGGTCTTCGGCCTCCTCCTCAACCTCCAGATCGCTGTCTCGCAGCACCCGGAACGTACAATGGCCTGTTGCTTCATATCCGGGAAAAATCTCGCCGATGCGGTCGATCAACAGCTCTTCCATCGCGACAACGCGCGTCTGGCCATCCACCGGCGGCAGTGTGACAAAGCGCTCGATCTGTTTGGGGATCGGTAAAAGAGCTTGAAGGTTGCGCCCGTCGGATTTGCGACGGAGCTGCAATGCCAACGAAAGCCCGGTGTCCGGGATGAACGGAAACGGGTGCGCCGGGTCAATCGCTAGTGGCGAAAGCACCGGGAAAATGTTCGAGATGAAGTAGCCTTCCAAAAACGCGTCATCTTCTTTGCTCAGATCCCCGCCCGTCAGGACAGAAATGCCAGCCGCATGCATGAGCGGTGTCAATTCATCCAGCACCGTGTCTTGGCGTTCCATCAGCGCGCGGGCATTTTCGTCGATCAAAACCAATTGCTGCGCCGGGCTACGGCCATCGGCGGAAGGTGTCGTGTTTCCTTCGATCATCAGCTCGCGCAGACCCGCCACGCGAACCGAGTAGAACTCATCCAAGTTATTGGCCGAGATTGCCAGAAAGCGTACACGTTCCAGAAGCGGCACTTTGGGGTTCGAGGCCTCCTCCAGCACGCGCCAATTGAAGGCCAGCCAGCTCAACTCACGGTTGAAAAAGCGTTCGGGCCCCAAAATGTCGAGCCCGTCCACACTGACGGCTGCAGGGAACGCCGCATTAAGAAAATCTGATCCGGTCATGGGGGCGTTTTTGATGTCTGAATGTAACGTCACAGTGACTTATGCCCTATTTTTCATCTGCTTGTCCAATCACGCCCTCGGCAGGGCGGTTCAGAATTTCACCGGCCAAACGCTTGCCAATCGGTTTTCGTTCGCTCAATGCGCGGCGGTCAATCTCGTCGACAAAGCTGCGCGCGGCGGCAAAGCTGCGTTCGATCCGGGGCAGGACATAGTCCATCAAACCGGCGGGCAGGTTGATTTGCCGATCATCGAACATCTTCATCAAAACCACGCTCAAAAGCGCATCATCTGGCGCTTCCAACGCGACCAAGGCTGTGCCTTGCAGACGGCTAAGCAGATCAGGCAACACGATTCCAAGCTGTCCAGGCGGGCGCGTCGTTGTCATCAGCAGCCTATGGCCTTCGGCCAGCATCAGGTTGTGTAGGTGGAAAAGCGCGGTCTCGTCTGCGCGGCCAAGCGCGTCGATGTCTTCGACAACCAAAGGGCCATCGACTTCTGCCGCGATATCTCGATCTGCGAGCCTTGTAGCTGGGATGATCCGCGCGCCCGTCTCCCCTGCCCAGACATGCGCCAGATGGGTCTTGCCTGACGCCGCCGGACCGCAAATGATCAACTTTCCGTTGGGCCAATTTTCTGCGTTTTCCAGCGTGGCTACAGCCAGTTGGTTGGCCTCAGAGACAAAGAAATTGTCGCGCCCCAAAGCCGTTTTGGTGGGGAGCGGGAAGGCAAGCTGCTCGGCCATGTTAGCCCTCGTCTTCCGGGTCGCTATTGTCCAGCCCGCGATAAAGCCTGCCACCCTGATATTGCAGGATCCCGAAGCGCGTCAGCACGCCAAACATGGCAGCGACAGGGACCGCCACCAGCATGCCCACAAAGCCAAAAATAGTGCCAAAGGCCGACAATGCGAAAAGCAGCCAGACTGGGTGCAGACCGACGCTTTCGCCCACAAGTTTTGGGGTCAGGATATTGCCTTCCAGAAACTGGCCAATACCGAAAATGATGGCAACAACGGCAATCCATTGTGGTTCCGCCCAAAACTGAAAAAGCGCAAGACCGATCGCAAGCGCACCGCCAACCAGCGCGCCCACGTAGGGGATAAATGTGATTAGCCCGGCAACGACGCCCACAACCAGCCCAAACTGCAAGCCAACCAGCATCAATGCGACCGCATAGAATGTGCCGAGTATTCCGCAGACAGTCAGTTGGCCGCGCACGAAGCTGGCAAGCGTCGTGTCGATTTCACTGGCGATGTTGCGGATCGTTTGTTGATGATCGCGGGGCAAAAGCGCGTCGATCCGCGCGATCATTTTGTCCCAATCGAGAAGCAGGTAGAACGCCACGACGGGGACGACCACAATAAAGACCACCGCATTGATCACCCCAATGGCGGAGCTGAACACGGTCTTGGCAAAATTCGTGCCCTGTTCCTGTATGGTTGAACCGATGGATGCCAAAATGCGGCGCAACTGGGAGCCCTCATCCAGCAGCGCTGGGAAACGTTCTGACAGGTATTTTTGCAAGCTTGCAAAATAATCCGGCGCAACTTCAAACAGTTGCAGCGCTTGGACGGTGACCTCCCGAAACACGAAGATCGCAACTGGAATGATCACCAAAACCGCAATCAGCGAAATCGTCGCCGTCGCCGCCACACGGCTGAATTTCAGCCTTTCCAAGCGGTCGGCCAGTGGATCCATCATATAGGCTATTGCGCCGCCAACGATGAAAGGCAGCAGGACTTCGCCCAGAAACCAAAGGGCAAGACAGAACACCACTGCCACTATGCCCCAATATTTCGCTTGATCCTGAACCGGTAATGCCATTCTGCGCTCAAATCATTGTTTGGGCGCAGAATGGCATATGTGACGGGCGGGGAAAACCGCAGATTGCGCGCGTTAACTGCGAGCGCTGCGGATCAAATCGAGAATGTCTTTGGCAGCCTCAGGAATATTTGTGCCCGGCCCAAAGATCGCTTTGACACCTGCCTTTTGAAGGAATTCGTAATCCTGCTGCGGAATGACACCGCCGCAAATAACAATGATCTCGCTGGCATCAGCTTCCTCCAATGCCTTGACCAACTGGGGTGCCAACGTCTTGTGACCCGCCGCCTGGGAACTGATGCCGACCACATGCACATCATTGTCGACGGCGTCTTGCGCGGCCTCTGCCGGTGTCTGGAACAGAGGGCCCACATCAACGTCAAAGCCGATATCAGCAAAGGCCGTGGCGATCACCTTGGCACCGCGGTCATGCCCGTCCTGGCCCATTTTGACGACCAACATGCGCGGGCGTCGGCCTTCGTCTTCGGCGAATTTCTCGACGTCTTTCTGAATGGCAGCGAAGCCTTCGTCGCCTTCATATGCGGCACCATAGACACCCGCCAACGTTTTGACTTCCGCACGGTGACGACCAAACACTTTTTCCATACTCATGCTAATCTCCCCTACGGTTGCGCGGGCACGGGCAGCTTCTACGGCGAGGGCAAGAAGATTGCCTTCACCAGTGGTCGCGGCATTCTCAAACGCCACAAGGGCGCCATCGACTGCCGCGGCATCGCGGGTCGCCCGGATGCGGTCCAGCCGTTCGATCTGGCTGGCACGAACGGCCATGTTGTCGACATCACGGATTTCGAGGTCTTCCTGTTCCTCAAGCTTGAACTTGTTCACCCCGACAACAACCTCTTCGCCCCGATCCACCTGCGCTTGTCGCAGCGCTGCCGCCTCTTCGATGCGCAATTTAGGCATGCCGGAGGCAACGGCTTTGGTCATGCCGCCCATTTCGTCAATTTCCTCAATGATCTTCCAGGCTTCATCGGCAAGATCAGCGGTCAGTTTTTCGACGTAGTAAGAGCCCGCCAGCGGGTCGACGACCTTGGTCACTTTGGTCTCGTTCTGCAAGATCAGTTGCGTGTTGCGGGCAATTCGGCTGGAGAAGGCGGTTGGCAGGGCAATCGCCTCGTCAAAGCTGTTGGTATGCAGGCTTTGCGTCCCGCCCAACACAGCCGACATCGCCTCATAAGCTGTGCGCACAATGTTGTTATAGGGGTCTTGTTCCTGCAGGCTGACGCCCGAGGTCTGGCAATGGGTGCGCAGCATTTTGGAGCCCTCTTTCTGAGCTCCGAAATCGGTCATGACCTTGTGCCACAAGAAACGCGCCGCGCGCAGCTTGGCGGCCTCCATGAAGAAATTCATGCCGATGGCGAAGAAGAAGCTGAGACGTCCCGCAAATTTATCGACATCCATGCCCTTATCGATGGCGGCCTGCACGTATTCCTTGCCGTCCGCGATAGTGAAAGCCAGCTCTTGCACCAGATTCGCGCCCGCTTCCTGCATGTGATAGCCGGAGATTGAAATCGAGTTGAATTTGGGCATGTCCGATGCGGTGAATTCAATAATGTCGGACACGATCCGCATCGACGGTTCTGGCGGATAGATATAGGTGTTGCGCACCATGAATTCCTTCAGAATGTCATTCTGAATAGTGCCTGACAGAACCGCGCGGTCGTGGCCCTGTTCTTCACCCGCCACAATGAACGACGCCAGCACCGGGATCACCGCGCCGTTCATCGTCATAGAGACGCTGATCTTGTCCAACGGGATCCCATCAAAGAGGATTTTCATGTCCTCAACGCTGTCAATCGCCACGCCAGCCTTGCCAACATCACCCTCAACCCGTTCGTGATCGCTGTCATAACCCCGATGCGTGGCCAAATCGAATGCCACTGAGACGCCCTGCTGACCGGCTTCCAAAGCTTTGCGGTAGAAGGCGTTGCTTTCCTCAGCCGTTGAAAAGCCCGCATATTGCCGGATCGTCCATGGCCTACCGGTATACATGGTCGCGCGCGGGCCACGGGTGAATGGCCCCTCGCCCGGCATGGAACCCATATGGTCGAGCTCTGTAGCATCTTCGGCGGTGTAAACCGGCTGGATTGGGATGCCTTCAGGGCTGTCCCAGGTCAGTTCATCCAGTGAGCGGCCGCGCAATTCGGCGCGGGCGCGGTCTTGCCAATCTGTCTTCTTGGTCATCTCGTCTTCCTCTCACATTTTCTGATCCGTCGGCGTTTTCGCCAATCGGGTCACAATAAGTTGCCAAGCCGTCGCTGCCGTTGTTCAGCCAGTCGATATCTTTGGCGTAGTCCTGTCGCATTTTCTCAATTTGTGCCGCGTTGAACGGCTGATAGCGGCCCGTCCGGGCGCTCAAGTCTTTGGTGAGCGCGCCCTGACCGCGCTCCGCCGCTATTTTGGCAATGCTGTTCGCAGATGCTGATTGACGTTTGCGCGCTTTTGCATCGACCATTCCGTTTGGCGGCATGCGTCCCGTCAGAGCTGACATCGCGTTTGACGGCTGGCTGGCCCAAGCCTCAAAGCTCCAGACCGCGATTTGCGCTTCAGGTATCGCGCGGGCGATCTCAATGATCACGTCGCGCCAGCGGCGCGGTTGCGTTGTGAGTTTGTCCAGGCGATCTTGGTCAGGCAGTGCACATCCTTGCACAACGCGCATCGCGTGGGCTGAAGCCCAGTAGGTGTCATATGACCGGACAGTCAGCCCAACTCGCAACGCATGCCCGCCAAATGCGGCCGCGATCCGGGACAGGCGCGGTTGGGCATCAGGATAGAACCGGGCGCCCCGCAAATTCGCACCCAACCCGCCCATGAAACCTGCGTCACTGACGATCAAACGCTCAAACCCGTCCGCCCGCAATCCGGCTAAAGCGATTTGGATACGCCCGACCGAACGTTGCGCCAGTTTGGCCTGCAAAGGCGCCGGGCGCGGAGCATCCGACAGAAGACCCGCGAACAGCCCGTCACGCGTCCGCTCAGGTCCCCAATATGCTGTCCCGTCACGCGCCAATTGCCGCCGATTGTCCTGCAAATAGGTTTGAAAACTGGTCGACGCGCAGCGATGTGCTCCGATGTGCAAACAAATTTCCATTAATGCACTTGTCCTTGAGTTGCATGTGCCTTTGGCACCGTTCAAACTCTGACTTTGCGACAAAACCTTGTTAAAGCGGTTAATCGCGGAGATGGACGCCAAATTTGCGTGATTTGCCGTAGAATTGCCGCTCAGCGCCCCTATATACGCGTGAACGGGAGTTCCAATGACTAGCAGATTTTTCTTGAGCGTCGCGACAGCACTATCTTTGACGGCAATCGCTCCGACATGGGCGCAAACCTCTGAACAGACTGAGACCGATCTCTCTACGCAAGCGATGGGCGAGGTCGATCTGAACGAATTCCTATGGGAAAACCGACCCATTGTTGTCTTTGCTGACACGGAACGCGACCCTGCGTTTATCCGGCAATTGGAGCTTCTAAACGCCCGGCCCGAGGCCCTTTTAGAGCGCGATGTGGTGGTGCTGACGGACACGGATCCAAACGAAATGTCGGCATTGCGCGAAAAGTTGCGGCCCCGCGGTTTTATGCTGGTGCTGATCGGCAAAGATGGCGATGTGAAACTGCGCAAACCCTTCCCGTGGTCGGTGCGTGAGCTATCGCGAGCCATCGACAAAATGCCCATGCGCCAGCAGGAATTGCGTGACCGGCGCAGCAACGCGTCAGATACAGGCGGGTAAAGGCATTCTTCATTGTAAAGTAACGTCTGAGCCTTTATATTATGGGCGTAAGCTGCAGTTTGCAGCCTCACCTGCGACGGAGGAGCGAGATATGTCAACGACACCGAAATCACCGCCCCCTATGACCGGCCAAACGGGGCCACGCCCGGGCTATTAACGCTCTGTTTTAGGGCTGCAACCGCGATCTCGCCACGCGCAAGGGCTTCCTTTTTCAACGCGATATAGTCGGTATACATTCCGATCCGCTGAACTTGGGCCATTTTGCGAAATTGATCTGCACGTAGATCGTCAATGATCGCTTCAATTGCAAAGACCTGATTGTAGTAGCTGACTACCGGCTCAATTACCGGTTCGGGCAGCACATGTATCTCTGAAATCAACGCTGCAAATATCGTGTCGTTGCGCTCACTAGGCACCACAGGAATGTAGCTGTTATCTTCCTCCATCGCGCCGACGATCCGTGACCAAGTCGCGTTCAGATCGAACAGTTTCAAAGTTTGCACATACTGCCGGATTTCGGCGATCAGCGCGGTTTGAACGTCCTGCTGCCGCTCCAGCCGCCGTCTGCGATCCCGTTGCCGATTTTGACGCCCATTGAACCACCAACCCACCGCAATGAACAGCCCGGCCACAATGGCCTGCTGCACCCGCGGATCGATGATGGTGTTCAGGCCCAGCATCGCGACTTATTCGAACTCCAAAATCACGTCATCAACGGCCAGATTGTCGCCAGCGGCGGCGTTGACCTTGGACACGACGCCTTTCTTCTCTGCGCGCAGGATGTTTTCCATCTTCATCGCCTCGACCGTACAAAGCGCTTGGCCTTCCTGAACCTCGTCGCCGATTTGGACATCGAGCTTCACGATCAGCCCAGGCATCGGGCACAGAAGCAGCTTGGACGTATCTGGAGCCACTTTTTCCGGCATCAGGGCGGCCAGTTCGGCCTGACGCGGGGTGCGCACATGCACCCGCAAATCAGCACCACGGGTGCGCAACCGGAAGCCGGAGGTTTTCTTATCAACTTTCAGGATCAACGGCTCCCCGTTGATTTCCAACTCTGCCAAGCTGTCGCCGGGGGTCCAATCAGACGTCACGCGATGCGCAGGGCCGCCTTTATGTTTAACAGTCGAGCCATCCAAATCGGCCTTCACCTTCACCCGAAACTCTTGGCCCTGCAGCGTGACAACCCATTTTTTGCCGACCTTGCGCTTATGGTTGTCGATCCGCCCTGAAATGCGTGCGCGGCGGATCTCAGCCACACGGTTCATTGCCGCCGCCGCCGACGCGACACGGGCTAACGCCTCGTCATCAAGTGCGACCCCATCGAACCCATCAGGATATTCTTCCTCGATAAACGCGGTAGTGATGTTGCCCGATACGAATTTTGGGTGATCCATCACGGCAGAACAGAACGGCAGGTTGTGTCCGATACCTTCCACCTCAAAACTGTCCAGAGCCACGCGCATATTCTCAATCGCGGAGGCCCGATCTGGGCCCCACGTGCAAAGCTTGGCGATCATCGGGTCGTAATACATGCTGATCTCGCCGCCCTCATAGACGCCCGTATCGTTCCGCACTACGATGCTTTTCTTGCTGATTTCCTCAGGCGGGCGGTAGCGGGTCAGACGGCCGATGGACGGTAAAAAATTGCGATACGGGTCTTCAGCGTAGAGCCTGCTTTCCATGGCCCAGCCGTTCAGCTTGATGTCGCTTTGTTTGATCTTGAGCTTTTCACCGTAAGCGACGCGGATCATCTGCTCGACCAGATCAACACCGGTGATCAGTTCCGTCACTGGGTGTTCCACCTGAAGGCGCGTGTTCATTTCCAAGAAATAGAAATTTTTGTCTCCGTCGACGATGAATTCAACCGTCCCGGCACTGGAATAGCCCACAGCGTCAGCAAGCGCACAGGCCTCTTCGCCCATGGCTTTGCGGGTCTTTTCATCAAGGAACGGTGACGGGGCTTCCTCGATCACTTTCTGGTTGCGCCGCTGGATCGAACACTCCCGTTCGCCCAGATAAATCGTGTTTCCCTGCCCGTCTGAAAGCACCTGAATTTCGATATGACGCGGCTGTGTGACGAATTTCTCGATGAAGATGCGGTCGTCGCCAAAACTATTTGCGGCCTCGTTCTTCGACGATTGGAAGCCCTCGCGCGCTTCATCATCATTCCAAGCGATCCGCATCCCCTTACCGCCGCCGCCAGCGGAAGCTTTGATCATCACAGGGTAGCCGATACCGGTCGAGATTTTGACAGCTTCTTCAGCATCCTCGATCAGCCCCATATGGCCCGGCACTGTCGAGACTTTGGCGTCCTGGGCAATTTTCTTGGAGGTGATCTTGTCGCCCATCTTCTCAATCGCACCAACGGGCGGTCCGATGAAAGCAACGCCGGCGGCTTCCAAGGCCTCAGCGAATTTGGCGTTTTCTGACAGGAATCCGTAGCCCGGATGCACGGCTTCGGCGCCCGTTTCTTTGATCGCGGCCATGACTTTGTCGATCACAATGTAGGACTGATTGGCGGGCGGTGGGCCAATGTGAACCGCCTCATCCGCCATTTTGACATGCATCGCGTTTCGGTCGGCTTCCGAATAAATCGCCACGGTTTTGATACCCATCTTGCGTGCAGTCTTTATGACGCGGCAGGCGATCTCGCCCCGGTTGGCGATCAGGATTTTCTTAAACATTTTTGCATGTCCCCGAGTATTGCTGCGCTGGATTTACCCGCTGCGCATAGAAAAAGCCGGGTGCGCCCAACGGCGCATCCGGCTGATAATTTTGATACGACGCGTGCGCCGCTGTGATGGTGGTGTTATTTACAGACGCCCAAATCGTCGCAGAAGACGCCAGCGACGCCGCCGACCAAGGCGCCGGTTCCAACACTGCCACCGGTCGCGACAGCAACCGCTGCGCCCGTCCCCGCCCCAAGCGCGCCGCGCTCGAAGTCATTGTCACAGGCCGCCAAGGATGTCGTTGCGCTGAGAACAGCGATGAAGAAAATGGGTTTGCGCATGATGCACCTCTTGATTGGGTCGCGGTAGGTGACCACACCGCGTCCCTCAGCTGCACAAGAAATTGCGCTATATCCGTATTTGAGCGATGAGCCGCGCGAACCCCTAGGTCGCGCTGCGCTAAATCCCGCCGTTGATGGTCAAGCCTACTTGCAGACGCCTGCGTCGTCGCAGAACACGCCAGCCAGTCCGCCGACCAATGCGCCAGTAAGGGCATCGCCGCCAAGGGCTTTCGAGACGACCACGCCTGCGCCTGCGCCAACCGCGCCGCGTTCCGTGTCCGTATCACAAGCGGCCAAAAGGCCAAATGTGACGATAAGTGCTGTTCCTGTAAGTGTTTTCCGCATTCCCGCTCTCCTTTTTGATTTTTGAAAGGACGTAAGCATATCGGTGCGGAAAAAGATTCCCCGTCGTTGTCGCAGTCGGTTTTTCGGCGAAAATCCGCTGCTACAATAGGAAGAAGAGGTCCGTCAATGCTAACGGACCTCTTCAGAGGGGAAGGGTAACGGTTTTGTACACGTGGCTGGGCATCTGTGCTGGAGAAGCGGAGCCACATCGCCAATCTGCGCCCTACACCGCCAATCGCAAAGGCTGATGACACCCGGCGCGCGGTTTGAGCGTATTTTTGCCCATAATTACCGAGCGTTAGCATGGAAGCGCCGATTTTCATTCATAGCTCCCGTCGAATGCTGCCGGAAAGGAGGCACGGGCGCGGGTTTCATCGATTCTTAGAAGTGCGTCGTAGCTTGCAGGATCAAACGGGTCTTCGGCGGCCACGACTTCCCTGCCAAACAGCCAGCTCAGTCTGCCAGCATCCAGATTGCCACGTTCAAAGGGTGCATCGCCAAAATAGTCCCAAAGCGCCCACATGAAGCCTTCATCGGCACGGCGGTCCGGCGGTTTGCGGTCTGCAAAACGTTCTCGTGCGATCAAAGGCGTAGCGCCTTTCTTGTTGTCGCGACGAATGGTGAATTGGAAGTCGGTGCCAGGCAGCCGTCCGGGAAAGCCTTTGTGCTTAAGCATAACGAATCCTTCCGTCACAGCACGGCGCAGAGATCGCCCCTAAACGGCTGGTCAGTTCAATGTAATGGAAAGGTTGCTCAACGCGCGGAGCGGAGCGGAGGGGTTTTGCGGGGCGCGCGAAATTGAGCGCCCCGCAAAGGTATTAGAACTTGCTGTATACGGGCTCTTCAACCACTGGCTCAACAACAACCACTTCTTCTTCTTGCTGTGCGCAGGCTGCGATGGTCGCAACGAAGGCAAGTGCAACGATAGCTTTGATGCTCTTCGACATGTCTGTCTCCTATTAAGTTCATACGCTAACTGGCCCGAGTCACCCCGGATTTCATTAACACACGTTGTATGGGTCACAGAAATGCGACCTTGATGCAAGCTATCTGTATCTGTGACGGAATAATACCGCCCAGCGTTGCCTAATTCACGATGTGACGCGAATGCATCATTTTTTGCGACTTTCCGCCTAATTTCATGAAAACACACCATTTTATTCATAGCCCGGCCCATATACAGGCATCATTTTCGACATCGAACGCATCGAAATACTGGACGATTTGCGGCGAAAATTCCCCGAAAGCGCTCGGTTCTGACGCAATCGAGATAATAATTTGGGCCGCTTTGGGCGCAGAGCGCGCCCGAGTCTCTAACCCCGCCGTCGCACAAAGATGCGCAAAATCACCCTCGATTTTCTCAAACGCAAACTCCGGCTGCGACAGCTGTTCCGACACGTAGCGCAACCGCACCGTCTGCACCGCATGGGTCGGTGCGCCAACGGGCTCGAGGCGTGTTTCAAACGGCTCAACCACTAGGCCCGACGGCATATGGATCGCGCTATCAGCCACTGCACTGTCGGCAGCATTTGCAAAACACATAATCGCCCCGATGAGCAGGGCTGCGGACGGCACATACTGCAAAGGCGTCATGCCTGCACCCCGTCGCATTTGCCATCTTTGATCGGGAGCGTTGTGCTACCAACGCCACGGCTGAAACTCATGAGCCCGAAGCCGCTGCGATCAACGACCGAGATTTCCATTTCAGAATATTTTGAGGATTCAATTTTGATACCGAAAACGCTGGGATCATTATCAAGTTCGACGAGAGTTAAGACGCAAAGCGCGAGCGGGCTGATCGTTTCTGGTGGGCGACTAAAGTTCGGAAGCCGCAAAAATTCAATTTCTAGACTTCTTTTGCCATTGCTATTGGAAAACGTGGTTTCGTTGCGCTGAAGCCCCCAAGAAGCGAGAATGGCTGCAATCTCGGTGCCAGCCTCATGAGTGGACCATTTTGTATCTGGACGGGACAGGATCACATCAAAATCGACTTGATCGACGCATAAACCTTCTTGCACGTAGATCGTCACATCATGCGGCAGTGCTTCCTCCCCGCCAATACTGAAATTCAGATCGACATGGTGAAGGTCAGCGAATGAAACGCCCTCGGGCACAAAATCTTCAAAAGCCTCAAGGACCGCATTGCACAACGGCACAAGCGTTGATTCCATCGCGTTTTCAGGCAGCTTAAGTCCTTTTGTCGTATCCAGATTGACCCAGATGGCAAACGTATTGTGATCACCTTCGCCTTCGAAAATTTCTGTTTCCCAGATGTGACCAAACGCCTCGATGTCAGGACCAGCACGCCCACGTTCAGGCCACATGTCTGAAATCAAGCCGAATGCACCAGTCATCAACGCAATTGAGACGATCACAACAAGTGCCGTGAGGCCTAGCAAGATTTCCCAGAAATACTGTCTCACAGCGGAATATTGTCGTGCTTTTTCCAAGGGTTTTTCAGTTGCTTGCCGCGCAAGGACGCAAAGGCGCGACTTACGCGTTTGCGGGTCGAATGGGGCATGATGACCTCATCGATGAAGCCCTTTTCGGCAGCGACAAACGGGTTGGCGAAGCGTTCTTCATAGTCGGCAGTGCGCTGCGCGATTTTGTCTGCATCGCCCAGCTCGGAACGATATAGGATTTCGACCGCACCTTTGGCCCCCATGACCGCGATCTCGGCAGTGGGCCAGGCGTAGTTGAAATCGCCGCGCAGGTGTTTGGACGCCATCACGTCATAGGCGCCGCCATAGGCTTTGCGGGTGATCACGGTGACTTTCGGTACTGTCGCCTCCCCGTAAGCGAAGAGCAGCTTCGCGCCGTGTTTGATCACGCCGCCATATTCCTGGCTGGTGCCCGGCAGAAAGCCCGGCACGTCGACCAGCGTCAGGATCGGAATTTCGAACGCATCACAAAACCGCACAAAGCGTGCAGCCTTGCGGGCGCTGTCGATATCCAGCACGCCCGCCAAGACAATTGGCTGGTTACCAACGACACCCACGGTTTGCCCTTCGAGACGAATGAAACCAGTCAGGATATTTTTCGCGAAATCTTCCTGAATCTCGTAGAAATCGCCTTCATCTGCCAGTTTGGCGATCAGCTCTTTCATATCATAGGGCGTGTTCGGGTTATCCGGCACCAGCGTGTCCAGCGAGCTCTCGGCACGCGCCACCTCATCGAAGAAGGGGCGAACCGGAGGTTTTTCGCGATTGTTGAGCGGCAAGAAGTCGAACAGCCGGCGCACTTCGGCAAGCGCTTCGACGTCGTTTTCAAACGCGCCATCTGCCACGGAAGATTTCTTGGTATGGGTGGACGCGCCACCAAGTTCTTCCGCAGTCACAACCTCGTTCGTCACCGTTTTGACGACGTCAGGCCCGGTGACAAACATGTAGGAAGTATCTTTGACCATGAAGATGAAGTCTGTCATCGCAGGCGAGTAGACCGCGCCACCCGCGCAAGGCCCCATGATCAAGCTGATCTGCGGCACCACGCCCGAGGCCATGATGTTGCGTTGAAACACTTCCGCGTAGCCAGCAAGTGACGCAACGCCTTCTTGGATCCGTGCGCCGCCGGAATCGTTGATGCCAATTATGGGGGCGCCATTCTGAATGGCCATGTCCTGTATTTTGCAAATCTTCTCGGCATGTGTCTCAGAGAGAGAGCCGCCAAATACGGTAAAGTCCTGACTGAATACATAAACCAAGCGCCCGTTGATCGTGCCCCAACCCGTAATAACGCCGTCGCCTGACGGCCGCTCTGACTCCATCCCGAATTCGGTGCACCTATGTGCTACGAACATGTCGAACTCCTCGAAAGAATCCTCATCGAGCAACAATTCGATCCGTTCGCGCGCAGTCAGCTTGCCTTTGGCGTGCTGCGCATCGATCCGGCGTTGTCCGCCACCCTTGCGGGCAACCTCGCGGCGTGCCTCAAGCTCGTTGAGAATATCTTTCATCTGGCGTCCTCCTCCTGATTGTTCTGCAACCTAGAGAAATGCTGCAGCGCAAAAAAGCCAAAAACAGCAAATTTGCAAATATCTTCGCAGCAGTCGAATTCAAATTGCAAATTCGCAAACTATCCGCATTCCCGCAACCCGCCTGTGCGGCGCGGTCCATGGACATCTCTGTGTCACGCGTTACAACCATAGCATGATAGAAAACCGGCCGGTCCGTTTTTTGGACCGCACCACCCCGCCTCATATCTTAACGCTTGTTTTGCTTGCCTCCATCTCAGCGCTGAGCATGAGTGTGTTTTTGCCGTCTCTGCCCGCGATGACGCAGGAATTCGGCACCTCCTATGGCGTGATGCAGCTGTCTGTGTCGCTCTACCTTGCCTTCACGGCGATTGTGCAGCTGATGGTCGGGCCGATCTCGGACAAATATGGACGACGCCCGATTATTTTGGGTGCATTGGCGATTTTTGTGCTGACTTCCATTGGCTGCATGTTGTCGACCAGTGTTGAAGTGTTTCTTATTTTCAGAATGTTGCAAGCCTGCATTGCGACAACAATGGTGCTAAGCCGCGCTATCGTGCGCGATATCGTGCCGCAGGAGCAAAGTGCTGCCATGATCGGCTACGTGACCATGGGTATGTCACTGGTTCCGATGATCGCCCCGTCAATTGGCGGGGTTTTGGACACAGCTTTTGGCTGGCGAGCAACATTTGTCTTCATGACGGCGTTCGGCTTGGCCATCTTTGCGCTTTGCTATTTCGATCAGGGCGAAACAAACAGGTCAAAAGGTCAGAGCTTCGCTTCTCAACTCTCTGACTATCCAGAGCTTTTTATGTCTCGGCGGTTCTGGGGTTACGCCCTTTGCGCGGCATTTTCATCTGGTGCTTTTTTTGCCTTCTTGGGCGGAGCACCGTATGTGGCTACAACGGTTTACGGCCATCCGGCGGCGGCAGTCGGGATGTTCCTAGGCATTCCGGCTTTAGGATATTTCTTTGGCAGCTTGCTGTCAGGCCGCCTGTCTGTACGCCTCGGCATCAATCGGATGATCTGGATCGGCAGCTTGGTTTTGGCAGGCGGAATGGCCACATCTGTGTTGATAACCGCGCTTGGCTTTGGCAGCTCGATGAGCTTCTTTCTGCTTTGCAGCTTCGTCGGATTGGGCAACGGGATGGTCCTGCCGAATGCCAATGCAGGGCTCCTGTCAGTGCGGCCGCATCTGGCAGGCACCGCGTCAGGCGTGGGCGGTGCGATTATGATCGGCGGCGGTGCAGCATTGGCAGCACTTGCTGGTGCAGCTCTTGAAGGCAGCGACAGCAGCCTGCCGCTGCAATGGATCATGTTCCTGAGCGCTATCGCCTGCCTTATTGCGATCATCTATGTCAAACGCCGTGAGGCGGAGGTTGCAACATCCGAGTAGGCTTGAATTTGGAATTTGCAAATCGTACACAAGGCAATCGCAAAATTGCAAACCCTAGGAGCCTATGGCCCAACAAAAGCTCTATGCCGGCGTTAAGCTGCGCGAATTACGCACCAAACTCGGGCTGACGCAAAAAGCCTTTGCGGCCAAGCTGGGTGTATCCCTGCCCTATCTCAACCAGATGGAAAACAATAACCGGCCGGTATCGACGGGGGTTGTGTTGGCCATGGCGCAAGAATTTGGCTTCGACATTACCGAGCTGCGAACCGGGGAGGCTGGCCGCATGGTCAGCGATATGCGCGAAGCGCTGAGCGATCCGGTTTTTGACCAGCTTGGCCCGCCCTTGGCTGAGCTTCAGCTCGCCGCATCAAACGCACCGGGTCTGGCGCATGCGTTCTTGCAACTGCACCGCGCATATCGCCAAAATCACGAACGCCTTGCTTCGCTTGATGAGGCATTGGGGCGCGAAGACGCCGCATTGCAACCCAGCCCTTGGGAGGAAGTACGCGACTTTTTCCATTACTGCGACAACTACATTGATGCTGTCGACCGTGCCGCCGAGCATTTTGCAAGCACGCTGGTGGGTGACGTCCTGCGCACACAGTCCCTACCCTTTGGCGTTCAGTTTGTTGAAGCAGAAATATTGCGCGCGTTTGACCCCGAGCTTGGTGAGCTGAGCCTGTCCGCGCGCGCGGACCCAGCCACGCAACGGTTCCAAATTCTGCATCAGGTAGCGCTGGTCACACATGACGAGCTGCTTGAGGCGACGCTTGATCTCGCCCGCTTCCAAACCGAAGCCGCTCGTCAAATCGCCAAGATCGGGCTTGCTAACTACTTCGCCGGTGCGGCGTTGCTTCCATACACTCGATTTCTACAAGCTGCCCAAAACTGCCGGTATGATCTGGAACATCTGGCCAACCAATTTGGGGCCTCCATCGAACAGGTGGCCCATAGGCTGTCAACGATGCAGCGCCCCGGCGCGAAGGGTATTCCGTTCTTCTTTGTTCGCGTCGATCAGGCGGGCACGATCACCAAGCGCCATTCGGCGACCCATCTGCAATTCGCACGGTATGGCGGCGCTTGCCCCTTGTGGAACGTGCATCGGGCCTTTGAGACGCCAGGGCGCTTTCTACGGCAATTGGCAGAGACACCGGACGGAGTGCAATATATCTCGCTCGCACGTGATGTTTCCAAGCCCGGCGGCAGTTTCCACGCGCCGACACGCCGCTTCGCGATCGCGCTTGGTTGTGAAATCAGCCATGCCGCCGAGATCGTCTACGCCGATGATTTGTTGCCCGCCAAACGGCCTGTCTTTGAACCAATAGGCGTATCATGCCGGATTTGCGAGCGGGTGAATTGCCACCAACGCTCTGTGCCGCCTTTGGAAAGCAAGCTGAGCGTCGATCACAATTTGCGCGGAACGCTTCCCTACAAAGTCGGCGGCTAACGCTGCTGCGTTTCCCAATTGGGATGAACCCAAGGCATTGCATTGTCTTTGGGCAGCGGGCCCTTGTTCAGAATATGATCCGCCGCCTTTTCACCCACCATGATCGAGGGTGCGTTCAGATTGCCATTGGTGATCCGGGGAAAGATCGAACTATCCGCCAGCCGCAGGTTTTCGACGCCGATGACACGGCATTGCGGGTCCACCACCGCGCCCGGATCATCGCGCCGCCCCATCCGAGCTGTGCCACAGGGATGATACGCACTTTCAGCATGTTCACGAATAAAATCATCAAGTTGCGCGTCGCTTTGAATGTCACTTCCGGGTTGGATTTCGTGCTTTGAATAAGGCTTGAACGCGTCCTGGCCGAAAATTTCCCGCGTGAGGCGGATGCAGGTTCTAAATTCGTCCCAGTCGTCGGGATGGGACATGTAGTTGAATTCAATCTTCGGCGCATCGTTTGGATCAGCGCTGTTCAACGTCACATGCCCCCGCGACTTCGACCGCATCGGGCCGACATGCGCCTGATAGCCATGTCCCTCAGCAGCCGCCTGTCCGTCATAGCGCACGGCGATGGGCAGGAAATGGAACTGGATGTCAGGATAACGGATCCCTGCCTTCGACCGGACGAAGCCGCCACTTTCAAACTGGTTTGATGCCCCCAGCCCCAGCTTGGCCAGCAGCCATTGCGTCCCAACCCAGCCCTTCATCGGGATGTTCCAGTATTTATACAAGGTCACCGGCTTGGACGCGGCCATTTGGATATATAGCTCCAAATGATCCTGTAAGTTCTGACCGACACCGGGACGGTCGGCAATGACGTCGATGCCATGCTCTTGTAGATGTTTGGCCGGACCAATACCCGAAAGCATCAACAGCTTGGGGGAGTTGATGGAAGATGCCGACACGATCACCTCTGCGCCCGCCTCTATCACCTCTATCTTGCCGCCGCGTTCGACCTCAACCCCAGTGGCGCGGCCATTTTTTATAACAACTTTGCGTGCGAATGCATTGATAAGAGAGCAGTTTTCACGCTTCATTGCCGGCCGCATATAGGCATTCGCCGCAGACCAACGGCGGCCGTTCTTGATGGTTGCATCAAATGGCCCGACGCCTTCTTGCTGCTCACCATTATAGTCCGGCGTCATCTGGTAGCCCGCCTGCACGCCCGCATCGATAAAGGCCTGCGTCAGCGGGTTACTCCCCGGCCCGCGTGAGACGTTCAAAGGCCCATCCGTGCCGCGCCACGCCGGGTCGCCGCCGCGCCCTCCAGAGCTCCAGCTTTCCATGCGTTTGTAATAGGGCAGCACGTCGGCATAGGACCACCCGTCAGCCCCCATCTCGGCCCAGTGATCAAAGTCACCTGCATGGCCACGCACATAAACCATCCCGTTGATAGAGCTGGACCCGCCAATGACCTTGCCGCGCGGGGTGGCGAGGCGGCGGTTATTCAAATGCGGCTCAGGCTCTGAGCGGTAGCCCCAATCGTAGCGCGCCATGTTCATCGGAAAGCTGAGCGCGCCGGGCATTTGGATGAAAGGCCCAATATCGGAGCCGCCATGCTCAATGACGATGACGGATCGCCCCGCCTCCGCAATGCGGTAGGCCATGGCACAGCCCGCCGAGCCTGCCCCAACAATAACGTAGTCGGCCTTCATCTCAGAACGGGGCCTCGACCGGGCCCATGGCAACATAGACCGATTTGACCTGGCTGTAGTGGTTAATGGCTTCCTTGGAATTTTCACGCCCGACACCTGAGGCTTTGGAGCCGCCAAAGGGCGCTTCAACCGGCGCGAGATTGTAGGTGTTGATGTAGCAAGTCCCAGCCTCGAACGCGGCTGCGACGCGATGGGCACGAGTAAGGTCTTTGGTGAACACCCCAGCAGCAAGGCCAAATTCCGTGTCATTGGCGCGGGTTAGCACCTCTTCCTCATCCTCGAAATCCAGCACGGACAGCACCGGGCCGAAGATTTCTTCACGCGCAATAATCATGTCATCGGTCACATTTGCAAAAATTGTGGGCTCGATGAAAAACCCGTCGCGCTGCGCCATTTTTCCACCGGTGATCAGCTTGGCCCCCTCTTCAACGCCTTTATCGATGTAGCCCAGCACAATGTTCATCTGGTTGGCCGACACCATGGGCCCGAAATTTGTAGCCTCATCCATTGGATCGCCGATGACGGCTTGCTCAGTCCGCTCTTTAAGGCGCTTTAGAAAGGCCTCCTTTATGCCTTTCTGGACAAACACCCGCGTACCGTTCGAACAGACCTGCCCGGAGGAGTAGAAATTCGCTAGGATCGCACCGCTTACCGCGTCTTCAAGATCCGCGTCATCAAAAACGATCATCGGGGATTTGCCGCCCAGCTCCATCGTGACATGCTTCATGCCTTCGGCGGCGGCCGCGTAGACCTTTCGGCCTGTCGGCACCGACCCTGTGAGGGAAACCTTGTTGACGCGGACGTCTGCCACCAAAGCGGCACCCACATCGCCGTAGCCTTGCACGACATTGTAAACGCCTGCGGGCAAACCCGCCTCGTGCAAAATCTCCGCGACTTTCAGGGCGCAAATCGGCGTCGTCTCAGACGGTTTGAAGATCATCGCATTGCCGCAGGCAAGCGCGGGCGCGCCTTTCCAGCAGGCGATTTGGGTGGGGTAGTTCCACGCGCCAATGCCTACACAAACGCCCAAGGGCTCCCGCACCGTATAGACCCAGTCCTGGCCCAGCTGGATATGCTCCCCCGTCAGACTTCCTGCCAGCCCGCCGAAATATTCCAAAGCTTCGCGCCCCGAAGTGGCATCGACATAGAGCGTTTCGGACAAAGGCTTGCCAGTATCGAGCGTTTCCAAAACCGAAAGTTCATGATTGCGCTCTTCGATGATCAGCGCAGCGCGGCGTAAGATGCGTCCGCGTTCCGTGCCGGTCATCGCCGCCCAGATTTTCTGCCCTGCCTTGGCGCTTTCCAATGCCTGTTCGATGATCGCAGGTGTTGCCGAATGCAGCTTTGCCACGACCTCCCCCGTTGCAGGATAGATGCATTCAATTTCGGCGCCTTCAGTATCCTCGACATAGGCACCGTTGATGAAATGGCTGGCGGTGGGTTGGGCGCGCATGGCGACTCTCCTGCATAGAATGACACGTGTTCGTATCAGCTTTTGTTCAAGCCAGCAAGAAAACTTGTATGGTCATACAAGTTTTGCAATTTCGCCTGGAACCTGCAATAGCTGCCCCATGTCCCGCATCCGCGATATCCGAAATGAGGAACTGACCGCCGCCGCAATCCGTGCAGTGCACCTACATGGTTATGCGCAGGTCACGATGAACGACATCGCACTTGAAGCAAATGCCTCAGCCGCATCGATCAACTACTACTTCGGCACCAAAGAAAAGCTGATGGAAGCCACAATGCGCCGGCTTCTAGGCGTGTTGAGACAGGCCGCTTTGGAGCGTCTGACCGATGCGACAGGTCCGCATGCGCGGCTCCAAGCATTAGTTGAGGCCAATTTCGACGACCGCCTGTTTACGCCCGCCCAATGCTCGCTCTGGGTGCAGTTCTGGTCGAACGCACCCTATTCCGACAGCCTGTCACGGCTGCACCGTATCAACCGTTCCCGCGTGCACAGCCACCTGCAGGCGGCGCTGCGTGACTTGGTGCCGACGGACGCACTTCAAACAGTCACCGCCACGGTACAAGCCTATATGGATGGCGTCTGGCTGGAAGCCGCACAATCGGGGGCATGTGATCCAGGTGCGGCGCGGCAACAAGCACGTATCATGCTGGGGCGGTTGGTGGTGTGACGGGGAGCAGGCGCCGTGGCTAAGTTCGCCCACGTTTCAAAGCTGCCAGCATCGTTGCGGAACGCATATTTGGCCTCCCTGCCAGAGCCACAGGAATGGTTTCTGGAGGAGCTGGTCCTTGTAGGCGAGGTCTTGCAAGCTGACGACGCGGGATATGCGGTCTTTCATGAGGGCAGGCTTGTCGAGTTCTATGCGCAGAACCGCCCAGATAGCGCCTCGCTTCTGCGCGACCTGATCGCGCAGCGCCCGTTCAGCAGCGCATTGGCCAAGTCTTTTGATATAGGCCTGATGGAAGCCGCCCATGCGCTGGGTTGGGACAGGACTGACACCGCGTTCTTGTTTCGCAAACGCGTCGCGGTTTCTTTGCAAAAGCCCGCTCGTTTTGAGCTGGCGCATGCCCAATGTTCAGACTTGAGCGCAGCTTGGGACACAGGTCTGGATTTCTACGACAGCCAAGCAGAGATCAAACAGCTTTTTCACCAAAGCGGACTTTGGATAGCCCGTTACGACGGGCAGTTGGTTGGCAGCGGAACGGCATTGCCGATTGATAGATCAGGCAAGGTGGTCGATGTCGGGATGGTTGTTCGTCCAGACCAGCGAAACAAGGGTTTCGCCAGTTTGATCATCTGTGAGCTTGCAGACCAGCTGGAGCGCGAGGGCAAAAGACCGATTTGCGGCTGCGCGCAAGGAAACCTAGCCTCAAAAGCTGCGTTGGAGAATGCGGGCTTTGTGTGTGAGCATCGACTTGTGCAGCTAAGCGTGCGTGAATAACACACGGCTTTACAAGCCAAGCGCGTCGAAACCCCAAAACCTATTCACCGCGCGGAAACCGCTGGTTTTCTTCGAGCACGTTCAAATCCATATGGTTGCGCATGTAGCGCTCGGAGGCTTTTTGCAGCGGTTGGTAATCCCACGGGAAGTAGCCGCCCTGACGCAGTGCCTCGTAGACCACCCAGCGACCCGCTTGGGAATGGCGCACATCAGCGTCGAACCGGGGCAGATCCCAGCGCGCATCGGCCTTGGCAGAAAGCGAATTGTAAGTACCTGCATGGGCAGGCTCTGCGGCCAAATTGGTCAGCTCATGCGGGTCGGCCTCCATGTCGAACAACTGGTCGGGGTCCAGCGCGCAGCGGTTGAACTTCCACTTGCCGTAGCGCAGTGACACCAGCGGCGCGTAGGAGCCTTCAGCCGCGTACTCCATGGCGACAGGCGTGTCGCGGCCGCCGCCTTGGCCCAGCGACACGATGCTTTCGCCGTCAGTCCATTCCATCACTTCTGACATATCCACGCCTGCCAGATCGCATAGCGTCGGGCAGATATCGATGTTGGAGACGGGCGTCTCGACTAAACCCGGTTCCATCGTAGGTGAGGACACCATAAGCGGCACGCGGGCGGAGCCGTCATAGAATGACATTTTGAACCAAAGCCCGCGCTCCCCGAGCATGTCACCGTGGTCGGAGACGAAGAGGATTGTGGCCTCTTGGCGGGTGTCTTCCAGCGTTTGCAGCACCCCGCCCATTTTGTCATCGAGATAGCTGATATTGGCAAAGTAGGCCTGTCGGGCACGGCGGATGTGCTCGTCGGTGATGTTAAAATTGTCGCGATCATTGGCATCGAGAATGCGCTGCGAGTGTGCGTCCTGATCGGCGTATGGGATTGGCCCGACTTCCGGCATCAGGTGCTCGCAATCTTCATACAGATCCCAGTATTTCTTGCGCGCCACGTAGGGGTCATGCGGATGGGTGAAGCTGACAGTCAGGCACCAGGGCCGCGCATCATGGCCACGCGACAGGTCATAGAGTTTGTGCGTCGCGTGATAGGCGACCTCATCATCATACTCCATCTGGTTGGTGATTTCGGCTACCCCAGCGCCAGTAACGGAGCCCATATTGTGGTACCACCAATCAATCCGTTCGCCCGGCTTGCGGTAATCCGGCGTCCAGCCAAAATCTGGCGGGTAGATATCCGTCGTCAGCCGCTCCTCAAACCCGTGCAATTGATCAGGCCCCACGAAATGCATCTTGCCCGACAGACAGGTCTGGTAACCCGCACGGCGCAAATGGTGGGCGTAGGTCGGAATGGCGGAGGAAAACTCTGCGGCGTTGTCATAAACGCCTGTGCGCGACGGCAGCTGCCCAGACATGAAGCTTGCGCGACCTGGGGCACAGAGCGGTGACGCGGTATAGCTGTTTTTGAACCGTGTGGAGCGTGCCGCCAGCCTCTTAAGGTTGGGCGCATGTAGCCAATCCGCCGGGCCATCTGGGAAAAGCGTGCCGTTGAGCTGGTCGACCATGATGATCAGGATGTTGGGCTGGGACATGACGCGCTCCGCTGTAGGAATTTGGGACAAAATCGCGCGCGGGACCATAAACGGTCAACGCCGTTCGCGACGTCTATACTTTGGTCGCCGACGCCGTGGGGGTGATCTGGCGCTTCTTGAGCTGATGTTCGCGCCAGGTGATGAAGCTGACCGCACCGACAATCAGGACACCCCCCAGTACCACGTAAATATCGACCGCCTCGTTGAAGGCCAGCCAGCCCAGAAGTACCGCCCAGACCAGTTGCAAAAAATACACCGGCTGCGTCACCGTCAATGGCGCGGCGGCAAAGGCCAAAGTCATGGTGTAATGCCCGCCCGTGGCCAACGCAGCGAGCACGAACATCCACCCTATTTGCGACCAAGTGGGCGTGATCCAAACCGCCCAGGCCATGGGCGCCAGACCAATTGTCACCGTGACCGACAACATGAAGACCACTACGGCGGGGGACACCTCATCTGCCATCACTTTGGCACTCAGGTAGGAGCCCGCAAAAAACAATGCCGCGAAAATCATGGCGATATGCCCTGGGGACAGCTCACGAAAGCCGGGGCGCAAGATGATCAGAGCGCCCACAAAAGCCGCGGCGATCGCAAGGATGCGGCGAAGGGCGAGCTTCTCACCCAGAAACAATGCGGCGGCAATTGTCACGTAGATGGGGTTCAGGAAGTTCATTGCCGTGACTTCCGCAATGGAGATCCGGGTCATCGCAAAGAACCATAGGGTCACGCCCAGCGAATGGGCGATGCCACGCAGCCCGAAGATCGTCCAGATCCGTTTGGTAAACACGGCCTGCCGCATCGCGGGGATCATCGGGATCAAAAACACCAACCCCAGCAGGTAGCGCAAAAAAGCAGCCTCCGCCGCAGGAAGCCCGTCGCCCACATATTTGACAACAGCCGTCACGCCAACGAACAGCACGCCAGTAACAAACATCCAAAAGACGCCAAGGACCGGGTTTTGCGCATGGGGGTTCATAGCGCCAGATGATCGCCTGCGCGCGCCAGCCGCAAGCCCAATCGTGCGCCGCAGGAAAATATCAATGCCGCAACAGCAGCGCCAATGCGATTGACCACATCGTGATACCGACCAGCGTGTCGAGCACCCGCCACGCGACAGGCTTTGAAAAGAACGGTGCAAGCAAGCGCGCGCCGTACCCCAGCATGAAAAAGAAGCTTGCGGCTGCAGCAATCGCCCCTGCCCCGAACATACCGCGCGCCTCACCATATTGCGCCGAAAGCGCGCCCAGCAAAACCACCGTATCAAGGATCGCATGCGGGTTGAGCCAAGTGAATGCAAGGCAAGCCAAAATGGTGGCCTTCAAGCTCATCTCTGCGCCGTCTGAGGCTTTCAGCCCGTCCGACCCGCGCCAGGCGGAGCGAAAGCAGAACGCGCCATAGACAAGTAAGAAAAGCGCCCCGCCCCACAACATAGCTGTTGAGAACCACGGCGCTAAATCGGCAATGCGCCCGAACCCGAAAACCCCGATGCTGACAAGCACCACCTCAGATAGAGAACAGGTGACACATACCGCAAAGACGTGGTTGCGGCGCAATCCTTGCCGCAACACAAATGCATTTTGCGCGCCAATGGCCAGTATCAAAGAGAAGCCGAGCGCGTAGCCCGCAAGGAAAGTGGTCATGACCGGGGCTGTTAATCAGTTAGACGTGGCACTTCCAGCCTATTCCGCTTCAGCCAGCACTTTGCTCGCGACACGGAAACACTCCAGCGCTTGGGGGACACCGCAATAGATGCCGATCACATGAATGATCGCGCGGATTTCGTCTTGACTGACCCCATTGCTGATCGCGCCGCGACAGTGAATTTCCCATTCGCTCATCTTGCCCAGCGCACCAATCATCGAAAGGTTCATCATGGAGCGGGTTTTGGCGTCGATCACGTCGTCGCCCCAACCAAAGCCCCAGCACCAAGCGGTCATCGCTTCTTGAAACGGTAGGGTAAAATCATCTGCAGCGGCGAGGTTTTTCTCGACATATTCCGCGCCTAGTGTGGCTTTGCGTTGCTCCAGTCCTTTGAGGAATAGGTCCTCGTCAAAAATGCTCATGTTCTACCCCCTAAGCTTAATTGCTACGTTTTTTGTCTGCACATAGTTCCAAAGCGCTTCCCGACCCTTTTCGCGGCCATAGCCGGACTTGCCGTATCCGCCGAACGGCGTCTCGACGCCACCTGCGAACCATTCGTTCACAAAGACCTGCCCGGCTTTTAGATGGCGTGCAGTTGAGGTTGCGCGGTCCAGATCGCGCGTGAACACGCCACCGACCAGCCCGTAGGGCGTCCCATTCGCGATCTCGATTGCTTCGGCATCGGAGCTGAATTTTAGAACCGACAAGACGGGCCCAAAGACCTCTTGCTGCGCGATGGTCATGCCCGGCGTGACGTCCTTGATCACAGTCGGCTCCAGAAACGCACCGGGGATGTTGAGCTTGCGCCCGCCGGTCGCGACGGTTGCTCCCTCGGCTTGCGCCGCGCTGACCATGTTTGCGGCACGGTCGCGCTGTGCCTCGGACACCATCGCGCCCATGGTCGGGCCGAATTCGGGCTGTTCCACCCCCGGCAGCACCGTCAGCGACTTGGCCACGGAAACCATACGCTCCACCAACGCATCATGGATGCTGTCATGCGCAATGACGCGCGACATGGCAGAGCAGACCTGCCCCGCGTTGAAATAGATACCCCTGCGGATGTCATTCTCAAATGCGTCGAGATCGGCGTCATTATGAACAATTGCGGCGGACTTACCGCCCAGTTCCAACACGCAAGGCACGACGTTTTGCGCAGCCGCCGTGGCGATTGCAATACCGGAGGGCACGGAGCCGGTGAAGACGATTTGATTGACATGTGGGTGCGATGACAAGGCCGCGCCCGCTTCATGCCCCAGCCCACACAAGATGTTAACCGCGCCTTTTGGAAGGCCGACCTCCTCAGCCGCATAAGCAAACCACGCGCTTGAAAGCGGTGTTTGCTCCGACGTTTTGATCACGCAGGTGTTGGAGGTGGCAAGCCCGGCGGAAAGCGAACGCGCCGCAATCTCAAGCGGGAAATTCCACGGGATGATCTGGGCGGAGACGCCAAAGGGCTCATGGGTGGTGAAGTCGAAATAGTTTTTGCCAAGCGGAATGGAGCGGCCTTCAACAGTTTCCGCTTGATTGCCATAATATTCAAAATATCGGGCAGCACCATGTACCTCGCCGCGCGCCTCCCAAAGCGGCTTACCTTGTTCGAGCGTCAAAAGCTCCGCAATCTCGTCGATATGGTCCAGTATGTAGCGCCCCATGGCTTGAACCATGCGGCCACGTTCCACCGGACGCAGGTCCGAAAGAACTCCGGACAAATGCACGCGTCTCGCCGCCATCACGGCGCGATCCACATCGGCGGCATCGGCAAGCGCATGGGTCGCCAGCTTTTCGCCCGTTCCGGGGTTGATGACGTCAATCCGCCCCGCCCCGCCATCAACCCAAGCGCCGTCGATATAGTTCTGCCAGTATGTTTTCATGCGGGCAGGGTCTTCGAGCACATCACCGCTGTCAATCACAGCTTGTTGCGCGGTCGGCAGACCGACCTACACACATACGCACGGTCACAGGCCATAGCTCGGCAAAACAAGTGACCGAAGACGTCAAAGCGACAGCGTAAGGTCGGCAGCGATCCGGTTCTCCTGGACCAGCCGTGCATTGGGCAGGTCGTTTTCGACGATGCGCGCCCCGGCATCTGCATCGGTCAGCCCGTGCTTACGCCAACGATTTTCAAGGCGGGCCTCCAGCGTATTCTCATCAAGTTCTAGGAACACGGCAAAGGACCAAAACCTGCACAAATCGCGCCAGCCCGGTGCGTCCAGCAATAGATAATTGCCCTCAACGATGACGAACTGCATGTCGGCTGAGATGACTTCAGCTGAGCCAATTGTCTGATCTTGGGCGCGATCAAAACGCGGGGTGATTACTTCCGGTTCAGCTAGTAGCCGGTGCAAAACAGCCTTGAACCCCGCTAAATCGAAACTCTCGGGGGCACCTTTGCGTTCCCTAATCCCACGCGCTTCCAAAATAGCGTTGTCGAGATGAAAGCCGTCCATCGGTACAAGGCCAGCCGGCCGACCATCAGCATTGAGATGGTCGCAAAGAGACTGCGCAACGGTGGATTTTCCTGAGGCCGGAGCCCCTGCAATAGCGATCAATTGGCGTCCATCAAGGACAGGTAATTGATCCGCGATGTGGTGCGCAATCTCAGCTGGGCTTCTCATTGTCTTGCAAATACGACTAGTTGCGGATCCGGCCGAATGTCGACAGGCGATTGATTTCGTTGAGCCGATCCAAATTGACGACGGTCGAAAGCATCAGCCGGTCCTGGCTCCAATCGCCGGGGCGTTGGATAGCGACCGTGGTCAGGGCGACTGCGGCGACAAGCGGCACGGCCAGAACCGCGAAAACGATCTTCTGATGCGTAGCGCGGCGGGCATTCAGCAGAGACAGGACGCGGCGTTCCAAAAAGCTTGGTTTGCCATCACCGGCAGAGGACCGATCAGCCGTCACCAGCGTTACCTTTGGGACTGCAATCACGAATGCGCGGTCGCGGCGCAGGGTTTGCTGGCAGATCGACAGCAGTGTTTCGCAATAAGTGCGCATCTCAATCCGTCCACCTGCGATCACAGCACTGTCGCAATTCAGCTCACGAAGGTGTTCGACCTGACGTTTCCAAGCACGATATGCTGGGTTGAAAAAGAACAGCGGCTTCAGGGCTTCAAGCAGCACCTCCCATTCCAGATCGCCATTGCGAATATGCTGCAGCTCATGCGCGAGAGAGACTTTCATCTCATCGGCCTGCCCCAGCATATGCGACGGGATCACCACGTAATAATTGCGTAGCCCACGGGTCGAAAACGGTACCAGCGTCTTGTCGGAGACACGCAGTTGCAACCGGTTAAAGCTACGCCAGGCGTAGCTTTGCGCCACGATGCGCCAGAGGCAAAAGATCGAATACGCCAGACGCGTCAGACCGACGACAATGCCGACCGTGAAAGCCGCGATGACAGATTTGGCAAGCAAGCCATCCATATTAAGCAGGTTGAGCGTAAACGTATCGCGCGCCATCACGAGCTTTTCAAACTCGGAGGCTTTCATCTCCAACCCGCCATTTAGGTAATAGGACACAACCATGTCGGACAGGTTCACATTGACGCCGCGCGCGACGCCGGATCCTTGCAATGCGTGAAACCCGGCGGCCAAAAACGGCGCGCACAGGATCGCAATGAAGACCGCGTTCAGCAGGCCAAGCTGCGCACCATAAGCGTATTTCAAGCCGATGCGGCACATCGCGGCCCGCACCAAAAACCAAAGAACAAAAGCCACGCAAATCAATATATTGGCATTGATAAACGCGTCCAGCAGCGCTTCACCCACTATCATTTTTCAACCTCCGATCCACCAATGCTCGGATTTGCCCCAACGCTTCTTCAGTCAATGCATCGTCATTGACGAGACGCGCCACCAACGAGGCAGGCGTGTCGTCAAATAGCTTAGCCGACAGGTCTTTGAGTGAGCGAGATTGGTAGGCATCTTTGGCCAGCGATGGGATGTAAACATGGCTTTTGCCTTGTTTACGGCTGGTCACGAAGCCTTTTTGCTCCAGAATGCGCAGGATGGTCGCGCCCGAGGTATAGGCGAGATCGCGGTCTTTCGGCAGCTTGTCCAAAACGTCGCGCACGGTCCCCTCCCCCAATGCCCAAAGTTCGTTCATGAACTCAAGTTCGACCTCGGTCAGCAGATCACTCTTTTTCTTTTTCATTGCCGTCCTATCCTAGGCAATCGCTCACTCACTACGCAGAATGAGTAAAACGCATGCATTCACGTTTCCAAAGCAAAATCTCATACTTTCCTAAAACAGAAAGCCCCCCAAGCAAGCGAAATCGCCAGCGGCCACCACAAGGGCTGGCCCACAAAACCCAACCAGGCCAAGAAGATATAGGCCGTTCCGAGCAGCGTGATGAACAGCCTGTCGCCTAATGTCGTGGTCAGGCCGAGTACGCCTTTTCGTTCCAATCCGTCGCGGTATTTCACCCCTTCGAGCACGCCGATAACGGCAATCGCACCGAAAATTCCGCAAAACAGCGCGAAAGTAGCGGGCGTCCAGGCCATCCAAAAAGATGGCCAGAGCGGCTGCGTCCAAGAGAAACCAGTTTCCTCTTCCTTCTTGGCGACATTGCCCCAGCCTTGAGCAAACCCGGGGCTGGCCAGCAACAGGACAACCGGTGTCAAAAACCGTTTCATCAAACCCTCCCCAGGGCGAAGCCCTTGGCAATGTAATTGCGCACGAAATAGATCACGATGGCGCCGGGGATGATGGTCAGCGTGCCGGCCGCTGCCAGTAGCCCCAACTCATAGCCAGCAGAGGACGCGGTTTTGGTCATCGTGGCGGCAATCGGCTTGGCCTCAACGGCGGTCAATGTCTTGGCCAAAAGCAGCTCCACCCATGAGAACATGAAGCAGAAAAACGCGGCGACCCCGACACCAGCCTTGATCGTCGGCAAGAAGATGGTGACGAAGAAACGCGGGAAGGAATAGCCGTCGACATAGGCGGTTTCATCCAGCTCTTTCGGGACGCCCCCCATGAAGCCTTCAAGGATCCAAACCGCAAGCGGGATGTTGAACAAGCAGTGCGCGAGGGCAACCGCCAAGTGTGTGTCAAACAGCCCGACGGAGGAATAGAGCTGGAAAAACGGCAGTGCGAAAACGGCTGCGGGCGCCATCCGGTTGGTCAGCAGCCAGAAGAAGAGCTGCTTATCACCCAGAAAGCGGTAGCGGGAGAAAGCATAAGCCGCCGGTAGCGCCACGCAGACCGAAATCACCGTGTTCAGGGACACGTATATGATGGAGTTGATGTATCCCCAGTACCAAGTTGGGTCAGTGAAGATGACCCGGTAATTCTCCAGCGTGAAGGTTTGCGGGAACAGGCTGAAACCGCCGAGGATCTCTTGCGTCGTCTTGAAGCTCATCGCCACCAGCCAGTAGATCGGCAGCAACAGGAAGGCGATGTAGAGGATCGGTATGATTGTCCGTTTTCTCATGCGTCATCATCCTTTGTCATGAGCGTGTAGAACAGCCAGCTGACCAGCAGCGTGATCGCGAAATAGATCAGGCTCATCGCCGCAGCAGGGCCAAGGTCGAACTGCCCAAGCGCGATTTTGACCAGATCAATCGAAAGCAAGGTCGTCGAATTTCCCGGCCCGCCACCTGTCAGAACGAAGGGTTCGGTATAGATGTTGAAGCTGTCCATGAAGCGCAGCAGGATCGCGATGGTCAGCACGGTTTTCATCTTCGGCAACTGAATGTAGCGGAAGACCTTCCATGGCGATGCGCCATCAATCCGGGCAGCTTGGTAGTACGCGTCCGGGATTGACACCAGACCCGCATAGCTCAGCAACACCACCAGCGACGTCCAGTGCCAGACATCCATCGTGATGATCGTCACCCAGGCCGCGAACGGGTCTTGGGTCATGTCATAAGTGATGCCCAACGTGTTGTTCAGCAAGTATCCCAGCAGCCCGATATCGGGCAGCGTAAAGATGTTCCACATCGCGCCCACAACGTTCCACGGGATCAGCATCGGCAGAGCCATGGTCACCAGACAGACCGGCACCCAGAACCCTTTCTTGGGCATAGACAGCGCAATGATGATGCCCAGCGGCACCTCGATGATCAGGATCAAGAAGGTGAACAGAAACTGCCGCCCCAAAGCCGCATGGAAGCGGTCTGAGCGCAGGATTTGCTCAAACCAATCCAGCCCCTGCCAGAAAAAGACGTTATTGCCAAAGGTCTCCTGCACCGAATAATTGACCACCGTCATGATCGGCACCAGCGCGTTGAACGCGACCAGCAACAGCACCGGCAGTACAAAGAACCATGCGCGTGGGTTATCTGTCTTCATGATGCCGCCTCCGTCGCGATCCAGCCGTCCCGGTAAAGCCGCGTGTGTTCTTTTTTGAAATCGAGATGGACCTGAGCGCCTTGTTGGGGGGCCTCCCCTTCGATCACGGCTTTGACGGGCGTGTCGGCGACCATGGCCTCAACAACCAAATGCCGGCCGACGTCCGAGACTTTGCGCACCCGCGCCTCGATACCGGATGCCGCAAGCGACACAAATTCCGGCCGGACGCCCAATTGGGTGGCACCGCCTTGCCCGGTCACCTTGCCTTCAAGTTCAATAGCTTGTCCGGCAAAGTTGACACGGCCTGCGACTTCTTCCGCGGGAAGGACGTTCATGCCCGGTGAACCGATAAAGTGGCCGACAAATGTATGCTGCGGGCGCTCGAACAGCTCCACAGGGGTACCGATTTGGACGACCTCCCCCTCCTGCATGACGACCACCTGATCGGCAAAGGTCAGTGCTTCGGTCTGGTCATGGGTGACATAGATCATCGTCGCGCGGACGCGCTGATGCAGCTCTTTCAACTTGGAGCGCAGCTTCCATTTCAGATGCGGGTCGATTACCGTCAGCGGCTCATCAAACATCACGACATTGACGTCGTCGCGCACCAACCCGCGCCCCATGGAGATTTTCTGTTTATTGTCCGGGCTGAGATGGGAGGCGCGCGTATCGAGCATCTCCTCAACCTCCAACATGGCGGCGATCTCAGCGACACGCTCCGAAATCCGGGCCTCATCTACCCCGCGATTGCGCAAAGGAAATGCCAGATTGTCGCGCACCGTCATCGTGTCGTAGATCACCGGGAACTGGAACACCTGAGCAATGTTACGCTGGTCCGGCGGCAGGTCGGTGACATCTTTCTCGTCAAATAGGATCCGGCCCTCAGAAGGCGTCAGCAGGCCAGAGACGATGTTCAACAACGTGGATTTTCCGCAACCCGACGGGCCCAGCAGCGCGTAGGCCCCGCCATCTTGCCAATCGAGATCAATCTCCTTCAGTGCGAAATCCTGCGGGCCTTGCGGTTCGGGCAAATAGGAATGCCGCAGATTTGAAAGCGTGATTTTTGCCATCAGGCCACGAGCCTCCCATCCGGAGCAAAGTAGAACGCCTGCGTCGCATCCATGAAGAACTGGTGGTTTTCACCGACCTCATAAGGATGCACGCCATGAGCCAGCGACACCCAACCGTCTTCGCCAAGTTGAAAATGCGCGCTTGATTCCGAGCCCGACAGCTCGGTCACCAACACGGTCCCTTCAATGGCGACGTCGCCGGGTTTGGCAGCATATGGCGTGACATGATGCGGGCGGAGCGCGATCGTGTATTGCCCATCCGGCAGGTTTGCTGCGGCGCCGTCCAAAGGCCAAACCACACCGGTTTTCATCCGCGCTTCAGTTCCGGTTTTGATGATCTCGGCTGAATTGATCGGCGGGTCGGAAAACACCCGCGCCGCTGTCAGGTTTTGCGGCTTGCGGTAGATCGCGGCGGTGGTGCCGAATTGGGTGACAGTACCGTCATCCATCAGCGCAGTTTCGCCCCCCAGCAGCAAGGCTTCCTCTGGCTCCGAGGTGGCGTAAACCACGACAGCGCCGCGGCCTGCAAAAAGCTCTGGCAATTGCTCACGCAGCTCTTCGCGCAGTTTGTAGTCAAGATTTGCCAAGGGCTCGTCCAGGAATACTGCCTGGCTTTCCTTGGCAATCGCACGCGCCAGGGCACAGCGTTGTTGCTGGCCGCCAGACAGCTCTTGCGGGCGGCGCTTCAGCATTGGGCCCAGCTGCAAAATGTCGGCAGCCTCTTGAACGCGGCCCTCTATTTCGGATTGCGCCATGCCTGCAACCCGCAAGGGGGAGGCGATATTGTCGAAGACGCTCATATGCGGGTAGTTGACGAAAAACTGGTGCACGAGGCTGATCTTGCGTTTCTGCGTCGACAGCCGTGAGACGTCCTGCCCGTTCATGAAAATCTGGCCCGAGGCCAGCGGGTCCAGCCCCGCCATCAGCTTGATCAAAGACGTCTTGCCCGAGCCCGTCTGGCCCAGCAAAACGTTAAAATGTCCTGGCTCCATCACCAGAGAGACCGGTTTGATATGCGAAATGCCCCGCACAACCTTGCTGGCCTGTTTCAACTCGATTGTCATTGTAATCCCGTGACCCAAGTGAGGGATGACTGCGCTCTCGCGCGGCCCTCGGTAAGGGCCCGGCCCGCGCTCAAGCGGGGCCGGGCGTTTGGTTTACTGGTTCCAGCGCGCGACCAGATCGTCGTAGTTGACGGTCTCGCCCTGCGGTTTTTCGTTGTCCAGCTTGGGCTTAGCGCCCCCATTGGCAAACCAGAACGCGGCGTCTTGTTTCTCGTTCAAGCGTGGGCCGCAACCGCCATAGACGCTGGCACTTTCATCAGCCGCCTGCATCCGGGCCATGGTGATGTCCATTTCCTCAGCCAGACGATCCATCGCCTGTTGCGGTGTGAAAGCACCCGAGTTCACGTCGCCGATTTGCTGCCACCAGATTTGCGCCAGCTTCGGGTAGTCGGGCACGTTGATGCCTGTTGGCGACCAGGCCACGCGGTCAGGCGAGCGGTAGAATTCCACCAATCCGCCAAGCTTCGGCGCGCGCTCTGTGAAGCTTTCGTGGTTCACCGTGCTGTCACGTATGAAGGTCAGACCCACGTGGGATTTCTTCACATCAACAGTTTTGGACGTCACGAACTGAGCGTAGAGCCATGCTGCCTGCGCGCGATCCGACGGCGTGGATTTCAGGAAGGTCCAAGACCCCACATCCTGATAGCCAACCTTCTGACCTTCTTCCCAGTAAGGGCCGTGCGGGCTTGGGGCCATCCGCCAGAGCGGGTTACCATCGGCGTCGACAGTGTTGTTGCCCTCAGCCTGTGGTTTCACCATGTCAGCGGTGAACGCAGTGTACCAGAAAATTTGCTGGGCCACATTGCCTTGGCTGAGCGCCGGAAGCGATTGGTAAAAGTCGAATGATGCAGCACCGGGTGGTGCATAGTTGCGCAGCCATTCATCCCATTTGCGGATCGCATAGACCGCCGCCGGGCCATTGGCCGCACCGCCACGGGACACAGATGCACCCGCCGGGTTACAGCTTCCCGCTTCCATGCGGATGCCCCATTCGTCAATCGGAACGCCGTTCGGCTCCCCTTTCGAACCGGTGCCTGCCATTGACAGCCAAGCATCGGTCATGCGCCAGCCGAGATCCGGCGCGCGTTTGCCGTAATCCATGTGGCCGTAAATGCGTGTTCCGTCGATTTCCTGCACATCGTTCGAGAAGAACTCCGCGATGTCTTCATAAGCCGACCAGTTGACCGGCACGCCCAAGTCGTAGCCGTATTTGGCCTTGAACGCGTCCTTGTTGGCTTGGTCGTCAAACCAATCCTTGCGGAACCAATATAGGTTGGCGAATTGCTGATCAGGCAGCTGGTAAAGGTTCCCATCGGGGCCCGTCGTGAACTGGATGCCCATGAAGTCATCCAAATCAAGCGTCGGCGAGGTTGTCGCCGCCCAGTCACCGGCCATCTGCTCTGTCAGGTTATAGGCCAGTTGCAGCCGCGAATGCGTGCCGATCAGGTCGCTGTCATTGACGTAACCGTCATAGAGGTTGCGCTGCGTCTGCATCTGCGTTTGCACCGCCTGGACAACTTCGCCCTCGCCCAAGATCTGGTGGTTCACCTTGATCCCGGTGATTTCCTCGAAGGCCTTGGTCAGCACCTCGGATTCGTAGCCGTGGGTCGGAATGCCCTCGGACAACACGTTGATTTCCATCCCCGCGAATGGCTGCGCGGCGTCAATGAACCACTGCATCTCGCTCATTTGCACGTCTTTCGACAATGTGGATGGCTGGAATTCTTGATCAATCCATTTCTGGGCTGCTGCCGCGTCGGCAAAAGCAGTCCCGGACCCCGCGATGACGGCCATGGCCGCAGTCGCGGAGAGCAGATACTTGCGCATCTTGTCTCCTCCCAAAGATTTATGTGAGCCGGTCAATGCCAGCTTCACAAACGCTAGCCGCAAGCCTTGCACGCTGTCAAACTAATTTTTTAGTAGATATATTCACTATAACTTATTGCCTTTGATTTCATTTTTTAAATATTACTTTCAATTATTTACGAGAATTTCTGCATCAAGGATTTTGAAGCTAAACATGGCAAGCACGAAAACTCGCGAAAAAAAATCCGCACCAAGATGCGAGTCGGCACCGTGTACTTTGAACATCTTTGTTTATGCAAAACCTCTCATTTAGTCGCGCTTAAAAACGGCCACACCTGTGGACCCAAGTGACAGCTCCAAGGGAGCCAGAAACAAGCTACGCGCGCCCATGCCATAGGCCTCCTTCAAACTGCGCAGAAACCTTTGCAACCAAGTGCACGCTACAAGCTCGGTCACGCCCAACCTAAGCGTCTCCGTGAGCAGATCGTAGCGCGCCGCCTCCTCGATAAGCGCCTCGCCAGCCAATAGAACATCACGTGTTTTCGTGAGGACCCTCGCGCAGCTTGCGTACCCGAACGCAACGACAGGTTTCAAGTAGCTTTGTTCTTCATGACGTGCGCCTCTAGAGCAGCCAACCCCTCATCAAGCCCTTTGCGTCCATATCCCAATCGGAAACGATCATTCGGAGTGACGCCAAGATCAGACCTGTAGATCGTGCTGGGCAGCAAAAGAACACCGCTGTCTTCGACCAAGGAACGGCAGAACTCGTCCACGCCTTCCGCCCCCAAATACCTTGGGAACGCCATGCATGAACCGTCAGGGCGCTGCCAGTCAAACAAGTCAGGATGCCGCGCAAAGAAGGCGTCCCACTTGGGTAAGTTCTCATCGACGATTGCGCAGTTGCGACGCAACAGTTGATCCTTGTTCTTCAGGGCAATCTTAGTCAGCTGTTCGCTCGGACCGGAGTTGCAGATCGACAGGTAATGCTTGAAGCGCTCCATCTTTGAAAGGATCTCTGCGTCCTGACAGGCGATCCAGCCAATGCGAAGCCCCGGCAAACCAAATGACTTGGACATGACGTTCAGCGACAGCCCGCGTTCGTAGACATCCGCAATGAAGGGAAGGTGTTGGGTGCCGGTTGGCCCCAAACCATTAAAGATTTCGTCATGCAGAATATAGATGCCATGGGCGCGACAAAGTTCAATCAGCGCCATGTAGCGATCTAGTGGCAAAATCGTTCCCGTAGGGTTGTGAGGGAAGTTGATTGTCATGAGCTTGGTGTTTGGCTTGATGGCGGCCTTCACCCGATCGATGTCCAAAGACCAGCCATCATTTGGGTCCAGCGGGACACCAGTCGCCTCACAAATTGCAACCGGCAGGGTTTCGTGGCTTTGGTAATTCGGCGTCACAACAATGGCATGGCTTTCGGCGTCCAGGATCACGTTGTTGGCGACAAAGATACCCTCACTGGCGCCTGCGAAGCATAAGATGTCCGATGCCTGCTGGTTTGCGTAGGTTTGTGCAATAATCCCTCGCAGCTCAGGGTCGCCGAAGGTTTCTGTGTAACCAAGCGACATTCCTTCGAGTGCGTCCTTGTCGTCAGGGGTTGCCATTGCCATCAGCTCCCGCAACGAAATGCTCTCGGCATCAGACGCGGTCATGTGGTATCGCGCTTTGAATTCCCATTTGGAAAAGTGGGTCTCAAGTCGAAAGTCGGGCAAGGTTGGCATTGTCGCTGTCACTCATAAAGGTTTGGTAGAACATGATTATCTTGGATCGCGCTCAAATCGAAGGCCTAATCGATCTGCACGTTGCTGGCGATGCCATCGAGGCCGCCTATATTGCTGCCAGTCAAGGTGAGGTGACCCTGCCGCCCGTGGGACATATCACGTTTCCGGAACTCACAGCAGATTGTCATATCAAATACGGCCACCGAGCGAACGATCCGAATTTTGTCATTAAAGTTGCGACCGGTTTTCCCGACAATGCCCTAGCGGGATTGCCAACGGGCAACGGTTTGTCATTGGTGATATCCGCGCAGACCGGAGCAGTGCAGGCTATACTCCATGATGAGATGGTTATGACAGACATCCGCACTGGGCTTGGCGGCGCCATTGCGACGCGGTGCTTGGCCCGCTCGGACAGCAGGCAAGTGTTGGTCGTCGGGACAGGTCCGCAAGCCCTGAGGCAGATTGAAAGCCACGTTCATTTGATCGGAAGCCACCTGACATTCGACGTGTGGGGACGTTCACCTAAGAAGGCCCAAACCATCGCAGACATGATGAAAGGGCACTGTGAGATTGCGGTCGCTGATACCCTGGAAAAAGCAGTGCGAAACGCGGATATCATTGTCACGACGACCGGTGCAACACGCGCGCTCATCGAAAACACATGGGTAACCGCAGGTGCGCACATTACCGCTGTGGGGGCAGATGCACCCGGCAAACAAGAACTTGACGTCGATCTTGTCGCACGCGCGGATGTCTTGGTCGCGGACTCAATTGATCAGTGTTTGGATCACGGGGAACTCTCGCAGGCATATAGCGCAGATCTGATAACGCGTTCCAGAATTGAAGACATCGGCCACCTTTTATCTGGAGCAAGTCAAGGGCGGATCAAAGAAACGCAGGTCACAATTGCTGATCTGACAGGGATCGCAGCACAAGACATTGCAATCGCAAGCGTCGTTTTAGACGCAAGTCGGCGTCAAGATGGGAAGTTGGGGCGCGGCTAGTATCAGTATCGGCACGCGGAAAATAAAACCGCACTTAGATATCAATGGCTTAAAAGTGGTGGGCGACCCTGGAATCGAACCAGGCGTGCGTCTCCGCGAGGGAGTTACAGTCCCCTGCCACACCTTGCGGCCTGTCGCCCACTAGGCGGCTGATCTATAAGCCCGGCCCGCGTGCGTCAACACGAAATAATGCCGGAGCTTGCGCTTTTCTGGCGAAACTGTTCAACGTCGCCCCATGAACCAGAAAAAACCCAAATGGGTCATCCAAAAAGAACGCGACAAGCGCGCCTCGGCGGCAGAAACCGTATGGCTGTTTGGCATCCATGCCGTGCGCGATGCGCTGCAAAACCCGATGCGCGAGCGGTTGCGGTTGGTGGCCACCAAAAACGCCGCTGATCGGTTGGCCGATGAGATTGCCGCATCAGGTATGGAGGTCGAGCTGTCTGATCCACGCAAATTCGCGGCACCGATTGACCCGCAATCTGTGCATCAGGGCGTGGCATTGGAGGTCAAGCCGCTCGACTGGGGCAACCTGACAGAAATTTGCGCGCCGCGCGGACAGCCGGCACGGGTGATCCTGCTCGACCGCGTGACGGACCCCCATAATGTTGGTGCGATCCTGCGCTCAGCGGAGGTGTTTGGCGCGCGCGCGGTGATCGGCGTGCAACGTCATTCCGCGCCTGAGACGGGGGCTTTGGCCAAGACCGCATCGGGCGCATTGGAACGGCAGCCCTATTTGAGAGTGCGCAATCTGGCGACCACGATGGAGGCGCTTAAAGAGATGGGCTACGCCATCTACGGGCTAGACGGTGAGGCCGATGTCGCGCTGCGGGATGCGGCTGCGTCCCGCGACGGTGCGATTGCGCTGGTACTGGGCGCTGAAGGGCCCGGATTGCGCGACAAAACCAAGGAGACCTGTGACAAGCTGGTACGGATCGACGCCTCAGGCGCGTTTGGATCGCTCAACGTCTCGAATGCGGCGGCGGTGTCCCTATATGAGGTTCAGGCGCGAGACTAGTTGCGCGCAATAAAGGAGCCTCGATGCCTCACCCGACCAAGCTTGCGACGTGCTGCTATTGCGGTGCCCGAACACTGCTGCAACCCACAGCGCGACATGGGCACGAGCTTGCCTGCGGATCCTGTGGTGCGCCTCTGCATGAGATGAAGTGGCTCAAGCAGCCAAACAAAAAACCTGAAAAACAACGCAAAGCCCCCAAACCTGCAAAACTCGCCGACTGGTCCAAGCCCAGCAAGCCGCGCAAGAAACACAAAAAACGCCAAGGCTTGTTTTCCAAAATCGTCGAGGAGGCATGGGACGCCGTCGAGGATGTGTTCGACTAAGGACGCACCCGGCAGGCTTCACGGCTGCGCACGCAACGTTCACAGTTTCGTAAGACTTCTGGAACAGGGTAAACACAGTGCCTATTTTTTCATTGTGAGGGTGGCGCATCGGAACTGCGCCCCCAACAAGCACTGTCCCTCGTTCCGTAACTGGCGCCTGCGCACTCCCCCGCGCAGGCGCTTTTTTGTTTTAGGTCTTTCGCACTGCAAACCCGCCCGCTAGCGTCGCGCACATGGCGTATAGTGACACAGAACTGAAATCCGTTTTGACCCGCACAAAAGTAGTGGCGTGCGTCGGCATGTCGATGAACCCAGTGCGACCAAGTTACTATGTCGCGCGCTACCTAAGCCTGAAAGGTTTTACAGTGATCGGCGTCAATCCGGGCCATGCTGGTACGCGTGTCTTTGGCCAGCCTGTCTATGCCAGCCTGCGCGACATTCCAGAGGGGCTTGGCGTTGATATGGTTGATATCTTTCGACGTTCCGAATTTGTGCCGGATATTGTCGATGACGCTCTGGCGGATCTGCCGCATCTCAAAACCATCTGGATGCAGATCGGCGTCACCCATGCAGATGCCGCGGCCAAGGCAGAGGCACGCGGGATAACAGTCATCCAAGATCGCTGCCCCAAAATCGAATATCAGCGACTTTTTGGCGAGCTGCGGATGGGCGGCTTCGCAACCGGTATCATATCGTCCAAACTCTGACCCAAATGTGCACCTTCGGTGCGCAACATATTTTTGCTCCTGGGAGGCTTCGCCTCCCGCAGCAAGGGCATCCCACAAGCGTATTTGTAACCAAATGGAGGTTATTGCGCGAACACACCGGACAGGTCTTTGAAGCCTTTAATTTCGATAGGGTTGCTTGACGGGTCGCGGAAAAACATCGTCCATTGCTCGCCCGGCTCACCCTCGAAACGCACCGAGGGTGGCAAGACCCAGTCCGTTTCGGCAGCACCTAACCGATCCGCCAAGGCGCGCCAGTCGTCATAGCCCAAGACCAGCCCCAAATGGGGCATCGGCACCATGTGATCACCAACTTTACCGGTGTTTGTCGTTTCAAACGGCGTTCCAAGATGAAGCGAAATTTGGTGGCCAAAAAAGTCGAAATCGACCCACGTGTCGGTTGAGCGCCCCTCGGTACATCCCAAAACCTGGCCGTAGAAGCGGCGCGCGGCGTCCAGATCGGTGACGTGATAGGCAAGGTGGAAAGGTGTGATCATGAATGCGGGCCATGTAGATGTGCAGGCGAAGGAACGCCGATCTCTGCGATGAGCATGGCATCGGTTGCTGCGTTTGCATAGGCTGATCGCATGATCCGTCGTCACTTTCTTTTGCACCTCGCGGCGCCAATGCTTCTCATCGCTTGTGGCCGCGCTGAGCCGCCGGTTGCCGCGCCAACAAACGCGCTTTATCCCGGCGAAACACCTGCCATGCGTGCGCGTATCGTCAGGTGGGCAGCGATTCACGAGATCCCTGAAAGCCTGCTTCACCGGGTGATACAACGCGAAAGCGATTACCGCGCAGATGCACGCAACGGGCCCTATTGGGGTTTGATGCAAATCCTTCCCGAAACCGCGCGAACGATGGGACATCGCGGCCCGCCATCGGAACTGCTGGACCCGGAGGTGAACCTTGAATTCGCCGGCAAATACCTCAAAGGGGCGTGGCTGGTCTCTGGTGGTGACGAAGCGGCGGCGGTCGGCTGGTATGCACGTGGTTATTACTTTGAGGCCAAGCGCTTAGGGCTTTTGGTGGAAACTGGCTTGCGCTCAGCCTAGGCACAGATTTGGCGATTTTGGCGGCGCATGCTACGCTTCTCCTTGTTTTATAGGGGGAAGTTACATGACAACACACATCAAAATAGGTCTCGTTGCGCTATCTTTTGGCATGCTTGGCGCGTGCGGTCAGGTGGAAATACCAACGAGTGTGTTCGCAAGAACCACGCCGTTGCCAGACGGGACAATCACGCTTGAGGGCGAAAGCTACGTGCTGAAACGCGCGACGGCAACAAGCGGGCGTAAAGCCGGGCAAGAGGTCTGGGCGATTGTCGTCGATGGCAAAACCTATTCTTGCAGGGCGGCCAATGAGGTATCGTGTCAAGCCGCATTGAACCGCGCGAAAGCCGGCGAACGGATTGAGGAAGATATGGGCGGCGGTTACTGACGCCCTACCCTTGTTGCTACGTCCCACACCTCTTTGCTGATTGTGGCGCGCAGGCCTTCGCACTAATGTCCGCCTCAAATTGATTGTGAGGAGGAACGGACATGTCCGACACAGAAAGCTACGGGTTTGACACTTTGCAAGTGCACGCGGGGGCCCGGCCCGACCCGGCCACCGGCGCACGCAACACGCCGATCTACCAGTCCACAGCCTTTGTTTTCCGTGACGCAGAACATGCGGCGGCGCTGTTTAACCTTCAGGAGGTGGGCTATATTTATTCCCGCCTCACCAACCCGACCGTGGCAGTACTGCAAGAACGCATCGCCACGCTGGAAGGCGGCGTTGGGGCGGTTTGCTGCTCCTCAGGCCATGCAGCTCAGATCATGGCATTGTTCCCGCTGATGCGGCCGGGAAAGAACGTTGTGGCCTCAAGCAGGCTTTACGGCGGGACGGTCACTCAGTTCAGCCAGACCATCAAACGCTTCGGCTGGTCGGCGACATTCGTGGATTTCGACGATCTGGACGCAGTGAAAGCCGCCATCAATGACGACACGCAGGCGATTTTTGGCGAAGCGATCGCCAACCCCGGCGGCTACATCATGGATGTGCGCGCTGTGGCCGATATCGCGGATGAAGCAGGTATTCCGCTGATCATCGACAACACCTCAGCCACGCCATATCTCTGCCGCCCGATCGAGCATGGCGCCACGCTGGTGGTCCATTCCACGACCAAATACATGACTGGCAATGGCACCGTCACAGGTGGTTGTGTCGTCGATTCCGGTAAATTTGACTGGGCTGCATCGGGCAAATTCCCATCGCTGTCAGAGCCGGAGCCAGCTTATCACGGGTTGAAATTCGCCGAGACCTTTGGGCCCCTCGCCTTCACATTCCACGGCATCGCCATAGGGCTGCGCGATCTGGGCATGACGATGAACCCGCAAGGTGCACACTACACCTTGATGGGGATCGAAACGCTGTCCCTGCGGATGGAAAAGCATGTCGAGAACGCCGAAAAGGTGGCGGAATGGCTCGAAAAAGATGACCGCGTCGACTACGTCACTTATGCGGGTCTGAAGTCATCGCCCTATTTTGACCGGGTCAAAACCGTCTGCCCGAAAGGCGCGGGCGCGCTGTTCACCGTCGCGGTCAAGGGCGGGTATGAGGCCTGCGTCAAGTTGGTCGACAGCCTGGAAATCTTCAGCCATGTGGCCAATCTGGGCGACACAAGGTCGTTGATCATACACTCGGCCTCCACCACGCACCGTCAATTGACCGCAGAGCAGCAGGAAGCCGCAGGCGCTGCGCCCAATGTGGTGCGCATTTCCATCGGTATTGAAGATGCTGACGACCTGATCCGCGACCTTGATCAGGCGCTGACAAAAGCGACGTCTTAGGCGGATCGCATCCAAGGGCGGCAGGTTCAAATCCCGCCCTTGGTTTTTCTTTTACCGGTCGCGTTATATGTTATAACAGAACGGGTTGGGGCTGGCAGAACACTCTGCATCCTCCCCGGTGAAGCGCGGAACAAAGCGGACGGATATGACGCCACAAATTGCTCTTAACCTGTCTGAGGACGGCATTGTGCTGTTGCATCGTGCCGCCGATGGGTCTGGCTGGTACAACGAAGGCCGTGTCATCTTTGACAGCGATGACATTTCCGAAGGGTTGAAATCGCTGCGCGCAAAGGCTGTCGAACTGGCCGGCGAAGGCTTTGAAACCAAACTGATTTTGCCGCATTCCCAGCTGCTTTTTGCCACGCTCAGCAAGGATGACGATATTGGTGAGGCGTTGGAGGCGCGGACCCCCTACAAGCGCGACCAGTTGAGCTTTGACACCAGCACCAAAGGCGACACGGTCCAGGTTGTGGCCGTCGCATTGGAAACGCTGGGTGAGGCCGAAGGGTTCATAAGCCCTTACGAATTTAACCCCGTGGGGTTCACGGCTGTCCCCGGGATGGACCAGTTCGAAGGTGAACCGATGCTCGGCGGCACCTTGATGGGTCCCGATAGTTTTGAGACCGACGACAAGCCGGTCAAAATATTGCCGCCAAAGGGCCAAGCGGCAGCACCCGCACCAAAGCCGGCTGAAAAACCGGCCGCCCCTGCCAAACCCATAGCGCGCACCCTGCGGCTGGAGGCAGCTGATGCGGCCCCGTCGGCGGCGTTTTCAAGCCGTCGCAGACCCGGTGAAAGCGATGCACCCGACACCGAAACCACCCAACGTCTTGCCGCAGTGCCGCCGCGTATCGCGGTCCCGGACACGGCACCCAAACTGGGTGGCGTGACGACAAAGGCCCGACCGGCAGCCAAGAAAGCTGCACCACCAGCAAAACAGCCGCGCAAAGCGCCGACCATCCCGCCTGCCCCGCCAAAGCGCGACATTCCCAAACCAGTGCTTGCCAGCGGCGCACCCGCGAAAGCAAAGGCAGCCGCCGCGGATACGCAAGATCCGATTGCGGCCATGGCCGCGACACAAACACGCGGAAAGCCACGGTTTCTGGGCCTGATCCTGACGGTCATTTTGTTGGCCTGCCTTGGGCTGGCGGCTCTGTTGTCGTCCTATTTACTGCCATCGGACACCGTAAGCGACTGGTTTGGCGCCCCTCAGGACGACACGTCGGAACTTGTGGAATTGGACCAAACGCCCCCGGCTTTCGACGAAACGCAAACAGACCCTGCCCTGATCGAAGGTGCGGAGGCAGGCTTGTCGCTGCCCGAAGCGCTCGATATCGCTGACCTGCCAATCGCAGGCACGGCCCCTGAGCTGTCCGTGCCTGACACTGAGGCGCAAACCGATCTGCTGCCAGAGCCAGAAGTCATCGCAGAGCCGGTCCCATTGGCGCCAGCACCGATGACCGAGGACGAGGCGCTGACAGCTTACGCGGCAACCGGCATATGGCAACGGATGGAACCCTTTGCGGGCGACACGCAACCAGAAACCACGCTGGACAATCTCTATATTGCCTCGCTTGCGCCAGAGCTCGCATTGGAAGATCCGCCAACATTGATACCGCCTGCCCGCGATAATAGCGTGCTCGAATTGGCAAGCTTTATGCCGCCCCCTCCGCCCGGTGTGATTTTCGACATGGACGCGCGTGGATTGGTTCGTGCAACCCCGCAGGGCGCGCTGAGCCCTCTTGGCCATCTTGTCACTTTGGGCCCACCACCCATTCGATCCTTGCCGCGCCCAACACCTGACGGCGCCGATAGTGCCCTGTCTGAAGGCATTGCGGCAGCGGACCCGGCAGAACCCACGCTCAGCGCTGAACAGATCAGACTTGCTGCTTTTCGCCCCGTCGCGCGGCCAAGCGATCTGATCGAACAACGCGAACGCGCCAGCCTTGGCGGCAACACGCGGCTGGAACTGGCGCGGCTTCGGCCTGTTCAACGCCCGGCCTCCGCACAGGCACAGGCAGAGGCCATCGCCCGCGCGCTCGCAGAAGCCGAAGCAGACGCGCCTGCCAACGCCAGCGAACTGGCGGTCGCAGCATCACTGCGCGCGCGCCAGCGCCCGTCGAATTTCAGCGCAATCGTTGCTCAGGCCCGCCAAGCGCCTGCGGCGGCACAACCGCAAAGCGCCGCTGCCTCAATAGCGGCCGCGCCTGCAACCGGCCCAGCTGTTGCCCGCGCAAGCCGCGTTCAACCAACGGGCCCCGTCAGTCGCACCGTGGCGCGCGCGGCCACGGAAACCAACGCAATCGCGCTTGGAAAGGTCTCACTTGTTGGGGTGTTTGGGACGTCATCCAACCGCCGCGCTCTGGTGCGCATGCCCAATGGCCGCTTCAAGAAAGTGGCCGTCGGCGACCGCGTTGATGGTGGCCGCGTGGCCGCGATTGATAGCGGGTCCCTGCGCTACACAAAGGGCGGGCGCAACGTGACGCTCAAGATGCCACAGAGCTGACGCTCAGATCAGCACCATCGCCGCCAGCCCCAAAAAGGCAAAGAAACCAACGACATCCGTGACAGTGGTCACAAATGCGCCGGAGGCCAAGGCCGGGTCGATCCCCAGCTTGTCCAGACCAATCGGGATCAAAATCCCTGCCAAAGCGGCGACGACCATGTTGACAACCATGGCCACCGCGATGACGCCGCCCAGCGCTGGGGTGCCAAACCAGATCACCCCGATCACACCCATGACGACTGCAAAAATGAGCCCGTTTACAAGCCCCGCAACGGCTTCCCGCCGGACAACGCGCAACAGGTTCGACCCGGTCAAATCTCGCGTTGCAATCGCGCGCACGGCGACCGTCAACGACTGCGTGCCCGCATTGCCGCCCATCGAGGCGACAATCGGCATCAGCACCGCCAAGGCCACGATCTGCGCCAGGATTTCCTCAAACTGTGCGATCACGACCGATGCCAGGATCGCCGTAAACAAGTTCACGGCAAGCCACGGGAACCGCTGTTTCACGGTTTCCAATGTGCGGTCTGAGACGCTTTCATCCGCGCCAACCCCCGCGAGGCGCAAAATATCTTCCTCTGCCTCCTCATCCAGCACGGCCATGGCGTCGTCGATGGTGATCACGCCGACCAGACGTTCATCTTCATCTACGACCGGCGCCGAAATCAGGTGGTATTGGTTGAACGCATAGGCCACGTCCGCCTCAGGCTGTGTGACGGGGATCACGCGGAAACTGTCTTCGCCCATCGCTTTCAACTGGCTGCTACGCGGCGCGCCCAGAATGCGGCCCAGCGTGACATAGCCCACCGGGTGGTAAGCTGGGTCGACCAATAAAACGTGGTAAAACTGCTCGGGCAGATTTTCAGATTTCCGCATGAAATCAATCGCCTGCCCCACGGTCCAGTCTTCTGGGACCACAACCATCTCGCGCTGCATCAAACGTCCGGCAGAGAATTCGGGATAGCTCAAAGCATCCTCGACCACGGCCCGGTCGGCCACGTCCAACGCATCAAGGATCAGCTCTTGCTGGTCTTCTTCAAGGTCCTCGATCAGGTCAACAACGTCGTCTGATTCCAGCTCCCGCACCGCTCCGGCAAGGACGTGATTGGGAAGGTATTCAATCACTTCTTCGCGCAGGCTTTCCTCAAGCTCTGACAGCACTTCGCCATCAAGCCCGGTGGACCACAAAGACAGCAGCGCGCGCCGCTCCGGCCCGCTGATCTGCTCTAACAGGTCGGCAATATCGGCTGGGTGCAGTGGTTCCAACAGCGCATCAAGCGCATTTGCATTGGTGGCATCAATCGCAGCCAGCACATCGCTGACGAGGCTCTTTTCAAGCTGGTATTCATCCTCCTTCACCTCAGGTGCCGGCTCAACTGCGTCATTTTGTGGATCGGTCATCTCGGCTGCCCTTCGTCGGATGCTTGGTCAAAGCTTAGCCAAACTCATCGGTGACAGGTAGGTCCGATTTCGGTAATTTCTTTTTCATTGCGCTCGGGTTAGGACGTCAGAATGATCCAAATTCTTCTCGGCCAAACCCTGTCTTTCAAAGGCGACCCGTTTCAAGACGGCCCAAGCGCCGCGCGGCATGAGACGCATGGTGCTGTCATTATCGAAAACGGCCATATTACTTGGACGGGTCCGGCGTCTGATCGCCCTAAACTAGCGGATGAACACGTCACCGATTGCGGCAACAAGCTCATCTGTGCGGGCTTCATCGATGCGCATCTGCACCACCCGCAAACCGCGATGATTGCCAGCTGGGGCAAACGGCTGATCGACTGGCTGAACGACTACACCTTCCCCGAAGAGGCGCGTCTCGCGGACCCCGCCTATGCGCGCCAGATTGCCAAAAGTTACTTTGAGCTCGCCACCTCGCACGGCACGACCACAATGTGCAGCTTCGCCACCGTGCATCCTATCAGCGTTGAGAGCTTCTTTAAGGAAGCGCAATCGCGCGGAATGCGCGCCGTCACCGGCAAGACCTGTATGGACTATCAAACGCCCGATAACCTCAGCGACACCGCTCAATCGGCCTATGATGACAGCAAAGCCCTGCTTGAAAAATGGCACGGCGTTGACCGCTTGGAATACGCGATCACGCCGCGGTTCTCGCCGACCTCAACGCAAGGGCAATTGTTGGCCTTAGGCGCATTGTGGAAAGAGCACCCTGACTGCCTGATGCAAACCCACCTGTCCGAACAGGTCGAAGAAATCGACTGGGTGCGCGGCATCTTCCCCGAGGCGCGCGATTACCTCGACACCTACGAAATGCACGGGCTGCTCGGTGAAAAAGGCGTCTATGGCCACGCCATCCATCTCGAACAACGTGAGGTCGACCGCCTGCGCGAGACAGGCGCCAGCGTTGTGCATTGCCCGACCTCCAACACCTTCATCGGCTCCGGTCTTTTCGATATGGCCGGGCTCAAGGGCGCGGGTCTCAGCGTTGGGCTGGCCACAGATACCGGCGGCGGCTCATCTTTTTCCATGCTGCGCACCATGGCCGCAGCTTACGAAATCGGCCAACTCAAAGGCACCGCACTGCACCCGTCGCAGCTGATGTGGCTGGCGACATGCGGCTCCGCCCGTGCACTTCATATGCAGGACAAAATCGGCAATCTGCAGGCGGGGATGGAAGCCGATTTGATCGTTCTCGACCTCGCCTCCACCCCTGCCATTGCCCAGCGCCACGCCCAGGCGGACACCTTCTGGGAAGCGCTCTTCCCAACCATCATGATGGGCGATGACCGCGCCATTTCCGATGTTTGGATCGGGGGGCAAAAGCAGGTGCGACAGCGCGCAGCTTGACCCGTTCTTCACGCAGCGGCTAAGCTTTTTGGCGGGGACAAAGGGCGCGTGAATGGCACAGAAATTACTTCAGTCCAGCCTTATTCTGCACATTTTGGCGGCCACAGCCGCGCTGATCTACGCCTACCATGTCTCAACTTCCAGCTTTGCGAAAACGGGACTGCAATTCGTAGCACCCGTTATCGTTATTATGCTTGTCCATGGCGGCTGGCTTTTGGCCACGCGGCAACTGCAAGTTGGGTTCTCGGCTCTGATCTACAAGCGCACGGCACAAACGGCGATTGGGATGGCTTTGGCGATTATTTTAGCCTCAACCATCACCCCGCATCCCGCACAGGCCGGCGCCTCCGACATTTTCGCGGGCGCATCGACCATCATCATCTGTGTTGCCATGATCGCAGTCGTTGTCGCCGTGGTGGCCGGTGCGATCCTCATCATCTACCGCGTGCTCAAAGCAATCTTCGGGGCGCGAAAAGATGACGGGCCGGGCACACGCCTGTTTGATGTCGGCAGTCTTGCTGTGGCGGCCCTTGCGCTCAGCCTTGCCAGCGTCGAGGGCGTGCCCGCTTTCTATACATTCCCAAACGATGATACAGGCACCGCCACCTACAGTGTCGATGCAACGCCCGATCAGGTATGGCAAACGCTTGAGCGCGCCACCTCCCCCAGCTTCCCCTTGCCCGCCGCCTTGCAGGTGATCCCGCACCCGGTCGCCGTTTTGGTCGATGAGGGAACCGCCCTTGGCGCAAACCGCAAGGTGGCATTCCAAGGCCGTGAAGGGCGCGGCGTGTTGAGCCTGCGGGTGATCGAACGCAGCGACACACAAGCCGTGTTTCAAGTGCAAAAAGACACCAGCCCCGTTGCCAACTGGGTCGCCCACAAACGGCTGACCTACCGCGTGACGCCGACATCGCAGGGCAGCGAACTGTCTGTCAGTCTGGAGTATGACCGCTTGCTCGCGCCCGCGTGGTTCTTTGACCCGCTCACGAAAGTCGCGGCTTTTCTGGCTATGGATGTGCTTGCGCGCGATGTGAAAACACGTGCCGAAGGATAGCCAGACGACAGGCCCCGTGACAGGCCCCGTCTGGGTCGCATCTGATCGCGTCATCCCCGACGCCGCAACCTGCGCCGTGACGGGCACAATCCGCATGGACCCCGCTAAGACGTTCTGGCTCTTTGGGCATGGGATTGCAGGCGCCGCCGGTGTGATCGCCTTCGCCACATGGGATGCGGCGCTCGTTTTCATTGCGCTCACGGCGGTCACAATCTGCGCTGGGCATTCTGTGGGAATGCACCGGTTGCTGATCCATCGCAGCTTTGAAACCCCGCGCGGGGTTGAATATCTGCTGGTCTGGCTCGGGGTGTTGGTTGGCATGGCCGGGCCCTTCGGCATGATCCGCGCCCATGACATGCGCGACTGGCATCAACGCCAGCATGTTTGCCCACCGCACCCGTCGCATGGTGCCGGGTTCTGGCGCGACGCATGGTGGCAACTGTGCTGTCGCTATGACCTTGCCCACCCGCCGCGCGTCGAAATCGAACCAGAGGTACATAGCGACCGTTTCTACCAACTCCTTGAACGCAGCTGGATGCTGCAACAACTCCCCCTCGCGGCCCTGCTTTTTTTGCTGGGCGGCTGGGCATGGGTGCTTTGGGGTATCTGCCTGCGTATCTTTGTCTCGCTCACCGGGCATTGGATGGTCGGCCATTTCGCCCATAAGCGCGGACAGCAAAACTGGCGCATCAACGGGCTTCCGGTGCAGGGTTACAACCTTCCGGGCCTTGGTCTTGTCACCTTTGGCGAGAATTGGCACGGCAACCACCACGCCTTCCCGCATTCGGCCAAGCTTGGTGTTGAGCCCGGGCAGTTTGATCCGGGCTTTGTTTTCGTCTCACTACTGGCGCGATGCGGCCTCGCTTGGAACGTCAAACTCCCCGCGTCGGAGCCAGCCCGCGAAGGGCTGACACCGGTTGCCCGCTAGCACTGGTCCCCGAAAACCAAAACCCAAGTATTGTTCGGCCCGCGCGCCGCGCCAAATTCGCGGGCACGTGGTGAAAGGTTATTGCGCCGATGCCCCGCGCTTTTCATCCAAGCCGCCATGACCTCTGCGGTGGATCGCTGCCCTTGCGCAATGTTTTCAGCCGCATAGCAATATGCGTATCCAGCGCGACGCAGCCGGTCCGTCAAATCGCCGCCATCCGGGCTGACATGGTCGAAAAACCCCCGCGCCGCCATATCGTTGGCATGGGCCTGCGCCGCTGCTTGCAACCTGGCATTGAACGCCAATGCTCCACGGCCATTGGCCCTGCGCGCGGCCTGCAATTCGGGGCCCAACAATGTGCCTTGCGTTTGCGTTGCTGACACCGGCACGGGGTCGACGCTCGGTTGTGTGGCGCATGCGGAAAGTCCCAGCGCAACGATCAAACCCGCCAATACCCTCATGCCATCATCTCCCGCACCAAGGCGTTCTGGCGCGTCACAGCCGCGTCCAGATCAAAACTGACGACCCGTCCATCCGTGACAATACGCTGACCTTCCACGATCAGATCGCGCACGCGCGTGGGCCCGGCCAACAGCAGCGCCGCCGGGTCCCAAGACCCTGCGGTGTCCACGCCGCTCACATCCCAGATAGCGATATCGGCGCGATAGCCCGGCACCAATTGACCGCAGTCATCGCCGCGGCCCAAAACCTGCGCCCCGCCGCGTGTCGCGATCTCCAACGCGGCGCGCGCGCCAAAGGCATTCCCGCCATGTTTGACCCGTTGCAGCAGCATCGCCTGACGCGCCTCCGCCACCAGATTGCCCGCGTCGTTGGAGGCGGAGCCATCAACGCCCAAACCCACCGGCACCCCCGCGCGCACCATGTCGCGCAACGGCGCAATCCCAGAACCAAGCCTGCAATTGGAACACGGGCAATGCGCAACGCCGGTGCGGGTGCGGGCAAACAAATCAATCTCCGCCCCGTCCAGCTTGACGCAATGCGCGTGCCAGACATCGTCACCCACCCAGCCCAGGTCTTCGGCATATTGGCCGGGGCGGCAGCCGAAATTGGCCTCGCTATAGGCGATGTCTTCGTCGTTCTCGGCAAGATGCGTGTGCAGCATCACGCCCTTGTCGCGGGCCAACACCGCTGTGTCGCGCATCAGCTCCCGGCTGACAGAGAATGGCGAACACGGCGCGAGGCCGACCCGCACCATCGCGCCGGGTCCTGCATCATGGAACCGGTCGACGACGCGGATACTGTCTTTCAAGATTCCCGCTTCATCCTCGACCAGAGCATCAGGCGGCAACCCGCCTTTGCTTTCGCCAATGCTCATGGAGCCACGCGTAGCGTGAAACCGCAAACCGACCTCGCGCGCCGCGTCAATCGTGTCATCAAGCCGCCCGCCCCCGGGATACAGATACAGGTGATCCGAGGTCATCGTGCAGCCCGACAAGGCCAGCTCTGCCAACCCCACTTGGGCCGAGACAAACAAATGCTCCGGCCCCATGCGCCCCCAAATCGGGTAGAGCGTCTGCAGCCAGCCAAATAAATCCGCGTCCTGCGCTGCAGGGACTGCCCGGGTCAGCGTTTGGTAAAGATGGTGATGCGTGTTCACCAGCCCCGGGGTGATGACGCAGCCCGCTGCATTCAACACCTCAGCGCCGTCGCTATCCAAATTCGCGCCAATTTCCGCGATCACGCCGTCGCGCAGCAACATGTCCGCGCCCGCCAACTCCCGGCGTTGGTCATCCATCGTGATCAGCCAATCGGCCCCTTTGATCAGAAGATCGCTCATCTTACGCCTACATTTCGCCTAGAATATCAAGCGCCGCGCGGTGCAGCTCCGGCGTCGCGGCGGCCACGACGGTGCCGCCCCAATCCGCAGGCTCGCCCAGCCAATTCGTGGCAATACCGCCCGCAGCCTCAACAACCGCGATAGGGGCCTGAATGTCATAGGGCTGAAGCCCCGCTTCAACCACCAGATCAACCTGCCCCAAGGCCAAAAGCCCGTAAGCGTAGCAATCCATACCGTAGCGGGTCAGCTTGCACTGGCTGGCCAAAGCGTGAAACGCCAAGCGCTCCTGCTCAGACCCCACTTCCGGGAAGGTCGTCAGGATGATGGCTTCCGACAATTCGGTGACTTTCGAGACCCGCAATGGTTGCTTGCCCTGCGGCCCTTGCAGGACGGCTTTGCCGAACCCGCCCATGAAACGCTCCCCGATATAGGGTTGGTCAATCACGCCAAGAACGGGTCTGGCGCCGTCATGCAGCGCAATCAGCGTGCCCCAGGTCGGCGTGCCTGCAATATAGCCGCGTGTGCCATCAATCGGGTCCAGCACCCAGGTCAATCCGCTGATGCTTGGCTTGCGCCCGAATTCCTCACCCAAGATGCCGTCCGAAGGGCGGCGCGTCTCGATCAGGGTGCGCATGGCGGACTCGGCGGCGCGGTCGCCTTCCGTCACCGGATCGAACCCGTCGCTGAGCTTGTTGTCCGTCCGCAGACCTTTGCTGCGAAAATGCGTCAGCGTTTCCTGGCGCGCGGCCTCAACCAATTGCTCGACAAGATTTAGGCAGGTGTTTCTGGTTTGCTGATCCATCGCGTCTTCCTTCGGCACCGCATATCGGTCGCACAAGCCGTGCCAAAAACGCAAGGGAAAGCCGCGCGCTTCGGGCTGGCGGCGGGCTTTTTGGCTGGCTAGGGTGCAAGAAAGCCAAACCAATAGGAGCTGACATGCGCGCATTGCAGGTCACCGCAGAGAACGAAACTCAATTTGTCATCAATGCCCCGCAGCCTGAGCCCGCACCGGGGCAGGTTCTGATCCGTATCGGCGCCTGTGCGCTGAATTTTGCCGATCTGCTGATGATCAAAGGCACCTATCAGGAAAAACCGCCCAAACCGTTCTCACCGGGAATGGAGGTCGCGGGCGAGGTCGTGGCCCATGGCGACGGCGTCACGACCCCTGCCATCGGCACGCGCGTCGCTGTGTATGGCGGCTACGGTGGGTTGGCCGAGTATGGCACGTTCCCAGCCGCGCTTTGTGCGCCTTTGCCTGATACGATGGATTTCGAAACGGCTGCAGCCTTCCAAGTCGCCTATTCGACATCACATGTCGCGCTGGATTATCGCGCTAAACTGCAAAAAGGCGAAACGCTGCTCGTCACCGGGGCCGCAGGCGGGGTCGGTCTCACCGCTGTAGAGCTGGGCCACAAAATGGGTGCAACCGTCATCGCTGCGGCGCGCGGGGCCGACAAATTGACCGTTGCCAAGGAACATGGCGCCGACCACCTGATCGACACCGACACAGATGATCTGCGCGAGGTGGTCAAATCGCTGGGTGGCGCGGATGTCGTCTACGATGTGATCGGCGATCCGCTGTTCACCGCCGCCTTGCGTGCCTGCAACCCTGAAGCCCGTGTGCTCACAATCGGGTTCGCGGCTGGTGAGGTGCCAAAGATCGCGGCGAACCATATCCTTGTCAAAAACATCGATGTGTTGGGGTTTTATTGGGGGGGCTACCTCACCTTCAAACCAGACGTGCTGACCAATAGTCTGAAGGCACTATTTGAGATGTACGAACAGGGCGCGCTTAACCCGCATATCTCGCACCGGTTCAAACTAGAACAAGCTGATGAGGCATTGGACGTCCTGCGCACGCGCAAATCTACCGGTAAAGTCGTGGTCACGCCCTAGCCAGTTGCCGAGAACGGTTCCGCCACCGGCATATAGTCTGCGCCATGCACATAAATGCGCCGGATCATTTCACCCAGCGCTTGCTGCACCACATCGGCGTTGGGCTGCATATACAGGATGATCTGCGTGTTTCCCGGATCAGGCAGGCTTGATTGATCCGGGATCGGCGCGCATTGCGGGCCTTGAAACCCTTTGACAACGGCGTGCACCGCCAAATCGGCGCTCACCACGGCCTCGACAGCGTTGTCCAGCTCCGACTCGATCACCAGTTGCCAGTCGAAACCGGCGTCTTCAATGCGGCGCATCACGCCCGATCGGAAAATACACCGGCTGCAAAACGCAATCGGCAGCGGGCGCTGCTTCCAGGCACTGCCGCCTTCGGCACCGACCCAAACAAGCGGCAGTTCAACAAGCACTTCGCCGCCCGGGCCCGGCTGGTCCTCCGTCGTCAGAATGGCGTCGCAAGCCCCGCGCCCAAACATCTCGCGCAGCTCGGTCGTTGGCGCTGAATGCAGCTTGATCCGCATCCGGGGGAAGTCTTGTGCGAACTTGCGCAGGATCGGTGGGATGTAGGGGTAGATAATGTCGTAAGGCACGCCAAGCGTGATCTCCCCCTCGAATTCCTGCGCCGTAAGACGCCCCCAAACCTCATCATTCAAAGCCAGCATCTTGCGCGCGTAGCTCAGCAACTGCTCACCCTCTGCGGTCGGCGTGACCGAGCGGTTCGCGCGATCAAGTAGCCGCACGTCCAGAGCCTCCTCCAACCGTTTGAGCTGCATCGAGACCGCCGATTGCGTCAGGTGCAAGACGCCCGCCGCTTTGGTGACGCCGCCCGTGTCGGCAACAGCCACAAAGGAGCGCAACGCTGTGAGATCAAGATTTCTAATCATATCAAAATCCGTGATGTTTGCGATGAAAAACATTCGTTTCACAAATCAAGCACAGATCGGCATAACGATCAACATAAATGATACAAACCACTGATTGGATCAGCAAACACAAAGGATAAGACCATGGCAGATCTCACAGCAACCCGCCTCGCGACCCGTCTTCCACGCCCTCGTATGGGCCTGATGGGGTATCTTGACCTCTACCGTCAGCGCCGCGCTTTGGCCGCGATGGAGACAGCGCAGTTGATGGATCTCGGTCTCACCCGCAAGGAGGCCGATATCGAGGCCGCCCGCCCAATTTGGGATGCCCCGCAGCACTGGTTTCGCTAAGCGGCGGCAGCCCTGAACTCAAACGGTGACAGCGCGCTTTGCGCGGCAGTCACCCGCAACAAATGGTCCGGCAACACGCGTTGCCAGCCCGCCGCGTCCCCATCCAACGGCTCTGATGCCAAAATACTCCCTGTCCCTGCCCGGCGTTGATACAGCGTCGGGCATTTTTTATCAGACGCATAGCGAAACGCATAAAGCGCGCCGCCATCGGAGAAAACGCATGTGATCCGGTCCGGCGCATCACCGGGCGCACGCATCTCATCAAGCAGGCGTAGAACGGCTTCGACAGCGCCTTTAGGATCACGCTGCAACCCATTGGCCAGCAGCAATAAAAACAAAATCTCGGAATCGGTTGTGCCGCCACGCAAATTATAAAGCGCGTCCGGCAGCAGGCTTTCCAATTTCCGCCGCGTCCGCGCAAACGCGCCCAGCTGACCGTTATGCATAAACGACCAATTTTCATACACAAACGGGTGACAGTTCGACCGCCCAATACCGCCCCCCGTCGAGGCCCGCACATGCGCCAAGAAAAGCGGCGCGCGGATCATCCGACACAGGCTCGTCAGATTGCCATCCGACCACGCCGGCAACACGTCGCGGTAGAGCCCCGGGCCGCGATCTGCGTCATACCACGCAATCCCAAACCCGTCTCCATTGACGGCGAGCTTGGCCTCATTTGCCTCCTGGCTCTGTTCCAACAAGGAATGGCTGGGATGCACGATAAGGTCTTCCAGCGGTATCGGTGCACCCGCCCAAGCTGCCAATCTACACATCAGCTTTGATCATCATGGCGATGCTGGCACATCTCATAAAGCTCGGTCACGGCCCGGCTGGCAGTCGTTTCGCAAAAAGGCGGAATCACCGCATGCACAAGCGCCGCACCGCCTGCCAAAAACAACTTGCCTGCAAAACGCAGCGCGAACCCCATATGCCCAAAATAGCTTTCCCCGACACTGGCGGGATGGGCGTGGAAAGACGCAAAGAACCCGGGCTTCGATCTGGGTTGGTCGGTCGTAATACTCATTGGGGGCTCCTCATGTGTTTTGAGCATCATCGTTCAAACACCCCGAGGCTTTGTCTCAAATACCCCTCCACATTCCGTGCTTTCTGGGATAATATCCCACATATGCCGTATGAATTAGATTCTATAGACCGCAATATCCTTCAAATCCTGCAAAAAGACGCCGCCGCCAGCGTTGACGTCGTCTCGCAGGCCGTCGCCCTTTCACGCAATGCCTGCTGGCGCCGCATCAAACAAATGGAAGAAGCGGGCGTCATCACCGCCCGCGTGGCCCTTGTCGACCCCGCGGCTTTGGGCCTCGGCCAAAGCGTGTTTGTTCTGGTGCATGCCGCCGATCATTCCGCAGATTGGCTTGAGAAATTTCATCGCGCCATTCGCATCCTGCCCGAAATTCTGGGGGCGCATCGCATGTCGGGCGATCTGGACTACGTGTTGCGGGTGCAGGTTGCCGATGTGGCAGATTATGATCGCTTCTACAAAAGGCTCATAGATTTGGTGCCGTTGCGCGATATTTCGGCCAGTTTCGTGATGGAAAACATCAAAGATACGACCGCATTGCCGGTTTAAGTGTGTTTTGTGACAATTCCGACGGAAAAGCTAATAATTAGCGCCGTAATTCCTTGAAATGTCACCTCTCCTGCCCCACATTTACCTCAGAAATCCCGGATCTTCCGGGGCAGCCACTTTCGTTATGTTAAGGGAGAAATTCCATGCAAGACTATGTAGGCGCACGCTCCACAGCCGGCATTTCAGCCGAGCAGCTGGATACGGGCCTCCGCGCACACATGAACAAGGTCTACGGCACGATGTCCGTAGGTATGATTATCACAGCACTCGCTGCTTGGTCCATTTCAGGCCTCGCTGTGACTGAAGACCCAAGCCAAGCCGCCGCGCAGCTGGGCAATGGCCAATTGCTGACCGCACTTGGCTCTGCCATCTACCTGTCGCCGCTGCGCTGGGTCATCATGTTCGCGCCGCTGATCTTCGTGTTCGGCTTCAGCGCCATGATCAACCGCATGTCGGCCGCTGCCGCCCAGGTCGTGTTCTACGCCTTTGCCGCAGTGATGGGTCTGTCGCTCAGCTCGATTTTCCTGGTCTATACAGGCTTCTCCATCGCGCAGGTCTTCTTGATCACCGCGATCGCCTTCGCGGGCCTCAGCATGTATGGCTACACCACCAAAAAGGACATCTCCGGTTGGGGCTCCTTCCTGATAATGGGTGTGATCGGCCTGATCGTGGCGTCAATCGTCAACATCTTCATCGGCTCGCCTGCGATCATGTTCGCCGTGTCTATCCTGGGTGTGCTGATCTTCGCCGGTCTGACCGCCTATGACACGCAGAAGATCAAGAATGACTACATTCAGATGGCCCATATGGGTGACAGCGAATGGCTCGGCAAATCCGCCATCATGGGCGCGCTGAACCTGTATCTGGACTTCATCAACATGTTCATGTTCTTGCTGCAGCTCTTCGGCAACCGCGAATAGGCTCAGCCTTCATCAAACAGAATGCCCCGTCGGAGCGATCCGGCGGGGCTTTTTTCTGCTCAAAGGGTGCGGTGCATTAAGACCGCCGGAAACCCGATGCCGGGTTGCAATGGAACCTCAATGGCTTTGTTCCCGGTAAAACCCATCGCGCGGTAATATGGAACAGCCGTCAATGTCGCCTCGCAACTCATCTCCCGCACGCCACCCTCCCGCGCGGTGTCAAAGATATGCGTCATCAGCGCGCGACCAATGCCTTCGCGCACCCGTCGATGATCGGTCACGACATGGCGAATACGGGCCAAGCATCCGCCGCGTTTTTCCGCATAGGTCCAACCGCCAGCCCCCACCAACGCGTCGCCGTCAAACACCCCGAAATAGGTCCCACATGTCACAAGGCGCGGCTGCGCACGCGAGATCAGCGGCAAGGCCGTCACCAATACCGATGGCGGGTAATCCGCTTTCAAAAGCGCCGGGTAGCTGCGCGCCAAAAGGGCATCAACGGCGGCAATATCGGCTTTGGTCGTGGGGCGTATATGCATTTTTTGGTCCTCCAAAACGAAAAAGCCGCGCTCAATGGCGCGGCTTTGTCTTTGTCGGTCAAGTCGGGGGCAGATTACTTGATCTTGCCTTCCTTGTATTCAACATGCTTGCGCGCAACGGGGTCGTATTTGCGCACCACCATTTTCTCGGTCATGGTGCGGGCGTTCTTCTTGGTCACGTAGAAGTGGCCCGTGCCTTCGGTCGAGTTCAGGCGGATTTTGATCGTGGTTGGCTTCGCCATGTTACATCTCCTGCACGAGGGGCACACCCTCGGAAATTCATCTGAAGCTGCCTTTTACGCCAGCACGCGCCCGAGTCAACCGCCAAAACCGCAAATACCTGACTTGCAATCACGCAACTCAAGGCCAACCATGGGAGCATTCAGAAAAAAGGAGTTTTCCCTATGCGCCCTCCCCTCTCCGCCGCCCTTCCCATTGCCGCGCTCTTGGCCCTGTCCCAGCCTGCTCTCGCCCAGGAAGCCGCCGACGCCATCGCGCCCGAAGCTGCATCCGCGATCTCCGCCAAAGGCGCAGGCGAGGTTGTCGAAGCGCAGGATTGGATGGTCGCGGCCGCCAACCCGCTGGCCGTTCAGGCCGGTGCAAAAGTGCTGCGCCAAGGCGGCACCGCGGCGGATGCGATGGTCGCGGTGCAGGCTGTGCTAGGGCTGGTGGAGCCGCAAAGCTCCGGCCTCGGCGGCGGTGCGTTTTTGGTCTGGTACGACGCGGGCACCGGCGAAATCACCACGCTCGATGGCCGCGAAACCGCGCCAATGGCTGCCACCCCGCGCCTGTTTCAGGACGCGAGCGGTGAGCCTCTCAAATTCTTCGACGCGGTCGTCGGTGGGCTCTCCGTTGGCACGCCGGGCACCCCTGCCCTGATGGAGCAAGCCCACAAGCGCTGGGGCGCCTCCGATTGGGCCGGGCTCTTTGACGATGCAATCAGGCTGGCCGATGAGGGCTTCGCCGTCTCGCCCCGTCTTGCAGGGCTTGTTGACAGTGACCAAGAACGCCTGTCGCGCTTCCCGCGCACGGCCAATTATTTCCTGCCCGGCGGCGTGCCACTCAAAGAAGGCGACTTGCTGAAAAACCCTGCCTATGCCGACACACTCGCCCGCATCGCCGGCGAAGGCGCGGCGGTATTTTATGACGGCGACATCGCCCAAGGCATCATCGACACGGTCCAAAACGCGGATGGCAATCCTGGCGTGCTGGCCCTGCGCGATCTGGCCAATTATGAGGTCAAGCAACGCCCCGCCATCTGCGCCACCTACCGCGCGCATGAGGTGTGCGGCATGGGTCCGCCCTCCTCCGGCGCTTTGACGGTCGGTCAAATCCTGGGACTGCTCGATGGCTATGACCTCGCCGCTTTGGGCGCTGAAAACCCCGAAAGCTGGCGGCTGATCGGCGACGCTTCACGCCTCGCTTTCGCCGACCGGGGCCGCTACATGGCTGATAGCGATTATGTCCCGGTGCCAACCGAAGGCCTCGTCGGTCCTGCCTATTTGGCTGAACGCGCAGCGCAACTCGACACGGACATGGCGCTTGGTGAGGTCAGCCCCGGCACCCCCGCCTTTGATCACGCGCTGCTCTGGGCCGATGATGACAGCCTGGAATTGCCCTCAACCTCCCATATCTCAATCGTCGACAAAATGGGCAATGCGCTCAGCATGACGACGACAATCGAGAACGGCTTTGGCTCACGTCTGATGGCCCCGGGCGGGTTTCTGCTCAACAACGAACTAACGGATTTCTCCTTCCGCACGCATCGCGACGGCGTCCCCATCGCCAACCGGGTCGAACCCGGAAAGCGTCCCCGTTCCTCCATGGCGCCCACAATCGTGCTGAAAGACGGCAAACCCACGCTGGTCGTAGGCTCCCCCGGCGGTTCGCGCATCATTGGCTACGTGGCCAAAACCATCATTGCCCATCTCGATTGGGGCATGGATGTGCAGCAGGCCATTGCCATGCCGCATCTGGTCAACCGCTTTGGCACCTATGACGTCGAAGACGGCACAACCGCCACTGGTTTCACCGACCCGCTCACGGCTCTGGGTTTTGAGGTCAACGCACGCGCCCTCACCTCTGGCCTTCACGCCATCTCTATCGACGAGACACGCCTCAAAGGCGGCGCCGATCCCAGACGCGAAGGCATCGCCTTGGGTGAATAACACGAGACGCAAACGCGCAGCGCCTCCCCCTTCATTGTTTCAAAAATATTCCGGGGGAGGCGCAAATGCGCCGGGGGCAGAGCCCCCCCAAAAAAACGGTGCATAGCCCCCAAAACTACAAGACGTTAAAACAACTCCGCCCTGAGCACTTTCGCGTCGGTGATATTCACCACACCGATATGGCGATCCAAGACCGGGAAAATCGCGTCCAACAACGCGTCCAGCCGCGCGGGCTTGATCAGGCAAACCACCGCCGACATCCCTTCGGCGCGGCTGATCTGGCCCTGGCGGCTCCACTGACCGGACCGGCCCGAACCACCGCGCACCGGCAGAACCGAGAACCCGGTCACGCCATTCTCAACCAGCAGGTCCGTCAAGCGACGTTCCATGATCTGTTCGATGATGATCTCAATGCGTTTTGCGTCATGCATATCCATGTCAGCCTCCGATCACGGCGCTTGCAACCGCCACATATAAGGGAATGCCCAGGGTCAGATTGAACGGAAACGTCACGCCCAAAGACAGGGTCAAATAAATCGCCGGGTTTGCTTCAGGCAGCGCGACCCGCATCGCCGCCGGCACCGCAATGTAGGAGGCCGAAGCCGACAATACCATCATCAGCGCGACGCCCCCCACTGACAGCCCCAGCACCCAGCCGGCAAGCAAACCAAGCGAGGCGCCAACCAACGGCATCAGCAAGCCAAAGACGATAGCGCGGCCCGACACCGCGCCGCCCGCACGGGCCAAACCGCGGCCCGCCACCAGCCCCATATCCAGCAAGAACAGGCACAAAACGCCTTTGAACGGGTCGGTAATAAAGGGCGCGATTTCGGCCAAACCGTCCTTGCCCGTCACCCATCCAATGAAGAAGGAGCCGATCAAAAGCACGATGGATCCGTTGAGCAATATCTCCCGCATCAACGCGCTATCCATACCCCGGTTCTCCCCGTCCCCTTTGGCTGAGATCAACCACAGAGCGGAGATGATCGCGGGCGCTTCCATTGCTGCCGCCACCGCAACCATATACCCTTCAAAGCCGATGCCCTGCGCTTCAAGGATCGAGCTGCCCGCCACGAAAGTCACAATCGAGATCGACCCGTAATGCGCAGCGACAGCCGCGGCGTCCAGAACGCTCATCTTGGTAATCGCCCTGAGAAGCGCAAAGGCAATGAGTGGCAGCAAGAACGACAGGACAACACCGAATAGAAGCGAGCCCACCAGCTGGCCATCGACCCCATGATCCGCAATCGCCGCCCCGCCCTTGAACCCGATGGCAAACAACAAATACAGGGACATGCCCTTGGCCACGGCCTCCGGGAAATTCAGGTCTGATTTTGCGAGAGCGGCAGCGACCCCCAGTGCAAAGCACAAGATAATCGGCGAAAGCAGGTTTTGCGCCGCCAAAGAGAGAATATCGTCCAAAAGCTTGGCCCCCGGGTCACGTTTAATAGACCACTACTGGTATAAAGCCCGCGTATTTAAGGGCAACCGAAACCGGACCAGCAACATTTGGGCCAGAGCCAGTCGGCGACTTTACCCAGGCAATTCGCTCTCAAAAGATCAAAAACTAGCCGTTTCAACCTGAGGGCCGCGAAGTCGGTGTTATCTTCAACACCGGTCGGCTGCCTGCATCCGCGCCAGCACCCGCCTGTCAATACGGTCCGCGTTGTTCACCAAGATCTCCGGCCCCGCCAACACCACGCCGGAGGTCCTTGCATAGCAAATGCAGTCAAAGTCTTCGGGCTGTTCTTCGCAATGGTCCATTTCCTCGTCATAGACGACGTCAAAGGTGGTCTGGTTCACCGCAGGCGACCCGGCCGTCCCGCGTTCCGTCAGGGGCGGAAAGTAAAAGACTCCGCCGACCAACACACTTGCCGCAACAGCAAGGCCCAGAATTATGCGCAAGTCTCCAGCCATCTCAGCGCTCCAAATCATTTGGGGAACACAATCATCAATTGATTAAGATCGCGTTGAATGCGCTCTACGTGACCACGGCGCAGCCACGGCGTGCGCTATCGCACGTTTTCTGGAAAGACCGCCCTATAGAGCTTTGATTAAAGGAGTTTTTCAAAGAAAATGCGATTGAACCCGTCCTCTGTCTTCCGGTCCACTTCGCGGTATCCAAGATACGGATAGAGCGACAGATTCGCGGTCATTTTCTCGTTTGTGTACAGCCTAACCGATGTCGCGTTTGCGCGTTTCGCCATTGCCTCACAAAATGCAATCAATCGCTTTCCAATACCCCGCCCCGTCGCATCCGAACGCACGGCCACATTCTCAAGCAAGAACGCCTTACCCTCCTGATAAAAAACGATAAACCCCACGATGACAGCGCCTGCATCCTCAGCCACATACAGTTTTCTCGACGCAATCAGCGCTTCAAAATCGGCAACCATAGGCGCTGGTTTTTTCCCAATCGCGGCCACATATTGCGCATATGCATTTTCTGCACAGTCTCTGACAGACGCTGCATCCGCTTTTTGCGCAAGCCTGATGTTCACGTGATGACTCAATGCACATTCCCACTGCCGATGGACGCAGAATATTCCGCCCCGGAATCATTGGTCAATTTCTGCCCCATTTCAATCTTATCGGCTGCCCTGCGCATTCTGACAAAAAGGGAAATGCGCGGATGGCCTGTAAGCCGGATTCTGTCCAAGGCGCGAAGCCTCTGGATGATCATTCATCTCAAGACGCGGTTGCCCGCGTCCCTCTAGCTGCCAACCCGGACCGTCTCGGGCCGAAGATGCCCTGGCTTGCGCCGCGAGGTCCCTATTTGGCATTGCTCCCGGTGGGGCTTGCCGTGCCGCTTGCTGTTGCCAGCCGCGCGGTGCGCTCTTACCGCACCGTTTCACCATCACCTTGCATGCAAGGCAGTCTCTTCTCTGTGGCGCTGTCCCTGGGGTTGCCCCCGCCGGGCGTTACCCGGCACCGTTCCTTCATGGAGTCCGGACTTTCCTAGACGTCTTGTTTCGCAAAACAATCCGCCTCGACCATCCAGCCATCCGCGCAGCCGTGTCTCTAGGACAGCTGTTGCTGGCGATCAACCGCAAACCGTTCCGCCAAATCCACAGCCATGCCCGCGTCAATGGCATCAAGCGGCCCGTCATAGCCGAAGCGAAACCGCAGCCGGAACGCGGCCAACCGCGTCGCGTCATCCACATCCGGGCTATAGCCAAAGGCGCAAGCAGCATCATGAAACGCCTCTGGGCCAGCCTCGCGCAGAGCGGGCCAAACGGCCAAGTTCGAGCGCGCCAACCGCTGCCAATCAAACCGCCGCCCTGGGTCGATCTTGCGGCCCGGGGCCAGGTCGGAATGTGCAATAACCCGGTGCGCGGGGATGCTCCACCGCGCGCAGATACCCCCAGAAGATCTTCAAGCGCGTCCATCAACCCATTGGAGAATGGCGAAAAACCATCATTCGCCAGCTCTATCCCAATCGAATGTGAATTGACGTCAACAACGTCGTCCCAACGTCCCGCGCCCGCATGCCAGGCGCGCTTATCCTCCGCCACCAGCGACATCACACGGCCATCCTCGGCGATCAAGTAATGCGCGGAGACCTCTGTTTCAGGGTTGCATAACGTCCGGCAAGCTGCCCCAGCCGAGGTCATCGCCGTGTAGTGGATAACGACCAGATCAGGCACCGCGCCGTCTTTCCGCTCCCCGAAATTGGGCGACGGGTGGCTCAGCTCGGTCATGCTACTTTTTGACGAGCGCGCGGTATTTGGCTGGGTTCCAGCCGCAGGCGTAGCCGTCGCCGTCCGGGTCCAGCTTCAGCTTGTCTTTGTTCGGCCCGCCAGCCTGCAAAAACGCCTCTTGTGCCAGATCGCTCGATCCGTATCGCGCGCAATTTGCCGCTGTTTTGTTTCGGCCAAATGGCGACCGACTGTAGACCTTTTGACCGACCGGATGGCTCACTTGCAGGGCAAATTCGATGGGGGTCGGCACTTTCGAGCCCGGCCGCGACGGCACGGCTGTCGGGGCGACCACCTGATACTGGCCTTGCTGTTGTTGGCGCCGCGCCGCGTCGGACGCAATGGTTTGGCGCGCTGACACCGCGCCGAAATCCTGCTCGTCTGAAATCCCGGGGTTGCTCGGGTCTACCGGCGCCTGCGCTGTTGGCGATTGCCCACCAATCGCGGCGACGGCATCGGCGGCGACGGATTGTGCATCACTTTGCCCGGCAACAGGGCCTGAGACCGCAGGCGCATTGATCCCCGAAAGCTCCCTTTCGCGCGCCTGACGTTGGTCGAGGTAGTTGTTATAGTCGTTGAAGCCAACGCCTTCCGCACTGTCGGGCACCGGAGGGGCACAGGCGGCTAGCCCTGCAACAGCCAAACTTGCCAAGATCACGCGCATCGGGGTCACTCTCGCTCAAAATCCACTCTGCGGGCGCTCTGATCCGGCGCCCTTACAGATGGTTTACCACCATTTCGTGGGTTTTTCCACAAAACCTGCGGCCTGCTCCAACACATACGCGTGGTTGAGCAAATCGCCTTCCTCCCAAGGGCGGCCAATCAGCTGCAAACCCAGCGGCAGGCCTTTGCTATCAAGCCCCGCGGGCACAGCAATGCCCGGAAGCCCAGCAAGGTTCACAGTGACGGTAAACACATCGTTGAGATACATCTGCACGGGGTCCGCGTCCTTCATCTCCCCCAGACCAAAGGCGCTGGACGGCGTCGCAGGTGTCAGGATCGCGTCAACGCCCCGCGCAAACACATCCTCAAAGTCCTTTTTGATCAATGTCCGCACCTTACGCGCGCGGTTGTAGTAAGCGTCATAGAACCCGGCGCTCAGCACGTATGTCCCAATCATCACGCGGCGCTGCACTTCGGGGCCGAACCCTTCAGCGCGGGTTTTCTCATACATCTCGGTGATGCCATCACCTTGCGCTAAACCAGCCCGGTGGCCAAAGCGAACACCGTCGTAGCGCGCGAGGTTCGAGGAGGCTTCGGCAGGCGCTACGACATAGTAAGCAGGCAGCGCGTATTTCGTATGCGGAAGGGAGATATCGACAATCTCCGCGCCTGCATCCTTCATCATCGCAATGCCGTCTTGCCATAGCGTCTCAATCTCGTCCGGCATGCCGTCGAGGCGGTATTCAGCCGGGATGCCAATCTTCTTGCCGCGAATGTCGCCGGTCAACGCTGCTTCAAAATTCGGCACGGCCAGCTCGGCGCTGGTCGAGATCTTTCGGGTCATGGCCTGACATGGCCTCCAGCATGATCGCCGCATCGCGCACCGATTTGGTCATCGGCCCGGCCTGATCCAATGACGACGCAAAGGCCACGACGCCCCAGCGCGAGCAGCGGCCATAGGTGGGTTTCAGCCCGGTGATGCCCACGAAAGCCGCTGGTTGCCGGATGGAGCCGCCCGTATCGGTGCCCGTCGCCGCCAGACAAAGATCACCCGCCACAGCGGAGGCCGACCCACCGGAGGAGCCACCCGGCGTCAAATCCCGATCATCCACCTTCCACGGGTTCACCACATCACCATAGCACGATGTCTCATTCGATGATCCCATCGCAAACTGGTCCATGTTCAGCTTGCCCAGCATGACCGAACCCGCATCCCACAGCTGCTGCGTGATGGTGCTTTCATATTCCGGCTTGAAGCCTTTCAGAATGTCCGACGCCGCCTGCGTGTCCACGCCTTTGGTGCAGAACAGATCCTTGATGCCCAAAGGCACGCCGCACATATCCGGCGCGTCGCCGCCCTTGATCCGCGCATCCGCCGCTTCGGCCTGGCTCAAGGCAATTTCCGGCGTGTCATGCACAAAGGCGTTCAGCGCTTTGGCGTCTTCAATCTCGGCAAGGCAGTCTTTGGTGACGTCTACGGAGGTGAAATCGCCCGCACGCATCCCGTCGCGCGCCTCGGCAATGGTCAGTTTGGAAAGCTCGCCCATTATTCCACCACCTTCGGCACTGCAAAAAACCCTTCCCGCGCATCCGGCGCGTTCTTCAAGACCGCCTCTTGCTGGTTGCCATCTGTCACCACGTCTTCGCGCCGTTTAAGCCGTTGCGGGGTCACCGATGTCATCGGCTCCACCCCGTCCACATCGACCTCATTCAGCTGCTCCATGAAGGCCAGAATGCCGTTCAGCTCATCGGCCAGCTTGGGCAGGTCACCTTCAGGGACGGCAATGCGGGCAAGCTTTGCCACGCGGCCAGCGGTTTTGGTGTCAATCGACATGCGTGCTCTCCGTAAATCTCATGCCCACATACCGCCCCACCCGCGCCGCTTCAAGCGCTACTGCGTTGCAAAGCGAGAGCCACGCACCGACCATGCGCGCAAGAAAACGTCAGTCCTGTAGAGTGCTCTGCGAACTTCACCGATTGGTAGATCTAAACCCAGTGCGACCGATGCAGCGCCCAGCATCGCTGTCTGTTTCTTTGAATGATACGTGCCTTGATGACCAAGTGAAGAACTTAGTGCGCTTTTTTGCGCCGAACATGTTTGGCAAAACCACGCGTTTTTGATGCGCGTGCTTCGTGCTCGACCCCAACCAGGTTTCACCATTGTCAAATTCGGCCCTAGGCCATTAAGCTCGGGGAGATCGATGTGGGAGGACATCATGGCATTTCCAATCGGCGTTGTCGCCGTTTACGTCAGCCTGATCATATGGGCAGTTTTGCTTGTACGGGCCCTGCAAACCCGATCCTTCCGACTTGTTATCCTGTTTGGATTGGCGCTCGCGGTCTATCTCAATGGCCGCTACCTGATTGAGGGCGCGCCTGCGGGCATCGCCTTCTTCATTGGCATTTATGATGTGGTCAACAATCTCTTTATTGGCACCGAGATGCCCGGCGGCATGTCACCTTGCGTCGGTGCGGAAGATACCTGCACTGTTTGGGGGGATCGTTATGCATGGCATTCCTCTTGGGGCGTGGCCTTTCACGACCGGTTTGCTTCGGGGTCTCAGTTCCGCTCCTGGTTGCTCTATGTCCACGTGACATTCAACACACTGGCGTTCCTGCTGCTGCATGCGCAGATGGCACGGCCCGGCGCGTCCTTTGCCGGGATTTCGCACAAACTGCTCGGACGGATCACCTTTGGTTTCATGACCATCGGGGTGATCGGCGCCGTTTGGCTGGCGTCCCAGCATGGCTCCGTCACCGAATACGGAGGGGTGTGGGCTCAGCTTGGCTTTTATTCCATGGGGGCCTTCGTGTTTGGCACGGCGTCGATGGGGGTGGTCGCTATCCGGGGCGGAGACGCCGCCCGCCACCGCATCTGGATGTGGCGGTTCGCCGGGTCGATGTGGGGCAGCTTCTGGCTGTTCCGTGCAATGCTGCTGGTTCTTGACCCGACATTGCGTGGCTACGAGTCCGCCGCGATTTTGAGCTGCATCTGGGGCTCTGCCCCTTTGGGCATCCTAATCGCCGAGGCGATCCGGCGCTATGTTGACACCCGTGCGCCTAGCAGTGCGCCGGTCCAGACGCCTGCGAGATAAATAACGACGCTAACCGGATTTGCGGGTTCTCCGCGCCCGGCTTCTGCTCACGCCCAACACGAATGAAGGTGCTTCATGACTATCTATCGCAGCCGCTATACCGACCTGCCGGACACACAGGAAACTGTGACACAACGGGTTTTTCGAAGCCTTGAAACCCGGCTGACAGAGACAGTTGTGACCGATGGCACGGATGGGCGGGTCTTCACCGCCGCAGCGCTGATGGACCATATCAAGCGTTTGGCCGGCGGGCTGGTTGAGCGGGGGCTGAACACCAGCACGATTGCCATCATGGCTCCGAACTCGCCCGAATATTGCATCGTGTTTCACGGTGTGGCCTGGGCTGGTGGCACGATCACGACGCTGAACCCGACCTACACGGCCTCGGAAGTCAAACATCAGATTGAAAATTCCGGAGCCTCGACGCTGATCGTCTTCGCCGATTTCCTTCCCACCGCACAGGAGGCGGTCGCGGACCTGCCTGATGTCTCTCTCTACGTGATCGGCGAGGCTGCGGGGACCGCGCCTTTGTCCGACCTCTACGGCAGCGCGCTTGAGGCGCAGGTGCCTGTTGACCTCGAAAACCACAGCGTCGCAATACCCTATTCCTCCGGAACCACGGGCCTGCCCAAAGGCGTGCGCCTGTCGCATCGCAACCTTGTGATGAACATCGATCAGACTGCGATAGGCACAGAAATGAGGCCCGGGGAAACCGCGGCGGCTTTCCTGCCGTTCTTCCATATTTATGGGATGAACGTGATCATGAACATGCACCTGGCCTGTGGCGGCGCGTTCGTCACGATGCCGCGCTTCGATCTCGAACTCTTTCTCAAGATCAGCCAAGACCACAAGGCCCGCCGCATGTGGGTCGTGCCGCCCGTCGCTCTGGCCTTGGCCAAACACCCGATGGTTGATCAGTTCGACCTAAGCAGCATTGATCAGGTGTTCTCTGGCGCGGCCCCTATGGGCGCAGAGCTTTCAGATGCGGTTGCGGCCCGGCTGAACTGCGCAATGCTGCAAGGCTTCGGAATGACCGAATTGGCGCCAGTGTCGCACGCCACGCCGCTGACAGAGCCGCGCGCCGGCTCGTCCGGCCTGGCCTTGCCCAATACCGAATGCCGGATCGTCGATCCTGACACCGGCGCGGACATGCCCGCCGGGGAGACGGGAGAGATGTGGATACGCGGCCCTCAGGTCATGCAGGAATACCTCAACAACCCCGACGCAACCCAAAACACGTTGACCCCGGACGGCTGGCTCAAGACGGGCGATGTTGCCTACATCGACGCGGATGGTTTCATGTTCATTGTCGATCGCCTGAAAGAGCTGATCAAATTCAAGGGTTTTCAGGTCGCGCCCGCTGAACTGGAAGCGACGCTGGTCGCCCATTCCGGGGTTCAGGATGCCGCCGTGATCGGCAGGCCCGATGATGAGGCAGGTGAAGTACCGGTCGCGTTCATCTTGCGCGCAACACCGACCCTAAGCGAGGAGGACATCCACGCCCATATGCGTGCGTCTTTGGCCAGCTACAAGCAGCTGCACGCGATAACCTTTGTCGATGACATACCGAAATCACCTTCCGGAAAAATTCTCCGCCGCTTGCTGCGCAATTAGACCTGAGCAATGCTCACAAGACACTATGTCTGATGCTGGACGCCACAAAGCGGCCGTCGCAAGAGAAAGCTCCAACGACAGCAAATCCGCATAGGGGACATCTGCCCGACTTACGCCACAGACAGCCGGGCGTCATTGTTCTGACGCCCGGCCTTTTGAAGACGATCACCCTCTAGAGGTGAAAGATGTCACGATGTTTGACATGCATCAGCAAGTGATGCGGGTCGCGGGGGCCTTTGGGGTCTAGCCCAATATCGGCCCTCAGCCGGTCATCGAGACCATCGACATGATGCTGACCAAGCCGGACCCGGTCAGCGGTGATATCTGGCGGCCGCGTGCGCTTGACCAGTTTTCCTGCCAAAGCCACCAAAACGGCCCGCAAGCCATGATGAGCGATGAGGTCGTCAATAACGTCAGCCGGGCTCTTGCCGGGCTTTAAAGGGAGTGCGTTCATGTCAGTCACGTCTCCGATGCGCAAAGACATCGGTCCTTTCGGTTAGGTTAAAGTGACCCAAAGACATGGTCCAAAACGCGGCGCGCGGAGACTGTGTGGTTTGGGTCGGTTCAGGTTGGATGGATATCAGCCACTAAGGGCTGGATGCTGCGGGTTGGCTTAGGAGCCCGGTACAAAAACCGGGCCCTTACCGGAGGTAAATCCGGCCGCTCGGTGAGCCACGAGGCGTTGCATGGTTTGATATGTCATCATGTAGCGCCTCCTTTCTGGCCAAATTGTCGCAGTGGGGGCGTCATACCCGATCTCACGAAAATGTCAAAGGACTTTCCGTAGCGGCAAGCGCGCTGTTGCCGATTTCAAAACTGCCGCGTTAACATTTGGACGTCTGCACGCCGTGTCACGACGCAGTGTGTACGGGGTGTGTACGGGATGTGTACGTCGGAAATAGGGTTAACGGGCGCGTTTTTCGGCGAAGAAATCACGCAGGAGCTTGGCACATTCCGCCTCGCAAATCCCGTCATAGACCTCAGGCTTATGATGCGTTTGCGCGTGTTCAAACACCTGCGCCCCCTGCGCTACACCGCCCGATTTGGGATCGCTCGCACCATAGTAAAGGCGCGCGATCCGCGCCTGCGCAATCAGGCTCGCGCACATCGCACAAGGCTCCAAAGTCACATATAAGGAACATCCGGTAAGTCGTTCTGATTCCAGAGTTTTACATGCTTCTTGAATGGCCAGAACTTCGGCGTGCCCTGCCGGATCATGCGCCGCAATCACCCGGTTCCCGGCCCGCGCCAACACCGCACCATCTGGCCCAATGATGACGGCCCCCACTGGCACTTCCCCACGGGCCGCCGCATCACGTGCTTCCTCAAGCGCAATCGACATGTAAGAGGTGAATTCCATCTTCTTTCCTAATCATATCAACAGCTTGCACACAAGCCTTTCCCTTTTGGTAGCAGCCCGCTAAACCCCAGCAATGACTGACAAAACTCCAGACGGCGACCGTATCGCCAAAGTCCTCGCGCGCTCCGGCATCGCGTCACGCCGTGGCGCAGAAGCCCTGATCGAAGCGGGGCGCGTGGCGGTGAACGGAAAGACCATCACCAGCCCAGCGCTGAACGTGACGCCGAATGACAAAATTACCTTTGATGGCAAGGAGATAGCGGAGCCTGAGAAGCCCCGACTCTGGCTTTACAACAAGCCTATTGGCCTCGTGACAACAGAGAAGGACGAGAAAGGGCGCGACACTGTTTTTGCCGCCCTGCCGCCTGAGATGCCACGCGTTGTCAGCGTCGGTCGGCTTGATATCAACTCCGAGGGTTTGCTGCTGCTAACCAATGATGGCGGCATCAAACGACAACTCGAATTGCCCTCAACCGGTTGGCTCAGAAAATACCGCGTCCGCGTCAACGGCCGCCCCGAGGACACGACGCTGGACCCTTTGCGCAAAGGCATCACTGCCGAAGGCGAGCGTTTTCAACCGATGGAAATCACCCTAGACCGCCAACAAGGCGCGAACGCCTGGCTTACGGTCGGGCTGCGCGAGGGCAAGAACCGCGAAATTCGACGCGCCATGGCCGAGGTTGGGTTGAAAGTTAATCGTTTGATCCGAGTGAGTTACGGGCCATTCCGGTTAAACGAACTAAAATCTGGCGAGGTCGAGGAAGTCAAAGCCCGGGTCATGCGCGATCAGCTTGGTATTGCGCACGAAGATGCAAAGCCAAGACCCAAAAAGAAACCTCCACAGCGCCGCACTGCGCCGACACACAATACTAGCAAAGGGGGAAAACGGCGCTAATGGCACCTTGCTTTAGTGCATTTCCTCTGCTTCCAAACCGACACTAAAATAACGACAAGGACCGCGACGATGGCCGAGCTCTTCAGCTTCGAAAACCTGTTCACCTTTGAAAACCTAGGCAACCTGCTAATGCTGTGCTTTTTGCAGGCCGTCTTAGGCTTTGACAATCTGCTCTACATTTCCATCGAAAGTCAGCGCGCGCCCGTCGCCCAGCAAAAGGCGGTGCGGTTCTGGGGGATCATAATTGCCGTCGCGCTGCGCGTGATCTTGCTGTTTGCGATGGTCAGCCTGCTCGGCTCGCTGACAGAACCGTTTTTCATCTTCGAATGGGAAGGCATTCTGACCGGCGGCGTCAACTTCGCCACATGCGTGTTCATCTTCGGCGGCGTGTTCATCATGTACACGGCTTTCAAGGAAATCGGGCACCTCTTGTCAGTGCAACATCTTGATCATGACGTTGAGGCGAAGTCAGGCAAATCAGCGGCCAAAGTGGTCATGCTAATCGTCTTTATGAACCTGATTTTCTCTTTTGATTCAGTGCTTTCTGCTATCGCGATCACCGAAGTCTTCCCGGTGCTCGCCGCTGCGATACTGATCTCCGGTCTGGCGATGCTGCTGCTAGCCGACGGCGTCACGCATTTCTTGCAAAAAAACCGCATGTACGAAGTGTTGGGTCTGTTCATCTTGTTGATCGTTGGTGTGGTCTTGCTGGGTGAGGCTGGCGTTGCGGCATCCCACGCCGCGCATGACGACAGTTTGGCAATCATGATCTTTGGGTATCCGCTGATCCCAATGTCCAAGACGACCTTCTATTTCTCAGTCATCGTGCTCTTTGCGGTTGAGATCATCCAATCCGGCTATGCCCGCAAACTGGAGGCCGAGCGCGCCGCAACCCAAGGGGCTAACACCCACTGATCGCGCAATTTCTGGTAACTGTTACGCGAAGTCCTTATATCTTGCCATAGATCAGACGAAATAACTGACTGGGCGCAATTTGTTGATAGGGGCTTTCATGTCTTTCGCGGCACTACAGAAAATCGCATACGGCATGCTCATATTGCTCGTTCTCATGGCCGGGATAGGGCTGGTCTGATGGCGCAGCGCTACGGCGGGGACTTCAGCCCTGACGCCCAACCCAAACCGACGGGCGCTTTGCGCCATGCCAAGCCGCAAAAAGGCCGCGCGCGCGCTACGCTATTGGCGGTTGCCGCCCTGCCCTTGTTGGTCACGGCATTTGGTGGTGGCCCGACAAAGCTCGCGCTTCATATCACGGGGTTTGCACTGATCGCACTCGCCGCATGGCTGACCCGCGAAGGCCTGGAGGCCGAGGAAGCATATGAAGCACGCACTATTTCGCGCAGACCCGCGATCCCGCGCAAGTTGTTTGGCGCAATTCTGACCGGGCTCGGGGTTGGTGTGGCCACGTTTGATGGCGGATTGGCCAATGGGGTGATCTACGGGCTGATTGCGGCAGGCTTGCACCTGACGGCTTTCGGGCTTGATCCGACCAAAAATAAAGTTGCCGAAGGCGTCGACGACTTTCAGAACGAACGCGTCGCCAAGGCCGTCGATGAAGCGGAAAAACACCTGAAAAACATGCGCGATCTGGTCGCCGAAACCCGCGACCGGGTACTGATCGCGCGGGTAGACACGTTCCAAACCACGGCGCGTGAAATGTTTCGCACTGTTGAAAACGATCCGCGCGACCTAAGCTCGGCTCGGCGCTATCTGGGCCTCTATCTGCAAGGGGCACGCGACGCGACAAAGCAATATGTGGACCTGACCCGACGCACAGAAAACGCTGAAGGTAAAATATCTTACATGGCGTTGTTGGATGATCTGGAAGCAAATTTCACCGCGAAAACGCAGAAGCTCTTGTCCAACAACAAAGACGCATTGAACATAGAAATTGACGTGTTGCGGGAACGGCTGCAACGCGAAGGGATTGAGCCCCGCTAGGAGGAAATTATGACTGAGACTGTCCGCGAAAAAGCGCAAGCCGCATTGGCACAGGTGGAAGAAGTTAACGCCGTGATCTTGCCCGAGCCCAGCACTGACCTTGTGCCTTTGGGCAAGGCCGACGCCCCCGTCGCCGCCGAGATACGCAAGCGGATGGAAGAGGTCGATATTACCGACACCAACTCAATCGTGTCATTCGGCTCAAAAGCGCAAGCGGGCCTGCAAGAGATCAGCCAATCCATGCTCGCGGATGTCAAAAATAAGGATGTGGGCCCAGCAGGTAATTCCTTGCGCGATATCGTCAGCACCATTCGTGGGTTTTCGGTCTCCGAGCTGAACCCGAACCGGAAACGGTCATGGTGGGAAAAGCTGATCGGCAAGGCCAAGCCCGCCGCGATGTTCATGGCGAAATATGAGGATGTGCAAGGCCAGATCGACAAGATCACCGGCGACCTGGAAGCTCATGAGATGACGCTTCTCAAAGACATCAAGTCGCTGGACCTGCTCTATGCGCGCACGCTTGAGTTTTACGAAGAATTGGCGCTCTACATCACAGCTGGTGAAGAAAAAATCGCCGAGATTGACGCGAATGATATCCCAGAGATGGAGGAAGAGCTCGCCGCGGCGTCTGAGGAAAAGCAGGTAATGAAGGCGCAGGAACTGCGCGACCTGCGCGCTGCGCGGGATGATTTGGAACGCCGCGTGCATGACATGAAACTCACGCGTCAGGTGACAATGCAGTCCCTGCCCTCCATCCGTTTGGTGCAAGAGAATGACAAATCGCTCGTCACCAAGATCAATTCGACGCTGGTGAACACCGTCCCACTTTGGGAAACGCAGCTGGCGCAAGCCCTGACGATCCAACGCTCCGCTGAGGCCGCCGAGGCCGTGCGCGACGCAAATGATCTGACCAATGAACTGCTGAAATCCAACGCCGAAAACCTGCGCATGGCCAACAAAGCGATCCGCGAAGAAATGGAACGCGGGGTCTTTGATATCGATGCCGTTCAGAAAGCCAATGACGATCTGGTAGCTACAATCAATGAAAGCCTAGAGATCGCAGATGAGGGCAAGCGCAAGCGGGCTGAGGCAGAAGAAAAATTGGAAACGATGGAGGGAGAACTGCGCGACACGCTGGCCTCCGCCAAGGCGCGCGACTCGGGCCAAGGCCAGGCTATCGGCGAAAGCGCAGGCTGATCAGATATGCGCGGTTGGCGGTTTCTCTTCATAGGATGTGCGAGCGCTTTGGCGCTTGCCGGGTGTGAAGATTTGCCCACCAGCCCGCGCCCTGAAGCGCGCGCACCGGTGATTGCCCCGGCCCCCACAGCGCCGTCGCGCGCCAGCCTAGAGCTGGCCCGTTACTACGCCTCCGTGCAGCAAAACCTGCAAACGCAAGGCTTGCTGCGCATCGATGGTGGTGGGCCGGATACGCCGTTCTCAAAGCGCGACTTGGTCAATAATTTCATCAAGATCGGTGTGTTCAGCGAGTTTGATTTCGTCGATGGTGCATTTCAAAGCCAAGGCGGTGAAAGCGTTGTGCGCCGCTTTGCGCAACCGGTTCGCGTGCAACTGGATTTCGGGCCTACGATTACACCACCTCAGATCGCAGAGATCACTCAAACCACGAAAACCTATCTGTACCGACTAGCGCGTACGACAAACCATCCGATCCGGCTGGTCGCGCGGGACGGCAATTTTCTTGTCTCGGTGCTCAGCATTGATGGGCTGTCTGACTATTCGCCGAAGCTACAGGCTTTCTTGCCGGGCCTTGAGCCAGATTTTGCGAAACGCATGCTCAATCTGAGCCGCCCTGATCACTGCGTGGTCTACACGTTCGACGACCAAAAGATGCCGAACACGATCCATAAATCAGTGGCCATCATCCGCGCCGAGCACCCCAAGTTGCTGCGCGACAAATGCCTGCATGAGGAGATCGCGCAAGGTCTGGGTCTGGTCAATGACAGCCCCCGCGCCCGGCCCTCCATCTTCAATGATGACGACGAGTTTGCACTGCTGACGACGCATGACGAGCAGCTCTTACGTATCTTGTACGATCCGCGCCTGCCCTTGGGCGCGACCCCGCAAAAAGCCCGCCCTGTGGTCGAGGTTATCGCCTCGGACGTACTTGGCGGCGCAAGTTGATTTCCCAGACCAAGTGAGGACCCGATGGGCATTTTGGACTTTCTGACCGGCGAATTTATCGATGTCATCCACTGGACGGATGATACGCGCGACACGATGGTTTGGCGGTTTGAACGCGAAGGCCACGCGATCAAATACGGAGCAAAGCTGACGGTGCGCGAAGGCCAGGCCGCAGTGTTCATCCATGAAGGCCAGCTGGCCGATGTGTTTACGCCAGGGCTCTACATGCTCGAGACCAACAACATGCCGATCCTGACGACGCTGAACCATTGGGACCACATGTTCCAAAGCCCGTTCAAGTCGGAGATCTACTTCGTCAACACGACGCGGTTTAACGATTTGAAATGGGGCACCAAGAACCCGATCATGCTGCGCGACCCTGAGTTCGGCCCCCTGCGTCTGCGCGCTTTTGGTACCTATTCGACGCGCGTCTCCGATCCTGCAAAGTTCCTGACAGAGATCGTCGGCACGGACGGCGAATTCACAATGGACGAGATCAGCTACCAAATCCGCAACATCATCGTTCAGGAATTTTCCCGCGTGATCGCGCAATCAGGAATCCCGGCCTTGGATATGGCCGCGAACACCGGCGATCTGGGCAAGCTCATCGCCTCGGCGATCTCGCCCATTGTTGCAGAATACGGGCTAACAATCCCAGAATTCTATATTGAAAACATATCACTGCCTCCCGCAGTTGAAGAAGCTTTGGACAAACGCTCCTCAATGGGGATTGCCGGTGATTTGGGCAAATTCACGCAATATTCTGCTGCCGAAGCGATGACAGCGGCGGCGCGTAACCCAAATGGCGGCGGCGGTGAAATGGGCGCAGGTCTTGGCGCAGGGATGGGCATGGCAATGGCCACGCAAATGGCCAACCAAATGCAGCAAGGGCCCTGGGGCGCACGCCCCGCAGCGCCGCCACCCCCGCCGCCGCCACTGGAACATGTCTGGCACATCGCCGAAAACGGTGCGACCAGAGGTCCGTTTTCCAAGGCCGCGATGGGGCAAATGGTGGGTGACGGCTCACTGACGCGCGAGACGCATGTCTGGACGCCCGGTCAGGACGGCTGGAAAACCGCTGGGGAAGTCATTGAATTGGCGCAGCTTTTCACAATCTTGCCGCCACCCCCGCCGGGCAGCTAATTTTTTTCGGTGCCACCGAAACTATTTGCGCCCGTCCGACGTGATTAAAGCATGACGATGACCAGCTCGCAGACGCGTCCCCCCAGAGGAGCATCCTCACTGCGTTTGTGGTTGGCCAATCGTCTGCCTGCGCGCCGGACAGCCTTGAAATGGCTGCATTGGGGGATCATCCCGTTTTTTATCTGGTTTATGTTTGCCGATCCCGATGCACTCCGGCGCGCAGGCAAACTTGCGTTTCGTTTCCATTCCGTAATGGGGCTGATCTTTGTGACGCTCGCGCTGGTTTGGAGCGCCGCCTATTTGCGCCGTGGCCTCGCATCGCGCCCCGGCCCAAAACTGCCCAATTGGGCGCGTTATGTGCATCATTTCATGCATCACATGCTGATCTGGGGGCTGTTTCTGGTGGCCTTTGGTGGCTTCGCCTTGGGGCTGACATCTTCCGTGCTGCTTTGGGCGGGCGGCGTGGTGCCGATTGCGCCGCCGCTGGGCCTACCGAAGGCCAACCACTTGATCGGACAGCTTCACACTTACCAATTTTATGCGCTTGCCATCCTGGTTTTGTTCCACGCGATGTTCCATCTGTGGCGTCACCTCAGCTTACGTGATAATGCCTTGCGCATCATGGCCCCGAAGGTTTTGCACAGGTTCCTCTGACCGATGACCGCCCCCGCGCAAGAGCACCGTTTTCCCTGCGACAATTGCGGCTCGGACATGGCGTTCGACCCGGGTGAAGGCCTTTTGAAATGCACCCATTGCGGCAACACAGAACAGGTTGTGGAGGGTCGGTCCGACTCGATCCGGGAGCTGGATTTTAATACCGCGGTGCGCGGCGCCTTGGCCGAAGCCGAGATGGAAGAGACCCGCGTCACCGAATGCCCAAACTGCGCGGCACAGGTCGCGTTTGATCCTGACGTGCACGCCACTGAATGCCCGTTTTGCGCCACGCCTGTTGTCGCCGACACGGGGACGCACCGCCATATCAAACCACGCGGGGCGTTGCCTTTTGCGCTTGATGAACGCCAGGCCCGTAATGCCATGACGGGCTGGCTTGGCAGTCTCTGGTTTGCCCCAAACGGGCTGAAAGACTATGCGCGCAAAGGCCGCAAGCTTGATGGGATTTACGTCCCCTACTGGACCTATGACGCGGATACGCGAACGCGCTACACTGGCGAGCGAGGCGACGATTATCAAGAACGGCGCACAGTCATGCGCGACGGAAAAAGAAAACTATCATGGTCACAAAGACCCGGTGGCGCCGCACCTCAGGCACAGTGGCGCGCGATTTTGACGACGTTTTGGTGCTGGGCTCGACCTCCCTGCCCAAAAAGTACACGGACGCGCTCAGCCCTTGGGACCTCAGCCATTTGCGCCCCTATACCCCTGAATACCTCGCCGGTTTCCGGGCGGAGGCCTTTACAGTCGAGCTCGATACTGGCTTTGCCGAAGCGCGAGACGTCATGGACCGTCGTATTACCCGCGACATTCGTTTTGATATTGGGGGCGACCGGCAACGCATCCACAGCGCCGATACGCAAGTCTCTGATATCACGTTCAAACATGTGCTCTTGCCGGTTTGGATGGCGGCTTATAAGTATCGCGGGCGCACGTTTCGGTTCGTTGTGAACGGGCAAACAGGCGCGGTTTGTGGGGAAAGGCCCTTCTCCGCCATCAAAATTGCAATTGCGGTTGTGCTGGGGCTGATCCTGGCGGCAGCCATCGGATATGGAATGGCGTTACAACAATGATCCTCTGCTGCGGCGAAGCCCTGATCGACATGCTCCCACGCGAAACAACAGCGGGCGAGCAAGCCTTTGCACCCTATGCGGGTGGGGCGGTGTTTAATACGGCGGTCGCCTTGGGCCGGCTTGAGGCAAAGCCCGGCTTCTTTTGCGGGTTATCACAAGACTTGTTCGGCGAATTGCTGGTGGAGACTTTGAACGCCTCTGATGTGTCCACCGATTTGGCCGCGCGCCCGGACCTACCGACGACATTGGCCTTTGTCCGACTTCAAGATGGGCACGCAACCTACACATTCTACGATGAAAACACGGCTTTGACGTCGCTGCGCGAAAGTGATCTGCCGACCCTGTCCGACGACATCGATACGTTATTCTTTGGCGGCATCTCTCTAGCTGAAGGTCCCAGCGCGGACGCGTTTGCGGCGCTTATGGCGCGCGAAGCTGAAACCCGCGTGACAATGATCGACCCCAACATTCGGCCGAGCTTCATCAAGGATCGCGCCGCATATGTCGCGCGCGTTCAGGGAATGATGGCCCAGGCGGATATCGTGAAACTGAGCGATGAAGACCTGGCTTGGTTGGAAGGCACAGGGGAGACGGCCGCTTTGGCGCAAGCAATCATTGACCGTGGCACCAAGCTTGTCTTGATCACCGAAGGCGCAAAAGGCGCCGTCGGCTACACAGCCACGCATGAGGTGTTTGTGCCATCAGAGAACGTCGATGTGATAGATACTGTTGGCGCAGGCGACACCTTCAACGCAGGTGTGCTATTTGCCCTGCAAGACGCGGGTTTACTTGAAAAATCGGCGATCGTGACCCTGTCGGAGCAGGCGATTAAAGCCGCGCTCGAAATGGGTGCGCGCTGCGCCGCTGTCACCGTGTCGCGCGCTGGCGCAAACCCGCCCCGTTTGTCAGAGATATGAGAGCGCTCGTTCAACGCGTCAGCAGCGCCTCCGTTTCAGTTGATGGAAAAACCATCGGTGAGATCGGGTCCGGTCTGCTGGTCCTGTTCTGCGCGATGGAGGGCGACACGCCGGCTCAATCAACCAAGCTCGCCGCCAAAATTGCAAAGCTGCGCATTTTCAAAGACGAAGCCGGCAAGATGAATAAGTCTTTGTTGGATACAGGCGGCGCAGCCCTTGTTGTCAGTCAATTCACCTTGGCTGCTGATATGTCCAGCGGAAACCGGCCTGGTTTCTCCAAAGCCGCGCGGCCCGACGATGGGCGTGCCCTTTATGAGCAGTTTTCGCGCGACATTTCGGCACTGGGCATCACAGTGGCAACCGGCGCTTTCGGTGCTGATATGGCAGTTTCTCTTTGCAATGACGGCCCTGTCACCATTTGGTTTGACGACGGCACTCCCAATACCAAAAACTGAAGCATCCAAATCATTCGGGCACATCTAAGCCGAAAAAGCGCAATTAGGCACCTCATCCTTTCGCCAAACCCACGCAAGCGCGTTGATTTGATGACTTTAGGCGTGTCGCGTAAGGGGCTAATTCCAGTCAATATTGCACGAATAGTCCAGATCACCGCCCCTTCATCTCTGATGGCAAATCGTTCCGCCTCAACCCGGCGATACTTACGGCGCAGTGCAGCCCAATCTGCGCGTGTCGGGTGGCTGACCCGCAATGCATCGTCAAAGACCACTCGGAACCCTGCGTTTCGGGCGCGTGTGCACCAATCCAAATCTTCAGGCACGCCTGTCTTGAAAGGGCCGACCGTGTCAAAAACACGCCGCGTCGTGACTAGATTCGCTGTCACGCTGAACCCCAATTCTTCGACATAGCGCGCATTATCGAAGGCGAAGACACGCTCGAACAATTGTGCCGAGCTCAGCCCATCCTGGGTTTCGTCAAAGGTTGCGACATGCCCGCCAACAACGCGGTCCTGCGCACCAGACGATAGTATATGCGCAAGCCAATCGGCACTTGGAATGCAGTCGCAATCCAGAAATGCCAGCCGCGCGCCATTGGCAGCAGACACGCCCGCGTTGCGCGCGGGCCCGGCGCCACGGTCCAATGTCGCACGAAACACGACCCCTGGAAAATCCCGCGCGACAGGCCCCAAATCCATGTCGGACCCATTGTCCACGACGATCACTTCGACCGAGGCGGTCACTTGGGGCGCAAGCGCTCCAAGGCAGCGGCGCAGGCGCACAACGTCGTTAAGATGCGGGATTATGACAGACAGTTTGATCATCCCGCCCAGCTAGGGCGCATGTGGTTAATAAACCATGAAGCCTCACCAGATACCGCTAGGTCACTTGAGCGAGGTATTGGTTATTGCGGGCGCGGCATGAACAAAACGCGGCTGGCCACGGCCGCCAAAGCAGGTATCCTGCGCAAAACCGACGGAGAACGTGATGGGCCGCAGCATTGACCTAAATTCGGACCTTGGCGAAAGCTTCGGGCCTTGGAACATGGGCGACGACGCCACAATGCTGTCGATTGTGACCTCGGCCAATGTTGCCTGTGGTGGCCATGCCAGCGATCCCGAAACCATGATCAAAACCTTGCGGCTCGCCAAGCAAAACGGCGTAACAGTCGGCGCACATCCGGGCTATAACGACAAGGAAGGGTTCGGACGCCGCATCATAGCCATGCCCCCCGTCGAGGTCGGTCATATGGTCGCCGCGCAGATCGGTGCGCTGCAAGCCTTGGCCAAGCTCGAAGGGATGAAAGTCGCCTATGTGAAGCCCCACGGCGCGCTCGGCAATCTTTGCGCTGCTGACAGGCAGGTGGCGGACGCTGTGGTCGCGGCGACGCAAAAACTTGATCCTGATATGGCCATTTTGGCGATTTCGGGCATGCAGTTAGAACAATCCGCACGCGCAAGTGGCCTTCCTGTTTTCTCAGAGATTTTTGCCGACCGCGGATATCTGTCCAACGGCCAATTGGTGCCACGCGGCCAAGAGGGCGCGATGATACATGACGCCAACGAGGCCGCAGATCGATTGCTGGGTTATCTTGAAACCGGCTTGATGCCAGTGGTCGATGGCACCCCCATCGCGCTTGAAGCGGCCTCTATTTGCGTGCATGGCGACGGGCCCGCTGCGGTGTCTATGGCGCGGGAAATCCGGGCGCGATTGACAACCGAAGGCACCGACATAGCGGCATTTCTTCCGTCTTGATGAATACGCCAATATTCAAACCAGTGGCGGGTCACGCAGTGCTGGTTGAGCTTGCGACGGAGATAAGCGAACCGGTTTCAAAGCAGGTTGTTTTGCTGGACAAGGCGATATTGGCCGCCGGTATCCCGGGCGTTCTTGAATTGACCCCCGCGCTCGTGAACCTTTTGGTGGTCTTTGATCCGATTGTGATTGATCACCAAGCCATCATCGCAGCGATCAAGCAGCTCTTCCCATTGGATGAAGCCTCCGATGCCCAAGCAAACATCCACACTGTCGACGTCTGCTATGAAGACGGTTTGACGCCTGACCTCGCGTCTGTGGCCTCTGCCACTGGGCTGACGGCAGAGGCGGTCATCAACGCCCACGTCAGCGGGTCGTACCGCGTCGGGATGTACGGCTTTGCGCCCGGATTCGCATATTTGGCAGGGGTTCCAACGACAATCCAAGTGCCCCGAAAAACTGCGCCCGAGCGCGGCATTCCGGCCGGCAGCGTAATGATCGCGGGACCGCAATGCATTGTCACAACGGTGAAAATGCCGACGGGCTGGTCGATCATTGGTCGCAGCCCGACCCAGATCATGACTGGCGAACCTGAGCGCCCTTTCCTGTTTGACGTTGGCGACACCGTACAGTTTCGCCGCATATCACGAAGCGACTACGAAAGCGCTATCGCATGACCACTGCTCAACTGCGCGTCATCCATGCGGGGCCTCTGGTTTCAATTCAGGATCAAGGCCGGTTAGGTGCGTTGCGTTTCGGGGTCTCTGCTGCTGGTCCGATGGACCGCCTTGGATTTGCCGCCGCAAATGCTGCGCTCGCAAAAGATTTGGGACAAAGCTGCCTTGAGGTTTCGCTTGGTGGACTGGTGTTGGAATGCGTTCAAGGCGACGTGACTTTGGCCGTTTGTGGTGGTGATTTCGCGCTCAAAACAAAAGAACAAAGTTTGTCCGGCTGGCACGTCGTCAGTTTGACAGCGGGCCAATCACTGACCATTCGCGGCGGCACAGCAGGAAGCTGGTGCTATGTCGCAGTCGCAGGCACGCTGAAATCGGACACCTGGCTGGGGTCCGCGGCCACAGCCTCAATGACCAACTTTGGCGGCGGCGCGTTGGTTGCGGGGCAAGTGCTAGCTGTCGCGGACGCCAGAGTGGAACCTGCGCGTGAGGGCCCGGTCCCCCTGCCCTCAATCGCCAAATCATCGAAGGCCATTCGCGTCACCATCGGCCCGCAGGACCATCATTTCGATACAGCGGCGCTTCATGCGCTTCTCAACCAAAGCTTCACAATCAGCGACGCCTATGACCGTATGGGAATGCGGTTGAAAGGTCCGGCTTTGACACCCATCGGCGCCTTATCGATTCCGTCTGAGCCTATCTTGCGCGGCTCGGTTCAGGTTTCGGGCGACGGGGTCGCGACGGTGCTTTTGGCCGATCACGGCACAACCGGCGGGTATCCTAAAATTGCGACTGTGATCGCGGAGGATCAAGACCGTTTGGTCCAAATGCGCGCAGGCGACAGCGTCAGGTTTCAAGCGATCACGCCTGCCGAAGCCGTTCAGGTAGCGCGAATAGAGGCGCGCGAGCGGAACACATATTTCGAGCAGCTTGCGCAACCGCGCGCGACGCTTTTAGAAAAACTCATGCGTGAAAATTTGGTCGGCGGCGTTGTGGCTGCCGACCTCCCCTAGGCATCTTTTGATTGCAACGTTTCCAATCGGTTCTCAAATGCGCCGCGTTCCGTGTTAGCACGCGCGGACAATTGCGTGATAAGTGCTTTCAAATCGGCCTCATCCGCGTTTGCGGCGCCATCTTCAAGGCCCTGCAATAGCTGAACCAGTGCATCAAACCCCAGCAATTGCGCGGCGCCCTTCACCCTATGGGCCGCATCGACCAGACCTGCACGATCACGCGTCAAATCGCCGTTCTCGGTATCGTGGCACAGCGCCTGTAATTCATCGAAAAACTGGCGACCCGTGTCGGCCACACGAACCACGCCCAAAGCCTGAACAAGTTCATCAATCGCAGTTTGATCGGGCGAGGAAACCTGCACCGGATCAGCATCGCGCAGCACGCGGCGCAACAGCTCCAACCGGATCGGTTTGGTGTGAAAGCTGTCCATGCCCGCCGCCTCGGCCTTGGCGCGATATTCTTCGCGACCATGTGCGGTCAGCCCGATGATCCGTGTGTTTTTGTTGGGGCCCTCGCCCACGCGCAGGCGTTGCGTTGCTTCGATACCGTCCATTTCGGGCATCGAAATATCCATGAAGATCACATCGAAACTGCGCATATTCGCCTTAGAAACACCTTCGGCTCCGTTGACGGCCTCACACGGTTTATGGCCAAGTCCGACCAGCATATCTTTCAGAACGCGGCGGTTGATGCTGTTGTCTTCGACAATCAAGACGTTCAGCCCGGCCTCAGATTTTGTTGCGGCCACGGCAGTCTGCTCTTTGGAAGGGAGTACTTCGCTTTGGGCCACGCGGTTCACCGGCAGGCTGAACGTGAATGTGGCGCCTTGGCCGAGATCGCTTTTGATTTTGAGTTCTCCGCCCATTTGACGCGCGATGCGGCGTGAGATGGCCAAGCCCAGACCGTCGCCCCGGCTTTGACGTCCTTCGCCATCCGAGATCGCTACGAAATCCTCAAAAATCTGTTCTTGGTGTTCGGGCGCTACGCCGCGTCCATTGTCACGCACGGCGAAGCTCAGTTGCGTTTCGTCTGGTCCGTTTATAGCGGAGACACTGACCACTATGTCGCCCGTATCGGTAAATTTGATTGCGTTGCCGATAAGGTTTGTCAGGATTTGCCGGATGCGCCCGCTGTCCCCCCAGAACACCCCCTCCGCCGCCGGATCGAGCCGCAGCATCAAGCTTAGCCCCTTTTCGATGGCAAGCGGTTCCAATACGTCGACGATCTGACGGCAGAGCGCCGCAAGGTCGAATTCTTGCGGTGACAAAAGCAAGCTGCCGGTTTCAATGCGGGTGATATCGAGCGCCTCGTTGATCTGCTCCAAAAGAATTTCGCTCGACGCTGTTGCAATCTGTGCATACCGCGCCTGTTTTTGGGTCAAACGGGTCGTCTTAAGCAAATCAAGAACGCCCAATATCCCGTTGAGCGGGGTCCGCATTTCATGGCTCATAACGGCTAAGAATTGCGACTTTGCCTTGTCGGTGCGTTCGGCACGGTCGCGCGCGTCGATCAGGTCTTGTTCGGCGATCTTGCGCGCGCTGATATCGCGAAGATAGGCAATGAACCGCATACCACCGTCCTGTTCGACCGAGGTAATGTTCAGCTCAACTGGGAATTCTTCGCCATTCTTGCGCTGTGCTGGAAGTTCAACCCGGCCGCTATCGACCATTTTACGCTGCCCCGTGTCACGAAACCGGATCATCCCGGCGCTATGGGCGTCGCGCATCCGGGCGGGGATAATCGTTCCTTCCATGGGCTTGCCAACAATCTCGTGCGCGCGCCATCCAAAGACCTGTTCTGCAGCCTCATTGAACCCAACAATGCGGCCTTGGTCATCAGCAGTCACAATCGCATCGAGCGAGGCCGAGATCGTCGATGCTAACTCGCGCGATGACGCCAGAAGCTTTTGATCGCGGTCAACGGCGCGCAAATACAGCCGGTCCAGCAACAGCAACAGGCCGCCCATGAACACCAGCAACCCCACCGCCAGCCAGCCTGTGCGCGCCAATTGGACAAAAAACTCTTGGCGTCGCAATTGCGTGTTCGTTCCGCTGATTTCGACGCCCAAAACGGCCATGCGGCGAATGCTCGGGCGGATCTCTTCTGTAAGTGCCAAAAGCTCACGCAGATCCGTGTCATTTAAGACCTCTGATCGATCCAAAATGGCAACGGCATCTTCGTAAAACTGGCGGATCGGGGCGCGCAATGCCTGCGCTTCCGCGTTGCCTTCGAATACGCGACCAACGCGGCCGGCATTCAATATGTTCAACCGGCTCATTGTGATGTCGGCGCGCAATTTCACTTTTTCGGTGCTAAAGCCATCCACCTTGAGCAGTTTTTGCGACAGGATCGCCGAAAGGTTGGCGATCTCTGTATCGACCTGAGAGATACTCCATTGCATGTTGTCCGTGTTGGCCGTCGACAGGCCACGCAATTGGCCGACCAACGACGTCACCATTGCGACAAGCGCAAGCACCAACACAAAGATGCTGGCCAGAATGGCGGCTCTGAATACGGATTGTGTTGGCTTCAACGAGGGTCTCCCAGCTCAGGCGACCCTAAACCGCGGCTGCTGCTCAATCGAGAATTTTTACGCGGTTGAGTTGCCAAATACTGCGCGAATAGACCAGCTCGGTCCGGTAGGCGGGATCGGAATCGTAAGGGAAAACCACCCAGAAGGGTCCTTTGTCGCGCACAGACATGCGGGCGCCATTCATACGCGTCGCGATAATCGGTGCCTCATCTTCCAATTCATCGACCGGAATTGTCACAGAATAATCGTTCAAGGCGATCAATGTCACCGCAGAACCTGGAACACCGAATTCTTGCAAAAGGGTCTTTAGTGCGACGCCGGAAAAGGTCACCTCGCCATCTGTCCAGATTGTGGATGTGGCGAAGGTGACCTGGTCCAGCGCGTCGAGCTCTCCCAGCGTCCACTCGACTCGCTCCGAGGTCGATGCAGCGATCTGCAACCCAACCCCGTCCTGCGCGTGCACAGGCGCATTTTGCAAAAACAGTCCAGCAACGAGGGCAACCACGGTCCGTGAGTGGGCTTTGGCCTTCATGTTCGTCGCCTCAACAAATGCAAGTGCTTGCTTTCTATAGCGTTGCATTTCAAGTTCCGTTTAAGTCATTGGAATAGTGATCTATACTTAGGTATAGGTTTTCATATTTTTTCCAGACCAATGACCTAAGTCTGCTGCTGGACACGAAAAGTTGAGACATGACGAACATCTTGATAGCCGATGATCACGATCTGGTTCGCGACACGATTGCCGCCTATTTGGAGAGCGAAGGCTCGTTCAAAACATTCACCGCCCCCGATTTCGACGCGGCAATGGAGGTGATGGCAGGGGACGCCCATATCGACATGATTATTCTCGACTACAATATGCCGGGGATGAATGGGCTCGACGGGTTGTCGCGCGCAAAACTGGCCTACCCGACTACAAAGCTCGCGCTGATGTCAGGCGTTGCCAACAAAGACATTGCAACTGGTGCCATGGGACTGGGCGCCGACGGTTTTTTACCGAAATCGTTGAATGCCGGGAGCCTGGTCAATGCCATCACATTTGTTCTGTCCGGCGAGCGGTACTTTCCGTTTGAATTTCGCGAACCCAGCCCCGCCACACCTGCCAAAGGGGTTTTCGCAGCGCTGTCCCGACGCGAATTGGAAACATTGGAACAGCTCTGCGCGGGCCTGTCCAACAAACAAATCGCACGCAAGCTCGACATTGCCGAAGTCACAGTGAAACTGCATGTCAAAAACCTGTTTGCAAAACTTGGCGTATCGAACCGCACGCAAGCCGCCCTTATGGCAAAGGAGCAGCAGGTTTTTTGATCTGTGATCCGTCCCTTAGATAATCGCGTTGCGATAGGGGATCGGGTCAACTGCGCCGTAGCCGCTGACCGTGCCCGCTGCCACCCGCATCGCGCGCTTCGTTGCTTCTGCCGCATCGCCCGTTTCCAAGAAATACGCCAGGAACCCGCCTGCGAAACTGTCGCCGGCGCCAGTTGAATCGACTGCTTCAACGACAGGCACCTCAAAAGCTTGCATAACGCCGTCGACGCGCAACAGCGGGCCTTTTGATCCGCGCTTCAGGATCAAAACCTTGGGGTCATGTGCACCGAAATACTCCAGAATTGCTGCCTCATCCGACTGCCCCGTCAACGTTTCCGCCTCGTCATCGCTAGGCAGCACGATATCAGCAAGCGGCAGGAACGCTTCAATCGTCGTGCGCGCCTCCTCCAACGTCCATAGGTTTAACCGCAGATTGGTATCGTATGAGACGAGCGTTCCATTCGCGCGTGCAATTTCGGCGGCACGCGTCACCGCAGCGCGCATCGGCGCGCTAATCGCTTGGCTCAATGCTGAGACATGCAAAATCTTGGCATCGGCAATAGCCGCTTCATCCAGATCATCTGGTCCGTAAAGGCTCGCCGCAGATCCGCGCCGTGCATAGGAAAACTTACGCCCTGCCGGGTCCGGGATCACAAAATATGCGCCCGTTGGGTCTTGCGGTTTGACCCGAATAGCGTGCGCAGAAACCTGCTCGCGCGCCCAGAGCGCCATCAACGCTTCGCCGAACGGATCCCCACCAACTGCGCTGAGATATCCGCAACTGGCCCCCTGCCGTGCCGCGGCAATGATCGCATTGGACGTATCGCCCCCAAACCCTTGCCGGTATAGCGGACGGCCATCCGCGTCATGGTCAATTTGAACGAATTCCATAAGCGCTTCGCCCAGCGCCAAAATATCGGGTGTGGGGGTCATAGGTGCCACGTGCTTTGCCAAAATTACTGTCGCGCGCATCTTTGAAAGATATAGCGCGGCTTAGCAAGCACATGGCATGGCGGTGTCTAGGCCCGTAGCCCGGTGTCCTTTTGGAAGTAGTGGGCAAGCTCTGGCAGAATGCTGAAGCCAATCGTCTCGCCCTTTGATGTTGAGGGCGGCTTTTCAGTTTTGGCGATGAACTCGACACCGTTCTTGCTGATCAGGTGCACCAAGGCATATTCGCCAAGGTTCTCGACCAGCTCCAGCTTGCCTTCAACGACGGCATCCTGCCCTGTTGTGGGCACCAGATGCTCTGGGCGAAGCCCGATCTGCTCCTGCGCGCCAAGCGTTCTGCCAAGCACGGCATGGGCACCTTCCGTCAGATCATGCGCTTCGAAAAAGTTCATTTTCGGGCTGCCAATAAATTGCGCGACAAACGCATTCGCTGGCCTGTTATAAAGCTCAATGGGCGAGCCAACCTGTTCGATCCGTCCGTCGCGCAGCACCACGATCTTATCGGCCAGCGTCATTGCCTCAACCTGGTCATGGGTGACGTAGATCATCGTCGTTTGCAGCCGCTCATGCAGCCGCGCGATCTCAAGCCGGGTCTGGACCCGCAGCGCCGCATCAAGGTTTGACAGCGGCTCGTCGAACAAGAACACTTCCGGGTCGCGGACAATCGCGCGGCCAATAGCGACCCTTTGGCGTTGCCCGCCCGATAGGTTGCGCGGCGCACGGTCCAGGTAGTCAGTGATCTGCAGGATATCCGCCGCAGCGCGGACGCGTTTATCAATCTCGGCTGGGTCAGTTTTGGCCTGTTTCAACCCGAAGGCCATGTTCTTGAACACGGTCATATGCGGGTACAACGCGTAGGTTTGAAACACCATCGCTACGCCCCGCTTGGCGGCTGCGACTTCGTTGACCTCCCGATCACCAATCGCGACAGAGCCGTCAGATATTTCCTCCAGCCCCGCAATCATGCGCAAAAGGGTGGATTTTCCGCAACCCGACGGGCCGACAAACACCACGAATTCACCGTCTTCGATATCGAGATCGACGCCGTGCATCACTTGCACGTCACCGTAGCTTTTGCGCACGCCGCGCAGTGTCAAACCGGCCATTTTGCTTCCATTTCTGCTATTTCGCGACGTAGCGCGGGGGCGAAGTCGGGATAGGTTTCGGGCACCTCGCCCCAAAGAACGGGTGAGGTCAGGAACGTGTCGTGGCCCAGCATGGCGCTGAGCGCGTCCCAACTGGGTTCAACATAGTCAAACGTGATCTTGCCCGCCGCGACATGGCGCGCAAAGACGTACCAGCTGGCAATCGAGCGGATCGTGTGGCGTGGCATGATGCCTTGCGCCAGACAGCCTTCAATGGTCGGCCGAATGAAGATCGGGAATTTGGCCATACCATCCGCGCAAATGCGCGCAACGGTGTCACCAATCGCGCGGTTACCAAAGCGCCGGTCGATGCTGTCGAGGTAATCTTCCTTGGAAAAGGGTAGCGCGAGCGTGATCGCAGGCAGCACCTCTTCTTCCTCAAAGGCACGGAAATGGGCATGTAGATGCGGCACCCGCATTGCGGCGTCAAATGTCTCAACTCCTTCGAGCGCAGCCATATAACACAGAGCTGTGTGCCCACCGTTCAACACCCGGATTTTGGTTTCCTCATACGGGTCAACATCGCCGGTCACCGTCACGCCCGCCTGCGCCAAGTCGGGCATCGGTCCGGCGGCGCGATCTTCCAATACCCATTGCACGAAATCTTCGGCCATCACCGGCGCGGCAACTTCGCTGCCAATCAAGGCGCTTAGCTCGGAGGCCAGCGATGCCGGGCTACGCGGTGTGATCCGATCCACCATCGAGCATGGAAATGCGACGTTTTCAGTGACCCAATTCAACAATTTTGTATCACCCGAGGTCTCTAGATACCGCGTCAGGTTGCGATGCAGCATTTTGCCGTTTTGACGGATGTTGTCGCAGCAGGCGATTGTCAGCTGTGCGCCGCCAGCAGCGCTACGGCGCGAAAGGCCCGCCCGCAAATAGGCGTAGATGCTTTGCTGTAGCCCGCCTTCAAGCTCCGATTTGATCAAAACATTGCTCAGATCAAGCATGCCTTGCGGGTCGGTGTAATAGCCGCTCTCGGTAACGGTGATAGTGACAAGCGACACGCTGTCACGCGCCAGCAGATCCTCCGCCACATCACTGTCTTGGCTCCAATCCGCGAAATGTACATGGCTGCGCACGCGGCGCAGGTCGACATCTTCCGCTGCGGAGACGGATTTCAGAAAATACCCATCATGGCGCTGTGTCTCAGCCTCGGCCTGGGCGAAATGAGCCGCCTCAGCGCCCCGTAAGTTTACGGCCGCGATGCCCCAGCGCAAGTCGCCCGAACGTTCCATGTAATCGTCGAGATACACCGCCTGATGCGCACGGTGAAACGCACCGAAGCCAAGATGCACGACACCTATATCGCAGTCTTTGCGTGCATAGCTACTGGCCCAAACAGCTGGGTGAACGGGACGGTTCATGACGTGCTTTCCTCCGCCGGGATCAGGTCTTTGCGTGCCGTCTTGCGGTATTCAGTCGGCGTCATGCCCTTCACTTTCAAAAAATGTCGGTTGAAATTCGCAAGGTTCTGAAACCCCGCTTGATGGCAGATTGTCGTGATCTGATCGTCACTCGCATAAAGCATGCTGCAAGCCTGCCCGATGCGGACCCTGTTCAGAAATTCAACGAATTTATGCCCTGCCGCCGTTTGGAAATTGCGGCTGAACGTCGCCTGCGTCATGCCCGCCATCTCAGCGGCTTGAGACACCGAGATCTCTTCGTGGAAATTCTTAACCACATAGTCGACCACAGCACCGATCCGCGCGTGTTTGGAACCGCCCTCGGGCTGTACCAGCTTTGCGGCTGAAAGCGTCCGTTTTTCCGCATGCTCATTGAGCCGCACAAGGAAACGGACGAACGACAGAATGCGCTCCGCGCCTTTGTTATCGCGGATCGCTTCAAAATGGCCGCGTGCGAATGTCGGGTTGAACCCTTCAAACTGAATACCCGATTGGGCCAGCCGCAACATGCTCAGGACTTGCGCAAATTCAGGAAAGCCTGCGGCCAGTTTCTCTACGCTGTCATGGCTGAATTGGACCAGCATGTCGCGCGTCTCAACAGGCGTTTTCCAGACCTCATCGGTCGTCCAGTTATGCGGCAGATTGGGGCCGGTCATGAACAGATCGCCGGGCTTGAATTCGCCAATATAGTCGCCGACGAAAGCCTTGCCGCGGGTGGCGACAATAAGGTGAAGCTCGTATTCCTCATGCGCGTGCCATCGGCACAGCTCGGTCGGCCAGCCATGTTCAAGGTACCGAATAGACCGGGTCGAGCGGTCCACCATTTCGATTTCTGGTTCAATAATCGACATTGCGCTACCTCAACACATTGCCGCCATCGACACCGATGGTCTGGGCAGTCATGTAAGCCGACTGGTCGCTGGCCAAGAAAACCGCCGCGCGCGCAACATCCGACGGCGCGCCCATATAGCCAAGCGGAACGGCCTCGCCAACCTCGCGCTTTTTCTGGCCAGGCGCCTTGTCTTCGAACTTGGCAAACAACGCATCGACTTCTTTCCACATTGGCGTGTCGATGACACCGGGACTGATCGCGTTGACCCGGATGTTATGCGGTGCAAGCGCCAGAGCGGCCGACTGCGTGTAACTGATGACGGCGGCTTTAGTGGCACAGTAATGCGCCACCAGCGCTTCACCCCGGTGCCCGGCTTGCGACGCCAGATTGATGATTGCGCCAGACCGAGCTTCAGCCACCATCGATTTGGAGGTAGCCTGCATCACCGCGTAAAAGGCACGGACATTCACCCCGAACAAACGATCATACTGCGCTAAATCTGCATCCAGCACCGACCCCATGTCAAAGATCGCGGCATTGTTGAACAGGATGTCGGGTTTGATCTCGGCGATCCAATTCAGGCAGGCTTCCAACCCTTCATCGTCCAACAGGTTGAATTTGGCATAGGTTGCAGGGCCGACAAAGCTATCCGCGATATCAGTCGCATAGACCGTGGCGCCCTGCGCCGCGAAGTGCTCTACCGCGCTTGCGCCGATCCCACCGCAAGCGCCGGTGACAAGCGCCACCTTGCCTGTCAGATCCGTGGGGGCAGCATTCAACATCACTTCACTGCTCCAAAGGTCAGGCCTTGAACCAGTTGCTTTTGGCAGAACCAGCCGAGGATCACGATAGGTGCGACTGCCGCGGTCGATACGGCGGACAGGCGGCCAAAGAACAGCCCCTCTGGTGCCCGGTTGCCTTCAATCAGTTTCGACAGGGTCGCCGCGTCAATCGTGGTCAGTCGAACGGTCCAATAGGCCTCATTCCAGCAGAAGATGAAGCACAACAATGCGGTCGAGGCGACGCCGCCCCAGGCCAGCGGGATCAAGATGTCCTTGATCTCACCCCAGGTCGTGACGCCGTCCATCTTGGAAGCTTCGATGATCTCTTTCGGGATTTCTTTGAAATAGGTGAACAGCATCCAGATCACGATCGGCAGGTTGATCAGGCACAAAACCAAAATGACCAAGAAATGCGTGTCGAAAATGCCAAGGAAGTTCTTCGTCAGAAACGTCATAGGGTAAAGCACCGCCGCCGCTGGCAACATCTTTGTGGACAGCATCCACATCAGAATATCTTTGGTGCCTCGTGACGGATTGAACGCCATGGCATAGGCGCAGGGCACGCCCACAACCAGCGCAAACAGAGTGGCGAATGTCGACGTAATGACGGAGTTCATGGCAAAGCGCCAATAGTCGTAGTTCTGCGTCATGTTCGTGTAATTCTCCAACGTCGGTGTGAAGGAGAACAGGAATTCGGGCTTCACCGCATCGGCGTCGGTCTTGAAGCTGGTGAAGACCAACCAAAAGATCGGAAAGAAGAAAAGAAGCGCCACGCCCCAGGCCACGACGGGCCACAAGACATTTCCAAGTTTCGAGCGTTCGGTCACAGCTGCCATTGTCTTGCCCCTCAGTCCATCAAGCTCTTGCCGACCATGCGCAGCAAGAAGATTGCAATGATGTTGGCCAGAATGACCGCGAAAATGCCCGTAGCGCTTGCAGCACCAATGTTGTTCGAGGCGAATTCCCCGATCAGATAAGGCAGGTTTTTGTTGCCGTTGCCGCGGCTGACGATCTCGATCTCAGCATAAAGCGACAGGTGGAAAATCGATTGGATCATCACCACAATCGCAATGGGTCGCGCCAAGTGCGGCACCGTCAGGTTGATGAATTGCGACCACGGTCCCGCCCCATCAAGCGTCGCCGCTTCCTTTTGTGATTCGTCCTCGGATTGCAGCGAGGTCATGAAAATCAGCACAGCGAAAGGCGTCCATTGCCACGTCACCATCATGATCACAGCATAGGCAGAGGTCTGCGTCGCCCGGAACGAAATTGGCTGAATTTCGGGCCAAAGGGAGAAAAAGCTACCCAAGACCGGGAAGTCCTGCAGGCCGGCTACCAGGTTGTTCAGCCCTCCGACAGCGATGCCCTGCAGGCCCAGAACCGGGTCAAGGATCATGTTGATCCAAAGCACCGCGTTCACGGCAGGCATCACGAAGAAGGGTGAGATCAGCAGCACCCGCACGATACCGCGCCCGGGGAACGACCGGTTTACCAGCACCGCAATGCCAAGGCCCAACACGACCGTCAGAATGAGAATGAAGCTCACGATGAAAACCGAATTCTGGATCGCGAACCAGAAGTCTTTGGCGTTCAGCACGTATTCGTAATTGCCGAAGCCGCGCCAGTTGCTCAGCGACGGGGTGGTCCATTCAGGGCGACGCAGGCTGTTCAGAACGTAGCGGATGAAGGAGAAGTACAGCGTCATGCTGAGCGGCACCAACATCCAGATCAGCAGCAAGATCACAGCTGGCGTCTGTAGCAGGCGAGGTATCGTTCTGTCGGACATAGCTAGAGATCCCTTACAAAGCGGACATTGTGCCAATTGCAGTATGTGAGGCGCGGGTCGATTGTCAGGCGGCGGCGCTAGGCGCAAACGGCCCGGCCATCTAATCGGAAAAAACTGGATTTGGACAGGCCCGGCGCCGTAGCGCCGGACCCATTTTAGTTAGATACTAGGTGGCTTAGTAGCCAGCCTCATCCATGATCGAGACGGCGGCGGCTTGTGCTGCTGCCAAGGCGTCATCAACCGATTTCGCACCGGACAGAGCTGCTGCCATTTCCTGCGCAACGGCCGAACCCACTTCTGGGAATTCAGGGATCGCTGCGAACTGAACGCCTACGTAAGGCTTGATGTCAGTTGCTTCAGGTGCTGCGGATTCAATGGCTGCCATTTCAGCAGCGGCGAATGGTGCAGCGGCCTGGAACTCAGGGTACGCGTAGGTGGATGCACGTGTGCCTGTTGGCACGGAGCCCCAACCGAACTCAGGGTGGTCTGCGACCGCCTTGATGTACTCTTTGGATGTGGCCCACTCGATGAAGGCTTTTGCTTCAGCAGTGTTCTCGGTGCCAGCTGGTACAGCCATAGCCCAAGCCCACAGCCAGTTCGCGCCCACTGGGTTACCAGCGTTTGGCGACTGAGCGTATGCAACACCGTCGACTTCCAGGAAGGACGCTGCGATTGTGGCATCGATCCACATGCCGCACTTGCCTTCGTTGTAAAGCGCGAGGATCTCGTTGAAAGAGTTACCTTCCGAGCCGGGAGGGCCGTAGTTGCCCAGCAAATCAACGTAGAAGTTGATTGCAGCTTTCCACTCGTCGCTGTCCAAAGCAGGTTTGTAGTCCGCGTCGAACCAAGCACCACCGAAAGAGTTCACCATAGTAGTGATGAACGCCATGTTGTCGCCCCAGCCTGGCTTACCGCGCAAGCAGGCGCCATAAACGCCGTTGTCTGGGTCGTGTACAGCAGCGGCAGCCGCTTTAATGTTGTCCCAGCTGTCGTTGTCAGCGATGGAAACGCCAGCAGCGTCCATCAGGTCCTTGCGGTACATGACCATCGAGGATTCGCCGTAGAAAGGCGCCGCATAGAGCGTACCTTCGTGGGACAGACCGTTGCGCATTGCAGGCAGCATGTCGTCGACGTCATACTCAGCACCGAACTCAAGTGGCTCGATCCAGCCTGCAGCACCCCAGATCGGAGCTTCCTGCATGCCGATGTTGATGATGTCGTACTGACCGCCACCAGTTGCTGTGTCGGATGTGACCTGCTCGCGCAGAACGCCTTCTTCAAGCGACACCCAGTTCAGCTTTACACCAGTTTCTTCGGTGTAAGCTTCAGCAACTTTTTGCATGTTGATCATGTGACCGTTGTTCACGATCGCGATTGTCAGCTCTTTCGCGTGACCGTCGGCCATTGCAGCAGAAACGCTGGCAATACCAAGAGACAGGCCAAGAGCCGTATTGCGTAGAGATTTCATGTTGTTCCTCCCAGAAATCACAGTTTCGGTTTTTAAACCTGCCCCAAAGGTGACGGATCGAACACCCACATCGCTAATAGAATTTGAGCAAAGGCCTATACAAAATCAACATAGATTAGCGCGCAACTGCAGAAAATCGTCTAAAATTGTGTAAGAGTTGCGCTATCTCGATGGAAAACTGATCGTTTTTCACAACAGGAAACGCCTAAAAAGCAGGCCCTTTAAGAATCGTTTGTCCGGAAATGTACCAATTTAGGTTTGGCCAAACATGGTCTCTGCGCTAGACTTTGTTAAGTAGCGGCAGGACCGCAAGGGAGGATACGCGATCTCATCCACGGGAGCGCATATTGATAAAATTATCGCCACGGTGAACTCTGGCGATGCAGCCGCACGGTCGCGGATTGCGGCGTCGTGGCGGCGCTCTATGGTCAGTCATGGGCTCGATCCGGCGACGCAGCAAATTCAAGATTACCACACCGCCAGTGAAATCGCAGAGCGCAAGGACCGGCTTGGGCGGGTGACGCGTGTCGCCGCACCAATGCTCGACAGATTGTTCGAGCTGGTCGGAAATTCCGGCTGCGGCATTGTTCTGACCGATAGCGATGGGGTTGTGCTTGATCATCGCTTCTCTGACGCGGATCGTGATGCGTTTTACGGCTGGGGCCTCGGTCTTGGTGCTGATTGGTCAGAAGCCGCTGAGGGTACCAACGGTATCGGCACATGTCTGGTTGAAAACCGCCCCGTCATAATTCATCGCGCAGAACACTTCATGGCTCGCAATACCGAGATGAGCTGCATTGATGCGCCGATCTACGGCGCAGATGGACAGGTCGTAGCGGCACTTGACGTGTCCTCGGCGCGCGCAGATCAGACCGAGGCGATCAACGGCTTGATCTCTGAGATGGTGCTGCAAACCGCGCGCAAGATCGAAGCAGATAATTTCCGCGACACGTTCCATAAGGACCGCATCGTGGTGGCAGATCGGGATGACACCGGCAGCATGATGTTGTTGGCGATCGACGGTGACGACATTGTGGTCGGCGCCACACGCGGCGCGCGACGGGCATTTGGCTTGTCCCTAGAGGGCGCAGTTGCGCCCGTCCCGGCCAGCGATTTGTTCGGCCGCGAAGACGGGCCGTCCGGCTTTCAAAAGGCGGAACGCGCGGCTGTCGTGCGGGCTTTGGTGCGCGCGGATCAGAACGTGTCGCAGGCGGCGCGCAGCCTTGGAATATCCCGCGCAACACTCTATCGGCGCATGCGCCAGCTCGGGCTGAGCGAATAGCGCGCACATCTGTCTCAGATCTGAGACAGCTGCCGCGACCGACTGCTCCCCTCCCCTTCACAGCTTCTGCGCACGCTGATCACCTTCCCCCATGTGATTGGGAGAGCACATGACACATTCAACGACACAAACATTCTAGACTGACGCACCGCGCCCAACGTGGCGCTCTTAGTTGTGCAGACATAGACCCAGCCGAAGCCAGGGAGGCCAAAAATGCCAAATGTAACCATGACCATCAACGGGCGCGAGATGTCCACAGAGGTCGAAAACCGGACTTTGCTGTCCGCCGCCTTGCGGGAGACGCTGAACCTGACCGGAACCCATGTCGGCTGCGATACCAGCCAATGCGGCGCCTGTGTTGTCCATGTGAACGGGAAACCCGTAAAGTCTTGCACAATGTTCGCCGTTGAAGCAGCAGGCGCGCAGGTCGACACGATTGAAGGCCAGGCACTGTCCGATGGGTCGCTCACCGTGTTGCAGCAGGCCTTCCAAGACCATCACGGGCTACAATGTGGGTTTTGCACGCCGGGCATGATCATGAGCGCAGCCGCCCTTCTAAAAGAAAATCCGACCCCAACTGAGGCGGAAATACGCGACTATCTGGAAGGCAATATCTGCCGCTGCACTGGATATCAGGGCATCGTCAACGCAATCATGGCCGCCAGCGGACAATCCGTTGCCGTGGCCGCAGAATAAGGGAGGCTTGAGACATGGCAGACGGAGGAATTGGCGCTGCAACGAAGCGCCGCGAGGATGTCCGGTTCTTGACCGGACGCGGTAAGTACACCGATGATTTCAATCCGACCCACACCAGCTACGCCGTCTTCGCGCGCAGTCAGGTGGCAAACGGCACGATCAAAAGCATCGACACATCGGCGGCCGAGGGCATGCCCGGCGTGTTGGCCGTGTTCACTGGTGAGGATTTCGTCGAGGTCGGCGGCAACCCTGCAGGCTGGCTGATCAACAACCGCGACGGCACCCCAATGAAGGAGCCCAAGCGCCCGGTACTTGCTCATGGCAAGGTGCGCCATGTGGGCGATGCCTACGCCGCCGTGGTGGCTGAGACGCAAGAACAAGCGATGGACGCGGCTGAAGCGATTGAAATCGATATCGAAGAACATGACGCTGTCATCGATATGAAAGCTGCCGTCGCAGATGCAGGCACCCGAGTGCATGACGAGCTTACGGACAACCTTTGCTTTGACTGGGGTTGGATCGAAGACAACCGGGAAGCGACTGATGCCGCGATAAAGGCCGCCCCACATGTGACAACGCTGGAGCTTGTGAATAACCGGCTTGTGCCCAATGCACTTGAACCGCGCTGTTCTATTGGCGAATTTGACCCTGGCACCGGCGACTACCGCCTGACCACAACGTCGCAAAACCCGCATCTCACGCGGCTTTTGATCTCCGCCTTTGTGCTGGGCATTCCTGAAAACAAGCTGACGGTGCATGCCCCCGATGTCGGCGGCGGGTTCGGCTCCAAAATCTACCACTATGGCGAGGAAGCTTTGGTGCTTTCCGCCGCCAAGAAACTGGGCCGCCCCGTCAAATGGACCGCCAGCCGGTCCGAGGCGTTCCTGACAGACGCGCATGGCCGCGACCACGTCACCAAGATCGAATTGGCCACTGAAAAAGACGGCGCGTTCATTGCCTTCCGCACGGAAACCTACGCCAATGTCGGCGCCTACCTGTCGAATTTTTCGACCGCGACGCCGACCTTCCTGCATGGCACTTTGATGGCGGGCAACTACACCGTGCCCAACGTCTATGTGAACGTAAAGGCGGTCTTCACCAACACCGCGCCCGTTGATGCGTATCGCGGCGCGGGGCGGCCGGAGGCCACTTACTCCCTCGAACGCGTCATCGACAAATGCGCGCGGGAACTGGGGATGGACCCAATCGCCATCCGTCGCATGAACTTCGTCAAACCTGATCAGTACCCGTTCGCCTCGGCCGCCGGTCTTGAATATGACAGCGGCAATTACGACGCTTTGATGGACGGGCTCGAAGGGCTCGCCGACATCAAAGGGTTTGAGGCGCGCCGCGCGGATAGCGAAAGCCGCGGCATGTTGCGGGGGCTCGGTATTAACTCCTATATCGAGGCCTGCGGCATCGCGCCGTCGAACCTCGTGGGTGTGTTGGGCAGCCGCGTCGGTCTCTATGACGCAGCCACAGTGCGGGTGAACGCCACCGGTAATATCTCGGTTATGGTCGGGGCGCATAGTCACGGGCAAGGTCACGAGACCGCGTTCCCGCAAGTGGTCGCTGACATGCTGGGCGTGGACCCAGAATCGGTCGAGATCGTGCATGGCGATACGTCAAAGATCCCATTTGGTATGGGAACCTACGGCTCACGTTCGCTGGCCGTTTGTGGTTCGGCCGTCTACCGCGCGACAGAAAAGATCATCAAAAAAGCCACGCTGATTGCCGCCCATATGATGGAAAGCGATGCGGAGCAGGTTGATTTTGAGGACGGCGTTTTCTCGGTGCGCGGATCAAACAAAACCGTGGGTTTCGGAGACGTAGCGCTGAAAGCCTACATCCCGCATGACTTCCCGCTCGAAGAGATCGAGCCAGGGTTGGAGGAAACCGCGTTCTACGACCCGGCCAACTTCACCTACCCGTCCGGCGCTTACGCCTGCGAGGTGGAGGTCGATCCCGAAACCGGTAAAGTCGATATCTGCTCAATGGTGGCTGTCGATGATTTCGGCACCGTCGTGAACCCGATGATTGTTACGGGCCAAGTCCAAGGAGGGCTCGCGCAAGGGATCGGGCAGGCCTTGCTGGAAAACGCAGTCTATGACGAAAGCGGCCAGCTCTTGTCCGGCAGCCTGATGGACTACGCTATGCCGCGTGCCGACGATCTGCCCAATCTGGTCGTCGACCATTCGCATATGACGCGCTGCACGCATAACCCGCTCGGCGTCAAAGGCTGCGGGGAAGCTGGCGCCATCGGCTCCCCACCCACGGTGGTCAACGCGGTGGTCGACGCGCTGAACCGCGCAGGCCATGACGTGGCGCATCTGGATATGCCCGTGTCGCCGTCGCGCGTTTGGGCGGCCATGAACAAGTGATCTGTGGCGGGCTGTAACGGCCCGCCCCCACAACCAATAGGAGAAGATCATGCATAACTTTGATTTTGTAATACCAGATAGCTTGGCCGATGCCGTCGCCGCCATGAAGGCGGAGGGCGCGCAAGCCCTGGGCGGCGGACAAACCCTGATGCCCGCCATGAAACAGCGGCTGGCCGCACCCGACAGTCTGGTCAGCCTTTCAGGCGTGGCCGAGATGGTGGGTGTGTGCGAAAAAGGCGGCGCGCTTGTCATTGGCGGGGCGACAACCCACGCGCAAGTGGCTGCCGACGCGGCGGGCCAGTTCCCCGCCCTAGCAGCGCTCGCCGGGCTCATTGGCGATCCAGCCGTACGCAGCCGAGGCACTGTTGGCGGCAGCTTGGCCAATAACGACCCTGCTGCGTGCTATCCCGCCGGCGCCCTTGGGTCGGGCGCAACAATCACGACTGACACGCGCGACATTGCCGCCGATGACTTTTCAACCGGCATGTTCGACACGGCGTTGAATGACGGCGAAATCATCACTTCCGTCAGCTTCCCCATCCCGGAAAAAGCCAGCTACCAAAAATTTGCCCAACCGGCATCCCGCTTTGCTTTGGTCGGGGTGTTCGTCGCCAAATACGCTGATGGGGTTCGCGTGGCTGTCACCGGCGCATCGAATGGCGGCGTGTTCCGCTGGTCGGAGGCGGAGGCCGCTTTGTCTGCAAACTTCAGTGCCGACGCGGTTGCTGGCATGTCGCCGGATGCGAGCGATATGATCAACGACCTGCACGGCACGGCGGAGTATCGCGCCCATCTGGTGGGCGTGTTGACCAAGCGCGCTGTTGCAGCTGCGCGCTAAGCCCTCGACTTGAACGAAAAGACGCCGCTCCCTGTCAGGGGGCGGCGTCTTTGTTTGTCCAGGCGGCCGGGCCTGCAATTTAGGGGAGCGGAACGCTAGAGCTGCGCCATCACCTCGTCGGACGCCTCGAAATTGGCCGTGACGTTCTGGATGTCGTCGTCATCTTCCAGCGCGTCGACCAGCCGCATCAGCTTTTGCATCCCCTCAAGGTCCAGCTCGGTCGTAGTAGTCGGTTGCCAGATCAGCTTGGTGGACTCGCTTTCGCCCAGCTCTGCCTCAAGTGCAGTCGACACGGCGTTCAGGTCGGTGTCGGCGCAGATGATGGCGTGGCCGTCTTCCGAGCTTTCGCAATCCTCCGCGCCAGCTTCGATGGCGGCCATCATCACAGTGTCGGCGTCGCCGGCGTCGGCGGGATAGAGAACCTGACCCTTGCGGTCGAACATGAAGCCGACGGAGCCGGTCTCGCCCAGATTGCCGCCATTCTTTGAAAACGTGGACCTGACGGTGGAGGCGGTGCGGTTCTTGTTGTCGGTCATCGCCTCGACGATCACGGCGACGCCGCCGGGGCCGTAGCCTTCGTAGCGGATCTCGTCGTAATTCTCGGCGTCGCCGCCCTGGGACTTCTTGATCGCGCGGTCGATCACGTCCTTGGGCACGGATTGGCTTTTGGCTTCCTTCACGGCGAGGCGCAGGCGCGGGTTTTTGTCGGGGTCCGGGTCGCCCATTTTGGCGGCGACGGTGATTTCCTTGGCGAGCTTGGAAAACAGCTTCGAGCGCAGCTTATCCTGGCGCCCTTTGCGGTGCTGAATATTTGCCCATTTTGAGTGGCCAGCCATGGGTCTCTCCATTTCTTCTTTGTTATCAGCCTTTTCTTTATCCAAGCTTCGAAGAATGGGCAATATCAGCATTCAACGTTACCCCGCATGCGGGGAATCCCGTAAAGTACTGATTTAAAAAACCATCTCAGATTTTTTTAACCGCTTATTAACCCATCAGAAACCGCAGAAAACTGCGCTAGATGTTGACTGCGTCGAGCAGAGAAACACCCTGCGGTCACATCTACGCTGGTTTTTCACGGTATTTCGCGACGGTTGCAGTTTGAGTTGCAGGACATCACTTTGGTTGTCTCGAAACGATGGTCGTTGGGTCAGATCAACAAGCTGCGTTACGCAATACTAACCCAAACGTCACACGTTTCTGAGCTAAATCATACTTCCAGTGTATTGTCGCTGATGGACACTATGCGGGACGAAGCAGACTTCCAAACTACGAATTCCAATGTCCGAACTGGGCAGATCGCTGAACTTTTTATGTTGATGGCATAGTGAGCCCAGCAACTTTCTGACCCGCTCGTCGTCCGATCTTAAACGTCGCGAAGGTGCTCACCTCGGTTCGGTACATCCACGAAAGAGACGCATACCGCGTCGTGGGCATATCAGATCGGCCAAATACCTATCGCGTTCACGATAACTTGGTAAGCTACTGTGAAACCGGCTGAAAGGATGCAGAGGGATTTTGTGAGATGAGCGCCGATGGTAGTACAAGAGAACGTCAGGCTCGAGAGTGTTGAAGCTAATACTCTCGAGCCCATCTACCGGCGCAAACAGCACCGATACCCCTACATTCTCAGGCTTTACTTTGGGTGGATACCTATCGCTGAAGGCGTCTCCAAGACCTGCATAGAAGTCCAGCAGCATTATATATTCAATACGAGGTAATTCCCTTACCGGAATATGCTCGCCAGTCGGGTAGGCGTCATTTGGTACCTTCATGCGCTCCACATACGTGGAATCCGGAAGTTGGCCAGTGTTGATAAATTCAGCTTTATTCTCAGCCGTGAGGTTCGCCCTGTACAAGTCAGATTGAACGCCATGATTGATCAGCGCCCGGCACAGGTCACTGCACGCTCCGCGCTTAATAATCATGACACTTTTCCCGCGAATATCGATTTCGTCTGCTTTGACAAATGCTGCATGCAAATCAGCTCGCTCTTCAACATATGACATGCGGTCGAGCGCCGGATAAATCCAACCAACGGCAACGATAATCACGCCTAAGAAGAGTGATCTGGCCCGCTTTCCACGCCACAACCACCAGGCGGTCAAGCCGAGCAAGACTGCATATGTGCACCAAACCAGTAATTCTCGGATTGCAGTAAGGGTTATCGCTCTGACAAATTCCGCGCCCAATCCAGCCGATGCAACCGAGGGCAAAATTACAAAAGACAGCGTCGCAGCTATGTAAGTTAGACGAGACAAAGTGATGACCTCTAGAGGATTATTTTGAGACCTTAGATCATGAACGTCGTTCAATCAAGAAAAATGAACGTCGTTCACATATGAGTCGTTGATTAGCCTCATTCACCCTCAAGCGAAACATACTCCCCTTCTGCAGATACAGAAACAAACAGAGCAGACGTTGGTCCAGAACGCAGCAACCGTTAGAATGGCCTCAAAGCAGACATCAGCCGTGTCTTGTACGAAAGGCCGCTTTTCCAGATTGGGTTGTATGATGACGTGAGGGGCAAAGTTGTCTGACGTTCAACATCAGTGATGTGTTTGGCGCTGGTCGTGCCATCGGGCTTTCTCCCCTTGCGGTCCTGCGTGGTATTACAACATGGTGCACCCATGACGACAGACCAGATCATCCTCTTTTCGCTGTTTGGCGGCGTGTTCATTTTTCTGCTTTGGGGGAAGTGGCGCTACGATCTTGTGGCATTCGCTGCGCTGATGCTGGCGGTGGTGCTGGGCGTGGTCGACACGAAAGACGCTTTTGCGGGCTTTGGGCATTCGGCAACGCTGGTGGTGGCATTGGTCTTGGTGGTCTCTGCCGGGCTGGTGCGTTCGGGTGCGGTGTTTTTGATCACGCGCACGCTGGTTGATGCGTCGCGCAAGCTGGGGGCGCATATCGCGCTGATGGGCGTTGTGGGCGGCGTGCTGAGCGCGTTTATGAACAACGTGGCGGCTTTGGCGCTGCTGATGCCGGTGGACATTCAGACGGCGCGAAAGGCGGGCCGCGCCCCTGCCCTGTCGCTGATGCCTTTGAGCTTTGCCACGATTTTGGGGGGCATGGTGACTTTGATCGGCACGCCGCCCAACATCATCATCGCCTCCATCCGGCAAGACAGTCTGGGCGAGCCGTTCAAGATGTTTGATTTCGCGCCCGTTGGCGGCATCACCGCGATTGCGGGGCTCGCCTTTGTGGCGCTGATTGGCTGGCGGCTGATCCCGCAGCGCACCGGCACGCACCAGTCGGGCGACCCGATGGAGGATTACGCTGAATATATCGCCGAACTGGTGGTGCCCGAGACCAGCAAGCTGATCGGCACCCGCCTGCGCGACCTCAATGAGGAGGCCGAGAAGGCAGATGTCGCCGTGATCGGCATCATTCAGGACGGCAAGCGCCGCTACGGATCCGGGCAAAACCGCGTGATCGCGGCGGGCGACATCATTGTGTTTGAGGCCACGCCGGACGCGCTGGACGAATTCCGCGCCGCCGTGTCGCTGCAATTTGCCGATGACAAGCGCGAAGAAATGCTGCGCGCCGAGAATGACGGGCTGACGGTGATTGAGGTGGTGGTGACCGACCAGTCGCGCATTAACAGCAAGACCGCGCAATCCATCGGGCTGACCTGGCGCCAGCAGGCCGTGCTGATGGGCATTTCGCGGCAGGGCAAGACGATCAAGTCGCAAATCCGCAAGACCCAAGTGCAGACGGGCGACATTTTGCTGCTGCTTGTGGCGCCTGAGAATGCGAACTCGGTCACGGAATGGCTGGGCTGCCTGCCTTTGGCAGACCGGGGCCTGGTGGTGACGGATGACACCAAAGTGTGGCTGGCCATTGGGCTGTTTGGGGCGGCGGTTTTGGCGGCCTCCATCGGGCTGGTTTACCTGCCGGTGGCGTTGGGGATTGTGGTTGTGGCCTTTGTCTTGGCCAAGATCATCCCTATTTCCGAGATTTACGACCATATCGAGTGGCCGGTGGTGGTGCTGCTGGGATCGATGATCCCCTTGGGCCAGGCCTTGGAGCAATCGGGCGGCACGCAGCTGATCGCGGGCTCATTGGTGTCGCTGACCGAAGGCATGCCGCCCTGGGCGATCCTGACGATCCTCATGGTGGTGACGATGAGCTTGTCGGATGTATTGAACAACACGGCGACGGCGATTGTGGCCGCACCGATTGGCATCCAGATGGCGCAGTCCTTGGGCGTGAACCCGGACCCGTTTTTGATGGCCGTGGCCGTGGCGGCCAGCTGTGCGTTCCTGACGCCCATCGGGCACAAGAACAACACGCTGATCCTTGGGCCGGGCGGCTACGGGTTCGGGGATTACTGGCGGATGGGATTGCCGCTGGAAATCCTTGTCGTAGCCGTGTCGATCCCGGCGATTTTGGTGTTCTGGCCTTTGTAGCCTTTAGGTGCCGTAAACGGCCCGCCTATTATTAATGGCCGTAAACGGCCTGACGCGCGATTTTTTGGGCGTCGCCTGCGTAGATGTCGAGATCAAGCGCGACGTCGAGCGGCAGGTTTTCCAGCTCATAGGCGGTGTTAAGATAGGCACGGCGCTTTTGGGCGGCGGTCAATACGGAGTTAATCAAAGCAGTCATTATGTAGCCTCCTCTTTTGGGCTGTTGTCGTGTTAGCGATAACAGGCATTTGGCCACAGTGAGGCGCGCAGACAAGTTCCGTTTCGGAAGAGCGGGATTGCGCATTCTGCATGGCTGCCCAAACTGTGGGCAGTTTTAGAATCCTTCAGCGGATTCAAAGCGGTAGACTAATCCATTGTTCACCGTAATGCGCAGCTCGGCGACCGGGCGGAAGGGGATATCGCCCTCCTCGGCGGGCAGGGTTGGGCCCACGACCTCCTGCAGCACGATTGCCCCGGTCGGCGCGCCCGCTGCGAGGGCCACGGCGTAGGTGTAGCTATAGGGGCAGTCGGTGAACGTGCCTGTCCAGCCCGCGCCGGGGCGGGCGGTGCGCGACAGCCCGATGCATTGCGCGCCGTCCGCCATTTCCGCGATGACCCGGTTGCCATCGACCACGGCAAAGACCGGTGGGGCGAGGCGTTCAGGCGGGGGCGGCGGCAGGGTGATGGTGCTGTCTGGACGGTTCAACGCGCGGTCAAGGACGCGGTCGCAACCGGTGAGCGCTGTCACGGCGATAAGAAGTGCAAGTGTTGTGCGCATGAGCCTTCCCTCAGAGCGGCCAGATGAACGGGATGACGGCGGAGGCCAGAATACCGATGCTGAGGTTCAGCGGGATGCCGACCTTCATGAAATCGGTGAATTTGTAGCCGCCGGGGCCGTAGACCAGCATGTTGGTCTGATACCCGATGGGCGTGGCGAAACTGGCGGAAGCGGCGACCATCACGGCCACCACCAAGGGGCGCGGGTCGATGCCGATGGCCGTGGCCAGCCCGATGGCGATGGGCGTCACCACCACAGCGACAGCGTTGTTGGAGACCAGTTCCGTCAACACGGAGGTCAGCAGATAAATCCCCCAGATCACCAGGAACGGCGGCAGGTTCATCATCACGGGCGCAAGTGCCTCGACGATCAGGGTGACGGCGCCTGAGGCCTCTAGCGCGGCGCCGACAGCGAGCATGGCGAAGATCAGCGCGAGCAGGCGACCATCAACGAAGGAGAACGCCTCCTCCGCGTCGATGCAACGGGTCAGTAGCACGGTGGCCACAGCGAGAATGGCGAGCAGGAAGATCGGGGCCACGCCCAGCCCCGCCAGCCCGACCATCCCCAAAAGTGTCACCAGCGCGATGGGGGCATGGGCGCGGCGGAACCCGCGCGCGGTGGGATGGGCCACATCGACCAACCCCATTTCGGAGGCCAGCCGCGCGACGTCTTCGGGCGCGCCTTCCAACAGTAGCGTGTCGCCCACGCGCACGATCAGATCATCCAGCTGCTGGCCAATGTTTTGATTGCTGCGATGCACGGCCAATGTGTAGACCCCGAACCGCCGCCGCAAACGCAAAGAGCCTAGCGAGCGGCCCACCATGCGCGCGCCCGGGGTGATCAGCACCTCGACAGTGGAGGTCTCAACGGCGGAAAGCTGGTCGACGCGTTTGAGCTGCTTGTCGGCTTGCAGTGACAAAAGTTCCGTCATTTCGGTGCGCAGGATCACCCGGTCGCCAACTTGCAGCGAGACGTCCTTGAGATTGCGCCGGAGCGACAGGTCGCCGCGCACCACGTCGATCAGCCGAACGCCGGGGCGTTTGAACAGCTGAACATCCATCACCTCCCGCCCGATCAGGTTGCTTTCGGGGGGGATCGCGGCTTCGGTAAAGAATTTCTTCTTGGTATTGTCGGACAAAAGTGCGGCCATGCTGGAGCGATCGGGCAACAGGCGCGGGCCGATAAAGCGCAGATAGATCATGCCCCAGACGACCAGAATGATGCCCAGCGGTGTGACCTCGAAAATCGTGAAGGGCTCTAACCCGCCTTCGCGCGCAACACCGTCAACCAAGAGGTTTGTAGAAGTGCCGATCAGGGTCAGCGTGCCACCAAGGATCGCCCCGTAGCTGAGCGGGATCAGCATTTTCGACGGCGACACGCCAATGGTTTTGGCGAGCTGCACAAAGACAGGGATCATGACCACCACAACGGGCGTGTTCGACACAATGGCGGAAGCCACGACCACAAAGGCCATCAGCGCGCCAATCGCCAGAACCGGGTTGGTCGCCGCGCGGGCGTCAGCGGCCTGCGTGAACCAATCCAGCGCCCCGGTGCGGACCAAAGCGCCCATGACGATGAACATGGCGGCGATGGTCCATGGCGCGGGGTTGGATAGAACCGAGAGGCCCGCCTCATAAGGCAGCACGCCGGTGATCAGCAGCACGGCCACCCCGCCTAGGGCGACCACCTCCGTCGGGTAGGATTCGCGCAGGAACAGGGCAAACATACCTGCCACAACGCAGAGCGCGATGATGGCTTGGGTGGTTTGGTCAAAAGCAAAAAGATCCATAGTGTTAGCGGGTCTCAGCGGGTTGTGTCAGTGCGCGCGCGTGGTTGCACCAAGGATAGCCCAACCAACATGACAGCAAAGGCGGCCCAAACCCAGAGCGAATAACGCTCCCCCAGCAGCAACATCGCCCAAAGGACGCCAAAGCCCGTTACCAGATAGGCCACCTGCGCGGCGAAGACTGATCCGGCCCTGCCGATGATCCAGACATAGCCAGTATAGACCAGCACATGAATGACGGAGCTGAGCACCAAAGCGCCATCGGGCAGCGACCAAGGCGCGCGCGGGTCAATCCATTGGCCGCTGACCAGTGCCAGCGGCAGCGTGATCAGCGTTCCAACAAGCGATGCGCCCAGCATCACCTGCACCGGGTCCAGCCCGGCAGTGCCCCAGCGGGCCACATAATTGCCCTCAAATGCGTAGAAAAACGGGGCAACCAAGGCCAGCGGCAGGAAGGCGAGCATCGCGCGGTCCGGCAGGCTGGCCTCCGGCAGTGCGATCAGCAAAACGGCGATGAGGCCTAAGAAAAGGCCCAGCAAGCGACGAAGCTCGAACGTGTCATTGCCCAGCGCAAGCGCCACCGGCAGCGCCAGCATGGGCACCAACGACAGCAGGATCGACAGAATGCCCGCCGGCAAATAGACCGCCGCCTGATAAGAGGCCGCGTTCGGCAGGACCGTGCCGATAAGCGCAATGATCAGGTAGGTTTTGAACGCCGCGGGCGTCAGCGGCAGCGACCGACGCGTGACCACGGCAATCGCGCCCATCAGCGCCGCCGAAATGGCCAGCTGCCAAAAGATCAGCCCGAATTGGCGATACCCTTCGCTGACGGCGATTTTGGTGAGCGGCTGGGTAAGCCCCCACCCTGCCCCAAGCACCGCCAGAATGGCAAAGAGACCCAGCTTTTCGCGCATGGGCTCAGGCCTGTTCCGGCCCCGAGGGCTGTAACCGCCCGCCTTGACGCACGGGGATGGCTTTGGTGGCCTTTCCGGTGCGATCATCGGTTTCGACGTAGAGCCCGCTGAGCGTGGCTTCCTCGCCTGCGGGCACAAAGCGACCCTTGACCATGCCGGTCACAAAGCGGCGCATAGGTTCGGCCTTTTCCATGCCGATTACCGAATTGTAGTCGCCGCACATGCCCGCATCGCTCAGGTAGGCGGTCCCGCCTGGCAGCACCATGGCGTCACCCGTGGGCACATGGGTATGGGTGCCGATCACCGCAGAGGCGCGCCCGTCGCACCAATGGCCCATGGCCATTTTCTCTGATGTGGCTTCGCAATGCACATCGACGATGGAGGCTTGAACCGCGCCGCCCAGAATGTGTGTTTTCAAGGCCTGCTCGATCTGGCCGAACGGGTCCTCATAGGCGCGTTTCATGAAGACTTGCCCCAGGATTTGGCTGACGAGGACCTTGCGCCCGCGCGTGGCCTCAAACACCCGCGCGCCCGCACCCGGCGCGCCTTTGGCGAAGTTGAGGGGGCGGATGATGCGCGGCTCCTCTGTGATGAAGCTGAGCATGTCTTTTTGATCAAACGCATGGTCGCCCAGCGTCAGGCAATCGGCGCCAGCGGCCAGCATGTCCTTGGCATGGGCCGGTGACAGGCCCGCGCCGTTTGTTGCGTTCTCGCCATTGACCACAACGAAATCCAGCTTCCACGCGGCGCGCAGCTGGGGCAGATGAGTGGTGATCGCGGCGCGGCCTGCGCGGCCCATGACGTCGCCTAAAAAGAGCAGCTTCATAGCGGTTTCCTACGCGGTGCCGCGCGGTTGCGCAATTCAATTAGGGCTGTGGGGTGATCACGCCTTGATCGGTGACGATCAGATCGAGCGGCTGGTCGGTGGGCTCCATCGGCAGGTTTTCGGCCTCTTGCGCAGCGTAGGCGTAGCCGATGGCCGTGACCGGCCCGCGCGCGCGCAGCCCTTCGAGCGTGCGGTCATAAAAGCCGCCGCCATAGCCCAGCCGGTGGCCCTGCCGCGTGAACGCCACCAGCGGGACGATGACCACTTGCGGCGTGATCAGCGCGCCTTTGGCGGGGATTTTGGCCCCGAACGGCCCGTCGACCATCTGCGCCTCAGGCGACCAGGACTTGAAGCTCAGCGGTTGGCCCTTGCCGTCGATCACCGGCACGCCAACAGGGCCGAAGGCTTGCAGGGCGGCCATTGCGGGGCGCGGATCGACCTCCGTCTGGATAGGCATGTAGCCCGCCATGGGTTTGCCCTTGTGCGGCATCAATACGCCCAGCAAATGCGCCACGGCCTGCGCGTCGGCCGCAGCCGAGCGGGCGGATTTGCGGCGTGCGAAGGCGGCTTTGCGGGCGTCGGACTTGAGGGCGGCCAAATCGGTCATGGCGCGTTTCTGCCCGCGCTTTGCGCCCTTGGCAAGCGCGGCTTTGCGGCGGTAGGCTGGCTGCATGACCCGATTGAGCCTAGACCATATTGCGATGAGCTGCGTTGCCCTGAACACCGGCGCGCCGATTGTAGAGGGCTTGCTGGGCGTGGCGCTGCCGGTCGAGGGCCAGCACCCCGACATGGGCACGCATAACCGGCTGACGGGGATGGGCCCGGATTTCTACTTTGAGCTGATCGCGATCAACCCTGAGGCCCGCGCCCCGGGGCGGCCCCGGTGGTTCAACCTCGACCATTTCGAAGGCGCGCCGCGCCTGACCAACTGGATTTTGCGCTGCGATGATATTGAGGCCGCATTGGCTGACCTGCCGGACGGGTTTGGAACGCCTATAGCGTTGCAACGCGGGGATTTGCGCTGGAAGATGGCGGTCCCGGATGACGGCGTGTTGCCCTGGGGCGGTTGGGCGCCCGCGATCATCGAATGGCAAGGCGAGGCGCATCCGACAGACACGCTGCCCGACAGCGGGTTGCGGCTGATGCGGCTAACGCTGCACCACCCTGAAGCCGTGCAGATGGCAGAACTGCTGGGGCCAATGATGCCGCGCGACACAGTGCAATTCATGCCCGCGCCGGAGCCGAAACTGGTGGCCATTTTTGATGGTCCGAATGGCGAGGTCAGGCTGGAATGAGCGCTGTGATCCGCCCTGCCCGCGCGGAAGATGCGGTGGGCATTTTGCCAATCTACAACCAGATCATCCGCGACACGACCATCACCTTTCTGCCCGATGACAAGACCGAGGCTGAGATCATGGCGGCTATTGCGGCAGCCGACGCCTATCTGGTCGCCGAGGAGGGGGGCCGCATCATAGCCTTCGCCAGCTTTGGTCCGTTTCGCAGCGGCAAGGGCTACGCATCCGTCAAGGAACACTCGATCTGTCTGGCGGAGGAAGCGCGTGGCGCGGGGTTAGGCGCCAAACTGCTGGGCGCGCTTGAAGATATCGCGCGCGATCAAGGGGTTCGGGTCATGGTCGGCGGCATTTCTGGCGAAAATGCTGCAGGACTTCACTTTCACGCGACCCAAGGATACCAAAAAACCGGCCATCTGCCTGAAATCGGGGAAAAATTTGGCCGTGTGCTCGATCTTGTGCTGATGCAGAAAAGCCTCTGACATTCCCCGTGGCTTTGGGGTAGCGTGCCCCCATGTCGATTTGGGACCGCATTGCCGAAGCACTCTCTGCCCTTGCCAATGGCGAAGGGCTGGCCGCTGTATTTGACCGCCTGCGGGCGGAGCCTGAGCGCACTGTAGCCTTCACAATCGCGGTGGTGGCTTTGGGCGCCAAAATGGCCAAAGCCGACGGGCAAGTGACGCGAAACGAGGTCGCGGCCTTCCGCGAGGTTTTCACCATCCCGCCGGAGGATGAGGCGCATGCAGCCCGGGTCTTCAACCTTGCGCGGCAAGATGTGGCAGGCTTTGACAGCTACGCCCGCAAGATCGCCGCGATGTTTGACGACCGTCATGATACGCTGTTTGACCTGATGGAAGGGCTGTTTCACATCGCGATTGCTGACGGCAATTATCACGACGCCGAGGATCAGTTTTTGGCCGTCGTCGCGGGCGTGTTTGGCATGACCAGCGCGGAGTTTAAGACGTTGCGCGCACGCTACGTACCCGATGCCGATCATGATCCTTATGTGGTGCTGGGCGCGGACCCGAAAATGTCGCTGGAGGAAGTTCGCCAGATTTGGCGCGCTTTGGTGCGTGAGACCCATCCTGACCGGATGTTGGCACGTGGCCTGCCGGAAGAGGCGGTGAAATTGGCCGAAAAACGGCTGGTGATGATCAACCGCGCTTGGGAAGAAATCTCCGAGGCGGCTGCGTGAGGCTGGCCACCTATAATGTGGAGTGGTTCACCTACCTGTTTGATGATGCGGGTCAGCTGATTGACGATGACAGCTGGTCGGGGCGGCGCGATGTCACCAAATCACAGCAACTTGCGGCGTTGGGCGCGGTGTTTCAGGCGATGGATGCCGATGCGGTGATGGTGATCGAGGCGCCCGACAGCAGCGCCAAACGCAGCGGCATCGTTGCGTTGGAAACATTTGCGCGCAAGTTCGATCTGCGCGCGCGAAAGGCGCTGATCGGGTTCAGCAATGACACGCAGCAAGAGATCGCGCTGCTTTATGACCCCGACCAGATGGAGGCGCGCCACGACCCACAGGGCCCGCTTAAGGGTGGCAAAGGCGATGCCCCGCGTTTTGACGGCGTGTTCAAGATCGACCTCGATATTGATGACCGGCAGGACCATGTTACGTTCTCGAAACCCCCTTTGGAGGTCGCGCTACGGCTTAAATCAGGGGCTGAGCTACGCCTGATCGGGGCGCATTTGAAATCGAAAGCACCGCATGGCGCGCGCAATGCCGACGCAGTGATCCGGCTATCGATTGCCAATCGGCGCAAGCAATTGGCGCAGTGCATCTGGCTGCGCGAACGCGTCGATGCGCTGCTGTCTGAGGCCGCGCCTTTGATCGTGATGGGCGATTTCAACGACGGGCCGGGGCTGGACGAGTATGAAAAGCTCTTTGGCCGCTCCAGCGTCGAAATCGTGATGGGGCTTGGCCGCCCGGATGCGCCGCAAATGGTCGACCCGCACGCGCTTGACGCGCTGTCACGACGGATCGGGACCGGGCGCACCACATCGCGGTTTCATTTGCGCGACCAGAACCGATACCTGAACGCGTTGTTGGATTACATCATGGTGTCACCCGATCTGGCCGCGAAACAGCCGGTTTGGCATATCTGGCACCCGTTTGATGACCCCGATTGCTGGGGCAACGCGGCGCTGAGGTCCGACCTGCTGACCGCATCGGACCATTTTCCGGTGAGTTTGGATATTGCGCTCTGAACGCTTATATTGGCGCCATGAAACAATATGTCTTTGCTTTGACGCTTGCCGCATGTGTGGTGCCCGCCGCGGCGCAGGACCCGGAGCCGCCGCTTTTTGAAGGGCTTGATGAGCTGGCCGAGAGCCTGCGCGACCTGTTTACCCAGCTGGAGGACGACGTCGCACCCTTCATGGACCAGTTGGGAGACCAGCTGCGCGACCTCGACCGCTACCACCCGCCCGAAGTGCTGCCCAATGGCGACATCATCATTCGGCGCAAAACGCCTGAGAAGCCCGATGCCCTAAGCACGCCCGCCCCGCAGGACCCGATCGATATTTGAATGAACGGGGCGGGCACGGGCTGCGCGTACGAAAATTTTGCAAAATACCGATTTAGCGCTTGCAGGATTGGATCGGAGTTTATATTTCACGCTTCACCAACGGATGCGGGCGTAGCTCAGGGGTAGAGCATAACCTTGCCAAGGTTAGGGTCGTGAGTTCGAATCTCATCGCCCGCTCCAATGGAAACAAAGGGTTACAGTGAAAACTGTAGCCCTTGTTTCGTTTTTGGGCAATGGCGTTCACAATTTGAGTGTGAACAAGTCAAGTTGGCAAGGTGCACAAAGCTTCGCTTTTGCGGATAACTCTACCCCTGAGCTACGCCCGCGATTGAATTAACTGAACGCAAAGGCACCTCAATCTAATTTTCCAAGAAAATTGACATTCTAAGCATCACGGAACAATCCATCTGAGCTCTCTGTTGCCCCGTAGAGGCCCCGACATCGGCGCAGAGCAGCACTACGCCCACTGGCTAAGGCAGGTCCATAGCCTTTCGTATCAGGGCTGCGCTGCCCTACAATTGCAATAATGCTATATGAGCCAATGACTGCATCGCGGACGAAGCGGCCATTTATAGGCCATCAGCCCAGTGTGCGAACCCAGGTGTGACGACAATCTACATGTACTTCTTGGGTGGGCTCGGGAAAATCCGGATCGCCAAACGAACCAACACCAACCGCGACCATATCCGGTTTGCGAGATGGCTCCCAAAAAACTGTAGAGCCGCACTCAGTACAAAAGTGGAATGTCAGGCCAAAGCCCGCATCTGACGAGCGCTCATAGCTCTTGTAGTGTCCATGAACTTCAACATTCTTTCTTTGAAAGAAGGCTGCGATGCCAAACGGAGCGCCTGTACGCTTCTGGCACTCTTTGCAATGGCATAGTGACACAAGCTCGGGGTCACTTAGGCAAATCACTCGTAGTGCGCCGCATGAACAGGTAGCTTCTCGCTTCATGAATCCGTCGATATGAATTTCTGAGCAGAATACGCCAATAGTGAATTGACGCAAACCTACGGTTGCTGAGCGCTCATAACGGACATCTTCAGCAATGCTTGTTACTCCGCAGCCCAGAAATCAGCTCTCGTACGGAAGAGTGGAACTGACAGACTAGCTCGTCGGCGTAAAACCCAGCATCAGCCAAGGCTGATCTGAACTCTTCCTCGCTCATAGAAAGCAGGCGTTCTGGGTTTTGCTCCGCCGATTCTAAAATCCAGTGTTGATCCAAAGCGTGCCCAGCGTTTCTACTTGAGAATAGCCAGCCTCTTTTCTTTTGAAGGCAAACCAAACGACGACGGCTTTGCGGACGAAGCTGCCGTTCTTGGAACCATCTCCAATGTCGGCTTTGGATAGTGGGTGCTTCTAAGCTGACTACGCCGGAGGCTCGCAATAGCCGTACCAAGCTCGATTCAACGTGGCGTTTTTGGAGCGCGCGTTGAGCACATACATCTGGTTACCAAAGTCAAAGTGCCAAAACTCTGAAGGGTAATTCTCAAATCCCGCTTCTGTCATGGTCCAGTATAGCATGCGGCGGTTAAGCAAAGCAGCGTCATCGGGCCCAATAATACCACGATCAAGCGCCTGCTCCAGATGGTCTGTGTGAGCCACGACACTTAGATCATCAAACGCAGCCCCCAGATCCAACTCCTTGCCCGTCTCAAGCGAGCGAAGCATCACATCAATTGAGGCCCCGGATGTATGTATCGGCCAAGTGGTCGCATCCCCCAGGTCAAATCTTCTCGGGTCCGAGCTATACTGACTGGTCAGGACCTCCAGCTCGGAGTCAGAAAGCGCCGGATGGTCTTTCCTCACCTTTTCCAAGGCCCAAGCCCACAGCCCTCTCTGAGTGGCTATTGGGCGATATGCATCATAGACAACGAGTTCACACCTAAACGCTGACAGTTTTTGGTTTGCGGAGCGAAGCATCAGTAGCAAGCTGGCGCGACACCACACGCGAGAAAGGCTGCCATCAATCCTTTGACCGTATGGGGCATTGGAACCATCTGAAACATAGTAATATGGCAAAACGGAAATGCCGTGCTCGCCGATGTCAATCAGCGCTTCTGCTCCGCGAGGGTCGGAGCCGTCTATCTCGACAAAATGATAGTTGCGTGCATCCAGATCATCGTCCCTCATTGGGATTGGTGGAAATTCGGATTTGCTCACAGGCGGTTCCTCACGTCGGAGTCTGATCACTAGCTAGGTGGCCGTATTGCGACCAAGTCGCTCCTCGGATAAGGCAATTCAAGGACATAAGGGAAGATACGTTGACACTTGAGATTACATTTTCTCGGCTGGTTGATGTACCGGCTTCCGAGATTGCAAAGCATATGTCCGACCCGAGGGTTAGCGAACATATGCCGCTTTTGACGGGTGCGTGGGACACGGAGATGGCAATCAAGTTTGTCAAAATGAAAGAGGAATACTGGGCGCGGGATGGGCTCGGGCATTGGGCGTTTCAGTCCGACGGCAAATATGTTGGGTGGGGCGGTTTTCAGAAGGAAGGTGACGAGTGGGATTTTGGGCTTGTCTTGCGACCGGATGCGTTTGGCCTTGGTAGGCGCATTTCAAAGAAGGCTATAGATTTCGCCATCGCTGACGACCGCATTCTGTTTGTGACGTTTCTGCTGCCACCATCCAGGAAGAACCTTGGAGCGCTCGGAAGACTAGGTGCAGAGCACATTGGCGATGTCGACTACGAGGGAGAGAGGTTCCTGAAGTTCCGATTGGAAACGAAGTAGTCTCGCATCCGCTTAGCAGACGTTCATGCAGGTCGCAGCATTCGTCAATTTGGGCTCATTCCAGACTTTGGCTCCTCTAATTTGAATACTTCATTCGGTTGATGGTCGCCAAACAATGTCGATTGGCACTGGCAGTCCAGATTCAACCCCAAAGATGCGTCGTCACTTCGGAGCACAGTGTATTCCACATTTCGTCAAGATGCTCAGGCGAAAGACGCGCGTTTTGAAGCAGCTCAATGTCGGTTGTCGGCACTTCGCTCTCATTGAAGGTAGGACGATCTGCGCAACTCGCATGTGCCTGCAAAATCGTGGATAAGCGATCTATTTTTCTATCTTCAGCTTCAGACAACCACTGCCCAATTGGGATCGCCGCCAAAACAAGCCCCTACACCGAAATCGTCTTTCCAAACCAGTTCTTCAACTTTTAACTCCTACTCCTTTGTCGCTTGGATACGGCGACAGTTGGCCACGCCAATCGTCAGTCATCCGCCCTGCCCTCGTTTGTGTCGCTTCCATGTCGTGCTTGGATCAGAACTTTTGACGCCTCTCGAAAAAGTTGACTGCGGGATTTTCCGGTCTTTTCTTCAAGTGATTTGAGGATTCTCTGATAAGGTTTCAGGCACTGGTGGACGCATGTTCAAAGCGTGATGAGGCCTGATCTGGTTATATTGTCTAAGCCAAACATTGATCGCGACTTGCGCCTGCCTGATGCTGTGGAACCACTCACCATTCAGAACTTCTCGTCCCAGCGTTCCGTTGAAGCGTTCATTGTATCCGTTCTCCCGAGGGCTCCCAGGTTAGATCTACATCAGTCGGATGCCAACCTTTTTCAACCAGTCCTGCAGATGTGCGGCGATGAACTCTGGGCAGTTGTCGGACCTGACGGCTTGCCGCGTAAGAAATCCGCAAAATCAATTCAAGAAATTCAGCAATCCAGTATCACGAATTACGTTCGTCCATCTGCGGACAGATTCGGGTCTGGCAGTTACGTTTCAGTTCGCTGTTTCTGAGTACGCGCAAACTACATTATCAGATCATGGTTTTCTATCGTTAGGGAAAATCGAAAGCCCAAAGGCATGATCCAAAACTCTTGTCAAAATCACGATGACCCAACTAACCACCCAAATTACTGCAAGCACTAAAGGCAAGTACAGCAGCGGTAGAGCTCCCACGTACCAGTAATAAAACGCTGCAAAATATCCCGCATAGACGGCTATGCCGATCCAGAGCTTTAGCATACTCCAAATTAGGAACCACATACGCCACTCCTCAATAAAGCTACGACCAACACGAAATGTATCTTAAAACAGGTAGAGTTAAAACCGTCGATGCGCAATAGAATTGTGTGTGAAGACAACACCCAAGAGCCCACTACGAGATATCGTTGCACGCAACATGCGGCTACTTCGAGCAGAACGAAGTTGGTCCCAAGAAAGGCTGGCCGAAGAAGCGGGGCTGAATCGGACCTATCTGAGTGCCGTTGAACGTTCTGAGCAAAACATCTCGATTGATAATCTGTATCGTGTGGCAAAAGGCTTCGGTGTTGAAAGCTGGATCTTATTGAAGCCCACCGACTAAGACGAAACATTGCGCCAGCACCAAATCAACAGCACACCGAGCAATTCGACCACTCAACACCAAAAATCTGATATTAATGCGGTTGAAAAATCGACCGTTCACACCAAGCAGATGTGAAGGTTAATAAATCTTCTTGGAAAAATTCAATGAAATCATATCACAAAACAATCTGACCCTAACCTCGTCGAGGTTGTGCTCAAAGAATAACGAAAAGATCGCAGCGTCAAAAACAATCTGACAAACTTAACGAGGTCGGCAAGGGCCCACCCCGGGGGGCATGGGGACTCCCAACGATGGTGCATAGTGAGTCTTCAATATCTAGCGAAAAATATAGGAAATTGGTTCTAATTGGACGGAAACCCGACCTACAGCCCGTAAAGCAAGTGTATGTGTTTGTCACCAATACTGTAATCTCAGATTGGATCAGAAAGACGATCGGATTAAGTATCTATCTAATTTTGATTCTCAGGACTTTTTTGTTCATTAAGCCGAGTGATCGGCTGATCAGTGCTCACGCTCACAAAGTTCGCTCCGCACGGGTTTTTGACAATTTTCTCATCTTAAGAAGTTGGGGTTGTTAGGGGCAAAGCCCCTGACGCCTACGCAGTTTTCTTAACACATTGACTGAAACACTCATCTTCATAGTTACTTCGTTCTAGAAAAGCAGTCCAAAACTAGGAAATGCTTCAAAAACACCGTTCGATTATGACAAGCAAGGACGTTAGTTAGTCTATTTGGAACATTAGCCATTCGCAGAAGAACGCTAAGAAGCACTGGCAAAACCACAGCTATTGATTAGATTTTTTCGATAACGTATCAAATCTGTTTCCGCCATCAGAAAGAATACGTTAAATTATTGTTTTTAATTAATAAATTTTCAGATGTTTTGCAATATCCACTCCTTGTTCGTTGCAACAATCACTATGGGAACGCTCGAAATATCGAATAAATTCTTGGTCTTACCCTTGAAATTCTCAAGATCACTCCCATATAACAGTAGTCTGGCAAAGGATACCGCCCTTAGAACAGCTAAGTGCGCAAAGAACTCTTGCTCGGTTAAGTTTCATTTCAATAACATTTCTATACGGCTGAACGCCTGAAGCACCTTATTTTTATGGCGCTTGTGGCGCCTGTGATGCACGCCAAACGTATCAAAAATTCCGGCTTTGGTTTTCGCGCAGTCAGTTCGTCAGGCACAGCAATTAATCATATAAATCAATAGAAGGGCTTATTATGCCAACAGTCACAATTAAAGACCGTCCCTGTGGATGGGGCAAGACAACAGCTATGATCCAGTCATTTGAACCCGAGGAACGTTATATTGTTGTCGTTCCATTTTTGACTGAAACAGAAAGAGTAGAAACTGATGCCGCAGAAATTGGCATTTTGTTTTCTCGACCGGGTTTTGAGCATGGTGAGCCAATAAGCGGTACAAAGGGAGACCACCTGCGTACCCTAATCCAAGCCCGAAAAAACATTGTTTGCACACACGAACTCTTTTATCGGCTTGGCTCATTCGCCGCAGAACAAGTCCCGAAAGGCGTCAAACAAGTTTCCCCGCTCTGCGACTACCATCTCATAATAGATGAAGTCTTAAATCCCTTTGAACAGTTTCAAGGTGTGCGCGCGCATGAGTTTGATTCCGATTACCTAGGGCTTGGCCTTGTTAATATGGATCATACGGGTCTCATTCGAACGACAAAGGCCTGGGATGATCGCGTAGCGCAAGGCAGCAAGACCTTTGACCTCAATCTATATTACCGCGCTAAGTCTGGATCGTTGTACCAAACAAAAGGAAACCTCTTCGTTTCAACAATACCCCTTGAATTGCTGACGAAGCCAAAGTCAGTAACGGTCCTAACTTTTCTAAATGAAGGAAGCTTCTTTCGTTACTATCTTGAGCAACTTGCTCTTAGCAGAGAGGATGTTACCTTAGTCATCGACAAACTTCCTTCAGAGCAGATGAGAGCTTGGAAGAATGATGTTGCCAGCGCTCTTACCATTCTAAGTATCCCTGCTCTCGAAAGTACCGGCATGAGCTATACAGCTCAAACCAAGCATGTAAGTAAGTCAATACGCCAAAAAGTAGGCAACTCGGTTGGAGTGAGCCTTATGAATTTTAGAAGCAGAGAGCCCGCGATTAAGGACATTGCCGCAGAGAAGATAGGGCTTACTTGCGCAAAAATTAACTGGTTCTCTAACAAAGATGGTGAGAAGCCTCACAGTTCATATTGGTCGCAGAACAGCAGAATGTTTGGCCATCCAAAAAAGAAACAAAATGGGGCTTGGACGACAACTGGAATAAGCTGGATCGCTAACACTACTCGCGGTACTAACAAGCATTCAGATATTTCACACGCCATTTATTTGTATGATCAACACCCAAACCCCCAGATCGCCAACTTCCTTTCTTGCAAGCAAGATCCGAACTTCTGTGAGGCGTATGCCTTGGCTGAGCTAGTGCAATGGATGTTTCGATTTCAAATCAGAAAAGGCGGGTTCGGGAGGCTTGCAAACGGGGAATATGGGCAGCGCGGGAACCGTCAGACCACGACGATTTTCATTCCCTGCAATCGAATGCGCAATCTACTTATTGACTGGCTGACAAGCAGTGACATTTACCAACACGCTGACAAGACCTCGCTACTAGCAGCGTGAGCTCGTCATCTGGGCGGATTGCGGACTTTCGCTGCACGTGCGAAACTTTCCGACGTTGGGACCAAAGCAGACCCTCGGTTGGCCAAAGCCCGTCTCCGTTGGCAAAAGTCCACCACGATGGCGGTCGCTAAAATTCAAGACATCGTGCAAAATGCCACGCCGTATGACTACAACTCCAGGTTGCTGAACTTGGCGATTTATCTTGCCACAACAACAGATTTCGGAGACAAAATGTGGTAGCCATTGGGTGATATGACACTATTGGTGTCCGCATATGTAAAATGGGTCTTACGAACACCCTGATCGTTTGAGGTAAAGCATGGATCCTGTTTCAGAGGCGTTTTGGGCACTGCATTTCAGGACGGCTTTCTTGGAAAAGAAGGGAACTGAGTTCCAAGACTGGTTCGCCAAACTTGCGAGCGATGCGTACGGTGCCGACTTCGAAATCGTGCGGCCCTACGGCAATCAGGGCGATTGGAAGTGCGACGGGCGCTTGGTCAGCACTGGGACTGTGTTCCAGTGCTACGGCCCTGAAACGCCAACAGACAAAAAAACCATCGACAAGATTGATGAGGATTTTGCAGGCGCGATGGCCAAATGGCCGGGGTTCTTGAAGATCTGGGTCTTTGTTCACAACCACACTGGTGGGCAGCCACCGGCAGTTATAGATCATTTAGACAAGATGCGTATCGCACACCCGGATATTCATTTTGAAATCTGGGCAGAGTCTGAGCTCAGGGCACTTCATGGTATGGTGAGCGATGATGCAAAACTTGCGATGTACGGACCAGTACCAACTGCAGCCATCTTCAGCGCTCTGGTCCTACAAGACTTGCAGCCCGTCATTGATGTCTTGGAGAAACGAGAACTAGATCCGAACGATCCACTGCCTCCGCCCCCATCGTTGCTGAAGCTTGAGAAAAACGCATTATCCGATGAGGCGGCAGGGCTTATGCAACTCGGACGTCCGAAAACGCGATTGGTCGAGATGTATTTTCGTAAAACAGGCCCCGTTGAGCTGGGCGAAGAGATCGCAGAAGCCTTCCGCAAAAAATATGGCCAGCTAAAGGCCGTTGGCTTGGAGCCGGACCAAATTTTCAGCTACCTACAGGAATTCGCAGGCGTTAAAGGAGAGCCGAAGCGGCAAGCTGCAGCGATGGCCGTGATGACCTATTTCTTTGATCGGTGCGATATTTTTGAAGACCCAGAACCGGAGGCTGTGAGCGGATGATCTTGCCAACAAAGCATGTTCGTGCAGAGCGCGCCTTGATCGGTGTGGGTGCAGAGCTGCTCAACCTGTTGTGTGAGCCAATGACTGTGTCCCGGCTTTGGAATGAAATCAGAGATCGGCGTTCTGTTACGTCTCCGGATGCACCCATTGAATATAATTGGTTCGTTTTAGCGCTTGATCTGCTTTACATGATGGGTGCCGTTCAAACCAAGCACGGAACAGTGATGAAGGCAGACCAATGATCCGGCGCATGGGCAGCGATCTTGAGAGTTTTAAGACTCTGGAATTTGGACCCGGGCTCAACATACTGTTGGCGGACAAAAGTGAAGGTGCGACTGATCTCCAATCCCGAAATGGGGCTGGCAAGACGAGCTTTGTCGATACTGTGCATTTCTTGACAGGTGGGAAAGCTGGTCCAGACAGCATCTTTCGCTCTGATGAGTTGAAAAATTCCACATTCGACATGCAAATGGATGTTGGTGGTGATGAGGTCACTGTTGAGCGTTCGGGCGCAGCTCCCAGCAAGGTCTACTTGAATGGTCCCGTCGAGGACTGGCCGATCCCCCCAAGTTCGATGAGGACAAAGGTGTCTTTGCCATCTCCAATGCGAACTGGACCCATACACTTGGTGCGAAGTGGTTTGGTTTGGAAGCACCGCCGGACACTGATATTAAGTTTCAACCGACATTTAGATCCTTGTTTTCCTATTTTGCCCGCAGGCAATCCAGCGGTGCGTTCCAAGCGCCTACCCAACAAGCCGGTATGCAAGCAGTGTGGGACCAACAGGTCGCAATTTCTTACCTTTTGGGTATGGACTGGACCATCTCGCAGGGCTTTCAAGGTCTGAGAGAAAAAGAAAAAGTCGTGAAAAGCCTAGGTAAGGCAGCGCGTTCGGGCGAGCTTGGGCCCCATTTTGGGCGCGCGGCTGATCTGCGTACAAAACTTGCTGTCGTATCGCGTCGTGTTGAACAGGTCCGCGACCAATTGAACAGTTTTGATGTTATTCCAGAATATAGCGCACTCGAAGCCGAAGCCAGCGCGATCACCCGAGCGGTCAATGCGTTAGGAGATGAAAACTTCGTTGACCGCAGGTTGATAAGTGAGATCGATGCCACCCTTCAAGAAGAGGAAGCACCAGAAAGCGCCGATCTTGCCAAGCTTTATGCTGAAGCTGGTGTTATCTTGCCAGATTTGTTGAAACGCCGCCTGGACGAGGTCGAAAGCTTCCACCAAACTATCATTGAAAACCGTCGCTCGCACCTTGGGGCAGAGCATGCCTCAGCTGAAAAACGGATCGAAGACCGTGAGGCCAAAAAGCAATCTTTGGATGCACGGCGTCGCCAACTGATGGAAGTTTTGCAAAGCGGTGGAGCGCTTGAACAATATACGGCCATGCGCGAAGAGCTTGGTCGCGCTGAATCAGAGGTAGAAACAGTTCGCCAACGCTTAGAGACCGCTGAAATGCTTGAAAGCACGAAGGCTGACCTCGATACAGAGCGAAACCGTCTTTCCCAAGCGCTTCGCGACGATATCCATGAACGCAATGATTTGCTCAACGAGGCCATTATATCTTTTGAAGACCTGTCTCAATCACTCTACGAGCAGGCGGGAAGCCTCACGATCGATGCAGGTTCCGCCGGTCCAACTTTTGAGATCAAAATTGATGGTCAGCGCAGCAAGGGCATTACGAACATGCAGATTTTCTGCTTTGATTTGATGATGATGGAGCTGTCATCAAATAGTGGCCGTTCGCCCGGCTTCTTGATCCATGACAGTCATCTCTTTGACGGCGTCGATGAGAGGCAAGTGGCGAAGGCCCTTCAAGTGGGTGCAGCGCGGGCTGAGAGCAGTGGATTCCAGTACATCGTGACAATGAACTCTGACGCTATTCCAAGTGAAGGGTTTAAGGGTGGTTTTGATATCAATGCGCATGTCTTGCCTACGCGGCTTACAGATGCAACCGAAGACGGCGGCCTGTTTGGCGTGCGCTTCTAAATGGCTCCTATTTCTTAGGTGTGTAACGTCGCGAGCCTTTGCCAAAACGCGGCGAAGCGCCCGCAACGTCAGCTTTGAGGGAGGGACACCGCCGAATTGAGCGGTACCCAAGCTGAACGTCGCCAGCTGAGGCTCCGCTAGATTCAATCTGAATTTTTAAAATTGAGAAATCAATGGGCCCAGGATTCTTTCACTTTATCCGCCCATAGCTCTTGCCCGATGCGAGCGGAATTCAGAGCGTACAAGGGAAGGGCTGGCGTCTGCGCGCAATCTAGGGCGGATAGGTGGTCGCCCCCCTGCGCTCACGCCAGCACAAAAGGAAGAGGTGCGCTGGATGCGAGCAACGGGCAATCTCGGAGATCGCGCGGCTTTTCAAGATGAGGGAGCGGACAGTTCGGCGTACTCGAGCTCCAGATAGGGGTGCGTTCAAGAGTTCGAAAGCACCAAGAGATGTCTGAAGTAGATTAGCTTCAGAAATCAAAAATGCCTTAATGAAATAAGACTTGGGCGCATGCTCCTTTCAATAGGTCTCCGGAACAATCCGGCGTGGTTAGAGCATCGCTTTCCGCGCCCGTGATTTTTCTTCCTAACGGTCACCGAATTTGCTACTATGGGCTTAGCTATTTCAGCGTTTTAGACAATTTGCAGTACAAATCTGGTTTCACATTGAGGGGCCGTATTATGAAGTCATTTTTCCGTCTATTTTTTGCAATTGGGGTTGTTTTTCTCTCTGTTTTACAAGCTGATGCTCGCACTCAACGCATGGCAATTCCGTCAGGGACCTACACGGTGGGTGGGGGCGGAAGCGGCAAAATTCCTGCGTTTTGTGTGGACAGCGGGCGAGCTGCGCCGAGCGGGAAAATGTCTAACTTGTTGGGCTCAGGCGCACAGTCTGCGAAGGTCACAAGATTGTCCGACGATACTACGCTTTCCTTGACGGAAGCGTTGGCCGAAGGATGGTTAACGCTGAACGGAACTGGGTCGGCTACCGGTATCGACGTCATAGCGAATAGTAACAGCAGTTATCGAATTGATGTTGAAAACTCATTTGCTGTCTCAGAGGAGACAGATGAGCCAGTCGGAGACATAAACTCGACGCTGTCTTGGCTAGACACTCAAGATACTTCTAAGTTCGGAGGAGCGGGGCCCGTTTGGGATTATCGTGAGACAGCAGCTACTTCTGAACTGGGAGACTACAACAAATACTCGCACTTGTTTGGCAACGCAGAGAACCTTTTGGAGCTTCAACATAGAGTGCACGAGGCTGGGCCTGGAACCATCGCTTTGACCCATCGTCGGACAGATACTGACGCCTACGATAGGGTCGCGGTTACATCTGATTTCCAGATTAAAATTATTGCTGGAACCGATGCCGATCGAAAACTAATCGAGGGATTTGAGGATATCGGAGGAGTTTCCAATATCTGGCTTGCAAATGAACTCAACTTTGAGCAATTCCAGGTTCAGCCCTTTCAGACCTATGTCCGCGATAAGATTCGGATCGAAGAGACAAAATACTGGGAATCTGAAGCTGATAGCATCGAAGAACAACAGGCGCACGACAATTTCTATGAGTATCGGGCGAGCTATGTCGCGGCACAACGCAGTGCGGTAGAACTCGGGCTGGCACTATCCGCAGGGCAATTGGAGAGGGAGCTTGTGATAATGCCACTTCCAGAAGCAGGCTCTGGAGGTGGAGGAATAGTGTACCGCTTCGGTGTACTGGAAAGCTTCGACGGAGGTGAGCCGCCAAAAACTAGTGGATCGGATGGTGGGGGCGAATTGCCGCCCGGAATTAGGGCTGCTCTTGGCGGTTCCGGCCAACCACAAAGAATTGGTAGAGTTCGTCAGGAGAACCACGTGTGGACGGCGGTTTCAAGATCGTTGAGTGCTGTGGCAGGAATTGCAGCGAAGGTTGATTCATCTTTCAAAGTGGCATTCGGATCACTCATTGGTGCAGTGCGGCAAGATCAGACACGGCAAGAAGTTGTCGGTAGTGTTGAAAGGGCATTGGAACTCAATCGCGAAGCATACGAAGCCTATCCGACAATTGGCGAAGTCGAGGTGCAGCTTTGGTTTGATAGCGTAGAAGAGCTTAAGATGAGAGTTGCTGTAGTCGAGACAAAAGTTGGCATACGCTTCGCGGCACTAAATGAGTAATGAAGAGGAAAGGTTTTATGAAGTTGCGCCCATTGACCTTAAAACTAAACTCTTTGGCAAATCAAACTCCTGGGTGATTGTAGCGCTGCCAGATACAGAAGACCAATTCATCGACAGCTTGCGACGCGGCGGTGTGGGCGCACAGTCATCGCCTCAAAACTACTTTGACTCCGTAACCTTTGTTGAGAGATCATACCCGGAGGGGCATGTCTTGCATGGGGCTAGATATATCAAGCCAGAAACCGATCAAACTGGAAGAGCGATAACAAGGCCCCAGTATTACCAGTGCTATAATCTCAGACGTCATCAAGTGCTTAATCTCAAAGCTGCTGGATTGCGAGTGAAGCTCGGAGCGACGAAGCGCGATTTCATTGATGCAGCAGAAGCTGCTTTTGAAGATGGCGGGTTACTTTCAGTTCTTACACATTTTGAGGCATCGAGACGCCTGGAGTTCACCGACGGATACTTAGATATTTCTGAGATCTCTATGCTCCGGAGACCATCGGGTTCAGGGCTGCTTCATTTGTCCGTGTGTCGTGGGGCGGATAGTCTTAAGGCCATCAAACTTTCGCTTGGTAGCTCCGTCTGGGCTTGCGCACCCTTCGAAAAACTAAGCGCAAGTGCGGCGTTGCTGTACATGGTTGAGTTTTGGACAGGCATTACTGGAGCGCCTCAGACGCTTTCGAAACATCTGGAACGAGCGCAAAAAAAATTGACTGACGTAGGCCTTTTGGCCGGATCAAGAAATGGATACAAAAATATAACTTAGTTTTGGACGGTGACCATGACGGAAACAGCATTCAAAGTTCGTGAGCAGCTCGAGGTAACAGCCAACAAAATAAGAGAAGACGAAGGCCTCGAACGTGGCGCACCCATGGATTTAGGTGGTGAGAGTCCGGTCGTAGATGCCAATCTTCTAAATTTAGCGGATCGGTTGGACGAAACAAAGGGCTCTTTGCCAGCGCCTCCCAAGAGCGGTGCACTCTACACGCTGTTAATTATCGTCTTGGTAGTAGCCGTGCTTTTTCTGGTCACTTTATTCGTGGCACAGAATAATCCTAACTTGACCACGCTCCTAGTAGGGCAAGGTACCATATTCACTGCCCTCACGGCTTTGGCAACCTTCATGGCTCGTACTCACAACGCTTCAATGATTGCGTACAATGAACGGGCGTCTGAATGGATGCGAACGGATGCCGTAATCCGCATTACAAGAGAAATGGCACGAGGACAAAAATTACCTCCGCAAACAATGCTTGACCTGCTCAAAGCCTTTGAGACCGTTTACCCTCCAAACAAGGGACAAGCTGACACGTAACTGCACTCCAGCGTTGATGCCTTGGTGTGGCATGCCATCATCGGGTGGTCCGGAGACTCTGGGCATCGTAGCCGTCCGAGTTTGACGATTGCTCTTCAATGTCTGAGAGTCTGCTTGAAAACGATCGCTATCAATCGGGAGCATCATGCCGGACTACTCAAAAGATTGGCACCCTGGCAGTTTCACAAAGAACTTTGGCTGGGGGGAAAGATGGCCGAGGCCTTGCGGAGCTCCATCACGCCATCCAGGTAGGGTTTGGGAAAGCGAAGAGTGACATCCGGCGCGGTGATTTTCGTCAGCGTTTATCAGCACAAAGCAGGCACCGTTGTTCCGAGCCGTTATCACAAGGGGCGAAATCAGCGGTTGATCATGTCCGGAATGATCTTGAATGCATGCAGAAGTCCTTGTCTTACTCACTGTATTCCTCGTCAGCTTATTTTCATTCCTAGGACCGCGCATAATTGGCATACAAACCTCTTCCGCGACCGGAGGCGTCGTTGGCCCAATGGCAGCAAAGTCCCGCGGTCAGCAAATTCGCCCAAACTCAGAGTTCGTGCTCGCAGCGAAAGTCCGCTTTGTGGGCTGCGGACGCAGCATTTCAAGCTCACATCGAGTGACCGCAATGGGCCGTTGAAGATCGGCGTGTCCGAACGATGCTTCGATACGATCTCATTCTATTGAAATATGAACCTCTATTGGAAAGTGATCCGATCCAAAAGCAATCTCCGTAGATCCTCTAACAATCTTGGCTGCAGTCTCAACAATGATACCTTCTGACGCGTAGATGTTGTCAATTGGGGACGGTGCAAATCCTGCTCCCGTGTGGGTGGCTTCATCAACCTGCAGCAAGGGGGTTAGCGCAGCTCCACTTACTACTCCACTTTGCAAAATGTAATGGGTATCGTCGTATCCGTCTTTTGAACCACAGCTGTCCGGCACCTGCTGAGTACTGCAGCTTAAGGGCTGGGGCATGCAGTCTTCCGCCAAATCAGTTCCTACTTTGGACGCCTCGACCAAAGGTGTGTTAAAGTCTCCCGCAACTAATACTGCTTTTACTTCGGGTTTTTGAAGATCTGTAGAAACTAGCTGCATAAGGGCCGCAGCCGTATTTTCTCTTGAAACTGCCGTCAATCTGTGACCTTCGGTGAAGGCGGTTAGTGTCGCTTGCGTGTCTTTTGAACCAATCGATGGATTTGGGTTCGGCTGCCCATCAACTTTTTCACGAGCCAGGCTTTGAATGGCAGTTACGACACTGTGAGCTCTGTCTGCAGCTTCAGGAATCGTACGTTCGAAGAATCTTGCCGCCGAGAGTCCCTCGCCTAGGTCGCGAAGTTCACCACAAATCCTTGGAAGGTTTGACTTGAAGTGCACAGGGTAAATAACCAATCCATTTTCCAGTTCTACGCGCAGCAAACCCCTTGTGATCCGAACTTCAGCATCGTCGGCATCAGTAATGATATCAGTGGGCACTTCTAATGGAGTTATGCTCTCTGAGCCGCCGATCGAAATTTCTCCATCTGGAGTAATGATAAAAGGTCCATTTAGATCGGGATCGCCATTAAAGTCTCTAGGCTGAAATTCGTGCACAGATTTTATTGGAACGCTTGATATTACTGCTGTTTCAAGGCCGAAAAAGATGATTTCGTGATCGTCACCAAAGTCACTTACTGCAATGTAAGGCTCTTCCATTCCCATAAACTTTGCAACAAGCTGAGCAGATGCAAACGAGTTGATTTCTTGCAAGACGACGATGTCAGGTGTTTGTCCGTTTGGTACAGCCGCGACGCTAACTTGACGCTTCGCTATCTCCTCAACACTACCGACCTTGACGTTCCAATTTACAATTTTCAGTGTTTCCGAGTTGCAAGGTGAGCAGGTCAGAGCGACAAGCGCCAAAGCGGACAGCATGCGAGTAGGCATCTATTCTCTCCAATTTCAAAAAACCTAGTATGTCTGCAGTAAATCAGAACTCTATGTCACGGCAAAGACAATGTCTGTTCCAGTACATAGAGCTTGCACCGTTTAAATTTCTCGATGTGACGAAACTCACATTGAAGCAGACGCAGCGATCAAGGGCTTAATCCGCGGCCCATCCATCCAATGAGTGGTTGATCTTGCTGCAGCAGCGGACGGCAGGTTCGGAGTGTCGCACCGTAGCGTCAATGTAGAGAAGCCAAGGTCTGCAAAGGGCCGTCCCCACTAAAATTTCTAGTCAATTAGATCGATCACATCCTGCACGTTTAGATGCGAATAGCGCTGAACGCTCCGAATGTCTCGATGACCGCTTACTACCATGATTTGTGCCTGATTGAGCCCCTTCCGTGCCACTTCAGTAATCCGTGAGTGGCGGAGTTGGTGGAACCGAATGTCGCTCGAAAACCCAAGTGCCTCCCTAGCTCGCCTTACAGCCTGCGTGACGCTATAGGCAGCTACTGCAAAGACAATTTCATCAGCTGCTTTCCTGCCTCTGAGAGCCTCGCGGAGGAGCTCTATGGCACGTTTTGTGAGAGGGACGTCGCGAGACCCTTCTTTTCCATCCACAACACGCAAGAAACGTTGGTCTAAGTAGATGTCTTGAACAGTCAGCTTGAGAATTTCTGATCGCCTCATTGCCGTTTCAAATGCAAACTCAACGACAACGGCCATTTCTTCGCTCATATTATCCAGTAATAGGCTTAACTCATCACGGGAAATAACTTTGTCCCGTGTCCTCCTTGCTTTCGGTAGTCGAATTTCCTCGCAAGGATTGTGAAGAACCAACCCAAATTCTGCAAATAATTCTGACACGTACCATCCAAAAACTCTACGTATCTTCAATAGGTCATCGCGTAGGGTTGTAGAACAAACCTCAAAAGCTCGTTGCTGCTTGTAGGCATTCACATCTTGGGGCGATATCCGCTCCATCGTTTTGGACATACACGCGTATTTCCCAATTCGAATAACCTGCATAGCTGTCAATCGAGAGGACGGTTTTCCATCCAATACCGTGTTACAATATTTAAGCCCTGCCTCCTCAAAAGTAGGATGTGTGAACTGTTCAGTGCCTTCCTGTTGGATTGCCCAACGTTTGGCATCTTCTCTACTGTGAAATGTTTGTGAACGCGGCTTTGAACCGCTCTTTCTGATCTGAACATTCCAGTTTCCAGAGCTCAGTTGTCGAATATTTGCCATTTGATACACCTTGAATCACAAAATATAGATGTAACTATTTGTTTTTAAATGATTAATATCTTGCCAAGGTTAGGGTCGTGAGTTCAGATCTCATCGCCCGCTCCAATTTGGTACAAAACAAAGGCCGCAACCCTTGTTGCGGCCTTTGTTTTTTCGGATTTAAATGCGTTTCGCTCAGTCGAAGGTAAACGCAGTATCCCCATGTAGTAAGCCCCGAAGCTGTTCCATCGTGGTCTTCATGAGCTGCTTGGCGTCATCGCCCCCGGTGGCCAGATAGGCTTCATATACGATACCCGGATGAGCCGCATCAGCTAGCTGGTGCAAGAAGGTCTGGCAATTTTGCGATGTTGGCGAGGCACTGAGAGTTTGGTTGATGTCCATATCAGGAGCAAATTTGTGAACGCCTGGGCAACTCAAATACCAAGGAAAGCCGAAGGCAATGCAGGGTTTTCCAGCGCGCACAGCTTCCCAACCTGCCGTTCCGGTAATCGTCGCTGTAGCAATAGATTTCTCTGCCAGCAGGGCGGAGCTGAGGCTTGGGTGGACAAGATGGACTCTGGAAAGCCGGGAGATGCGCTCGATGAATGCGTGTTCTCTGTTGAAAGAACCCTGCTTTGGGTTTTCTTTCACAACCAAGTCTATGCCGTCAGGCAAAATCGCTGCGAGTTGTTCGACTGCCAGCGCTTGATCGTTGTAGACCCCACCTTGTGGTGATGTCGTCATCTCAGGCTGAAAGTGCAAAGGGACATAAATGAATTTGAGTGGCAGTGTGTCTTGCCGCTGCTCAAGTTCTGTCAGCCATGACAAATACCTCTCGCTGCGCCCGCGCCCTTCGAGGTAGTTGAGTGTCTTGCGCCGCGACAACAGGTCCTTGCGCAATCGAGTGACTTCCCGCCAAATACTGCGGAAGTTCTTTCCCAAGAAGGCCGCTCGCGGAGCCCTCCGGATGAGAACATACAATGCGTAAGCACTCGCTTTGATGTCACCTGAGACTGAGCGTTTAGCATCATGAGCAAACATGTAGTTTGAGACTTGGCGTTCGATCTCGCGCGCCAGATCATCATTCTCCGCTGGACTGTCAGGATTGGTGTGCCCGGCTACGGTATCGAGGGCGCGCAGCTGACCGAACGCTTCGATGCTGGGAGATGAGAAAAACCTGTTCTTGAACAGGGTGCTCGCCAATAACACAGTCCGGATCCCAAGCGTCTCCGCCACCCTGTAAAACAGGTAGTCATCGCCGGTATGTGGAATATTGAAAATTAGAACAGTCGAAACGTGTTCACGCTGCAAAAAGCGCAATATTTTTCTGGCTGTAAGGTGAAAGTGGTCTCGATACTCATGCGGGCGGACGAGCGCATGCGAGCGCCTTGCATAGCCCTTCGAATAGCGTGACATCTGATATGCATATTCTAACAGATACGCCTGCTCAAACGCGATCGGGTCAGAGAGCTGCGGTAACGGGCCATCTGCTTCGAATTCTTGAAAGCCGCGCAGCGATCTGACTGATGCGGAGGCGATAGGCCATGTTCGCCGGCCGATTTGTATAATTCGGGGGGCACTTTCTGGGCCCATGCGCGCCATTTTGTCTACCAGCTCCGACTGCCAATCGGTGTAGGTAATGACGAGGTGAGTGGTGCTCGGGAAATCGCTCATGAAAAGTTGGCATAGTGCTTGTCCAAGCTGAAATAAAGAAATAACTATGCCACTAACGTTAAATCATGCTGGGCGAGCATGCGACGCCCGTTCGAGGGAAATGCCAGTTTGAGTTGCTGGCGGATCGGGCTTCTGACCGTGTCGCACGCCTGAGATTCAGATAGAATGCGAGATAAGATGAGCAACCCAAAAGCATTGGATTTTGATCCCATTTGGGAAGAACTTTACGCTTCCGGGCAGCATCTCAACAAATATCCGTTCAACTATGTCCCAAACTTTTTCTTTTCGCATTTGCCGCGCGACATGCCGAAGGATGAGGTCCGTGTACTAGAAGTTGGGTTTGGCGCCGGAAACAACCTTTGGATGTGTGCCAGAGAAGGTGTCCAAGTTGCCGGAGTTGATGCCGCTGAAAGCGGCGTCAAATTCGCTCAAGACCGATTTGAACGTGAGGGGCTCACGGGTGATCTGCGGGTTGGAGACTTCACCGCGCTGCCTTTTGCAGACGCATCGTTTGATATGGCGATAAATCGCCAGGCGATCACCCAGGTTGGACATTCGCGAGCCATCACTGCTGTGCAAGAAATACATCGCTGCATGAAGCCGGGCGGCGTATTTTGGAGCAATATGTTCTCCGACAAATCCCACCGGAAAGGTACGGAAATTGGCGATGGTCTTTGGACTGAAATCGACGAGGGAAAGCTTGTCAATGTAGGCCAGACAGCCTTTCACAGTGAGCAAGACATCTTGAAAATGTACCCTGAAGGATGGGACATTCTTGATCTGCAACATGTTGAAACCGTCAATCATATCGGGACCGAGCGTATCCCCTATTGTGAGTGGTATGTGACGGCCCGAAAACAGCAAGGCTAGCGGCGTGCGACAGGGTAAGGCACTTGTCGTCGGCGGCGGTTTTGACGCGATTTTTGCCGCCTATTACCTACGATCAGTATTAAATGTCGAGGTCGACTGGGCCCCACAAACATCACGGGTTGGCGGGATCCTAAACGGCATAGAGCATGGCCCGTTCTCTCTGGACATTGGGTGCCAGGTTTTTGACAATTTTGACCGTGACATAAGCGAACTGATTTCGCAGCTTGCGGGCGGCGCGGTCAAAGAAATGGACATATCCTATGCGAGCCGGTTCGCGGGCACTGTGTCTGACGGGATGTCGGCACCTGATTTGTCGCGTCTTCCGCTTTCGACGCGCGAAAAAATGCTCGCGGAGATCAAAGCATCCAAGAGCGATGGTTTGGGCGCGGACACGTTGCGGGAATACTACGAACAGCGTTGGGGGAGAACTGCCGCGGAGCATTTGGAACGCGTAAATACGAAAGCATTTGCAAGCCCAGCGCGCGACACAGACTCGTCAAACCACATCTTCGCCAGCCTCAAACGCGTCCGGCTGTTCGACGACAAAACGGCAGCGCAATTGAAGGCTTCAAGTGATTTGAACGACCAAAAGATTGCGATACCTCGGTCCGTGTCGCGTCCCTACGAAACGGCTTCCGCCAACATCCATCCAATGCCGCACAGTATGCGTGGGTTTTGCGAAACGGCGTACAAGACAGTACTGAGCGCCGGTGTTCGTGAAATGTCGAACGCCCATGTCGGCTCATTGGGGTTTTCTGAGGCCAGCCTGTCCGTTGGCTTTGGGTCTGATGCCGCGAGTTTGGATGTGGGCTCCTACGACGCAGTCATCTGGTGCGATAGTTTTCACCGGTTGACCCAGCTTTGCGACATCAGCGATGACCTTCGGCCTCTGGAAGATCCGGTGAGTATGCACCTCATCTACTTCTTTGCACCGCGCGCCTCTATTTCGACGCTGGGCTACTTTCACAACTATGACGATGATTTGAGCTTCTTCAGATGGAGTTCGATGGGGCTTTACTCGGAGCAAAGCGACAATGATGGGTTCAGTTTTTGCTGCGTCGAAACGCCCACTAAGGGTGAAGAACTGGCTGCGAATGACATGTCCAATATCTGGGATGAGCTGAAACAGGTGAATTTGGTTGAAGGCCCCGAAATGCGCCCACCACATTATGTTTTTGCGCGCAACTGCATACGGACCCGAAAGCCTGGCTACGCCAGAGCAGCAGCACGGGCTCAGGAAAAGCTCGATGCGTATGCCGACCGGCTTGTATATTGCGGGCCCGACCACTTTGGTCGTGTACCAACGGCGCAATACCTAAGAACAAGGATCAACGAGGCAATGAAGTAATGACCGGCAAAGAAGAGATAGCAAAGGCCGTAATCGCACATCTTGAAACCACCTATACCTTGTCAGACATTTCTGGTGATACGGCTTTGATTTCGGGCGGAAAACTGGACTCCATGCAGGCCATGGAGCTCGCGATGTTCGTCGAAGATCGGTTCGAGTGCCAACTTGAAGATGATGACATGGATATAGAGAACTTTGACACACCAAGTGCAATTGTTGCGCTTGTGTTATCTCGAAAGGTGTCATGAAGCGCGTTTCCCAAACAAGCGTACATCAAACTCTCAAGGCGTTGAAAATTGCGGCTGGAGACACGGTATTCGTGCATTCTGATCTGATGGGTTTCGGGTTGCCGGAAAAAGGTATTTCAACCTACTTTGATCCTTTGCAGGAATTAGTTGGCATCACCGGAACAATCGTTGCACCAACATTTACCTTCGACTTCATCCAATCCGGCCAATATCACTACAAAGAGACACCATCTTCTGCGATGGGCGCATTGAGCGAATGGATACGGACGTCGGAAGGCGCGGTCCGAAGCAAGCATCCGATCCAGTCTGTCGCCGCCATAGGACCGAACGCAAATGCGCTGGGCGCGATAGAAACAGCATCAGCTTATGAAGCGACTGGCGTTTTTCAGACGCTTGCCGACTTGGATACAAAGATCTTGCTGTTAGGTGTGGGGCCCAAAAATATTTCACACTCCCACCTTGCGGAGGAACGTGTTGCAGTGCCCTATCGCTTTCATAAGAAAGTGAGCGGTCAGTGCGTGTTTGCGGATGATCAGAAATTGGTTTCTGGTGAATGGACTTTCTTTGCACGCCATCTTGAGGTCGATATTTTTCCCGCAAAAGAAGATGAAATTGTGGCAGAGCTCGCAGATGCAGGTCGTTGGAAGTTTACTGAACTCAACGGCGTCACTGTAAGCGCCGGGCCCGCAAAAGACTTTGCAGATTTATTTTCAAAAAAGCTCGCCGCGGATCCTTATTGGGCACTTGAAAACGGCCAAGAGGTTGCCGCGTTTTGCAAGAGCTTGAATGAGCCGGCCCAATGATTGACGACGCCTTTGAGTTCGCCGTTGGCACGTTTGTTGACGATGCGTTGCGATTACATGCGCAGAACATGCCAGAAAAAATCATCTGGCGCCAAAAAGATGCTCACTACTCGGCCAGCGAACTAAATGCATTCGTTGATACACTTGCTGCGCGGTTCGTTGTCGAGCCGACAGGCTCGCAAATTGCTATTCTCTTAGAAAACTCTGTTGAAGCGCTGTGCGCAATTTTGGCTTGCTTGCGCGCCGGGCGCGTCGCTATCCCTATCAACACACAGTATCATAAGACTGCAATAAACTACATTTTGCAGACAACGGACGCGTCTTTGCTCGTCTCCGCGTCGAAGCATTTAGCCGGAATTGAATTTGACGCTGTTTTTGAACCTAAGATGCCTAGCGATCCTGAACAGGCAACCTTCGTGCCACCTACGCGCGACGTAAACGCCCTGGCGCTTATGTATTTTACTTCTGGGTCAACCGGCCGCCCCAAGGGCGTGATGGTAAGCCATAGCAACCTCATGCACGGCATTGACAGTGTTTGTTGTTACCTTGATCTGCGGAAAGACATGGTTCTGGGTGCTGTTCTTCCGATGAGCTTTGATGCAGGGCTCAATTTTGTTTTGAGCGGGCTGAATGTTGGGGCTGAAATTGTCTCGTTACGTTTTGTTTTCCCACAAGAATTTGCACGCAGCCTTGCAAAATACCGCGTTGAGTGTTGCCTCGCAGTGCCGTCAATCTTTGCAAGCCTGTCGACTGCATCAAAAACAGAACTTCCCGACCTGAAGCTGCTGGCTTCAACTGGTGGGCGTATGGATTCGCAAATCGTTAACGATCTAAAACAACGCCATTCTAACCTAGACTTCGTTGTTATGTACGGCCTAACCGAAGCCTTCCGGTCGACATATCTTCCGTCCGAAGATTGGTCAGAAAGGCCTGGTAGTATTGGCAAAAAGATACCCCACGCTCATGTTGGCATCGTCCGGCCAGATTTGACACAGGCCGACCCGAATGAGGTCGGCGAATTGGTCCATGCAGGTGCTTTGGTCGCACAGGGGTACTGGCGCGACGCCGAAAAGACCGCCGAACGTTTTAAAGACTGTCCGCAATGGTTGCCACCATACTCCGGCAAGGCGGTTTTCTCAGGTGACTTAGGTTGGAAAGATGACAATGGTTTTTTCCACTTCTCAGGTCGAAAAGATCGGCTGATAAAGTCCCGTGGATTCAGGATTTCACCAGAAGAGATTGAAAAATCTGTCATGAGACTGCTTAGCGTAGCAAGTGTCGCAGCGGTCGGAATAGACGATACGACAATTGGCCAACGAATTGTTCTATTCTATGAACCCGCCGATGACGGCTTTCTTGATCTTCAACAGGTTCGTGTGTTGCTGCGCGAGGACCTGGCCGACTACATGCTTCCAGATAAATTAGTTTCTGTTGATAAAATGCCGCTTAACGCCAATGGAAAGATTGATGTCAAAGCGCTTGTGGAGCAGTTCACTTGATCAATTTCAGTCATCACAGCTCGATTTTGGACCCGTTTTCCATCTTTGAAAACCGCCTTCGCTTTGAGGGAGAAGACCTTCTTCAGATCGCCCAGCGAGATGAGATTGGCCGTTCCAATTTTATCTATAGCAAGCAAACTTTGGCGACGCGCGTGCGTGCTTTGAGAGCCGCTATGCCTGACGGTATGAAGCTGCATTTCGCTGTTAAGGCAAATCCATTTCCAGAATTCATTCAATCAGTTGCGCCTTTTGTTGATGGTTTTGATATTGCGTCCGGGGGTGAACTAAAGGCGCTTGTAAATATCCGAGCCGACATGAGTTCAGTATCATTTGCCGGACCGGGCAAAACGAAAGCTGAAATCCAACTTGCGATTAAAAACGATGTAAAAATCATCGTCGAGTCGCCGCACCAACTTCTCATGTGCAACGACATCGCCAACACGGTCGGGAAAACGGCGACCTGCATGGTCCGATTGAACGATTTGCGCGAAAGTGCTGGTGGCGGCCTCAACATGAGCGGAAAAGGCAATGGTTTCGGTTGGGATATTGACGACTATATTGCACACGGCCTTTCGCTTTTTAAAGCGTGTTCAAGCGTTAAATTCTTCGGTTTTCATTTGTTCTTTGGATCACAGATTCTGCGAACGGAAGCCATTCAGACTGGCTTGGCGACCTCGATTGCGACCCTTGAAAGACTTCCGGTACCTGCTCCACCGAAGCTTATTAACCTGGGTGGAGGTCTTGGGATTCCCTACAGCGCGCAAGACCAACCTATCGATCTAAAAGACATGACCCCGATTTGGGCCAATGCCCGCAAAGGGTTGGAAAAACTCTTTCCTAAGACAGAAAGCTGCATTGAGCTTGGAAGGTATATTGCAGGTCCATCTGGTCTTTATATGTGCCAAGTTTTGGATAAAAAGACGATTGGTGGAACGCATTTCGTTGTTTGTAGCGGGGGCCTGAACCACTTTAGCGCGGCAACGGGTAATTTTGGGCAAGCCCTGCGGCGCAACCACCCGGTTTACCCAATTTCCAACCTCGACCGCGAACATGAAACGATCAACTTGATCGGCCCGCTGTGTACGCCCATCGACGTTTTTGCGAAGGCGGTGTCGCTTCCAAAACTGGAAATCGGTGAATATGTGGGCGTGTTTCAGGCTGGAGCTTATGGATACTCCGCGAGCCCATTGAACTTCCTGTCACATGAAGAACCCGGCCAATTCATGATTTGACCGCTCAGCGAGTATCGATCAATGCCAAATTTTGCGCTGAGGGGCGCCATGCTATCATTTCTGGTGTGTCGGGTTTTAGCGCGGTAGTTTGGTTGAAACTTCACCGGATCAAGGTTACGCGTTTGTGTCATTTATGGCGAAAGCGCCTCGCAGAGAAAGACCGTTCAAACCATGCTCGAAGACAGCACTATCTTACTCACCGGCGGCACGGGATCGTTTGGCAACACATTCGTGCCCGCAACGTTGGAGCGATACAACCCCAAGAAAATAATCGTTTTCTCACGGGATGAGATGAAGCAGTGGGACATGGCCAAGCTGTATCAGGGTGACCCTCGGGTGCGGTTTTTCATCGGCGATGTCCGCGATCGAGAACGGTTATACCGCGCCTTGAAAGGCGTTGATTATGTTGTGCATGCGGCTGCCACCAAAATTGTTCCGACGGCTGAATACAACCCGTTTGAATGCATCAAAACCAACGTTATGGGGGCCATGAACCTGATCGACGCGTGCATTGATTGTGGCGTTAAGAAGGTGGTGGCTCTGTCTACCGACAAGGCATCAAACCCGATCAACCTTTATGGCGCGTCCAAGCTATGTTCGGACAAGCTATTTGTCTCCGGGAACGCCTATGTGGGCGAGCATGACACAACGTTTTCCGTGGTGCGCTACGGCAATGTTATGGGCTCGCGTGGGTCGGTCATTCCGTTCTTTTTGTCGCTGAAAGACGCAAAGTCGCTACCGATCACCGACCCGCGCATGACGCGGTTCATGATCACTCTAGAGGAAGGGATCGAACTGGTCTGGCACGCGTTCGAAGACATGATCGGCGGCGAGATTTACGTCAAGAAGATCGCGTCAATGGGCATTGGCGACATCGCCCGTGCTGTGTCGCCAAATGCTGATCATGATATTGTTGGCATTCGCGCTGGCGAGAAGGTCCATGAGCAGATGATCGGGCTTGAAGATGGGCCTTACACCTTTGAATATAAAGACCATTTCAAAATTCTACCTGTGATCAACGAATGGTCCAAAAGCGCGCAGCGGATCAAGAACGGCACCCCGGTGCCCGAAGGGTTTGTCTATTCGAGCGACAACAACACGCAATGGATGAGCGTAGCTCAGTTGCAAGACTGGATCGCGCAAAATGCTGAGAAAATCGGGAAATACTAAATGATCCCTTATGGCCGCCAGTCGATTGAGCAAGATGACATTGACGCGGTCATAGACGTATTGAAGTCCGATTTTCTGACACAAGGTCCAAAGGTGCCTGCGTTTGAGCAAGCAGTCGCGCGGACCACTCAGGCTGAGTTTGCTGTCGCAATGAACAGCGCGACCTCTGCGCTTCACATTGCCTGTCTGGCCTTGGACCTTGGGCCTGGCGACCTGCTGTGGACCAGCCCAATCACATTTGTGGCCTCGGCCAACTGCGCGCTTTATTGCGGGGCCTCGGTCGATTTTGTCGATATTGACCCGATCAGCTTCAACATGTGCCCCAAGGCGTTGGAACAAAAACTTGAACAGGCCGCCGCCGATGGCTGCCTGCCTAAGATTATTGTGCCTGTGCATCTTGCGGGGCAAAGCTGCGATATGAGGGCTATCGGTGAGCTGGCCCGGCGATATGGCGTGAGGATCATTGAAGACGCGTCGCATGCCATTGGCGCAAGTTACAATGATGCCCCCGTAGGCGTTTGCACCCATAGCGATATCGCTGTGTTCAGCTTTCACCCAGTGAAAATTGTGACCACCGCGGAGGGCGGTGTTGCGACCACTCAAGACGCCGCCTTAGCCAAAAAAATGGGCTATCTTCGCAGCCACGGGGTAACCCGAGCACCGGAGTTGATGAGCAAGTCGGACGGGCCGTGGTACTATCAACAGATTGATCTGGGCTACAATTACCGGATGACGGAGATGCAAGCGGCGCTGGGTGTGACACAGATGCAGCGCCTTGAGGCATTTGTTGATCGACGCCAAGAGCTGGCAGCGCGATATGATAGCCTATTGGGCGATCTGCCGCTGTCTTGCCCGGCTCAAGCCCCCACAACCCGGTCGTCCTTTCATCTGTACATCATCCGCGTCGAGGCGACGCGGCATCTGGCTGTGTTTGAATCACTGCGCGCGAACGGAATTGGCGTGAATTTGCATTACATCCCGGTGCATTTGCAGCCCTACTACGCTGGTCTCGGGTTTTGCGAAGGCGATTTCCCCGCCTCTGAGGCTTATTATAGCGAGGCTATTTCTATCCCGCTTTATGCCGGGATGAGCGACGCTGACCAGGATGAGGTCGTGGCGCAGATCACGGAAGCGCTGAGCTGATGCGCCTCGCCGTGATCCCGGCGCGGGGCGGTAGCAAGCGAATACCGCGCAAAAATATTCGCCCGTTTTGCGGCAAGCCGATGATTGCGTGGTCGATCGAAACAGCGTTGCAATGCAGGCTGTTTGACCACGTCATTGTATCCACAGAAGACGTCGAGGTGGCGGAGGTAGCACGGCGATTTGGCGCAGATATCCCCTTCACCCGCCCAGCGGCTTTGGCTGATGACCACACTGCGACCGTGCCCGTCATCGCCCATGCGATTGAGGCCTGTGGGGCGATTTATGGCGCAGCAATGCAAATATGCTGCCTCTACGCAACTGCACCTTTTGTTCAACCGGTTGATCTGCGCGCGGGCCTTTCCGAATTAGAGCGCAGCGGAGCAGATTATGTTTTTTCCGCCACCCATTTCCCCTACCCCATTCAGCGCGCACTGCGCCGGGACACCGATGGGTTCGCACACATGATATCACCCGAACATGACCAAACCCGTTCGCAAGACCTTGAGCCGGCCTATCACGACGCAGGCCAGTTCTACTGGGGTACATCCGAGGCCTGGCGCGAAGAACGCTCTATCTTGCAGGGTGGCCGCAGCGTTATGTCGGTTTTGCCTTCTGCCCGTGTGCAAGACATTGACACGCCGGAGGATTGGGACCGCGCGGAGGCGATGTTTCGCGCCTTGGGGCTTGCGCGCTAGCTCGGCTCAAGCGCGCCCAAACGCAAAGACGCCTCTGCTCTCGCGCAGTGTCTTGAACCCAGCATCTTCGATCAACTTAACGAGCCTTTGTTGCGCTACTTCCCCGTCGGGATAGAAGCCCGGATGTGTCTCAAGGATGATGAGCGGGCAGGCGGTTTTCCATATATCGGTGCTGTTGAACAGCTCAATTTCGGCGCCTTCGATATCGCAGATTAGGGTAAATTCTTTGATCTCATGCACCGCGCAAAGCGTTTCGAGCCTTGTCACCGGGACATCAAGCGTCTCGCCCTCACCCGTCCCAATGCGACCGACATGCGGATTGTCCCCGGTCATAAACTGGATTGTCGGCGCGTCACTGTAGCTCACAGCGGCTTGAACGACTTGGCTTTTGCCTTGTTTGTCCTGCGCCGCAATATTTCGCGCGCAGGTTTTCGCAAGTTCGGGCAGAGCTTCAACGACAATTTGGCGGGCCTCAGGTGCCATGCGAGACCGTGTGAAGGCCGCAACCACGCCTATGGATCCACCCAGTTCAACCACATCCAAAGCTTCCGGTAAGAAAGCTTCAATAAATGCGCGTTCTTCGGTTTCATATTTGTTCTTTAACAGCGCGTTTTTCAGATCAACCGAGCCGCTTGGCGGCACATGAACCTCCACCCCATGGAAGTTATAGGTTGTCCCGTTTTGGGCTTCATATTTTGCCACCAACCGCTTGCGCCGCCAGGTTCTGAACCAAAGTAACATCTTCACCCATTTTCGCTTAGATCGTCGCGTGCGCGTTATCACCACACATTACCGTAACAAAGCAAGCGCGAACATTTTCGGTTAAATTCTCGATTTGCGGCTGATACATGCGTAACAGGGAGTATAGCAACGCATGACTTTCAGCGAATTTTTCGACTTAAAAACAGATGCATCTCTCGGTCAGGATGCCCATGACCTTGCCAAACGATTATGGCCCCTCAACCGATCATTGACGGGTCAAGGGGTCGTTGAAACGCTGAGAATCCTCGGCGAACAGCTTCCTGACCTGAAGATACACACAACAAAAAGTGGCACGCCCGCTTTCGACTGGATCGTTCCGCAGGAATGGCGCGTAAAGCAGGCTTATCTTGTAACGCCAAATGGCCAGCGGATTTGCGACTTTTCTGAAAACAATCTCCATCTGATTGGCTACTCTCAGGCGAAGAACGCCACCATGAACCTGAGCGAGCTGCAACCGCATTTGCATTCCTTGCCAGACCAGCCAAACGCTATTCCCTATGTCACCAGCTACTACGGCGAGAATTGGGGGTTTTGTTTAAGCCAGAACCTCAGAGACAGCTTACCGGATGGCGCTTATCAGGTGGTCATCGACACTGATCATTTCGACGGCGAGCTCACTTACGGCGACCTAGTGATACCAGGGGAAACCGACGAAGAAATTCTTTTATCTACTTATATTTGCCACCCCTCGATGGCGAATAATGAGTTGTCAGGACCAGTTGTCGCGCATGCTCTCGCGCAAATCGTCGCTGCGGAACCGCGTCGCAAATACACCTACCGATTTGTTTTCGTGCCCGAGACCATAGGCGCGTTGGTTTATCTTTCGCAAAACCTGAACCATCTCCGCGACCGGACACGCGCAGGCTTTGTGCTGACATGTGTCGGCGATGAAAGGGCGCGATCCTACATGCCATCAAGAGCAGGCAACACACTTGCAGACCGCGCAGCGCTTACAGCGTTGTCGGGCATAGACTTTGATCACTACAGCTTTTTGCAACGCGGGAGCGACGAGCGTCAGTATTGCGCCCCAGGGATCGACCTTCCGGTTTGTTCCGTGATGAACAGCAAATACGGGACCTTTCCCGAGTACCACACGTCGCTAGACGATCTTGCATTCGTGACGCCCCAAGGCCTTTCAGCCGCTATCGCAACACATCGTCGAATTTTGCGAATAATTGAGCGTAACTCACTGCCAAAAACTACAGTCTTGGGGGAGCCCCAACTGGGGCGGCGTGGTCTCTACGCAGAATCTGTCGAAGGTCGGGTCAGCGGTTGATGCTATGCCAATGCGCAACCTATTGGCCTATGCGGACGGAACCCAAGACTTGATCGCGCTTTCCGAGGAACTCAAAGTCCCATTTGAGACTTTGGTGGACCTTGCTGAGATGCTGGCGGAAGCGGGCCTGCTTACTCTGCAAGGCAGCCCAAACTGACAGCCGTATTTGCCTTAACGTCGCGGGCCGCGCGTTTGCCGATGACGGCGTCTAGATGCTTCGGGGCAAGCCCGTAGCCCGGCCTCACGGAGCGGACCGCATCGGCGGTGATTTCGGCGCCTTGGGCCAGATCTTTGACGAAATACAAGGAACGGCGGAACTGGATATTGCCCTGCTCGCTTGATTTGAGGCCGTAGTCGACGCGCCCCAAGGCCTCCCAAGCGCAGCAGGCATCGCGGCAGAGTGCGCCGAATTCTTCAGGCTCCAGCGAAAAGCTGTCATCGGGGCCACCACCGCCGCGGTTCATGGTAAAGTGTTTCTCGATGATGGACGCACCCAGCGCGACGGAGGCCACGGCGGTTGCATTGCTAAGCGTATGGTCCGACAGGCCCGTGACGAGGCCAAATCGCGTCCGCATATCCGCCAATGTTTGCAAATTGTAGTCGCTAGCCGCCGCCGGATAGCCGCTGACGCAATGCAACAGCGCGAGCTCGGTGCACCCACCATCTTGCGCGGCGGCCACCGCTTCGCCGATCTCGTCGGCATCAGCCATGCCCGTCGAAATGATTATTGGTTTCCGCGTCGCAGCCGCGTAGCGAATGAGCGCAAGATCAACCGCTTCAAAAGATGCGATTTTGTACGCGGGCGCGCCCAGATCCTCTAGCAAATCGACAGCTGTGGTGTCGAAAGGTGACGAAAACAGCGTGATTTCGCGCTTGCGCGCATGTGCGAAGATCGGGGCATGCCAATCCCATGGCGTATGGGCTTCCTCGTAAAGTTCATAGAGCGTGCGCCCTGCCCATAACCCGCCTTCGATGCGAAATTCCGGGCCCGTTGCGTCCAAAGTGATCGTGTCGGGACGGTAGGTTTGGATTTTCACCGCATCCGCGCCGATCCGCGCTGCCTGGTCGATCAGCTCAAAGACGCGCGAAATTTCTCCATCATGATTGGCCGAGATTTCGGCAATACAATAGGGTGGTGCGTCTTGTCCGATGCGGCGTCCTGCTATGGAGATATTGGGCGTCATGGGCCTGTCCTAAACGGGTGTTTCGCGTGTCTTAACAAAGACGACGACGTCATGGAATGCGCCATTGCTGAGTTGCTGGTTGAGCCGCCGCTCGTTCTCGACGAAGCCAAGCTTGGCGTGCAGGTGTAACGACGCTGTATTGCTGGTTAGGACTTCGGCAGCAATGCGCGTCAGCCCCATTTCATCAAACGCAAGCGCGAGGGCCTGTTGTAGCATGGCGGTGCCAGTGCCTTTTGGCGCTTCTTGGGACGTGTAGAACCCCCAGCTTGCCTGGCTGTTTCTTGTGTCGATCCCGCTAAACCCGACAACCCCGCAGGGCACGGCGTCGCGCAGATAGACGAAATAGGCCTGCGTTGGATCCGCCATCATTTTTGCAAACCACCGCGCATGCTCTTCGGACGCGATGACCTTTTGCTCAAACGCGTTGAGCCGGACGCCTTCAGCATTGCGCCAACGCAGCATATTGGTGCTGTCCGCCGCGCTGACAGGGCGCAGAAATTCATCCATTTTGAGCCACCATATCTTGCATGATTGCCGCCACACGGGCCGCGCCCTGCCCGTCCACGATTGTCGCAGCTTTTGATGACAAGTCGTTTAGATAGGCGCGATCCTTATGGCATCGTGCCAGAAAATCCGGCATCGCCGACAGATCATCGCCCGCGCTTAGATCAGCCACAAGCACCGCGGCACCAGCATCATGCAACGCCCGCGCCCCGCGTCTTTGGTTGTCGGCCACGACGACCATTCCGGTGGGCAGGCCCAGGCAGCAGCGCTCCCATGCTGTGGTCCCGGCCGCCCCAATCGCCAAATCAGCTTGCGCCATCACGCTGGCCATATCGGGCACGTTGGTCAGGACCTTGGCCCCTATCGCCATTGCCTTAGCCCGCAACGGCGCCGGATCGCGCACAGCACCCCCAAGAACGACAGTAAGCGCGTCAAACCTGTCGCGATGCAGCGTGAGCTGATCAAGAACCTTTGCCGTCACACCACACGGATCAGCAGCGCCGAAATTCACGAGTAAATCAAGGCTCCGCCGCGCTGCGCGCCCTTGCAAACTGCCGTCCCGTGCCTTGGCGAAGTCAGACCGCAGCAACGCAAATTCAGGCCCTATCAAATACCGCGCTGTCGCAGACACCAGAGCGGCATAACTGGATTTTGTCGCGCCGAGGTTTTGATCGAGCAGCAAGGCGCAGTCATGCGGGCGGTCGGCCAGATCATCAATGACGGCAAGCTTTGTGTTGTCCGGGCAAGCCGCCCGTTGCCATGTCGCATCAAGCTCGTAATGATCGACCACCAGCCAGTCTGCGTCCTGTACAATCGCGCGGGTGGCTGGCGCATCGTCATCGCCCAACATATGCACTTGAAACCCCTGTGCCGGCACTTGTGCGTTGAGGTTTCCGGGCAGGTCGCGGCACAGAAACCGGGACTGCGCCCCGACCTTGCGAAGCGCATGGGCAAGGGTAAGGCACCGCATCAGATGCCCTGCCCCGATTCTAGCCGAGCTATCGGCGCGGAAAGTCACTGTCTTCATGGGCGCTCTTGTATTCACTGCGACATGCGGCCTGCCTACTGTAAAGATCAATACTATACGTAAGGTAGCGGCCTGCCCAGCCGTCCTGAACTCACCATCCCAATGCATTTGCGCGACACTTGAGCCAACACCGTTCCCTGCCCCCTTGGCCCGACACCGTACCGCGCCTATAAGGCGGCGAGAGCCCCAAGGAGAGCCCCCATGCGAAGCGCGAAGATTGCTCGGAAAACCGCGGAGACGGATATCACTGTTGAGCTGACGCTCGACGGGACCGGCACCTATGACAACCAGACCGGCGTGGGCTTTTTCGACCATATGCTTGACCAGCTGGCGCGCCATGCCTTGATGGATATGACCGTGCGCGCGACGGGCGATCTGCATATTGATGACCACCACACGGTGGAAGATACCGGCATCGCGCTGGGTCAGGCCCTGGCAAAAGCTTTGGGCGACAAGCGCGGCATCCGGCGTTACGGCGAATGCCACCTTGCGATGGATGACGCGCAGGTGCGCTGCGCGCTGGACCTGTCGGCGCGACCCTATCTGATTTGCAATCTGGAGGTTGCAACCGCGAAAATCGGCACATTCGACACCGAGCTGGTACGCGAATTCTTCCAGGCCTTCGCCACCCATGGCGGGATCACGTTGCACATCGACAAACTGCACGGGTTCAACAGCCACCACATTGTGGAGGCCGCCTTCAAAGCGGTCGCCCGCAGCTTGCGCGACGCGATGGAGACCGACCCGCGCAAGGCCGATGATATCCCGTCGACCAAAGGCAGCCTCTGACATGCTGACCGTTCTTGTCGATTACGACAGCGGCAATTTGCATTCGGCGGAAAAGGCGTTTCAGCGCATGGCGGCGGAGGTCGGCGGCGGCGAGGTGCTGGTGACCACCCGCCCAGAAGATGTGGCCCGCGCTGACCGGATCGTCTTGCCGGGCGATGGTGCATTTCCGGCCTGCCGCAACGCGTTGATGCAGGACCGCGCCGCGCTTTATGAGGCGATTGTGGAAGCCGCCACCGTCAAGGCGCGCCCGTTCATGGGCATTTGCGTAGGCATGCAGATGATGGCCACGATGGGCCGCGAATATACCGCCACGCCCGGATTTGACTGGATCGGCGGGGAAATCAACGCGATTACACCGGATGACCCATCGCTCAAGATCCCACATATGGGATGGAACGATTTGGTCCTGAATGGCGCGCATGACGTGTTAGAGGGCCTCGAGACCGGGCATCACGCTTATTTCGTGCATAGCTACAAGTTTGATGTCGCTGATCCGGCGCACTTACTGGCGCATGTGGATTACGGCGGGCCGGTGACGGCGATTGTCGCGCGTGACACGATGATCGGCACGCAGTTCCACCCGGAAAAAAGCCAGAGCACCGGGCTCCGGCTCATTTCAAACTTTTTGCAATGGGCGCCCTAAGGCTTACTTGACCTTGGTCCAGGTACCGCCGTCGCGGCAGATGCCGAAAACGCAGCCCGACACTTTCAGCGTTTTGCCCGACATCACCAGCCGCGAGTTGTAAGTCTTGTCGCGGTCCGGCGAATAGACCTTGCCCTTATACTTACCACCGCCCTGCGCCACGGTGGACGAAATGATGTTGCGGCCCTGATTTTCGGATTTGAACTTTTTGCCAGCCGCGTCATAGGATTGCACCAACACGCCGCACAGCTTGTCGCCGCATGGCGCCACTTTGATCAGCCCCGAATTGCCGTTGTCATCCTTGGCCGTGCGCCACAGACCTTCCAATGGGTCAGCCGCGAAGGCGCTTCCGGCCATGGCAAGAACAAGCCCTGCGGCCAGTGTAAGTGTTTTCATGATGTCCTCCCTGTTTGTGAGGCGAAGCTTGCCCGGGGCTGCGCTTTGCGATCAAGCGTGACGTAGGGTCCCTGCCCCTTTGCAAACGCTGCGTCACTATGGGATAGGGGCGGGAAATTGACCGAAAGGACGCGTCGCCATGATCCTCTACCCCGCCATCGACCTGAAAGACGGCAATTGCGTGCGCCTGTACAAAGGCGAGATGGATCAGGCCACGGTGTTCAACGACAACCCTGCCGCGCAGGCCAAATCCTTTGTCGAGGCAGGCTGCGAATGGTTGCATCTGGTGGACCTGAACGGCGCTTTTGCCGGGGAGCCCGTGAACGGTGCAGCTGTTGAGGCGATCTTGGCTGAGACCAAGGTGCCGGCACAGCTTGGCGGCGGCATCCGCGACATGGCGACGATTGCGGCCTGGTTGGAAAAAGGCCTGCAACGGGTCATCCTTGGCACTGTCGCGGTGGAAAATCCCGAACTGGTGCGCGAGGCGGCGAAGGCCTTTCCCGGCCATGTCGCCATTGGGCTCGACGCGCGCAACGGCATGGTCGCGACGCGCGGCTGGGCGGAAGAGACCGATATCGAGGTCACCGCCCTCGCCCGCCAGTTTGAAGACGCAGGTGTTGCTGCCCTTATCTACACCGATATCAACCGCGACGGCGCGATGCAGGGGCCCAATGTGGAGGCCACGGCAGCGCTTGCCAATGCTGTCTCGATCCCGGTCATCGCCTCGGGCGGCGTGTCGTCGCTTGATGATTTGAAAGCGCTCAAAGCGAGCGGCGCGCCGCTTGATGGCGCCATTTCAGGCCGCGCGCTCTATGACGGGGCGATTGATTTGGGTGAAGCGTTGCGGCTGCTGAAAGCCTGACCTGCGCCAATATGGCTCAGTGCATTGGGCGCGCGCGTGCATAGATATGATCCATGCAAGATCGCTGAAGCATGAGGCCCGGTATGGTGTTTACATCTGTTCAAGGATCGGAACTGGCGCCGCAGAGCGCGTTGCACGACGTTTTTGAGGCGGGCGATTTTCTCGATTGCTTCTCGACCGCAAGCGATCTGCCCGCGCGCGACGCCGCCGAGATCATCACAGCATTTCCCGGTTGGGTTCAGATGTTGCTGGCCTTGCGCGGCGTGCTAACCGCGCCGTTTGGCTTGGCGCAAGACGGCCCGGACGGCGTCGAAAAGATTGGGCCATTTCCCGTCGAGCAAAGCTCCGACACTGAGGTGATCGCCGGTTTCGACGACAAGCATTTGAATTTCAAAGTTTCTGTCATGTCGTTGGATGGGCGGGTGTCGCTTGCCACTTGGGTCCACCCCCACAACATAGGCGGCAAGCTTTACCTTGCCGCCATAATGCCGTTTCACATTCTGGTTGCCCGCAACGCATTGGCCCGCGTCGCCAAAGCAAGCCTGCGCGCGCCGGCCTAGTTTGCGGCTTTGGCTGTGAGCTTGCCCAAGGCCCCGGTCATCACTTTCACAAACTCTGCATCCGCTGGGATGTCCAGCCCGTCAAACATGGATGCCGGATCCTCGTAGGTCAGGTAAACGCCGCCCTCGGGCGGCGAATAGGCCGCGACTTTCAAAGGCAGGAAAAGTGCGGCGCGCATGTCGGCGTTCATCGCGGGCGTGCCCAGCTTGGGGTTGCCAAAAATCAGCGTCTCGGCAAAATCCATCTCCAGCCCGACGCTTTCGGCCCCTTTGCGGTGGTCGATGCGCGCGAACACGGTGGCGCCCGCACCTTCGACAGCGGCTTGCAGCGCGTCCATGACGTCCGGCACGGATTTTTCGGTTTTCACGGTCACAAGGTCGGCAAAGGCGGGCATCGCGGCTCCAATAGTCAGAAGGGCAGTCGTCAAAAGGGCTTTCATGGTCTCTCTCCACATAAAATTGCAAGGCAACAACCGCATAGCGGCGCGCCGAAAGCCAATCACATCTCTGGCATAGAGGCCAAATAGGCGTTAAACGGGCAGCGCAATTGGAGCGACATCATGCTGAAAACCCGGATCATCCCCTGCCTTGACGTCAAGGACGGGCGCGTCGTCAAAGGTGTGAATTTCGTGGGCCTGCGCGACGCCGGTGACCCGGTGGAGGCCGCCAAAGCCTACGACGCGGCGGGCGCCGATGAGCTGTGTTTTCTCGACATCAACGCAACACATGAAAATCGCGGCACCATGTTCGACGTGGTCACCCGCACGGCTGAGGCCTGCTATATCCCGCTGACCGTCGGCGGCGGCGTGCGCACTCATGAGGACGTGCGTAAGCTGCTGCTGGCAGGCGCGGATAAGGTCAGTTTCAACTCCGCCGCCGTGGCCAAGCCAGACGTGGTGCGCGAGGCCGCAGACCGGTTCGGTTCGCAGTGCATTGTCGTTGCTTTGGATGCCAAAACCGTATCGCCCGGCAAATGGGAGCTGTTCACCGCAGGCGGGCGCAAGCCCACCGGCATCGACGCTGTGGAATTCGCGAAAATGATCGTCGAAAAGGGCGCGGGAGAAATCCTGCTGACCTCCATGGACCGCGACGGCACGCGCGACGGCTACAACCTGCCCCTGACCCGCGCCATTTCCGATGCGGTCAGCGTGCCGGTGATTGCGTCGGGGGGCGTCGGCACGCTCGATCATCTGGTCGAAGGCGTTACTGAGGGCCGGGCAGATGCTGTTCTTGCGGCCTCTATCTTTCACTTTGGCGATTTCACGATCGCGCAGGCCAAGGCGCATATGGCCGCCGCAGGTCTCAATATGAGGATCGGCGCATGAACACGCTCGACAAGCTCGCCCAGACCATTGCCGCGCGCAAAGGCGCAGATCCGCAAACGTCCTGGACGGCAAAACTGTTGTCCAAAGGCCCTGAAAAATGCGCCGAGAAATTCGGCGAAGAAGCCATCGAGGCGATCATTGCCGCCGCGAAGGGTGACACCGAGAACCTCAAGGCAGAAGCCGCAGACGTGCTTTACCATCTGCTGGTGATGCTGGAGGCAAGTGGCGTGACTTTGGCAGATGTGATGGCCGAGCTGGACCGCCGCGACGGCGTGTCAGGCATTGCCGAGAAAGCCGCCCGCACATAACGCATTGCCGCGCCGATATCTGAAATGAGACTGCGCGGTAGCGCGCCTTTGGATCACCGCAACCACAGATTGTTACGTTTCAAACGGTTGCGGATCGCCTGCTCCTTACGGGGCAGCGCGTCGCGGTCAATCAGCGCGCGGGCTTTTTGACCTTTGCCCTGATAAATCATCCGCTTCATCGGCTCATATTGCTTGAGCACTTTTTTGATTTTGTTGGGCGCCGCGACCTGTTCGAGCAGCTCAACAACCACGTCCCGCTCGCGCGCATAAAGCAACGGCAGAAGGCGGTAGTGACAGGTCACATCATGATCCATTGGCTTTGAAACCTCAGGCACCCGCCCGCCACCGAAGGACTGGATGACCAAGGGCAGCGCGACCTGATCCAGCCAGGGCCGCATCTCCTGACAGACCAGCTCGGGCGGCGGGTCGTCGCGGATCGTTTGCGCATAGTCCAGATACCGCGCGCCAAAGTCCCTTGGGCAGCTGTGAAAGAAAAATCCGGCGTTGAAATACAAGTATCGCTGCCAGTATTCATCCGGGTGCGACAGGTCGAGCGAGCTGTCGAAATCCAGCCCAAACCTGTGATAGAGCGACTTCCAGATCGCACCATATCCCGGGCCGTATAGCTCGATTTGCGGCCAGGTGGCCTCGCGTTTCATCGACGCGGTCGGGCGGTCAAAATCAAACGGCACCGTACCCAGATCGCCAGTGATCAGCGTGTCTGTGTCGAGAAACAAGAACGGCTCCCCTTTCGGCATTGCCAGCAACCCCTCGATCTTGTTGCCTTGCGGATAGCCGCTGCCAAAGACCTGATTTTCAAACGGGATGATCTCCGCGCCCAGCATCTCAAGGCAGGCAAGCACGTCAGGGTTCCTGACCTGCGGTGGGGCATCCCAGCGGTGGTTCATCTGCGGTTCGGCCAGCAGCAGCCGGCCTTGGAAATCCGGGTTGGTCTGGCGCAGGGACGCGGCCAGCAGGATCGCCTCATATTGCAGCCGCCCGCTTTGGACCACAGCCACAATGTTGAACGGTTGCCTTGAAGTTTTAGGGTCTCTGCCCGGCGCCATGTGCCTGCCTGTCTGTTTTACCCAAGCTTACGGGCAATGGCAGACCCGCGCAAATCGCAAAGCAATTGCGACGTGGCAAAAAGAAATGCGCAAATGATCTTGATACAACGCCGACAATCACCGGGCTATGGAAATAGGACGAGTGGTGCCCATCCATGAAACTGAATTCACTCAGTGCAGCCAACGATCAGAGAAAGCGTCTTCGCGTTCGACACACGGTCTTTTGCTTTTGCACACTACCAAGCACCGGCACAAACTCACGAACTCCGCAAACTGAACGGATATGTCCGCTTTGCTCGCGCTTTCAGCAGTTAGGACTCAGAGCTGGTTTTGAGACGTTGCTTGAGCTTATTGCGTTCTTTTTCCAGCGTTTCGATTTTGGTTTGGTCCAGGTTGCGTGCTTGCTGTTCTTGTTTCAGGCGTTGTTGCCAGAATTCTGTCTCGGAGGCATCGCCCGCAGATTGCTCGTTTGAGCCGAGCTTCCAGATGCTCCATCCCAGGGCAAGGCCGAGGACAAATGCGCAGGACAAGAACATGACCAAATCTGTTGTTGGATCGAACATTACTAAGTCGCCTTCATTAATTTTTCGCTGGGCATCATGACTGCTCCCAGTCGAATACAATGCGTTGGTTCTTTGCACGACCGTCAGCGGTCGCGCTATCAGCAATCGGATCGCTTTTGCCAAAGCCAACCGGGCGCATCAGGGTGGTTTGAACGCCACGCTCCGCCAAGAAATCATAGACTGCCTTCGCACGCCCGTCGCTGAGCAGCAGGTTACTTGCGAAGCCACCTTCACTGTCGGTATGGCCCTCGATTTCCAATACCAAATTATCCTGCATGCAAGTGAGTGCGATTTCCGCAATACGCTCCAGCTGCGCAATCGAACTTGCGGCCAATGCAGTCGTCCCGGCTTCAAACGCAATGCCGCCGTTCGAAAGCGCAAGATCGGAGCTCTCTTGACATTGAGCCAAGGCCGAAGCACCGGTCCCTTCGGTCGCCTTCGCATCCAAAGCCGTCTGAAGTTCTGCAACTTGCTGTTCAAGCGCGCTCTTCGCTTCTTGCGTTTCGGCAAGGCTATTGCTCAACGATTGTGTTGTAGCATCGTTGTCACCTGACGCCTGCTGCACCGCAGACAGGTCAGTTTGCAGCCGAGAGATTTCCGCGGTCAGCGTGTCATTCTCTGCGGTAAGCGACGCATGCGCTGAAGCTGTTTCGCGCAAATCAGCGAGTTCTGACTGCACAGAAGCCAGTTCTTTGGAAAGGGCTTCCTTTTCTGCCGTCAGCGCGTTGTTGTCCGCTTTCGCCCCAAGCAACGCAGCAAGCTCTGCTTCCAAAGTAGCAGCCTGTTCCGACAGTTCGGCGTTTTCAGAGGCCAAACTCGTGTTTTTGGCTTCGCTGACCTCGAGCTTTTGAAGCTCGACCTGAAGGCTTGCGACTGTTTCGGCTAGGGTGCTGTTTTCAGTTTCAAGTGCAGCGATGTCCGTTGTTTGTGTACCGATGTCCGCAATCTCGACACCCAACGCATCGCGTTCGTCCCGCATGGCGGCAAGCTGCGATTCCAAATCAGCGATCCGTGCGTCGGATTGCTGCTTCAAGCTTGCTTGATCTTCTACGAGTTGCGCGCTGAGCGTTGCCGCTTGCCTGCTCGCTGCTTGCGTATTCGACTGAACAGCATAGAAAAATAAGAGCGCTGTTAGCCCCAAAATACCAAGAATTAATCCAAGTCTCATTGTTACAAACCTATCAATGTGGCTGTGTGCAGATGGGCCGAACTGCGTCAATCACCCTGCGGACATGTTCCGCGTCATGAAACGATACCAGTTAAACGACCGAAACGCTGACACAATGGGTGGCCCGCAAAACGGACCACCATTCTTTCCATTACGCTTCAGGTGCTTCGCCAACGACGGAGAATTCAATCCGACGATTGCGTTGCTTGTTTTCTGTGGAGTTGTTCGCGACGACTGGAACGGTTTCACCGAAACCAATTGCGTCGATGCGTTCGCCGTCTCCGCCAGCTTCGACCAGATACGCACGCACAGATCGCGCACGGGCCTCTGAAAGGATCTGGTTTGACCTTTCACTCCCGTCAGAATCCGTATGGCCGTCCACTCGAATTTTAAGCTCAGGGCAACGATTGACGATATCGACAATACTATCGAGCAGCAGGTTACTGCGTTTATCAAGACGCGAGCTACCGGTCGCGAAGTAGATGTTGTCGGTGCGTGACATGATCTCGAAGCGACCCTTACAGGCAGCTATAGAGAAATCGCCTGCGTCTTCCAGGGCCACGGTTTCGAGGCCTGCTTCTTGTGCCATGGCGGTCGCAGCGCTCGCATAATCACCTTGCGAGCCTGAGCGGTTAAACATGAAGTCGAATGTCACAGTCGCCGAAGGGATGATTTCAACTTTTGCGGCCTCTTCAAGTTTTGCAACACCACCATCAAGATCAAAGTCGGCTGTTGGAAGCGAGATCGGCGTGCCTGAGGTCACAGACACTGTGTCGTTGTCCAAAAGGGTCACTGCGATCTCCGCTTCACGCTCTGACGTGATGCCGTGAAGGTCGATGGTGTAGTTCGCCGTCATGACTTTGCGGCGCACCTGTGCCAGATCTTCCAGTTCGGCAGGATCTAACTGCATCGTGATGACAGCTTCAGGGAACTGGAATGTCTCAAACAGTAGGAAACGCATACGCACATTGCGCAGATCGACATTTGTATCGACTGAGTCCATCCGAATACGGACAGTCGCCAACCCATCGCTGTCGATCGTTCCTGCATAAGAGCCAAACGTGCTCGACTCTACCTTGGTTTCGTTCTTTACAGATTGGAAACGTAAAGTGGATGCATCCGCATTCATTGTCCATCCAGGAGCAAAGATGCTCTCCTGTGACACCGCGACTTGAGGGGCAAATGCAATCACCCCTGCCAGCAATAGCTGATTCCACTTGGCGGCCACCATTTTTGTGTGCTTATTAAGCATAGCTACTCTCCAAAAAACGCAACGAGAGTGATGCGGCATATACCGCGCCTCACACATGCGACTTCATACTCACGCTCACTTACGATGAAGCGGTCGGGGCTCATCCCACACGAAATGAATGCTTGGAAATTGTTGCAATATTAGGACAAAATCTTGGTTTTTTTGATCTATTATTGACATAATTGATCCTAAAATCCTCTTAAAACCGCCTCATTCGGAGCCAAAAAGGTGGGCTGTATAATATTTCGAGGATCAGGTTATGTTCAAGCATGTACTAGCGCCCACACTGTGCGCGATTTTGGCAATATCTTCAGCGAGCGCGCAAGACGCCGCAGAGGTAGAAGCTTGGGAACTCGCCAAGAAAAGCGCGACATCAGCAGAAGTATTCGCATTTATTCAGGCGTATCCTGACAGCAAATACGCGAAAGAAGCGAAATCTTACATGATCGACTTGCTTTGGGTCGAGCTTGCGGCGAAGGCTCCGGAAGCTTCGCCTGAAACAACCCCAAATCAATCGGTTACGGCAGTAACTTTTGATGCTCCGCTGAGCGAGGGTTCCGAAGAAATTATTGGAAAAACCCTCAAAGAACTAATTGCAGGGACACCGCTTTTTCCCCCAGTCGAAGGCCTGCCAGAAGAATACTGGAAAGAGCAACAATGCTCCAGCTGCCACGAATGGGAACCGGCCAATTTGTGCACGCAGGCAAACACATATCTTTCTGACGCGGGCGCTGAAAACCTGGTAAAGCAGCACCCATATGGCGGCACATTCAAATTGAACCTAAGAAATTGGGCACAAACAGGCTGCGAGTAGCAATCACAACCACCCCGGTTTTACTGTCTAGCCCCACAAGTGTTCGGCCTAATGACTGTCCCGCCAACCCTTCATCTGCAAAAGGGCCGTGACGTTGCGATAGCCATATCGCCCATATTGCTTGGCCAATCGGATCATTGCCAAGCGACGCTCACTATCATTTGCTAGCTTGGGTTGGCCTCTCAGACTGAACCGCGCCACGCCAAGAACCGCACAAGTCCGGCGCTCTGAAGTATCCAGCTTTTGGCGGGTGTGAATGGTGCACTGAAAATACGTGGACTTGCCTTGGCTTGGCGAGAAGGCACAGTGATCAAATAATTTTGGCGTCTGTCGCCGCCCGCAGCTCATCCTCGGACACGCCAACAGCGGTTTCGACTATTTTCAGCCCCCCTCAACAACATCCAGAACACCTAAGTTTGTGATGATCCGGTCCACAACGGACTTGCCCGTAAGCGGCAAAGTGCATTCCTTGAGCACCTTACTGGCGCCATGCTTGTTGGTATGGTCCATCACAACGACGACGCGTCCAACACCTGCGACGAGATCCATCGCGCCGCCCATGCCTTTGACCAGCTTGCCGGGGATCATCCAGTTCGCCAAGTCACCGTTTTCGGCAACTTCCATAGCACCCAGAATGGCCATAGCGATCTTGCCGCCGCGGATCATGCCGAATGACTGCGCGCTGTCGAAGTAAGCGGTCTGGGGCAGCTCCGTAATCGTCTGCTTGCCCGCGTTGATCAGGTCCGGGTCGATCTCATCCTCGGTCGGGAAAGGACCCATGCCCAGCATGCCGTTTTCGGATTGCAGCGTCACTTCGATGCCTTCAGGAATATAGTTCGACACAAGGGTCGGGATGCCGATGCCAAGATTGACGTACCAGCCGTCTTGCAGTTCCTGCGCCGCACGCGCGGCCATTTGATTGCGGTCCCACATGTTACGCGCTCCTCACTGTGCGTTGTTCAATCCGCTTTTCGTGTTCGCCTTGAATAATGCGGTGCACGTAGATGCCGGGCAGGTGAATGCTGTCGGGGTCAAGGCTGCCGGTTTCGACGATTTCCTCAACCTCGGCCACGCAGGTCTTTCCGCACATGGCAGCGGGCGGGTTAAAGTTGCGGGCGGTTTTCCGGAATACCAGATTGCCAGTCTCATCCGCTTTCCAGGCCTTCACAATGGACAGGTCGGCGAAGATACCTTCCTCCATGATGTAGGTTTCACCATTGAAATCTTTATGCTCTTTGCCCTCAGCAATCACGGTTCCGACGCCGGTCTTGGTGTAGAAACCGGGGATGCCGCACCCGCCAGAGCGCATGCGTTCCGCCAACGTGCCCTGCGGGTTGAATTCCAGCTCCAGCTCGCCGGACAGATACTGGCGCATAAATTCAGCGTTTTCGCCGACATAGGAGGAGATCATCTTTTTTACCTGCTTGGTCTGCAGCAAAATGCCGATGCCAAAATCGTCCACGCCCGCGTTGTTGGACGCAAAGGTCAAATCCTTGGTGCCCGCGTCCTTGATGGCGTCGAGCAGAAGTTCGGGAATGCCGCACAGGCCGAAGCCGCCGGCGGCAATGAACATGCCGTCATGCAGCAGGCCATCAAGCGCGGCCGCTGCATCGGGATAAATCTTCTTCATGGGTGATCTCCGATTTTAGAAGGCGACGCTGTCGCCGCCCTTCAGGTCCAATATGCTGCGCGCCTCATCGGGCGTAGCAACCGCAAGTCCCAGACCTTCGATGATCTGCCGCACCTTGCGGACTTGCACCGCGTTGGATGTCGCAAGCTCGCCTTTGCTGGCCCAAATGCTGTCTTCCAGACCGACGCGGACATTGCCGCCAAGCGCAGCCGCCTGCGCGGCGATACGAAACTGATTGGCCCCTGCCCCCAGCACGGACCAGCGGAAATCATTGCCGAATAACCGGTCGGCGGTCCGTTTCATGTGCTGCACGTCTTCAGGGTGCCCACCAATGCCACCAAGTAGGCCAAAGACCGATTGCACAAAGAACGGTGCCTTCACCAAGCCTCGGTCTGCGAAATGCGCCAGGTTATAGAGGTGGGAGGTGTCGTAGCATTCAAATTCAAACCGGGTGCCGTTGCCGTAGCAGGTTTCCAGCACGTATTCGATGTCCTGGAATGAGTTGCGGAATACCAGATCGCGGGAGCCTTCGAGGTGTTCGCGCTCCCAATCGTGTTTGAACTCTTTGAAACGGTTCAGCATCGGGTAGAGGCCGAAATTCATTGACCCCATGTTGAGCGAGGCGACCTCTGGCTGGTAGTGCGCGGCGGGGGCAGCGCGTTCGGCAACGCTCATGTAAGGGCTGCCGCCGGTGGTGATATTGATGACGGCGTTGGTGGCCTGTTTGATGCGCGGCAGGAACGGTGCGAAGCCTTCGACGCTTTGATCAGGGCGACCTGTTTCGGGATCACGGGCGTGCAGGTGCAGGATGGAGGCGCCTGCCTCCGCCGCCTCAATCGCGTCTGTCGCAATCTCGTCCGGGGTGACCGGCAAATGAGGCGTCATTGAGGGCGTGTGAATAGCGCCTGTGACTGCACAGGTGATGATAACTTTGCCGTTTTGTAACATGGGCTTAGCCTCCAAATCGAGGTTCGGGTAGGCCCTTGATGCCGAGCCCCGTTACTTTAAACAGCGCGCCTGCCTGAAACTGCGGCTTGGCCTGCACAGCAAACATGTCATGCACCGCAGGGTGTTTGACCCGCGCCATGGAGGTCACGTAAATCTCATCCAGATTGTCGCCGCCGAACATCACGCTGGTGATGTTTTTCACCGGCATCCCGATACGCATGTCAATGCTGCCATCCGGCGCATAGCGGACCAGATCGCCGGAGATCAGTTGCGCGTTCCACATGTAGCCTTCGGCATCCACGGTTGACCCGTCCGCGACGCCTTCGTCATCTTTGGTGGACGCATGAACGCGTTTGTTGGACAGAGTGCCTTTGTCGATGTCGTAGTCGTAGGCCCAGAATTCCTCGATAAAGGTATCGGCGATGTAGAATGTCTTGTCATCCGGGCTCCAGCAGGGACCGTTGGTGCACATCAGCCCGTCCTCAACCTTGGTGACGCTCAGGTCCGGGTCCAGGCGGAACAGTCCGCAATTCTTCAGCTCTTCCAGATCATCCATGCCGCCCGCAAAGAAGCGCCCGCGCCGGTCAACCTTGCCGTCATTCAGGCGGGTGCGCTCTATGTCGGCGTCGACCTCCTTGATCAGGTCCAGCTCAAGTTTGTCACCCTTGATGTCCATGAAATAGAATCCGTCACACATGGCCGCGACCATGCCGCCCTTCTCGCGCAGGGCCATGGCGCCGATGTCCTTGGGCAGAGCCCAGCTTTCGACCTTGCCGGTCTTGGGGTCCATCCGCCACACCGCATCCAGCCCGAACCGAGGACCTGTGCAATCGAGCCAATAAAGCCGCCCTTCTTCGACGTCCCAAACAGGGCCTTCGCCCAAGTGGTTTTTGCAGTCCAGAACGCATTCAATCGTAACGGCCATGGCGGTACTCTCCTGTTCTTGGGCTTAGTTAGGCTTGATCGCGATTTTCATCGCGCCGTCTTTGCGTTGCTCATAAGTGTCCAGCGCAGTTGCAAAATCAGACAGCGGGAACGTGTGCGACATAAGCGGTTTGAGATCGACGCGGCCTTGGTGCAGCAGGGCAATCGCAGGTTCCGCCGTGTTCGGGTTAGCGCGGTTGCCAATCATTTCTACCTCATCGAGCACCATCCGCTTCACCGGCACCTCGGGGTCACCGTGCGGGATACCGATCATCGAGACAACGCCACCCTTGGCAGCTGCATGACACGATTGCTGAATTGATTTGGCAGTGCCAGCACATTCAAGTACACGCGGCACGCCAAGACCGTTGGTGTGCTTGCGCACGGACTCCAGAACGTCCTCGTTGCGGTAATCAATGCCAATACCGCCGAGACTTTCGGCCAGTGCCAACCGCTCTCCGCTGCCCGCGATAAACACACGACCCGCGCCCATGGCAATGGCGCAAAGCAGCGCCATAAGGCCTTGTGGCCCCGTGCCCATGATCAGTACATCGTCGCCTGCCTCCATCCGGCTGCGGTTTACGGTATAAAGCGCAATAGACAGCGGATCGACGCAGGCGGCGTATTCCAGATCCATGTCATCGGGGATCTTATAAAGGCTCTTGACCGAGGAGGTCATGTATTGCGCATAGGCACCCGGCGTAATGTGCCCATGCTGGCGGTGCCCGGCGTCCTGATTGCCGTAGTTCAGGCACAGCGTGTAACGGCCTTTCATACAGTTCGCGCAATAGCCACAGCCCACATGGCTGATCGCACAAACGCGATCGCCCTCTTTCCAGCCCAAAGCCGCGGCCTTGGGTCCGGTTTTCTCAACCGTCCCAGACCATTCGTGACCCGGCGTAAACGGAAACGCCGGAGGCCAGAAACCGGGGAAATCGCCCTGAATGATGTGCGGATCGGTGCCACAGATGAAGGTCGTATCGATCTTGACCAACACCTCATCATCCACGGCGACAGGCTTAGGAACTTCCTGAACCGAAAATTCGCTCGGCGCGGTCAGAACCAACGCTTCCATTGTGTTGCTCATGACGTTCATGTGCCTCTCTCCTCTGTATCCGTGTGTGGTTGAAGCGCCCGCCAGATGCGTTCTGGCGTCAGCGGTAAATCTGTGAATGCAACGCCCGTGGCGTCGGTGATGGCGGCGGCGAGCGCCGGCGCGGTGCATAGGATCGCGCCTTCGCTGACACCCTTTGCCCCTTTGGGGCCGGGTCCGTCTGCGTTTTCGATCATCCCGGTGACCAGTCGTTCGGGCATGTCCTTGCTGGTCACGATCCGGTAGTCGATGGCACCCAGATTTCGAATGCGCCCGTCATCATCCATCAGGATTTGTTCATAGAGCGCATGACCCAGCCCCATGATCGCGGCCCCCTCGTCCTGCATTTCGACCTGCAACGGGTTCAGCGCGGTGCCGACATCGCCGACAGTCACATGCTTGTGGATCGTGACCTCGCCTGTACCTTCATCAACGGAGACCTCAAACGCGGTGCAATTGAATTCAAAGAAGGCAGGCGAACCTCCCAAGGGGTGATCGGGGTCAGTGGGTTTGCGCATCCGGCCATGGCCGATGAGTTCGCCATTCCAGCTGCCCAAGGACCGCTGCACAAAGTCAAAGACCGAGACCGGGCCGTCGGGCAGGTGGATTTTGCCGTCTTCGATGCGCAGGTTGGCGGCATCGAGGCCAAGCGTATCGCTGGCCAGTTCAATCACCTGCGCGTGGATATCGGCGCAGGCTCGCGTGATCGCAGTGCCCATAAACACCGTCGAACGGCTGGCCGAGGTTTGCAGATCAAAGGGTACCAGATCGGTATCGCCCATGATCAGCGTCACCCGATCATAGGGCGCGCCAAGCGCGTCGGCGGCAATTTGGGCAAAGATCGTCCGCGCGCCCTGCCCCATATCGGACGTGCCTGCGAACACGAGGATGCTGCCATCGGCCAACAGCCGCACAGTAGAATTCGACAGCCCTGTCGTGGCTCCCGCCTTGATCCCTACGGCAATGCCACGCCCGTGGCCTTCAGGTTTTGGTGCGTCCCATCCCAGCAGATCAGCGGCCTTTTGCACAGATTGCAGCCAGTGCCCATCGGCGGGCACGTCACCCGGCACGACCTGATCACCCTTGTCGGACACATTGCGCATCCGCATCGCGAACCCGTCGATGCCCAGTTCCCGTGCCGCCGCATTGATCTGGCTTTCGACGGCCCAATTGACTTGCGGCGTGCCGAACCCGCGAAACGCGGTGCTGGGAGGTGTGTTGCTAAAGACGCCACGTGCGTTGATCCGGGCATTCGGAACGCGGTACGGCCCGCAGGCCAGATAGTTGCCCTTGGTCGTCACCCGTTCGGCAATATCGACATAGGCCCCAATTTGATAATCGGACTGGATGTCATGGAACAGTACGTCGCCATCCTTGGAGAAGCCTGAGCGGATCTGCACTTTGGCCCCTGCCCGGCGCACGGCCTGAAACGTCTCTTCCAGCGTCAGGATCAACCGGCAGGGCCGCCCGATCCGTTGCGAGGTGAAGGCGAGAAGCGGTTCGAACTTTGGCATCTGCTTGCCACCAAACCCGCCGCCCGGATCAGGCGAGATGACCTGCACATCGCTCAGCGGCAAATCGAACATATTCGCCATGATCTTTTGCATCAGGAACGGGTGTTGCACCGGGCTCCAAATCTTCAACCGCTCGCCCGAGGCATCGACGACGAAGCCGTGCGGCTCAATCGCGAAATGTGTGACCATCGGAAAGGTATAGGTGTTTTCAATGACCAGATCGGCGTCCGTGCCGTCCACATCGCCCCAGCCCCAGTCCATGGTCTTGAGGATGTTGGTCTGGGCCAGCGTCTTGTTGTCCCGCATCGCGGGGTCTTGCACCAAGGGAGCGTCGTCGGCCAAAGCGGCGTCAATCGATGTCACCGCAGGCAGGGCGTCATAGTCGACCTTCACCAGACCGGCGGCATAAGCGGCGATATCTTTGGTTTCGGCCACGACAGCGGCGACTGGTTCGCCGTGATAGCGCGTCTCATCCACGGCAATCACGGGGCGGTCAAGATAGGCCGGCCCAAACCGAGGCATCGGGTGGGGCAATTCGGCGGGCGTGATCACATCGATCACCCCGGGCACCGCGCGCGCGGCACTTGCGTCAATGCCTTTGATCTTGGCGCGGCCGACATTGAGGCTGACCAGCTTGACATGCGCCATCCCGGCCACGTCGATATCGGCGATGAATTCCTGACGGCCGTTGACGCGTTCGACCCCGCCCAGACGGGAGATATCGGTGCCGACGGTTTTGCCTGTCACAGGCTCTACCGTTTTGAGATGCACATCCTCACCTGCGGCGTCGCGCATGGCGTCAAACATCCGGTTGTACCCACCGCAGCGGCAGAGGTTGCCGGACAGCGCTTCGCGCACCTCCGCCTCATCCGCACCCGGTTTATCGCGGTGCAGGCTTTCGGCGGACATGACCATGCCGGGGATGCAGAACCCGCACTGCACGCCGCCGCATTTCAGGAAACTGTGCTGCACCGTGCTAAGCTGCCCGCCATTGGACAGGCCTTCGACGGTTTCGATCTGCGCGCCCTGACATTCCACGGCGAGCATCAGGCAGGAATTGACGGACACGCCGTCGACCAGCACTGTGCATGCCCCGCATTCACCGACGCCGCAGCATTCCTTGGCACCCTTGAGGTTCAGGTCGTCGCGCATGAAATCCAAGAGCGACGTGTGAGCGGCAACATCCTGATCGATGGGCGCACCGTTCACAGTGGCCTTCAGGTTCATGGCTGTGCCAAATCCGTCAGAGCTAGAAGGGTGGAACGTATCAGGCATGACCACCCCCGCCGCCAATCGTGCATGCGCCACGCCAAGCGCGCGTTCGGCCATCACACAGAGCATCGTACTGCGATAGTCGGCACTGGCGCGGACGTCTGTAATTGGGCTGGCATGGGCCGCCAGATCGCGCAGAACTGGCGCGCGGTCGTCGGCACTTGCGGTCGGATCGCCTAAAATCCCTGTGTCATCGCGCAATACTAAAGGCTTGGGCGACACCGCGCCAAAAGCAATGGTGACAGCGCCGTCTTGGGTGATCGAGCAGGCCATATTCGTCGTCGCCAAATCCACGCCGCGCCTGCGAGTGATCCGGTCAAAGGCGCAGCCGTGGGGGCCTTGGGGCAGCGGGATCCGGACCACGCTCACAATCTCCCCCGCGCCCAGATCAATCTGGCGGTTGCCTTGAATGAACTTGGCCACGGGGCGCTGACGCAGCCCGTCCGGCCCGTGAATTTCTACTGAGGCGCCAAGCGACGCCAGTACCGGCACCGTATCCGCCGCAGGTGACGCGTTGCAGATGTTGCCTGCCAGTGTGGCGCGATTGCGGATCTGGATCGACCCCACGACTGCCGCCGCGTCTTGCAGTGCCGGGAAAAGCCCGTGCTCCGCCAAATAATCGCGCAGCGCTGTCATTGTCGCGGCCGCAGGCACCCGCAGCGTATCATTGTCTGTCGTGATGGCCCCGCCGAGTTCCGCGACCCGTTTCAGGTCGATCACCATATCTGTCTCAACCGCGCCATGGCGCAGGGCGACCATCATATCCGTGCCCCCCGCCAGCAGACGCGCCGACGCCCCGTAGGCGGCCCAGACCGAAGCGGCCTCGGCCAAATCCCTGGGCTGTATGTAGTCGAACGGTTTCATCTGAAGCGTGGGGTCCGGGTCTAAATTCCAAGAGGGTCCCCGGGCCGTTCAACACAGCCCGGGGAGTGATCAATTACATCGAGTCGAGCTTCAGGACAGCGTCGCCATCGACCGTGTCGATCTGCTTGATCGACCCGTCATCCTGCCATTCGAAAATGCCAAAGATACCCGACACGACGCCTGTGCCGGTATACTCCATGGAGCCCGTCACACCGTCATAGTTGATCTCTTTGCCGGCACGAATGGCGGCCAGACCGTCCTCATAGGTGTAAACAACGTCGCCTTCGCCGCCGGTAACGTCATACATCGCCTGCGTCCAGCTTGCGGTGTTCACCTCACCGGACTTTTCGATGGCCAAGGCAGTGGCGACCAACAGATCCCAGTATTGGATCGCGTAGGAATTGCCGACATCACCGATGTCGCCGGCCCATTTTGACCCACTGGCAAAGGGCTGATAAGCGGCCCAAGCCGCGTTGTCATCATAGGCATAAGCGGTCATGTGGATCGACTTGTGCTGGTCCAACGCGCTTTGTGTCGCGGTGTCGTAGAATTCAGTCTCTTGCCATTCGCTGGGCCCAACAATGAACCACGACGCACCGGATTCAGCGGCGTTTTTGACAAAGCTGCCGCCTGCCTGCGGGGACGAATAGACGATAACCGCATCAGGTTCCAACCGGTTGATCCGCGTGATCACGGACCGGAAGTTGCTGGCACCGCCGTCAATATCGATATCGTCCAGCAGTTCCAGACCCATCGCCTCATAGGTCCGCAACGCAGCCTCTTTTTGCAGCTGGGAGCCAGAGGTTTCAGCCGCAACAACAACGATGCTGTTCAGGCCCGCGTTCTTGGCATGCAACAGCGCTGCGATACCCTGTGCGGTGTCCATTGGTGCGCCGCGGAAAATCGGCTCTTCAGTCACCCCGCCAATGGCTTCTTCAATGGCACCCCCATGCACGGAGGGCATCAGCGGCAGATTTTTGGCCGCAACGGTTTCCAGCATGAATTCGCGGTAGGACATGTAGCTGTGCGCCGGGTTCAGCAGGATGTCTACACCATCACTGTCGACCAGTTTGCGCGCCGCGCGGGCCTCGCCCACGGTGCCAATGTCCTGGTGGATCGCCACGAACGGGCGGCCGAGAGGCGGATCTTCGTTGATTTTGGACAAGGTCATTTCCGTCACGCCATCAAAGAACGGCCCAAAACCGCCATATTCACCGGTGTGATAGGTAAGGTGGCCGACCGTGATATCCTCGGCGCTTGCGATCGTCGCAAACCCTAGGCCTGCGGTCAGTGCAGACGCACTCATCAGTGCAATTTTCGTAAGTTTCATCGAATTACTCCTCCTATGGCTTTTCGACGTCTTCACTTCAAATGTGATAAGCGGCAGTGATGTCGCTCATCGATAGGTCCGCCCGGTCACGAAGCAGGTGCATCTCTCCCAAGGACAGCACCATGACACGGTCAGCAATTTCGAGGGTCTTGACCGCGTTCTGTTCGGCCAGGACGATTGTCAAACCCCTGTCGCGTCGGGTGTCCGCGATGCTGGTGAACAACGTGTCCACGAACAAAGGTGACAGTCCTGCGGAGGGCTCATCCAGCAGCAAGACCTGCGGGTCCTGCATCAATGCGCGGCCCACGGCCAGCATTTGGCCCTCGCCGCCCGACAACGATCCGGCGGCCTGGCTGCGGCGTTCTTTCAGGCGCGGGAACAGCGCGAACACTTCTTCCAGCTTTTCGGCTTTGGAGCGGTGTCCGGTGCGCCCGCCAATCGACAGGTTTTCCATGACCGACAGGTCCGGAAAGACGTTGCCCTCTTGCGGCACGTAAGCCACCCCTGCCCCCGGCATCGCATAGGCGGGCGTGCCCGACACATCGCTGCCCGCTAGGGTCAGGTCGCCTGATTGCACCGGCAGCAAACGCGCCAAGGTTTTGAGCAACGTCGTTTTGCCTGCGCCATTGGCGCCGAGCACGGCAAAAATCTCGTCCTTCACCGAAAAGCTGATGTCTTTCAGGACGGCCATTTCACCGTAGCCACTGCTCATGTTCTTTGCTTCAAACATGCCTAAACCCCCATGTACTTTTCGGCGACGACACGGTTCGATTTCACCTCTTCGGGCGTGCCTTCGAACAGGATCGTGCCTTCAGACAGGAAATGAACGTAGTCGCAATATTCCCAGATCATCGGCAGGTCGTGTTCGACCACCACCACCCGCATCTCCCCGTCGGCAACCTTTTGGCGGACCATGTCCATGACCATCCGAGTTATGTCATCGGGCAGGCCAGCGGTGGGTTCGTCCATCAAGAACAGCTTGGGCTCTGCAATCAGGCAGCGCAGGATATCGACCAGCTTTTTCTCACCGCCCGACATCGCATAGCCGTTGCGGTCAGTGAACGGGAACGCCTCGACCAGACGGGCGACCTTTTCTTCGATCTCGTCCGTGTCCCGTTCCTTCGAAAATAGGCTGGCAAACCCTTCGTCCTTGGGCGGCGTTGCAGCCAGCCGCAGGGAGTCCTTGATGGTCAGGCTGTCGAAGCCCTGAATGCGCTGGTTGGTCTTGATCAGACCGATGCGCGCGACCTCGTGGGATTTTAACGGGTTCAGCTTGTGCACCCCGTCACCCACATCCAACTGGATGTCGCCGCTTGTGGGCGCAATCCGCCGGGTTAACAGGCCCATCAGGGTGCTTTTGCCCGCACCATTGGGGCCAATCAGACCTTCGAGGCCACCAGAGCCGAACGTCACTTTCTCGATATTGACGACCTCATGGGCGTGGTACGCCTTGGTCAGTTTTTGTGCTTCAAGTCTCATTGGGCATCCCCTCGACACGGGCGGGGCGCGCCCGGACTTTGGGCTTGTCCTCGCCCAGCATGCCGCGCGGGCGGAACATGATGATCATGATCAGCACAAGCCCGTAGCAAAACAGTTTGAAATTAGGCAGCAGGATGGCCTGTTCGGCTGGCACCGGGGCGTAGGTCTCGATCAGGATATCGAATAGCCCGAAGGTCACGAAGACACCGACAATCGCTCCGAGGTTATGGCCCTTACCGCCCAGTACCAGCGCGATCCACACCGCAAAGGTCAGCGACGGGGCCAACTGATAGGGTACAAGGAACTGGTGCAGCGGGGCCGACATTCCGCCCAGCACACCCATCATCCCGCAGGTGATGGCAAAGACCCAACGTTTGGTCGACGCAGTGTCCTTCCCAAGGCTCGCGGCGAGTTCCTCGTTGTCGCGGATGGCGACCAACTGGCGGCCCATGCGGCTGTCGCGCAGTTTGGCCGACAGCCAGACCATGGCGACCACAACGATTAGGATAAACACCATAAAGACGATGTTGCGCCCGTCCATGTTGCCAAACGGAAACTTGATCGTCCCCAGCCCTTGTACCCCGCCGGTGATGTCTTTCTCCGACACGATTAGCGTCGCGATAATTGCTGACAACGCCAAGGTCGCGGCCAGAACCGCCTGCCCGCTGCGTTGCAACACCAGCAGCGCTAGGACGTAACCCACCGCAGCCGACAACACCGACGCCAATGAAATGGCGATGAACAGCGGAACACCGTAGGTCACGTAGAGAACACCCGTTCCGTAAAGCCCCAGCCCCCAGAACCCAACCACGCCGAAGTTCGGGATACCCGCCATGCCAAACTGAACATGCAGCAGCTGCGCCAGCCCGATATAGACCAGCATCAACGAGAATGAGAAAATCAGATAATCCATCAGGCAGTCCTCGCGCCACGGAAGGTCAGAACGGCGATGAACATGGTGAGCAGGATGACCTCGGCATAAAGCGGCTTGGTCACCAGAGTGATGAAGGCCGTCAGAATGCCCGCCGCGACGGCGGCGATAACGGCCCCCCGAACACTGCCCACACCGGCGACGATGGTCACCAGCATGGTGATTAGGATCACATTCCAGCCCATGTAAGGTGTCACTTGCGCGAACACGCCACTAAAGATGCCCGACAAACCGCCCGCACAGCCTGCGATAAACCAGATCGCGACGGATGTGCGGTGCGGGTTGATGCCGCTGGCCATGGCCAGATCATGATTGTTGGCCAACCCACGCATCTGTTCGCCCAAACCGGTGTTGTAAATCATCCAATAGAGCGTCCCGGCCGCGATCAGCACTAGTACCAGCGCGACCAACTGCAGGTTAGTCGCCCCCATGCCAAGGAACTGCATGTAGGTGATGTTCGGCTCATTAAGGAACATGTTTACCGGCCCGACAGCCAGGATCAGGCCGTAGCGCAGCAGGAACGAGACACCGACCGAAAGGATAATCATCTCAGTCGGACCGACGCCCCGGTTCAGCGCGGGCCGGAATATCCCCAGATAGACTGCCACGCTCAAAGCGCCTGACAACAACATCGAAGGCACAATCGCAAGATAGAAATGAGCGCCCAAAACCACGTTGAAGAGGATCGCGAAATAGGCACCAAAGGTGATGCTTTCTGCGTAAGCGATGTTCATGAACCCGTTGAGGTAGAATATCAGGGTAAAGCCCATCGCCGCTAAGATCAGCGGTGAGGCCTCCAAAAGCCCGATGAATATGGAATCGAGTAACAGCATTGGTCCCCCTCAGGCCGTGATCGGCCGGGATTGCAGCAGGTAGACATCGCCTTGGTAGATCGCCCATTCGATGTCCTGCGGTGCGCCGTTTGTGGTTTCAAGATGCACAGCGACTTCGGAGATCCGAGCCAGCTCATCCGCGCTGAGAACCCCGCCATGCGGTGTCTTTGATTTCTTTTCGCGGCCCTTGCGGTCGACCACATATTGATCGGGTGTGACCTCGCCCGAGACGACAGCTTCGCCCAGCCCATGGACGGCTTCGATCATCATACGGTCTTTACGGCCAGTGACAGGGTGGTTTGAAAAGGCCACGCCCGCTTTGTCGGCGTCGACCATCTTTTGGACGACAACTGCCATGCGCAGATCATCCAATGATCCTTTTTCGCCCCGGTAAAAAATCGCACGCTCGGAAAAGAATGACGCCCAGCAATCGATCACGGCTTTGCGGACCGCGTCGTCGCCTTCGACATTCAGGAATGTCTCTTGTTGGCCTGCGTAGCTTGCGGCCTCAGAATCCTCGGCGCAGGCGGAGGAGCGGACGGCAACCTTACCGCCGCCTAGCTTTGCGTAGCTGTCAAATACCTCTTGCGGGACGATTGCGGTGTCTTCGACCAGCTTTGTGGCTGCCTCGTGGTCTTTGGCTTGGGCAAACTTGCGCAAGGCATCCACGTCCAGACAGTTTTCCAAAACGTCAGCGGGGATCGAAAACCCGCCCGGCACAGGCAAATCAAGTTGCGTCATTGTTGCAAGGCTTGCGGCCTTGCCACCCGTCACCGCTACATCGCGGCAGTCAGGGTCTTCGAACCAGAGAATAGTCTTTTGCATCCGTTCATTCCTTGGCAGGCATCTTTAGGGTGCATGCCCCCGGCCCACTGGACGTGGGGGCATACAAACTTTGAGAGAGTGTTCCCCGGTGGGAGGGCCGGGGAACAGTCAGGCGCTGTCGGGTCCCTACTTCAGGATTTCCACAATGCCTGTAGTGCCATTGACGCGCAGCGTGTCGCCGGTCTGGATGTCTTTGGTTGCGACAGACGTCCCCACCACAGCCGGCAAACCAAATTCGCGCGACACAACGGCGGAGTGCGAGGTTGTCCCGCCCGCATCGGTCACCAGGCCCGAGATTTGCGTGAACAAGACAACCCAGGCTGGGTTCGTCATGCGGCACACGAGGATTTCGCCCTCTTCCACGGTGTGGAACTGGTCCAAATCGGTGATGACACGCGCCTTGGCCTCGATCACGCCCGGGGACGCGGCCAAGCCGACAATTTCGCCCGCTTTGGTCGGTGGCTCACGGTAGAACCGCTCAGGGAAGCCCCAAAGACCAGCATATGGGAAATCAAGAGATTCCTGCGTCGCCGTGCCCAACCAATCGGGCGGACGGATTTCCGTTGCCTCCTCATCCGCATCGCGGCGATCGGACACGATTTCGCGGGCATCATAGGCATCTTTGTCACCCACCAGCGCACGCAACTCGTTGTAGCGCAGGAAGTTGATGTCTTCCTTGTCGTCCAGCATGTCCAGCTCGACCATCTTTTTGCCGATGGCGATCAGGACGGTGCGCAGACGCGCATTTGTGCCTTGGTCGATGTAGAAGTGGTGATCGGGCGTCAGCGGGTTCATCCGCAGCGACGCATCAAGCGCCGTTTGCAGCCGTTCGCAGTCTTCGCCTTGGACGCCATCCATGCACTCGGCAATGGCAGCCTCAAGGTCGTCTTTGACGCCTTTGATGGTGGCAGGATAGTCGTAGTCGGACACCACATAGCCACGGATAGCTTCGATTGCAGGACCCGGGTTTTCGATCCAAAGCGGAAAGCGAGTTTCGTGCGACCAAAGTGCTTTATGGCCAAACTCTTCAAGGTATGGCTCAAGCTTATCCTTGATCAGCGCCTTGCCGTCGGCAGAACCTTCAAGTGCGGCCATAACGTCGGCAGCGGTCTGGCCTTTGAATGCCTCCTGCAGCGTCGCGTTGCCTTTGACCGTCTCTTTCATCTGCCAAAGTGCTTCAACAGAATCCCAGTTGCGGTCATCGACAGAGCTTTGCAGACGCCCTTTCAGGGCCGGATCAGCATCAGGTTTGATCTCATCAATCGCGCCATTCAGCGCCATCGTCGAAGAGAACTGCGAGAAGTTCAGAAGCCAATGGATTTTCCAGTGGCGGTCATGGATATCCATCATGTCTTCGAGAAGGATCGCCAAAGCCGTCAGGCTAGCATTGTCTTTGTCGAACCCATCGATGTAGGCGAAGTTTGTCTTCATCTCTGGCAGGATGCGGTCGTTCCACCAGTCAAGGAAGTTCTCGGCATAGTGGGGCAGAACATTGCCCAGATACGCGCCGATTTTGCCCGCATAGTCATCGTTCAGCGGCACGCGCGGCACGTAGCGGTTCTGGAACTCTTCGGCCTCGACGGCGACGCCGGGCGTCGCGGGAATTGCGGCTGTATAGAGATATCCGTTGATATTCTTGGCAACCCAGTCGCTCGCGAAGGGTGTGCCGAAACGGCGGAACATGTGATCGCAGGTCAACCACCAACCACCAATATCAAAGAACATCGGAGAAAGCGGATTCGGGCAGTGCAGATCATCAAGGATCCAGAACTGCTCCGCTTCTCCGTCGTTCCACTCTACCGGAAATTCGTCCGTTCCAAGGTTTTGACCAAGGATGCTTGTTTCGTCCAAGCTCATCTTATCCTCCCTATGTTGCTAGTTGCTGTCTAGCTCCTCAAGCATATCGATAATGCCAGTCAATTTTTCAGTCAAGCGATTATCGATAATTTATAATCTATTCTTTGCTGTGATGACTTTACCCGATGAAATGGTGCGTCTGGCCACGTTGGGACTGTTCTATTTTCTTGCTGCGCCCCACCCAAAATGCGTCAGCATCCGAGATCGAATGACGATGACGCGTTTCGCTAAGCGGGTGCTTTGTAGATGCCTTCGTCTTGCAAAACGGCGATGTAGCGCTGTTCCGTTTCTCGTGCCCTCTGAACGGCGGGCCGTGCCTCACTCAGACGCGCATGTGCAACGAGTTGCGGAAACGGGCTCTGATCAAAACCGATCAGGGTGAGCCGGGTCCAAATCCAGTGAAGATACGCATCCACAACAGACCAAGCATCCCCATACCACCAAGACCCCTGCCCTAACCGGTTTTCAACCTTGCCAAGCAACCGGATTAGCGCAGCACTGGCAGCCGGTCTGACGGCACTAAAAGGATCGATATCCTCCGTCACAAACCGAAACGGCATCGCATAGTGGGTAACCGCCGGATGCAGCGTGGAGCCAATGAAGACCAGATCTGACATCTGGTGATGCCGCGCGAGCGTCGTGTCAGTTTTTGGCAGTAAGTTGGCTGCGGGATAGGTTTCGCTCAACCATTTCAGGATAACCGGATTCTCGGTCAGCGGCAGGCCATCAGCAACAAGCGCGGGCACCTTTCCTTTCGGATTGATCTTCAAATAGGCAGGTGACGATTGTTGACCCTTGGCCAGCCGTATCAGATCGGTCTCGAAAGGCACCCCAATCTCTTCCAGCGCGATCAACGGGGCAATGGCACAAGTGTGGGGCGCGAAGTAGAGTTTGAGCCGACTCACGTATTTGTCGTCCAAGGGCCTCACCTCACGCAAATTTACGCAATGTCCCGGTTTGATTGCGGAACCGGAAGGTTGTGTCTTCTCCAGTCATCTCGACCACGATTTCTTCGACCCACTCCGGCTCACCCGGGTCAGAAATGCCCAAGCCTTCAACGATGATCGCACGCATTACCGGGGAATGGGTGACGCAAGCCACGACAAGGTCCCTCTCAACTTTTGCCGCGCGAAAACTCTCAGCAAAAGCCATGACACGACGGGCCACTGCTGCTGCCGTTTCACCGGGCGGCGTGGCGTGGGTCAGCCAGTATTCAATACGGTCGGGCGCGGATAAGAATCCGCGATAGAACCGATGCTCCATCACCTTTTCCGGCGTCATTTCAAGATGTTCGCATTGGGAGGCAAAGAATTCTGCTTTCGACCCCATCTCCACCCGCGACCCGGCAAGATAGATATCGGGATTGCGCAAACCCCATGCGGGCAGGACCTCCGGCGCCTCTGGGTCAATCGCTTGACGCAACGCCTCGGCAGTCTGCTGTGATCGGTGCGTCCGGGTCGCGATGAACCTGAATTCCGCGTTATCGCCGCCTAGCGCGCGCAATCTGGGCACGGCCATATCAATGTCGCTTCTTGAGTCTTCTGTCAGCGGCATATCGCCTTCATGCGACGGGACTTTCCCATGCCGAAGGAATGCCAGAGTCACTTTGTTCATTAGCATATCTCTTGTCTTGATGAATGAGTTGGGGCCGGGCGACCTGACGCCGCTACCCGGCTTCGACTTTGCGGTATTCAGGCTCTCCGTCTGAGCTGTCGACTTTGCCCGCATCCAAGGTCCCGTCCGCCACAGCCTGGCGCATCACGACCCCGATCTCTTCGACATGTTTGCGCATCTCGAACCCGCATCTCTCAGGGTCGCCACCGCGGATCGCCTCGATGATTGGGTGATGCCATGGCGTCAGGTCCACATCCGGACGGCGCGCCATCAGGTTGCTGAGCGTCAGATAGGTCCGCGCTTCGATCATCAACGAGTTCCATGTTTCAAGCAGGATCCGGTTGTCCGCTGCCTCCAGAATGGTGCGATGAAACTCCACGTCCCAATGGGCCATTGTGCGCGCGTCTCTATCCCGAAACGCGCGGCCCATCTTTTCAACAGCCCTTTCGAGATCGTCAATGTGATGTTGCACGCGCTCTACTGCCAGCTGGCCTGCCAGCTCCTCAAGACGGGCCCGCACGGGGTAGACTTCAACAACCTCCCGGTCGTCCATTTTGCGCACGCGCGCACCTTTGTGGGGCTCCACTTCAACAAAGCGCATCGCCACCAGGTCGCGTAGCGCTTCGCGCACCGGGGACTGGCTGATCCCCATCCCTTTCGCGATCTGGGATTCAACCAACCTGTCGCCGGGCTTGAACCTTCCGGACATGATATCGTCCAAGAGTTGTTCTTTGACTTGTTCGCTCAGAACTACACGCTGAATCACTGATGCCACTCCGTTTCTGGCTACGCCTTCGGCCCTCTGATCAACTTGACATCGTGTCAAACTCTCTCAACCGATAGCAGCAATGCATCGCAGGCGCAACTACCAACGATTATCGATTAGCGTTTATGCGTTCATTTTGTGTGCTAGTGACAACTGATCTTTACAACTTGAAGCGAGACGTCGGCTTGCGCAGGAGCCCCCTTACCGACTTTTATGCGCCGCGTTGTGGCATTGACGTACCGGGGGGACGTTGGCAACGAGCCGATTCCCCTTAGACAGTGTCCGCTTCCGGCTTTTTCGTTGAAGAACTCTTCCGCGATCGAGGCGTGAAATTCAAACCGTTCTTTCGCAGATTGGCTGCGTGATCATCATCAAGACTAAGACAAAACAGGCGGCTTCCAAAGCGCCAACAAGGTCTGCTTCGAAATAGCTTACTACTCCGTGGTTAAGCGGACAAGAAAGGCAAAATGACCCTTACCGTTGACCTTTAGGAAAAGCCTCTACAAGGCTTCCGCTTTGGCGAGCGAGTGGACATCATCAACGCGGGCTGCATCCAGATCGGACTCAGAGATGCCAAACTGCGCGTCAACAAGCTCTTCAATCCCGCGCACAAGGGCCAAGGCGTCAAGACCGTAGTATCGCATCAGATATCCGCGAGAGCCGCCATGCGCATAGGTGTCTTTCAATCCCAGCCGGATCAAACGTTTACCAACACCGGCGTCGGCCATGGTTTCCGCGACAAGGCTGCCAACGCCCCCTTCGGTCACATGGTTTTCGAGCGTAATAACGCCTGATTTGACGGACCCGATGTGATCCAGCAGCGCCTTTTGATCGAAAGGTTTGATAGTATGCAAATGCAAATGGCGAATGCTCAGCCCCGCTTTGGCAAGTGCAGATCGTGCGCGCATGGCTTCTTCTGTACAAATGCCGGCGGTCACAACAAGGATATCGTCACCGGTCGACAGTTCGCGCATTTCACCAACCTTGATCGGCGTATCAAACAGGCGCGGCACCGTACCTCGCAGCACCCGGCACCAAACGGGGCCGTCAATGCTGTCTGCCGCTTCGCAGATGCTTTCTACCTCTGTGGCGTCGCCGGTTTCCAGAATGGTCATGTTGGGAATGGACCGCATCACCGAGATATCCTCGATCGACTGGTGGGTCATCCCGCCCGGGGTCGTGACGCCCGGCAGAAACCCCATAAGCCGGACTTTCCGCCTTGGATAGGCGACAGAGGCCATCAGCTGATCGTAGGGACGGCGGTACATGAAGACGCCGAATGTGTGAATAAAGGGCCGATATCCCGCCAGCCCAAGCCCGCCTGCAAAGCTCATCATGTTTTGCTCAGCCATGCCAAGGGACAGGAATTGGTCCGGGTGCCGGTCACGAAATCCGTCAATTTCGCAGGACGATGTCAGGTCTGCCGATAGGCATAAGATGTCAGGTTTACCTGCCGCAAATTTTTCAAAGGCCCCTGCGTAAGGACGGTTTACCATTTCTACCATTTTGGGGCCTCTCAGTGAGTGTAATCTACGGGATCAACACCAAGATCGTTGGCGATGGACACATTGAACCGGGCACGCTCGTCTTCTGATTTGAAGCGGACGTAATGCAACCGGGGGAAGCGCTCTTCCAGAATGGGCATGGTCTGGAACGGGCTGGTCCGCGACAGAATGATCAGCGGTCTGCCCGAGTGATCCTGCGCGGCGGCATCCCGCATCGCAGACAGATCATGGCCGTCAATCTCAATGCAGATCGCGCCGAAGTTCTCAAACTTAGTTTTGATGTCGCCGACCTCCATCACCGATGACATTGCGCCGTCACATTGCTGGTCGTTCACATCCATGATCGCTTTGACCTCAACACCATGGTGGGCGCAGGCCTGCACGGCCTCCCATGTCTGGCCCTCCTGAACTTCGCCGTCAGACATGAAGACCCATGTGCGCCCGGCCTCACCGCGCCGTTTGCGGCCCCATGCCAATCCAGCCGCCGTCGACAGGCCGATCCCCAAAGTGCCATTATGGACTTCCATGCCGGGGCTGTGTTCGGCGCCGATCATCTCAACAGATGATCCGTCCTTATTAAACATCTCCAGACCCTCGGGCGCCATTCGGCCCACCTCGATCAGCGTGGCATAGGCGACCAATGCGTAGTGCGCGGGCGCGATGAACAGGCGGTCAAATTCGGGGGATGCGGGGCCGTTATACCCAGCTCCGGTGTGGTAGTCGGGATTGTCCGGTGACGGGACGCCCTCAAAGGGTTTAGGGATCATGGGCAACGTCGGTGCGCCCAGGTTCAGCTCTTCGTTATAGAGCCAAGCGAGTTGCTCCGATGCGGAGCAGGCCTGGCTCAGATACCCGCCGTTGTTTCGGATGGAATGCTCAAATACTCTACGACGGATGCCGAGGGCGACGTCTTCGGTGGTCTTTTCATTCCGCATGGCAGCCTCTCTATTACTTTACAAAAGTCATAATTTAGATCATATGTAAAAGTCAAGGATGCCAGATCTCAGGGACCTGCAGATGAAGTTTACATCCTCCCACTGGGGGACTTATCGATTGGACGGTGCTGGCGGGATCGCCCCCATTTGCGATGATCCGCAGCCATCCCGCATCGGGCGCGGATGGGTTTCGGCCGCACAAGATCGGGCAAGCCGGATTTTAACGCCAGTGGCCCGTCGCGGCTGGCTGAACGGAGACAATGGCGACAAACGCCACGACGACAGCTTTGTCGAACTGAGTTGGGGCACGGCAAACGCGCTTATCGCAAAAGAGATAACCCGCGTGCGAGATGAACATGGCAACAGCGCTATTTTTGGTGGGTCTTACGGATGGGCAAGCGCAGGGCGGTTTCACCACGCCCAAAGCCAGCTTCGCAGGTTTCTGAATTTGGCTGGCGGCTATGTCTCGTCCCGAAACACCTATTCGCACGCTGCGGCAGAAATCCTGTTCCCTTATATCATTGGCCTCAGCAACCGCGGCTTTCTGGACAACATGACAAGCCTGCAATCCGTCGCGGAACATTGCGACCATTTGCTTGCCTTTGGCGGCATCTCTGAGCGAACAGCGCAAATTTCATCGGCAGGTGTCACGCGCCATGATACCGGTGAGGCATTGGCCCAACTTCGCGCGCGCGGTGCCACAATTGTAAACGTGTCCCCCCGCGGCACGGACCTGCCCGGCGCAGACTGGCTGTCGATCCGGCCCGGCACAGATACCGCGATGCTGCTGGCGCTGACCTATGAAATACTGACCGCAGGGCACGCCGATGAAGCGTTCCTGTCGACCTATACGAGCGGATGGGACGATTGGCGCGCCTACGTCCTGGGTGAAAGCGACGGCGTGGCCAAATCCGCCGAATGGGCTGCACCGCTGTGTGATGTGGACGCCGCACGCCTTAAAGTCATCGCACAACAATTGGTCACGCAAAAAAGCATGATCGCCCTGAACTGGGGCATGCAACGGGCAGAGCATGGGGAACAGACACTTTGGGCCGCGCTGGGTTTGGCCTGCGTGGTCGGGCAGATCGGCAAACCGGGGACGGGCTTTGCCTTTGGCTATGGATCGACAACGCATGTGGGCGGTGCCACGCGGCTGATCAGCTGGCCGTCTGTTCCGCAGGGGCAGAATCCCATCACGGATCATATTCCGGTCGCGCGGCTTGCTGATATGCTGCTCAACCCCTGCCAGCCGTATCATTATGACGGAGAACAGCGCCGCTATCCGGACATACATCTGGTGTATTGGTGTGGCGGCAACCCATTTCACCACCATCAGGATCTGAACCGTCTGAATGACGCATGGCGAAAGCCCGAAACCGTCATTGTTCAAGACCACAGCTGGACTGCGACAGCACGAAGGGCCGATATCGTGCTGCCCGCGACCACCCCGCTTGAGCGCGCGGATGTAATGATGAACCGGCGTGATCCATCCCTGTTCTATATGTCGCCGGTGTTTGATCCTATCGGGTCGGCACGTGACGATTATGACATTTTTCGTGGGCTCGCTGCCGAGATGGGTTTTGAAAACGCCTTCTCCGAAGGGCGCAGCGCTGACGATTGGCTGGCCGCGCTTTGGCAACAAGCGCAAGTCACGGCGCAGGAGGCAGGGTTTGCCTTGCCGTCCTTTGCCGAGTTCAAGGAAACCGGGCGGTTCGATGTGCCTGATTCCGACGATACCCGCGTTGCGTTTGAAGGTTTCGTCGCCGATCCGAATGGCGCACCCTTGGCGACCGAGACCGGTAAGATCACCTTGCACAACAAAACAGTCGCGGGCTGGAACCTGCGGAGCTGCCCCGGGCACCCAACGTGGCTGCCGCCCTCGGAATCCCTTTTGTCAGCAAAACCCGGCGAGCTGCATTTGATATCGGGGCAACCCGACACCCGTTTGCACAGCCAGAATGATCGCGGCACCGAGGCCCTTGCTGACAAAATCAACGGGCGCGAACCTGCCTATCTGCATCCAAACACCGCCGTCGCGCGCGGATTGGAGGACGGTTCAATCATACGCATCTGGAACACGCGCGGCGCGTGCCTTGCCGGTCTGCGGCTCGATCCGTTGCTGCGGGAAGACTGCATTTCACTTGCAACAGGCGCGTGGTTTGATCCTCAAGTGATCAAAGGCCAGTTGCTCGAAGTCCACGGCAATCCAAACGTCCTGACAATTGATCGCGGCTGTTCAGACCTGAGCCAGGGCAACATGGCCCATACTGCGCTAGTTCAGATTGAGAAATGGGTGGGTCCGGCGCCAAAGCTGAGCATCGACAGACCGCCCGTGATCGCGCCGGAAACAAACGATCAAGTAAGGATCAAGACGTGACAAAGCTCTGGTTGGGACTTGATGTCGGCACGACGGCCGTCAAAGCGGCGGCCTATACCAAAGACGGCCAACAGGTCGCGATGGCCGAAGCGCCAAGCGCGGTTCAGCAATCTGCGGGCGGCAAAAGCGAACAGGACATGGACGAGGTCCGCGACACCGTCTTTAGCGTGCTGCGCGCCCTGACAGCGCAATGTGATGGGCAGAGCTTTGAGACCCTCGGCGTCGCAGCGCAGGGCGATGGGATATGGTGTATTTCTGATGACCACACGCCGACGGGACCAGCCATGCTCTGGAATGACACGCGCACCGCTGATGATTTGGCGGGGATGGTTGAAACGGGTGCGACGGCCAGCATTGGCCGCGGATGCCATACGTCCCTTTGGTCCGGCACGTCGGGCATGTTGTGGCGGTGGATTGAGTCCGCCGATCCCGACCGGGCCGCACAGACCGCGCATGTGATCAATTGCGCTGACTGGGTCGGGCTTTGCCTCACAGGTCAGCTGGCCACAGATTTCTCAGACGCTTCGATCCCCTTTCTGGATTTCGAAACGCGGGCCTATTCACCCGACCAGATTGCGGATTTGGGGTGTCAGGACATCGCGCCGAAACTCACGCCCCCGCAGTGCGCAGACAGTGTTCTTGGCACCATCACGGCAAAAGCAGCACAGGCGACAGGACTTCCCGAAGGGCTACCGGTCGCAGTGGGGACGCTGGACCTGTCTGCAATGATTGTCGGAATGGGGATGGATCAACCGGGGCAAACCATGATGATCATGGGAACAACGGCGGTCGTAAATATCCTCACCGATCATGTGACACCTTCGGACGCGCCGGTTGGCGCGAGCGTGCTGCATCCGACGGCAGACGTCACGATCCGTGTTCTGGCCCCCACGACCGGGGCGGCTGCGTTCGATTGGTTTGCAGCTTTGCACCCGCAAAGCCTTGGCGGCACATCAGCGGGCGAAGTTGCGGCGCGCCTGAATGAACTGGTGTCAGACGTTCCTGTTGGCGCGAACGGCGTGACGTTTCTGCCCTATCTGAACGGCGAGCGCGCGCCTTTTGTGGCGCCAGACATCCGCGGCGGGTTCCACGGGCTGTCCGCCACCACCACAACAGGCGACATGGGCCGCGCGGTGCTTGAAGGGGCCGCCCTCAGCCTGCGCCATTGCTTTGAGGACGAGGGCGGCTTGCCTACAGCACCGGTGCAGCTGACGGGTGGTGGTGCCAAAAACCCTCTCTGGTGTCAGATCATCGCGGATGTGATGGGCTATCCGGTGCAGGTCAGCGCGGCCTCTGATCACGGGCTGTGGGGGGCGGCGGCGATTGGTGCCGCTGCCTGCGGGCTTGGGGATGCCGTGGCCCTCGCGGCTCAGCGCGATCAGGCGCTTGAGACCTATCAACCAAAGAACGCCGGCGCTTACGACGCCGTCTTCGCCAGATACGCTGCCATTTCGCGCCATCACAGGGCGCTGCAGGCAGAGCTTTCAAACATACGTAAGGACACGCAATGACACAGACCATGCAGGCCGCAGTTCAGCATGCCATCGACGACATACGGCTTGAGGAACGCCCCGTGCCTGACATCGGACCGGGCGAGGTGCTTCTCAAGACATTGGCCTGTGGGCTGTGCGGTGGTGAGACGATGGCATGGTACAAGTCCGAGCCCAAGGTTCTGGGTCACGAACCCATCGGCGAGGTGCTCGAGGTCGGCGCAGGCGTTTCTGACTTTGCCGTGGGCGATCGCCTGTTCGTCAATCACCACGTGGGTCGCGTCAATTCGCATCTATCGCTCAGGGGACATTTCACACGGGATCCCTTCTACAAATCCATGAAGCTCGATCCCGGCGGGGTCTGCGAATATTACCGCGTGACGGCCCAGCACCTTGCGATGGACGCGCATAAGCTTCCAGACAGTATTTCGACCGAGGCCGCGATCACGATTGAACCCTGGTCCTGCGTTCTGTCTGGGCTCAAGACCTGCCACATTCAGCCGGGCGATACGGTTGCTGTGGTTGGGGCCGGGTTTATGGGACAGGGATTTGTGCATCTCGCACCGCTGTTTGGTGCAGGCAAAGTTGTCGCACTGGATTTTTCGGACTGGCGATTGGCCAAGGCCCTTGAATTCGGGGCGACGCATACGATCAACCCAAAATCCGAAGACGCCGTCGCAGCGATGCGCGCGCTGAACAACGGGCGGCTGGCCGACACGGTGATCGTAATAGCCCCCTTCCCGTCTGCATGGGATCAGGCGCTGGCACTGGTCGAGGTCGGCGGTTGCATGCATCTGGGCGCCCCATTGCCGCCTGACACGGATTGGGTTCGCAACGGCAACGCTGCCTATTTCGATCAGATCACCGTGACGTCGCGGTATTCATCAGACCATACGGACACCTACAGCTACATCCGGCTGCTCGAAGCGGGGCGGATCAAGGCGGATGCAGCGATCTCGCATCGGTTCGATATCTCGGACTCTGCCGAAGCCTTTCGGATGCTGGTCGAGGCGGAAAAATCGCTCAAGATTGTGGTCTACCCCCACGGCGTGCCTGCTGCACTCAAGGATGTCGCGTGATGCTTGAAGCGCTGAAAGAAGAGGTTTGCGAACAGAACCATGAGCTGCCCAAAAACGGGCTGGTGGTTGGATCGGGCGGGAATGTGTCCGGGCGTGATCCTGAAACCGGGTTGATTGTGATCAAACCCTCTGGCGTTAAATTCTCAAAGCTCACACCGGATACGATGGTGGTGGTCGACATCGATGGCAATGTCATCGAAGGCCAGATGAAGCCATCAGTCGACACCGGCGTTCACCTCTACATCTATCGCCACCGCGAGGACGTGAACGGCATGTGCCACACCCATTCGCCCTATGCGTCTAGTTTTGCCGCTCGGGGCGAACGCATTCCTGCGGTCCTGACGCCGATCACGCATATCCTGGGCCGCGACGTGCCCTGTTCACGCTACGCGACACCCGGCGAGGTTGATACAGGCCAAGCCATTATTGACGCGGCTGAAGGCGGGATGGCTGTGTTGGTCAAAGCGCATGGGGTTTTCACCATGGGCAAATCCGCAGCAGAGGCGACGTCGATTGCCATGTACCTTGAAGAGGCGGCGATGACGACGCATCTGGCCATGCTGCGCGGCCCGGTCGAAGAACTGCCGCAGGAAGAAATTGATCGCTGCTATGCGTGGTTCCGTCAGAACTATGGTCAGTCCGGGAAAAAGGACGTAAATTCCTAAGCATGGATAAAGCGACACATGCACACCGCTCTGGCGGGGACAAGGAAGCCCTACTTTCGAATGTGGCCTTGCTGTATTACGGCGAGGGTCTGACACAGGGCGAGATTGCAAAACGCATGAAGGTCAGCCGAGCCACGATCGTGAACATGCTGCGCGAAAGCCGCGAATTGGGTATCGTCGATATCCGGGTTGAGGGGCGCCACCTGTCGGGGTCCAATCTCGCGCGCAATTTGCGTGAAAAATTCGACTTGGAAGACGTCTATGTTGCACGCGCTGAGGCGGATCAATCGTTGTCACGCGCGGATACCCTTTTGCAATTGGCGCGGGTTGCGTCAACCGCCCTGCTGGATGTGACAAGCCCGGGTGACCGGGTCGGCGTTGCTTGGGGTGAGACCATTATGGCTGTGGCGGATGCGCTCCCCATGAACCCTTTGGCAGACGTAGAGGTATGCCAATTGATTGGCTCTATGATCTCGGACCGGGTGCCGGCATCTGAGAATTGCACCATTCAGATCGCCAGCAAACTGGGCGCCCAGTCTTTCACGTTGCACGCGCCCGGATTGATTTCGAACGCTGAGCTTGCGACCCGCCTTCGAGCGGAACCTGCAATCAAAAGCCAGCTGGACCGGCTGTCTGCGCTGGACCTGATTGTGTATTCCATCGGGAACATAAAGGCAGACACACATCTGGTGGCCGCAGGCCTCGCGTCCAGCGCCGAGCTGAAAGCGGCAACAAAGGCCGGTGCTGTTGGCATCGTTTGTTGCCGGTATATTGACCGCGACGGGATTGAGATTGACCTGCCCCCCGCGAACGGGTCATTGCGGCAGAACTGGACGATTTGAAAGCGGCCAAACGGCGGCTTTTGATCGTCTGCGGGGAAGACCGGCGGGATGCAACGCTCAGTGCGATCCGTGGTGGGCTTGTGTCGCACCTTTGTGTAGACACGGCGCTGGCGACCGCATTGCTCGATGGCTGAGGCTGGGTGTTGCGGGCCCGTATCGGGGCGTCTGACACGCGATGTTGTCCGGTCAGACTATACCCCACAGATGAAAGCGGGCGATTTCCCGACAATCGCCATTCTGGCTGCTAACGCTCTGATCGGCACCAACACTGCGCTGATCACCGACGATGGCGAAGGCCCGCTGCGCCGCAAAAAGATCAAGCCCTTTCGCATCGGACAAACGACCGTGACCAACGCCCAATTCGCGGCCTTTGTCAAACAGACTGGCCATGTGACCGAGGCCGAGCTGTTTGGCTGGTCCTTCGTGTTCTGGTCGCAGGTGCATGACAGCGCTGGGCCGACCGAAGGGGTGTCCGGCGTTGAATGGTGGCGGCGGGTGGACGAAGCGAACTGGCGCGATCTGCACGGTCCGGGCACGCAAGCGTCCGCTTGGCACCCCGATCATCCCGTTGTGCACGTCTCATGGAACGACGCACGTGCCTATGCGGCTTGGGCCGGTGGCAGACTGCCGACCGAGGCTGAATGGGAGCACGCCGCGCGCGGCGGTCTGGGCGATGTGCGCTACCCTTGGGGCGACACGGACCCGGATGATCGTCAGTTTTTCCCCTGCAACATCTGGCAGGGACAGTTTCCACAGACGAATGCAGGCCTCGATGGGTACGAGACCACGGCACCCGCCAAATCGTTCGATCCCAACGGGTACGGCCTGTTCAACATGGTCGGAAATGTCTGGGAATGGACGTCCGAGCCGTTCAAGATCCGGTCGCAGAAAAAGTCCGCCCGCGCACGGCAAGCGGCGATGAAAGGGTTCAAACTGGCGAAAGGCGGATCATTTCTATGCCATGCCAGCTATTGCTGGCGCTACCGCATTGCGGCCCGCACGGGCAATTCACCCGACAGCACAACAACCCATACCGGGTTTCGTGTGGTGTGGGACGCGTAGATCAGTTTGAGACGACGCCGATTGATCCGGATCAGGCCGCAAGCCCAAGACGTTCAAGCTGTTCTGGCGGGAAACCCTCTGCGTCCATCAGATCGCGCACCAGTTTGAGCATCCGGTCCTGTTCGCTCTGGTTCTTGTCCCAAAGATTGTCCGCCTGTCCGGGGTCCGTCACCCGGTTGAACAGAAAATTCTCGCCGGTTCGGGAATCAACACTGATCGGAATTTTCCACATGGGCAGGTCAACGCTTGGATCGAAATATCCTTGATCCACAGGTTTGTTGGGCGGCTTGGACAACCGGCCATCCATCGGATTGTCCACGATCAACGGCCGGTAGATCGCCGTCGAATAAAGAAACAGCGGTTTGTCCGGCTCAGGCGATTTCAGGATCGTCCAGGTGCCGTCGGTGGCACAGACCCCCTGCCCGAACGTCCCATAAAGAATCGCCTCGCGCGTTGACGGCGCATCCTGCACGATCATCGGCAGCAAGGATCGGCTGTGGCGATTGGCCTTGGTCACATCAACCCCCGCCGCATCAATGATGGTCGCAAAAAGATCGACCGTCTGGGTCAGCCCGGACACGCGTTTGCCATTACCCGGATTGGCCGGATGCCAGACCATCAACGGGATATTCGCGTGGCTGTCGAAATGCGGGTGCTGTTTGCCAAAGGCCCGCCGTTCGCCCATGTCATGCCCATGATCCGTGGTCAGGATCACCATCGTGTCTTCCCACAGGCTCATCGCGTCCAGCTTGTCCATCAAGGTACCAAGCCATTTGTCCATCATCGTGACCTTGCCCATGAATTGTGACTTTAGAAATGCAAGCTCTTCGTCGGTCGTCTGATCCATGAACGCATTGAGATCATCGTAGACTTGGTACGGCGGCCAGATGTTGAACTCATTTTTGCTGGCCCCTTCTGCATACATGCTCTCATAGGGTTCGGGGACTTCAAAAGGCTCATGCACATCGAAGGTCTCCACGTGCAGGAAAAATTTGCCCTTGTCGGCATTGCGATCCAACCAGTCACAAGCTCCCCCAAAGGTCTTTGCAGAGAAATAGTCTTCTTCTCCCTCAAAATCCTTCACATTGGCATAATACTGCCCGATGTGCTCCGGCGCGCGGAATTCTTCGACCTTTTTGACCCAAGCAGGCTTTTCTTCATTTGGGTCCTGAACCTTCCAGTGGTCAACTTCGTAGCCACGGATCATTTCAGTGGTGTCGTAGCTCTGAATGTAGCCGTTCGCCTCTTCTTCCCAGTAGTGATAGTGATCGGTCACAATGTGGGTGTGATATCCGCCCTTTTTGACTTCTGCAGGCAACCGCGGATCAAACACTTCCAACGACCCCCACGGGCGCCACATGAATTCCTTTCGACCTGCGATCAATTCGCGTCGCGCGGGCATGCAGGGCAGACTGCCCACAAAGTGGTTGTCGAACACGTGCGAGCGTGCAGCAAGGCGATCAATGTTGGGAGTCGCGCAGCAACTGTCGGGGTTATAAGCGCGGAGGCAATCCCTTGTCAGACTGTCCACAAGGACAAGAACAATATTCATGCCAAACTCCGTCATTAGCGGCCTGCAAATAGTTTAGCTTCAGACCTTAAAATTGACAAGTGTCAAAAATTATGACAATTGATTAGTTACGACCATGGCTTCGGTACGCCCATTCCGAAACCAGGTGCAAGAATAAACCGGGAGGACTGGCTATGCCAAATTCAAAGACAAGTTACCTGAACCGCCGGACGGTTCTGAAAGGCGGCGTCGCCGCAAGCGCTGCACTTGCGGCACCAACTTTTTTCGTCGGAAAGGCGCATGCAGCAAATGAAAAGCTGAAAGTCGGGATCATCCCCGCCTATTCGTTTGGCCTGTACTGGCTGATCCAGGATCAGGGTTTTGCACCCGGTGTCGACATGGAATTCTCTGTTTTCCCGTCTGGCCCGCCTGCAATCGAAGCCATGGTAGGCGGCTCTGTCGACACAATCACCGTGGGTTCCGTGCCCCCGCTGGCTGCGATGTTCCGCAAAGTCGCGGACTTCCGCGAAATCTCAATCTGCGGTGATGCTTCAGGGTTGTTCCAGATTGTCGGCAAACCGGGCATGAGTTCCTTGGCTGACCTTGAAGGCAAGAAAATCGCCGTCACCTCCGGGTCGAACTTCGATTTCTTCCTTGGCGTGGCTTTGGCCAACGAAGGCTTGGAAGATATGCCACTGACCCGCGTGAACATGGAACCGATTGACGGCCAATCGGCCTTTATCGCGGGTGCCGTTGACGCGACGGTGCCTTTGGCCACATCCCGCAAACTGATCTATGATGCCCTGCCTGACGCATCCCTGTTGGTCGAAGGATCGCAAATGCCGCTTGAGGCGCGCCCGTCCATTATGGACGTCTTTATGACCACACAGCAGAATATGGACGCCAAACAAGACGCCTATGTCGAGGTTGTCCGGGCCTTCCACGATCAGGCCGTGAAAATGCTGCGCGAGGATAACGCCGGAACCGTTGAGCGGATGATTGAGTGGCAGACCGGTATGGGACGTGCGGGTGTCACGGCCGCAGATGTCGAGCCGCTGCTGAACGGCTATTTCTACTTTGATAAGGCCGAGATCAAAGACGTTTACGCCAAGGGCATTCTGAACAAGGCGCTTGCTGTCCAATCGGAGTTCCTCGTGGCGAACGAGCGGATTGGCGGCATGCCGGACCTCGATGCCCTTGTATCCGATCAGATCATCAAGCAAATCTAGACCATGGATGGTCTGAAAAGAATATTGACCGGGCGCTTTGTGCTGGGCGCCCTGTCGATTGGCCTAGTGCTTTTGGTTTATACCCTCATCACCGGTCGCCCCGACAACAATCCGGCACTCTTACCGCCGATTCCAGATATCATCGCGTCGTTCTTTACAAACCTCGCGGCGGGGACGTTGCTGGATGCGTTGGGGGCGAGCCTGTACCGGATTTTCCTTGGCTTCTTCATTGGCACGACGCTAGCTGTGATCATTGGTTGTCTGGTTGGTTGGTATAAGACCGTTGAATACCTTGTTGATCCGCTGATCGAAGCAATCCGTCCGATCCCGCCGCTGGCCTATATTCCGATCATCATCATCTGGTTCGGCATCGAAGAATTCAGCCGCGTACTGCTGATCTCGATTGCCTGTTTCATGGTCTGTGTGGTCAATGTCATCGCTGGCATGAAAAACGTGCCACAGGTTTATGTCGATGCGGCCTCAACGATGGGCGCCAGCCGGTTTCAGGTGTTCCGCACGGTCGCAGTTCCAGCGGCCACACCGTTCATCATCACCGGGTATCGCATCGCTCTTGCAGCAGCGTGGACCACCCTCGTGGCCGCAGAGCTCATCGCCGCTCCAAGCGGGCTTGGATACATGCTGCAAGAAGGGCGACGGTACTTTCTAACGGATCAGGTCATGATGATCATCGTCATCATCGGTGCCTGTGCCTTCATCATGGATCGCACCTTTCGTTCAATCCAGAAACGCCTGATGATCTGGTCGGAGACCCGTGAATAATGCCTGAGATTGTTGTTGATAAGCTGACCCACACGTTCGGCAAAGGTGGCCCAGAAGCGCTCACCGTTCTTGAGAACATCGAACTTAAATTCGAGGACGGCAGCTTCACCTCCATTGTCGGCACCTCCGGCTGCGGCAAATCCACCCTGCTGAAAATGATGGCCGGTCTTTTTGATCCCTCCGATGGTCAGATGACGCTTGACGGCGACATCATCAAAGGCACCGACCGCCGGCGCGGAATGGTGTTCCAACAGGATGCAGTATTTCCTTGGATGACCGTTGCCAAGAACATCTCTTACGGCCCCCGCCTGCGCGGTGCCAGCGCAGCTGAACAGCGCGAGGTGGAGGCCAAATGGACCGAGATGGTCGGCCTCAAAGGGTTTGAAGATCGTTGGCCGAGGGAGCTTTCCGGCGGCATGCGCAAGCGGGTCGATATTGGCCGGGTTTACGCCAATGATCCTGACGTGTTGCTGATGGATGAACCCTTCGGCGCGCTTGACGCCCAGACCAAAGAACGCATGCAGTCGGACCTATTAGAGGCTTGGCAACAATCAAGAAAAACGGTTGTCTTTGTTACACATGACCTCGAAGAAGCGATTTTTCTGTCCGATCGGATCATCGTTATGTCCGCCCGCCCTGGTCGCATTCATCATATCGAAGAGGTCTCGTTGCCACGCCCCCGTACGGACGGAATGCGGCTGACGGATGAGTTCATTCAGATCAAACGCCGCTTGTGGGCCATGCTCGAACACTAGTCAGATATCGCGTAGGTATTAAGGGCTCGTATTTCGTTTTCGCCGCTGCATGGTCTTAAGTCTCCTCTAAATCGAGGAACGGCAGACACCGTTCGCCGACATCGCTTGAAGGTCGATGCGCTCAACAATATTTAGAGCATCTTCCCACTCAACGCCGAGGCAACGCACCGTGCTATCAACCTATGCTTAGCCATGCAGAAGCTGCATCGCGCGAAGGTTGCCCGTATTGCAGTATATTTCAACTTCAAATGGTAGGCCGTTTTGTCCAAAGCCGCTTTGGACTTCCCTTAGATAAGCTGCTTTTTCAGAAACGCCTGCACCAGATATTCATTGGTCTGGCCTTTGGCTGCCAACCTGATCCGTTTTACTTCCTGCTTAGCGTCATTCGGATCTGCGCCTTGCGCCAGTAGTGCCGTGGCGGCATCCTTTGCCTTTCGGGCTTGTGCAAGGCTGGTTGCCGGGTAGTCACCTATGACCAGCAACTTCTCTTTGCCATCGATGCGGCATTTGAACCGCCACGATTTTGATCCGCTGACTTTAACCAAAACGAACAACCCTTCAAAATCACTGACTTTGTAGGCTTTATCCTTTGATTTCAGGTTTCGGACTTGGATATCGCTTAAAGGCATCGTGGGGGTACGCTACGTTTCGCAAATTCATCGTGCCACCAATTGCACCCCTTTCCTGGGGGTACGCTGCTGAATCACATAAAACAGCAAAGGACGAATGATCTCGACCATAGCCTTATAAAAAAGGCTAAACCAGATGTCACTGGACTTTAAAGAATGGTTAAATGGTGCCCCCACACGGACTCGAACCGCGGACCTACTGATTACAAATCAGTTGCTCTACCAGCTGAGCTATAGGGGCGTGCGCGGGTCAGGTGGCCTTTTCCGCGACGGGCTCAGAGCAGCGACGCGTCGATGTGAGCCGCGCATGCATTAGCGCAGCGCTGAACCATGCGCAAGGGTGAATTCTTGTCTTTATTGCGAGAGTTTTACGGACCAAGATTTTGCCGCGCATGCGTGCGACAGAGGCATTGCCAACGCCACCCAATTGCCGTTCGTACAGGCTTTCGCCTCTTCACCATTCATTAGCTATGATCGGGTTATCTGCAATCATGTGGCATGTGCTTGCGATGACAATCCCGGTCTTGCTGCCGTCCTGGCGGTTTTTCAAGGAGGTTGCGCCCTCCCCCGGATTGAATGGCGGCTTTTGGATGTTCCTGATGGTGAGACAGCAGGGTGGCGCCCGTTTCGACCACGTCCGAAGACACTTTCACCGAAGCAGATGTTGGGCCGGTTGTTCTGGGCACCGGAGTGGAATGAAACGCTTTATCTTGTCAGTTGCGCGGAGCGGATCACCGTGCAGGCAAACCCCCATGCGATCAATGAAATTCGCACACGAATTGCGCGATCTGCGCGCGCGGCAGGCTGCGACGGACGTTTTTTGTTCCGGCTGGTTTTTGTGCAGGCCACCGCCGGGAAGATCACCCGCGACACGATATTCGTGTCGGACCCGTATATTGTGGCTGAGCAGGAAAGCGCGTGACGCTGGAGGCGGCGCTGCGCGCGAGTGAAATCCTTCTGGCAATTGCTTTTTTGCAAAGCTCCGCAGAGCATCTGTTCGCCAAGACAGGTGACGGCATTTTGTTTGCGCCCCGCGCGGCGCTATCCGTTTTGCTGCTTGCAGGTGTGTCGAGCCCTTGGATGGTGCTGGCGCTGTCGCTCCACAGCCTTGCGATTTTGCACCGGTTTGACGGGCCCTATAACGGCGGCAGCGACCGGATGGGGCTGCTTGTTCTGTATTGCCTGACGGCTGTGCATTGGCTGCCGTCAGGCCGCCCACAGGAATTGGCATTTGGCTATCTGGCGCTACAGGTGGTGCTGTCTTACTTCATCTCTGGTCAGGTCAAGATCGTGAACCCGGATTGGCGCGCGGGCCGGGCGCTGCGCGACGTGTTCCGCTTTTCCGCATACCCGGTCTGCCGCAACTTGCGCGGGCTGGCGCATAAGCAGCGGCTGCTGCTGGCGATGTCCTGGGCGGTGATGGTGTTTGAGCTGCTCTTCCCGTTCAGCTTGCTCGATACACGCTTGCTGATGGCGGCATTGGCCGTTGGTCTGATGTTTCATTTGGCCAATGCGGGCCTGTTCGGGCTTAACCGGTTTGTCTTCGTTTGGGTCGCGGCCTACCCGTCGCTGATCTGGTTGCAGTCGCGAGTCGCGCAGCTGATCTAGAGCAAATCGGTCAGTTTGTCGGGCTGCAGCAGCTTGGCCCGGCGCATCATCGAGACCGGGTAGCTAGGGTCATTGACCATCCGGTCGACGGAGAATTCTTCCTCCAAAGTGCTGAGCCGCGTCAATGCGCGCGACGCATCCGGCATCCGCCCCAACTGCGACGCGATCCCGGCAAGGTAGCGCAAAGGCGGGCGGAAATTCGGCGCGAGCGCGTTGGAGACGGACGCATATGACATTGCCTCATCCAGTCGCCCGGTGACAGCTGCACTGAGCGCTTGTTGGAACGACGTCCAGAACTCGATGGATGATTTCGCGCCCAAGGCCTGCGCGGTGACGGCTGCAGCATATGCCGTCTCCAGCGAGCCGCCATAGAGGTTGGCATTGGCCCAGGCAAACCAGCAGAGCGGGTTGGAGCGGTTCAGCGTCACCGATTGCCGGGCGAGCGCGCCGCTTTGGATCGTATCATTGTCAAAGATCAGCCGCGCATTGGCGGTCGCAGCAAGAACGTTGGAATTCATTGGTTCCAGCTCAAGCGCGTAGCGCACATGTGCATCCGTCTGCTCGCGCAGGATATTTGATTCCTGATTTTGTTGCTCGACATGCTGGATGCAATGCACCTGCGCCAGCCATGCGTGGTAGAGACCGCGGTTTTGCCGCTCCAACGCATTGTTGAGCAGCAGGCGTGCCTCTTCGACCTCGTCGGGGCGCATGGTGAACATTTTACGCAAGGCGGAGGCGGCCATCATATCGGCCTCAGACGCCGCCAAAGATTGCGCCAGCCCGCTATTGCCCATCAACAGCTCTGCGAAGGCCACGGTGGCGCGGTGCGCGAGTGACTGGCAGCTGAAATTTTCAGGGCCTGCGACCTCGTTCTGGGCGATGGTGACCGTCTCGCCCCAAAAACTGCGCAACCCGCTGAGCGATTCCAGCGAGGCACGAACATGCCGCTCGCCGGTCTGGTTGGCCAGCCCCTGCACCCGCAGCACCAAACCGCTTTCGATCTTGCTGGTTTGAAACGAACCATCAGGCAGGTCGAAGGAAAATTCGACGTCAAACGCTTCATTCAGGCTGCGTTGGATCGCCTCGATCAGGATCGTTTCAAGGATGACATTGTCCGGGTCGCCCGTGCCGGCAGCGATGATGCGCACCTGAATGGGGGCCGGTTTTTGTTGGGTCACCATTGGCGCAACCAGCGATGATTTGACGACCGTGGTTGCGGGCTGTTCCTCGTAATGGGCGCGCATTGCACGCAGCCAGTCGTTGAATTCCGGGTCTCGAACATCCATGCCGGCCAAGAACTCCGCCTCTGCGGCGGGCATGTCTTCTAGCGGCGCGACCTCGATTTGATCACTGTCGAGCGAGATCACAGATCGGCTGGCTTCAAGCACCTCGGCATGGTCGCCGAGCGTTTTGCGCAGGTCGTGAAGGGTCTGGCGCAAGCTACCGGAGGCTTGTTCCGCCTCGCGGTCGCTCCAAAGGTGGTCTTGCAACCATGCGCGGCTGCGGCGATGGTGGCGGCTTGTGACCAATAAAGCGACAAGTGCCTGCGTTTTGGTCGCGCGCGGCGTCAGGTCAGTGCCCGCTTCATCGGCAATCGAAAAGCCACCGAAAAGGTTGATGAAAAGCCTGACCTTGCTCATTGCGCACCCTTCTTAGCGCAACATTGTTTCGCGCAATTGTTAGCCTAGCGTCAATAATTCGTGAATTCCACCACCAACCGTATTGACCTGAAGGATTTCCGCGTTTTCCATCTCCCTGTTTAAATTTGGTTTTTTGGGGGGCGTTATGCGCGGAGATGGATTTGCACAGGCCGGGGGCCACGCGGGCGGTCATGCCGGTGGACACGCGGGCGGACATGCTGGTGGTCACGCCGGTGGACATGCGGGAGGCCACGCTGGCGGGCACGAAGCTGGTCAGCACGCCGGAAGCGGCCCATCACCACTGCTATCGGCTGCACTTTTAGCCAATCAAGAAGGCGTGCGCGGCGGCTGGGAGATGCCAAAATCGGTTGATCTGCCAAAGAAACCCACCGACATGAATTACCTCACCGGCCTGCGCCGGATACAGGTCCTGATTGGCCAGGGCGCGCCGCATTTCCACATCAAGCCTGAGACTGGCACCGCCGCCTCGCTGGTCTATCTGGGCAGAACCGTCGCGCAAATTCACCAACCCAATGTGGGCTACGGCAGGGGCAAATCCGCGCATGCGCTGTCCCAGCAGATTGCGCTGATGCGCGGATATTCCGACCTGCGCGTTGACCGGATCCCTGAAATTCAGGTCCAGCTGAGCGACATCATGTCCTTCTTTGGACAGGCGGCGCGGCTCAACCCGCGTGATCGCAAGGCGACGATGGAGCTGCTCTCGGTCGTGCAAGGCCTTTGCGTACCACTGGAAATGCAGATGAAACATATGCTGTGGCTACCACGGCCGGGTGAAGTCGACCCGCGCGTGCTTCCGATCATCCAGACGCCGGATCATTCCGCCTACCCCGCCGGTCACGCGGTCGAGGCTTTTGCCGTCGCCACCATTCTGGAACGGCTGATGTCCAAACGCCTTGATCTTTCCGATGACTGGCCCCTGCCCGCGCGCATTGCGCATCGCATCTCGGTCAACCGGGTGATCGCGGGCGTGCATTACCCGATGGATTGTATCGCGGGCGCCGTGATTGGCCGCGCCTTTGCCGAAGCTTTCCTGCATCTGGTTGGCGAGACCACCGACTTGAAATACCACAACTTTGGCGACGGCCCCGATGTGCTGGCGATGGATGCAACGCCCGCCAATATCGCTGACGCTATGAAGGGCGCTAAGACGAAAGCGCCCAAACCAAGCGATCTGCCCAGCGATCTGCTGAAAGCCCATTGGGCCGCGGCGGTGAAGGAATGGGCCAAGAAATGACCCTGACATGGAGCGATTGGGCCGCCTATGACAAGGCAGGCTCCCACGCGCCCTATGTGGCGTGGTGGAACAGCACAAAGCCGCCTGAAAAGGCCTTCAAAGCCCCGAAGATGGCACCTTTGTCAGCAGACCCATCCGCGGCGGAAGTGATCCTGACCGAATTCCCGGCGGGTCAGGTGCCGATGCGCAAGGGGGCCGAGAATGACGCATTCTGGGCCGAGGTGCTAAAAGCCAAAGACGCGCAAGGACGCCCGGATCTGGGCATTTGGCGCCCCAAACTGCCCAAAAGGGACGTTCCGCATTTGCCGCCCGACGCGGTGATCGTGGGCGTGGTGGATCGCGGCATCCCGTTGCACCATATGCGACTGCGCGACAAAAACGGTAGCCGGATTGTGGCTGCTTGGCAGCAAGACGCGGTCTGGTCGGCCAGCTCCAAGGCGCTGCTGCCGATGGGCTCTGAGCTGTACAAAGGCGATATCGACAAAGCTGTCGCCGCCAATGGCCATGATGAGGACGCGTTGAACGAAGGGTTCGGACTGCTCAACATGGGCGACAAACTCGGACCTCGTGCAATTGCGCGCCGCCAGTCGCATGGTGCTTCCGTGATGGATCTGACGGCAGGGCATGAAAGTGGTGAATGGCCCGACAACCTCTATGTCATCGCGGTCAACCTGCCGGACCGCGAAACGGTCGGGCTGTCTGGCACGTTTCTGGACTATTTCACGACGCTTGGCATTTACCGCATAGCGGAGCTGGCCGATTGGCTTTGGGCTGAGAACAAATCGCGCTGGAAAACCAAACCCGCCAAGGGGCAAGAGGGCTTTCCCGTTGTGATCAACATGTCCTTTGGAAAAAACGCAGGACCCAAAAACGGGAACGGATTTTTCCACAGCATGATCAGTGGCTTACGTGCGAGCAGGCCTGCAGGCGCGCCCCTGACGATGGTGATCCCAACCGGCAATGACAACCTGTCGCAAGGCAACGCAGTGCTGGACCTGGATGCCAAAACTGGCACGCAATCGCTGGATTGGATGGTCTCGCCTGAGGACCAGTCGCAAAACTTCGTTGAGGTCTGGACCGACCCGCTGCCTGAGGCGGAGGTCGACAAAATCGTCCTCGACGTAGACCTGCCAGGCGGGTCTATCTCACCACCGGCGGGCAAAGCCGCCAAAACCAAAGCCAAGGCGCGACCCAGCCCCAAGATCGGGTTGGTACGCTACTTGCAAAAACAAGGTGACAAGCGCCCCTTTGCCGCGCTCTACCGGCGTCAGTTTCCCGAGCCCGGCGCGCCGGGATTTGTGCGGCTGCAATTTGTGCTGGCGACGCTGGCCTCGCTTGATTTTGACTATCCCCGCCGCACGATCCCGTCGGGCCAATGGACCATCCGGCTGCAAAACAAGTCTTCCAAACCGGTCACGGCCAGCCTGTCGGTGCAGACCGATCAATCCCCGCTGCCCAGTGGCGCGCAAGGCTTGCGGTCATTCTTCACCGACAAAACCTATCGCCGGTTTGACGCGACCGGTCGTGTTATGGACAGCTACGCCTACCCGTTTGACGGCCCGCCGCAAAATCTGGACGTCGCCGATAAGGTGAAGCGTCATGGCAGCCTGAACGCGACCGCAAGCGCGCAGGGCACTGTGATTGTGGCTGGCCATTTGGTGCAGGATGGCCGCCCGGCGGATTATTCGTCAACCGGGCCCCTCGCGGGTGAGGATTGGCAAATGCCGACCCTGTCTTGCCCGACAGAAACGGGAACCGTGCATGTCGGGATTTTGTCTGCGGGCAGCCGCGACGGGGTGACGCTGCCGGTCTCCGGCACCAGCTTTGCCTCCGCCCAAGCGGCGCGGGTGATCGCGGCCGAGCTGTGCAAGATCACAGCAAAAGCCAAAGCTGTCAGCGAGATTGACGCCTTCGATCCGGTTGCGTGGGTTGGCACCTTGGCCAGCCGGACGGAAACCGTGCCCAGCGCCAAGCTGCCACGCGCCAAGCTTGGAAAAGGCCGCCTGCCTTGGCCTGAACCAAAGCGCCAACGGGACCGCACCGCTTCGGTCTTCTGAACCCACGTGGAAAAAAGCGGCCGCAGCAAAGGGCTGCGACCGCTTGGAACTATTTACGAGGGACTTTGGTAAAACGGTAACTCGTTAAAGAGGGACCTTGGAAAACGTGAACTCGTTCAGAACAAGTACAAAGGACCGGGCGGCTTACTTGCGCACCACGTCCCAAACACCACCAACACCGTCGCCGGTCGCGTCACCGCGTTCCGTGTCGCCGGCCCAGAAATAAAGCGGCTGGCCGCGCAGGGTCCATTGGCGGGTACCATCTTTGCGTTCGATCACGCCCAGCGCGCCCTCTGCCTTGGCGGCGGCCGCTGCGGTAAACGGTGGCCAAGCCTCGGCGCAATCGCCGTAGCAGTTGGAGACATCTTTGGCGTCTTTGCGGAATGTATAGAGCGTCATGCCCGATTTGGCCGAAACCAGGACCTTGCCGATGTCGGAATTGACGGCGCCCAAAGGCTGGGCCGTGGCAGGTACGGCCAGCAAAGTCATGGCGGCGATTGCGGAAATAAAAATGGGTTTCATGGTCGTTGATCCTTTTAAAATCGTGTGTCTCGCAGGGCCTGTCTGCCCCTACTGATGACCACTACGCACCGGCCCCACGGTTTATTCCCGGCCTCTCAAAAAAAATTGAAATTTTTTAGCCGCCCCGCGCGTAACCCCTGCAAGACAAGGAAAAGGAGGCGCGTGTGTTAGCGGCCATAAATTGCCACATGAGCGGCCCGGCGGGCCCCATCGCCCCGCCCGTCATTGCACAAACGGTGCCGGCCACGCATAGTCGCGCCGAGAACCGTCGTGAGGGCCGCGTGTCGAGAGACCTGAAACCAGAACTGATTGCGCTTTTGCCGCGACTTCGGCGATTTGCGCGGTCGCTGACCCGCTCCATCACCGAGGCGGACGATCTGGTGCAGGAAGCCTGCCTGCGCGCGCTGAGCCGCGCCGATCAGTGGGATCCGTCGCAACCGCTGGACCGCTGGATGTTTCGCATCACCCGCAATCTATGGATCAGCGAAATGCGCAAACGCAGCGTGCGCCTGGGGCAAGGCCATGTGCCCGCCGACGAAACGCCAGAGCTGCAGAGCACTGAGACTGGCGAACAGACGCTTGTCGCGGCGCAATTGCATGACCGTATCGCGGCCTTACCTGAAGAGCTGGGCTCTGTCCTTTTGACCGTCTCGGTCGAGGGCTACAGCTACGCCGAGGCAGCGGCGCTTTTTGACATCCCCCTTGGCACCGTGATGAGCCGCGTACATCGCGCCCGGAAAGCCTTGGCCAAACACATTTCGGATCCTGAGGGAGCATCCCTGTGACCCAATATGAGGACAAACTGAGCGCCTTCCTTGACGGCGAACTGCCTGAGAGCGAGACGCGCGAAATCGAAGAGGCTCTGTCGGGCGACCCTGCCCTGCAATCCGCACTTGAGGCGTTGATGGCGGCTGACGCAGGGGCGCAAGACGCTTTTGCCGCGATGTTGGGCGAACCCGTCCCGCCCGCGTTGATTGCAGCCATTGAGGATGCTCCGGTCGCGGCGCCCGCAAATGCGCCAGAGCCGCCGCGCGCGTCAGGCCGGCTGATGGCCGCAGCCATTGCCGTGATTGCCTTGGCCGCTGGCGGGGTTTTCGGGTATCTGGGCGGGTCGTCGCAAAACACGCAGCTGGCGGCTGCCCCGGGCTGGCTGGCCGATATTGCCGATTATCACAGCGTTTATGCTGGCCAGAAACGCCATCTGGTCGAGGTCCCCGCCGCCGAGGCCGACCATATTCAGACTTGGCTGACCGCGACCATCGGATCGCAGGTCCGCATCCCCGATCTGGCCGACCAAGGCCTGACGTTCCAGGGCGCACGTCTTTTGGTGGCCAGTGGCAAACCGGTGGCGCAGCTGATGTACACTGACGCCGACGCACGTGTCGTGGCCCTGTGCCAGATACAATCCGACACGCCACGCGACGGGTTTTCCGAGCGCAGTCTCAATGCGTTTGACATGGTCAGCTGGGGCGGCACGGACGCTAATTTCGTGGTGATCGGCGATGAAGGTGCGCATGACATGCAACAAATCGCCCAAGCCGCCGCGTCGCAGGTCTGATCCTAGCGATCCGCTGAAACCAGTCATCGACGCAGATTGGGTGGGTAAAAATTTTGCAGAGGTGAATGGTGCTGTGAGGGAGGATTGAACTCCCGACCTCACCCTTACCAAGGGTGTGCTCTACCACTGAGCTACCACAGCATTTCAAGCGCCGTATCAGGCGCGTGGGCGGGGGATACGATCAAACGCGCGCCCATGCAACCCTTATCTGGACCCTTTTGCGCCCTCGCTGTAAGAGGGGGCATGCGTGGAAAATCGACATCTTCAAATGCGGATCGGCCAAAGAGCGAGGCCCAATTGCGCGAAGACCGCCTCAAGGCGGCGTTGAAGTCGAATATGGGGCGCAGGAAAGCGCAGGCCCGGGCCCGGAAGGCGCCTGAGGACCAAGAAAAAGAAGAGTAGAGGCAGGCAGTTATGGATAAAATCGTGGTCCGGGGCAACGGCCCCTTGAAGGGGCAGATCCCAATCTCAGGGGCCAAGAATACCTGCCTCAAGCTGATGACGGCGGCGCTGTTGAGCGACGAGCCGTTGACGCTGACCAATGTGCCGCGCCTGTCAGACATCAAGACGCTGGGCGCGCTGCTGGAATCACTGGGCTGCGAAGTGGCTCTTTTGAATGGTGGCAACGTCATGGCTTTGTCGGCGGGGCGGATCACGTCACGCAAGGCGGAATACGATATGGTGCGCAAGCTGCGCGCTTCGTTCAACGTATTGGGCCCGCTGCTGACCCGCGAAGGCGAGGCCACCGTGTCCCTGCCCGGCGGCTGCGCAATTGGCGCGCGCAAGGTTGATTTGCACCTGATGGCGCTGGAAAAACTGGGCGCCGTGCTGACGCTGGACGAAGGCTATGTGCACGCCAAAGCCCCCGCGGGCGGCTTGATTGGCGCCGAAATCGAGTTCCCTTTTGTCACCGTGGGCGGCACCGAAAACGCGATCACGGCGGCGACGCTAGCCAATGGCACGACCGTCATCAAGAACGCGGCGCGCGAGCCGGACACGGTGGATTTGTGCAAATGCCTCGTCGCGATGGGCGCGCGCATTGAAGGCGCCGGAACCTCGACCATCACCATCGAAGGGGTCGACCGACTGCATGGCGCGACGCATGAGGTGATCCCGGACCGCATTGAGCTGGGCACGTTCATGATCGCACCGGCGATTGCGGGCGGCGAGGTCGAATTGCTCGGCGGGCAGCGTCATTTGGTCGAGGCGTTTTGCGACCGGTTGGAAACCACCGGCGTGCAAATCATTGAGACGCCCAATAGTTTGGTGGTGCGCCATGACGGATCGCGCCTTTACCCGGTCGATGTGGAGACGCAGCCCTTCCCCGGCTTCCCCACCGATTTGCAGGCCCAAATGATGGCCGCGCTTTGCTTTGCCGACGGCGTTTCCGTGCTGCATGAAACGATTTTCGAGAACCGGTTCATGCATGCGCCCGAGCTGATCCGCATGGGCGCCAAGGTCGATGTCCAAGGCGGACATGCGACGGTGACGGGTGTTGAAAGCCTGAAAGGCGCACAGGTGATGGCGACGGATTTGCGGGCCTCGGTTTCTCTGATCCTGGCTGGGCTGAAGGCGGAGGGCGAAACCGTTGTGGCGCGGGTCTACCATCTGGACCGCGGCTATGAGCGGATCGAAGAAAAACTAGGCGCGGTTGGCGCTATGATTGAGCGGGTGAGCGAATGAGCGGTGACGCGCGATTTGAAGACGGGGCGGATCGCCCACTGCGTTTAAAGGCGGAGGATGCGGAGGATCTGCAAGTCCTGTCGTCGCTGGTGCAGGACGCCGTGTTCCCACTGGCGGAGATGGCATGGAAACCCGCCGAACGGCGCTTTGCGATCCTTCTGAACCGGTTCCGTTGGGAAGATGCAGGCAAGGCGGGGCGTAGCGCGCGCGACTTTGAACGCACCCAGGCGGTATTGATGTTTGACGACGTGCTCAAAGTGTCCAGCCAAGGCGTGGAACGCGATGCGGGGGACATGGTGATGTCGCTTCTGTCCGTGGGTTGGACGCCGGGCGCGGACGGCGCGGGCCGGTTTGAGCTGACGCTGGCAGGCGACGGCGCTATCGCGCTGGACGTGGAATGCGTCAATGTCACATTGCAGGACGTCACACGGCCCTATATTGCGCCATCGGGCAAGATGCCCAGCCACCCGGAATAGACCTTAATGCCTCAATTTCTCAACAGCTTGGACGCGGATTTTGACGCGCGGTTTGCCGCACTTTTGACCATGAAACGCGAAGACAGCCCGGATGTGGATGACGTAGTCGCGGGCATCATTGCCGATGTGCGTGCGCGCGGCGATGAGGCGGTGATCGAGCTGACAGCCAAGTTTGACCGGCTAGAGCTGACGCCTGAGACATTGGCCTTCTCAAAAGACGAAATTGCCGCTGAGATCGCAAAAGTAGCACCCGAAGAACGCGCCGCGTTGCAGCTGGCCGCCGATCGAATCCGCGCCTATCACGAGCGGCAATTGCCAAGCGATGACAGCTGGAACGGGCCGCATGGCGAAATGTTGGGCTGGCGCTGGACGCCGGTCTCTGCCGCCGGGCTTTATGTGCCGGGGGGCTGGCAAGCTACCCGTCTTCGGTGCTGATGAACGCGATCCCGGCACAGGTCGCCGGTGTCGAGCGGCTCGCGATTTGCGCGCCCACGCCCGCCGGGATTTGCAACCCTTTGGTGCTTTTGGCCGCCGAGATCAGTGGCGTGGACACGATCTACCGGATCGGTGGGGCGCAGGCGATTGCGGCATTGGCCTATGGCACCGAAACCATCGCCCCGGTCGACAAGATCACCGGGCCCGGAAACGCCTTTGTGGCCGCCGCGAAACGCCGGGTCTTTGGCAAGGTCGGCATCGACATGATTGCGGGCCCGTCAGAAATTTTGGTGATTGCGGACAAGGACAATGACCCCGACTGGATTGCGGTCGACTTGCTGAGCCAGGCGGAGCATGACGAAAGCGCGCAATCCATACTGATCACGGATGATGCGGCGTTTGCAGATCAGGTGGCAAAAGCCGTCGCCAGCCAACTTGAAACGCTGGAACGGCGCGACATCGCTAGAAAATCCTGGGAGGATTTTGGCGCAATCATCACCGTAGCCGACATGGCCGAAGCGGTCGCCCTCTCCGATAGGATCGCGCCTGAACATCTTGAAATTGCATGCGAAAACGTCGACGCAGTCGCAGCCCAAATCAAACATGCAGGCGCGATTTTCATTGGCGCTTGGACGCCAGAGGCGATTGGTGACTATATCGGTGGGCCGAACCACGTGTTGCCGACAGCGCGCTCGGCGCGGTTCTCATCAGGGCTGTCGGTGATGGATTTTGTCAAACGCACCACGCTGTCGCGCATGACGCCAGAGGCTTTGTCGGCCATTGGCCCGGCCGCCGAAACGCTGGCCAAATCCGAAGGGCTGGAAGCCCATGGGTTGTCAGTGCGCGCAAGATTGGACAGGTTAAATCAATGAGTAAGCTGGTACATATTGAAATCGACGATGCTGGGCTGCCAACACCCACGCCGGAGATCGAACAGGAACGCAAGGTCGCGATTTTTGACCTGCTTGAAGACAACAGTTTTTCGGTGCCGCGCGAGGATGTACCGGACGGGCCCTACCGTCTGGCGCTTGCGATCCGTGAACGACGTTTGGTCTTTGACGTCCAAACCGAGGCCGCGGACCCGGCTGCGGAATTCCACCTTTCGCTGGGGCCATTTCGGCAGGTGGTAAAAGACTATTTCCAGATTTGCGAAAGCTATTTCGACGCGGTGAAGAAGCTTCCCCCCAGCCAGATCGAGGCGATTGATATGGCGCGGCGTGGCATCCACAACGAGGGTGCCCGGGTGCTGCAAGAGCGGCTGGAAGGCAAGGCGGAGGTCGATATCGACACGTCGCGACGTCTGTTCACGCTCATTTGCGTGCTGCATTTCGGGGCTGATCAGATGGGCGAGGAGCTGCCACAGTCGGTTCTGTTTTGCTGCGATCACAACGCGGTCCGCTCGCCCATGGCCGAGGGGCTGATGAAGCAGTTTTACGGCACCGACATCTACGTGCAGTCAGCCGGCGTCAAAAATGACCTTGATATTGATGGGTTCTCCGTCGCGGTTTGCGGCGAGCTGGGGGTTGAGCTGACCCGGCACCGCACCCGGTCTTTCGAGGAGATGCAGGAATGGGGCGACGATCTGTCGGCCTTCGACCTGATCATCGCACTGAGCCCTGCGTCGCAACGCCAAGCACTTGAGCTGACGCGGCTTTTTCACCTTGAGGTCGAATATTGGCCGATCCTGGACCCGACGGGGCTGGGCGAAGGACGGGAAGAGAAGCTGAATTCCTACAGGCAGGCCCGTGACCAGATCAAAGACCGGATCCTGAAGCGGTTTGGTCCTGCCCGTACATAAAGGGACCAGCGCGACCACAAGCGTCATGGTTTCACAAAAATACGCCTTTTGGCCGCCGTCCCCGATGCGGGTCGGCGGTTTGAGCTGTCTCTCATACGCGATAGTGAAAGGCGGCGCCGCCAGATCGGTTGTGCCGGACGGGGGGTGTTGCTGCGCCCCCGCATTTGCCTGCGCGCCCGCATGACGGGCACCAAATCGCTGCGATTTCGGCAAGATGGGCCTGCGCTTGCGCCTATGGCGCGCAGCAAACCCCGAAACCAGTTTTTGACGTCAGGGGGCGGTGTAGCGCGCAAACCTGAACGTGGCGTCACCGGCGCGCGCGGCCTTCGCGTCCCCTGCGCAACGCTTTTCTCCTTGAAAAACCATTAAGGGCGGCGCATTTAGTGCCACGACCGCCAGTTTGGGCGGCGACACAAATATGGAGTGAACATGGCCAAGGAAGAACTGCTCGAATTCCCCGGTGTCGTGAAGGAACTCCTGCCTAACGCGACGTTTCGGGTCGAGCTGGAAAACGGCCATGAGATCATCGCGCATACGGCAGGTAAGATGCGCAAGAACCGCATCCGGGTTCTGGCAGGCGACAAGGTGCAGGTCGAAATGACGCCCTACGATCTGACCAAGGGTCGGATTAACTACCGGTTCAAGTAGGTTCAAACGCATGTTTGAACCAGTGCGGGGAAAGCGCTTTGCCAACGGCAAATTGCGGCCCGGCACGCGCCCGAAAAACTGGGTGCCGCTATGACAACGCGAAAAGCTGACCCAAATCTCAAGCTGGTCTTGGGGTCCGGGTCTCCGCGCCGACTGGAACTGCTGGCTCAGCTTGGGCTGACCCCGTCAGACGTGCGCCCCCCAGATATTGATGAGACGCCTTTGCAGGCCGAGCTGCCCCGAGCCTATTGCGCCCGGATTGCGCGCGGCAAGGCGGAGGCACTGGTCTTGACCGGGGACGAGGTCGCGCTTTGCGCTGACACGACTGTGGCCATGGGCCGCCGCATTCTGGGCAAACCCGAGGACGAGAAAGAAGCGGCCGCGTTTCTGCTGGCCCTGTCAGGGCGCAGGCACAGGGTGATCACATCGGTTGTTGTGCGCCGTGGCGATGATTTCTGGGCCAAGGATGTGGTCACAACGGTGAAAATGAAAATGCTAAGCGATGCGGAATTGAACGGCTACCTTGCGACAAATGACTGGCGCGGCAAAGCTGGGGGCTACGCGATACAAGGGCCTGCAGGCGCGTTTATTCCTTGGATACAAGGCAGCTACACCGGCGTTGTCGGTTTGCCCGTGGCGGAAACCGCCGGGTTGCTCAGGGCTGCGGGGGTCGTGCTGTGAAGGGCTTGCAGATTGTCATGGATCACATCGCGGGCCGCCCAGCGGCGGCGCTGATGCGTGACGGGCAGCTCGATGATTTCCTGCTGTCGCCGCCTGACGACGCCCCGCCCGCACCCGGCGCGATATTTCGCGCTGTCGCAGATCGCCCCTTAAAAGGACAAGGTGGCATGATGATGAAGCTGCCAGGCGGTGAGACGGCACTGTTTCGCGGCGCAAAAGGTCTGAAACCCGGCACCGCCATGCTGGTGCAGGTCACCAGCTATTCCGAACCGGGAAAGGCCGTTGCCGTCACCGACCGGGTGATCTTCAAAGGCCGCTTTGCAATCGTCACGCCGGGCGCCAAGGGCATAAACGTTTCGCGCCAAATCCGCGACGAGGAAGAGAAGATGCGCCTCCTCGACATCGTGCATGGCACGGCTGCGGCGCAGACCGAACATGGGCTGATCATCCGCTCCGGTGCGGATGGGGTAGATGAGGCCGAGCTTGCTGAGGAGGTCGAAGACCTGCTTGCGCTTGCCACGGCGGTCATGGCCGACACAGACGGCGCGCCAGAGTTGTTGGTCGACGCGTCAGACGCACAGGCTTTGGCGTGGCGCGACTGGCCAAAAGCGCCGGTGGTTGAGGGGTTCGAGGCGCATGGCGTGCTCGACGCTTTGGCGCTGCTTGGGGGGGCTGAGGTGCCGCTGGGCGAAGGCTCGATCTTTATTGAACCGACCCGGGCGCTGATCGCAGTTGACGTGAACACAGGCGGTGATTTTTCGGCCGCCTCTGGCCTCAAAGCCAACCTCGCCTGCGCACGCGCCCTGCCCCGCCAGCTGCGGTGTCGCGGCCTTGGGGGCCAGATCACGCTGGATTTGGCACCGATGCCCAAGAAAGACCGCCGCCAGTTTGAGCAGACCCTGCGCGCCGCGTTCAAAGCCTGCCCGATTGAAACGGCCCTTGTCGGCTGGACCCCCATCGGGCATTTTGAACTGCAACGAAAACGCGAACGCCTGCCTGTGCCCAAGGCGCTGTTTTAGAAAGGAAAGCCCCGTCCATGAGCTGCCCGATCTGCCAAAAAGACGCGGACCAGAAGTACCGCCCGTTTTGTTCCAAACGCTGCGCCGACATTGACCTCGGCAAATGGATGAGCGGTCAATACGCCGTCGCTGCTACCCGCGAGGAAGACGCCGAAGGTCTGGCCGATGAGTTAGAACAAGCCCTGTCCGCTGAGCGGCCTGACGACAGCTCAAAGCTGCACTGAACAACGGCTCAAGTTTTTCGCCCATCCCCTCTGGACAGGCTGCGAGAGCTGCCCTAAACAGCGCAAACGTTCGCAGCAATATACCTCTCGCGAACGCCCGGTGCCCGGGTAGCTCAGGGGTAGAGCAGTGGATTGAAAATCCTCGTGTCGGTGGTTCGATTCCGCCCCTGGGCACCATCTTCCACGCTTTCCATTTACTTCGTCGCATGATTTTCTGGCATTCGTAATTGCCTGAAGGGTCGATATGTCAAATACATCCTACGCGCTGATCATGATGCTTGCGGGCATTGGAATTCCGGTGCTTGCGGCGTTGAATGCGGCTCTGGGGCGTTTTATTTCGGGACCGGCAGCGGCTTCGGTTGTTTTGTTTGTCGTGGCCTTTTTGACGGCACTGGCTGTTGCATTGATCACCGGCCCCCAAGCCATTGCGAAAGTGGCCGGCGCGCCAAAGCATTTGCTGCTTGCTGGCAGCTTGATTGCCTTCTACGTCCTGTCGATTACGTATATCGCTCCGCATTTCGGAATCGGAAACGCGGTGTTCTTTGTGCTGTTGGGTCAGCTCATTTCTGCCGCCGCGATTGACCACTTTGCGTTGTTTGGTGCGACACAGACACCGCTTTCGGCGATGCGCGCATTGGGGATCGCCGTGATGGGACTGGGTGTATTTTTGACGCAAGTCGCAGGTCGTTAAGTCAAACCCGACAACGTCTCCCACAACGCATCTGGGACGGCGACCACGTTCATCTCACGCCTCTTTGCGCCGGGAACCCGCGCGCCCTCTTGCACTTCTACAGCTTCCGCAACACGCGTGAAACGGTCGAAAAAGGCGTCGGAATAGGTCGCCGGGTCCATCACCAGATAAAACTGCCCCAGCCCATGCGGCGGGCCGTCGGGCAGTTTGAGCCCACTTACGTCCAGCGAATTGACTGAGCCGGTCATGCCAGCGGCCAATAGCTCCACCATCAGGCCAAGCCCCCAGCCTTTGTACCCACCGGCCGAGACCAGCGCGCCGCCCAATGCAGCCTCCGGGTTTGTGGTTGGTTGACCCTTTGCGTCCACTGCCCACCCCAACGGAATCGTCTCGCCCGCTGCCTTTGCCATGGTGATCTTGCCCAAGGCCACAGCGGAGGTGGAGAAGTCGAAATGCATCGCCACCCCTCCTTCGCGGCCCGGCACAGACATGGCGAACGGGTTGGTGCCGATGGTTTTTTCGGTGCCGCCAGGCGGTGCGACGATCGGCGAGGCGTTGGTCATGCCGATGGCGATAAGACCTTCATTGGCGAACTGTTCGGTGAAAAACCCAAGGGAGGTGCAGGTGTGGGAATGCGCGACCGCATAAGAGATCGTGCCGTTTTTGCGCGCCGCATCGCAGGCGGTCTGAAAGCCACGCGCGAAAGCAGGCTGCGCGAAGCCAAATTGCGCGTCGGCCAGCACCGCGCCGGGGCGGGGCTTGAAGATAACGGGCTCAACGGTGCCGTTGACGCGGCCAGAGGCCAGCTGCGTGCAATAGCTTTCCAAATAGTAAAGCCCGCAGATGACGTTGCCGGTTTCCTCGGCACGGCGCACGGCTTTCGCCACCTCGCGCGCGATCCAGTCGGCGGCACCATGTTTTGCCAAAGCTTTGAAGGACAGTTCTTCGATCTGGTCTAGCGTCACGTCAGGCATTGGCTTTTTCCTCCAGCATCAACCATTCTTCTTCCGCCTCTTGCAGTGCGGTGTTGCGCTCGACCAAAGCGTCGCTGGCCTTTGCGAATTTGGCCGGTTCCTTGGTGAAGAGGTCGGGGTCGGACATGAATTCTGTTAGCTTCGCGATCTCGGCCTCAAGACGCGCCATCTCATCTGGCAGCGCTTCCAAACGGTGTTTTTCGGTGAAGGACAGCCCTGTTTCTTGTTTGACCTCCGCCGCCTCCCTGCCCTTTTCGCGGCGCGATTTGACGGGTTTTTCGGACAAAACCGCCTCGGCCCCGCCCTCGGCTGCTTGGGCTTTGTAATCCGTCCAGCCACCCGCGTAGACAGTGGCTTTACCGCCTTTCAAGGCGATGGTGGTGGAGGCCACGCGATCCAGAAAATCCCGGTCGTGGCTGACCAGCAGCACAGTGCCGTCATAGTCACCAATAAGTTCCTGCAGCAGGTCGAGCGTTTCGATGTCCAGATCGTTGGTCGGCTCGTCGAGGATCAGCAGATTGCTCTCCCGCGCCATGATGCGGGCCAGCAGCAGCCGCGCCTTTTCGCCGCCAGACAGCGATTTGATCTGGGCGCGCGCCTGTGCCTCATCGAACAGAAAATCTTTGAGGTAGCCCACGACATGTTTGGGCGTGCCGCGCACGTTGATATGGTCGCCCATGCCGCGCACGCGGGTTGCGGGGTCTTCGGTCAAGGCGGCCCAAAGCGTGTCTTCCGGGTTCAATGCGGCGCGGTTCTGGTCGAAAACCGCCATTTCCAGATTGGTGCCCATTTTCACGGTGCCCTGATCTGGTGCGACCTCCCCCGTCATCAGCTTAAGTAGCGTCGTTTTGCCCGCGCCGTTGGGGCCGACCAGCGCGATCCGGTCTCCCCGGTTCACCTTGAACGAGAAATCTTTGACGATTGGCGTGCCGTCATAGCTTTTCGACACGCCCTCCACCAAAAACACCTGTTTGCCGGATTTCGGGCCAGCGGCCAGTTCCATCGCCGCCGTGCCTTGGCGCTTGATCTGGCTAGCACGTTCTGCGCGCAGGTCCTGCAGCGCGCGCACCCGGCCCATGTTGCGCTTGCGCCGGGCAGAGATGCCTTCGACAGCCCAGCGGGCCTCCGCCTTGATCTTGCGGTTGAGCTTGTGGCGCTGCTGGTCTTCCTCGTCCCACAGCTTGTCGCGCCATTCCTCGAACCGGTCAAAGCCGGTTTCCTGTCGGCGCACCTGTCCCCGGTCGATCCAAAGCGTGGCACGGGTCAGCGCGCGCAGAAAGGCCCGGTCGTGGGAGATCAGGATATAGGCCGCGCGGGTGGTCGCGAGGTGGTGTTCCAGCCAGGCGATTGCTTCGATATCAAGGTGGTTGGTCGGCTCGTCCAGAAGCATCAATTCGGGCGCTTCGCCCAACAATTTGGCCAAAGCCGCGCGGCGGCGTTCTCCACCAGAGGCGGCGTTCACATCTGCTTCAAGATTGAGCTTCAACCCCTCGGCTGCGCTTAGAATTTTGTATTCCTCGCTTGGGTCCAGTTCACTCAGCGCAAAGTCCCCAAGCGTGGTAAAACCTGTGAGATCGGGGTCCTGCTGCATGTAACCCGTGGTGGTGCCCGGCGCCAAAACGCGGGAGCCCGCGTCAGCCTCAACCAACCCGCCCATGACTTTCATTAGGGTTGATTTGCCCGACCCGTTGCGGCCCACCAAAGCGACCCGATCACCGGGTTGGACCACAAGGGAGAGGTCTTCGAAAACGGGATCGCCGCCAAAGGTCAGCGAGATGTCGGAAAGCTGTAAAAGAGGTGTGCGCGCCATGCCCGCCAGCTAAGGCGCGCAGGCACCGGCGTCAACCGCGCTTAGGCGGCAAGCGCGCGCAGGAGCCGTTTGCGCGCAGGCGGAATGGCGGCAATTTCCACGCCTGTAAAAACATGTAGCGTGTCCAGGTCGTGGTCGATCACCGCGTGATCGCTGACCCAACCGCCCATCATCAGGTAGGTGCGCAACAAAGGCGGCAGGCCTGCAAGCCCTGCTTTGATGTCCCGCGCAGCACCAGCCAACGGAATGGTTTGCGCGGCTTTCAGGCCCGGGCGCCATTGGTCCGGGGCCAGATGGCGCTCCGACAGCAGCGCGAAACTGGCGCCGTAGCGCGCCGCTTGCGTTCCAGCAAAAGACGAGCAACCAAAAAGTAGCTCAATCCCTTCCCGGTCGACATAGTCAGTGAGAGCGCCCCAGGCGGCGCGGAGAATGTCAGGGTCGCTCAGACCGGGCAGGATGCAAAAACGCCCAAGCTCCGCCATCTTACCCGGAAATGCGCGAAGTCCTTGCAAATCATAGTGTTGCGCGGCGTAGCTGTGGTCGATTTCAACACCATGGTTGAACGTCAAAACGCGAAAGCAGCACACCAATTGACCCGTGCGGGCGTCTTCCACCAGCGCGTGCCAGCACAACGCGTCAAAGCTGTCGCAATCGGGGATGCTCGCGTCGCCCCGAAAAGCCAGCCCGCGCAATCGCTCGGCCTTGGCGATGTCTTCTGACGCCCGCGACAGGCGGACGGCGTAGCGCCCCTTCACAAAGTCCTGATGCAGCTTGCCCATTTGAGCCTCCCACGGGGCTTGGACGGCCCTCTTTCCCGACCTAGATAGAGATGTATCATAAGAAAGACAAAAGTCGCGTGTCAGTTTTGGCGACACGCTTGAAGTGGAAGGAGGCCCCCATGGTCAACAAAGTCGTGAAATCGGACGCCGAATGGCGAGAGCAGCTGGACGATATGGAATATAAAGTGCTGCGCAAACACGGCACCGAACGGGCATTCACTCATGACAATTTTCCCAAAGGGCCCGGCACCTATTTTTGCAAAGGCTGCGGCACGCCGGTTTTTGAAGGCGAGACCAAATTTGACAGCGGCACCGGGTGGCCCAGCTTTTACGCACCCGTCGACGGGGATACCGTCGGCGAAAGCGTGGACAACAGCTGGTTCATGAAACGCACAGAGGTGCATTGCAACGCCTGCGACGGACATTTGGGCCATGTGTTTCCCGACGGGCCGCAGCCCACGGGGTTGCGCTACTGCATCAACGGCGTGGCGCTGACCTATGAACCTGAGGATGCGTAGGCTTTAGCCGCCCAGCGCTTCGCCAATATCGATTTGGCCGAAGTTGCGGATGATCTGACGGATGAAGGTGACGTCGCGGACCGTGGTTTCGGTCACGCGGCGCGACAGCACCACAACCTGACCGCGTTCCAGACCGAACCGTTCGATGTTTTGTACGACGCCCGTATCATCAAAGCTGATCGCCATGACCTGGCGCTCGATCTCCTCGGGCTTGCGCGCGCCGTAGTGGCGGACGCGCGAGCCCACGTAATACCAAGCATTGTCGCGCAGAACACCTGAGGTGGCGGGGCGCCCGATGGAGGCTTCGACGCTGTCGATTGTGTCGACGCCAACCAGCAACGCCTGGACGTCCTCTTCAGGGGGGATGTAGCCATGCTGGCGGATGACTTCGGAGCAGGCCGCCAGTGCCATCATCGCCCCGCAGAGCAGGACAGCATAAACCCTTGCCCGCTTGTGCTTGCCTGACCCAACCATACTCACCGCCTCACGCCTTGCTCTTTAGCTTGGCTTAGGCTTACAGAAGGACGCGACCCGGTTCAAGAAAGATGCATGAGGGCCCCACACCATGTCCAACCCCCTGCCCCCGCTCCGCGTGGCCGACCTGCCGCAAAAGCGCGACACCAAGATTTCGCTGTCAGCCGATGCGGATTTACGCCGCGAGCTGGCGGGAGAGCTAGGCGTCGACCAGATCCGCAAACTGACCTTCACGGGATCGCTGAAGGCGGCGGGCAAGACAGACTGGACCTTGTCGGGCCATCTGGGGGCCACCGTGGTGCAGCCTTGCGTGGTGACGCTTGATCCTGTGACGACCCGGATCGAGGAGGACGTGCTGCGCCACTATATTTCTGATTGGCAGGACCCGGAGGACGCGGAGATCGAGATGCCGGAGGATGACAGCTCGGAAGCTTTGGGGGCGGAGATTGATGCGATGGGGGCGATAATCGAGGCGCTGTCGCTGGCGGTGCCGGCCTATCCGCGGGCTGAGGGGGCGGAATTGGGGGCGCTGGTTCATGCTGAGCCGGGGGTCGAGCCGTTGAATGAAGACACAGTGAAACCCTTCGCGGGGCTGGCGGATTTGAAGAAGAAAATGGACGGCGGGAGCTGATTTTTCGCCCGGCCCGCAGGTGCCCCGCATGCGGGGAATCTTCTAATCATCTGATACAAAACGACTTTCAAAATTTTTTAACGATTTGGAAAGCTTAGAATGCGGCACGGTTGAGCGTTCAAGTCTAGGGCATGCCTTACCGACAAAACGGTCCAAACGCCTTATTAGCAGCTTCACGGTGCCACTGAGATCAAACAGAGGCTGACGCATCGACCCAGGCACGCAATACGCGCTTTCGCGCATGTGAAATACCTGCCTACTTCCGCCCCATCCCCCTTGCAAAAGTGACAGAATCCCCGTATACCCGCCTCTCCTTTGGCAAAACGGTCTGGACGCGCGCGATATGAGTCGTTAGATGCTGCCAAATCCGCCTAAAACAGGTGCCAGAATTTGAACATGTGACGGGGTCAAGACCCTGTCCCCTAACCCGAGGACGACGAGAATGGCTGTCCAGCAGAATAAAGTTTCCAAGTCGCGCCGCAACAACCGCCGCGCGCATGACGCGTTGTCGGCTGAGAGCCGCAACGAATGCTCCAACTGTGGCGAGCTGAAACGCCCGCATCACGTCTGTGCGTCTTGCGGCCATTACGACGACAAAGAAGTCGTTGCGATGGTTGACGAGATCGAACTGGACGACGACGCCGCGTAAGATTATCCTGCCTGAAAGACCGTAATACCAAGTCAATACGGGTTCAGGCAGGCAGTCCATTGGGCACAAGCAAGACAGTTATTTCGATCGACGCCATGGGCGGAGATCGCGGACCCGCCACGGTTGTGGCGGGTATTGCCAAATCAGCGGCCAAGAATCCTAATATTCGGTTCATCGTACATGGGCCAAAGGCGGATCTGGCGCCGCTGATCTCCAAACGCAAATTAGACGCACAATGCGAACTGCGCGACGCGGGCGAAGTGGTGTCGATGGACGCCAAGCCCAGCCACGTGATGCGGCATGGCAAGAAGACATCGATGTGGTCTGCGATTGAAAGCGTGCGCAACAAGGAGGCGGATGTGTGCGTCTCCTGCGGGAATACCGGCGCTTTGATGGCAATTTCGATGATCCGGCTGCGCAAGATGGAGGGTGTGAACCGCCCCGCGATTGCGTGTCTCTGGCCCTCGCGCAATGCGACCGGGTTCAACATCATGCTGGATGTGGGCGCCGATATTCGCGCCGACCAAGATGATTTGCTGCAATATGCGCTGATGGGCATGTCTTATGCGCGCAACGGGTTTGGGTTGAACCGCCCGCGCGTGGGGCTGCTGAATGTGGGCACCGAAGAGCACAAAGGCCGCGCAGAGCTGAAAGTGGCAGGCGACATGATCGCGGGCGCCGCGCAAGGCAATGATTTTGACTATGTGGGCTTTGTCGAAGGCGGCGACATCCCAAGCGACCGGGTGGACGTCATTGTCACGGACGGGTTCACCGGCAACGTCGCGTTGAAGACGGCAGAGGGGACGGCGTCGCTGATTTCCGAGCTGCTGCGCGAGGCCTTTAAGTTCACGCCCCTGTCGCGGATCGCGGCACTGCTGGCGTTGACGTCATTGCGCCGATTGTCCAAGCGCATCGACCCGCGCCGGGTGAATGGCGGCGTGTTTTTGGGACTGAACGGCAATGTGGTCAAAAGCCATGGCTCAGCCGATGCGACCGGGGTGTCGGCGGCCATCAAGCTGGGGTTCAAACTGTCCCAGACCGGCTTTTCAGAGAAGCTGGCAGCGCGGGTTGCATCCAACGCACCCTCGGTCCAAGGTGACGAAAGCGCGGATACGGATGATCCGGCTGGGGACACATCGAACATGGGAACATCATGACCCGCAGAGCCGTTTTGCGTGGCGTCGGCCACTACCTGCCCTCGCGCATTGTCGAGAATTCGGAAATGGAGACCATGGTCGACACCACCGACGAGTGGATCAAGACCCGGTCGGGCATTGAACGACGCCATTTTGCGGCAGATGACGAGCTGACCTCGGACCTTGCGGTCAAGGCGGCGCAGGCGGCGTTGGATGATGCCGGGATGCAAGCGGGCGAGATTGACGCGATCATCGTGGCGACATCCACCCCCGATACGACTTTTCCGTCTGTCGCGACAATCGTGCAGGGCGCGCTGGGCACCGCAGGCTTTGCGCTGGACGTGCAGGCGGTTTGCGCGGGCTTCGTCTATGCCATGTCGACGGCGGACGCGTTTATCGCATCTGGTCAGGCCAGCCGCGTTCTGGTGATCGGCGCGGAGACCTTTTCGCGCATCATGAACTGGGACGACCGCACCACCTGCGTGCTGTTTGGCGACGGCGCGGGCGCTGTCATTTTGGAGGCCACAGAGGGCACGGGCACCAACGCGGATGCGGGCATTCTGGCCACAGATCTCAACAGCGACGGGCGCTACCGCGACCTGCTTTATGTGAATGGCGGCGTGTCCGCGACCCAGACCGCGGGCGTCTTGGTGATGCAGGGCAAAGAGGTGTTCCGCCACGCCGTTGAAAAGCTGGCCGAAACGGCTGAGACGGCGTTGGACAAGGCCGGATTGACGGCGGATGACGTGGACTGGATTGTGCCCCATCAGGCCAATTCGCGCATCATCACCCGCACCGCGCAGAAGATGGGCGTGTCGATGGACCGGGTCGTGATGACCGTGCAAGACCACGGCAATACCTCGGCTGCATCGATTCCTTTGGCACTGTCTGTGGCCAAATCAGAGGGCAAATTGGCCCCCGGCCAGGTGCTTGTGATGGAGGCTATTGGCGGCGGGCTGGCCTGGGGGGCGGTTATTTTGCGCCTGTAGGCGGGTTTCACTGCCCCAAACTGCGCTTAAACGCTGTGTTGCAAGCCCTTGATATTGACTCTGAATTTGCGTCGCACGTATCGTGCCTGAATTAAATGATGATTACTGCTGGGGGACAGAATGGCTGGCAAGACGTTGACGCGTATGGATTTAAGCGAAGCGGTTTTTCGTGAGGTGGGGTTGTCGCGCAACGAATCCGCCGACCTTGTAGAGAGTGTATTGCAGCATATGTCGGACGCGCTGGTGCGCGGCGAGCAGGTCAAAATATCCTCATTCGGCACGTTCAGCGTGCGCGAGAAATCGGCCCGCATTGGCCGCAACCCCAAGACCGGCGAAGAGGTTCCAATTCACCCGCGCCGCGTTCTGACCTTCCGCCCATCGCATCTGATGAAAGACCGCGTCGCAGACGGTAACAAATCCTAAACATCGCGTTTAAGCGAGGAGCAGGGACATGGCAGAAAAGGCGCGCGAAGCGTTCCGAACCATCTCCGAAGTCGCCAATTGGCTGGACGTGCCCGCCCATGTGTTGCGCTTTTGGGAAAGCAAATTTCCACAGATCAAACCGGTGAAACGCGCCGGCGGCAGGCGCTATTACCGCCCCGCCGACATGATGTTGATCGGCGGGATCAAGAAGCTGCTGCATGATGACGGGCTTACCATTCGCGGCGTCCAGAAGATGATCAAGGAAGACGGCGTCAAGGCGGTCTCCGCGCTTGCCCCGGCGCTTGACATGCCAAGCGAGGAAGAAGGCGCCGCCCGCCGCAAGGCCCGCCGCGCCCGCCGCCAGGCCCGCCAGCAAGCGCGCGAAAGAACCGGCGAAGCGGCCCCGAAGCTGACCCCACCGCCGCCGCCCTCCAAGCCCGACGACGAAGCACCGTTTGTGCATGTTGAAGACGCCGACGTGGCACCTGCGGGTGACAATATTGTGCCCCTGTCCAAACCGCGCGACGCGGAACCGGAGCTGGATATCGTTGCCAGCGACGCGGCGGCCCCTGCCACGGATGAGGTGCCTGTACCCGCACCACAGGACGTCCCTGAGCCCGTCGCGGAAGCGCCGGTTGAGCCGGCACCTGTCGCACCTGAAACCTCCGCCACAGAGGATGCCCCGCAAGCGAGCTTTGCGCTGGACGACGCCCCAGCAGAACCAGAACCCGCGCCGGAGCCTGTCCCCACACCCGCGCCCGCACCTGTGCCAGACGCGATTGACGTCAGCACAATTGTGGCCAGCGACGCGCAGCGCATCCGCACCAAGCGCCTGCGGAAGTTCCGCAGGCTAGGGGTTGGCACTGTGTTTGCCGGCGGCTCCGACGAGGCGATCAAGCGCGGGCATGACCGCCTGCACACCCTGCGGGAGCGCATCGCGATTGATCTGAGCCGGGGCTAACTCCCTGATGCCTGCTTTCAACGCCAGAAATAGCGGCAACGCCCCTTGCCTTGGCGTGCAAATACCGTATGAAGGCGCAATCGTCGGGCTATGGCGCAGCCTGGTAGCGCGTCCGTCTGGGGGACGGAAGGTCGCAGGTTCGAGTCCTGCTAGCCCGACCATGATACAAACGCTCGCAGCCCCTTTGGGCGCGGGCGTTTTGTCCATCTGAGAGGGGCTGCAATATGGCTGATTTTGCGACCGGAGTGCTGTCGGACCGGCAGATGCGCGCGATGATCGCGGCAGATCAAATCACGTCGTCAAACCCTATCGAAACAGGCCAAATCCAACCCGCATCACTGGATTTGCGACTGGGCGCGACCGCGACGCGGGTGCGCGCCTCGTTTTTGGCCGGGCGCGGACGCCGCGTGTCCGAGCGGCTAGATGATTTCGCCATGCATGAAATGGATTTGACCCAAGGCGCGGTGCTTGAGAAAGGCTGCGTCTACGTCGTGCCGTTGCAGGAAGGGCTGGCTTTACCTGCGGGGTTATCTGGCGCGGCCTCGGCCAAATCATCCATCGGGCGACTGGATTTGCTGACCCGTGTGATCACCGATGATGGGGTCGAATTTGACCGGGTGCCGGATGGCTATACCGGGCCGCTTTATGTCGAGATTTGCCCGCGCTCTTTCTCGGTCGTGGCCAAGACCGGGCAGATGCTGAACCAGATTATTTTCCGGCAGGGCAAAACGCTGATCGATGACGAGGCGTTGCGCGCGCTACATGAACAAACCCCGATTGTGTCGGGTGAAGCCGTGATTTCAGACGGGTTGGGCTTTTCGGTCGACTTGCGCCCTGACACGGGCGATCTGGTGGGCTACCGCGCCAAGCCGCATACTGGCGTCATCGATTTGGGGCAGCTCGCCCATTACGACCCCGCCGAGTATTGGGAAGAGGTGCGCACCAGCGAGGGCCGCATCATCCTGGACCCCGGCGCGTTCTATATTCTGGTCAGCCGCGAAGCGATCACGATCCCGCCCAATTGCGCGGCGGAAATGGCGCCCTATCTGGCGATGGTGGGCGAATTCCGCGTGCATTACGCGGGGTTCTTCGACCCCGGTTTTGGCTATTCAAAGGAAGGCACAGGCTCACGCGGGGTGTTGGAGGTGCGCTGCCATGAGGCGCCGTTTGTGCTGGAACATGGGCAGGTTGTTGGCCGCTTGGTGTATGAGCATATGTCCGAAGTTCCCGAACAGCTTTACGGGATCGACATCAAGTCGAACTATCAGGGTCAGGGCCTCAAGCTCAGCAAGCACTTCAAAACGCCCGCCGCCTAAGCGCCGTCCCTCTATCTCCATTTGGTTAAAAATATCCCGGGGGAGCGCGGAACGCGCGGGGGCAGAGCCCCCACCCTGTCGGCGCGCGTCAGCGCGACGAAACCCGTCTAACGCCCCGCTCCTTTAACGACCGGTTTAGCGCCCCGCTTACCGTCCGACCCGACGTGCGATCCGCATTGCTCGTTGTGCGCGTTTTTTGTTTTCACCGGCGGCTTTCTTTTGTTCAGGTGTCAGCTCACCCTGGCCGCGCCGTTTGGCGACCGCGTCGACACCTTTATCGATGCCCAATGTGATCAGGCGGCGCACCACCTGACGGATCACCATGTTGATAATCTGGTTCATATGCGAACCTCCTCTCAAAGCCCCCCAAGCGTATTTGAGCTTTCAGATATGCATGCCAGCTAGCATGTCACGCTTAATCTTCAAACAATTCGTTCTGTCCCTCGGGGCTTTCCTCCTCATCGTCGTCATCGGGCAACGCATCCAAGCCGGGTGGCGGGCGGTTGTCCAAAAGGCCTGCGGCGCGCAGTTCTTTCAGGCCCGGCAGGTCGCGGGCGTTTTCCAGCCCGAAGTGATCGAGGAAGTGCTGGGTGACCACATAGGTCACGGGGCGGCCCGGCGTCATCCGCCTGCGGCCAAATCGGATCCATTCCAATTCGATCAGCTGATCGACGGTCCCGCGGCTGACGGACACGCCGCGAATTTCCTCAATCTCAGCGCGCGTCACAGGCTGATGGTAGGCGACAATCGCCAGGGTTTCGATCGCAGCGCGGCTGAGCTTGCGGGTCTCAACCGTTTCTTTTTGCATCAGAAATCCCAGATCGCCCGCCGTGCGGATTGCCCAGGCATCGCCCACTTTGACGACATGTACGCCGCGCCCCTCGTAGCGTTTGCGCAGGTGCACCAAGGCCTCCGCCGGGTCCGCGCCATGGGGCATGCGGGCTTCCAGCTCGCGCACCGTGATCGGCTCCGCAGAGGCAAAGAGAATGGCTTCGACCATGCGCTCCTGCTCCCCCATCGGGGGGGCTTCGAACAGGCTGTCAGTGGCGGGGGTTTCGGCCTCAGGTGTGTCAGTTGCGTCGGTCACCATCTGTCCTTTTTCGGATCTGGATAGGCGCGAAAACATCGCCCTGTCTTAATTCAATTTGTCCTGCTTTTGCCAGCTCAAGCGAGGCCGCAAAGGTCGCCGCCGTGGCTGATCTGCGCTTGACCGGATCGGTTTCCCAGCCTTCGGGCAGCCAGCTTGTTAGGTCGGACCATTCGCCTGCAAAGCCGATCAGCCCGCGCATCCGGTCGAGCGCTTGTTCCATGGTGAAAACCTTTTCGCGGTCCATCACGAAGGGGCGGAATTCATCCTTGGTTTTGATCCGGGCGTAGGCCTGCATCAGATCGAGCAGCGTTGCGGTGTAGGTGACCTTGCGGATGCGGGTGACGTCTTCGGGCACGCCGCGCGCAAAGAAATCGCGGCCCAGCTGGTCGCGCGCCATCAGTTTGGCAGACGCCTCCCGCATCGCGGAAAGGCGTTCGAGCTGGAAGGCCAGATGCGCGGCGAGTTCTTCACCGGACGGGCCTTCCTCCGTCGGATCGGGCGGCAATAAGAGCCGCGATTTCAGGAAGGCGAGCCAGGCGGCCATGACCAGATAGTCCGCGGCGAGTTCTAGCCGCAGCTCCTTGGCCTTCTCGATGAAGCCCAGATATTGTTCGGCCAGCTGCAGGACGGAGACTTTGCGCAGGTCCACTTTCTGGGTGCGCGACAGGGTCAGGAGCAGATCGAGCGGGCCCTCGAACCCGTCGACATCGACGATCAGCGCCTCGGCGGCGAGACGCGCTTCGACGCCTTCGCTTTCCCACGACGTGTCGATATCCGTGCCCGTTTCTTTGCTGCGTTCGTCCGACATTTCGCGGCGGCTGCCCTACCCGTTTATAAGGGCCTCAAACTCTGCTCTGGCGGCGGAAATGTCAATGTCGCTGGGGGATTTGCGCTGGTCCAAAGCGGCGGCGGCGCGGGCCTGCGCGGCCGCATTCATGGGCGGGCAGCTTGCGGCAATCGTCTCCATCTCCGCCAATTTGCCATTGCAGTGCAGCGCGATATCGCAGCCCGCCTTTAGGGCCGCGACGGACCGCTGCGCCACCGTGCCCGACAGCGCCTGCATCGAGATGTCATCGGTCATGATCAACCCGCCGAAACCGATATCGTCGCGGATCATCTGCATCGCTTTGGGGGATGTCGTCGCGGGCTGATCGTCGATCACGGGGAAGACGATATGGGCGGTCATGCCCATCTTGATGTCGCTGAGCGCTTTGAAAGGCGCAAAATCCAGCGCGTCCAACTGATCGCGCGGCACATCGACGGTCGGCAGATCAAGATGCCCGTCCACCACGGCGCGGCCATAGCCGGGGATGTGCTTCAAGACCGGAAGAACACCGCCATCCAACAGACCCGTAGCGGCTTCGCGGCACATCTGAACCACGGTTTCAACGTCATAGCCGTAGCAGCGGTTGAGCATCACCGGGTGCGTTTCCGGCTGCAACACATCAGCCACAGGGGCGCAATTGACGTCGATGCCGACCTCGAACAGCTCCGCCGCGATCAGCCGGTTGCGCAGATACATGGCGCGCGCCGCCTTGTCGCCCGCTGCTTTCATCTGATCCAGCGCGGGCGGGTAGTCTTGCCAGACCGGCGGACGCATGCGCTGCACGCGGCCACCTTCCTGATCAATGAGGATCGGGGCCTGCCAGCCGACGGCGTCGCGCAGATCATCTGTCAGGCGCTTGAGCTGGTCTTTGTCGGCGACATTTCGGGCAAAAAGGATGAATCCCCACGGTTGGGCGCTTTCAAAAAACCGATATTCGTCCTGACTGAGCTGTTCGCCCGCGCAGCCAAAAATGTATGAATTATTTGGCATTAGCGCGCGACCTTCATAATTTGTCTCAACCGCGCTTGTGACTATCCAACATTAGCGTGCCAGAACCGGGATACAGGCGGCGTTTGAGGCCACAAGCACCGCACAAAAGCGACGCGACGCGTTGAGGTCGTCAAACCCGACCGCGCGCAGGCGGTAGAACGTGCGTCCGCCGCTCTTGGCTTCCTGGATCACGCGCTGCTTGCCCGACATATAATCGGCGAAATTGGCGGCGATCTTGTCCCATTCCGCTTTGGCCATTTGCTGATCATCAAAAGCGCCAAGCTGCACCAGCCGCGTGCCTGTGGCGATCCCAGACGGGTCAACATCCAGCGTCGTTGCCGACGGAACCTGCGCGGAGGTTTGCTGAAGGTTTTGCAAGTTCACCTTGGGCCGCGTCAGCGGGCGCTGCGAGCGGGTCACACCGGGCACGGAGGCCGGAATGACCTCAGGACCCTCTTGCGCCACATCTTCAAACAGCGGCTGCGTGCCCGCAGCAAGCCGTTCGGCCAGACGCGCGGCGCGCTCTTCTGCCGTCAGGTCTTGCTCTTCCAGCGTCAGGGAGACGACTGTACCAATGGCTTCGGCCAGCTCATCTTGCGGGACCTCGCCCTCTGACGGGGAGGCCAGCACAATATCTTCCGAGGTCAGATCGATGGGTTCTGGCGCCAAGATCACCTGTGGAGCGGGCCCGGCGGCGGTGCCTTCGGCCTGCACGGAATTCACCGACAGGCCCTGGTGCTGGGCCAATTGCCCGCCCGGATCATCAGGCTGAACACGCGACGGACCTTCGAGGGCGCGAATGACCGGCACATCGGTGACATCGCGCATCGTCAGCTCATAGCCCCAGATGCCCAGCCCTACGACCAGCGCGATAGAGCTGAACGCGCCCAGATGGCTTATCGCCTTGGAGGCCAGCCCCGGATGGTGCGCCGCCGCGCTGGGTGCGTTTGAATAGGTGCCTGTGGAGGGCATTTCTGCCCCATATTGAACGTCAGCCATTATCGCCTCTCCGCCCCCGAATTCGCGTTCGGGTGGTCACTTTTCGTCTGCTCGTCGCTCGCAGGCAGGGGAGGCTGATCTTTTGGCGTCAGCGCATCTCATCCGCCGGAGTTACGCCCAGAATACCAAGACCTGCGGAAATAACAATCGCCGTGGCGCGTGCGAGCGCAATTTTTGGCAGGCTGGCGTCGAGATCGGCCTCATCCACGAATTTCCCGGCCTGCGTGTAATGCGCGTTGAACTCGCTGGCGAGCTCATAAAGGTAGAAGGCGATACGGTGCGGTTCCTGCGTGCGGGCGGCAATTTCGACAAGGCGCGGCCATTCGGCCAGCTTGGCGGCAACAGCCAGTTGGCCCTCATCTGTCAGGGCGCTCAGATCGGTCGCGGCAAGTGCGGTATCAGACGTATTGATCCCCAGGTCCGCGGCCTTGCGCAACAGCGAACAGACCCGCGCATGCGCGTATTGCACATAAAAGACCGGGTTGTCTTTTGACTGCGCCAGCACCTTGTCGAGATCGAAATCAAGCGGCGCATCCTGCTTGCGGGTCAGCATGATGAACCGGGTCACGTCTGGGCCAACCTGATCGACCACATCGCGCAAGGTTATAAAGGTGCCCGCGCGTTTCGACATTTTGAACGGCTCGCCGTTTTTGGTCAGCTTCACCAGCTGCGTGAGCTTGATATCAAGCGGCACCTGCCCCTCAGACAGGGCCGAAACCGCCGCTTTCATCCGCTTGACATAGCCGCCATGATCGGCGCCGAACACATCAATCAAAGCGTCAAAGCCGCGCGACACTTTATCATAGTGATACGCGATATCAGGGGCAAAATAGGTCCAGGCGCCGTCAGATTTCTTGACGGGCCGGTCCACATCATCGCCATGCTCGGTGGATTTAAAGAGGGTCTGCTCACGCGGCTCCCAGTCTTCGGGCTTTTTGCCCTTGGGGGGCTCCAACACGCCCTCATAAATCAGGCCCTTGGCGTCAAGTTCCGCGATTGCGGCCTCGATCCGGCCGGTGCCATAAAGCGACTTTTCGGAATAGAACACATCCATCTCGACGCCCAAAGCCTTCAGATCGGCCCGGATCAGGTCCATCATCGCCTCGGTTGCGAATTCGCGAATTTCTGTAAGCCAGAACTGCTCACCCTTGTCCAGATAGGCGTCGCCGACCTTATCTTTCAGCGCCTGCCCCACCGCGATCAGATAGTCGCCGGGATAGGTGCCATCGGGGAAGGCGATCTCTTGGCCATGCGCCTCCTGATACCGCAAGTAAACGGAGCGCGCCAAGACATCGACCTGCGCGCCGCCATCATTGATGTAATATTCGCGTGTGACCGCATGGCCCGCATAGGCCAAAAGAGACGCCAAAGCATCGCCAAAAACCGCGCCACGGGTATGGCCCACATGCAAAGGCCCGGTGGGGTTGGCCGAGACATATTCGACATTCACCTTGCGCCCCGCCCCCATGGAGGAGCGGCCAAAATCCGTACCAGTTTTCAGCGCGACCTGCACCACGCCCGCCCAGACAGAACTATCGAGCCGCAGGTTCAAGAACCCGGGCCCCGCGACATCAACACCTGCGATGCGCGGGTCTGCTTGCAAATGCACGGCAAGCGCCTCGGCAATATCGCGCGGCTTCATTCCGGCGGGTTTGGCCAGCACCATCGCCGCATTGGTCGCCATATCGCCATGGGCTGCGTCGCGCGGCGGCTCTACCGCGACATTGTCGAAGCTCAAGCCCTCAGGCAACACGCCTTCTCGCACCATCGCGTCCAAAGACGTGACGACCAATTCCCGGATCTGTGCAAAAATATTCATGGCGCTGCCTTTTCAGTGATGTCGCGCGGTTTATCACGACCACGCCCACGGTCCACCCTTCATTGTTTCAGAAATATTCTGGGAGTTTGAGGGCAAAGCCCTCAAACCCGCGTGGCGAACGCAAAAGCATCGCGCGCGGCGCAGCCGCACATTTGGGTCACGGCTTGTACGTTATGGCTGGGGCAGCACGTAGCTGTCGGCTTCGACGCCACCGATCAGATGCTGGTGGGTTTGCAGGGCGAAACGGTCGGTCATGCCTGCGATGTAATCGGCCACGATGCGGGCCAGGTCGACCTCCCCCGCCGCCTCTTCAACATCCTTGCGCCATTGCTTGGGCAGGCGTTCGGGTTTTTCCATAAAGAGCGGAAACAGCTCCTCGACCACCTGTGTCACCTGCACCCGCATTTTGACCACTGCGGGCGCGCGGTACATGCGCTCGAACAGGAATCTGCGGATGACTTTCAGCTGTTCCCATATCTCGGGCGAAAACTGCACCATCGCGCGACCAGCGGCGCGGATATCTGTGACGGATGCCGGGTCAAGCGCGCGCAGATTGCGCTGGGCCACGGCGATCACATCCTCGACCAGCAGGCCGAAGAAGCGGCGCAGCGCTTCATGCCGGCGGCGGTAGTAATTCAACCCCGGGTAGCGCTTATCGACCTCGGCGAAGCACGGGCCCAGTAGCGGCATTTCCGCCAGTTCATCGGTAGAAAACAGCTCGGCGCGCAGCCCGTCATGCAGATCGTGGTTGTTATAGGCGATGTCGTCGGCCAGGGCCGCGACCTGCGCCTCGGCGCTTGCATAGGTGCCCAGTTCCAGATCATGGCGAGTGGAATATTCCGACAGGGCGAAGGGCAGCTCGCCCACGACCGGTCCGTTATGTTTTGCAATGCCTTCAAGGGTTTCCCAGGTGAGGTTCAACCCGTCCCATTCGGCATAATGCCGTTCCAGAGAGGTCACAATTTTGAGCGCCTGCGCGTTGTGGTCGAACCCGCCATAGGGTGCCATCAACGCGTCCAGCGCGTCCTCGCCGGTATGGCCAAAGGGCGGGTGGCCCAGATCATGGGCCAAGGCGACGGCCTCCGTCAGCTCGACATTCAGGCCCAGCACGCCCGCAATGGTGCGCGCCACCTGGGCCACCTCAATCGAATGGGTCAGACGGGTGCGGAAATAATCGCCTTCATGCTCGATAAACACCTGCGTCTTATGCTTGAGGCGCCGAAAGGCGGAGGCGTGGATGATGCGGTCGCGGTCGCGTTGAAAGCAGCTGCGAAAGGCGCTTTCATCTTCCGGGTAGAGCCTGCCTCTGCTCGCGGCCGGGTCGCATGCGTAATTGGCCAGCGTCATGATGGCGGCCCCTTCTTGTTCTTGTCCCAATGCCATCCTACATTGGTCAGGTAACAGATACGAGAACCGATCCGATGCAATTGGCCCTGCCCCCGAAAGTAACCGACCGCGCCTTTGCCCGCCTTGCCGAGATTGGCGCGGGCGGCCAGGGGCATGCTTTGCGTGTGGCCGTTGAAGGCGGCGGATGTTCGGGGTTTCAATATGAAATCAAGCTCGACGCGCCAGCGGATGATGATCTGGTGCTGGAAAAAGAGGGCGAGACGGTTGTGATCGACAGCGTGTCACTGCCTTTCCTTGAAAACGCAGTGATTGATTTCACTGAGGAAGTCATCGGCGCGCGGTTTGTGATCGAAAACCCAAACGCGACATCGTCTTGCGGATGCGGCACTTCATTCTCAATGTAGCGGCATAAGCTGCTGATTATTCGTAGCTTTTGACCAAATCCGCCCAAGCCTGCGATTGCGCGAGCGTTGCAGGTTCGACCGGCAGGATCAGCGACCGGTTGAGTGGCTTATAGGCATCTTGGGACACCGCATCTTCTTCAGGTGGCACACCGCATGCGCAAAGTGCACCCAGCATCGCGGGGAGTAGTAATTTCTGCATCGTCGGCCTCAAACCGTTTGTTTTTTTCAAGTGGTAGCGGATTTGCGCCGGCCGATCAATTTTTATCTATCGGGCTCAAGGATTTAGCGCTGCTGTTGTACGATTTTGTCGCACCTTCTCGCCTTGGCGAAATCCGGCACTATGTCTGCGATGAGTTGTCGAGGGCTCTCGAAGATGAATACTGTTTTGATTTTAGGAAGCGCGCCAAATGCGGTCGACGCCCGTGATTGGGCGCGCACCGGCATTGACCATTTATTGGCGATTAACAACGCCTACGCCGTGCGACCGGACTGGGACAGCCTGATCCACCCGGAAGATTTTCCCGTTGAAAACCACCCGACCACACTGGCGCCCGGTCAAAGCATTGTCACCGCCAGCGCCTATGTGCCCGCGCAAAACGTCTATGGCGGATTTGTCTATGCAGGCGGCACGATGGCGTTTACCGCCGGGTATTGGGCGCTGCGCTACCACAAGCCGCGCACCATCGCCTATTTTGGCTGCGACATGATTTATGACAAAAGCAAAGGCCAGACGCATTTTTACGGCTCAGGCGCGCCGGACCCGTTGCGCGACGACGTGACCTTGCAATCCTTGGAAGCCAAATCGGCCCGGCTGATGATATTGGCGGCGCAACAGGGCTGCGCGTTGGTGAACCTGTCCACCGGGCCGAGCCGTCTGGTGTTCCCGCGCGCAAATCTGAAAACGATGGGCAGCTGCGAGCCCCTGCCCTATGACCGGGCCGCTGCGCAAAAGGCGATGCGGCGGGAGGAGGAGCTGGGCTATTTCGTACCTTCCGGCCGGTATTGGGACATCCAAGACCAGTTTGACGCGAAAGCCCTGCACGAGATTGACCAACTTTGGCTGCAAGCCGCCCTTGCCCCGACGGCGGCGCTGGGGGATACCTGACGGGCAACATCTTTGGGGGCCGCCCGTGAAAATCGCGACATTCAACATTAACGGCATCAAAGCCCGGATCAACGCCCTGCCCGATTGGCTTGACGAGGCGCAGCCGGATGTTGTGGTGCTGCAAGAGATCAAATCAGTCGACGAAGGCTTCCCGCGCGAGCTGTTTGAGGACCGCGGCTACAGCGTCGAAACCCATGGTCAGAAAAGCTTCAACGGCGTGGCGATTCTGTCGAAATTGCCATTGGAGGACGTCCGGCGCGGCTTGCCCGGCGATGACAGCGACGAACAGGCCCGCTGGATCGAAGCGCTGGTCATGGGCAACGAAAAACCGATCCGCATTTGCGGGCTCTACCTGCCCAATGGCAACCCCGCGCCGGGGCCGAAATATGACTATAAGCTGGCCTGGATGGAGCGGCTGCGCGCGCGCGCCCAAGAGCTTTTGGCGGAAGAGATCCCCACCATGATGGCCGGGGATTACAACATCATCCCGCAGCCAGAGGACGCCAAACGGCCCGAGGCCTGGCTGGAGGACGCGCTGTTTCGCCCCGAAAGCCGGGCCGCGTTTCGCCGGATTTTGAATTTGGGCTTCACCGACGCGTTCCGCGCCCGCAATCAGGCGCCCGAGCAGTTCTCATTCTGGGATTACCAAGCGGGCGCGTGGAACCGAAATGACGGGATCCGTATTGATCACCTGCTTTTGTCGCCGCAAGCGGCCGATTGCCTGACGGAGTGCAAGATCGACTATGAGATCCGCGGCCGTGAGAAACCGTCAGACCATGTGCCCGTTTGGGTGGAGCTGGCGCTTTAGAGATTTTGCGCCGCGGCTGCGCCCGCGTCGCTACGGCGAGGGGCCAGCCCCTCGCGCTCCCCGGAATATTTTTGAAACAATGAAGATGTAGGTCAGGGCCTGGCCGCCCAAAAGGCGAGCGCGACGACCCCGATCAGAGCACAGGCCATGAAGATGTTGATGATGCGTTGCGTGCGCGCAGCCAAGTTCATTGCCTTGATCCGCGCACCCACCCACAACCAAAGAAAATGCAGCGCGCACCAGATGAAATTGGTGATCGCGAATTTTATGGCGACCTCGGCGGCATAGGCGCCCGGCAGGAAGGCGAAGCCCGAAAACAGCGTCGTGTTCACCACATAGGCTTTGGGGTTGATTGCCTGAAGCAACAACCCGTCGCGAATGCCAGGCTGGCGGGGCGCTGCGGTAAAGCCGATTTTGCTTCCTGCCGTGGCGATTTTATAGGCTATGTAGAGCAAGTAGGCGGTGGAAGCGGCCATCAGCACGGTGCGGATGACCGGGTTTGCCAGGATGAGCGCGGCGAGCCCCGTGACCACGGCGAGTGCCACCAGATTGGTGCCGATGAAAAGCCCCATGAAATAGCGCAGCCCGGCGCGGAACCCGTAGGCCGCGCCGACGCCCGCCAGCGACAGGACCCCGGGGCCGGGCGTTATGATCAATAGGAAGACGGCGGCGGCAAAACTGAGCATGAGCGCCACCTTACAAAAGAAAACGCCGGGCGCTAGGCCCGGCGTTTAACTGGTGTTCTTTGTAACAGTCAGTCGTCGCGGTGGACCTTCTCGCGGCGCTCGTGGCGTTCCTGTGCCTCGAGGCTCAGCGTGGCGATGGGGCGCGCGTCGAGGCGTTTGAGCGAGATCGGCTCCCCGGTGTCTTCGCAATATCCGTATTCGCCCTCATCGACGCGGCGCAGGGCGCTGTCGATTTTGGAGATCAGCTTGCGTTGACGGTCACGGGTGCGCAGTTCCAACGCGCGGTCGGTCTCTTCCGAGGCGCGATCAGCAATATCAGGAATGTTGCGCGTGCCTTCCTGCATGCCTTCGATGGTGAGGTTGGTCTCATCCAGGATCGATTGCTTCCAATCCAGAAGCTTGCGGCGAAAATATTCCGTTTGACGTTCGTTCATGAACGGCTCGTCCTCGGCCGGCTTGTAATCCTCCGGCAGGAACATTTCTGCTTTCATCCCAATAACTCCCTTAACTGCAAAGACATTAAGGAGGTCCCCGACTCGGACCCGATGTCTTTGGTCAAACCCTGTGGCAGGGTGTAACGAATGCACCAGACCTTGTCACGCCCGAAAGGCGCGTTATGAAAGGAAATTGAAGACAGGGTTAACCATGATCAAAACGCAGGCTAAAGGGTTGATAGATTGATAAAATTCACTGGCACCACATCCTATGTCGCGACTGACGACCTGACAATCGCGGTTAACGCGGCTGTTGCGTTGGAGCGCCCCCTACTGGTCAAAGGCGAACCCGGCACCGGCAAAACAGAGCTGGCGCGGCAGGTCTCAGCCTCGATGGGGCTTGAGATGATCGAGTGGCACGTCAAATCGACCACCAAAGCGCAGCAAGGGCTTTACGAATATGACGCGGTATCGCGCTTGCGCGACAGCCAGCTGGGTGACGAAAAGGTGCATGACGTCGCCAACTACATCCGGCGCGGCAAGCTGTGGCAGGCCTTTGCCGCCGAGGAGCGCAAGGTGTTGCTGATTGATGAGGTCGACAAGGCCGATATCGAGTTTCCCAACGACCTGCTGCAAGAGCTCGACCGGATGGAATTTCACGTCTACGAGACGGGCGAGACGGTCAGCGCCAAGCAGCGCCCGATTGTGATCATCACCTCGAACAACGAAAAAGAACTGCCGGACGCGTTTCTGCGGCGCTGTTTCTTTCACTATATCAAGTTCCCCGATGCCGAGACGCTGAAGCAAATTGTCGAGCTGCATCACCCGGGGATAAAGCCCGCATTGCTGGAAACCGCGCTGACCCAGTTCTTTGAGGTTCGCGAGACGCCGGGGTTGAAGAAAAAGCCATCGACATCTGAGGTTTTGGATTGGTTGAAACTGCTTTTGGCCGAAGACCTGTCGCCGGAAGACCTGAAACGCGACGGGGCGCATGCCCTGCCCAAACTGCATGGGGCCTTGTTGAAGAACGAGCAGGATGTGCATCTGTTTGAACGGCTGGCCTTCATGGCCAGAGCACAACGATGAGGGCCCAAAAATGAGTGTCGTGATCCGCCCTTTGGAACGTGGCGACAAGCCCGAATGGGCGCGGCTATGGGAGGCCTATCTGGCCTTTTATGAAACCACCCGCCCGCAAGAGATTTACGACATCTATTTTGAACGGCTATTGGGCGACGATCCGCAGGATTTCACCGGGTTGATCGCCTTGAAAGACGGGCAAGCCATTGGGTTGACGCATTATTTGTTCCACCGTCACGGCTGGTCCGTCGAGAATTGTTGCTACTTGCAGGACCTCTATGTGGACCCCGACATTCGCGGCACCGGGGCCGGGCGTGCCTTGATTGAGGCGGTCTATGCGGCGGCAGATGCCGCTGGAGCGCCGAATGTCTATTGGACAACTCAAGACTTTAACGCAACAGCGCGCCAGCTTTACGACCGCATTGGCCAAAAAACACCGTTTATAAAATATAGCAGGGTATAAGGCGGTAATGACCCGCCCTGCCAACCCGATTCTGCCCCTGTTTTTGCTTGCCGCCAGCTTGGTTCTGTCGGCCTGTGGCGGCACCGCGCCGTCAGCGGGCGCGCAGCCCAGCCGCGCGGCAACCCTGCCCGACCTGCCCCCGATGAAGCGGTTCAAAGCGCGTGCGGCACCGCCTGCCTATCGGTCAAATGCAGAAATTGCGCGGGACTTTCTGGATCTGTCATTTGAGATGGAAAGCGGCGCGGAGTTGCCGTTTTTGACCCGCTTTGATGGCCCCGTAAAGGTGGCTTTGAACGGCAGTTCATCCGCCATTCTGGAACGTGATCTGGCGGAGCTGATCGCGCGTCTGCGCGGCGAGGCCAAGATCGACATCTCTAGGGCCAAACCGGGCGAACAAGCACAGATCACCATCGATGCGATCCCGATTGCGCGTCTGCAAAGCTTTATCCCGCAAGCGGCGTGTTTTGTGGTTCCGAATGTCTCCAGCTTCGCCGAATACCGCAAATCGCGCAAAAGCCCGGATACGGACTGGTCGCGCCTGACGTCGCGCAAGCAGGCCACTGTTGTGATCCCGTCCGACATGCCGCCGCAGGAAATGCGCGACTGTTTGCATGAGGAAATTGCGCAGGCTTTGGGCCCATTGAATGACCTTTACCGGCTGCCGGATTCTATCTTCAACGACGACAATTTCCACAACGTGCTGACCGGTTTCGACATGTTGATCTTGCGCGCCTATTACGCGCCGGAGATGCGCAACCAAATCTCGCGGGCGGAGGCGGCGGAGCTGTTGCCGCGCCTTTTGAACAGGTTGAACCCGGCCGGTGCGTCGGGGCTGCGCGGGCCTTTATCGGTCACGCCGAAGCTTTGGAACGCGTCGATTGCGCAGGCTTTGGGGCCAAAGGTTCCAACGAAACAACGCATGAAGTTTGCCCGCCAAGCGCTTGATATTGCGCAAGATCGCGGTTGGACCGATAACCGTCTGGCGATCTCTCTGTTCGTGCATGGCCGGGTGAACCTGTCAGAGCGGCCTGTCATGGCGGTTGAAAGCATTTTGAAGGCCAACACGTTATACCGCGACCTGTTCGGAACATCGCTACATGCCGCGCATATGGCTACGCAGATCGCCGCTTTTGCGGTGTCGACGGGCCAGAATGAAACCGCAATCGCGATCACCACGGAGGCCCTGCCCGCCGCGCGTTCTGGCGAAAACGCCGCCGTTCTGGCGACGCTTTTGCTGCTTCAGGCCCAGGCGTTGGAGAATATGGGACAGGTCGATGCTGCACGCGCCGTGCGGCTGGACGCGCTGGGTTGGGGCCGGTATGGGTTCGGTTCGGAAAAGAACATACGTGCGCGCGTGAATGAGATCCGCGCACTGACCCCATCGGGCAAAAAGGGCCAGGGCTGATGAGCGGATTTTTGATCGGGGCGGCACTTGGCGCGGTTTTTGGCGGCGGCCTGATGGCGCGGCGCGGCGGCAACAAAAAAGACATCGGCCAATATGCCGTGGGCTTTGGTGTGTTCTTTGGTTTCGTGGCGCTGTTCATCGGCATTTTCATCGCACGCCAAGGCGGCTAACCCGCCATGTTTCTGCGCTTTTTCGAGAATTTGCGCATGGCCAAGGTCCCCGTTTCCTTGCGCGAATACCTGTCGTTCCTTGAAGGATTGCGCGCAGGCCTGGTGACCTATGACATGGAGGGGTTCTACTATTTCGCCCGCACCGTAATGGTCAAAGATGAACGCCATTTGGACCGATTTGACCGCGCGTTTGCCGCCACATTTGATGGGTTGGACCAGATCGACGCGGGCGAGATGTTGGAAGCCACCGAGATCCCCGAGGAGTGGATCCGCAAGCTGGCTGAGAAGCACCTGTCAGAGGAAGAACGCGCCGAGATCGAGGCGCTGGGCGGGTTCGACAAGTTGATGGAGACGCTGAAAGAGCGGCTCAAAGAACAGGAAAAACGCCATCAGGGCGGCAATAAATGGATTGGCACGGCGGGCACCTCGCCTTTCGGGGCCTATGGCTACAACCCCGAAGGCGTGCGGATCGGGCAGCACGAAAGCCGCCACCAGCGCGCCGTCAAAGTCTGGGACAAGCGTGAGTTTCGCGATCTGGACGGATCGGTCGAGCTGGGCACGCGCAACATCAAAGTCGCATTGAAACGTCTGCGCCGCTGGGCGCGGGACGGCGCGGCAGATGAGCTGGACCTCGGCGGCACCATCAGGGCCACGGCGGAAAACGGCTATCTCGACGTCAAAACCCGCCCCGAACGGCGCAACGCCGTCAAAGTGCTGCTTTTTCTCGATATCGGCGGCTCGATGGACCCGCATGTGAAGGTCGTCGAAGAGCTGTTCAGCGCCGCCAAGACCGAGTTCAAACATCTCAAACACTATTACTTTCACAACTGTCTCTATGAAGGTGTCTGGACCGACAACAAACGCCGCTGGTCAGAGCAGACCGACACCTGGGAACTTTTGCGCAGCTACGGCCCTGATTACAAATGTATTTTCGTGGGAGATGCATCCATGTCGCCCTATGAAATCGCCTATCCCGGCGGCGCAAATGAGCATTGGAACGCGGAGGCCGGTGACGTCTGGCTTGGCCGTGCCCGCGATCAATGGCCGTCCAATCTGTGGATCAACCCGCTGGATCAGCGCTACTGGCGCCACACCCAATCGACACAGATGATCCAGTCGATTTTCGGGGCAGAGCGCATGGTGCCGATGACCCTGTACGGGATCGAACGCGGCATGCGCATTTTGACGCGGTAAGGCCGGGCTGACAGGCCAAATTTGCCTGGCCGAGCGCGAACGGGTGACATAAATACGGCAAGCCGCAGGCTTTCAATTTGATTAGCGCAAGCAGCGGCCCCATATCTATCCCATGATCAAATTGATGCCCGTCCTTTTGGCTGCCGCCTATGCGTTCGTGATGTACCACTTTTCCGCGTGGAACACGAAGCGCATGCTTGACCAGAAATCAACGCGCCTGGCCGACCCGACGCTGGAGAAAATGAACCGCGACATGGCGCGCGCACTGGATGTGCCCCAGATCAAAGTTCATATTTTTGAGGTCGACCCGATCAACGGGCTTGCGGCGCCGGATGGACGGATTTTCATTACCCGCGGGTTCTACAACAAATACAAGGCTGGCGATGTGTCAGCGGAAGAGCTGGCCTCGGTCATCGCCCATGAATTGGGGCATGTGGCCTTGGGTCATTCGCGCCGACGGATGGTCGATTTCTCCGGGCAAAATGCGATCCGGGTGGTGCTCGCCTCGATCCTGGGGCGCATCATCCCGTTTGCAGGCGTCTGGCTGGCCAATATCTTGACCTCGATGCTGGCCGCGCGCCTGTCGCGACAGGATGAATATGAGGCGGACGCCTATGCCTCTGCCCTTTTGACCAAAGCCGGGATCGGCACCGGGCCGCAAAAATCGCTATTCGAAAAGCTTGGGAAGCTATCAGGTGGCATGGGCGGCGGGGCGCCAGCATGGATGATGAGCCACCCGAAAACAGCCGAACGCATCGCCGCGATTGAGGCCAATGAAGCCAAATGGGGCGTCGCCCAAACCTAAAGCGCCCCCCAACCCCTTCATTGTTTCAAAAATATTCCGGGGAGCGCGAGGGGCTGGCCCCTCGCCCGGGCGATGCGCGAAGCGCAGCGCAAACCCTCAACACTCACGCCGTCAGAGCTTTGCCCAATCGCGGGAGTCGGGCGCGTTTCATCAAAGCGCGCAGCGCGATCTCCTCCCCCAACATGGTTTGTGCGGTCGCGTGCACCGCGCGCGCGGCGGCGTCGATGGGGGCGGCATCGTGCATCCACAGCTCCATCAAGAACGCGTCCGGGCTGTCGCGCCTGAGCCCTTCAAACGCCAATGTCTGACGCGGGAAATCTTTGGCGTTGAACGTCACGATCACATCGGCGGAGCCCGCAATCGCGGCCCCGAGCACGTGGATGTCGTTCTCATCGGGCAGATGCAGCCGCGCCAAGTCGCCCGCGTTCGGGGTGACGCTGGCTTTCGGGAATTTGGCGCGCAGCAGCGCCACCTCGCCGCGGGCCTGCGTTTCGGCAACCGGGCCCAGCTTGGTTGTCGCCCGCGCCCATTCTTCCAAAATTCGGTCGGACCACAGAGCGGTGTAGGCCCCACGTGCGGCGGCCCCAACCAACACTTCGCGCAGCACGGTCGGGAATAGAACGCAGGCATCAAGGCATGCGCGCATCTTAATCCAGCCGGAAAAACAGCGCTTTGAGGTAGCCGCTTTCAACCAGCGCCTCATGCATCGGGTGGTCGGGGCCAGCCCCGCCAGTATGGATCAATTGCGCGCGGCGTCCGGCCTTGTTGATCCCGCGCAAGCAGGCCTGTCGAAACTTGACGATATCGGCCGCGTGAGAACATGAGCACAGTACCAGATACCCGCCCGGCGCGGTCAGCTTTGCGGCGTTTGACGCAACACGCGCATAGGCCGTCAGCCCGTTTTGCAGCGCCTTTTTCGATGGCGCGAAGGCGGGCGGGTCGGCGATGACCAGATCGAAGCTGGCACCGTCTTTTTGCAGCGCCTCCATCACCTTGAACGCGTCGCCCTTGCGGGTCTCAAAAGCTTTGGCAACGCCCATCGCCTCTGCGCCTTGCGCGGCGAGCGCCAATGCGGGCTCTGAACCGTCTACGGCCAAGGCGCTTTTGGCCCCGGCTGCAAGTGCGGCCAGTCCGAAACCACCGACATGGGAAAACACGTCCAAAACGCGCGCATCTTTGGCCAGACCGGCCGCAAAAGCATGGTTGGGACGCTGATCATAGAACAGCCCCGTCTTTTGCCCGCCCGCGATATCGGCAAGGTAGGTCGCACCGTTCATGGCGACTTGGATAGGGCCTTCCAGGGTGCCGCTGAGAAGTGTGCTGTCGCCATCTAACCCTTCAAGCTCCCGCGTGCGGCCGGATGCGCTTTTGTAGATCGCGCTTACGCCGGTGACCTGAGTGACAGCCGCGACGAGCATATCGAGCCGCTGCTCGATCCACGCCGCATTGGGCTGGATCACACATAGATCGCCAAACCGGTCGATGATCAAGCCCGGCAACCCGTCACCTTCGGCGTGGACCAGCCGGTAAAAGCGCGCCGGATACAGACGCTCGCGCAGCGCAAGGGCGCGGGTCAGTTTCGCCTCAAACCACGCCTGATCGATTTGCGCCAGCGGGTCGGGGTCCAAAATGCGTAGCATGATTTTTGACAGACCATTGACCGCGACCAGCCCAATGGTTTCGCGCCCCGCATCTTGCAGCACAGCAAGCGCGCCGGGCGCGATCTTCTTCGTGCGCCGATCGGTGACGACATCGTCGGCATAGACCCACGGCTGGCCCGCGCGAATGCGCGAGGCATCGGCCTTGGGCTTGAGACGTACAATCGGATGAGCGGGTGTGTTCGGGGTGCCTGTCATGGCCCCCCTTTAGTCTGTCTTTTCCTGCGGCGAAAGCACCGTTTGCTTTCAGGCCGCGCTTAGCCTTGAGGGGCTTCGGTACCAAAAAGCTCCGCCGCGGCGGCGGCGTCAGCGGCGGCCTGTTCAGGCGTCGGGATCGGTTGGTAGGTCAGCGCGTTGATTTTGCCCGCACCAAACTGGCGGCGCATCGTGTTGGTCAGGTGGCTTTCGATCCGCACCTTTTGGGTATGGCCTTCGCGCATCGCCTCAAAGGCGCGGGTCCCGCCATAGGCTTTGAGGTCCAGCTCAATCTCAACAGGGCCATGCAATTGCGCGCCCGTTACGGCGTCATGAATATCGATGTCAAAAATGATGTTATGCACCCCACCGACAGAAGCACGGGCCTTTTCGGTCAGCGCGTGAAACCGTTTGAGCGTGATGTCGACATGCACCGCGCGCGGGCCGTCAAGATGGGCCAAACCGCGGCTCAGGCCAGCATCAAGGATGCGTTCGACCTGCGCGAAGCGATTGCCGAACGGCTCCCCCCGCCAGACAATGTCAGCAAACGGGTAATACAGATTGGCTTCGGAAACCTTGAGCGTCTTTGGCACGGTGATGCGCAGATCGGCGACGGTCCAGTTGCGGCTATCCGCGCGCATGTCGGATGGCACCAACGTCTCAGGCGTCAGCCCAGAGCCACGCGTGACCGTATCCGAGCCGGCGCAGGCCGATAAAAACGCCGCACTTACCAAAACCAAGATCTGTTTATAGACTGTCATGTCGCACCTTTCTGGAGCGGTCCCACCGCGTAAAGTTGCGAGTAATTTGACTAAAACTCTGTCATAAATAAGAAAATCCCGGACCGCTTTGATGGCGATCCGGGACCCTCTAGCCTTCAGCACCGAGGGGATGGTGTTCTTCAGGCTGTCTTATGTCCCGATGTATGTAGGCCGGAAAATACAGATTTCACGGCATTTTTCATCGCGATCAACCCGGCCTTCATCACCTGGGCGCGCTGTTCACGTGCGCGTTTTTCGATTTCGGCGTAGGGGATATTGTCGACGTCATAGTCCATATCATCAGTCCTTCTATTTCGTGCCTTGTTGCTTGCCTTTGATTTAGGAGCACCGCTGCCTAGCGACACCCCCTAAAAAGCGAAAATCCGCTATGCGTCTAACGCATGGCGAGGCGCCAAGCACTTCATTTAAATAGCGTTTTTCTAAAAACCCTTGAGCCGACCTAAGCCGAAAAATCGACCCTCGTCCCGCGCGACAGAACCGCTACGTTAGAGGCATGGTACTCACATTCAGGCCCGAGGGGATTTACTGCCCGGCGGGTGATTTCTTCATCGACCCTTGGCGGCCCGTCGCGCGCGCCTTGATCACGCATGGCCATGCCGACCATTCGCGCTGGGGCATGGGCCGGTATCTGGCAACTGAAACGGCCGCGCCCGTGATGCGGCACAGGCTTGGCGACGTGGTGCTTGAGACGACGGGTTACGGCGAGACGCTGCGCATCGGGGATGCATCCGTGTCGTTCCACCCGGCGGGCCACGTGCCGGGATCGGCGCAAATAAGGATCGAGGTCAGCGGCGAGGTCTGGGTCGCCTCGGGCGATTACAAAACCGTCGATGACGGGCTGTCGGAAGCATTCGAGCCCGTACCGTGCCACGCGTTTATCACCGAAAGCACCTTTGGGTTGCCGGTGTTCAAATGGGACCGGCAAGAAGACGTGGTCGCCAGCATCAACGATTGGTGGCAGAGCAACCGTGATGCCGGGCGCGTTTCGATCATTGGGGCCTATGCTTTGGGCAAGGCGCAGCGGATTGTGCGCCATATCGACAGCACGATCGGACCTATCCTGACCCATGGTGCCATTGAAAACACCAATGAGGTGTTGCGCGCGCAGCGCATTTTCTTGCCCGACACGGTGCGGGTCACTGCAGATGTGAACGTCAAAGACTTCCCCGGCGCTTTGGTGATTGCCACGCCATCAGCGATGAACGGGCCATGGGCGCGCAAATTTGGCCCTGCCTCCACCGGGTTCGCGTCGGGATGGATGGCGATGCGCGGCGTCCGGCACAGGCGGTCCGCCGACCGGGGCTTCGTGATGTCCGACCACGCCGATTGGGACGGGCTGAACGCCGCGATCAAGGCAACCGGGGCGGAGCGGGTCTTCGTCACACACGGTTATACGCAGCAATTCACCCGGTGGCTTTGCGAACAGGGCTATGATGCGCAGGTGGTCGAGACGGAATTTGAAGGCGAAACGCTGGACGCGCCGGACACGGAGGCGTCCGAATGAAGCGTTTCGCCGAGCTGTTCACCGCGCTGGACCAAACCACCAAAACCAACGCGAAGGTCGCGGCCTTGGCCGGCTATTTCGGCGCGGCACCCGATAGCGACAAGCTGTGGACCATTGCGCTGCTATCCGGGCGCAGGCCGAAACGCGGCGTGACCACGACGCTGTTGCGCGCATGGGCGGCGGAGCGCGCCGGTATCCCGCTATGGCTGTTCGAGGAATGCTACCCAATCGTGGGCGATCTGTCGGAAACGATTGCGCTGGTTTTGCCGCCCGCCAAACGCCGCGCCGATAGGTCTTTGACCGATTGGCTTGGGGTGGTGCGTGACCTGGGCCAACATGATGTGGACGCCAAAAAGCGCATTGTGCTGGACGCCTGGGACAGCCTGCCGCCTGTCGAGCGGTTCCTGTTCAACAAGCTGATCACGGGCGGTTTGCGCATTGGGGTGAGCCAGAAGCTTATGACGCGCGCGCTCGCAAAAGCCACCGGGATCGAAGAAACCACGCTAGCGCATCGGTTGATGGGAGACTGGACACCGGATACCACCAGTTTTGAGGCGCTGATCGAAACCCATGACCCGGAAGCCGACGCCTCCAAACCCTACCCTTTTTATCTGGCCTATCAACTTGAAGATCTGGAGACGCTCGGGCCCGCACAGGACTGGCGCGCCGAATGGAAATGGGACGGTATCCGTGGCCAGCTTGTGGTGCGCGGCGGCACTCATTTCCTTTGGTCTCGCGGGGAGGAGCTGATCACCGACCGGTTCCCCGAATTTGCAATGCTGCCCGATTTCATACCCGGAAACTGCGTTTTGGATGGTGAGATTTTGGCATGGGATCACGCCACCGACGCGCCGCAAAGCTTCAACGCGCTGCAACCGCGCATCGGCCGCAAAACTGTGCCAAAAAAGCTGCTGAAAGAGGCACCGGCGGTTCTTTACGCCTATGATCTGCTGGAAAAAGACGGGGTGGATCTGCGCGATCACCCTTATGACGCGCGCCGCGCGGCGTTGACGGATCTGATCGCCGGTTTACCCGCCGAGGCCCCCGTCAGGCTGTCGGCCAATCTGGCCTTTGACAGCTGGAAAGCTTTGGCTGAGACACGCGAGACCGCCCGCGACCGTCTGGCGGAGGGCGTGATGCTCAAACGCGGCGAAAGCCCCTATTTGGCAGGCCGAAGGAAAGGCGATTGGTGGAAATGGAAGGTCGACCCGCTGATGATCGACGCCGTAATGATCTATGCGCAGGCGGGGTCGGGTCGGCGCGCCGGTCTGTTCACCGATTTTACCTTTGCGGTGTGGGACGGCACCGAACTGGTTCCCTTCACCAAGGCCTATTCCGGGCTGACGGACGCCGAATTTCGCAAGATCACGGCCTGGGTAAAGAAACACACGATGCAGCGTTTCGGCCCAGTGCGCCAGGTCACACCTGAACATGTGTTCGAGATCGCGTTTGAGGGCATCCAGGCCTCCCCCAGGCACAAATCCGGGGTCGCACTGCGTTTCCCGCGCATGTCCCGATGGCGCCATGACAAACCAATTTCAGAGGCCAATACACTGGACGATCTGAAAGAAATGCTCGACACCTATGGCTGAGGCGTCCGCTTCGTTGTTTCAAAAATATTCCCGCCGGAGGCTCCGATGATCCCAACAAGCGCGCCGCCCCGCAAGGCCTCCGCTCCGCAGCAAAAAGCGCCAAAAGGCGCGGTGGACACGCATATCCATATGCTCGCCGGACCCGCAGAATTCCCCTTGTCACAGACACGCGTCGAAACGCCCGCACCGCTGGATATGGAGGGTTATCTTGCGGCCTACCGCGCCCAATGCGCACGTTTGGGGATCACGCGCACGGTTGTCGTCCATTCCATCGTTTACGGCGCCGATAACGCGGTCACGCTGGAAGCCGTCCGCCGCCTGGGCCCGGACGCGCGAGGAATCGGCTTGGTGCGTGACGGCGCGACGGAGGCGGAACTCGACCATCTGGCCCAGGCCGGTATTCGCGGCATTCGGCTGAATTACGTGCATGGCGGCGTGCTGAGCTGGGAAGGCGCCAAAGCGCTTGCACCCGCTTTGGCTGCGCGTGGCATGCATCTGCAAATGCTGGTGAATGCCGACAAGCACATGTCCGAGATCGCGCCAGAGATACGCGCGCTCCCCTGCCCGGTCGTGTTTGACCATATCGGCTGGCCCGATGTCGCTGCGGGCCCAACGGAGCCCGGCTTTGCCGACATGGTTCGGCTTGTGGCCGATGGCGCGGCTTATGTGAAATTATCGGGACTTTATCGGGTGTCACAGGCCCCTTGGGCTGACACTGATCCGCTTGTCGCAGCACTGGTGCGCGCGAACCCAGAACGATGCCTCTGGGGGTCCGACTTCCCGTATATCATGTTGGCAGATGCGGTGATGCCGGATGCAGGCATGGCATTGGATGCGTTTCACCGGGTCGTCACCAGTGCCGCCGATCGCGCCACGATTCTGGTGGACGCGCCTGTGGCGCTTTACGGCTTTGAGGTCTGACGCAACGTCTTTCTGTGCGGTTACGCGATGGGATGCTAAATGACGTTCACGTCACATCATCAGATCCTGGGCCCTATATGTCAGATATCCTTGAAGAATTTGTCGCCACCCTCCACCCCAAAGCACTTGGTGCCATCAAGGGCACGGCAAAGCTGGACCTTGGGGAGCACGGCGCCGTGATGTTGTCTGAAACAGGCGCGGTCGCCGGCGACACAGAGGCTGATGTCACCTTGAAAGCATCGCCCGAAACGTTCCGCGCCATTCTGGCGGGCACACAAAATCCGGTCATGGCGGTGATGTCGGGCAAATTGAAGGTCGATGGCAACCAGATGCGCGCGCTCAAGATCAGCGCGCTGTTGACGGCCTAGGCGCTTTTCAAGACTTTCGGGCGTTCGCCGGCTTTCCACCGTTTGGCGGCCTCGCCGAAGGCCTCATAAAGCGGTCGCGACACAGGGTCAGAGCTGGCCTTATATTCCGGGTGCCACTGCACCGACAGGGAAAACCCCGGAGCGTCTTTGATATAAATCGCTTCCGGCGTGCCATCCGGCGCGGTCCCGTCGATCACGACGCGCGGACCAGGGTTTTTGATACCTTGACCGTGAAGCGTATTGGTCAGCACTTCAGTCTGTCCGAACACTTTGTGAAAGGGACCACCCTCGCTGACGGTCACAATATGGCGGTGCGCAAATTTTTCATCCAAAGTGCCATCCGGCGGCATGCGGTGATTGTCACGGCCCGGAAGGTCGCGAGATCTCAGGGTGCAGAGTGCCACCCATTGCGACATTCACTTCCTGAAAGCCACGGCATATGCCCAGAATCGGCAACCCGGCAGTGACGCAGGCCCGGATCAGCGGCAGGGCGACCGCGTCGCGGCCCCGGTCAAACGCGCCATGCGCCTCGGTCGGTTGCTCGCCATATTCGTCGGGATGCACGTTTTGGCGCCCGCCGGTGAAGACAAACCCATCGCAGACGTCCATCAGCTCAGCAATGGTTGCGTATTTCGGGTCGGTCGGCACGATCATTGGAATACCGCCGGTCGCCTCAACCACGGCGTCACAGCTCATTTCCCCCGTCGCGTAGGCGGGGTAATCGTCATTGATCATGTAGTGGTTTCCAAAAACACCAATCAGTGGCCGAGACATGGCAATACCAAATTTTGTTCAAACTAAACGCATACATACGCGAACAGACACGTCAGGTCGACCCGCAAGACAGCACATAGTTTGTGCATCTTAATAAGGCGTTTAAATCTCGGCCTGCAGCGCTGCGGCCTCGATGCCTGCAACAGCAGCCGCGGCATCGTTGTCAGAGGTGTCGCCGGTTACCCCGACCGCACCGATGATCGACCCACGTTTGTCACGCACCAAAACGCCGCCCGGTACCGGCACCACATTGCCGCCGAACAACCCATTTAAGGCCGTCATGAAGTAGTGCTGCTGCTCTGCTCGGGCCATTTGCGCGCTGCCAGACATGCCGGTCATCACGCAGCCATAGGCTTTGCCATAAGCAATAGCGAACCGCCCCGGCGCGGCCCCATCTTCGCGTTCAAACGCTTTGACATGGCCGCCCGTGTCCACAATCACAACGGAGAGCGGTTTCAGGTCCATCTCGCGCCCCGTCGCAATCGTTTTGCGAATGATCGTGCGCGCCTTGTTCATTGATATCTCGGCCATCTTATCTCCGTTTGGTCACAAAAATTCTGGGTGGGGGTCTGGGGGAGGGCAAAGCCCTCCCCAGCCTGTCGATGCGCGCAGGCGCAGCGAAAAACCTGATTAAGCGCTTACAGCGGCTTTCAATTCCAACCGGCGCGCATGCAAAATTGGCTCGGTATAGCCTGACGGCTGGACACGGCCTTTGAACACCAGATCGCAGGCCGCCTGAAACGCGATCCCGTTGAATTCTGGCGCCATCGGGCGGTAGGCTGGATCGTTCGCATTTTGCTCGTCCACCACGGCAGCCATCTTGCGCAGGGCGCCCATGACTTGCTGGCCATTGACCACGTCATGATGCAGCCAATTAGCCAGGGCCTGGCTGGAGATGCGGCAGGTCGCGCGATCCTCCATCAGCCCTATATTATTGATATCAGGCACTTTTGAGCACCCGACGCCCGCATCAATCCAGCGCACGACGTAGCCCAGAATACCCTGCGCGTTGTTTTCTACTTCGCGCATGACCTGATCTTCGGTCCACATGCCATAGGTGGCCAGCGGGATTTCCAGGATCGTTTCGACATGGCCACGGCGTCCGCCTTTGAGCAGCGCGTCTTGCACCGCAAACACATCGACGCGGTGGTAATGCAACGCGTGCAGGGTCGCGGCCGTGGGTGACGGCACCCAGGCGCAATTGGCGCCCGATTTGGGGTGCTCCACCTTCTGTTCCAGCATCGCGGCCATCATGTCGGGCATCGCCCACATGCCTTTGCCGATCTGGGCCTTGCCGGACAGCCCGCATTCCAGCCCGATATCGACGTTCTGGTTCTCGTAGCCACCGATCCACGCTTTGCGTTTGATGAAATCCTTGCGCGAAAACGCCCCTGCTTCCATCGAGGTATGGATCTCGTCGCCAGTGCGGTCCAGAAACCCGGTATTGATGAACGCCACGCGCGATTTGGCGGCGCGGATGCATTCCTTAAGGTTAACGGTTGTACGCCGCTCCTCATCCATGATGCCGATTTTGACCGTGTATTGCGGCAGGCCAAGCGCGGCCTCCACCATGGTGAAAATCTCGTCGGTGAAGGCGACTTCCTCAGGCCCGTGCATCTTGGGTTTGACCACATAGACCGAGCCCGTCGTCGAATTGCCGCCGTCGCGTTTGAGATCATGCAAAGCGATGGTCACGGTGACCAACGCGTCCATCAGGCCTTCGAAAATCTCATTTCCGTCGCGATCCAGCACCGCCGGGTTCGTCATCAGGTGCCCCACATTGCGCACCAGCATCAAGGCGCGGCCTTTGAGGTGGGTTTTCTCGCCGCCGGGGCCGTAAAATGACACATCGGGGCTGAGCGCACGGATGATCGGCTTGCCGTTCTTGTGCATCTCCTCCTCAAGATCGCCTTTCATCAGCCCAAGCCAGTTGCCATAGGCTTGCACCTTGTCCTCGGCATCGACGCAAGCGACAGAATCCTCACAATCCATGATCACGGAGACCGCGCTTTCCAGCCGCACATCGGCCAAGCCCGCCTGATCGCGCGACCCGATCATGTGGGTGCGGTCAAACACCAGCTCCACATGCAGGCCATTGTTGCGAAGGATCACGGCATCGGGCGCTTTCGGATGGCCCCGATAGCCCACAAATTTCTCCGGCTGCGCCAACGGCAGATCATCGACCAGCAACGCGCCGTCGGTGATCGCGTAGCGGCGGGCATCAGCGTGGCTGGTGCCTTCCAGCGGGAAAGCCTCGTCCAAAAACACTCGCGCACGTGCCACGACCCGCGCGCCGCGGCCCTTGTTATAAGCGCCCTTCGGCGCGGCGGAGCCCATGGCGTCCGTGCCATAGAGCCCATCATAGAGCGACCCCCAGCGCGCATTCGCCGCGTTCAGCGCATAGCGGGCATTGGTGATGGGAACGACCAGCTGCGGCCCCGCGACAGTTGCAATTTCGGGGTCCACATTGGCGGTATCGATCTGGAAATCCCCGCCCTCAGGCACGAGGTACCCGATCTCTTCCAGAAACGCTTTGTAGGCCGCGTGATCGTGCATTTTATTGCGGTTTTGGACATGCCAAGCGTCGAGCTTTGCCTGAATATCTTCGCGCTTTTGCAGCAAGGCGCGGTTTTTCGGCCCCATCTCATGGGCCAGCTTCGACAGCGCGTCCCAAAAGGTGTCAGCGGAAATACCTGTCCCGTCCAGCGCTTCGCTTTCAATGAAATCGGCTAAAATGGGGTCAACTTGCAGCTCCGAGCGGGTGGCGCGGTCGGTCATCGTTGGTCTTCCTTGCATTCTTGTGGCGTCATGTTTCCAATACGAAACAATTTTCGCAAATGCAATAACTGGTAAAAATATTTTACCAATTCACGCTTTGCGCCTACGGCACCGTTCGGAACAGTAGCGCACCTGATCCCAGACATCGGCCCATTTCTTGCGCCAGGCGAAGGGTTTGCCGCAGGTTGCACAAGTCTTTTGCGGCAAATCGCCCTTTTTGCGCATTTTGGCCATCAGAAATCAAAGCCCAACTGATCATCGGCCGGCGCAGCGCGCTTGGCCTGAAGCGGTTTTGCCTGACGCGGCTTTGCCTGACGGTCATTGACGAAACGCGGATCCTTGCGGGAGGCGTGCTTCTGCACGATCTGCGCCGCCTCGCGCCGAAACGCATCACCCTTGCGCACCGCCCAAACCGCGTCGCGCGCGGCTTTGGCTGCGGCTTTGACATCGACAATCGGTTCTGGGTAGGCGCGGCCCAGCACCTTGCCCGCACTGTCCCAGCGCCAGGGTTCCTGCAGATATTGGTCGGGCACCTCGGCCAGCTCGGGGCACCAGCGGCGGGTGAAAATACCGTCCGGGTCCTGATCCTGACCCTGCTTGACCGGGTTATAAATCCTTACCGTGTTCATGCCCGTCGTGCCCGATTGCATCTGCACCTGCGACCAATGAATGCCGGGTTCATAATCGGTGAACATGGCGGCCAGCACCGGGCCATGGCTGCGCCAATCGAGCCAGAAATGGTAGGACGCCACAGCCGTCACCATCGCCCGCATGCGAAAATTCAGCCAGCCGGTGGCCGCGCAAAACCGCATGCAAGCATCCAGAAACGGCAAGCCCGTCTGCCCGCTCTGCCACGCGTTCAGGCGCGACAGGTCGGTTTCGCGCGGGCGCAGGGTTTCATAGGCGCGGTGCAGGCATTCCAGCTCTATGCGCGGCTCATCTTCGAGCTTTTGCATGAAGTGATCACGCCATGCGAGCCGCGCCTCGAACGAGCGCATGGACCCCAGCCAGCCCGTGCGCGTGCCTTTTAATTCCTGCTTGCGCGCGCGGCCGGCTTGCGCGGCCTCCCGCACCGAGATCGTGCCATGCGCGATATGCGGTGACAGGCGCGAACAGGCCCATTCGCCCGCCAGTGGCGATGACATCGCCTTGCGGTATGTTTGCCCGCGTTCGGTCAGAAAACCGCCCAATAATGACAGCGCCTGCTGGCGCCCGCCCGTTTGGCGCGCGGGGCAGTGATCGGGCAGATCAAGCTGCGGCAGTACCCCGGGTTCGACTTTATGGGGCGGCAGCGCGCGCGGCGGCGCGATTTGCGGCTGGTAGACAAACCCGTCGCGCTTTTTGGCCCAACCGTCGCGGGCTTTCAGGCGGCGTGTGACGCCTGATTGCGGCAACTCATGCCATGCAACACCGTTCAACCTTGCCCAAGCGGCGACCCTCTGGTCGCGGACAAAGGTCCATGCGTTGCCGGTTTCTTCATGGCTGATGAGGGTGTCCGCGCCGGTTTCGGCGCGTAGCTTTTCAAGCTCTTGAACGGCATCGCCCATTCTGATCACGAGCGGCGCACCAAGATGGGCGAGCTGGGTTTTCATACTTTCAAGGCTTTCGCGCAGAAACGCCCATTGCCGTCCGGATGTGTCCGGCAAGGCCCAGTAATCGGGCTCTACAATATAGAGCGGCACAACGCTGCCCTGCCCGGCCATGGCAAGCGCCGGATGGTCATGGATGCGCAGGTCGCGTTTGAACCAGAGAAGGGTTGGGCTCGACATGGCATAGAACCTAGGTGGCGTGAACGGATCGACAATGCCCAGAGCGCCGGGCCAGTGGTCGTCCATGGGGGACCGCATTTTGGGTGCGTCGGTGCGCATTATGGTGGCTAGACGCATCTTCAATCTCCCGCTTCGCGCATCGCTGGCAAGATGCGGTCGCCCTGCGGGACGGACGACCGCTGGCCCGGCGCGGCTGCGCCGCTTGATTCCGGGCCAATTTGGTTGCACCGAACTTGCGCCCGTGACTTATTGGCGAGGTCCAAAACCAAGGAGCTCGCCCCCCATGAAAGACGCCGCTGTCCCTGCCCCTTTGGAAATCTTTCTCAAAGATTACACCCCTCCGGCCTATCTGATCGACACGGTCGAGCTGGTTTTCGCACTGCATCCGACGGCCACGCGGGTGCGTTCGAAAATCGCATTCCGGCCCAACCCGGCGGCGACGGATAAAACGTTCTATCTGCATGGTGAGCAGCTCAAGCTGATCTCCGCCAAGATCGACGGCGCGGCAATAGAGCCGAAGCTGACAGATCTGGGGCTGACCGCACAGGTGCCCGACGCGCCGTTTATTTTTGAGGCAGAGGTCGAGATCAGCCCGGAGACGAACACCGCGCTTGAGGGCCTTTATATGTCGAACGGCATGTATTGCACCCAATGCGAGGCGGAGGGGTTTCGCAAGATCACCTATTACCCCGACCGCCCCGACGTGATGGCAGTGTTCACGGTAAGCATTGAGGGCGCGGAAAAGATCAAACTGTCGAACGGCAATGATCTTGGCGATGGAAAGTGGCACGACCCGCATCCGAAACCAGCTTATCTATTCGCCTTGGTCGCGGGCGATCTGGTTAATCTGGCCGATACTTTCACCACAAAATCGGGCCGCGAGGTCGCGCTGAACATTTGGGTGCGCGACGGCGATTTGCACAAGACGGCGTTTGGGATGGACGCGTTGAAACGCTCGATGAAATGGGATGAGGAGGTTTACGGGCGCGAATACGACTTGGACTTGTTCAACATTGTGGCGGTCGACGACTTCAATATGGGCGCGATGGAGAACAAGGGGTTGAACATTTTCAACTCTTCCGCCGTTCTGGCCTCCCCCGACACATCGACCGACAATAACTTCCACCGGATCGAGACGATCATCGCGCATGAGTATTTCCACAATTGGACCGGCAACCGCATCACCTGCCGCGACTGGTTCCAGCTGTGCCTGAAAGAAGGTCTGACGGTGTTCCGCGACCAGCAATTCAGCGGCGACACGCGCGGGGCTGCGGTTGAGCGCATCGCCGACGTTATGCAGCTGCGCGCGCGGCAATTCCGCGAAGACAATGGCCCGCTGGCGCATCCGGTTCGGCCCGAAAGCTTTGTGGAGATCAACAATTTCTACACCGCCACAGTCTATGAGAAAGGTGCCGAGGTGATCGGCATGCTCAAGACCCTGATCGGGGATGAGGATTATTATAAAGGGTGCGATCTGTATTTCACCCGCCATGATGGACAGGCCTGCACGATCGAGGATTGGCTGAAATGCTTTGAAGACACCACAGGCCGCGACCTGACCCAGTTCAAGCTGTGGTACAGCCAAGCCGGCACGCCGCGCGTGGCCGTGGACGAGAGCTTTCAGGACGGCACCTACACGCTGACCTTCACCCAATCGACGCCGCCGACGCCGGGCCAGGACACAAAGGACGCACGCGTCATCCCGCTGGCCGTTGGGCTGTTGAACGATGCGGGTGATGAAATTCACCCCACCAAGATTTGCGAGGTAACGGATGAGGTTCACAAATTCCGTTTCACCGGGTTGGACGCGAAACCCGTGCCGTCGATCAATCGCGGGTTCTCCGCGCCCATTATACTAGAGCGCGACCAGACCAACGCGGAACGCGCCTTCCTGCTGGCCCATGACACCGACCCGTTCAACAAATGGGAGGCGGGCCGCGCGCTTGCCCGCGACGTGCTGATCCGCATGGTGACGGAAGATGCCACGCCGGATCAGGCCTATCTGGACGCGCTGATTGCCGTGGCGCGCGACGACACATTGGAGCCGGGCTTCAAGGCGATGTGTTTCTCCGGCCCCTCCAATGACGACATCCAACAGGCGCTGGTCGATGGCGGCATGACGCCTGATCCGACCAAGATCTATCTTGCCGCGCAGACCTTCAATCTGACGATCAGCCAGGCGATGCAGGACTTGCTGCCGCGCATGTACGCGGAAATGCAGGTCGACGGCCCCTACAGCCCGCGCAGCGAGGATGCCGACCGGCGGTTCCTGGGCAATGCGGCTTTGGCTATGCTGTCGCGCCTGGATGGTGGGGCGCAGGCGGTCAAGCAATATGAAAGCGCGGATAACATGTCGCAACAACTTTCCGCCTTGGGGTGTCTGCTGCGCGCAGAGGTTGGCGAAGCACAGAACGCGGCGTTTTACGACCAGTGGAAAGACGACCGGTTGGTGATGGACAAATGGTTCGGGATGCAGGTGAGTTACGCCAAACTTGACCGCGCCGCGCCAAAGGCCGTCGAGATGAGCCAGCACCCCGATTTCACGATGACCAACCCAAACCGGTTCCGCGCGGTTTACGGCGCCTTGGCTGGCAATGCGGCGGGATTCCACGACCCGTCAGGCGCAGGCTACAAAGTGATGGCCGACGCGTTGATTGCGCTGGACAAGATGAACCCGCAAACCACCGCCCGCATGTCGAGCGTGTTTGAGACCTGGACCCGCTACGACGTGGACCGGCAAGCCATGATTCGCGATGAATTAAAGCGTATCCAAGGCACCGACGGGCTGAGCCGCGACACGACAGAAATGGTGACTCGGATTTTGGGCGACTAACCGGCACTGGGCGAAACAATCGCGCCGTTTTGGGGGTGATCTTTTCGCCCGGAAAGACAGTCGGATGGCGAGCAGGGTTTCGGCGCGCGCCCTGCTTGCGCGCAGTGGCAAGCCCCGGCCGGCACGATACTGGCCTGATCGTATATTCGAACAGCAAAAATCCTTCGAATTTGGAAAACCAAAAGCAACGTAACACACTGAATAAAAATAATTTTATTTAAAACCTTAACCTCGCCCCGAATCTGCCCAGAAATTGCCCGGATACGCGGGTTAAGCTTTCGGAAAGGGTGTTTCCGAATGGGTGGCAATAGTTTCCAATTATTCCCCTAATCCGGGGACTGTTGGCCTGCTACCTATCCTCAAGCAGACCCCCATAAATGGTACCAAAAATGAAAAATGTTACACTCGCAGCATTGCTGACAACGCTGGCCTTGGGCACTTCCGCCTCGGCCACAACAATCTCTATTTCCGAATTCTCTGCGGGCGATTTCGCCGCAGCGACAACTGACCTGCGCAAGTCCAGCTCAGAGACATTCGAAGGCCTGGGCGCGTCCCGCGGCGAAGGTGAAATTGCCGCAAACACATTGCTTCCGACCAATGTCGGCACGTTCTCGACCATCGGCGGCACTGGCTCGGGCGGCACAGTCCATGACCTAGCTGGCAACACTGGCAAAAACGTCGCACTGCGCGACGGCAATGTTTACGGCCGGCACAACACGACGCCCAACGGATCGTTCTTCCTCGACAGCAACGACACGTTCGGCATCGGCTGGGACGCGACAAATGCGGGCAACATGTTCGACACGCTGGTCTTTTCGCTGATGGATGCGTCTGAGTTCTCGTTCCTGCGCGTCATCGCCGATGGTGTGACAGCGGAACAACGTGTCGGCGGCCGCTTGCGCGACGGAAACACATCGCTGGTGCAAATCTCGCTCGACACGGCCGTGACATCGCTCCGCGTTGAGTTGTCGAACTTCACAAGCTTCGGCGGCAGCACCAATGCGCGCAACGACGGCTTCTCGATTGACGATGTCACAGTTGGCCTGACACCTGTTCCAGTACCTGCAAGCTTGCCTTTGCTGGCTTTCGGCGCCGGTGCATTCGGCTACATGCGCCGCAAGCAGCGCAAGGCAGCATAAGCCAAAACACCTTCAAGTTTGAAAGGGTCGTCGGAGCAGTCCGGCGGCCCTTTTTCGTTGCCTGCCTGCGGCAATTTTCCGGCATGGCCGCTGCACACGCCTCGGCGCGCCATGTCAAGCCGCGTGCATCTAAGGTCGCGACGTGCAATGCTGCGCCGCAGCACGTGTAGTTGGAGATTCGCATGCCCGGCACCGCCATCACCGTCGCCCAGCAGAAGGGGGCAGCGGCAAAACAACCCTCGCGGCCAATCTTGCCGTTGGCTTGGTCAAGCTTGGCAAAAAGGTCGCCATCATCGACACCGACCCGCAAGGCAGCCTTGGCCGTTGGTTCATGACCCGCGCTGCGATGATGGACACCCCTGATCTCGAATTTTCGACCTCCTCCGCATGGGGCATCGAATACGAGGTCGGCAAAATGCTCGGCGAAGTTGATATCGTGATTGTCGATACGCCACCCAAGGCCGATAGCGACCTGCGCCCCGCATTGCGCAAAGCCGCGCTGACCCTGGTGCCAGTCGCAACCTCGCATGTTGATCTTTGGGCAACCGAAGGTGTGCTCGATCTAGCGCGGCGTGAACGCACGCCCGCGATGCTGGTGCTGAACCGGACCCGCGCGGGCACCCGTCTGGGCCGCGAAATTGAAACAGAAGCTGCAAAAGTCGACGCGGACTTGGCCGAGGCCAGCCTCGCCAATCGCATCGCCTATGCAGAGACCTTGGGACAGGGTCTGAGCGTCATGGACAAGTCCGCCAAAAGCCCCGCCGCCATAGAGGTCACAGCCCTTGCACAAGAGGTACTGTCCCGGCTCGAAATCTAGCCGCGCAGCCTCTTTTTCTTGCCTCGCGCGCCACAAAAGGGTCTAACTCCTGCTCCATCACGGCAGCTGCGCAACGGGCGCAAGCTACCCAGTCAAGAAGGTGCGCAGAATGGCACGCAAAAAATCAATTCTCATTACCGGTGCCTCTTCGGGCATTGGGGCGGCGACGGCGGTTCTGGCGTCAAAATACGGCTATGACATTGGAATACATTACAATTCCGACCTCAAGGGCGCTCAGTTAGTCGCCCAGATGTGCGAGCAAGAGGGCGCGGTAACCCACACGCTGCAAGCCGATATGAACAAGCCCGACGACATCACCGCGATGTTTGACGCATTCGATGCGGCCTTCCCGCAGCTCGACGCTCTGGTCAATAATGCGGGCATCGTGGATGATCCGCAGCGCGTTGATGAGATGTCGTTTGAGCGGCTTCAAAGGATGACGCAAATCAACCTGATTGCCCCTATTCTGGTCGCCAAGGAGGCGGTGTTGCGCATGTCGCGCGCCTATGGCGGCGAAGGCGGGGTGATCGTTAACACCAGCTCGGCTGCCGCGCGGTTGGGATCAGCGAACCAATATGTCGACTATGCCGCCACCAAAGCCGGTATTGATATTTTCACCAAAGGCCTCAGCGACGAAGTGGCCGCCGAAGGGATCCGCGTTGCCGCCATCCGCCCCGGCCTGATCGAGACCGCAATCCACGCCAAAGGCGGATTGCCTGACCGGTGCGACGACCTGGCTGACTCGGTACCGATGAAACGCCCCGGCGACGCAGAGGAATGCGCGCATGCGATCCTGTTCCTTTTGGGAGAAGGCGCCAGCTATATCACCGGTACTGCGCTCGACGTCTCCGGCGGGCGCTGAAGGGCGCGTCTCTCCATTTGGTCAGAAATATTCTGGCGGTGTTTGCCCTTGCGGCTGAGGAGGCAAAGCCTCCTCAAAGAGCAAAATCATAGCGTGCGGCGCAGCCGCGCCTTTGGATCACTCGCGACCGGGCCGTTGTGCCGGTTTGACGGATGACAGCAGCCGACAATAGCTCTGCTTGCGTGTGAAGGCCTGCATTTCGGAGCGTTTTGCGCGGAACATCATCGGGCCCCAATCCGCCGCCACCCCGGCGCTGCGCCCGTTCTTTTGCGCCACAACCCCATCGCGCGGTACCGTCACGGCCATGATACGCACCGCGCAGCTTAGATTGGCGGGTCCGTTTTGCAACGCGCTCCGGGTTCGGGCACGGCATTCATAACCCCGCGCTGTTGCGGGCAGAATTTGCGTCAGCCCCACCCATTTGCCGCCGCCACCCACCACGGTTTCGCGAAACGTGCTTTCATGCTTCACCAGCGCCGAGATCATGCCGGTCCAAAACGCCGCGCGTTTCTCGGGCCCATGATCCGGGTAGGCCGGGCACCAGGCCGCAATATCATCGGGCACCATTTCCACCAGCGGGCGACCATGCGCCAGAACCGCGCTCATCGTCGCGCGCGTCCACAAATACCCGTCGCGCTGATAGTCCCAGCGCGCCCGCGGGCGGTAGGATGGGCGCACATTGGGCCGCGCTGCAGTTTGCGCAGAGGCAGGCGCCTCAAGCACAGCCACTTGCTGCGCGCACGCGGGCACGACATCACCGCCAACAATCCCGGCGGCCAAAACCACAATCCATCCAAACTTGCGCATAGGCGGAACTCAAATCAGAAACCCACTCGCATAGCAACGCGCCCGTCTTAATCGGCGCTCAAACGCCGACAATACTTTGTATTTCGCCATATTGTTTCCAAAACAGGTGCAACTTACCAAGGCCCCCTCCCGGCAAAGACGCTTGCCCGCCCCCGTGCCCTCGCCTAAAAGCCAAACGGTACTTCTGACACGCTTTCTGATACGGAGCCGCCCCATGCTGGACCTCACATATGAGACCCCGAAACCCAAAGTGATCGCTGGCGCGAAACATGATTGGGAGCTGGTCATCGGCCTTGAGGTCCACGCACAGGTCGCAACCAACGCCAAGCTGTTCTCGGGCGCCTCCACCTTGTTTGGGGCGGAACCCAATTCCAACGTGGCCTTCGTGGACGCGGGCATGCCCGGCATGCTGCCGGTGATCAATGAGGAGTGCGTCGCCCAAGCCGTGCGCACCGGGTTGGGCCTCAAGGCTGACATCAACCTCTATTCCGCCTTTGACCGCAAAAATTACTTCTACCCCGACCTGCCGCAGGGTTACCAAATCAGCCAGCTTTACCATCCGATCGTGGGCGAGGGTGAGGTGCATGTCGATATGGAACCGGGCATCGCGCGCACCGTTCGCATTGAGCGTATCCATCTTGAACAAGATGCGGGCAAATCGATCCACGACATGGACCCGACTATGTCCTTTGTGGACCTCAACCGCACCGGCGTCGCCCTGATGGAGATCGTCTCCCGCCCCGACATTCGTGGGCCTGAGGAGGCCGCCGCTTATGTCTCCAAGCTGCGCCAGATCATGCGCTATCTGGGCACCTGCGACGGCAACATGCAGAACGGCAACCTGCGCGCAGATGTGAACGTCTCCATCTGCCTGCCCGGCGCCTATGAAAAATATCAGGAGACGCAGGATTTCTCCCATCTCGGCACGCGGTGCGAGATCAAGAACATGAACTCCCTGCGCTTCATCCAGCAGGCGATTGAGGTCGAGGCCAAGCGCCAGATCGCTATCGTCGAGGGCGGCGGCACTGTCGATCAGGAAACCCGGCTCTATGACCCCGACAAGGGCGAGACGCGCTCGATGCGGTCCAAGGAGGAGGCGCATGATTACCGCTACTTCCCCTGCCCCGATCTGCTGCCTTTGGAGATTGAGCAGGATTGGGTGGACGACCTTGCGTCGAAACTGCCGGAGCTGCCCGATGAGAAACGGCTGCGCTTCATGGGTGATTTCGGGCTGTCGGAATATGACGCCTCCGTTCTGACGGCCGATACGGCTGACGCGGCCTATTTCGAGCAGGTGGCCGAGGGGCGTGACGGGAAGCTGGCGGCGAACTGGGTGATCAATGAGCTGTTCGGGCGGTTGAAGAAGGACGACGACAAATCCATCAGCGACAGCCCTGTCAGCCCGGGGCAGCTGGGCGGGATCATTGACCTGATCACCAGCGACGCCATTTCCGGCAAGATTGCCAAGGATCTGTTCGAGATCGTCTATTCCGAGGGTGGCGACCCGGCGGAGATTGTTGAGGCCCGAGGAATGAAGCAGGTCACGGATACGGGGGCGATTGAAAAAGCGGTGGACGAGATCATCGCAGCGAACCCGGATCAGGTGGCGAAAGCCAAGGAAAACCCGAAGCTGGCGGGCTGGTTCGTGGGGCAGGTTATGAAGGCGACCGGAGGGAAGGCCAATCCGAAGGCTGTAAACCAGCTGGTGGCCCAAAAACTCGGTTCATAAGCGCTCCCCCGCATGCGGGGATTCTTGTAAACCTCTGATATAAAGCACCTTTCCAAATTTCTTAAGTATTTGGAAAGGTTTTGGTTTTGGTCAGGCAGGCAGCATTGCCCACCCTATATTTGGCGTGAACGAAGGGCATCCCTGCATACTCGGCCCGACCAAATCCCAACGGCGGATCAACACGAATATCGCGGTGGATAGCGGGCAGACGATTGCTCTAGGCGGTTTGATTCAAGAGAGTCAGAACAAGACTACTTCCAAAGTGCCGTTGGCAGGCGATGTGCCTATTCTCGGCAGCCTGTTTCGGAGCAAAGGCGACCGAGTTGGTAAAACGGAGCTGTTGGTGCTGATCACCCCGCGCGTTATTCGGAACGGGTCAGAGGCGCGGTCGGTTACGGCGGAGCTGCGCGGGCGGATTGAAGGGGCGAATGGGTTGGTGAAGCGCAGGATTGGAGAGCGGTCGGTGGGGCATCGGATTGTGGAATGACATAATATTCACCTCCACAAATTTAGAAGGAAGTCTCAGTCTGAGTCGAAAAGGGATTCCACCTTATCGAAGCCAGTATAAGTTCTTGTAATGGAAGTGAATTCTATCCCTTCTAACGCTTTGAACATTAAATTTTCCGCTTTTAAATGGGTATCAGAAACAAAAGAATCAAGCCGATCTTCGTTGAAAGGGAAAAAACTACCGACTTCTGACGAAACTCCAACAAAGATGTAATTGCCGTCTAGCGTTTCATTAAGCTGAATATTCCTCAAACCGACAATGTCGGTAAACGTACATCGCAGAGAACTTTTGTCTTTGTCGGAAGGGTCTGGGCACTCCCCTCCCAACTCCAAAGAAACGGCTCTAACTGCGTTGGATAAACGAAGTATAGTTTCACCACTCGCTTGCTTCCTTTGTAGCTCGAAATAAGTGCCAACAAACATTGTATTGCAGCCTGACAGCGTAAGTAGCGCAAGAAGGACTACGAATTTGTACCGTTTTTCCAATCCCTTAAAACCTTCCGTCAAAAGCATCAATATAATGATTCTTGATTGAGCCTAGAAAAGCAACTGGAGGGTGGTAAGTATTTTTTCCAGGTACGTTTTGAAGAGGATGATTATGATTTAGCATCGACAGTGGGTCACCTATTATGACGTGGTTTTGAAGATTCGATAGGTCTCTTGGTCCCGCAGACGGGATGTGACCAAAATGTCCGGCCGCGTTAAATGTCTTGGCGTCTAAAAACCTTTCGTCTAATTTTCCGGCAGCCAAGCTTGCTTTTAGCGCAAGCCCACCACCTAGTGAATGGCCCGTAAAAGATACTTTGTAGCCGTTTTCTTTCGCAGATTTTCCGGCAGCCACACCGATCTTAGTCGCTTGGGTATATTGTGGAGCGACCCCTGTAAGACCCTGCGCAATGTTGTTTTCGACCCAATCGTTATACTTACCTTCAGACCCCCGAAACCCGACAATTACTTCACCTGTAGTTGCATTGATGTAGACATTCACGTGCAGACCTGATGATTTGTCTTTGAGCGTTAGGTCTGCCAAACCTAATTTTTCCAACTGAGCCTCACTTGCAAGCTCGATATTATCAGGCAGGCCAGTGCCCTTTTCTATATCGTCATCATCGAAGTAAGTGTCCTCTGATATTGCCTTAGCTTCTTTTTCTGAGGCATTGCCTAACGGATCCATTTTATTAATCGGATCGTTTGCTGCATACGCATACCTGTTGGTCCCGACGCCTGGCTCTGTCACCTCCCACCAATCGGGCTGCAGGAAGATGCCGAGTTGTGGGTCGTAGTATCTTGCGTTGAGGTATTGGAGGTCGGCGCCTGCGTCGTAGCGTTCTCCGATCCAGCCTTTGGCGTCCTGGACATGTGCCGGGTCGGTCCAGCTGCGCATCTCGCCGAAGGGTTTGTAGGTGCGGCGGTCGGCGACTGCGCCCGTGTCACTCATCACCAGATGGACGGAGTTTAGGTGGTCGCGGTGCATGTAGCTCGGCGTCAGCCCGCTTTCGAGCCGGATCAGCGGATGGGGCTGGGTGAAGATCGTCTCCGCGCCCGACAGGAAGGTGCGGATTTCCACCTCGGCGAAGGTCACGGTGGTTTGCCCGCCCGTGATCAGCTTCAATCGGCTGCCATCAGCGCCGTAGACATATTCCGTCAGCACGCCGCCTTTGAGCACGGAAATCCGCCGGTTCTCGGCGTCATAACTCATGACCTTGCCGTCGATGCCCGCGGTCATGTTGCCATTGGCATCGTAGCTCAGCGTCGTCGTGCCCACCTGATAGGGCGCATGCGGGTGATTGACACGTCCTTCGTCACCGCTGCGTCAAAACGGACCCCAAAACCGTGAATGTCCCGTGAAACCCGGCGGGTGGGCTCTGGATTGGGGGCAAAACCCGCGACAAGCTGCCGTTACGTCATCACCAAGTCGGATCAGCTCTTATGTTTACCATTTTGCAAACGGCCTTCCCTGCGCTTGATATGCATGTGGTGTTGCAGCTTTGCGGCGTCCTGGGGTTTGTCACCTATCTGGGCGGTTTTGCGGCGTTGCAGCTTGGGCGGCTCGACGGGAATGGCGTGCTCTATGCGCTGACAAATGTCGTCGGGGCGGTTCTTGTCCTGATCTCCCTCGTCTCGGCGTTCAACTTGGCCTCGATGCTGATCCAGATCAGCTGGATCGCGATTGGGTTGGTTGGCATTTGGCGTCATCTGCGCGTTGGGCAATCCCCCTCCGCGCCTGCGGTCTTCCTGCGCGGGCGTTGAGCGGGCGGGACGCGGCAAGCAGCGGCCGCGTCCCGCCTTCTTTTTTGCGGCTTTTTCGGGTGTCATGAGGGCTTCGGCCTTGCCCACCGGCGGCCCCGTTGACCCTGGGTCAGCGCCCGCAGAACGCCATCCTTCCCCTTGATCGCCCCCCACCGCAAATGGTAGCTGACCCCGAGAACCGCTTGGGGAGTTTGAGCATGTCCGCATTTGAATACCGCGCCGTACCCGCGCCGCGAAAAGGCAAATCCGCCAAGGGCGTGCGCGGCAACAGCGCCAAATTTGCCAATGCGGTGACGCATCTGATGAACGAGATGGGCGCGCATGGCTGGGAATACCTGCGCGCCGACACCCTGCCCTGCGAGGAACGCCAGGGGCTGACGTCGAAAACGGTGAAATACCATTCGATGCTGGTGTTTCGCCGGCCCAGCGCCGCGGAGGACGAAACGCTGGCGCTGCCCCATCCTGACGACCAGGCGGCTGAGGACGAGCCGTATATGGATGAGGAAGCGCTGGAAATCGCTGAGGAAAACGAAGAATTCGGCGATGAGCCCACCGACAAGGACAAGCTGGCGGCGGAGTAGCGCTTGAGGCGCAGGCGCGTTTCCATTTGGTCGGAAATATCCTGGAGGTGTCTGCCCTTGCGGCTGAGGAGGCAAAGCCTCCTCGAAGAGCAAAATCATCGCGGCGGACGTCAGTCCGACAGGTCGAGAGCGAGCGCGTGGATGCGGGAGATGATCTCGGGGCCGAGCGCCTTGTGCACCGCCCGGTGCCGCGCGATGCGGGTTTGGCCCGCGAAGGCGTCGGAGACGATCTTGACGTTGAAATGGCTCTCGCCGCCTTCCTGAAAGCCCGCGTGGCCGCGATGCGCCTCGCTGTCATCGACCACTTCCAGCACGCGCGGGGCGAAGGCGTCGGCCAGCTTTCGCTCGATTTCTGAAACAATCCCCATTTTATTCCAACTTCCCTCTTCAACTCAGCCGTAAAAACCTTAAACTCGTCTCTCCATTTACGAAAGGCTTGTTCATGGCGCGCGCCCCTTTTGATCCATTTGAATTTGATATTTCCGTCTCCACCGACAAAAAGAAGCGCGCCAAGGGGCGTCGCGGCATGTCGGGTGCTGTTGAAACCTCCCAACGTCAATGCGAGGCACCGGGCTGCGAGGAAGCGGGCCAGTACCGCGCGCCCAAAAGCCCCGACGTGCTGGATGATTTCTACTGGTTCTGCAAAGCGCATGCGCGCGAGTACAACCTGAAATGGAACTTCTTCGAGACCCACACGCAGGAGGAAATGGAGCGCCAGATGTCGTCAGACAAGGTCTGGGAACGCCCCACCAAGCCCATGAAGAAGGGCGAGGAGCAGCGCGCCTGGTCGCGCCTTGGCGTGGATGATCCGATGGCCGTGCTGGGCGAAAACGCCACGCGCAACCCCGGCCGCAATGGCGGCAATGCGGGCCGCAAATTGCCGCCGACCGAGCGTCAGGCGCTGGAAATTCTCGACGGCAAGCCGGACATGTCGAAAAAGGAGCTGCGCAAGCTCTATAAATCTCTGATCAAAGTGCTGCACCCCGACATGAACGGCGGCAACCGCGCCGATGAGGACCAGCTACAGCAAGTCGTCTGGGCCTGGGATCAGATCAAGGACAGCCGCAGCTTCGGAGATTGATCTAGCAGGAAGCAAAGAAGGGAGCGGGCAATAAGGTCAATTCCTGATGCGCCGCTCCCCGCCAACTTTGCAAGTTCTCCCAACCCTGCAAAGTCGGAGCTGTCGAGGGGCGCGCGAGGGACGGCCCCTTCCCATTAGAATAACGTTCGATGTTGTGGATTAGTTTCAAATCCGATCACATCAACGCGTGATTTCAGCGGGTTTCTTTTTGGCTTTGGGAAGAAATAGCGTGTTCAAGTCGCGCGGCAAGTCGCCCTCCACCAGCGGGTCGGTGAAGTCCGGGATCAGTTCGATCAGGCGGATCGTTTCATCATCGAGCGCTTGTTCAGCTACAAACGCATCGGGTTCCAGTAGGGAATGGCGTTCGAACGGGTCGGACCGGTGATCGTAAAGCTCACCCGTGCCGTCGAAGTAGTGGATCAACCGGTAGGTGTCGCTGCGGATCGACACGGACAGACGTGGCAAAGGTGGCGGGCCGCCAGCGGGCGCATCAAAGGCCGAGATCGCGTAGCCGCGCCCGCGCTCGCCACGCAAAAGCGGCCACAGGTTTTGGCCGTCCAGCGCATGCGGGGCCTGCCGATCTAGCACTTCCATCAGCGTGGGATAGATATCGAGCAGCGAGACCGGTTCATAGTTGCGCCCGACAGGCACGCCGGGCCCGGCCATCATCAAAGGCACCCGCAACGCGCGTTCCCAGAGGGAAAACTTGCGGAAGGCCAGCTTTTCACCAAGCTGCCAGCCGTGATCGGACCAAAGTACGATCAGGGTGCTTTCCGACAGACCCGTGTCATCAAGATGATCCAACAGGCGCCCGACCAGAAAATCAGCATAGGCGACACAGGCCAGATAGGCGCGCAGGAAGTCGTTGTATTCGCCGGTATCGTCCAGCACCCGACCGGTCCAGCGCCGCGCCATCACGAAGGCATGGTCTGGCAAATCGGCCAACTCGGTGTCGTCGCGCGGATCAAACACCCTGTTGCCGAAGGAGGGCGGCATGCGCACCTCCGCCGGAATATGATCGAAAAACTGGCGCGGGGCCACGAAGGGCAAATGCGGCCGGTAAATGCCATGCGCCCAGAACTTTCCGGTGTCGCCTTTGCGCATCTGATTGATCATCTTGGTGCAGAGCTGCATGTCTTGAAATTGCTCCAGCGGGCGGTCGCTGGGACCAAAATCTTCGCGCGGGGCAAAGAGCCCGTTTTTGACCGCGCGCGAGATCGGCTCAAACCGCTCGGGGCGTTCGTAGAAGACCGCGTCCCAATCTTCCTGATCAAGGCCCGATTTGCCCAAGTGAAACACTTTACCCGCCCCGATAGTGCGCCAACCCGCGCTGCGCGCCTGCCCCACAATCGACAGGCGCTGATGCGGCGGGTAGGCCATGGCCCAGGATTGTTCGTTGCCGTAAATCCCGGTGCGCCACGGGGCCTGACCAAACAGGGTCGCCGTGCGCGCGGGCGAACAGGCGGGCGCGGGTGTGAAGGCCGCGTCAAACACCGTGCCACGCGCCGCCAGCCTTTTGAGGTTCGGCGTTACCGCATCGGCATGCCCGCCCAAAGGCTCGATCCAATCATTCAGATCCTCGACCGAAAGCAGCAGGATATTCTTGATTTCGGACAAATCGGGCTCTCGCAAAGGATATGGGACGGCGGGCGCCGCGACCCAAGGCTTAACAAGCCGCGCGCGACGTGACAACGCAGCCGCTTCCCCTTGCCCTTCGCCGCAAATTGTTGCATGCCGCCACGGACAGATCAGAGGACATGACAATGGCAGATGGCAGCATAGATTTGAACGCGAAACCGACAGATGAGATTTCGGTTCGCGAAGTGTTTGGCATCGACAGCGACATGAAGGTCAAAGGCTTCGCCGAGCGCACCGACCGGGTGCCCGACATCGACAGCACCTACAAGTTCGACCCGGACACAACGCTGGCCATTCTGGCAGGCTTTTCGCACAACCGCCGGGTGATGATCCAAGGCTACCACGGCACGGGGAAATCGACCCATATCGAACAGGTGGCATCGCGGCTGAACTGGCCCTGCGTGCGGGTCAACCTCGACAGCCACATCTCCCGCATCGACCTGATCGGGAAAGATGCGATCAAGCTGAAAGACGGCGTGCAAGTCACCGAATTTCAGGAAGGCATCCTGCCCTGGGCCTTGCGCAACCCGACCGCGATTGTGTTTGACGAATATGATGCGGGACGCGCGGATGTGATGTTCGTGATCCAGCGCGTGCTGGAAGTGGACGGCAAGCTGACGCTGCTGGACCAGAACAAAGTGATCGAGCCGCACCCCTATTTCCGCATTTTTGCGACCGCCAACACCGTTGGTCTGGGCGACACAACCGGGCTGTACCACGGCACGCAGCAAATCAACCAAGGCCAGATGGACCGCTGGTCGCTGGTGACCACTTTGAATTACCTCAGCCATGACGCGGAAGCCGCGATCGTGCTGGCCAAGAACCCGAACTACAACACCGAGGCCGGACGCAAGACCGTGGGCCAGATGGTGACGGTGGCCGACCTGACACGGACCGCATTTATGAATGGCGACCTGTCGACGCTGATGTCGCCGCGGACCGTCATCGCGTGGGCGCAAAACACCATGATTTTCAACGATGTTGGCTACGCGTTCCGCACCTCGTTCCTCAACAAATGCGACGAGCTGGAGCGCGAGACAGTGGCAGAATTCTACCAGCGCTGCTTTGACGAAGAGCTGCCCGAAAGCGCCGCGAGCGTGAGCCTGGGCTAAGCCAACCTTCAGGTTTTGAACGGTAACGGGTCTCGCATCGCGGGGCCCGTTTACCTTTTTGGGCCACCGGTTTGTTCTAATTTTCCGTAAAACCGCCGCATTTTCGTCCGATTGGCTCGGCAACCATTGGCTCAAACATGATGTCACATGACCAAAGAGGCCCGACATGAAGATGACCATTGGCGCTGAGCTGCCCGAAGATTACCAGCCCGCCCATGCCGACCTTGCGTCGGCGGCCAACACGTTGATCGCGCATAGCCTATTGCCGATGTTTGAGGACGCGATGGGCGAAAAGCTGGCCAAGGCCAACGTCGAAGGCATCATGACCGAGCTGGCCTTCGCGCTGGACGAGGGCGAGATCGTGATTGGCGGCAAGACCTACCGCCCCCGCCTGGCCTTCATCGACGACGCGGGCCAAACCCTGCCCGGCGTGGCCGAGATGGACAATTTCAACGAAATTGCGACCGAGCCTTTTGACATCGACCCAGAGGCCAAAGTCAGCTTCGAGACCGACGGTTTCGACGAAGACAGCTAAGAGCCGCGCGCACCGCGTGGCACAATTTGTTGGGGGCTGGGGCGCATTTTGCGCCCTATCTGGTGTAATTGGCGCTCAAAACAGGACCAAATCGTCACCCATTTGCATCATGACAGTTTAGTTTTCATTTTGCCTATTTTTCAGGCAGAATTTACTTGGTGGTGAGACGTTCCGTCATAAACTTGTCATATGACAGTTTTGCGACAGACCTTTTTAGTGGGCTTGTGGATGAGCTTGATAAGCGCCCCGGCCCTGGCCACCATCCCCGTTTCCCCCTCGGAGCGGGCGCAAGCCTTCGCGCAATGCGCCGGGCGTTATTCGGCCATGGCCAATCACATCAACAATGCCAGCACCGAAACATTTGAAACCGTGCGCGAACGCATGGCGATGTTTGATTTGATGTTGGATGCTGTTTTGCCCGCCGCCGTGGCTTACGGCATGCCAGCGGCCCAGGCGGCCAACTGGAAGTTCGATGCATGGCGCAGCCACGCCGCAATCCTGAATGACGCGAATTATTCATTCGACACACGCCGCGCCGAAAACGCCCGCGCCGCGTCGGAACAGATGATTGCGGAGTGCCGCTCGCTGATCCTGACCGGCACCGACTAAGACGCGCGGACATGCGCGCCAAAATGGCGCATCAGGGGCATGGTCTTTTCAACCCAAGCGCCCTAAATTGCAGACGCAATTCACAAGGTCTGCACGCGCTATGGCACAAAACGACAACCCCGCCGATCCGTTCAAAAAGGCATTGGCCGAGGCCACCAAGACATTGGCCAATGACCCCGATCTGGGCGTCAGCTATTCGGTCGACCCGCCCGGCATGACCAATGATCAGGTGCGCCTGCCGCAGGTCACGCGGCGGATGACCCGCGATGAGGTTTTGCTGGCGCGTGGCACCGCCGATGCCTATGCGCTGCGCCGCCGCTTCCACAATGCATCAACCGCCAATAAATACCTGCCTCAGGGCAATATGGCGCGCGATCTGTATGACGCGATGGAAACCGCCCGCTGCGAGGCAATGGGCGCGCGCACCATGCCCGGCACCGCAGGCAATATCGACGCCAAGATCGGCACGGAGGCTGAACGCAAAGGCTACGGCCAGATCACCGAGAATGCGCAAGCGCCGCTTTCGGTCGCCGCAGGCTACCTGATCCGGCATCTCGCAACCGGGCGCGATCTGCCGCCCGCCGCAGATAACGTCATGAATTTGTGGAAAGATTTCATCGAGGGCGCCGCCGGTGGCACGCTCGACAATCTGCAAGACGTGCTGTCCGATCAAACCCAGTTTGCGAAATTTGCGCGCCAGATCATTGACGATCTGGGATATGGCGACCAGCTGGGCGACGACCCTGATGACATTGATGACGACCAGCAGGACGAGGCGTCTGACGATCAGGAAGAGGCCGATCAGGATGATCAGTCCAACGCTGACAAGGAAGACAATTCGGAAGATGCCGATGCGTCCCCCGAGCAGTCGCAGGAGGAGCAGCAGGACGCCTCCGACGCGACAGTTCAGCTTGACGACATGGCCGATGCAGAGATGGGCGACGAGGCGGAATTGCCCGAGGGGGAGGCACCGATGGACCCACCTCCACCGCCGCCGCATTCCGAGGCTGACGCCAATTACATCGTGTTCTCAACCGAGTTCGACGAGGAGATCAAGGCCGAGGATCTGGCCGAACCGGCTGAGCTGGAACGGCTGCGCGCCTATCTTGACCAGCAGCTTGACCCGTTGAAGGGTGCCGTGTCGCGGCTGGCGAATAAACTGCAGCGCCGCTTGCAGGCCCAGCAAAACCGGTCTTGGGAATTTGACCTTGAAGAAGGCATTCTGGACGCCGGACGCCTTGCCCGTGTGGTCGCGAACCCGACGACCCCGCTGAGCTTCAAGCAGGAAAAGGACATGGAATTCCGCGACACCTGTGTCACGCTTCTTTTGGACAATTCCGGTTCGATGCGCGGACGGCCGATTTCCATTGCCGCGATCTGCGCCGATGTATTGGCGCGCACGCTAGAACGCTGTCAGGTCAAAACCGAAATTCTGGGCTTCACGACCCGCGCCTGGAAAGGCGGGCAAAGCCGCGAAGGTTGGTTGAACGAAGGCCGCCCGCAACAGCCCGGCCGCCTGAACGATCTGCGCCACATCATCTACAAAGGCGCCGATGCGCCGTGGCGTCGCACGCGGCCCAATTTGGGTCTGATGATGAAGGAAGGCTTGCTGAAGGAAAACATCGACGGCGAGGCGCTGGAATGGGCGCACCGACGCATGTTGGGCCGGCCTGAAAGCCGCAAAGTGCTGATGGTGATTTCTGACGGGGCCCCGGTGGACGATTCAACTTTGTCCGTTAACCCCGCGAATTACTTGGAAAAACACCTGCGTGACGTGATCGCCATGGTCGAAAAACGCAAGGCGGTTGAGCTGATCGCGATCGGCATCGGCCATGACGTGACCCGCTATTATGACCGTGCCGTGACCATCACCGATGTCGAACAATTGGCCGGTGCGATGACCGAACAGCTGGCCGCGCTATTTGACAGCGACCCGCGCGCCCGGGCGCGCATCATGGGCATGAAACGGGCGAGCTGATGTTTCAAAGCTATGAGGCGTCGACCTCCCCCGATCAGGGCCCGCCACGGCTGAAAGCCTTGCGGCAAGTGCTTGAAAAAGAAGGCTTTGACGGCTTTTTGATCCCGCGCGCCGATGCGCATCAGGGCGAATATGTCGCCGATTGCGACGCGCGTTTGGCGTGGCTGACCGGGTTTACGGGCTCCGCCGGGTTTTGCATCGCCCTAAACGAGGTCGCCGGTGTGTTCATCGATGGCCGCTACCGCGTGCAGGTCAAAGAACAGGTCGACACCGAACACTTTACCCCCGTCCATTGGCCGGAGGTCAAACCCGAAGACTGGCTGAAGGAACAACTGACGACTGGCAAAGTTGGATTTGACCCTTGGCTGTTTACCAAATTACAGATCGACGAGATCAAGGACGGGCTGGACGGCACCGGAATTACGTTGGAGCCGTCGGACAATTTTGTGGACGCGATCTGGGACGACCGGCCCGCACGGCCCGCGGAATCTGTCGACGCCTACCCTATTGAGCTGAGCGGCAAGCGCTCCGTCGAGAAACGCGATGAGATCGCCGAAAAACTGCGCGACAAAGGCCATAAGGCGGCGGTCCTGACACTGCCAGATTCAATTTGTTGGCTGCTGAATATTCGGGGGAACGACATCCCGCGCATCCCGATTGTCCAGTGTTTCGCGGTGATCCATGACGACGCGCGCGTTGATCTGTTTATTGATGCCGCGCGCGTTGCGCATCTGGGCCCTGACCCCGCCATCACCTTGCATAGCCCGGACGCGTTTGCGCAGGTCATCGCAAAGCTGGACGGCCCTGTCCGCGTCGGCGCGGGCAGCGCGCCTTTGGCGGTGACGCACATCCTGCAAGAGGCCGGGGTCGAGATCGACTACGCGATGGACCCCTGCATCCTGCCCAAGGCCCGCAAGAACCCGGTTGAGATTGAAGGCGCGCGCGCGGCGCATCTGCGCGACGCGCATGCGATGGTTCATTTCCTTGCCTGGCTGGACGCGCAGCCTGTGGGCAGCCTTACCGAGATTGACGTGGCCAAGGCGCTTGAAGGGTTCCGCGCGGGCACCAACGCGCTGCGCGACATCAGCTTTGAGACGATTTCGGGGGCCAATGCCAACGGCGCGATCGTGCATTACCGGGTGACGGAAGAGACGAATGCCACCGTCGAACAAGGCCTGCTTCTGGTCGATTCCGGCGGGCAATATGTGGATGGCACCACGGACATCACCCGCACCATCGCCATTGGTGCGCCCACGGATGAGCAACGCAAATGCTTCACATTGGTGCTGCAGGGCATGATTGCGATCTCGCAGGCGCGATTCCCGCGCGGATGTGCCGGCCGCGATCTGGATGCGCTTGCGCGCGCGCCCTTGTGGCGCGAAGGGATGGATTACGACCATGGCACTGGGCACGGCGTCGGCGCCTATCTGTCGGTGCATGAGGGGCCGCAGCGGCTCAGCCGCGTCAGTGACGTTCCCTTGCAGGAGGGCATGATCCTGTCCAATGAGCCGGGCTACTACCGCGAAGGCGCGTTCGGCATCCGCATCGAGAACCTGATCGTGGTCGAAAAAGCAGCTGAAAAGGGCGACGGGCGCGATCAACTGGGGTTTGAAACTCTTACCTGGGTGCCAATTGATCGCCGCCTGATCACCACGGAGATGCTCAGCCCGGCGGAGCGCGACTGGATCAACGCCTATCACGCGCATGTCGCGCAGGTGCTGTCGGTGGAGAGCGACGTCGCCGACTGGCTATCGGCGGCCACGGCCCCGCTGTAGCCCTGCGGCATCCCTGCCCTTGTCATGACTGACGTAAAGCTGTCATACAGCGCGTCTATTGAGACGAGACTTGAATTTAGGGAGGACGAAATCATGTCCGATTACATCACGTTGTCCAAGGCAACAGACACTTATTCCATCCGTGCCGCTGGCGCGGTTCTGGGCGAGAGCGCCGATGTGATTATCCTGAAAGAGGGCGACATGGCGCCCGTGCTTTATGTCCCGCGCGCTGATCTGGCCATGGCATTTTTCGACCAAACCGACCATACGACCCATTGCCCGCATAAGGGCGACGCGACCTATTTTACACTGCAAGCCAAGAGCGGGCCAATCGTGAACGCCGCCTGGTCCTATGAAAACCCCAAAGAGGGGTTGGAGCAGATCGCCGGGCATTTGGCGTTTTACTCAGATAAGGTGACGGTCGAGAAGACCTGAACGCGACAGACGACGCAACCGGCGGTCTAGGAGTGTTCTTCGGCCGCCGTTGCCGCCAAGGCACGACTATATTGCTTCAATGCATCGACTTGGAAAAGCGCGCCTAATATCTCTGGCGTTTCGCCCTCCGGTCCCAATCGGACGACGGGCAGGAAGATGTTGTTAGTTTCCTCAAAGATCGGCATGGCGTCTTCTAAGGTGGCGTTGGGGCTGAGGTAGATGCCGTCCGCGACCATTGCCAGAACCTCCGCCTCATCGGCGGCGCGCGGATGGTCGGGTGCACGCATCACCATTGCGACGCGGAACATCGAGAGCAAATAGGCCTGCGGGCCCGCCGCAAGATGGATGCCGCGCGACTCCAACTGGGTCAGGAAGAAGGACCGGTCAACTAGCTTGCTGGACACAGCGCTGGACAGCGACACGGCGACCATAACCGCAAGGCCCAATTGCCAATCGCCCGTTAGTTCAAACACGATCAAAGTGGTCGAGATCGGCGCTCCCAGCACCGCCGCTGCGACCGCGCCCATACCCGCAAGCGCGTAAAGTGTGAGCGCACCGGACACTTCGGGAAAGATGCTGGTGGCGATCATCCCAAAGGCGAGCCCCGTGAGCGCGCCCACCATCAGCGCGGGCGAAAAGATGCCGCCCCCCATGCGCCCGGCCATTGTGATCGCCACGGCAATGACTTTGATGACGGTAAAAACCACAGCCTCGTAAAGCATCATATCGCCGGTCAGGGCAGCAAAGGTCGTCCCATAGCCAACCCCGATGATATGCGGAAAATAAATCGCGATCGCACCCAGCATTAGGCCCGCGACGGCCGGGCGCAGCCAGCGGGGCAACCGTGTGACGCGCTGAAACCAAGTGCCGACATTGTCCGCCCAAAACACGGTGCGCATCATGACCACTGCGACCAAACCGCTGAGCAAGCCGAGGATCAGATAGGCCGGAAGTTCACGATAAAAGCTGAGCGCGGAATCGTCGGGCAGCACGAATTCGGGCACATCGCCAAAGATCGACCGGCTGATGACGGTCCCGGCCACGCTGGCAATCACAATCGGCGCGAAGGCGTGCACGGCGAAATGGCGCAACACCACTTCCAATGCGAACAGCGCGCCGGCAATTGGCGCGTTGAAACTGGCCGACACCGCCGCAGCCACGGCGCAGCCCAACAGGTCGCGCCCGGTGATGCCGTCGGCCTTGATGAAGCCCGACACCCAGCTGGATATGACGCCAGCAAGGTGGACGACCGGCCCCTCCCGCCCTGTCGAGCCGCCTGTGGACAGCGTGATCATCGACGCCACGGCGGAGGCAAGCCCCGCGCGTTTTTCAACCCTGCCGTTGTTCATTGCGGCGCCGTGGATGACTTCGGCAACCGAGCGCGCGCGTGCGTCAGGTGTAAAGAAATGCAAGATCGCGCCGGTGATCAACCCGCCCAGGACCGGGATCGTCAGGATGAAGTACCATTCCAGATCGGTGACAAGTTCCTGCAGGCTGCGAATATCTTTGGCGTCATAAAGCACGCCCTGAAGCCATTCGATGGAAATGCGAAACCCTGCTGCCGCAAACCCTGCCGCAATCCCAACCAGCAAGGCGATGAACCAGAATTGCAGGGCGGAGGGGCCGCGATGTTTCAACACCGCCCAGCCGCTTTTGCAGCTTTGGACGACCTCGCCCAGCTGGTCCCCCAACATGGATTTTTTCGGCTCGGCCATACCCGCCTTGCGCTTTCCCTGCGGCCATCCCTGGCCTAACATCGCACCACACCCGTGAAAGGCCACCAACGCATGACCATCGCCGAAGCAATTCAAGAGCTTAAAACCCTCTTAGGGGAAAGGTGCGCCACCTCCAAGTCGGATCGCGACATTCATGGCCAATCGGAAGTTTATTACACCCCGATGCCGCCCGATGCGGTCGCCTACCCCGAAACCACGGCTGAGGTCAGCGCGCTGGTTAAAATCTGCGCAAAACATGACTGCCCCGTTATTCCATGGGGCACGGGGACCTCTCTGGAAGGGCACGCTTTGGCGCTGCAAGGCGGGGTGACGGTGGATTTTTCCCGCATGGCGCAGGTTATTGAGGTGAACGCGCAGGACATGGATGTGCGCGTGCAACCCGGGTTAACCCGCATGGCGCTGAACGAAGATCTGCGGGCGACGGGCCTGTTTTTCCCTGTTGATCCCGGCGCCAATGCCTCCCTTGGCGGGATGGCTTCAACGCGCGCCTCGGGCACCACCACCGTGCGCTACGGGACGATGGCCGACAATGTCATGGGGCTGGAGGTTGTGCTGGCCGATGGGCGCATCATCCGCACCGGATCACGCGCGCGCAAAACCGCCGCAGGCTATGATCTGACGCATCTTTTTGTGGGGTCTGAGGGCACGTTGGGGCTGATCACCGAGCTGACGCTGAAGCTGCAGGGCCAGCCGGAGGCGATCTCGGCGGGGATTTGTGCTTTTCCGGACATGGCATCGGCTGTGAATTGCGTGATGGAGACGATCCAGATGGGTTTGCCCATGGCGCGGATTGAATTTGTAGACGCCGCCACGACACGCGCCTTCAACGCCTATGCGGGCCGCGACATGCCCGCGCAACCGCATTTGCTGGTGGAATTCAACGGATCGGATCAGGCCGTGGTTGAGCAGTCCGCGCGCTTTGGTGAGATCGTGGCAGATCACGGCGGCGCAGATTTCCAATGGGCCACCAAGCCTGAGGATCGCAACGCGTTATGGCAGCTGCGCCATGACGGCTATTACGCAATCCTGGCGTCGCGCAAGGGCGCCACGGCCATGTCCACCGATATCTGCGTGCCAATCTCAAAGCTGGCCGAGGCGGTGACGCAAACCCAGGCCGACATCGCCGACAGCCCGCTTGAAGGGCCCATTCTGGGCCATGTCGGCGACGGAAATTTCCACGCGATCCTGATGATGGATCCCGACAACCCCAATGAGCTGGCGGAGGCGAAACGCCTGTCGGACCGGATGGCAGAGCGCGCTTTGGATATGGGTGGCACAGTCACGGGCGAGCATGGCGTGGGCATAGGCAAGATGAAATATATGGCGCGAGAACATGGGGATGCGTGGGGCGTGATGGCCGATATCAAGCGCAGCTTTGATCCGCAAAACATCCTCAACCCCGGCAAGATGGTGCAGATCAACTAGGCCGGATTACGCGCCCCGGCCTTAGCCTGCCAGCAGGGCTTTCGCGGCTTCGCGTGCGGCGTCGGTCACGGTGTCGCCCGAGACCATGCGCGCGATCTCGTCAATCCGCGCCTCCGCGTCCAGCGCCACGACGGTCGACAAGGTCTGTTCGTCCTGAACCGATTTTTGCACCCGCCAGTGATGTCCGCCCAAGGCCGCGACCTGGGGCGAATGCGTGACGACCAAAACCTGCGCGCCGTCGGCCAGCGACGCCAAGCGCCGCCCGACCGCATCCGCCGTCGCGCCGCCGACGCCGCGGTCGATCTCGTCAAAGATCATCGTGACGCCGCCTGTGGTGCCTGTCAGGCAGACTTTCAGGGCCAGTAAGAACCGCGACAGCTCCCCGCCCGACGCGATTTTGTTCAGCGGGCCTGCGGGGGTGCCGGGGTTGGTCGCCACGGTAAACGCGACCGCGTCATGACCTTCGGGACCGTAGGCCTCATCTGTGATTTCTGTTTTGAAAACAGCGCGTTCCATTTTCAAAGGTGCCAGTTCAGTCATCATGGCGGCGTCCAGTTTTAACGCCGCATCCATGCGTAGGGCGCGCAGCTTGTCGGCCTCGTCGCCATAGGCGTCTTCCGCGTCAGCAACGGCCTGTTCCAAGCCGCCAATTGCCGCCGCGCCGCCGTCCAATGCGTCCAGCCGTTCGCGGTACTTAAGCGTCAATTCACTCAGCTCGGCGGGCAACACGTCGTGTTTGCGCGCGAGCCCGCGAATGGCAAAGAGCCGTTCTTCGACGCGTTCCAGCTCATACGGGTCAAAAGACACGGCGTCGAGCGCGCCTTCAACGCCTTGTGTCGCCTCACCCAGTTCGGTCATGGCGCGTTCCAAGGCGGCCAATGGCGCTTCCAAATGGCCGTCTGCCTTGTCGGCCACGCCGTCCAGCCAGCGGGCCGCGTCCATCAACATGCCTTCCGCGCCAGAGCCGCCAAGCGCTTGATGTGCTTTGGAAATATCGTCCTTGATCCGTTCACCTGCCTGCATCTGACGGCGTCTGGTATCGAGCTCTGGTTCTTCGCCGGGTTGCGGATCCAAAGCTTCCAGTTCTTCGACGGAATGGCGCAAGAAATCTTCTTCCGCGCTCATCCGGGCGAGTTCGGCTTCCGCTGCTTTTAGTGCTTTGCGGGCTTTTGACATGATCTGCCAGCTGGCCTTGACCGGCCCCAGATCGACGCCCGCAAATTGATCCAGAAGCGCGCGATGGGCGCGTGCATTCAGCAACCCCCGGTCGTCATGTTGGCCGTGGAGTTCGACCAAAACATCCGACAAAGCGCGCAGCACTTCGGCACTGGCGCGCCGGTCATTGACCCAGGCCTGTTTGCGCCCGTCTGGGTAGTTGACGCGGCGCAAAATCAGCTCTTCTGCCGGTTCAAACCCGGCTTCATCCAGCACCGCATGGGCAGCGTGGCCGTCCGGCAGATCAAATTCGGCCGTAACTTCGCCGCGCTCTGCGCCCGCGCGCACCAGCTCTGCCCGGCCGCGCCAGCCCAACACAAAGCCCAATGAATCCAGTAAGATAGACTTGCCCGCACCGGTTTCCCCGGTCAGCACATTCAGGCCCGGTTGGAAGTCTAAAACCAGCCGGTCGATAATCAGCATGTCACGAATGTCGAGCGATCTGAGCATATGCGCCCGACCTAGAGCCAGCGGCCCCGGATCACCTGCCGGTAGATGTCGACCAGCCAGCCTGTGCCACGCGGCGCGGGTTTCAAGCCCCGCCCCGCCAACAAATCGAAGCTGTCTTGGTAGAACGGATCGGACTGATAGTTGAACCCAAGGATCGCGGCGGCGGTCTGCGCCTCATCCGTCAAGCCCAGCGACAAGTAGCTTTCCACCAGCCGGTGCAGCGCTTCGGCTGTGTGGGTCGTGGTCTGGAATTCTTCGACCACAACGCGGAACCGGTTGATCGCAGATGTGTAATGCCCGCGCTTGAGGTAATAGCGCCCGATTTCCATTTCCTTACCGGCGAGATGGTCGAAGGCCAGGTCGAATTTCAGAATGGAGCTGCGCGCATATTCGCTATCCGGGTAGCGTTCGATCACTGTGCGCAGGGCCTGCAATGCCTGGAAGGTCAGGCCCTGGTCGCGGCCCACTTGGTCGATCTGGTCATAATAGCTGATCGCCAGCAAATATTGCGCGTAAGGCGTGTCCTCATCGGCGGGGTAGAAGTCGATGAACCGCTGCGCGGCGCCGCGTGATTGTTCGTATTCGCGGTCTGCGTGGTAGGCGAAAGCCTGCATGATCAGCGCGCGTTTGGCCCATTCGGAATAGGGGTACAGGCGCTCAATCTCGCCAAAGAGGCGTACAGCCTCATCGACGTCGCCGGCTTCAAGCTCGGCCTCGCCGCGCTTGAAAATCTCCTGCGGGGCGACCTGGTCCAGCGGGGTTTCCTGCTGCGCCGAAAAAAGCGAGCCCAGAAAGCCGCGGCGTTCGCCACCCTCGCGCGCGCCGCAAGCGGCAAGGCTGGCCAATAGCGATACGGCAACCACTGTTTTGAACGTTTTCTTGAATGGCATAATCAGCCCGCACACCCCAATGTTCCGCCTGCCCCGTCATGCGGAGCTTTGGCGCCTCCGGGTAGGTCTAGCACAAGACTTTCACATGCAAAACGGGTTTGAGCAGGTTTTTGCACCATCAGCGCGCAAGCTTGCGTTACGCCACCAGCGCCAGATCGGCCTGTTTGACACCGACGCCCGGAAGGCGGCTTAGCTGATCCGCGTTGCAGCGCACGATCCGGTAGTTGGCCTCATCGGCAAACAGCGCGCGCAGCAGATTGTTCGTCATGGCGTGGCCCGCTTTTACACCGTGGTAACGGCCCAAAATCGGCGCACCCGCCAGCGACAGATCGCCCAAAGCGTCCAGCATCTTATGGCGCACGGCCTCATCGGGGTGGCGCAGCCCACCAGGGCTGAGCACCTCATCGCCGTCCACAACAACCGCGTTTTCAAATGTGCCGCCCAGCGCAAGGCCGTTGGCATGCATCATGTCGATGTCGGATTTGCGGCAGAAGGTGCGGCTGTCAGACAGCTCGCGCACGAAGGTGCCGTTGGCCATATTCAGGTGCTTGGACTGCGCGCCGATCGCGCGATCCGCAAAGTCGATCTCGAAGTCGATTTCCAATGCGTCAGCAGGCGACAGTGCAGCGCGCGCACCGTCCTGCGAAACGCAGACCTTGCGCAGCACTTCGATCGCGTAAAGCGGCGCGTTTTGTTTGGTCACGCCAGCATCAACGATGGCGCGCACAAAATCGGCAGAGCAGCCATCCATGATAGGCACTTCCGGCCCGTCGAGTTCGATCAGCGCGTTGTGCACGCCGCAGCCTGCGAGCGCGGCCATGATATGTTCGATGGTTGTGACTTCGACGCCAGCGGCGTTTACGATGCGTGTGCAAAGCGGTTTGTGCGCCACTGCGTCATAGAGCGCAGGCACCATCGGGTCGCGATCTGCAACATCGGTACGCTTGAACCACACGCCGTGATCCGCCTCAGCGGGGCGCAGGGTCATCTTTGTTGCGATGCCGGAATGGAGTCCGACACCTTCAAAGGTGACATGAGTGTTCAAAGTCGTTTGCACGTGGAGCCTCCTTCGGAAGCAGCAAATTGTTGGCAGTCTGACCCGTAGCCCCCCGGCTCGGTTGATTGGAAAATAGGGATGGTGCGCCCAACGCTCAACTCACTCTTTGTGACCGTTTGCAACAATAGTGTCATATTTAGGAAAATTCATTTCGCAGTCGCAGCAAGACATTGGTTTTAAAACGAAAAAACCCGGGACAGGCCCGGGTTTGAACGTTACGTCACTTGGGTTTGTGTCAGTTCGCCTGGCGCCGCAGGAAGGCCGGGATCTCGATTTTTTCTTGCTCGGGATCGACTTCGGCGGAAGGTTGCAGCGCGCTCATTTGCGGCTGTTGGCGAGCTGTTTGCTGGCTTTCTTCGCCAGCTGCGCCCGTCATACGACCGATCAGGGAGTTGATGCCGAAGCGCGGTTTATGCTCGGCAACCGGTGCTGGCGCAGGCGTGGGGGCCGCAGGTTCGGTCAGCGGCGCTTTGTTTACGGCGGCGCGCAAACGTTCCATCGCTTCGGGTGTTGGCGTGCCTGCCGGTGCGGGCTGCGGTGCTGCGAACGCGGTCGGTTCCTCGGCTGCGACCATGACCGGTTGCTGCGGAGCGGGCTGATAGACCGGCGTCGGCAGGCCATCGGCGCCCACCGGCGCTGCCGCTTGCACTGGCGCGGGTGCTTGGGCCGCAACAGGTGCCGCTGCGGGCATGCCTTCGAAAAGCGAAGGCTCCTCGGCGACGGGCTGCGGTGTTGCCAGACTTGCAGCAACTGGTGCCGCAGCAGGTTGTGCAACAGGTTGCGGGATTGGCTGTGGCGCGGGCTCTTCGACGCGCTCTTGCGTCAAAGGGGCGGCCAGCGAACGGCGTGGCACGGGTTGTGCCAGCAATTCTTCTGACGCCTCGATGCCAGTTGCCACGACGGAGACGCGCATTTTGCCGTCCATATCTGTGTCCAGCGTTGAGCCGACGATGATGTTGGCCTCTGGGTCCACCTCTTCGCGGATGCGGTTGGCGGCTTCGTCCAGTTCGAACAGGGTCAGGTCGTGGCTGCCGGTGATGTTGATCAGCACGCCTTTGGCGCCGCGCAACGAAATCTCGTCCAGCAGCGGGTTGGCAATGGCTTTTTCAGCGGCCTGGATTGCGCGGTCTTCGCCGTCGGCCTCGCCAGTGCCCATCATCGCTTTACCCATCTCGTCCATCACGGCGCGCACATCAGCAAAGTCGAGGTTGATCAGGCCGGGGCGCACCATCAGGTCGGTGACGCCTTTAACACCTTGATAGAGCACGTCATCGGCCATCGAGAATGCCTCGGTAAAGGTGGTCTTCTCATTGGCCAGACGGAACAGGTTCTGGTTTGGAATGATGATCAGGGTGTCGACGACTTTTTGAAGCGCTTCGATGCCTTCATCGGCTTGCTTCATGCGCTTGCCGCCTTCGAACTGGAACGGCTTAGTGACAACGCCCACGGTCAGAACGCCCAGCTCCCGCGCGGCTTGCGCGATGATTGGGGCCGCGCCTGTGCCAGTCCCGCCACCCATGCCGGCGGTGATGAAGCACATATGCGCGCCGGCCAGGTGGTCGACAATCTCTTCGATGGTTTCTTCAGCGGCGGACGCGCCCACGGACGGCCGCGCGCCTGCGCCCAGACCTTCGGTCGCTTTGACGCCCATCTGAATTTTCGCCTGCGCCTTGGAATGCTGCAGCGCCTGCGCGTCTGTGTTGGCGGTCACGAATTCGACGCCATCAAGCGCCTTTTCGATCATGTTATTGACCGCGTTACCGCCTGCGCCCCCCACACCAAATACGGTGATGCGTGGTTTCAGTTCTGGTTGCTCGGGCATCCGAAGATTGAGTGTCATGGGTTATGTCCGCCTGTTTGTCGCAAATGAGTGGTGAGTGTCACCGGTCGTGCTGGCCTTTTGGCCATTTATAATTTTGCCTCTTTGAAGGGGAGACTATCGAAACGCGCAGGCTGCGTCACGCGAAAAAGGCAATTATGCCACAAAATCTGGGGAAAACTCTTGGTATGCAAGCGGCATCTTGCCAAAACCCCAACATACCGCATAAGACGCTTTGCCCGCCACAACAGGTAGTTAGACGCAGAAGTTCATGCGCCAAGGCACATGTATTTCAGGGTCAAAATAAAGGGGCCACTGCTCGGCCGCCTGCGCCTCTTGGGACGCTTACCGGTAGTATAGCAAAAACGGGCCCCTCTGTCACGCCTTCCGTTGGGCGAAAGACACAGCATAAAGGGCCCGAATTGCATATTTTCTTAGGCTGCGCGGGCCTTTTTGCGCGCGCGCAATGCAGCAAATCCGGCAAAACCGGCCAGCAACAACGGCGCACCCGCGGGCAATGGCACGGCGGAGACCGGGCCGGAATCAATCACGACCGGCGCATTCGGATCGATGATAAAGAAGCCGCCAAACGTATAGCCCGGGTTGTAGACGAATGTCGGAAAGGACGGCGGCGTAAAGGTGTAGGTTACGGTCGGCACTGGATCCGGCAGCACAACAATTGTGCCGCTTGGGTCTGAGGGGACAAAGCTGGCCTGCGCGGCGACGGCACTTAAACAAACTGCAGCAGTACAGCCCGCGACCGAGATTGCGCGCCCAAGCGGGCGACGCAAGATTGAAAGACTCATTGATAAATTCCTTCTGGACAAACAGGGCGCAACAGCGCGCACCTGCGGTGATGCCATTGGGATCAAATGAAAATTCGATTTAAATGAGGCGAGTTTTCGCCCATCTTGCATCACTGTTGCCCCAGCCGGGTCAGTCCCGGATGCGGCCTACCAATTGTCCTTAAACCACTTCATTGCACGCTTCAGCGAGCGCGCCGGATAACTGTCGACGGGCACATCGAAATCCCACCATTCATCTTGTGGGTGTGCAGCAAACAGACAGGTTCCGACAGCCGCCGCGAAGCCCGGCCCTGTCACCGATTGAGGCAAGCCTTGCACGCGCAGGGGGCGTCCGAGCCGCACCTGCTGGCCCAGAATTTTCGTGGCCAACCCATCAAGGCCCGGCAGTTGCGAGGCCCCGCCCGTCAGCACGATCCGCTGGCTTGGCAGATGTTCAAAGCCAGCCGCATCGAGGCGGCTTCGCACTTCCTCCAAAATTTCTTCCATGCGTGGGCGCATTACGCCGATGACCTCTGCCCGGCTGACGGTGCGGCGGTCATGTTCCCAATCGCCAGTGTCAGAACTGAGGTCGATCATTTCGCGGTCATCCATTCCCGTCGCTACGACACCGCCATAAAACGTCTTGATCCGCTCCGCCGTGGGCATCGGGATTTGCAGCCCTTGGGAGATATCGGAGGTCACGTGATCGCCCCCCATCCGCACCGTATCTGCGTAGATCATGTGCTTCTTGATGAAGATCGAAATACCGGTAGAGCCGCCGCCCAGATCAATACAAGCCGCGCCCAGTTCCTGTTCATCCTCCACCAGCGAGGAGATCCCGGCCGCATAGGACGAGGACGCAATCCCCGCCACGTCCAGATCGCAGCGCTTGATGCAATAAAGCAGGTTTTCAATCGGCGTGCGGTCGATGGTCAGCATGTGCAGATCGGTCGACAACTCGTTGCCCGCCTGCCCGCGCGGATCGCCAAGGCCGGAACGATGATCGACCGCGAAATTCACCGGCTGCGCGTGCAGCACCTCCCGCGTGTTGCCATAGTCAGGCAGGTCACAGCTGGCCAAGACACGGGCCACACAGTTTTCCGTCACTTGGCCATCATGCAGCTCGACACTGCCGGTCAGACCATAGGATCGCGGTTTGGCGCCGGAAAAGCATGCGATCACATGATCGACGCGGACATTCGCCATCTTTTGAGCGGCCTGCACGGCGGTGCGGATGGCGCGTTCGGTTTCATGCATCGTCTCGATCTCGCCAAAGCGGACGCCGCGAGATCGGGTGGTCGCGGCCCCAATGACGCGGAAGGCCGACTGGCCCGCCATAGTGCCAATGCCATCGCTGTCCTGAAACCGTTCCGGCCCGTCAAAGCGCAGCACGAAGCAGGCAATTTTCGACGAGCCCACGTCCAAGATCGCGATGACGCCGCGCTGCATGGCGGCCTGGCGTTTGTTGCGCATGGCGCGTTGGGTTGAATAAAGATCGGTCATTCTGTCGTGGTTCCTTTGATCTCTATGCCTTTGAGAATACGCATATCTTCCAGCGCTCCTGGCGTCAGTCGCAGCGTCGGGCGCTGCGTATTTCGAATGTCGACACGCGCCAAATCGCGCTTCAAAAGGTCTTGGGCCTCATTCAGCGCCAGCACGCGGTCGAGGGCCGCATCCGCGCCGGTGGGCGGAAGCATGATGCGTTGGTCGCGGTCGAGCACCAGATCCCAGCGTAGTTCACTGACGCGCACCAGACCGATGACGCGATCACTGATCGGGGCGGCAGCTTTGAACAGCGCGAGCGCTTCGGGCACGGCGGCATTGCCCCCCTCGCCCGCGATGATCGGCAGGTCGGCGCGGTCCATGCGCGCGGCCAAGGCCGCGACCCGGTGCCCGCCCTGATCGAGCAGTTCCAACCCGTCGGGGCCACGCCAGATGATCGCGGGGATGCGTTCTTCGACATCGACCTGCAACAACCCGCCCGCAACGATGCGCAGGTCGACCTTTTTGACCGCATCGAGACTTTCGACCTGTTCCTGCATCGCTTCCAAATCCAGATCGAAGGAGGATGCGGGCAGGTCCACAGGCATCACCTCGCGGATATGGCCCGACAGCACGTCAGACGCGCCGTCGATTGCCATGATGTTGACCATGAATTCAGGGCGCGTCTCGATGGAGGCGCGCGCCTCAACCACCCAATCGACCATGGCCTGCTGGCGGGTTTTGTCGCCCAGATACCAGATGCCCAAAGCGAAGGAGAGCGCCATGGGCGCGCCGACGCGGATCAGCTTGCGAAAACCGGGGCGTAACCAGAGCCGTTCCATCCGGTAGGCCCAACGGCTGGGCGCGGGGTCGCGTTTCAAAGGTGAAAAGCGTTTCAACGATCGCATGAGGCATCCTCCACCAACCACGCACAGAGCGCGCCCATCGACATGCCAGCCGCTTGCGCATGTTCGGGCGTCAGCGAAGTTCCGGTCATCCCGGGTTGCGTGTTCGTTTCCAAAAGGATCAGCCCGGCGGCGCCCTTGCTTTCATCCCAGCGGAAATCGGTGCGCGACACGCCGCGGCACCCCAAAGCGGTATGCGCGGTGACAGCGTGGTCAAAACACAGCTGTCGAATATCGGCAGGCACATCCGCCGGGATCACATGGCGTGAGCCGCCTTCGGCATATTTTGCCTCGTAGTCATACCAGCCGTCGGTGATGATGTCGGTGATCTCCAACGCCCGTTCGCCAATCACTGAGACTGTCAATTCACGGCCCGGCGCGAAGGCCTCGACCATCACCGTCTCGGGCATATCATCGGCCAGTTTGGGCGGGCTGTTGGCACCCTCGGCCACCAGATATACGCCGACAGACGAGCCCTCATTATAGGGTTTCACCACGTATGGGGCCGCCATGACATGGGCCGCCATCACATCAGATTTTGCGGCAAGAACACTGTCGCAAACGGGCAATCCATGGCGGCGGTAGACCTCCTTGGTGCGTTCCTTGTCCATCGCCAAGGCGGAGGCCGCGACGCCCGAATGGGTGTAGGGGATGCGCATCCATTCCAGCAGGCCCTGCACGCAGCCATCTTCGCCCCAGCGGCCATGCAAAGCGTTGAAACAGCAATCGGGGTTGATCTCGGTCAGGCGCGCGGCAAGGTCTGGACCGGCGTCCAGCTCAACCACGTCATATCCTTCGCCTCGCAAAGCCGCGGCGCATGCGCGCCCGGTCGACAGAGACACCTCCCGCTCAGCGGAGGGTCCGCCCATCAATACCGCCACTTTGCGAAATGCCCTGCTCGACATCGCCGCCTCGTGTTCTTCTATGGCCCTTATGGTTGGGCCTTGTGCCTGTGTAGCCTTGTGGCCACTACAAATTGGTTAACCTTCGCGCGGAAGCCTGTTTCCGATGCGAAGCACCTCCCAGTGTAACTCTATTCCGCTGTGGGCGAAAACCTTTTTCCGCACCAGCTCCCCCAAATCTTCCAGATCCGCCGCCGTGGCCGTGCCGGTGTTGATCAAAAAGTTCGGGTGTTTCTCGCTCATCTGTGCACCGCCCAGTGTTGCGCCGCGCAAACCAGCGTCGTCAATCACCTTCCAGGCCTTCAGATCATGGACGTCATCGGCTTTGCCGGTAGAGCTGAACCCGGCGGGGTTTCGGAATGTCGAACCGGCGGTGCGGTCTTTCGTTGGCTGGGTCGCGTCGCGTTTGGCGAGCTGGTCTTCCATGCGGGCATGTAGCTGCGCAGGCTCGCCTTTGGGGGCGTCCATCACCACCTCCACCAGCACCGCGCCTTCGGGCAAGGCGGATTGGCGGTAGGCGAAATTCATGTCGTCTTTGGTCAATGTGACGGTTTCGCCAGAACGCAGCACCGCTGTCGCCCGAACAAAAACATCGGCCATATAGGTGCCGTAGCAGCCTGCATTCATCGCGACGGCGCCGCCAATAGCGCCCGGAATGGTGCGCAGAAATGTCAGGTCCAGCCCCGCATCCGCAGCCTTGCGTGCGGCATGTGCGTCCAATAGCGCGGGCCCGCAGGTGACGCGGGTGCCTTCGACTGAGAACCCGTTGAAGCCCCGCCCGAGCCGGATCACCACCGCATCAAGCCCGCCGTCGCGGATGATCAGGTTGGAGCCGACGCCCATCGCGAAAACCGCGCCTTCGTAAGCCTTGAGAAAATCAATGAGGTCGTCACGATCAGCCGGTTGAAACAGCGCGCGTGCAGGGCCGCCGACGCGCAGCCAGGTCAAATCGGCCAGCGCCCGGTCGGGCGTCAGCGCTCCGCGCGTTTCTGGCCAAACATCGTTGATCATGTAGATTGCCTGCGAAAAACCACCCGCTTCTTGCAGGTGCTTTCTTATTCGGCTGGATTAATCGTCTTGTCCAGCCCCGCCTTGCGGCGCATCCAGCGGCCCAGATAGCGCACGGGCCAACGCAGGATCGAGATGCCGGCGGCGAAGGCGATCATGCCGACCCAAGGACCGTTTTCCCATGTGAGCCAGCCCAGCAGCGGGATGCCCAGGGCGATCAGCGCGTAGGCAGCTTTCCAATGGTGGTCGCGCGACGGCAGCATGGCTACGAAATTCGCGCCCACAAACCAGATCAATGCAAAGACAAGGGAGAGGCTCATCGCGGGATCTCCGGATGCTCACCCCAGGCACGGCGGTAGAAATAGCGCAGCGGGTTGCGGAACATCGACACGAAGCCTGCGAGGCCCAGAAGCGCGAACCAGACGCCGTGCTCATACCCGATGAACGCGATCATGAAAGGTGCTGCAATCAGCAAGGCGACGCCGGGGACATACTGGTAGCGCATCGGCAGCAGCGCCACGATGGTGGCGGCAACGGCCCAAAGAGCGGCCAATATTAGCGACAGACTCACGTTAAACACTCCAGCACGGTATGTGTCATTATATTGCAGGACTTCACGCACCAAGAAAAGTGCGAGTTTTCATACCTTTGCGTCAAATTGTTGGTTAATGGCACGTGAACATAGGGGGAACTCTTCACAAAAACACCTTTCAGAGCCTGTCGGGCAACGCATTGGCCCAGGTACTGATCGTCCCCGCGCCTAGGCAGACGACCATGTCGCCGGGTTTGGCCTGCTCTTTTACCAACGCCAGAAGCGCGTCCTCATCGGCGATCACACGGGCGTCCCGATGGCCGTGGCGCATCAGGCCAGCGACCAGATCGTCGCGCCCGGCGCCCGGGATCGGATCCTCGCCCGCCGAAAACACGTCCGAGATGCCAACAACATCGGCGTCGTTGAAACAGCTGCAAAAATCTTCGAACAAGTCATGCAGGCGCGTGAACCTATGCGGCTGATGCACGGCGATGACCCGGCCTTCGGTGGCTTGCCTAGCGGCTTTCAACACGGCGGCGATTTCGACGGGGTGATGCCCATAATCGTCGATGATCGTGACGCCGCCGACCTCACCCACTTTGGTGAAACGGCGGTTGACCCCGCCGAAACTTGCGAGGGCTTCCCGGATCTCTTCGGCCTTCATGCCCAGATGCCGAGCGACGGCGACGGCCGCCAAAGCGTTGGAGACATTGTGGTCGCCCGGCATTGGCAGCGAACAATTCTCGATCACCATGCCATCGTTTTGCAGCGCCACATCGAAATGCGCGACACCGGCCTTGTAGGTCAGGTTGACCGCGCGCACATCGGCCTGCGCGTTGAAGCCGAAGGTGACAATCCTGCGGTCGGTGATCTTGCCGACCAGCGCTTGCACCTCAGGGTGGTCGGTGCAGCACACGGCGAGGCCGTAGAACGGAATGTTGGAGACGAAATCGAGGAAGCCTTGGCGCAACGTGTCGAAATCACCCCAATGTTCCATATGCTCCGGGTCGATATTGGTGACGATTGCGATGGTCGCAGGCAGGCGGTTGAAGGTGCCGTCGGATTCGTCGGCCTCCACCACCATCCATTCGCCCTGCCCCACCCGCGCATTCGAGCCATAGGCGTGGATGATGCCGCCATTGATCACCGTTGGGTCGATGTTGCCCGCGTCCAGCAGCGCCGCGACCATTGTGGTGGTCGTGGTTTTGCCATGCGTGCCGCCGACGGCGATGTTGGATTTCATCCGCATCAGTTCGGCCAGCATTTCGGCGCGGCGCACGACAGGCAGGCCCTTCTGGCGGGCGGCGTCGAGTTCGGGGTTGCCGGGTTTGATGGCCGACGAGATCACGACGACATCGGCATGTTCCAAATTCTCTGCGCGTTGCCCTTCGAAAATCGTGGCGCCTAGCTTTGCCAGACGGTCAGTGATCTTGGAGGTTTTCAGATCCGATCCCTGCACCGTGTAGCCCAGATTGAGCAGCACCTCGGCGATGCCCGACATGCCTATACCGCCGATGCCGACAAAATGGATCGCGCCCAGCTCTAGGGGCAGTTTGGTGCTGTCTGCATTCATGTCGTGTTCTTTTGGTTGAGTTGATGGACCAGCTCGGACAACGCCTCAGCCGCGTCGGGTTTGCCCACGCTGAGCGCGGCATTGGCCATTTGCACGGCGCCCTTATCCTGGTTCAGGATCAAGGTGATTTGTTCGGCCAAAGCGTCCGGCGTGAAGGTGCTTTCGGGCATCATAATTGCCGCGCCTGCCTCAACCAACCCGCGCGCATTGGCGGTTTGATGGTCGGCTGTGGCCGCCGCGAAGGGCACCAGAATGGACGGGCGCCCGATCACGGACAAGTCGGCCACGGTTGATGCGCCGGAGCGGGCGATGACCAATTGCGCCTCAGAAAATCGGCTGGGCACATCGTGGAAAAACGGCGCGACCTCTGCGGTGATCCCGGCCTCGTTATAGATGTGCTGGGCTTGCGCGGCATCTTCATCGCGGGCCTGTTGGGCGACGCGGATGTTGGATTTCATCGGCTCAGGCAATAGTGCGATTGCCTGTGGGACGACCTCCCCCAGAATGCGCGCGCCTTGGCTGCCGCCGATCACCACAACGCTCATCGGGTAGTCGCCGGGGGGGATGTAAGGCGCGCCCTGGCGTTCCAGAATGGCGCTGCGAACTGGGTTGCCGGTGAAGCTGCCCTCGACACCAGCGGGCAAGTCGGTAGGCCATGTACCGCAGGCGATTGCGTCGACGCGGGTGGCGAAGGCTTTGTTGACCCGGCCCAGCACGCCGTTTTGTTCATGGATCATGCGCGGCAGCTTCATCAGCCACGCGGCGGCAATGGCCGGGAAAGACGGGTAGCCGCCGAAGCCCACAACGACATTGGGCCGGTCGCGGCGGAAGTTCAGCACGGCCGACATGACGCCCGCCGCCAGCTTGAACGGTGCGGACAGTTTGGCCGCGAACCCGCCACGCGCGAAGGTGGCGGACTTGAGCTGTTCAATCTCGACCGTGTGGGGGAAACCGCCGGTGTAGCGCGCGCCGCGCGCGTCGGTGGTCAGCTTCACCCGCCAGCCCTGCGCCAACATGGTTTCCGCCAAGGCCTGCGCGGGAAACATATGCCCGCCGGTGCCGCCTGCGGCGATGACAAGCAGCGGTTGGGTCATGACGCTTGCCCGTGCTTGCGACGATGGATCATCAAATCGCGCATGTCGCCTTGCGGACGTTTGCGGGTGAAGGCCAAGAGCATGCCCAGTGCAATACCGCCCGCGATCAGCGACGAGCCGCCATTGGACACGAAAGGCAGCGTCATGCCTTTGGCGGGCAATAGCCGCACCGCGACGCCCATGTTAATGATCGCCTGCATCGCAAACATCGCGGCCAGGCCGGTGCCTGCGAGGCGGATGAACGGGTCACGTTCCTTGGTTAGACGGTGTAGTGAGCGGGTCGTGAATACTGCGTAAAGCGCGATGATGGCGAAGACGAGCACCAGCCCGTATTCTTCTGCGGCGACCGCGATAATGAAGTCGGTATGCGCGTCGGGCAGTGACCATTTCACCGAGCCTTCGCCGACGCCGACGCCGAAATAGCCGCCCTCCCGGATCGCATTAGTCGCGTAGCCCAGCTGCGTTGTGGGGTCGACATCAGCCGACAGGAAGCCATCAATGCGGCGTGCGAAATGTTCGGACATGTTATAGGCGCTGACGCCTGCGGCCACGACCACTCCGGCCATGCCGATAAGCAATGTCAGCGGCGCACCGGCGACGAAATAGACGACGCCCCATGCGAACAGGATCAGGCAGGCCTGACCGAAATCAGGTTGTAGCGCCAGAAAGCCTACCACCACGCAGGTCAGCGCGAAGGAGAAAGTTTTGCCCGGCGGGCCGTTGATTTCCTGACTGGCGGAGATCAGCCAGGCCGAAAAGACGATGAAGACCGGTTTGAGAAATTCAGACGGCTGGACGGAGGCGAAGCCCAGCGAATACCAACGCGTCGCCCCTTTGCCAAAATCCGTACCGAAGACCGGCAGCAGCGCGAGGGCGGCGAAGGCCACAAAGAAGCCAAGGACAGCAAGGCGGCGGACCAGCTCGACCGACATCATGGAGACGGCGATCATCACGCCCATCGCCATGCAGCCGAAAACCGCCTGTTTGGAGACATAGTGGAACGGATCCAGCCCGTTTTTGGCCGCGAGCGGCGGCGAGGCCGCAAGTCCAAGCAACAGGCCAATGCCAAAAAGCGCGAAGACGCAGACCAGCGACCAGCTGTCGACCGTGCGCCACCATTTGGGAAGGATCGGCTCGCCCGGGCGCGCCGTCACGGTGCCATACACCATCTCAGTCATGAGAATACCGCCATTTACTGCCTCATATCCGGTTGCCCGGTGCCCGATTTTTCGGATCTATCCCTTGAGTGTAGCGGTATTTGGCGCGCCGATCCAGTCACAGTTTTGCTGTGCCTTCGTTGGCTTTGGCGCTAGGCTTGGCGCGTTAGTGAACGGGAGCCCGGACATGGCGAATGATATCTCCCTGTCGTGCAAATGCGGCGCGTTCAACGCGGTGTTGCACGGTGCCAACCCGCATACGTGCAACCATGCGATTTGCTATTGCACCGATTGCCAAGCGGCCGCGCGCCATTTTGGTGAGGCGGACCGGATCATGGATGCGCAGGGCGGCACACGGATTTACCAAGCGCAACCCCATCAGCTTGAGATCCGGGCGGGTGCTGAGCATCTGGCGGTGATGCGGTTGGCGCCAAAGGGGCTTTATCGTTGGTTTACGTCTTGCTGCGGCACTTCGTTGGGCAACACGATGGGGAGGGCGACGTTTTCCTTCGTGGGGCTGATCGTTGCCAACATGAAACCGCCGCTGGACGTGTTGGGACCTGTGCAGTTTCGCCACAAGCCGGAGCAGGCTTTGACGCCCGTGTCCGAGCCTTCGGGCAGCTTGGCGCGGTTTGCGTTTCGAACGATGCGCAATGTGGTGCGGTCGCGGGTGAATGGACGGTGGCGGGAGACGCCGTTTTTCGATGCAGCCACAGGACGGGCAGTAGTGAAACCTCATACTTTGACCGATGCCGAGCGGGACGCGGCGTATAAAGCTTAACGTTTTCATAGCTAGGCGGCTGATTTGCGCGGATCTAGGGCCTGCCTAGCCAAGCCGGGCGGGCCGTGTCTACAGCAGCGCCTCAACCTCAGCGATGAAATCCTCGCCGCGTTTTTCGAAACTGTCATATTGGTCGAAACTGGCGGCGGCGGGGGCCAGCAGCACTGTGTCGCCGCTTTCAGCCTCAGCCGCAGCGCGCGCCACGGCGGCTTGCATCGTCGTGCAGACCTCATGCGGGGTGTCGCCGAGTTGCAGGGCGAAGGCCGCGGCTTCGCGCCCGATGACATAGGCTTTCTTGACGCCCGACGTCGCGGGCTTCAACGCTTCTAGCCCGCCTTCTTTTTCCAGCCCGCCGCAGATCCAACGGATGTTTTGGAAGGCCTGCAACGCCTTGGTAGCGGAATCCACGTTGGTGGCTTTGCTGTCATTGACGAAGCGCACGCCGTCCTTTTGGCCGATCAATTGCGACCGGTGCGGCAATCCGCCGAAACTGTGGAATGCGGCCTCGATCACCTTGGGCGCGAGGCCAAGCGAGCGGCAGACCGCATATGCGGCGCAGGCGTTTTGGTGATTATGCGCGCCGGGCAGGCCCGCGATTTGGCGCAGGTCAATATTGGCGATTTGCTTGCCCTTGCGCCATTCGGCAAGGAAGCCTTTCTTGGCGAAAACCGTCCAGCCCGGGTCAGTGATTTTTTGGCCCGACGAGATGCGGATCACCCGGTCATCTTGCGCATTTGAGACGAGTTGATTGGCCAGATACCGCCCCTCCGGCTCATTAACGCCGATCACCGCGCGGTCGGGGCCACCTTCGGAGAAGAGCCGCCGTTTGGCCGCGAAATAGCCGCCATAACCGCCGTGGCGATCCAGATGGTCGGGGCTGAGATTGGTGAAGACGGCAATGTCAGGCGTCATGTTGCGGGCGAGATCGGTTTGGTAGGAGGACAGCTCCAGCACCACGACCTCGTTATCAATCGCCGGGTCCAGATCCAGCACACCGCGGCCAATGTTGCCGGCCAGCTGGGTGGGGCGGTCGACCTCCGTCAGAATGTGGTGGATCAGCGCTGAGGTGGTCGATTTGCCATTGGAGCCCGTGACGGCCACGACTTTGGGCATTTGGTCGAAATTATCCCAGTCACGCGTGGCGAAACTTTGGAAGAACAGCGAAATGTCATTGTCGACGCGCACGCCCGCGTTCCAGGCTTTGGCGATAATCGGGTTGGGCGCAGGATAAAGATGCGGGATGCCGGGGGACGTAATCAGCGCGGCGACGCCATCAAATGCGCCTTGTTTGGACAGGTCTTGCGGTGTGAAGCCTTCGGCCTGCGCCCGTGTGCGGGCGTCTGCGTTGTCATCCCAGACGATTGGATCGGCCCCGCCTTCGCGCAAAGCTTTGGCGGCGGACAGCCCAGAGCGGCCCAAGCCCAGCACGGCGACTTTCGCGCCTTTATATCCTTGGACGGGGATCATCTGATCTTCAGCGTGGCGAGCCCGATCATGGCGAGGATGAGGGAGATGATCCAGAAGCGGATGACAATCTGCGGCTCGGCCCAGCCCTTTTTCTCGAAGTGGTGATGGATGGGCGCCATCAGGAAAACGCGTTTGCCGGTGCGTTTGAAATAGACGACCTGAATGATGACCGAGAGCGTTTCGACAACGAAAAGCCCGCCGATGATACCCAGTACAAGTTCATGTTTGGTGGTGACCGCGATTGCGCCCAATGCGCCGCCCAAGGCCAGCGAGCCTGTGTCGCCCATGAAAACGGCAGCGGGTGGCGCATTGTACCACAAAAAGCCCAAGCCCCCGCCGATGATACCGGCGACAAAGATCAGCAATTCGCCCGTGCCCGGAACATAGTGCAGGCCCAGATAATCGGTGAAATCGACCCGGCCCACGGCGTAGGCGATGACGCCCAGCGCGCCTGCGGCGATCATCACGGGCATGATTGCGAGACCGTCCAACCCATCGGTGAGGTTAACGGAATTGGCCGCGCCGACGATCACGAACATGGCGAAGGGGATGAAGAAGAACCCCAGATTGACCAGCGTGTCCTTGAAGACCGGTAGCGCCAGTTGATTGGTGAGCCCGTCGGGGTGCATTTGCGTCGTGGCAAATCCCGCAATGGCCGCGATCACGAAGCCCGCGGCAAGGCGCACACGGGCGGAGATGCCGCCATGCGTGTTTTGGGTGACCTTTGCGTAGTCATCGACAAAGCCGATCGCGCCGAAGCCCATCGTCACAAAGAGCACAATCCAGACAAATCCATTATCGAGCCGCGCCCAAAGCAGGCTGGATAGGATCAACGCGCCTAGGATCAGCACTCCGCCCATGGTGGGCGTGCCTTGTTTGGTCAGCAGATGGCCTTCGGGGCCATCATCGCGAATGGGCTGGCCGTTGCGCTGCTTGCGTTTCAACAGGTTGATCAGCGGGCGCCCAAAGACGAAACCGAAAATCAGCGCCGTGAAGAAGGCCCCACCGGCGCGGAATGTGATGTAGCGGAACAGATTGAAAAAGTCCCCACCATCGGAAAAGGCGGTCAGCCAATACAACATCTAGCGGTGCCCCTCGGTTTGGTCGGGCATGGCTTGACCCAATTTTGTGATGGCGTCAACGATCAGCGCCATTTTCATGCTGAGCGAGCCCTTGGCCATAATGACGTCCCCGGCATGCGTGAGCTGCGATGGTTGCGCGGCCAGCTCGGCTGAGGTTTCGGCCCAGCGGCCGCGTCTTTCTTCCGGTAGGGCGTCGTAAAGATGCTTCATCAGCGGGCCTATACAGTGAAAGAGGTCGATCTGCGCGACGGCGTCTGAGTGAGCGATTGCGCGGTGCAGGTCGGCCTCTGTCTGGCCAAGCTCTTTCATGTCGCCCAGCACCGCGATGCGACGACCGCGTTTGCCGGGTGGCTTGGCCTTGGCAAGAACATCCAACGCAGCCCCGACGGAGGCCGGGTTGGCGTTATAGGCCTCATCAATCAGCTCGATATTCATTGTGTCGTCGGTTAGGTCGAGCGCGATGACGCGGCGCGCGCCACGCCCTTGGGGTGGCTGCCAATTGCCTAGCGCGATAACTGATTGGCCAAGGTCGGCCCCAGCAGCGACGCAGGTGGCTAAGGCTCCTAAGCCATTCATTGCAAGATGCTTTCCCGGTGCGTTGATCTTGAACAGGAAGCTTTCGCCGTGCTGCGTAGCACGGCAGATTGTGGCGTCTTCCGTCTCTGTAAGCTCGGTGAACTTCCATGTGGCGCGTTCAGACGATCCAAAAATCTGGCATTGGAACGGCGCGCGATCGAGGAGCAGTTCGGAGACTGGCAAATCGGCGTTGACGACGGCGATGCCTGCGGTCTCAGTCAAGCCTTCGAATATATCTGCCTTTTCATGGGCGATGCCTTCAATGCTTTCGAAGGCCTCCAAATGGGCCGGGGCAACGATCGTGATCAGGGCCACGTCGAGCTGCGCCATGCGGGCCAAGGGCGCGATTTCACCGGGATGATTCATGCCGATTTCGATCACCGCATAGTCCGTTTCGGCGGGCATGCGCGCCAGCGTCAAAGGTACGCCCCAATGGTTGTTGTAGCTTTTCTCAGCCGCGTGGGTTTTGCCCTGCACGCTGAGCATTGTGCGCAACATCTCCTTGGTGGAGGTTTTACCGACGGACCCGGTGACGCCAATCACCGTGGCTTTGGTGCGAGCACGGGCGGCGCGAGCAAGATCTTCGAGCGCCTCTAGAACGTCGCTAACGATCAGCAGCGGAGCATCCTCACTAACGCCATCAGGGATGCGGGACACAAGTGCGGCCCCTGCCCCGTTTTCCAGCGCTTGGGCCACGAAATCATGGCCGTCGCGGATGTCTTTGAGGGCGACAAATAAATCGCCTGGCTCTAGCGTGCGCGTGTCGATGGACACGCCATTGACCTGCCAATCCGTCGTCGCCGTGCCGCCCGTGGCGTTTGCGGCGTCTGAAGCGGTCCAAAGTGCCATTCTAAAGCCCCCCGTCCAAAGCGGCGACGGCGATGCTGGCTTGTTCAACATCATCGAAGGGCAGCACCGCATCGCCCACGGTTTGGCCGGTTTCATGGCCCTTACCCGCAATCAAGAGCGTGTCGCCGGGGCCCAATGCGTCGACGCCGCGCAGGATCGCTTCAGCGCGGTCGCCGACCTCATTGGCGTTTGGCACCGTCGCCATCACGGCGGCGCGGATGGCGGCGGGGTCCTCCGACCGGGGGTTGTCGTCGGTCACAAAAACCACATCGGCGTTGTTTTGCGCGGCTTTGCCCATCAATGGGCGTTTGCCTGTGTCGCGATCACCGCCTGCGCCGAACACGACAATAAGGCGGCCCATGACATGGGGGCGCATGGCTTGCAGCGCGGTTTCCAACGCGGCGGGGGTATGGGCGTAGTCCACGAAGACCGCCGCACCGTTCGCGCGCGTGGCCGCCTTTTGCATGCGGCCGCGCACGGTTTGCAGCATTGGCAATGTCTGAAAGACCTCGCGGGGTGCGGCGCCGCAGCCGATGGCGAGGCCTGCGGCGACCATCACGTTGGAGGCCTGAAACCCGCCGATCAAATCGAGCCGTAGCTGGTGCACATCGCCGCCATGGGCGAAACGCAGCTCTTGGCCCGTTGCGTCAAAGCGTTGATTTAGAAGCTGTAATTCGCAATCCTCGGTTGAGCCTACGCGCAGCAGTTTCGCGCCGCGCTTTTGCGCGACGCCCGTCATACGCGCGCCATAGCTGTCATCCATGTTGATCACTGCGACGCCGTCTTGCGCCAGCACCCGCGAAAACAGCCGCGCTTTGGCGTTGAAATAGTCGTTAAACGTCGCGTGGTAATCGAGATGGTCTTGGCTGAGATTGGTGAAAGCCGCGGCCATCAGGTGGACACCGTCGAGACGGCGTTGTTCCAGCCCATGCGACGACGCCTCCATCGCAGCATGGGTGACGCCAGCTTGCGCCATCTCGGCAAGCAGCCCGTGCAAGGTGATCGGCTCCGGCGTGGTGTGGTTTGAGGGCGCGCTGAAGGCGCCTTCGACGCCGGTGGTGCCCAGATTTGCGGCCTCAAACCCCAGTTCAGACCAGATTTGACGGGTGAAGCTGGCAACAGATGTTTTGCCGTTTGTGCCAGTGACGGCGGCCATATGGGCGGGTTGCGCGCCGAACCAAAGCGCGGATGCATATGCGAGCGCTTGGCGGGGGTCTTCGGTAATGACGACAGGCAGGTCTGCGGCTTTCAACTCATCTTCGGCGATATCCGCGCCCGCGGGGTCAGTGAGGATCGCGCCTGCGTCCATACGCACCGCATATTTGATGAACTCCGCGCCGTGGACATTGCTGCCGGGGAGGGCCGCGAAAAGGTGGCCGGGTTTGACCGTGCGGCTGTCAACGCTGAGGCCCGTCACCTGCGCTTCGCGACCGCCCGCGGCGGTCAGGCCCAAAGCGCTGAGTGATCTGCTTTCGCGCGCCATGCTGCCCCCGCTTTTGCGCCCCGTTTGGTCTTAATGTTTGACGGGTGTTACCGCAACTGCGTTGCTGGTTTCAATCGGTCTTAGGCCCAGAAGCGGGGCCGTGCGTTTGACGATCTCGGCGGCGACGGGAACGGCTGTCCATCCAGCGGTGCGGCGTGGCTCCTTGCCGGAATTCTCGGATGGCTCATCAAGCGTGACCACCAACACATATTGTGGGTCGGTGATCGGGAAAGCGGAGGCAAAAGTCGCGATGACCTTGTCCTTGTGATAGCCGCCGCCTGTGCGTTTGGGCTTGTCGGCAGTACCGGTCTTTCCGCCGATCAGATAGCCTGTGTCGCGGGCGAAAGAGGCGGTGCCTTCGCGCACGACCTTGTGCAGCATCAAGCGCGCCTGCGCGGAGGTGCGTTCCGAAATCACACGCGGGCCGGGTTTGACTTTGTTTACCTTCATCAATGTGGGCGTCACGCGGGTGCCGCCGCCAACGATGGTGGCATAGGCTGCTGCCAGATGCAGTGGGCTGGCGGCAAGGCCGTGCCCGTAACTTACAGTCATTGTTGAGATTTCAGACCATTTCGTTGGCAGAAGCGGCTTGGCGCCGGGGGCTTCGACCAGCTCGATGGGTGTGTGATCGAAGAAGCCCAGATTTTCGAGGAAGTCTTTTTGGCGCTTGGCCCCAATGCTGAGCGCCATTTTGGCGGTGCCGATATTGGAGGATTTGACGATGACATCGGTGACGCTGAGCGTATCGCCGTAATCGTGAAAATCGCGGATCCGGTAGCGGCCCCAGCGCATCGGGCCTTTGGTCTCCAACATCGTGGAGGGGTTAACGAGGCCCAGCTCAAGCGCTTGCGCTGCGGTGAAAATCTTGAAAGTCGAGCCCAGCTCGTAGACACCTTGCACCGCGCGGTTGAAGAGCGGGCTGTCGGAGGGGTCGGACTTGGGCAGATCGCGCGGGCGCGTGTTCGGGTCGAAATCAGGGAGCGAGACCATCGAGACGACCTCGCCCGTGTCGACCTTCATCAACACGGCTGTGGCACCTTTGGCGTTCATCAGCTTCATGCCACCATAAAGCACGCGGCGCATGGCGGATTGGATGGTCATATCGATTGACAGCTGCAACGGTGCGCCTTCAAGCGACGGGTCGCGCAGGAACGCATCGAAGGCTTTTTCAACGCCTGCGGTGCCGATCACCTCGGCGGAATGGACGCCCTCACGCCCGAAACTGGCGCCGCCCAGAACGTGACCGGCGAGACGGCCATTGGGATAGAGGCGCATTTCGCGCGGGCCGAAGAGCAGCCCGGGATCGCCGATATCGTGGACGGCTTGTTGTTGTTCCGGGCTGAGTTTCTTCTTGATCCAGAGGAATTTACGAGTGCCCGTGAAATCTTTGAGAAGCTGGTCTTCTTCAAGCTCAGGGAAAATCGCGGCCAGCTCGGCTGCGGCGCGTTTGGGTTCCACCATCAACTTGGGCTGGGCGTAGAGCGAGTTTGTGATCAGGTTCGTCGCCAGCACGCGGCCATTGCGGTCAGTGATGTTGGCGCGTTGCGCCACGATGGCGGCAGAAGAGGCAGAGGCGCGCGGTTCCACCGGCTCGGAAGAAGCGAGCACGGTCATCCGTGCGCCGACCACGGTGAAACCTGCGAGAAACAGTACGGCGGTAAAAAGCAACCGCGATTCCGCGCGGGCGCGCATCTTATCGCGCATTTCTTCATGCCGGGCGCGGATATTGTCGGCCTCGATCTTATCAGTGTTTTCGCCACGCAGACGTGCGGGCAGGATACGGGCGAGCGGGCGGAGCGGCGTGCGCATTATGGGCGGTCCCCCGTTTGGGTTTCGGGTGTCAGCTGGCCCTGCACCTCGATGGAGCCGATCAGGTCTTCGATGTTGAACTCAATCGGCGGGAAGCCCACTTGCGTGACCAGCCCGAACTGGTCCCGTGTGATGGGGAGCAATTGCAGCTTGTCAAAATTCAGCGCAGCCAGATCAGACAAGCGTTCGGGGCGGTTGAGATATGCCCATTCGGCCTGCAGCACAGCGAGCGTTTCGCGCGAATGGCCAATTTCGCGCTGCAAATCAGAGGCGGTGCGCAGCGCGTCCTGGGTTTTGTAATTCTCGGAATAGGCCCAATAGGCCAGCCCCATAACGGCGAACGCGAAGAGACCAAAAATAAAGCCACGCATCAAAAGAGATCCTTTCCGACGAGTTTTGGCAGGCCCAGCCCGGCGCGGTCTGACGCGCGTGCGGGTGTGTCCGTACGAGTCGCGACGCGCAGTTTGGCGGAGCGCGCGCGCGGGTTGCGGACCAGTTCATCCTTGTCCGCAGCGATTGCGCGGCGCGGGGTCAGCGCGAAAGTGGGCGCGTCTTTTTCAACGGCGGGTGCATAGCGCGACCCGCCCCCGGTGGCGCCTGCGCGGGCGGCCATGAACTTTTTGACGACGCGATCTTCGAGGGAGTGGAAGCTGACAACGGCCAGTTGCCCGCCGGGCTTCAGCGCACGTTCGGCGGCTTCCAACCCTTTGATAAGTTGCCCGAATTCGTCATTTACGGCGATGCGGATCGCCTGAAAACTGCGCGTCGCGGGATGGCTTTGGCCGGGCTTGGATTTGGGCAGCACGCTTTCGATCACATCGGCCAGATGCGCCGTCGTTGTGATTGGCCGGGCGGAGATGATCGCGCGCGCGATCCGGCGCGAGGCGCGTTCTTCGCCGTATTGAAACAGGATATCGGCAATCGCGGCCTCGTCCGCGCTGTTGACCAGATCCGCTGCTGACGGGCCGTTCTGCCCCATGCGCATATCGAGCGGGCCGTCGCGCAGGAAAGAAAAGCCGCGCTCTGCCTGATCAAGCTGCATTGAAGACACGCCAAGGTCGAGCACGACACCATCGAGCGGCAACAGATCGCCGGCAAGCGTGTCGAGATCGGAAAATGTGCCTTCGACCAGCTTCAGCCTGTCACCGTAATCCGCGGCCCAGCTTTGAGCCATTTCAAAGACCATCGGATCACGGTCGACACCGATTACGGTGCCGCTACCCGCTTCCAGGAAAGCGCGCGTGTAGCCACCGGCCCCGAATGTGCCATCGAGCCAGGTGCCTGACGCATTAACGTGTTCGAGAATTGCATCAATAAGGACCGGCAAGTGCGGTGCATCACCTTGAGGCTCGCGCACGGAATTTGCCATGCCTTACTCCCCTGACGATCCGAACGGGTCGTCGTCGAGCCAAGTGAGCGGGTCGAAATCTTCGCCCTCCATGGCGATGAATTCCTCGATGTCGTCATCGCGCTTGGTGAAGGCGTCGGGCGACCAGATTTGGAACGTATCGCCGGAGGCAGTGAATTGCGCCTCATTGGTGATGCCGATTTTCTCGCGCAGCTTGGCGGGCAAGACCAGACGACCGGTGTCGTCGGTTTGCGTGGGCAAAGCCTGACCGTTGAAGATGCGTTCCAAGGCGCGGCGGCGTTTAGAGCCGCGCGGCAAGGCGCTGATCTTGGCGTCGACCTCGGTGATCGCGTCTTGCGTGTAGCATTCGAGATAGTTTTGAGACGCGCCGCCATAAACGATGACAACATTGGGCTGCAGGCCTTCGGTCCAATCGGGATCGGATGCCTCCAGAACGCGGCGAAACAGGGCTGGGATAGACACCCTGCCCTTGCTGTCCACCTTGTGGACGCTTTCACCTCTGAACCGTTGCGTCACGATATGTGAGCCCTTTGTCCCGTCCCACCCAGTTCATGTCCTAGAAATGGAAACGGCGAGTTGATCTGCTGCCACTGATCAACTCGCCGCGTGTTCCCACTTGGGGAGTGCCGAACCCGCGCCACCTGGGGGGATGTCTGCTCGCGCAGGGTTCGGGTCTTTCGATGTGAAAGGGTGCCTGTATGAAACCTTTTGGTCGCCTTCGGGGTTCTTAGATGCCCCTTGTTATTGGCCCGTCCTCATCGTGGAACTGTTGTGCCATGGTATATTGTGGGAAGCAATGGAAATTTATGGGCAACTGTGGGAATTGAAGGGGAATGACGCCCCTGCCCGTTTCCTACGCCTCGTAATTTTCGCCGTGATTGCGGTTTGAGAAAGCGCAAACACCAAATGTAGTGGTCGACCGTAGGGTGTGCGATTTCCCATATTTCCCCAAAAAAATCGCAGTTTTCGGCGAAACACCCGATCAAACGACAGCAAAGGACAAACGAATCACCCGAAAGTGAGTCATTTTGATTCGCCGATCAAGGGGTTTGGGGGCCTGGGCCGGTGGTGGCGTGTTTACGCCATTCCGCCTTCGACCAGTCGGGCGGCAAGCGTGTCATAGGCTTGCGCCGTCGCGCTGTCGCCAACTGCAATTGGCGTGCCTGCATCCCCTGCGAGCCGAATATCAAGCTGCAGCGGGATTTCACCCAGGAAAGGCAGGCCCAGCTTTTGCGCTTCTTCCGCGACGCCGCCATGGCCGAAGATATGCGCCTCGGTGCCACAGGTGGGACATATATAGTGGGACATGTTTTCAACCAGACCCAAAACGGGCGTGTGGAGCGTCTTGAACATGTCCAGCGCCTTGCGCGCATCAAGCAACGCCACGTCTTGCGGGGTGGAAACCACAATCGCGCCTGTCAGTTGCGTTTTCGTACAAAGCGTGAGCTGCACGTCACCGGTGCCGGGCGGAAGGTCAACGAGAAGCACATCAAGTTCGCCCCATTCAACCTGCCCCATCATCTGCTGCAGCGCGCCCATTAACATAGGGCCGCGCCAGACGACGGCTTTGTCGGCATCGACCATCAACCCGATGCTCATCATGGTGACGCCATGCGCGGTCAGCGGGATGATGGTTTTGCCATCAGGCGATTTCGGGCGGTCGGACACACCCATCATGCGCGGCTGCGACGGCCCATATATATCGGCATCCAGCAGGCCGACTTTGCGGCCTTGCTTAGCAAGGGCCACGGCAAGGTTGGACGACAGCGTCGATTTGCCGACCCCGCCCTTGCCAGATGCGATTGCAATGATGCGGTCGACGCCGGACGGTTTGGTTGCTTCTGCCTGTGGCTTGGGGTGGCCGCCGATCTTGAGAGAGGGCGGCGCGCCTGCGGGCGCTGCGGCTGGCGCGGCTTTGGCTGCAGGCCCATGAGCGGTCAGCACAACAGAGACTGTGTCGACACCTTCTATACGCTGGACCACGGCCTGCGCGGCGTCGCGCACCCCGCCGAATTTCGGGGCCTGTTCTGGGGAGACTTCGAGGACGAGATCGAACCGTGCCGCCATCGATGTTAAGCGCGCGCACCATGTCGCGGGAAACGACATCGCCCCCATCTGGCAGCCCGAGGCTGCTCAACGCGGATAAAATTTGTTCTTTTGTGACAGACATTGTTTTCTGCCTTCCATTTGGCCCTTAAGCCTACTTGGAGGGCAAAATCAGTGAGAGCAACCCCCGCGATTGCCAGATTGGACCTCAAAGGGCTGAGAACGCGCCAATTGTGAACAATTTGTGAAACAATCAGGTCTCCAAACCGGCGAAAAATTGGGCAGATTGCCGCAAGGTTAACCATAGAAATCAAGGATTTAAGCTATGCAAATGCTGCATAGCAGCATTGCCGATGTGGCACTTGCGGCAGCGCAGCAAAAGCCTAAATATGAACCACAAGACGAGAGTAACGCTGGGGGCCGGGATCGCTCACCACCCAGTAGACCGAGCAAGGAATAGAAAATGGCTTATACAACAACTTCTCAAAACGGCCTGTTTGACCGCGCACGCGCTGTCATCGCCGAACTGACCGACCGCGCAGCACGTGCAAAAGTATATCGCACAACTGTGGACGAACTGAAAACGCTGTCGCACCGCGAACTGGCAGACTTGGGCATTCACCGCTCCGAGATCAAGCGCATCGCATATGAGGCGGCATATAAGAACTAAGAATTTGCTCTGGGCACGATTTCCTCCCGATTGATGGCCCGGGCAACAAGAGGCGCAGCTTTTACTCCTCCCAAAAGAGCGCTTCGCATTATGGTCTACCCTCCTCCTCCCTTGGGTGGGCCATATAAATAAGAACGGTGGTGCCTCCTCCCGGCACCACCGTTTTTTTATGTCCGGCGCATCATGCTGGGTATCATTGTTGGCGGCATGTAGTAGCGCGTTCCAACCGCCTTTTTATTGCGACAATTGCCAACGGTCCTATCTGACTTTTTTGTGGCATCGACACAGGCGCGTTTTTGCGACGATTGCGACGCCAAACAACTTCAAAGCACTTAAAAAGAATATGTTTTGAACCGGTTTTCAAAACCCGCTTTCTTTTTGGTTGATCCGCTTTTTGGAACAATAGATCGAAACCCACATTACTGTTTTTGGGCGCGCCTCAATATCGCCAAAAAACAAACAAATTTGCCCAAGTTTTGACACAGATGAACAGTAGAAAAATTGATGTAAATGTGAGGTTGTTAACCAGTAGGTCGCTCTAGACCTTTCGCCCAAAGCAAAGGCGTCACGCACCAAGTTCATGGGCTCACAGAGAGCCGCATCTAAGTTTTTTGAGTAGATGCACGATAAAGGGCCGTATGATGCAAAGGTTTCGTAGCTTTATTGAACGCCAAGAAGGTAGCTTCACGGCATTTAGTCTTTTTATCCTGATTGCGATGCTTGTGGCTTCGGGAATGGCAATTGATATCGTGCGCCACGAACAGCAAAGACTGCGTGTTCAGGCAACTCTGGACCGCGCGGTACTGGCGGCGGCAAGTCTCAACCAGACCCGTTCTCCCGAAGTTGTTGTGCAAGATTACATTGATAAAGCCGGGCTTGGAAGTGATGTGGTTATCACTATCCCACCTGCTACATCCACAATTTCGATCAGAGATGTGCGCGTAAAAGCAACGCAAAAGGTGAACACGTTTTTCATGAATATGGTGGGCGTGAAGGAACTTTCGGTCAACGCCGTTTCACGGGCGACAGAGCGCGCGGATGAGATCGAGATCTCTCTTGTGCTCGATATTTCCGGGTCGATGCGCTTTGGGTCATCCAATGGCCGTCGTCGTGATCTTAACATGCGCGATGCCGCAGAAGCCTTTGTTGATCTGACCGTTGGCGGGGCAAATGGCAATACAACGACGATCAATCTTGTCCCCTACGCAGGTCAGGTGAACCCGGGGCCGTATCTGTTTGACCAGGTTGGCGGTGTGCGTGAGCACGGCTATTCCAGCTGTGTCCGTCTCGACAATTCGGACTTTCTGCACTCGGAATTGCCGGTCGCGTCCACAACGCAAGTCGCGCATTTTATGCAATGGACAATTGATCTGCCGACAATGGATTGGGGTTGGTGCCCGAGCGACGATTCCGCGATTATCACCGCCTCGAACAATGCGACGCAGTTGAAGAACCGGATCAGATCGATGCGTTTGCATGACGGCACAGGCACCCAAGCCGGGATGAAATGGGCGCTTGCGCTACTTGATCCGACGTCAAATGCCGCCGTGACGGGTATGAACGGTCAAGGGATGAGCTACCTGACCCATGAATACACTGACCCAAATGCGTCAGTGGGCCAGCCGGTTACCATTTTGCGCAATGCCAACCTTGTCGATCCAAGCTTTCAGGACCGTCCGGCCTTGTGGAGTGACACAGGCACAAAGAAATATATTGTTCTGATGACCGATGGCGGGATTACCGATCAATTCTCGCCTAAATTCCGTGGCTATGGTGACAGTGACGGCGATAATCTGGACAACGAAGTCGACAGCGACAATATCGACGGAACGCATTACGACTATGAAAATGCGCTGAAAGAAGACAGCAAACAGGACGGGTCCTTGGGGACCAACAAGCTCAGCACGCGGGCGACCAATCTGGCCAACTTCAAACGCATTTGCGATCTCGCCAAGGCGCAAAACATTACCGTCTACTCGATTGCCTATGAGGTATCGATCGGATCGGCTGGCGAAAATGAAATGAAATACTGCGCCACTTCGGACAGCCATTATTTCCGCGTGGACGGTCTTGATATCACAAAAGCGTTCTCGGCAATCGCTCGCGACATTCATGATTTGAGGTTGGTAAATTGAAGATGCGCAATTTTACAACCATGGCGAGTGATGCATTCCGCGTCTTTCTCAAGGATGAGAACGGGGCGAGCACAACGATCGAATTTGTCATCATTTTCCCGATTTTTATGGTGATGTTTCTGTCGATGTTCGAAGTTGGGCTTCTGATGACACGTGCGGTCATGCTCGACAAAGGGCTCAATATTGCAATGCGCGAGATTAGATTGAGCGCAGGCGGTTCGCCGGTTGTGCATGACGATTTGCGCGACAGAATTTGTGAGGCCGCTTGGATTTTTCAGACCTGCAAAACCGACATGGTCTTGGAAATGACCCGGATTTCCGGTGACAATTTCACCTCCCTTTTGCCAAACAGCAAGTCGCCTTGTGTCGACCGTGCGAACAACGTCATTCCTGCAACGGTTTTTGAGCAAGGGGCGAGCAATGACATGATGTTTTTGCGGGCGTGTATCGTTGTGAACCCATGGTTCCCAACATCCGGCTTTGCTGCCAATTTAGATCTTGATCCGTCGGGCGGCTTCGCCATGAGAACCGAAGATGCATTTGTTATTGAACCGAGTAGCTAGGACCATCATCCCCATGTCACAAGTTAAAAGCCTTTTCGGCAGAGTTCTCGACCTGTTCAGAAATGAAAGCGGCACGGCGACTGTCGAAGCTGCGATTATCATGCCAATGCTTGCGGCTTGGTTTGTCGCGTCCTTTGCAATTTTCGACTCATTTTATGCGCGCACATCCGCGACGAAGGCCGTCTATACGGTGAGTGACGTGCTATCGCGCCGGACCAATGCCGCGACGCCGACCTATATCAACTCCCTTGGTGATCTGTATGATCGTTTGGCGCCGGCAGCGGGTGGGACTGCCTTGCGTGTCTCAAGCATCGAATGGGACGGCAGCGCGCACATAGTGCAATGGTCGCACCCAACACACGCCAAGGTTCCCAGCTTGGACGATGCTTCGCTCGTGACGCGCGGCTTTGATACAGAGTTGCCCGGGATGTTCGTTGGCGAGACGATCATTTTGGTCGAAGCGTTTTACGACTACCAACACCCTTTCAAATACGGCTGGAAGCGTCGCGACCTGATTTTCAAGGAATTTATCGTCACAAGCCCGCGGTTTGCGCCGCAATTGGCTTGGAACGCCTCGCCATAACTTGTTCGCGGGGCGTCACGCGCGTTCATCTTTGGGGGAGCCCATCACAATATAGCTGGTGATTGCGTTGACCTGCGGCAGAACGCCCAGGATTTCGGTGTGGAAATGCTTGTAGCTGGGCAGGTCCGCACATTCGACGCGCAGCATATATTCGACCGTGCCGGTGATGTTGTGGCATTCCTTGACCTCATGTGCCCGCGCAATGGACCGTTCAAACGCTTCTTGCGATGCTTTTGAGTGGTCAGAGAGCCCCACCGCGATATACGCCACGAAGCCCGCGCCGATCTTTTCGCGATCCAGCACCGCGCGGTAACCTTTGATGACCTTGCGCTTTTCAAGGTCTTGGACGCGCCTGAGGCACGCTGACGGAGAAAGGCCGACGCGGTCAGCCAGCTCAATATTGCTGATGCGCCCGTCGCGCGACAGCTCGCGCAATATTTTGTGGTTTATGTCGTCCATTGCGCTGTGAAGTTGCACACATTTATGCAGAGCGCGCAATAACGCAATTCAAATGCGTACGGGTACGCATAGTGTTGCGTGCATGACCTACGACGTTCTCTATGGCCTTATCGGCTTCGCTTTCGTGTCCTCAATCACCCCAGGGCCCAACAACCTGATGCTGATGGCGTCGGGCGCAAATTTCGGGTTTTGGCGTACAGTACCGCATATGCTGGGGATCGCTTTGGGGTTCACTTTGATGGTGTTTTTGGTGGGTTTGGGCCTAGCGCAGGTATTTGACGCCTACCCGGTTCTGCACGATCTGCTGAAAGTGGTGAGCGTGATCTACATGGCTTGGCTTGCCTGGAAAATCGCCAATGCCGCGCCGCCCAAGGAAGGTGAGGCCAGCGGCACGCCCATGACATTTTTGCAGGCGGCTGCATTTCAGTGGGTGAACCCGAAGGCCTGGGCCATGGCGCTGACGGCCGTGACCGTTTATTCCTTTGGGCCGTCTCTTTGGGCTGTTGCAGCTGTGGCCGGAACCTTTGGGCTGGTCAACGGGCCGGCTGTGAGCACTTGGACGCTGTTGGGAACGCAGTTGCGGCGCGTCCTGACCAATCCTGCGCGGTTACGGGCGTTCAATTGGGGCATGGCGGCGTTGCTGATGGCGTCGCTCTACCCCGCGCTTTTTGCGGGTTAGAACGGGACGTCGCCTGCGCTTTCAGCCGCGATAAGAAACTTGCCGACGACCTTTTTGGTGCCCGCCTTGTCGAAAGCGATGTCGAGCTTGTCACCCTCTATCGCCTCAACCGTGCCGTAGCCGAATTTCTGGTGAAATACCCGCTCGCCGGTTGTGAAGCTGGACACGGCCTGCGCGTCGATCACCATGTTCTTGCTTTCGCGCGGTTGGCCCATCCCACGATTGCTTTGACGTTCCTGCAAGCGGCGCCAGCCGGGGGAGTTGTAGACATTGGCGCTTGCGGCTTTGTCGTGCAGATCGCTTTCTGCAACGGCCTGCAAGACCGGCGAGGCGGAGGCCATGTTGCCGCCTTGGTGGCCGTAAAGGCCCGGTGGCGTCAGGACTTCGACATGGGGTTCGGGCAGCTCATCAATGAAGCGAGAGGGCAATTGCGATTGCCACTGGCCGTAGACCCGGCGGTTGCCTGCAAAGCTGATCGTACAGATCTTTTCGGCCCGGGTGATGCCGACATAGGCGAGGCGGCGTTCTTCTTCGAGACCTTTGAGCCCGCTTTCATCCATGGAGCGTTGGGACGGGAATAGCCCGTCTTCCCAGCCGGGCAGGAATACGGCGGGGAACTCAAGGCCCTTGGCGCCGTGCAGCGTCATGATAGAGACCTGTTCGCTGGTAGTTTCGGTGTCATTGTCCATGACAAGGGAGATATGTTCGAGGAACCCTTGCAGGTTCTCAAAGCTTTCAAGGGCTTTGATCAGTTCCTTGAGGTTGTCGAGCCGCCCTGGCGCTTCGGGCGTTTTGTCATTTTGCCACATCTCGGTATAGCCGGATTCCTCCAAGATCATCTCGGCGGTCTCAATGTGGGTGTCGGCCTCTGACCGGACCTGCGCGGCCCAGCGGTCGATGCCGTCGACGAGCTTTTGCAGTTCCACCGCACCCTTGCCGCCCAAGCCCTTGGCCATCAATAGCAGCCGCGCGCCCTCATGCAGTGACACGCCATTGCTGCGGGCCGTCATCTGGATTTTTTGCTGCGCCTTGTCGCCGAGGCCGCGTTTGGGGGTATTCACGATCCGTTCAAACGCGAGATCATCTTCAGGACTGACGGCTAGACGGAAATAGGCGAGCGCATCGCGGATTTCCATCCGTTCGTAGAAGCGCGGCCCGCCGATGACGCGATAGGGCAGCCCGATGGTCAAGAACCTGTCTTCAAAAGCGCGCATCTGGTGGGAGGCGCGCACGAGGATGGCCATGTCGTTGAGCGACATCGGGTCCATCCCACGGGTGCCGACCTGAGCGGCCTCAATCTCATCGCCGACCCAGCGGGCTTCTTCTTCGCCGTCCCAATGGCCGATAAGGCGGACCTTTTCGCCGCCCTTGGCCTCAGTGAAAAGCGTCTTTCCGAGGCGACCTTTGTTGCCCGCGATCACGCCGGAGGCTGCGGCGAGGATATGTTCGGTGGAACGGTAGTTTTGTTCCAATTTAACAATTTTTGCGCCCTCGAAGTCCTTTTCGAACCGCAAAATGTTTCCCACTTCGGCGCCGCGCCAACCGTAGATCGACTGATCATCGTCGCCCACGCAGCAGATATTTTTGTGCCCGGCGGCGAGCAGGCGCAGCCACATATATTGAGCGACGTTGGTATCCTGATATTCATCGACAAGGATGTATTTGAACCAGCGTTGGTATTGCGCGAGTACATCTTCGTGGTTTTGGAAGATCGTGACCATGTGCAAGAGCAAGTCACCGAAATCGACGGCGTTCAGAGTTTTGAGACGCTGTTGGTAGGCGTCGTAGAATTCGCCGCCGCGATTGTTATAGGCCCCGGCCTCAGAGGCAGGCAGCGCGTCGGGCGTCCAAGCGCGGTTTTTCCAGCTATCGATGAGACCCGCCAACATGCGGGCGGGCCAGCGTTTGTCGTCAATCCCCTCGGCGGCGATGAGTTGCTTGAGCAGCCGCAGCTGGTCGTCCGTGTCGAGGATCGTGAAGTTGGACTTCAGGCCGACAAGCTCGGCGTGGCGACGGAGCAATTTCACGCAGATCGAGTGGAAGGTGCCGAGCCATGGTACGCCCTCCACCTGTTCGCCAAGCAGGCTGCCGACGCGGTTTTTCATCTCGCGCGCGGCTTTGTTGGTGAAGGTAACGGCTAGAATTTCGTTCGGGCGCGCGGAACCGGTGGTCAGAAGATGCGCGATGCGCGCGGTCAGTGCGCGGGTTTTGCCCGTGCCCGCGCCTGCGAGCATCAAGACCGGACCGTCGAGTGTTTCGACAGCTTCGCGCTGCGCGGGGTTCAACCCTTCAAGGTAGGGCGCCGCGCGCGACGCGACGGCGGCCCCGAAGGCGCGTTGGGACAAAGGAACGGAGGAGGCCGCCTCGAAGGCGTCGAAATCGTCTGAGCTGCTCATGAGTTTCAAGATAGCGCTAAGCGGGGTTCAGGGAAAGAGGTGTTCTATATATGTTCCACAGCTTTCTCTGGACATAGGCCGGGTTTGGTTTGACAACCGTGCCCCATGGACCTGCATTCGAAATTTCCCGCCATTTCTGACCTGAAACGCGCCGCGCGCAAACGTATCCCGCATTTTGTCTGGGAATATCTTGATAGCGCCACAGGCGACGAGATGACGGCGCGGCGCAACCGGGAGGCTTTGGATAGAGTGCTATTCAAGGCGTCGATCCTGCATGGGGAGTTTGTGCCGGATTTGACCACGACGTTTTTGGATCGAGGGTTCCCCCTGCCCTTTGGAATTGCGCCGGTGGGCATGTCGGGGCTGATCTGGCCTGGGGCGGAAAAGATATTGGCGGGTGCTGCGAAAGAACTGGGCATTCCTTATGCGATGTCGACCGTGGCCACGCAAACACCAGAAGATATCGCGCCTCATTTGGGGGAGCATGCGTGGTTCCAGATGTACCCGCCGCGTGACGAGGCCATCCGTGACGACATGATTTCGCGCGCGCGTGCCGCCGGGTTCGGGACACTGATTTTGACGGTGGACGTGCCTGTGGCGTCGCGCCGTGAACGGCAAACGCGTGGCGGGCTGACACAGCCGCCGCGCTTGACGCCGCGTTTGGCGATGCAGGCGGCGCAGTGCCCTGTCTGGCTGAGAGGGATCCGACAAACCGGCATGCCGCGCATGAAAACTTTGGACAAATATTCGGACTTCAAAGGCCAATTGCCATCAACCGAGCATATTGGCTATCTGCTGCGCACCTCCCCGGATTGGGAGTATTTGAAACGGCTGCGGGAGGCCTGGACCGGCCCGTTGATCGTGAAAGGCGTCACGCAAACGGAGGATGCGGCGCGATTGCAGGATGCAGGCGTCGACGCGTTGTGGGTGTCGAACCATGCGGGCCGGCAGTTTGACGCGGCCCTTGGTGCGATTGATTGTCTGGCGCAAGTCCGCGCGGGCACATCCTTACCCATCATCTTAGACAGCGGCGTTGAAGGTGGGCTGGATATAATCCGCGCCTTGGCACTTGGTGCGGATTTCGTGATGTTGGGTCGCGCCTGGCATTACGCCCTCGGGGCGGCTGGCAAGGCAGGCCCCGCGCATTTAGCCGATATGTTGCGCAAAGATATGGAGGCCAATATGGGGCAATTGGGTACCAAAACACTGGCCGATTTGGCGCATAGGCGGGTTTGATGGGCAATATTGGTAGCGGCTAAAGGCCTTTGTTTTTAGGTCGCCTTCGGGCAGTGGAGCCCCGTTTCGGCCAGCCTACCCAATTGTAACTAGTTTACGAAGGGGCATTTCCAGCTTAAAGAATGCTGCGACTGCAAAATAACGACCAGACGGGGACAAACGCCATGGCCGATTTCAAGAAAATTCTCATTGCCAACCGGGGCGAAATTGCAATCCGCGTGATGCGCGCCGCCAATGAGATGGGGAAGAAAACGGTCGCCGTGTTCGCCGAGGAAGACAAGCTAGGCCTGCACCGGTTTAAGGCAGATGAGGCCTATAAGATCGGCGAAGGACTGGGCCCGGTTCAAGCCTACCTAGCGATTGACGAGATCATTCGCGTCGCAAAGATGTCCGGCGCCGACGCGATCCACCCGGGCTACGGGCTTTTATCCGAAAACCCCGAATTTGTGGATGCCTGTACCGAGAATGGCATCAAGTTTATCGGCCCTAAGGCGGAGACCATGCGCGCTTTGGGTGACAAAGCTTCCGCTCGGCAAGTGGCGATCAAAGCGGGTGTCCCGGTGATCCCGGCGACGGATGTGTTGGGCGACGACATGGCCGCGATCAAGAAGGAGGCGGCGGAGGTGGGCTACCCGCTGATGCTGAAAGCGTCTTGGGGCGGCGGCGGGCGCGGCATGCGTCCGATCATGTCCGAGGATGAGCTGGAAGAAAAAGTGCTGGAAGGCCGGCGCGAAGCTGAGGCCGCATTCGGCAATGGCGAGGGCTATCTGGAGAAGATGATCCTGCGCGCGCGCCATGTCGAAGTACAAATTTTGGGCGACAGCCATGGCGCGATTTACCATCTTTGGGAGCGCGATTGCTCCGTACAGCGGCGCAACCAGAAGGTCGTTGAACGCGCCCCTGCCCCGTATCTGAGCGGCACGCAGCGCGAACAGATTTGCGCACTTGGCAAAAAGATTTGCGAGCATGTGAATTACGAATGTGCGGGCACCGTCGAATTCCTGATGGATATGGACAGCGGCGAGTTTTACTTCATCGAGGTCAACCCGCGCGTCCAGGTCGAGCATACCGTGACCGAGGAAGTCACCGGCATCGACATCGTGCGCGCCCAGATTCTGATCGCAGAGGGCAAATCACTTGTGGAGGCCACCGGGACGGCCTCGCAATATGACGTGAAGTTGGATGGGCATGCGCTGCAATGCCGGGTCACAACCGAAGACCCGCAAAACAACTTTATCCCTGATTATGGCCGGATCACCGCTTATCGCGGTGCGACAGGCATGGGCATCCGCCTCGATGGCGGCACCGCCTATTCAGGCGCTGTTATCACGCGGTATTACGACTCGCTTTTGGAAAAGGTGACCGCCTGGGCACCGACGCCTGAGGCCGCGATTGCGCGGATGGACCGGGCGCTGCGCGAATTTCGTATTCGCGGCGTGTCGACCAACATTGCCTTTGTTGAGAACCTGCTGAAGCACCCGACCTTCCTGAATTACGAATACCACACCAAATTTATCGATGAGACGCCGGAGCTGTTTGACTTCAAGGCGCGGCGCGACCGGGGCACCAAGGTGCTGACCTATATCGCCGACATCACCGTGAACGGCCACCCGGAGACCGAAGGCCGTGCCATGCCCATCGAGACGCGCACGCCAAAAGCGCCGGAGCCTGTGGGCGAGCCCGCTTATGGCACGCGCAACATTTTGGAAGATCACGGCCCGCAAGCCGTGGCCGACTGGATGTCTGAGCAAAAACAACTGCTTATCACTGACACAACCATGCGGGACGGACACCAATCCTTGCTGGCCACGCGCATGCGGTCGATCGACATGATCCGGGTGGCGCCGACCTATGCGTCCAATATGCCGGGGCTGTTCTCGATGGAATGCTGGGGTGGCGCGACCTTTGACGTGGCGTACCGGTTCTTGCAGGAATGCCCGTGGCAGCGGCTGCGCGACCTACGCAAGGCGATGCCGAACGTGATGACGCAGATGCTTTTGCGCGCCTCCAACGGGGTCGGCTACACCAATTATCCTGACAATGTCGTGCAGGAATTCGTGCGACAGGCGGCGGAAACTGGCGTGGACGTGTTCCGCGTGTTCGACAGCCTCAACTGGGTCGAGAACATGCGCGTGGCGATGGATGCGGTGGTCGAAAGCGGCAAGGTCTGCGAAGGCTCGATCTGCTACACGGGCGATCTTTTGAACCCGGATCGGTCGAAATATGACCTGAAATACTATGTCGACATGGGCAAAGAGCTGAAAGCCGCAGGCGCGCATGTTTTGGGCCTGAAGGACATGGCCGGGTTGTTGAAACCGGCGTCGGCGACGATCCTAATCAAAGCATTGAAGGAAGAGGTTGGCCTGCCGATCCATTTCCACACCCATGACACGGCTGGCACGGCTGTGGCGACCATTCTGGCGGCCTCCGACGCTGGGGTCGACGCGGTTGATTGCGCGATGGATGCGCTGTCAGGCAACACGTCACAGGCAACTTTGGGGTCGGTTGTGGAAGTATTGGCCAATACGGAACGCGACACCGGGTTGGACATCAAAACCGTGCGCCAGATCAGCGACTATTGGGAAGCGGTGCGTGGGCAATATGCGGCGTTTGAAAGCGGCATGCAGGCCCCTGCCTCCGAGGTTTATTTGCACGAGATGCCCGGCGGGCAGTTTACCAACCTCAAGGCACAGGCACGCTCTGTCGGGTTGGAAGAACGCTGGCATGAGGTGGCGCAAACCTATGCGGATGTGAACCAGATGTTTGGCGATATCGTCAAGGTAACGCCGTCGTCGAAAGTTGTGGGCGACATGGCTCTGATGATGGTCAGCCAAGGGCTGAGCCGGTCTGAGGTGGAAGACAAAGACACCGACGTGGCCTTCCCGGACAGCGTTGTAGACATGATGCGCGGCTCGCTTGGCCAACCACCCGGGGGCTGGCCCAAAGCCATCCAGAAGAAGATTTTGAAGGGCGAGAAACCCTCGACCAAACGCCCCGGCGAAGAGCTGGAGCCGGTCGATTTTGAAGCGGTACGCGCCGAGGTTTCGGCGCAGCTGGACGGCAAGGACATCGACAATGAAGACCTGAACGGCTACCTGATGTATCCCAAAGTCTTCATGGACTATTCCGCCCGTCATGCCACCTACGGCCCCGTGCGCACCTTGCCAACCCATACGTTCTTTTACGGCATGGAGCCGGGCGAAGAGATCAGCGTCGAGATTGACCCGGGCAAGATATTGGAAATCCGGATGCAGGCCCGTGCCGCGACCAATGATGATGGCGAAGCGAAGGTGTTTTTCGAGCTGAACGGCCAACCTCGCACCATCCGCGTGCCCGACCGCAAAGCGGCGGCTGTTGTGGCCAAGATGCCTAAGGCCGAAGTCGGCAACCCGAACCATATCGGCGCGCCAATGCCGGGGGTTGTCGCCACCGTTGCGGCCATCGTCGGCAAAGAGGTCAAAGAGGGCGACTTGCTGCTGACCATCGAAGCGATGAAAATGGAAACCGGTATCCATGCCGAGCGTGATGCAGTCGTGAAAGCGGTCCATGTCATGCCAGGCGGGCAGATTGACGCAAAGGACCTGCTGGTCGAGCTGGAGTAGCCTCGGTTTAGACCGCCTTGATGTGACGACATCTGATCCTTAACCTTAGTTAAATTAAGGTTAAGGATATTTGTATGAGTTATGCGCGCGTATTGGGCGCTTTGTTTTTGGGTTTGGTGGTTTTGTTGTGGCTTTCGCCCGAACGTGAGCCGACCGACATAGCGGTAGAAATACCTACCAGGCCAGAAGAACTGGTTATTTCCACGCCCCTCCCCCCGAAAAAGATACCCTTCTCGACGGCGATGAGGACCCCGAGCCTGTTGTCTTTACACCTACGCCTACGCCTGCTCCGGCCCCAACGAGACCAAAACCTGAGATCGCAACGCCCGCCCCCGACGCACTGGAACCAAGCATTGTTTACGTTTCAGGGTCACGTGTGAACGTCCGCAGCACGCCGGATATCGCCAAGAATGTCGTCGGGCAATTCACACGGGGCACCAAAATCAACGCCTATGAAAGTTCGGGGGGCTGGACCCGTGTGTCGGGCCGGCGGGGCGGCACACCGTTGCAAGGGTGGATGTCGAGCCGATACCTGGCCGGAACGCCGCCCGCGCGGCCGGCAGCAACTGCCGCAAAGCCTGCGCGCAGCACCCCGATCCCCAGTTCGGCGGAGGTCACACTCGCCCGCAACGAGATCATTGGCGAAGTATTCGAAGCTATTCTGGGTCGTGCCCGTGCCCCTACAACACCGACCGGGCTGGGCGCAGATGCGGCGGGCGGTCTGCGTGGTCACGCCCCGGCGGCGCCGCGCCAATCTGCTATGCCAGCGATGTTTCGCGGTCACAGCTGGTTGGGTATTTCGCGCGACAGGGAAAGCTGTATCAATAGCGCCATCGAAACGGATGGAGCGGCGGCCCATGCCCCACCTGACCAAGCTTCTGGTCTTCACTGACCTTCATATTGTTGACGAGGGCGCGGATATTATTGGGCTCGACCCGGCAGCGCGGTTTGCTGAAGGATTGAAGCATGCCTGTGCGCAGCATCCAGATGCAGAAGGGTTGCTGCTGATGGGCGATCTGACCCATCACGGGCGGACGGCGCAGTTTGAGCGGCTCAAAGGGATATTGGCCGATGTGCCGTTCCCGGTGACCTATATGCTGGGCAACCACGACAATCGCGACGTGTTTCGGCGGGTGTTTCCGGCGGCGGAGGTGACCTCTTCGGGCCATGTGCAACGCATGCAGGAGCTGGCGGGATGCGTGTTGATCACTCTGGATACGATGGATGCGAAGGTGGACCCGCCGCATTCGGGCGTGATGTGCGCAGATCGTTTGGCGTGGCTTGAGCGCGCACTGACATGGGCTGCCGGGCGCCCTGTGCTTGTGGCCATGCACCACCCACCGATCATGACCGGTTTTGTCGGGATGGACCGGATCGCGTTGCAAAATCCCGAACCTCTGCGCGCGTTGTTGCGCGGCTATGACGGGCCTTTGCACCTGCTCTGCGGCCATGTGCATCGGACTATTTCCGGCTTTGCACATGGCTTGCCGTTCACGATATTCAAAAGCCCCTGCCACCAGCAGCCGATGACCCTGGGCGTTGCCGAGACGGACCATTCCGTGGATGAGCCGGGCGCATATGGAATTGTGCTGGCGGGACCGGATGGCATTATTGCCCATAGCGAAGACTTTGCGATTGCGGCGGCGGCCACAGCCTTGCGCGACCCCGCGTCACAATAGGAGACCATATGCTGACTGTCTCACCGATCTATATCGCACTCATGGCGCTGCTCTATATCGTACTGGCGGCGCGGGTCATTCGGATGCGGCCCGTTATCGGCACCGCACTGGGGGATGGCGGCAACACAGAGCTGCAAAAGCGCATTCGCGCCCATGGGAATTGCGCGGAATATGCGCCGATTTTGTTGATCTTGCTGGTGGTGAGCGAAATGCAAGGCGCCCCGGGATGGGTTTTGCACAGTTTGGGAGTGACCATGATCTTGGCGCGCGTCGGACATGCTTATTTCATCAGCCAAACGCCGGAACCGATCAAAATGCGCGTGCTAACGATGGGTGTCACCTTCGGGTTGATCGGCGTGATGGCGCTTGGGCTTCTGGGTCACGCGCTTTTTTGATGGCGCGCCTTGAGACTGCCCCGTTGCACGCATAGGTTCCCTGACAACACCATTTGACAAGGACGCTTTCTATGAAAACCCCCTTCCGCCCGACCGCACCGAAACTTCTGCGCGACGCGCATGATGGCTCCGGGGGGCTGGGGGATTTGCCAGAGTGGGATCTGAGCGACCTCTACGCCAGCCCGGATGCCAAGGAATTCAAGCGCGACATGGATTGGCTGGAAAAGGCCTGCGCCGATTTCGCCAGTGACTATGAAGGAAAGATGGCGGATCTGGATGCGGGCGGCATGCTGGATTGCGTCAAGCGCTACGAGAAGATCGACATCATTGCTGGCCGGATCATGTCCTTTGCCGGGCTGCGCTATTACCAAAACACCACCGACGCGGAACGCGCGCAGTTCATGGCGAATGCGCAGGACAAGATTACGACGTTCACGACCCCGCTTGTGTTCTACTCGCTTGAGCTGAACCGGATTGACGACACGGTGATTGCCGGCTGGTTTGACGCAAATGCAGATTTGGCGCGCTACAAGCCCGTTTTTGACCGGCTGCGCGCGATGAAGCCATATCAGCTGTCAGACGAGCTGGAAAAATTCTTGCATGACCAATCGACCGTTGGATCGGCAGCGTGGAACCGTCTGTTTGACGAGACCATTGCCGGTCTGACCTTCGATGTGGACGGTGAAGAGCTGAATATCGAAGGCACGCTAAACCTGCTGACTGACCCCGACCGCGAACGCCGGGAGCTGGGCGCGCGTGAACTTGCGAAGGTTTTTGGCGAGAACATTAAGCTGTTTGCCCGGGTGCACAACACGTTGGCCAAAGAGAAAGAGATCGAGGACCGCTGGCGCGGGATGGAGACGCCTCAGACCGGGCGGCATCTGTCCAACCATGTGGAACCAGAGGTGGTCGAGGCTTTGCGCAACGCAGTCGTTGAGGCCTACCCGAAGCTGTCGCACCGCTATTATGAGCTGAAGCGCAAATGGCTGGGGCTGGATGTGATGCAGGTCTGGGACCGCAACGCGCCTTTGCCGATGGAAGACCCGACCTTGGTGGACTGGGACCGCGCGCAATCAACCGTGATGGAAGCCTATGCCGATTTCGCACCTGAGATGGCGGAAATCGCCAAACCATTTTTCACTGACGGCTGGATCGACGCGGCGGTGAAGCCCGGCAAGGCCCCCGGCGCGTTTGCGCATCCGACCGTGACTGAGGTACACCCGTATGTCATGCTGAACTACCTGGGCAAACCGCGCGACGTGATGACGCTGGCGCATGAACTGGGCCATGGCGTGCATCAGGTGCTGGCGGCGGGGCAAGGTGAATTGCTCAGCTCGACGCCTTTGACGCTGGCCGAAACCGCATCAGTCTTTGGCGAGATGCTAACCTTCCGCAAGATGTTGGACGGGGCCAAAACCCAAGAGCAACGCAAGGTTATGCTGGCGGGCAAGGTCGAGGACATGATCAACACGGTCGTGCGTCAGATCGCGTTTTATGATTTCGAATGCAAGCTGCATGAGGCGCGCACGAATGGCGAGCTGACGCCGGACGACATCAACGCCTTGTGGATGTCCGTGCAGGCCGAAAGCCTTGGACCTGCGTTTGAGTATATGGACGGGTATGAGACTTTCTGGGCCTACATTCCGCATTTCGTCCACTCGCCGTTTTATGTCTACGCCTACGCTTTCGGCGACGGGTTGGTGAACGCGCTTTACGCGGTCTATGAGGAAGGCGGCGACGACTTCCAAACCAAGTATTTCGACATGCTCAAAGCCGGTGGATCGAAACACCACAAGGAGCTTTTGGCGCCGTTTGGCTTGGACGCGAGCGACCCGAAATTCTGGGATAAGGGTCTCAGCATGATCTCAAGCATGATTGACGAATTGGAGGCGATGGAGGGGTAATTCCGCTCCGTCTGTCACTTTTTTCTGACAGAACCCTTGAAAACGTTTGTTTTTCGCTTGTTGCAGCGGTTTTCCGCCGACGTTAACCTTTGTGGCACGATTAATGAGTTCAATGGAGGGGAAATGAACCTTAACTTAGTTCGTACCGCAATCGCAGCTGGGGCGATCGCGATCTTAAGTACTGCAGCATCCGCTGCCCCAGTTTTGGTCAAAGACTACTTCGCGACATCGGCAGAAAAAGACCCCAAATACTACGGTGGGGGAGCCGGGCATTCAGTTTATTTGCCCCATACGCCGGGTGGCAGTGACTTTGACTTCATGCCGTCGGGCCGTTTTTCGGTCTTTGATGACGGGTCCGCCACTTTGACGGGTATGATCGTATCCGACAGATATGGCGCGAGTGTTGGCTACAATGTGGACGTGTCTTTCCAAGCGAGCAAAGGCACGCCAAAGGAAGAGTTACGCAAAAGCGCGTACGCCAGCCATGGAGGCCCGGTGGATCCCAAAACGTGGAAATTTTTCACCATGACGTCGGGCACATTGACCGGCAAAGGCAAGCTGGCGGGCACCGTCCTCAGCCTGTTTGAGGCGCCTGTATCGGGCAAGCACCCGTTCCAGGTTGGCATCGGCGCGAATGGCAAAAACATCAACTTTGGTGGCTCGGGCTGGTTCCTGCATAGCGCAACCGGTGTTGATTGCAGCGCCAAGCCTTGGAAATGCCAGAAGGGCGACTTCAACCTCGACCTGACGGCCGTGCCATTGCCTGCAGCTGGTGTTCTGCTTCCCATTGCTTTGGGTGGGTTGGCCTTTGCAGGTCGCCGTCGCCGCAAGAGCTAAGGCGCAACATCACAAAAAACCAAAAGGGGCCGATTTCGTCGGGCCCTTTTCAATTTGGCGGGTTTGCGGCCGCGAACACCCGGTCAATCATGACCTGTGTGCCTTGGGCAAATTCAAGCGTCGCAGGGTAGTCCTCGCCGGTGCGCACAGTCTTTGAAAACGCTTCGACCTGGGCCACATAGTGGTTCACGCCCGGAAATTTCTCAGACGTGACAGCTCCCGCTGCATCGGCGTGGTGTAGCACTGCACCGCCATAGACCAGCGGGTTGAACGGGGCCGTCAGCCGCACATGACCTGCCTCCCCCAGAAAGACGACTTCTTGAAAGTTGGCCATCCGCATCGACACCATTGATTGGAAACTAAAACCGTCAAATTGCGCGCTGATTTCCGCCTTCACATCGACGCCGTTTTCCCAAGTGATGTTGGCGGCAACGTCGAGAGGTTCCTGCCCTGTGACATACCGCGCGCTGCCCATCGTGTAGACGCCGATATCAGGAATGCCACCGCCACCGGTTTCCGGCTTGTTCCGGATATTGCCCGGGTCGCCGATATTGTTGTAGCAAAACTGCGCACTGACATGGCGCAGCGCGCCGATGCCGCCGCCCTGCACGATTTCTCGCGCACGCTGCCATTGCGGATGGTGGAGGATCATAAAAGCTTCAGCACAGAGCAGCCCAGTGGCTTCGCGCATCTCGATCAGCGCGTCGATCTCGTCCGCCTGCATGGCGATGGGTTTTTCGCAGAGCACATGTTTGCCCGCTTGCATCGCTTTCTGGGCCCATTCAACATGCAGATGGTTGGGCAACGGAATGTAGACCGCGTCAATTGCAGGGTCCGCCAGCAGGGCGTCATAGCTGTCATAGGCTTTGCAATCGGGAGCGAAGCTCTGGAACCCTGAAATGTCACCAGAGCGCGACGCGACGCCATACAGCCGCGCCCCACTAGCTGCATGGATCGCAGGGCCCATGTGTTGACGCGCAAATTTAGCGGCGCCCAAGATGCCCCAATTGACCGGTTCCATACTGTATCTCCCAATGGCTGTTGCATCAGATCGTAGGGCATAAAAAAGCCCGCCGGAAGGGCGGGCCTTTCTTTATCTGTGTTTTTTGAGCGACTTAGGCGACAGCAAGCATGCCTCTCTCCTTTGCCAACTCACGCATGCGTTTTTGCAGTTTTTCAAAGGCGCGCACTTCAATCTGGCGAATGCGTTCGCGGCTGACGTCATATTGGCCGGACAGGTCTTCCAATGTGATTGTCTCCTCGCTCAGACGGCGCTGCACAAGAATGTCCTTTTCACGGTCGTTGAGCACATCCATGGCTTCCGCCAACAGCTCACGGCGTGATTCCAGCTCATCCTTGGCCTCGTAATCGCCAGCCTGATCGGCATCTTCATCTTCCAGCCAATCTTGCCATTGCGTCGCACCTTCGCCATCAGCCGAGATCACCGCGTTCAGCGATGCGTCGCCACCCGACATACGCCGGTTCATAGAGATCACTTCCTGTTCGGTCACGTTCAGGTCGTTGGCGATGCGGGCCACGTTTTCGGGGCGCAAATCGCCCTCTTCCAGCGCGCCGATCCGGTTCTTGGCTTTGCGCAGATTGAAGAAAAGCTTCTTTTGCGCAGACGTCGTACCCAGTTTGACCATCGACCAGCTGCGCAACACATATTCCTGAATGCTCGCGCGGATCCACCACATCGCGTAGGTCGCAAGGCGAAAGCCTTTTTCAGGGTCAAATTTCTTAACCGCCTGCATGAGGCCGACATTGGCCTCCGAGATGACCTCAGCTGTCGGAAGACCGTAGCCGCGATAGCCCATAGCGATTTTTGCCGCGAGGCGCAGGTGAGATGTCACCATCTTATGGGCAGCCTCTGTGTCCTCTTCTTCGACCCAGCGCTTGGCCAGCATATATTCTTCCTCAGGTTCCAGCATCGGGAACTTGCGGATTTCCTGCATATAGCGGTTCAGGCCCTGTTCCGGGCTTGGTGCGGGAAGGTTGCCGTAATTTGCCATGTCAGTCCCCCTTAGAGGTTAGTTTCTTCGTTGACCTAGAGTTATGAACCGGTCCGTTCATTTTCAAGTTTCAAGCAGCGCACAGGGTATGTGCGTCCTAAACCCTAACAACACGTAAACACCGTATTTGTTGAGTAAAAGGGTATGTTACGCGAAATCACATATTTGTGGTTTTTTGCGATATTTTGTCAATTAATGAGACCATATCGGCAGGGAAATCTGCCTTGAAGCTCAGCTTTTCACCAGAAACGGGATGAATGAACCCCAATGTTGCCGCGTGCAATGCCTGCCTCGGGAAGGCGCTGATGGCGTCGATCGCAGCTTCGCTAAGCGGGCCTTTGGCCAGTTTGCGCCGCCCCCCATAGACCGGATCGCCGATCAACGCGTGGCCGACATGGGCCAAATGCACGCGGATCTGATGGGTGCGGCCCGTTTCCAGCCAACAATCGAGCAGGCAGACAACCGGTGGTGTGCCAAACCGGTCCACCACGCGGGCACGGGTGATTGCATGGCGGCCCGCGTTCTTGACCACCGCTTGACGCTGCCGGTCGGTTTTGTGACGTGCGAGATTGGCGTTGACCCTCAAAATATTCGAGGCCTCAAAATCCACCCCCGCTAAGCCGCGCAGCCGGGGGTCAGCGGCATCGGGAACGCCATAAGCCAAAGCGCGGTAATGACGCTCGACCGTATGCTTTTCGAATTGTTTGGCCAGCCCATGATGCGCCTCGTCCGATTTGGCGACGACCAAAAGCCCGGAGGTGTCTTTGTCGATCCGGTGCACAATGCCTGGCCGCTTTGCCCCGCCAATCCCCGACAGGCTGTCTGCGCAATGGTGCAGTAACGCATTTACCAAAGTGCCACTTGGCGAGCCTGGCGCCGGATGTACCACCATGCCCGCAGGCTTGTTGATCACGATTAGGGCGCCATCCTCATAGACCACATCAAGCGGAATATCTTCGGGGCCCGCATCAATCTGCGTCGCGACGGCGACACGCAGCTCAAAGACATCTCCCGCGAACACGCGGGCTTTTTGGTCGGTCACGGCCTGCCCGTCTTTCAGGACCGCGCCTTCTGCGATCAGTTTGGCAATGCGGGAGCGCGACAGGTTGGCCTCCACTGGCACGTCGCGCGCCAATGCTTTATCAAGCCGCTTATCGGCGCTGTCCGATATTTCAACGGAGACAATCGTGACGTCAGACATGGACACTTCCGAGCTTGAGCCGGCGGAACCCGCCAATTTGCGCTTCCTGCGCCGCCTCGTGACAGTGCTGACCGCGGTGATGATTGGCGGCGTTGTACTGATCGTGGCACTGCTTGTCATCCGCCTTCAACAGCCTGCCACCGAAATTGCCCTGCCCGAGACCATCACCTTACCGCAGGGCGCTATCGCACAAAGCTTCACCCAAGGCCCCACTTGGTTCGCCGTCGTTACGCAAGACAATCGCTTGATGGTGTTCAATCGCACGACCGGTGCATTGACCCAAACGGTCACGCTCGTCACGGAATAGTGGGGGGAAGATGGTACCGCCTCCCCGGCTTGAACGGGGGACCCCTGGTTCCACAAACCAGTGCTCTAACCAACTGAGCTAAGGCGGCACACTTTGGCTGATTTAGCCGCGACATAACATGAATGCAAGCGCTCTCTGCACGCGATCTTGCAAGACCCGCCACGAATTTGTAGCTAGGGCACAGCAACAAGGAACCGCGCGAATGGGTATCAACACCGAAAGCGAAATTGCCGCCAACCTGCAGATCGGGCCAACCGATCAGGGCATGGTGCGCCTTTATGTTCAAGGCGACGGAATCGATCTGCCGTTCGACTTCGACCCCGAAGAAGCCGAAGAAATTGCCGAGGAAATTAAGGCGGCAGCGGCGCGTGCACGCGGGCTCGCCCAAAAGCGCTGACGCGTTCTGTTTCCATTTGGCCTGAAAGTTATCGCTGTGGCTGCCCGCGTGGCGGGGCGTGAAACGCCCCAAGAACGCAAATCAAAGATGCGCGCGGCACGCGCCCATTTGAATCACATAAAGCTCTGTTCAAAATCCGGGTCACGCAATCCCTGCAGCCGACGTGCGGCGTGGCGGGCAAATTTTGCGGTCAAAACCTTCCTGCGGGCCGCTGCCAGCTTGTCTTCGGGTGCCATGCGGATGATTTCAGCGTCATAGGCATCTGCGATAATCAACCCGGTTGCATCGGGCAGCAGCTCGGTCGGGAAGGCCTCATCGACGGCCCAAAAATATCGGTCGCACCAGTCCAGATAGCCCTGCCATTTCTTGTCGGTTTGAAAGTCAGCGCGCGACGACTTGCACTCGACTACCCAAATCTCGCCCTTTGGGCCCAGCCCCATCACGTCGACGCGCAAGCCACGGTCGGGCACCAGTTCCTCAACACAGACAAACCCGTGGCTCGCCAGGTGCCGGCAAACACCGCGCGCCAAAAGCTGGCCGGGCTGAGGCGATGGGGCATGTTCATCTCTCATGGCCTCAATGTGAACAAAACGTAAACAAAAATCAAGCACTTGACATGATGCCAAATAGTTTCATATTAAATGATACCAAATAGTATCTCTTTTTTTGAGGAGCCGCCATGCCACCAGATACCCAACACGAACAACAGACCTTCCGCGCTCTGGCCGACCCGACCCGCCGCGACATACTGCGCCATTTGGCGGGGCAAGACATGACCATCGCGCAGGTGGCCCAGAATTTCGACATGACCCGGGCGGCTGTGAAAAAGCACCTCACCCTACTCAGCGACGGCGGCTTAATCACCGTCACCGCCCGCGGGCGTGAAAAGATCAATGCTCTCAACAAAGAAGGCTTTGCGCCCGTCTTTGAATGGTTCGAATTCTTCGACCAGTTCTGGGACGACCGCCTTGCCGCCCTGAAATCCGCCATAGAAAAGGACACCCCAGATGCCTGACACGATCATTAAGAAAGCCATTTTTCTCAAAGCCGCCCCTGATACCGTCTGGGCCTACCTGACCGACCCTGAAAAGCTCGGCATCTGGTTTCACAAACCCAAAACACCGCTCTCGGATGGCGAAGACTATGCCATGTTCGGCACGGAAAGCGGCGACAAACTGATGTGGGGCACAGTCACTGAAATGCAGCCCTTTGAGCGGCTGAGCTACACCTTTACCATCAAACCGATGGGCGACGCCGTCAGCACCGTTGACTGGCAGTTGGAAGAAGTGCCCGGCGGCACGCGCTTGTCACTGACCCATAGCGGATTGCCGCAAGGTGTTGAGACTTTCGGGCTGACCCTCGCGCTCGACAAAGGATGGGACGATCATCTGGCCCGGATGCGCGCAGATGCGCATGCTGAATAGGGGATCGGTCCGGCCTTCTTTGCCGCATGGCTTGCCAGCGCGCCCGAGCCCCCCTATTTGACACCTGACGGTTCTGCCCATCCCGTGCCATAGGGACTACATTCCGGTGGCCTTAAGCAATTCCGCGGGAGCTGGCTCTGTCTGGACCCTGGTTCAGTTAACTGGCGCCCACCTGTATATACAGGTCTGCGGGAATAAGCTCCCTTACGTTTGGGTGGTTCCGTCACCTCCCCTCTTGACCGCGATGCGTCGCTGCGGGCTAGTGTTGGCAGCAGATGCGAGGAGGCCTCATGCTGACATCGACACATCCCAGCCCTTGGCTTAGCGCAACATCGGGCGAACTCGCCGATTTGCGCGCATTGGTTGAACGCGAGACCGAGAAAAGTGACTATCCGTTTGCCTCGGATGTGATCCAGAACACTTTGGTCTATGAGGCAGCGGCCTTTGACGCAAAAACCGACCCTTCCGCATTAATGGCGGAGCTGAACCGCGCTTTCGATACCGGCCCAGGCATTGTGGCCATCAAGGGCGCGCTTGGGAACGACAGCGTCATTGACGCCGCGACGTCCCTGTTCGAGCGCATGATCGAAGCGGAGCGCGGCACGGGTGGCGGCGACCACTTCGCCAAACCGGGTGCGAATGACCGTGTCTGGAACGCGGCGCAAAAACACTGCCTTGCGGATCCGGCCAATTTTGCCGCCTATTTCGACGCCCCGGCAGTCGATCTGACGTGCCGCGCATGGCTGGGGCAAGGCTACCAGCTAACCGCTCAAGTCAACCGCGTGAACCCCGGCGGCGCGGCGCAAACAGCGCATCGCGACTATCATCTGGGTTTCATGGACCCCGCCCGCGTGGCCACCTACCCCGCGCAGGTACACCGGCTGTCACCACTTTTGACGCTGCAAGGCGCAATTGCGCATTGCGACATGCCACTCGAAACGGGGCCCACGCTTTACCTGCCCTATTCGCAGCAATTTCTGGAAGGATATGTCGCCTTCTCCCGCCCCGAATTTCAGGACTATTTCAAAGCCAACCGCACCCAACTGCCTTTGGAAAAGGGCGACGCGGTGTTTTTCAACCCGGCGGTGATGCATGGCTCGGGTGACAACGTGACGGAGGATCGGTTCAGACTGGCCAACTTGTTGCAGGTGGGCTCACCCTTTGGACGTTCCATCGAGGCGCTGGATCGCGACGCAATGTGCCGTGCCTTATTCCCCGTTTTGCAAGACCGACCAGAGGCAACGCAAGCCCGTGTCATCGCCGCTGCGGCAGAAGGCTACGCGTTTCCAACGAACCTTGACAGCGACCCGCCCGTGGGCGGATTGATCCCTGAAAGCCAGGCGGAGCTTTTTGCCCGCGCTTTAAACGAAGGGATGGCCCAAGACACGTTTGAGGCTGAGCTCGGCGCACAGACCAAGCGTAAATTCCCCTAGGGCTGGACGCGACCTTGCGCCGCACTACGTGTGCAAGGAAGCTGAAACAGGGACCCTCACGCCATGAAATACCTTCTTGCTATTGCGCTGCTTGCCGCGACCCCGGCCACTGCAAACATCGCCGTCGAGTTTCGTGAAGGCGCGCCGAAAGACAGATTTACCTTCACAAATATCGGGGATTGCGCGATTGGCGCCGCCAAGCTGACGCTTGATCTGAGCGAAAGCGCCGCCGGGCTGATTTTTGACACCACCGGCGCAGGCGCTGGTGTTGAGGTGTTCCAACCTTACGAGACCGTCGCGGGCGAAAGCGCGTTGGACAGCGTGAGCCCAGTCGCAGATGGCGACACCGAGATCACCCTAACCTTGAACGGCTTGCCAGCGGGCCAAAGCGTGGCCTTCACCATTGATGTGGATGACACGTTGCGCCACAGCGCCTTAGGCCAAATTCAGGTGACGGATAGCGAGATTGCGGGTGCAACCGTCAGCCTGAATTCCGCGACAGGGGATGTTTTTGCTGTCATCGACAATACCAGCCGCGCCGTGCTGCGCACGACTGGCTGCTCTAGCTAGAACGCGACAACTTAAAAGGCTGAGGGTTGCGCCTCACGCGCCATGTGATCAAGCACAGCGTTGACGAATTTTGGCTCACGGCCTTCTGGGAAAAAGGCCTTAGCCACGTCGACGAATTCTACAATGACAACTTTAGGGGGCGTCTTGCCTGCAACCATCTCCGCGCCCGCCGCGCGGAAAAGTGCGCGCAAAGTGGGATCGATGCGGTCAATTTTCCATTTTTCGACGATGGCGCGGTCGGCCAGCTGATCGATCTGGCGCTGTTCAGTGACAGCGCCTTCCAACAAGGCGCGGAACGTGTCGATATCGCCTTCGATCATTTCCTCGCCCTCATAGACGGCGCCAAAACGGTGGTCTTCAAATTCTTCGCGCACCGCGTCGATGCTTTGGCTTGAGTGTTCCATCTGAAACAGCGCCTGCACGGCATAGAGGCGAGAGGCGGATTTCATCGCCCGTTTCTTGTTGTTTGAGAGCGTCATGCGATCTGGAAGCTTCCGTCGTCGTCGATATTTTTGCCGCCGGGCTTGAACCCCAAGCCTTTTGATTTCGGGCCGTATGTGCGCTGCATCGCAATCAGATGCAAGGCCGCAGCCGCAGCCCCGCCACCTTTATTTTGCCCATTGGGATCGGCGCGGACCTCTGCCTGGGCGCGGTTTTCCACGGTCAGGATGCCATTGCCGATGTTGCAGCCTTGCAGGCCAAGCAGCATCAGCCCGCGCGAGCTGTCATTGCAGACCGTGTCGTAATGCGTGGTCTCGCCCCGAATGATGCAGCCCAGCGCTACGTAGCCATCAAAGTCACCCTGCCGGTCCGCAATGCGGATCGCAGACGGAACCTCCAGCGCACCGGGCATTTCGACAACTTCATAGGTCGCACCGGCCTTTTCGCATTCCGCCTTGGCGCCCGCGCGTAGGTTGTCGGCAATGTCTTTGTAGTAAGGCGATACGACGATCAACAGCTTGGTCGGCTCATCAAATTTGGGGGTATCCATGATGTGATGTGTCTCGGAACCGGCCATGATTTAGCCCTTTCTTGGGATGTTGCGGGTGCCGGTGATTTCCAGCCCGTAGGCGTCAAGGCCGACCACATTGGGAGTGCCGTGATTGGTCAAAAGCTCCAGCTTGCTCAAGCCCAATGCGGCCAGAATTTGCGCCCCCAGCCCGTATTGGCGCAGTGTCTGCGGGGAGACCTCCCCGTCTGTGACCAGCTTCATTGTGGTGTCGCGCAGCAGCACGACCGCTCCGCGCCCTTCATCGGCGATCACCTTCATAGCGTTGCGCAGTTCATCGGCAGGCGACGGTCCTAGCCCCAGAACGTCCTCGATCGGGTTGAGCGCGTGCATCCGTGTCAAAACCGGCGCGTCTGTGGATAGATCGCCCATCGTCAGCGCGATATGTTCGGCCCCTTGGGTTTCATCTGCGAAAACCCGCATGGTCCAGTCGCCGCCGAATTGCGACGTCATCTGCGCTTCAGACGCCTGCTTGACCAGATTGTCGTGGCGACGGCGGTAGGCAATCAGGTCGCTGATCGTGCCAATCTTCAGGTTATGCCGTTGCGCGAATGCGATCAGATCGGGCAGGCGCGACATGGTGCCGTCATCATTCATTATCTCACAAATTACGCCTGACGGGTTCAGCCCGGCAAGACGGGAGACATCCACAGCGGCCTCAGTATGGCCGGCTCGGACAAGCACCCCACCATCGCGGGCACGCAGCGGGAAGACGTGGCCGGGCGTGGCTATGTCAGCGGCGGTCTTGGACGCATCAATAGCCACGGCGACCGTGCGCGCGCGGTCATGGGCGGAAATGCCGGTGGTAACCCCCTCGCGCGCCTCGATGGAGATCGTAAAGGCCGTTTCATGGCGCGAGGAGTTGTAGGACGCCATCAAAGGCAGGCCCAACGCGTCAATCCGTTCGCCGGGCAGTGTCAGGCAGATCAGCCCGCGCCCATGAGTGGCCATGAAGTTGATCGCCTCGGGCGTGGCCATTTGTGCGGGGATCACCAGATCGCCCTCATTCTCACGATCCTCATGGTCGACGAGGATGAACATACGCCCATTGCGCGCGTCCTCGATAATTTCGTCGATGGAAGAAATGGCGTCGGAATAGTCAGTCATGGGCAGCGTCCTTTGCTTGAGACGCAGATAGTGCGTTTAGCGGGCCATGAAAAGGGTGACGCTGTGCGCTATTAAACGCATTCAGGGTTGTGTGGGCATTTTGATCTTACGGTGCCGCGCGAGCGCGCCGCAATATTTGGTCCAGTCCTTGAAATCCTGGCTGACGACCATCATCGCACCCTTTTCGCTCCACCTGTCGGCGGTGTCGTTGATGAAGTCCGTCATGTCCTCACCAGATGTCTTTTCGGCCTCATCCGCCCAAGTGTTTGCGACCTCTATCACGAAATCACGCCGAGCGGGCGTGTTTATGAAGTCTGATGTTGCGAAGGCCAGCCCCGCGCATTCCGCCATGGATGTGCTGATCGGCTGGCTGGCATGAGCCTGCGTCGTGACCGCTATCGACATGCCCAAAACTGCGAGAAACCGCATGTGATGTTCCTCATCCATCTACCTATGCGTCGAAGCTATAGGGCTTTCTGGGCAAAAATTTGTTAGCGTTGGGCCGCGCCGAAAAATCGATCCGAGGTCAAAAAACCCGCCAGTTTCGCGGCTTCCGACCATTCCTGCTCAATCTGAGTATCACCAATTACGAGCACCCCGTCACGTGGCAAATTCGCCGCTTGCAATGGCACGTTAACTGCTTGGGCGATAGCAGACCAAGCGTCCGAAAAATGGGGGGCGCGTGCGGCTATCAGCGGAATACCTTGGGCGGCCAGAACATTTGCCAAGTCCTGCGGATCAAGCGGTCTGTGCACCAAACCTGAAAGCTTTGCTTCCGTCGCGCTGAGCCTTGCAGTTCGGTCTGAGGGCAACACCTGCCCCGCCTTTAATACGCGCAACGCATTGTTTGAAAACAGAAACCCAACTACATCCCTCCCCGACGCTGCCCGAACAGAGGCGTAGGTTTTATAGGGCAAGCCCAGCGCCTTCGCGCGTTTTACACGGGTGCGCAGCACCTCTATCGGCAAGTTTGGCAGCAGATCGGCGCGTGCCTTGGCCCAGCTATGTTTGCGCCAGGCATAGCCCGCTTCCATAGAGGGGCCGTTATTGTGGCCCAGCATGGTCATGCCCAGTCCTGCAACCGCGCGACGTAGCGGGCCAGCGTGTCAATTTCGAGGTTTATCCGGTCGCCTGTCTTGGCATCACCCCAATTGGTCACGGATTTGGTGTGCGGGATGAAATTGATGCCAAAATCGGTGCCGTCGACCTCATTCACCGTCAAAGATGTGCCGTTCAGTGCGACGGACCCTTTGGGGGCGATGAATTTGGCGAGCGCGTCAGGCGCGCGCAAGGTAACGCGGGTGCTGTCGCCTTCATCAACCATTGCGACGATTTCAGCGACGCCGTCGACATGGCCCGACACGATGTGCCCACCAAGCTCATCCCCGACTTTCAATGCGCGTTCAAGGTTCAGACGACTACCGACCACCCAATCGCCGATATTGGTTTTCGACACGCTTTCGGCGGAGATTTCGACATCAAACCAGTCATCGCCCAACGCAATCACGGTCAAACAGCAGCCATTGCAGGCAATTGAAGCGCCGAGATCGATGCCCTTTGTGTCGTAGCTACATTCAATGCGGGCGCGTAAATCGCCGCGCTGTTCAAGATCGGTGATGCGGCCGATATCTGTGATAATGCCAGTAAACATTTTCGTAAGCTCCTGCTCTTAAGGGTGATCTAGCGCGCGGATGGCGCGCTCGCAAGGTCGCCGAGATGCCACAATAGCGCCGAAATCGGCGCTTAGCGTTCGGATTGCTTGGCTCAATGCTAAGTGAGTTGGTTAATCTGCCAGGACCAGCACGTGGGAGGCGGTAAAGACAAATGCCTGACGCAGAACGCAAATACCTGTTCTTGCAAGGACCGCATGGGCCGTTTTTCCATCGGCTGAGCCAGATGTTGAGTGCTGCCGGATGCCAGACATGGCGGGTAGGGTTTAACAAAGGGGACGAAGCGTTTTGGCGGAATAAATCCAACTATATTCCGTTCAAAGACCCCTATGAGACTTGGCCGGCACGCTTTGCTACGCTGATTGGTGAGGCCGGGATCACTGACATTGTGCTGTATGGCGACACGCGACCAATACATGCCCAAGCTATTGAAATTGCGAAAGAACGAGGCCTTCGTATCCATGTGTTTGAAGAAGGATATCTGCGCCCCTATTGGGTGACGTATGAGCGCGGCGGCACGAATGGCAACTCCCGCCTGATGCAAATGACCGTTGAAGACATGCGCCGTGATCTCGACGGGTTGGAGCATAGTCTGACGGAAGCACCGACAACCTGGGGCGACATGCGCCAACATATTTTCTACGGTGCGCTCTACCACTATTTCGTTTTCCTGCGGAACGGCTCTTACCGCAACTTCACACCGCATCGCGCGATCTCGGTGACGCAGGAATTCAAGCTGTATCTCAAACGGTTGCTTACGCTGCCTTTCACCCGGCTTGAACGGCGTATTGCGACATCCCGGATCATTCGGGGCGGGTTTCCATACCATTTGTGCCTGCTGCAGCTGGAACATGACGCGAGCTTTCAAGCGCATTCACCGTTCACAACCATGTCCGAGTTTCTTGAACTGGTGATTGACGGCTTTGCGACGGGTGCGCCGTCGCATCATCATTTGATCCTAAAGGCCCATCCGCTAGAGGACGGGCGCGTGAATTTGCGCAAAGAAATCAAACGGCTGGCCCATGATCGCGGCGTGACCAGTAGGGTGCATTACCTACGTGGCGGCAAACTGGCGCGGCTTTTGGATACGGCGCGCAGTGCGGTCACTGTCAATTCAACCGCCGCGCAGCAAGCGTTGTGGCGCGGGTTACCCCTGAAGGCCTTTGGAGACGCGGTTTACAACAAGCCGGACTTCGTCTCGACCCAGTCTTTGGGCGATTTTTTCACGCATCCCACGCGGCCCGACAGCAAGGCCTATCGCGACTATCGTCACTATTTGTTGGAGACGTCGCAGATCCCCGGAGGGTTCTATTCTGCCAAAGGCAGACGACAATTGCTGCGCCAAGTGGTCGACATGATGCTGACGGCTGAGGACCCTTACGACGCATTGACTTCAGGCACTGCGACGCCACGGCAACAGTTGCAACTGGTCAAATGACCTAGTGGCTTTCTTTTTCCGCACGTTTCTATACGGTTAAAAGAAAAACTTAAGGCAGTTTCCCAACGAGGAGCCGAGGCAGTGTCTATTCTATCCAAAAAGGGTGCGCGTATTGCGTCCTTTCTTCTCATCGCATCTATCGTAGCATCCTGCGGCTTGCCCAGAACAGGCCCCGGAAAACGCGAGATTTTTGCAGGTTCCGTGCAAAAACAAGGCGATGCCTTCGTTGTTTCGGTCAATAGCCGTGTAACACGTGCGACCTCTGTACAGCCGGTTCTTGGCTTTTCTGATGCGTTCCTGAATGCGGGCGTGTTAGGGTCAGACACGATCAACCCAGGCGACACACTGGGTTTGCTGATCTATGAAAACGTTGATGACGGGCTTTTGGCAGCCGAAGGCGGTAACGCCACGCCGCTTGACGAAGTGCAGGTTGACGGCAACGGCTTTATCTTTGTGCCTTATGCAGGCCGTATCCGGGCTGCGGGCAACACGCCCGAAAGCCTACGCCGCGTGATCACCAACAAGCTGAACACTCAAACCCCTGACCCGCAGGTCATCGTGCGCCGCGTCGCTGGCGACGGCTCCACTGTGTCGCTTGTGGGCGGCGTTGGTAGCCAGGGCCTATTTGCAATTGAACGCCCGACCCGCACATTGTCGGCAATGATTGCCCGGGCTGGTGGTATTTCGATTGCGCCCGAAGTTGCGCAGATCAGCGTTATTCGCGGTGCGCACACCTCCAAGATTTGGTTCGAGGACCTCTATTCCAACCCGAAATTCGACATCGCCCTGCGCGGTGGGGACCGGATTTTGGTCGAGCAGGACACGCGTTCTTTCACCGTGTTGGGCGCTACTGGTGCGCAGAGCCGACTTGAGTTTGAAACGCAAACGCTCTCCTCGATTGAAGCAATCGCGCAAGTTGGTGGCTTGAATTCGAACCTTGCAGACCCGACCGGCGTCTTCATCTTCCGCAATGAGCCTTCTGAGATCGCCAATTCAGTGCTGGGTCGCAACGACCTGCAAGGTGCGCAGCGCATGGTTTATGTTCTGGACCTGACAGCGCCCAACGGCATGTTTGAGGCACGTGACTTCGTGATCCGCGACGGCGACACGATGTATGTGACCGAGGCGCCATTCGTGACTTGGAACAAAACAATCTCCGCGCTTACCGGCTCGCTTGCATCCGCGAACGCGCTTGCATCGGCCGCTGGCAGCGGCAACTAACATGACGACCGGGGCGCAAGTCCCGACAAAACCCGCGCCCGGTCCCTCCCACCGCGCGCGGGTTTTCTATTTTAACGGCGGTTTTTTCACACAATCGCGCGTGCGCCGTATCCTTGATCTGGCCGGACTTGACCTGACGCTCGGCAAGCCCGGGTCGGATGATCAGATTGCGGTCTGGGGTAAAAGCCCGACCTCCGGGCGGGGCGAGGCGATGGGGGATTTGACCGGGGCGCGGCTGATCCATATCGAAGATGCGTTCCTGCGGTCGATCAAAACCGGGCGTGCGGGCGGGCCGCCTATTGGCCTCACAATCGATCATCAACGCCCGTATTTCGACAGCTCCGCACCTTCTGATCTGGAAACGTTACTGGCCACCGAGCCTTTGGACGATGCCGCATTCCTTGCGCGTGCACGCATTGCCAACGAACGTATTCAGGCATTGCAGTTATCCAAATACAATGATTTCGATCTCACCCAGCCCGACCCTGCGCCCGGTTATGTGCTGGTGCTGGATCAGACGCGCGACGATGCCTCGATCACCTATGGCGGCGGCTCGGTCGCAGCGTTTCGCGAGATGTTGGTCTTTGCGCAACAGGACCACCCCGGCGCGCGTATCCTGATCAAAAGCCACCCCGAAACGGTTGGAGGCTTTCGCGACGGCCATTTTGGACCGGAACACTTGTCCGACCGGATGGAGCTGGTGACGGCGCCTTACAGCCCGCAACAGCTGTTTTCGGGCGCGATTGCAGTCTACACGGTTAGCTCAGGAATGGGGTTTGAAGCGATCATGGCCGGACACCGGCCTGTCGTGTTTGGCCAACCGTTCTATGCGGGTTGGGACCTGACAGAGGACCATCAACCCATCGACCGGCGGCAGCGGCGCCTGACGCGCGCGCAGCTATTTGCGGGCGCGATGATGCTTTACCCCAAATGGTATGACCCCTACCGTGACCGGCTGTGCGAGATTGAACAGGTGATCGACACGCTGGAAGCCCAAAGCCGCGCGTATCGCCGCGACCGGGACGGCTATCACATGCTGGCGATGAGCAGATGGAAACACACGCATCTACGGGCGATATTTGGCCAGCACGGGCCTGTGGACTTTGACGCGGGCGGGGGTGATCGCCCTGTCATGGCTTGGGCCAGCAAGTCCAAAACTCTGGCGCTGCCAAGTGGCGCGTCCGTGATCCGCGCGGAGGACGGCTTTTTGCGATCACGCGGTTTGGGGGCCGAGTTGATCCCGCCAATGTCATTGGTACAGGACACCCAAGGCATCTATTACGACCCGTCCGCGCCCAGCGACCTGGAAGACCTGATCAATGCCAGCCCGGAATTGCCGCAGCACGCCTCTGACCGCGCAGAACGGTTGCGCCGCCAAATAGTCAAACATGGGTTGAGCAAATACAACCTCGCGGGCGACCTGCCCGCCTTTGATGCCGCCGGGCGAGAGGTCATTCTGGTGCCGGGCCAAGTGGAGGACGATGCCTCAATCAAGCTCGGTGCAGGCGAGGTTTCGACCAACCAAGCCTTGCTGGACGCAGTCCGCGCCGATTTTCCAAAGGCATTTCTGATCTACAAACCCCATCCTGATGTCGAAGCGGGGCTACGCGGCAGCGCGCCGGTTCAGGGCGCCGACTTGGTCGCAAAAAGAAGCGATCCGCTAGCGCTTTTGGAACGCTGCGACCGCGTCGCGACGATCACGTCGCTTTTGGGGTTTGAAGCGCTGATGCGTGAGATCCCGGTGACCTGCTACGGCGTACCGTTCTACGCGGGTTGGGGATTGACCGATGACAAGATGAGCACGCCTCAGCGACGCTTCGCGCGGCCCACGCTTGCGCAGATCATACATGCCAGCCTGATCGATTATCCGCGCTACCATGACCCGAAAACAGGCCTGCCCTGCCCCGTCGAGGTGATTGTGGAACGGTTGGTCTCTGGCGATATTCCCACGCCCGGCAATCGGTTTTTGTCAAAGCTGCAAAGCCTGTTTGGGCGTTTCGCACCGATCTGGCGACGTTAATCTGTTTGCAGAAAGCTGAGCGTGCCATCGGGCAAGATCATCGCCGCAGAAAGCAGCCCAGTTTCCCAAGCCCCTGTGTCTACCGCGATACGCCCATCTTTTTCGCCCGCGACATCTACGCGGGAATGGCCGTGGACGACCCATTGCGCATCACTTCGCGCGACCGTCAGGAATTCTGGGTGGCCCCAGGTCAGAACCCGCGCGCTTTGTTCATCCATGCCACGGCGCGGATCGGCTGCGGCATGCACCACGTGCACGTTGCCACTTTGAAGCTGTGTGGGGCGCGCTTTTAGCCAATCAATTCCGCGCTGACGCAGTTCACCTTTGAGAAATTCCGCAGCGGCGTCAGCATTATCGACCGTCAACCCAGCATCGCCCAAGGCAATGTTGAAACTCGCGAAGGTCGCCGCAGCGCCTTCCTTTGACCAGCGGGAACAGCGGGCGCCAGGCGTGTCGAGAAAATCAAGGCACATCTGTTCGTGATTGCCCAAGAGGCAGACAACGTTTTCGGGAAATTCGGTTGTGAGCTCCCGCATACGTTCCAGCACACGTGCGCTTTGCGGGCCATGGTCGATCAGGTTGCCCACGAAAACCAGTTTTGGCCCTTTAAGCCCACGTTCTCCGATTTCGGTGTCGATCAGCTCTAAAAGGCTTTCGAGAAGGTCCGCGCGACCATGAATATCGCCCACGACGAACAGCGGTTGTTCGGGAGAGACACCGCCATCTGAATCACTCTCGGACGCGGCTTTGTCACGTCCACTCACCAACGAATTTAAGAACTTCACGGCGCAGGCCTCATTGCGTCAACAGTATTTCTCCCTAATGACGGCGAATTCGCGATGCAATTCAAGGAAAACCGTCATAAAAGCGCTCTGAAATGTAAAGAGGATCGGCACCATGGCAAAATGCGCACTGATCACCGGGTCTGCCGGGTTCATAGGCTACCATTTGAGCAAGCGTTTGCTGGAAGATGGCTACAAGGTCATCGGGCTGGACGGGTTTTCAGACTATTACGACGTCACGCTGAAACGTCGCCGCCATGAAATGCTGTCGCAATCTGAAGGGTTTGTGCCCGTCGAAGGGTTGCTGGAAGCCGATGGTCTGGTGATGCAGCTGTTTGAAACGCACAAACCCGATGTCGTAATCCATCTTGCTGGTCAAGCCGGCGTGCGTTGGTCCATCGAGAATCCGCGCGCCTATGTGGATGCCAATTTGATCGGAAGTTTCAACATCCTTGAGGCCGCGCGCGCGCATAAACCTGCGCATTTGCTGATGGCGTCGACCTCGTCGGCCTATGGCGCGAACACGCAGATGCCATACCGCGAAAGCGACAAGGCTGATATGCAGGTCAGCTTCTACGCCGCGACCAAGAAGGCCAATGAATCCATGGCCCATAGCTACGCGCATCTCTACGATATTCCGACCACAATGTTCCGGTTTTTTACCGTCTACGGCCCGTGGGGGCGGCCAGATATGGCGCCCTTCCTGTTCACATCAGCGATCCTGGAGGGGCGGACAATTGACGTCTATAACCACGGCAACATGCAGCGCGACTTCACCTATGTGACCGATTTGGTGGAAGGCATACGGCTGCTGATTGACGCAGCCCCAGAACGACCTGAGACGGCGGACGCGATCGAGCCCGGCGACAGCCTGTCCGCCGTGGCCCCTTGGCGCATCGTCAATATTGGTAATGGCGAGCCGGTCAAGCTTATGGCGTTTATCGAGGCGATTGAGGCCGCAACTGGCATTGAGGCCGACAAGAATTTCATGGACATGCAACCCGGTGACGTTCCCGCGACATGGGCCGACACAGCGCTACTGCAACGTTTGACCGGGTACGCACCGTCCATGTCCATTGAAGACGGAATGAAGCGTTTTGTAGCGTGGTACCGCGACTATTACGACACGTGATCAGCACACCAGGTTTGCATCAGGTCGGGACCAACCTGTTCCTGATTTTGCAGCGCAAAGCGCGGGGCAGTGCCAAGTTTGTCGAGGTTAAGCGCTGCGGTTGAGGCCAGCCCGTCGGCACCCAGCACAAGCCCTGCAGTGAAGACCACCAGCTCGTCAACGCAACCGGCGGCAATGAGGGAAGCCGCGAGCCCACCGCCACCCTCGCAAAAGACACGCGTTATGCCCTGCTTCGCCAGAAGCGTTAGCGCGTCGACCACTGCTACTTTAGACCGCTGAGTGGACACACACATTGCGCCTGCCTTTTCCCAAACCTCTTTGGCCAAAGAGTCCGCGTCCTTGCCGTGGATGAGCCAAACCGGCGTGTCGCGCGTCGTGTCAAATAGCGGTCCGCGCTGCGGCAGGTTGAGGTCATTGCTCAACACCACACGGACCGGCTGATGAGCATCGCCCAAGCCGCGTACCGTCAGCGACGGCAGATCCGCGCGCGCTGTGCCTGCGCCAACCAGAACCGCGTCATGACGCGCGCGCATCAAATGAACGCGGCGGCGCGCCTCGGGTCCAGTGATCCACTGGCTTTCACCTGTCGAAGTCGCAATCCGACCGTCGAGGCTTTGGGCAAGTTTCAACGTGACCATCGGACGTGACCGGGTCACGCGGCTTAAAAAGCCCGCATGATCTTGAAGGGCCTCCAGCTCCAACACCCCCGTTTCAACACGAACACCCGCATCGCGCAATTTTTGTAGTCCACGCCCGGCAACGCGCGGGTCAGGATCGCCCGTGGCGACCACAACGCGTTCTACTCCAGCTTCGATCAGCGCGTCACAACAGGGCGGGGTTTTGCCGGTATGTGCGCAAGGCTCAAGCGTGACATAGGCCGTTGCGCCGCGCGCGTTGGGCCCTGCTTGGTCAAGCGCATGGCGTTCCGCATGGGGTCTGCCACCGTCTTGTGTCCAACCGCGCGCGATAACACGGCCGTCTTTGACAAGCACACAACCCACGGCAGGGTTCGGCCAGACGCGGCCTTGGCCGCGCCGCCCCATCGACAGAGCAAGCGCCATCCATCGGGCATCAACCTGCGTCGATGCGGACCCGGCGGCCATTGCCTTAGTCGTCTTTTGGCGAAGGTGGGCGCAGCTCGGAGACGAAGTCTTCAAAATCATCCGCTGCCTGGAAGTTCTTGTAAACGCTGGCAAAGCGCACATAGGCAACAGTGTCGATACGCGCGAGCGCTTCCATGACGATCTCACCAATTGATGTGGACGGAATATCTGTCTCGCCCATGCTTTCAAGCCGGCGCACAATGCCAGAAATCATCTGGTCAATCCGCTCAGGATCCACAGGGCGTTTTTGCATCGAGATGCGGATCGAGCGTTCTAGCTTGTCGCGGTCGAAATCCTCGCGTTTGCCGGAGGTTTTGATGACCACCAAATCGCGCAATTGCACGCGTTCATAGGTCGTGAACCGCCCGCCACAGGCCGGGCAAAACCGGCGCCTGCGAATGGCCACATGGTCCTCCGCAGGGCGTGAATCTTTGACTTGAGTATCGACATTACCGCAGAACGGACACCGCATTCTGACTTCCCCTTCATCTGCCTCTGGGTGTTGTTCCCCAGTTATCCACAGCAACTATAGGACAGCAACCAGACTTTGGGTAGAGGGGAAATTAAGCCGCAAGATGAGCCGCAACCTGGCGGCTATGGGGGCGATCCCGGTGCTCGAAAAGGTAGATGCCCTGCCAGGTGCCCAACGCCATTTGCCCGCCAATGATCGGAATAGACAGCGAAACCGGCATCATTGCAGCTTTGATATGTGCTGGCATATCGTCAGGCCCCTCATAGGTGTGGGTGAGGTAGGACATGGACGGGTCCGTTGTCGGCGGCACCAAACGCGCGAAAAAGTTGCGTAGATCGGTCTGCACCTCTGGGTCCGCATTTTCTTGGATCAGCAACGAGCATGAGGTGTGGCGCACAAAGAGGGTTAGCAGGCCCTCCCCCATATGTTGGTCCTCGACCCATGCACGTAGGCCATGCGTGAATTCGTACAGGCCTTGCCCATCGGTCTGTATCGTAAAAACCTTGTTCAATTGCTTGGGCAATCCGTTTTCCATTGGCGCGCGTCGAAATCCCAACACTGCCCGGCATTAGTCTTCAAGTCGAAGAACAGGTTTAGGTTTTCTGTGACGCTTCCAGCGTCGCATTCCAGTCGCGCTAGCTGTTCGCCCCCTTTGCTGACGGAGACACCGCCTTGTTGAATTGCCCCTTCTGTCAGGCGGTCGAAGGCGCTGTAGACAGTATAGCCGTAGTCTCGATTGGTGAACTCAACCCATTCAGACAGCGTGCGTCCAATGCCATTCCATGGAAGATATCTCAGCGATTGGATCGGCTCGATCAGTTCCAACTCAGGCTCTTGGCCGCGCAGGCCGAAGCGGTAGATCGCAGCTTGTTCCGTGGAACAGACGCGCAACACTTTCTTGCCGCCTGACACAGTGCAATCAAACACCTCCCGCTCCCCAATTCCGCAGGCGAATGCAGGCGTCGCAAAGAAGGCAAAGGCGAGTACAAGTGCTTTCACTCTTCAACCAACGCTTTGAGATTGCTGAGACCTTTTTCATAGTCGGCGCCAACCCAGTCATCCATCATAAGCCCCATCCAGCGACCTACTGGACCGGCGCCCATGTCGGCGGTCATGCCCCAGGTCACGGTTGTCACGCCGCTGGCCTCTTCCAACTTGTAGGAGGCCGTGGCAGTGCCCATATCGCCAAAATCGAGCGCATTTTTAACACTTTGATTTGGCACGCTCTCGACGACTTCCATCGAGCCGTTGCCCACTTGTGGATTGTCAGATGCCCATGACATTTTCGCGCCGACGCCTTCGGCCACGTTGCCATAGGTCGTCTGCACATTTGGATCGATCCCCAGCCAAGGCGACCACGCTTCGGTCGCTTTGAGGTTGTTGACATGCGGGAAGATTTTATCGGCGGGCACATTCATTTCGGCCTGCCGTTCTACAGTCACTTCGCGCGGCAACAGCATTCCGATGGCGACAAAACCGACAATAAGCACGGCAAGTCCGCCGAGTATCCATTTGAGAACACGCATTAAATCTACCTCCCGTTAGCTACAAAGCTTCATCTTGAATGAAAGCTAGCAGAGGTCGGGCGATTTCCAAAGCGACGGATTTCGAGGGAATTCCTTAGGAAAAGAGCCGCTCGCCCTGTTCATCGATGACCTGCTTGGCTTTGTTTACCGCGGCTTCCGCCGCAGCATCTGCGCTATCGAGGACATCCGCCCGAACGAGCCTATGGGTTTGCACGGCATCGCCTTCACCTTTTTCGATCAGGGCACATAGCCTGTAGCGAGACCCTTCTTGCATTGGCTCGGGGGTAATTGTGAACCCGTTATGCTCGACTTTTTTGGTTCCGGTTGCGAAGGTTTGGACAAACCGAAAAGCTTTGAGAAAAAGGCCATGGTGTCTCTATTCAAAAACAAAACTGCCGAACCCGTAACAACCTGCCTCAGAGTGACCTGAGGCAGTGCTGTTACTTATTGATCGAGGAAGCTACGCAACTTGCGTGAACGGCTTGGGTGTTTGAGCTTTCTAAGCGCTTTCGCCTCGATCTGGCGAATACGTTCCCGCGTGACCGAGAATTGCTGACCGACCTCTTCAAGCGTGTGGTCCGTGTTCATCCCGATGCCGAAGCGCATGCGCAGGACGCGCTCTTCACGTGGCGTGAGCGATGCCAGAACGCGCGTCGTCGTCTCTTTCAGGTTTTCCTGAATAGCCGAATCCAGCGGCAGGACCGCGTTCTTATCCTCGATGAAATCACCGAGCTGGCTGTCTTCCTCGTCGCCGATTGGCGTCTCAAGGCTGATCGGCTCCTTCGCGATCTTCATCACCTTGCGCACTTTTTCGAGCGGCATTTGCAGCTTCTCGGCCAGTTCTTCTGGCGTCGGCTCGCGGCCAATCTCGTGCAGCATCTGACGACCGGTACGGACCAGCTTGTTGATCGTTTCGATCATATGAACCGGAATACGGATCGTGCGGGCCTGATCGGCAATGGAGCGCGTGATCGCCTGACGGATCCACCACGTCGCGTAGGTGGAGAATTTGTAGCCACGGCGGTATTCAAATTTATCAACCGCTTTCATCAGGCCGATGTTACCTTCCTGAATAAGATCCAGGAATTGCAGGCCGCGGTTCGTGTATTTCTTGGCAATCGAAATCACGAGGCGCAGGTTGGCTTCGACCATTTCTTTCTTGGCTTGGCGGGCTTCTTTCTCACCCTTTTGCACTTGCGCCACGATACGACGGAATTCAGTGATGTCGACGCCGACATATTGGCCGACCTGGGCCATTTCGGCGCGCAGGTCTTCAACCTTGTCGCGGGATTTTTCGATCAGCGCGACCCAGCCACGGCCCGGCATTTCGGCGATGCGGTCCACCCAGCCCGGGTCCAGCTCATACCCGCGGTAGATATCAATGAACTCGCGGCGGTTGATGCGGGCCTGATCAGCCAGCTTCACCATCGCGCCGTCAATCGACATGATACGGCGGTTGATACCGTAAAGCTGGTCGATCAGCGCTTCAATCCGGTTGTTGTGAAGGTGAAGCGAGTTCACCAGATCGACGATTTCCTGGCGCAGCTTTTGATACGCGGTCTCTTCTTTCTTGGAAAACGTGTCGTCATGGTTGATCGCGGCAGAGATACGCAAGTCCTGCATCTCGGCCAGCTTTTCATAGTCGCCCGCGATGATGTCGAGCGTTTCCAGCACGCGGGGTTTCAACGCAGCTTCCATCGCAGCCAGCGACAGGTTGGCTTGTTCGTCCTCGTCATCCTCATCATCGTCAGTGGCGATGGGGTTTCCGTCCGCGTCCAGCTCTTGCTTTTCTTCTTTGTTTTCCTCGGCCTTCTCTGCGCCGGGGGCGGCGACGACGCTTTCTTCTTCGCCGTCTTCGTCCATCTGATTGCCGAAGGTGGTTTCAAGGTCGATCACGTCGCGCAGCAAAATGTCTTCCGACAAAAGCTCGTCGCGCCAGATTGTAATCGCCTGGAATGTCAGCGGGCTTTCGCAAAGCCCTTCGATCATGGTTTTGCGACCGGCCTCAATCCGCTTGGCGATCGCAATCTCGCCTTCGCGGCTAAGCAGCTCGACCGAGCCCATTTCACGAAGATACATCCGGACCGGGTCGTCGGTGCGGTCCAGCGTCTCGGTCGTAGAAGTGGCGACAACAACGTCTTTGGCCTGGGAAGTCGTTGCGACTTCTTTCGAGCTGCCGTCGTCTTCGGCTTCTTCTTCCTCGATGATGTTGATGCCCATCTCGGACAACATCGACATCACATCTTCGATTTGCTCGGACGCCACCTGATCGGGCGGCAGCACTTGGTTGAGCTGATCATAGGTGATGTAGCCACGTTGCCGGGCCTCAGCGATCATCTTCTTGACCGCGGCTTGGCTCATATCGAGACCTTCGGCGGTGTCTTCACGTTCCTGCTTCTGGTCGTCTGTGTCTTTGGGGGCCATGGAATGCTCCTGCTAACGCGGCGTGGCTACGGATCGCCTAAATGATTCGGTCTGATTCGTTTCCGAATCAATATCGCGAATCGAACTGATTCGCACGTCGGTTTCAAAACCGATGATTACTTTCTTTTCTTAACCCAAACCTCACCATCGATGAGGCTTTGTAGATAGCTGGACATAGCGCCGCGATCTTCGCTGTCACCCTCATTGTCCGTCATTCCTTTGCGGTTTGCAGCCTCTCGCGCCTCAGCCGCTTGGCCGACCCGCCAGGTCAGCCCTTCATCGGCGACGCCAGCCAGGTCTTCGACCGCCTCTTCGACCTCTCTTTGAACGCCGCGGCGGGCCTCAAGCTTGGCCAATTCTTCCGCAAGCGTCATCCGTGTCAGGTCTTCATGCGCCCCCGGCCGGATTGCCGGTGCTATTTGCACATGGCTAAGGGAGTAAAGCTTTTCAAGGGGTTCGGGTCCTAGCTCTGCTTCTAAAATTTTATGCAAAATGTCGCGATCTGTCTCTTCTTCATGGCGCAAAAGCGCTGCAATCAACGCCCGGTGGTCAGGGCCATGAAGATCAAGCGTTTCGAGATCGGATAGAAATTCGCCGATAAGATGCGGATGGGCGACCAAGATGGCCAGGATCACGGCCTCGCGCACACGTTCTTCCACATCTGCACTTTGGGCCAGCAGCGAGTTCTTTGTCGAGGGCACCGCGACACCCTTGCTGGCAAAGCCCTGGCGTGGTTTCCCACCACCGCCACTGTTGCCCTTCTGCCACCCCCCGGTGTCGCGCTGCGGACGTTGGGAGGCGAAAAGTTCACCGCGCAGGTATTTGATTTCAGCGGCATAGTGGTTGCGCAGCCCGGCATCTGTGATCTTGCCAAGCGCTTGCCGAAGCGACTGATCAAGAGCCGCTTTGCGTTCCGGACTATCGAGGACCTTGCCATCTGTTTCACGCTGCCAAAGCAGATGCACCAGTGGTTTGGCCTGTTCCAAAAGCTTGCGCATCGCCCCAGCGCCCTGCGATTTGAGCAGGTCATCAGGGTCTTGGCCTTCGGGCAGAACGCAGAACCGGAGTGACTGGCCGGGGCCAATCAGCGGCAACGCCATGTCGATCAGCCGCATCGCGGCGCGTTGCCCGGCGGTGTCGCCGTCAAGCGTGATGATCGGTTCCGGCGCGATACGCCAGAGCATCTGCAGCTGCGTTTCTGTCACAGCGGTGCCCAAAGGGGCGACGGTCGCGCCAAAGCCCGCCTCAGCAAGCGCAATCACGTCCATATACCCCTCGGCGACCAACAGTGTGTGGCCCTTGCCGGACGCATCACGCGCGGCACCGTGGTTGTAGAGCGAGCGCCCTTTATCGAACAGTTCCGTCTCAGGCGAGTTCAGGTATTTGGCGTTGTCGTTCGGGTCCATCGCACGGCCACCAAACGCAATGCAGCGCCCGCGCGCGTCACGGATCGGGAACATGATCCGGTTGCGAAACGTGTCATAGGGCTTCTTGCCCTTAGTCGACGCCTTGGCGAGGCCCGCTGCCAGGATCAGCTCTTCTTTCACACCTTTGCCAGTCAGATGATCCCATAGGTTTTGCCAGCCGTCGGGTGCGAAACCGATCTCCCAACGGTCCAATGCGTCCTCAGCAAGCCCGCGACCCACCAGATAGTCACGCGCTGCGGTCCCACCACCGGTTTTGAGCTGCAATTTGAAAAACTGAACGGCCTGATCCATCACGCCTGCCAGTTCAGCCCGGCGATCCTGCTTTTCCTGCGCTTTGGGATCACGGGCGGGCATGGTCATGCCAGCCTCACGCGCCATGATCTCGACCGCCTCCATGAAAGAAACGTTCTCCGTCTCCTTTATGAAGCCCAGCGCATCGCCTTTGGCGTGGCAGCCGAAACAGTAGTAGTAGCCCTTCTTGTCGTCGACGTGGAAAGACGCGGATTTTTCTTGATGGAACGGGCATGGCGCCCACATATCGCCCTTGCCGGGCTGCGACTTGCGCTGATCCCACATCACCTTGCGCCCGACCACCTGCGCAATGGAGGTGCGGCTTTTCAATTCGTCCAGAAATCCGGGTGGCAGGCTCATGCCATAGTATATCGTATCGGGCGGGCGGAGAGTCCAGAGGGCAGCGCGCGCAGCGACCGCCTTCATCGCAACACTCAGCTCATGGACGAGCGTTTTCGCCATGGAGCGGAAGACCATAAGATCATAACCATCAGAGCGGCGGATTATGAGCGCGTTCATATGCCCGATGAGGGAGCGCGCTGCGTCGCCCTCATCCATCGCGTGCAGGTCCAGCGGGCACAAACGCGCCAATACATCGGTTGCGCCGGCCCCTTCTAGCGCCACGAAAGCCCACGCATCGGTTTGATCCGTTACAGCCGCCGGTAGCTTGGGAACAGCGCCACCAATCACAAAATATTGCCCGTGCCCGCCCCAAATGATTTCGCCCTTTGCGCCGGTCAGGGCGCGGCCCGGATCAGGCAATCCCGCGCCTATCGCGCCTTCCAATACTGCGGAAATCTCGGGTGTTTGGCCGCGAAAGGGCGCAACCGAGATCAGCGCTTCGGGCACAATTTCGCGCAATTTGACACCACCATGGCCGATAGGAAGCAGCCCGTCGCAGGCGGATTTGGCGCTCAGCTCAACCACGGGCTTTCTCCCCCTGTTTGTCCATAAAGACGGGATCGGTGACAACTACGAAGGTGTTGATTTTGCGGACATGATCAACCAGCCGCAGGGTTTCCCCGTGCCGCGTACGACCGTTTTTCAAGAAGGCGAGCCCGAGATTGCCCAGCTCGGGCGAGGGTCCGACCGATGTGGTGTAGCCTTGGTTGTGGATCCGTGTCGCGTCCTCATCCGGCTTGAACAGGAACGCGCCCGCGCTGATATCCTTGACCGCGCCAACAGGTTGCAGCCCGACCAATTGCTCACGTGCGTTCCCCAGAAGACCGAGCCGCGCAGCGGCGGTTTTGCCGATGCAGTCCTTTTTGGGCGAGATCATCCGCTCCATCCCGATATCGAACGCCGTGACCCGCCCATGAATTTCCGCATGCGTGATGAACCCTTTTTCGATCCGCATCACATTGAGCGCCTCCATCCCGTAAGCTCCGCCGCCCAGTGGTTTGGCAGCGTCCACCAGCGCCTCAAACAGGCTTTCGCCGTAGCGCGCGGGCACTGCCAACTCATAGGCATGCTCGCCGGAGAACGAGATACGGAAGAGGCGCGCTTTGACGCCGCCAATCGACACCTCGCCGCAGGCCATGAAGGGGAAACTACCATTGTCGATCGGGGTATCGAGCGGCCCGTTCAACAGATCGCGCGACTTTGGGCCGGCGACCGCAAATTGTGCCCATTGCTCTGTCGTCGAGATGAACCGCACATCGAGTTCCGGGCGCAAACATTGATGCACAAATTCCAGATGCCGCATAACCTGGCCGGCGGCAGCCGTGGTCGTGGTCATCACAAAGTGATGCTCGCCCAGCCGCGCCGTGGTGCCGTCATCCATAACGTGGCCATCTTCGCGCAGCATCAATCCATAGCGGACCCGACCGACCTTCAGGGTGGAGAACATGTTCGTATAGACGAAGTCCAAAAAGGCAGCCGCATCAGAGCCTTGGATGTCGATCTTGCCAAGAGTTGAGACATCGCAAATCCCCACGGCGGAGCGGACCATTTTGACCTCACGTGCGCATGCCTGCTGCCACGTCGTCTCGCCCTCTTGCGGGAAATAAGACGGGCGGAACCACATCCCGGCCTCTATCATCGGCGCGCCCATGTCGCGTGATTTTGCGTCCGACGTGGTGAAGCGTTCTGGCGCAAACCCTTCGCCCTGCCCGCCCGCGCCCATGGCGGCGATTGAAACGGGCGTGTAAGGCGGACGGAACGTCGTTGTGCCCGTTTCCGGGATCGTGCGGCCCGTCGCATCGGCCAGCACCGCCAGTGCATTAACATTGGAATTTTTGCCTTGATCGGGCGCCATGCCTTGCGTCGTGTAGCGTTTCATATGCTCGACGGAGGTCATGTTCTCTTGCGCCGCGAGCTTCACGTCCTTGGTGGTCACATCGTTCTGGAAATCCAGCCAGGCGCGGCCCTTTCCTTCGACCGACCAAAGTGGGATGATCTTGTATTCCCAAGCCTCCGCCTTGGGCATGTGCGGGGTACGGGTGGTGATGCCCAAGGTTTTCAAAACCTCTTTTGCACGGGACATACCGGACGCCAAACACTCATGGGTCGAGAAGACACCATTTGCCGCGCCTGCGATCTCCATCCCCGGGATCATTCCGGGGCGCGGGACAAAAGCCGAAATGCTTTCATCCCATTGCGGGCGACCGTTCATGTGACAGGTGAGGTGCAGGGTCGGGTTCCAACCACCAGAGACCGCGACGCAATCGGCCATCACATCGCCCTGCCCTGAAATGGAAACGCCCTCGATCTGCTTACGGCCTTTGACGTTTTCGATATGCGCGCCTCTATAGATCGGGAAATCTCCCTCGATCTTGGCATCATGGCGGCTATCGACATAGGCCACCACGTTGACACCTGCCGCCGTCAGATCATGCGCTGTGCGGAACGCGTCGTCATTATTTCCAAAAACCGCGACCCGTTTGCCCGGCGCCACGCCAAAGCGGTTCACGTAACCGCGCACAGCGCTTGCCATCATCACGCCGGGCCGGTCGTTGTTCCGAAACGCAATCGGGCGTTCCATCGCGCCTGCGGCATAGACGCAGCCTTTGGCCACGATGCGCCAGAAGCATTCCAACGGTGCGCCTTTGGGGTCAGCGACATGATGCGCGACGCGTTCAAGCGCGCCGTAAGTGCCGCCATCATAGGCCCCAGTCACCGTGGTGCGTTTCATCAGGCGCACGTTTTCCATCTTCGCCAATTCAGCGATTTTCGCATCGGCCCACTCAGCGCACGGCATGCCATTGATTTCATGGGTTTCCGCGTTCAACCGCCCGCCAAAGCGGAAATCCTCTTCGCAAAGGATGACATCGGCACCAGCTTTAGCTGCTGTCAGCGCTGCCATGATCCCCGCAGGGCCAGAGCCGATCACCAGCACGTCACAGAAAGCGAAGGCCTTCTCGTAACTGTCTGAATTGCTTTGCATAGACAGTTTGCCAAGTCCCGCGGCACGGCGGATCACAGGTTCGTACGCCCGCTCCCAAAAGGCGCGCGGCCACATGAAAGTTTTGTAGTAGAAACCAGCGCTCAGGAACGGCGACAACAGGTCATTGACCTCCAGCAGGTCCCATTCCAACGAACCCCAATAATTTTGCGGGCGCGCATCGAGGCTTGCATGAAGTTCCTGCTGTGTCAGCCGCACATTTGGCGTGATCTGGTTTCCGCGATGCAGTTCGACCAGCCCGTTGGGTTCCTGGCTGCCATCAGACATGATCCCGCGCGGGCGGTGGTACTTGAACGACCTACCGACCAGCTTGACGCCATTGGCCAGCAGTGCTGAGGCCATCGTATCGCCGTCACAGCCTTGATAGGTCGTGCCGTCAAATTTGAAACTGACACGCTTGTCGCGGTTAATCTGGCCGCCCTGCCGCAACCTCATCGCGTGACCTCCGAGGCAAGCTCAACGCTCAGAATTTCATGCGTTGAGACATTGCGTTCAACCAGCAGCCAAGCGCCGCATCCAGCCTCGTGATGCCAAAGGTCTTTCGTCACCCCGGCCGGGTTTGATCGGATATGCAAGTAGCGATGCATCGCCTCCGCATCGCCCTCCGCAGGGCGATTGAGGTAGTCCTGAGCGCCCATATAGCAAAACTCACGCCTGTCACGGGTACCGCAGATCGGGCAATTGATACGCATCTCCCCGCCCCCTTAATGCAGATTGTGTTGAGAGCCGGTGCCCTCTTCATCCATCAGGTTTTCGCCCGTACGGAACCGATTAAATGTGTGGCGCTGCGCCACCTCGTGATGCGTATCCTCGGCCATCAGATGCGCCATGCACCAGCCCGAAGCGGGCACAGCCTTGAAACCGCCATAGCACCAGCCGCAATCCATATAGAGCCCATCCACTTCGGTCCGGTCGATCACGAAGGAACCATCAGGCGTCATGTCCATGATCCCGCCCCAGGATCGCAATACTTTGGCTTTGCCAATCGCTGGCATCAGGGTCATGCCCGCCTCCATCACATGTTCCATCATCGGTAGGTTGCCGCGCTGCGCGTAAGAGGCGTAGAAATCCAGATCGCCGCCAAAGACCAAACCACCCTTGTCTGACTGGCTGATATAGAAATGCCCCATGCCGTAACTGATCACGTGATCGATCGCGGGCTTAAGTCCTTCCGTTACGAAGGCTTGCAGCACATGGCTTTCAATGGGCAATTCGATCCCAGCCATGGCAGCCACTTGGCTTGAGCGCCCGGCTGTGACGATGCCAACTTTCTTGGCCCGGATCGGCCCACGGGAGGTTTGTACGCCTTGCACCACCCCGCCTTTCACGTCGATGTCCGTGACCTCACAGTTTTGTATCAGATCGACTCCCAGTTGATCCGCCCCGCGGGCATACCCCCAAGCGACCGCGTCATGACGGGCGGAGCCGCCGCGGCCATGCATCAGCCCGCCATAAATGGGGAAACGCGTATTGTCGAAATCTAGATACGGGATTTCCGCGCGCACCTGTTCGGGCGTCCACAGCTCAGCATCGTCGCCTTGGTTGATCATCGCGTTGCCGCGCCGGGCAAAAGCGTCGCGTTGTCCGTCTGAGTGGCACAGCATGATGACGCCGCGCTGCGACATCATAACGTTATAGTTGAGTTCCTGCTCAAGCCCTTCCCAAAGCTTGAGGGAGTGGGAATAGAACTCCGAATTGCCAGGCAGGAAATAATTGGCGCGGACAATGGTTGTATTGCGCCCGATGTTGCCGGAGCCAATATAGCCTTTCTCCAGCACAGCGACATTTGTCAGCCCGTGGTTCTTGGCAAGGTAGTAGGCTGTCGACAGCCCGTGTCCGCCGCCGCCGATGATGATCGCGTCATACTCAGATTTTGGTTCTGGGTTGCGCCAGACAGGACCCCAGCCCTTGTTGCCGGTCAGCCCCTCTTTCAGGATGCGAAAGGCGTTGTAACCCATGTCGGCTCTGTCTCCCTAGCAAGCGCGGTTTAGAGAACCACCGAGCCAGACGAAATTCAATGAGCACCAGAGACAAATTGCAGCATATTTACGTCAAAAACGAAAACAGGCGCCGCATGGGGCGCCTGTCATTTGCACAAGGTTTTCAAATTAAGCGAGTCTTAGTTATTCACTACGGTCGTACCGCCGCCGCCGACCGGATCGCCGTCGCCGTAATCGTCAAGGTCATCGTAGTTGGACGCGTATGCTGGTTCATCTGTCTTTTTGAGGCTCAATGCGAAGCGCGGACGCGTCACGAACGTGTTGCGATACACTTTATCTTTGATCCACACACGGAAGATCGGTTGGTAGGAGACGGCCGTCTCTGTAACGACGACCGCATCAAGATGACCCATAGAAGGGATCCAGGACACGTCGTTATCCAAGTCTTGTTGTGTCAAGTCGGTCATGCCATTTGGCCCATAGGACCAACGCAAGCGATATTTGTTCGCGTCCGGAACATTCTCGTTATACTCGACCAACGAGATCCGCATGCGCGGCTTAGCAAAGCTCGGGATCATATAGTCCATGATGTCGAGCATATCGTCCATGAACGGCTCGTTTACCGTTTCTTGACGCGACAAGACATCGCTGACGGCGTAGCTTGCTTTGAGTACCAGCGTTTTTTGACGGTAGGCGTCGAACCAGACGAACATGGCGCAGTAGAAAAACGCCAACATTGGCATCATCAATGCCGCTTCAACGGTCACCGTGCCCTCGTCACGCCGCAATGCATAGGTCAAGTTTTCCCGAAGGTAGGCCAGTCGGCTTTTGATCCTGATCATTAACTTGGCTCCTGTGCAAAAATCGAACTTGCAACGAGCTGCAAGTTGCCGGCCGGATCCTTTTTCAACATTGCGCCCAAGCCCAAAGTCGGAAAAATCGGGTCGATCACGTAGCAGGCCCGAATAAACATCAGGTCGCTATCGCGCCCATTGGTAAAAGTGGTCACCGGAATGGCAGCGGCGTCTTTGTCGATGCAGGTTGCGCGCACTTTGGGCAGCGCGAAGGCGGATCGATCGATAACCTGCATTTCAAGCAGCAAGCTTGAATGGCAATCCTTTAGCAAGCCTGCATAGTCACACACGCTGTCGCGAATTTCGTCGCGCGAGTACGTGGTGTCAGTGCCAAGACGAACATCGCGCATTGCCTTGTCCATCCCATGTTCGAGCATGGTCAGGCGCATCGTGGCCATGCCCAGCTCAAAAGTGGAGACGAACAAGAGCAAGAACACCCAGACGACGATCGCAAATTCGAAGGACGCGGTCCCGTCCTCTTCTTTCGCGAGGCGCCACAGTTTGTTCATTTTACGCAGTGTCATGATTTACATGCCTTAGTTGGTCAGCTTCAAGCGCTGAATTGTGCCGGCAATCTTGCCAAACGCGTCCTCAAGCTCAGAGCCTTGTACCCGGAAGAAGTTGTTCTCCGAACTGGCGCATTGCTCCATGATGCCGGCTGAGTGGTTCGACACTTCAAACCCGACGGTGAAGATGATGACGTCTTCATTTTTAGCCGCAGTACAGGCGTCCAGCAGGCGCGTATCTTTAGCGGAGCCATTGATCTTGCCAGTCACCGCATTGACGAAGTCGTAGTATTCCCAAGCCTGCCACTTTTCGGCGTAGTAGTAGTAATAGGCCAGGTATTTGATACCCATCATGTTCCAGACCTCGGGCCAGTCCAATTCAACGGCGTTGAATGGATCGCGTTGTTGGCTGTCACGATAGTCAGTCCAGTGCTCACCCTTAGAGATGAAGTAATCATCTGCTCCAGATTGCGGCTTGTAATAGGATAACCACGTTGAGCCCGATATCGCATTGGCGTCCTGGTTCATCCACAACCCGGATGGGCCTTCTTTATATTGGTCCTTCAAAGTATATTGCGTGGTGTTGATACCATCGGTCATGACCACCATGATCTTTTTGGTGTTCTTGCGACCGTATTGATACGGACGCTCATCAAAAACGTCCGGAATGCGGATCGGTGCCTCAACGACGTTGTTGTCGGCATCGCGCAATGGCGAACCATCGGCATCAACCGGATCAGCACCATCTTTTGTCAAAACGCTTGAGCCCTCAGGGATGTTATCAAACAACTCCTCAGCGCTCGCGTTTAGGAAGTAAGACCCCCACTTCACTCCGATATCGCTCGATGTGTTACCGCCAGCTTCGAGATTGTTGATAATCTCTTTCAGCGCAGCGGCGTTCTGCGACATCAGCGTTACTTCGGACGCTTCCGTGTTGGAGCATACAAAAGCACGATAGTTGTTGTCGTCAGATGTTATGTGAGGGTGGTTGATAGTCGTGTAATACGGGTCAAAGTGCCCAGTGCGCTGCAATTCGTCAGCGTTGCCCATAATGCTCGACGTGCCGGTGAATAAGCTCAAATCACCCAGGCTGGCGGCGTTACCCAATTGCTCTGTCAGCTCGACAGTTTTGAAATCATCGCGTTCGAAATCGACGCAATGGGAGTAGCTATGTTCATCTGTCACGTTCAGCTGATCAAGGATGTCTTTGCCGACGTTAACTTGCATGTTGTAGGGAATGATATTGATCGACACGCGGTCGGCATTGTCCGCTGTCAGCAAGATGTCAAAGAAGTCTCCAGCGGCTTCTTGAAGGGCTTCCAGCTTGGTGCGCGTCCCGGTTTTGTCGTTCCAGCCCATGGAGCCAGAAATGTCTACGACAAGACTGATTTCGACGTCTTGCTTGCTTTCATATGCAATGCTGCGACCAGATGTCTGCAGCTGCTCAATCCCGATAAGATTCATGAAAAGGCTTTTCACCTTTGTTTCAGCCGTAACCAAAACGGTGCGTGAAGTCGCGTCGCAGCGCCCATCGACGAAGAACTTGGTCGTATCGAGGTCTGCTTTGTTGAAGTAATCGGTCGCGATTGCCTTACAGTCCACCGAAGGCGCGTTCATGCTGGCTGATGCCAGTGCAGCACGGTCGAGCGTATATTGCATGCGGGCGCGTTCGTGTTCGAAACGCATCAAGTCGATCCCAATTCCGCCAACCCAGAGCATCATCACAAAAATCGTAAGACTAAATGCAATCATTGCGCCGCCTTCTTGACGGCGGAACCCCTTTGCACGCGCCGCAATACGGCTGGCAGCCAAGGTCATAAAGTTAGATCGTTTCAAGTCACTCATGACTTTCCTTCCCCGCGCTCTGGCAGCGCAATAGCTCTGACAATCTGGATCTCGTCCGTCTTTTAAGGAAGCCCAGAACTATGGCATGAATTTGGCGGAAATGACCTCAATTCGGGTGCATTTTGGGCGCATTAGCCCCATCTTTAACGCCAAATTAACTAAACTCTTATCGTTGTTCCCAAACCGGCACTAATCTCGATGACATGACATTTACGCAGCGCAATCACCAAAAAACGATACCAGCTCGCTTCGATATTGGGGTTGAATTGCGTTGTAAATTCGACCAGCGTGAGTTTTTAAGCTGCCTATTTTTTAGGCATTCTATGCAGCCCCTTTTCTCCAACTTCAGGTAGACCCATGAGCCCGAACACAGAACCCTCCTTCCGCGATTCCGTTGAGCTGATGTACAGCCGCGCCGTAAAATTGATTGAGCTATCACCCGGGCTTGAGGAGAAAATACGCGTCTGTAACGCCACCTATACCGTGCGGTTCGGGGTCCGGCTGCGCGGCCAAATCCACACGTTTACCGGTTATCGGGCCGTGCATTCAGAGCATATGGAACCGGTAAAAGGCGGCATCCGCTTCTCTCTGGGTGTGAATCAGAACGAGGTCGAAGCCCTGGCGGCGTTGATGACATTTAAATGCGCGCTGGTGGAAACGCCGTTTGGCGGCTCAAAAGGCGGGCTTTGCATCGACCCCCGCGAATGGAACGATGATGAGCTGGAACAGATCACCCGCCGCTTCGCCTATGAACTGGCCAAGCGCGACCTGATCCACCCATCCCAAAACGTGCCCGCCCCCGATATGGGCACTGGCGAACGCGAGATGGCATGGATTGCCGACCAATACGCGCGGATGAATACGACCGATATCAACTCGCGGGCCTGCGTGACCGGCAAGCCGATCAATGCTGGCGGCATCCAGGGCCGGACTGAGGCCACCGGGCGGGGCGTTGAATACGCGCTACAGGAATTCTTCCGCTATCCGGAAGATATTGCCAAGGCCGGGCTGACCGGCACGCTGAAAGGCAAGCGCGTGATCGTGCAAGGCTTGGGCAATGTGGGGTATCACGCAGCGAAATTCTTGTCAGAGGAGGACGGATGCCTGGTCACTGCCGTGATTGAACGCGACGGTGCCATCCATGATGAGGCGGGCATTGATGTCGAAGACCTGCGCAGCTGGATTGCCGATCATGGTGGCGTGTCGGGCTACCCGAAAGGCGCCTATGTGCAAGACGGGTCCAACGCGTTGGAATATGAATGCGACATTCTGATCCCGGCGGCATTGGAAGGCGTCATCAATCTTGGCAATGCCAAAAACATCAAGGCGCCGCTGATTATCGAGGCTGCGAATGGTCCGGTGACGGCCGGGGCGGATGAAATTCTGCGCGACAAGGGCTGCGTGATCATCCCTGACCTTTACGCCAATGCTGGCGGTGTGACCGTATCCTATTTCGAGTGGGTCAAAAACTTGAGCCATATCCGCTTTGGTCGGATGGAGAAGCGTCAGGAAGAGGCGCAGCACCGGTTGCTCATCGATGAGCTTGAACGCCTGTCAGCCGACAAGGGTCTGGGCTGGGAGCTGTCGAAAGACTTCAAGGACAAGTTCATGCAGGGCGCAGGCGAGTTGGAGCTGGTCCGCTCCGGCCTGGATGACACGATGCGCACGGCCTACCAAGCAATGCGCAAAGTGTGGCACGAACGCGATGACGTCCCGGATCTGCGTATGGCGGCTTATCTGGTCTCGATTGACCGGATCGCGTCAAGCTACCGCGCCAAAGGGCTCTAGAGCCCGTCGATCACGCCATCCCGCGTTGCAATCATGGCCGCCAACGTGTCGGCCATGATTTTCCCTTGCGAGCCCGGCGTCACACCTCCAATGCCGATACGTTTGCCAATGCGCCACCAAAGGCCCGGCGCCCATGAAAACGGGTACTTCACCTTCAACGTCACAAGAAAGCCGTTTGACGGCTTGAAGGCAAAAAACGACCGATCGATTTTGTGAATGTCTTCAATTTTGCAAATCAACGTGCCGTCTGACAGGCGCAGCTCGTCTTCAGTCAACTCGATCATCCGGCCCGTGACTGTCCACATGCGCCAGCCACCATAAAGGCTGACGCCTCCAATACCCACGAGCAGCAAGGCAAATGCGGCTGATGGTGGCTGCGTGATCGCGATATAGACAAGCAAGCCGCCCAAACCGTAAAGAACCGCCGTCCCAAAGGCGCGCCTGGGCGCAGATGGCACGATAGCTGTGATCACGTCTGACATGGGCGCAGTTCCTTCCAAAGCTTGGCGACGGGCTTAGCGGCTCAATGCGCTATGCTCAACCGCGATTGGGGACCACTTCGTAACCAGGCTCCTCCGGCTCATCATCGACCAGCTCTGTCGGGAAACCGGGCGCGCGGATGTCCAGCCCTGTTGCGTCTTCAAGCCGGCGGATGATGTCGTCAGACTGCGCCCGCTCCCCGTAGCGCGCTTGCCCATCTTTGAAAATGTCGATCAGCTTTGGCGACAGCTCTAACGGCACGCCGTTCCGGTCTGCAATTTCCTGAAACAGACCAATGTCTTTCAAAACCAAATCCATGGTGAAATCGACACAGCGCGAGCCGTTCAGGATCACCTGGCTTTCAGTTTCATGCGCGAAGGAGGTCCCCGACGAGATCTTGATCGCCTCATAGGTTGTCGCCAAGTCCATGCCCGCAGCCTTTGACACCACCAAGGCTTCACACACGCTGAGCAGGTTTGCCGTGGCCAAATAGTTTGTCATCACCTTCAGCATCGACGCCGTGCCCAATGCGCCCGTGTGTAGCACACGGCGCCCCATGGTCGTCAGCAACGGCAAAACGCGTTCAAAAGTGGCCCGGTCACAGCCAGCAAAGATCGAGATATTTCCCGTATCCGCCCGGTGACACCCGCCCGAGACCGGGCAATCAACCGCCGCCGCCCCGGTGGCAATGACTTTCGCGCCCAACCTCTTGATTTCCGCCTCGTCGGTGGTCGACATCTCCAGCCAAATTTTGCCGGGCCCGCAGGCCTCCAACAACCCGTCTTCCCCTTCGACAACCGCGGCCGAGATCGTAGGATGCGGCAAACAGGTGATGACAATGTCGCAGACTTCCATCATTTCCCGTGGGCTGTCGGCCGATTGGGCCCCTTTGGCAACGGCTGCGGCAACCAGCGCTTCATCCAGATCGCGCACGGTCACGTCCAACCCGTTACGAATGAGCGAACCTGACAGCTTGCCGCCGACATTACCCAACCCGATAAACCCTATTTTCATGCTCAAGCCTTCACATTTCTTCTTCTGTCGAGGCCATGATTTGAACGGTGTTCGCGACATGTCGCCCCCATTTGCGACGGTTAGGTGAAACAAAAGCGCCCAAACGCACAGAAACGGTGCGGACCTATGATTGTCGGGACGCAATCTGACGCTTAGGTCTAGCGCAAAGGAGGACCAAGTTATGTCCATCAGACCCGTAAAAGAAACTTCCCAAGCCGTCCCCACCATGGAAGGTGCAGGCGTCCATCTGCATCGCGCATTCGGTTTCAGCGACCCGACCATGCTGGACCCGTTCCTGATGATGGATGATTTCCGCAATGATGATCCCGCGCATTACGAGCGCGGTTTTCCTTGGCACCCCCATCGCGGGATCGAAACCATCACATATGTCCTTAAGGGTGAGGTCGAACATGGCGACAGCCTTGGAAATACCGGTACGTTGAAAGACGGCGCTGTGCAGTGGATGACCGCAGGATCAGGCATCCTCCATCAGGAAATGCCCAAGGGCAACGCGCAAGGCCAGATGCACGGTTTCCAACTTTGGGCGAACCTGCCGGGCTCGCTTAAAATGACAGCGCCGCGCTACCAGGACGTCCAAGGCACTGAAATCCCTGAAATTACCGATGATGACGGCACCACAGTGCGTGTCGTGATCGGCGAATTCTGGGGACAGAAAGGCCCGGTCGACGGCATTGCGGCAGATCCACAATTTCTGGATATCTCCGTCCCAGCGGGCGTGCGCAAGACTTTCAAGGTCAATACGTATCGCCGCGCTTTTGCCTATGTGTTTGAGGGCGCAGGCTCATTCCGTGACGCGTCTCAACCAGCAGGGATACTTCTGGAAAAAGAAGTCCAGGGCGAGGAAGTCAACATCCGCGATCTGTCCGGCGACCGAACCCTTGTGCAGTTCGGCACAGGCGACGAGGTAACCGTTCAGGCGGGGGAAGCAGGCATTCGTTTTCTGCTGATTTCAGGCGCGCCAATTAAGGAACCCGTCGCCTGGCATGGGCCCATTGTGATGAACACCCAGGAAGAACTAATGCAGGCCATGCAAGACCTGCGCAATGACAAGTTCATCAAGCCCGCTCATTGAGATTTAGGGGCCATTTAGGTGGCCCCTAAAGCATCCCCTGCCAGGCAAAAACGCCCGCCGTCGCGCCCGCAATGATCAGAAATTGGCCTGCGATCTTGGCCATGAAATTGTAGCGCTTCCGCGACCGTTCGACGGCGACATCGATCCCTGTCAGATACCGGACCACCAAATCGTAAGACTTGGACACCGCCTTGCCGTCCACCGTCATGGCAAGTTTGGGATGTTGGATATGCGCCTGCGCCTCGACCAGCCTTTCGCCGGCCCGACGAATACCGCGCGGCAGCTTGCGCGCGCTGTAGTTCAGCCGCTTCTCTAAAGTCGCGCCCTTGGCGCCGAGCCGCTCGGAAAGCAGGTCAGAAATGCGCCCTGCAAGCTGGTTGATGACAACCGGTTCCATATGGAATTACCCCCTAAATACTATCTTAACACTCTAGCCCATCTCCCAACGGCTAGCCAAGGCCTGCGGGCCGTGCTAGCGGAAACACTATGTTGAAGACCATAGAATATGGCGCGCCGGGCCTGCCCCGTTTGTTGATCGCGCATGGGCTTTTCGGCTCTGCGCGCAACTGGGGCGTGATCGCAAAAAGGCTTTCGGATCAGTATCTTGTCACGACGGTCGACATGCGCAACCACGGCGATAGCTTCCGCGCTGACACGCAAACATACCACGATATGGCCAATGATTTGGCGGAGGTTTTGGGGGGCTTGGGGCTTCCAATGTGATGGGCCATTCGATGGGTGGGAAGGCGGCGATGGTGTTGGCGGTTGAGCATCCGGAGCTGGTGGAACGGCTTGTTGTGGCCGATATTGCGCCCGTGGGCTACACGCACACGCAAGCGCATCTTATTGAATTCATGAGAAAAATTGACCTCACGCAGGTCAACACACGAGGTGATGCGGACCGGCAGTTGGCGGAATTCATCGCGGAAGACGGAATCAGGGCGTTTTTGCTGCAATCATTGGACGTAAGGGCCAAGGAATGGCGGATCAATCTGGACGTTTTGGACGCCCAAATGCCTGATATCATTGGCTTTCCTGAACTCACCGGCGAATTTACCAAGCCCACGCTGTTTTTGTCGGGCGGGGCGTCGGATTACGTGCTGCCGGAGCACAGACCTGCGATCAAGCCCCTGTTTCCAAAGGCTAAATTTGCGAAAATCCCGGATGCAGGTCATTGGTTGCACGCCGAAAAGCCGCGGGAATTCGAAGCAGCGCTGCGTTTCTTCCTAAATCAGAGCTAAATCCCGGTTTTTGTACATTTTGTACAAAATTTCAAACCCCCAAACCCCATTTTGTACAGAATTTTCCGGACCGAATCCTAAACAAAGCGTAAATTCAAGCAACCGACCAAATCCGCGCATAAGAAAAGGCGTCAGGCGGTGTGTGGGGCGAGCCCCGCAACCACGTGCCTTGCGGCACATCCTGACGCCTTCCTTGAACCTATCATCCCCCCAGAGGGCGAGTTTTGGCCCAGCTTGCTTTGAGGCTTTCACCTCATCGCCGAGACACCCGGTTCTGCAACCCCGCGCCTCTCGCATCTGCCCTGTTGATACCCGTCTCCGGCATGGCGCTTTCGCCCCTACCCGGCCTGACCTGCATCCCCGTGGTCTTTACAGATCGAACCTGAAGCCTAGGGCCCCTATCCCGATCCGCCAGTTCCCCCAGAGGGTCTTCCGCGTCCACTGCTTCGTTCTGTGAACTCCGCTGCGGTGACGACAGGTTGGGCCTGCTGGGCCCGTTCTAGCAAATGATTTTTACGAAACGACATGCATTTCTTGGGGATGAAAACCTGCCTTCACGGTGGATCGTCATGTGGATGATTTGGGGAGGGTTTTGTTTTTCCCCGGCCCCGCCCGGACTTGCGGCAGGATAGCAATTGAACGCTGCGGCGCGGCGTCAAAATAAGCGATGCACAGCTCCAAACATCCCTGAAACAATTAAAAAGCGAGCATCACCAGCGACAGCGTGACGATACCGAGACTCAAAAACGTCGTAGAAGACAGCATAATGACATTCCCCTGATGATCTTGAGGGCTGTCTAATTTGCTGACTGGACCAAATTACGGGGAAAACCGGCGCGGAAGGGACAGGACGCCACGTCATTTCAAATGACGCCGCGTCAAAACCGGCCTAGGCGGCGGTTTTTTCCGGCTCCGCTGGTTTTTCCGTGGCCTCGGTTGCGGGTTTTTCATCCGCTGGCTTTGCCTCTTTGGCCTCGGGTTTTTCCGCTTTTGGCGTTTCTTCTGGCTTTTCTTCTGGCGCAGGCAGGGCGAGCGCCTCGTCGGGCATCTGTTCGGGCAGGTCGATCTCCAACAGGCCCGTCTCTAGATTCACGGCGATCTTGGCCTTCACCGCCATCGCGCCGAGGATTTCATTCACCTCCCCCAAAGCGCGCACCACCGTCTCGCGCTGCGTTTCCTTGACGACGGCCTCTTCGGGTTTCTTGCCGAATAGAAATTTGAACATTGTGTGCGGTCCCCTCATGACTGGCTATGATTGGGATATAGGTGGGAAGCGCCCGGGTTTCAGGGGGAAAACGGGGGTTGGACGGCTTTGGGAGGGGGAGTGCGTGGTTTTTGGGCGCAGTGCGTAAGAGTTGGGCGGGTTCGGGGTTGAAACGGCTGTTCCCGGCCCAGCGGCCGAACCGAGGGGCGGATAAGGCGCTGAAAGCGCCCGCCCCGTGGGGGCGGTTCGGGCGCTGCCAAAATCGGAGATTTTGGTATTGGAACAAACATCATTCTCGATGAGGTTTACGCTCTGCCAATGACAAACCAATTGAGCTTTCAAAAGAATAGAGCGCCGTTTCCTTTGTATATAAAATTACGCCATCAGCCGTTGGAGCAATGACACTTACTACAAATTCTCTTCCGCTAACCTTTCTGACTAGATCAAATGTCTCACGAACATCTACAGCACGCATGGTCCCAAAAGCGCAGGTCAGCAGAATGAAGACCAACGCTCCACTTATTAAATCGTCAAGACCAAGGCTTGAACTATCATCATCGGTAGTTTCAGATCTGCTATATTCTCGCAAAAAACTGAGATCAAAAACAAATCCCTCTTTTTCGAAATCATAAACAAACAAGCAAAAATAAACCGTTGCTCCTGCCAAAGTTAAAGCTACGCCATTCCAAAAGCCAACATAAACTATACCAAACACAAAAACCGTTGTCAGCAGCGTAATTCGGAACGAATTCCTTTCGTACCAAGTGATCGGTAAAAAACTCTGAAGTTTTCGAGTACGGAAATTCACTATCCGGCCTTGAACTGCATCAAAATTTTTGTTTTCGGAAAGCCTTTTTCTTGCCAACTGCATTGACTCGGCTAGAGAAAGCTTGTGTTTTCGCCACGTTGTCGGATAACGCGTGTAGCCTCTCTTTCCATAGACATAGTCGAGCCTCAAAGCATACATAAAAGCCACAAAACCAAAGACTAAGCGTGGTGCTAATCGGACTATGAAAGATGTAAGCGCGAACAGAACTAAGTACTCTGCCGCAAAAGAAAATCGAAATTCGATGCTTACCAAACTTCTGATGCCAATAGGGATCGAAATCGAAAAGAAATAGTAATGAAGCGCCGCACAACTGAGTAAAATCCCAATCAAGGTCGCAATTTTTTCAAGAGTTATCCGCTGAAATTTCATATATGTTCCAAATTCGCTAACCCGCAAACACCCAGATTTTCAGGGATGTGGGCCCGCAATTTTTCTCTGCAAAACTGCTTACGCCCACCAGCCTTTCTCAGCGCGTCAAAAAGACGGCTTCAGCCGTCCATTTTGAGAGCGCTGATAAAGGCTTCCTGCGGGATATCAACCTTCCCGAACTGCCGCATCTTTTTCTTACCCGCCTTCTGCTTGTCCAAAAGCTTCCGCTTCCGGGACGCGTCGCCGCCGTAGCATTTGGCGGTGACGTCTTTGCGCATGGCGGCGAGGGTTTCGCGCGCGATGATGCGGCCTCCGATGGCGGCCTGGATCGGGATTTTGAACATGTGGCGGGGGATGAGGTCTTTGAGCTTTTCGACCATGGCGCGGCCGCGCGCCTCGGCCCGGTCGCGGTGGACCATGATGGAGAGCGCGTCGACGGGCTCGTCATTCACCAGGATTTGCATCTTGACCAAAAAGTCCTCCCGGTAACCGGTCATCTGGTAGTCGAATGACGCGTAGCCCTTGGTGACGGATTTCAGCCGGTCATAGAAGTCGAACACCACCTCATTGAGCGGCAGGTCATAGACCACCATGGCGCGGGTGCCGGCATAAGTCAGGTCCTCCTGGATGCCGCGGCGGTCCTGACAAAGCTTGAGCACATCGCCCAGGTATTCGTCGGGGACCAGGATGGTGGCCTTGATGCGCGGCTCTTCGAGGTGGTCGACATGGGTGAGGTCGGGCATGTCGGCGGGGTTGTGCAGCTCCACCATTTCGCCGTCGCGCATGTGGACATGGTAGATGACCGACGGCGCGGTGGTGATCAGGTCGATGTCATATTCGCGCTCCAGCCGGTCGCGGATGACCTCGAGGTGCAGGAGGCCAAGGAAGCCGCAGCGGAAGCCGAAGCCGAGGGCGGCGGAGGTCTCCATCTCGTGGCTGAAGGAGGCGTCGTTGAGGGCGAGCTTTTCGATGGCGTCGCGGAGGTCTTCGAACTGGGCTGAGTCCACCGGGAAGAGGCCGCAGAACACCACGGGCTGGGAGGGCTTGAAGCCGGGCAGCGGCTCGGTCGTGCCCTTCTTCTCATGCGTGATCGTGTCGCCAACGCGGGTGTCGCGGACCTGCTTGATGGAAGCCGTCAGGAAGCCGATCTCGCCGGGGCCAAGCTCCGCGATGTCTTCGCGTTCGGGCTTGAAGACCCCGATGCGGTCCACGTGGTGGGTTGAGTTGTTCGACATCATCTTGATCCGTTCGCCCTTTTTCAGGACGCCGTCGATGATGCGGACTAGGACGATGACACCGAGGTAGCTGTCATACCAACTGTCGACCAGCATGGCTTTCAGGGGCTCGTCGCGGTCGCCTTTGGGGGCGGGCAGCTGGGTGACGATGGCCTCAAGCGTTTCATGGATCCCCTGCCCCGTCTTGGCGGAGACCTGGATGGCGCCGGTGGCGTCGATGCCGATCACATCTTCGATCTGTTCCGCCACGCGGTCGCAGTCTGACGCAGGCAGGTCGATCTTATTCAGCACCGGCACGATGTCATGGTCGGCGTCGATGGCGTGGTAGACATTAGCGAGCGTCTGGGCTTCGACGCCTTGACTTGAATCGACGACCAGCAGGGAGCCCTCGACGGCGCGCATGCTCCGGCTGACCTCGTAGGCGAAATCGACGTGGCCGGGGGTGTCGATCAGGTTCAAGACGTAATCCTGCCCGTCATCGGCTTTGTAATCGATCCGGACCGTGTTGGCCTTGATGGTGATGCCGCGCTCGCGCTCGATATCCATGCTGTCGAGCATCTGCTCCTTCATGTCCCGCTCGGCGACGGTGTTGGTCTCCTGAATGAGACGGTCGGCGAGCGTGGATTTGCCGTGGTCGATATGGGCCACGATGGAGAAATTGCGGATATGTGCGAGATCGGTCATGGGGAGGATATGCGGTGGAAAGGCGGTTTGGTCAAGCGGGCGGGTCCCCCGCATGCGGGGAATCTGGCAAGCCCATGATATCGCTTCCCTTTTGAAATTTCTTTACCGCTTGTTAACCCACGATTTTCGCACCCAGGCACCGTTCAAGCGCGCATATGTTCTGGCCTTACACCCCTCGCCCGTGCATGCTGAGGCTATGCCAGCCAAACTCCCCCTCCGCATTGCCGACATTCGTGTCCCTGTGAAACGTAAGAAAACGCTGGAGGCGGAAAAGGTCGAGGCGCTTGCGGAAGATATTTTGGAGAACGGCCAGCCCCCCATCCGCGTGCAGGAAGATGGCAAAGGGTTTGTGCTGATCGAAGGCTACCACCGGCTGGAAGCCATGCGTGCGCTGGGCGAGGGGATGATCGAGGGGTATATCGTGGCGGCGCGGTTGCATTGAGGGGTTTGCAACCAACCTATAAAGAACTGAGCACGGAGCATTTTATGGCAAACTCATTTGAAGAATTGCCCTTTGACAAATGGCTCATGACGCAAGAGCAGCGTGTCTCAATCGGATTAGCGACGCGCGCGGCGCTGCGTGCGCTTCCGGTACTAACAAAAGATGTCAACCTTAGCGCACAAAGCCAAGAGCAAGCCGCAACTCTCTTAACGAGCCTTAGAGCTTTGTTAACCTGTATCGTGGCCGCAACTGGCAGCATGACAGAGCTAAAAAGCTACTTCTCAAAAGCCTCTCGTTTGTCAAAAACGCTTGGGACCTATGCATCTGAACTCCAAAAAGATGAACCCTCTTACAAAGCGCTGATCGCAATTTCTTCAGCATGCCAAGCGGCTTGCAATTCCGGAGTGCAAGACCTCGTTGTCGTTCAGGAGAATGCAGCGGTAAATGCAAACACTGCTATCGAACAGGGAATTTGGTCATGCCAAGCTTTCACTCTTGGCGATAGCGCAGCGCGGCAATCCATGAGCTCTGATGCGCGTTCACTCAACAAGGCCGCCAGCAACGAAACGCGCGTACTTTTTAGGCGCGCACTTTGGGGCAAACACGTCAAGCAATCTGTTGCCGAAGGTTGGGATGCGTTTAGGCAAAGGAACGCCCGGCAGGCTGATTGGCAATTTTGGATCGAATGGTATGACGCACTCGAAGCTGGCGCACCACTAGACTGGCGTTTGTTGCGGCGTATTAGCGCTATCTCCGAAGAAATTTGGGCTGAAGGACCGCGAAGCGTCGCCATCACAATTCAAACAATCAAGGCTCAGCACCTGATCGAACAAACGGAGCTGGCTGAAGAGGTTTACTTCCATCGCGAAACCGCTCGGGCAGCACGTAGCTTTATCAAACCCAGAAAACCTAGAACTATAAACGTTCTATTGGAAGTCCTTCGGGATGATCTTGAGGACGCCACAGCTGGAAATGCGCTTACACCGGGCTCCTACGACTACCGAACGCTCGACCGGACTTTGACGAAATACGCCGACAACCCGGAGCGGGTAGAAATGGATGTTGTCAAAATCTGGGGCTCGTTACAGGTGCAGATGAACAAAGGCTATCTGCCAGACGCACCGGAACTGATGGGGCTTTGCAAAACGCTGGATGAGGTGAAGAACGAAATTCACGCGAACCACCCAGAGATCAAGACGGCCCGCGCAAAGCGGATGTTGGAGGCTGTGCGCGGGGCCTCGGATGAAGAGAAGCAAGCTATTTTGGACGGGCTCCCCGTGATCCGTGAGGTGGCAGAGTCAGAATTTGCAGAAGAAATCATCGAGGACCTGCAAGAGATCGTGAATGAAGACGGCGTTGCGCTCGATGGCGACGCGAGCGCAAGCACTGATGCCGTTGCACGCTCGGGCAATCGGTTGGCCAAGATATGGCTGGTTTTGAAAGCGACAGTCGCCGGAACGGGTGTTACGGCTGGGGCTATTGTCGCTTTAGATCAAGCGATCCCGATACTGCAGCCGCTTTGGCAGATCATGTCGCGGCTTCTAGGGTTAGGCTAGGGCTGATCGCAGGTATCGCCCGGCAGCGCCCGCCCCCCGCTTTGCCAAAGGCAAACCTGCGGTTTGACGGGAGGGCGCTTTGCACCCACCCCGAGGTCCGGGCACAGAGCTCTGGCCTTATCGCCGCGCGCGGTGCAGGGTGGTGGCATGCCAGCCAAACTCCCCCTCCGCATCGCCGACATTCGTGTCCCCGTGAAACGTAAGAAAACACTGGAGGCGGAAAAGGTCGAGGCGCTTGCGGAAGATATTTTGGAGAATGGCCAGACCACCCCGATCCGCGTGCGTGAGGACGGCAAAGGGTTTGTGCTGATCGAAGGCTACCACCGGCTGGAAGCCATGCGCGCTTTGGGCGAGGAGATGATCGAGGGGTATATCGTGGCGGCGCGGCTGCATTGAGGTGCGTGAAGCGGCTTTGGCCTATGGCGGCAATTGGCTGCATTTCACCGGATGCTGCATCACGCATGAATGGCCAAGAGGCGCAAAGAGCTGCTGATGGCACCAACTAGGACGACGACCCTTTCGCAGCATCAATCGCTGCCTCCAGCACGGTCTGATCCCCGATGTGGTTGGCTAAGATCAAGATCAACCTCGCATTAAGTGCGTGCATGTCAGCCTCACTTTGCCCGTCATGGGCAGCAAGAAGGGCTGCGTAGAAATCATCAGCGTTTTCTAGGTTCGGGGCGGTGTTTAACTGGATCATGCTTTTGTCCCTCCAACTGCGCGCTGAACTGCATCTGTGACCGCATCCGCATTAAATTCCGCCCACCGCGCCGCGACATGTTGGTCGGGTCGAATGAGGTAAACGGCTGAGGTATTACCGCCTAAATACCGCTCAGCGACTGCCCCTATTGGGTCGTCAGCACCCGTTATGGTCACGACATCCATTTGGGCGTTCGGTGCTGTCAGATCACTGGGACCATCGGCGCCGATGAACAGTATCGCAAACCGGCCGCCGAGTTTTCCTAGCAAATGCCCATTTGCCAAAGGCGCATCAGGGCATGCGCTGCCCGGGCGGCTTCCGGCAGGTCCATTTGGCAAAGCGTCTTCGCTGTTCAGCAAGGATGCATCATAGGTGCAGGGCACCGACAGCCGACCGGAATTGACCAAAGGTCGTGCAAAATCATGGTGTTCCACCAGATCAAGAACCGCATCGCGGAACAGCGTATGGGCGGGGTTGCGCGGTGTCAGGAAATCGGCTGTGCGGCTGGAGTTTTTGATGTTCTCCATCGCGCCATATTTGCGCTCGTCGTGGTAGCTATCGAGCAGCGCATCGTCCGCTCCGTCGTTGATCACGGCAGCCAGTTTCCACCCGAGGTTGTCAATGTCCTGCATTCCGCCATTGGCACCGCGGGCGCCGAAAGGGCTGACCTGATGGGCCGCGTCACCTGCAAAGAACACCCGCCCATGGCGGTATTTTTCCATCGTGCAGCAGCGGAATGTGTAGATCGACGTCCAGACCAGTTCAAAGTCAATATCCGCGCCAATCATCGCCGAAACCCGTTCGCTGATACGCTCCGGTTTCAATTCGGCAGCGCGGTCAATGTCCCACCCCAATTGGAAATCAAGACGCCAAACATCATCGGGCTGTTTGTGCAGCAACGCCGTTTCGCCGCGATTGAAAGGCGGGTCAAACCAGAACCGGCGCTCAACCGGGAAATCCGCCTCCATCTTGATGTCCGCGATGAGGAAGTTGTCCTCAAACACGCGGCCATCGAAATCGAGGCCCATCATGGCGCGTGTGGGGGAACTGGCCCCGTCACAGGCGACCAGATAATCGGCCTCAAGTTGGTAAGGGCCATCCGGCGTATCAATGTCCAACACAACATGGTCCGCCTTTTGGTCCACCGCCGTCACACAATTTTGCCCGCGAATTTCTATGGGCGCTCCTGTGGCCTGCTGCTGTCGGATTTCTTCGACGAGGAACTGTTCGAAATAGGGTTGTTGCAGGTTGATGAAGGCCGGGTGTTTGTGGCCCTTTTCGGGGAGGAGGTTGAAGTTATACACCTCCCGCTCATCGCGGTACACGCGCCCGACATTCCACACGACACCCTTGTCGACCATCGGATCCGCGCAGCCCAAACGGTCGCAAATTTCCAGCGTCCGTTTGGCAAAACAAATCGCGCGGCTGCCCGTACCAACACCGTCATGGTCATCAAGAACCAAACACGGCACGCCCTTTTTCCCGAGATCAAGCGCGAGGCCCATCCCGATCGGGCCGCCCCCCACAATCACCACGGGGTGACGTTTTGGATTTGGCGCGTCCTGGTCCGCGACCTTTTCATAGGGGTACAGCTTGAACGCCGTTTGGTATCTGACAGCAACCATAGTGACTTACCCCTGAAGGGCCTCCCACATTTCGATGTCGCGCTTGTCGGTCCAGATACGTGGGTGATGGATGCCGCGCGCTTCGTCATAGGCGCGGGCTACGTTGAAGGGCAGGCAATGTTCGTAAATCGCGTAGTCTGCAAATTTTGGGTCACATTCGGCGCGCACGGCGTCCCATGCGTCTTTCAGGCTACCGCCTTTGACGGCAACACGCGCCGCTGGTGCATAGGTCGAGTTCACGAAATCGCGGGTGCTTTCGATGGCGCGTTCCACAGCATCTTTGCCAATCAATGCACCTCCACGGCCCGGTGCGATAGCATCCACATCATAGGCTTTGATCGCGTCAAGCGTGTTGCCCCAATCGGCAAAGTGGCCATCGCCGCAATAGCAGGCTGAGTGATCTTCAACGATGTCGCCTGTGAACATGACATTTTGATCAGGCACGTGGATAACGGCATCACCCGCAGTATGGGCGCGACCAATCTGTTTGATATCAACGCGGCGGTTGCCAAGGAACACCGTCATGCTGTCGCTGAATGTCGTGGTCGGGTAAGTCAGGCCCGGAATGCTTTCATGGCCTTCAAAGAGACGTGGGAAGCGCTGGAATTCACTGTCCCAATCTTCTTGGCCGCGTTCCATCACCATCGAGCGCGCCGCATCAGACATGATGATCTGTGATGCGCCAAAGGCAGACGCGCCCAAAACGCGCACGGCGTGGTAGTGGGTGAGCACAACGTGGCTGATGGGTTTGTCGGTGACTTCGCGCACTTTTTCGATGACCTTGCCGGCAAGTCGCGGTGTTGCCTGAGCCTCGATGATCATGACGCTGTCATCACCGATGATCACGCCAGAATTCGGGTCCCCTTCGGCCGTGAAGGCGTAGAGCCCCTCACCGATTTCATCGAAGGTGATTTTCTTTTCAGTCATGTCCCCTTGGGATGCGAATGCTTTTGCCATTGTTCTGGTCCTTATTCAGGGAATGATTTTGCAGGGAGGATTGTGCCGGTGCAGGCACCAAATCCAATTTGATAACCTTCACCTTTTGCGGCACCCGTCAGTGTCAACGTGTCACCGTCTTCGATGAATGTGCGGGTTTCGCCGGTGTCGAGCGTCATCGGTTCTTTGCCGCCCCATGTGAGTTCCAGGAGAGAGCCGCGTTCGGATTTCTCAGGGCCGGAGATCGTGCCGGAGCCAATCAAATCACCAACGTTCATCGCGCAGCCCGATGTTGCGTGATGCGCCAATTGCTGGGCGGCGGAATAGTACATCTGGTTGTAGTTGGTGCGCGCGATGGTTGTGGCTGTCTTACCCTTTGGGGCCATCGTCACATCCAAGTCGATATCATAGAGCATCGGGCCGGGCTCAACCAAATGCGGCAGCAGTTCTTTTTCGCGCGCGGGCGTACTGGTGCGGAAAGGCTCAAGCGCTGCTTTGGTGACGATCCACGGGCTGATGGAAGTCGCGAAGGCCTTGGCTTGGAAGGGCCCAAGCGGTTGGTATTCCCACGCTTGGATGTCGCGCGCGGACCAGTCGTTGAGAAGGACATAGCCAAAGATCATATCGTCGGCTTGTTGCACCGTGACCGGATCACCCATGGCATTCGCGCCGCCGATGATGGCACCCATCTCAAGCTCAATATCCAGTCGTTTGCAGGGGCCAAATGAGGGCACCTCCGCGTCTGGTGCTTTGGTTTGGCCGTTCGGGCGGACGATATCTGTGCCGGACACAACGACAGTTGATGCACGGCCATTGTACCCAATCGGGATGTGCAGCCAGTTCGGCGGCAGTGCATTCTCTGGGCCACGGAACATGGTGCCCACGTTCATGGCATGGTGTTTGCCTGCGTAGAAATCTGTGAACTCAGCAACCTTGAAGGGCATCTGCATTATGACATCGGTCTGCGCGACGAGGTAGTCAGGCAGGGCATCTGAGCCTTCGGCAAGAAGCTCAGTCAATCGCGCACGCAAAGCAGACCAAGCCTCGGGGCCGAGATCCATCACCTCGTTCCAGTAAGGCACATCAAAAACAGGCGCGCCCAAGTCGATCAGACCGTCGCCTTCGGCTTTGCACAAATCAAAAATCATGTCGCCAATGGCCACACCGCAACGCGGCATGGTTTCGGGATCGGTCGAGAACACCCCGTAAGGCAGGTTATTGAGCGGAAACGGCGTGTCGGCGCTATTCGCGCTTTCGACCCATGAACGGAGCAATGTCATTTGATTTCTTTCGCATCAGGTTGGTTGTAGGGGTGGGCAGCCATAATGGCAGGAACGGCCAAGCAATTGGCGGTTATTCGGGTCAGGTTTGGAAAGGCATCGAGCGCGACATCCCAACGTTCAGCATTGTACATTTGCGATACGATGCACAGGTCGGCGAGGTTCGGCGTGTCACCAAATGCAAAGGGCGTATCGGCGGGCAGTTGCGCCTCTACGGCAGTAAACCCCTTGGTCATCCAACCTTGCATCCATGTCTTTTTCTGCGCAGGCGTTGCCCCGAAATCAGAGCCCAGCGTTTGGACGACGCGCAGGTTGTTGACCGGGTGAATGTCCAAAGCGATGCCGTGGGCCACCGCCAAAACCCGTGCGCGTTCCATCGGGTCGGTTGGGATCAGACGCGGCTCGGGCCAGATTGCGTCAATATAATCAAGGATCGCCATCGATTGCGTTAAGATCGCGCCGTCATTCAGCACCAGCGTTGGCACCCCTGCGCTTGGGTTAAGTGCTGTATATTCGGGGTCCTTTTGTGCGCCAGCGACCAGATCCACAGGCACCGTCTCATAGGACAGCCCCTTGAGGTTCAACGCCGCGCGGACGCGGTAGGATGTTGTGGATTGCCAGTAGCTGTAGAGCTTCATTTCAGCCCCGGCGTGCCGTCGAACTTTTTCTCGAGGCTTTCCCAGCAATCAATGTAGTCGTCCTGCAGCGGTGCTTCTTTACCGGCAAAGGTCGTCAGATGTTGAGGGAAGCGGGTTTCGAACATGAAGGACATGGTGTTGTCCAGTTTTTCCGCTTTCAGGTCTGCATTCGATGCGCCTTCGAAGGCGTTTTTGTCGGGCCCGTGGGGCAACATCATGTTGTGCAGGCTCACGCCGCCCGGAACAAACCCTTTGGGTTTGGCATCGTACTGGCCATAAATGTTGCCCATCAGCTCGGACATGATGTTCTTGTGATACCACGGGGGCCGGAACGTATCCTCGGCCACCATCCAACGTTCGCGGAACAGAACAAAGTCGATATTCGCGGTGCCTTCCTGGCCAGACGGCGCTGTGAGGACTGTAAAGATCGACGGATCAGGGTGGTCGAACAAGATCGCGCCGACAGGGCAGTAGGTTTTCAGATCGTATTTGCAGGGCGCGTAATTTCCATGCCATGCAACCACATCCAAGGGCGAATGGCCGATCTTGGTTTCATGGAACTGGCCGCACCATTTTATGGTCACTGTGGACGGTGTTTCGCGATCTTCAAACGCCGCAACCGGTGTTTTGAAATCACGCGGGTTGGCCATGCAATTGGCCCCGATTGGCCCGCGACCGGGCAGTTCGAATTTCTGGCCGTAGTTTTCACAGACAAAGCCGCGACACGGGCCTTCAAGAACCTCAACGCTGTAAACCAAACCGCGTGGAATAATCGCAATTTCCTGCGGCGCGACGTCGAAAACACCCAATTCGGTACAGAACCGCAGATGACCTTCTTGAGGCACCACAAGCAGTTCGGAATCCGCGGAATAGAAATAGGCGTCCACCATGCTTTCGGTCACAAGGTAGATGTGAGACGCCATGCCCACCTGCGTGTTCACGTCACCGGCGGTGGTCATCGTGCGCATGCCGGTGAGCCATGTCAGGGGCCGGTCGGAATGCGGGACGGGATCCCAGCGATACTGCCCTAAGGAGGTCACATCCTCGACCACGTTGGGGGCCGATTTCCAATAGGGCAAATCGATCCGTTCATAGCGGTGGGAATGTTTGACGGAGGGGCGAATACGGTAACACCACGTCCGTTCGTTCTGATGGCTTGGCGCGGTAAAAGCCGTTCCGGAAAGCTGCTCGCCATACAGACCGTAGTTGCATTTTTGCGGGCTGTTCATCCCCTGCGGCAAGGCACCGGGAAGGGCTTCCGTCTCAAAATCATTGCCAAAGCCGGGCATGTAACCTGCATGAGTGCCGACAGTTGTACTTGCTTGCTGTAATCCGTGCGGCGCGCTGAGCTTGTTCATGGAACCCCTCCTAAATCTCACACTTCGGTATTTGTTGCATTTGTAACTATCAATGGATAATTTTGCAAAATGACAAAAAATGACCCCTTATCGATTCAAGATTTTATGCCGTATCTTTTGAACCGGGCGGCAGAAACCACGAGTTTGGACTTCCAAAAAACCTACAAAGACAGCTACAACATGTTGCGCACCGAATGGCGGGTGCTTTTTCATCTTGGGCGATACGGCGATCTGACCGCGAAACAGATTTGTACCATGGCTGATTTGCATAAAACCAAGGTCAGCCGCGCGGTGTCTGCCCTTGAGCGCAAACGATTTTTGAAACGCACAGAGGTGCCCATAGATCGTAGGAACGCGTTGCTTTCTTTGACCAAAATTGGGCAGTCCGCCTTCGATCATCTTCAGAACGAAGCAACGCGTTACAACGAAACTCTCATGGCGTCATTCACTGCAGACGAACAAGCCATATTGCGGCGATGCTTAAAGCAAATGGCGAAAATATCCTAACCTGTCACAACCCCCTTTGCGCGCCACACATCGAAGATTTCAAGGGCCTTTTCGGCGAAGCCTTCGTCGTTGATATGAGCATCTACGTTATGCTGTTCGACATTTTCCGGCAATGTCGCCCGCAATTCTGACAAGAATGCATCAAGCCCGTCCTTGTCGTGCAGATCGGCGCCGTCGCGATCCCATTCGCCGCACCCATGTTCTGGCAAAAGAAACGCAACAGGCCCTTTGGCGGTCGACAGTTGGTCGGAATGGGCCCGCGCAACGGCACGCCGTTCATCGGTGTTCAAAACAACAGAGGTGATCAGTCGGTTATGGGCATGGGTCAGATGATCGCTCCATTTATCCGGCACTCCCTGCCAGCCCACGATATCGACCAAATCATAGCAACCGCCAGACACAATCTGCGGCGTTCCGGTCATGCCCGCGTTGGTCAGACGGTCCGCGCCTGCGGATATATTCGACCCATGAATGTGATTGCCGAGCTCTTGGGTGCAGAAATCGAACACACAGGCAAACGCGCCTTGCGCGGCAAGGCTTTCAAAGGCGCGACCGCCCATGCCCGTGGCGTGAAACACTGCGACCTCATAGCCGCGTTCTTCCAGTGCTGGTTTCAAAAACACCATGTAGCGCAGTGCCGTTTTGCCCAGTGACGTCATCCCAATCATCGGCTTGGAGGCATCCGGTTTTTCAACTGCATTGGCAGCCCCCAAGACGGCACCTGCGGCTTGACTCAAAGATGCTTTGCACACGCTGTTGAGCCCATAAAGGCCGCCCGCCCACAGGATCATCTGCGTATCTGCTGCAAGCCGTTCGGGCGGAATGAGCGGCGAGAAGGAGACCGTGGAGACGATGTATTTCGGCACGCCCAGCGGCAAGGCGGCGGTAACATCCAGCGCCAGATCGGTGCCCATAGACCCACCCAATACCATCATGCCATCGAACCGGCCCTCGGCATAAAGCCGCGCGGTCAAAAGGGCCGCGCCTTCGGCCATGATTTGCATGGCTTTGTTTTCATTCTTTGTCGCGATAGCGGCGGCAATGCTGCTGCCGCCTTCCTCGGCGACATCATGTTTGGAATAATCTGTCGGCTTTGTCGGATCGCCCAGGACCGACACATCCATGGTGACAACCTGCCCGCCCTGCTGTCGGATCACGCCGGCCAGATAGTCCAGCTCATCGTCTTTTGTGTCATAGGTTCCGATGACGAGTATCGTTTTGCCCGACATTACGTCTACTCCTTAAAGCTTGATCCAAGCGGTCTTGAGATTGATGTATTTTTCAATCGCATGCAGCGATTTGTCATGACCATTGCCCGATTGGCCGACACCGCCCAAGGGAACGGTCCCGTCCGCGCCGCCATAAGTATTCACGTGCATGACCCCCGTGCGAACGGCTTTCACCATGCGATGCGCGCGGCTGAGGTTGCTTGTCCAGACGCCCCCCGCCAACCCATAGACCGTAGCGTTGGCAAGGCGCGTCGCCTCGGCCTCGTCGGTAAAGGAGGTGACGCCCAAGACGGGCCCGAAGACCTCTTTCTGCGTCAGCGTCGCGTCTGGCGTGACGCCGGTAACGACAGTCGGAGCCATGTAATAGCCGCCGGTCTCTTGCAAAATCCGTTCGCCACCTGTGATGACCTCCCCGCCTTCAGAACGCGCCGTGTCGACGAACCCAAGGTTCGCCGTCAGCTGCACTTCGGAATTCACAGCCCCAATGGCGGTGGTCATGTCCAACGGGTTGCCCACGGGCATAGCCTCCGCGGCCTTCACAACTGCCGTGACGAATTCATCATGGATCGCGGCCTCGACCAGCAAACGCGAGCCCGCGACGCAGACCTGCCCGGCATTGCGGAAAATGCCGCCCGCTGCGACCTTCGCGGCCTCATCCAGATTGGGGGCGTCTGCGAAAATGATGTTGGGCGATTTGCCACCCAGTTCGAGATAGACCCGCTTCATGTTGGACCGCGCGGCATATTCCATCAGCCGCCGACCTGTGCCGCCTGATCCGGTGAAAACGAGGACGTCGACATCCATCGACAGCCCCATAGCTTCGCCCACGACCGCACCCTCCCCTGTTACAGCGTTCAAGACACCGGGGGGCAGGCCAGCCTCATGCGCCAAATCCACCATGCGCATCAACGAAAGCGATGCTGTTTCCGCTGGCTTCAAGACAACTGAATTGCCCAGGGCCAATGCGGGGCCGAGTTTCCAAGCCCCGATCATCATAGGGAAATTCCAAGGTATGATCGCGCCGACAACGCCAACAGGTTCTTTGTGGACCAGCCCCAGAACATCAGCGGAGGTTGGTGCAATCTCGCCGTAAATTTTATCAAGCGCCTCGGCGTAATACCGGATCGTTCCTGCGGCTGACCCTGGTTCAGCCTTGATCGCCATGTTGATCTCGGTGCCGTTGTCGCGCACACCCAACACAGCCAATTCAAGCGCGTTGGCTTCGATCAATTCAGCCCATTTCAGCAGCACCTTTTTGCGCGCCGCGGGCGGCATTGCCGACCAACGCCCATCATCAAACGATGCCCGTGCCGACGCAATCGCGGCTTCCATATCGGCCACAGTTCCGCGGGCAACCTGCGTCAGAACAGCGCCATCAATTGGCGACACGATTTCCATCGTCGCGCCGTCCGATGCGGCGACAGACTTACCGTCGATGATGTGGCCGCGTGGTGAAATCGCGATACCGCGCAGCGCATCGATTTGGGTTTGATCCATTATGTTTTACCGTGATTGCGTGTCATGAAGCTCGTGATCCTCGTCCGGCTGACGGGCCTTAAATTCCTTCACCAAGGTGCGAATATGGAGGGCGATCACCAGCAGGATCAGAGCGAAGATGATGAATGAAATCGGACGGTCGATCATATCCAGCGGCGACTTAAGTCGCGGCAAGGCGGATCGCAGCTTGGTCTCCATGATCCCGCCAAGCACCATCCCGAGGATGATCGGAACGATCGGCAGGTTCAGCCGCTTCAGCACCAAGCCAAGCACACCAAATACTGCAGAGATGATGACATCCGTCAGCGAATTGCGCAGCGAGTAGACGCCCACGAAGGAGAGCATCAGGATCATGACACCCAAGAAACGGGTTGGGATGCGAATGATCTTGGTCAACAGGTTCGTCGAGAAAAGCAAGAAGACCAACACGATCACGTTCAGTGCGATCAGCGCGAAATACAGACCATATACAAGGTCAATATTGTTTTGGAACAACTGTGGGCCGGGGATGACGTTGTGAACGTAGAACACTGACAACATCATCGCGGTCAGCGCTTCACCCGGAATGCCCAACGCCAAGAGCGGGATCATAGCCGCCGCAGGTACGGCGTTGTTCGCAGCCTCTGAGGCGATCAAACCTTCGGGCGACCCTTTGCCGAATTTCTCGGGGTCCTTCGATGTTTTCTGCGCATAAGTGTAGCTCATGAATTGGGCTGTGAATTCGCCAGTGCCGGGGATCATGCCAAGGATGACACCAAACCCAGAGGCAACGGTTGCGATCCGCTTGTGCTTCAGAAGTTCCTTAAATCCCGCACCCAGTTTACCGGAAACGGGTTTGGCATCGGGGCTGCTATCGGGTGCCGTCAGCAAAAAGAAGGCCTGACTGAGCGCGAACAAACCCAACACGACAACGATCAAGTTGATGCCGGATGACAGGAAAGATTGATCAAAGGTGTAGCGCTGTGTGTAGGTCACAGCATCAAGGCCGATGGTTTGCAGGAATATCCCAAACATCCCCAGCATACCTGCCGCCATGATCTGGCCGCGATGCGCCAGCACCACCAATATGATGCCCAAAAGGGCGGCCAGGAAAATCTCCCGGCTGCCAAACATCGGGGCGACAATGGCCAGAACCGGTGACAACAAGATCAGGCAACCTATGCCAAAAAAACCACCCCAGAACGAGGCGCTATAGGCCAGCGATACCGCGCGGTGGGCCTCGCCGTTTTCCGTCATCGGGTAGCCATCATAGGAGGTCAGCGCGTTCACGGCGGTACCAGGGGTGTTGATCAAAACAGCCGGGATCGCACCGCCATACATGGACGACCCATAGATCCCCAAGAGCATTGTCAGACCGACAATCGGGTCCAGCCCAAACGTCGCCGGAAGCATGATCGCAATCGCGACAGCTGGTCCGACGCCGGGAATTGCGCCGATGATCACGCCGCCAATCGACCCAACCAACAAGGCGATCAGGACATCCCATCGCGCCAACATTTCCAGGCCTGCGAGAATATTTTCCATCATCAGATCCTGTTAGAAATATGTCAGCATGAATTGACGCAAACCGTCGGGAAGCTGTTCGTAGATCAAGCCAGAAGGCAAATTCACTTTCAGGAGGGTTTTGAACAATAAGACAGTCATCAGCGCGCTTCCCGCTGCCGCGAGCATCACTTTGGCGCTGCGGTATCCGACGCGCAGGACAAGCAAGACAGCGAAGACAATCGTTGTCAAAAGGTAGCCGGTGTAGGGCACCGCAAAAGCATAGACCATGAACCAACCCGCATATTCCAACGAGGAAACCCAAAGCCAGACTTCGCGCCAGCGCCCTTCTATTCGTTCCGACAAAGCCGACCCCAGAAGGTGAAACGCTGCGAATGCCGTCATAAGGGTCAAAGAAACAGCGGGCCAGAACCGGGGCTGCGCAAATAACTTTGCCCCGTTCTTATAGGCTGTCTGGTCAAAAATCTGGCTCAGCAAGAAGACAGAACCGACAACGCAAAACCAAGCGAATACGATATCTCCGGGACGGCGATATCGTTTGAAAAGCGACTTCAATGTCTTGGTATTTGTCAAAGGAATGCTCCGCGCTGGCCAGCTAAAACCGTTCTGCCTAAAACAGCCGGGCAACAGCGTCGCCCGGCTCGATTTTGCAAGCCGGCGCTTACTCAGCCAAAATCGACTCGATCGCTCCGAGCGTTTCAGTGTCTTTCTCGATCTGGGCAGTCACGGCATCTGCGTCCTGCCAGTAGACAAGCGCACCCGTTTCAGCGGCCAATGTTTGAGCACGCTCAGACATGACAGTTTCCTTTGCGACCGCGATGATCTTTTCGCGCACGTCCTGTGGTGTGTCTTTGTGAACGAACAAACCGTTCCAAAGCGCGACGTTCAGGTTCGGCGCAAGTTCAGCAACAGTCGGTGCGTCAGGGGTCAGCGAAATACGTTCAGAACCGATGGACGCCAAAACCTTCACATCGTCTAGGCAAGGCAGGATAAGCTGCAATGTTGTATTGATTACATCGACATCACCAGATGCCAAGGTATTGCAATCCAGTGCGTCAAACGCTGCATCCGCTGCGTAAGAGAAGCCCATCTCGGACGCCAACCCAAGCGTGACCTGCGTTGGAACAAGCGGCGCGCCGAAGTGGCCCAAAACAACGTCGTTGTCCTGCGCATGTGCTGCAAGACCCGCCATATCATCATATGGCGCATTCGCGCCTGCCGCGATGACAAATGGGTAAGTCAGGAAGTTGCCAAGCGGCACAAACGGGTTCGGGTTCAGCTCAGGGATACCGATCTGCGGCCCCACGACTGGAATGGCGATAATAAAGGAGCCAACGGTATAGCCATCAGCAGGGGCATTCGCGACTTCGATCGCCCCCGGGAATGGCCCACCGCCGCCGCCCGGCTTGTTCACGACTGCGGCAGGAACGCCATATGCCGCGCTGAAATCTTCCGCAATCATGCGTGTCAGCACGTCCTCAAGATCGCCCGGCGGCCAAGGCACAACAAACTCCACCGGTTTTTCAGGATATTCCGCCTGCGCACTTCCCGCCATCGCGGCAAGACCCAAAGCCACAGCCGTTGCCGCTTTCGTCAATTTGATCATCTACGTTCTCCCAGTTGATCGGTTTATTATTTGAACCATTGGTTTAAAAAAAGGTTGCCTTAGGAAATTGTGTCTGTCAAACTTTTTCTGAAATCAGACATATCGGCGGTCCCAAATTGTCCTCAGCGGTAAAAACCCTTCATTTGCTGTCGTTTTTTTCAGCAGCCAGACCGGAAATCGGACTGTCTGCGCTTTACCGACTGGCGAAACGTGACAAGGCAACGACTCACAGGCATCTTCAGGCCCTTGAGGAAGCGGGGTTTGTCGAACAAAACCCGCTCACACGGCAGTACCGCCTAGGGCCCGCTCTTTTGCAGTTGGCGCAGATACGCGAACAGACAGTGCCTCGCAAAGAAAGCGCTGTGCCGGTTTTGAAGACATTGGCGGAAGAAACAGGTGAAACGACCCACGCGTCGGTTTTGTCAGGGACAACTGTTTTTGCATTGGCGTCGTGTGAATCGACCCAGCACAGCACACGTGTTGTGATTGACCTCAACAAATTTCCGCTTCACGCGACGGCCTCCGGCCTGTCCATATTAGCCTTCGGTCCGGCCGATCTTATGGAGGTTGCGACGCAAAACCTCGAAACCTTTACAAGCCACACCGTCAATTCGAAGGCGTCCCTAGAAGAGACAGTGCAATCGGTTCGGGAAACCGGGTTTGGCCGAACGACCCGAAGCTTTGAAGAAGAGGTGTCCAGCCTCGCGGCACCTGTCTTTGACGAAACCGGAAGTTTGGCCGGGGCAGTCTCCGTAGCCTGTGTCGCGACCCGATTTTCGCCCGAACTCGAGCGCAAATGCCAAGAACACCTGATAACCGCCAGCCGCGATCTAACCCGCAGATGGGGCGGCACCGTGCCCGACAAAATTGAAGCCGTTTGGGCCGCCACGCTGAAAAATCTCAATACATTGGACCCGACATCATGAAAGATTCTGAACTTCCTGAAAGAGAATAACGGGCGCCATATGTGGCACCCCATGACGTCCCCCAAAGACAGCCATGACAATCCGCCCAAGATCATCACAGGCGCATCCGGCGTTAGCGTGTCGGACATCGATGGGCATTCTGTGGTGGATGGCGTTGGCGGGCTTTGGAACGTCAATTTGGGATATTCGTGCCAGCCGGTCAAAGACGCGATCGCTAAACAATTGGATGCGTTGCCCTATTATTCAACATTCCGCGGCACATCCAATGACGCCGCCATTGAGTTGTCTTATGAGCTTGGGCAATTTTTCGAGCCCGATGGTCTCAGCCGCGCGTTTTTCACGTCAGGCGGGTCCGATTCCGTTGAAACCGCGCTGCGTTTGGCGCGCCAATACCACAAGCTGCGTGGCGAGGCGGGACGTACCAAGTTCCTAAGCCTGAAGAAGGGCTACCACGGGACCCATATTGGTGGCGCGTCGGTTAATGGTAACGCCAATTTCCGCACGGCTTATGAACCTCTCTTGCCGGGCTGCTATCACATTCCCGCACCCTACACCTATCGCAATCCATTCGACGAAACAGATCCCGAACGTCTCGCGCAGCTCTGCGCCCAAGCGCTTGAAGATGAAGTCGCATTCCAAGGGGCTGGCACAATCGCGGCCATGATTATGGAACCAATTTTGGGCGCGGGAGGCGTGATTCCTCCGCATAAATCCTTTGCGCCGATGGTGCAGGACATCTGCAACCGAAACGGCATTCTGTTGATCACGGATGAGGTTATTACGGCTTATGGCCGCACAGGTGCCTGGTCTGGCGCACGGCTGTGGGGCATCAAACCCGACATGATGGCAACCGCAAAAGCGATTACCAACGGCTATTTCCCATTCGGGGCCGTGATGTTGGGTGATCGCATGATCGAAGCTTTCGAGGCTGATCCAAACGCCAAAATCGGTCATGGGTATACCTATTCCGGCCACCCTGTCGGCGCGGCAGCGGCCCTTGCTTGTCTGGAAGAAACCAAACGCCTGAACGTGGTCGAGAACGCCGCTGCACGCGGCACGCAACTTTACGAAGGGTGCAAATCGTTGATGGCAAAACACGACATCATCGGAGATGTGCGTGGAGGGCACGGGTTGATGACCGCCATTGAAATGGTCAGCGACCGCGCCTCCAAAAAACCGATCGACGCGGCGACGGCGGCCAAAGTCTACGAAGGTGCCTATGCGTCCGGTGCAATGGTGCGTGTGTCCGGCCCGAACCTGATTTTGTCACCGCCGCTGGTTCTGACCGAAGCCGATGCCAACACGATCTTGACCGCGCTCGATGCGGGTTTCGCGTCGGTCTGAAGGGAAACCTCATATCAGAGAACTACGTCGCCCATTTTGGGCACGAAAGGCGGCCCCACGATCCGTCCCGGGTCGTCTATGCCAACGTCAAACTCGTATGTCCTGAACGGCAATAAAGTCGCTGTGGATTGCGGGTTTGGTGTCACCAAAGGTTTGGTCGATCAAGGCATGCAGCTTAAAGATCTGTCCCTGCTCTTCATCACGCACCTGCATTCCGACAACTCCCTTGAACTCGGGCTGCTGTTGCTCATGTCTTGGACCGCAGGGCTGAAAACACCGGTCGATGTCTATGGCCCACCCTGCCCCGCCGACTATTGGCTAGCATTTCTGACCTCCATGAAAGCAGACATTGCACGTAAATTGCCAGCTGCTTTACGCCGCGCCCAATACCAAAGGCCGCTGTTTCTGCAGCTTGGCAGAGTAAAACACAACGCTTGTCCCTAGTTTGGCTTTATCGGAGGGCCAAGACCTTCAGGCTTTGCACGCGGCGACGAAGGCGTCGAAAGCGTTCCAGATATCTGCACTGGCATTGCGCCGCATTGGGTGGACCAGCACGAAGTCAAAGGCCTGATCTTGGCGGGCGGGCAATTGAACGGCGACCTCATTGGCATAGACGCCAAGCGTCATGCGCGGGGACCTGGGGGCGAAGTTATGCTGTCCTGAATCGAGGCCCTCACCGCCCCGCATCTGGGCCATTGCGCCAGCGGCCATGGTCCCTTTTGACAGCGGGTGTTTCCCGCCCTGGTCCTTGGTGAGCTGATCAGCATTCAGTTTTGACGCATCAAACTGCGCGCTGAACATGTCGAAGGTCGATATGTTGCGGCGGCTGATATGGTAGTAATTGCCAAAGTAGATCGTTTGGATGTTGCAGTCCGATCCGGCGATTGTCAGGCCCGTCGCGTCGTCCTGATACTGGGCCACATTTCTCAGCGCATCCAGGGTTTCGCTGACGGAAGGGCCACCTGTTTCTTGTGCTTCGGGTTGTTCGGCAAGAAGCTCGGACACCGCGTTGAAACACGCGACCTTTCCCGCTGCATCGCCTTTGATATTCTTACAGTTTTCCATCAAAGCGGACAGCGTGTAGTCGACCCCATCAACCTTTAGCGTCACCTCGGCGCTCACATCGCTGGCACCAAGCCCGAGCGATACTGCAACTCCACACATCAGCATCTTCATTTACTGTACTCCGAAACAAGAACGCTGAATTCCACAAAACGTTCTTTCTTTTTACGCTACTGGCAAACCACTGCCTGCCGTCTCTGCCAAGGCAAACCCACGTGGTCTGCCTTGGGCCATACTCTTACTGCGACCGATCAGACGATCAGTTGCTCAGCTCAAACGTGCTGATATCGATGCCGTCTTCCTCAATGGCAGACGTCACGCGAAGGCCGATTGTCTCTTTGAGCGCGATCCAGACCACGCTGCTTGCGACGGCAACATAGGTAATAATGATCAACACCGAGGACAGCTGCCCCAGGAAGGTCGCATCCGGGTTGGTCAGCGCAACGGCAATGGTACCCCAGATGCCGCAGAACAGGTGAACCGGGATGGCGCCAACGACATCATCAATTTTGAAATAGTCGAGCAGCTGAATGGACCAGTAGATGACCATGCCGCCGAACATGCCGATTGCGAAGGCCGCGAATGGTGTCGGGAAGAGCGGCTCTGCCGTGATCGAGACCAGACCGCCCAGCGCCCCGTTGATCATGAAGGCCAGATCAAAGCGGTACTCGCGCAGGTAGGACACGAAGGCTGCCGCGACGACGCCGCCCGCTGCGGCCATATTGGTGTTCAGGAAGATACGCGACACGTTCGCTGCATCGCCATCGGTTGAGAAGCTGAGGTAGGAGCCCGCGTTGAAGCCATACCAGCCCATCCACAAGATCAGGGCGCCAATCGTTGCCAGCGGCAAAGAGTAGTTGCCCAGAGCCACTTTCTTGCCGTCAACGAACCGCCCGTTGCGGGCACCGACAAACAGCGCGCCGGTCAAGGCGGCGACACCGCCAACCACGTGCACAACTGTACTACCGGCCAGGTCCTTGAAGCCAAGATCGGTTGCCAGGAAACCACCACCCCATGTCCAAGAGGCTTGGATCGGATAGATGACAGCCGTCAAAGCGGCGGTGAAAATGAAGAACGACACGATCTTCATGCGCTCGGCGATGGTGCCCGACACAATCGACGCGACCGCGACGCAGAACATCGACTGGAAGAAGATATCGCTGGCACCGGCATGGCCGCGCCCAACGAAGTCGCTGCTGTAGTCAACAACGTTTGTGATTTCGATTGCGCCGTCAAACCCCAAGATACCGGGCATGATCCAGTTCTCGTTGGGGAACATGATCCCGTATCCGCACAGAACGAATGCCGATGCGGCGATGGGGAAGAGGCCAATATTTTTGGCACATTGATTGACGACGTTTTTCTGGCGGACGAAGCCCGCTTCGATCATTGCGAACCCTGCGGTCATCCACATGACAAGGACGCCGCAAAAGACAATAAACAACGTATTCATAACGAAGGGTGAAACGCCTGAAGAGGCTTGTTGTGCAGCAGCGGGCCCTGCGAAAAGGGCGGCTAGCGCTGCGATTCCGATGACATTCGTTCTCATGTTCTACTCTCTACCTATGGATCGAGAGTCTTCATTTGATGAAATTTTAGGCAAATTTATGTCCAATATTTATCTTTTTAGGCATAATTCAAAAAATTTGCGCACTCTTTGAACTGAGAGTTGAAACTGCAGCGCCACCTAATGGCGCACAGACTTGCCACGCATTTGGATTGAGGCGCGACATTGGCTCTCCGGCAATCGCTAGCCTCGAACGCCGATTTTACCCGTTGGTCGGATACTCTTTAAGCCGGCGGGGCTGTTGATGTGGTCGGACTATGCCGCGGCGGCGCTTTCTTACCTATCGTGATCGCCGCAGCGATTGAGTTTTCTGCCCGCATTTTGCACTCTGTTAAGACTGCCACGCCACACTGGCCGGGCACGCATATGAAGGGCATTGGCGATGACATATCTGAGACGCGCGATGATAGGCAGCCTGGCCCTTTTGGTTGCGGGATGCGCAGGCGGTGGGCCGTCGGCATCGCGTCAGTCTTCGGGTGTGGTCGCGGCGATGGGGCCCGTCTCTGCAGCTTGCAATCGGTCTGACCGGCGCGACGCCAACCCGCGCATCTGCGGCTGCGCGCAAGCCATTGCGGACCGGCATTTGACCAATACGGACCAGCGCCTTGCAGCAAGCTTCTTTTCAGACCCGCAGCGGGCACAGGATATTCGCCAATCCGACGCGCGCAGCAATGAGCAGTTCTGGGACCGCTACAAGCAATTCATCTCGGAAAGTGAGCGCTACTGCGCCGCGATACGCTGATCCATGAGACCCGAAATGCAGTCTTCAAGCAGGCTGATGACCGGCTCGAACTTGCTTGAATAATACGGGTCGGGGATGTCCAGCGGGCCCGGCATCTTACGAAATTCCGTGATCAGGTTGACGGGCGTATTGACCCCAAACGGACGCCGCGCAAGCACGTCGGCCAAGTTTTGTTCATCCATGACCAGGATTTGCGAGAAGTCCTTGTAGTCACTTGCCCGCAGCTTGCGCGCGCGATGTTCGCCGATTTCCATATTGTGCACGCGCGCGGCGACAACTGCGCGCGGGTCAGCCGGGTCACCAATATGCCAACCGTCTGTGCCCGCGCTATCAACATGAATGGACAAGCTGGACGCCTGCACCTGACGGCGCAAAATCGCCTCGGCAAGAGGGGAACGGCAGATGTTGCGCGAGCTAACGATCAAGATACGGTCCATCCAATGCCCCTCTGCATTAGGTAAGGAAAACCTTACCTAGAAAGAGAACGCTATGGGAAGAAATAATTTTGAATACGGTTAATTCTTGGCGATTTTGTGCCAATATTAAACAAAACAGGCTGTTTTGCAAAAAATGTCCGCTGCGGGAGCTGCCCGCAACGGTCATGATATGAAAATCGTTCTAGCCGTCCGTCCCATGCGCGTGGCCGCTATGCCCGCCATGCTTTGGCTTGCGTTTGAGATCGACGGGCACGGTGACGACAACCTCGCCCGCATTTTCAAACACCAGCGTCAATGCAACCTCAGCGCCGTCTTCCAAAGGACCGGTCAGGCCCATCAGCATGACGTGCTTTCCGCCGCGTTTGAACAAGATGGTTTCGCCGGCGGGCAGCTCAAAACCTTCCTCGACATGGATCATTTTCATAACCCCGTCGCCGTCTTCTTTGTGGGTGTGCAGCTGCGCCATATTGGCGATTTCGGTTTTCGCGCCGATCAGCCGGTCGGCTTCGCCGTGGTTCATCAACTCGAAAAAGATGGCGCCGCTTTTTGACGACGGCGTTGAGGCGCGCGCGTAGGGGTCCATGACCATGATTTTGCTGCTATCTGCAACAGCAGATCCGGCAAAAAACGCGAAAGCGGCCGCTGAAACGGCCAGAGATTTGAGAGACATCTGTGTCATCCTAGAAACTGTTTTGGGTACGTAACGTGGTGTTTCAGGCGGACATGGCAGGCGGCGCGCGGGCCGTGGCGCGCAGCTGTTCAGATTGGGTACTGGCGACAGTATGCGGCGCGCGGCGCAGCAAACGCGCCGTGCCGGTCCAGATCACAAGTCGGAACACCGGCGCCTCAAGCGCGTGGCTTGCGGTCAGGCAGTCAGGGCAATGCGGCACGGGGCCCATTGGCTGCCCATTGTGATCGAGCGTGATTTCCTGCAGCCCACCGGCGGCGCAGATCACAATCGTCTCGCCTTGAGGCGTCGCACGTGCCACGGCCATCGTCCCCGAGGTGAGCACGAGGGCGCAGGCGAGCATGGCCATCAGAAGGGAGCGCATCAGCTTCATAGGGGATGGTGTAGGACCAAGCGCTGCGGTTGTGAAGCCTTCAGCACCCACAGGGGATCACATCTTGGTTGAGTTCCCTGATTGGATCGGAGCGAAACGAAAAACGGCCCCACCCGTGTAGGTGAGGCCGTTTTGCATTCTTGACATCACGCGGCGCATGTTGCGCCGTGTGGGCGCGCTTAGGCAGCTGCCAATTGCTTGGCGATGTCTTTTTTGACTTTCAGCGCTTTTGCCGACAGCTCAGCATCCTTGGCTTTCGCCATGAAGCCGTCCAGACCACCGCGGTGATCGACGGTGCGCAGCGCCGCTGCCGAGATACGAAATTTGAAGGAGCGCCCCAGAGCATCAGAGGTCAGCGTCACATCGTTCAGATTCGGCAGAAAACGGCGCTTGGTTTTATTGTTGGCGTGGCTGACATTGTTGCCAGACATCGGGCCTTTACCAGTAAGTTCGCAAACGCGAGACATGACGTTTCCTTTTCAAAGATAAGAAGGGCGCCGAGACTCACATTTCGGACGCCCTGAATTCTGTTTGGGCGGTTTAGCCAGCCCGGTGTGACAGGTCAAGCGATGAATCCGGGCTTTGAGCCGTTAAAATGAGCGCCTGCGGCGCGCAGCTTTGGTTTTGTTTGGGGGGCTCTGCCCCCGGCTGCGCCTCCCCCGGAATATTTTTAAAACAATGAAGCTATTTTAGAGCGCTCAGAATATGGGCCGCGGCCTGGTCGGGCGCGGTCTGCCCGCCTTGGACAGCTTGCGCCTGGGCCTGCATAAGCGCGGCCGTGTCCGGATCCTCCGTGAGCCGTGCCAGAAGCCCTGTGCGCACGGCCTCTTCAAACCAATGGACGGCTTGGCGGGCCCGCGTTTTCTGCCAATGGCCTTCTGTTTTGCGCCAGTCGCTGAGTGTTCGCATATCATCCCAGACCTGCGCCAACCCGTCCTCATGCAGCGCCGAGACGGGCTGCGCCTTTGGGAAACCATCGGGGTCTTGGGCGCGTTTTCGCAGCAATCTGAGCGCGCCGGCGTAATCGGCCACGGTGCGGATCGCTGCGGGTTTGAGATCGCCGTCGGCCTTGTTGACCAGGATCAGATCGGCGATTTCCATGATGCCGCGTTTGACGCCTTGCAATTCATCGCCGCCCGCGGGCGCCAGCAGCAGCGTAAAGATATCGGACATTTCCGCGACCATGGTTTCCGACTGACCGACGCCGACGGTTTCGATCAGGATTACGTCGAAGCCTGCGGTCTCACACAGCGCGACCACGGCGCGTGTGCGGCGCGCGACACCACCAAGCTGCGCGCCTGCGGGTGACGGGCGGATGAAGGCGTTTTTGTCGCGGCTGAGCCGGTCCATGCGGGTTTTGTCGCCCAGAATGGAGCCGCCCGAGCGGGCAGAGCTGGGATCGACCGCCAGCACCGCGACCTTGAGGCCTTGGGCGGTGAGCATCATGCCGAAGGCTTCGATAAAGGTGGATTTGCCGACGCCGGGCGTGCCTGACAGCCCGATGCGCAGGGCCTGCCGGTTGGTCGTGGCAAGGCGTTCCAGCAGCGCCTGCGCCTCTTGCTGATGATCGGCGCGCCCGCTTTCCACAAGCGTGATTGCGCGTGCCAGCGCCCGGCGCTCGGCGCTCATGACTTTGCTGGCAAGTTCTTCAATATGTTTCATGGCTGCGCGATCTTTTGCCTGTCTTTCCCCTCACCAAGTGGTGAACGGGGTGGTACGTCTTTTTGAAAGCCCCATTATAGAGGGGCAAGCGAGAAATGCGATTTAGCAGGTAATTGGCAATGAAACACGGTGTTTTTGCGGGATTTATGGCGGCGGTTTTGGCGTTGCCCGCCTGGGCCGACGGGTCGACGGATGCGACATTCAACGTGGCCATTCGCGGCATTTCTGCGGGCACGCTGAGCGTCAAAGGCACCGAAGGCGGCGGCAGCTACCAGACCACGGGCGTGTTAAAATCGGGCGGATTGCTGGGGCTGGTGGCGCAGGTGAAATACACCGCGCGAGCCTCTGGTACGGTGCGGGGCAACCGGTTCAGCCCGGTGCGCTATGATGAGGATGCCGATACCGGCAAGCGCAAATCCAAGACCACGATGACCTATGCGGGCGGCGTTCCCAAAGTTGTGGCAGGCAGCACGGGCGATCTGAACCCGGCCGCGCAAAAGGGCACGGTGGACCCGCAAACAGCGATTTATGCCGCGTTTCGCGACGTGGACGCGGACGCTGTGTGCAAGCTGAATGTGCAGATGTTTGACGGCAAGCGCCGCTCGCAGGTGCGGCTGAGCTCGCCCCGGCCAGAGGGCGACATGATCCTGTGCAACGGCGAATACCGGCGGCTGAAAGGCTTTTCGGCAGAAGACATGGCCGAAAAGACCCGGTTTCCGTTCAACCTGTATTACGCCAAGACCAGTGACGGCCGCTACCGGGTGGAAAAGGTCGTCACGCAAACGCTTTACGGCAATGCGGTGATGACGCGACGCTGAGCGCGGCCTAAAAGGCGGGCATGACCGCGCTACCAATTGACGACATTCTGGATGAGCTGTGCGCCGTGATGGCGTCGGACGGCGTCTGCGTACTGCAAGCGCCGCCGGGCGCGGGCAAGACCACGCGGGTGCCTCTGGCCTTGTTGCAGGCGGGCGCATTTACCGGGCGCTTGATCATGCTGGAGCCGCGCCGCCTTGCCGCGCGCGCGGCGGCGGAGCGGATGGCGCAGGTTTTGGGGGAGGCCGTCGGGGAGACCGTGGGCTACCGGATGCGCGGCGACAGCAAGGTTTCAAACAAGACCCGGATCGAGGTGGTGACCGAGGGCGTTCTCACCCGCATGGTGCAGGCCGACCCGGAGCTGCCGGGCGTGGGCTGCGTGGTGTTTGACGAATTTCATGAACGGTCCTTGAACGGGGATTTGGGGCTCGCCTTGGTGTGGGAAACACGGGACGCGCTGCGCGAGGATTTGCGCGTTTTGGTCATGTCGGCGACGCTGGATGCGGCCCCTGTGGCCGCGCTTTTGGGTGGCGCGGCGGTTGTGACCTCGGAAGGGCGCAGCTTCCCGGTGGAAACCCGGTGGCTCGCCACCCCCGCCGCGCAAGCGCGCGGATGGAGGCGGATATGGCCGCGCTGATCACGCAGGCTGTGTCCGAGACGGAGGGCGGCGTCTTGGCATTTTTGCCGGGCGCGGGCGAGATCAGACGCGTGCAGGCGGCGCTGGATCTGGGCGCGGTGCAGGTGCGCCCTTTATATGGCGCCCTGCCCTTTGCAGATCAGCGCGCGGCGATTGCGCCCGCAACAAAAGGCGCGCGCAAAGTTGTGCTGGCGACGTCGATTGCGGAAACCTCCCTGACCATTGAAGACGTGCGGGTGGTTGTTGACGCGGGGTTGGCACGGCGCGCGCGCTATGACGCGGGCTCCGGCATGTCGCGGCTGGTTACGGAGCGCGCCTCAAAGGCGGAGGCGACGCAGCGACAAGGGCGCGCGGGCCGCGTGGCGGAAGGCGTGTGCTACCGGTTGTGGACCCGCGCGGAGGAAGGCGTGATGGGCGCCTTCGCCCCGCCCGAGATTGAAACGGCGGATTTAGCGGGGCTGGCGCTGGATCTGGCCGCATGGGGCGCGGATCCTGCCGATCTGGCGCTGCTGACCCAACCGCCCGAGGGCACCTTGGGCGAAGCCCGGGCCGTGTTGCAGATGCTGGGCGCGCTGGATGGCAGCGGTCGGATCACGGCGCATGGGCGCGCTTTGGCCCGCGTGCCGCTGCATCCGAGGCTGGCGCATATGCTGGCCTCGGCTGACGCGAAAGCGGCGGATGTGGCAGCTGTTTTGGCGGCGCGTCCGGGGCCTGCGGCGGGCGCAGATCTGGCGGCGCGCTTGCGCCAGCCGCGCACGCGCGAGGTCGCGGTGGAGGCTAAGCGGCTGGCGCGCTACGCCAAAGGCCCCGCGCGGTCTTTGGGTGAAATGGTGGCGCTTGCCTACCCGGACCGGGTGGCGCTGCGACGCAAGGGCGGGGACGCGCGGTTCCATTTGTCGGGCGGCAAAGGCGCTGTTTTGCCGGGCGACGATGCGCTTGCCGGGCAGCGATTGTTAGCAGTGGCCGATCTGGATGGCGACGCGCGGGAGGCCAAAATCCGCGCCGCCGCGGTGATCAGCGAGGCGGATCTGCGCGGGCTTTACGGCGACCAGATCGCATGGCGCGAGATTTGTGAATGGTCGAAACGAGACGCCCGTGTTTTGACACGCAAGCAGGAACGGTTTGGCGCGATTGTGCTGGATGATCGGATTTGGCAGGACGCGGACCCTGATTTGGTCGCGCGTGCTTTATTGGACGGGGTGCGGGAGCTAGGTCTCGGCGCGCTCAACTGGTCGAAAGCCGCGACTTTGCTGCGCGCGCGGGGGCGGTATTTGGGCGATCTGGTGGATTGGTCGGATGCGGGGTTGCTGAGCACGCTGGAGGACTGGCTGCTGCCCTATCTGGCGGGCAAGAAAACGGCGGCGGATTTGAAATCGGTTGATGTGGCGGAGGCCTTGCGCAGCGCCCTCGACTGGGACACGAGCCAGGAATTGGCACGGCTGGCGCCTGCCACCATCACCACGCCACTGGGACGCAAAGCGGCGGTAAATTACGCGGGCGACGTGCCCGGAATTGAGGTCCGTTTGCAGGAAATGTTCGGCTGCACAGCGCACCCGACCGTGGGGCCGGAACGGCTGCCGCTGAAGATCACGCTGCTGTCGCCGGGGCACAAACCGGTGCAGGTGACGCAGGATTTGCCGGGGTTTTGGGCCACGTCTTACGCCGATGTGCGTAAGGACATGCGCGGGCGCTACCCCAAACACCCGTGGCCCGAAGACCCGACGCAGGCCGAGCCGACCGTGCGAGCGAAGCCGCGCAAGTAGACGCAGGCGCCGTTTTGGCTACAGTTTCGGCACATTGATCGAAAGGCCTAGAAAACATGTCCGACCCGCATCTCAATTCGATGATGGAAAACCTGTATTGGTGGGGGATCCCCACCCTGTTTCGCTGCCCAAATGAGGGCCCAGACGGCGCCGATATCGCACTGGTCGGCGTGCCGCATTCGGCAGGCAATGGCACAACGGAGCGCGACCAGCATCTGGGCCCGCGCGCGTTGCGCAACGTATCTAGCGTGGCGCGGCGGATGCATGGCGGGTTTCAGCTGGACCCGTGGAGCGCGGCCAAGATCGTCGATGTGGGCGACGTGCCGTTTCCGCGCGCCAATGACAATGAGGCCTGCATCGCGCAAATCACGGAATTCTACCAAAGCATCGACGCGGCAGGCGCGCGGCCGGTGTCCATAGGGGGCGATCATTCGATCACCGGCGGGATCGTGCAGGCTTTGGGCTGCGGCCAGATCACGGGCGGGGAGCCTGTGTGTTTCCTGCATCTCGACGCGCATACGGATGTGTTCACCAAAGTTGACCATTTTCTGGGGGCCAAAAAATCCGCCGCGCATTGGGGCGCCTATTTGGCCGATCAGGGCCAAGTGGACCCGACGCATTCGATGCAGATCGGGCTCAGAGGCCATGCGCGCACGCTGGACTGGCTGCAACCCAGCTACGACTATGGCTACAACGTTGTAACCATGAAAGATTTTCGCGCGCGGGGCCTGGCCGATGTGGTGGCCCAGATCAAGGAGGTTCTGGCAGGCAAACCCGTCTATATCACCTTTGATCTGGACTGTCTTGACCCGACAATCGCGCCGGGCGTGTCCAATATTGAAGCCGGCGAGAAGGGTTTTGACATTGACGAAGCCGTGGGACTTTTGCACGCCGTGCGCGGCCTCAATATCGTGGGTGGCGATGTGGTCTGTATGATGCCGACCAAGGATAGCCCGAACCAGATCACGGCATTGACGGCATCTGCGGTGATGTTTGAAATGATCTCGATGATTGCTGAAAATACGGCCGGTCGTTAGGCCTGCCTGAAAAGGACCCAGACATGTTCGACAGGCTACGCGCTTTGTTCAAAAACCCCCCAAACTATGTCACGCCCCTGCCCGCCTCAGATGCGCAGCATGCATTGGGGGCGCTGATGGTGCGCGCGGCGAAAGCCGATGACGCGTATCTTTTTGCAGAAATTGAGCTGGTGGACCGCATTTTGGCGGTGCTCAACGATTTAAACCCGGTTGAGGCCGCGCAAATGCGCGCCTCTTGCGAGCGGTTGGAGGCGGAAATGCCCGACACGGATGCGCTCAGCGCGATCTTGGCGAAGGCCATTGGCACCGCAGAGAAAGAGGCCATGTTGACGGCGCTTTGGTCGGTCGTTTTCGCAGATGGCATCAAACATATCGAAGAAGACCGCGTGCTGCATCAGATTGAACATGTGCTGGGGGTGGCGCCGAAGCGCGCTTTGGAATTGCAGCGTGCCGTGGCACCGACCAAGCACTGAGCGCAACCACCGAAGGCTGCGCGGCACTGCCAGCCTATTTGGACATGGAGCCGCCGCACAGTTGTGCGTATTTGCCCAGTGAACGGCCCAATTGCATCAGACAGCCCATCAGAGGACCGGGTTTTGAACCAGAGCAGTGCAGATCTGGCCGGTGCGTCTGAACGGGTCGAAATGTTGTGAAATTGAGGTTTTGCAGAAGGGATTGAGACGCAATCCTTTCAAAATGTTAGCTGAGTACAAATCGGCCGCCGCCCGGTGAGGCGTTGATCCCAATGGTGCCAGCGCGTCGTTTGCGCGCTCCTCATGGCGACGGCTTTTCAGCCGCCCTAAAACATGGCACAGTGCCGTCGCGCTGTTGAATTTAAGGCGCCTGCACGGGAGAAACGCGTGTTTGGGGGATTTTGGATGTTGAAGACTTATTGCACCTGTGCCGTTTTGGCGCTGGGAGCGGCGACACAGGCAGGGGCGACGGATATGCGCTCCGTTGATGACATTTTGACATGCGTCAACACCCGCACGATGCCAGGCCTGTTCGAACATCAGGACTACGCGCGTACCCGCGATTACTATGACGCACCGCTGCACTATGTCAGCGGACCGACGGCGCGGTATGACACCTGGGGATTCATTCTGGACATGTCCAAGTCGCCCGCGCGCGCCTATGAGACATATCACCCCAAGAAGAACCTGATCCTGCCAACTTTCCGGCGCAAGGTCAGCCGGTCGGTGACAAAAGCACTGAAAGCCTGCGACGTCCGCTGGTCAGGACGGTGGCAAGGCCCGGTGCCACCACGTCGCGACGCGCCTGCGCTGCCCGAAACGCAGCAATTGGCCAGCAACCCTTAGTCGCACCCCCTAGACACTGGCTCATGCCCGGCTAATCTCTGAACGGTGCAGTCTCGGAGGCCTATAGCCATGAACACCCCCATCACGAAATTCGGAACATCCCAACCCGTGCGGCGTGTGGAAGACACGCGGTTTTTGACGGGCGCAGGCAGCTATACCGAAGACGCGGTCCCGGCGGGGGCGCTGTTTGGTTATCTGCTGCGCGCGCAGGTCGCGCATGCTGAGATCACCGAACTGGACGTGGCGGACGCGCGCGGCGCCGATGGCGTTCATATGGTGTTGACGGCGGATGATCTGGACGCGGCAGGCGTGAAAAACGCCATGGGCGCGTCGATCATCGACAATCAGGACGGTTCCAAAGGCGCGGCCCCTGCCCGGCCGATCCTGGCGGTTGGGCGCGTGCGCTTTGTGGGTGAGCCTGTGGCCTTCATCGTCGCCGACACGCTTGAGCAGGCCAAAGACGCGGCTGAGATGATCCTGTTTGACTATGACGATCTGGACGTCGCCATGGGGCTCGCCCCAGGTGGGCCCGCGATCCACCCTGAAGCACCAGACAACGTCGCCTATGACTGGGCGGTCGGCGACAAAGACGCGACGGAGGCCGCCTTTGCAAGTGCCGCGCATCACATCAGCCTTGAGGTCGTCGACAACCGGATCATCGCCAACTCGATGGAGACGCGCGGCTGTTATGCCGAGATGTCCGAGGGGCGGTTGCACTTCGCCTATACCGGGCAAGGCGTCTGGGGGACGCGCGACTCCATCGCCAAGACGCTGGGGTTGGACAAGGCAGACGTGCATGTCACCACACCCGATGTGGGCGGTGGTTTCGGCATGAAAGCCTTTGATTACCCTGAATATTTTCTGGTGGCCCATGCCTGCCACGCCTTGGGAAAACCTGTCCGCTGGCAAGGCGAACGCACGGAATCCATGCTGGCCGACAATGGCGGCCGCGATCTGGTCTCGCAAGTTGAACTGGCCTTTGATGCCGATCACAAGATCACCGCCTACCGGGTTGATACACTGTCGAATATGGGGGCGTATAATTCCAGCTATGCGCAGTTTATCCAGTCCGATCTGGCGTCCCGCGTGCTGGCGGGTGTCTATGACATCCAGACCGCCTGGTTCCGCAATGCGGGCATCTACACCAACACGACCCAGATCGACGCCTATCGTGGCGCGGGCCGGCCGGAGGCGATCTACAAGCTGGAACGCGCCATGGACCACGCCGCACGTGTGCTGGGCGTCGACCCGTTGGAGCTGCGGCGCAAAAACTTCGTGCGCGGCGCGCAATTCCCCTACAAGACGGTGACGGGCGAGCTGTATGACGTCGGCGATTTCGACAAAGTGCTCGACCGCGCAACGGCTGAGGCCGATCTGGCGGGTTTTGCGGCGCGCAAAGCCACGTCAAAGGCGGCGGGCAAGCTGCGCGGGCTTGGGATCTGCTACTATATCGAAAGCATCCTCGGCGCGCCCGATGAGACTGCAAAGGTCGAATTCACCGGTACGGGCGGCGCGCGGCTTTACGTGGGCACGCAGTCCAACGGGCAAGGCCATGAGACGGTCTACCGCCAGCTCTTGCACGAATATACCGGCATCCCCCATGACGCGGTTGAGATCATCCAAGGCGACAGCGACCGCATAAAAACGGGCGGCGGCACGGGTGGGTCGCGCTCTGTGACGACGCAAGGCACGGCCATCAAAGGCACATCGGAGGCGCTGATCGAGCGGTTCAAACCCTTCGTGGCCGACCAGCTGGGCGTGCCGGAGGTGGCGTTTGAAGATGGCGGCTTCCGGGCCGAAGGTTCCAACACCGTGATGACCCTGATCGAGGCCGCAGATGCGGCGGCGGAGGCCGGAGAAGCCGATCTGCTGAGCACATCCGCCACGACCACCCTTCCCGGGCGATCCTTCCCCAATGGCTGCCATATCGCCGAAGTCGAGGTCGACGCCGACACAGGCGTCACCCAAGTGGTCAAATTTACCGTGGTGGATGATTTCGGCGTGTTGATGAACCCGATGCTGGCCGAGGGGCAAGTCCATGGCGGCGTGGTGCAGGGCATCGGCCAGGCGATCAGCGAGCATGTGGTCTATGACGAAGACGGCCAGCTTCTGACCGCCAGTTTCATGGATTACGGCATGCCGCGCGCGGGCGACGTGCCGATGATCAACTTCCATTCAGAACCGACACCATCAACGGCAAACGTGCTGGGCATGAAAGGCTGCGGGGAGGCCGGAACCGTCGGCGCGCTTGCGGCGGTGTCGAACGGTGTTCTGGACGCGCTGTGGTCTGAGGGCGTTCGCCATGTCGACATGCCCTTCACCCCGCAGCGGGTTTGGGGATGGATGGATAAGGCCAAGCGCGCAGCGCAATAAGGCTAAGTTCGGGCGGGATTTCAGTGCGGTCTAAATCCGCCTTTTCGGGCCAAAAATCGGTGAACTTTGTCCGCCTCAATTTGGACGCGATTCTTAACGGGAATAGCGTCATTGTTTACATTTTGGAACCAATCAGAGCCTTATAAACTTACTATATCGCGACCCGTTGGGATTTTGCTCTAAAATTGTCGCAAACCCGCCTTTTTCGTGCCCGGTCGAATTGATTTTGCTCCGACGACCCCGTATTAAATTTGAGGTCACTTTGCGCTTTTTGGGGACCTGTAGTGTGACCGATTAACTAGGTTTTTGTATCTGAGGGTAACCATGAAAAATCTGATCAAGACGACAATACTTGCGGCCGCAGTTTTTGCCGCAGCACCAGCCGCCGCCACCACCTGGCAATACACATCGACCAACAATGTTGGCGCAAGCGGCCTGAACGGGGTGTATAACTCCGAGTATATCTACCAAGACACAACCGAGCGCTTCAAACTCGACTTTGAAGTCAAGACCTCCGCCAATGTGGACGGGTTCTGGTTCGTGGTGAATAACGGCCCGATGCCCGTTGGCGGCGTTGGTGGCAAATACGCCATCATGTATTCCGACCTGACCGATATCTGGGCCTATCAGTACCAGGGTTCGGGCAACAACAACGGTTCTTACAATACCGGGCCCGTGCTGGCGAAATATGAAAACGCGGTTACCGCTTCGACGGTTGGCGCAAACACAGCCTATAGCATGATCCTGAACGTGGCCGGCCTGAACGGCCAAGCCGTAACACCCGGCTGGCAGGGTCTGCGCATGGATGATGTGATCGGTACGTGGTTGCACCCAACGGTGAATACGTTTGCGAATTGTGGCGGCTCTTACGAGACCAATGGCGATCTGACCTGCTTCAACTCCAACAACTGGATTGGCTGGGACGAGGCGTATGAAAGAACCCGTCGCGTAGATGACAGCGTTCTGCCGCCTGTGCCTTTGCCTGCAGGTTTGCCACTCTTGCTGGCTGGCCTTGGTGCATTCGGCATCGCAGCACGCCGCAAAAAAGCCTAAGCGCTTCGCTTTGAGCAATGATTGAGCCCGCCTTGCCTTTTGGCATGGCGGGCTTTTTCCCTAAGACAACAATGGCCGACCGGCTTGATGTCGTGGGCAATTTTCACACGCTACCAAAGTCGTTTTCACACCAAAATTCCCCCAAAAAAGATTGAATCGACGTTAACGTCATTCGTGTAAGGTATTGTTTTTATTTGAAAATAAGAAAATTTCAAAATTTCAAACCAATTGCATTTTGTTAATCTTTCATTTACCCTTACGTCACTCGCATGTCTAAGAGGGGCTGCGGGGATGAAGAGTGTATTTTTTTGCTGGGGAACCCATGACAAAATTTCTGACAACCACCGCGTTGATCGCCGGTGCGTTTGCAGCAACTGCTGCGACCGCCACCACGTATCAGCACACCGCCGCGGCAAACCGCAACGGCGTTGAGAACGCTACGTTCACATACCAGGACACCACCGAGCGTTTCGGCATGTCCTTCACATCCAAAGATTCCGACAATGCTGACGGTTTCTGGGTTGTGGTTAACAACGGCCCACAGCCGTACCACCAAGGCGCCGGCCACCTGGCGATCCTGTACTCCGACCTGACCGACGTCTGGGCTTACCAGTACACTGGCCGCGGCGTACATGGCGTAAACGGCTCGTTCAACAGCACGCTGCTGAACAAGTACGAAAACGCAATCAGCTCGACCAGCGCAGGCGGCAAAACCACCTATGACATGGTCATCGACGTATCGACCTTGAACAAGAAGAACCTGTCGACATCGACTGGTCAGGCTTGGGAAGGCGTTCAGTTCGACGGTATGATCGGTACTTGGCTGCACACAACACGTAACACCTTCGCATCTTGCGGCGGCACTTACGAAGTTGGCGATGACCTGACTTGCTTCAAAGGCAACGACTGGTTGGGTTGGGACGAGTCCAACCGCACAACGAAAAAGGTAGACGACAGCGTTCTGCCTCCGGTTCCATTGCCTGCTGGCCTGCCGCTTCTGCTGGCTGGTCTGGGTGCATTCGGCATCGCAGCACGTCGCAAAAAAGCCTAAGGCTTTTAACGACATAAGTTTCGGAAAAGCCCGCCCGGCAGCGCCGCGGCGGGCTTTTTCATGGCTGCTACGGCCCGCGCCTTAGCCCCTTTAGCGCACCAAATCTCACAGAATTTGCCATATTCTTGCCCGATCCGGCCACTACCACCCCATGCGAAGATAAAAAGCATGGAGCATGATTATGGCTCTTGTTGACAGCAGTAACCAGTCGTCAGAACACGCCGAACCGCGTTTGGCACCGCAGCTGCGGTGGACGATCCCGCTGGCCGGGTTAATGGCGCTGATCCTGATGCCGCTGGCTTTCGCCGCGCGGGTCAGCACCGAAATGGCGTTTGGCCCGGGCTTTGGTCCTGAGACCTTTTACTTCTTCACCGCGCTGAGCTTTTCGGCCGGGTTTCACCTGCTGATGATTGGCCTGCTGTTCTCAGCCGCCGCCCAGCGGTTCAAGAACATGCTGCTCAATTTCGCGGTGTTGGAAATGCTGGTGGGATACGCCGCGGCGAGCCTGATGTTTACCAATATTTTCTGACAAAGTGTCTTGTCTGGCAGGGCCATAACCGGCGGCTCACCCGTTCGTGTGCGGCTTTGTGCTGACAGGCCGCAATGGCTGAATTAAGGTCGGTCTGAACATCGCCACCTACCAATGAGGCCCCTGCCCCTTGCGCCTACCCCAAGCCCTGAAATCTGCCTTTGGCCGCTGCCTTTCGGCGTCGCGGCGGCTGAAAGCCTTGGCAGGCTTCGGCCCCGAAGAAGCGAGCGTACCGCCGCCCTCCGGCGCGGCCTCACGCGGGCCAGTCATGCATGTGATCATCATGGACGGCACCATGTCTTCGCTGGAAGAAGGCTACGAGACCAATGCCGGTATGACCTTCCGTATGTTGTCGGAAATGGCGCCTAACAAGGCGATGTCGCTGCGCTACGAGGCCGGGTTGCAATGGCAGGGCCTGCACCGCGCGATGGATGTGCTGGCGGGCGTCGGCATCAACCAGCAGATCCGCACGGCTTACGGATTCCTGGCCTCACGCTATCAGCCGGGCGACAGTATCTTCCTGTTCGGATTTTCGCGCGGCGCCTATGCGGTGCGCAGCTTGGGCGGCGTGATCGACAAGGTGGGCCTGTTGCGCGCCGACTGCGCCACGGAACGCAATGTGCGCCAGGCCTATCGCCATTACCGGCTGGGCCCAGACAGCGAAACTGCGGCGGCGTTTCGCCAGACCCATTGCCACGACAGCGCACCGATCGAGATGATCGGCGTTTGGGACACGGTGCGCGCACTGGGATTTCGCGCCCCGATCTTGTGGCGGTTTTCGCCAGAGGAACACGCGTTTCACAGCCACCATCTGGGTCGCTGCGTGCGCAACGGGTTTCAAGCGCTCGCGCTGAACGAGACCCGAAAAGCCTATGAACCGGTACTTTGGGAAAGCCGTGACGGGCATGAAGGCACGCTGAAGCAGATGTGGTTTCCTGGGTCTCACAGCGATGTCGGCGGGCATCTCGATGGCGTTTACGAGGCGCGTCGATTGTCCAACATCCCGCTGGTCTGGATGCTGGAACAGGCGGAAGGGTGCGGCCTGCCGCTGCCCGAAGGCTGGCAAAAGCGTCTACCGACCGACGTCAATGCCCGCTCTGTCGGGACGTTTCGCGGGCTGACGCGGTTCTTTTTGCAACGCCGCGCCCGCAAGGTCGGGCAAGACCCGTCAGAAGCCCTTCACCCCAGCGTGGCGCAACGCAGGCGCGGCCTGACACTGCGCCTGCCATGGGTCAGCCGGCCTGATCTGAGCCGTGTGCGCGGGCCTTAACGGCGCGGCCCAAACGCTTCATCCGATGCAAATCCCGGCCTCTGCGTTGTTGTCAGCGCGCTCATTGGGCAGCGTGCCGGTCGCGTTGACCGTGATGGTAAAGCTGCAATCGGCATTGAAACAGCTCGCCGGGATCGGGAACGGTCCAACTGTCGCAAGCGAGCCGCCCGGAATTTGCGGCGTGTCCAGCTCTGACGTGGCGCCGGTTGAAAACGTCACGCGCGTCTTTGAAACCTGAAGTGCATCAATGTTGGACTGGTTGCGCACGCGCACAAAAAGCTCGGCGTTGGTGCCATTGCAAAACCCGTTTTGTCCTTGGGAACCGGGCCTGCGTTCGGGGACTAAATCGACCCGCTCAGCCCCGGTTTTCGGATCACAGGCGGCGACAAGGCCAGCAGGCACAAGGGCAAGAACAATAAGTGCAAAATGAATAGGTCTCATTACAATACTCCGATACTAAAAACCCGAGTATAGCACATCTTCGCAGATTTTTGGATCTCGTTGTTGGCGCGCGGCCTAGGCATGCCCCGCCGTGGCCAGCCCCAGCACGCCCACGGCGATCAACGACAGGGCCCAGACGGCCTCCAGATCGAACCAGCTTTTACGCAGAAACGCGAGGCCGAGCCAGCGGTAGACGGCATAAGCAATCCCGCCACCCGCGATAATCATCGCCGCTGTATGGGCCAGCGTCACGCCGATCAGGATGCCGCCGTTGCGCGCCAAAAGCTCGGATACGGCGAGGTGCCCGCCCTCCAACGCCTCGGGCCCGCAAAGGCCCAAATAAATCGGCACCAGCATCAGCGCAGCCCCGTGGACAATCGCCACAAGGAAGGACCAAAGCGCCAGCCGGTGTGGCGGAACGCGGGACAAGAACCGCGGGTGGCGGCGGGTGATCAGCAGGTAAAGCCCCAGCCCAATGACGATGGCCCCGGCGCCGTAGCGCAGTTCGCGTTCATAGGTCAGCAGCGATGTCAGCATTGAAAATGGCAGCAATATCAACAGCATCGCCGCGAAATGGCCCAAAGCCAAAGCACCCAACGCCGCGAACAGAGCGGCCGGTTTGCGCTCCATCAAGGCGGACGACACCGCCAGCGGCCAGCCCATCCCGGGGTTTACCCCGTGATAAAGCCCGCTGAGAACCACGGCGAGCCACAGGCCCGCCGTCGTTGTCATCACATCGCCCAACTAGACGTTCGGGTAGCAGAAGCTATCGGTTGAGCAATCGCCCCCTTCAAGCCGGATTTGATGCGACCGGTAGCCTTTGGGAAAATCGACGTAGAAATCCTTGTCCAGCGTCAGCCCACCATTTTCGCCGACATTGGCCATAACCATCTGCCCGCCCTCGTCGCCGGGATAGAACTGGTCGTCCCAAGTGGAATAAAGCGAGTTGGTCCAGTAGACCCGTTTGCCGTCGCGGCTGATCTCGACCATTTGGGGCCCGTAGACAAACGGCTTGCCATTGGGGTGGTTGGTCTTGGTGACGATCCCGCCCAGATCAACCTTGCCCGCGAGCTTGGGATTCATCGGGTCGGAGACATCATATTGATGCATCTCGCCCAAGCCCCAACAGGCCACATAGAGATATTTGTCATCTAGGCTGAGGTCGATATCGGTGACCAGCGGCGGCACTGCGCCAAACCCCTTCAGCAGGTCGGGCAGGTCGTCCGCATCGGCGGGCACCGGGTCGATTGTGATGGTTTTCTTGGCCTGCCAGGTGCCGTCATCGTCGCGCCACCAGGTGAAGATCGCGCCTTGCAGGTTGGTGGTGTCGACGACCACGCCGCAGAACCCGTATTCCTTGGCCGGGTCATGGGCGGGACGAATTTCCAGCGCCATCTGGTGGTTTTCGCCCAGATCAATGGACTGGATATTCTTGCGCGCGCGCAGGTCCCAGAAATGGATTGTGTGGCCGTATTTGTTGGACAACAGATCCTCCGCCACCACACCGTTTTCAAACTGCGGCGGCAGGCCCCATTCCGAGCTGACCATGTAGTCACGCGGCAGATTCCACCAGAAATCATAGTGTTTGTCCTGAATGCCGCGATCCATCTCGTAGCGGCCAAGAATGTCAAATGTCTCGCAATCCATGATGAAGATGCCGGGCGGGCCGTCTGTGCCATCCTCGCCGCCACCGCCAAGGGTCGAGACGTAGATACCCTCCGGTCCGCAATGGATGGTGTGCGGGCGGGAATAGCCGGTTTTGTCGAACAGCTCTTGCGGCTCGATGGTTTTGTGGATTTTGGCGTTGAGCGGGTCTTTGACATCGATGATGTAGATGCGCGACGACCGGATACCGGGAATGATCAGATAGCGCCGTTCCAAAAACGCGTGGCCCGTCAAGGGCGACAGTGCCGAGGAACAGGCGTTCCAGCCGAAATGGTGAAACTCATCGCCCAGATTGGGCACATAAAGCTCATGCACGATGGTGCCATAGGTCTTGGATGTCGGGTTCACATCCACCACCGCCAGCCCGTCAGGCTTGGTGCCATCGGGGCTCAGCATAAGGGTGAACGCGTAATTTTCGGTTGGGGCTTCCATGGCCATTTTGGCCGAAGGATAAAAAGTCGGGTCAGGTCTCAGGTTCATAGCAGGTCTCCTCCCAGATCGGTGCTGAACAAGTCTCGTAGAATATTTTTGATTTCAATTGTCTGACAATTGAGCGCGATCTTCGCCCGCCGGTCAACAAAATTCAAAGCCGCGCTGCAGCGAGACCCCGACCGATTTCGGGTCGCAAGTGGGCTAGACGAAGCGTGCGATAACAGCGATCTTTGCCCAAACCGTACGCGAGGATCCGATGCAAAAGGTCAAATTCACCGCCATGAAAGACGGCGACAAAGCGGATTACGATCTGCTGCACCCGCTGGAAGTGGATTACGCGTCGGGCACGGCGGACAGGCTGCTGGGTGCGCTGGTCTCGCTTGATGAAAGCCTGTCGGGCTATCAGGTCACCCGGCTGGGCCATTCGCTGCAATCGGCCACACGCGCGCATCGCGACGGGGCCGATACTGATTGGGTGGTCTCGGCGCTACTGCACGACATTGGCGACATTTTTGCGCCCTACAATCACGACGAATACGCAGCCTCGATCCTGAAACCTTTCGTGCGCGAACAATGCACCTGGGTGGTCGAAAAACATGGCGATTTTCAAATGCTCTACTACGGCCACCATGTCGGCGGCGACCAGCACAAGCGCGACGCCTATCGCGGCCACCCCTATTTCGACGATTGCGCCGCGTTTTGCGAGCGTTGGGATCAAAGCTCGTTCGACCCCGACTACGCGCATGAAGACATAGAATTCTTCCGCGACATGGTGCGCGCGGTGTTCGCGCGCACGCCTTATGATCCCGCGGTGATCCGCCCCAGCGCGCGGGAGCCTTTGGTGACTGTCGGTATTTGAGTATTTTTAACAGAACGAAGCGGAAAACCGCATCAAGTGAAGACACCCTGCCCGGCCACGCATTTAGGGTGGCGGAGCAAGGTGGCTTCGTCCTGTACGGCCATCGGCGCTCCCGCCTGTACCGCAACGCCAGAAACACGGATTCGGCTTAAATTTGAGTAAAATCCGGCTTCGTTCTGTCAAAAATACTCATGGCACACGGGTCCCGGCTTTCCCTCAGCCAGCCCATTGGGTAGACCCGCCTCAAAGAAGGACGGGAATTGCTGATATGGCACTGGAAAAAACATTCGACGCGAGCGAGGCCGAAGCACGGCTTTCCGCCGCTTGGGAAAAAGCAGGCTGCTTCAAGGCGGGCGCGAATGCGTCGCGGGCCGAGACGTTTTGCGTGATGATCCCTCCGCCCAATGTCACCGGCGTCCTTCACATCGGCCACGCCTTCAACAACACGTTGCAAGACATCCTGACCCGCTGGCACCGGATGCGCGGGTTTGACACGCTGTGGCAGCCCGGCACGGACCACGCGGGCATCGCCACCCAGATGGTGGTGGAGCGCAAGCTGGCTGAAACCCAACAACCCAAACGCACCGATATGGGCCGCGATAAATTCCTTGAGAAAGTCTGGGAATGGAAAACGGAATCCGGCGGCACGATCATCAACCAGCTGAAGCGCCTGGGGGCGTCTTGCGACTATTCGCGCGAGGCCTTCACCATGTCCGGTGCCCTGAACGCGCCTACGGGCAATGAGGGCAATTTTCACGACGCCGTCATCAAGGTCTTTGTGGAGATGTACAACAAGGGCCTGATCTATCGCGGCAAAAGGCTGGTCAACTGGGACCCGCATTTCGAAACAGCGATTTCCAACCTTGAGGTCGAAAACCTCGAAACGCCGGGCCATATGTGGCATTTCAAATACCCGCTCGCCGGCGGTGCAACTTACGAATATGTCGAGAAGGACGAGGACGGCAACGTCACCCTGCGCGAGACGCGGGACTACATCTCCATCGCCACGACCCGGCCCGAAACCATGTTGGGCGATGGCGCGGTTGCGGTGCATCCGTCCGATGAGCGCTATGCCTCGATCGTCGGCAAGCTTTGCGAAATCCCGGTCGGTCCGAAAGAGCATCGCCGCCTGATCCCGATCATCACCGATGAATACCCCGACCCCACCTTCGGCTCCGGCGCGGTGAAGATCACCGGCGCGCATGACTTCAACGACTATGAGGTCGCCAAGCGCGGCGGCATCCCGATGTATGCGCTCATGGACACGAAAGGCGCGATGCGCAGCGACGGGAAGCCCTATGCGGAAGAAGCCGCCATTGCCCAAAAAATCGCGAACGGTGAACAAGAGTTTGACGAGGCGATGATCGCCGCGATGAACTTGGTGCCTGAGGAATATCGCGGCCTCGACCGGTTCGAGGCGCGCAAAAAGGTGGTCGAAGACATCACGGCGGAGGGGAATGCGGTCATGCATTCCGTCCCCGTCATCGATGAGGAAGACGGGCAGGAAAGTTCCCGTCTTGAGCCATATGTCGAGAGCAAACCGATCATGCAGCCCTTCGGCGACCGCTCCAAGGTCGTGATCGAGCCGATGCTAACGGATCAATGGTTCGTGGACTCCGCCAAGATCGTCGGCCCCGCGCTCGACGCCGTGCGCGACGGGACGGTTCGGATCATGCCCGAGAGCGACAAAAAGGTCTATTTCCACTGGCTGGAAAATATCGAGCCCTGGTGCATCTCCCGCCAGCTCTGGTGGGGGCATCAGATCCCGGTTTGGACTGCGCAGGTTCCAACGCTGGATGGCCAAGTTGGAAATTGGAAAGTTCGGGTAGGGGACAACATTCCAAGGGACAGGGCGAAGAAGTTCCTTGATGAAAACAGCTATGATGATGAAGCACTCGGCGGCCGCCTAAGTCCAAGCGGCATTCTTACAATGGATTTTTGCGCTGGTTCAGTGGACGAGGCCAAAGAAGCCATTGAGAAAGTCTGGATAGATCGCACAGGCCAGCCGCCTGCAGAGTTGGTCGAATTGCCCAGTGAACCTTGGGAATGGCCAAATTCAAGCAGTCAATCGCCAAAAGGTCACCTTACTACGCCAATGTGGCGAGACCCCGACGTCCTAGACACCTGGTTCTCCTCTGGGCTCTGGCCCATCGGCACTCTGGGCTGGCCGGAAGAGACGGCGGAGATGGAGAAGTATTTCCCGACCTCGACGCTGATCACGGGGCAGGACATTCTGTTCTTCTGGGTCGCCCGGATGATGATGATGCAGCTGGCGGTTCTGCCGGATGAGCTGCCGGTCGAACAGCGTATCCCGTTCAAGGACGTCTACCTCCACGGCCTTGTGCGCGACGCCAAGGGCAAGAAGATGTCGAAATCCACCGGCAATGTCATCGACCCACTCGACATTATCGACGAATACGGCGCCGACGCGCTGCGCTTTTCCTCCGCCGCCATGGCGGCGATGGGCGGCGTGCTGAAGCTGGATATGGAACGCATCAAAGGCTACCGCAATTTCGGCACCAAGCTGTGGAACGCCGTCCGCTTTGCGGAGATGAACGGCGTCTATGAGGACGCAATGACCTTCCCCCTGCCAAGCCCGGAACAGACCGTCAACAAATGGATCATCGGCGAGACCGCCAAGGTCCGCGAAACCGTCGACACTGCGATTGCCGCCTACCGCTTCAACGACGCCGCCGACGCGCTGTACAAGTTCGTCTGGGGCAAGGTCTGCGACTGGTATGTCGAGCTGTCCAAGCCGCTGTTCTACGACGGCACTGAGGATCAAAAGGCCGAAACCCGCGCGACGATGGGCTGGGTCATGGATCAATGCATGATCCTGCTGCACCCGATCATGCCCTTCATCACCGAAGAGCTGTGGGGCGTCACCGCCACCCGCGACAAGATGCTCGCCGTCACAAACTGGCCCGACTATGGCGCCGATCTGGTCGACGTCGACGCGGACCGCGAAATGAACTGGGTTATCACCCTGATCGAAGCTGTGCGGTCTGCGCGCGGCGAAATGAACGTGCCCGCGTCGCTGGAGGTCCCGCTGATCGAAGTGACCCTCGACGACAAGGGCCAGGCCGCTTTCGCCAGTAACGCCGCGATGATCGCCAAGCTCGCGCGCTTGGGCGAGGTGTCTCAAGGCGAAGCGCCGAAGGGCTCCGTCTCCATCCCTGTCGCAGGCGGCAATTTCGCGCTGCCGCTTGAAGGCATCGTTGATGTCAGCGCCGAAAAAGCGCGGCTGGAGAAGAGCTTGGGCAAGCTTGCCAAGGAACTCGGCGGGCTGCGCGGGCGGTTGAACAACCCGAAATTCGTGGCCTCCGCCCCGCCCGAGGTCGTGGAGGAAGCGCAAGCCAATCTCGCCGCGCGCGAGGAGGAGGAGGGCAAGCTGAAAACGGCACTTTCCAAACTCGCTGAGATTGGCTGAGCTGGGAAAACCGCCCCCTCTCCATTTGGTTTTTAAATATCCAAATTCCGCGCCCACTAGCAGCGCCGCAACTGGATATTTTTAACCAAATGGAAACAAGAATCGGTGCTCTCTAAAACTCCGGTACAGGCTGGGAAGCCGATGACCGGACCGGATAGCGACGCTCGAAAGGGCGGCTTTAGGAGGCGGTTGGAGCGGGGCTTCAACCGCCTTTTTCTGGGCCATGCCGCGCGCGATTGCGGCCATTTGGTCGGGCGTACCGATCAGCGCGGCTTGTTCCACGGATTCGGCCATCAGGACGGCGGCTTCATCCCCCGTCTCGGCCACTTCGATCAACCGTTTCGCGGCGCGTAGCGCGCTGGGGCTTTGGGCGGCGATCTGTGCTGCCAGTTCCTGCGCGCGGGCCTGTGGGTCATCCGCCAGCTCAGTGACAAGGCCCCAGTCGAGAGCCTGCGGGCCCTCAATCACCTCCGCGGTGTAGACAAGGCGGCGCAAAATGTCAGAGCGGACAAATCGCGGCAGCCGCGCCATGCCGCCCATATCCGGGACAAGCCCCCATTTCATTTCCATCACGGACAATTTGCAGCTCGGCGCGGCAATGCGGATATCCGCGCCTGAGGCCAGCAACAGCCCGGCCCCAAAACACACCCCGTGCAGCGCTGCTATCACAGGGACCTCCAGATCGCTCCAGGCCAGAGAAAATTCCTGAAACCGGTTGCGCGTACCATGGCTGCGCGCGACCAGAACCTCGTCCATGTCGGCGCCGATCAGCGATGACAAAGACACCAGATCAATGCCCGCGCAAAAGCCGCGCCCTTCGCCCTGCAAGACGACGCAATTGATATCCGCCCCGCGCAGCGCATGCGCCGCGTCTATCACGGCGTCCAGCATCTCAAGGCTGACAGCGTTCATCTTCTCGGGGCGGTTCAGCGTTACCGTGGCGACGCGCGCGGATATCTCTGTGCGAACAAGGCTCATACGTTCAAGCCTAGGCAGCCGCATGGGCCATGGCCAGCACTACCTTACGACACGGTCAATCGCGCGCATCGCGCCGATGGATTTGTCATAGATCAGCGTCAGCACCCGCCGCGCGGGCGGTGCTTTGGCAATTTGGGGCAAAGCGCGCACAGATGCGGCGGCGGCCCCGGCGGCGATGAAGCCGCGTCTTGTCAGTTTGGGCATCAATAAAGCCCTCCAGTTGCGAGTAATTCTCAAGTAAGCATCTGAAACCGCAATTTCAACCTTGCGCCCGGCCGCGCTTTTGGTTTGATCGCGCCCCATGACTGATCCTATTCTCACACCGCTCGCCCAATCCCTGCCTGCCTCCGTCCCGTTTGTGGGGCCAGAGGCGCAAGAACGCGCGCGAGGCGCTGCCTTTGACGCGCGGCTGGGGGCCAATGAAAGCGTCTTCGGCCCGTCACCCAAGGCCATTGAGGCGATGCAAAAAGCCGCCGCCGAGGTCTGGATGTATGGCGACCCGGAAAGCCATGACCTGCGCCACGCCATTGCGGCCCATCACGGCGTCAGCCCGGACAACATCATGGTCGGCGAAGGCATTGACGGGCTGTTGGGCTACGTTGTGCGGCTGCTGGTGGGTCCCGGCGACGCGGTTGTGACCAGCGACGGGGCTTACCCCACATTCAACTACCATGTCGCGGGCTTTGGCGGCGCGCTGCACAAAGTGCCCTACAAGGACGACCACGAAGACCCAGACGCCCTGCTCGCCAAAGCGCGGGAAGTCCAAGCGAAGCTTATCTATTTCGCCAACCCCGACAACCCGATGGGAAGCTGGCACAGCGCGGGCACCGTCGCAGAGATGATGAACACCGTGACCGACGGCGCGATGCTGTTGCTGGACGAGGCCTATTGCGACCTTGCGCCCAGCGGCGTGGTGCCCGCGATTGATGTCGCTCAACCAAATGTGATCCGCATGCGCACCTTCTCAAAAGGCTACGGGATGGCAGGCGCACGGGTGGGCTACGCGATTGGCCACGCCGATTTCATCACCGCCTTCAACAAGATCCGCAACCATTTCGGGATGTGCCGGATCAGCCAGGCGGGGGCCCTGGCGGCGTTGAAAGATCAGGAGTATCTGGCGCAGGTGCAGGCGCAGGTCGCCGCATCACGCGACCGTATCAGCTTGATTGCAAAGGAAAATGGACTGACGCCGCTACCATCTGCCACGAATTTTGTGGCCATAGATTGCGGGCGGGACGGCGACTATGCCCGCGCCATCCTGGCGGGCCTGATCGAACGCGGGGTGTTCGTGCGCATGCCGTTTGTGGCCCCGCAGGACCGCTGCATCCGCATCAGCTGCGGCGGCGCACGTGAGATGGACCTGTTTGCCACAGCTCTGCCCGAAGCGATCAAAGCGGCACATTAAGGGTTTTCCTGACGCATTCCGGGGCTAAGCTTTGACCCCATGCATGACGACTACAAACCCCGCCAACCCGCTGGCCGCGCCGAGGATTATACCGTCGCGTTCCTATGGTCCGCCGGATTGGTCGTGTTTTTGGGGCTTTTCGCGCTTTGGGCCGCGCATAGCTACATCGCGTCGCTTGTCACTGCCGGTTTTGTGCGCTGGGGCATCGCCTTGCTGCCCCGCCGAGAGTAAACGGACGCGAATAATTTTTCGCGAGAAACCGGCCCCTGCCGCCCCTTGCAAAACCCGCTCACCCCAGTATTTTTCCGGTATGACGGATGATGATGACACTATCTTGAACGCCCTGCCCAGCCGCCTGAAACAGGCGCGCAAGGCGCAGGGGCTGTCGCTCGACGCGATTGCAAATCTCAGCGGCGTGTCCCGTTCCATGGTAAGCCAGATCGAGCGCGGGGAAAGCAGCCCCACCATCGCCACGCTGTGGAACCTGACGCGGGCCTTGAATGTCGATTTCGCCGGGTTGCTGGATCACACAGATCGCGGCGACCGCATTGATGTGGTGAAAGCCGCCGATATGCCCGCCATCGACAATATGGGGCAAGGCTGCCGCATCGTGATCCTGTCCCCGCCCGAAGACGCTGGGCAGCATGAGGTTTACGACATCAGGTTGCAGGCCGGCGGCACCCTCAGCAGCCAGCCGCATGCGCGCGGGTCGATCGAACAGCTTGCCGTCATCGAGGGGCAGGTGCAGGTCACCTCGGGCAGCGTGACGTCAGAGGTCGCGCAGGGCGACACGGCGCGCTACGGGGCCGACGTGCCGCACCAGATCGCCGCCGCTGGTGGCCCCGCACGGGTGTTTTTGATCGTGAAACCGGGCAAGACGGCGCTTTAGTGGATCGATCTCTTATATAACGGATTATATGATTGCGGAATAAATTCCGTTATGGCAGAAAATGAGTCTCAAAGGAGACCATCATGCCGCATGCCTTCCTCACAGATATTTCTCAGACGCTGACCCAGATCGAGGCCGAAGGCCTCTATAAACGCGAACGTCTGATCACATCCGCGCAGGCGAGCACGGTGGCCGTTCAAGACCGCGCGGTGATCAATTTATGCGCCAATAACTATCTGGGGCTGGCCGATCACCCTGCCCTGATTGAGGCTGCCAAAGACGCGATGGGCACGCATGGCTTTGGTATGGCGAGCGTGCGTTTCATCTGCGGCACCCAGGACCTGCACCGCGCCCTGGAACAATCGCTGGCCAAGTTTCTGCGCAAAGACGACGCCATCTTGTTCGCGGCCTGCTTTGACGCGAATGGCGGGCTGTTCGAACCGCTGCTCGGGCCGGATGATGCGATCATTTCCGACAGCCTCAACCACGCCTCGATCATCGATGGGATCCGTTTGTGCAAGGCCAAGCGGTATCGCTACGCGAACACCGATATGGCCGACCTCGAAGCAAAATTGAAAGAGGCCAAGGCGGCCGGCGCGCGCCACATCATGATCGCCACGGATGGCGTGTTCTCGATGGATGGCACCTTGGCCGACCTGCCCGGCATTCGCGCTTTGGCCGACGCTTACGGCGCGGTCGTCATGGTCGATGACTGCCATGCCACCGGGTTTATGGGGCCGCGCGGTGCCGGGACCCCTGATCACTTTGGCGTCGATGTCGACATTCTAACCGGCACGTTGGGCAAGGCGCTTGGCGGGGCCATCGGCGGCTACATCGCAGGCCCGCAGCCCGTCATTGACCTGCTGCGCCAGCGGGCGCGGCCATACCTGTTTTCCAATTCCCTGCCCCCGGCGATTGTCGCCGCCGGGTTGGAAGCGATCAAGCTGGTGGAACAGGGCGCGGAGCTGCGGGCCAAGCTCTTTGACAATGCCAGGCACTGGCGGTCCGGCTTGACGGAACTTGGCTTTGAACTGCTACCGGGCGAACACCCGATCATTCCGGTGATGCTTGGCGACGCGCAGCTTGCGCAGGACATGGCCGCCGCCTTGTTCGATGAAGGGGTCTATGTCTCGGGCTTTTTCTTCCCCGTCGTGCCGCATGGGCAAGCCCGCATCAGAACCCAAATGAACGCGGCGCTAAGCCGGGCAGAGCTGGACCGCGCCCTCGCCGCTTTTGCCAAAGTGGGGCGCGCGCTGGGGGTGATCGCATGACCACGAATATGATGACCGCTCTGGCGAAGACCAAGCCGGAACAGGGCCTTTGGCAGATCGACGCGCCGGTGCCCGAGATTGGCCCGAATGACGTGCTGATCCGGGTCAACATGACCGGCATTTGCGGCACGGATATTCACATCTGGAACTGGGATGCATGGGCCGCATCGACCGTGCCGGTGCCGATGATCACGGGCCATGAATTCGCGGGCGAAATTGTCGATATCGGGCGCAACGTGACCGGGCTGTCGCTGGGCCAACGCTGTTCGGGCGAAGGCCATCTGATCGGGACAGAAAGCCGCCAATCGCGCGCGGGCAAGTTCCATCTGGACCCCGGCACGCGCGGGATCGGGGTCAGTGAACAAGGGGCGTTTGCGCAGTATCTGCGGCTGCCCGCATTCAATGTCGTCACCCTGCCCGATGACATCCCTGATGAGATCGGGGCCATACTCGATCCGCTCGGCAACGCCGTTCACACTGCGCTGAGTTTTGAGCTGTTGGGCGAGGATGTTCTGATCACCGGCGCAGGCCCGATAGGCATCATGGCCGCCGCCGTCGCGCGTCATGCTGGCGCGCGCCACGTGGTTCTGACCGATATCAACGCCGACCGTCTGGCGCTTGCCCAACGCGTGGTGCCATCCGTGCGCACGGTCGATGTCAGCGCAGAGGACCTTGCCGACGTGACCCACGAGCTGGGCCTCACCGAAGGGTTCGACGTAGGGTTGGAAATGTCGGGCAGTCAGGCGGCCCTTGATCAGATGGTCGACGCTTTGGTGATGGGTGGCAAAATCGCCCTACTGGGCATCCCACCCGGCCAATCACCCGTGAATTGGAGCCGCATCGTCTTCAAAGCCATCACCATCAAGGGCGTCTATGGCCGGGAAATGTTTGAAACCTGGTACAAGATGATCGCCATGCTGCAAAACGGCCTCGATGTCAGCAAGGTCATCACGCATCGTTTCGCGGCGCGCGACTTTGCCGACGGCTTCGCGGCCATGACATCCGGGCAATCGGGCAAAGTGGTGCTCGACTGGCGCTAAGGCGCATTTGTTTGAACTGTGGCCTAGGCCCCGGTGTCAGCGTCGCCCTCCTGGCGCGCATTCAACCGCCGATACCCCAGCTCGCGCCACAGTTTGACGCTTGGTCGTGCGCCAAACAGCACCGAGCCCACCAAAAACAACCAGGTCCCCGCATAGACCGTGCTGTCAAAGAAAAACAGAATGCTGCCAATCACAAACAGCGCCGCTGCGGCCACATCGATGATGGTGTAGATCAGCTCGCTTTGCGCGTAGAGCTGCTTGTGCTCCGCCGATTTGGTGTGGTTGTCGGGGTTGAACATGGCCATCTGGCAGCCTCCTCTTTTTATCCAAGATCGGGCAATGGCCCGCGCGATACCGCCTCTAGCACTGCGCGCAGACCTTGGCCGCCGCGTCCAGCCCCCCGCCGCCATGCGGAATGTCCAGCGCGACAAGCCCCGCCTGAATGCTCGACAAGGTGCCCATCAGCATATGGGCGCTGACATGTCCCATATGGCCCACGCGGAAAAACCCGTCGGCCTTTGGGTCCGCGTCAGTCGCCATGCCCAGCCCGATGCCCAGCGTCACACCCGCCTCATCCGTCAGCCAGTTGCGTAGCCGGGTGCCGTTTTCCGCGCCAATCCGCACAGCGGTCACGGCGTTCGACCGCGCCGCCCGGTCGCGGATGTTCAGCTCCACCGGGCCGCCGATTTCCCAGGCCTCAAACGCCGCCCAAACCGCGCGCGCTAGGGTGGCGTGGCGAGCCCAGACGGCTTCCAGCCCTTCCTCATGAACCACCATGCTCAGCGCCTCGCGCAATCCGTACAGGTGATGCGTGGGCGCGGTACCGCACCAATATTGATAGAATTCCTCGGGGTTGGCTCGCGGGGTCCAGTCCCAATAGCTGGAGACGCGCGCCATTTCCGCCCGCCGCGCCGCAGCCCGGTCGTTGAAGAAAACGAAACACATGCCCGGCGGCGTCATCAAACCCTTCTGGCAGCCTGCCACCATCACGTCGACGCCCCAATCGTCCATCTGCATCTCATCGCAGCCCAAGCAGGCAATGCAATCCACCATCAGCAAGGCCGGGTGGCCGGTGGCCTTCATCGCCGCCGACAACGCGGCCACATCCGACTTGGCCGAGGTGGCGGTGTCGGTCTGCACGCAAAGCACCGCCTTGATCTTATGGGCTTTGTCTGCATCCAAAGCCTCCGCCACGCGGGCCGGGTCCAGCGCCGCGCGTTTGCCAAATTCCAGCAGCTGGGTCTCTATCCCAAGCCGCTGCGCCATGCCCGCCCAGCCATGCGAAAAATTGCCCGTCGCGGGCACCAGCACCAGATCACCCGGGGCCAGCACATTCGACAAAGACGCCTCCCACGCAGCATGCCCATTGCCGATATACATCGCCACATTGTGCTGCGTGCGTGCCACCGCCTTCAGGTCAGGGACCAAACTGGCGGCAATATCGACGATCTCGCCGGTATAGATATTCGGCGCAGGCCGGTGCATCGCCTGCAGCACCCGGTCGGGCATGACCGAGGGGCCGGGAATAGCCAGCATGTGGCGACCATTGGAAAGCGTCATGGCGTGGGTCCTTCTTATCTGCCGACAAGAGCTATTGCGCACGCCCCATGCCGTCAATCGCGCGCCCTTCAGCTTTTGTGATAGCGCGTAGCAAGTTTTGTGGGGTCGGCCCCGGCCAAATAGCGCGCCAGCGTCACAAGGTTGCCCGCGCCGCGCCGCAGCCAGCCTGCCTTTTGGTAGCGGATCGCGTCGGTACTGGCGGTCTCGGTCAGCACGGTGATCCGGCCGCGCAGCTTGCGCGCCATCGCCACATCCTCCATCAGCGGGATTGCGTCAAACCCGCCAATCTCGTCATAGAGCGCGCGCGAAATCAGCAAGCCCTGATCGCCATAGGGCAGCCCAAAGACCCGCGTGCGCAGGTTCGCCCATCCCGCCACCAGCCCCGGCATCATGCCGTCAGCCCGAAATGACAGCGCGAAGACGGCGGCTTCCCCGCTATGTTGCATATGGTGGCACACGGCCCCCACCCAGGCGTCGGGCAAATGCGTGTCAGCATGCAAAAACAGTAACCACGTGCCCCGCGCCGCCTGCGCGCCGCGCGCCAATTGCCCGCCGCGCCCGGGCGCACCTGTGATGATCTCGCACCCCGCATCGTCGGCCAGCGTCAGCGACCGGTCGCTGCTGCCCCCGTCGCTAACAATCACCTCCCGGATCACGCCCGCACCGACGCCCGGCAACAGCGCATCAAGGGTGCCGGGCAAAGCCGCGCCCGCGTTCAAGGTCGGAATGATGATCGAAAGTGCCGCCTGCATGGGCCTCGTCTCGGAAATCGCTTTGGAATTCGTCACGCCCCCCTATATGACATCTAACACCCAAACGGGAGAGCGAAGATGGCCGGCGAGCGCGTAGAAAATAGGCAGATTCTAAAGATCACCGGCGCTGACCGCGTTGATTTCCTGCAAGGGCTGGTCACAAATGACGTGGCCAAGCTGGCAGACGGGCTGGTCTACGCCGCCCTGCTCAGCCCGCAGGGCAAATACCTGGCCGATTTCTTCCTGGTCCCCGACGGCGATGCGATCCTGATCGATGTGGACGCGGCGCTCGCACCAAGCCTGTTCAAACGCCTCAACATGTACAAACTCCGCGCCAATGTCACGATCACCCCCGAAGACATGGGCGTGGCGCGCGGCCTTGGCGCCCCGCCCGCAGGCGCTTTCCCCGACCCGCGACATGACGCGCTGGGCTGGCGGGCATATGGCGAAACAGGTTCAGACCCCCACACCGATTGGGACGCTCTGCGCGTGGCCCATCAGATCCCCGAGGCGGGACAAGAACTTACGCCCGATGACAGCTATATTCTTGAGATGGGGTTTGAACGCCTCAACGGCGTCGACTTCAAAAAGGGCTGCTATGTCGGGCAGGAAGTCACCGCCCGCATGAAACACAAGACCGAGCTGCGCAAAGGCCTGACCCAGGTCACGCTGACCGGCCCCGCGACACCGGGCACACCGATCACATCAAACGACAAACCTGTGGGCACGCTGCACACGGTCGCGGGTTCACAGGCGCTCGCCTATCTGCGCTTTGACCGCGCCACAGACCAGATGCAGGCCAACCAGGCGATACTGACGCGCGCCTGAACCCGCTTCATTGTTTCAAAAATATTCCGGAGGTGTCTGCCCTTGCGGCTGAGGAGGCAGCGCCTCCTCAAAGAGCAAAATCAAAACAGCGCGGCGCAGCCGCCCCTTTTGATCAGCCTAATGGATCAATCCCGCGCGCGAATAACCTTGGAAAAGTTCGGGAAAATCTCGGGGTTGGCGCAGATCAAATGCCCGTCTTCCAGCAGGTTCTGACCGTCGCGGATCGGCTCGATAAACCCGCCCGCCTCTTTGACCAGCAGCACACCGGCCGCGATATCCCAAATCTTCAAGCCGCGCTCCCAATAGCCGTCATAGCGCCCCGCCGCGACATAAGCCAAATCCAGCGACGCGGCGCCCCAACGCCGCACGCCAGCGCATTCGGGCATCAACCCGGCCAGGTCCTGCAGTGTCGCGGGCAGGTATTTGCCCCCTGCAAAGGGCACGCCGGTGGCAAAGACGCTCTCGATCATCCGGCTTCGGCCAGAGACGCGCAGACGTGTCCGGTCGTTCAGCCAGCAGCCCTGCCCTTTCTCGGCGAAAAACATCTCGTCTTTGGACGGGTCATAGACCACCGCCGAGACGATCTCGCCCTTATGTTCCAGCGCGATTGAGACCGCCCAATGCGGCATCCCGTGCAAAAAATTGGTGGTCCCATCCAGCGGGTCGACAATCCAGCGTCGCGTCGGGTCCTTGCCCTCGACTTCCGCGCTTTCCTCCCCCAGCCAGCCATATGTCGGCCGCGCGCTCATCAGCTCTTCGCGGATGATCTCCTCGGCGGCGGTGTCGGCTTTGGACACAAAATCGCCCGCGCCCTTCATGGAGACCTGCAAATTCTCCACTTCGCGGAAATCCTTCACAAGGCTGCGCCCGGCGGCGCGCGCCGCTTTCACCATGACATTGAGATTGGCCGAGCCTTGCATCGCGGGAAGTCCTAAACAAAAAAGGGGTCAGGCCGCGCGTATATCCCCGCTTGCGCGCAAGATAAACCCCTCATTGCGCCGCCCCCGAAACCGACCTAGCCTCGCGCCATGTCGACCGCTGATCGCCCTTCATTAGGCATCGCCCTGATGCTGGGCTTTTGTATCCTGGCGCCGATGGGCGACGCGCTTGCGAAATATCTGGGCGAGACGATCCCGCTGGGCCAGCTGTTGCTGGTCCGGTTTGGCCTGCAAGCGCTGCTTTTGCTGCCGCTGGTCTGGCTCACAGGCCGGACATTGCGTATGACCCCGCGCGTTCTCAAGCTCACTGCGCTGCGCACGGTTTTTCACATGGTGGCCATCGGTGTGATGTTCACCGCCCTGCGCTACATGCCGCTGGCCGACACGGTCGCCATTGCCTTTGTCATGCCCTTCATCATGTTGCTCTTGGGAAAATACGTGCTGGGGGAAGAGGTCGGCGCCCGCCGCCTCATCGCCTGTATCGTGGGTTTCATCGGCACGCTTTTGGTGATCCAACCCAGCTTTGCCGCCGTTGGCTACCCGGCCCTGTTACCGCTTTTGGTGGCGGTGCTGTTCGCGCTGTTCATGCTGGTCACGCGGCAGGTCGCCAAGGATGTTGACCCGATCTCGATGCAGGCGGTCTCCGGGGTCATTGCCTGCGTGCTGCTGGTCCCGCTCTTTCCGCTTCTGGGCGGCGCGCTGCCCAAATCCTTTGTGATCATCGCGCCGCAAGGGATTGAGATATATCTGCTTTTCCTGATCGGCGCGCTGGGCACTTTCGCGCATCTGTTGATGACATGGAGCCTGCGTTTCGCTCCCTCCGCCACGCTCGCGCCGATGCAATATCTCGAAATCCCGGTGGCCACGATCATCGGGTATCTGGTGTTCCGTGACTGGCCCAACGGGCTGGCTCAGTTGGGCATCGCGATCACCATCGGCTCCGGCCTCTACATCATTTTCCGCGAACAGCGCATGGCCCGCGCCACAGCGCGCAGCACTTAATCCAATCGGCGTAATTTTAAGCGTTTTTCAGGCATTCCGTCGGCATTGCTTCAACCGTTGTTAAACCCTTTGGCGTAGCACTGCTGCTTAGACACATTTGCGTCCATCGGTGCGAAAGGCGCTCCAAATGAACTTCGAAACTCTGTTGGCGCCTGGTGACATTTTGTACCGGGAGGGTGATCCAAACGACTGCGCCTACATCATTGAATCTGGCGAACTCGTCCTGTTCACCCAACGCAACGGGGTACGTGTCGACACGGAGCGCCGCCGCGCAGGCGCCATACTGGGTGAGTTGTCGATTCTAACTGACAGCCCACGCGCTGTCAGTGTCGAGGCCGTGAAGCCCTGCCGCCTGTTCAGGATCCCAGCGGAGCAAATCCTAAACAGGTTTGAAAAGCTCGACCCGATCCTGCGTGCATGTGTCGAAACCTCGATCAATCTGTCCGCCCGCATTGAAGAAAGCAAAGCAGGTATAGACAATCACGCACCGCTGGCCCGCTCAACGCTCCATAACGCGGATGAGCTGATCGCCTTGTTTGAAATGGCCAGCGACATCCTGACGGGTCTCGACCGGTGCGAATTCAGCATGGCGTATCAACCAATTGTCCATCTCTCTGACAGCAGTGTTGCGGGGTATGAAGCGCTCATGCGCTGGACCCACCCGGTGCATGGCAACATCCCTCCCGACCAGTTCATCACCGTGGCGGAGACGATGGGTTCCATCACTCAGCTCACCAATTTCGCACTGATGGAGGCCTGCGCGACGCTCAGGCGTTTGCGCACTGGCAACGCCAATTGCGCAAGGCTGTTCGCCTCGGTCAATATTTCCGGCCATGATGTTGGACGGGCCGACTTCGTCGACTTCCTGTCGCATGTCTTGGACCTGAACGACCTCAAACCGCATCACGTGAAGTTGGAGGTTACGGAAACCGCGCTGGTACCCAACAGCCCGCAAGCGGTCAAAAACATAGACCGGCTGAAAACCTTCGGCTGCGGCATCGCGATTGATGATTTCGGCACCGGCTATTCAAACCTGGCCTATCTCAAGGAGCTGCCGCTCTCCGCGCTCAAAATTGACCGCGCCTTTGCGGGCGACGCCGTCAATAACCCCGTCTCGCAGAGCATTGTCAAAATGCTTGTGGGGCTGGGCCAGGAACTGGGCGTCGAAGTCGTCGCCGAAGGTCTTGAAACGCCCGCGGACGTAGACGCGCTGCGCGCCATCGGCTGCGATCTGGCGCAAGGATATTTCTTCTCAAAACCCGTCAATGAGGCGGATTTTGTAGCCCAGGTTGGGGGCGCCGCCGCGCGCCACGTCGCCTAGCAGGCATTCTCAGGCGTCAGTTTCCGTGCGTTGCAGCTTCACAGGCTCCGTGCGCGCCAGCCGGATGACATTCGACATAAACGGCTTATGCGTGTCCTCGCTGCGGGTCGCCGCGAACAAGCGCTTGGTCTTTCCGGCCTTCGTCAAAGGCCGCGTCACATAATCTGAATTGTAGCGCACCTCCCGCACGACCCAGTCGGGCAGCACGGCGACCCCCCGGTTAGAAGCCACCAGCAGCAAAATCACCGCCGTCAGCTCAACCTGCCGCGTCGCGCGCGGTTCTACCCCGGCTGGCAATAGCAATTCGGTGAACACATCAAGCCGGGTCCGGTCCACCGGATAGGTGATCAGCATCTGATCGCGCAGGTCCTCAGCTTCGATAAAATCCTTTTTAGCCAATGGGTTCTGTGACGAGGCTACAAACACCGGCTCATAGTCAAACAACGGTGTGAAATCCACGCCGGGCAGGTCTTCGGGATCGGAGGAGACCACCAAATCCACCTCCTCACGCAACAGCGCGGGCAGCCCGTCAAAGCTGAGGCCGGGGCGAATATCGACATCAATATCGGGCCAGCTTTGTCGGAACCCTTCCAGCACCGGGAACAGCCATTCAAAACAGGCATGGCATTCGATCGCGATATGTAGCCGCCCCGTTTTGCCCATCCTGAGCGAGACGAATTCTTCCTGCAGCGCCGCCACCTCCGGCAAAATCCGCTCCGCCGCGCGCAGCAGTTTCATCCCTGCAGGCGACAACTTCATCGGTTTGGAACGGCGGATGAACAGCTCTACCCCCGCCTGATCCTCCAGCCCTTTGATCTGATGCGACAAGGCGGATTGCGTGATGTTCAACTGATCGGCCGCACGCGCCAGCCCGCCACAATCGTGAATGGCTTTGACAGTGCGCAGATGACGAAATTCGATATGCAAGTGAACCTCATGTTTATCTTGAGAGTTATGAAATTGCCTCACATTACTGCCTATGGGACAGTCTCTTCAACCCGCTTTTCAAGGATTCCCCCATGTCGCAGCCGTCCATTTCCTTCGAGTTCTTTCCGCCCAAGAACCTGGAAGGCTCCTTCCGTCTTTGGGACACGCTCAATGTTCTTGCGCCTTACGCGCCGGATTTTGTGTCCGTCACCTATGGCGCGGGCGGCACCACGCGGGCCCTGACGCATGAAGCCGTCACAGCGATCCACAAAAACCTTGGCCTCAAGGTCGCAGCCCACCTGACCTGCGTCGACGCGACACGCGACGACACACTCGCCATCGCGCAAACCTATGCCAAGGCCGGTGTCACTGACATCGTGGCGCTGCGCGGCGACGCACCCGGCGGCGGGACCTTCGCGCCCACCAGAGACGGGTTCAACAGCTCGGTCGAGCTGATCGCAGCACTGAAAGACGCGGGCGATTTCACCATCCGCGTCGGCGCCTACCCCGACCCGCACCCGGAAGCCACGTCCCAAGCCCAGAATATCGACTACCTGAAAGCCAAGTTCGACGCGGGCGCAGATGCCGCCATCACCCAGTTTTTCTTCGAGGCGGAGACGTTCTTTCGGTTCCGCGACGCCTGTGACAAGGCGGGCATCACTCAGCCAATCCTGCCGGGCATCCTGCCGATTGAAAACTGGAAAAACGCGCGCAGCTTTGCGCAACGCTGCGGCGCAAACGTCCCCGGTTGGCTCGATGACGCTTTTGGCAAAGCCGTCCGCGACGGGCGCGAAGACCTGCTCGCCACCGCTTTCGCAACCGAACTGTGCAGCAATTTGATGGAAGGCGGCGTTGATCACCTGCATTTCTACACGCTCAACCGCCCCGAGCTAACCCGCGATATCTGCGCAGCGCTCGGCCTCAGCCCACGGGTGTCGCTGGCAGAAGTGGCCTAAGGTTCGGCCCCTGACGCAAGAGCCAGCTTGCACCTCGGGCGCCTGCCTCCTACCGTTTCCCTGTACAGCTAGGAGGCAGGCGTTTGACCGACATACTTTTCGCGAATTCGCCACAGGATTTGCCTGACCGCGACACCGTCTTGTCGATGTCAGGCCTCGATTTCATGCGCGGCATTTTGGACGGGCGCATCCCCGCCGCCCCTATCGCGCGCACGCTGGGTTTTCAGTTACATGCGGTTGAAGACGGCACCGTTACCTTTCGGGGGGCGCCGCGTTTTGAAGACATGAACCCAGTCGGCACGATCCATGGCGGCTGGTACGCCACCATCCTCGACAGTGCGCTCGCCTGCGCGGTGATGACCAAAGTCCCCAAAGGGTCAGTCTATACAACGTTGGAATTAAAGCTCAATATCGTGCGCCCCATCCCACAGGGCATGCTCGTCGATTGCACCGGAACGGTTCAACATGCGGGGCGGTCCACCGGTATTTCCAATGGTGAAATACGCGGCGTGGACAATGGCAAACTTTACGCCACCGGCTCCACCACCTGCATCATCATGACGCCCTGACAGGCAATCAGACAAATGCGGCGCCCGAGGGGCCAGACGCCGCATCCGTGACGCGCGGGGATCGGTCTCTCCCAAAACCAAGCACCGCACGCCCGATGCGGGCCCAATAGGACGGCCCGCATCACTGGAACTTTGGCTTAGTGGCAAGCGGGGCGGTTGCCAGGCAGCAGCACCTTGTCGATCACATGGATCACGCCGTTCGATGCTTTGATGTTGGCGATCACAACATTCGCGCTTTCGCCTGAGCCATCCGCGATCGACACACCGCTGGCGTCTTTGGTGATGCACAAACGCTCTGTGGCCAGAACCGGCTTGAAGTAGTTGGATCCGGCCGGGATTTTCTCAGCCGTCAGGTTGCGGTCATCGACATGGTACAGCAGCACATTGGTCAGCTGGCCCTTGTTTTCGGGCTGCAACAGCGTCTCAACGGTGCCGGCAGGCAGCGCATCAAAGGCGGCATTGACCGGCGCATAGACCGTGAACGGGCCCTCGCTGTTGAGCGTGTCGACCAAACCAGCGGCGCCCACAGCCGCCACGAGGGTCGAGAACCGCTCATCGCCAGAGGCGATTTCAGCGATGGTTTGCGATTGTGCGGCGCCCGCGCTCAGCGTGGCGGTTGCAGCGATAACGGCGGCTTTGATCAAGGTCTTCATAAAGGTGTCTCCCTTTCATAACGCATGCTCCAGTCGGCATGTAAAAAGGGTTACGGAGCCCGCGTGTGTAAAGTTCACACAAAAAACTTAATGTGATCGCCCTGACATGTTTAATCCAACTCCATGCGCAAAACGTAGGCGCTAGCCTTTGACATAGACCACGTCATCGCCCTCGATTATCTGCGCCACGCCTTCGGGAAATTTCAGCCCGTCGGCCAGCTGCGCATCCAACGCTTCCTCCGCCGCGCGCACGGCGTCCAGACGGCCAATCACAGCGTCGATCTGCTCAAACGGCACCACGACAACCCCGTCGCGGTCGGCCACGATCATGTCACCGGTCCGCACGTTTTGCCCGCCAATCTGCACCGGCAGCCCAACCGTTGCAGGCCCAGATGTATGGGGCGAGGCCGGCGTCAGCCCGGTGCACCAACAGGGCAGCCCGACCTCCACAATGCCCGCGTAATCCCGCATCGGGCCATCCGTCACAAACCCTGCGCCGCCGCAATTCTTGATCATCGCGGCAACCCGGTCCCCGGCGGCGGCATGCGCCTGATGCGCGCCAAACCCCGCGACCAGCACATCGCCGTCCTGCAGAAAGTTGAGCGCCGCAATCGTGCCCATGATGTCGGATGGCCGGTTATCCGCCGTAAGCGCCGGCCCGGCGGCAACGCAGTCAATATCGCGCCCAAACCCAATGGCCGCAATGGACGCATCCATAGCCGCCCCGCCAAACAAGGCGTCCTCGACAAACCCCGTTGGCACCCCCTGGAATGCCGCGATTTGCTCAGCCGTCGGGCGCAAGCGGGTGCCATTAATCTTTAGCCGTGGCGGATCTTCGATCATGTTTTATGTCCTCCCAAGATTGAAGGAAGGTCACAGGAAAGTCGCACGGCGTCCAGCTAGTTTTGGGCGATATAACCGCAACTCAGGCGGGAGGGCGGACCGGATAAGAACCGATGGCTCTGCGGTTGCGACAATCCCGCGTCGCGCAACATTTCCAAAACCTGTTCAGGCCGCCACGCGCGGCTTCCCCATCTCAGGCGCACCAGCGCAGTGCACCAATGCGGTCGGCTGACGGCAAGGATCAAACGCCCGCCAGGCTTTAGCCGCGACTTCATCCAAGCAAGACTGTCAATCGGGTCCGGCAAGTGTTCAATCACGTGAGCGCACAGTACTACGTCATAAAACCCTGCCTCGATTGCATCACAACCAATGCCACCCTCGACCATGTTCGGGCGCAGGTCGTGCAACATATGACCGGCATGCGCCAGCATACGCGGCGACGGGTCCAGAAGATCAATCCGTCCGGAAGCGGCCAGCCCGCCTTGCGCGACCCAGGCCTCGCTCAGCGCTCCTGTTCCGCAGCCCACATCCAACATTGTCTGCGCCGGACCACTGCGCCCCACCCCAAGCTCCGCCAGCTCGCGATAAGCCGCAACAAATCCAAGGGAGCGCAATTTATGGTGCCAACGACCAGAGGCACGGTCATAGGCAGCGTTCAGGCTTCGGGCGGGAAGAAAGGCCTGCATGGGACCTCCCATCATTTGGGTTGAAGGGATTGGATATTTAGTCAAGATAGTTGACGAATATCGATGCGCCTCAATATAGTCAAGCAGGTTGACGAATATGAACCCTAAGATGCCCCCTCTGCTAGACCATATTGGATGGGATCTTTGGCAGGCCACCCAAAATTGGAAGCAAGCCTTTGATGCTGAGATGGCCGCGCGGGGCTATGCTTGGATTGCAGAGGCTCGCGGCGCGGTCTTTCGCCAGATTGGGCCTGGCGGCATCGCACAAAACGCCCTCCCGGAACGGCTCGGCATATCAAAACAAGCGGTGCAACAGCTTTTGGATGAGCTGGAACGCGACGGCATCGTTGCACGAACCCACAGCCCCAATGACGCGCGTCAAAAGCGGGTCACGCTGACCGAGGCCGGGGTTGAGACTTTACGCGTAGGCAACGACGTCAAACAAGAAATCGAAGCACACTACCGCACCCATCTGGGCGCCGCCCGTCTGGCCGACTTGCAGGAGAACCTGCGTGCCTTGGCGACGCTCAGCTCTCCAGACACCATTTCATGATAGCCTTTTGCGCATGCATCCGGTTCTCGGCCTCGTCAAAAATGACTGAGTTTGGGCCGTCCATCACCTCTGACGTCGCTTCATCGTCGCGATGCGCGGGCAGGCAATGCATGAACAGCGCGTCCGGCTTGGCGTGGCTCATCAGGTCCTTATTCACCTGATAGCCGCGCAATTGGTTGTGGCGGCGTTCGCGCGCGGATTGCGGGTCATGCATCGACACCCACGTGTCCGTGACGACCAAATCGGCACCGTCCACCGCAGCCTGCGGGTTGCGCTCAATTGAATAGAGCCCGTCCAAAGCGCGTTCCGGATCCAAAGGCTCCGGCCCGGTGAAGACCAGATCAAACTCAAACTGTTTGGCCGCATGGGCGAAGCTGGCAAAGACATTGTTGCCGTCGCCCGACCAAACCACCTTCTTACCTTTGATCGGGCCGCTATGCTCCTCAAAAGTCAGGATATCGGCCATGATCTGGCAGGGATGCGTGCGGTTGGTCAGCCCGTTGATCACCGGGACGGAGGCATATTCCGCCATCTCGGTCAGCGTGTCCTCCTCAAACGTACGCATCATGATCAGGTCGACATAGCGCGACAGAACACGGGCCGTGTCGGCAATCGTCTCACCATGGCCCAGCTGCATATCAGTGCCAGACAGCACCATGGTTTGCCCGCCCATCTGCCGCACGCCGACGTCAAAAGACACACGTGTTCGGGTCGACGGCTTTTCGAAAATCAAAGCGACCATATGGTCCTTCAGCGGCGTGTCCTGATCCAAAGCGCCCTTCGGCTTGCCTTTGCGCGCATCCTTGATGGCGCGACCTGTATCGATGATCCGCCGCAGCTCAGCCGGATCAGTGGTGTGAATATCGAGGAAATGCCTCATAGCGACGCCTCCACATCCTGAGCCGCCCGGTCCAGCCGCGCCACGCCTTCGGCAATGTCCTCGTCCGAGATGTTGAGCGCGGGCAAAATCCGGATCACATTGTCGCCGCCCGGAATGGTCAGAATATGCTGGCCATAGCCCGCCGCAATCACGTCCCCATTGGGAACCTTGCATTTCACCCCGATCATCAGCCCGGCCCCGCGCACCAGTTCGAACACATCCGGGTGCGCCGCGACCAGCCCTTCCAGTTTCTGGCGCATCAGCCCGGCCTTGCGGTTCACATCCGCCAGAAACGCGTCATCCGCGATCCGGTCCATCACCGCCGCACCAACCGCGCAAGCCAGCGGATTGCCCCCGTAGGTTGACCCATGCGTGCCAGCCGTCATCCCACTTGCCGCCTCTTCCGTCGCCAGGCAGGCGCCCAGCGGAAACCCGTTTCCGATGCCTTTGGCCACGGCCATGATGTCCGGCGTTACCCCCGCCCATTCATGCGCAAACAGCTTGCCGGTGCGCCCCATTCCGCATTGAATTTCATCGCAAATCATCAACGCGCCGGTCTCGTCGCACAGGTCGCGCAGCCCTTTCAGACAGGCGTCGGGCAACGGGATGATCCCGCCCTCGCCTTGCACCGGCTCGACCACCACGGCGGCAATCGTGTCATCCATCGCCGCCTGCAACGCGTCATGGTCGCCCATCGGCAGGTTGATAATGCCGGGCAAAAGTGGCCCGAAGCCGCCGGTCAGCTTTTCCGACGCCGCGGCTGAGATCGTGGCCAGCGTCCGCCCATGAAAAGACCCGGTGAAGGTGATGATATTCACCCGCTCCGGCTGGCCCTTCGCCGACCAGTATTTGCGCGCGGTCTTCAAGGCGCATTCCATCGCCTCCGCGCCCGAATTGGTGAAAAAACACGTATCCGCAAAGGTCTCGGCGACCAGCTTATCGGCCAGCTGCTCTTGCGCGGGGATGTTGTACAGGTTCGACGTATGCCACAGGCTGGCCGCCTGATCCTGCACCACCTGCACCAGCTCGGGATGCGCATGCCCCAAAGCCGTCACCGCAATCCCGGCCCCAAAATCCAGGTAGCGCGTCCCGTCTCGCTCGATCAGCCAAGAGCCCTCGCCCTTTTCAAACGTCATCTTCGCGCGGCCATAGGTCGGCATAATGGAGGGGATCATCGGATCGGTCCTTTACGGCAAGAGTGAAATCCCGACTGTCAGGAATTTCAGCGTGGTGTCAATTTGAGAGTTGGAATGTGCAGCCCGCAAGGCTCAGGGGCAGAGGGCGCACAGCAGATCAAAGGCGGACGCGGTTAGCGTCGGCGTCGCATGGTCGTGTTATGTGTCGCGTTGATCATGTGACGCCACCTACCCGTACCCGCAGGCCCCTGTCTAGCCCTTTTCTGCCCGGTTCCAAGCAGCCCATAGAATAAACAGCCCTGAGCCCACAACGACAGCCACGCCGCACAGCGCCAGAAGGTTGGGCCGCTCGCCAAAGACCACAAAGCCAATCACCAGCGCATAGAGGATCCGGGTGTAGCGGAACGGCGTGACCAGGGCGACCTCGCCCACCCGCATAGCGGCGGTGACGGCGTAATAGCCCACCACCAGCGTCACAATCGCCGCCCCCAGCAAAGCCGCTGCGCGCGCGTCAATCGCGGGCCAATGCGGGTCCAGCGCGATCAACACGGCCCCCGTCGGGATCAGCATCGAAAACCCGTAGGTGGCCAGCGTCAGCGTCGGCATGTCCGCAGGCACAAACCGGGTCGCAAGGTCGCGCACCGCCAGCATCACCGTGCCCGCCAAGGCCAGTGACAAGCCGTAGCTCAGTCCCAAACCGGGCTGCAACACCATCACAACTCCGACCAAACCCACAACAATCGCCGCCCAGCGGCGCGGCCCAACCGGCGCGCCCAAGACCACAGCGGCCCCAAAGGTCACAAAAATCGGTGCCGCCTGCATGATGGCCGAGACCAGCGACAGATCCGCAATCGACAGCGCCGTGACCACGCAAATCGTGCCCACCACCTCGCTGGCGTTGCGCGCCAGAACGCCGGGGCTAAAAAACGCGGCACTCCACAATCGGTGCCCGGCGCGCCAGGTCATCGCCGCAAAAACCGGCGTACCGCCCAGACCGATCAGCAACAGGATGTAGCCCACGCTCAGCTGGGACGAGACCAGTTTGATCATCGTATCGCCCAGCGCAAACCCGGCCATGGCCAGGCACATCAGTATAATGCCGCGGCGCGTGGCGGAATGGGGTTGGGTCATGGGGGAACAACACTGTTGGAATTTGATCCCCCAGTGACAGCTTCATCGCCCCTTGCCAAGTATCACCGCTTGAATCTGCCCGCCCATCGGCTTAAATTGCCTCTAACGCTAAACGATCAGCCGCCGCTCCTTATTTGGGGGCGGTCTTGTCGTTTGAAGCTCTATAAAAGCAAAGGCAGCCCATGTCCTGGACAGATGATCGCGTCGAAATACTGAAAAAAATGTGGGGCGAAGGCAAATCAGCCTCCCAGATCGCCAAGGAACTTGGCGGCGTCACCCGCAATGCCGTTATCGGCAAAGTCCACCGTCTGGGCCTGTCGAACCGCTCCGGCGGCGCTGGCAGCGCAAAGCCTGCGGCCAAGGAAAAAGCAGCGCCCAAGGCCAAGCCCGCAGCGGCTGAGAAGCCAAAAGCCGCAGAACCAGCCGCCAAACCCGCGCCTGCCGCCACAACACCCGCCAAAGTCATCCCGCGTCCCAAGCTGGTCGTGACCGCCGGTCAGCCTTTGCCGCCGCAACCTTCCGCCAATGAAATCAGCCCGGAAGCTTTGGCCTCCGTGCGCGAGGTCGAAAAGAAGGCCAAAAAGCTCAGCGTGATGCAACTGACCGAACGCACCTGCAAATGGCCCGTTGGCGATCCCGCGACAGAAGATTTCTGGTTCTGTGGTCTGCCCGTGCAAACCGGAAAACCCTATTGCGAAGCCCATGTCGGCGTCGCCTTCCAACCGATGTCAGCGCGGCGCGACCGCCGCCGCTAAGGCGCGGCTATACGCTTCGTTTTGTCAAAAATACTCTGGGGATTTGCCCGCGCGACGAAGGGGCAAGGCCCCTTCAAAAGCGCAAAATATCGTGCGCGGCCATAAGGCCGCACATTTGAATCACATCAATCAAACAGTTTGCGCAGCGCGTCCTTGGCGGCGTCTTCCAGCTTGTCCTTCGCACTTTCCTTGATCTCATCCTCGCGCGCTCTGACCTGCTCTTTCAGCTCCGCCTCCCGTGCCTTTGCTGCCGCCTTTAGCTTCTCTTTCTCTTCCGCCAGCTCCTGATCGGCCAGATATTTCAGGTCTGGTCGGAATTTGATATCGCTCCAGGGCCCGGCGATCTTCACCGGCACCGAAAATCCCGCGCGGTCTTCACCCGACAAGGCCACCGGGATCAGGCGGTAATCTATGCTCTGCCCGCCCAAATCCACATCCCCCGCACCGGTCGCGGTCAGCAGCTTCGAGGTGAAGGTCAGATCCTCATTGCGCAACACGCCATCCGCCATTTCAAAGCTCGCCGTGATATCATCAAACACGGTCTTTGATCCCTCGCCGACATAGGCCGCGTCCAGATTGCGGATCATGCCCGCAATATCGAGCCCCAACAGCTCCCCCGCGCCCACATCCATGCGGCCCGACCCAGACAGGGATTTCATGATCTCATCCATCGTGCTGCCCACGCCCAGAAATTGCAGATCCAGTGCGGCATCTGCGATCAGCCGGTCAAAGCCCACGAAATCCGCCATCAGGCGCTGCATGACGACGCCGCGCGCGGCCATATCGCCGCCCACAGACAAGCCGTTGCGATTGTTCACCACAAACTGCCCGGTCACGCTGCCATCAAAAGCCTCAACGCGCTCGAATTGCAGCACCAGCCGGGACCGATCCAACGTACCGCCCAGCTGCGTGGCCCCCAGCTGTATGGAGCCCAGATCAACCGCATTCGCCTTGAAGGTGAACTGCCCGTCGACCGCGCCCAGCCCGCTCACATCCAGCCGCGCATCCGACCAGCCACCAGCCCCGGCATTGGCCGCGCCGTCGCCGCTGGTTTCATCCGTGCTCATCGATGAAAAATCCAGCCGGTCGCCCGCCAGCCGCGCCGTCACCACAGGTTTGTCGCCCCCAAGGTTCAGGTCCAGATCGCCCGCCAACCGGTTCTGGTCCAGCTGCAGCACGGCGTCGCGCAGAAACACGTCCTGCTCTCCCGTCACGGTCAAATTCCCAGCAAAATCAACCTGCTGCCCCATGCCCTCGGGGATCCGCGGCTTGGTGCCGCCAATGATTGCAAACAGCGCATCATAGTCGCGTACCCGGCCTTCCACGGCGCCCTTGGCCTGCACCGGCTCCAGCCCCGCCGCGCCGTCATAGCTCACTGTGTTCTCGCCCAGTGTCGCCGTGGCGCTGACCGTCTCAACACCCCCGTCCAGCAAAGGCTGCAACGCCGCGACGGAGGCGCTCAGCGACACGCTTTGCCCCGCCATCAGCGCCGAGACATCAACCTGCGCCGCGCCTGCCAGATCGTCCAGGCTCAGCGTCGCGTCCAGCGCCTCCAAACTGTGGCGCACCCCCGCCTGCCGGTCGTCATAGAGGATGCTGGCACCAGTTATGGTCCCCTTCGGCAGCGAGACCGAATTGATCCGCGACGGCCCGTCTTCGGCCTCGCTCTCCCCGCCCAGATCGGTCAAAAACTCCCAATTCGCGCGCCCGTCTTCGTGGCGCATCAGCCGGATCACCGGGGCGTCCACCTCAAAGGCCTCCACAATCACGTCGCCACCCATCAACGCCGAGGCGCCCACCGCCACGTTGATCGCGCCCGCCTCCACCATCGGCGCCGGGCCCGCCCAGTCGGCATTGGCAATCGTCACGCCCTCCAGCACCACGCCCAGACGCGGCCAGATGGTCGGCGATACGCCCCCCGAGATTGCCAGCGCCCGCCCGGTGTTTTGCTCAAACTGAGTCTCCGCAATCCGCGCAATCCGCTCCGCCGGGATCAGAAAAATCGCGCCAATCGCCACCACGATCAGCACCACTAAGGTCGCAATTATCCGCCAAATCCACCGCATCGGGCCCGCTCCGCCTGTTCTTTTTCCGCCATGCTAGGGCGCGCGCGCGGCCAAGTCATCCCCTTTGACCCGCAAAGCGCTGCATGGCATGTTTGGGGGCAGAAATTGGGGAAGATTGTGTGATGCTATATCTGGTCCGCGGGGCGCTGCTGGCGCTGTGCCTGACTCTGGGCCTGACGCTGGCCCTGCCGCTCAGCGCACAGGAGCAGGCGCGCCGCATCCTCTTCATCGGCAATTCCTACACCGCGCGACAGGACATCCCCGCGATGATCCACGCATTGGGCCAAAGCGCCGCGCCGCCCATCCGCTACCACACCGAACGCGTCACCCGCAACGGCGCCACCCTGCAAGAGCTCACGCCGCGCGCCCTTCGCATCATCGCCCAAGGCGGCTGGGATGTGGTGGTCTTGCAAGATGCCAGTTGGATGAGCTTTTCGCCCCATCGCCGCAACACCATGCGCCGCGCGGCCCTCACCTTGTCGCGCGCGGCCAAGGCCCAGGGCGCGGAGCTGGTGTTTTACGCCCACTGGCCGCCGCGCGGCTGGAAAAACGCCTGTTCCCCGGTTTGACCACCGCGTGGATCGACACCGCCTATACGCGCCTTGCCCGCGACACGGGCGGAACCGTCGCCCGCGCGGGGCAGCTGTGGCAGCAGGCGCATGGGGCGGGCATCACCGCGCTTTATGCGCCCGACGGGCACCACCAAAGCACGCTTGGCGCCTACGCGGCGGCGCTCGCGCTGCTTGCGGCTTTGGGCGATACCGATCCGGCCACCACCACTTGGCGCCCCGACGCGGTCCCGCCAGATCACGCCCAAACGCTGCGCGGCCTCGCAGCTCCATGACGAAAAACACCCTCCCCGCGAGGGAAGGGTGTCAAAATCCGTTTGCAACTGGCCCGATCAAAACCGGCCCAGCGAAAACCAGCGCTTAGGACATGCGGCGGCGCAGCAGGCCTAGCCCGCCCAAACCGGCCAGCAGCAGTGGCAGCGACGCCGGAACCGGCACGGCTGTGACCGCTTCAACCGCGAAGTTGTCGATCGCACCCGAGGCGCCGTTAAAATCAAACGTGACCGAGGACACGTTGGTCAGCGCGGACAGGTCAAACCCTGTGCCGAACCCGCCATTTGTCGTCACTTGTTCGGTCACCGACACGCCGTTGGAGATCACGGTCAGGGTCGCGTCGTCCAGAATGTCAAAGCTCAGCAGGTTCACAAGGGTCGATCCGAAATCAAACATGATCGTCCCGCCCGAGCCGTTGTCATCAGCTGGCGACAGAGCAACCCCGGCGGTCGCGCCGGTTTCCGAAATGATCAACGCGCCACCAAAGCCAGAGCCGGTGAAATCGCTGTTCACATTGACACTTGCGCCTTCCGTCAGGTCGTTGTCGCCATTGCTGCCGCTCAGACCGTTATTCGGGTTCTCAGTGTCAAAAATCGCGGCAATACCAGCCACCAGATTTGGGTTTTTCGCGCTGCCCGCGTTGCGTTTCGTGGTCAGGCTCGCTGTGATCGTGCCATCGCTGGTTGTCACGCTGCCCACCGTCGTGTCGAGGAACGCCGCGTCGTTAAAATCAAACACAGCCGCCTGCGAGGCCGCCGTCAGACCGGCAACACACCCGGCCGCGAGGAGAGAGGTCTTAAACATCTCGAAGACTCCATAAATTACATTTGCCCGTAATATCGCCGCTGCAGCGCGGCAAACAAAGGGGAAAAATCCACTTTTGTCTTCAAACCAGAGCATGACTTAACGTCAAATGGGCGGGAACCACGTGCCCACCGGTTCACGCAACCGCCTGCCCCGCCCCTACCGCAACCGAAACCGCGCCCGCAGGCCAAGGCCGAGAAAGAAGAGCAATATGAAGCTCGCGATTGTCTGGACGGAGGCGAAAACCTTCATGCTGGGCGAAAAGGCTTTTAGGACCTCCGTAAAGTAGAGCCCCTGCAAACCAAAAAACTTGAACATCGTTGCAAAGGACAACCCGGCTGCATCGCTCGTCGAAAGCAGCCGGTTTTGCGGGGGATTAATCAGACAAAACACGTCATCCGCGACACACCCTTGGAAGATCACAAAACCCACAACCCAAAGCCCGCTAAGCCATATCAAAGGCCGCGAAATCGAATGCCCATAATCTGAAAAGAATCCGTAAAACCAATAGACAGCCCGCGCCAAAAACGGTCCGGTCTTTCCCGCAAACTGCATCTCTCGCCGAAAGAAGAAATACTCATCCTCCGGCAGGCTTTGCTTGGCCACCACATGGCGCAATGTGGCACAAGTCTCCTTCGCGGCCTCCGTGTCAGGCTGCGCGATCCGCGGCCAATGCATCGCCTTGGCCGTAACTTGCGTCCTTTCGTGAAACACTGTCCCTGCAAAAACGGGATAGCGATCCTGAAACACCGCACGCCGAAAACTCGTAGGTTTTTCAAAAACGGCGTCACTGAAATAAACTTGGCAAATCGCGCTATCGACATCCTCCACACCAAATTTGGTTCCCACAAATCGCGCAACGCCAGAAAAAGTGGCGGCGCGGAAATCAGTGGTCTGCTCGAAGGTGGCGGAGATGAAAGAGGCGGCCTGCTCGAAGGTAGCGGAGCTGAAAAAGGCGGCCTGCTCGAAGGTGGCGGAGCGGAAATAGGCGGCCTGCTCGAAGGTGGCGTCTCTGAAAACCACGGCCTGCTCGAAGGTGGCGGAGCTGAAAGAGGCGGCCTGCTCGAAGGTGGCGGAGCTGAAAGAGGCGGCCTGCTCGAAAGTGGCGTCGCTAAAAGAGGCGGCCTGCTCGAAGGTGGTGGAGTCGAAATAGGCGACCTGCGCGAATTTGGCGGGGCTGAAAAAGGCGTTCTGCTCGAAGGTGGCGAAGCTGAAGGAGGCGGCCTGCTCGAAGGTGGCAGAGCGGAAATAGGCGGTCTGCTCAAAGGTGGCGGAGCGGAAATTGGCGGCCTGCGTGAAAACAGCCTTCTCCCATACAGATGTATGGGAGAAGGCTGTTTTGCTTAGGTTCACAAACTGATCCACATTCGGCAGCTTTGGGACATCAAACCCCTCCCCGTTGCGGCGCAAAAATTCTGCGGTAAAACGCTTTTCAATCTCCGTCTTTCGTTGGACCCACGCCGCCCTACTTGGTACCGCCGCCCCGCTGTCGCGAAGCGTTTTCCGCTGATCATCCGAAAGCGCCTGACAGGACCAAATATTCCAAAGCGCGATATTTTTCTTAGCTAAATCAGAATCATACCCATCGGTATATTCGCCAAAAAGCGTCGACAGCACATACCAGGGGTTTTCATTGGCGGGTTTTAACTCGGCCATACTCTGTAAAATCCTTGCATCAATATCCGCCCATCAGACCCCGCATTGCCCGTTCCGGCAAGCGCAATTCCGGCGGATGGCGGCGCGCATGGCGTGAAAACGCAGGTTAACAACCCCTTAAAAATTTTCAGAATTAAAATGGAGTCAATGACTTACAAGATTCCCCGCATGCGGGGCCCGCAGAAATGCTTCCCCTCGCCCGCCCCACGGCCTAAGAGCATCCCATGTCTCAGAACCCGCCCGATCTTCGCCCCGACCTCGCCCCCAAAGCCCGCCTGTCCGAGCCCGCCCGCGACGGCCAGCCCAAGATCGGCATGGTCTCCCTTGGCTGCCCCAAGGCCCTCGTAGACAGCGAACGCATCCTCACCCGCCTCCGGGCCGAAGGCTACGCGATCTCCCCCGATTATTCCGGCGCCGAAGCCGTCATCGTCAACACCTGCGGCTTCCTGGACTCAGCCAAAGCCGAAAGCCTCGACGCCATCGGTGAAGCCCTCACCGAGAACGGCCGCGTCATCGTCACCGGCTGCCTGGGCGCCGAAGAAGACTACATCCGCGGCACCCACCCGTCCGTCCTGGCCGTCACCGGCCCTCATCAATACGAACAGGTCCTCGACGCGGTCCACCAAGCTGTGCCGCCCAGCCCCGACCCGTTCATAGACCTGCTGCCTGCAACCGGCGTCTCGCTCACCCCGCGCCACTACAGCTACCTCAAGATTTCCGAGGGCTGTAACCACAAATGCAAGTTCTGCATCATCCCCGACATGCGCGGCAAGCTCGCCTCCCGTCCCGCCCACGCGATCCTGCGCGAGGCCGAGAAACTGGTCGACGCGGGCGTGAAAGAGCTGCTGGTGATCAGTCAGGACACCTCCGCCTACGGGCTGGACCGTCGCTATGATATGAACCCGTGGAAGGATCGGGAGGTCCGCTCCCACATCACCGATCTGTCGCGCGAACTGGGGCAGCTGGGCGCCCAGAATGAACTTTGGGTCCGGCTGCACTACGTCTACCCCTACCCCCATGTGCGCGAGCTGATCCCGCTGATGGCCGACCCCGACAACGCCGTGCTGCCCTACCTAGATATCCCGTTCCAGCACGCCCACCCCGACACGCTCAAACGCATGGCCCGCCCCGCCCACGGCGCAAAAACGCTCGACGAGATCGCCGCTTGGCGTTCGACATGCCCCGACATCACGCTGCGCAGCACCTTCATCGTCGGCTATCCGGGCGAGACGGAGGCCGAGTTCCAAACCCTGCTCGACTGGCTGGACGACGCCCAGCTCGACCGTGTCGGCTGCTTCCAATACGAAAACGTCGATGGCGCGCGGAGCAACGCCCTGCCCGACCACGTGCCTGCTGAGGTCAAACAAGAGCGTTGGGATCGGTTCATGGAGAAAGCCCAAGCCATATCGGAAGCCAAGCTTGCCGCCAAAGTCGGCCAGACGATACAGGTGATTGTCGACGAGATAGACGAAGACGCCGCCACCTGTCGCACCATGTCGGATGCGCCTGAAATCGACGGGAACCTGTTTATTGATGAAGGGTTTGACGGGCTGTCGGCTGGGGATTTGGTGACGGTCGAAGTTGATGAGGCCGGGGAGTATGATTTATGGGGTCGCATGGCCAAATAAGAAAAAGTCCAGAGGACCTTTTCGGCCATTCTACAGGCGGAGCCCCGGAGGATTGGTGTCGCCGCAGTAAAGCTAAATCCAGCTAACCGAAGCGATGCACAAAAGATCAAAACCATCGACGTATATCTGCTTCGAGCCAAAAGTGATTGATGCTATATCGCACACGAAAGTCGGCTTGGAGGAAGCGGTTGGTTTATTGGGATATCAAATAGTCTTGGGCCTTCGATACGGCTTGCCCAGACCATTGGAGCAGATAACCTGAACATTAATCCGTTCCATCAACGAGCCGTACATGATAAAAAGTCAAATTACACTCAAGCAGTTAGAAGCATTTGCCTTCGTCGTTGATACCGGCACATTTCGTGCTGCAGCGTCTGCGCTTGGGACGACCCAACCAAATGTGTCGGCGCGCATCGCTGCGCTTGAAACTGCGCTCAACGTCACTTTGTTAATTCGTGATCCAGGGTCTGTGCGTTTGACGGCAGATGGTGCCAAATTGCTCGTCAAAACACGTGAAGTCTTGTGGGCGGGTGAAGCTCTCATTGAAGAGGCTGGCCGTCAGGAGTTGATCGAAGAAACTTTGCGGCTGGGCGTGACAGAGCTTGTGGCTTGCACGTGGTTGCAGGGCTTCCTTCGTTTGATAAGAGAGGCTTATCCCAAGCTTCGTATTCAGCTGGAAGTCGATCTTTCAACTGCAATTGACGCAAGGTTGATGGAAGGGCAACTTGATCTGGCGCTTCAAACTGGGCCGTTTAAATCAAAGACATTCGCAAGACTTGCCTTGGGTCAAGAAAACTACTGTTGGGTTGTGAATTCAGACCTGATCAATCGAATTGGCGCAAAACCAGCCATAACCGATCTATTTGATTTGACGATTTTAACCCACGCAAAACACACACAGGCCTGCGCCGCCCTGCACAACATTGCCATTGATCGTAAATTGCGCAGCGAAAGGATAGTTCATTCCAGCGCTTTGTCGGCATGCGTCCCAATGGCGCTTGAGGGGCTGGGGGTCGCTTTGTTGCCCGAACGGCTCGTTGCTACTGAAATTGCTTCAGGTGAGCTACACCGGGTGGAGCCTGATTGGGTCCCTGAACCTCTGTCTTTCTATGCACGCTACGCACCTGCGCGTACCGCCCTATATGTCGAAAAAGCTGCACAGATCGCGAAGGCAGCTATGCACCACCCTTAGATCACTAAAAGTGATCGATGCGAAAAATTTAATCGATTTGATAATTTAAGCCCGTTGGGGTCACCTGCATGAATAATTTATTACAGGAGCCGCAAAATGGCAGCACCTTCCGTTCGCCTTGGCGTCGATATTGGCGGCACATTTACTGACGTTGTGTTGGAAAAGGATGGCGTGTCGTTTTCAACTAAGGTTCTGACAACGTATTCCGCCCCTGAAAATGCGATCATCGACGGGATGCATCAGGTGTGTGCCAAGGCGGATGTGACCCCTGCGCAAATTGACCAGATCATTCATGGGACCACGCTTGCCACGAATGCGTTGATCGAACGGCGGGGCGCAAAGACGGCCCTCATCACGACTGAAGGTTTCCGCGATGTGATCGAAATGCGGACCGAAAGCCGGTTTGAGCAATATGACCTGAACCTCAACCTGCCCGACCCGTTGTTGCCACGTCAGATGCGGTTCACCGTTGCAGGGCGCGTCGATGCCAACGGTCAGATCCTTGTCGAAATGGACCGCGCCGAGGTTGAGGCAGTTGTCGATCAAATTGCCGAGGCAGGGTTTGAGAGTGTCGCTGTAGGTCTCATCCATTCCTATTTGAATCCAACCCACGAACAGCTTGTGCGCGACGTTCTCGCGGAGAGACTGCTAGATGTTGCGGTGTCGATCTCGTCCGAGGTTTCCCCGCAGATGCGCGAATACGAACGCTTCAATACAGTCGTCGCGAATGCCTATATCAAGCCGTTGATGGCCTCTTATTTGGGTCGCTTAGAAGACCGGCTGAAAAACGAAGGCGTGTCCTGTCGTATTTTCCTGATGCATTCAGGCGGTGGGATAATTTCAATCAAGAACGCGGCGGACTTTCCCGTGCGCTTGGTCGAATCTGGCCCTGCAGGTGGTGCGGTTTTTGCGGCCCACATTGCGGCGCGTTACGGGTTGGACAAGGTGCTGTCCTTCGACATGGGCGGCACCACGGCCAAGATTTGCCTGATCAAAAACCAAACCCCAAAAACCAGCCGCGTGTTCGAAGTGGCACGTACCTATCGGTTCAAAAAGGGTTCCGGCATGCCGATCTCGATCCCCGTGATCGACATGGTTGAAATCGGGGCGGGTGGCGGATCACTGGCGCATGTCGATGCGCTGCGCCAGATCCGTGTCGGCCCCGAAAGCGCGGGCTCAGAGCCGGGCCCCGCCTGCTATGGCCGCAACGGCACGCGGCCCGCAGTGACCGACGCAGACCTTGTTCTGGGCAAGCTTGACCCCGAAAATTTTGCGGGTGGGTCGATCAAACTGAACCCTGAGGCGTCCAAATCCGCGCTATCAAACCACGTTGGCGAAACGCTTGATATGGATGCAGTCGAGGCCGCGTTTGGCGTGGCCGAAGTCGTCGATGAAAACATGGCCAATGCCGCGCGCGTTCATGCGGTCGAAAACGGTGAAGACCTATCGGAATACACCATGATCGCGTTCGGCGGTGCGGCGCCGCTGCATGCAGGACGGTTGGCTGAAAAACTGGGCGTTGAACGTTTGCTGGTTCCACCCGGTGCAGGTGTGGGCTCCGCGATCGGGTTCTTGCGCGCGCCGTTTAGTTTCGAGGCCAATCGGTCCGTCTACATGAAACTGTCAGACTTTGACGGTGACCGGATCAAGTGCTTGCTCTCCGACCTCAAGGCCGAGGCCACGGGATTCGTGCGCACCTGCGACGAGGTCAGCCCGATCCTGTCGGAGTTCAAAGTCTACATGCGCTACACAGGTCAAGGTTGGGAAATCCCGATTGAATTGACCGAAGACCAAGCCATGAACCCCGATGCGGCGACGTTTGAGGCGCGGTTCATAGAGGACTACACCAAGCTCTTTGGCCGCCCGGTTGAAGGCATGGATATCGAAATCACCGTCTGGTCTGTTAACGCGACGACCCCACCAGAGAAGGTCGCGCGGATGGATGAAACTAGCGGCAAAGCGACAGCAAACTCTGTGGGTGGGCGTCAATTGTTTGACGCGGCCGCGGGCAAGTTTCTGAATGCGGATGTGGTGAACCGCTCCGACATGTCGACCGGTGAACGGGCGGTTGGACCTGTGGCAGTGGTTGAGGATGAAACCACCATTATCGTCCCCGCCAGCCGCGACGCAATCCGCCAGCCTGACGGCTGCATCGACATAGTGACAAAGGGGGCCGCCCAATGACCCAACAGCATTCAAAAGTCACCTATCAGGTGATGTGGAACCGCCTGATCTCGGTCGTGGAAGAACAGGCGCAGGCCCTTGTGCGCACCGCGTTTTCAACCTCCGTGCGTGAGGCAGGTGATTTGTCGGCGGGCGTGTATGACGTCGAAGGCAATATGTTGGCCCAAGCGGTCACCGGCACGCCGGGCCATGTCAACGCCATGGCCGACGCTGTCGCGCATTTCATCCGCCGCATCGGGCGCGACAACATCCATGATGGCGACGTCTACATCACCAACGACCCATGGGAGGGCACGGGCCACCTGCATGACATCACCATGGTCACGCCCTCCTTCCATCAGGGCGCATTGGTCGGGTTCTTTGCCTGCACCGCGCATATCGTGGATATCGGCGGGCGCGGCTTTGGGGCCGACGCGCATAGCGTCTATGAGGAAGGGCTCTACATCCCGATTATGAAATTCGCGGATCGCGGCACGGTGGACGAGACCCTGACCCGCATCATTCGCGGCAATGTGCGCGAGCCGGACCAGCTGATCGGCGACATTTACGCTTTGGCAACGTGTAACGAGATCGGTCATCGCCGCCTTGTCGACATGCTGGAAGAATTCGCGCTCGATGATCTGAACGGCATTGCGGAGTTCATCCTCGAAAACTCCCGCCGTGCCACGATTGAACGGATCGCCGCCCTGCCGCAAAAATCAGCGGAGGGGGAAATGACGGTGGACGGGTTCGCGCAGCCGATCACGTTGAAGGTAAAGGTCAGCGTTCAGGGCGACCGGATTGTGAGTGACTTTACCGGCTCGTCCGGCCTCGACAAGAAGGGCATCAATTGCCCGCTGGTCTATGCCAAGGCCTATGCCTGCTACGCGTTGAAAGTCGCCATTGCACCGGAAATTCCGAACAACGCGGCCAGCCTTGCCCCGTTTGAAATTGCAGCGCCGCAAAACACCATCGTCAACGCGCTGCACCCCGCCCCGGTGGCCCTGCGCCATATCGTGGGCCATTTCGTGCCGGACGCGGTGTTCAACGCCTTCGACAAGATCGTGCCCGGCTTGGTGCCTGCTGAGGGTGCAGGCTGCCTTTGCAACTTCCAAGTCTCATTGCGCCCGCGCACGGATGCGCCAGCCCCAGAAAATGCGCGCCGCTCAGAGGTTTTGACCTTCAATTCCGGCGGATCAGGGGCGCGACCTGAACATGATGGCTTGAACGCGACCGCGTTTCCATCCGGTGTTATGACGATGCCGATTGAGGCAACAGAACATGCAGGCCCCGTCATCATCTGGCGCAAAGAATTGCGGCCTGACTCAGGCGGTGCCGGCAAGACACGTGGTGGCCTTGGTCAATACATGGAAGTTGGCGCGCAGGAAGGGCATGAGTTTGACATCCAAGCCATGTTCGACCGCGTTGAACATCCCGCCCGCGGCCGACGCGGTGGTGGGGCAGGTGCGGCGACAACAATCGTCCAAGACGATGGCACACCTATGAACGGCAAGGGCAAACAGTTCGTGGCCCATGGGCGTAAAGTCGTCATGGCTTTTCCTGGCGGTGCTGGTTACGGCGACCCGTCCGAGCGGTCTGTCGATCTGGTCAAACGCGATTTGGCACGCGGGTACATCTCAGCTGAGACAGCCGCAAAAGACTACAATCTATCCGCAGCCGACATTTTAGACGTAGAAGCCGCTGTCGCACGAGGAGATGCACTATGAAAACCCAAACACCCAAAAGCACATCCTATGACGTGGTGATCATTGGCGGCGCGATGATGGGCGCATCCGCCGCTTGGTTTCTGTCAGATGACAAGGATTTTGACGGCACCGTCTTGGTTGTTGATCGCGACCTTACCTATGAGAACACATCGACCATGCACACCAATTCCTGCTTGCGGCAACAATTCTCAGGCGAATTGAACGTGCGGATCAGCCAGTTCGCGGCTGACTTCGTCAAAAACCTTCCTCGCTATATGGGCAATGATGATCGTGTTCCTGACCTGTCAATCCGATCATTTGGCTACATGTATTTAGCCGACAACGAAGGCTTTGCGGACGTCTTGCGTGAAAGCCAGCAGGTGCAGCTGAAGGCCGGTGCCGCGACCCAATTGATGACGCCGGATCAGATCAAAGCGGCTTATCCGTTCTACAATGTCGATGACATCGTCTTGGGATCAATCAATCTGGTCGACGAAGGGTTTTGGGATGCAACGGCTGTCTTTGACTGGTGGCGTAAATCAGCCCGTGAACGCGGTGTCGAATATATCGAAAACGAAGTTGTTTCAGTGAACAAGAACGCCGCTGACACTCACGTCGAAAGCGTTACCTTGAAATCGGGTGAGGTCATCGCCTGCGGTCAGGTTCTGAACGCATCCGGCCCACGCGCCGCCGCAACCGCTCAGATGGCGGGCATCGACGTGCCGGTAGAGCCGCGCAAACGCTATTCATGGATTTTTTCCGCCGAGCAGCCGCTGGATCGTGATCTGCCGCTAACCATCGACCCGTCCGGCGTCCATGTACGCGAAAACGGCGGCGGAACCTATCAATGCGGCGGCCATTCCGAGATTGACCCCGCCGTCGACCCGGATGACTTCATCATGGATCACGGCATTTGGCAGGACCACGTCTGGCCGATCCTCGCGACGCGCATCCCCCAGTTTGAAGCAATCAAGGTGCAATCCGAATGGGCGGGTCACTACGCCTACAACACCTTCGATCATAACGCGATTTTGGGACCGCATATGGAGGTCGAGAACTTCTTCTTCCTCAACGGATTTTCCGGTCACGGGCTGCAACAATCCCCTGCCATGGGGCGTGGTACCGCCGAGATCATGGTGCATGGCACATACCAGACACTCGACATGACGCAGTTCCACTTTGATCGCATCCCGGCAGGTCGCAAGATCATCGAGAAGGCGATCATCTGATGAAGTTGGCAACGAACCTTTTTACCCAAGCGCTGGCCGCTGGTGACAAACAGGTTGGGCTTTGGATCAGCCTGTGCAGCAACTTCGTCGCAGAGGTAACAGCACCCGCAGGATATGATTGGGCGCTGATCGACATGGAGCACAGCCCCAATGACTATTTCAGCGTCTTGGGTCAATTGCAGGCCTTTGCCGCAAGTGACACCACAGCCATTGTGCGGGTCGAATGGAACGATACGGTTGCCGTAAAACGCCTGCTTGATCTGGGCGCGCCCGGCATCTTGTTCCCCATGATCCAATCGGTTGAAGAGGCAACGAAAGCTGTCGCTGCAACCCGCTATCCCCCTCACGGCGTGCGTGGAGTGTCAGGTGCGACACGTGCAACAAAATTCGGCCGCGTCACAGACTACGTATCGCGTGTCGAAGATGAAACGACGGTTTTGTTACAACTGGAAACGCGCGCAGCCGTCGAACAGGCAGAGGCGATCAGCGAGGTTGATGGCGTTAGCGGCATTTTCTTTGGACCTGCGGATATTGCAGCTGACATCGGCAAGCTTGGCAAGCCAATGGATCCCGAAGTCTGGGACCTTATAAAGCCTGCCGCGCAAAAGTTGATCGCGAAAGGTGTGCCCGTTGGAACTCTCGTTCTGGACCCCACGTTTGCGGTTGAATTGCTGAATGACGGGTTCACCTTTGTCGCTTGCGGCACAGATGCCAGCCTTTTGGCGAAAGCGTCAGATCATTTGCTTGCGACCGTAAAAGACGGACTGGCGTGAAGTTTTCAGCCTCCCGCCTTGAGCCGGTTAAACCCTCCGCTTCCGCTTGGGTGAGCCAAGCCGCGAAAGAGGCCAAGGCGCGCGGCGAAGACGTCATCGATCTGGGTTTGGGGGAGCCGGATTTCGACACCCCCGGCCATATCGTTGAGGCCGCGCACCAAGCAGCCCTGCGCGGTGAAACACGTTACCCGCCGACCAATGGAACGCTTGAGATGCGCCAGGCAGTCGTAGACAAACTGCTTCGAGAAAACGCACTTAGCTATGCGCTGGACGAGGTGATCGTCTCCAACGGCGCCAAGCAGGTACTATTCAATGCAATGATGGCCACGCTTGAGCCAGATGACGAAGTCCTGATGTGTGCCCCGTATTTTGGCCAGTACAAGGACATCGTTCTTATTCTTGGCGGGAAGGCCGTCGCGTTGAAATGCCCGGCTGAGAACGGCTTTCGCCTGACACCGGATCAGCTTGAGGCTGCGATTACACCGAAAACGCGCTGGATCATGCTCAACTTGCCATCAAACCCTGCTGGTGCGGTTTATTCCGACGATGATCTGCGGGCTTTGGGCGCAGTGCTTGAGAACCACCCGCAAGTGTTGATCCTGTCGGACGAAATCTACGAACATATACTGTTTGATGGCCGCAAGTTCCTGTCCTTTGCGGCGGCCAACCCGTCGCTGAAGGGGCGCACATTGACCGTCAATGGCGTGTCCAAAGCCTATGCGATGACCGGTTGGCGGATTGGCTATGGTGCTGGCCCAAAGCCGTTGATTGCGGCAATGACGAAGGTACAAAGCCAGATTTGTTCCGGCGCATGCGCCATTGCCCAAGCCGCCGCCGCGGCGGCGCTGAATGGTCCGCAAGACGCCGTGCGCGCGTTTTGTCAGGCCTTCGAGGAACGCCGCGATCTCGTCGTGGACCGCGTGGCCCAGATTGATGGGCTAACCCTCGCCCCGCCCGGTGGCGCGTTTTACGGCCTGATCGGCTGCGCGGATCTGATTGGCGCGCAAACCGAAGGCGGTGAAACGCTAGCCGATGACGCTGAGGTCACGGCTTACATCCTCAAAGACGCCGGCATCGCCGCCGTGCCCGGCAGCGCCTATGAGCTGTCGCCCTTTTTCCGTATCTCAACCGCTGCCTCCATGGAGGTTTTGAGCGAAGCGATGGACCGTATCGCCGCCTCGGTTGCCAAACTCAAAAGAAAGACCTGACGCATGAAAAAACTTGTTCTGACAGGCGCTGCGGGCCGTCTTGGGTCTTACTTGCGCGAACCCATGTCGAAAATGTGCGACGAACTGGTGTCCACCGACATCGTTGACGATATTGGCAGCCTATATGATGGCGAAAGCTACGCCACAGGCGATCTGGCCAGCCTTGATGATATGATGCGTGTTCTGGAGGGCGCGGACATGGTCGTCCACATGGGCGCCTATGCAGATGAAGGGCCGTTTGAGAAACTGCTCGGGCCGAACTTTGTGGGGGCCTACAACATCTGGGAGGCAGCCTACCAACGCGGTCTTAAACGTGTCGTCTACGGCAGCTCCATCCATGCGGTGGGCATGCATCCCAAGACAGACTTTATCGATACCGAAGTTCGTCATCGCCCGGATACGTTTTATGGGCTGGCTAAGTGCTTCGCCGAAGACCTTGGGTCGATGTATTGGGACAAACGTGGGCTTGAGAGCGTCCACATGCGCATCCTGTCCTGCGCGCAGGTCACGAACGCCCGCGCGCTTGGGTCGTGGTTGTCCTACGACGATCTGATCCAACTTGTTCAGCGTAGCATTGAGACACCCGTGACGGGTTTCTCGGTCGTTTATGGTGTCTCAGGCAATGACCGTGCACCTGTCGACAATGCAAAGGCCAGCTTTCTGGGCTACCGCCCCAAAGACAATGCCGAACAATTCGCTCAGACAATTCTGGCCGAGACCGGATCAATGGACGCCCAAAACCCCGGCAATATGTGCCACGGCGGGCCATTTGCTGCGGTCGAGCTGGGAAATAGCGGCGTGGCCACAATGAATATCATCGATGACACGAAGAAAATCTAAAGAGGAGACACCTATGTCAGACGTAAAAGTAGCACTGATCACCGCAGGCGGGTCCGGCATGGGCGCGGACAGCGCCCGGGCCTTGGCAGCTGACGGGTTCAAAGTTGGTATCCTGTCCTCCTCCGGCAAGGGGGAGGCCTTGGCAAAGGAGCTTGGCGGCGTCGGCATAACGGGAACCAACAAATCGGAAGAAGACCTGCAAAAACTTGTCGATGCCGCGATGAGCCATTGGGGCCGCATCGATGTGCTGGTCAATTCCGCAGGCCACGGCCCACGCGCGCCCGTGTTAGAACTGACGGATGAAGACTGGCACGAGGGAATGGAGGTCTATTTCCTCAATGCTGTGCGCCCGACGCGTTTGGTCACCCCGATCATGCAAAAGCAAGGTGGCGGTGCTATCATCAACATCTCGACCTTCGCGGCCTTTGAACCGAATCCGGTCTTCCCGACCTCGGGCGTCATGCGCGCGGGCCTTGCAGCATTCAGCAAGCTCTTTGCGGACAAATACGCTGCCGAGAACATCCGCATGAACAACGTCCTGCCCGGCTTCATTGATAGCTTGCCGGAAAAGGAGGAGTTCCGCTCTATGATCCCTATGGGCCGCTATGGCAATTCACTGGGCGAGATTGCCAGCGTCGTTGCCTTCTTGGCGTCAGACGGCGGGGCTTACATCACAGGGCAGAATATTCGGGTAGATGGCGGCATTACGCGCTCCGTCTGATGCCAGTAATTCAACAACGGTTTGATATGACCAACTCACTCTTTTCGCCGTTCAAGATCAACGGTGTCACCTTCAAGAACCGCATCGGGATGTCGCCGATGTGCCAATACAGCTCAATAGGCGGCGTTGCGAGTGACTGGCATATGGTGCATTTGGGCTCTCGTGCAGTCGGTGGAGTCGGGTTCATCATGGCTGAGTGTACGGCCGTGTCTGCGACTGGACGCATTTCAACGGGATGCGCTGGTCTTTGGAATGATGCGCAGGCCGCAGCGCTAAAACCTATTGTAGCATTCCAACGTCAGTTTGGGGCTGTGACAGGTATCCAGATCTCCCATTCTGGCCGCAAAGGAAGTGCTGCGACCGCATTGGATGGGGGGAGCCACCTTGATGCCGATGACCCGGATGGATGGGATACGGTCGGCCCGACATCTGAGGCGTTTGATCCCGATGGCACACGGCTTTGGAAAGCGCCGCGTGCGCTATCTGTGGATGAAATCTTGGAAATCCAAGGTCAGTTTGTCCACTCCGCCAAGCTGGCGTTGGAAGTCGGGTATAACCTTTTGGAAGTGCACTGTGCGCATGGATATTTACTGCATTCTTTCCTCACACCATTGGTGAACACCCGCGACGATGAATATGGCGGCGATCTGCTGGCACGTGCGCGGTTCCTTTTAGAAACAGTTGAAAAGGTCCGCGCAGTCTGGCCGGCTGAAAAGGTGCTATCAGTCCGTTTGTCGGTTGATGATTTTGCCGCCAACGGGCTGACGCTGGACGACACTGCGCGGGTAGGTTTTTGGCTCAAGGAACTTGGCGTTGATATTCTGGATTGTTCTGGCGGCGGCGCAGTCCCCGAAGCACGCGGCGCGATTGGCAACCGGACCGCCGAGCAGCCCGATATGGCTGGTGTAATCCGCGAGGCGACGGGGCTTCCAGTCATGGCTGTGGGTGGCATTACCGATGCGGCGCAAGCGGATGGACTTGTCAGATCATCCAAGGCCGACATCGTTTTGCTGGGCCGCGAGATGATGCGCGACCCGCATTGGGCGTTCAACGCGGCAAAAAAGCTGGGCGCGGATACGCGCCATGTTTTGGCTGAACAATACGGGTTTTTTGTTGGCGCGTCATAAATGCCAAAACAGTACCGATGAAAAGTAAGCATCAATTGAGCTGAGTGGCGTAAAAAAAGCGGTCATAGGAACAAGCGCGGCAAAAGCTCACTTCGTCCTATATTACGGACATTCACCGCTATCCCGCTCAAAGGCGCGTTAGGTGCAAGAGCCTCTAAATTCTGTCATGCATCTATCTGTATCTAACCAATTCAATAGTGGTGCTCAGTAGACCTGAGCCAATTTCAGTCCAATGATTGCGCTTAAGCGTACTTACCGCGAAACTACCGCCTCGAAAAACTTACCAGTGAATTCACCCGTTCCGTCATATGCGGAAACTTCGACAGCATACGGGTCAGGAAGCTGAAGAATCCGGCGCTGGTGCGGCCTTGTTCCAAAAAGCTGTTCACATTCACCCGGTGTGCCACGTTGCGGCCTGCGCTGAGCCGCAAGAGTGTGCGGACCGAGGTCTGAATGTCATGCCCGATAAAGGCGTAGCCCAGCCGGTCGCCGGTCAGCTGGGTCGCGCGTTGGTAAGGGTAGAGCAGGATGTTGAAGACGGCGATTTTCTCGAACCCGTCGACGATCATTTCAAGCGTCATGAACCGGTAATGACGTGCAGCCATGGCGCCCACAAACCGGCCCACGAGGAAGCGCATTTCCTTATTCTCACCCGTGTCCGGGTCGACCACCTCTGAATGTAGCAGCAGCACTTTCGTGCGCATCAAAGGGGCAAGCAGCATATTGTAGCTGCCTTGCTCGAACACGTAGGCCTCAATCGGGTTGGGGTAAGAGAAGAACCGCTGCGCTTCGCCAATCGCGTTGTGCACTTCGGGAAAAGATTTCTCCGTCACCGCAACCATGTTGTTTTTGACGCTCGCCATGGCGAGGTGGTGCAAGAACCAACGGATAATGAAAAACGCTAACAGGAAAATTGCGACCGCGATAAACCCGCCGCGGCCCGCCAGGATGACCATCAGCACCAGCAAGCCCAGAAAAGGGGCAATCACGAAGAGCGTCAGATAAAACCGGAAGGGCTCTTTGCGGTGACGGTACTTGTTAATTTCACTCGGCGTCATCTTAATCTTCCTTAACCAATGCACGGTCCAGCCTGTTCAATACTGACGAAAAATCAAGTCCGCTTAGCGATGATCGAAATAGTGGCGCACGCAATCCTGGACACGCCGGAACCGGTCACCGCCCAGTTTGGTGCCGCCATACCAGCGGGTGACGACCACGATTTCGCCGCTCGCCTCTTCGCGTTCCAGCATCCGCAGGATCACCATTCCCGCGCCACTTTCCCCGTCATCGTTTTTCAATGGCGTGCCATCCGGCAGTAAAACGGCCCATGTATTATGCGTGGCTTTGGCGAATTTCTTGTTACGGCACAGCTGCTTGAGGAACGCCTGCGCATCGGCTTTCGTCCGGCACGGCCCGCCAGACACCGCGTATTTCGACCCGCGGTCGCTCAGCACCGCCTCAAATATTTTCATGACATGCACCATGCCGCGACGGAAACCCGATGGCCAGCCGTGAAAGAGGTAACGCATCACCAGAGGGACCCAAAACCATGTATCTGAAACCCGCGCTTCTTGCGCTTGCCATTGCCGCAACCTTTGCCACGGCTGTCTATGCGCTGACCCACCGCGTTAAGATTGATGAATCCGCCAACCAAATCTGCATCGCATCAAACGGCATCCCTAACCACGCCATCGGCAAGTTCCCCAACGCCGGAAATCCACATTCGATCTCTGCGCAAAACATCAAAGTCTGCGTCACCGCCACCCCTGAAAAAGGGGGGCAACCTAGTGAGGTGCGCACCGTGGGGATTATGGAAAATGGCATCCTGATCCGCCCTGGCACGGCGGATTTCTTTGACGCCTCCAGCCCGCGTGGGCATTCGCGCGACCGGTCCAGCGGGTGGAACCTCGACGGGATGGGGCCGGACAACACGCTGGGGCTGGATGGCAATAACGCCCATGTCGACAATCGCGGTATCTACCATTACCACGGTATGCCCGAAGCGCTTGCGCCGACCTCAAACGATACTCGGATTGGTTGGGCGGCTGACGGGTTTGAGATCCACTATGTCGGCACCTCCGCCAAGCCGTCCTACATGCTGAAATCGGGCACGCGCCCCACCGCGCCGGGCGGCACCCATGATGGCAGTTACAATGAGGATTTCGAATATGTGCGGGGCTACGGCAACCTTGATCAGTGCAACGGCGCTATGATGAACGGGAGCTACGTATATTTCGCCACTGATGCGTATCCGTTTTTCCCGCGCTGCCTTTATGGCACCGAGATCACACGGATCCGTTAACTCAGCAGAATTGCCACCCATGCAACGCCGCCTGCCATGGCAGTGATTGCCACCCCGGCCGAGCCCGCATCTTTTGCGGCTTTGGCCAGCGGGTGGATGTCCTCGCTGATATAGTCAATCGCGCGCTCAATGGCGGAGTTCATCATCTCCGCCGCCAGGATCAGCACGCCCAATGACAACAGTACGGCACGTTCCCCCCTGACAAAGGCAGGCTGACCGCCAGTGTTGCGGACGCGATATTAACCAATGTCCACAGGCGGAAGCTGGCCTCCGTCTGCCATATCTCGACCACGCCCTGCCAGGACCAGACGCAACGATTTACAAAACGTTGCCATTCGGAGGTGACGATATCGCTCATGCCCTAGAGCCCCGCCGCCACGCGCTTCACAGTCGCGATCCGTTCGGCATTGGGCGGGTGGGAGCCCAAGAATTGATTGCCCGGATCCGGGATGCGATTGAAATACTGCGCGCCTTTTACCGGATCATAGCCTGACCGTTTGGCGATCAATGTTCCCAGCCCATCGGCCTCTAGCTCGTGTTTCTTGGAATAGGCGCGACCGCCGACAAAGCCGCCAGCGTCCTGAAACACACCACCTGTGCCGAGGGCCGCGTCAGCCAAGGCCCCCAGGATCGAACCGCCAACCGCGCCTTGGGCGCGCTCGGTCAAATGGTTTTGGATGTGATGCGCCGCCTCATGGCCCAGGATAAAGGCCAGTTCATCGCGATTGCGCACATCTGTCAGAAGCGACTGGGTGAACCCAATCACCGGGCGGCCAGAGCGTTCGCGGGTCTGATAGGCGTTCGGCGGCAGCTTGGCATTGCTGTCGATGATGATCTTGAAGTCACAATTCACGCGCGGCGCGCGTGCCCGGCATTCGGCCTCCGCCACAGGTTCAACCCGGCGGATCACCGCGGCAAAATTAGATCGCGCGACGCTGGGCGAGATTTTCGTCCCGGCGGCCTGTGTCGTGGCCTCAGCAGGCACGCGCGCGGGTTCATTGGTGACAGTCGGATACGGCTCGCATGCGGCAAGCGCGAGCGCCGCGGCCAAAAAGATAGCGTGTTTCATACTCAACCTCTCGCAATAGGTTACACATAACGGCGCGCACGGGCTGCGCCAAGCCCCCGCCCCCGGCGCGCCAAGCATTTGCACTTTCCCGCGCAGGCTGATTTGATCCCGATTAACCTAAAAATGAGGCACCTATATGTTCACCATAGAGCATGAATTTGACTCGACTGCCGTCACGCTCGTCGATGAGGGCACGCCGCATTTGCTTGAAGACGTGACCGTCAACGCTTTTGAGGATTGCGTCACCGTCGAGCAGCACGACCCGGTGACCGACCGTTTGCAGCGCGTTACATTTTCGATGCGGCAAATCCGCGATCTGGCAGCTGCGCTGAACCTGCCCGAAGGCAGTTACCGGCTGGAAAAGGGCTCCGTGTCATGAGGGGGTTTTCATGAACAAAACCGCGTTTTTCTGGGATGAACGGTGCTTCTGGCACGCAGGCGGCAATTACGCAGGCATGCTGCCACTGGGCGGATTGGTGCAACCCATGGCCTCTGGCGGCTTGCCCGAAAACCCCGAAACCAAGCGCAGGCTGGTCAACTTAATGCGCGTGACCGGGCTTTGGGACGCGCTCGACACAAAATCTGCGCCGGAGGCCACTTGGGACGACCTCGCCCGCGTCCACCCTGAAACTTACCTTCGCAAGTTCCAAGAAACGTCGGACGCTGGCGGTGGAGAGTTGGGGGTGCGCACGCCATTCGGCCCCGGCGGGTTCGAAATCGCGACGCTGTCAGCGGGTCTGGCCAAGGCGGCGGTGTTCGAAGTCCTGAAAGGCCGCTGCGACAACGCCTATGCCTTGTCGCGCCCGCCGGGTCATCATTGCCTGCCCGACCACCCGAACGGGTTCTGCCTGCTCGCCAACATCGCCATTGCCGTTGAGGCAGCCCTTGCCGAAGGCCTGACCGACCGCGTGGCGGTGCTTGATTGGGACGTGCATCACGGCAACGGGACAGAGGCAATTTTCTTCGACCGCGACGACGTTCTGACCATCTCGCTGCATCAGGAACGCAACTACCCGATGGACACGGGCGATGCATCGGATCGCGGTGTCGGTGCCGGGATGGGTTACAATCTTAACATCCCGCTGCCGCCCGGCGGCGGCCATGCGCTGTATCTGGAAGCGATGGAGCGCTACGCCATTCCCGCCTTAGAGGACTTTCAACCCGATGTGATCATCGTGGCGTCAGGGTATGACGCGGCCGCGCTCGATCCTTTGTCGCGCATGCTCGCCACACGGGAGACATTCCGCGCTATGACCGAACAGATCATGGAAGTGGCCGATGATCTTTGCGATGGTCGCCTGATCTTGGTGCATGAGGGCGGCTACTCTGAAACATATGTCCCGTTCTGCGCCCATGCCGCTTTGACAGAAATGGCTGGCAGCGCGATCACGGCCCCGGACCCGTTTGGTGAAACCTTCGCGCTGCGCCAACCCTCCCAAGCGTTGCAGGACATGCACAGCGCATTGCTGTCGCAGATCATGGCGTGACCGCTTGCCGCGTTAACATTTGGGGTGCATCATGTCGGCCCTGACAAGATTCGCGAGTTTGGTATGCACCAACCAAATACGACCCCGCCCGCCGCACTGAGCTGGCATGGCTGACGTTACAAAAACGATAGATGGTGGGCATGGTCGCTACACCATCCCAACACCTAGCGGCGAAGCCGTCATGACCTTTTCCGTCACCTCCCCCACCCTTGCCATAGTCGATCACACTGAGGTTCCTGTTGCCGATGAAGGACAGGGCCACGCAGGTGCATTGGCCCGATTTCTGGTCGAAGATGCGCGCGCAAACGGCTTTCAAGTCGTCCCGCTCTGCCCGTTTGTGAACATGTGGCGGCGCAAACACCCAGAGGCGTCAGACATCTTTCAGGTCTGACGCCGCACGGCGACCCAGCACCCAAATTTCCCCATTCTGGGCCTATGCCCGCCACATTCCGCTGCCAGTCTCGTGCTCAATGACGGGTAACACGGGCACTCCATGGTCTTGACCGTGATCAAAAGTTTTCTGGGCGCGATCAGCATGACAATGCTGATGGTAACGGCTGTCTACACGGTGCAGACCCGCGACGACCGCGCCGCGACCCCAACGCAGATCGGTCAATCTAAATATGACCGCCCATTCCTTGTTGATTTCATTGAGACCCGGCAAGAGCTGCTTTTGGGCTACTTCCGCGAGCGCTACCCGCAGCTGGACCTGCCAGAAGCGCAGGCGGAACCCGAAAACCCGCTCAGCCTGAAAGCACTTCACCAACGCGCCTATAATGACCGCATCCGCGCGGCCCAAGCTACAAAGCGGTGATCAGCGCCAGGATTGACGCCACGATCAGCACCGCGCCCAAAACCTCCCGAACCGAACTGCGTTCCTTGAAAACAAAGTAGCTGCCCGCGAAGGTAAAGAGCAGTTCGATCTGCCCCACCGCCTTCACATAGGCCGCGTTTTGCAGCGTGAAGGCGACAAACCATCCCAGCGACCCCAACATCGAGGTAAGCCCGGTCCAAACCGACACGCGCCAACTTGCGGCGACCCGCATGATCTCCCCCCGGTCGCGCCACAAAAGCCAGACGGTCATGATAAACACCTGCCAGGCCACAGCGGCCGCAAGCGCCACCATCGCGCGCATCAGCGGATCGTCGGACATCACCTCTAGCGTCGCGCCACGGTAGCCAACTGCCGAGACACCAAAGAGCAGCCCAGCCCCTAGCCCATATCCCGACGCCTGATTGAAAAGCCGCTTTTTCCACGGCAAAACCACATCGGTTTTGGGCGGGTCAGATAGCAAAATAACCCCGGCAAACCCCACCACAATCGCCAACACCGCGCCCCATGTCACCAATTCGCCCAACACAACAAATCCCACCAGCGCTGTCAGGATCACCTCGGATTTCTTCAACGCGATGCCTACGGTGAAATTGCGCTGCCCGAACAACGCCACCACGCAAGCCGTGGCCAGTATCTGCGCCACGCCGCTGACCACCGTATAGGGCCAAAAGGCGCCGCCCAAAGCAGGCAAGCCCGCGCCATTGAACGTCGCGTAGCCTGCGACCAATGCCAGCATGAAAGGCAGCGCGAACAGGAACCGGGAATAGGTGGCCCCCGCTGTGCTTAGCCGGGTTTTCTTCATGAAACGCTGCAACATGAAGCGCAGGTTCTGCATGAAGGCGGCGAAGACGGAGACTGCGATCCAAAGGCTCATAGGCGCCGTGGTGGCACAGGCTCAGTCGCGATGCCAGAGCGGATGCGCCACCTCATCCTTGGCCCGCCAGAAATACTGCCGAAAAATCTGGGCGTATGAGCGATACACATAGCCCTCGTTGCAGCGCAGGAAGCGCGCCTTGCCGCGGGTGTAAAGCGCGGGCAACCGATACCATGGCACATTTGGGTGCATGTGGTGCACTGCATGAAAATTATTGTTCAAAAACAGTAAGGCAAGCGGGCCGCGATCCTCAATAATCACTGTTCGACCCCGCGCTTTCTCATGCGCCTGATGTTCCAGAAAGGTGCGAATTTTCACAATGGAAATGGACAAATAAGCGGCCAAACAATAGCTCCAAAGCGGCATCGCGCCGACCAGCAAAAGCCAACCCAAGACCAGCGCCACACCAAAGCCATGCAACGCCCAACCGCTTCGAACAGGGGCCCCACCCTGCCGCCATTCAGCGCGTATGAACATCACTTGCGAAACGACCGGCCCGACCAAAAGTCGCCCCGCCAACGTGTTGTTGAACCTCAAAACAGCGCGCGCAAGTCCAGGCAACGCCTGCCATTGCGCCAGGGTCAAGAAATTACTCTCGGGATCGTCATAGGGATCGGTCAGGTCAGCGTCGCGGTGATGGTTCAAATGCGTATCGCGAAACCGCGCGAAGGGGATGACAAGGTTTAACGCCGGAAAAACCAGCGCTTCATTCAACCGCTGCGACGCAAACGGGTGGCCATGAATGACTTCATGCTGAAGCGATGAAAAGAGCGCGACAGTCAAAGCGACCAAAGCAATCCCAGCGCCCAAATGCCACTGTGCGACCAGCGTTGTTCCCAACCCCCAGCACAGGTAGCTCAGCGCCATCAGCGCAAGGGTCGGCACCTCAATCCGCATGACGCCCCCAACGGATCTTGGCCCAGATACGCTCGTAGATGATGTAAGACACCAGCCCAATCACCGAGTTCAAAACCGCCATCTGCCCGCCAAGCCCGATTGAGCCGGTCATCGCAAATCCGACACCGCTCATCATCAAGAAACCCGTCAGGGTCCAGATCACCGCTTTCACCAAACTGCGTGCTTTCGTTTCCATCAGGCGCAGTGTCAGCCGCAAATTGGCTGTTCACAATTCAGCAAACTGTTCACATTTTTTCTAAGTTGTGATTTAAATCACCACATGGGAGATCAAACAGACAAACGCGACCGCGCCCACCTTTTCCGCACCCGTCTGGCCCAGGCCATGGACCAAGCGCGCGAAACCCAAAGCGGGCTCGCGCGCGCCGCGGGCGTTGATCGTTCCACGATCTCGCAATTGCTCAAGGCGCAAGACGCGCGGCTCCCCAATGCGCAGCTCGTCGCCGAATGCGCGAGTGCGCTCGGCGTCTCCGCCGACTGGCTCCTTGGCCTGACAGAGCGCCCGGAACAAGCTGCCGACCTTCTTGCAGCCTCACTGTCGATCACCGAAGCGCCCCGCGCGCTGGTTGATGAACAAATCTTCGCGTGGCACAAGGAAGCGGCGGGCTACAAAATCCGCCACGTCCCCGCAGGCCTGCCAGATATGTTGAAAACCCACGACATGCTCCGATGGGAATACGCGCCACATCTCGGCCGCACCACCGATCAGGCCATCGGCGCGTCCGAGGACCGGCTCACCTGGATGCGCGCCGCGCGCTCCGACTATGAAATCGCAATGCCTATTCATGATCTGTACAGCTTCGCTCGGGCGGAAGGCTATTACGCGGGCCTGCCCGCAAGGACGCGCCGCGACCAAATCGATTGGATGCTTGATCTGCACGCACAGCTCTACCCGACGCTGCGGCTTTACCCGTTTGACGCGCGCAAGCTCTACTCCGCACCGGTCACAATTTTCGGGCCCCTGCTGGCCGTGATCTATCTGGGCCGCAACTACATCGCCTTTCGCGACACGGAGCGCGTTCAAGCCATCACCGCCCATTTCGATGGCCTCATCCGCGCCTCTGAAGGCTCGTCGCGCGACCTACCTGACCTGCTGACAACCCTGCGTCAGGAAACTTCCTAGACTTCATTGTTTCAAAAATATTCCGAAGGCGTTTGCCCTTGCGGCTGAGGAGGCCGCGCCTCCTCAAAGAGCAAAATCAATACCGCGCAGCGAAGCTGCACATTTAGATCAAGATGTCTAAATTTTCGGGTCCGGGTTCACCGTATGCCCGTCTACCGCCATCACCTGCCCTGAAACCATTCTGGCCTGGGGTGAGGCCAGGAACACCGCCATATCCGCGATGTCTTCGGCGCGGACCAAAGCGCCCAGTGACGTGCCTTTGGCGTAACCCTCGTAGATCGCCTCATAAGACATGCCCTTGGCCGCCGCCTCCCGCTCCATGACGCCTTGCATGCGTGGGCCTTCCACGGCGCCCGGGCAAATCGCATTAGCGCGAATGCCAAACGGGCCCAACTCCATGGCCAGCGTCTTCATCAACCCGATGATGGCCCATTTGGCGGATGCGTAAGGCGCGCGGTTCGGAAATCCGTATAAACCAGCGGTGGAGGAGGTCAGAACCATGCTCCCCGCCCCCGCCCGTTTCATCAACGGCGTCGCATATTTCGCCGCCAAAAACGCGCCTTCCAAATTCACCGCCATGCAGCGTTGGAAATCAGCAAGTGCCACGTCTTCAACCAAAGCCGTCGGCCCTGCGATCCCCGCATTGGCGCAAAGCACATCAAGCCCGCCCCACGCGCGCTCAATCTCACCAAAAAGCGCGGCCATGCTCTGCTCGTCGCTCGCGTCCACCTCGCTCTTGCACCACCCGTCAGGGACCGATGCCAAAGCGGTCGTGTCCACATCGGTGACCCAAATATCCGCGCCCGCAGCCGCAAACGCTTTGCCCATGGCCAACCCGATGCCGGAGGCACCTGCGGTGATCAGAACCTTCATCTCTTGCCCACCGCAGCACCCGTGCCCTCTGGCAAATCAAGCACCGCATGCGCATTCGCAATCTCAGCCAGACATGCGGCGATATGATCGGCTGGAATGGATGCTTTGCGCGTCTCCAAAGACACATGGATCAGCATATGCTCGCCCGTAGCCAACATCCGTTCGCCCTCCCGCATCACATGAAACAGATGCATCTTCTTTCCCTCGCCCAGCAGCACTTGCGTCTCAACCGTGATCCGGGCTCCTGCATGCACTTCATCCAAATGCCGGATATGGGTCTCCGCCGTGAAGTAGCTGCCGCCTGACGCAATATAGTCGGCGTCGCAGCCTACCATCTCCATGAACCGGTCGGTTGCGTCGCCAAAGGCCTGCAAATACCGCGCCTCGTTCATATGGCCGTTATAGTCCGTCCAATCCAAAGGCACCGCGCGCGACGCGGTCAGGATGGGTTTCGACACATCGCCAAGGGCAGGCTTCGCGGGCTCCGCCTTGTTCAACAGCGCACCTGCCCCAAAATCCTGCGCCTTCAAGGCCCGCATCATCGCCACCAGATTATTGTCGCGGATGCGTTCCAACTCCCGGATCGAATACTGGCCCGATTGCGCATCTGACTGGCCCGCGATCAAGTCGACCAGCTCGTCAGTGAACTCCGGCACATCCATCAGCTTGGTCCAGGGCCATTTCAGCGCCGGGCCAAACTGCGCCATGAAATGCTTCATCCCCGCCTCACCGCCTGCCACGCGGTAGGTTTCAAACAGGCCCATCTGCGCCCAGCGAATGCCAAACCCGTAGCGAATGGCGTCGTCAATTTCCTCTGTCGTGGCCACGCCGTCCTTGACCAGCCACAGCGCCTCCCGCCAGACGGCCTCCAGGAACCGGTCGGCAATATGCGCGTCGATCTCCTTGCGCACATGCAGCGGGTACATGCCAATCGCGCGCAATACGTCTTGCGCCCCCTCGATCATCTCAGGCGTGTTGGCGTCCGAGGGCACCAACTCCGCCAAAGGCAGCAGGTAGACCGGGTTGAACGGATGCGCCACGAGGATCTGGCCAGGCCTCGCCGCACCTTCCTGCAGCTGGGACGGTTTGAATCCGGAGGTGGAGGACGCAATCACCGCCCCCTCATCGCAGACCGCCTGCAAAGACACGTAGACCTTATGTTTCAGCTCCAGCCGCTCCGGCACGCTTTCCTGTATCCATACGGCGCCCGACGCAGCATCGGCCATATCGTCATGAAAGCTCAGCACGCCCTCCGCGGGCATCGCCTGATCTGACAAGCCCGGCAAGGAGCGCCGCGCATTGGCCAAAACTTCGTCGATCTTGCGCTCCGCCTCCGGGTCGGGGTCAAACACCCGCACGTCCCAGCCCATAAGCAAGAACCGCGCGGCCCAACCGCCGCCAATCACGCCGCCGCCGACGATACAAGCTGTGCTCATCTCAACGCTCCTCGTAAAAGCCGCTCCAGCGGCGATAGGCCCACAAAATGGCCAGGCTCAACAATCCAATCACCGAAATCAGGCAAACCAACGGGCCAATCATCGCCAAGATCGCAAATGCCCCATTGTCCGTGATCCCAAGAAGGGCAAAGAAAAACACCGCCCCGGCGACACCCAGCCCTGTCAAAATGATCGCGGGCTTGCGTATCTCGAACCGCCCGCCAAAAACCGACAGCAGGATCGCGAGAACAAGAGCGACCAGCAGCAACAGGAACAAAATCATTGCGGGGTCATCCTCAACGCGCCCAAGTCATACCCATTGAACGCTAGTATCTGGCGCGCTGCGGTCAGCTTGTCATCGCGAATGTCCGGCGTGCGGCTGAGGATCCAGCCGCCCCGTCCCGATGGGCTGCCGACCACGGCCGTCTCATAATCCGCATCGACCCACAGCACCCAGTAAGGCGCTTTGACAAAGGGCACGCCTTTGAATGAGACCAGCAAACGCCCGGGCCCGTCGGGCAATGCGGTGCCGCTGATTTCCTTGAGCTGTCGGCTGACCAGGCATTGGTTCAGCACGTCATACCCGCCTTCCAGCCGAGCGGTGTACGAGGCCTGCGTTCGGGTGCATCCTTCCTGAAACGGAGTTGGATAGCTCGCGATCTCATACCAGGTCCCCGCATAGGCCTGCGCGTCAAACGCCGCCTTGGAAGAGATTAGAACGCTCGTGTCGCGGTAGCTGGGCGGCACAACGCTGGCGCAGCCCGCCACCAGCATCAGCGCGATGAGGGCAAGCGCCCTCATTTCGGCGCCCGCTTCACAAGCCCGAGCTTTTCGCGCACTGCGTCAGGCCCCATAATATTCGCCCCCAGCCGTTCGATGACTTCGACAGCGCGTCCGACCAAGGCTTCATTGGTCGCCAAAACCCCGCGGTCGAGCATCAGGTTGTCCTCCAGCCCCACCCGTACATTGCCGCCCGCCAGCACAGCTTGCGCAGCGTAAGGCATCTGATCCCTTCCCAGTGAGAAGGCCGACCAGGTCCAGTCCTCGGGGACATTGTTGACCATAGCCATGAACGTGTTCAGGTCATTGGGCGCGCCCCAGGGCACCCCCATGCACAGCTGGACCAGCGCGGGGCTGTCGAGCACGCCGTCCTTCACCAACTGCTTGGCATACCACAAATGGCCGGTGTCGAACGCCTCAATCTCTGGCTTCACGCCAAGCTCGGTCATCATGCGGCCCATTGCGGTAAGCATACCGGGTGTGTTGGTCATCACGTAGTCCGCTTCCGCAAAATTCATCGTGCCGCAATCAAGCGTGCAAATTTCCGGCAAGCATTCAGCCACATGCTGCACGCGTTCTGCGGCCCCGATCATGTCGGTGCCATCCGCGAGCGGCAATGGCCGCTCGGGCGACCCAAAAATCATGTCACCGCCCATACCCGCGGTCAAGTTCAGCACCACATCGACCTCGGCGTCGCGAATACGCTCTGTCACTTCGCGGTAGTAGCTCAGCTCGCGTGAGGGCACGCCCGTTTTCGGGTCGCGCACATGGCAATGCACAATCGCAGCTCCCGCCTTGGCCGCGGCAATCGCGCTGTCGGCGATTTGTTTGGGCGAGCGCGGCACATGCGGGCTGCGGTCTTGGGTGGACCCCGATCCGGTCACGGCGCAAGTGATGAAAACATCTCGGTTCATGGTCAGCGGCATTGGGCTCCCTTTCATTTTTTTGAAGAGGGCCAGTTTCGCGTGCAAGTATCAAGCTGGTTTTCGACACTTTGCGGCCAAAACGGCCATTTACCGAAACCTGCGGAAAAACGATCTGGCGCGTCTCATACAAAAAGGCCGCGCGCTGACAGCAAGGCACCTATAAGTTCGGGCCATAGTGAGGTCATATTTTTGAGATTAGTAGGTCAGCTATGAACATAATGCGCTTTTTCAAAGACACCCTGATCACGGGGCTGTTGGTCTTTGCCTTGCTTAGTGCGGGCGTCTTTGCCTTTGTGGTCTACACGTTCAAAACCATGCCCATTCCAGAACCGTGGGAGACCGTGCAGTATCAGCAAGCCGCCATCTCGAAAGCAGAGGAATGGGCCGCGTTTTGTACCGAATATGACTGCACCGATATCCCGCAAGGCCATGTCGTAAAGTCAATGTCGGGGCAATTTTTCAGCCTCCCACATCGGTATCACCCCACGTCAGCGGACGAATGCCACATCACAACCGACAGCCGCGACCAGACGCAGGTGACAGACGGCGTGTTCCAACGCGGCGCGTCGCTCGACCGTCAGGCATTCTCATTTTACACCCATTGCGGCACGCGCTCGGCAGGGTATTGGAATGACTTTGGGGATAAGTTGCGCCTGCACGATGGGACGTTTTTCAAGCGGGAGCCCGGCTTCCACTATACCTATCATGCTTTGACCGGGAAGAATGCATTTGACCGCCCAACCCACGCGTCGCGCCTCGCATTGCTGGAGCCCGCGACGGTGGACTTCAGCAGACTTAAATCAGATGACGCCAACTTGTCGCGGATATACCTTTCCACCCAGCGTCTTTTTCAGGGGCGCTACGTCGTTATGAGATGCAATGATCGCTGTGACGTCGGCTCCCTTTCTTTCGCCGAGGACGCTGATCTGACAACGATCCATTTTGAGGAGCTGATAGAGTTCAGCAAAAGGAGCCGCGACTGCGAACTCTATGAGGCGCAATACCGGTGCGTCCCCGACTGGGAAGGTCACCTTGAGGAAATTGCACGCTACATCCGTTTTGTGGACCGCTCGTTAGACGCCGCCCGCCGACCGGATTTGCCTCGCCTTGACTAGCACTTGCAGCTGCTTTTCAAAAGACACCCGGTCGAGCCCGTCCGCGCAGTAGCCGAGAGGCGGACTGTGGCAAGTTCCGAGGCAAGCGCCGCGCGAATTTCCATCAATAGGGCATCGGGATGGCGCGCTGCGCCTCGTCGATCTCGGCCATGACCTCCGCGCTCAGAACCAAATCCTTGCCATCGATGATATGCTGCAATTGCTCAGTGGTCGTGGCCCCAAAGATCGGGCTGACTGGGAACGGGCGCTGGTTGCACCAGGCCAGCGACATATGCACCGGATCAAGTCCGTGCTTGGCAGCAATATCCAGATAGAGCTGCGCGGCAGGCAGAACCCGCTCCGACATGCGCCCACCCAATGTTGGTCCGATTGAGGCGCGGGAGCCTTCGGGCACCGCTCCGCCTTGGTATTTGCCAGTCAAAAGGCCGGTCGCCAAAGGCGAAAACGCCAGCAGGGTGATCTGCTCATTGTGGCCCAGCTCCCCCATATCGGTGTCATACATCCGACACAGCAGCGAGTATTCGTTCTGCATCGTTTCAACCCGTGGCCCGCCCATTTTTTCGGCCACATCCAGCCATTGGCAGGTGCCCCAGGCGCTTTCATTGCTCAGCCCGAAGGCGCGGATGCGGCCCGCATCAACCTCGCGCTGCAGCGCGCCTAGCACATCTTCCATATGCGCGCGGCTTGCGGCTTTGTCCTGGCCCGACGGGTCATAGGTCCAATTCTGGCGGAACATATAGCTGCCCCGGTTGGGCCAATGCAGTTGGTAGAGGTCGATATAGTCCGTTTGCATCCGCTTGAGTGAGCCCTCGACCGCCTCATGGATCACCTTGCCGGATATCTCTTCTCCGTCGCGAATGTAATTTCCCGCCCCTGCGCATTTGCTGGCGATGACCACATCGTCACGTTTGCCGCGGTCCGCCAGCCAGGTGCCGATGATGGCCTCCGTCTTTCCGGCGTTTTCCTTGTTCATCGGGTTGACCGGGTAGGCCTCCGCCGTGTCGATGAAATTGATGCCCGCATCCAACGCCATATCCATTTGCGCGTGGCCACCCGCCTCTGAGGTTTGCGTCCCCCAGGTCATCGACCCAAGGCAAAGTTGCGAGACCTGAATATCGGTTTGTCCAAGCGGAATGGTTTTCATGAGCGCGAGCTTTCTGAGGGAGATTTGTTTTTTGCCAAGCTAGCGCATTGCCGCGCAGGGGCAAGCACGCACGTCACAGTGATCGCGTGTGAATGAATAAAGAGCGGCCTTCAGGCGTTTTCCCTCTAGCTTAAGTTCACAAGGAGAGACCTCATGCTCAGACTGCTCGCCCTGGTTATTACCCTCTTGTTGCCCGCAGCCCTTTTTGCCGCACCCCAAGCCTACGCGCTGGAGTCCGACAAATCGCAGGTTGGCTTTATCTTCAAACTGAACGCGGCGGATGCGCGCGGCGAGATGCCGGTCACCGCATCAAATATCGCGATTGATCTGCAAAATCTGCGCAACTCGCGTGTGGATGTCACCGTAGATGTGCGCCGCGCTAAAACGGGGCTGTTCTTCGCCACCGAAGCGCTGAAAGGGGCTAGCGTCCTCCATGCAAAGGCGCATCCGACCATTCGGTTCCAATCCACGCGGATCCGGCTGAACGGGTCCGGCCGATTGTCAGATGGCGCGCAAATTGACGGCACGCTGACGATGCGCGGTGTCAGCCGGCCCGTAACCCTGAACGCAGCGCTGTTTCGGCAACGCGGCACCGATCCGAATGATCTGTCCCGTCTCAGCTTCCGGCTGAACGGCACACTAAGCCGCAGCGCTTTTGGTGCGACAGGATATAGCAACTTGGTGGATGATCAGGTGCAGCTTGATATTGTGGCGCGTGTCAAAAAATAGTCGGGCAAGGTGCTATATTCGACGTTTCGCGTCGAAAACCTGATAGCATCCGGCGCATGCGCATGGTCTAGCTCAGATCATGCGCATGCTCATTTCCTTCGCCGCTTTGTTTTTATCTGTCATCTTGTTGCAGCTCAGCTCTGGCGGCGTGGGCCCGCTGGATGCGCTGTCCGGCTTGGCACTGGATTTTTCGACCCAACAAGTGGGGCTTTTGGGCTCCGCGCATTTCATCGGCTTTTTCATCGGCTGCTGGTGGGCGCCGCGCCTGATGGGCTCTGTCGGGCATAGCCGCGCTTTTGCGGCCTTCACCGCATCCGGCGCCATAGGGCTTTTGGCCCATATGCTGGTGATCGACCCCTATGCATGGGCGCTGATGCGCGTGGCCTCCGGCATTTGCGTGGCGGGCTGCTACACGGTGATCGAGGCTTGGCTGAACGCCAAAGTCACCAATGAAACGCGCGGCCGCGCGATGGGCACCTACCGTATTGTCGACATGGGCGCGTCGTTGGTGGCGCAGCTGATGATTGGCGTGTTGGAGCCCGCCTCTTACGTTTCCTACAACCTGCTGGCCCTGCTATGTTGCGCCTCGCTTCTTCCGTTGACGCTGACGACCATCAAGCAACCCGAAACGCCCACCGCCCCGCGTTTGCGCCCAAAACTTGCCTGGGCCAAATCGCCACTGGCCGTCGCGGGCGTGATGGTGGCGGGGTTGACCTCAGCCGCCTTCCGTATGGTCGGCCCAATCTATGGTCAGGAGGTCGGGCTTGGCGCGGAACAAATCGGGTATTTTCTGGCAGCCTTCGTGCTGGGCGGCGCGCTTGCACAATACCCCGCCGGCTGGGCTGCGGATAAATATGACCGACGCTGGGTGCTGATTTGGCTGTCGGTCGCGGCGATCATGTCCTGTGCTGTCACCATCTTGCTGGCCGGCGGCGGCACGGCCGCGGTAATGGTCGCTGCCATTCTCTTTGGCATCACGACCTTCCCGATCTTTTCGGTCTCCGCCGCGCATGCCCATGATTTCGCAAGCTCAGAAGAACGCGTAGAGCTATCCGCCGCCTTGATGTTTTTCTACGCCATTGGCGCGATTGCTTCGCCTCTGGTCGCCTCGGGCCTGATTGACGCATTCGGGCCACAAGCGCTGTTCTTGCTGATCTCCGCAGGCCATGCCGCGCTGATCCTGTTTGGCCTCAGCCGCATGAAAGTCCGTAAAACCGTCGACGCCAAAACACCGTACGTCTACACGCCGCGCACGTCGATCACGATTGGACGACTATTGAAACGACAGCGCGACAAGGAATAGCAGGTTTTGCGCCGCCTGCCGGCGGCGCGGTAGCAGGGGGCGATGCGCCTCACCCCCGGAATATTTTTGAAACAATGAAGATGTGGCCAGGCTTACTTGGCCAAGGCAAATGCACCATGTGGTTCCGGGCCAGATAGGACTGCCGATGGCCGCAGATGATGAAGCTGGCTTGGGCCCGTTGAGGCTAGGCGGCGGACCCAACTTCATTGTTTCAAAAATATTCCCGCCCGAGGCTCCGGCACTAGCACCTTGCGCGGCCTTGGTTTACAGGGGGAAACCTGAACAACGAAGGCGCGTCTTATGGCCCGTATCCTCATCACCTCCGCAATCCCCTATATCAACGGGATCAAGCATCTGGGCAATCTTGTCGGCTCTCAGCTTCCAGCCGATCTTTACGCCCGCTACTGCCGCGCGCGGGGCGACGAGGTGATGTTCATCTGCGCCACAGACGAGCATGGGACGCCTGCTGAGTTGGCTGCCAAAAAGGCAGGCAAACCAGTTGCCGAGTTCTGCGCCGAAATGCATGAGGTTCAAGCCCGCATCGGCGAAGGCTTTGGCCTGAGCTTTGATCATTTTGGCCGATCATCCTCAGATCAAAACCGCGCGCTCACCCAGCATTTCGCGGGCCGCTTGGCCGATGAAGGATTGATCGAGGAAGTGTCCGAGCAGCAGTTTTATTCCCATGCCGACGGGCGGTTTCTGCCGGATCGCTATATTGAGGGCACCTGCCCCAATTGCGGCTACGATAAAGCCCGCGGCGACCAATGCGAAAACTGCACCAAGCAGCTGGACCCGACCGATCTGATCGAGCCGCGCAGCGCTATTTCCGGCTCCACCGATCTGGAGGTGCGCGACACCAAGCATCTCTACCTCAAGCAAAGCCAGCTGAAGGACAAGCTGTCCGATTGGATCGACAGCAAAACCGTCAGAGACAAACCTTGGCCCGTGTTGACCACATCCATCGCCAAGAAATGGCTCCATGACGGCGACGGGTTGCAGGATCGCGGTATCACCCGCGATCTGGACTGGGGCGTGCCGGTCAAACGTGGCGACTCCGATTGGCCGGGCATGGAGGGCAAGGTCTTCTATGTCTGGTTCGACGCGCCCATCGAATATATCGCGGCCACCAAGGAATGGGCCGACAAGACCGGCGGAGATTGGGAGCGTTGGTGGCGCACTGACAAGGGCGCCGATGACGTGCGCTACGTGCAATTCATGGGCAAGGACAACGTGCCTTTCCATACGCTCAGCTTCCCGGCCACAATCATGGGCTCGAACGAGCCGTGGAAACTGGTCGACTACATCAAGTCGTTCAACTACCTCAACTATGATGGTGGGCAGTTCAGCACGTCGCAGGGGCGCGGCATCTTTCAGGATCAGGCGCTCGACATCTTGCCTGCCGATTACTGGCGTTGGTGGCTGCTGAGCCATGCGCCGGAGAATTCTGACAGCGAGTTTACCTGGGAAAATTTCCAGGCCGGGGTGAACAAGGACCTGGCCGATGTACTGGGCAATTTTGTGAGCCGTGTCACAAAATTCTGCCGCTCCAAATTCTCAGAGGCCGTGCCCGAAGGCGGCGAGTTCGGAGACTCTGAAACCACACTCATCGCTGATTTAACTCATAAAATCAGAGCTTACGAAGGCTTTATGGCCGATATGGAAGTCCGCAAAGCCGCGAATGAGCTGCGGGGCATCTGGACCGCCGGAAACGAATATTTGCAGGCGGAAGCGCCCTGGACCGTCTTCAAAACCAATCCCGATAAAGCCGCCGCGCAAATTCGCCTCGCTCTCAACCTAATCCGCGTCTACGCTGTACTGTCTGCGCCCTTCATCCCGGAGGCCGCCGCCAAGATGTTGTCTGGCATGAATACGCTCGACACCAGCTGGCCCGACGATGTCGAGGCCGCGCTAACCGCCTTGCCCGCAGGTCACGCCTTCACCGTGCCGGATGTTCTTTTTGCCAAAATCACAGACGAGCAGCGTGAGGATTGGGCGGCGCGATTCGCGGGCGAGAGAGGCTAAGCTGTTTCAATGTCGCCTATGCGGCACCAAACTACCCTTTCGTTGCGACTGTGCCAATGTCCGCTTCATTCATTTCCGCCCAACAACATCGACGATCAGAGATCGAAGTCGGGCGTTCGAGCGGAGTTAAGTACTCTTAAACTGGCAAAATATCTTTGCCTTTAATTCGGTCCAGTTTCTTTGTGAGATCAGCCTTAATCCGATGAAATCGGCTACTCGGAACCGGAACAGAGATCGCTGCGATCTCCTTGTTGGGGCCGATGACAGCAAAGCCCAACGCGCAGACCTCTTCCGAATGTTCACCGAGATCGCTCGCGATAGCGCCGTCCCGAATGCGGGACAGCTCCGCCATCAGTGCGTCGACATCTCCATCAGAACCGAGTTCCGCTGAAATCAGCGCGCGCGCCGAGGTTTCGCTCAACTGCGCAAGAGCTGCTTTCCCATTGGCCGTTGTCGTGAGCGGAAACTTGTCACCGATTGTTGAGACAGTTCGGAGCCGCTGGCTGCCTTCAATTTGATCGATGAACCGCATGTGCGGCCCCTCGAGCACCGCAAGATCCACCGTCTCGGATGTTGCCGCAGCGATCTGCTCCAAGAGCGGGCGAAAGTACTCGCGCAAATCAAAAGCAGGTGCATTTGCCAGCACCCGGATTTCATCACCGAGCCTGATTCCCCCATTGCCTCCATCGGATGCGGCAAGGCCTTCATGGATCAGCGCACTGACGATCCGCTGTACCGTAGAGCGGGGCAATTCGACTTTACGCGCGATCTGCCCAAGGCTTAGTCCGCCAGAGTTTGCCCCTAACACACGCAAGATGTCGGCGGCCCGCGAAATGACCTGAATGCCTTGTGTTTTATGGGTTTCCTGGACGTTCAATCTATTGGCCTCACTTCGCATATTTCGGTTCTGGCGTTGCGAATATCCTAAAGGTGCAAAAATTAGAAATCAATAGTTGACCGCAATACGGTACATATTGCACCATAATGCGAAACACTTGATTTGACGTCTTTGGGAGAGAACGATGACTGTAACAATCCGCGGAATTGATTTTCAGGACAATCTGAACAACGACATGGGGCTCGAGTTCGTGAACCTGAGCCATCGGTTTGGCTACCAGTGCCCAAACTGGCCTTATTTCAAAGACGTCGCGATCGAGCGGAAGCATTACATGGCGAAGTCTGGCGTCCTCAGCCAAACCATCACCACAACGATGCACGTCACCACGCATATCGACGCGCCCGCCCATGTTGTTCAGGGCACGCCGTTCATCGACGAAGTGCCGCTGCCGCATTTCTTCGGCTCCGGTCTTGTCGTGTCGATCCCCAAGAAGAAGTGGGAAAGCATCACGGGCGAGGATCTGGAAAAGGCCTGCGGTCATGCGATCCGCAAAGGCGATGTGTTGATCATCAACACCGGCTGGCACAAGCAATATGAAGATGGCGATTACTTTGCCTATTGCCCCGGCCTGGTGCCTTCTGCCGCCGATTGGATGGTGGAAAAGGGTGTGAAGGTTGTCGGCCACGACACGCAAGCCAATGACCACCCGCTTGCCACAGCCATCGGCCCGCAGCGCAACGGCCCGATTCTGCCTCACCTTGAGGAAGAGTATAAGGAATGGTCCGGCGGCAATGACTGGAAAGATGACTTCCCCGAATGGGAGCCGGTACACAACACCCTGTTTTCCAACGGCATTCTGGGCATCGAAAACGTAGGCGGCGATCTGGATGCCGTCACCGGTAAACGCGTCACCTTTGCGTTCTTCCCTTGGAACTGGGACCGCGGCGACGGCTGCATCATCCGCCTGGTTGCGATCACTGACAAACAGCAAGCCTACCGCATCGAAGCTGGAGAGGCTTTCTGATGCACCTCAAGCGATTTGCCGACGCTGAAACATATGACGCCCCTAACCATTGGGGCGTCACCGGGCTGCGGTTGCAAGGGTTTGAAGACGGCGGGCCGGAAAACCAATGGATCGGCTTTTCGCAATTCCTTCCCGGCGGCGGCGCTGGTCCTGACAGCACCCCGTTCGAGAAAGTCTATGTCGTTCTTGAAGGCGAAATGACCGTCGAGGTGGATGGCGCTGAAACCGTCCTTGGCCCGATGGACAGCTGCACCATCCCCCCGGGTGAGGTCCGCCGGATCGAGAACAAGACCAACCACATCTGCAAAATGCTCGTCGTGATCCCGTATCCCGGCGGTAAAAGACCGGAGTAGCCCCATGTCGCTCGACAACCCACTTTCCATGTTCGACGTGAAGGGCAAGGTTGCCCTGATCACCGGCGCGTCCGGGGCCTTTGGTGCGGTTGCCGCGCAATGTCTGTCGGGTGCTGGTTGCAAGGTCGTGCTGGCCGCAGGCAATGCCGCGGCCATGGCCGAAGTTGCTGCCAAATGCACCGGTGAGGTCCACCAGATCAACGCCCGCCCGGACAGCGAAGCCGCCTGCGCCGATATGGTGGCCGAGGCGGTCAAGGCCTTCGGGCGGGTCGACATTCTGGTCGTGGCCTCTGGCATGAACAAGGTGGCCAAGATCGAAGATATGGCGCCTGAGACTTTTGATGGGGTGATGGACGCCAATGTCACCCAAAGCTGGCTGATCGCGCGTGCGGTCACGGCGCAGATGAAGGCGCAAGGCGACGGCGGCAAGATCGTGTTCGTCTCCTCTGCCCGTGGTCTATTGGGCCACCCGGCAGGCTACACCGCCTATTGTGCGTCCAAGGCCGCCGTAGATGGTATGACCAAATCGTTGGGGTGCGAGCTGGGGCCAACGGGCATCACTGTGAACGCAATCGCGCCGACGGTGTTCCGCTCGCCCCTGACCGCGTGGATGTTTGAAGACACGGAGGAGGCGACCGCCGTGCGAAACGGCTTCCTCGCCCGCGTGCCCAAGGGGCGTTTGGGTGAGCCCGAAGACCTCGCCGGGCCGCTGCTGTTCTTATCCTCGGCGGCGTCGGATTTCTACACCGGGCACATTCTTTACGCCGATGGCGGCTACACCGCAGGATGACACACGCGGCACAACATATCGCCGTGATCGGCGCTGGGTTGATGGGGCATGGCATTGCCCTGACTTTCGCCCGTGCTGGGCACCCGGTCAGCGTGACCGACCCGGTCGCCGATATGCTGGCCACCTGTCCTGCACGCATTGCTGAAAGCCTGACGTTGCTTGGTGCTGATACGGATGAAGTCGAAGAGACCATAGGACGCGTGCGCCTTGCGAATGACGTGGCCGATGCTGTCAGCGACGCCAATATTGTCTTTGAAGCAGCCCCCGAAAAGCTCGAGCTGAAGCAACGGATTTTCGCGGATATCGAAGCCCACGCGCCAGAAGACGCGATCCTTGCATCGAACACATCCGTCATTCAAATCTCCAAAATCATGGGCGGTCTGTCTGGTCGCCACCGCGCACTAGGCACCCATTGGTGGAACCCGCCGCATATGATCCCGCTGGTGGAAGTGGTCAAAACCGAATGGACCGATCCCACGCTGGCGCAGCGCATGTTTGACCTGCTGGCCCAAGCGGGCAAGACCCCCGCGATGGTCGAAAAGGACGTCCCCGGCTTCATCGGCAACCGCTTGCAACATGCGCTGTGGCGCGAGGCGATTTCTCTGGTCGAGAATGGCATCTGCGACGCCGAAACGGTGGACAACGTGGTTAAGGCCAGCTTTGGCCGCAGGCTCGCGGTGCTTGGCCCTCTAGAAAACGCAGACCTTGTCGGGCTGGAACTGACCCAAGACATCCACACCCAGGTTCTGTTCGACCTAGACACCTCAGGCACCCCGTCCCCTTACCTACAAAAGATGCGCGATGCGGGTCGCAGCGGCATGGCCGCAGGCGCAGGTTTGCGCGACTGGAAACCGGGCGATCTGGAGGAGACGAAAGCCCGCGTTGCCGAACACCTCAAGAAACTGGAAGAAATTTTACCCGACTGACCATAGCTTTGGGAGGAGCAAAGATGAAAAAGACACCAAACAGACGCCACGTATTGGGTGGGCTCGCCGCAACTGTCGCAGCCCCCGCAATCCTGACATCCGGCCGCGCCTATGCACAGGCGCCGACGATCAAGGTGGGCCATGTCAGCCCACGGACCGGGCCGCTCGCAGGCTTTGCCGAAGCGGACGATTTCGTCCTCGAAGGCATCAAGGCGGCCCTGTCGGGCGGCGTGGAGAATAACGGTAAGTCCTACAATATCGAGATCATCTCGAAAGACAGCCAGTCCAACCCCAACCGCGCCGCCGAAGTCGCCGCTGACCTGATCTTGGGCGATGAGGTCGACATCATGGTCGCGGCCTCGACGCCCGACACGACAAACCCGGTTTCCGATCAGGCCGAGATCAATGAAGTGCCCTGCATCACCACAGATTGTCCGTGGCAGCCCTATTTCTTCGGACGCAACGGCAACCCGGCGCAAGGCTTTGATTTTACCTACCATTTCTTCTGGGGCCTTGAAGATGTCATCGGCAACTTCCTTGATCTTTGGGGCAGTTCCGGTGCCGCTAAGAACATCGGCGGGCTGTTCCCCAATGATGCGGACGGCAACGCTTGGGGCGATCCAGAGCTGGGCTTCCCCAAACCACTGTCTGAGGCGGGCTATACCCTGACTGATCCGGGCAGGTACCAGCCGCTCAACGATGATTTCAGCAACTACATCGCCGCTTTCAAAGACGCAGGCTGCGAGATCATCACCGGCAACATGATCCCACCGGATTTCGCGACCTTCTGGGCGCAAGCCGCGCAGCAGGATTTCCGCCCGAAGGTTGTGACCATCGGCAAGGCGCTTCTGTTCCCATCCGTTATCGAAAGCCTTGGTGATCGGGGCGATGGGCTGACCTCTGAGATTTGGTGGAGCCCGAACCACCCGTTCAACTCTTCCCTGACAGGGCAAAGCGCGGGTGATCTGGCGAACGGGTATACCGCCGCGACGGGGCGTCCTTGGACCCAACCCATTGGCTTCAAACATGCGCTGTTTGAGGTGGTGCGCGATGTCGTAGCGCGTGCCGCCGACCTGGATGACCCAATGGCAATTGTCGATGCGATCAAAGCGACCAACATGTCCACCATCGTGGGCGACGTGAACTTTGGCGCGGGCCCTGTGCCCAATGTCACCAAAACCCCGCTGGTCGCGGGCCAGTGGCAGAAAACCGGCGACGCGATGGAACTGGTCATCACCAACAACGCAGCCGCGCCCAACATCCCAGTGGGCGGCAAGCTGAAACTGCTGAGCTAAGGAAACCTGTCTTGTCCGCACTTCTGTCCATCAAAGACCTGCAAAAGTCGTTCGGCGCGGTGACCGTGGCCGACGCCAGCAGCTTTGACGTGGCCCAAGGGGAAGCCGTCGGCATTCTTGGGCCCAACGGTGCGGGCAAGACATCGCTTTTTAACCTGATCACCGGGGCGTTGCGCGCAGACAGCGGCACGATCCGGTTTGACGGGCGAGACATCACCAAATTGCCAGCCGCGGCGCGCTGCAAGATGGGCGTGGCGCGATCCTTCCAGATCCCGCAACCTTTTGTCGGCATGACGGTGTTTGGAAACGCCCTTGTCGGGGCCACCCAAGGGGCTGGTTTGCGCGGGCGCGAGGCTGAGGATCACGCGCTTAATGTACTGGAAGAAACGGGCCTTTTCGACAAAGCCAATATGCGTGCCGGATCGCTATCCTTGCTTGAACGCAAGCGGCTGGAACTGGCCCGCGCACTATCAGCCAAGCCCAAGCTGCTCTTGCTCGATGAAATCGCCGGCGGGCTGACCGACGCCGAATGCGGCGCCCTGATAGACACGATCAAACGCATCCACGCAAACGGTACCACGATCATTTGGATCGAACATGTCGTCCATGCCCTGATGGCCGTCGCCGAGCGGCTGATCGTCATCGACTTCGGGCGCAAGATTGCTGAAGGCGAGCCCAAAGCCATCATGAACAGCGCCGAAGTGAAAGAGATTTATCTGGGGATCGCCGCCGATGCCTGATCCCGTTTTGTCGCTGCGCAATCTGGATGCGCATTATGGCGATTTCCAAGCCCTGTTTGGCATCGATATGCAGATCGCCGCAGGCGAGGTCGTCGCCATCATCGGCGCGAATGGCGCGGGTAAGACGACTCTGTTGCGCTCCATCGCCGGGCTGTTGAAGAACGACGCGGCACAGGTGAGCTATCAAGGCGAGGCCATAGGCGCGTTGCGTGCGGACCAGGTCGCGGGCAAAGGCATCGCGCTGGTCCCCGAAGGCCGCCAGCTGTTCCCGTCGCTGTCGGTCGCCGAGAACCTGATGATCGGGGCGCAGACCGGGCGCGCAGGGCCGTGGTCGCTTGAAAAAGTCTATGCCCTGTTCCCGATCCTTGAGGAACGCAAAGACCAGGCCTCAACCACGTTATCCGGCGGCCAGCAGCAAATGGTGGCAATCGCGCGCGCGCTCATGGCGAACCCCGATCTGATCCTGTTTGATGAAATCAGCCTTGGCCTTGCCCCTGTCATCATCAAATCCATCTACGACGCGCTGCCCCAGGTCGTTGGCGACGGCATGACCGCCGTGATCGTGGAACAGGATATCAGCAAAGCGCTGTCCGTCTCATCGCGGGTCTATTGCCTGCAGGAAGGCCGTGTGTCGCTATCGGGTGCAACTGACAGCATTTCACGCGACGACATCACCCGCGCCTATTTCGGAGTAGAGGCCTAATGGATTGGATTTCTGCCATCGTGCAAGGCACGCTTCTGGGCGGGCTCTACGCGCTTTTCGCCGCCGGATTGTCGCTTATCTTTGGGGTGATGCGGCTGGTGAATATCGCCCATGGCGATCTGATCGTGCTGGCCGCGTATATGGGCCTGTCGACCACGGTCATGCTGGGCATTCATCCGTTTGTCGCCCTGTTGATCGTCATGCCCGCCATGGCGGGCATCGGCTACGTGCTGCAACGGGGCATCCTGAACCGCACGCTTGGCGATGATATCCTGCCGCCGCTGCTGGTGACGTTCGGCCTGTCGGTCATCCTACAAAACGCGCTGCTTGAGGCCTATTCCGCCGATCCGCAAAAGATGAACGCAGGCCTGATCGAAACCGCCAGCGTGCCCGTCGGTGGCCTGACGCTTGGCGTCTTGCCGCTGCTGACATTTGGCATTGCGGTCGCGGTCATCGCAGGGCTGCAATTCATATTCTACCGCACGGCGCTGGGCCGCGCCTTCCGCGCGACATCCGACAATTCGGACATCGCGCAGCTGATGGGCCTGAACAAGGCGCATGTGTTTGGCATGGCCATGGCGCTCGCCCTCGCGGTCACCGCAATCGCGGGCATCCTGCTTGGTGTGCGCACCAGCTTTGATCCATCCGTTGGCGGCGCACGGCTGATCTTTGGGTTTGAGGCCGTGATCATCGGCGGGCTCGGCAACCTGTGGGGCACGCTGGCGGGCGGTGTCATCCTTGGCGTTGCCCAAACCATCGGGGCCAAGATTGACCCCGGATGGCAATTGCTGGCCGGTCACATCGCGTTCCTCGTCGTGCTCGCCATCCGCCCGCAGGGCCTGTTTCCGAGGGTATCCCATTGAGCACGCGCATCGTCAGAACCAGCCGGTCGGCACAAGTGGCCATGTTGATCGCAGCCCTTGGCCTGATCGTGCTGGCCGCAGCCCCTTGGTGGGCAGGCCGGGCTGATCTGCGGCTCTTGGGGGAAATCTACCTCTACCTTTCACTCGCCATGCTGTGGAACCTCATGGCAGGCTACGCGGGCCTCGTATCCGTTGGGCAGCAAGCCTATGTGGGCTTCGGGGGCTATCTGCTCTTCGCCCTGACGATGTTTGCCGGATTGCACCCAATCGTCGCGATCCTCGCAGGCGGCATACTTGCCGCGCTTCTCTCTGTCCCCATCGCGGCCCTCATCTTCCGCCTCAAGGGTGCCTATTTCGCCATCGGTACATGGGTCATGGCGGAGGTCTTCCGCCTCAGCTTTGCGCAAGCCTCATCACTGGGGGGCGGCTCAGGGTCATCGCTGCCGGTGAATGTCGTCAAATCCTTGGCTGCGTCCCGTTCGGGGCGCGAGGCGCTCAGCTATTGGCTGGCCCTCGGCGCCGCCATCACCGTCATGGCCTGTGTCTACCTGTTCCTGCGCTCAAACCGTGGCCTGGCGCTAACAGCGATCCGCGACAGTGAAGTGGCCGCCGCTGGTCTGGGCATCAACATCTGGCGCACCAAGCTTGAGGTCTATGTCGTGACCTCCGCCTTCACGGCGATCATCGGCGGCCTGATCTTTCTGCAAAAACTGCGCATCTCACCGGATGCGGCGTTCTCGGTCAATGACTGGACGGCCTTCGTGATCTTCATCGTGGTGATCGGTGGGATCGGCACATTGGAAGGGCCGATCATCGGCACGATCCTGTTCTTCCTGCTGCGCGAAACGCTGGCCGACCTAGGCACCATCTATCTGATCGTGCTTGGGCTGGTCGCTATCGGGATCATGCTGAAAGCCCCAAAAGGCGTCTGGGGCCTGATCCGCAGCCGCTTTGATCTTGAACTCTTCCCTCTCAGCTACCGCGTGCGCACCGGCGACGCCGACAAAGGACACTAACCCAATGGCGAAACAACAGCGCACTATCATCACCTGCGCGGTCACCGGCGCGATCCACACGCCGACCATGTCGGACGCCCTGCCCTACACCTATGACGACATCGCGACCCAAGCGATTGAGGCCGCGGAGGCGGGCGCCTCTATCCTGCATCTGCACGCGCGGGACAATGAAACCGGAGCACCTTCAGTCAACCCGGATGATTTCAAACCATTCCTGGGGCGGATCAAACAGGCGACCGACGCGGTGGTGAACATCTCGACCGGCGGGTCGCTGACATTGTCGATCCAAGACCGGATCAACCCGGCGGCGACCTTCAGCGCAGAAATGTGCAGCATGAATATGGGGTCGATGAATTTCAGCTTTCATCCGCTCGCCAAACGTTACAGTGATGATGATTGGAAGTTCGACTGGGAAAAGGACTATGTCGCCAAGTCAGACGGCAACATCTTCCGCAACACCTTCCGCGACATCCGCGAAGCCGCCGAGACGCTGGCCCCCCATGACATCAAATTCGAACACGAATGTTATGACGTCGGGCACCTCTACAATCTGAAATTCTGTATGGATGCGGGTCTGTTCAAAGCCCCGGTGTTCATCCAGTTCGTGATGGGCATTCTGGGCGGGATCGGGGCGGATATCGACAATCTGGTCTTCATGAAAAAGACTGCCGACAAACTGTTCGGCGATGACTACCGCTGGTCAATCCTGGCTGCTGGCGCGTCACAAATCCCGATGGCCACGACCGCAAGCCAAATGGGCGGCCATGTACGCGTCGGGCTGGAAGACAGCCTGTTCATCGAGCGCGGCAAGCTGGCGGAAAGCAACGCCCAACAAGTGGCAAAAGTCCGGCGCATCGTCGAAGAGCTGGGATGTCAGGTCGCCACCCCCGACGAGGCCCGCGAGATACTAGACCTTAAGGGTGGAGACCGAGTGAATTTCTAGAGCACATGCGGCCACTGGTCGAAGTTTCAGGTCAGGCGTTTGTTTTAGAATTGTAGAAACGGCTGCTCGTTGTTTTTTGGGACACTGCATTTTAAGAAAGGTTCGGATAATGCTTCAAATTTCCGGCCGTTGCATTGAACGCGTCTGCGTTAAACGAGCATCTGTCGCCCCGAATGCTGACTTTAGGTTTTTCTCGGAAATTTGGTATGTATTGGCCCGAAGCAGGCATTCGCTTCCCCGTCAACCAGTGGCAATCCGGAAGCGCTGCAATTTTGCATTACACCGCTCCCGAACTCGCCAAAAATCAGGTCATCGACGCGATGCCGATCACGTTACCCTCACTGTCCTGGCACAGCGTTACAAAGCCGAATTCGCCGATGGAGAATTTGGGCCGGATCACCTGCCCGCCTGCTGCCTCAACACGCGCCTCTTGCACGGCGCAGTCCTCGGCGTTGAAATAGATCACGGTGCCGCCAGGACCCGGCTTGGCATAGGGCGATTTCGACAGCGCGCCGCCTGCGCCGTAGGCTGCCATATCGGCCGGGAAGCTCATCATTTGAAGCTCCCCGGTGGGATCGCCCATAGGCTCCAACTTGCAGCCCAAAACGGTTTCGTAAAAACCTGTGGCCCGGTCCAAATCATCCACGTAAATGTCAAACCATCCGATTGCGTTCATCTTTGTCATCTCTCTTGCTCCTGCATATTTGAGGTCATGAAGAGAGGTCTAAAGCGTCACCGCGCGCCGGTATTGTAGATTTCAGACATCGAATTTTTTCGCAAATTGACCGGGCGTGTAGCCGGTGGCGCGTTTGAAGGAATGGATGAAATGCGACTGATCCGCGTAGGAGAGCGAGGGTTCGCCCAACAGTGATTGTTGCAGCCGGATCACCTTCAAGAAGTCATGCGGGGTGAAGCCTGTGCTGCTTTTTAGGACCCGTTGCAATTGGCGCGGCGAAAGCTCGGCCACCTCAGCCATGTCGGCGACCGCGTAGATCTCCTCGATTTGGTCGAAGATTTTCTCGGTAACGGGATTTGGGGCAACCAATCCGCGATCCAGCAAGTCTTCGACATAGCTGATCAAAAGCTCTTGCTTTTGCGCAAATGTCTTTCCGATCAGATCACGGTTCCATGCGGCCAGCGGCAAGGCGCCCGTATAGGGCACGTCCACCTGCCCGTAAGAGACCGGCACATGCTGCGTTTGCCAGACACCCGGCAGGAAACGGACATTGGTGAAGTGAAAATTCCGCCCAAGGTTAAGCTCCTCTGAGGAGGCCTGCAGGCGCGTGACGCCCGCGACATCCGTCCTGTTTTGATCAAAAACCAAATAGGTGCAGGCATCCGGCAAGGCGTGAAACCGGTAGTCCTGCATCAGGTGCGTCACTGTGCGAAGGTCCAAAAAACCATGCACAACAGAACGCAGATGCGGCGGCGGGCTGGCCTGATCAAACTGGACGGCTTCGGTCGCGCGGTGCCTGCTATTGCCTTTTGGGTCATACATAATCTGGCTCAGCCCCGCGTCTCATTCGCGCAAAATCTAGCGCGAGCGTGCGTTAAGGGCAATCGAGCGTACGCCCTGCTCATGACCCGTTAACCCGCGGGCCCTAAAACCCGTCCCCGGTACCAGCGCGCCTTTTGCGCGCAGACAAACAGATGGATTGCGGCAGTTCGAACGGGCTGCTTTGCGATCACCGGTGACAGGCAAGCCGCTGGCGTTTCACATACGCTGGGGAACCGCGATCCTCCCTATGTCGATCAGGGTGGGCCCACCTCTTTTAACGTCCGAGACGCCGCGCCCCGCCCAACCGTTTCGTTGCGGCGGGCGCAGTGACATGCACGGCCACGTGACTTGACCGGCGCGCGCTTTGCGTCTTCTTTACTTATGTCATGAAAATGCTTGCCCTCGCCTTGATTTGCGCGCCCTCGCTGGCGCTTGCCGCCTGCCCGCCGATTCCGGACCGCTCCGCCCGCCAGACCGAGCTGATGGCGCAAATAAAGACCGCGCCAGATGAAGCCGAGGGGCGTAAGCTGTCCAACGCGCTTTGGGAAATCTGGACCACAGCGCCTGACGACACCGCGCAGGAAATGCTGACGCGCGGCATGTCGCGGCGCGGATCCTACGACTATCTCGGTGCTCTCAAGGATTTCAACGCGCTGATCGCCTACTGCCCCGCCTATGCCGAGGGCTACAACCAACGCGCTTTCGTCTATTTCCTGAACGCAGAATTCGACAAGGCGCTACGCGACCTTGAACACACGCTGACCATCACCCCTGACCATATCGGCGCTTTGTCAGGCCGTGCCCTGACCCTGTTCCAGCTTGCCCGCGAGCGAGATGGGCAAATCGCCCTGCGCGAAGCGCTTGCGCTCAACCCTTGGTTACCGGAACGCTTCCGCCTGCGTGACTTGCCGCCTGAAGGTGCGAGTGAAACGGAACTTTAACCAAAAACACGCGCCACCCCACGCCGCACCCATTGTTTTTGGAAACCGCAGCGGCTACGCAGATCGGTGACACTTCGTCATCGCGGGCGTGGTGGAATGGTAGACACACCAGACTTAAAATCTGTTGGGCGAATGCCCGTGGGGGTTCGAGTCCCCCCGCCCGCACCACAACAGACCTCAGGGTCTCACAACCCACCTGTCTTTCTGAAAGATGACGCCTTTTGTGCGGGACTTGCGCCGACGCAATTGGCAGTGCGGGATGCGTTGCGCAAAGCACTGTTTGAGCACCAGTCGCGGTGCTCTAGCTCAGCCTGCGTCGTCTCTTCAAATTCAAATACCAACGCAGTCGTTTTTAGTCCGACTGGCTATGTCGAACACGCGACAGAGTTGCGCATCACGATATGGGCTGGCAACGAAACGCTCGTAATTGGGGTGTCATTTTCGAGCTGATCAACAACCTGCTGAGCGACAATTTCACCCATCTTAGTCGCGGGCAGGTCGATGGTGGTCAGGCTGGGCTGAGAATCCTTCGACCAGTCCAAATTGTCAAACCCCATGATGGAAATGTCATCGGGAATGGTCATACCCATGCTTTGCAATTGGAACATGACGCCCAATGCCAACACGTCAGAAAGGCACAAAATGGCGCTGGGCCGCGGGGTCATTTCAAGAATGCGCTTGGCCGCGTCTCTGCCGCCTTCAACGCTTAGCGCCACCTCGACCATCTGAGCCATCGTCTGCCCTGCTGTGGCCATTTTGATCCCATCGCACCGGGCCACCGTGCGGTCGCTTTCATGTGTTGGGCCATGCGCGACCGCGATGTCGCGGTGACCTTGGCTGTGCAAATAGTTAATAGCAGACATTGCGAGCGCGGTGTTGTCATACCCGATTGTTGGGACGGCGCTTGCCTCATCAAAAATGGACGTCAGGACAACTGGCATTGCGCGGCGTGCCAGCAGGTCCATCAGGTCTTGGCTGTGATCTGCGCCTGTCAAAATGAAGGCTTCCGCGCCCATCGCTACGAGTTGTTCAGCGGCGGCCAGCTCCTGCGTCTGATCAGCGTTCGAGATGGCCAGAACCAAAGTGTAGCCGTGGCGTGCGAGGGTTTGTTCGACGGCCGTGATGTATTTCGCGTAGACCGAGTGTTCGATCGTCGGGATGATCGCTGCCACGGTTTTCGACTTGCGCATGGACAGGGCTCGCGCGGCAGGGTTGGGAACGTAGTTCAGCTGCTTCGCGGCCTCCAAAACCTTGGCCCGCATCTCCGGATTGACCTTGGGATTCCCGTTCATCACCCGCGAAACAGTGGCGGTCGACAGGCCTGTCGCACGCGCCACGTCTCTTATTTTTCCAACCTTGTCCGACATTTAATATCCAGTATCGGGTTCCGTGCGCTATTTCTCTTGACACAAATTAAGTTCAGGTCGTTAAGTTACTTGTCTCCTAAACGCCAGTACATCTGCCAACGGGGATAGAAAACGACCCTTTGAGTAACCGGTTACTTTGCATTGAAAGAGACACAGATTATGCGCCTGACACAGCCCTCTTTCGGCGACCTACGCCCCAGACTGCGCGGACTTGGCGTGCCCAATATTCATGTGGAAGATGTCCTGTGCGGTGAGGCCGTCAGACTGGATATCTGCGCCGGGTCGACGCTGTCGGTGACCAACGTGGATGGCGGTGCGACCGCAGTGCTGACAGTGCTTTTGCCGGACGAAAAGAAATTCTCCGCCACGCCCACAGGTGCCGCGCCTGCCGATCAGATCGCACTGCCGCTTGAGACTTTTGATAACCGACAGATGGCGGCATTGGCCGACACACGCGGGGCGTCATTGACCGACGGCACCGGCATCGAGCTGTTTGACGCGGCGTCCGAGCCCGGCGCGCTTTATGTTACCAAGTTCGACCTTGATTGCGCGGTTTTCATCATCGCCCCTGTTGCCCGCAGCTTTGTTGAGGCAGGGGGTGGCAGTCATTTTGCGGTGCGCGTTCAGCCGCCCGCGACGGGATCCGAGGATTTTGCCCTACCGCGACCATTGGGCAAGATCGTAGACGAATGGCGCATAACACGCGGGACGGCCAAAGCATATGAAGTCAAGACGGGCCAATTCGTGCAGGTGATCGACGTGGAGGGGCAGCAATGCTCTGACTTCATGGCGATGCGCGCCTCCGCGTTGGATGCGGGTATCGAGCGGTACATTGACTCGACCGTATCGCGCACGATGGCGCGTGCGGCTTACCCGTTGCCGGGCTTGCATGACAAATTTTTCGATCAGGACATCCGCCCGCTTTTGGCAGTGCGGCAGGACACGGTCGGGCGGCATGACACATTTGCGCTAGCCTGCACCGCGCGCGGCTATGAGGAACGGGGCTTTCCCGGGCACCTGAATTGTTCCGACAATATTTCAGGGGCTTTCGCGCCCTACAGCATCGCGCCCCGCGCGGCTTGGCCTGCGGTTAATTTCTTTTTCAATTCATGGGTGGACCCGACGCACGGGCACCTCGGCTCTGACGAGGCTTGGTCCCGGCCCGGCGATTACGTCGCCATGGAGGCGTTGACCGACCTGGTCTGCGTCTCGACCGCTTGCCCCGATGATGTCGACGCGATCAACGGCTGGAACCCCACTGATGTTCACATTCGAATTTATGAAGAGGATAGTTCGATCACCCATTCTGTTTCATGGCGGGCGCAGCCAGAGGATGGCGCGAAGATGACGCGGCATTCCGCCTTTCACCCGCGCACGTCCAAACTGACCAGTCATTTCACCGTAGCGCGGGACTTGTGGAGCCCCAGCCATTTCGACGCCACTGGCGCCGTCGAGGAATACTGGGCCTGCAAGAACGCGGCCACGCTGCAAGATATGTCGGGCCTGCGCAAATATGACGTGATCGGCCCCGATGCCGCCGCGCTTTTGCAGCACTGCCTGACCCGCAATGTCGAAAAGTTGGCACAGCATCGCGGGTTCTACGCGTTGATGTGCGATGAACGGGGCAGCGTGCTGGATGACGGCACCTTGTTCTGTATCGAGCCGACGACCTATCGCTGGTGCTGCGGGTCAGACAATTCTGCGCTGCATTTGCGGGAAGTGGCGGCAGAGCTGGGGCTGAACGTGCATATACGCTCGCTGGGGCACCGGATGGTGAACCTTGCGCTGCAAGGCCCCAAATCGCGCGACATCCTCAGTAAAATCGTGTTCACCCAGCCGGGCCGCCCGGCGTTGGAGAATATCAAATGGTTTGGCTTCACGGTGGCGCGGCTACATGACCGCGACGGGCCCGTCTTCATGCTGTGCCGCACCGGTTTTACCGGCGAGCTGGGCTATGAGATTTTCTGCGACCGCGATGATGCGACCGAAATCTGGGACGGCGTGATGGCCGCTGGCGCGCCCGACGGTTTGGTGCCGATGGGCGGTGCTGCGCTGGACATGGTCAGACTTGAGGCCGGGCTGATGATCGCAGGGGCCGAATTCGGGCCAGATGTTGATGCAATGGAATCCGGGTTGGGCTTTGCGGTTGATTTCAAGAAGCACGATTTCATTGGCCGCGCAGCCCTTGAGCGCAACAAAGCCGCCGCGCGTCGCCGCCTTGTCGGGCTTGCATTCAGCGGCAAAGAGGCCCCTGCCCATGGCGATCCGATCTTCGTCGGGCGTGAGCAAGTCGGCGTGATCACCAGCGCTACTTATTCTCATCAACTGGGGCACGCCATTGCCATGGCGCGGGTCGCGATTGAAAACAGCGAAGCAGGCGCGATACTCGAAGTCGGAAAGTTGGACGGGCACATGAAACGCCTGCCCGGAACCGTCTGCGCCCTGCCCTTCCTGGACCCAAAGCGGGAGAAAGCGCGGGCATAAATACCACCCGTCAAGGTGAGCCAGTTTAATCTGGATGACTGGCCATGCTGGCATAACGGCTACGCTATGTTTGTATTTTTGTGAACCAAAGCAGCGCTGACATGAGCAATGCCGCAGAGGCACCGCTGGCGATGGTGCGCACCGTGTTCCAGAAGGTCCAACGCGGCAGGTAGACCTCTGTCCAATAGGTTTGGGTAGCGTCTGACGTGATGTCCATCCCCGCAAGCGCCTCGTTCATGGGGACGTTGAAGCAGACCGTGACGCCAAAGCAGCCGATGACATAGATCAGCCCTGCAAGCATCATGAGCTGACCCGGCCCGCCGCCTATGGCGATACCGCCATAGCCCGCAATCAGTAGGGAGAGCGGCGCGAGGCCGATGAACATGGCCATGAAGACCGTGCGGAAGACCTGCTTGTTGATGACCTGCATCGCATCGATGCCGCCGACGGCGCTGGTATTAGCCAACGAACGCATGATGAAATCCGAAAAGGCCAGAAACACGCCGCTGACAAGTGCATAGGCCATGATGGCGAGCATAAGAAGAAACAGAGCGATCAGTGACATTGGGGGTTTCCTTTCCTTGAAGCCGCCGGGAAAAAAGCCGCGAGGCAAAGGGTTGCAATAACAGGTTCGACGATCAAGTTGGGGTCCGCGCCCAACTTGACTTTTTGAAGGTGAGCTAAGATCATACTTGGCTCCTTTGAGTGTAAAATTTCAGGGAGATTTGATCAGGCGGCGGTTGCCCATGCGCCGGATGCGGCTGCCGCTTTGGCGTAATCGGCAAAGTCGCGGGGTGAGCGGCCCAGAGCCCGTTGAACCCCGTCGCATAGATTGGCGTTGCGCCCATCAAGGGTTTCGCGGGCGATGGCCGTGAAGACGTCAGCGACGAAGTCTCCGCCCGCGCTTGCTACGTTTGCGTGGAAGTCATCGAAACTGATCGGGACGTGCTGGACGGGCCGACCGGTCGCTTCCGCCAATGTGACGGCCATCTCAGCGAAGCTCATCAATCGCGGTCCGGTGACTTCGTAAAGCTCGCCGACATGGCCATCTTCAGTAAGCGCCGCCACAGCCACGTCGGCTATGTCGTCAATATCGATGATCGGCTCACGGACACTGCCGCCGGGCATGGGCAAGACACCTGCAAGAATGGGATCGCGCAGATAGCCTTCGCTGAAGTTTTGCGCAAACCAAGCGGACCGGATCAGGGTAAAATTGAGCCCCGACTTGCGAACCGCCTCTTCACCAAAACGGGCGTGGTGTTCGCCGCGGCCAGACAGCAATACGATGTGTTTCAGGCCGGTTGCCTTCGCCGTTTCGCAAAAAGCGGCGACTTTTTCGACCGCGCCCGGGAAGGCAAGATCCGGGAAATAGGTGACGTAGGCTTTCTCGACGCCGTCAAGCACAGGCGCCCATGTATTTGGATCCTCCCAGTCAAACGGGATGGTGGCGCTGCGCGTGCCAAGACGAACGGGCAAGCCGCGTGATTTGAGGCGATTGGCGACCCGCGCGCCAGTTTTGCCGGTCGCACCGACGACAAGAATTGGGTGATCAGTCATAGCAAGAATCTCCGTTTCGTGGGCCGATGGCCCGGTCTGGTCTGAATTTTTTTGGGTGTATGTCTGGGCAGTGGCCGTGACGCAGATCAGCTCACAAATACAAAGCCGTGATCCAGCCCGATGCGATCAAGACTGAGAGCGATGAGACGTAGATGATTTGAAGCTGCATGGGACATCCCCTGGTTGAATACGATGACCAAGGGATAGACGGCCGTGCCGGTCGCGGTATTGACCAGTTTCGCCAGCATTTTGACCGAAGCTGCCAAATTGTCAGATCGCCTATCTGGACGGGTTGGCGATATTCCTGAATTCCGCCGGGGTTTGTCCCTGCCAGCGTTTGAAAGCCCGCGTGAAAGCGCTTTGTTCGGAAAACCCCGTCAAAAACGCCACTTCCGCCAGCGGGCGATCCGTCTCGCGCAGCAGGTTACTGGCGAGGTTTTTGCGGGTTCCATCACAGATGTCGCGATAGGAACTGCCATCATCTGCCAAACGCCGATGCAGCGTGCGTTCGCTCATGCCAAGTTCTTGTGCAAGCTGGGCGGCCTTCGGGACGCCGTCGCTTAGCGTTTTACTAATCCGAACGAGGACCCGCTCCGCAAGGGTCTTTGCGGGCGTGATAGCGGCCCGTTCATTTTCAAGATGCATCGTAAGAAAGTCAGACAGCGCCGCGTCGCCCACGCGGTTGGGCGTGGCTAGTGTTTCTTCTGAAAACAGCAACCCATTGGCCGCTTGATCAAAGCGGACCTCGCATCCGAAAAAGTCGTCAAACAAGGCCGCGTCTTTTGGCGGCGCTTGGCGGAAGGACACGGCATGTGGTCGTACGTCTTGGCCTGAGATACGCCGCATCACTTGCGCGACCCCCGCGAGTGCAGCTTCGGCCATCATTGTCAGCGCCGAGCCGTAGACATCTGGCGCCTCAAGCCGCAGCAAATGATGTGGGCCATCGGGTTCAAATTCGTACCGCACGCCGTCAGTAACGAGCATGAAGTAGCGCACCAGACGTTGCACTGAGCCGCGCAGATCGGGAGCAGCCTTATAGGCCAGCCCAATCGTGCCCATCCTATCAACATCGAGACCTTGAGCATGCCTAATCGCGATCGCCGCGCGCCCGTCCAAAGTATCGGCGACCCATGCCAGAACGGCGCAATGATCCGCCATCGTGACATGGCCTTTGTCGACAGGAACGCTCAGCACAGTGGTCCCGTTTTGCACCAGCTGGCCTGCATCAGTCAGGTGCAGCGCCGCGGCCTGTGCTAGTGTCTGAGCGAAGTAAATAGGAACATTTGGCATGGTGCAAACCTACCGCGCTTAGCCACGCCCGTGAAGCGTGCGCGGCGAAATAGCGGAAGTTGCCATGCGCCCTTCGAGAGACGCCTTGGCCACGAGTATGTCCCAATTTTCGCGCGGGTTAGCGCACCACATGCACCGAACATTGCGAATGTCTGACAACCCGCGCCGCATTCGGGCCAAGAAGGTAGTCCGCAAAATCGGGCTTGTGGGCCCCTATGACGATCAGGCCACAGCCGGTTTCTTTGGCTGTTCGCAGGATCTCTTCATACGCGGTCCCGGTGGCAACGACGTGGCGCACCTTTGCATCGGCATCGGGTCCCAAGCTGGCGATGATTTGGTCCTTCAAATCTGATTTCGCAGCCTTCACGGCTTCCTCGTGGTGGCCTGCATCAAAGAAGCTGCCGACAACGCTTTTGCCGAAATCAGGAAGGACCGTGACGACATCAAGCTGGGCACCATCGAGATCCGCCAAGCGTTTCGCGGTTTTCAAGACAGCGTCGTCTTTCCCCTTGTTGGAGATGTCGACGGCGCACAGGACTGGACGGCTCATGCTGGAACTCCTTCTTTAGAGGCGCGGCCCTTTTGCAGTAGGTAAACCAGACCGAGCAGGATCAAGGCAGGCAGGAACAAAAGCTCCTTTGGCAACTGACTTGCAGGCGCGCTTACCGATTTCACTGTGACATAGTCATCGGCGTAGAAGTCATAGTTTTGCAATGTGCCCGCGAACGGTGTCCCAAACAGCGGCTCTTCCAGAGCCAAAGCATCGCCATCTTCGAATGTCAGCAAGCCAAGTGCTTCCATACGCGTCCCTGCCGCTTCATCGCCGATGGGCAGAACGAGCGTTGTGTCCTTCGTTTCGCCTGTGTCGAAATCGGGGCCCGAGACGACCACACGAATTTCGCTACCGGGTTCTGCGGCATCAACCGCCTGTGCCAATTCTGTCGGCGCGACCGCCGCAAATGGTGGCTGGATCCGGTCCATGAAGAAGTCCGGGCGGAACAATGTGAAGGCGATCAAAATCAACGCGACGCTTTCGTAGATGCGGCTGCGCGTGATGAAGTAGCCCATCGTACCCGCTGTGAACGCAAGGATCGCGATGCTGGCGGTCACGAAGACAAGTATGCCCTGCATCCACGTCACATCGATCAGAAGCAGGTCGGTGTTGAAGATGAAGACAAATGGCAGCGCAACGGTGCGCAAGCTGTAAAAGAACGCGACGAAGCCGGTCTTGATAGCATCACCACCTGACACGGCGGCAGCAGCAAAGCTGGCCAAGCCAACAGGCGGCGTTACGTCGGCCATGATCCCAAAGTAGAACACGAAGAGGTGCACAGCGATCAGCGGCACGATCAAACCGGACTGCGCGCCCAGTTCGACAACAACACCGGCCATCAGGGACGACACGACGATGTAGTTTGCCGTTGTTGGCAAGCCCATGCCTAGGATCAGCGACAAGAGTCCGACCATCACCAGCATCAGGATTAGATTTCCGCCCGACAGGAATTCTACCAAATCGGCCATAACCTGACCCACGCCGGTCAGCGTCACCGTCCCAACGATAACGCCAGCCGTGGCCGTCGCCAGCCCGATACCAATCATGTTGCGCGCGCCGTCAACCAAGCCTTGCAGCAAGTCGACCACACCGTCTTTGAAACGCTCAACCGTTTCGCTTTCGCCGCGGAAGATGGCTTTCAACGGTTTTTGGGTCAGCAAAATCACGAACAGCAGCGAGGTTGCCCAGAACGCTGAAAGGCCGGGTGACTTTTGCTCGATCATCAAGAAATAGACCAGAACAATGATCGGGAGCAGATAGTAGAGGCCGGATTTGTAGATCTCGCCCACAACCGGCAGCTCGACTTCTTTTGCGTGCGGATCGTCCGGCTCTAGGTCCGGAACCTTTGCGGCGAAGAACAGCAACACAGCATAGGTCAGGAACACCAACGCAGACAGGATCAGGCCCGACGCGGGAAGCACCGAGGTGATCGCCTTCACCGGGTATTGGACGCCGTAGCACAGCGCCGCAAAGCCCACGAAAAAGGCCGCCATGCCGCCGATGGTTTTGCCCATGGACACGACCCGGCTGCCAAGAACCGGCATGTTACGCTTCACCGCTTCGAGGTGAACGATATAGACCAGCGCAATGTAGGAGATCGTCGCTGGTAGGAAGGCGTGGGTGATAACCTCGACATAGGAAATGCCGACATATTCGACCATCAAAAACGCCGCCGCGCCCATGACCGGCGGCATGATCTGACCGTTAACGGACGAGGCCACTTCAACGGCTCCCGCTTGTTCGGAGCTGAAGCCTACGCGCTTCATCAGGGGAATGGTAAATGTGCCGGTCGTCACAACGTTCGCGATCGATGAGCCGGAAATCAAACCCGTCGCGGCGGAGCCAACCACAGCCGCTTTGGCGGGGCCGCCTTTCAGGTGCCCAAGCGCGCCAAATGCCATTTTGATGAAGTAGTTGCCGGCCCCCGCTTTATCGAGCAGGGCGCCGAACAACACAAAAAGGAAGACGAATTTGGTAGAGACGCCAAGCGCGATACCAAAGACGCCTTCTGATGTGATCCACATGTGGCTCATGGCTTTTTTGAGGGACGCGCCACCCCACCGGATCACATCGGGGACAACCGTTGACGACCCGAAGAAGACATAGAGAAGAAAGATTGTGGCGATAATCGCCATAGCCGGGCCAAGCGCACGCCGCGCGGCCTCAAACAGCAAGATCAAACCGACCAGCGCAAACCACTTGTCCATGTCGTCCGCAAGGCCGCCGGAATTCACGATCTTGTCGTAAAAGAAGTACCCGTAAAGAGCGATGAAAGCGCCTGCGACCGCCATGATCCAATCCTGGATTGGGATGTAGTGACGTGGGCTCGATTTCAGCGCGGGATAGGCCATGAAGGCCAGGAAAATAGCAAAGGCCAGATGGATTTGGCGCGAGTTGTTAATGATTGAACCCGGCAGAAGCTGGTTCGAAAGCGGGGATGCAAGGACCACCTGAAATACAGACCAAATGATCGCCACGATGGCCAAGAATGTGCCAACTGGGCCCACAGGATTGCGCGCGCCAGCGTCGGATGAGGAGACGAGGTCCTGTAGCTCTTCTTCGCTAAGGGCGCGCCCTTCTTTATTTTGGTCGGTCATATGAAATCCCCCTGAATATCCCCAATGCCCTGTTTTTACGGGCTTATCGGAAGAGAGAGGCGCTTGCTGCGCCTCTCCCAATCTCAAACGGCGGGTGGATTATTCAATCCAGCCCTGCTCGCGGTAGTATTTTGCAGCGCCAGGGTGCAAAGGTGCGGACAGGCCAGCGGTCGCCATCTGCTCTGGCTCAAGGTTGGCGAAAGCCGGGTGCAGCTTCTTGAAATCATCCAAGTTGTCGAACACCGCAGACACAACGGTGTAAACCGCATCTTCCGAGACATCCGCAGATGTGACGAATGTTGCCCCAACGCCGAATGTGGTCGTATCGCCATCGTTGCCGCGATACATGCCGCCCGGGACAGTTGCTGTGCGATAGAAGGAGTTGTCGGCAATCAGGCCGTCAATCGCGTCGCCAGTGACGTTGACCAGAACGGAATCGCACGCTGTTGTGGCCTCCTGAATGGACCCAGATGGGTGACCAACGGTGTAAATCATCGCATCGATCTGGTTGTCGCAGAGGGCCGCCGACTGCTCAGCCGCCTTCAGCTCTGATGCCAGGGCGAAGTCATCCGTTGTCCAGCCGAGCGCGCCCAGCACAACGTCCATCGTGCCACGCTGGCCGGAGCCGGGGTTGCCGATGTTGACGCGCTTGCCCTTCAGGTCTTCAAACGAAGAAATCCCGGCATCCGCACGCGCCACAACTGTGAATGGCTCTGGGTGAACAGAGAAAACGGCGCGAAGGCCTTCAAAGGCACCTGCGTCTTCAAACTTCGATGTGCCGTTATAGGCGTGGTACTGCCAATCAGACTGCGCAACACCAAATTCCAATTCGCCTTCGCGGATGGTGTTGATGTTGTAGACGGAACCACCTGTCGATTCCACGGAACAGCGAATGCCGTGGTCGCGGCGGCCTTTGTTGACCAACCGGCAGATCGCGCCGCCAGTTGGGTAGTACACGCCAGTGACGCCACCGGTGCCAATTGTGATGAACTCTTCAGCGACAGCTGCTGGCGCGGAAACGGCGAGCGCCAATAATGCGGCAGCTGCTGTTGTGAATTTTGTTTGTGACATAAGTCTCTCCCTATGATGTCGCGCGCTGGTGCCCACCCCTGGAACCCCAATACTCACAAAACCAACAGACGGCCTTTAACAGTCAAAGGCCCGCTTGGCGGATCAGCGCGTGAAATCAGGCTCTCTTAGAAGCCCCACTCTGTCTATGCGCGTAACTACCTATAGAAATTGCGGGGGCGACGTGGGACGATCCCGGCGTCTGATCATGGAATCGCCCATATGAGCCACGTTTTCCCTAGAAATTCCAATAAGTTACCGCCTGTCGGCGTGCGGGGTGAAGGTGTCTACCTTTATGACGCTGACGGAAAGCAGTATTTTGACGGATCGGGCGGCGCTGCGGTCTCGTGCCTGGGGCACGGCGATCAGGACGTCATAGTGGCCATCAAACGTCAGCTCGATTCTATGGCTTTTGCCCATACTGGATTTCTAAGTTCAGAGCCTGCCGAAGCACTGGCCGATGCGTTGGTTGCACAGGCGCCCGACGGGCTAGAGCACGTCTATTTCGTCTCAGGCGGGTCCGAGGCCATTGAGGCGGCGTTGAAACTTGCCCGGCAGTATTTCGTTGAAATTGGCCAACCCCAGAGATCGAAAATCATTGCCCGCCGCCAAAGCTATCATGGCAACACGCTTGGCGCTTTGGCTGTCGGCGGCAATGAGTGGCGGCGCGCACAATTTGCGCCATTGCTGATCGACGTATCCCATATTGGCCCTTGCTACGAATACCGTGACAAGCGGGACGGCGAGACCACATTTGACTTCGGGCAGCGGGCCGCCAATGAGCTGGAAGCGGAGATTTTGCGTCTGGGTGCCGACACGGTCATGGCCTTCGTGGCGGAGCCCGTGGTCGGCGCCACGATGGGTGCCGTGCCCGCCGTCGACGGGTATTTCAGGCGCATTCGCGAGATCTGCGACAAATACGGCGTCCTTTTGATCCTGGACGAGGTGATGTGCGGCATGGGCCGAACCGGGACTCTGTTTGCGTCAGAGGAAGACGGCGTTTCCCCCGACATCTGCACCATTGCGAAGGGATTGGGGGCGGGATACCAACCCATTGGCGCAACGCTATGCACCGCAGGCATCTTTGACACGATCAGAAACGGCAGCGGGTTTTTCCAGCACGGCCACACCTATATCGGGCACCCTACTGCCTGCGCGGCCGGTCTCGCCGTTGTGCAAAAACTGACTGAGGGCGGTATTGCTGCCCGGGTGGCTGGCAAAGGCCAGGAGCTTCTCGACCTGGCGCATCAAGAGTTCGGTCAAAACCCCATCGTTGGTGACATTCGCGGCAGAGGGCTCTTTGTTGGACTAGAGTTTGTTTCTGACCGGGACACCAAAGCGGTCATTGACCCAAACCACAAATTCCACGCGCGGCTGAAAGCGGCTGCATTTGACGCTGGTTTGATTTGCTACCCGATGGGCGGTACCATCGATGGCAAGCAAGGGGACCATGTATTGCTTGCGCCACCGTTCATATCCGAGACGCATCATCTTGAAGAGATCATGAGCAAACTTGCGAAAGCTGTCTCCCAAGTCGCCACCGACATAGGGATGTGATCAAAACGATTGGCCTATAATCTAAGACAAGACGGCATGCGATTTTCGCTGGGCTTCATCTTGGCGATTAGCCTCGCGGGCCTGCAATTCATCGCAATTCTTTTTGTCGTCACCACATCCTACCTTTCTTCTGAACGGGCGATATTGGATCACGCCCGCGGGTTGATGGAAGGCGTGGGATCCAACGCGGTTGAGCACACCATAAGGTTCCTGGAACCCGCAGGCGAAATGACCGAGCAAGCAAGGCGCGTTCTGAATAGTGGCCTTGTCGGGACCACCGACTATGAGACGATGGAGCGCTACTTCTTTCAGCTTCTTCAATCTGAGCCGCAAATCGCAGGGGTGAATTACGGCGACGAAGCGGGCAACTTTGTTTACGTGATGAAAAGCAGCGGGCCCGGCCCTTTTCGAACCAAATTCATCATTAACGACGATGGCGCCAAGAAGGTGGACTTCATATGGCGCACCGAAGACTACCAAATCGTTGCCCGCGACAGCGACCCGTTTGACAGCTACGACGCCCGGACCCGGCCATGGTACATCAAGGCGAGCGCGCTTGATGACCGCATTTGGACCGATCCCTATATCTTCTTTTCGTCCCGCCAACCCGGGATAACCGTGGCCGCGCCCGTTGTTTTCCCAGGTGCAGGGCTGCAGGGCGTCGTCGGGGTCGATATCGAGATTTCAGACATCTCGCTCTTTTTGTCTGACCTCGTTGTCAGCGAACGCGGTACAGCGATGATTTTGGGACAAGATGGCAGTTTGCTGGCGCATCCGGACCAAAGCCAAATTCAGGTTCAAAACGAAGACGGATCGCTGAGCTTTGCAAATGTTAACGACATTGATGATCCCATTTCGCGCGCGGCTTTCGCGGATATTGAAGTGTCCGGCAGCTACGACGCCGGCGCGCAAACAGGGTTTTCATTTCAGAATAATGAATACCTGAGTTTGTTTAAGCCACTTGCCGGTGTCGATTTGCCTTGGACAGTCGCGGTCTACGCGCCCGAAAATGACTTCATCGGGGAGATCAAAAAGAACCGTGCGCGCAATATCTGGATTGCGGCCATAATTTCCATTCTCACGGCACTTGTCGGGCTGACCTTGGCCGAGCTTATTTTGCGGCCCGTTCGGGCCTTTGCCGTAAGGACCGCGCTCGTGTCGCAAGGCGAAGTGTCTGCGAGCGCGCCTTTGCCCAAAACCTATCGCGAGCTGACCAAAGCCAACAAAACCCTGATCGACGAGATCGCCCAGAGGCGAGAGTCGGAAGCAAAGGTTCAAGAACTCAGCCGCGACCTTGCGCATTTCTCACGCGTCAGTGTGATGGGCCAGATGGCGAGCGGATTGGCCCACGAGCTGAGCCAGCCGCTGACAGCAATCACGCAAAATGTGGATGCCGCTATTTCAACCGCCAAACAGGGTGGTGAAACGAATGAAGATCTGGTCGCAATCCTAAACGAACTTGATGAACAGGCACACCAAGGCGGCGATGTCGTCCGGGCTTTGCGCAGTTTCGTCAAAAAAGATGAGGGTGAGAGCGAGACGTTCAACTTTGTCGAGCTGCTGGATCAAGCCAAGCGCCTGATGCGGCATGAGGCCGAAGATAACAACGTCACCATCGTCTATGAGCGGGCGGGAGACCACATGGTCAAAGGCAACCGCGTCCAGATCGCCCAGGTTCTGATTAACCTCGTTCGCAATGCCATTGACGCTATCGCGTCGGATGGATCTGAGACGCGAAACGTCGAAGTGCGCGCCAAACCCGATGGCGCGTTTCTGCTGGTCAGCGTCGATGATACCGGCCCTGGTGTGCCCAAGGATGTTAAGCTGTTCAAACAGTTTCAAACCAGCAAAGCGGGCGGCATGGGTTTGGGCCTGTCGATCAGCCGCCGGATTGTCGAGACCAACGGCGGCAGGCTTTGGCACGAAAAAGGTGCGGTCGGAAAAACGACCTTCTGCTTTACCATCCCGATGGAAAACTCCTAAATTGGCTCCGTCCACGCCTAATCTTGGAATTGCCCTTGGAGAACCTCACAGTATTTCTCGTCGACGACGAAGAGGAAGTGCGCACAACACTGTCACGCGCACTGACCAAGCGTGGGTTCAGAGTAGAGGCCTTTGACTCCGCCAGCAGTTTCCTCAAACATTACCAACATGATCAACGCGGCTGTCTGGTACTCGACTATGGCATGCCAGATATCAACGGGCTGGAATTGCAGTCGCTGATCAACGACTCCAATTTTACAATCCCGATTATCTTTATCTCAGGCCATGGCGGCATTTCTGAATCCGTCCAAGCCATGAAGGCAGGCGCCGTCGATTTTCTGGAAAAACCATTTCGCCAGAATGAGCTTATCACCTGTATCCACACCGCCTTTGAACGCGATTTGCAGATGCAACATCAAGTGTCCGAGCAGAGCAACGCGCAGGAACGGCTAGAGCGTCTGACCTCCCGGGAACGGGAGATCGCGGTTTTTATGATGAAAAACCCTTCCAACACGGCCAGCAAGGAAATCGGGCGCGCGCTGAGCATTTCACCGCGAACCGTTGACCACCATCGGGCCCGCATTCTGGACAAGCTTGAAATCGGCTCTGTCATCGAACTGGTTGAATTCGCCCAAAAGGTCCGGCCTTAGCGCGCGCATGCCCTTCATTGCCACCAAGTGATGATTTCAGCTTTTGGCGCGGCCAATGCTTTCTACGCTGCCCAATAGCGCCTTGGCCTGTAACAGCCCTGCCCCGGTTGTGGCGCATAGCTGTGGCAGTGTCAGCCATTCAAGCATCCATGCCTGCCCGGATCGAAACCCTTCATGCCGGGCGGCATGCGTCAGCGACATTTGTAACGCGGCAGCGTGGCTTGACAGGCTGACCAGAGCTTCCGCTTTGACCGGGTTGTTCTTATGCGCCATGGCCGAGGAGCCGCCGCCCGAGACCACGCATTGCTCTGGCCCGATGGCGGCCATAAGCGCTATGTCAGCACCGATTTTTCCCGTTGCCGTCGCGATCCGTGTCAGGACATGGGCCACCTGCGTCACGCAGCTGCGATCCGTGTGCCACGCCATGCCCGGATCGTTCAAGCCGAGCTGATCTGCAAAGGTGCGGCCAAGACCACATGCATCAGTGTGGTCCCGGGTGCCGATTGGGCCGCCCCATTGGATGTTGGATACATCGCGTCTTGCCGCCGTGACATCGGCTTGCAAGCGCGGCACTGGCTGACGCCATCGTGCAATCACCTGCGCTGCGGTGGTGTCGATTGCAGGCTGCATGCGCGTATAGGCCATAACCGCGGCATCGCCTTGACGTTCTTGAAGCGCGGCAAGCTGGTCATCAAGCGCTGTTAGCCGCGCGGCGACAAGGTCCAGCACCTCAGACAAGGCCAACATCAGGCTCGTATCCATTACATCTTGTGAGGTTAGACCGCGATGCAGCCAGGCCGTGCCATCGGGCCCGATATCATCGACAAGCCGTTTGACCAGCGCCGGGATCGGGACGCCATCTTGCGCGAAACCGGCTTTCAGCGCCTCGGGCGTGATTTGCGCGGTCTCGATCATGCGTGCGACGGGCTCCGCATCTGTGCTGCCTGCGACGCGTCCCAAGGCGCGCGACCACGCGGCCTCAACTTTGAGAAACCTTTGTAGTTCCGCCGCAGGGGCGAAGATGCGGGCGATCTCATCGTCGCCTAGAAGGCCGCTCATCCAAGGGTGCGTACTGGGATCGCTCACGCCGCCCGCAAACCGAGAATGGCGCGCGCCTGCGCCGGGGTAGCAACGGGGCGGTCGTATTTGGCGCAGAGACCCGCTGCCCGTTCAATAAGTGCTGCGTTGGACGGCGCCAGCCGTGCTTTGTCGAGGCGGACGTTATCTTCTAACCCGGCGCGCGTGTGCCCGCCCGCCGCTATTGCCCATTCGTTGACCATAAGCTGCGCCGCACCAATTCCGGCGGCGCACCATTCGGCCTGCGGCGCGCGCGTTTGCATGATCCGATGGTAGACATCAAACACGTCCCGATCCGCTGGCATCGCGTTTTTCACACCCATGACGAATTGCACATAAAGCTTGCCGAAAAACGCGCCCTGATCGCTCAGGTCAATCGCACGCAGGATGTGGCTGAGGTCGAAAGCCTCAATCTCCGGCGTGACCTCATGGGTTTGCATTTCCGAGGCGAGCCAGTCGACCAGATCGGGCGGGTTTTCATAGACCCGCGTCGGGAAATTGTTAGAGCCGACAGACAGCGACGCCATATCGGGCCGCAGTGCCAACATGCCGCCGCGTTCCTGCCCGGCGCCGGATCGGCCACCGGTTGAAAACTGGATGATCACGCCGGGGCAATGACGTTCTAGCCCCTCTTTGAGGCGCGCGAATTTTTCGGGATCGCTGGAGGGGGTTTCGTCATCATTGCGCACATGGGCGTGGATGATGGATGCGCCTGCCTCGACCGCAGCATGGCTGCTTTCGATCTGCTCGGTCACGGTCGTGGGCACCGCTGGATTGTCGGATTTACGCGGCACCGAGCCGGTGATGGCGCAGCACAAAATACAGGGCTTGCCGGAAATATCAGACATCGAAGAAAACCGTTTCATTTGGGCCTTGTAGGCGAATTTCGTGGGCGTAACCCGTATTGGTTTTGGTCGCGATCAGAGTTTGGGCCCGGTCGGCGGCAAGCGCAAGCACCGGGTCTTGCGCGTTGTTCTCATCAGGGAAATAGAGCCGCGTCGTCAACGCTAGATTGATGCCACGCGCCGCGATCCACAGCAGGATATGGGGCGACTGCCCCGCGCCGGGCCCGGGTTTCAAAGTCTCGAACACGGCAATCCCTGTGTCCGGATGCGTCGCCTGCCGACCCCAGTTTTGAAAGCCAATTTGGGGGGTAAAGCTGCCATCAGGCCCGGCTTGCCAAATCTCAATCAGGGCCTCTTTAACCAACGCGCCCTCGCCATCACGGATTGTGATTTCAAGCGTGATCGGCGTGCCGTCAGCACCATTTCCGACCATCTGCATGCCAAGCTGTGGCCCCATCCTGCGCGGTTCCAACCCGGCAGTTTGCGGTACGCAGCCGATATGCACATAGGGCCCGGCGGTCTGGGACGGGGTTTCCCTCAGCCGTTTTGTCATGTCCCCTCCAACGCGTTTTCGAAGGGCATCGCCTGCCGTCCCCGCAGCACGATGTCGAACCGGTAGGCGCGCATATCCATGGACACCGTGCGCTCCATATCAAGCCGTGCCACCAACCGATCGACCGCCCGAGCATCAGGGATCGCCTGCACGATGGGGCAAAGCGCAACATGCGGGTCCCCCTCGAAATACATCTGGGTGATCAGGCGCTGCGCAAAGCCGTCGCCAAAGACTGAAAAGTGAATATGCGCCGGGCGCCAATCATTGCCGCCGTTCGGCCACGGATAAGGGCCGGGCATGATCGTTTGGAAGGAATAGCGGCCATCTTCGCCCGAAATGCAGCGCCCGCACCCGCCGAAATTGTCGTCCAGCGGAGCCAGGTAGCCATCATTGACATGGCGATACCGTCCGCCCGCATTGGCTTGCCAGATCTCGATCAGCTTGTGCGGCACCGCGCGCCCGTTTTCGTCCATCAGTTTGCCATGCACAATGATGCGCGGGCCCTGCGCGGTCTGACCATGGGCCGCGTAATTCTGGATCAGATCGTCATCAAGCGGGCCCAAATCGTTCTGACCGAATGTGGGTCCTGACAGCTCTGTCGGGGTTTGCGGCATATGCAAAAGCGGCTGGTGCGGGGCGCGCAACCGGGTCGAACGGTAAGACGGCACAGCCGCGGGCGGGTGCCAGCTTAGATCGCGTGGCATGAATGGTGTGTCAGACATCGCGCGCGCCCTCCATCTCCGCCAAGGTGCGCTTTGCCAGCTTGAGCGCATGGTTGGCTTTTGGCACGCCTGCATAAATCGCGACATGCTGAAACGCCTCCGAGATATCGCGTTCGGTCGCCCCGGTACGGGCAGTGGCGCGGATATGCATGGGGATTTCGTCGAAATTTCCAGTCGCCGCAAGCAGCGCCAGCGTAAGCATGGAGCGGTCGCGCGCGGACAGGCCGGGGCTTGACCAGACTGTGCCCCAAGCGCCTTCAGTTATCAGGGATTGGAAGGCCTGATCGAGCGGCGTGACGTTGGCGCCTGCGCGCGCGACGTGATCATGACCCAGCACCGCGCGGCGCATATCCTGGCCCGCCTTGGCGCGGCTGCGCGCGGGTGGATCATGCGCTTCGATCAGCGCCGCCAGTTGCACGGGAACCTCCAAGCAAGGCAGATGGCCCAAGCCGTCGATGATCTTGAGCTCAGCATTCGGGATCGCTTTGGCCAAAGCCTGGACTGCGTCCGGCGGTACGGACTGGTCATCGCTGCCACCAATGCACAGAGTTGGAACAGTGATGACAGGTCCGTATTGGCGCAGGTCCGCGTCGCGGAGGCAGGTACAGGCGGCCAGATACCCGGCATCCGTCGTGCGTGCGATCATGTTGCGGTGCAGCGCTATCCGGTCGGTTTGCGCGGCGTAGCTTGGCGCAAACCACGTCCCAACAATGGTGTCGGCCATATGCGCGAGCCCGTCCGCCTCAACGGCAGTTATCCGGTCTGTCCAGCGTTCCGTTGTACCGACCTGCGCGGCGGTGTTGCACAGTACCGCGCCGCATAGCAGATCGGGCCGTCGAGCCGCCAACACCTGCCCAATCATCCCGCCAATGGAGACGCCGCAAAACAGGACGTCGCGCAGCCCAAGCGCCTCGATCAGCTGGCCCACGTCATCTGCCAGCCCCTCTATACTTTCCGCAGTACCAGAACTCAGCCCGTGCCCGCGCAGATCGTAGGTCAGGATGCCGTAGCCCGGCGGCAAGGCCGCGATCACCTCGTCCCAGATGCTTTGATCGCTGCCCAGCGAATTGGCAAACACAATCGTGCGTCCCAGCGACGGGCGGTGCCGGTAGGCGATATGCGTGCCGTTTAGTTCAATCACATTCATCAGGTCATTCCAGCGGCAAGCCTACATAGTTTTCCGCGATAGATTTAGAGGCTGCCTCAGATGTGGCGATATAGTCAAACTCTGCACGCTGCATCCGTTTCTCAAAAGGCGACGCTTCTGGAAACTGGTGCATCAGGTTGGACAAGTGCCAAGAGAACCGTTCGACCTTCCAAACCCGGCTGAGCGCCGTTTCACTATAGGTATCGAGATGGTGATCATTGCCTGCATAATGCGCAATCAAGGCGCGCGACAGCAGCCGGATATCGGCCAAAGCAAGGTTCAGCCCCTTGGCCCCGGTCGGCGGGACGATATGGGCCGCATCACCGGCCAGAAACAGTGCGCCGTATCGCATGTTTTCCGTCACGAAGGAGCGAAGGGGGGCAATGGATTTTTCAATGGAAGGCCCGGTCGCCAGATTTGCCGCCAATTCGGGGCCAAGACGCGTAGCTAGGGCCTGCCAGACGCGGTCATCGGACCATGCCGCCACCGTATCGTCGGCATCGCATTGGATGTAGTACCTGCTTCGGGACTCCGAGCGTTGCGAGGCCAAGGCAAATCCGTCTTGGTGATTGGCGTAAATCAGCTCGTGATGAACGGGGGGCTGATCCACCAAAATCCCAAGCCACCCGAACGGGTAGACCCGTTCGAAACGGCGGCGCACCGCAGCCGGGATCGCGCGCCGCGAAACACCGTGAAACCCGTCACAGCCCGCAATGTAGTCGCAGTTGATCTCATACTGCACGCAGCCTTTTCGGAAGGAAACGCTTGGTGTGTCGGTTCTGAGGCCATTGGGCACAACATTTTCAACATTGAAAAAGAACGGCTGACCTTGCGCAAAACGAGCCGCGAAAAGGTCCTTCGTCACCTCCGTCTGGCCGTAGACCATCATCGAATGCCCGGTCAGCGCGGCCAGGTCTATTCGGTGACGTTGCCCGTCAAAGGCCAGCTCAAACCCGCTATGTGGCAGGCCTTCTGCGTGCAAACGGTCTGCAACGCCCGCCTCCTCCAAAACGGTGACGGTGCCTTGTTCCAACACGCCGGCACGGATCCGGCCTTCGATATAGGATCGATCTTTGCGGTCGAGCACGATCGTATCGATTCCGGCATTGGCCAATAGTTGCGACAGCAAAAGCCCGCTGGGCCCCGCGCCAATGATGCAGACTTGGGTTTTGTGAATGACTGGCACAGGCGGCTCCGGTTTTGAGCACGCCGTGTCATAAGGCAATCATAGACACGCGGCCTTTGAACGTGATGATAGGGTAATGCAGGCGGTGCGAAATGGAGTCATCGGTCGAATTATTGCACTTTTCGATCATTTCTGACACGTTTCTTGGACTGATCCCAAAGAGATGGCAGAGCTGTGCGTCCGATACCGAGCTACGAACTTTATGGTGATTTGCTTGCGGGTCGTTTTTCCGAGCCCGTCCACCATGAGACGATCAAAGAACGCAGCAGTCGGCACGATTGGACTATCCGACTTCACCGGCACCGACGGCTTGCGCAGATTTTCTTGTTTCACTCACCTGATGTGTTCTTTCGGATCGGTGACGTTGAACATACCAGCACGGAGCCGATGATCTTGCTTGTGCCACCGGATATCCCGCACGGGTTCTTGTTTGCGCAAGACGTTGTGGGCGATGTCGTGAGCCTCCAATTGGAGGACATGCCGGGCGGCATTCGAGACCAGTTTTCGCAGCTGACCTCAGAGACCGATATGATATTTCGCGCCAGCGACACCCCCAACTTTGCTGCCGCGGCGGCTTTGATCGCACAGCTTGGCGACAGCTACCAAAGCATGGGGAACAGTCGCGGCGCCGTTCTTACGGCGCAAGTCAATCTTGTCGCACTGTACCTGATCGGGGACTTGCAGCACAAACACGCGTCGGGCCGCGCGAAGATCGCCAGCCCACGCAGCAAACAGGAACAGCAGGTCGACGCGTTTTGCGGTCTGCTGGAAACGCATTTTTTAGAACGGCGTACAGTTTCGGACTATGCGGCAGAATTGAACATTTCGGCCCCGCACCTGACGCGGATATGCCGGCAAGTCTTAGGCGCGCCGCCCAATGCGCTGGTTGGGCAACGCCGCCTTTTGGAGGCCAAACGCCTGCTGGAATATACCGGCTTATCTGTGGCTGAAATTGCCCATCGCTGCGGGTTTCGGGACGCCGCGTTCTTCAGCCGAACGTTCAAAACAAAGATCGGAACAACGCCAAACGCTTTTCGCAAAACGCTTGCGACGCGCTCCTTCTCAACGTGAACCAAGGAGCTTCGTTACGCGAGAAACTTGCCCAATGTGGTTAGCAAACCCGACAGGACGGTCGCAGCCTCAGTCAGTTTTTCAATCGTCAACTTGGTCTTGCGCATCTGTTTCACAAACCCCCAGGCACGCTTTTTGAAGCGGTTAATTTCGCTCCGGGTCTCGCGCAGCTGCGTGGGCGTTGTAATCTTTTCGGCGATCATGCCCAACGCTTCTTCGTAGTCGTCGCGCATCTTGCGGCGCAGGGCCACGACTTCGTCAAACTCGGGCCATTGCTTGGCACGCCTGAAATCGACCATCAGCCGTGCAGCGGCGCGGTCGACCTCGTCGAAATGCCGGCGCAACACGTCGACGACATCCATGAGCTTGTCAAATTCTGATTGAGAGATTGCAGGCATGACGGCGCCTCCCTTCGCTAAACTTATGACTCTTCGAACTTTTTAACGCTATCTATGAGGTCCTGAATGCGTTGATTGGCCGCTAGCAGCGCCTCAGCCGAGCTGGGCGCGTTCAGACTGGCCAGGATCGCGCGGTGGGCGCGGCCGATATAGCTGACGACGCGAAAATCGGCCCCCTGATCGGCCTGGTCGAGCGCGGCGTAGGCCGCATCGATGCGCGCCATTCCAGTCGCATCGCCCGCATCGCGTGCGGTCCCGGCGTCAAACAGCGCGTCTTTAAGTGGGATGAAGGCGCTCTCTTCCTCCTCAAACGTCAATTCGCTGAGCTGGATCGTCGCGCGCTGCACGGACGCGTCTGCCTCACGCACGGTTTGGACCAAAAGTGCATAGCGCCGCGCTTCAAACGCTTCCCGCGCCAAAGTGGCAAACAAGCTGCCGCCGGTGGTGAATTTCGGTGGCACCGGGTCCGGCGCGCCGCCGTCGTTTCGGATCGCACTGACCGCAGACCAGACGCCGGTGGCAGCATCAAAGGCTTTGGATGTCGCGGCACCAATCTCGGCCGGCAATTCGGTTGAGGCCAGTGTTTGAAGCGCATCCGCATAGGCGCTGAGGCTGGCGCTGAGCAGATGGCGTTCGTACTGGCGCAATAACACTTGATCAGAGGGGATCGCGTCGACAACCCTGTCCGCCCGGGCTTGCGCCGCTGCATCATCGAAATATGTCGCGACGATTTGGCCTGATTGATCACGCGCGATGAGCTGACAGGTTTCGCGGAACGGCGTTTGCGCACGGTTGAGGCTTGGCCGAACGTAAGCGCAGCCGTCGCCAGCCAGACTTTCATCATAGGTTGCACCGTTGGCGACCAATGCCCTGAGCCGGGCAGCGGCGATTTGGTCCTGGAACGCTTTCGAGTTGGTCGTCTCTTGCGACGCCTCCGCCACATCCGATGTCGCTTTGGCAAAATTCTCAATCTCCGGGGTGAAACGCGCCGTAGAACACGCCGCCAATGTCACAAAAACCCCCAAAACAACGCAACGCGCATTCAATAAATAAGTCACAACAAAAAATCCTAAATAATGCATACATCATCGCCCGAACCCGCCAGTTTCACCAAGCTGTTTTTTCTAACGGCTGCCGCGCGGCTTTCAAAAACGCCATGTTTTTGTGATCAAAACGCGGGCTTACATCTTGGAATTTCGTCATTATTCAATATCGGGCAATTCACGCTATCGGTGCCACGTGACGCACAGATTTGAGCCTGATCAAACCGCCACCCGGGCAGCTATATAGTCATTTCCGATGCGTTTGGGGGCCTCGACGCGGAACGCGTTTTGGGGATGATTCTTTGCTGGTAACTGCTTACTCCTGATCTCCGATATGCCTGAGAACACGCGGAACAAACATGGCGCGACCTACCTTGAGACTTGGCTTGATCGGCGACAATATCGCCGCCTCCCGCGCGCCGGACCTGCACCGCTTGGCGGGGGCGCAAGCAGGGATATCCGTGCGCTATGATTTGTTGATCCCGCGAGAGAGAGGCTGCGATTTCGACGTGCTGTTCGAACAGGCCCGCGCGCAGGGGTATCATGGCCTCAACATCACCTACCCGTACAAAGAAACTGCCTGTGCGAAGGTTACGATTGACGACCCCCAGATCGGCCAGCTTGGGGCCGTAAACACGGTGGTTTTCGGACCCACCGGCGCGCGTGGGTTCAACACGGATTTCACCGGGTTTGTGCAGGCGTATCGCGCAGCGTTTGGCGCGACCCCGCCGGGTGTAAGCTGTGTCATCGGCAGCGGCGGTGTCGGGCGCGCAGTCGCATTCGCGCTAGCAAAGCTAGGCGCGGCTGAGATCCGTTGCGTCGATCTTGATCTGCCCCGCGCCGAAAACCTTGCCGACGCCATTCGGCGCGCCAATCCTGATTGCCACACCACCGCCCATAGCAAACCCGTGCGCGGTGCGGACGGGTATTTGAATTGCACGCCCCTGGGCATGGACGGCATCGGTGGGCTGCCTATCGCGCCCGATCATTTGGCCAATGCAAGTTGGGCCTTTGACGCCGTTTATACCCCGGTTAACACACCATTTTTGGCCGCTGCGTCTAAGGCCGGGTTGCAAACTCTAAGCGGGTACGAGCTGTTCTTCGGGCAAGGGCGGGATGCTTGGGAAATTTTTTCGGGCCAGCGGGCCGATCCCGTTAGGTTGCGCGCGGCTTTGACGGGCTCATAGCACAATAGCGCGAGCGGTAATTTCGCCTTTTCACGACGATGGGCTAGTTTGTTTGCTGTCGTGGTCGGGTGCGACAGTATCGCCAATTCAACTGGGTCCCAAAACCCTTATTTGAAAGGCATCGCATTTAGGACGGAGCAGCTCCCATGCTTGACGGTTTTTCAGCGGAACACCTGGCGCGTTTCCAATTCGCTTTCACTGTGTCGTTTCACATTATCTTCCCTTCCTTTTCCATCGGGTTGGCCTCCTATCTGGCGGTGCTCAACGCGCTCTGGATGAAGACGCGGGACGAAACTTACCTGACGCTCTTCAACTACTGGAAGAAGATCTTCGCTGTGGCCTTTGGCATGGGCGTCGTGTCGGGCATCGTGATGTCCTATCAGTTCGGCACAAACTGGTCTGTCTTCTCGGACAAAACGGGCCCGATCCTAGGGCCTTTGATGGCCTATGAGGTACTGTCGGCCTTCTTCCTTGAAGCCGGTTTCCTTGGTATCATGCTGTTTGGCCGCGACCGGGTGGGCGAGAAGCTGCATATGTTTGCAACCGCGATGGTGGCCTTTGGCACGCTGATGTCGGCCACCTGGATCCTGTCGGTCAATAGCTGGATGCAGACACCTGCGGGCTATTCGATCAATGAGGTGGGGCAATTCGTGCCGGAGGACTGGTTGGCCATCGTCTTCAACCCGTCCTTTCCCTACCGGCTGACCCATATGGTGCTGGCGGCCTACCTGACGACTGCTTTGGTCGTTGGTGGTACTGGCGCGTGGCATTTCCTACGGGGCGGCGCGGGGGATGCGTCCAAGAAGATGTTTTCTATGGCCATGTGGATGCTGGCAATTGTGACGCCTTTGCAAATCGTGGCGGGCGACTTTCACGGCATCAACACCTATGAGCACCAACCCCAAAAGGTCATGGCCATGGAAGGCCACTATGACAGCTACCCGGATGGCGCCCCACTGATCCTGTTTGGCATCCCCAATGAGGCAGAAAAGCGCATCGATTATAAGATCGAGATACCCAAGCTGTCTTCCCTGATCCTAAAACATGACCTAAACGCGCCGATGAAGGGTCTCGACACAATCCCAGACGAAGATGAGCCGCCGGTGGCGACTGTCTTCTGGTCGTTCCGCGTGATGGTGGGGTTGGGCATGGCGATGCTGGGGCTCGGCCTTTGGTCGCTTTGGGCGCGCTACCGGCGCACGCTTTATGACAGCGTGTGGCTGCACCGCGCGGCCTTCACCATGGGGCCAATGGGCTTTGTCGCCGTTCTGGCCGGGTGGATCACCACCGAGGTCGGGCGCCAGCCCTTCACCGTCTACGGGCTGATGCGCACCTCCGACTCGTTAGCCCCGATTGCGGCGCCAGCAGTCGCAGCATCGCTCATCGCTTTCATCGTGGTGTATTTCTTCATCTTCGGGGCGGGCACGTTCTACCTGCTCAGGATGATGGGCTACCCGCCAAAGGATGCCGACAAGATCAAACTGCGCGAGGGGCCGTTGCGCTCCACCGGGATCACGCCCGCCCGCGCCCCACGTTCAACCCCGGCGGAGTAGGCACATGTTTGGATTGGAACTTTCCTTCATCTGGGCGGGCATCATCGCCTTTGCCGTGCTGGTCTATGTCATCCTCGACGGGTTCGACCTTGGCGTCGGCATCCTGTTCCCTGTCACCACCGATGAGGAAGAGCGCGACGTCATGATGAATTCCGTCGCACCCGTTTGGGACGGCAACGAGACATGGCTGGTCATGGGCGGCGGCGGGCTGTTTGCCGTGTTTCCGCTGGCCTATGCGGTGGTCATGCCCGCGCTCTACATGCCGATTATTCTGATGCTGCTGGCGCTGGTGTTTCGCGGCGTGGCCTTTGAATACCGCTGGCGCACGGAACGCTGGAAGGGCGTCTGGGACATGGCCTTTGCGGGCGGGTCGCTGGTTGCGGCCTTCACCCAGGGCATCGCTCTGGGCGCATTGGTGCAAGGCATTGAGGTCGCGGACCGCGCCTATGCGGGCGGCTGGTGGGACTGGCTGACACCCTTCTCCATTCTCACAGGCGTGGCGCTGACCGTCGGCTACGCACTGCTGGGCGCGACATGGCTGGTGATGAAGCTGGAAGGCCGTATTCAGCGCCACATGCAGCGCCTCGCTCTGCCGCTGGCCGTGGCAACCGTGGGTTTCATGGGCGCGGTCAGCCTTATCACACCCTTCCTCAACGAAGACTACTTCCACCGGTGGTTTGACTATCCAAATGTGCTTTTCGTATCCATCGTGCCCACCTTGGTGGCACTGTGCATCGTGGGGCTGTTTTACGGGCTGCGGCGCATGAATGACCACCTGCCCTTCCTGTCGGCCATGGGTATGTTTGTGTTGGGCTTTATCGGCATCGGCATCAGCTTCTATCCCAATATCGTGCCGCCCGGCTTGACCATCGTTGCAGCAGCGGCGCCCGACAGCAGCCTGAAATTCGCGCTGGTGGGAACAGTCATCCTGATCCCGCTGATCCTGGCCTATACCGCCTATGCCTACTGGGTGTTCCGCGGCAAAATCGACCCAAGCGAGGGCTATCACTGATGACCCGCATCGCTTGGTTTATCGGCATTTGGATCGCCAGCGTCGCGGTACTGGCGGTGGTGGCCTATGCCATCCGGTTGATGATCTTGTGACATGAGCAAGACGCGCATTGCCGCCGTGCCATCCGGCCGGTTTGGCCGCATGGCGCGCATGGGCGGGTTGGCGGCGGGGCTTGCTGGCAGCATGGCTTTGTCAGGCGCGGGCCAACTGGCGACCGGCAAACGGCCGCGCGCGCAGGACCTGTTCATGACGCCCTCAAACGCCGCCCGACTGCGCGACCAGCTGTCGCAAATGCGCGGCGCAGCCATGAAAGTGGGCCAGATGCTGTCGATGGAGGCGTCAGACCTGATGCCACCCGAATTTGCCGAGATCATCTCAGCCCTCAGATCAGACGCGCATATCATGCCGGGCCCGCAACTCAAGGCGCAGCTGACACGCAGCCTTGGCACCGGCTTCATGACGCATTTCAAGCAGTTCGATGTGCATCCGATCGCCGCCGCCTCCATCGGGCAAGTGCATCGCGCGACCCTGAAAGACGGGCGGCAGGTGGCGCTGAAGGTGCAATATCCCGGCGTGCGTGACAGTATCGACAGCGATATCCGCAACCTCGGCAGCTTGATGAAACTGTCGGGCATGTTGCCCAAAGGGCTCGACATCTCCGGCCTGCTCGAAGAGGCCCGCCAGCAATTGCATGAAGAGGCAGATTATACGTGCGAGGCGGACTACCTGTCGCGCTACGCGGCGCTGCTCAAGGATGATACGCGTTTCACCGTGCCTGATCTGGTTACTGAGCTTTCCGGCCCCGACCTGCTCGCCATGGACTTTATGGAGGGCGTCCCCGTTGAAAGCCTAACCCAGGCCGATCAAGCGACCCGAGACCGCATAGCGACCGATCTCATCGCGCTCACATTGCGCGAGCTCTTTACCTTCGGGCTCATGCAAACCGACCCGAATTTCGCCAATTACCGCTACAATGCCGCAACCGACCAGATCGTGCTGCTCGATTTCGGCGCCACACGCGCTTTCAGTCCAGAGATGGCCCCCAACTACCGCGCCTTGCTGCGCGCAGGGCTCGATGCAGACAAAGACGCTGCCCGCGCTGCCATGCTGCAAATCGAGCTCTATGACGCCACAATCCCAAGCAGCGTTGAGGCCGTCTTGCTCGACCTGTTCGACATGGCCATGGCGCCGCTGCGTCAGGACGCGCTCTATGATTTTGGCAACACCGATCTTCTGGGCGATTTGCGCAATGCCGGCATGGATATGGCGGAGGATCGCAGCTACGTCCCGTTGCCGCCGATTGATACGCTGTTCCTGCAACGCAAGGTCGGCGGCATGTATCTCTTGGCCACACGCCTCAAAGCCCGCGTCAACATGCGCGCCCTGCTCGCGCCCTATGCTTAGGCCTTCATTGTTTCAAAAATATTCCGGGGGAGACGCGACAGCGTCGGGGGCAGAGCCCCCACCACCGCGACCTGACGCAGTCAGGGCGCAACACCTTACGCGCCGTCCTACACTTTACGCGTCGTCCGACATATCGCGCCCCGCACGTGCGCGATATGCGGGCAGCGACCAATTGTAGCGCAGCGCCAAAACACGAACCACAAATGCCAAGGTAAATGCCGTGCCCATCGCAACGACCCGGTCCACCCCGGCCCGGCTCATGGCGATATAGGCACATGCACCGACAACGGCGGCTGCCACATAGATCTCACGGCGCAAAATGATCGAGGGTTCTTGGCCCAATGTGTCGCGGATGATGCCGCCCAGAGACGCCGTCATCACCCCCATAATCACCGCCACCAGCGCTGATGTGCCCGCGTCCAACCCCTTCGCGGTGCCCGCTACTGCCACCAACGCCATGCCAAATGCGTCAAAAAGCAGAATGTAGCGGTAGCGGCTTTCCATCAAATGGGCCGCAAAATGCACCACGATAGCGGTCGCGATACAGGCCACGACCGGCGTCGGATCGACCACCCAGAAGACTGGCAGGCCCAGCACCAGATCGCGCACCGTCCCGCCGCCCACACCAGTGATGACAGCCAGCCAAATGAAACCCAATATGTCGAGCTGTTTGCGCGACGCCACCAGCGCGCCTGTGATCGCAAAGGCAACAGCAGCGGCCAGGTCCAGCGCTTGCAGGATCGGGGTTGTGGTGTCCAAAAACATGGCACTACTCTATCTTCGAATTTCACCAATCACAAAAAAACGCGCCCCGATGGGACGCGCTTTTTGAATTGGTAGGGAGGCTACCCTCAGGCGGCTTCGGCTTGCGAGCGACGCTCGCTTTCCTCGCGCGACAGCGCGACGGAGGTACGCACACCGTTGCCAACGAATTCCATCAAACCCGAGACAACGCGCTCGTTGGGGTCGATCCCGGCGCAGCTGAGCACTTCGCGCCCATCGCGCGACCGCGCCCAGCGGGCGATCTGTTCGGGACCATTCCCGTATTTCTTGTCGTCGGCAATCGCATCATCCAATGCGGCCAAAACCACCGCAGCAAACAGTTTGCGTGCGCGTTGACCCTGTTCAAAGTTGAAAGCGGTTCCGTCTACGAAATCAGCAGCCATTTCGCGTCCTTTTATTTTTGCTCTTGTATCTTGGGCGTGGCGCTCTTTATGACGCATCTTTTCCGATTCGTCATTGCAAATCTGATATGGCACCTATGCAATTTACGCATAGCTTGTTTCAGATTTTCACTGCATTTAGCGATCTTGCCCCGTATTCATTCGCAATATATAGGTCCGGACAACTTCTCTTCAACCTTTCGCCAAGGAATTGCCACAATGCCAAAGATTAACGGAAACGAAATTCGTGGGGGCAATATTCTGGAACATAATGACGGCCTCTGGGTCGCGGTGAAGGTCGATCACGTCAAGCCGGGCAAAGGTGGTGCATTTGCGCAAGTCGAGATGAAGAACCTGCGCAATGGCTCGAAACTCAACGAACGCTTCCGCTCCGCCGACAAGGTCGAACGCGTCCGTCTTGAGCAAAAAGACCAGCAGTTTCTGTATGAAACCGACGGCATGCTGACATTTATGGACACCGAAACCTATGAACAGATCGAGCTGCCAGCCGACCTGCTGGGCGAACGCCGCCCCTTCCTGCAAGACGGCATGATTGCGCAGATCGAATATTATGAGGCGGAAGCGTTGAACGTCACCCTGCCCCAAAAAGTCACCTGCACCGTCACCGAGACCGAGCCGGTCGTCAAAGGTCAGACCGCATCGAAATCCTTCAAGCCGGCCGTTTTGGACAATGGGATGCGCCTGATGGTGCCGCCGTTCATCTCGGTTGATGAGGCGATCATCGTCGACACAGAAAGCATGGAATATACCGAACGCGCTTAAGCGCTACTGGGGCGCATCATTGGGGTGGACAACGCCGTCCACCCATTCGGCCGTCCCGGCAATGCGTGGGTCCAATCCTGCGACACACCCTACATTCACGCCGATCTCTTCGGGGTTGGAACGGCGCTGGTGAAACAGGTGCACGCCGCAGATTTTGCAAAACTGGTGCCGCGCAGTCATTGTGCCGAATTGGTAGAGGCCCAGCTTGTCTGCACCCCGTTCGATCCGCATGTCATCGACCAGGCCTGACACAGCTGCCGGGTATTTGCGCCGGCACATGGAGCAGTCGCAGCGGTGCAATCCATCGACCCCACCCACCATGACAAAACTGATTTCAACCGCCCCGCAATGGCAGGTGGCTACAGACCTTTCGCTCATTTACGCCTCTTGATCACCGGGACGGTCGAGGGCGAATATTTCGCCTCCGGATGTGGCGGATGGCCCTCGGTCTGGGTCCAGAACGTCTTGCCGCCGCGCCGCAGCCAGAACGGGATCAGCAGCACAAACCCCACTAAAAACCCGCCCGCATGCGCCCAATAGGCCACCCCGCCACCGGCAACATCGGCGGTGACCCCGTTGAACAGCTGCAGCGCCATCCAAAGGCCCAGCATGACCCAAGCCGGGATCGGGAAGATTTTGAAAAAGACGATAAAAATAATAATGATGTCGACGCGGGCTTTTGGGAACAGCAGCAGATACCCCCCCATCACGCCCGCAATTGCGCCCGACGCTCCGACATTGGGCACCGGGCTCGACGGGTCCGCCAGGATCTGTCCGAAATCGGCCAAAACCCCGCAAACAAGGTAAAATAGCAGGAAAGGGACATGGCCCAGCTGATCCTCCAGATTGTCCCCGAAAATATAGAGAAACAGCATGTTGCCCGCCAAATGCATCCAGCCGCCATGCAAAAACATCGAGGTGACGAGCGTGTGCAGATCAACCCCGTTAACGATCTCAACAGGCCGCATCGCCCACGCATCCCAAAACTGCGCCAGCCCCGATGGGTCATTGGTTTGCAGCGGCCAATAACTGAGAAAAATCAAAATGTTGGCAGCAAGCAGCGCATAGGTCACATATGGCGTGCGCTCGGACGGGTTGTGGTCGCGAATAGGAAACATGGGAGCAGATTGGCCTCCCTTGCGTCCTTTGGCAAGTTCTTGACTACGGGGCTAGCCCGCGACCTCAGCCAACAATTGCGCGTTGCCGCCAGACGCCGTGGTGTCGATGCAGGTGTGGCGTTCGGCGATGACATCGGCGGGACTTGGATGCCCTGTGATCAGCCCGAGTATCGGGCCCGCACGCTCGGCCAACGTCTTACGAATGTCGCGGGCCGTGTCGTCGTCGCCCCACCAGATCACGCCACCGATATCATCAAGCTTACCGCAATCGTCCAACGTGCCTTCGACAGGTCTGCCCCCAGCGGCGTCTACGGCAGCCATTTGCGTGCCGATATCAGGGTCCGGCCCAAGGCAAAGGATCGGCGCGCGCGGCATCACGGTCAGGCGGTTGCTCTCACCTGTCGGGCCGGGCAGCGTTTGGCTGGGATAGGGCGCGCGCGCTGCGTCGGGTTGCACAAATTTCATCAGGTAATGCGGCCCGCCGGCTTTGGGGCCGGTGCCCGACAACCCCTCCCCCCGAATGGCTGTGAGCCGACGATGGCCCCGATCTGGTTGCGATTGACGTAGATATTGCCCGCATGAACAAGATCCACGACCTCCTGCACCCGGTCATCAATGCGCGAATGCAGGCCAAAAGTAAGCCCGTAGCCGGTGGCGTTGATATCGTCGATGATCTGCTTGTGGGTCTCCGCCTTGAACGTGGCGATATGCAGGACGGGTCCAAAAATCTCCTCCCCCATCTCGGCGATACCGCTGACCCGGATCAGGGTCGGCGCGATGAAACTGCCCTGCGCATCATGGGGGGTCTCATAGACCACCCTGCCCTCCGCGCGCGCTGTTTCGATGTGGCGCGCGATCTTGTCATGCGCAGGCGCGTCAATGATCGGACCCACATCGGTGGCCATGTCCCACGGGTCGCCGACGCGCAGCGCCTTCATCGCGCCAGTCAGCATTTCGGTCAGCCCGTCTACGATATCTTCCTGCACATAGAGACATCTGAGCGCAGAGCAGCGCTGCCCCGCAGATTGAAAGGCGGAGGCCACAATATCGCGCACGGCCTGTTCCGGCAGCGCGGTGCTGTCGACGATCATGGCGTTCAACCCACCGGTTTCCGCAATCAGCGGCGCTTTGAAATTACCGGAGGTCGCGAGCGAGGTATGGATGCGTTTGGCTGTCGCAGTTGAGCCGGTAAAACACACGCCATCAATCTTGGGGCTCGCTGTCAGCGCCGCGCCAATAGCCCCGCTGCCGGGCAAAAGCTGCAACGCGGATTTAGGAACGCCCGCCTCATGCAGCAATTTTGTGGCGAGCGCCGCGATGACAGGCGTTTGTTCCGCCGGTTTCGCCAGCACCGCATTTCCTGTCGCCAAAGCCGCCGCAACTTGCCCGGTAAAGATCGCCAGCGGGAAGTTCCAAGGCGATATGCAGGTAAAGACCCCGCGCGCTGGGCTTGCGTGGTTTTCCGCTTCGTCAGCATAATAGCGCAGGAAATCGACGGCTTCGCGCAGCTCGCCAATCACGTCCAGCGTGGTTTTCCCGGCCTCCCGCGCTAGGATTGCAAATATTTCGCCGTAGTTTTCTTCGTACAAATCAGCCGCTTTGCGCAACGTTGCTGCACGGGTGGCAGTGTCGGCGCTCCACGGTTTGGTCGCATCCAAGGCCTTTGCGACATCAGTTTCTGACGCATCCTTATGGATCAAATCAACTTTCGCAAATGGTGCACGGGCCTGCGCGATATCGTCCATATCGACCGGGTCATTCCAATCCCAGCCTTTGGAATTTTCACGCACGCCAAAAACCCGCGCGGGGGGTGTGACGGCCGGAAAAACCGCATCCTCAATGTCGGTAAACGGGTCGGAAGCAACCTCGGTCGGGGTGACGTCTTCGTCGACGATTTGGTTCACGAAGGACGAATTTGCCCCGTTTTCCAACAACCTGCGCACAAGGTAGGCCAGCAAATCGCGATGCGCGCCAACGGGCGCGTAGATGCGGCAGCGGGTCTCACCCTTGGCCATGACAAGGTCGTGCAGCCGGTCGCCCATGCCATGCAAACGCTGAAATTCGAACGCGTCAAGATCGTCAGCCATATGCAGGATTGCGGCGACAGTATGGGCGTTATGTGTGGCAAATTGCGGGTAAATCCGATCCGTCATGCCCAACAATTTGCGCGCATTGGCGATGTAGCTGATGTCAGTGGCCGGTTTATGCGTGAACACCGGAAAGCCCTTCAGGCCCAACACTTGGGCGCGCTTCACCTCGGTGTCCCAATAGGCCCCTTTGACGAGACGGACCATGATTTTGCGATCAAGGGTCTGCGCAAGCGCATAAAGCCAATCGAGCACGAAGGACGCACGGTGCCCGTAGGCCTGCACAACAACGCCAAACCCGTCCCAGCCTTTCAGGCTAGCATCGGCTAAGGTCGCCTCGATCACATCAAGCGACAGGTCCAGCCGGTCCGCTTCCTCGGCATCAATATTCAGCCCGACACCGGCCTGCGCCGCCTGCTGGCACAGCTGTAGAAGACGCGGTTGCAGCGTAGCCATGACAGCGTCTTTCTGGGGCGTCTCGTAGCGGGCAAAAAGCGCTGATAACTTGACGGAAATACCCGGATTGTCACGGATATCAGGTTTGTTGGTCGCACGCGCAATAGCACTGATCGCATGGGCGTAGCTGGCCAAATAGCGCTGCGCATCAGCGTCGGTTTTCGCGGCCTCGCCCAGCATGTCGTAGCTATAGGTGTAGCCCTCAGCCTCTTCGTCCCGGGCGCGGGTCATGGCCGTTTCGATCGTCTCCCCCAGCACGAATTGACGGCCCATTTCTTTCATCGCACGCGCGGTTGCGGCGCGGATCACCGGCTCCCCCAAGCGTTTGACCATACCGCGCAACTGCCCCGCAATACCGGGTTGCTCATCGGTCAACACTTTGCCCGTCAGCATCAACCCCCAGGTCGAGGCATTGACCAGCGAGGACGACGAATGCCCCAAATGGGTGCCCCAATCCGACGGTGCAATCTTGTCTTCGATCAACGCATCCATCGTCTCCGCGTCCGGCACGCGCAACAAGGCTTCGGCCAGACACATCAGCGCGACGCCTTCTTCCGTGTTCAGCCCGTATTCAGCCAAAAACACCTCCATCAACCCCGGCTTGGCAGAGGTCCGGATGTCAGTCACAAGCTTTGCACCACGCTCAACTATGCGCGCGCGGTCCTTGGCACTGAGCCCCGCAATTGCGCTCAGGCGCGCCACAGCTGCAGCCTCATCAGGGGATGTGTTGGCGCGAATAACGCCGCGCAAAGTTGCTGGATCTGTCATGGACGCCTCCCTAGATAAATTTATCTTTGCATAATAGCAATTTTAATACACTATTCCCTCTATATTTACTAAATCAGCAGTGCTTTTCACCAACATACACCAAATAGAAAGTCATAATGCAAAGAGACCTAGATGACTATGATCGTGCCATCCTGAGGCTGCTTTGTGCAGAAGGGCGGCTGTCGATCACCGACCTCGCGGCGCAAATTAACCTTTCGAACACCCCTACTCAGGCGCGCGTCAAACGGCTGGAAAAAGACGGGATCATTCGCGGCTACAAGGCGCTTTTGGACCCGGTCAAGCTGGGGCTCGATCACATCGCCTTCGTCGAAGTCAAACTTGACGACACCCGCGAGGCCGCTTTGACCGCGTTTAACGAAGCCGTGATGGCGATCCCGGAGGTGGAAGAATGCCATATGACGGCATCGAATTTCGACTATCTGCTGAAGGTACGCACCTCTGATATGCGTGCCTATCGCCGGGTGCTGGGGGAGTTGATCTCGTCCCTGCCGCATGTCTCCAACACGTCGACCCATGTGGTGATGGAGGCCGTGAAAGAGGAGCTCTTGTAGCGCCCCGTCCCTTTTCATTGTTTCAAAAATATTCCGGGGGCACGGGGGCTGGCCCCCGCTATCGCGACGCGCGCAAGCGCGGCGCAACCCTAGCCCTGAAACACGAACACCCAGATGAACACCGGCGCCAGTTGCATAAGACCCGCCAAAACCAGAACAACTCGCGGCCATATCGAATGAAACCGCCGCCATAGCAGACCAAGGCAGGCAAGGCTTGCCAACATCTCAACGGGGCCAACAATCCCGCCATAGTGATCACGGTCCCAGTAGCTGACGGGGCTCACAAATTTCCAATCACTCACTGGCCAGAAATGGGCCCGCGCATCGTCATGGTGCAATGGAAAATCCAGCGCCAAGTGCAGCAGCCCGGACCCGGCAAACGCTACCAAAACCGGGTCACGTGCCCAAAGCGCAAAACCCAGCCCCGCGCCCCAGACAAAAAATGAATTATCAACAGCGAAAATCGCCTGCCACAGATCCGAAAAATACAACACGTTGAAAACCACATTCGGGTCCGTGCCCATGATGACCAGATGCCATCCGGCCATTAGGTAAAGCGACAAATCGGGCATAAGTGCACCAAGCAGCGCCGCGCATGTGACTTTTGCAGCGCCCGGTCGCGCAAAGGCAGCAGCGCCGAAAATCAGATGGGCAGGCGTGTTCATGGGCTCTTTACTTCCTTCGCGCTTCGCGTCACCCAAACCCTAGCGGGAGGCGCAAGCGATGACCAAGGCAATCATGATCCAGGGTGCGGGCTCGAATGTCGGCAAGTCGATGGTCGTGGCCGGGCTTTGTCGGTATTTTACGCAGCAAGGCCTGATCGTGCGCCCTTTCAAGCCGCAAAACATGTCAAACAATGCCGCCGTTACCGCTGATGGCGGCGAGATTGGGCGCGCGCAAGCTTTGCAGGCTTTGGCCTGCGGCACGGCACCTGTGGTGGACATGAACCCAGTTTTGCTCAAGCCCGAAACGGATGTCGGCGCGCAAGTGATCGTGCAAGGCAAGCGGTTCGCGACGCTCAAAGCGCGCGATTATGCGAAGGCCAAGCCCGATTTGCTGGCACGCGCCGTCGAAAGCTACCGCCGGTTGGCCTCCGAGGCCGATCTGATCATTATCGAGGGCGCGGGCAGCCCGGCGGAGGTCAATCTGCGCGCCGGCGACATTGCAAATATGGGTTTCGCCGAAGCCGTGGACGCACCGGTTGTCTTAGTTGGTGACATCGACCGGGGCGGCGTTATTGCGCAACTAGTCGGCACCCATGTGGTTCTGCCAGAGGGCGATCGCGACCGGATTGCGGGCTTTATCGTCAACAAATTCCGCGGAGACACCTCCCTGTTTGACGGCGGACGGGTCGAGATCGAGGCACGGACCGGCTGGACCGATCTGGGCGTTTTGCCCTGGTTTTCAGAGGCTTGGAAACTGCCTGCCGAAGACATCATGGACATTGCTTCCTCAGAAGGTGGACGCTGCAAAATCGCGGTGCCGCGCCTGTCGCGGATCGCCAATTTCGACGATCTGGACCCGCTCAGCCAAGAGCCCGGTGTCAGCGTCGAAATCGTCGAAGCTGGCCGTCCGCTGCCGGGCGATGCAGACATGGTGCTGATCCCAGGTTCAAAATCTACAATTGGCGATCTGGCGCATTTCCGCGCGCAGGGCTGGGACATCGACCTACAGGCGCATATCCGACGCGGCGGTCGTGTGTTGGGCGTCTGCGGCGGGTATCAAATGTTGGGGCAACGGATCGAGGACCCAGAAGGGATCGAAGGTCCGCCGGGCGGCGTCGATGGGCTTGGGCTGCTGGAGGTCGCGACCGTGATGTCGCCGCAAAAGCGGCTGGTTGAGGTTACCGGGCAAGATCGCGCCACCGGCACGCCCGTGACGGGATATGAAATCCATATCGGTGAGACGACAGGCGCCGATTGCGCCCGTGGTTGGCTCAACATGGAAGGTCGCACCGAAGGGGCTGCCAGCCCGGATGGACGGATCAAAGGCTGCTACATTCACGGGCTTTTTGCGTCAGATCCGTTTCGTCGCGCCTATCTAGAGAGGCTTGGTGCCACACCTGAGTTGAACAACTATACCAGTAGCGTTGAAGCAACATTGGATGTGCTTGCCACCCATCTCGCCACGCATCTTGAGTGCGACGCACTTTTACAACTCGCCACCGAGATCGTTTAAACGCGGCGCTATTCGAGTTCCTGCGCAGCTAATGCACGGTGTATTTCGCGGCGCACCAGCTTGCGCACATTGCGGGTGATCCGCTCGCCCAAATCGCCGGTCAGCTCTTGGCGGACAATCTCGGCGACCATCTCACGCAGGGCGTCCTCATCCAAAAGCGCTTCGTCAAATTCATCAGAAATGGGTGCCGATGCGTCCAGCTCCTCGGCGTCAATGACATCGGGCCCGGCCATTGGGAAGGCGGCCGCGTCTGAGACGGGCTGCGCGTCCACCTCGGTGTAGGTCACTTCACGGCCTGAGCGCACAAATGTCGCAATGCCTGCAACGCCGGCCTCGCTCTCATCCGGCCCGAATGCGGGGGCGTCTGACGCGGCAACATCATCCCACTGCTGCGTCGGTTCAGGATCGATTACATGTGGGTCTTGCCGTTGCCCACCTGTTTCGATCCGCTCATCATCCGGCAGAGAGGCATCAAGCTGGCGCGGCGACTTTTGAGCTATATCAGCCTCGGCCACCTCATCTAGCGGCCAGTCATCTTCTTGCCAGTCATCATCTTGTTCGCCATCTTCTGCAGCGTCACTTAGGCCCGCATCATCAGCAAGCGCGTCGAAATCATCGTCATCCAGCGGCGCGTCGTCATCAGAAAAATCGAATGCATCGTCGCTGTTATCAGCGCGTTCAAGCGCATCAACATGGGCCTCTTCGGCGGCGGGCGTCGGGTCAAGATCGGCGTCAGCGCCTAAGTCCTGAACACGTTCATCTAGCGGCGCTTCCACGCCGTCTTCATCGCCTATCGCCAACTCGGCTTCATCTGAAACGGACGGCTGCATCGCATCGGTATCTTCTGGCACCGTTGCAATTTGGTCGCCCTCTGAACCGCCCTCGGCATTCGGCGCGTCGGCTTCATCCGACGAATGGGCAGCTCGCGATTTCATATCGAGCCGCAGAATTTCAGCCGTCTCAACAGGCGCCTCGACATCAATCGCCGCGTCAGCGTCTTTTCCGGCATCTGCCAGCGGCGTGACCACGGCATCGGTCTCAGCGGCCTCATCTTCGTAATATTCGTCCATCGCCTTTGGCGCGACCCAACGTATCGTCTGCGCATCCATCGTGTCAGACTGTGCCTCGCTGGCATCGTCTTTGACTGGCTCGTCTGTATCGGGCTCCGCTGGACTGGGTGAGGCAATTGTCTCCGTCACTGATTTGCGAAGGCTTTCAAGATTGCTAACCGGCTCCTCACTGATGGGGGGAACGCGCAACGCGGACGTTAACAGCAAGGCGCCCAAGCTTTGCGGGGCGTCGTTGTCTTCCGGGTTCGACGGCGCTTCGTCCTGCACGGCTTCCTCGGGTTCTGAAGGCGTTTCTTTGGGGGTGTTGTTGGACGAAACAAGCCGTTTTATCGAGGACAAGACATCCTCTACATCCTCAACATTTTCCGAATTGGACACCGGATCCGACATTACTCAGCCTCGTAACTTTTTCGGAAAGGGTAACGGTTTAATGAGGTGCTGACAACTGAGAGCTCTAATTCTCGTTAATTTTCATAGCGTTTCAAAATGCGATCCAGCTTCGCCCCTTGCTTGGATCTCTTGATCGGCGCGTTCTTGACAGCATTGTAATACTCAGCCGGGTCATATTGCTCGACAGGCAGACCAAGCGCGCTCACCGTCATCTGCCCTGTGGAAGCAAGAAGCTGGTAGGCCGCTGAAAACACCTGGGTCTCAAACACTACCCGATTTGTGCGCGCATTGAGCAGCGATTGCTCGGCATCCAGCACATCAAGTGTTGTGCGGGCGCCAAGTTTGGCTTCTTCGCGCACCCCGTCAAAGGCGACTTGGGCTGCGCGCACCTGTCGTTCATTGGCCTGCAATTGCGCTTGCGCGACGGCCAGGTTCGACCAGCTATCAGCCACATTCTGGCGCGCCGTCAGTACGGTTTGGTTCAGGCCCGCGCGTGCAGAATGGACCTGCGCAAGCGCACGGCGTTCCAACGCGCGCAGCTGCCCACCTTGATAAATAGGCACCGTCAGCTGCAGCGCGACTGACGAATTGTTGTCGGTACGCTCATTGTGGCCCACCGAACCGCTCAGCCCAATCTGTGGGCTGGTGGCTTTCTGAGCGCGGGCCGCGTTGAGCTCGCTGACTTTGATCTCATGCTGCGCCTGATCGACGCTTGGCGATTTGCGTTCCGCCAAAGCCCGCGCCGCGTCAAGGGTTGCAGGCAGGTTCGGCAAAGCGTTGATTGCGCGCAATGCGCCGGGTGTGCGGCCAACAGTTGCCACATATTGCTCGCGTGCGATTGCCAGATTGCCAACGGCCTGGGCCACCTGCCCGCCTGCTTCTGCCAGTCTTGCTTCCGCTTGGGCGACATCCGTACGGGTGACTTCGCCGACCTCAAATCGGTCGCGCGCCGCTCGCAGCTCTTGCGTGATTAAACGCAAATTGCTTTCGCGCAAGGCAACGGTGCGTTGTTCCCGCAACACACCGAGATAGGCATTCACCGCAGCCAACAATACCTGCTGCTCCTGCGACCGCAATTGCGCGCGCGTCGCCAGCACCGTTTCCTTAGCCGCTTCCACACCAAGCTGCGTGGCCCCACCATCATAGACCAACAATTGCAATTGCAGCTCAACCGACGATGTCAGCGACCCGCCAGCAAAATTAGATGCCTGATCCGATTGCGAAATCCGCGAGATCGCAGAGAGTTGCGGCCGCAACGCGGAAAGCGCGACACCCACATCCTCATCCGTCGCGCGCAACAATGCGCGGCTCTGAACAAGCAAGTTCGAGTTCTTGTAGGCCGACACCAAAGCTTCGCGCAGCGTCTCAGCCTGAGCTGCCCCGGGCACGGTTGCGATTATCACGCATGTCGCGACAGTTGTGAGGCCGCGCTTAATGGCATGTATATCTTTAAGAACCTTGGTCATGGGACCCCGCCGAAAGTTTATAATGAAAATCCGTCTTTGGCCTCAAAACCTGGCAAAATGGGCGCCGCCGCATTGAACGCCATGCGCCAAGACATTTGCCCGTCCAACCGATGGCCGACCCGGCATTCGCCCAATGCGCCTTGCATGAAAATCGCGGCAATCTTGCCGCCTTCTTTGAGCTGCGCCAAAATTTCGTCGGCGATTTGCGTCACACCGCCTTCGATGATGATGGCGTCATAGGGGCCGTGTTTTGCCGCACCTTGCGCCAATGCACCTTCGATCACGACAACATTGTCGGCCCCTTCTTGCAACAGAACGGCCTCGGCCTCGGCGGCCATGTCGCTGTCTTCTTCCAGCGCAATCACCGCTTCGCACATGCGCGACAAAATGGCCGCCGTGTAGCCCAGCCCCGTGCCGATGGTCAGCACGACATCTGTATGGTCGAGCTCCATAACGTCGAGCATTTTTGCGAGGCTGCGTGGCTCAAGAATGACGCGGTCCTGGCCCAGCGCGATATTGCTATCAACATAGGCTGTGTCCTGGCGCAAGCGGGGCACGAAGGCCTCGCGACGCACCGACAACATGGCATCGATGATCGGAAATTTTGTAACATCTGAGGGGCGCACTTGCGTGTCGACCATCATCGTACGGTTAGCGGCGAAGTCTGTCATTGACTAAACTCATCAGTCTAGTTTCGGTCATTTCCGGTTTGACACAGAAATTATGTGCGAACAACTGCGATCAAGAATTTTCCATCGAGAGAGCGGCTTTTCCCTCTCACGGCTCACTTTCTTCAGGTGTGCGGGCTGGCAGAGCATCGATGTGCCGCTTTGTTGGCGTAGGTATCTTTTTAAAAAAGTATTTGAGGCGTGACAGCAAGTTAGGCAGCCACATACTCACCTTTCGCCAAAAGCTTTTTGAATCGACCGGCTGACGGGCTTGAGCAAATAAGCGATCGCTGTGCGCTCGGCCGTGATGACCTCAGCAGTTGCGACCATCCCTGCGCGCAGATCGCGTTTCCAAACCCCGGCACCGATTGTGGTGCGATCCAATTGCACGGTCGTGCGAAAAAATTCGCGCGCAGTATCCGGATCAAAAACCAGGCTCGGTGAAATACTCGAAATCTGACCCGTGACATAGCCATAGCGTCGCGCATCATATGTCTCCATTTTTAGGGTTACAGCGTCACCCTCTTCCAAATGGCCGATGTCGACGGGGTTAAACTCGATCTCTGCAACCAGCTCCGATCGGGTTGGCAACAGCTCAAAAATAGTTTCGCCTGCGGCTATGACTTCACCTGCATTCGGGAAAGCCACAGCTTGAATGATGCCGTCTTCGGGCGCGCGAATCTCAAGCGAGGATTGGCGGGTGCGCAAAGCCTCTAAACGCACGGTTGCTGCATCAAGAGATTGCGTCAGCTTGAATATGTCATCAATCAACACGCGGCGCAGATCGAGACGGGCCTGTTCGCGCTGTCCCATGGCGGAGTTGAGATCCTTTTGGGTCTGCGAAACCCTGACATCAAGATCAACCCGTGTTGCGCGAAGCTGGTCTAGCGCGTCGCGCTGCTCATCAACCTCCCGCATCGGAATGAGCTTTTTTGCGCGCAAAGTCTCTGCGCGCCCAAGCCGTTCTTTGCGTGCCGCGATCCGTTCCGCGGTCAGGCGACTGGCTTGATGCTGCACGATCAATGTTCGCTCAAACTCTGCTATCACGCTGTTTTGGACATTTTGCTGCTGAACGAGAACATCAAGGCGCGAGGCGCCATATGCCATGCCCCTCTGGCGCAAAGCAGCAACCGCGCCTTCTAGCGATAGGGAGGTATCGTCGAGAATACCTAAAAGTGCTTTGAGATTGCTCAGCTCGATTTTCGCACTGCGCAGCTCTTCCTCTGTGTCGCGCAACGCATCGCCTAGCGCGCTGGAACGCAAGCTTGCAAGCCGTTCATTTTTAGCAACCAATTGGCCTTCGCTCACAAAGACGTCAAATACGACCCCTCCCTCCGAAGACTGAACCTGCCGATAACCACCCATCGGTTTCAGCTCCCCACTGGCGCGCGTCACCTCAGGAACTGAGGTGGTCGAGGCGAGCCAAATGCTGCTGCAAAGAAAACCAACGATTGTCAGTATGACAATTTTTGCAATCCGTGGCGCGCGCGCGTCCTGTCGCGTTTTCGCGCGGCTGAACACACCTTTCTCTGACGTGAAAAATCGGCGCATTTATACCCCCCGGGTCCGGTTGATGAGTGCTTTGATCTTCTTCGCTGCCGTTTCTCCGACGTCGTTCACAACGACACGACCTTGATCAAGATAAACGAACCGGTCTGCCAGAGCGATAATTTCGGGATCTTGAGAGGCGACAACAATCGTGCGCGCTCCGCGCTCCCGACGCAAACAATGGATCAAGGCTTGGCGCCGCATCGCGTCAAGATTTTGTGACGGGTTGTTGAGCAATAGCGCCGAGCCGCCCCGTGCAAAGCTGCGCGCAAGCGCAATGGCACGCAGCGTCGAGGTCGGTTGGCTGTTTCGAAAGGACTCAGACAATCTGGTATGGACGCCGTCTTCAAAGGACCCGATCACGGATTGTAGCCCCATGTTCCGCAGCGCGTTATTGACATCGGCCTCCGACAAACTGGGGGCCGCGAGCCTGAAGTTTTGAAACACAGTGCCATAAAAAAGATCGGGCTGTGCATAGGTGACCGAACGGCGCAGATCATCGACAGGGATTTGACGAATATCGACGCCGTCAAGCTGCACCGTACCGATTGTCGGCTGGTAAAAGCCACATAGCAGGTTCAGCAACGTCGACCGTCCGCTGCTTTCATCACCGCAAACTACGGTAAACTCGCGCGGTGCGATGTCCAAACTGATCTGCGACAGGGCCGGGACCGAACTGGCATCATAACGGTGTGTCACGCCTGAGAGGGTGATATTGCCCTCAAAGACCTTCTGATGGCTTTGGGCGACGCCCCGAACCAGCTCTTCAGGAATTGCCAGTACTCGGTCGCTTTGGTTCTTGCTTTTCAGATACCCAAAAATCTGAGGAGTATTGGAGTAGAGCGCCTGTAGTGGCGTCAAAATTTTCCAAACCAAGGACATGATGGCGATGAGGGCGCCAAAACTCATGTCACCCGCCATAGCGCTGAGCGTTCCAAGGCAAACAGCGCCAATTCCCGCGATCCCCATCAAGGATTGCCCAATATTTTGGGACAACAGATGGCCCGCGCTAGACAGCCGGGTTGATTGCGCGGCCTGTTCGGTCAGGAAGGCTTGCTTTTCGACCCAATGATCTTCCAGGCCAAGTCGCTGGATCGCGCGTTGATGGGTTGCCGCCTCAAAGACATGGGCTTGCAATGTAGATCGGTCTTTTGAGGCCAAAGCTCCCGCCTTTTGTTGAAGTGGCAAAAAATACCAACTCACAACCAAGAATATTGCTGCAAGCGCCGCGATCAAAAACGCGACCTGTGGCGAGAGCCAAAACAAAACGAAAAAGAAAATCAGTGTAAACGGCAGGTCAAGCAATGTGGTGAGCACCTGCCCGGTGAAAACGTCGCGAAACCCTTCGAATTGTTTGAAACGCGCGAGCTGTTGTTCCACGTCCGATTTCTGAATTTGCTCAATCGGCAACGCCATCAGCTTGGCAAATAACGCCAATCCCAATTGTTGCTCCGTCTCGCGTCCCATATGGGCAACTGCGCTTGATCGCGCCGCGCGGAAACCCGCATCCGTCAGCAAGAAGACGATCGCAAGAACCGCAAGCGAAACGATGAGTTCGAAGGAGCCCGCCGGTATCACACGATCGTAAATGACCATGATCAACAAGGGCGTGGCGAGCCCCGTCAAATTTGACATGAAGGTTGCAAAAATCAGCCAAGGCATGAGTTTGCGAAAGTTCTGCGTCACGTCTGAGACAGACGTGATCTTGCTTGCTGACAGGTTGTTGTTGTACTTTTCAAGCCTTACGATACGGCCACGCCGTTTGCCCGCTGGGCGCCAGCTTGGTTCGCTGTCATCATCGGCAGTTGCAATCAGAAGCCGCCCGTCGCGCGCATCGATCACGGCATGAACGGTGTCTTTTGCATCGATAAACAAGGCCGGGCAATCGGACGCCCGGACTTCGGACAAACTGCAGCGTTCATGCGTCGTCGGGACACCAAGATTTTTGAGCGCTTGTGTCAGGTCACGCGGCGATAGCCGATCCGACATATGCGGAATCGCTTCAAAAAGCCGGTTCTCATTGCAATGCCAGCCCGCGGCCGACATCAATCGGCTCAAAAGCTTCAAGCTAGAGGGCAGCGCGATTTCATTCATGCCGCTTGTCCTTCAGCAAACGCGCGCTGTTTCGGCCCCAGCTCCAAATCTGCATGCTTGTCCGCTTCCCAAGCCTCGATCAAATCCTCGAGGGGGTCATCCAAAATCAGCCTGTGATCTGCAAGTGCAGCAAAACTTGGCGTTTCGTCTGCCAGCACGAGGGTCATTTCGCCTTTTTGCTCAAGCATATATTTCTCAAAGCCGATCTTGGACTTGTCGTCCATCACTGCGCCGATACTGTTGACGAGCAAAAGCTTGGGACGCAGCGCAAGCGCGCGCACCAAAGACATGCCCTGCATCGCGGCTCTATTGTTGGTCAATGTTGGGCTGGTGAGCACCTGTGTGTTATACCCAAGTGGCAATCGGTTAATGTAGCGGTCGATACCCAGCCGTTCGGCCAACTCCAATGCAAAGGCGATGCGGTCACCATCACCAAAGGCCGAAATATTTTCGAGTACAGTTCCGGCAAACATGACCGGTCTATGGTCAACATATCCAATCCCCCCTGGCCGCGCGTGGAGATGAAACCGCGCGCTTGACGACCATCAATGAGAACTTTGCCATCTGTCGGGCTCACCTCTCCCAGAAGGATTTTTAGAAAGGTCGTTTTGCCTGTTCCGCCATTCCCCGTCACCAGCAAACATTGGCCAGCGTCGACTTTCATTCGCAGATTCTCAAATAACGGCACCGTCGCCTGATCCAGCTTCATACTGGCATCCGCAATAAACAACTCGCCCCGCAAACCTTCCGCGCGATTGGGAAAGCGTGGGCGACTTTCAATTTTGCAAGCAAGCTCATATTTTTGTTTGGCAGCAGCGATATTTTCGGACTGCACCCAAAGCCCCAGCGCTTTGAGCATAGGCTGAACAGTGCGCCCGTTTAGCAACATACAGGCGGCCAATTCGGCAATCCCGATTTTGCCTTCAATAATCAAATAACTGCCAAAAAGCCCCATCGCGGCGACGGCAAACTGCGAAAAAAGGGCGCCAAACGCCTGGGACATCCCCGCAAATTTGATGATCTTGTGGCTGATCTCCGTCGTTTGCGCCTGCAATAATTCGTAGCGCCGCAAAATTTGCGGCTCCATCGTGTTGGCTTTCAATGTCCGAATTTGGGACAGCGCTTCCGCCAGGAAAGAGTAACGGCGGCTGTCGAGCGTTCTGCGCATTTCAAAGATCGACGACTGGGCAGCACGTAGCCCGATTTTAAACGTCAAAAGCGCGATCATACATCCCAGCGGGACCAGAACCAGCCATCCGCCAATCAAACCGATCATCGCCACAAACACGACCGTAAATGGCAAGTCTATTGCCAATATGCGCCCCTGTCCCGCGTAGTAGTTGCGCAGTTCACCGATAGCGCCAAATTGGTCGAGATGAGACGCGGGCGTTGTCCGTGAAAACGCTTCGGGCTCCGCAAAGACGGTGGCGCGCATGAAAGTCTGGCTGAGAGCCGTCTCAAAATCTTTACCAGTGCTTCCTAGAAGCACTGCCCGCGACGCCCGTAGCACGAATTCCAAAAGTGCTACGAGGCAAAGTCCAAGAAACAGGAGCAAAAGCGTTTCGCTCGATTGAAACGGGATCACCCGGTCAAAAATCTGCAAAACTACCAGCGGCAACGCCAGCGCAAGCGTGTTTAACGCAAATGTCGACAGCAGAACCGGCGCACCAATGCGCGGTATCGGTAAGATCGTTTCAATTTTAGACGCTGGTTTGGCCACGTATTTATTCCCGAATAACGGGCCGAAATTGCGCTCAAAAAAGTTACCAACGCCTGAAAGAAACACTTTAAGCGCGCGTGATTTACCTAAACTTGTCCGTTTTCGTTTTCATCACGTTAGGGGTTTGTTAGCCCACCAATACCAAACCCGGCTGCGTGTAATGCGAAGGGTTTATAATGTCCGAAGAGTCTAAAGAGTTCGAAGAGTTTGTCGTAGCCGATCAGGGTGAGACCGGTGACGAGTTGAACAAAAAAGTCGTTGAGAATGCGACCCAGGCCTCCGCTCAAGGGCAGGAAGACACATCGCGCGGCGCGTTGCATTACGGCGAAAATCACGTCACGGACACAGCCAGAACAACCGAAACTCCAGGGTCGTCGGATGGCACCTCGCAGGACATGTCGTTCACTGACCCCGCTCAATCCGGGGGCGGGTCTGCCGATACCAACACCGGCACCCCAACGGATTTCGGGCCCGGTCCGGTCAACGCCGCAGGTCAGGCAGAGGCGGATACCTTCTCAGTCGATCCCGTTAACCCAACACCTACGCAATCGAATAGCCCCGAGACCGACCCAATAACGCTTTCAGAACCTCGTTTTGCCGAACCGGCGGAGATGGCTGTCGAAACCGCCGGTGCCAACGATGGCGGTTCACGCACGCCTGACACCTCATCTGATGAAGAACCTCAAAACGCTGCGCCGACGGCAATCGAGCTGTCATCGACAACGGTGGATGAAAACGCGGAAGGTGCCAATATCGGCGCTTTGGACGTCCGCGATCTTGATGCGGGTGATCGCCATAGTTTCCAGCTCTCGGACGATCGCTTCGAAGTTGTCGATGGCATGGTCAAACTGAAGGACGGCATTTCGCTTGATCATGAAGAGGCCGCGCAGATCGACCTTGAAATCATCGCGACAGATAGCTTTGGCGCCGAGGTCTCAGCAAGCTTTGTGATCAACGTGACCGATGTCAACGAAGGCCCCAGCAGCATCGATATGTCCGGCGGCACCCTATCCGAGAACGCCGCCGGCGCGATCATAGGCCGCCTCGACGTTAGCGATGTAGACGATGGCGATATGCACCGCTTCAACCTTTCGGATGACAGGTTCGAGGTTGTCGATGGGTTGGTGAAGCTGAAAGACGGCGTGTCACTCGACCATGAAGAAGCCGCGCAGATCAATTTGGAGGTCACAGCCACCGATAGCGGCGGTGCGCAGGTCTCGCAAAGTTTTGAGATCAACGTCGCCGACGTCAACGAAGGACCCGCCTCCGTTTCCCTATCGGGCAACGATGTCGCCGAAAACGCCGCGGGCGCGGTTATCGGCAATTTGGATGTGGTCGACCCCGACGCGGGCGACACGCATAGTTTCACCCTCTCTGACGACCGATTTGAAGTGGTCGACGGGACCGTCAAATTGAAAGACGGCGTGTCGCTCGACCATGAAGAAGCTGCGCAGATCAATTTGGAGGTCACAGCCACCGATAGCGGCGGCGCGCAGGTCTCGCAAAGTTTTGAGATCAACGTGGCCGACGTCAATGAAGGACCGTCGGGGATTTCTCTCGGTTCCTCTTCGGAAAACTTGATCCAAAACGGCAGCTTTGAAAATTTCAATGTCGGTACAGGCGGATGGAAAGGGTTTGCGGACGACCCCAGCAACGCTTGGAATGGCACCAATGGCATCGAAATCTGGGACACGCATCGCGGGGTCGAGGCCACTGATGGCGTTCAATATATGGAAATGGATCATGGCAGCGCCGTGGACAGCATCTCGCAAGTGATCGAGACGCAGGACGGCCAGCTCTACGACCTTGGGATGGATATTCGAGAGCGCATTGCCGGCGGCACCAACACGGTCGAGGTGTATTGGAACGGCGAACAAATCGGTGAAATCAAACCCGATTCAATCGAGTGGACTGCCGTAGGTCTAAATGTCGTTGGCACCGGAAGTGACACCCTCGAACTGCGTGAACCTGCGGGCGAAAGTGATGGGCTGGGGGCGCTCATAGACAATCTTTCGCTGATCGCAACACCGGGCACGATTGCGGAAAATGTTGCAGGCGCGGTTGTCGGGCAGGTCACATTCGACGACCCGGATGTGGGCGACAGCCATCAAATCAGCGTGTCCGATGATCGGTTCGAGGTGGTCGATGGCGTCCTTCGCCTGAAACCCGACATGTCGCTGGATCATGAAGAGGCGCGTGGGGTTGAAATCGACGTCACAGTGACCGACGCTGGCGGCCTCAGCCATACCGATAGTTTCACAATCACCGTCGCGGACGTGAACGAAGGTCCAGTATCGGTGTCATTGTCAGGCAACGAAGTGGCTGAAAACTCCGCTGGCGCAGTTATCGGCACCCTGAACGTTGTCGACCCCGACGCGGGCGACACGCATAGCTTCACCCTCTCTGACGACCGATTTGAGGTGGTCGACGGAACCGTCAAACTGAAAGACGGCGTCTCGCTCGACCATGAAGACGCGGCACAGATCAACCTAGAAGTCACGGCCACGGACAGTGCCGGTGCGCAGGTCTCGCAGAGTTTTGAAATAGATGTGGCCGACGTAAACGAAGGGCCCAGCGATATTGCACTGAATGGCAATACTGTTCAGGAAAACGCGGCAGGCGCGCATGTTGGGTCGCTGAGCGTCACCGATGAAGATGCGCGCGACAGCTTCTCTTTCACCTTTACGGCGACCGGCACAGAAACGACGCTGCGGTTCCAGGATTCAACGGAGGCGACTCAGGCCAGCTACGACATTGACCTCGACAATGTCGTCCTGACGCAAGCCAATGCGCCGAACGACAATTTGATCGAAAACGGCAACTTTGAGGATGGCGGCGTCGGACGAGGTGTTGCGCCGACAGGTTGGGAAATTTCCGGCAGCGGCGGGCGTCATGAAGACGAAAATCGCGCTTCGGAAGGAACAGGCTATTACGCAGTCGACGGCTGGGGCAATGGTCAGGACGGCACGATATCACAAACTGTCGAGACTGTTCCTGGCGAGACCTACACGATTACCTTCGATGCGGATCGCAACTACGGACGCGGCGATCTGGAACCGGAGCTGACGCTCGACATCCTAGACGGCGACGAGCTTGTCGCAACATATGTCGCCGAGATCGGTGAGCGTCATAGCTATGCGGTATCTGACGACCGGTTTGAGATCGTGGATGGCACGTTACGCGTCAAACCCGATGTCTCCCTAAATCATGAGGACGCCGCGACACTCAGTATCGACGTTGAGGTCACCGACAAGGATGGTGCAACACGCACCGAAACCTTTGAAATCAACGTCGCGGACGTGAACGAAGGTCCGGTATCGGTGTCCCTGTCAGGCAACGAAGTGTCTGAAAACTCCGCTGGCGTGGTTATCGGCACCCTGAACGTCGTCGACCCCGATGCAGACGACACGCATAGCTTCACCCTTTCTGACGACCGATTTGAAGTGGTCGACGGGACCGTCAAACTGAAAGACGGCGTCTCGCTCGACCATGAAGACGCGGCGCAGATCAACTTGGAAGTCACGGCCACCGATAGCGGCGGCGCACAAATCTCGCAAAGTTTTGAAATCAACGTGGCCGACGTCAATGATGCGCCATCCGACATTATTTTCGAGAAAACACAAATAGGTGGCTTGTCCCTCAACGCTGATGGCAGCACCGATCAGGTCGCAGTCGCACAAGACGTCGCAGATTTTCCGACCGACGCGCTGACATTGGAAATGCGGTTCCAATCGGTTGACCCGGCGCCAACGCACGGGGTCTCGCTGTTTTCATATGCCGCCAATGATGGCAGCAACAACGAGTTTCTGGTTTGGATGGAAGACGGCGCTGCGGGGAATGTCAGCGTGCATTTTGGCGGCCAGAAGATCTCGACCGATCTGGACGCATCCGAATTGCTCGATGGTAATGTCCATGATTTTGCGATCACCTGGGATAGCGGAGCGGGCGCGTTCAAACTGTTTGTCGATGGGGAAGAACGCTTTGAAGGCGACGTCTCAACACGCGACCTAAAACCGGGCGGAACCATCGCCCTTGGCCAGGAACAAGATGTGGAGGGTGGCAGCTACGATGCCTCCCAAATCTTTGAAGGCTCCGTTTCGGAGCTGCGCCTGTTTGATCACGCACGCTCCGCCGACGAGATTGCGCAAGATACAGGCGCGCCGCTGCAAAACCCACAAGCAGCGGACGGGCTGGTGATCAATTGGGTCATGGACGGCGCCACCGATGGCGCGGTCGTCGATAAGGCCGGCAATTATGATCTGGTCATGGAAAACGGCGCTTATGTTTTTGAGGCAGAGACATCCAACGCGCCAAGCGTTCTCGAAAACGCAGACGGCGCGGTTGTTGGAACATTTAGCGTGCTCGACCCTGATGCCGGTGACACCCATACGATCACCGTTTCAGACGATCGGTTTGAGGTCATTGGCGGCACAGTCAAGCTCAAGGACGGCGTGTCGCTGGATCATGAAGAGGCCGCACAGATCAATTTGGAGGTCACCGCGACCGACAGTGCCGGCGCGCAAACGGTCGAGACGTTCAACGTCGCTGTCACAGATATCCGGGAGGCGACCTTCCCGGGCGACAGCAGTGAATACAGCTTTGCCACTTCAGATGACGGCCGCCTTGTCGCGACCGGCCCGGAGGGCAGCAAACTGGTCGGCGATGTTGACGTGGTTCAGTTTAGTGACGGCGACTTCGACCTTGCCGCATTGGACAACGGCACCTTCCAATTGACCAACAGTTCCGGGCAACACATTGTTGTCGGCTCCCAAGGCAGTGAAACGCTTGCTGGGGGCGGCGGCGATGACCGTGTCTTTGGTGGTGACGGCAATGACGTGATGAATAACAGCGCCGGAAACGACGAAATGTTTGGCGGCGCGGGCAATGATCGTATGTCGGGCGATCACTATGACACGCTCCATGGCGGTGACGGGGATGACACGATTTCGCTTGGATATAGCAATCATGGTGCGACGGCGCATGGCGATGCCGGCAATGACTACATGCGCGGCAGCAACGGTGTTCAAAAACTCTATGGCGGCGACGGGGACGACACTCTGATCGGCGGGAATGACTATGCGACAGCGGATAGCGATATTCTCGACGGTGGCGCGGGCGACGATATAATTTATTCCGGCAACCACAACACGCCGTTGAACGAAGGCTGGGCGGCGCGCGGCGACATCATGTCGGGCGGCTCTGGCGACGACCAGCTCTATGGTGGTGCAGCCAATGACCAAGTATCCGGCGGCACCGGTGATGACATCATGACCGGCGATGCGGGCAATGACACGCTGACCGGCGGGACAGGAAACGACACGATTGACGGCGGCAGTGGTGGCGATACCGCGATCTTTGCGGGTCCCAGCACGGCCTATACGTTTGCAAATGGTACGAATGGCGAAGTTATCGTCTCGGGCCCTGACGGGACCGACCGGGTGTCCAATGTCGAGACCTTCCAATTTGACGATGCCAGCTTTTCGCTCACCCAAGGGGACGAAGGCGGCTTGGTCCTGAGCAATGAGACGGGCCAAACAATCGCGATCAATACGCCGCCTGAAAGTGTCGATCTTTCCAGCACAAGTGTCGCCGAAAATGCGGGCGGCGCCACCGTTGGCGTGCTGTCTGTCAGCGATCGCGACGCAAATGAAGCCCATAGTTTCACGCTGTCCGATGATAGGTTTGAGGTGGTCGACGGGACAGTAAAACTCAAGGAAGGCATCTCGCTTGACCATGAGGAGGATGCCGACCTGAGCCTTGAAGTGACAGCCACCGACAGCGCTGGTGCGCAAGTGACGCAGAGCTTTGACATCCACGTGGCCGATATGCCAGACGTCACAATCGGCACCGGGTTCCAAGCGCAATATTTCGACATGGATCAGTCCCTGAACAAGCTCGATGACGTCAATTGGGACAGCACCCCGACCCATCAAGAGTTGGTTGGTGACATCGACTACACCAACTCAAGCGGCTCCTTCTGGGAGGGTGGGTCAACCGATACATTTGGCGCAAAGATCACCGGAAATATCGACGTTGAGGAAGGCGGAACCTTCAACTTTCATATTGGTGGCGATGACGGGGTTGTCTTGTTCATCGATGGGGTCGAAGTGGTCGAAAACGACGGATTGCATGGTTTTCGAACCCGCAGCGGCGAAATTGAGTTGGAACCGGGCACCCATAGCATCGAAGTGCGCTATTTCGAAAATTATGGCCATGCCGGTTTGAAGGTCGAATGGGACGGGCCGGGCATCGAAGGTCGCCAGCTTGTCAGCGCTCCGGATGTTGACGATTTGCAAACGGTCAATGGCATGCCGCTCGCCGTCTCCATCGACATCGCCCAAGACGGCGTGGACGGCTCAGTCCGCTCCCTGCTCGAAGGCATGCCAACCGGAACGATCGTTCAGGCCGGCGACCAAGTTGCCGAAGTGGGGCCCGATGGTGAGGTCGATGTGACAGGCTGGGACGGCTCACTTCTCACGCTTACCCCACCCGTTACCTTTTCAGGCCCGGTAACAGCAGAACTGACAACCGAAGTGGCACTTCCATCCGGCGATATTGTCTCCAGCAGTCAAAATCTTGACTTCACCGTCAGCGAGGCGTCTCTGACCAACCAGGTTGAGATGGGGTCCGGCTTCCGCGCCAGCTATTTCGACGTCGACCACTCGCTGGGCAAACTGGACGATATCGACTGGTCAAGCGATCCCACCCATGAAGAAGTCACCGGTGACATCAACTATACCAACAGCAGTGACTCATTCTGGGAAGGTGGCTCCACCGACACATTTGGCGTTAAGATCGAAGGCCAAATCACCGTCGAAGAGGGTGGCAGCTTTGATTTCTACCTAGGCGGCGATGACGGCGCTGTGTTGTTCATCAATGGCGAAGAGGTCATCAAAGATGATGGCCTCCATGGGTTTAGGACGCGTGGTGGTGAAATCGAACTAGAACCCGGCACCCATGAGATCGAAGTGCGGTACTTTGAAAACTACGGCCATGCAGGCCTGAAGCTGGAATGGGATGGTCCAGGGACAAATGGGCGCGAAGTGGTTCAGGCCGATACCGACCTACAGGTTTCCGAGAATGGCGCGCTCAACGTGCATATCGACGTTCCCATGACCGAAAGCGTTTCTATGTCGGGTTTGCCGGCAGACACGATCTTGGTAAGCGGCGAGATGAGTGCGGTGTCTGACGGGTCTGAAATCTCGCTCGACGGGTGGAACCTCGACCTGATAGAGATCATGCCCCCCTCAGGGTTTGAGGGCGAGATTTCCGCAACGATTTCGAGCAGCGGAACCGCCTTTAACGGGCAGGAAATGATAAGCAGTGAAAGCTTCACGATCTCCGTTGGCGACGGGACATCGACGGGTGGCACAAACGGAAACCATGACATGCTGATGACCTCACAAAGCCAAAATGACGCGTCCGGCGGTTGGTCGAATGACCAAAGCACCGCAGATGACAACGTCGTGCAATCAGATGATGACGCGATGCAGGAGCAAGTAGAAGCCGCTCAAGCCAGTGAGCAATCCAGCGACATCTATGAGACCTATGAGCGTCAGGATTGGTAACTCTGCCGGTTTTCACCGGATCGATCGGAGCTTCGCCTTGTTTCCTCCGCACAGATCGCCGCGTTTGGCGCGGCTGTCTGTTCGGAGTATCGACAGGAACCAGGCCAAAGCCGCGGCCCGCCAGCATATTTCAAAATCCTAACTCGCCAGGTTTCTCTCTCAAGCGGCCTAAAATACGAGCCCTCTCACTTCGACCCTGAAAGGGCACTAAGGAAACTCCATCGTACAACAAAACCTGAAAACTGAGAACAGGCGCAACAACCTCGCGCTTTTCATCTTGACGGCAAAGCCCCCAAACCCCAAAAAGCGCCGACCACGGGGCGAGTTGGCGGAGTGGTTACGCAGCGGATTGCAAATCCGTGTACACCGGTTCGATTCCGGTACTCGCCTCCATTTCACATCGACAATTTTTTACTTGCCGCAAAGCAAGTGACAGGACCCGGCTTCATCGCAAAATCAAGGGCGCGCGGCGAAGCTGCCGCGCGCAAAGCCAAGAGACAGCGCTCAGAGAGTGACCCAGGCCGCGTTGCGGGCCGATGATCTGACGCAGGCGTCCACGAACTCCACGCCTTTCAGTCCGTCTTGCACATTCGGGTAGATCACGTCCTCAGACAGCGGCGTGCCGTCGCGTTTCGCTTCAATCGCAAGGGCAGCTTCGCTGTAGACATTGGCGAAGGCTTCAAGATAGCCCTCCGGGTGGCCCGGTGGAATGCGGCTCATTCGGGCCGCAGCGCCACCCGCGCCCGCGCCGTTGCGGGTGATCAGGCGTTTGGGTTCGCCAAACGGCGTGTGCCAAAGATAGTTCGGGTCTTCTTGCGCCCATTCCAGACCGCCCGTCTCGCCATAGACCCGGATCCGCAGCGCGTTTTCGTTGCCCGGCGCCACTTGGCTGCACCACAGCATGCCTTTGGCACCGCCTTCAAACCGCAGCATGACATGGCCATTGTCGTCCACTGGGCGCCCCGGAACAAAGGCATCAAGATCTGCTGCCAGACTTTCAACCTCCAACCCGGTGACAAAGCGCGCAAGGTTATGCGCATGCGTCCCGATATCGCCGGTCGAGCCCCCGGCCCCGGAGCGCGCCGGGTCGGTGCGCCACTCGGCCTGTTTGAAATCCTGCTCTACGCTCAGCCAATCCTGCGGATATTCAACCTGAACGACGCGGACCTTACCGATATCACCCGCCGCAACCATCTCGCGTGCCTGGCGTACCATCGGGTAGCCCGTGTAATTGTGGGTCAGGATGAACAGCGCATCCGCTTTCTCAGCAGCCTTGACCAGCTTTTTGGCATCGCCAAGCGTCGAGGTGAGCGGCTTGTCGCAGATCACATGGATACCGCGTTTCAGAAACTCCCGCGCGGCGGCGTAGTGCACGTGGTTGGGCGTGACGATAGACACTGCCTCGATCCCGTTTTTCAAGCGCGCCTCGCGGATCGCCATCTGCTTGAAGTCGTCATAGATGCGCGGCAATCCCAAAGCCTCGCCGGAGGCTTGCGCCTTTTCAGGGGTCGAGGACAAAGCGCCCGCAACCAGCTCATAACGGTCGTCAATGCGCGACGCGATACGGTGCACACCCCCGATAAAGGCATCATTGCCGCCGCCGACCATTCCCAATCTGATACGTTTTGTCATTTTGTGTTCTCCCAAGTCGTTCGGATCAATGTCAGGGCATCTCGTGCCAGAGTGTCATCGCTGTCAAAAAGCGGTCGCCATACTTTCGTGGCCGCCGCAATATCCGGCAGCGCTTGGCCAAACGCTTCTACCGTGAGCCAGCCGTCGTAGTTGACGGAATGTAAAACACGGAACATGTCGTCGAAATTGATATGGCCGGCACCCGGCGTTCCACGATCATTTTCCGAGACGTGGATATGGTTCACCCGTGCCGCTGTGTCCTTAAGCGCGCCCCAAGGATCCTTTTCCTCAATATTGGCGTGGAAACTGTCGAACAGATAGCCGTAGTGATCCTCACCAACCTGATCTACCAACTCAGCCGCTTGCGCAGCCGTGTTGAGCGCATAGCATTCAAATCTGTTGAGTGGCTCGACCGAGACCTGCAGCCCCATACCGCGTGTATGTTCTGCCAAAGCACGGCTGGACGCGACCAACCGATCCCATTCGACACCCGTTGGCCCCTGCCCGCTGAACTGCGCGAGCGGTTGGGTCAGCGGTCCGCACAAGACTTCTGATCCCAACGCGGCGGAACAATCCGCCAGCCATTTCAGATGGTCGACGCCTTTCTGTCGTGCGACCGGGTCGTCTGACAGCGGGTCAGCCCCCTCCGCTGAAACGATACCGACGGTTGTGCGTTCCAGACCCAGGTCATCGAGCCGTTTGCCAAGCGTGCGGTGATCCGCTTCTGTGCCTTGAAAGACGGGGACTTCCACCCCGTCCCAGCCCATCTTTGCCAGGGCTTCACAGCGGCGCAGTTCCTCATCTCCCAGCCCCGTGCACCACAGCAGAAGATTGAACCCGGTTTTCATCAGGCGATCCCAAGCATTTTGCGGTTTGCGGCCTCATCCGTGCCGCCATCGGCGAAATCGTCAAAGGCGCGTTCCGTCACGCGGATGATGTGGTCTTTGACAAACTGCGCGCCTTCGCGGGCGCCGTCCTCTGGGTGTTTGAGGCAGCATTCCCATTCCACCACGGCCCAACCATCGAAATCATTGGCGGCCATCTTCGAGAAGATCGCGCCGAAATCGACCTGCCCATCGCCCAAGCTGCGGAACCGCCCGGCGCGGTCAACCCAAGGCTGGTAACCGGAATAGACGCCTTGGCGCCCCGTCGGATTGAACTCGGCATCCTTGACGTGGAACATCTTGATCCGGTCCTTGTAAATGTCGATATTGTCAAGGTAATCAAGGCATTGCAGCACATAGTGGCTGGGGTCATACAGCATGTTGCAGCGCGCGTGGTTGTCGACGCGTTCCAAAAACATCTCAAATGTCACGCCGTCATGCAGGTCCTCGCCGGGGTGAATTTCGTAGCAGATATTGACGTCATTGTCCTCGGCGTGATCCAAAATTGGCCGCCACCTGCGGGCCAGTTCATCAAACGCAGTTTCCACCAAACCAGCCGGGCGCTGCGGCCACGGGTAGATATAGGGCCATGCCAAAGCGCCCGAGAAGGACACATGGTTCTTGATCCCCATATTGGCGGAAGCGGTGATTGCCTTCATCACCTGATCAACCGCCCATTCCTGCCGCGCTTTCGGGTCGCCATGCACAGACGGGTCGGCGAACCCGTCAAAGCCTGCGTCGTAGGCCGGATGTACGGCAACCAGCTGGCCCTGCAAATGGGTCGACAATTCTGTCACCTCGACACCGTTTTCCGCAGCGCGGCCCTTGAATGTGTCGCAGTAGTCTTTGCTTTCAGCGGCCTTGGACAGATCGAACAAGCGCGCGTCCCAGCTGGGCACTTGAACGCCTTTGTAGCCGCAATCCGCCGCCCATTTGGTGATCGCATCCCACGAGTTGAACGGCGCCTCATCGCCGGCAAACTGGGCCAGAAACAGGGCCGGTCCTTTGATATTTTTCATGGGGTGTCCTCCTTGGGGGTCAATGTGTTTTGCTGTCGCGCAACGGCAGGTTTTCGGCGATCAGCACTTCGATACGGATATGTTCTTGCGAGGCCAGAACCGGCGCGCTGTCGCATTTGGCACGCATCACGCGCAACGCACTGCGCGCCAGATGGCCGGTGTTTTGATTGATCACGGCGTCTAGAACGCCCGCTTCAAGCAGGTCGCGCGAATTGTCGGTCAGTTCATGGTCAAGGCACACGATCCGCTCGGGCGCATCGTAAATGCGCAAGGCTTCCGCCACGCCGCGCACACTGGCGCCGACTGAATACACCGCGACGACATCTTTGTTCTGCTGCAGGCACCGCAATGTCAGCTCGCAAGCGGCGTCCGGGTCATCATAGGCCTCAAGGCTGGGCAGAGGCGTCAGGTTCGAAAACTGCTCACGCATGACCGTGTCAAACCCCAAGCGCCGCTCGATCATGTCGCGCGCCTGCATCGAGGTCACAACCACCGCCACCTTGCCCTGTTTCGGCCCGACAAAGCGGCCCAGCAAGGTCCCCGCCGTGCGCCCGGCAGAGACATTGTCGAAACCCACAAAATGATCGCGTTCAGAATTCGGTTGGTCGGCCACCATCGAAACGACCGTCACACCATTCTTTTTCAGCCGCGCAATTGTGTCGCGCACAATTGGGGTTTCGTCGGCCATGATGGCCAATCCGTCAATGTTTCCGGCGTCCAGCGCTTTTAGTTCCTGCGACATCTTCATCTGGTCACGGTTCGAAATCAGCACCACCCGCGCCGAGACGCGTTCATAGATCGCGCCCTCAACCGCCTCCATGATCGACCGGCGCAGGCTGGACAGAAACTGCCCCTGCCCGTCCGGTAGCACGAAGACAAAGCGGTAGGTACGTTGCCGCGCTAGGTTCGCGGCTGACAGATCGCGCACATATCCCAGCCGTTCAATCGCGCCGTTGACGCGTTTTACGGTCGCCTCGCGCACGCCCTCACGCTTGTTCAACACGCGGTCAACCGTGGCCAGACTGACCCGCGCTTCGCGGGCCACGTCATGGGCTGTTGGTTTGGGGCGTGTTTCGCGCTTTTGGCTCATGCGGGACCTTTTGCTATGCCAGTTCTTCGAACAGGCGCGCGACGGCTTCGGCGCCCGGATCATTGTGACCAATCAGATTTTCCTCAGGCACATAGCTGGACCGCCCTGCCTTTGCCTGACCAATCTTCGACGTGTGGTCCGCGCCTGCGCGCGCGGCCTCAGCGGCCGCTTGCATCCCATCAGGCAGGGCCTTCAAGGCCGGTTCCAATGCGTCGATCATTGTGCGGTCGCCTGCAACGGCGCCACCCACTTCGCTGATCCGTTCCAACCCGGTCAACAGGGCCGCTGCAGTGGCCTTTCCATTGGCACAGGCATCGCCCGTGGCGCCAAAGAAGATCGACATGATGATCCCGGACGAGCCGCCCATGGTCTGGCTCAGCTCATTGCTGATAGCCCGGAAAAGCTGCGTTAGATCGGCCAGCGGCATGCGGTCCAACGCGCCTTTCATGGCCTTGGCCGCCGTGGCAAGCGTACTGCCCGTATCCCCGTCGCCAGATTTCGCGTCCAGCAAGTTCAAATCCGCCTCAGACGCAATCAGCAAGTCGCAGACCCGTTCGATCAAGGCGCGCACCTTCGGGTTTTCCGACGCGATAGGTTTGATCGGCGTCAATCCATCTGGAAGCGGGGCTATCGGCACCTCCACCACCTCGCGCATGCCCGGCCAGGCCGGGGTCCCGACGCCGGCCAAAAGCTGCGCCTTATTCGCGCCCGTTACCGGCAGAACCGAGACTGAGAACCCATGCATATCGAGCGCCGTCATCATCGCAGTCGGGCCAACCACATGGGCGATGTTGGACGCTTTGGGATGGGTGGCCAGCTCATGCGCTAGAACGCTCATCTCCAATGGCGTGGTGCCGCCCAGATTGTTCAAAATCGCAACATGCGGGCCGTTGCCAATATGCGGTGCCAGCTTGTCCAGCATCAACCCCATCGCCGCCTTGGCGCTGTCATGGGGAACCTGTTCAACGCCCGCCTCGCCGTGAATGCCAAGGCCAAGCTCTGCCTTGCCCGCAGGGATCCGGTCCTCGCGCCCCGCGCCGGGCATCGTGCAGGTATCAAGCGACATCCCGATGGAGGCCGCGTTGTCAATCGTGTCCTGCGCAGCGGCCTCAACCGCCGCCAAATCCGCGCCCTGATCCGCCAAAGCGCCAGCGATCTTGTGAACAAACAACGTGCCTGCCACGCCCCGCGGCTGCGGCAGGTCCGGCAGCGCAATATCGTCGCCCACGATGACCATCGACACTTTCAACCCGAAGGCCCGCGCGCGTTCCGCCGCAAGGCCGAAATTCAGCCGGTCGCCAGTGTAGTTCTTCACAATCAGCAAGCAGCCCGCGTCGCCCGTAACCGCCAAAATGGCCGCCAGTACCGCATCGACGGAAGGCGAGGCGAAGACCTCGCCGCAAACAGCCGCCGTAAGCATTCCTTGGCCCACAAACCCCGCATGCGCCGGTTCATGCCCCGAGCCTCCGCCCGAAATCAACGCCACTTTAGAACGGTCCCAGTCGGCGCGGCACACCACTTTGATATGCGGGTAGCCGTCCAGCCGCATCAGCGCCCCGCCGGAGGTTTCGATTAACCCGTCAACGGCCTCGGAAACGAGGTTTTCTTTTGCGTTTATAAATTGGCTCATGAAAGTCTCCTCACCGAATGCGAACGCCTTGCGCGTCAAAACAAAGCGGGTCCTTGGGCGCAATCTTAATCTGCGCGCCGGGCTCATATGTCCGCTCTGGTTGCGCCAATGTTGTGATGTCGTGGCCTTGCAGCGAAAGATGCAGCCGGGTGTGATCGCCCAGATGCTCCAACCGCTTGATGTCCGCCGCCTGCCCCTCGCCCTGCACAATATGTTCGGGCCGGATGCCGATTTGGTCGGTCCCGCTGGGCACGCCGCCAAACACATCCGCAGGCAGCACATTGATGCGCGGCAGGCCCAGTCGGGAGGCCACGTAAAGCGAATTGGGGTTCTCGTAGATCTCACGCGGCGTGCCGAATTGCACCAGCTTGCCCTCATCCAGAACGCCAACATGGGTGGCCATGGTCATCGCCTCGATCTGGTCGTGCGTCACGTATAGAAGCGTCGCACCCAAGCTCGCCTGAATGCGCTTCAGTTCGACCCGCAGGTCGGTCCTCAGCTTCGCGTCAAGGGAGCTAAGCGGCTCATCCATAAGGTAAATCGCCGGCTCCCGCACCAGCGCCCGCCCGATGGAAACGCGCTGCATCTCGCCCCCCGACAGCGCCGTCGCCTTGTTGTCCAGCTTGTGGCTGATCTGCAAAACCTCCGCCACTTCGGCCACTTTGCGGGCGATCTCGTCGGCAGGTGTGTTCAGGATCGGCGACTTCAATGGAAACGCCAGATTGTCGCGCACCGTCAGATGCGGGTAGAGCGAATATTGCTGGAACACCATCGCCACGTCGCGCTGCGCGGGTGTCTCGGCATTCACGTTGCGCCCGTCGATCCAGACCTCGCCCTGATCCGGCTTTTCAAGTCCGGAAATCAGCCGCAGGGTCGTGGTCTTGCCCGCCCCCGTCGGGCCCAGCAGCACCACGAACGCGCCGTCCGGGATCGTCATGGTCATGTCTTCGACGCCCACATCGGCCCCGAAGGATTTCGACAGGTTTTTCAGGATGACCTCAGCCATGCGCCAGCACCTCTTCATTCAGCGCGGAGCACAAAGCCCGGCCATTTGCCTCATCAAACAAGGTGATCGTCGCGGGATCAAAGCTCAGCCCGACCTTTTCGCCCACCGTGGCCACCTGCGCGCTGTCCACGCGGGCCTTGATCTCGCCATTCGGCGTATCCAGCGTGATGATCTGGGTCGTTCCCAGATATTCAGACGCCAAAACCTCGCCCCGGTAAGCGCCACTATCGGACAGTTTGATATGTTCGGGCCGCACGCCAAACACCAGCTTGCCAGACGCGCCTTGCCGTTGCGCCGGGATCGCGTGCGTGTCGCCGTTCAGCTCAATCGACGTGGCGCCCTCAGACACCGCGCCGTCAAAGCGCAGAAAATTCATCGAAGGCGAGCCAATAAAATCGGCCACAAACATTGTCGCGGGCTTGTCGTAAATTTGCTGCGGCGTGCCAAACTGCTCAACCACCGCGTTGTTCATCACCACGATCTTGTCGCCCATTTGCATGGCCTCAAGCTGGTCATGCGTCACGTAAACCGTGGTTGCGTTCATCCGGTCATGCAGCGCGCGCAGCTCTTCGGACATATGCTCGCGGAACTCGGCGTCCAGGGCCCCCAAAGGTTCATCCATCATGAACGCTTTGGGGTCACGGACGATGGCGCGGCCCAGCGCCACACGTTGCCGGTCACCGCCGGACAGACCGCCGACGGGACGTTTCAAAATGTCCTGAATTCCAAGGATTTGCGCGACCTCATCCACCTTCGCCTTCACCTGCGCACGCGGCATGCCTTGGCTGACCAGCGGATAGCTGAGGTTCTTGCCCACATTCATATGCGGATAAAGCGCAAACATCTGAAACACGAAGGCAATATCACGCTGCGAGGGCGGCAATTGGCTGATCTCATCTCCATCAAGGTAGATCTCTCCCGAGGTCGGCAGCTCAAGCCCCGCAATCATCCGCAGCGTCGTGGTCTTGCCGCACCCAGACGGGCCCAGCAGCATGAAGAATTCGCCATCCTCAATGGTGAAGCTCGACTCTTTCACGGCGTTGAAGTCGCCGAAATCCTTGCGGATATTTTTGATCTGTATCTGAGCCACGCAGCTATTCCTTGAAGTGGGAGACGACAATAAACATCACCGTTCCGACCAGTGTGACGATAAACGAGTAGGTGTAGAGCCACAGCGCAAACGGCTGCATCAGCATGAACACACCAAGCCCGATCAGGATGGTCGCCAGCATCTCCCAAGGGCCGCGGCGAAAGCGAAGAAGTCCGGTGAAAAAAGCGCTCATTTGCGTACCGCCCCGAATGTGATCCCGCGCAGCAGGTGTTTGCGCAGCAAAATGGTGAAGATCATGACCGGCAGCAGGAAGATCGTGGCGCCCGCCGCGACCGCTGGCCAATCCAAGCCGCCCACGCCGATGATGGTCGGGATGAAAGGCGGTGCCGTTTGCGCCGTGCCAGATGTCAGCAGCACTGCAAAAGCGTATTCGTTCCACGCGAAGATCAGGCAGAAGATCGCGGTGGACGCGATGCCCGTGGCTGCCTGCGGCAACACCACTTTGTAGAAGGCCTGAAACCGTGTGTAGCCGTCGATCAGCGCCGCTTCCTCATATTCCAGCGGGATTTCGTCGATAAAGCCTTTCAGCAGCCACACCGCCAGCGAGATATTCACCCCGGTATACAGCAGGATCATTCCCAGATGCGTGTCCGACAAGCCAAGCTGGCGGTACATCAGGAAGATCGGGATCGCTACGGCAATCGGCGGCATCATCCGTGTACTGAGGATGAAGAACAGCAGATCGTCCGCGAAGGGTATCTTGAACCGCGAAAAGCCGTAAGCCGCCAGCGTGCCCAGGAAAATGCTCAGGAAGGTCGATCCAAACCCGATGATGACGGAATTCAGGAACCGCTCGCCAAATTTCGACGGGCCCGCGATGACCATGTCATATTCGCGCACGATCTCTTCGTACCATGTCTGCGGCGGGTTTGCGGCCAGGAACTCCTCGGTCTGCCGTGTCCGTGTGGTGAACAGGTTGACGTAGCCTTCCAAGGTCGGCTCGAACAGCACCTTGGGCGGGTAGCTGATCGCATCAGCCGGTGACTTGAACCCGGTCATCATGATCCAGACCAGCGGGACCATCGTGATCAGCGCGTACAGGATAACAACGCTGCCCGCGACCCATTTGGAGCGTTTCGACGGCTCGGTTACGGAAAAACTGCTCATCTTTCTTTTACCTTGTTCAGCGCTTTGACGTAGATCGAGGCAAGCCCGAAGACGGTCACAAAAAGGATGATTGCGTAAGCCGACGCATAGCCCGTCCGCCATTTCTCAAACGCCTCACGTTTGAGGTTGATAGAGGTCAGCTCGGTCGTGGAGCCCGGCCCACCGCCGGTCAGCTGCACCACCAGATCGAACATCTTGAAATTCTCGATCCCCCGGAACAGCACCGCAAGCATCAGGAAGGGCAGCACCATCGGGATGGTGATCGTGAAGAACTGCCGCAGCTTGGAGGCTCGGTCGACCTCAGCCGCCTCGTAGATATAGTCAGGGATGGACCGCAGCCCGGCCAAACAAATCAGCATCACAAAGGGCGTCCACATCCAGGTGTCGACGATCACAATGGACCAAGGCGCAAGGTTCACCTGCCCCAACATCTCGAAGCTGGACGGATCCTTACCGGTGAAGAAGGCCACGACGTAGTTAAACAGGCCGATCTGCGGCTGGTACAGGAACTTCCAGAAGTTCCCAACCACCGCCGGGCTCAGCATCATCGGCAGCACGATGATCGTGGTCCACAGGTCGTTGCCCTTGAATTTCTTGTTGATCAGATAGGCCAGCGCGAAGCCAATCAGCACTTGGAAGACGATCGTCCAGAACAGGAAATGCGCAGTCGCCTGCATGTTCAGCCAAATGTCGCTGTCGGTCAGGATGCGCTCGTAATTGCGCAGTCCCACATTCTTGACCTCCCGCCCGATGCGGTTGGCCTTGAAGTCGGTGAAGCTAAGATTGATCGTCCAGATCAGCGGGAAAATGTTAATCGCCAGTAGCAGGAAGATCGTGGGCCCCACGAAAATCCACGCAATGGCGCGGTCGCTTAGGCCTTTGATCTTGCGCGCAACACGTTTGGGTGTCGCAGCAGCAGCGCGGGCAGCGGGTGTCTCAGACATGTCGCGGGATCCGGTCGTGAAGGTACAGGGAAAGAGCGCCCCGGACTCGCAGGTCCGGGGAAGCCCATCTTAGTCGAAGGGTGGAGTTGACCCTTCAGGGAGATTACAGCTTGCCTTCGTCCTCGAAGACTTCGGTCCAATCCTCGACCAGCTTGTCCAGTGCTTCCTGCGCCGTGCCCTGATCGGCCACGATGTAGTCATGCATGCGTTTCTGCATCGCCAGAAGCAGCTCGGCATAGGCCGGCTCTTGCCAGAAATCCTGCACCGACCCCATGGCCTCCAAGAAGTCACCGGCAAACGGTGCGCTGTCTTTGAAGCCCGGGTCATTCAGGACCGAGTTATGCGCGGAATAGCCGCCCAAGGACCACCATTTCGCCTGCACATCGGGGTTGGAGAACCACTTGATATACTCAAGCGCAGCGTCCTGCTTGTCGGAATAGGCCACAACCGAAATACCCTGACCGCCCAGCGTAGAACCGGCTTGGTTCTGGGGTGGGTTGACGAAGAAGTCGATCTTGTCGCCGCCCGTGTTCGGATCCGCATAAAGGCCCGGGAAGAAGGCAAACCAGTTCATCGCCATGGCGACCTGCCCCGATTTGAACGCGTCCAGACCTTCACCCATATAGGAGTTGGTGTAGCCCGGCGGGGTCGCTGTCTCATAGAATTCTTTATAGAATTCAAGCGCTTCAACAGCCTCAGGCGAGTTTACCGCGCCATCCATGTCGTAGGACCCCGGGGTGTTTTCATATTTGAAACCCCATGGGTACAGCGCCGATGTTACGCCCATCGTGATGCCTTCGGAACCACGCTCGGTGAAGATCGCAGCGCCGTATACGGTCTGGCCGTCAATCTCGCGGCCTTGGAAGAACTGCGCGATTTCGAGCATTTCTTTTTGTGTCTTAGGCTCGCCCAGCTCACGGCCAGTGGCCTCCTTGAACGCGGCGCGAATGTCGTCACGTGCGAACCAGTCCTTGCGGTAGAACCAGCCATTCGCGTCGCCCATTGCCGGCAGTGCGTAGTAGTTCGGTGTGCCCTTTGGCCATGTCGAATAGGCGTAAACTGTGGCGTCCGCAAAGTCGGACATAGAGATGCCTTCAGCGTCGAAGAAATCGTTCAGCTTGACGTAGTGACCGTTCTCCGCGCCGCCGCCAATCCATTGGCTGTCGCCGATCAGCAGGTCGCACAATTTACCGCCGGAGTTCAGTTCGTTGAGCATCCGGTCCGCAAAGTTCGGCCACGGGATGAACTCAAAGCTCATGTTGTGGCCCGACTGCGCCTCAAATTCTTTGCTCAGCTCGACAAGCGCGTTTGCCGGATCCCAAGCTGCCCAGCACAAAGTCAGATCATCGGCCTGTGCGGTCGTTGCAGCCGATGCGGCAGCAATGCTCAGCGCACTGACGGATGCCAGTTTCAAATTCTTCATTGGTTTTCCTCCCAAAGTGTCACTCGGCACCCTCCTCCGGCAGCCGAATCCTTATCGTGCTTCAACGCTATTTGAGGTACGCACCTCAAGTCTAGCCTTTTTTGAGGTACGCACCTCAAAAAGACCATTAAGACATTGCTTTTAATAAAAACTTTCCCGTCAATTTCAGCTCACTAGAGACGAAAAGGCGGTGTCACAGATACGTAGTTTTGCTAAATAACCGCCCGCTCGGCGAAGCGCGTTTGGCTTTCAATCCGGTCAAATCCAAACTGCGCCAGATCGATGCTGCGATACGAGCCATAGGTGATCCATTCCGCCACGCCGCGCCCCAGTGCCATCGATTGCTGCAGCCCGTGGCCCGAAAACCCATTCACGAAAATGAAGTTTTCAACCGCGCTATGCGGCCCGACAATGGCGTTCTGGTCAAACGTGTTGAAGGCGTAATGCCCAACCCAGGAATTGATCAGCTTCACCGTCTCAAAGGCTGGCACCCGGGTCGCGATCACCGGCCAGACCTTCTCTTGCCACAGGGAATGGTCTTCAACAAAGTCATCATAGGCCACGCCCGGGTCCTCATCGGGCGGGCAGCCCGCCAAATAGTACTGACCGTCGCTGCGCATATGCACGCCAGACGGGTCAATCGTCAGCGGCAGATCCCGGTCCAACGGCGTCTCGGCGTCAAAGATGAACGTGTAGCGCTTGCGCGGCTCCACGGGGATCTCAATGCCCGCCATGGCCGCCGTCGCAGCCGCACGGGGGCCCGAACAATTCACCACAGTTCCGCAGGTCACGACCTCCCCCGTGGCCAGCGTCACGCTTTCCGCCCGCGTGCCATCCGCGCTGCGCGCGATCGCCGTGACCTCATTGTGAACGTATTCCGCGCCCTGCGCGCGGGCCCGGCGTTTCCACCAGTCAAAGATGGTGCCGCCATCAAAATAGCCCTCGTCAATCAGGTTGTGATTGCCGCCAATGATGTCATCCAGCTGGTAAAACGGGTAGGCCTCTGCAATCTCATCCTTCGTCAAAAACTTGGTGCCCGCGCCCAGACGTTGTTGCACCTGCTGTTGCGACTTCAGGTTGTCCGCAAACTCCGCATTGTCGGCCAGATACAGATACCCGTAGCTTTGCAGCACAATGTCGGGCGCATCACCTGTGCCCATGAACTCTTTGAAATTATGGATGAATTCCGCGCCAAATTGCGAAATTTGGATATTCACCTCATTGGAAAACTGTTGCCGAATGCAGCTATTGGTGTGGGAGGTCGAGGCGAATTCATAGTTCGGATCGCGTTCCACAACCAAAATGGAGCCATCAAAATCCGGGTTGCGCGACAGCCACCACGCCACGGATGACCCATACATGGCGCCCCCGACAATCACGACGTCATAGCTGGTTTTCTCAGGTGCCTGCATACTCAAAATCTCCCGAAGGAAACCCGACTATATGCAGCGCCCGCCGTCAACCTCCATCGCGACGCCGGTGATCATGCTGGCCTCATCCGAGCACAAATAGCAGGCCGCATTGCCCATATCCTCAGGCGTCGAAAAGCGCCCCAGCGGGATCGTTGACAGAAACTGCGCTCGCCGCTCCGGCGTGTCCTCGCCCATGAAGGACTTCAGCAAAGGCGTCTCCCCCGCGACCGGGTTCAGCGCGTTGACGCGAATACCAGACGGCGCCAATTCCACCGCCATGGCCTTGGTCGCAGTAATCATCCAGCCTTTGGAGGCATTATACCAATTCAGGTTCGGCCGCGGCGACACCCCCGCCGTCGAGGCCACATTCAAAATGCACCCCGCACCTTGGGCTTTGAAAATCGGGACAATGGTCCGCGCGGCCAGATAAACAGACTTGCAATTCACCGCGAACACCCGGTCGAAGTCATCCTCGCTGACCTCCTCCATGGGCTTAGGCAGATGCGTCACACCCGCATTGTTCACCAAGATATCGACCCGCCCAAAGGCGTCCTGCGTCGCCGCAATCATTGCAGCAACGCTGTCGCCTTCCGCGACATTCGCTGCGACCGCGTCGGCGCCTAGCTCATCTGCCAAGCCCCGTGCGCCCTCAAAGTTCAGGTCTGCGACCATCACACGCGCGCCCTCGGCCACGAATTTCCGCACAATCCCCGCGCCAAAGCCTGAGGCCCCGCCCGTCACAATCGCCACTTTGTCTTTCAATCTCATGACCCCTCCCGCCGTTCCAGTTCCGCATTCAGCGCGCCACCAAGCAGCACCAAAAACGCCGACAAATACAGCCAAATCAGCAACGCCACCACGGCCCCGATGGACCCGTACACCTCATTGTATCGTCCGAAATTCGCCAAATACTGCGAAAACGCGGCAGAACTTGCAGCCCAGGTCAGCACCGCAAAGGCCGCCCCCAAGTTAGCCAAGGCGTCCGCCGCCCGTCGCGTTTGCGCGGCCCGTAACGGTAAATCAGCGTGATCCCCATGGTGATCACAAAGATCGCGGCACTCCACCGGATCACATTGATAATCGCTGCCGTCTGGTCGGTCAGCGGCAGGAACGCGACGACAACCGGGGTCACAACGATGGCGCTGCCCGCCACCAGCGCCACCAAAACCAAGGCCGATGTCAGGTTGAACGCCGCGAAATAATGGTGGAACACGCCCCTGTTGGGCGCGCGGTAGATGGTGTTCAGCCCCCGCATCATCGCGCCCACGCCCGCCCGCGCCGACCAAAGCGCAAGTAAAATCGACAGCCCCGTAGCCCAGCCCAGCGTCTCTGACCCCGCGCCGACCAACCGGGTCAATTGCGTGTCCATCAGGGTCAGGACGTCGCCCGGCAAGATGCCTTTCAGCAGCGCGATCTGGTCCTGAATCACCACTGGGTCCGCCCAGAGCCCAAAGATCGCAATCACCGCCGCCAGCCCCGGAAACACGGCCATCATGCCGAAAAACGCCACGCCTGCGGAAATCAGGCTCAGGTTTTCGTCGTCAATCTGCGCGTAAACCGCCTTGGCAATCGCCCACCAGCCGCTCAAGCCGCTAGCCGCATTTCGAATGACCGCAAGAGGCACAGGTCATGCAGCCCTCAATCATCCGCGTGTCAAATTGACCGCAGCTGGGGCAGGCTTTGCCCTTTTGGCCCACGACAGCGACCTTGGCCGATGGGTCAGCCTTCAGCCCCATCCCCTCGCCCGCGATAAAGCCCGTGGCGATCATATGCTGTTCAATCACGCCGCCAATCGCCGCCAGTATGGACGGGATATACTTGCCACCCATCCACGCGCCGCCGCGCGGGTCAAACACCGCCTTCAGCTCCTCAACCACAAAGGACACATCGCCGCCGCGCCGGAACACCGCCGAAATCATTCGCGTCAGCGCCACCGTCCAGGCGAAATGCTCCATGTTCTTGGAGTTGATAAACACCTCAAACGGCCTGCGATGCCCGTTCAGCACAATGTCATTGATGGTGATATAAAGCGCATGCTCGCTGTCGGGCCATTTGACCTTATAGGTCTGCCCCTCCAGCTCCGACGGCCGGTCGAGCGGCTCGGACATGTAGACAACCTCACCGCCCTCAGCGACCTTCAACGGCTCCGCCTCCTGCGTATCGCTGCTCTCCGACACGCTCAAAACAGACCCCGTCACGTCATTTGGGCGATAGGTGGTGCAGCCCTTGCAGCCCTGATCCCAGGCAGCCATGTAGACTTCCTTGAAATCGTCAAAGCTGATGTCTTCGGGGCAGTTGATCGTCTTCGAAATCGAAGAATCCACCCATTTCTGCGCCGCCGCCTGCATGCGGACATGGTCCAAAGGCGCCAAGGTCTGCGCGTTCACGAAATGCTCCGGCAGGTCCACATCGCCATGCTTCTCGCGCCACAGCTGTACTGCGTAATCCACGACCTCTTCCTCGGTGCGCGACCCGTCCTTTTGCAGCACTTTGCGCGTGTAGGCATAGGCAAACACGGGCTCGATGCCCGACGACACGTTGCCCGCGTAAAGCGAAATCGTCCCCGTCGGCGCGATAGAGGTCAAAAGCGCGTTGCGGATGCCATGCTCGGCAATCGCCGCGCGCACATCCTCATCCATGCCCTGCATCGCGCCGCTGGCCAAAAACGCGTCCGCGTCGAACAACGGGAACGGGCCCTTTTCCTTCGCAAGCTGCACTGAGGCCAGATACGCGGCGCGGGCGACCCGGTGCAACCAGTGCTCGGTCAGACGCGCCGCCTCCTCCGATCCGTAGCGCGACCCCACCATCAGCAGCGCATCCGCCAACCCGGTGACGCCCAAGCCAATCCGGCGTTTCGCCTGCGCTTCGGCCGCTTGTTCGGGCAGCGGGAAGCGTGATGCATCGACCACATTGTCCATCATCCGCACGGCGGTGCCCACCAGCGCCTCCAACGCGTCTTCGTCCAGCGCCGCATCCGGCTCGAACGGCGCCACCACCAGACGCGCCAGGTTGATCGAGCCCAGCAAACACGCCCCATAGGGCGGCAGGGGTTGTTCCCCGCACGGGTTGGTCGCCGCAATCGTCTCGCAGTAATTCAGGTTGTTGGCCGCGTTGATCCGGTCGATGAAAATCACGCCCGGTTCCGCGAAATCATAGGTGGAGCGCATGATCAAATCCCACAGCTCCAGCGCCGGGATCGTCTTGTAGACCTCGCCGTTGAAAACCAGGTCCCACGAGGCGTCCGCCTTTACGGCCTCCATGAAGTCATCGGTCACCAGCACCGACAGGTTGAACATCCGCAGCCGCGCCGCGTCCTGTTTGGCGGTGATGAAATCCTCAATGTCGGGGTGGTCGCAGCGCATCGTGGCCATCATCGCGCCGCGGCGCGACCCTGCCGACATGATCGTGCGGCACATCGCGTCCCACACATCCATGAAGCTCAATGGCCCGGACGCATCCGCCGCCACGCCTTTGACGCCCGCGCCTTTGGGCCGGATGGTCGAGAAATCATAGCCGATGCCGCCGCCCTGCTGCATGGTCAGCGCGGCCTCTTTCAACATCTCGAATATGCCGCCCATACTGTCGGGGATCGTGCCCATGACGAAGCAGTTGAACAGCGTCACCGACCGCTCCGTGCCCGCCCCTGCGGTGATCCGGCCCGCGGGCAGGTATTTGAAGTCTTCCAACGCCGCGTAAAACGTCTCTTCCCATTTGGCAGGTTCCGCCTCAGTCGCCGCCAGCGCGCGCGCGATCCGGCGCCAACTGTCTTCGACAGTGACGTCAATCGGCGTGCCATCGGCCTCCTTGAAACGGTATTTCATGTCCCAGATTTGGTCGGCAATGGGGGCAGCAAAGCGGCTCATATCGTTGGTCCCTATGAGGAAGGATGCAATATATAGAGCTTACCGCGCCGAACCCCAACCGTCAAAGCGATCTAACTCAAAAGAGAGGCGCTTTGGACGAAAACATCGCCAAGCCTAGCGCGATTCAATGTCGCTTATGCGGGACAATCCCGACTTTCCCGCAGATTGGACCAAAGTCGGCTTCTGGACACGCTGCCAAAGAGCAATCGTCGACGCCATCGACACCAAACATAAATTATAACCGCTTACTTCTCTACGGCTGACTTTTGGAGTTGGGCTGGCTAAAGGCATTAAAGCGGCACGGGGGCATTGTTGGCAGAAATAATAACGCGCAGAGGTTCGACTAAAACCTCTCAAAATCAACAATCAAATTATTGAATTCTGACAATTTCTTTTCTTCTCGCTTAATGAAGGCAAAGTTGGGCTCACTCGACAAGTTGAGAATGTTCCTTTCCTGGTATTCGATCAATTCTCTGACAAAACTGTTATGGTAGTTCTTCATCCACGCTACCTTCCTCGTAGCGGACATGCCACTCACTGTAGACCAGTTATCACGGAAATGGCTGGCTTGTTTTTTCAAGTGCCGCAACCATTCTGGCGACATAAACCCTCCGATCAAACGCGCCCCGATGTTTAGGTAGTCGATGTAGTATACATCGGAGCTATCTGGTTTCAAAAAACCATTAAATGGGTTCGGTAGTCTGGGGTTGAGCTTTCTAGGATTAAGGAGATCAACTACTGCTGGATCCAGCATAACTATCGGAAATTGTGCATGCTTTGACTCTAGATCGTATGCTTTGGCCAATGCTGGACCAAAAACCGGGCCGAGACGGTTCACGCCAAGATGCATATCGCCGACGGTAACGGCTCCACGGATGAGAACGCCCTCATGGGCGCATCTCAACTGAATTCGCGCAAGATTTACGATTTCTGAAAAGAGAACAGAACTCGCATCGCTTTCCTCGTAGGGTCTCGCGCGAACAATCGCATCAGAAATTGTCTCAACTAGAATGCCGTCGTTCTTGGAGATCGTTGAAGCTAAGAACGTCTTCAATTGCTCATCTAAGCGATCATTGTTGATAGTTCGAAACTCTGACAGGATGCCTGATATCTCATTGGGACTTCTGCGGTTCAAAAGCGAGCGAAAGCCTAATATATCTACGAAAGTAGTGATACAACTCTGATACATCTTCAATTTACTCCTTTCCAGTAGGTATAACCGCGAATTGTACGGCAAAGTTACCCCGCCTCACGCGCCTAGATCGGGCGCTTTACTAGCTCAGATCGTTTTCCAACTAAGCTGTTCCATGAAAACCTAAGGTAGACCCCTTGCTGAAAATCGTATGATGTTCAGGAATACTTATGCCATTCTGCAAGATGCAAGTGTAGAGCAGCCGTTGGTGCAAGGTGCAGCACCAGGAACTATGGGCTCAAAGCCGCCATTCATGGAAAATTGCAGACCATCCTCAACGCATGGCATTGTGTCGGAACAAACTGTGCCTTTGCCCTCCCTGCAACTCAGCTTTTCCCATCGGTGGGCAAGTCTGAACCCGAACTAACCATTTTCATGCCGTCGAGTCCGGCAGTGTTGAGCACTTGAAAGCCCCGCCGAACACAATACCCTTACGTCTGAGAGCGGGGGCTGAGTCGTGGCACAACATATCAATCTGATAAAACTATCTGTCGGCACCGAGACGGTCGAGGATCTGCAGATCTGGCAGGACAGCCCGCGCCCCAAAGGCGCCGATGGCAACCCGCGTCATGTCACCCGGATGTGGCCCAAGCGTGAGGCTGAGCTTTTGAACGGCGGGTCGATTTTTTGGGTCATCAAAGGTGTCGTGCAAGCCCGCCAAAAGCTGTTGCGCCTTGATGAATACGACCGTGGCGACGGCATCCGTCGCTGCGCTTTGGTCTTTGATCCGAAATTGATCCGGGTCGAAAACATGACCAAGCGCCCGTTCCAGGGCTGGCGCTATTTGCGCCCGGAGGACGCGCCGGCCGACCTACCAGAACATCGCGCCCGCGAAGAGAAATTGCCACCCCAGCTCAGCGCCGCTTTGGCCGATATCGGTGTGCGGTAGACCGGGTTAACAGGTGGTAAACAAAATCTGAGACCTGTTTTAAATCAGACAGTTACAAGATTCCCCGCATGCGGGGCTTTTCAAACCAGCCCCAACTTCGCCTTCAAAGCCGTCAGGAAGACCGCATTCTCAGCGCTCAGATCAGCGGTTTTTTTGGAGGCAAATAAAGTCGCCTGCGACCGCAAGATCGGCTCCCCTCCGAGTATTTTCAGATGGTTCGCCTCCAACGTCGCCCCGGTCGTCGTGATGTCGGCAATCGCCTCCGCCGTCAGGTTCTTGATCGTCCCCTCCGTCGCCCCCTGACTGTCGACCAGCTGATAATCCGCCACGCCAGCCGTTTGAAGATGCTCCCTCACCAACCGGTGGTATTTCGTGGCAATCCGCAGCCGAAAGCCATGCTCCGCCCTAAACGCCGCCGCTACCGCATCAAGATCATCCAAAGTCGACACATCCGCCCAAAACCGTGGCACCGCCAGGATCAGGTCCGCGAACCCGAACCCCATCTCAACCAGCGGCTCAACTTTGTCGTGCCACAGTGGAATTTTCTCACGCACAAGGTCAGTTCCGGTGACACCCAGATCAATCCTTCCCGCCACCAATTCGCGCGGTATCTCGCCCGCGCTGAGCAGCACCAGCTCGACCCCGTCCACGCCCGAGACAGCCCCCGCATATTCCCGGTCCGACCCGGTCCGCTGCAGCGTCACGCCATGGTTCGCGAACCAGGCAAACGTATCTTCCATCAACCGCCCCTTCGAGGGCACGCCCAGTTTGATACTCATGACGCCGCTCCCAGCAATTCGGGGCGGATCACACCGCCCACGGCCGGGATCTCGCGCCCCTGCCCCAGCACCCGCGTCAGCGCGTCATAACGCCCACCAGACGCCACAGGCGCCGCGCCGTTTTGGGCAAATCCAAACACGAACCCATCATAGTATTCCATGGAGGTCCGCCCATAGGCGCCTTCGAACCGAAGGCCCTCAAGCAACACGCCGCGCGCGCTCAACGCCTCCAAGCGCCGGTCAAATACGGCAAGCGCCGCTTCAATTGCCGGGAAGCGTTCGGAAATCTCTAACAGTTTTTTCGACGCTTCAGCCGCAGGTTCAGCGATTTCCAGCAGCTCCAAAACCGCATCGATCTGTACTTCCGGGATCGGCGCTACGTCCTTGTCCACGCTCAAGGCTCTGAGCCGCGCCGCAACCTCACCCGCGCTGCGCACCCCGATTTCGGGCCCTGCGCCCGCCACGATCTGATCCACATTAAGCCCGTCCAGCGCAGCAACCAATGCGTCACGCCCATCAGGCGCGGGCGCGCGGCCTGCGAAACGGTCCAAGAGGGTGCGGAACCGGTTTGGCCGCCAAATATGGCGCATCAACGCGGCACGCCTGCGGGCGGAAGTTTCAAGCCCCTGAACTGCGGCAATCAGCAGGCCGATATCACCGATGGACGGCGTCAACGCATGGCCTTCCAAAGCGCGTGCGAACAGCGCGAATACCTCTGCGTCAGCCTCTGCCGGATTGGTGCGATCAAACACCTCATAGCCCACTTGCAAATATTCGTTGGCCCGCCCCGTGCCGGCCTGCTGCTGGCGAAACACTTCGCCCATATAGGTGTAGCGCGCGGGTTCGGCCCCGTCGCGCATGTGGGCCTGAACAATCGGCACTGTAAAATCGGGGCGCAGCATTTGTTCGCCCCGAACCGGGTCGGAAGTCACATAGGCGCGCGCGCGGATATCTTCGCCATAGAGGTCCAGAAGCGTCTCGGAAGGTTGCAGCAGATCAGCGTCAACGGGCGCAGCACCTGCTGCCTGAAACAGCGTAAAAAGGCGCCCGGCCTCCGCCTTTATCTGAGCTTTGTCAGCCACTTATCTTGCCAGCATCTTCTGAATTTCAGCGACCAAATCGGCGCGCTTGATCTCGAACTGGGCGGGTTGTTCTTTCCATTCTTCATGTGTCGCGGTTTCGGCGATCTTGGCGCCCAAGACCAAATCCTTGACCTGAACGATGCCTTGGTCGAACTCAACTGACCCGGCGATTATAGCCATGGGGCTGCCGCGTTTGTCGGCGTATTTCAATTGGTTGCCGAAGTTTTTCGGATTGCCCAGATAGGCCTCGGCCCGGATGCCCGCGGCACGCAGCTCGCCAACCATCGCCTGATAGTCGGACATGCGGGCGCGGTCCATTACGGTGACAATGACCGGACCAATGCTGCCCTTGTCGAGCCGCCCTTTGGCATGCAGCGCGGCCAGCAAACGGTCGACACCGATGGAGACGCCAGTGGCCGGCACAGCCTGGCCCGTGAAGCGTTTGACCAAGTCGTCATAGCGCCCGCCCCCCGCAACAGAGCCAAACTGGCGTGGTCTGCCTTTTTCGTCCTTGATCTCGAAGGTCAGCTCAGCCTCATAGACGGGGCCGGTATAGTAGCCAAGGCCACGCACAACGGAGGGGTCAATCTCGATCCGGTCAGGGCCATAGCCTTGCGCCTCCAGCATGGCGGCGATCTGGGCCAGCTCTTCAATGCCGTCTTTGCCAATGGCGCTATCGCCGACGGCCTCAGCCAGCTTGGCCAGCGTGTCGTCGACCTTGTCTTGCTTGGCCGTCAGGAAAGCCAACACTGGACCGGCTTGTTCATCGCTCAGGCCGACGCCGTCAATCTCAGCGCCGGAGGCGTCGGTGCGACCAACGGTCAGCAGCTGGCGCACGCCCGCCTCGCCCACCTTGTCGAACTTGTCGATGGTGCGCAAAACGTCGTCGCGGCGGGGGTCATCGGCCAGGCCCATCACCTCCAAAACGCCATTGAGAACTTTGCGGTTGTTGACCCGGATCAGGTAGTCGCCGCGCGGGATGCCAACAGCTTCCAACACATCCGACAACATCGCGCAAATCTCAGCATCTGCGGCAACAGACCCGGAGCCGACAGTATCGGCATCACATTGATAAAACTGGCGAAAGCGCCCCGGACCCGGCTTTTCATTGCGCCAAACCGGCCCCATTGCGTAGCGACGGTAAGGCGTGGGCAGATCGTTGCGGTGTTGGGCGTAGACACGGGCCAACGGTGCGGTCAGATCGTAGCGCAGGGCCATCCAATCTTCGTCTTCCTGCCAAGCGAACACACCTTCATTGGGGCGGTCCACGTCGGGCAGGAACTTGCCCAGCGCCTCAACCGTTTCGACGGCGGAGCTTTCCAACGCGTCAAACCCGTAAAGCTGATAGACGGCGGTGATCTGATCCAGCATCGCCTTACGCTGCGCGACCTCGGCCCCGAAATAATCGCGAAACCCTTTTGGGGTTTCTGCCTTGGGGCGGGGCTGTTTTTTGACTTTGGCCATGGCGTCGGATCCTGCGGGTTAACTCGCGCCCCGCTTTAGCGAAGGGCTGGACGAGAAACAAGCAACCTGCCAAGAGGGCGGACATGAGTGAAGACACCAAGTTTGAAGAACAGATCGCCCATCTCACCCGCTCGGTCGAAGAGATGTCCGATATCGTCGCGCGGCAAGAGAAGGAAATCGCCCTTCTCACCAACCGTGTCCGCCTGTTGATGGAGCGCGAGCAAGAGCGCAGCCAAGACGCTGGTGGCCATGTTGTTTTGGGCGACGAGCGCCCGCCGCATTACTAGATTTCTTCTACCATCACGACGCCGCCGAGCGATTTGATCGCGCCTTTGACTTTAGGGTTGATCGCAAACTGAGCGCCCAAATCGACCTCGACCTCACCCGGAAGTTCGGGGTTCATCAGGCACAGCGACACCGGGCCACGCGCTCGGATCGATTTGTCCTGCCCCGAGCGTTCAAGAACGGAGGCGATTGATCCGATGGCCGTGTTGTCATCGACGAATATTTTCAACCCCATCGCACCAGCGTCGACCGCGCCGTCGATTGGCTGCGCACCACGGCAGAGCAGCTTCAGTTGCTCGGATTCGTAGGTTGCCTCGACGGTCAGCACGACGTTTGTCCCCGGCATCAGGTGATCGCCAGCGGCCTCCAGCGTGTCGGAAAAAACCGTGACTTCAAACATCCCCGTCGGGTCGGAGCCCTGCACAAAAGCGAAGCGGTTGCCGCGCGCTGACTTGCGTTCCTGGCGACCAGATATTGTCGCCGCAAGCTTGGCGATGATCGCGCCGCCCTGCACTTTTTCTTCGATATCGGTCAGGCTGGAGACGCCTTTACGCTTGAGCGCGAGCGCGTAGTCATCCAGCGGATGGCCCGACAGATAGAACCCAATTGCTGTGAATTCCTGCGCGAGCCGTTCGCTGGGCAGCCAGTCGTCCACCGGTGACAATCGTGGCTCCGGCAGGTCGTCCCCCGCCTCGCCAAACAGCGACACCTGATTGGAATTGCGCTGCTCATGAATCGCCGCCGAATAGCTGACCAACCCGTCCAGCGATCCGAAAACGCGGTGCCGGTTTGGGTCCAACTGGTCAAACGCGCCAGATCGCGCCAGCATTTCCAAAGGCCGCTTACCAACGCGTTTCAAATCAACGCGGCGGGCGAAATCATAGAGCGTCGCGAAGGGTTTTTCGACGCCGTCGACGACACGCGCATCTGTGACCAGCCGCATCGCCTCGACGCCCACATTCTTCAGACCGCCTAACGCATAGACCACTTTGCCATCGGTCACCGTGAAGGTCGCGCCGGAGCGGTTCACGCACGGCGGCACGATTTCAATTTCGAGCGTTTTTACGATCTCTTCTTTGTAAACGCCAAGCTTATCAGTGAGATGCAGGTCGCAGTTCATGACGCCCGCCATGAATTCAACCGGGTGGTTCGCCTTCAGCCAGGCCGTCTGGTAACTGACCACAGCATAGGCGGCGGCGTGGGATTTGTTGAAACCGTAATTGGCAAATTTCTCAAGTAGGTCAAAGACTTCACGTGCTTTCTTCGCGTCAACGCCGTTCTTCTTCGCGCCTTCTTCGAACTTGGGGCGTTCGGCGTCCATCGCCTCCTTGATCTTCTTACCCATGGCGCGGCGCAGCAGGTCGGCCCCGCCGAGGCTGTAGCCCGCCATGACCTGCGCGATCTCCATCACCTGTTCCTGGTAGACGATGATGCCTTGGGTCTCGGCTAAGATGTGGTCGATCAAAGGATGAATAGATTCAAGCTCTTTTAACCCGTTCTTCACCTCGCAATAGGTCGGAATATTCTCCATCGGGCCGGGGCGATACAAGGCCACCAGCGCCACGATATCCTCGATACAGGTCGGCTTCATGCGCCGCAGCGCATCCATCATTCCCGAACTTTCCACCTGGAAAACAGCAACGGTTTTGGCCGAAGAATATAACTTATACGACTTTTCGTCATCCAGCGGGATCGCGCCAATGTCATTCTCCGCCCCCGCAGGCGGCTCGTATATCTGCGAGCCATCTGCCGCGATATGCAAAGGCCGGTCGAGCAGATCAATTGCGTTTTGAATAACAGTCAGCGTCTTCAGGCCGAGGAAGTCGAACTTCACGAGCCCGGCTTGTTCGACCCATTTCATGTTGAACTGCGTCGCAGGCATATCGGAACGCGGGTCTTGATAAAGCGGCACCAACGCGTCCAATGGCCGGTCGCCGATGACAACGCCCGCGGCATGGGTGGATGCGTTGCGCAGCAACCCTTCGACCTGTTGGCCATAGTCCAGCAACCGCGCGACAACCTCTTCGTTCTTCGCCTCTTCACGCAGCTTCGGCTCGTCCGCCAAAGCCTTTTCGATACTGACCGGTTTGACGCCCTCTACGGGGATCATCTTCGAAAGCCGGTCCACCTGCCCATAGGGCATTTGCAGAACGCGGCCGATATCGCGCACGGCAGCTTTCGACAGAAGCGCACCAAAAGTGATGATCTGTCCGACCTTGTCACGGCCGTACTTTTCTTGGACGTAGCGGATCACCTCTTCCCGGCGGTCCATGCAGAAATCGATATCGAAATCAGGCATGGACACACGTTCGGGGTTCAGGAACCGCTCAAACAGCAGCGAATAGCGCAGCGGGTCCAAATCGGTGACGGTCAGAGCATAGGCCACCAGTGACCCCGCGCCGGAGCCACGCCCCGGCCCCACCGGAATATTCTCTTTCTTGGCCCAGTGAATGAAGTCCGCCACGATCAAAAAGTAGCCCGGAAAGCCCATGCCTTCGATAATGCCAAGCTCAAAATCCAGCCGCGCTTGGTATTCCTCGACCGAGGCCGCATGTGGGATAATCGCAAGTCGTGCCTGCAAGCCTTCATTGGCCTGACGGCGCAATTCCTCGACCTCATCATCGGCGAACTTTGGCAGGATCGGATCGCGTTTATAGGCTTTGAAGGCGCAGCGCTGTGCGATCTCAACGGTATTTTCTAGTGCTTCCGGCAGGTCAGCGAATAACGCGGCCATTTCTTGCGGCGTCTTGAAATAGTGCTGCGGGGTCAGTTTGCGCCGGTCGCCCTGCTGGTCAACATAGGCGCCTTCCGCAATGCAAATCAGCGCATCATGCGCTTCATACATGTTCGATTTTGGAAAATACGCGTCATTGGTGGCAACCAATGGCAGGCCCATCGCGTAGGCCATTTCGACATGCCCGCGTTCTGACAGTTTCTCCGCCTCCGGCAAACCATCGTCGCCCGGGTGGCGTTGCAGTTCAACATAGAGCCTGTCCGGGTAGGTCTGCGCGAATTGCCGCAGCAGCGCGTCGGCTTTGGGCGCCTGCCCGTTTCGCAGCAACCGCCCCAAAGGCCCATCTGGCCCGCCAGTCAGGCAAATCAATCCCTCATGGTGCTCGGCCAATTCCGCCAATGAAACCTGCGGCAGCTGCCCATCTGCATCCAGATAGAGGCAGGAATTGAGCTTCATCAGGTTCTCGTAGCCGCGCTCGTTTTGCGCCAACAGGACGATCGGCGCAGGCGGGCGGGGCTTTTCGCCCGGCGCGGTTTGCTCATAGGCGAGGTCAACCTGGCAGCCAATTATGGGCTGCACCCCGGCCCCTGCCGCGTATTCCGAAAATTCCAGCGCCGCGAACATGTTGTTGGTGTCCGTGATCGCCACAGCGGGCATTTTTGCGTCCTGACACATGCCCGCCAGCTTTTTGACGCGCAACGCGCCTTCCAAAAGCGAGTATTCGGTATGGGTGCGCAGGTGAATGAATCGGGGTTGGTCAGCCATGCCCGAACAGTATCTTGTCCGTCTGCGAGCACCACCCACAAAATCCGATGTCGGGCGCTTTGTTTAACGCAAACTCGTGCGCGTCATATCGGCGCGGTGCCCGGCCCCCGTGGTCAACAGATCATTGGCAAGGGCGCGGCGTTCTGCCGGGCCTTCCAAGACGCAGGATTCCAGCTCTTCGGGGAAGATCGGCGTGATGGGCACCATTTTGACTTCCGACAACGGCATGCCTTTGATGGCCCCGCGTCCGGGCGGTTGTGGCAAGCCCAAAAGTGCGCCGGCAGGATCGGCAACACCGGGTACGACCCAGCCTTTCGGGACGCAATGTTGCGGCAAATCCATCGACAAAACATCATTTTGCAAAAGCTGCGTCAGGTTTTGCGCATGCGCGGCCAGCCGTGCAGCGTGTTCAACCGCTTTGAACGCCCAGGTTTTGCGCAGGTTTTTGGCAATCATAGACTGCCAGCCGACAACCTCGATAAACACCTCCAGCCCGAAGCCGTTCACATTGCTACGCGGGCCAAACGCACCAAACGGGTCGCTCAGCCCTTCGGAGGCCAAGATCACGCTATGCTCGGTGCGAATAACGCGGAAGGCCTGCGATTGCGTGGGCCACGCGGGCAAACCCATGACCTGCGGCGAGACCGGATAGCTGAGAAGTTCGTCATCGCTTTCGCCGATGGCCTGCCAATAGGCTTCGCGGGCGTCTTCCGTCTCCAGGATGGAATCCGGGGTGGGGCCTGTCAGGGCAATATGGCCGTCCTTCAGCGCGATATTTGCGCGCTTTGCCGGGACACGGGCCGTTTCGGGCAAGACAATCGGGGCTGGCTTGGCTTGTGCAACGGGCGCGGGCTGTGGTGTCGGCGCCGGGGGCGCGGCCTGAACCGGAGGCGCGACCGGGGCGCCGGTATGGCCTTCCCGTGCTTTATGTTTGGGCAGATCTGCAACGACGGGGGCGGTGCCGCCTGCGTAGGGCGCATACCGATTGGCGTGTCCGGCATCGAGGCGGCTTTGCGCACGACGGCGTCAATATCGAATTCACGCGCGGCTTCCGCGGCGATTTCTTCGGCAGAACGACCTTGATCATCTTTGATGTCGCTGTCGCGCATGCTTTTGGTTTTGCGGGCACGCTTTGGTTGAACCGGCGCGGCTTTGGCCGATGGCGCCGGGCGCACTTCGACGGGGTCCAATACGTCGTCAGAAGCGACGTCAACGGCGGGGATTTTTTCTCGTGTGAGCAGTCTTTTTAGCATGATCTCATTCAGTGGCAGCTTAAATGAAGGATTAACCATGATCCTCTTTGAGCAATCGCACATTTTGATGGCGTTTGTTTGCTTTCACCGAGCCTTTTGCGCGCCTTTTGCACGGCGGCGGGCTTGCAAATGTGGCAAAGCCCAGCCTAGCATTGTCAGAACAACTCGCCGCGCCGTCTACGCCGCATCGACAGCGCGACTATACGACAAACACCCTGGGTAAGGCGGCAGGACATATTCCATATGGTGACGTTTCTTCTCAACGGGGAAACTGTGCGGGCCGATTGTGGACCGACAGACACTTTGCTGGATTTTTTGCGGGATCGTCGCGGGCTAACAGGCACCAAAGAAGGCTGCAATGAAGGTGATTGCGGGGCCTGTTCTGTGATCGTGACGGGCCCGGATGGCGCGGCGCGCGCGATGAACGCCTGCATCTTGTTCATGCCACAATTGCACGGGCGCGCGGTGCGCAGCGTCGAAGGGATCGCGGGGCCAGACGGAGCGTTGCACCCGGTGCAGGATGCGATGGTGGCGCATCACGGGTCGCAATGCGGGTTCTGCACGCCAGGGTTCATCACGACCATGGCCGCCGCGCATAAAAACGGCGCAACGGATTTCAATGACCAACTGGCGGGCAACCTGTGCCGGTGCACCGGTTATGCCCCAATCATCCGCGCCGCAGAAGCCGCCGCGCCTGAGCCTGTCCCGGATTGGATGGCCGAACCCAAGGTCGATGCGGGCGCCCCGCCTTTTGCCATGCCCGAAAGCTCGGACGCCTTGGCAGCGTGGTATGCCGCGCATCCCGACGCTACGCTGATCGGCGGAGCCACGGATGTCGGTCTTTGGGTCACCAAGCAGTTGCGCCATTTGAACGAGGTCGCGTTTTTGGGGCGCTGCACGGACCTGCAACAGATCGAAATAGACAACGACGAGATCAAAATCGGTGCGGCCTGCACGATCACCCAGGTTTTGGAGGCAATGCGCGGCATTCACCCCTCCTTCGCGGAAATGCTGCGCCGCTACGGCTCAGTCCAAGTACGCAATGCCGCGACGATTGGCGGCAACATCGCCAATGGCTCCCCTATCGGGGACAGCCCCCCGGCATTGATCGCGCTGGGGGCACAAGTGCATCTGCGAAAGGGCGATACACGACGAACACTGCCGCTTGAGGACTTCTTCCTTGAATATGGCAAGCAGGACCGCGCACCGGGTGAGTTTGTCGAGTTCGTCACGATCCCTCGCCAGCCAGATAATTTGCGCTGCTACAAAATCTCGAAACGTTTTGATCAGGACATTTCAGCTGTGTGCGGTTGCTTTAATATAGTCATCAAGGACGGCATCGTGACATCTGCCCGGATCGCTTTTGGCGGCATGGCGGGCACGCCAAAGCGCGCACCCCATGTTGAGGCTGCGTTGATCGGCCAGCCTTGGACGGCGGGCACGATCACGGCAGCGGCAGACAAATTTGCCGACGACTACTCACCGCTCGATGACATGCGCGGCTCGGCAGCCTACCGGCTGCAGGTCGCAAAAGCGCTTTTGCACCGTTTCTTCGCGGAACAGACCGGCGCGCGCGCCTCTGTGTTGGAGGTTCGACCATGAGCGTGCGCCAGCCCCGCAGCCATGACAGCGCGCCTTTGCACGTAACCGGCGCCGCGCGCTACACCGATGATGTACCGGTGCCGGCAAATGCGCTGCATCTTGCTTTTGGCTTGTCCACCATTGCCCGCGGCGAAATAACGTCGATGGATTTGGACGCGGTACGCACAGCACCCGGCGTCGTCGACGTTTTGGTGGCGGATGATTTGCCGTTTGACAATGACGTCTCGCCGTCAATTCACGATGAACCCTTGCTGGCAATCGGTCGCGTTCACTACGTCGGACAGCCCGTGTTTTTGGTGGTCGCCGACAGCCATCTGGCCGCGCGCAAAGCCGCGCGGCTGGGCAAGATCACTTACAAAGAAGAAACGCCAATCCTGACGATTGATGCAGCTATGGCCGCTGATAGCCGATTTGAAGAGGGCCCGCGCGTCTATTCAAAAGGCGATGTGGACGCGGCTTTGGAAAAAGCCCCACAGCGCGTGTCAGGCAGTATGGAGCTTGGCGGGCAGGAACATTTCTATCTTGAGGGCCACGCGGCGCTCGCCCTGCCGCAAGATGGCGGCGAGATGGTGGTTCATGCCTCATCCCAACACCCGACGGAGATTCAGCACAAGGTGGCTGAGGCCATAGGCAAGCCCATGGGTGCGGTGCGGGTCGAGGTGCGGCGCATGGGCGGCGGATTTGGCGGCAAGGAAAGCCAAGGCAATGCGCTGTGCGTTGCCTGCGCCGTTGTGGCCGCGCGCACCGAGCGCCCCGTCAAAATGCGGTATGACCGCGATGACGACATGATCATCACCGGCAAACGGCATGATTTCCGCATCGAATATGACGCGGGCTTCGATGACACTGGCCGCATCATCGGTGTCGATTTCACGCAATATGTAAAATGCGGCTGGGCGCAGGATCTGTCGCTGCCCGTCGCCGACCGCGCGATGCTGCATGCTGACAACGCGTATGTGCTGCCCACAGCGCGGATCACATCACACCGGTTGAAGACAAATACGCAAAGCAACACCGCGTTTCGCGGGTTTGGCGGGCCGCAAGGCATGGTCGGGATTGAGCGGGTCATGGACCATATTGCGCATCATCTGGGCCTTGACCCGTTGAATGTGCGACACGCCAATTTCTACCCCTCCACCATGAGTATTTCTGACAGAACGAAGCCGACGACGCCCTATGGGATGGAAGTAACCGACAGCATTCTGGATGAGCTGGTTGGCGCTTTGGAGCGTACATCGGACTACACGGCGCGACGGCGCGCAGTTGCGGCCTGGAATGCGGAAAATCCGATCCTGAAACGTGGGATTGCGCTGACACCGGTGAAATTCGGGATTTCGTTTACATTAACCCATCTCAATCAGGCCGGCGCGCTGGTGCATGTCTATCAAGACGGCTCTATCCATCTTAACCACGGCGGCACGGAGATGGGCCAAGGCCTGTTCACCAAAGTGGCGCAAGTTGCGGCCGCAGTGTTTGGGGTGCCGGTTGAAACGGTGCAGATCACTGCGACGGATACGGGTAAGGTGCCGAACACCTCAGCCACAGCGGCCTCGTCCGGTACGGATCTGAACGGGATGGCTGCGAAAGCGGCATGCGAGACGATCCGCGACCGGATCAGCGCGCATCTGGGCGGGGCACAATTTGCGGATGGGAAGGTCCGGTATGTCGGCGGCGAGATGAGTTTCGCGGAAGCCGCCAAAACCGCCTATGAACACCGCGTGTCGCTGTCCAGCACAGGGTTTTATGCGACGCCTGAAGTGGCCTGGGACCGGATCAAGGGTGAAGGCCGCCCGTTTTTCTATTTCGCTTACGGGGCGGCAGTGACCGAGGTGGTGATTGACACGCTGACCGGTGAAAACCGCATCTTGCGGGCGGATATCCTGCATGATTGCGGCGCTTCGCTGAACCCGGCTTTGGACATTGGCCAGATCGAGGGCGGCTATGTGCAGGGCGCGGGCTGGCTGACCACGGAAGAGCTGGTCTGGGATGCGCGCGGCGCGCTCAGCACCCATGCGCCTGCGACGTATAAAATCCCCGCAGCCTCCGACAGGCCGGAGATCTTCAACGTGGCATTGTGGGAGGGTACGAACCCGGCAGAGACTATTTATCGGTCCAAAGCCGTGGGCGAGCCGCCGTTAATGCTGGGCATTTCTGCGTTGATGGCGCTGTCTGATGCCGTGTCATATTGCGGGCCCGGCTACCCTGACCTGGACGCCCCGGCCACAGCGGAACGCGTTCTTGCTGCGGTCACACAGGTCAGCGCATGAGCTTTGACCTTGATCAGCTGCACCGTGCAGTTGCGCAGCACGGGCGCGTCGGGCGGATCGTCATCGTGGATCACGCGGGCTCCGCCCCGCGAGAGACGGGAACGTCGATGCTAGTTTGGCGAGACGGGCAAAGCGGCACGATTGGCGGCGGCGCGTTAGAATTTGAGGCGGTGAAAGAACTGCGCGCCCGCTTGAACACAGATGACACGACGGTGCAACGACTGCCGCTAGGTCCCGCGTTGGGGCAGTGCTGCGGCGGCGCCGTGACTTTGGTGGCGGAAGTGTTTGACGCAGGTGCGCTTGCCCAAATCCCCATCAATGAGGGCCATTACCTACGCTGCTGCGACGGAGAACAGGCTCAGCCTTTGAAACTGACCCGCAGTTTGGCGCGGCATCGTAGCGGCGCCGCACCGGGTGAATTGATCTATGAAGCCGGTTGGCTCGCCGAGCCGCTTCACCAGACCAAGACACCGCTTTGGATCTACGGCGCGGGTCATGTTGGCCGGGCTTTGGTCGATGTGATGGCGCCGCTGCCCGATTTCGCGATCACATGGATCGACACATCACCCAAACGCTTCCCCGACCATGTGCCCCAACATGTCACAGCCCTTCCCGCAGTGAATCCGGCGGATGCCGCGACACTGGCCCCAAAAGACGCGTTCCACTTGATCCTGACCTATTCTCATGCATTGGATCTGGAGCTGTGCCACCGGTTACTCAGCCACGGTTTCGCGCAGGCTGGGTTGATCGGCTCGGCCACCAAATGGGCGCGTTTTAGGTCGCGGTTAACCAGTCTGGGTCACTCAGATGCACAAATTAGTCGCATTCGCTGCCCAATCGGGCAAACCGACCTTGGCAAACACCCGCACGCTATTGCGCTTGGCACGGCCTGCGCGCTAATTTCCGCTTCGCGCTCTGGGGTACAAGGCCTGAGCGATACAGGGGGACGCGCGACGGCATGACGGCGCTTTTGGAACTTTCAGGGCTGACCAAGGCCTATCCAGGCGTCGTGGCCAATGACGACGTGTCGTTGCGCATTGAGCCGGGCGAGGTACATGCGCTGCTTGGCGAAAACGGCGCCGGCAAATCCACATTGGTGAAGATGATCTACGGGCTGGTGAAGCCCGACAGTGGCGAGATGCGCTTGCATGGCGCGCCGTTTACTCCGGCTGAGCCGCGCGCGGCTCGTGCCGCCGGGGTCGCCATGGTGTTTCAGCATTTCTCGTTGTTTGAGGCGCTGGATGTGGCCGAAAATATTGCCTTGGGGATGGAAAACCCGCCGAAAATGCGTGATCTGGCGGCAAAAATCACTGACGTGTCAAACGCTTACGGTCTTCCGCTTGATCCAGCACGTTTAGTGGGCGATCTGTCCGCAGGCGAACGGCAACGCGTCGAAATCATCCGCTGCCTTTTGCAGAATCCCAAGCTTTTGATCATGGATGAGCCGACCTCCGTTCTGACGCCGCAAGAGGTCGAAATCCTATTTCAAACCCTCGAAAAGCTGCGCAGCGAGGGAACATCGATCCTCTATATTTCGCACAAGCTGGAAGAAATTCGGCGCTTATGCGACGCCGCAACCATTCTGCGGCTGGGCAAAAATGTGGGCACCTGCGACCCAAAGGTCGAGACGGCCCGCGCCATGGCTGAAATGATGGTCGGTCAGGTCTTGCACGTGCCTGAGCGCAAACCGCATAGCAGCGCAGAGGTCGCACTTGAGCTGCGTGCCTTATCCCTGCCTGCACCGTCGGCCTTTGGGACCTCCCTGAAGGACATCAACCTGTCTGTGCACCGCGGTGAGGTCCTGGGCATCGGCGGCGTTGCCGGGAATGGCCAGGATGAGCTAACGGGCGCCCTGTCGGGTGAACTTCTGGCCAGCCCCGGACAGGTCTTTTTCGAACAAAATGACGTGGGCGGGCTCGGTCCCAATGCGCGGCGGGCAATCGGGCTTTTGGCCGCGCCTGAAGAACGGTTGGGCCATGCCGCTGCACCAGATATGAGCTTGACCGAAAATGCGGTTCTGACAGGAACGGTGCGTAAGTCTCTCGCCAATAAAGGTTTTCTGAACTGGGGCGCGGCGCGCGAATTTGCCGAAGACGTGGTCAAAAGCTTCGACGTGCGCACCCCCGGCGCCGACACTGCTGCGCGGGCCCTGTCGGGCGGCAACTTGCAGAAATTCGTCATCGGGCGTGAGATATTGCAAAAACCCGATCTTTTGGTCGTTAACCAACCCACATGGGGCGTCGATGCCGCTGCAGCCGCCGCGATCCGGCAGGCGCTTCTGGATCTGGCCGCTGATGGCGCCGCGATTGTGGTGATCAGCCAGGATTTGGACGAGTTGATGGAAATCTCCGACCGCTTCGCGGCGCTGAACGAGGGGCGTTTGACCGCGCCCGTCCCAGCACCGGGCCTGACCGTTGATCAGATCGGGCTGATGATGGGCGGCGCGCATGATTTGGAGACGGCCCATTGATCCGGCTTGAAAAACGTCCCGAGCCGTCGCGCATCTGGTCTTGGGCCACGCCACCCTTAGCCGTCGTCTTGACCATGTTGGCGGGCGGTCTGATGTTCGCAGCCCTAGGCAAGGACCCGCTGGAGGCAATCCGCACCATCTTCTGGGACCCGATTTTTGGCGAATTCGCCTTCTATTATCGCGGCCAATTGCTGGTCAAAGCCGGACCGCTGATCCTGATCGCGACTGGCCTGTCATTGGGCTTTCGCGCAGGCATCTGGAACATCGGGGCGGAAGGGCAATACATAATCGGCGCGATTTGCGGTGCTGCCGTCGGGTTGGCCTTTTACCCGCTCGACAGTTTCCTGGTCTTCCCGCTGATGATCATCGCAGGCGCTTTGGGCGGGCTTTTATGGGCAATGATCCCAGGCATTTTGCGGGTGAAGTTCAACACCAACGAAATCCTCGTCTCGCTGCTACTGGTCTATGTGGCGGAATTCATTCTGGCCTCTATGGCTTTGGGCGCACTGCGCAACCCTGACGGCGCAGGCTTCCCCGGCTCTCGTAATTTCCGCAGCTACCCCGCTGGTTTCAACGAAGAAATCATCGCAGGCACCGGCATGCATTGGGGTGTCGCCGCCGCCTTCATCGCGGTGATCTTCGCCTATATCCTGCTCGCCCGCCACCAGCTGGGATTTCAGATCAAACTTGCAGGTCAGGCGCCACGCGCCGCGCGCTTTGGTGGGGTGAACCCAACGCGGTTGGTTCTGTTCTGCCTCGGCATCTCCGGCGCTCTGGCCGGGTTGGCTGGTCTTTTCGAAGTCTCCGGCCCTGCTGGCCAGATCAGCATTGATTTCAACGTGGGCTACGGTTTCACCGCCATCATCGTGGCATTCCTTGGCCGGTTGCATCCTGTGGGCATCCTGCTGGCCGGGCTGCTGCTGGCCCTGACCTATATCGGCGGGGAGGCCGCGCAAAGCTCCCTCGGCCTGCCCGCCGCCGCCATTCAGGCCTTCCAAGGGATGCTATTGTTCTTCCTGCTCGCCGTGGATGTCCTTACAAATTTCCGCGTGCGCTTTGGCGCAGGGGAGGCTGCATGATGATCACCGCAAAGAAACCAATCGCTTTAGGTGTGCTCATGGGCTTGGCTATGCCTTGGATGATGCACATGGGCGGCAGTGAAATCGGCTTTTTGTTCATTGCAGCCCATGTTGCGATTACTTTGCTGTTCGCGAGCCTCGTGCTGATCTTTCCTTCGGCACGAAGCAAGTTCCGACATCTTTTTGGACATATGTTCCATATGCCCCGGATGATTTTCGGCATCGCAGCTGGCTGGGCGCTGACATGCGCAGTTTGTCTGGTGATTGGAGGTCAGCATTGGACCTAAGTGCCATTTCCCCCACGCTCCTAGTCGCCTCACTGATGGTGGCCGCCACCCCCATCATCCTCGCTGCCATCGGCGAAATGATCGTTGAAAAAGCGGGCGTGTTGAACCTCGGCGTTGAAGGCATGATGATCATCGGCGCGATCTGCGGATTTGCAATTGCGGTTGAAACCGGCTCGCCCTTTGTTGGCTTCCTTGCCGCGGCCTTTGGCGGGGCGGTTCTGTCGCTGCTCTTTGGCGTGCTGACGCAATATTTCCTGTCAAATCAGGTCGCGACCGGCTTGGGGCTGACGCTATTCGGGCTCGGACTCAGCTCGCTCATGGGGCAAGGCTATGTCGGCATTCGCCCCCCGCGACGGAGAAGATCAATATCCCGCTGCTTGGCGATATCCCGTTTTTTGGCCCGGTGCTCTTCAATCAAGACCTGATGGTCTATGTCGCGCTGTCGCTGGTCATTGCCACTTGGGCCGTGCTGAAGTTTACGCGCGCCGGGCTGATCCTGCGCGCGGTCGGTGAAAACCATGATGCCGCGCATGCTTTGGGCTACAAGGTCGTCCGAGTGCGACTGTTGGCGATAATGTTCGGCGGGGCCTGCGCAGGGCTTGGCGGCGCTTATCTCAGCCTCGTGCGCGTGCCGCAGTGGACCGAAGGTATGACCGCGGGCGCCGGCTGGATCGCTCTTGCGATTGTGGTCTTTGGCGCCTGGCGACCGTTCCGGGTTTTGTTAGGAGCTTATTTATTTGGCGGCGTTACCGTTTTGCAGCTGAACCTGCAGGCAGCCGGGGTCGCCATACCGGTAGAGTACTTGTCCATGTCGCCCTATCTGATAACCATCCTGGTGCTTGTCATCATGTCCTCGGGCAAAGCCAAGGCCGCGCTATCCGCGCCTGCCTGCCTGGGACGCCAATTCCACGCCTCATCCTAGAGGCACAAAATCGCTGCTAAATACCAAACTGGGGAGATTCCAATGAAACGCAGATCACTACTCGCAGCCGGCGCCGCCGCACTGGCCCTGACCGCTGGCGGCGCATTCGCCGACGGCCACGCCAAAACCAAGGTTGGCTTCATCTATGTCGGCCCCATCGGCGACGGCGGCTGGACCTATGAGCATGACAAAGGCCGTTTGGCCGTTGAAGCCGAATACGGCGCCAAGGTCGAAACCGTTTACCAGGAAAACGTGCCAGAAGGCGCAGATGCCGAACGTGCAATCACCCAAATGGCCCTGCAAGGCGCCGACATCATCTTCACCACCTCCTTTGGCTACATGGACCCGACCAACGCGGTCGCCGCCAAATTCCCGGATGTGAAATTCGAACATGCCACGGGCTACAAGCGCGAGCACCCGAACGTGTCGACCTACTCGGCCCGCTTCTATGAGGGCCGCGCCATTCAAGGCCACATCGCGGGCAAGATGACCAAGACCAACAAGATCGGCTACATCGCCTCCTTCCCGATCCCAGAGGTTATTCGCGGCATTAACTCCGCCTATATCCACGCCAAGAAGGTTAACCCGGATGTCGAGTTCAATATCATCTGGGCCTACACATGGTTCGACCCGGCCAAAGAAGCCGACGCCGCAACTGCGCTGATCGAACAAGGCGCCGACGTGATCCTGCAACACACGGATTCCACCGCGCCTCAAGCCGCCGCGCAAAAAGCGGAAGGCGTGATCACCTTTGGTCAGGCTTCCGATATGGGCGAATACGCCCCGCTGCCGCGCGTGTCTTCCATCATTGATGACTGGGCGCCTTACTACATCGCCCGCGTGGGCGCGGTGATGGACGGCACTTGGGAAAGCATGGACACATGGGACGGTATCGGCCCAGGCATGGTCGCGATTGGCGAAATCTCGGACGCTGTGCCTGCCGATGTGAAGGCTGAAGCACTGGCCATGAAAGACGCATTGGCAGACGGCTCCTACCACGCCTTTACCGGCCCGTTGAACAAGCAAGACGGCACCCCCTGGTTGGCAGAGGGTGAGACCGCAAGCGACGGCGATCTGGCCGGCATGGGATTCTATGTCGAAGGCCTGACAGCCGAAATCCCGAACTGATCCGAGGTTCATAGACACAACAAAAGGCCCGCATCTCACGCGGGCCTTTTTTGTTTTGGACAGCTTTTGCTTTGCACAGACCTCCAAGCAGGCACCGCACCCTCCCCCTTCATTGTTTCAAAAATATTCCGGTGGGGTCTGGGGAGGCAGAGCCTCCCCAGCGTCGCGACGCGGCAAAGCCGCGGCGCAAAACCTTACTCATTGCCTACCTAAATCTCCAGGATCTCTCCGAACTGACAGTTCAGCACCTCACAAATTTTCACCAAAGTCGCAAAGCGGATACCGCGCTCGGAGCCGGTCTTGCGAAGGCATGGGTTTTTCACTTAGTGCCAATCGGCTCGGCCAACATCCATCCGACCAGATAGAAACCGCCCTTACAAACAATCTTGGCTGACTTTTACGCCCCCCCACGCTCGCAGCTGCGCCCTTGCAGGGCTCGCACGACTGGGCAGCTTGCGCATTACCCGTCAGCACTAACCTTCGCCAAGCACCATCAGGGCCATGGTGCGGGTAGTTTCGATCCGCGTCATGAAGGCCTCCCGACTTGGCGCACCGTATTTGGCATTCACGAAGCTCCAGTACAGATTGGCCGCGAAGGCGTAGCGGTCCAGCCCCGGCCCTTCAAACACCGCATATCCTGCCAAACGTTCCGCGATGGCTGCAATCGAGTCCTCCGCAAAGAGCTGCAGCTCCTCGTTGGCGACGCGGTGCAGCCGGTCAATCATCTCGCCCGGGTCCGAAAAATCTGAAGCCTGATCAAACCACGCAATCGGGACGATACGCAAAAACGTATCGAGATAGTCTTCAAAGCTGTCAGCAGCCGCCCATCCCGCCTTCAATGCACCACGCAGCGCGGCCACATGCATCTGCACCAAAGCCAGAAAGATGGCGTCCTTGCTGTCAAAGCGGTTGTAGACGGTTTGACGCGCAACACCTGCCTCACGCGCGATGTCGTTCATGGTGGTCTTCTCGAAACCATGATCTGCGAAAAGCTTATTCGCAGCGTGCAGGATCAGGTCTTCTTTGGTGCTGCGCATAGTAGTTTCGACTTGCTATTCAGTTTATTTTGGACATTATGTACCCATAGGTCTATTTTGTCCAAAATCTTCGTCATTCCATCCCCAGCATACCCGCCCGGAGGCCTCCATGAAGTTAAATGTCAACGGCCAACAAAAGCAAATAGATGTCGACCCCGACATGCCACTTCTGTGGGTTTTGCGCGACGAGCTGAACATCACCGGCCCCAAATATGGCTGCGGCATCGCCCAATGCGGTGCGTGCACCGTGCATGTTGACGGGTTGGCAGTGCGCAGCTGTCAGTTGGCCGTCGGCAGTATGGAAGACGGCGCGGAGGTCACCACAATCGAAGGGTTGGGCCAGCCCGGCGCATTGCACGCGGTGCAGCAGGCCTGGGTCGAACATCAGGTCGCGCAATGTGGCTACTGCCAATCGGGGCAAATCATGCAGGCGGCAAACCTGCTTGATCTGAATGATGACCCCGACGATGCCACAATCGACGCGGTCATGAGCGGCAATCTATGCCGCTGCGGCACATACCCACGTATTCGGGCAGCGATACACAGCGCCGCCGCCAAATTGCGGGAGGCTTGATCATGGGCGCTGCAAAAACAATCGCCCGTCGCGGCTTTCTGATCGGTTCTGCCGCGATTTTCGGGGGCGTCGCGTTCGGCACCTATATGGCAGCCCGACCAGCCGCAAACCCACTTCTGGACGATCTGGCGGAGGGTGAGGCCGCCTTCAACCCGTATGTTAAAATTTCGTCCGACGGCATCATCCTGATCACGCCGCGTGCCGATAGCGGGCAAGGCGCTTATTCGATACAGGCCAACCTGATCGCCGAGGAGCTCGATATTGACCCGTCGCAGGCTGTGATCACGCCGGGCACACCCGGTCCCGCCTATTACAACGGCGCCGTTCTTGGTGAAGGTGTTCCGATCCCGGCCTATGTGGACACCCCCATGGCCGAAACCGCGCGGGCGTTCATGTCGGTGCCCGCAAAACTTTTCAGCATGCAAATGACCGGCGGCTCCTCAACGGTGCCCGACCAATTCACCAAACTGCGTCTCGCAGGTGCTGTCGCGCGCGAAACCTTGAAAGAGGCCGCAGCACAGCGCCTTGGCGTTCCGCGCGGCGATCTCAGCACCGAAAATGGCACCGTCCGCACCCCGGATGGCAGCACCATCGCCTATACCGATCTGGCGGCTGACGCCGCGCGCCTTGACCCGATTGCCCTTTCGGAAACGGACCTGCGCCCATCCTCGCAATGGCGCCGATTGGGCAAACCGGTCCAAAGGACCGATATGGTCGCTAAATCCACCGGCACTGAGGTCTACGGCATCGACCTGGTCATGGACGGCATGCGCTATGCCGCAATCTGCGCCAACCCCGGCATCGGCGGCGCGCTCGAAAGCTACGACGCCTCCGTGGCCGAAACCATGCGCGGCGTTGAAAAGATCGTCGAGGTCAAATCCGGCAACCCTGGCGTCGCCGTGATCGCAAGCAATAGCTGGTACGCGTTCCAAGCCGTCGACGCGATTGATTGCGTTTGGGGCACGCCCGACTATCCGGCCAGCTCAGATGAGATGTGGGCATTGCTTTCAGAAAGCGTCGACACCGAGGCCAATTTCGACCACCGGCAACGCGATGAGGGCGACGTTGACGCAGCCCTTGCCGAAGGCGGCGCATTTGAGGCCGAATACCGCGTGCCCTTCCTTGCGCATGCCCCGCTGGAGCCGATGAACGCTGTCGTAAAGGTCGACGCGACCCGCGTAGACATCTGGACCGGCACCCAAATCCCGCTTTTCATCCGCGACCGCGCGGCCCAGATCACGGGCGTCGACGCCGCGGATGTACATATCCATGTCGAACCCATGGGCGGCAGCTTCGGGCACCGTCTTGAGATGACCCATGTCGAGCAGGCCATCGAAGTCGCGCAAGCCATGCCCGGCACCCCGATCAAGCTCACCTGGTCGCGCGAAGAAGACATGACCCATGACTACCCCCGCCCTGCCGCGCTGATGCGCGGGCGCGGGACGGTCAAAGACGGGCAGGTTGAAACCTTCGATATCTCTGTCGCGCAACAGGGCCTTGCTGGCCCTTGGATGGGGCGGCTTACCGGTCTGGTGCTACCAGGACCCGATGCGACAATCACAACGGGCTCCTGGGACCAACCCTTTGCGATCCCAAATTACCGGGTCACGGGCTACCGCGCGCCCAATCTGGTGCCGGTGTCGTCCTGGCGGTCTGTCGGGGCTTCCAGCAACGGGTTCTTCCACGACACGTTTCTGGATGAGCTGATCCATGAGGCGGGCGCCGACCCGCTGGAAGAACGCATCCGGCTATGCCTGCACGATGAAAGCCGCAAAGTGATGGAAGCTGTCGGCGAGATGTCCGGCTGGGACGGGCCAGATATGGGCCCGGGTCGCGGACGTGGTGTGTCGTTTACAATGTCATTTGGCGTGCCCTGCGCACAGGTGATCGAGGTCACCCAGACCGAAGCGGGCCTCCGGCTCGACAAGGCTTATATCGCGGCCGACGTTGGCACCATTTTGGACCCGGTCAATCTGGAAGCGCAGCTTTTTGGCGGCATGATATTCGGGCTGGGCCATGCCATGAACGCAGAGCTGACATATGAAGATTACCAGCCCACACAAAACAATTACCACGCCTATGAAGGGTTGCGGCTGTACCAAACCCCGGTTTTTGAGCTGAAGGTATTGGAGAATGCAAAGCGCATTCGCGGCATCGGGGAACCGGCGGTCCCGCCCGCAGCGGCTGCTTTGGGCAATGCGATATTTGCCGCGACCGGCACACGGCTGCGCGAAATGCCGTTCAACAAATTCGTCGACTTCGTCTAGGGGCTGCGTGATGAAAACTCTTTCCCTAGCAGCAATCTGCATCAGCCTTGCCGCACCCGTCTGGGCGGCGGAGGGCACTGTTGACATCTCCCCGCCCGACAGCGCGACCCGGGCCGAGGGGCTGGATGCGTTCGCGCGCATCTTTGAGGTCACGTCGCATCCGCGCTGCTCCAACTGCCATGTCGGCGCCGATAACCGTCCGATGTGGTCGGGGCCGTCCTATGGCAAAACCCGACCGCATGGCATGCATATCAACGCGGGCGAAAGCCGTATCGGGGCTGAAACCTTGCTCTGTTCTACCTGCCACGCCTATCGCGACACAACCAATGACGCGCCCCATGCCGCCCCGCAGGTGGCCGCCGATTGGCAACTTGCCCCGGTGGAGGCAGAGTGGTTCGGCAAGGACGCCGCCTATATCTGCCAACAGCTGCGCGACCCTGAACGCAACGGCGACCGCGACTTGCTTGAGCTGGCCAGCCACCTTGATCATGATGTCATTCTGCATTGGGCGTGGAACCCCGGCGGCACCCGTGAACCCGCCCCCTACAGCCTGCAAGAGCACGTCAATGACCTGCTAATTTGGGGCGTCGCCGGCTTCCCTTGCGCCGCCGACCCGAGCGAATAGGAGCCCGCCCATGATTGATGTCCAAGGCCCATTCCGCGCCGCCGCCCTGTTTGTCGCTATCAGCGCTTTGCTCCATATTGCGGCACCTGTGGCCGCAGGTTTTGCAGCCGGGACGACTATTCTGATCCCGGTCGGGCTGCTTTACCTCGCGATCACATATGGGCTGCTGCGCAGTTGGCGTTGGTTGGCTTATCTCAGCTTCGTGCTGCTGATGATCGGCAGTTGCTTTGCCATTGCGCAAATATGGAACCCGAACCAGGTGTTCGGATTGGTCATGGCGGGTATCGCCGTGGCGGATTGGCTGGCCGTGGCCGCGCTCTTCGCAGTTTTGTGGCACAACCAACCCGCCCCGGCGGAGTAGCAGACCCTAGGCCTGCAAATCAGGCGTCTTCGCGCCCGGATCGTCGCTAAGCTTGTCGAGCATATTGATCGAGATATGCGGCCATTCGATTTTGCCCGGCAACCCGTCGCGGCGCGGCGCGAAGAAGTCGAGCATAACCGTTTGTGTATAGAGCAGGCGCAGCTTCGGCAGACCTTTGCGGTCGCCCTCGGTCTCTTTCTCCTTCATCTCCTGAACCCAGAAGGTCGAGCTCATGCTGGCCGCATCGGCCTGCTTTTCGATGAATGGAATATTGGAGACGCCCCCGCGCTCAATGGTGCTGTCCACGGTTAGTTGCGTGGTGCTGGCCACGTCTGATCCATCGCCATGACCAAACCGCAAGATTGCGTTCATATCGGCAGGGCTGAAGCCTGGGAAACCCGGAACACTGGTGGGCACATTCCCGAAAAACGGATTGTCAATGTAGTGACGGTAGGGGGCCATATAGGGATCGCTGTCGAATTCATCCGTCAACCGCCCAATCGCCACACCGGGCGTCACGGGGATCGCGCCATTGAGCGGGAAGATCTCTTTGGCGCCGCCCTCGTAATGGTCGCTGGTCCCCATCGCTAAAACCGAATTGCCATGCGGGACATTGGCCAGCCGCGCAATGTCGATATTGTCGGTCTTTTGGTTAGTCATGTTCAGCCAGAGGCCGGGCTCATGGTGAATACCCAGCCCCGCGCCACCCGCCAGATCTGGCGTCGTCTTTGGAAAATCATCAGCAACGTCTTGTGCGACGGTCTGCTCATAATCAAGGGTGACGACAAACTGCGTCGCGTCGTTAATGCCACCCGGACCGAATGAGACACCGCGGTTGGGCACTTTCGTATCAACGGTCGTGAACTTCAGGTTCTCGCTATATTGGTTCATCAAAACGCGGAATGGTGCAGGCGAGCTGCCATTCGTCAGCGAAGGCGCCACTGGTAGCGCGATCATGTTCCAGCCGCGCCCCCGGCTGTGCCAAAGACCTGGCAAATTGCGCAGCGGGCCAAGCACCTCCATTCCGGTTGAGGCCGGGCCAATATAGCGTTTTTCAGCAGACATATCTCGGGATTGGTCGTGAAGAGCCATTGGTAATCTCCAAACAATTCATAATAAAAATAGTCGTCTTCAAATAAGATCTGATTAGCGGATCTCACAGCAAAAATCAAAATCGGCCCCGCGCGAATGGCTGATTTAACCCAAAAATGACTGCGATTTAACGGATCTTTGACTTTAAGCTGAGCGTCGATTGGAAGGATTTGGCGACCGGCAGGCCCGACCTAGCCACCCGCAGCCTCAACATAACGCACGGTCAATAGCCCGCGTTCGCGTTTCCAATCGAACACTTCTTGCCGGGGGGTCCAGTTGTAGCGCGTATCATCGCGCACGCCGTCCCAGAATAATACCCCGCCCTTGCGCCACGGGTCCAGCACGATGCCGTCATACATGCCCGCGCCCTTCGCGCTTATGATGGCGGTGGAATGTTCCAGCTTCCAATTGTCGAAATTGGCAATGGCGCGATGCATTTGAAGGGTCTCAAAACCTTCGGCTTTCAGGCGTGTCTCCATATCCTCAGCCCAATGCCAGCACAGCCCGCGTGGCTTGGTGCCGCGATTGACCTTGATGTTGTGGATGATCGGGCCATCCACAATTTCATAGTCGCGCGCCAGTTGCGCGGTGTGGCGGTAGGCGATCTGGGCCGCGCGTTGCGCCTCACCGGGATCAACACCGGCGCCCAAAGCCAGAATTGCGGCCCCAAGCGCGCGCTCGTTTTGTAGCTGCGCCTTTTGGGCAGCACCATCATCGCGCGGCGTGCCGCCGCAGGCCGCGACCAACAGCATGAAAGACAACGCAAAGATGTGACGAATAGCGCGGCGCATAGTGGTCGGTCCCCTGTTCCCTAATTCAGCGTTACAACGCGCCCCGCCACCTGTCGAGCAGCGCGGACGATCACGCCGCCGTGGGTGCAGACGCGCCACAGGTCGCGCGCCGCAATTCAGGGCTTTTCGCCGCCTCAAAGCTCTGCCACCATCGCCCCCATGACACAGCTTTTCACGCGCTCCGGCAGCCCCGCTTCGCCCTATTGTTTCGGCACTATGCAATATGGCAGCAATGCCGATGAGGCCGCGTCGCAAGCGCTTTACGATGCGTCCCGCGCGGCGGGCATCAATTTCTTCGACACTGCCTATGTCTATAATGGCGGCGTGTCTGAGCAGTTTCTGGGCAAACAGGCAGCCCATGAGCTGGAGGATGTGATCATCGCAACGAAAGTCGCGCAGGATCAGCCCTCATCCGCCGCTGTCGTTCAATCCAGCCTCGCCACCAGTCTGGATCGGCTGCAAATGGACAGCGTCGATCTGCTTTACCTGCACCGGTTCGACGACGACACGCCGCTTGAGAGCAGCATGGAAGGCTTCGCCACGCTGAAGCAGCAAGGCAAAATCCGCTACATTGGCGTGTCAAATTTCGCCGCCTGGCAAGTGGTGAAAGCCTGTCAGGTCGCCGCCACGTTCGATCTGAAAATCGACGTGCTGCAACCGATGTACAACCTCGTCAAACGTCAGGCTGAGGTGGAGATTATTCCCGCCTGCGTCGATCAGGACGTGGCCGTCGTGCCGTATTCCCCATTGGGCGGTGGTCTTTTGACGGGCAAATACGCGGGCGGTGCCGGCGGGCGGCTAAAGGATGTCGACATGTACACCAACCGCTACGATGTGGCCTGGATGCATGAAACGGCCGCCGCTTTGCCAGAATTGGCCCAAAAATATGGGACCAGTGCAGCCACGCTGGCCGTCGCATGGGTTGCGCATAACCCCGGCATCACCGCGCCGATCATCTCGGCCCGCTCGGTCGAGCAACTTAAACCGTCGCTTGGTGCGTTGGACTTCGCCATGACGGATGAGATCTACGCAGCGATGTCCGCGCTCAGCCAAACCCCGCCACCGGCCACCGACCGGCTTGAAGAGGTGTGATTGATTTTCTGGTCATAGGCGGCGGGATAGCGGGCATTTCGGCAGCGGCGCGGCTGTCGCAGCTAGGCTCCGTCACTGTGTTGGAGGCCGAAACGGCGCTGGGCTATCATGCCACGGGCCGCTCCGCCGCGATCTTTCTGCGCGACTATGGCAACGACGTGGTGCGCGCGCTGAATTATGCCTCAACCGATTACCTTCAAAGAGCAGGGTTGCTCACGCCCCGCGCGATGATGCTGGTGGCCGGGCACAACAAACGCGCGCTGTTTGAGACGGAATTTCCAAGCTTCAATATGGAGCAGATCTCAATTGCGGATGCGCAGGCGCGTTTCCCGATCCTAAACACCGAAACCGTTGGCTTCGCCGCGTATCGAGAAGACATTTACGACCTCGACACCGATCTGATGCTGCAAGGGTTTGTCAAAGACGCGCGCGCCAACGGCGCAAAGATCGTCACGAACGCCAAGGTGGAACACATCACGCGGACGGCGCAATCTTGGGTCGTCAAAACGCGTGACCAAACCTTCACCGCGGCACGACTGGTCAACGCCGCCGGGGCATGGGCGGATCAGGTCGCGGAATTGGCCGGGATCAGACCCATCGGACTGCAACCATACCGCAGATCCTTCGCGCAGCTCGCCGCGCCCGGTGGGCATGATATGACGGGTTGGCCCTTCTTGGATGCAGTCGGCGAAGCCTGGTACGCCAAACCTTCCGCCGGGAAAATGCTGGTCTCCCCGTCTGAGGAGGATCCGATGGACCCGCATGACGCCTATGCCGATGATATGGTTTTGGCCGAAGGCTTGGCGCGCTACGAGGCGATGGTGACCGAACCCGTCACGCGGCCCGAAACCACTTGGGCGGGGCTGCGCAGCTTTGCGCCAGACCGGGCATTGGTCATCGGGCCCGACCCGTTGGTTCCCGACTTTCTGTGGTTTGCCGGGCAAGGCGGCTACGGATTTCAAACCGCGCCTGCCGCAAGCCAGCTTCTGGCGGATATTTCCGACGGGACCGCATCCCAGTTCGATGACAGCATCAAATTTGCACTGACCCCTGCCCGCTTTTCGTAAGCGCATTGTTTTAGCGCTCAATGCTGCTTAATTGGGCAGGAATGACGCTTGAACCTGATATGACCCCGGCCGAGCAGCGCAGAGCGCGCATTCGTGCGCGATTTGAACGCCAGTTTCGCGCGATTGAAATGCAGCTCCCTTGGCTCAAGCGACCGCTCACAGCCGTCCGGGCGCGGGGCTGGTGGATCATACGGCTGCCACTGGCATTGCTGTTCATCACCGGCGGGCTGCTGTCATTTCTACCGATACTGGGCCTTTGGATGCTGCCTTTGGGGCTGCTTTTGCTTGCCGTGGACCTGCCCCTTTTGCGCGCGCCGCTATCTGCCGCGATGATCAGGGGGCGCCGCCGGATCGATGTTTGGCGGCACAAACGCGGGAAAAAGAAGAAGCGTTAGCCGTCCAGCCGAATGGCCGCGTTCTTGGGATCATATGGGCTGTCTTCAACGACTTCCGCGTCCCACAATTCGCGCAGCATCCGCACTTTCAGCTTGGTGCCCGGCTTGGCGAGCGCGGGCGGAACATAGCCCATACCGATGCTCTTTCCAAAAGCCACCGAATAGCCACCCGATGTCAGACGACCCACTTTCGTGTCGCCATCATAAAGCGCCTCGCGCCCCCACGGATCGGCGTCGGCAGGTCCGTCAATCAGAAGCGTCACGCATTGCGCGCGGATGCCCAGAGCCTGCATTGCTTCCTTGCCATGGAAGTCTTTTTCAAGGTCAACGAACCGGGGCAGATCAGCTTCAAGCGGGGTTGCGTCGCGGCCAAGCTCGGTGCCGAAGGCGCGGTATGACTTCTCCTGACGCAGCCAGTTTTGCGCCCGCGCGCCAACAAGCTTCATGCCATGCGGCTCCCCTGCTTTTTCGAGTAGATCGAACAGGTAGTTCTGCATCTCAATCGGGTGGTGCAGTTCCCAGCCGAGCTCACCCGTATAGGCCACGCGGATGGCGTTGACGGGGCACATACCAAGCTCAATTCGCTTCGCCGACAACCAGGGGAAGCGTTTGTTCGACAGGGCGGTGTCTGGGTCAGCATCCTTGATGATTGACTGCAAAACGTCGCGCGACTTGGGGCCGGCAATTGCGAAGACACCCCATTGGGTTGTGACCTCTTCTTCGTTGATCCGCCCGAATTTTGGCTCTTTGTCCTCGATCGCTTTGTACAGGTAATCCTGATCATAAGCCGTCCACGCACCTGCGGAGACGAGGTAATAGTCGTTCTCACCATTGCGCACGATCGTGTATTCGGTCCGCGTTGTCCCCGCCGCCGTCAGCGCGTAGGTCAGGTTGATGCGGCCCACGCGCGGCAGTTTGTTGGTGGTGAACCAGTCCAGAAACGCGGTCGCGCCGGGGCCGGTGATGCGATGTTTGGTGAAGGCTGTGGCGTCGATCAGGCCGACGCCTTCGCGGATCGCTTTTGCTTCTTCAACCGCGTATTGCCACCAACCGCCACGGCGAAAGGACCGGCTGTCATGATCGCTGAACCCTTCGGGCGCGTAGTAGTTCGGGCGCTCCCAACCGTTTACCTGACCAAACTGCGCACCACGCGCGGCCTGACGGTCATAGGCAGGCGATGTGCGCAAAGGCCGCGCTGCCGGGCGTTCCTCGTCGGGGTGATGCAGGATGTAGACGTGGTCGTAGCACTCTTCATTCTTGCGCGCCGCATATTCCGTCGTCATCCAACTGCCGTAGCGTTTCGGATCGAGGGAGGCCATGTCGATCTCCGCCTCGCCTTCGACCATCATTTGCGCCAGATAATGCCCGGTGCCACCGGCGGCGGTGATCCCGAAGGAGAACCCTTCCGCCAGCCACATATTGCGCAAGCCCGGCGCGGGACCGACAAGCGGGTTGCCGTCAGGCGTGTAGCAAATCGGGCCGTTGAAATCATCTTTAAGACCGCAGGTTTCGCAGGACGGGATGCGGTGGATCATCGCCATATATTGCGCCTCGATCCGTTCCAGATCGAGCTGGAAGAGATCGGCCCGGAAACTGTCAGGTACGCCGTATTCAAACCGCGCAGGCGCGTTTTTTTCATAAACGCCAAGAATCCAGCCGCCACGTTCCTCGCGCACATAGCTTTGGGCATCGGCATCGCGGATCACTGGGTGTTCAGGGTTGTTCTTGCGCCATTCCACCAGCGCCGGGTCCTGCTCCATTACGATGAACTGGTGCTCGACGGGGATGGCCGGGATTTTGATTTTCAGCAGCTCTGCGGTGCGCTGCGCGTGGTTGCCAGTGGCGGTGACAACGTGTTCTGCGGTGATCACGGTTTGCTCGTCCGACGGCACCAGATTGCCGCCCTTCTCCACCATTTTGGTGACGGTGACGCGCCATTCAGAGCCGGTCCACTCGTATCCGTCGACCTGCCATTTCCGCTCAATAACGGCCCCGTGCTGACGCGCGCCCTTGGCCATGGCCATGGTGACATCAGCGGGGTTAATGTAGCCGTCGGTCGGGTGATAAATCGCGCCTTCCAGATCCTCGGTGCGGATCAGCGGCCAGCGGTCTTTGATTTCCTTGGCGGTGAGCCATTCATACGGTACGCCCACCGATTCAGCCGTCGCCCCATAGAGCGCATATTCGTCCATCCGCTCTTTGGTTTGGGCCATGCGCAGGTTGCCGCAGATCGAAAAGCCCGCGTTCAGACCGGTTTCTTCTTCGAGCGTTTTGTAAAACTTGATCGAATAGTCATGAATATGCGTCGTAGCATAGCTCATGTTGAAGTACGGAAGCAGCCCAGCGGCATGCCATGTTGAGCCAGAGGTCAGCTCGTCGCGTTCCAACAACATCGTGTCCCAGCCCGCCTTGGCCAGATGATACGCGATGGAGGTTCCGACGGCACCGCCACCAACAACCAGAGCTTTAACGTGAGTTTTCATGGCAATATGTCCCTGAACCTGTCCTTTCCTCTCTTGGCCTATTTTGGCAAAGCGAAACGGGAATGGCCCGACATATTCGGTAAAATTGCGACATCACTTGTCGCCAAGTATCAGATTAGCTGCGTTATTGCGCGACGAAGCGACAGCGTTTGAAGCCCTGATGCGTGCGGCACTCCATTTTCTGGGAACCGTCCGACTCCTCAGCTTCGGGTTGCTCGTCAGCGATCAAGAAGCTGGCTATGCTGGCAAGCAGCGAGCCGCTTTCGTTTGATTGTTGCCCCAAGGCAGGTGGCGCCATGTCAACAACTGGTGGCTGTGTTTGCAGAAGTGATGGTTTGGCCGTCGCACCGGGGTCCCCGGTAAACCCATCGGCCTTCACAGTGGCCCCCGTACTGTCTTGCAGGTGGCTTACACCCATCGCGCCGCCCATCAGCACGATGCCCAGAACAAGTGGAATTATCAAAAACTTGCCGGCCATAAATGGTCCCTTCAACCCTAATACGAGGTCAAAATAGCAACTAATTGGGGCAGTTTTAGGACGTCATTGCGCGCGGCTGCGTCAACTTATTCGTCTTCTTCGGGTGGCATGAAGCAGTGCTTGGCGCCTTTGCGGATATGGCATACCAGCCTGCGCGGGGCTTCCACTTCGACCTCTGGCTCGGGCTTTGCGCCAAAAAACTCTTTCAGGCGGTCGGTGAACGACGGCGCACTGACAAGGGCCGCATCAACCGTTTCCAGTACTGGCTGCTCTGCGCCCTCAAGATCTGAAGCAACAGGAAATCCGAACTTTTCTTTCGAATAGGCGGCAAAGCTCAGCACGGGTTGGCCACTTGCCTGCGCCTCAATCTGCTGACGTTGGAACTGCATATAAAATGCGCCGCCCATCACGACAGCACCCATTGGCACCACGAAAGCAAGGTTGATCAAAATGCGACGCATCATGTTTAATTCCTTCACACGTTGCCAAGGTGGCAGCAGATTTAGGCAAATTTGCGTCATTTTCAAAAAAAGATGGCCGGGGCAAACCTGTGTGTGCCTTTCACGGCACTGCGCGCGGGGTAAGGTCGTGCAGGGCTTTGAGGAGTCTCGGCAATGATTTACGCTTCCGCGATCTGCCACATCTGCCGCTGGGGACATCAATGAATTTTTCGAAGACACGTAAATTGGCGCTATCCGCTTGCCTCTGTCTTGGCGCCGTGCAAGCCCACGCCGCACAGTGCGGCAACACATCAAGCGGGTTTGAAGCATGGAAGGGGCAATTCGCCCAGGAAGCGGCTGCCGCCGGGGTCAAACAAGCGGGGCTGAACGCCCTCGCGCGCGCGCAATACTCGCGCAGCACCATCGCTGCGGACCGCAACCAGAAGGGCGTGAAATACACGCTCGACCGGTTCATTAAAATCCGGCTGGGATCTGTCAACGGGTTTGCCGCGCAAGCCCGCAAACGCAAGGCGCGCGACGCCGCGTTTTACCAGTCATTGGAAGCAAAATACGGCGTGCCAGCCGGAATCTTGCTGGCGATCCACGGCATGGAAACCGGTTTCGGGCGCAACATGGGCAACACGCCGGTCGTCGATTCCATCCTGACCGTGGCCTATGACTGCCGCCGCAGCGATTTCTTCACCCCGCACGCGATTGCCGCCCTGAGCATGGTCGACAAGGGCACTCTGTCACCCGGCCAACGGGGTGCCGCGCATGGCGAGCTGGGCCATACCCAGTTCCTCCCCGGCAACGCCGTGCGCTACGGGGTTGATGCGACGGGCGACGGGCGGGCCGATTTCTACAATCTGGCGGATTCACTCGCCTCGACCGCGAATTTCCTGCGTGCCAAAGGCTGGCAGCCCGGGCAGCCCTATCAGGAAGGCACTGCCAATTTCCGCGTGTTGAACGACTGGAACGCGGCGACGGTGTATCAGCAGGCAATCGCATTGTCGGCGGCAGCAATTGATCGCTAGCGGCTCCGGCGCGCTGAATTAAAGCATGCCCGGCACGACCTGATCGGGCGGGCGATGTCCGTCCTGAAAGGTCTTGATGTTGAGAAGGACCTTCTCGCCCATCTCGACCCGGCCTTCTTCGGTGGCCGACCCCATATGCGGCAGCGCGACAACATTGGCCAAATCGCGCAAACGCGGGTTGATTTCATTGCCATGCTCAAACACATCCAGCCCGGCGCCCGCCAACTCACCCGCGCGCAACATCCGCGTCATGGCATTCTCGTCAATAACCTCCCCACGGGAGGTGTTGACCACCACGGCGCTTGGTTTCATCAACTTCAAGCGGCGTGCGTTCAGCAAATGGTAGGTTGAAGGCGTGTGCGGGCAGTTGACCGACACGATGTCCATGCGCGCCAGCATCTGATCCAGGCTTTCCCAATAGGTGGCTTCCAGCTCTTCGGCGATACCGTCATGGACCGGGGTGCGGTTGTGGTAATGCACCTGCATGCCAAAAACCTTGGCGCGGCGGGCGACGGCCTGACCGATGCGTCCCATGCCCAAAATGCCCAAACGCCGCCCGGCGATGCGCCCGCCCATCATCGCCGTTGGCGACCAGCCTTCCCAATCGCCCGATTGCATCAGCTGCAAACCCTCGGGGATGCGCCGTGTTACGGCCAGTATCAATGCAACGGTCATATCTGCCGTGTCATCGGTGGTCGCACCCGGCGTGTGCGACACCAGGATGCCGCGCAGCCGGGCCGTGGCGACGTCGATATGGTCGACCCCCGCGCCGTAATTGGCGATCAGCTTTAGCTTGTCGCCGGCTTGCCCAAGCAGCCCCGCATCGATCTTGTCGGTGATCGTTGGCACCAACACATCGGCCTGTTGCATGGCGTCTGCCAGCTCTGCTCGGCTCATGGCGGTATCATCTTCGCGCAGGCGCAGGTCAAACAGCTCACTCATCCGGGTCTCAACGGCGTTGGGCAACCGTCGCGTGACAACAACACTCAGCTTCTGTCTGGGCATGGCGCTTCCTTGCGGGGTAGATTTCCTGCCCCCATGATGACAAGATCACGCACAAAGGGGCAAGCAACAATAAGCCCCGTTCGACATAAAAGCAGGCGCTTCAAACCGGACAGGTTCACTATGAGATCGGGAATGATTGCTTTGGCAATATCGGCAGTTTTGGCCGGCGGCGCAGCCTTTGCCGACCGCGGCCCTGTCACCAATCTGCCCATGCCGCGCTTCGTTTCGCTGAAAGCAACGGAAGGCAATGTGCGTCGCGGCCCCTCCCTGTCGCACCGGATTGACTGGGTGTTTACGCGCCGCAACATGCCACTGCAGGTCGTGGCCGAGCACGGCCATTGGCGCCGGGTCGAAGACCGCGAAGGCGCAGGCGGCTGGGTGCACTACACATTGCTGTCAGGCGTGCGCACGGTGTTGATCGAAACCGATATGGCGCCGCTTTATGCCAAGCCAGATGCAAACTCACCGGTTGAAGCCTATGCCGAAGCGGGCGTGATCGCGCGGCTGGGCAAATGCGAAAACGGCTGGTGCCGCGTCAGCGTCGAAGGCTCAAAGGGCTGGATCGAACGCGCCGCGTTTTGGGGCATGATGCCCGGTGAAACGCGACAGTAGCCGCAAAGCTCTAGACGAACAACTCCGCCAGCTCTTCCCAAAGCCGCTCAGATGCCGCCGTCAAAAGATGGCCTTTGCGCATCGCAGGGTCATAGGCGCGACCATCAAGCAGCCGGGCGACACCACCGGCCTCTTCATAAATCAGCACACCCGCGGCGTGGTCCCAGACATTGAGCATGCCATTGAGGCAAAACTGCGCATTGCCCTGCGCCAACAGCCGGTATTCGTGGCATGAGCAACGCAGCGTCATCGTGCGCCGGAAACTTGGTAGGGTTGCCGCCAGCTCCGCCTGCCGATCCTTGCTGAACAGGTACAACCCGATGAACCCCATCGTATCACCCAGTGTTTCGGGTGGGGGCGGCAGCGCAAGCGGCTGGCGTGAGCCATCCGCCTTGCAATAAAATGCGCCCTGCCCGCGCACGGCCATGATCCAATCGTCAAAACTGGGGTCGTACAGCATTCCGAAGACTGTTTTCCCGTCTTCAATCACTGCTAGAATGACGCCGAACGTCGCGATGCCATTGGCGTAATTCCAGGTGCCGTCAATCGGGTCGATGACGACCACAAGGCCGGGTTCCTTGACGCGTGACAGCACGGATTTGTCGGCCGCTACGGCCTCCTCCCCCACGATCTGCGCCTCGGGCAGCAGCTCATGTATGGATTGCGTCAACGCCATTTCAGCGGCGCGGTCGGCCACGGTCACAAGGTCATCAGGCGCAGATTTCGCATCAATCTGTTGGCTGGTCAGCGCACGGAAATGCGGCATGATCTCAGCTTTGGACGTCGCGCGCACTTGTTCAATCAGCGCGCTGATATGCTCGTCAGTTAACATGCGTCCCCCGCCGCTGCGTCAGATCGCCGTCAAAGCATTGCCAGTCACAGATTTCAAGCAAAATTGACGAATGATCACGGCGAACGGCGCGTCACCTGGTGCCAGCACGCGCGGCGAGCGCAAAAATCATGGGCGCGCGAAAGCGCGCACCGGTGGGTCTATGCGACTTTGTCGAGCCCACGACCTTTGAGCAACGCATCAACGCCCGGCATCTTACCCCGGAACGCAGTGTAGAGTTGGTCGGCCTCTTGCGAGCCGCCGGTCGACAGAATATGCGCCTCCAGCTTTTCGGCCATTTCCGCGTCAAACGCGCCGCCTGCTTCTTCAAACGCCTCAAAGGCGTCCGCATCCATCACCTCGGACCACATGTAGGAATAATAGGCGCTCGAATAGCCGTCTCCGGCAAAGACATGGGCGAAATGCGGGGTCGCATGCCGCATTCGGATCGCGTGGGGCATACCGAGCCCGTCCAAAATCTCGCGCTGCCGCTCCATGATGTCATCTGGGACAGGGCCATTGTGAAACTCAAGATCGACCAGCGCGGATGCCACATATTCAACGGTCGCGAACCCCTGATCATAGGTCGCGGCCTTCAGCATCTTGTCGAGCATGTCAGCCGGCATCGCCTCGCCCGTGTCGACATGGCGCGCGTGCTTTTGCAGCACCTCGGGGACCTCAAGCCAATGCTCATAGAGCTGGCTGGGCAGCTCGACAAAATCGCGCGGCACGGACGTGCCTGAGATCATCTCATAGGTCACATCTGACAGCATCTGATGCAGCGCATGGCCGAATTCATGAAACAGGGTCCGCGCGTCATCATAGGACAACAGCGCCGGATCGCCCTTGGCAAAATTACAGACGTTGATCACATGCGGGCGGATGTCGCCTTTCAGCTTTTGCTGCGCCCGCAGGGCCGAACACCAAGCGCCCGACCTTTTGCCCGAACGCGCAAAGTAATCGCCGATGAAAACCGCGATATGCTGACCGTCGCGCGTCACTTCCCAAGCGCGCGCATCGGGATGGTGCAGGCTTATATCCAGCGGCGTAAAATCAAGATTAAACAACCGATTGGCGCAATCAAATGCAGCTTCGATCATTGTATCAAGCTGCAAATATGGTTTCAGCGCCGCCTCATCGAGGTCATGTTCAACCGCGCGCCGTTTCTCCGAGTAGTACCGCCAGTCCCAAGGCTCAAGCCGGCCGTTGACGCCGTCCTCATGCATCATCGCTTCCAGTTTGCCCGCGTCCAGTTCGGCCTGTGCTTTGGCCGGTTCCCAGACCTGCATCAACAAATCCCGGACGTTTTGCGGTGTCTTGGCCATTTCGGTGACCAATTTATAGTCCGCAAACGTGTCATGGCCCAAAAGCTGCGCCCGTTCGCGGCGCAATTGTAGCGTCTCTAGCGCAATGTCGCGATTGTCTGTGGCGCCACCATTCGCGCCGCGCGCGGTCCAGGCTTCATAGGCTTTTTCGCGCAGATCCCGCCTGTCCGAATACTGCAAGAACGGCACGATCAGGGAGCGCGACAGCGTGATGACATAGTCATCGACGCCCTTTTCCTGCGCGGCAGTTTTGGCTGAGGCGACAACAAACTCAGGCAGACCCGTCAGGTCATCGGCACCGATCTCCATGAACCAATCGCGCTCATCGGCCAACAGGTTCTGGGTAAATTCAGTGCCAATCACCGCAAGGCGGTTCTTGATCTCTTTCAGCCGGTCGTATTGCGCGCCTTCCAACTGCGCACCGGCACGTAAAAAGCTGCGGCGCTGCAGGTATAGAACGCGCTTTTGCTCGTCGCTCAGGCCCAGCGTGTCGCGCGCCTCCCACAGGCGTTCCACCCGGTCAAACAAGGCGCGGTTCATCATCACCTCGGACCCCCAAGCGGCGAGTTTCGGGGAGAAGTCACGCATCAAAGCCTCGCGCGCAGGGTTGGCGTCGACGCTGGCCAGCAGGTAAAACGGCGCGAGCGTTTTTTCCATCGCCTCGCCCATCTGCGCGAGCGCATCGATTGTATTAGCAAATGTCGGCGCCGCGGCATTTCCCGCAATTGCGTTCAGCTGCGCGCGCGCCGCATCCAGTGCCTTCGCAAAGGCCGGGGCAAAATCATCATCGGAAATCGCGTCAAAAGGAGGCAGCTCAAACGGTGTGGCCCAGTCGGCCAAAAGCGGGTTCGTCATCAATGTCTCCTTTGCGCTAAAAATATGTGCCAGCCCGCCCTGAACAAGTCGTTAAGCATGCTGATCGCGCGATTGTTTATTTGGGCAGCAAAACACCCACGAAAAAGTCACTCAAATTCCTTAACAGGCCCGCCCAAATCAAAAAGGTTCCAAATCGGCTCAAATTCCCCGCTATCCCCACCTTAACCATTTGCCCACGCGCGGGAACCCCCAACAAACCCAGCCGCATGAGGGGTTTAGCCGCAGGGCAAGCACCAAATAGGCCCGGCGCCCGTCACCAAAAGACGCCGCGTCACAAACGAAAAAGGCCCGCACCAACCGGCGCGAGCCCTGCATCACAAGCGCAATTGCGCCTTATCAGGTTTTCTTGGTGGGCTTTTTCTTTTCCATCGCGTCAAGACGCGCTTTCAACGCCTCGTTCTCTTCACGCGCTTTTTGGGCCATGGCGCGTACCGCGTCGAACTCGTCGCGCGTGACGAAATCGCGGTCCGCCAGCCAGCGGTCCATCATGGATTTCATGGCGTTTTCCGCCTCGCTTCGCGCGCCTTGCGCGACGCCCATGGCGTTGGTCATCATCTGGCTCATGTCGTCAAAGAATTTGTTGCGGGTTTGCATGCAGCGCCCTCCGTGATTTTGCGTTACTCCCTATATGGTGATCGCGGCCGCAAAGCTCAAGGTTGACATCGTCGCAACCCCGGCCCACTCAAACGCCATGACCACATTTGCCCTGCCCTTCCCCGATATCGGCCCGAATATCGTCGCCTTCGATGTCTTCGGCTTCGAGATCGCCCTGCGCTACTACGCCATGGCCTATATTGTCGGCATTTTGATCGGCTGGTGGATGGCCGGGCGTCTGATCAAGCGCGCAAAGATTTGGCCCAAGGACGCGGCGCCGATGACCTCCGACCAGCTATCGGATTTGATCACATGGATCGTGTTGGGCGTGGTCTTGGGGGGCGGCTTGGTTTCGTGCTGTTTTACCAACCGGCCTATTATTTCAGAAACCCGATGGAGATTTTGCAGGTCTGGCAGGGCGGCATGGCCTTCCATGGCGGCGCATTGGGCGTTTTGATTGCAGGGCTCATTTTCTGCTGGCGCAACAAAATCTCGCCTTTCAGCGTCGGTGACTTGATTGTGATTGCGACGCCACCTGCCTTGTTTCTGGGCCGATGCGCCAATTTTATCAATGCGGAGCTTTGGGGCCGTCCGACCGACCTGCCATGGGGCGTCGTATTCCCGGGTGAAGCGGCACAAGCCTGCGCGACCGCCAGCCAATTTTGCGCGCGCCATCCGTCGCAGCTTTATGAGGCCATCCTTGAAGGGTTGATCCTTGGCATCGTCCTGATCTGGCTGGCGCTGAAACGCGGCTGGCTGAAAACGCCGGGCGCTTTAGTCGGGGTGTTTTTCGCAGGCTACGGAACCGCGCGGTTCTTCGTGGAATTCTTCCGCCAGCCTGACGCGCAATTCTTCTCAGACACCAACCCGCTGGGCTACGCGATCCAGTTCTTTGGGCCGGTCGGGCTGACTATGGGGCAGCTGTTGTCGACCCCGATGATTGTGATTGGTGTGATCATTATTCTGGCGGCACGGCGCCGCGCGCTATGAGCCTCAAGACGCGGCTATTGCGTCAGATTGCGGCCAACGGGCCAATCAGCTTGGCCGACTATATGCAGGCCTGCCTGCTCGATCCTGAACACGGCTATTACGCCACGCGCAATCCGTTTGGCACAGCAGGTGATTTCATCACCGCGCCCGAGATTTCGCAGATGTTTGGCGAGCTGTTGGGCCTGTCGCTGGCCCAAAGCTGGCGTGATCAGGGCGGCGGACCTTGCGCCTTGGCTGAGCTCGGGCCCGGTCGTGGCACGCTCATGGCTGATATGCTGCGCGCCGCCCGCGCGGTGCCGGGTTTTGCGCCCGATGTGCATCTGGTTGAGGCCAGCGAAAAGCTGCGCGCAGTTCAAGCCCAAACGCTAAAAGGCACAGAAATTCACTGGCATTATGAGGCCTCGACGCTACCCGACGCCCCCTTTTTCTGATCGCCAACGAGTTCTTCGACGCGCTGCCAATCCGCCAGTTCATCCGGCAAGGTCGTGGCTGGGCAGAACGCCGCGTCGGTGCGAAGGACGGGGCTTTGGTCTTTGGACTGACAGAACCCGTCCCGATGGAGGCGCTTGCGCATCGATTGGCCGATACGGCTGACGGCGATGTGATTGAGCTGTGCTCCTCCGCACCACCGATCACTTCTGAAATCAGCGAACGGATCGCGGCCCACGGTGGTGCCGCGTTGATTGTGGATTATGGCGATTGGGGATCAAAGGGCGACACGTTTCAGGCGGTGCAAAACCACGCGCCCTGTGACCCGCTCGGCGCCCCGGGCCAAGCCGATCTGACCGCGCATGTGGATTTTCATGCGCTGAGCCTCGCCGCCAATTGCGCCGCCAGCCAAATGACCACCCAAGGCGCGTTGCTGCATGCGCTGGGGATCGGCCCACGCGCGCAGAAACTTGCCGAAAGCCTTGATGATGCAGGCGACCGGGTTGCGCTTGATGCGCATTTATCCGCCTACAAACGCTTGACGGACCCGGCCCAGATGGGGACGCTGTTCAAAGCAATCGCGCTTCACCCCAAAGGCGCGCAGCCCCCGCCGGGATTTGCCCCATGACGCTTGAAATCATCACCGCCGACAGCCTCGCGCCGTTCAAACACGGGTTTTTCACCCGCCGTGGCGGCGCGTCCTCAGGCATCTATAAGGGGCTGAATTGCGGCTATGGCTCGTCCGATCAACGCGATGCCGTAAGCTGCAATCGCAAGCGTGTGGCCGACGCGATGGATGTTGCAGCGGATCACCTGATCACGGTGCGCCAAATCCATTCGGCCGATGTTATGACGGTGACCGATCCAAATGCAGAGCGGCCCATGGCGGATGCGATGGTGACGGCTACGCCCGGTGTGGCGCTGGGGATCCTTACCGCCGATTGCCAACCGGTGCTGTTTGCTGACGCTGAGAATGGCGTCATCGGCGGTGCCCATGCGGGCTGGGGCGGCGCGCTCAAAGGCGTGTTAGAAGCCACGATTGACGCCATGGAAAACCTTGGGGCGCAGCGCGACAGCATTCAGGCAGTTATCGGCCCCTCGATCAGTCAGGCCAATTACGAAGTCGGCCCGGAATTTCTGGATCGCTTTCTTGATGACGATCCGGAAAACGGACGGTTCTTCGCCCAAGGTCTAGGCGACAAGGTGCAATTCGACCTGCCGGCCTATGGGCTCGCAAGGCTGCGTGCGGCGGGTGTTGACGCCGAATGGACCCGTCATTGCACTTATGCCGACCCGGATCGGTTCTATTCCTACCGCCGGTCTGTGCACCAAAATGAAGCGGATTACGGGCGGTTGATCGCAACAATCACGCTTTAGACCCCGGGGATTGTTTCTCTATTCGTGACAATATCAGGGCAATTTACCGCAAATTTTTGTCACAATTTGGCGCCTCACCGCAGAAAATTCATTTTAAAGCAAAGGGGTAGCACCGATTTGCATTTTTCTGCCAATCCCTAAGAAAAAATAAACACCGCCATGCTTGCGCCCGAAACAGCTGCGACGCTGATGCTGTTCCAAGGTGGGGACATCGAAAATCGACCGTGGGCTCTTCCCAAGTTGCTCCCAAGGCAACTGGCCCCGGTCAACTCAAGATGGAGAGGTAACATGGCGAAAACATCACGTTGGATGGAGTGGGTCCTTGAGGAATCCGCCGCATCTGAAGACATTTTGCCCTGGACGCGCCAAGCGCGTCAAACCCGTCCCCCTCGAATGGCCCAAAAGGGGTCAGGCTCAGACGAAGCAGACGTCAAAACGGCTTGATCCACATCTTTTGGCTGGCAGAAGGCGCGTGCTCTTTTCCCCTGAGTGCGCGCCTTTTCCTATTCTGAAGCGCCTGTTTCGTCGCTATAGGCCGCCAGAAACGGTGCCATGTCCGTCTCGTACTTTTTCCATGCCGCCACGGATGACGTGTAAATCGGCTTGCGGACTTGTGTGGCCGATAGCGTGTCGACCTGCCGTGTGTTTTGGTGGAAATCGAGGCAAGCGTCTTCCCATTCCAAGCCCGCAGCAGCAACAAGCGCGCGGCTTTGCGCTTCGGGCTCGGCGATCAGCGCCTCATATTGAATTTCATGAAACGCGCCCGGCACAGCATCCCGCCAAAAGTCGATTTGCGCCTCAAACAGCCGCATGAACTTCGCAATGTTCCCCAGATCATTGGCGTAGCGATGCTGACCCAGCTCAAACAGGTTCTTGTAGATCGACAGCGCGTCATCCGCCGGGTCACGGCGCACCACAATGATTTTCGCATCAGGCAGCGCATGGCGGATCAGCCCGATGGTGCTGTAACTGGCGATGGATTTGTCGGTGACATATCGTGCGCCCTCGAAACGCTGCGCCAGCTTATTGCGATAGTCCGCGCCTGCCTCGCGCAGCGCTTTGGGCAGTTTACCGGCGTCCTTAACCTCATAAACAGGCTTCAGCGCCCGGCCCAAAAGCGCAATTTCCCCCGCGCCCTCGCAGTGCGAATGGGAGGCTAAGATCTGTTCCACCAGCGTCGTCCCCGACCGCGGCAAGCCAGTGACAAAGATCGGCGTCGGGCTGGCGCTTGCGTCTTTCAGGGACGGCGCGTCGGGCAGCTGCGCGAACAGCTCCCGCACACGCGTCACGGCCTGCGCGTCCGCCTCGGCGTTATAGGGAAACATCCGCGACAATTGCGCATTCGCCGCATTGAGATAGGAAAATACCTGATCCGTCTGACCCGTCTCTTCGGCGGTTTTGGCAAGTGCGTAGCCCAGATAGGGCCTGCTGGGGTCGGATTTGCCGGCGCGTTTGAACATGTCCTGCATGATAGGAATGAGCGGGTCATCCGCCTGCATGCGCGCGATGGAGCTATAGGTGTAGTAAAGCGATCCGGTTTGCGGCTCAGCCTCAATGGCGGCGCGCGCCGCGTCACGTGCCGCGTCGATGCGCCCAAGATTGCGCAAAAGGGCGGCTTTCAGCGACAGTGCTTCCCCGGCGCTACCGCCAAATGTCGCGGCGCGGTCATATGCGGCAAGCGCGCCGTCAGTCTCACCGCTCTGCGCCAACAAGCGGCCCAGTGCGATCTCGGCCCGCCCCGATTTAAGCCCGCGTTTGAGCGCGTCTTCCAGCAAGACCCGCGCGTGTGCCGCATCGCCCTGCGCGAGCGATACAAGCGCCCGAAAAAACCCGATCTCAGGACGCGCATCAAGGCCATTGCCGACCCTAGTCAGAAGTGTTTGCAGATTGTCGGTCTTGGGGTGGCGCGACGCCATGTCGAGATAGGCGAGCCAAATCTCCCCCTGCCCGGGCTTAAGCCGCAAAGCGGTTTCAAAATGCTGCGATCCCGCACCGAAATCGGCCTGCCTGGTCGCGATGCGGCCCAGTTGAAAATGCGCTTCGGCCAGATTTGGGCTGAGCTTGAGCACGCGCAAAAACCCTTTCTGGGCCGCCTCCAACTTGCCTGCGTTGAGCGCTGCAATGGCTTTGGCATAGGTTTTTTTGATGTGATCTGCGCCGGCCATTTTGGACCCTGCCCTGCTATGTGCGGTTGCGCTCGACTATCATGCGGGATTGGCCTGAGCCAGTGCCAACGATTCGAGCGCGCGCCGCCAATGCCCTGAAATTGGAAACAATCTTGATACGCCACTGCTGATTTTTACAGATCAAAGCGACAATATCGCGAAAATTTTGACTTTTTATACGGGCTGTGGGTTCGTGTGCGGATCATGCGGCTGATTTATGCAGCCACGGGGTGGGACCCTTGACGCCGAAGCCATACTCAGGAGCCCCAATGTCCCGCCTGCTTCAAGCCCATTCTACCCCGAATTTCCGAGGTGTGCCGCACACACCCGATCAAAACGCGCGCCGTGGGGGCCCGGTAAGAAGCTATGAAATCGCCTGGCTTGATGAACGCGGATCAGCGCGGTTTGAAACGGTGATCGCGCCCGCAGACCAGCTAATCGAAGTCACCTTCGCCAATGTCGTGCGCGGGGCGGTGATCAGTACGCCGGACGGGCAAGTGCCGATTGAAGATTTGCAACCCGGCGACGAGGTACTGACGCCTGAGCACGGGGCTTTACCGGTGCGTTGGATCGGCTCTTACACGGTTGATGCCCATCGCAATAACTCAGGCCGATCTATGACGCGGCTGGTGCGCATCAGCGCTGATACGTTCGGCCTCGCGAAGCCAAGCGCGGACCTGATGCTCGCAGAACGTGCACACATACTGGTGCGCAATCCGCAATGCGTCCCGCTTTTCGGGATGGAGCAAGCCTATGTCCCCGCACGCGCCTTTGAAGACGGGGCGCAAGTCTTTTCGATCACGCCGGCAGCGCCTGTGACGGTCTATAACATTGCCTTTGATCAACCCGCCACGATTGTGGCCAACGGCATAGAGCTCGAAGCATTCCACCCGGGCCCACTGGCCGAAACGCTGCTGGATCACAACTTTCGGACCGCCCTTTTGCGACTGTTTCCGCATGTCAGTAGCCTGCGCCAATGCGGCAAGCCGCAAACTGAGCGGCTTACAGTGTTTGAGGCAGGCAGGCTGCGCGAAAGCGCTTAATTTATCGCGTTCAACCGTTCTTCAACCACGTCGAAGGGCACACCCGGCTCGTCTTTTGCGCCGCGAATGACGAGCGAGGTTTTGACGCTTGCGACATTGTCGGCTGAGGTCAGCTCTTCTGTCAGAAAGCTCTGGAAGCTGGATAGGTCCGGGGCCACGCATTTGAGGATAAAATCGACCTCGCCGTTGAGCATGTGGCATTCGCGGACAAGCGGCCAGCCCTCGCAGCGTTTCTCAAACGCGCTCAGGTCCGCTTCCGCCTGGCTGACAAGCCCGACCATCGCAAAAACCTGAACTTCAAACCCAAGTGCGCGCGCCTCAACATCGGCGTGGTAGCCTTTGATGAAACCCGATTCCTCCAGCGTCCGCACGCGGCGCAAGCACGGCGGCGCAGAGATGCCTACGCGCTTTGCAAGCTCAACATTGGTCATCCGCCCATCGGCCTGCAATTCGGCTAGAATTTTGCGGTCAATGTCGTCCAGTTTAGAGATGGCCATTTAGCGTTTGCCCCATGTTTAAGCGTCTTTCCCTTCGCAAGTTCATTGTCGCCATCGACGCAACAATATTTCGCACTTGCGGTTTATTATTTCAATCTTAGGCCAGATTTTTGGCAACTCTGTCCAGCATTAACGGATTATTCACGGAAAAATATAGGGAATCCGCTCCGAATCTGGTAAACAAGTGTCTGAAAGATGAAATTTTTAGGCATCTTTTGTGTTTTAACAGAGGGAAATATTATGTTGAAAAGAACTCTATTCGCGGGCGTCTTCGCTGCCGGTCTGGCGGTCAGCGCACTGTCCGCATCAGCTGCGGTGATCAACCTTGGCTTTTCACTCGACGAATCTGGGTCCGTAGGCCCGTCCAACTTCGCCACAACGCGCGATGCCTTGGCCGATGCGCTTGGTGCGATCCCGACAAGCGGCGCAAACCAGTACCGCGTTGCCGTCACGACCTATTCGAGCGGTACGACAACTGTCATTCCACCAACCATCGTCACTGCAGGCAATATCGCCCAGCTCAAAGCTGATTTGAAAGCCACGACCTACAGTGGGGGCGGAACCGCGACAAGTAGCGCCATCAACAACCTGACTGCCTTGTTCGACCCGTTCAAGTCAGACACGACGCTGTTTAACATCACCACAGACGGTTCGCCGAACAGCCAGTCAAACTCTGAAGCTGCTGCATTGGCAGCCAACAGTGACTACGTTGACGGCATCAGCTTTGAGGCCGTTGGCGCGGGCATCAATAACACGACTGCTCTCAACCGTATGGCACGTATCGCGGGTCTGGGGACTTCGGGCAACGCATTGGCCGGTGTTGTATTGGCACAAGGCGCTATTATCCCGAACGCAACCACAACTGGTTTCGTGATCCCAGTTCTGACTTTCGCGGATTATGAAGCGGCCATCAAAGCCAAAATCGGCAAAATCGTGATCGACACTGGCGGCGGCGGCAACCCGAACGTTGTTCCATTGCCAGCCGGTCTTCCACTTTTGTTGGTTGGCATCGGTGCCTTTGCAGGCTTGTCGCGTCGCAAGGCGAAAATGGCTGCCTAGTCGGGCAACTGACCTTATAGAATTGAAAAGGCCGGGTCCCAGCGACCCGGCCTTTTTCTGTCATACCACCCAAACGAGCAGTGGTTTTATTCCTTCGCAATGGTGATCAGCTGCTTGGTTTCCTGTGACCACACCGCCAGGGCCGAGGTCACCTGATCTTGCGTTAGCCCGTCATGATTTTCCGGGGCTGTTTCAGGCATATCTGCGCGGTCTTTCCAAATCCATGTCCCGCAGACCTCCAACCCGGTGCAGGCCGCGCGACCGGCTTGGGCCAGCAGCTCCCCATCGGACGCGTCAATCGCACAATGCACAAGGCGAATGATGTCACTTTTGTCGGTGACGGTGCAACCTTCCGGCATCTCTTGGCTGTCTGAGGACTGCGCCCAAAGTGGGCCCGTTCCCAGCGCGCAGATCGCCGCTGCAATATAAATCACTTTCATCAATCGCTCCTCATCAAACACGCATGCGGGCCTTTCGCCCGGAATAGAGCTGGATTATAAGCCAGCTCTCAGTTTGGAAAAAGAGGTAACCGCCGTGCCCGACCCCCGTCACACCAAAGTTCTCATCATTGGCTCCGGCCCGGCAGGCTATACGGCGGGCGTTTATGCGTCTCGCGCCATGCTGGACCCGATTTTGGTCCAAGGGATTGAACCCGGCGGGCAGTTGACCACCACCACGGAGGTCGAAAACTGGCCCGGCGACACAGAGGTGCAGGGCCCGGATCTAATGGTGCGCATGGAAGCGCATGCCAAAGCGATGGGCTGCGAAATCATCGGCGATATCATCACTTCAATCGACACCAAAAAACGCCCCTTCACCTGCCAATCGGACAGCGGCACGGTCTACACCGCTGACGCGTTGATCCTGGCAACCGGCGCACGGGCGAAATGGCTGGGCCTGCCCTCCGAAGAGAAGTTCAAAGGGTTCGGCGTCTCCGCCTGCGCAACCTGCGACGGGTTCTTCTATCGCGGCCAGGAAATCGTTGTCATCGGCGGCGGCAACACGGCCGTTGAAGAAGCGCTGTTCCTGACCAATTTCGCGTCAAAAGTGACGCTCATTCACCGCCGCGATGAGCTGCGCGCGGAGGCGATCTTGCAAGACCGTCTGATGAAGAACCCCAAGATTGAACCTTTGTGGTTCCACCAGCTCGAAGAGGTGATCGGCGCCGACAGCCCAATGGGCGTGGAAGCCGTTAAGGTGCGCAACGTCAAGACCGACGAGATCACGGAAATACCCTGCAAAGGCGTCTTCGTCGCCATCGGCCACGCGCCGGCGAATGAACTGGTCAAGGATGTACTGGAGACCCATATGGGCGGCTATGTCGTCACCAAACCCGACAGCACCGAGACCTCGATCCCCGGCGTTTTTGCCGCGGGCGATCTGACCGACCACAAATACCGTCAGGCCGTGACCTCCGCCGGGATGGGGTGCATGGCCGCATTGGAAGCAGAACGTTTCCTGGCCGAAGAGGGCTAGCGCGCCACATCGCGCAGCTTTCCGAAGCACTGCCACAATTTCTTCGCGCTTTGGCCAAACTGCCGGGCTTTATAGGCGCCGATGTCAAATTTCTTCAAGATAGTCGGCCTTTTGGTCCTGCTCTTTGGCTTGCTCGATTTCGGGCTGCTGGTTATTGGCATCAACATTCACAGTTTCACCGGTTTCCCCGTGCCGCGCTTCATCGGGCAGTTTTCTTACCTGTTTGAGATCGGGTATGGCTTGCTGACTATGGTGGTCGCGCATTACCTGCGCAAACCACGGCGCAAAAACCTGAAAGTCATTGATCTGTCCGATCCTTATATCGGCGCCGACGCCCATTACCGCGTCGCCGAAGTAGAGCCCCCGGCCTTCAAGATAGAACTGCGCGACATCACCTTTGCGCTCCTGTGGGGCAGCGTCGTGATCCTGCTCTATATGGTTTTGGTCGCGCAGTTTGTGCCAAATGCCGCGACATATCTGTTTGATCCGCTCTCCGCTGAGCCGCAATTGCGACGGATGTTCTGGGTCGGCTCGGTATTGGCCGTTATTCTGCCGCTGCTCTACGCCTTCTTTGTGATGCGGCTGCGCGAAAGCCTGTGCGTCACAGCGATGGTGTCGGGCGTTGTTATCTCAGGGTTGCTTCTGAGCAGTTTCGTGATGTCGCGACCAGAGGCAGGTGCCCGGCTTTACGGGGCCCCGTTCATGCAAAAAGCCTATGCCGCGCTTGGCCATCATGACGGCTTGCCAGACGGCTGGAGTGTCGAAAAAGAGCTTGTCGCAAGGCTCGATCTGGCCCGCCGAAAACAAAGTTCGTCGTTAAGGTGGAAATTCGAATGACCCCGCACGTGACACAAAACTATACCCATTGCTCGCTTCTATCGAGTAATGCTTCACGACATTACTTTCACGAATTTGAGCAGCCAAAGGTCCCGTTCATATGCCTATTTTGATCTTAATTCTGTCCGCCATTGGTGGCGCAATCTGGTGGTGGATGCGCAGCAATCCGCGTGAAGCGCTTGATACGGCGCAAGATGTGGCCACCACGATCCGCAATGCGCCCCGCCGTCTGGCGTTTCGCAAGCAAACCAAAGAACACCCGGTCGAGGGCATTGACGACCCGCGCATCGCAATCGGTGCGATCGCGCAGGCGTTTATTGAGCTGGACGATTTGCCAACGAAGGAGCAGCGCCAGACGCTTCATGTCCTATTGCGCAGCAAGCTGCGTTGTTCCGAAGAAGAAGCGCATGAGCTTGAAGGTCTCGGCCAGTGGCTGATTGCGCAATGCAAAGGGCCCAGCCCCGCGATCTCTCGTCTTAGCCGCAGGCTCTACAAGATTGATGGCGACGCGTCCTGGGCACAGCTGCAAGACATCTTACCCAGCCTTGTGTCCGGTGATCTGTCCCCTGGTCAGGTTGACGCGATTGAGGACATTCGGCTCGCGTTGAAGCGCTAGACCTCCGGCCAGACAGACAGGTTTTCGACGCTGAGAACACTTTGTTTCCACATCCACCACAAGTTTGTTCTTGGCTGAACATAGTTTTTGCGATATACGTTCACTCGTGAACAAACATTGAGTCGTGAGTGATGAAGTCAAACGCCCAATCCCGGGAGGAGGAAGACCTGATCTTCCGTGTCCTGCGCCAGCTTGAGCTGTCGCCTGATGCCTCACAACGGGTGACAGCGGCGGCTTTAGGCGTTTCACTTGGACGGCTCAACGGCGTCTTGAAACGCGCAACAGAGGCAGGGCTGGTCAAGATCACCGACCGCGACAGCCCCGATAAACGCCAACGTTTCGCCTATGCGCTCACCTCCCACGGCACGTCCGAAAAGAACCGCCTGATCAACGCCTTTCTGGCGCGGAAATTCGCGGAATATGACGCGCTCCATTCCGAACTTACCGGCACATCGACCGCCCTCACCCATTTCAGTGACAGGATTAAATCCATGCAAAACAACCTCGCCCCAATCCCGGAGCTTTATGTCTCCTATGACAGCGCTCAGAAAATGAAGCTGGAGGCGGCTGAGCTGACCTCCCACGACCTGACGCCCCGCCAAATCTGCGATTTGGAGCTGCTGATGAATGGCGGCTTCAACCCGCTGAAAGGCTTCCTGTCCGAAGAAGATTACAACGGCGTCGTCGACAACATGCGCCTGTCGACAGGTGAACTTTGGCCAATGCCGATCACGCTCGACGTCTCCGAAGACTTCGCTAACTCGTTGGAAATCGGCCAGGACATCGCCCTGCGCGACCAGGAAGGCGTGATCCTCGGCACGATGACCGTCACCGACCGGTGGGAGCCGAACAAAGCCAAGGAAGCCGAAAAAGTCTTCGGCGCCGATGACAGCGCCCACCCAGCCGTGAACTACCTGCACAACCAAGCGGGCAAAATCTATCTGGGCGGCCCTGTCACAGGCATTCAACAGCCCGTGCATTATGATTTCCGCGCCCGCCGCGACACACCCAACGAATTGCGCGCCTATTTCCGCAAAATGGGCTGGCGCAAAGTCGTGGCCTTCCAGACCCGCAACCCGCTGCACCGCGCGCACCAGGAACTGACCTTCCGCGCAGCCAAAGAAGCTCAGGCCAACCTGCTGATCCATCCCGTTGTCGGCCTGACAAAACCCGGCGATATCGACCACTTCACCCGCGTGCGCTGCTACGAGGCGGTTCTGGACCAATACCCCGCCTCCACCACATCCATGAGCCTCTTGAACCTCGCCATGCGTATGGCCGGCCCACGTGAAGCCGTCTGGCATGGTCTGATCCGCAAAAACCACGGCTGCACGCATTTCATCGTTGGCCGCGACCACGCCGGCCCCGGTTCCAACTCCGCTGGCGAAGACTTTTACGGCCCCTATGACGCGCAGGATCTCTTCCGCGAGCATCAGGAAGAAATGGGCATCGAAATGGTCGATTTTAAGCACATGGTCTATGTGCAGGACCGCGCCCAATACGAACCCGCCGATGAGATTGCCGACAAGGACGAGGTGACTGTCCTGAACATCTCCGGCACCGAGCTGCGCCGCCGTTTGGCCGAAGGTTTGGAAATCCCGGAATGGTTCTCCTTCCCGCAAGTGGTGCAAGAGCTGCGCAAATCGCGCCCGCCGCGCGCCAGCCAAGGCTTCACCGTGTTCTTCACCGGTTTCTCCGGCTCAGGCAAATCGACTATCGCCAATGCGTTGATGGTCAAGCTGATGGAAATGGGCGGTCGTCCGGTCACATTGCTCGACGGTGATATCGTGCGGAAAAACCTGTCTTCCGAGCTGGGCTTCAGCAAAGAGCACCGCGACCTCAACATCCGCCGCATCGGTTACGTGGCCTCGGAAATCACCAAAAACGGCGGTATCGCCATCTGTGCGCCTATCGCGCCCTATGCCACGACCCGCCGCGCAGTGCGCGAAGATATCGAGGCATTCGGCGCCTTCATCGAGGTCCATGTCGCCACCTCCATCGAGGAATGCGAACGCCGTGACCGCAAGGGCCTCTACAAGCTGGCCCGCGAAGGCAAGATCAAGGAATTCACAGGTATTTCAGATCCTTACGACGTGCCAGAAAACGCCGAGCTGGTGGTTGAAACCGAAAATGTCGAGGTCGACAACTGCGCCCATCAGGTCATCCTGAAGCTCGAAGCGATGGGTCTGATCAAAGCCTAAGCCTCAGGCAAAACCAAACAGAAAGCGGCGCTCATACGGGCGCCGCTTTTTGCATGTCCGGGCCCTACTCCGCCGCCAAACGCTGGCCGTCCTGCAACGCGATCAGCTGCGGCAACAGCTCAGCCACGCAAGTCTCAATGTCTTGCGCGGTGTTGACGTCAATCACCCTTGCGCCGCGCGCCTTCAACGCGACAAGCCCGGCCTCGATCAGCCGGTGGCGGCGGCGAAACACGAAACGGTCGCCTAGCTTGGCCTGCACTTTGCGCTTCGAAAAGCTGCGATCCGCGCGCCGGTGAATGGCGCGGCGAAACGCCATGCGTGGCGGCGGGCAAAGGTGCAGGATCAGGTCGGGCAACGGCATCAGCGCCAAATAGGCGTCAAACAACGCGTCATCCGCCTGCAAATGCGCCGAGACACCGCGATGCGCGAACCCTTCATCCAGAAACGCCACATCGACAGCGCCGGCATGTTCGCGGCTCGCCTCGTAAAGATTGGTGGTCCAGGAAAACAGAAACGCGTCAGCGGCAGGCATCGCCAATGTGCGTTCGACATGATCCATCAGCTCTGGATGCGCGCGGCGAAACGCCAGCGTTCGGTACAGCGTCGTGCGATCCGGCCCACGTTTAAGATATCGCGGGGCGTCCGGGTCCGTGCTGTCCAACCCAACCATCTTGTCGGCCCGCCGCGCGCTGAAGCCGGCCTGACGTAACCCCGGCACCAAGGCTTTGATCAGCGTTGATTTCCCCGATCCCGGCAATCCAAGAAGCTCGATCAGCATCGGGTTATTGCTTCCGGCACAGGATGTGGAAAATCTCCGAATGCTCGCCCGGGTCTTCCTTCACCAGCCGCCGTTCGATCACGTCAAACCCGGATTTTGCCAGCAGGTTGTCGATCTGACGCCCCGACATATGCGAGCGCATCGCGCGGGTCTGACGCGGCACCATGCCTTTCGGCAATGTCGTCTGGCCCAGCTGCACAATCGCGTAGGTCTTGGTCACGCGCGCAAATTCCAGCAGCGCGCGTTTGGCGTCTTTGAACACAATGATATCACGCAAAAACCGGGTGGAGATCACGAGATCAAACTCCGCGTCACCGTAAGGCAGCGCCATGGCGTCGCCGACCTGCGTGGCGCAGCGCCGAAAAGCGGGTCCAAGCTGCTTTGCGCCCTGCGCGATCATCTCGTCGGAGCTGTCGAGCCCGTGCACCTGATCGCCGCGTTCCAGCAGCATCGGCACAAAGCGCCCGGTGCCAAACGGCACGTCCAACACCCGCAGCCCGCGTGGCAATTGGTCCAGCAGCTCTTGCATCTGCGTCTGCTCAACGCCCCACCACGCCTGGCGCGCGCGCCGCGTCTCGTAGTTGCGGGCAACCTTGCCATAGTAGCTGTCGCCTTTGACGGCGTCGGGATTGAGGTTTTGCATCGGAATGCCCCCTGCCTGCTCTGCACGCGCCTTTAGGCGCTTGTTGTTGGGGTCAAATGTAGCGCGCACGGCGGTTCTTGTGAATCCCTTCGCTTGTGCCACGCGAATGTCGCGTCTTTCGCGCTACACCGCGACCAGCTTTACCGCCGTCGGGTGCAGCCCGACCCCGGTTTCTTCCAGCTCAAACAAGACATTGCGAAAGCCATTCTCATTGTACAGCCGCAATGCTTCCCATGCCGCGCGGGAGCGTTTCCAATTACTGTCAACTTCCTGCCCGCGGCCCGGCGGGTTGAACCCGATCACCACAGCGCGGCGCGCGATGCGGCAAAACTCGGCTACGATCCGCCCCCAGTCCTCGGGATCGGCATAGGCCTCAAGCGCCTGATAGCAGCAAATGTAGTCGAAGCTTTTGTCCGCATAAGCGTAGGGCGTGGCGCCCGCATCAAACAGATCAACGGGCACGCCGATGCTTTCAATGATCGGCTGATACGCCCAACCGGGCCGGTCGGGGGCACATTCAAACGGGTGATTGGTTTTGAACGCCGCCTGCATCGCGGGCTTCATCTTGGCATAGGTCTTGATATGCTCTTGCGGCACCTCAAAATCGGTGCCGCGCACGCGGTGCCCCAGCGTTTGCCAAAGCTCCAGCATGGCGCCATGGGCGGTCGAAAATTCAAGAATATCGAAGCGTTCGCCCGGCATGGTTGTCTCGGGCAGATGCGTGCAAATACGCACCCAGGCACGCCGCAAATTCATGTTGCGGCCCAAATATTTCGGGGCAACCCGCCCCGAAATTGCCTCTGGCGTGTAATTTCCCAGATCGTAATGGCGCAATGATTTCAGCGGGTTGTCAGGCAACCATCCGGATTTTTCAGCGGCTAAACTGTTGCGCATGCGGGCTCCCCTCGGGTGAGGCTCTTGATGGCCTTATCCCGAAGGTTATGGCCCGGCGCGGGGCGATTGTCTAATCGCGTTTAGTGTACGGTGACCGGCGCGAAATCGTTTTGCCGCGCCAACACAAAGGCCGTGTGGCGGTCGCGCACCAAGGCAATACGCTCGCCATCCGCACTGTGCAGCGCGTAGATCTGTTCGCGCCCGCCGGTTTCGCCCTGCACCTCTTCGGGCAGCTCGGACACGTCAACGGCGCGCACATAGACGATGCGCTCATCCATGCCGGTCTTTTGGTCGAAATTCAGGTCAAACGGAGTGTTCATCGCATCATCCTTTCTTGATTTCTATGGTCTGCACGACGCTTTCGGGCACGGCGCGTTCCAGATCGATATGCAGCAACCCGTTATGCGTCGCCGCACCGGCCACATCGACGCCATCGGCAAGCACGAAAGCCTTTTGAAACTGGCGCGCCGCAATGCCGCGATGCAAGAAGACGCGGGCCTCATCGGCCTCGGGTTGTTTGCCGCGGATCACCAATTGGCGGTCTTCGACGGTGATCGACAGATCATCCTCGCCAAACCCGGCCACGGCCAGGGTGATGCGGAACGTGTTGCGGTCTGATTGTTCGATATTAAAAGGCGGGTATCCGTCTGTGCCGGATTTGGCGGTGCGCTCTACCAAGCGCTCCAGCTGGTCGAAGCCCAGCAAAAAGGGATGCGATCCCAAAGCAAGTTTTGTCATCTTTAAAAGCCCTTAACGGTTCAAGCGACTTGGGTTTGGCCCGCCCCGTTCTGGCAACGCGCCTGTTAAAAAGATGGGGGCGAATATCCCTGTTTGCAAGGGGCAGCGCCAAAACCGGATCAAAACCATTTTAACGTTTTGAAATATAGACTAGCCTTTGTTCAAAGCCCGCATTTAGGATCGCCAGCCCCATGACCACGCCCCACACGATGGACCAGAACGAGGTGATGCGCGTGAAGCTGGAGGTCCTCAAACGCGAACATCGCGACCTGGATGACGCCATTGAAGCGCTTCAAGACCGCGCCGTGGCCGACCAACTGACCATCAAACGGCTGAAAAAGCAGAAGCTTTCGCTCAAAGACCGCATCCAACAGATCGAAGATGACCTGACACCAGATATCATTGCGTAGCCCTGCAAGCTGGCTATAGTGCCGCTTCCTTCAATGCGGACGGGGTGACACGCCATGGCAGAGGTACAAGTGGGCATCATCATGGGCAGCCAGTCCGACTGGCCCACCATGAAAGAGGCGGCTGAGATTTTGGACGCTTTGGGCGTGACCTATGAGACCAAGATCGTCTCGGCGCATCGCACCCCCGACAGGCTTTGGGATTACGGCAAAACCGCCGCGACCCGCGGCCTGCAAGTGATCATCGCAGGCGCCGGCGGGGCCGCGCATTTGCCCGGCATGATGGCGTCGAAAACGCGGGTGCCCGTGGTGGGCGTGCCGGTGCAAACCAAGGCCTTGTCCGGCGTCGACAGTCTCTATTCCATCGTCCAAATGCCCAAAGGCTTCCCCGTCGCGACCATGGCCATCGGCGCCGCGGGCGCGGCCAATGCCGGGCTGATGGCCGCGGGCATTCTGGCCTTGCAAGATGACGCGCTCGCAGCCCGCCTGGACGATTGGCGCGCCGCGCTGTCGGCGTCCATCCCTGACGCGCCTTCCGATGTCTGAGCCGCTTCCAACAGGCGCCGTGATCGGCATTCTAGGCGGCGGCCAGCTGGGCCGGATGCTGTCAGTCGCGGCCTCGCGCCTCGGGTTCAAAACCTGCATATTTGAGCCCGGCGGCGATTGCCCGGCCTCCCATGTGGCCAATTACCACTTTCAAAAACCCTATGATGACGCGGATGCGCTGAAAGCCTTCGCCGCCGTCTGCGACGTCATCACCTACGAGTTTGAGAACATCCCCACAGCCGCGCTCGACATTCTGGACGGCGCCGCTTTGATCCGCCCCGGCAGGCTGGCGCTCGCGACATCGCAAGACCGGTTGGTCGAAAAACAGTTCCTAGAAGGCCTCGGCCTGACCGTCGCGCCCTTCGCAAATGTCGAAAGCGCAGGTGACCTCGCCGCCGCGATCGAAAAACTGGGCACGCCGTCAATCCTGAAAACCCGCCGGTTCGGCTATGACGGCAAAGGTCAAATCCGGCTGAAAGACGGCGACGACCCGGCGGCGATCTACGCTCAAATGAACGACGCACCTTGCGTGCTTGAGGGCTTTGTCGACTTCACGCATGAGGTCTCCGTCATCGGCGCGCGCGCGGTCGACGGGCAGGTCGCCTGCTTTGACCCCGGCGAGAATGTCCACCGCGACGGCATCCTGCACACAACCACCGTGCCCGCCACGCTCTCCACCGCGCAGCGCACTGATGCGGTGCTCATGGCGGGTCGCATCCTGAACGCGCTGGACTATGTCGGCGTCTTGGGAGTTGAGCTGTTCGTCACCCCGCAAGGCCTCATCGTCAACGAAATCGCGCCGCGCGTGCACAACTCCGGGCATTGGACCCAGAACGGCTGCGTCATTGACCAGTTTGAACAACATATCCGAGCCGTCGCCGGATGGCCGCTAGGCGACGGATCGCGCCACGCCGATGTGGTGATGGAAAACCTGATCGGCGCCGACATGGACCGCTTGCCCGAACTGGCCTCAGACCCCACCGTGGCGCTGCATCTCTACGGCAAGGCCGAGGTCAAACCCGGTCGCAAAATGGGCCATTTCAATCGGCTCACGGGAAGGTAGCCTCACGGACTCCATTTTGCGCCCTATCTTAAGCGCCTCAGGGCGTTTTGGTCGCGTATAAGACGCAGTCACTGTCAGGATTGAGTTCAATACACTGCGCGCGTGCGGCACTTTTGGCAAGCTCAAGGGATGATTGCCCCCCTATCCGGCCCCCGCCACCGCCGGTCCCGGTCACATATAAGGCACCATATGGGTCGACCGAATTGACAAAATCGCGGTAAGCCTTGGGCATCGGGCCCTTAAGTTCGATATCACTAAATCTTTGGATCGTAGGCGGTTCACTCGATTGAGGCTCTACACAGCCAGCCACAAAAAGTAGTGCAAAAAGACCAAACGGGGCAAAACCTGTTTTCATCCTAAAATATCTCCAAAGTTCAAAATTCTGCACGGCTTCAAATACCGGTCGCAAATAGGTGTTCCTGAACCGGGTGGTCGGGTCAAGCTTTCTAACTCTCTATTACTGCAAAATCGTCCCCTCAGTCACTGCATCGGTCACATCCTCAAGCACGTCGCCCAAAGTCAGCCCGTCTTCAAACGCGCCGCCTTGCAGGAAGCGGATGGTTTGGGCCACGACCAGCGGCGCGTTCATCATGAATGTATGCGTCACCGGGAACACCATGTGGTCCGACATGCCCGCAACCTTGGTGCTGGCGACGGAGACTTTTCCGTCATCTTCGCCCGGGATAATCGCCGAATAGATCGGGTTCAGCGATTGCGTTCCCGCCAAAACCCCCAGCTCGAATGTCACTGGGGGCAGCATCTTGGGCAAGCTGTCCGCGCCCGTGCCCAGCTGCAATCCTGCAGGGCCGTTGACCCATTCAAACGGCGTCAGATCGCCCAGCTCATCGACCAGTTCAGAACCCTGGTTGGGCGGGGCCAACATCACCACGCGCCCGAGGCTGTCCAGCTCATTCTCCGCCAGCCAGGCGCGCACCATGATGCCGCCCATGGAATGCGTCACGAAATGAATGGGGGTGTTGTCCGCGCATTCCTCGATTGCCGCCGGGATGGTCCCATCGGCCAAATCCATGATCGTGTCGGAGGTGGAGGAATAGCCCGGGTTCACCGTCTGAAACCCCGCGACCTCAAGACTTTCGTCCATCACGCTCAGCGAGAAGGAACTGCGCGCAAGCCCGTGCAACAACACGACACAGTCCGCCCACGCAAGGGACGGCATCACCACCAATAAAGCAACCAAACGCCACATGTTGGTAACCTAGTCATAGTTGATTTCAATTTCATCACCGAAACCGGGGAACATTACGTCATTTTCACCGCAGTTTCGTTGGCGCTTTCGGCTCCGAATTGCCGCAGCCTTGCCAAGCGTGGTTGACATACCCCCAACGCAGCCCACATGTATCGCCGCTAGAGCAGTACATTGAATCAGAGGTATATATGCCCGTTGTTGTCGTAGAATCACCGGCTAAAGCCAAGACAATCAACAAATATTTGGGCAGCGATTACACCGTTCTGGCCTCCTACGGCCATGTCCGCGATCTGCCTCCGAAGGACGGTTCCGTCGACCCCGAAAACGAATTTGATATGAAATGGGAGGTCGCCAGCGATAGCAAAAAGCATGTCAAAGCCATTGCTGATGCGCTGAAGGACGACAATGCGCTGATCCTCGCCACCGACCCCGACCGCGAGGGGGAGGCGATCAGCTGGCACCTTGAAGAAGCCCTGCGCAACCGCAAGGCCATCAAGAAGGACACCCCCGTCAGCCGCGTCGTGTTCAACGCGATCACCAAGGCGGCTGTGACCGAGGCGATGAAAAACCCACGGCAAGTCGATGAGCCTCTGGTACACGCCTACCTTGCCCGCCGCGCGCTGGACTATCTGGTTGGCTTTAAGCTCAGCCCGGTTTTGTGGCGCCGCCTGCCCGGCGCGAAATCCGCAGGCCGCGTGCAATCTGTCTCCCTGCGCATCATCGTCGAGCGCGAGATGGAGATCGAGAAATTCATCGCGCAGGAATATTGGTCCGTCAAAGCCGTGCTCTCCACCCCACGCGGCCAGAATTTTGAAGCCCGCCTCACCGTGCTGGGCGGCGACAAGCTCGACAAGTTCGATCTCGCCAATGAAACCGCCGCAGAGCTGGCCGTCCAGGCCATCCAGTCGCGCGACCTCTCCGTCAAATCAGTTGAGGCGAAGCCCGCCAACCGCAACCCGTCGCCGCCCTTCATGACCTCGACCCTCCAGCAGGAGGCATCGCGCAAATTCGGTATGGGCGCGCGCCAAACCATGTCCAGCGCCCAGCGCCTCTATGAGGCGGGACACATTACCTATATGCGGACCGACGGCATCGACATGGCGCCCGAAGCCGTGCACGCCGCCCGCGACGCGATCAAAACCAAGTTCGGCGGCGAATACGTGCCCGCCGACCCGCGCATGTACAAAAACAAGGCCAAGAATGCGCAGGAAGCGCATGAATGTATCCGCCCAACGGATATGATGGCCGACACGGAAAGCCTGAAAATTCTCGATGCCGATCAGCGCAAGCTCTACGACCTGATCTACAAGCGCACCATCGCGTCCCAAATGGCCGCCGCGCGGCTGGAACGCACCACCGCGATCATCGGCTCCGACGATGCGCAGGTGGAATTGCGCGCCTCGGGTCAGGTCATGCTCTTTGACGGCTTCCTGCGCGTCTATGAAGAAGGCCGCGACGACGCGGTGCTGGATGACGACGACAAGTCGCTGCCCCAGATCAATCAGGGCGACGCCACCGGCAAACAATCCGTCACACCCGAGCAGCACTTCACCCAGCCGCCCCCGCGCTATACCGAGGCGACACTGGTCAAACGCATGGAAGAGCTGGGCATTGGCCGCCCCTCCACCTACGCCTCTATCGTCACAACGATTCAGGACCGCGACTACGTCCGCAAAGAGAAGAACCGCCTGATCCCAGAGGATAAAGGCCGGCTTGTCACGGTCTTCCTGACCAATTTCTTCCGCAAATATGTGGGCTACGAATTCACCGCCAACCTTGAGGAAGAGCTCGACGACGTCTCCGCCGGGGAACGCGACTACAAAAACGTGCTCGACCGGTTCTGGCGCGATTTCGCCGTGGCGATCTCTGAGGCGATGGACCTGTCAATCACCGAGGTGCTGGAAAAGATCAACGACGCGCTCGCGCCCCATATCTTCCCGCCTAATGAGGACGGCACCGATCCCCGCCTTTGCCCAAATTGCGGCGAAGGGCGGCTGTCCATGCGCACCGCGCGCTCCGGCGGCGCTTTCATCGGCTGCTCCAACTACCCCGACTGCCGCTACACACGCGCCTTCGGACCTCCCGGCGGTGACGAGGACACCGGCATTCCACCCGAAGGCAAGATGTTGGGCATGGATGGCGACGACAAAATCTGGATCCACAAAGGCCGCTTCGGCCCTTACGTCCAGCGCGGCGACGTGACCGAAGAAAACAAAAAACCCCAGCGCCAATCCGTGCCCAAAGACTGGCCGGAGGAAGGCTTCGCGCTGGAAAATATCGACCTTGAACACGCGCTCAAGCTGCTCTCCCTGCCCCGCCTGATCGGCACGCACCCAGAGGACGGCGTCAATGTTTGGTCCAATATCGGCCGCTACGGCCCTTACTTGAAACACGCCGAAAGCACGTCAGAGCGCGGCGGCACCAATGCCAACCTGCCCACGATGGACGACGTCTTCACCGTCGGCATGAACCACGCGGTTGAGCTGCTGGCCGCCAAAGTCGCCTCCCGCGGCAATCGCGGCGGCGCGGCCAAAACGCTGAAGGATTTGGGTGAACATCCAGATCAGGGCGGGCCCATCGCGATCATGGAAGGCAAATACGGGCCTTACGTGAAATGGGAGAAGCTCAACGCAACGCTGCCCAAAGACATTGAACCCGACGCGCTGACCATCGATCAGGCCGTGCAACTGCTTGATGAAAAAGCCGCCAAGAAAGGCACGAAGCGCAAGGCGCCCGCCAAGAAGAAAGCAGCTCCCAAAAAGCCCGTAGCCAAAAAAGCCACGGCAAAGAAAACAGCGGCTAAAAAAGAATGAAGGGCGTGGCCATCTTTTTGGGCCTGTTCATTGTTCTGGTGGCGCTGCTGTTCTGGGTCAAGATGAAGCCGGTGCAGGCAGCGGGGCAGATGTCACCGGAATTTCATCGAACCGTCACGCAGCTTTAGCAACACAGCCCTTCAATGAGCCGGATAACTCATTTGAAAGGCCTCTACGATGAAGACCACATTCCCGCTCGTCGCGCTCGCTTGTGCTGCGATGACACTGCCCGTGCTTGCTGAAAATTACCAAGCCGGCCCGCGCCCGCTTTACTTGATCGACAAGATGGCCGACGGCCCCTTGAAGGACAAACTGGCCTCCTGCGCCGCCGCGCCAATTATGAAAACCGACTTTTCCATCGGGCACCGTGGCGCGCCGATGCAATTCCCTGAACATACCGTCGAAAGCTACGTTGCCGCCGCGCGCATGGGCGCAGGTATCCTGGAATGCGATGTCACCTTTACGGCCGACAAACAGCTCGTCTGCCGCCACGCGCAAAACGATCTGCACACAACAACCAACATCTTGGGCAGCGATCTGGCGGCCAAATGTACCGCTGGCTTCACGCCCGCCTCTGGCGACGACAAGGCGACCGCCGAATGCCGAACTTCTGATCTGACTCTGGCGGAGTTCCGCACCCTCACCGGCAAAATGGACGCCGCTGACAGCTCCGCCACAGATGTCGCGGCCTATATGGATGGGACCGCAGGCTGGCGCACCGATCTCTATGCCGCCGATGGCGGCACGTTGATGACCCATGCCGAATCCATCGCGCTGTTCAAAGACCTCGGCGCGAAATTCACGCCCGAGCTGAAAAGCCCATCGGTTGATATGCCTTTCGATGGTTTCACCCAAGAAGAATACGCCCAGAAGATGATCGATGAATACAAGGCCGCAGGCATCCCACCCCAAGACGTTTGGCCGCAAAGCTTCAACCTCGATGATGTGCTCTACTGGATCAAGGCCGAGCCGGAATTCGGTGCGCAAGCCGTCTATCTCGATGACAGCTATGACATCGACGGCTGGTCGCCGATGGATGCAAGCACATGGACCCATTCCATGGCGGAACTGAAAGAGATGGGCGTCAACTACATCGCGCCGCCGCAATGGGTGCTCGTGACGCTGGAAAACGGCAAGATCGTCCCCTCGCTCTATGCCAAAGAAGCCAAGACCGCAGGTCTCAACATCATCACCTGGACATTGGAGCGCTCGGGCCCGCTGAAAACGGGCGGCGGCTGGTATTACCAGTCAATTGAAGAAGCCACGACCGATGACGGGGTCATGTTCGAATTGCTCGATGTGCTGGCGCGCGATGTGGGCGCGGTCGGCGTCTTTTCGGATTGGCCAGCGACCACCAGCTACTATGCCAGCTGCATGGGCCTGAAATAGGTCAAATGCGCCAAACGGCCAAAGGCCAAAAACGAAAGCGGCGCGGGCCTGAGCCCGCGCCGCCTTTTTTATGAATGTCGAAACCGTTAGGAGCCGGTCGCGATCTTGTCTGTCACAAGGTCGTAAAGCTCTTGCGCCGGAAGGCCGTTGCGCGCGTTCTCCGCGATCCAGGCGGCGGCAGCAGGTGCTGCGACCTCCTCTTTAATGGCGGTGATGATGCTCGGGTTGATCGTCAGCTGGCTGATGCCTTTTTCATCCAGCGCCGGACCCCAGGCGTCCATCGTGGCGCCCTCGTAATTAGCGACGTAGTGATCCAGGGCCGCATCAACGGAAGATACCAGCGCGATGCGATTGGCGTTGCTCAGTTCGTTCAACGCGTCCGTGTTGATCACAACCGGGCAGTTTACTGTGCCAGGGTTCAGGTTTGTCGTCCACCAGGTGCCGTTCTCAATCGTGTCGAACGCCATATGGGCATGCGGCGCGAAGCTCACCGCACGCACAGTGCCGTCATCCATGGCCTCACGCACTTTCGTGGCGGGCAAGCTGACCAGCTCTGCGCCCAGCGACGCGATCGCATTGCCGACGCCGCCTGTCGCGCGCACTGTCAGCCCTTTGAAATCGGCCAACGATGTCGGCGGGAAGCCGGTGCCGACAATATTATACTGCGGCAAAGGTGACGGCATCAGCAGCGTCGCGTTCCAGCGCGCCAAATCAGCCCGTGTTGCGGGGTGTTGGTACACCGCCATAGACAAATCGATCTCCTGCTCAAGGCTATCGACGCCGAGAAACGGCAATTCCAAAACGGTGATGGAGGGGTTTTTGTCACGGTGGTAGCCCGCACAGAACTGCGCCATCTCAAACGAACCTGCCGAGATCCCGTCAAGGTTCTCGCGGCTGTCAGACAGGCCACCATAAGATATGTTCAACTGGAAAGCGCCGTCGGTCTTCTCTGAGACCAGTTCAGCCAGCTTTTCAACATGCTCGGTAAAGGCGCGGCGTTTGCCCCACAGCGAGACGTCCCAAGTAACCACATTCGGGTCAACGGACTCGGCCGGTGCAACAAGCGTGACGCCCTCAGGCAGCTCGATGCCGCCCGGGCAGCCTGCGCCGAAACACTCGACCCGGCTGGCATCCACGCGCAACGCGCCGAATTTGGATTTGATAATATAAGTGTTGTCCTTGAATTCGATCAGCTCGCCCTTCAAATCGACCGCACCATCGCTCGATTTCAGGTGTACGCCCTCACCAAGCGCCAATGTCGGCACAGCCAAAGCTACAACAGCGGGTGCGACAAATCTCATGCCGCGCAAGGACCTCTTGAATGCATTTTTCATAAGTCTAACCTCAATTTTTCTCGTTGCGGCGAGGGCTTGTCTTCAAAATCATCCTCTGTGAACAATCCACCACCAATCGCATTATTGTTGTCGATACCGACGCATAAAGACGAAAAAGTGGCATAAAGTTGCTTTAAATTAGAAAGTCCCAATTATCGTTACGTCATGTAGTTCGCCGGGAAACTGTGCGCCAAATGGCCGAACGCCCTTTATTGCCTGGCGCGTGCGACACGCCTCTTGAACAAACCGCGCAGACCTCCGACATAAGAGGCAACGCAACGAGGGGACGTTATGCCAACACCAAATCACGCGGCGCTGGAGTTTTTGCTCAGCCGCCGGTCCCGCCCGGCCAAGACCCTGACCACCCCTGCACCCGACCGCGACGCGCTCACCCAAATCCTGACCGCCGCCGCCCGCACCCCCGATCATGGCAAGCTGGAACCTTGGCGCTTTATCGTCCTTGAACAGGCGGCCCTACTCCGTCTTGGCACCACAGCCCGCACCCGCGCCGCCGAATTGGGCCATGAGCCTGACAAAACCGACAAAGTCGCCACCATGTTTGAAGCGGCGCCCTTGTCCATCGCGGTCGTGGCCTCCCCCAAGCCCTCCGACAAAATCCCTGAGATTGAGCAGACCCTCAGTGCCGGCGCCGTTTGCCTGGCGCTGCTCAACGCCGCCCTCGCCGCCGGTTGGGGCGCCAATTGGCTGACCTCATGGGCCGCCTTTGACCGCCCGTTCCTGACCGATGCGCTTGGCCTCGCGTCGCAGGAGTATGTTGCGGGCTTTCTGCATCTGGGCACGGAAACCTCCCCGCCGCCCGACCGACCGCGCCCCGATCTGGACGCCATAACTGAATGGGTCAGCGCGTGATCATCGGCGACTATCTCAAGGCACTGGGCCAAATCACTGACAGCCGCTTCCTGCGCGTGCTGGCACTGGGGGTTGGCTTGACCATCGCGTTGCTCTTCGGCTTCACCGTGCTCTTTGCTTGGACGGTCGGCCTTGTCGTGCCCGACAGCTTTTCGATCCCGTGGATCGGCGAAATCACGTGGATCGACAATGTGGCCTCGCTTGCCGTGATCCCTGTCATGATCGGCGCTTCGGTCTTTTTGATGGTGCCCGTGGCCTCTGCTTTCACAGCGCTATTTCTCGATTCCGTCGCCGACGCGGTTGAAGAACGCCATTACCCCGGCCTGCCCCCGGTCGCCCACATCCCGTTCTCTGAGACCATCACCGAGACGCTCAAATTCTTGGGCGTGTTACTCGCCGCCAACCTAATGGCGCTGGTGCTGTACCTGATCTTCCCGCCCTTCGCGCCGCTGATCTTCTGGGGGGTAAACGGCCTGCTGCTGGGCCGCGAATACGCCACCATGGTCGCCCGACGCCGTATGCAACCAAGCGAGGTCCGCGATTTCCGCAAGCGCCATGCGACGGTGATCTGGGTCGCGGGTGTGCTCATGGCGATCCCGCTGACCATCCCGATCATGAACCTGGTGATGCCGATCATCGGCGTCGCGGCCTTCACCCATCTGGTGCGCAGGCTGTCGGTTTAGCTGCCCGGCCCAAACCGCTTGAACAGGTCAATCTGATCCACCGTGATCCACTGGAAATGGATCACGCAAATCAACGGCACCGCAATCAGCGTCGCCCAAATCGTCGTCAACAGGAACTTGCGGCGCATCACAAAGCCTGATGGCGCCGAGGCCGGGGTGCCCACCTCAACCTCGCCCACATCGCCCTGGCTGCGGTTGCCCAGGGGCAGCACCACAAACAGCGTCATGAACCACGTCACCGCGTAGACCACGCACATGGAGGTGAAGGCCATTACGCTTGCTCCAGCTCAACCAGAGTGCCGGTGAAATCCTTGGGGTGCAGGAACAGCACGGGCTTGCCATGCGCGCCAATTTTCGGCTCGCCACTGCCCAGCACGCGCGCCCCGCTGTCTTTCAGCTTGTCGCGTGCGGCGAGAATGTCGTCCACCTCGTAGCAGATATGGTGGATGCCGCCCGACGGGTTCTTCTCCAGAAACCCGTTGATCGGGCTGTCCTCGCCCAGCGGGTGCAGCAGCTCAATCTTGGTGTTTGGCAGTTCAATGAAGATCACCGTCACGCCGTGGTCAGGTTCCGGCTGCGGTTCGCCCACGCTCGCGCCCAAAGTGCCGCGATATTGCTCGGCCGCGGCCTCAAGGTCGGGCACCGCAATGGCCACATGGTTCAATCGTCCGATCATGTCAGGTCCTCGCAAAATTCGTCTTTGTGCCCTTATGCGCCGCGCTGCGGAAATTGCAAAGGGGCAGCGGTGCCGCAGGCGATTGGCAGGGATTCACGATCTGTTAGGCAAACTGCACGACAATAAGAATCAAAGGATACGACCCGCCTGCCATTGGAGACCGCCATGCCAGAAGACCTTGGACATTTGTCGATGACGATCCATCCCACCGCCATGCGCCCGCTTTTGGGACTGACCGTGCTGGTGGTGGAAGACAGCCGCTATGCATCGGAAGCCATTCGGCTTCTATGTATCAGGTCCGGGGCCCGTATCCGGCGCGCCGACAGCCTTGAGGCCGCGCATAAGCATCTGCGGCTCTATCGCCCGTCGGTCATGATCACCGATATCGGGCTGCCGGATGGCTCCGGCATTGATCTGATCCGCGATGTCGCCAGCTCCATTCGCGATGATCGACCTGTCCTGATCGCCACGTCCGGCGCCGATGGCGAAGGGTGGGGGTCGCAGGCCATGAACGCGGGCGCAGACGGGTTTTTGCCCAAACCCATCGAATCTGTCAGCGCGTTTCAACAAGCCATTCTCGAACATCTGCCCAAAGACATGCACCCCTCCGGCCCGCGCGTCATGTCGGATGAGGTGATCGAACCTGACACGCTGTCGCTATGCGAAGACCTGTCCCACCTTGATGAGCTGTTGCAATCCGCACCCGATCAGCTGAGCTATGTTGCCCCATTCTTGCAAGGTTTGGCGCGGTTGGCCGGGGACGAGACGCTAAAATCAGCCTCTGACGAGCTGTCGGAAGCCTGCTCTAAGGGCCGCTCCACCTCAGAGCCGATCACAAAAATTCGCGCACTGATCAAAAAACGCCTGGCTGTCGCCGAAATGGTCTGACCCTACAAAGTCGGGTCATCAGCAACTCGGACAAGCCTGGTCAGGGCTCCCAGCCGTTCGATCTGCCGGCCCTCTGCGTCAAAATTTTCCGGCGCAAACCACGCGCGATACGCTTCCTTCAATGCGGGCCATTCTTGATCGATGCAGGCAAACCAGGCCGTATCGCGGTTGCGCCCCTTGCTCACCGTCGCTTGGCGGAAAACACCTTCATAGCTGAACCCAAACCGCTGCGCCGCCCGGCGCGAGCCAATGTTCAAAGCGTTGCATTTCCATTCGAACCGCCGGTAGCCCGCCTCAAACGCCCATTCCATCATCAAATAGACCGCCTCGGTCGCCGCGCGGCTGCGCTGTAATTCGGGCGAAAAATTGATATGTCCGACCTCGATAGAGCCAGCCTCTGGCGTAATACGAAGATAGCTCAGCACCCCGCAATATTGCCCCGTCGCCTCTGAGCGCACCGCATAGAAACGCGGATCCTCGGCGCGCGTGACGTCACGCACCCATTTGTGGTAGCCCGCAGCCGAAGAGAACGGTCCATAGGGCAGATAGTCCCAAATTGCGTCATCAGCGCTGTTTGCACGGTGGATATCTGCTGCATGGCGATCCGCATCGAGCGGTTCCAACCGCGCAAACTGGCCTTGTAAAATGGTTTCGCCCGGTTTTTCAGGCGGGGTCCAATCCGGTAAAGGCGCCCCAAAAATCTTCGACGACATGTGCAATAAGCCTCAATCAACGACCGGGCTTGCCGCGATTGCCCGCCACTTTTGTCATTATCTTAGTTAAAATGGGCGCGAAATCACCTCTAGTCTAGCCTCAAATTGGCACATTCCTGCCTTGTTTTGCGATCATCTTAATCCCAATGACGCATGATGCGCTGGGTAACAAAAACTTTTGATGCGGAGACCTGTAATGTTTGATGCTGTAAAATATTTTCTGAACGACGAAAGCGGTGCGACCGTTGTTGATATGACCATGTTGATGGCTGCCCTCGTAGGCCTTTGCCTTGCTGTGACCGTTCAAGTCACCAACGGTATGGAAAACCAAACGGAAGATCTGAGCCAGACATTGGTTGATCGTCCTGTCGGCGCCGCTTGGTAAGAAAACGCCTTAATTTCAAGGCTACAGCAAAACTCCGGGATCGCGCTGCAAGCGCAGCCCCGGAAAGATGCTCAGCTCCAACGCGGAGCGTTCTACCCCAAAAAGACCCCGCATCAGCCACGCCGGGTATGCCCTAACATCAGCAACAGGCATGAGGTCGCGCCGTTCATACAGCGCCGCCTCATCCAACCCCGGCCAGTCGCCAAATACCTGCCCACCATTGATGGCCCCACCCGCCAAAATCAGCGCGCCACCGGTCCCATGATCGGTGCCTTGCGTGCCATTCTCGCGTGCTGTGCGGCCAAACTCCGTCATCGCGACGACTGCGGTGTTGCCCCAATTTCTTCCCAATTCTGATTTCAGCGTCAAAATTGCACTTTGCAGTTTTTTCAGCGCCCGCGTCATGCCAGCGGGTTGCCCGCGATGCGTGTCCCAACCCGATAGCGAAAACGCCGCAATCCGGGCAGTGGCATTTAACCGGTTCGCCGCGAACGCCGCCAAAACATCCGCTTCACTCGCTTGCGCATTGCGCTTTACCGCGGCGCGCATGTCCGATTTCGACAGCCCAAAACTGTCCTCGCTCGACAGGCCCAAAGCATCGGCAATGGCCACGGCCTCGGCGCCAGCATCGCGAAACAGCGGATCATCATGGTACACCTCTTCCAGCAATAGCCGCGCCTGCGGCGACATATCCAACCGCCCATCCGGCGACCAGCTCGAACTTGGCGCAGCCCCCGCAAGCAGCCGCATATCCTCACGCCCAACCGCAAAAGCAGTCTCAGACCTCGCATCCGGCATCACTTGCAACAACCGGTTCAACCACCCGTCCCGTGGAAGTGCGACATCCATACCCGTGCCCGCCTCCAACAAATCCTGCCCATCAAAATGGCTGCGTTTGTCGCGATAGGGCGTCGACACCGCCTGCGCAAATCCCAGATCGCCCGCCTCCCAAAGCGGCATCAGCTCTGACAGGGCCGGGTGCAATGCGTAAAACCCGTCCAGATCGAACCCGGGCTCGCCCATCACGCGCGGCCGGTACTTGGCCAACAATGGATCGCCAACCGGCCGCACCACATCCAACCCGTCCATGCCACCGCGCAAGATGATCACGACCAACCGCTTGTCGCCCGGGGTCGCGGCAAAACTCACCGGCGTCATCAACGGGCTCGCTGCCAACGAACATCCAAGCCCCGCGATAAATCCACGTCTGTCCATGCCCCTCACCTCCGTTGAAATCCGGGCGAGGCCAAGATCAGCCCCACGCCTTCACGCCGCGTTTCCGCCGCACCAGCTGCAAACCGCACCCGGTCATCCGCCAAATTGCCTAAGCTCGTTTCCACAAATCCACGCGGGTCCGGCAAGCTGCGAAAAAACGCAGACGGCGCCGCCATCGCCCATTGCAACCGCGCCGCCAACCCCTGCGGCGTGATCCAGGCCTGTGCCTCTTCCGGCCAGCCATCCGGCCCTTGCGGCTGAAACAACGGCTGCCCCATCGCCGCCAGTGGCCCCGTCAAAAAGCTGCGCAGCTCGCGCAGGTCCAACTTGGTCAAAGACGCGGGCGGCACTGCAATGGCACGCAACGATGATGTCATGAAATCAATAGGTTGCTTGACTTTCTGGCCGAAGCTTTCCCACGCAAACGGGTGGTTCACCATCGCGGCATAGACCGGTTTCAAGTCACCACCCGACGACAGATAGGCTTCCGCCATCGTCGACACCATCCCCGGATCAGGCGTATCAGAACAGAAATGCACCGCCAATTTACGCGCCAAATGCGCGGCCGTATCCGGGTGCATCGCCAAATCCTCAAGCACTGCAAAAATATCATCAAGCGCCGGCACATCACCGCCGTAGCTGCGCCCCAACACGACCTCCGCACCCGGCTCAGCACGCGCGGGGCGGAAGGCAAACCCATCGGGCAAACCCGCCGTCAGCCCGGTCAAAAGCTCCGCCAATTGACGCACATCGCCCTGTCCATAAGCGCCGCCAACGCCCAATGTGTGCAGCTCAATCAGCTCTCGCGCCAAGTTTTCATTCAGCCCCCGCCGCCCCCGCGCGGCGGCCGAATTCGGCCCAAAAGAGGCCACTTGATCAAGGTAGATCAGCATCGACGGATGCGTCACCACCGCCTTCAACATATCTGCAAACCGGCCAGATACATGCGGGCGGATCGCATCCTCCAGATAGTTCGGCGTGGTTAACCGCAACAATGGCAGCCGAGGGGCACAGGTGAAATGATCGCCCCAAAACCGCGTCAAACGTTCGCGAAACGGGGCCTCCGTCGTCAGGCTGCGCGCCAATAACTGTTGGTGATCGGCCATTCGGGCCCGTTGCGCACGCCGCCGCACGGCCTTGAACGCGTCACGCGCGGCTTTTTCTGCGTCATCGCCGCGCGCGCGCCGATACGCTTTTCGCGCCGCGTCCACCTCCCCCAGAGCAGGCAGAAGCGCATCAAACCGGGGGATGGCGTGCGCTTCTGCCGAGAGGTCGGGACCCTCAAGTTGGCCCAAAAGCGCCTCAATCGAGCTCGGAGCCGGGGACAAAGGGGACAACCCCTCCCCAAACCTGATCGCTGCTTTTTCCGGCGAAAACGCCATATGCGAGGCCCCTTTTTGGTGTCGCTCTCACATAGTCTAACGCGCGAGGCCGCCGGTTCCGTCGCAAAAAAAGCGGGCCCCGGCAATCAGCCAGAGCCCGCGCATTTAGAAACGTAAACGCTTAGTCCTGCGGGATCACCCGCAAGCCCAGCTCCATAAGCTGGTCCGACATAGGCTCGCTTGGTGCGGCCATCATCAGGTCTTCGGCGCGTTGGTTCATCGGGAACAGGATCACTTCCCGAATGTTCGCCTCATCAGCCAGCAGCATCACGATCCGGTCGATGCCAGCCGCGCAGCCACCATGCGGCGGGGCGCCGTATTTGAACGCGTTAACCATGCCACCGAAGCGCTTGCGCACCTCATCTTCGCCGTAACCGGCCAGCTCAAACGCTTTGAACATGATCTCAGGCTTGTGGTTCCGAATGGCGCCCGAAATCAGCTCATAGCCGTTGCAGGCCAGGTCATATTGGTAGCCCAAAACATCCAGCGGATCGCCATCCAGCGCGTCCATTCCGCCTTGCGGCATCGAAAACGGGTTATGCGAAAAGTCGATCTTGCCGCTTTCCTCATCCGCCTCATACATCGGGAAATCCACGATCCATGCAAAGGCAAACCGGTCCAGATCGGTCAGTTTCAGCTCATTGCCGATCTCAACGCGGGCGCGCCCGGCGACCCCTTCAAAGGCCGACGGTTTGCCGCCCAGGAAGAAGGCCGCATCGCCAACACCCAGGCCCAATTGCTGCCGGATCGCTTCCGTCCGCTCTGGCCCGATATTCTTCGCCAACGGCCCTGCCGCTTCCATGCCCTCGCCCTGATCGCGCCAGAAAATATAGCCCATCCCGGGCAAGCCTTCCTTCTGCGCAAAAGCGTTCATCCGGTCGCAGAACTTGCGCGATCCACCAGTCGGCGCAGGGATCGCACGAATTTCCGTGCCCTCTTGTTCCAGAATTTTTGCAAAGATCGCAAAACCGGACTCACGGAAATGGTCAGAGACCAACTGCATTTTCAATGGGTTACGCAGGTCAGGCTTGTCGGTACCGTACCACAGCGCCGCGTCCTTGTAGGAAATCTGCTCCCACTCCTGATCAACTTTGCGGCCACCGCCGAATTCCTCAAAAATGCCGCCGACAACCGGCTGGATCGTGTCGAACACGTCCTGCTGGGTCACGAAAGACATCTCAAGGTCGAGCTGGTAAAAATCGGTGGGCGAGCGATCCGCACGCGGATCTTCGTCGCGGAAACACGGCGCGATCTGGAAATATTTGTCAAAGCCGGACACCATCAACAGCTGTTTGAACTGCTGTGGCGCTTGCGGCAGCGCGTAAAACTTGCCGGGATGCAGCCGCGACGGCACCAAGAAATCACGCGCGCCTTCAGGCGACGAGGCGGTGATAATCGGCGTTTGAAATTCCTTGAATTTCGCGTCCCACATCCGACGCCGCATCGAAGCGACCACGTCCGAGCGCAAAGTCATATTGCGCTGCAATTTCTCGCGGCGCAGGTCCAGGAAGCGGTATTTCAACCGCGTCTCTTCTGGGTATTCTTGATCGCCGAACACCATCAAAGGCAGCTCTTCCGCAGCACCCAGCACTTCGATATCGCGGATAAAGACCTCAATCTCGCCGGTCGGGATTTTGGGGTTCACTAGGCTTTCATCGCGCGCCATGACATTGCCATCAATGCGGATACACCATTCGCTGCGCACCTTTTCAATCTCGGCGAAAACCGGGCTATCCGGGTCAGCCATGACCTGCGTGATCCCGTAATGGTCGCGCAAATCAATGAACAGCAAACCGCCATGGTCGCGCACCCGGTGCACCCAGCCCGACAGGCGCACGGTTTCGCCCACATTGGATTTGTTCAGGCCCGCACAGGTATGGCTGCGAAATTCATGCATGATGTGTGTCCTCAGGCGTCAAAAGGTCGGAAAATTCTGTCGGGTCGATACACATGGGCTGGCCCGGGAAGTCAAGCGAACACGGCCCCCAGCGCCGAAACTGGACGAAATGGTTTCGTTGAATTGACCTTTTTGCAGAATCTATCGCAAAAATGCGCGCTGTTTTTGCCTGGTACACTCACAGTTTAACATAAATTTGCCGTATTTTGGCCGTTAACCCATCTGCGGGCACGGCTGCTATAACTCGACAGCCTTGCTGGGGACGGGACGACTTGTATGTGGACTAAAATGCTGGTGGGGCTGCTCCGCCAATTGCTGAAGACGGGGGATTTGACCCTGCGGTTGCCCGGTGGCGAGGTGATCCACCTGGGCGACGGGCAGGCCCCTTCCGTTTCAGTGACGCTGCATGATCCCACCCTGCCCCGCAAACTGATCCTCAACCCCGAACTTGCGATGGGTGAGGCTTACATGGACGAGCAGCTCACCATTGACGGCGATGATGTGCGCGGCTTTCTAACCCTGATCGTGCGCAATTTCGGCCAAGGCAACCTGCCCGCAACCCAAAAGCTGGCCCGCGCCGCGCGCATCGCCAAGCGCAAATGGGATCAATGGATCCCCTTGAGCACCGCCAAGAAAAACGCCGAGCACCACTATGATATCTCGACCCCTTTCTACTACCTCTTCCTCGATGAGGACCGGCAATACACCTGTTCCTATTTCCGCGACCCCTCCTACACGTTGGAGGAGGCGCAGATCGCCAAGAAAAAGCACATCGCAGGCAAGCTGTTGATCAAGCCCGGCATGAAGGTGCTCGATATCGGCTCCGGCTGGGGCGGGCTCGCCATCACCTTGGCCAAGGACTACGGCGCGAAAGTGGTGGGCGTCACCCTGTCAGATGAACAGCGCAAGGCCGCTACCAAACGCGCCAAGGAGGAAGGCGTCGCGGATCTGGTCGAATTCCGGCTGCAAGATTACCGCGACGTGACCGAGCAGTTCGACCGCATCGTGTCCGTCGGCATGTTAGAGCATGTCGGCGAGCCGCAATATAAGCGCTACTTCCAACAGATCGAAAAGAACCTCAAAGAAGACGGCGTCGCGCTGATCCATTTCATTGGCCGCACTGGCCCGCCGGGCAACCTGTCCCCATGGTTCCAGAAATACATCTTCCCCGGCGGCTACACGCCGTCCCTGTCCGAAGTCATCAAAGTCGTTGAGAAATCAACGCTGGAGGCCGCTGATATCGAGGTATGGCGCACCCACTACGACCGCACGCTTTACGAATGGCTGATCCGCTTTGAGGCCCGCCTGCAAGAGGTGCGCGAGATGGGCTATGATGAACGCTTCATCCGCATGTGGCGCTACTACCTGATCGCGTCCGAGCTGAGCCTCTCAGACATGCCGCATGTGCTCTACCATGTGCAGCTGCACAAACATCAAACCACAGTGCCAATCACCCGCGACTACCTCTATGTTGAGGGCGCGCCAGAGCCGCACAGCTCTTTCCCCGACGGATTCGTCCCGCGCAAGTAAACGCGCGGGAGCGTATTGATTTAAACTTTGAAGTCTTCCAGCTTCGCGCCGCCCTCGAGGGCCGCCTTCAGCCATGCGGGGCGCGGCCCACGGCCGGCATATGTATTGTCCGGGTTCGCCGGGTCACGATATGCAGGGGCGGCTTTCGCCTTCGCAGGTTTCGCCTTTGACTTGGCCGCTGGTGCTTTGCTGCTCAACAGGTCTTCAAGGCTGAACCCCATCGCCTTGGCCTGTGCCTTCAAAGACGCCAGTGCTTCCGTTTTTGCCTTTTTCTCGTGGCGCTCAATTGCTTTCTCAACGCGTGCCTTCAACGCTTTGAGTTCTGAAAGCTTGAGTCCTTTAAGGTCCACTTTGGCCATGATTTTGTCTCCCGTCATCAAGATCATATGGCGCGTTAAGCGTTTTCGACCCGATTGTGAAGCCGCTTTTGGTCAACAGACGTTCGGTCACAACGCGATTGCGCGATCAAAACGGTCGGACAACATTGCCAGAATAGAAATATGTCCCCATTCCCACAGCAAACAAAACAACACCAGCAACCGAATGCGCCAGAACAGCTTCAGGGAAATTGCCGCGCCGCTCGTAAGACCAAGCGAAAACCAGCCCACCGGCAAATGTCATCGCGGCCACAACCCAGCTCCAATACATCAGATGCGCCCATGAAAAGAGCGCGGCATTGACCAAAATCCCCCAGCGCCCAAACAAATGCCCGTAGCGGCGGAAAAACAGCGGGCGGAAAACCAGCTCCTGCGGCAAGGCACTGACAACGGGATAAAGCAGCGCAATAAACACGATCAGCGGCCATCCGGTGTTTCGCTCGCGCGGCGCGCCCTCACCTATCAATGCAAATAGCCGCTCGGGGTCGGTTTCAAACAGCACCACATAAGACGCCGCAAAACTTCCCAAACCGACCAGAAAAACCAAAACCATCGACATCTGGGTGATCCCGGAAAACAGCGACCGCCACCTAAACCCGGGCGTTATCGCAAGCAGGAAAATGCCCAGGGCGGTCATCACAAACAAGGCCGGAAACATCGCCGACGGCGGCAGCGCAACGGCAATCACCACGGGAATCAGCATGTAAAAGATGAGGGATTCGAGCGCGCGCATATCCATGCTTTAGGCCACCGTTTCCAAACCGTCCACAATGGGAATATTTGACGGTAACTGTCCCGCCACCTTGTCGCCCAATTTCATCTTATTTGGGCCACATTTTGGTTAATGTTTCCAACTCCTTAATTTTTGCGGAATTCCCTTTGTTTGCTAGGGGATTGAGGCTATCCAACTTGTGGGGGCGCGTTAGTGAGTACGAACAATGCGTTCATTTTATCTAGGTCTCGCCGCAATTCTGCCCTGTTTCGGCAGCTTTGCGGCGACTGAGACGCCCGAAACATCGGGCAATCCTTTGTTGCTGCCGCAATGCGAGGTCCACTCGCCACTGTGGGACATCGCGGCTTTGGTTCAGCAAGAAGCGGCCGACCTGCCGATGGACTTCGCCCATGGGCACGGCACCTTGACCCAGCTGTCACCTGACTTTGTTCCGGGCGCCGCAGATCGCGTCAAATGGGCGTTAGAGGTCGTCGCCGTCTCAGACGGCGCCGAGCCGCTGAACACATGCGGGTTTCAAAATGCACCCAAGCTGAATTTCGCGTTGGGCTTCATCGAAACCCCGTTATTGACCGGCGTCTTCGCAAGCCAATCCGGGCCAACACCCGTCAAGCTGGCGCAAAACACGCGACCTCCGTCCGGGATCGCTCCGTTTTCCGTTGGGGGCACAGGCGGTACGGGCAGCACCGCAAACCCCGCCGCGACCATTCCCACCGCGATCAGCCTGCCGACAACAACAGGTGATGACGGCAGCCCGAACGACCCCAACACGCCAACGGTAACGACCAACACCGAAACGCTTTCGGCGTTGACGCCGGTACCGCTGCCACCAAGCGCTCTGTTGCTTTTGGCCGGTCTCGGCGGGCTCGGCATGATCCGAAAACATCGCCGCTAAAGCCACGTCGCCAATGCCAGACCAGCGCTGCCTCAAACGGGGCGGCGTTTTCGCGTTCAAACCCTTGTTTTGCGCCTTGCGCCTATGCAGGCACTTCCTTAAACCCACGATAATTTGCGCGCACCCGAGTCCGGCTCGGGTCTCAATGATCTGGGGACGGGACCATGCCAAAAAGAACCGATATCAAATCCATCATGATCATCGGCGCGGGCCCCATTATTATCGGCCAAGCGTGTGAGTTCGACTATTCCGGCGCACAGGCCTGCAAGGCCCTGCGCGAGGAAGGCTACCGGGTTATCCTGGTAAACTCCAATCCCGCCACGATCATGACCGACCCGGACATGGCCGACGCCACCTATATCGAGCCGATCACGCCCGAGATTGTCGCCAAAATCATCGAAAAAGAACGCCCAGACGCGCTGCTGCCCACGATGGGCGGCCAGACGGGCCTGAACACATCTCTCGCGCTGGAAGAAATGGGCGTGCTCGACAAATTCAACGTCGAGATGATCGGCGCCAAGCGCGACGCCATTGAAATGGCCGAAGACCGCAAGCTCTTCCGCGAAGCCATGGACCGTCTCGGCATCGAAAACCCGCGCGCGACCATCGCCACCAATATGGATGAATGCATGGCCGCGCTCGAAGATATCGGCCTGCCCGCCATCATCCGGCCCGCCTTCACGCTGGGCGGCACCGGCGGCGGCGTCGCCTATAACCGCGACGATTATGAACATTTCTGCAAATCCGGCCTCGACGCCTCCCCCGTCACGCAAATCCTGATCGACGAAAGTCTTTTGGGCTGGAAAGAATATGAGATGGAGGTCGTCCGCGACCACGCCGACAACGCCATCATCGTCTGCGCCATTGAAAACGTCGACCCGATGGGCGTCCACACAGGCGACAGCATCACCGTCGCCCCTGCCCTGACGCTGACCGACAAAGAATATCAGATCATGCGCAACCACTCCATCGCCGTACTGCGCGAAATCGGCGTGGAGACCGGCGGCTCCAACGTGCAATGGGCCGTGAACCCCGCCGATGGCCGCATGGTGGTGATCGAGATGAACCCGCGCGTCTCCCGCTCCTCCGCTTTGGCGTCGAAAGCCACCGGCTTCCCCATCGCCAAGATCGCCGCCAAACTCGCCGTTGGCTACACGCTCGATGAGCTCGACAATGACATCACCAAGGTCACGCCCGCGTCTTTCGAGCCGACAATCGACTATGTCGTCACCAAAATCCCCCGCTTCGCGTTTGAGAAATTCCCCGGGTCCGAGCCTTACCTCACCACCGCCATGAAATCCGTGGGGGAGGTCATGTCCATCGGCCGCACCATCCATGAGAGCATGCAAAAAGCCCTCGCCTCCATGGAAAACGACCTCACCGGCTTTGATGAGGTCGCGCTCGATGGCATGCCCGGCACCGACGCCGTCGAATGGAAGGTCACCGACGACGACATCATTCCGCGCATTGTGGTCGGCAAAGACGCCACCGCGCAGGAAGCCATCGACAAGACCCTCACGCGCGCCCTTGCCCAGCAGACACCCGACCGGTTGCGCGTCATCGCCCACGCCATGCGCTTCGGCTTCTCCAACGATGAGATTAACGAAATCACGGCTTTTGATCCGTGGTTCCTCGCTCGCATCCGCGAAATCATCGCCAAGGAGGCTGAAATCGCCCGCGACGGCCTCCCCATGACGGAAGACGGCCTCCGCGCGCTCAAAATGCTAGGCTTCACCGATGCCCGCCTCGCCAAGCTCACCGGTCGCAATGAAAAAGACGTCCGCAAGGCCCGTCAAAACCTTGGCGTCACCGCCTGTTTCAAACGCATCGACACCTGCGCGGCAGAATTCGAAGCGCAGACCCCCTACATGTACTCCACCTACGAGGCCCCGATGATGGGCGAAGTGGAATGCGAGGCCCGTCCGAGCGACGCCAAAAAGGTCGTCATCCTCGGCGGCGGCCCCAACCGCATCGGCCAGGGGATCGAGTTCGACTATTGCTGCGTCCACGCCTGCTACGCGCTGACCAAGGCGGGCTATGAGACGATCATGATCAACTGCAACCCCGAAACGGTCTCCACCGATTACGACACCTCGGACCGCTTGTATTTTGAGCCCTTGACCTTCGAACATGTCATGGAAATCCTCCGCGTCGAGCAGGAAAACGGCACGCTGCACGGCGTCATCGTCCAGTTCGGCGGACAAACCCCGCTCAAGATCGCCCAAGCCCTGCAAGACGAAGGCATCCCGATCCTCGGCACCACGCCCGACGCGATTGACTTGGCCGAAGACCGCGAACGCTTCCAGCAGCTGGTCCAGTCCCTGAACCTCAAGCAGCCCCATAACGCCCTCGCCCATTCCGACGCCGAAGCCTTTGAAAAAGCGTCCGAAATCGGCTTCCCGCTGGTGATCCGCCCCTCTTACGTGCTCGGTGGCCGCGCCATGGAAATCGTGCGCGACCAAGCCCAGTTAGAGCGCTACATCTCGGAGGCCGTGGTCGTCTCAGGCGACAGCCCGGTGCTGCTCGACAGCTACCTCTCCGGCGCGATTGAGCTGGACGTTGACGCGCTGTCAGACGGCGCGCAAGTCCATGTCGCAGGCATCATGCAGCATATCGAAGAAGCCGGCGTGCATTCCGGCGACAGCGCCTGCTCGCTCCCGCCCTACTCCCTCTCGGACAGCACAATTCAGGAAATCCGACGCCAGACCGAAGCGCTCGCCAAGGCCCTGAACGTCGTCGGCCTGATGAACGTCCAATTCGCCATAAAGTCCGACGCGGACAGCGGGGCCGACGAAATCTACCTGATCGAGGTAAACCCCCGCGCCTCCCGCACCGTGCCTTTCGTCGCCAAAGCCATCGGCTCCCCTATCGCCGCTATCGCCGCGCAGGTCATGGCCGGTGCAAAACTGTCGGACTTCACGCTGATCGACCCAATGATCGACACATTCGCCGTCAAGGAAGCCGTCCTCCCCTTCGCCCGCTTCCCCGGCGTCGACACGATCCTCGGCCCCGAAATGCGCTCCACGGGGGAGGTCATGGGCTCCGACCCCACCTTCGCCGGTGCCTTCCTCAAAGCCCAGATGGGCGCGGGCACGGAGCTGCCAAAGGACGGCGCAGGCAAGGTCTTCATCTCCATCCGCAACGAGGACAAAACCGCCGCCATGATGCAGGCCTGCCAGACGGTCGCCAAGCTTGGCCACAATCTGCTCGCCACGCGCGGCACCGCCAAATGGCTGAAAGAGGCCGGGCTGGAGGTCGAAATCGTCAACAAAGTCTACGAAGGCCGCCCCGACGTCACCGATCAGCTCAAAGACGGGCTGATCAGCCTAGTCTTCAACACCACCGAAGGCGCCCAGGCCGTCGAGGATTCCAAATCCATCCGCTCCATCGCCCTCTACGACAAAATCCCCTACTACACGACCGCTGCGGGTTCGCAGGCTGCGGCGATGGCCATGCAGGCACGGGTTGAAGGGGATGTCGGGGTTATGGCCCTCCAAGCCTAACCCGCACTTAAAGCCACCCGCTAACTCTGCCGCTCACCCCAACACAGGGCAGAGCCCGAACTCGGGTGGGTGCGAAGCGCCCTCCCATGGGGGAGTTCGGGCGCTGCCCGGCGATGCCGGGCAACCATTTAGTGAGGGCGAATTGTCGGGTGTCAGCCGGCTATTTATCTTCGAACACTGGATGTTTCTTTCGACCGTCCAACCAAAGCCGTCTTCTGAATTCGTTTTTGACAGCTCTTTGTTTCATAAATTTAGAGTACCGTTTTACTTCTTGAGGTTGCTCGCCAAAGTCACTGCTCAAATAGCTTGGTTCAGTTCCTTTGAAAAACGAACTCCAAGGAACCAAAAAGAGAGTCGCAAAACACTCTGCCTCTACTTCCTCTATGGTATCGACTACTTGCTCAATTTGAGTATCGGATGAGATGTCAGGACTACTGTTCTTGGCAAGCTGTTGAGGTAAAAAGAAAACCTCCTTTTCACTTTTTAGCAAATCCGAGTGGAGAACATGATGTCCCAATTCGTGCGCGATTACGTGGCGCGCAAAATAAACTCCGTTTAACGCACTCATGAATCTTTCTTCTTCCACCACAATTGTGTGCCCTTCTGAATGGCCTACAATATAAGCAAATGCACCTTGGAATTGTGAATTTAACTTCTCTTGAACTCTGTAGTCGAACGAAGTGTCAAACTGCGTCAATTTCTCAATTGCTTGGCCAATCTGAAGATATTCAGTTTCGCCACAAACTCGCGACCGAATTTTCTCAGCCTCCAAAGCTATATCGACAAATCTCTCCAAGGTCAGCGTTGGTCGCTTCGTAACCTTGGTCGCACCTGAGCGGCCCGTAGACGAAAAGCAAAGCGCGTCAAGACTCTCGCCCGTTTCCTTTTCGAGTATCTCACGAATCTTTCTTCGAGCCTTTGGTGACACCTTTTCTCCAAATTGATCAAGCATCGCTTGGAGTGGTGAGATTTCTGCTGATACTTCTGGAAAACTTCTGACCGAATTTGAGAAAGTGGCTCTCTTTCGCAGTTCGTATGCCTCTTCACCGGTTAAGTTCAATATAGATACATATATTCCGACGACGTTGTCGCTGACTGCAGATCTCTGATATTCAAGATTGCTGACTCTAGAAAGAGACCATCCCGCTAATTCGCAGAACTCTTTTTGAGACATACCTTTAGCGACCCTAAGCTCCAACGCGTATTTGCCAAATCCAGATCTCATTTTTAACCCAATCTCTCCAAATATGAAGTTCACCATATTTCGGTGAAGCCGCAAAATCAAGTGAACTCTGAACAGACTTCCACACTATATAGTGGCGCTATCTCGATTTCGGCGAGCCCGTATTTCAACAACAAGCAAGCATGCGTTGAGAAATTTTGCCCACCAGCCCAACGACAAACACCTCAAAACCAGACCTTTCCAACTCGTTAAAAAGTTTCAAAAATAAAACAATATCAAACCGTTACAAGACTCCCCGCATGCGGGTCGGCCTCAAATCCGTCAAAATTCACGAAAATGCCAAGCCCATGCTAAGCTCCCTTCATTTCCCAAGAAGGAGTTTTCTCATGCGCCCCACAATCCTGATCACCACCGCTGCCCTCCTCGCCGCCTGCGCCCCCATGACCCCTCCGGAGACCGACCTCCCCTTCTTCGGGGACGGCTACCGGGCCGAGGGCGACCAATGCCGCCGCCTCGGTGAAAATGACTTCACCGGCGAATTTCTCGACCACACTGCCGATCTCGTCGGCTGCCCCGAAGACATGGAAAACCTCGGCGTTTTCGTCACCGACACCGGCGCGCAGGAAGTCGCCCGCAAAGACGGCTACATCCTCTATTCCGTCCCCAGCGGGCTCTAAGCTCCGCCATCATTTGACCCCGTCGCCGGATTATATGTGCCCGGCAAAGGCCGCTCCTCGTACCGCACACCGTCGGTATAGTCGTCCCATCGGGCGCTGTCCTCCAGCAACCCGCTCAGCCGCGCTTTCATATAGGCGCGCAGCACGTCGTTCATGCGGGTTTGAAATCCCTGCCCCGTGGCGCGGAAGAATTTGACCACATCCGCGTCCAGCCGCAGCGTCATCCGTTCCTTGCCCGGCCGCGCCGGCTGGTCCGCAATCTCTTGCCAGCCGGACGGCAATGCGAACCCCTCCGCAAAGGCGCGGTGGTGCAGATCGAACGTCATCTGACGCATCAGATCGACCAGTTCGGAATGGTGGTTGCGCTGCCCGCGCGTCATCTTTTTGCGTATCGTCGGCTCACCCATAAAGGCCCCCTTTGGTGAAAGAGGCCGATTATTGCCACCCAAAGGTTAACGACGCGTCACACCACCGTGTCACGACGGGGTGTGTACGCGTTGTGTACGGGCTGTGTACGCCTGATTCTTTCCAAAGCCGCGAAGGTTAACGCACTCGGATCAGTTGGATTCTTCTTCCAGATGAAGCTTCATTTCGACCAGCACCTTCTGCAGCGCCAGCGTTTCCTGAAGCATCCGTTTGGCCTCATTCGCGGTGATGACACCATCTTCGATCGAGATGTTATATTCGCTCATCAACTGCGCAAATCTTTGCGCCAGATTGACAATATCAGAGTTCACCGTGTCGGTGTTCCGCCCCGAATAATCGCTTTTATTCAGATGGTTACCGTTCACCTCCGCCAAGGCAGAGGTGACATGCGGGTAGGAAGATTTGCTCTCCAAAGCGACCACCGCATCAATCGGCATAAACCGATCCGAATGCTCTTCGGCGTCCGAATAATAGCGTCCCAAAGTGGCCTTGGACCGCCCCGTTAGCTCACAAGCCATCTGCAGCCCCACATCCTTGACGAGGGCCTCCGTATGCTTGCGCAAATATCTGTAATTCTCGCTCATGCCACTCCCTATCGCGACGTTTCAGACTTCCCCAGAAGGTGAAAAATAGCGCTGCATTCCCATTAAGGCAAATCCTTGCAAAGTCTAGCAAAAATTCCGCTGCCGTAGCGTCGGCAGCGTTGCTTGCAACGGGTTTTCCGGCGCGCTAATCACACGGCATGGCCAAGCTCTATTTCCACTATTCCACGATGAATGCCGGCAAGTCGACGCTGCTGCTGCAAGCCGCCCATAACTACCAGGAAATGGGCATGGAAACCTATTTGCTGACCGCAAATTTCGACGACCGCGCCGGCTCCGGGCAGATCGGGTCGCGCATCGGCATCGCGCGCCCGGCTGACATGTATGGCAACAGCTCGGATCTCTACGCTATGATCGCCGCGCGGCTGGACAAAGGCCCAATCGCCTGTGTGATGGTCGACGAGGCGCAGTGGATGTCGAAGGATCAGGTCTGGCAATTGGCCCGCGCGGTCGATGATCTGAATGTGCCGGTCATGTGCTATGGTCTGCGCGTCGATTTCAGGGGCGAGCTGTTTCCCGGCTCTGCCACACTGCTCGCTTTGGCCGACGAGATGCGGGAGGTTCGCACGATCTGCCATTGCGGAAAGAAGGCCACGATGGTGATCCGAAAGGGGTCCGACGGCAAAGCGCTGACAGATGGCGCGCAGGTGCAGGTCGGTGGCAATGAGACCTATGCCTCGCTATGCCGCCGTCACTGGCGTGAGGCCGTTGGAAGGTAGCTAGACCGGGTTTGGCAGCTCCGCGCCTTCCGCAAAAGCGATGACATTGGCAAGCGCCATCCGCCCCATATCCGCGCGAACTTCCAAGGCTGCGGTGCCCAGATGCGGCAACAACGTCACGTTTTCCATTGCCATCAGTGCTTCGGGCACGACCGGTTCTTGCTCATAGACATCCAGCCCGGCGCCGCCGATGATGCCGTCTTCCAGAGCTGAAATCAGGGCCGCCTCGTCGATTACATCGCCGCGTGAAATATTAACGAGGATGGCGTGGGATTGCATCGCGTCAAAGAAACTTTCCCCGATCAGGTGACGCGTCTGAGCGCCGCCCGGCGTGGCCAGAACCACGATATCGGCGACCTCTGCCACAGCATTGGGGGACGCCAGTTGCGTAGCCCCCTCCACTGTCTTTTCAGACCGGTTCGCAAAGACGATTTTGCAGCCAAACCCTGCCCGACAGCGATGCGCGATCGCCTGTCCGATGCGGCCCATGCCGATGATCCCGACGGTTTTGCCGCTGATATGCATCCCCAGCATCTGCGTGGGTTGCCAACCAATCCACTCACCCGCGCGTACCATCCGTTCACCCTCTCCCGCGCGCCGCGCGGTCATCAGGATCAACATCAAAGCGATATCGGCCGTCGCATCCGTGACGGCACCCGGCGTGTTCGTTACCGCGATTCCACGCGCCTGCGCCGTTGCAGCGTCAATATGGTTGTAGCCTACCCCGAAATTGGCAATCAGCCCGCAGCGCGGTTCGTTGGCCGCGTTGATCGCGGCGGTACTGAACTGGTCCCCAAGCGTCGGCAGGACGATGTCGAACTGCTCCAACGCGTGCGTGACCTCAGCCTCGGTCATCGAGGCCTCCGTCTCCCGCAGGGTCACATCGAACCGGTCGCGCGCCGCTTCCAGCACGCTTTCCGGCAGTTTTTTCGAAATCAGCAACCTCTTCATCAATACATCCTCCCGCCCAAAGGCACGTCTTTGTCGGGGGTCAGCAGAACCACCTCATCCTCCGCGTCCGGCACGCCTAGGACCAACACCTCCGACATCACCGGCCCAATCTGGCGCGGCGGAAAATTAACCACCGCGAGCACCCGTTTACCGGGAAGATCGTCAACAGAATAATGCGCCGTGATCTGCGCCGAGCTTTTTTTCACACCAATTTCCGGGCCAAAATCGACCCAGAGCTTGATCGCGGGCTTGCGCGCCTCGGGGAAAGGTTCTGCCCGAGTGATCTGGCCCACGCGAATGTCGACCTTCGCGAAATCGTCGAATGTGATCTGCGCCATGGCCTAGCCTTTCAATTCGCGCCCGCGCGACGCGGCGGCTTTGACCGCGCGCCGCAGAAGCGCTGGCAATCCGTTTTCTTCGTCCATCAACACCTCCAACGCCGCCTGCGTGGTGCCATTTGGGCTGGTGACATTGATGCGTAATTGGGTGGGGCTTTCGGTCGCTTCCATCGCCAGATGCCCCGCGCCTGCGACCGTGGCCTTGGCCAGTTGCATCGACAATTCCGCACTCAAACCCTCCGCCTCGCCCGCGGCTGCCAGCGTCTCGATCATGTGAAAGACGTAGGCAGGGCCCGAGCCTGAGACGCCCGTCACGGCATCGATCTGGTCTTCTTCGTCAAGCCGCACCACTTGGCCGACCGCGCCGAGCAGACCTTCCGCCAAATCCATTTGCGCCGGCGTCGCATTGGCGTTGCCGACAATTGCGGTGATACCGCGCCCAACGGCGGCAGGTGTGTTGGGCATGGAGCGTATGATCGCCGCACCCGCGCCAAACGCCGCTTCAAACGCAGCAATCGCGGTTCCGGCAGCAATCGAGACATAGACCGTGTCCGCGCCAAACGCCTGCAAGCTGGGCAACGCGTCGCCCATCATTTGCGGCTTCACGGCGATCAACACGATGGCGGGCGCGGCAGGCAAATCGCCGTTCACGCCCACGCCCTGCGCGAGCAGCCACTCCGAGGGGTGCGGATCGATTACATGCACAGCACTCGGCAAAACGCCTTGCGCCAGCCAGCCCTGCAACAGGGCCGATCCCATCTTGCCGCAGCCCAAAAGCACAAGCCCGCGGCGGTTTACGTCTGATAAATCCATATCTGCCCTCGCGTCATTCGAGGGCAAAGATTAGGCGCGCCCGTAGGCCTCCGCAATGGCAACCTGCATCGCTTCCGCCGGGGTTCGGTCGCCCCAGCAAACCAGCTGAAACGCCGGATAGAACCGCTCGGAAGCCAGCACGGCCGCGCTTAGCATCCGGTCGATCTGGTCCGCGCCCGCGCCTGCTCCGCCAGACAGCAGCAACCCGTAGCGGAACACCATCAGCTTCTGCGCCCGCCAATAGGTGAATGCGCCCGTCCAGGTCTGGTCATTGGCGCGGTTCAGCACCTCATACAACGCTGGCATCCGCTCCTCTGGCGGCTCCATCTCAAAGGTGGAAACCATGCGCAGGGTCTCGTCATAGCCGGACCAGGCCAGGGTGATGGAATAGGTGCGCCACTGGCCTTCGATGGCCATGGCGATCTGGTCCTCGGCAATGCGGTCGAAATCCCAGTCATGATGTTCCGCGAGGGTTTCCACCAGATCGATAGGGTGAAGGTCCTCGGTCTCAAGGTAATGGTCAAGCTGCGACATATGCGGCCCCTAACTGCTCTGGTGTTTGCCGCGTTGATCGCCGCTAAACACTGGGTCCAAATCAAAGGGTCGCTACGGTTTTTGCGCCCCTTACAACATATGGTGTGCCGAAGCGCGGACTCTGTAAAGGCTTTATTTGGGTTTGCCCACAAGAGATTGTGGTTTTGCCTAAATACCTCGCTATTTATGGCGAGTTATCCACCAGTTCCGCAAACCGCGCAGTCCGGGCGCTTCTTGGCGCTGATCACCCGGGTCTCACCGTAAAGCGCGTCGTAGATCATCAGGCGGCTCGACAGCGTCTCACCTGCGCCAGTGATCCATTTGATCGCCTCGGTAGCCATCATCGCGCCGACCACGCCCGGCAATGCGCCGATCACGCCCGCTTCCGCGCAGGTTGGCACCAGCGACGCATCGGGCGTTTTCGGGAAAACACAGGCGTAGCACGGCGCGCCCTGCGCGGGGTCATAGAGGCTGATCTGCCCTTCCCATTGCGTGATCGCGGCGGAAACCAGCGGCACGCCCGCCGCCACACAAGACGCGTTCACCAAATAGCGCGTTTCAAAATTGTCGGACCCATCCAGCACCAAATCAAACTCCGCGATCAATTCAGGCGCAATCTCAGCGTCTAGCCTACGGTTATAGGTTTTAATGGAAACATGCGGGTTTTGCGCCCGCAAAGCGTCCATCGCCGATTGCACCTTTGGCCTCCCTATATCATCGTCCCGATGAATGACCTGCCGCTGCAAATTGCTGACAGAGACCGTGTCGTCGTCAATGATCCCAATCGTGCCAACACCAGCGGCCGCCAGATATTGCAATGCCGGCGCGCCTAGGCCACCTGCGCCCACCACCAGAACCTTCGCATTTTTCAGCTTTTTCTGTCCCGGCCCGCCGACTTCGCGCAATACTATATGGCGCGCATACCGGTTGAGTTCCGCATCCGAAAATGTTCCTGTTTGAGGGGCCAGAACCGCCTCTGTCTTCTCATGACGTGCCCGTAGTTTCGACAGGCCATACCGGTAAGCCAGCACCAACGCGCCCAACGCTAATACAATCAACCAATTGGCGAGGCTCCCGCCGGTTGCCTCTTTCAATGTATTGCCTGCAGGCAAGGTCGCTTGGATCAACAAAACCGCCAGCAAGACCAGTGCCGGTAACATCAGCCGCGCTTGTTTTGACGCGCCCATATAGCCGCCCAGCACGTAGAGCCCAGCCATGATCAACAAGACAACGAACATCAGCCTCGTCCCGTTGATCCGAAGCCACCCACGCCCCGCGCGGTGTCGTCCAAATTCTCCGCCAACTCAAACAGCGCCTGCACCACCGGGGCTACGATCAACTGCGCGATCCGGTCGCCATGGTTGATGCGAAACGGCTCCGTCCCATGGTTGATCACGATCACCCCCAATGCCCCGCGATAGTCGCTGTCAATTGTGCCGGGCGTGTTCGGCAGGCTAATCCCATGTTTCAGCGCCAACCCTGATCTGGGCCTGATCTGCGCCTCAAACCCTTCAGGGATCGCCAACCGCAGCCCCGTGGGGATCAAAGCCCGCGCGCCCGGAGCAAGTTCAATCCCGCCACGATCGTCGAAATTCGCACGCAGGTCGGCCCCCGCCGCACCTGCCGTCTCATATCGTGGCAGGCCCAGCGTTTGATCCGCGCTTTCGGTCCAGACAATCCGCAGAACCGGCGTCACGCGAGCGCATCCGCGATCTGGGCCGCAATCTTGCGGGCCACATCTTCCTTGCTCATGCGCGGCCAGGCCTCTGCCCCGTCAACGGAAATCAACGTCACCGCGTTCTCCGACCCGCCCATGATCCCTGTCTCCGGGCTCACGTCATTGGCGATGATCCAGTCGCAGCCTTTGCGTTTCCGCTTCGCGGTAGCATTCTCAATAACGTCGTCGGTCTCGGCCGCAAAGCCGACCACCAAACCGGGCCGCCCTTTTTTCATCTGCGACACGGTCGCCAAAATGTCCGGGTTCTCCGCGAATTCCAGCTGCGGCGTGCCGTCTTTGCCTTTCTTAATCTTGCTGCTCGCAGCTTCTGCCATACGCCAATCTGCGACGGCTGCGGCGAAGACAGCGGCATCGGCGGGCAGCGCGCCCTCGACCGCTTCCAACATCTGCTGAGCGGTCTCGACCCGGATCACATCCACACCCAATGGCGGCGGTACATCCGCCGGGCCGGTCACAAAACTCACCTGCGCGCCCAAAGCAGACAGCGCCCGCGCGATTGCCGTACCCTGCGCGCCGGAAGATCTGTTGGCAATATAGCGTACCGGGTCGATCGGCTCATGCGTGGGACCAGAGGTCACCAAGACACGCTTGCCCTTCAACGGCCCATCCATCAGCGCGGCCTCGACCGCAGCGACAATCGCCAAAGGCTCAGACATGCGGCCCGGCCCGTATTCGCCACAGGCCATGTCGCCCTCATCGGGGCCCACGACCAAAATCCCGTCGCCTTGCAATGTCGCCAAATTGCGCTGGGTCGCGGGATGCTCCCACATGCGCACGTTCATGGCCGGTGCAATCAACACGCGCTTATCGGTGGCCATCAAAAGGGTGGAGGCCAGGTCATTCGCATGCCCGCCCGCCATTTTTGCCATCAAATCCGCTGTGGCAGGGGCCACGACCACAAGATCGGCGGCGCGCGACAGTTCGATATGGCCCATTTCGGCCTCGTCGGTCAGGTCAAACAGGTCGCGGTAGACTTTTTGCGAGGCCAAGGCAGACGCGCTTAACGGCGTCACAAATTCCTCGGACGCTTTGGTCAAAACCGGTGTCACTGTCGCGCCGCGCTCGCGCAACCGCCGGATCAGGTCCAGCGATTTGAACGCGGCAATGCCGCCGCCAATGATCAGCAAAATGCGTTTTCCAGCCAGCATGGGAATGGTCCTTCACCCGTCAACGCTATGATAGGTAAGGGCTTTGGCGGGTCAGGGCAATCATTGGAACGCGGCGCAGGGGTCGGCCTCACGCTCAATTGGCTCGCTTAGCATGGTATGGGTGTAGGCGCCCGCCTCCGCATCGCTATAAACTTGGCCCAGTGCGACCACCTTGGCATCCGGCGAAACGCGGGCCAAAAACGCAGGCATGCCCCAGTCGCGGACATGCCCATTGCCGGTGATCACAACGACAGGCCCGCCTGTGCTTTCCAACGCCTGCAATGTTCGGCGGGCAAAACCCGCGTCCCGCAGGCGCTGCGCCTCGACAAAGCCCGGCAGCATTTCGGGTGGCAGAGCGTTGCAATGCCTCTCATCTTGCAGCGTTTCGCGGGTCTTTTGTTGCGAAGGCGGTAGCGCTTCCGTCAATCCGTAGGTCTCCGCATCAGCACCGAAGACATCAGCGGCGCCATCACTTATGGCGCGCTTAACCTCGGATCGTGGCAAGGCCATCCCGAACACAAGCGCGTCACGGGCGGCGACAAAAATCGGCTGATAGGCTTCCAGATCGGGCCAACCCCAATTGGACCAGCCAAGCGCCGCGTCCAGCGCGTCCAAATCGCGTACATCAACCGCGGACAGGTCCAATTCAAGCGGTGCGGGCAGCATCTCAAACACGATGGCGCGGGGCTGCAACCCTTTCACAATCGCCGCCTGTTTTTGGTGATGACGCGTGTCGTCGTGGATCTCGCCCAAAAGGTAGATGTCCGCATCACTGGGAATCGCGACCGCCATGGGGTCTGAGGCCGCAGCCGCAAACGGGGCAAGCGCCAGCACAATCACAAGGCAGAACTGGCGCATCAGGTTAATGCGCCAGAAACTCCTGCACCTCACTGGCGTCACGCTCCAAGGACTTGCGCATCTTTGCAAAGGCACCTGCCTCCAACTGGCGCACGCGCTCCTTGCTAAGGCCCAGCTCGTTGCCAAGGCTTTCCAGCGTCCGCGGCCCGTCGCGCAGTTTGCGCTCCCGAATGATAAATTGTTCACGCTCATTGAGCTTGGTCATAGCCTCAACCAGCCAGCGGCGCAAAGTGTCGGTGTCATGCTCATGTTCGACATGTTCGGCGGCTTGCGGGCTGTCATCTTCCAGCGCGTCAATCCATTCGCGGCCTTCGTCTTCGGTCGATTGTGTCGCATTCAGCGAAAAATCGGAGCCCGACAGGCGCCCCTCCATCATCTCCACGTCATGTAGCGGCACGCCCACTTCGACGGCGATCATCTCGCGCAGTTGGAACCGGTCCAGCGTTTCGCCGCGTTGTGCAGCTTCGCGCTCCAGCTGGGCTTGTACTCGGCGCATGTTGAAAAACAGCGACTTTTGCGACGATGTCGAACCGGTGCGCACCATAGACCAGTTGCGCATCACGTGGTCCTGAATCGACGCTTTAATCCACCACACGGCGTATGTCGAAAACCGCACGCCGCGATCCGGGTCAAATTTGTCTGCGGCTTTCATCAGGCCCAGACCCGCTTCCTGGATAAGGTCGTTCATCGGCGCACCGTAGCGTTTGAACTTGGCGGCCATCGAAATCGCGAGGCGCATGTAAGCGGTGATCAGGCGGTGCAACGCTTCCTCGTCGCGCTCGTCGCGCCAGGCGTAGGCCAATCGGAGTTCCGTTTCCGCGTCCAAAAGCTCCGCCTTCATCGCGGTCCGAGATAACGTGCGGTCGTAGTCTGCATCCAGAGCCATATGCTTTCTCCACTGTCAGTTTTACGTAGCCTTTTGGCGTTTCTCATGATTGATACGGAGGGTGCACTAAGTCGGATCAAAGGAATTTCAAGGTGACCCAACTTTCGCCCATCAGCCTTGTGACCGGCGGGGCCGCGTCGGGCAAATCAGACTTCGCCGAAGCGCTGGTGCGCGCCTCCTCCCGGCCCCGGTTTTATGTCGCGACAGGGCAAGCCTTTGACGCCGAAATGGAAGCCAAGATTGAGGCCCATAAAGACGCCCGATCCGAAGACGGCTGGACCACATTCGAAGAGCCGCTCGATCTGGCCGGCGCACTGCCCGAATTGCCCGCCGGCGGGGTTGCATTGGTGGATTGCGCGACCATGTGGCTGTCGAACCTGATGATGCAAAACGCCGATCTGGATCGGGAGGCTGAAAAGCTTATCTCGGCGCTCGATGGCTTGAGCTACCCGGTCGTTATTGTGACAAACGAGGTCGGCCAGGGCGTCGTGCCCGACAATGCGCTCGCCCGCCGGTTTCGCCAAACGCAGGGCCAGTTAAACCGCATTCTCGCCAAGCGGGCCGATTTGGTGGTCCAAGTCACGGTCGGACTGCCACTGGTGCTAAAAGGTACGCTGCCCGAAGGCCTCACATGACGCGCTGGTGGTGGATACGCCACGGGCCCACGCATCAACGCAGTTTCACCGGCTGGCGCGATGTTCCTGCGGATCTGAGCGACACGGACCAAATTGCGCGCCTACAAGAATTGCTACCAAAAAGCGCCGTCATGATCTCTTCCGATCTGAGGCGCACCATTCAAACCGCCGACGCGCTGCAAGGCGCGCTCACACGCTTGCCGCATGCCTTTGGGCTACGGGAATTCAATTTCGGTGAATGGGATGGCCTCCATTTCAGCGAGGTGTCCGAACGCCACCCTGAGCTGTCACGCGCCTACTGGGAAGACCCCGGCGACGTCGCGCCACCGGGCGGTGAAAGCTGGAATGCCGCCGCCGCGCGGGCAGCGCAGGTCGTCGACGATCTCAACGCGCAAGGGCATAGCGACATCATCGCCGTCGCCCATTTCGGCATCATCCTGACGCAACTGCAACGCGCCTCCGGCAAAACGGCCTACCAAACCCTTGCGCAAGAGATAGAGCCGCTATCGCTTACGCAACTGACATTCGCGGCAGGCAATTGGTCGGTGAACGGCGTCAATCAAATCGCGTGATGGAGCGCTCCAAAAATTGCGGTTTGGCAATGCGCTGCCACCCCGCTTAAGCTTCGCGGTATGGATTATGATCTTTACCTCGGCGACCGCACCTATTCCAGCTGGTCGCTTCGTGCTTGGCTTTTGTTCGAGATTTTCGAAATCCCCAAGCGCACGCATTTTGTTGATTTCAACAAACCCGAAAGCGTCGCGGCACAAATGACCGCCGTCGCCCCGGCGCGCACTGTCCCAACCTTGCGCCTCGAAGATGGCACGGTGATCTCGGAATCACTCGCAATCGCCGAAGAACTCGCGGCGCGTCACCCCGACCTCGCCCTTTGGCCCGCAGACCCCAGCGCCCGCGCGATTGCGCGAAACCTGTCGTCTGAAATGCATGCAGGCTTCGGCGCGCTGCGCGAATATTGCCCAATGCATCTGGGCGCCGCTTACACAGACGTACCTGTTCCGGATGATGTGGCAAAAGACCTGGCCCGCATCGAAGATATCTGGTCGCGCGCCCGCGCCGCGACCGCGCCAGATGGTCCATGGTTGGCCGGTGGCTATTCGATTGCCGACGCGTTTTACGCTCCCATTGCTATGCGCATCGCAGGATACGGCCTGAAGGTAAGCCCGGAGGCGCAAACCTACGTTGACGCTCACCTTAACGATCCCGCGTTGCGCCGTTGGCGCGCCATGGGGTTGGCGGGCGGGACCGAACTGCTTTGGTACAACCGCGATTTTCCGCAAACCATCTGGCCTGGCCCCACCCCACTGGTGGCAGAGAGCGTTGAGGACGGCCCGTCCGTAAACGACGTTTGCCCCTATTCTGGCAAGCCCGTGACGGATTTTGCGCGGATCGAGGGTCGGGTTTTCGGCTTCTGCAACGCCTTTTGCCGCGACAAAACTGTCATAGACGCCGCCGCATGGCCCGCCTTCATGGCAATTTACGAAACATAAACCATCCTTCCGTACCCGTTAACCAAGTTGAGTCGGTTTGGATGGGTCATGGTCGCGCGCACATACACAGTTTCTTTTGAGGGGATCGAAGCGCGGATGGTCGAGGTGCAATGCGCCGTCGCACCCGGGCTGCCCTCCTTTTCCATCGTTGGCCTTGCCGACAAAGCCGTCAGTGAAGCCCGTGACCGGGTGCGCAGCGCGCTGTCTGCGCTTTCCATCGCGATGCCGTCCAAGCGCGTCACGATCAACCTGTCGCCCGCAGACATGCCCAAGGAAGGCTCCCATTTCGACCTGCCCATCGCGTTGAGCTTGCTTGCGGCGATTGACATTCTGCCCGTAGAAGATGTCGCGGGCGTGGTCTCATTGGGGGAGCTGTCGCTCGACGGGTCGCTGGTTCCGGTCCTCGGCACCCTGCCCGCCGCCCTCGCCGCGGCCGAAGAAAACTGCGTACTTCTTTGCCCCGACACCTGCGGCCCCGAAGCCGCGTGGGTAGACAGCACACAAGTTCTGGGTGCGGCGTCCTTACATGCCTGCATCCAGCATTTTACTGGCCAAAAGCCACTGCAAACCGCGCTTCCGGGGGAGGTCGCCAGTGCCACGCATGCCAAATGCATGCGCGACGTCAAAGGTCAGGAACGCGCCAAACGGGCGATGGAAATCGCCGCCGCCGGACGGCATCACCTGCTGATGGTCGGCACGCCGGGGTCCGGCAAATCCATGCTCGCCGCGCGCTTGCCCGGCATCATGCCGCCGCTTATGCCGGAAGAGGCTTTGGAAACCTCGATGATCCATTCGTTGGCCGGGCTCTTAAAAGAAGGCGGCATCTCACGCGACCGCCCGTTCCGCACGCCGCATCATACCGCCTCAATGGCGGCCATCGTTGGCGGTGGGCGCGGCGCAAAACCCGGTGAAATTTCGTTGGCGCATAACGGCGTTTTGTTCATGGACGAATTTCCCGAATACCCCCGCGCCGTGTTGGAGACCCTACGCCAACCCATCGAAACCGGCGACGTCGTCGTCGCGCGCGCCAATGCGCATGTGAAATACCCTTGCAAATTCATGCTGGTGGCCGCCGCCAACCCGTGTCGCTGCGGCTACATGTCCGATCCTGAACGCGCTTGCGCCCGCGTCCCCGGCTGCGGCGAAGACTATATGGGCAAAATTTCCGGCCCGCTGATGGACCGGTTTGATCTGCGCATTGACGTGCCGCCCGTCGCGTTCACCGATCTCGATTTGCCAGCAAGCGGTGACACGTCAGACGTGGTCGCCGCGCGCGTTGCGAAGGCGCGGGCGTTGCAAACCGCGCGATATTGCGACCACCCTGAGCTGCGCGTGAATGCCGATATTGAGGGCGAATTCCTAAAAAAAGTCGCCACCCCGGACGCGGAAGGCGCGGCTTTGTTGACCCGCGCGGCGGAGCATTTCCGGCTGTCTGCACGCAGCTACCACCGCATTTTGCGCGTCTCACGCACGATTGCCGATCTGGCCGGATCCGAGCAGGTCTTGTCGAACCATGTGGCTGAGGCCGTCAGTTTTCGCGTGGCGGCCTAGCCTCGTAAAAGTTAACAAAACCTATATAAAACATAGCGTTGCCAAACCAAACTAGCTGCGTCCCGACTGGTTTCTTTCAACGACTTAGCCAAAAAGCTTTCGCGTGCGAAAGTTCCAAAACCGCGCCGTTAGCCGCGTTTCGCCTCAATCGCTTCCCAGATTTTGGCGGTGACATTGACCCCGTCAAAGCGCTCCAATTCCTGAAGGCCTGTGGGGGATGTCACATTGATCTCCGTCAGCCAGCCGCCGATTACGTCGATGCCGACGAATACCTGGCCATGGTCTTTCAGATCTTTGCCGATCCGTGCGCAAATCTCTAAATCGCGCTCGGTCAGGGTGGTCGGCTCTGGCCTGCCGCCGACATGCATGTTCGACCGTGTCTCACCCTTGGCGGGCACCCGGTTTATGCCGCCCACGGGTTCGCCATCCACCAGGATCACTCGTTTGTCGCCCTTTGACACATCGGGCAGGAATTTCTGCATGATCAGCGGTTCGCGATTGATGCCGGTGAACAGCTCATGCAGCGAATTGATGTTGCTGTCATCCGCCCCCAACTTGAACACGCCCGCGCCGCCATTGCCGTAAAGTGGCTTGAGGATCACGGTCCCATGCGTGTCGCGAAAGGCTTTCAGCGTGTCCAGATCGCGCGCAATCATTGTGGGCGGGGTCAGGTCGGGGTAGTCGAGCACTTTCAGCTTTTCAGGCCAGTTGCGCACCCATGTCGGGTCATTGACGACCAAGGTATTCGGGTGAATGCGGTCCAAAAGATGCGTTGTCGTGATGTAGCCCATGTCAAAAGGCGGGTCTTGGCGCAGCCACACGACGTCCCAATCAGCGAGGTCGATTTCCTGCTTTTCACCTAAAGAAAAGTGGTTGCCCTTTTCGCGCCGCACCGTCAGCGGCCAGCCTTTCGCCAAGACACGGCCTTCGCGGTAGGCAAGTTGGTCGGGCGTATAGAAAAACAGCTCATGACCGCGGGTCTGCGCTTCTTCGGCGATGCGAAAGCTACTGTCGCCGTCGATATCAATCGCGTCGATCGGGTCCATCTGGATCGCAACTTTGAGGGCCATGGCGCTGTCTCCTGTCCGTTTGACAGGCTCTACATGCCGCGAAGTTGTGGGGCTGGCAATGCGTGATCCGCGCAAAGGGGATGTGCGCTGTTACGCGGAGAGCGCGTTTTCCAAAATGTCGACGCGACCAGCGCTGTCGACCAATGCAACGTCAAAGCGGCTGACAGTGTTTTGGCCATTTGGCATTTTTGCCAGAAATTCTGACGCTGTCGCAAACAGCCGCGCGACCTGGCGTGGCAGCAACCGTTCAGCGGCGGAGGCATGGGTTTTGCTTTTCTTGACTTCGACAAAGACCAATTCGCCGTCACGTTCTGCTATCAGATCAATCTCGCCGCCGGCGCCACGAAACCGGTTTGCGGTGATCGCATACCCATTCTCGACATAACGCCGCGCAACGCAGTCCTCTGCGCTTAACCCGGCATGGTAGCTGACGATCCCGCTCATATGTCATCCCCAAGCTTCAGCGCCATCTGATAGATTTTGCGGCGTTTCTCGCCCGTTTCTTGCACGACAAGATTTACGGCATCTTTAACAGAGCCCTCTTTCAGCGCCTCAAGCAGCATTTTTTCCAGAGAGCTTTCATCAAGTACGACCTGCGCGCCGCGCGACACCAGCAACACGACCTCACCCTTTAGCTTGCGCGCCGCCATGTCCTGCGCCAGCTCGCCCAACGGCGCGCGGCAGACCTCCTCAAATTTCTTGGTCAATTCGCGGGCCATGACGGCTTCCCGCTCCGGGCCGAACACCTTGACCATATCGGCCAGAGATTTCGCAACACGGTTGGGGGACTCGTAAAAAACCAGCGTGCCCGGCACCTCTGCCAGCGTGCGAAAGAAGGTTTGGCGCGGCCCTGATGCGTTGGGTGCAAAACCTGCAAAGAAGAAGCTGTCCGTGGGCAGCCCGCTGATGGCAAGTGCGCTCAGAACTGCCGAAGGGCCCGGCGCTGCCGTGACCAGATGGCCCGCCTCACGTACCGCGCGGCCAAGCTGGTAGCCGGGGTCAGCGATCAGGGGCGTTCCGGCCTCCGAGGCGTAGGCCACGGATTTACCTTCTTCCAAGGCGCGCAACAATTTTGGCCGCGCGGCACCGCCATTGTGGTCGTGATAGGCGATCAGCGGGCGGCCCTCTAAGGGCACGCCGTGAATGTCCATCAGTTTGCGCAAGGACCGCGTGTCTTCTGCCGCCAACACGTCAGCAGAGGCCAAGATATCAAGCGCGCGCAGCGTGATGTCGCGCGCCGTGCCAATCGGAGTTGCCAGAAAGTAGAGCCCCGGCGCCAGAGCTACGCGATTTGCCGCTGTCATGGGAATTTTGCGCCATCCTTCACATTTACTTGCTTCCCCGGAACGCCTAGTTTGCGCTCAGACAGTCTGGAAGCGTCATGCGCGCGCCAGTGGGGAGCAAGGAGATTTCGACGATGTTCAACCTTTTCAAAGCCGTGCGCAAGGGCGCGCGTTGGGGGGCCGCGCTTGGGCTGGCAGCCATCGTCGCCGCCTGCGACCTGCCCGCCCCCACGACATCGCCAGTGACAACGCCCGGTGCAGACCGCAAGGTTGCGCTTTTGGTGCCCTACGGCTCGCCCAACAGCGGCGACGACGCGATTGCGCGCTCGCTGGAAAACGCCGCGCGACTTGCAGCAGCTGACCTTGGCGGCACGATTGAGATCACGGTGTATCCGACCGCAGGCCAGTCCGCGCGTGCCGCAAGCGCCGCGCAACAAGCCATTGCGGACGGGGCCGATGTGATCTTGGGCCCGCTACGGTCTGATGCGGCCAATGCCGCGGCCGTTGCAGCCCAGGAATCCGGCATCAGTGTTTTGGCCTTTTCCAACAACACGTCTATCGCGGGCGGCAACCTGTTCGTGCTGGGCAACACATTTGACAACACCGCGACGCGGCTGATGCGCTACGCCGCGGCCCAAGGGCGCAACCGGCTGGTGATCGTGCATCCGACCACGCCTGTGGGCCAGATCGCGCGCGCATCCATTGCGCGGGCAGCTGGCAATGCGGGCGTGCAAGTGGTCGGCGACGGCTCGTTCGAATTCAGCCAGCCGGGCATCGCTTCGGCCATGCCGAAGATCAAGGCCAGCGTGCGCGACAATGCGGCCAATGCCATCATGATCACCGATGGCAGCGCCGGCGCTCTGCCGTTTCTTGCAGAATTGCTGCCGTCACAAGGCATCAACCCGGCCAGCACCAAATATATCGGCCTGACGCCTTGGAACGTGCCGCCCCAGACCCTGCAGCTGAGCGGCCTGCAAGGCGGTTGGTTCGCCCTGCCCGACCCCAACCTGACGGCGCAATTCAACGCGCGCTACCAAGCGGTGCACGGGTTTTCGCCTGGCGCGATTGCGGGGCTTGGCTATGACGGCGTAGCGGCAATCGGCGCTTTGGCCGCCAAAGACCTGGCGCCTACAGCCGCAAACCTGACGCAAGCCTCTGGTTTTGCCGGGGTGAACGGGGTATTCCGCCTGAAAGCGGATGGCACCATCGAACGTGCTCTGGCCGTGGCCCAAGTAACTGACGCGCAGGTCCAGATCATTGACCCAGCTCCAAAATCCTTCAGCACTGGCGGGTTCTGATCCTTTATCGCTGATGGGGTCGCCCGCCGATCTGGGCGACCTGATTTGCCCCGCGCAACAGATCTTTGACGCGGACGCGGTGCGCAAAACGCTAGAGGTGGCCATGTCTGATGCCACCGACGCGAAATCGATACGTGCCGCCACCGTGACCACGTTGAAAGACGCTATGGCGCTGGGCCGCGAGCACATTGCGCAGGCCTTTGTGGCGGAGCCGATGGCGGCCTACCCGCTGACCCATTCCTACACCTATCTCACAGACGGGCTGGTGCGCGCGGCGCTGCACGTGGCGCAAACATATCTGCATCCGCTGCCCAATCCGACCGAAGCTGAGCGGCTGTCCCTGATGGCCGTTGGCGGGTATGGGCGCGGGGAAATGGCACCGTTTTCGGACGTCGATCTGCTGTTTCTGACGCCCTACAAAATAACGCCCTGGGCAGAGAGCGTGATCGAATCCATGCTCTACATCCTGTGGGATTTGAAGCTGAAAGTCGGCCATGCCTCACGCACGGTCAATGACTGCCTGCGGCTTGCGCGGGAAGATTTCACCATCCGTACCGCGCTGTTGGAACATCGGCTGATTGCGGGCGACGCGGCACTTGCGACCGAGCTGGACGAAAAGCTTTGGACCAAGCTGTTCGACAACACCAAGCGCGAATTTGTCGAGGCTAAGCTGAGCGAGCGCTCAGACCGGCTGAAGCGCCATGGCGGGCAACGCTATCTTGTGGAGCCCAATATCAAAGAGGGCAAAGGCGGGCTGCGCGACCTGCAATCGCTGTTCTGGATTGCAAAATATACCCGCCACGTCAAAACAGTCGCGGGGTTGGTGGACGCCAAGGTTTTCACCGAAGAGGAGCGCGAAGATTTTGCCGCCGCGGAGAATTTCCTGTGGGCCACAAGGTCGCATCTGCACCTGGCCTCAAACCGCGCCAATGAGGTCCTGAGCTTCGACATGCAGGTAGAGGTCGCCTCCCGCATGGGCTATCGCGACCATGGCGGCCGGCGGGCGGTTGAGCATTTCATGCAGGATTACTTCCGCCACGCCACCCGCGTGGGCGAGCTGACCCGGATCATCCTGACCGATCTGGAAGCCCAGCATGTCAAACAAGAGCCCACCTTCTTTTCCATGTTCCGCAACGCGCGCCGCAAAAAGCTGAAACCCGGCTACAAGCTGCGCCAGAACCGGCTGGATATTTCCGGGCCAAAGACGTTCTTGCGCGACCCGCTCAACCTGTTGCGGGTGTTCCAAGAAGCACTGCGCACGGGCTACTTGATTCACCCCGACCTGATGCGGCTGATCGACGCCAACCTGCATTTGCTGGATGAGAAAACCCGGTGGAACAAGGACGCTGCGAAAATCTTCCTTGATACGCTGCTCAAGCACGGCAACCCGGAACGTGCGCTGCGCCGGATGAATGAGCTGGGCGTTCTGGGCGCGTTCATCCCCGAATTTGGCAAGATCGTCGCGATGATGCAGTTCAACATGTATCACAGCTACACAGTCGATGAGCATACGATCCAGACGATTTCTGTGTTGGCGCAAATCGAGCGCGAAGAGCTGATCGAAGAGCTTCCGGTCGCCTCCTCCATCTTGAAGCGCGGGATCAACCGTCGGGTGCTTTATGTGGCCCTGCTGGTCCATGACATGGGCAAAGGCCGCGACGAGGACCATTCCATCCTTGGCGCCAAGATTGCGCGCACAGTCGCCCCGCGATTGGGCCTGAACGCTGAGGAATGCGAAACGGTCGAATGGCTGGTGCGCTACCATTTGCTGATGTCGGATATGGCCCAAAAGCGCGACATTGCCGACCCGCGCACCGTGCGCGACTTTGCCAAGGCGGTCAAAACGGTCAAACGGCTCGACCTGCTTTGCGTGCTGACCGTGTGCGACATTCGCGGCGTCGGGCCCAATACGTGGAACAATTGGAAAGCCTCGCTCATTCGGGCGCTATATCGACAGACCAAGCGCGGCCTTGAGGACGGGATGGAAGCGCTGAACCGCGAAGCACGCGGGTCGGAGGCAAAACGCAATCTGCGCGAGGCGCTTCCCGGCTGGGACAGCAAAGCCTTGCGTCGCGAAACCCAGCGCCATTACCCACCCTATTGGCAAGGCCTGCATGTCACCGCCCATGTTGATTTTGCGGAATTGCTGCTTGGGCTTGCGACGGAGGACATTCAAACACGTCTGACCCCCGATGAGGATCGCGACGCGACGCGCGTTTGCTTTGCCATGGCCGATCACCCCGGCATTTTCTCACGCATTTGCGGCGCACTTGCCCTTGTCGGGGCCAATGTCGTTGACGCAAGAACCTACACCACAAAAGACGGCTTCGTGACCTCTGCTTTCTGGGTGCAAGACATTGAAGGCCACCCCTATGAAGCGAGCAAACTGCCGCGCCTGAAAAACATGATCGACAAGACGTTGAAGGGCGAAGTACTGGCCCGCGATGCGCTTGCGCCGCGTGACAAGGTCAAGAAACGTGAAAGCCAATTCCGCGTGCCCACCTCGATCACTTTCGACAATGACGGCTCGGAGATTTACACGATCATCGAAGTCGACACCCGCGACCGGCCCGGATTGCTGTTCGATCTGACACGGACCCTGGCGGCGTCGAACATCTACATCGCCTCTGCCGTGATAGCGACTTACGGCGAGCAGGTGGTAGACACGTTCTACGTCAAGGACATGTTCGGGTTGAAGTTCCACGCCAAAGACAAGCAGGCCAGCATCGAGAAAAAACTGCGCGCAGCGATCACGCAGGGCGTCGAAAGGGCCAAACCGTGAGCAAGCCGTCCGGGTTGATGCGCGGCTTTGCCACGGTCGGGATCTGGACGCTTTTATCTCGCATTCTGGGCTTCGTGCGCGACGTTCTGATCGCGGGCTTTCTCGGCGCGGGACCGGTTGCCGAGGCATTTCTCATCGCCTTCTCCTTGCCCAACATGTTCCGACGTTTTTTCGCGGAAGGCGCGTTCAACATGGCCTTCGTGCCGATGTTTTCGAAAAAAGTCGAAAGCGGTGACGGCGCACATGAATTCGCGCGTGACGCCTTTACGGGGCTGGCGACGCTCTTGATCGTGTTCACCGCATTGGCCCAGATTTTCATGCCCGGGCTGGTGCTTTTGATGGCCTCAGGATTTGCCGCCGATGAGCGGCTAGAGCTGGCAACGCTGTTTGGACGCATCGCGTTTCCGTATATCTTGTTCATCTCACTGGCCGCGCTTTTGTCTGGCGTTTTGAACGCGACCGGTCGGTTTGTAGCCGCTGCTGCCGCACCGGTTTTGCTCAACATCCTTTTCATTGTCGCGGTAAGCGGGGCTTATTACTTGGGCTTCGACCTTGGTTTGACGCTCGCCTGGACGGTACCCGTTGCGGGCATAGCACAGCTTGCACTGGTCTGGTGGGCCGCCGCCAAAGCAGGATACCGGCTGATCCCGACCCGCCCGCGCATGACGCCGGAGCTGAAACGCCTGGCGATCATTGCCGCACCCGCAGCGCTTGCAGGCGGCGTGGTGCAGATCAACTTGCTGGTCGGGCGCAATGTGGCCAGTTGGACGGAGGGCGCGATTGCATGGGTAAACTACGCGGACCGCCTCTATCAGCTGCCTTTGGGCGTCGTCGCGATTGCGATTGGGGTGGTGCTGTTGCCGGAGCTGTCACGCCGTCTACAAGCGGGCGATGAGGCCGGTGGGCAAGAAGCCCTGAGCCGCGCAGGTGAGGTCGCTTTGGCCCTGACCCTGCCTTGCGCAGTGGCCTTAATGGTGGTTCCTTTGCCGATCATCTCGGTCCTGTTTGAGCGCGGGGCGTTTACGTCGGATGACGCGGCGGCGACCGCTCTGGCTGTTGCAGTTTACGGGCTGGGGCTTCCGGCGTTTGTTCTGCAAAAGATATACCAGCCGATCTTCTTTGCCCGCGAAGACACGAAGCGCCCATTCTATTTCGCTGTGGTCGCTATGGTTGTGAATGCGGTGATTGCCGTTGGATTGTGGGCCTATCTCGACTACCTCGCCGCAGCACTGGCGACCACATTGGCAGGCTGGACCATGGCGTGGCTTTTGTGGCGCTCGGCACGCAAATTCGGCACGGCGGCGCGAATGGATGCACGGTTTTCCAAGCGCATGCCACGGATCGTAATCGCGTCCCTTTTGATGGGGGGTATGCTTTATGTTCTGCAGATCGTGCTGCTACAAGCGCTCGGCTCCCCCGGCGTGCGGTACCCGGCACTCGCGATTTTACTGATCGGCGGCGGGGCGTTTTACGTGCTTGTCGGAAAGGCATTGGGAGCGTTCCACCCCAGCGAAATCAGGCAGGCGCTGCGGCGTTAGAGGGAGCAACCAGATTTTCTACGGCGGCAATGAGCCCTTAGCAGATAAAAGGAAACAGCGGCGATGTTCCAAGTCTACTGGCGTGTTGACGGTCGGCCAAACCGGCAACAAGTTGGCTACAAAGTTTAGGTTTGGTTTTGTGAAGTCGATGACTCCATCCGTCGGACAGTTTTCAGAGCTTGCCAAACATCAACTGCTCCCCGCTTTGCCAAACCCCAGACTGGTGATTTGTAAGCCGACGTCAAATCCGGCGGTATACGTTGAATTCGAGAGTAACTCAGCAGTTGGTCGGCTTACCTACTGGGAACAAGGCACAGCATTTTGCGAGGTCTTGGAAATCGTGTCGGGCGCCGAAGTCTTTGCAAACCACTACGATATTGGGTCTGAGACGGAACTGATAGGCGCTTTCGCGGATTTCCGAGCACAAGTCGTCAGGACTATCGACTAAGTACGGGAGCGTAGCACCAAGCTGGAACGGCAGCTTTGTCCGCAGACCCGACCTTGCGGCCCAATAGCTGACGCTATCTGTTGCGCATCTTTTCCAAGACCCGTGACCAGCCGCCGGGGCTGACCAGAAAGGACAGCAAGAAGCCGCAGACGAAGCCGGCCACATCTGCGATCCAGTCAAGCCCGCCGCCAAAGAGAACGCCGAAGACGAGCTGGATGCCCAGCAAGAACCCTACCAGCGTGAAGGCGCTTTTGCCGTCTTGGCCAAGCTGTGTCAGTTGCACCCAAAGCAGGAAAGTAAATCCGCCGATCAGCCCATAGGCTCCGGGATAGGCGCCAACCAAGGGCACAGTCGCATCGGTGATCAGCCCGAAGACCAGCGCGCCGAAAATGGCAGACAAAAAGAACATTGCCAGAAAGGCTATGGGCGAGAACACCTCCCCCACCACTTTGCCGATGGCCAGCACGATCACCACCGCGAAGGCCGCATGCGTGAAGGAGCCGTGGATAAAGGGGTAAGTCACGAAACGCAGCAGGTGCTCAGGCGGGAACTGGCCGGTTTCCAACATGTAGCTCCAGAGCGAGGGGATGAAGGCGTAATCCTGCATCGCGGCGATGCGCCAGCCGATGGCGCCGGGCCCGCCTACCAACCCACTTTCGCCTGCTTGCAAGACGATCTCTACCGCGGCCATGACCATGGCGAGCGCAATGACCACCGTTGGCAACGGGTTGAACGGGCTTTCATCCGCATTTGGGTTGTACATCTTGCCTGCTCCGGTTGACCTGGGTTTGGGCAATAGCTAAGCGATGACGTTGAGTTTATCCAGACGGGGGGCCGTTTCATGGCCACAACATTCACACCGCGCGTCTTTTCCGGCATCCAGCCATCTGGCGGGTTGACGCTGGGCAATTATCTGGGCGCGATCAAGCGTTTCGTGGATATGCAGGCGGCGGATTTCGAGACGATCTACTGCATGGTCGATTTGCATGCGATCACCGTCTGGCAGGACCCGGCTGAGCTGCGCCGCAACACGCGTGAGCTGTGCGCAGGCTTCATTGCGTCCGGCATCGACCCGGAGCAGTCCATATTGTTCAACCAAAGCCAAGTGCCCGAGCACACCCAGCTGGGCTGGATTTTCAACACCGTGGCCCGGATGGGCTGGTTGAACCGGATGACGCAATTCAAAGACAAGGCGGGCAAGAACCGGGAGGCCTCCTCCGTGGGTCTGTTTGCCTATCCGGCGCTGATGGCGGCTGACATTTTGATTTACCACGCCACCCATGTGCCCGTGGGGGAGGATCAGAAGCAGCATGTCGAGCTGACGCGCGACATTGCCGAGAAGTTCAACCATGACTACGGCGTCGACTTTTTTCCTGTGACTGAGCCGGTGATCGAGGGCGCGGCCACGCGGGTGATGTCGTTGCGCGACGGCTCCAAAAAGATGTCCAAATCCGACCCAAGCGACATGAGCCGGATCAACATGACCGATGACGCCGATGCGATTGCGCAGAAAATCCGCAAGGCGCGCACCGACCCGGACGCGTTGCCGTCTGAGGCGGAGGGTTTGAGAGACCGGGCCGAGGCGCGCAATCTGGTCAATATTTTCGCAGCGCTTGAAGGCAAGACAGTCGATCAAGTGTTGGCTGATGTGGGCGGGAAGCAATTCTCTGAGTTCAAGCCGATGCTGTCAGATCTGGCGGTCGCCAAGCTATCGCCCCTCTCGGGCGAAATGGCACGGTTGATGGAGCACCCCGACGAAATCGACAAAATACTGGCCCGTGGGGCCGAGCGCGCCCGCGCCGTGGCCGCGCCGATCCTGAAACAAACATATGAAATTGTGGGAATGGTCGGGGCCTGAGCACGGCCTCGCGTTTTGTCATAATCTTGCAACAAAACTGACACCGCGCCGATTCCGAATCCGCCTATTTCATTGGCATCGAAAGTCGTGCAGCGGCCTTGGTCCCCCATAGCAGGCCGATTGGAAGCACCCAAATGAGGCTGCACATCTTCTTTGCCCCCGGCCTGTCCCTGCCGGGGGCATTTTTTGTCGGACGCCGCAAAACGCATGCTCTGGACCTTGACCGCCGCGCATCCTAGCCTTGGACCGATGCGCGAGGAGAAGCACCATGGCGACCGGCACCAATATCAAGACATATTTCGAAGGAAGCTGGCATGACGGCGACCTGCCAATCATTCGCGCAGGTGATCATGGAGCTTGGCTGGGCACCTCCGTGTTTGACGGCGCGCGGTTTTTCGAAGGCGTGTGCCCCGATCTGGAGGCGCATTGCGCGCGGGTGAACCGTTCGGCAGAAGCGTTGATGATCACGCCGACGATGGAGACCGCGCAAATAGTCGAAGCGGTACATGAAGGGCTGGCGATGTACCAGCCCGGCGCCACAGTTTACATCCGCCCCATGTATTGGGCGCTGGATGGCGGCGATTTGGGCGTGGACCCCAAGCCCGGCTCTACCGGCTTTACGATCTGCCTTGAGGAAATTCCGATGGCGCCTGCCGGCAAAGCTACGACGCTGACGACAACGCAATTCCGCCGTCCCGTGATGGAGGATGCAGTCGTGAATGCCAAGGCAGGCTGCCTTTACCCCAACAACGCGCGCATGCTGATAGAGGCGCGCAGCAAAGGGTTTGGCAACGCGCTGGTGGCAGATGCGTTGGGAAATGTCGCTGAAACCGCAACGGCGAATATCTTTATGGTCAAGGATGGGGAGGTATTTACCCCTGCCCCCAACGGCACGTTTCTGGCCGGGATCACCCGCGCCCGGCATATGAAAAACCTGCGCGAAAACGGCGTGACCGTACATGAAACCGTGCTGAGTTTTGACGATTTTCGCGGCGCGGATGAGGTCTTTACCTCCGGCAATATGATGAAAGTCACGCCCGTCAGCGAATTTGACGGCACCCATTACCAGCAAGGCCCCGTCACCAAACAGGTGCGGGAGATGTATTGGGATTGGGCTTTGTCGGACCAGCCGGGATGACAGGCCTGATCTTTTGGATAGCTGCGTCACTGGCGTTGTTTGTTGTTGCCTATCTCGCCCTGTTCGGGCGTTCCAAATAACTGATTTGAAAGGACAGCCCCATGAAATCTGCGAAAGACTTTCTTGATGACGCCAATGCGGTCGTACCGCGCATCCCGGGCGGCGATGCGATTGCAAAACACGGCACAGATGCGGTTTTTGTTGACGTGCGGGATGCGGGTTCAATCGCGGAAAGCGGGACCATTGCGGGCGCTGTTCGTGCGCCACGTGGTATGATCGAATTCATTGCGGACCCGGCGATGGAGAGCTTCCACAACCCTGCTTTCACCAAAGATGCGGAACTTTATCTGGTGTGCGGCGCGGGTGGTCAGGCCGCATTAAGCGGCAAGACCCTCGTTGATATGGGGTATACCAATGTCACCAATATTGGTGGGATCTCCGAGTGGAAGGACGCCGGCGGGCCGATGGAAAACGGTTAACAGAGAACGCCCCGGTACGTGCCGGGGCGCTTTTTTCATGCGGCGCGCTGTCGGTGGCGCATGACGGCGAATAGCCCGAGCCCCGCAAGTAACATTGGCAGGCCCGCAGGCAAGGGAACTGGGGCCAGCTCGGGCGCGAGGCGGTCTGAGATTTGATCGACCACCGCAGAGCCCCATCCGGCGTGAACAAACGCCCCGGGATGCACGTTGTCGACAAACAAAAAGGCCTCAGACGACCCCGGCACCAAACAGGCGTTGTTGGGATCAAATATCGGGGAGCCGACGCTCGTGGTGCATGCCCGGTCTGCGATCAGGCCTACCTCCGCAGCCAAGGACTGTATCTTCTGTGTCTCGGTGAACCGGTCAAAAATTTCGATCTCCAACCCTTCGCGAGCGGCCAAAGCGGCCAACGTGCCTTCGAATGCCGCGTTGAAGGCGAAGGCTTCCGCATCAAGCCGCGCCTTGTCCAAGGCGCTGAGATTTGCGTTCTGCGGTAGAAAAGCGGCGGAGGTACTATTGGACACCAGGAATGAATCGTATTGCGGCCCCAGCGCTGCGATCTTCAAAATACCCGCCACAATATTGTTGATCACGGCGAATGGATCAGCGTTGCCTTGCAGGAAATCATTGCCACCGATCAAAATGCCGACAAGCGGGTTTTCCCCGGTCTGATCATCAAACCCGGCGTTTTCAAAGGCATCAACTTGCGCGGAGAAATTGCGCAGTTCAAATACCGGGATATCGTCGGGATTGTTGGGGTCAGGCGTGCGCGCGGCATCAAATTGCTGGAAGGCCGCGTCATTGTCATTATCAGGCCCGGCGGTCGCGCCGCCTAGGGCGAGGTTGAAATTCGCCTGGCCGCGTTTTTCGAATTCCGCGCCGACGATTTCCATCCAGGTTGGCCCGTCAGAGAACCGCCCGCCAAGGCTTGGCGGTTGCAGCTGCAAAAGCCGCCCCTTGTCGCTGAGGCTGTCGCCAAACCCGACGAACCCGGTGAAATTATCAACTGGCGCGGCTTGCGCGGCAGCAACCGTTACCGCCGTTGACATGAAGAATGCACGAATGAAATGAGGCATCTGATTTCCTTTTTTAAAATGGGCTTGTTTGGCAATACGCTTAACTTAGCGCGTTTATTCCCGCGGACTTGCCAAAACTATGTAACCACTTTTCGTTTTAGCTTTTGTGACGTCCGCGTTCGCGGTTGCGCCACATGCACCCTTCCCCCATTATGGCCAATGCCGTGACTGAAGGAGGCATATCATGCGCAAGTTTCTGGTCGTGCTCGATGACAGTAAGGAATGCCTCAATGCGATGCGTTTTGCCGCTATGCGCGCCGCGCGGACCGGCGGCGGGGTCGAAGTGTTGGCCGTTATCCCTCCCGAAGAGTTCAACCATTGGATTGGCGTCGGCGACATCATGCGCGAAGAGGCCCGAGAGCGTATTCACGCGCATTTCGAGGTCTTCGCCAAATGGATGCGCGACAAGCAGGGCGTCGACCCGGAGCTGATGATCCGCGAAGGGGAACCAGTGCGCGAGATTTTGGCGCAGGTGCAGGAAGATACGGAAGTGGGCGTTTTGGTTCTTGGCGCGGGCACTGATGGCGGCCCCGGCCCCTTGGTGACGGAGCTGACCCGCAATTCAGGCAACCTGCCGATGCCGATCACTGTGGTCCCCGGCGACATGAGCAAAGAACGACTGGAAGCGATCAGCTAAATGCCACTATTAGAACAATTCTAAACTCTTGACCTTTGTGAGCTTCGCGCACATATTAAAAGCCTGATAGAAAAGGTCGGCCTCTCATGTTCATCCAAACAGAATCCACGCCAAACCCCGCAACGCTGAAATTCCTGCCCGGCCAATCCGTGCTGGAGGTCGGCACCGCAGATTTTCCGTCGCCCGACACAGCGGCAAGCTCACCACTTGCCACGCGCATTTTCGCGGTTGAGGGCGTCACCGGCGTATTCATGGGGCTTGATTTTGTTACCGTGACCAAAGCGGACGCGACCGAATGGGACCATATCAAACCGGCAATCCTTGGCGCGATCATGGAACATTACCAGTCGGGCGCGAAGGCGGTTGAGGGCGAAGCGTCCTCCGGCCACGCGGAACATACCGGCGAAGACGGCGAGATTGTCGGCCAGATCAAAGAGCTTTTGGATACCCGCGTGCGCCCAGCAGTGGCGCAAGACGGCGGCGACATCACGTTCCACGGATTTGATCGCGGCGTTGTCTATTTGCACATGCAAGGCGCTTGCGCCGGATGCCCATCGTCGACCCTTACCTTGAAAATGGGGATCGAGAACCTGCTACGCCACTACATCCCTGAAGTTGTGGAAGTCCGTCCCGTCGCGGCCTGATATGGCCAGTCAGACTGCCGTGAGTATTGGCCGGAGCGCACGATGCTATTGCGGGGCGTCCACCCTGACTTTTTCCAAAGAACCGCTGCAGGTTGTCTATTGCCATTGCGACGATTGCCGACGCTGGACAGGCGCTGCGGCCCCCGTATTGGCAGCGTTTTCAGATAGTTGTGTTGAAGGGCTAGAAGCGCTTGGGCCCGGGCGATCCTTCGTTCAGGGTGTGCGGCGATGGAATTGTGAGGCGTGCGGTTCGCCGATGCTTGGGCGGTTTGACTATGTTCCAGACCAATCCTGGGTACCTCTGGGCGTGATCGAAGAAGCCGCCGGTTTGGCGCCAGAGTTTCACTGTTTTTCCGAGCGTCGGCATGACTGGGTGGCGGGTGCTGACCTGCCGGGCTCAACCGGGACGGGGCGGGACGCCTTGAATGACGCTCATGGCGATTGAGCCGCTGATTTTGGCGTTTGACACCTCCCTACCCCATTGCGCGGCGGCGGTGGTTCAAAACTTCACGCGCTATGAGCAGACCGAGCCGATGACCAAGGGACAGGTGGAGCGGTTGATGCCGATCCTTGAAGGGACGCTTGCGCATCAATCCATTACCTGGGCCGATCTGGACATGATTGCGGTCGGCATTGGGCCGGGGAATTTCACGGGCATTCGCATTGCCGTCTCGGCAGCGCGGGGTTTGGGGCTGAGCCTTGGCATTCCGGTCATGGGCGTGTCGCTGTTTGAAGTGATGCGTGATCCCACGGGCCTTGGCGCGCATGCGGCTGAGATTGTCAGCCTTGAGGGGCCACGCGGCAGCGCCTACGTGCAACATTTTCGCTATGGCGTCCCGCATTCCGCGCCGCGCGTGATCGACCCTGCGGACCCACCACCAGACCTTGAGCTGCCGATACGCATGCAGGTGCGCGGTTTTGCGGCGGAGGCAATAGCCAAGCCTTTTGGATGCGCGTGGGACCATGCCGAGTTACAGAACGTGGCTGCGCGGATCGGGCTTTGCGCAAGCTATCGCTATCTGGGCGGAGAAACCGCGCCTGACCGACCTGCCCCGCTTTATGTGCGCGCCCCGGATGCCGCCCCGCCGCGTGACCCCGCGCCGATTATTCTGGACGCATGAGCCTGAACACGACACAGATGGCCGCGCTGCATGCAGCATGCTTTACCGTCCCGCGCCCTTGGTCTTTGACGGAAATCGAAAGCATGGTGGCAGCGCCAGGCAGTGTGGACTTACGCGCGCCCAATGGGTTTTTGCTGGGCCGCGTGGTGGCCGATGAGGCAGAATTGCTCACTTTAGCTGTTGACCCGAATGCGCGCCGCCAAGGTGTCGGCAGGCGCCTGACGCAGGCTTTTCTGAGAGCTGCAAGCGACGCTGGCGCCGCGCAGGCGTTTCTGGAAGTTGCTGCCGAAAATGCGGCTGCGCAAGCCCTCTACCAGTCACTGGGTTTTTCGCAGGCGGGCCTGCGAAAGGGCTATTACGGCGGCCTGGACGCTATTGTGATGGCCCGTACGCTGGGCGATGAAAAAACAGACTGACTTTAGGTCACGGCGCCGAGTGGCTCCCGTCTGGGTTAAGAATCGGTTGCCCTCCCCCGGCGATACCCCTTAATGAGGTATTACTGAGAGACATCTCAGCTTTGCAAATAACCCGGGGGGACGGTCCCCGGTCCGCAGCTGAATCGGCGCGGATAACAAAACATCTGGGAGACCTTAATGACCCTCATGAAATCACTTATGGGCGCAGCCGCGACACTCGCACTGAGCGCAGGCGCTGTGCTGGCTGAGCCGGCCATCGTATTTGACCTTGGCGGCAAGTTCGACAAGTCGTTCAACGAAGCGGCTTACAATGGTGCGCAGAAATGGGCCGAAGAGACCGGCGGCAAGTACCGCGAAATCGAAATGCAATCCGAGGCGCAGCGCGAGCAAGCATTGCGTCGTTTGGCTGAAACCGGCTCCAACCCGGTCGTCATGACAGGCTTCGCCTTTGGCAACGTGCTGGGCGAAGTGGCCCCTGACTACCCGGACACAGATTTTGTCATCATCGATATGGTCGTGGGCCAGCCGAACGTGACGTCGGTGGTTTTCACCGAGCATGAAGGCTCCTACCTTGTGGGCTATATGGCGGCGCAAGCGTCCAAAAACAACACTGTGGGCTTCGTCGGCGGCATGGACATTCCGCTGATCCGCCGCTTTGCCTGCGGTTACGCGCAAGGCGCGAAAGCGGCCAACCCTGACACCACCGTCATCGCCAACATGACCGGCACAACTCCCGCCGCTTGGAATGACCGCGTCACCGGCGCCGAGCTGACAAAAGCGCAGATCAGCCAAGGCGCTGATGTTGTCTACCATGCTGCTGGCGGCACCGGTGTTGGCGTTTTGCAGGCAGCCGCGGATGCTGGCATCTTGGGCATTGGTGTTGATAGCAACCAGAACGGCATGCACCCTGGCAAAATCTTGACCTCCATGCTCAAGCGCGTGGATGTGGCCGTCTATGACGCGTTCACAGCGGGCACCGAACAGCCGGGCGGCGTGAAGGTTCTGAACCTCGCCGCAGACGGTGTCGGCTACGCGATGGACGAAAACAACGCAGACCTGGTGTCCGCCGAAATGCAAGCAACCGTTGATGCGATTGCCGGCAAGATCATCGCAGGCGAGATCGCCGTGCATGACTACATGTCCGACGAAAGCTGCCCGTCGCTGACCTTCTAAGGTTCGGGTTTTAATATTGGGGCCACGCTTTTACGGGCGTGGCCCTTTTTTGGCTTTGCGGGGGCCTATGGCACATTCACTTGAGACATTTTTCGACGCTTGGTCGGATGGCAGCGCGGACAAGATCGCGGCTTCCGTGACAGAGGACGCGATTTATCTGGACCCGCGCACGCCGGAGCCGCTGACAGGGCCCTCAGCGATGACAGAATACGTTGCCATGTTTGCGCAGCACGCGCCCGGCGCGGTTGCAGAAGTGGTGTCCATGTCCGAAACCGGCCCGCATGCGCGCACAACGATTGCTTTCAAAATGGCCGATGGCATGGTCCACCACGGCCAGTATTTCGCCGACATGGCATCTGATGGCCGCATCCCGCGGATGGTCGGGTTTGTTGGCACCGGAGCGCCGGAATGAACGATCAAGCCCCCGCGATTGAGCTGAAAGGCATCTCAAAAGCCTTTGGGCCGGTGCAAGCCAATAAAGATATTTCGATCCGTGTGATGCCGGGCACAATCCACGGCATTATCGGCGAAAATGGCGCGGGCAAATCAACGCTGATGTCGATCCTCTATGGATTTTACAAAGCCGATAGCGGGGAGATTTATATCTCCGGTCAAAAGACCCCGATCCCAGACAGCCAGTCGGCGATTGCAGCGGGCATTGGGATGGTGTTTCAGCATTTCAAGCTGGTCGAAAACTTCTCTGTATTGGAAAACGTGATCCTGGGGGCGGAGGACGGTGCGCGGCTTGCCACCTCCCTGGGCAAGGCCCGCAAGGAACTGACCCGGCTGGCGGATGAATATGAGTTGAACGTCGACCCGGATGCGTTGATCGAGAATATTGGCGTGGGGATGCAGCAGCGGGTCGAAATCCTGAAAGCGCTCTACCGCCGGGCGGACATTTTGATTTTGGACGAACCCACTGGCGTGTTGACGCCCGCCGAGGCCGACCATTTGTTCCGCATCCTTGAGGGGCTGAAGGCGCAGGGCAAGACCATCATCCTGATCACGCACAAACTGCGTGAAATCATGGAGGTGACAGACACCGTATCGGTGATGCGGCGCGGACAGATGACAGCGACGGTGAAGACATCGGACACATCCCCGCAGGAACTGGCAGAGCTGATGGTGGGCCGCAAAGTCCTGCTGCGGGTCGACAAGACGCCCGCTCAGCCAAAGGACAAAGTTCTCGAAATCGAAAATCTGCAAGTCACTGACAGCAAAGGTGTAAAACGCCTCAAAGGCATCTCGCTTGACGTGCGTGCAGGGGAGATTTTGGGCATCGCAGGGGTCGCGGGCAACGGGCAATCGGAGCTTTTGGAAGTGCTGGGCGGAACCCAATCCGCGACCGGCACCATCCGTGTAAATGGTCAGGAAATTGACCTGACCGGCGCGCGGTCGGACGCCAAATCGCGCCGCGCACGTGGCATTGCCCATGTGCCCGAGGATCGGCAGCGCGAAGGGCTGATCATGGATTTCAAGGCCTGGGAAAACGTGGCCTTCGGATATCATGACGAGGAGGAATATAACTCCGGCCTGCTGATGGATCAGAGCGCCATAAAGGAAGACGCAGCAGGCAAATTCAAACGGTTTGACGTGCGCCCGGACAATCCGATGCTGGAGGCGAAAAGCTTCTCAGGCGGCAACCAGCAAAAGATCGTGCTGGCGCGCGAGATTGAGCGCAACCCGGATCTTTTGCTGATCGGACAACCGACCCGCGGCGTCGATATTGGCGCGATTGAGTTCATCCATCAGCGCATCGTCGAGCTGCGCGATGCGGGCAAAGCGATTTTGTTGGTCTCAGTTGAGCTGGAGGAAATCCTGTCACTCGCCGACCGGATTGCCGTGATTTTCGACGGGCAGATGATGGGCGAGCGGCTACCTGCACAGACCGATGAAAAAGAGCTGGGACTGCTGATGGCGGGGATGACCGGACAGGAAAGGGAGGCCTCCTGAGATGCAAACCATGCCAAAATGGGCCGACATTATCCTGATCCCGCTGATCAACTTGATGCTGGCGTTTTTCATTTCGGGGCTGGTGATCCTGGCGATTGGGGAAGACCCGATTGCAGCGCTGAGCCTGATGATCGAGGGCGCGCTCGGAACCAGCTATGGCTGGGGTTTCACGCTATATTACACCACGAATTTCATCTTTACAGGGCTTGCCGTGGCCGTGGCCTACCACGCCGCCTTGTTCAATATTGGCGGTGAGGGTCAAGCCACGTTGGGCGGCTTGGGCGTTGCGTTGATTTGCCTGTTGATCCCCTGGCCGCATTGGACGGTGGCGCTGTTTGCGGCATCGCTGGGCGCTGCGGCCTTTGGGGCGCTTTGGGCGCTGATCCCAGCCTATTTGCAGGCCAAGCGGGGCAGCCATATCGTGATCACAACGATCATGTTCAACTACATCGCGTTTTCGCTTTTGAACTATGTCTTGGTAGAGATTTTGCGGCCTGCGGGTGCAATGGATCCTGCCTCTGGCAAATTCCCGGAAGCCACGCATTTGCCGACGATCAGTGATATGTTGAACTCGGTTGGGATCCCGTTTGCGGCGCGGACGCCCGCGAATGTCTCGCTGATCATTGCGCTGATCGCCTGCGTGGCCGTGTACTACCTGATCTGGCGCACCAAGCTGGGCTACCAAATCCGCGCCTTCGGAAAATCGCAGCCAGCCGCAAAATATGCGGGCATTTCGGCTGTGAAGATCACGGTTATCGCCATGGCAATTTCCGGCGGATTGGCGGGCATGATGGCCATCAACAACGTGATGGGGGAGGCTGAGCGACTGGTCTTGAACTCCGTAGAGGGGGCCGGGTTCATCGGGATCGCCGTGGCCCTCATGGGGCGCAGCCACCCGTTTGGGGTTTTGATGGCAGCGCTGTTGTTTGGGTTTCTCTACCAAGGTGGCGCGGAGCTGGCGCTTTGGACCTCGATCCCGCGTGACCTGATCATCGTTATCCAAGCATTGGTGATCCTGTTCACGGGCGCGTTGGACGGCATGGTGCGTACGCCTGTCGAGCGGCTGTTCCTGATGATGCGCAAGAGGGAGGGGTGAGCGAATGGACTATCTGACGCTTATGCAAATTCTCGACTCGTCACTTCGTTTGGCGACGCCGTTGCTGTTTGCCTGCCTCGCCGGGTTGTTCTCTGAGCGCGCTGGGATTTTCGACATTGGGCTTGAGGGCAAGATGCTTGCCGCCGCGTTCCTATCGGCCGCGATTGCAGCCGTTTACGGTTCTGTCTGGTTGGGGCTTTTTGCGGGCATCATGGCATCGCTTGCGCTGTCGGGGCTGCACGGCGTGGCATCCATTACTTTCCGCGGCAACCAGCTGATTTCGGGCGTTGCGATCAACTTTTTGGCTTCCGGGCTGACGGTTTTGGTCGCGCAAAGCTGGTTTAGCCAAGGCGGGCGCACACCGCCCCTGTCGTCGGGCGGGCGGTTTAATGAGATCACCCTGCCCTTCGCCGATGCTTTGAGCACTATGCCCATCATCGGGCCGTTCTATTCCGAAGTGATATCGGGACATTCGATACTGGTTTACGTAGCGCTTCTGGCCGTGCCCTTTAGCTGGTACGTGCTGTTTCGCACACGCTTTGGACTGCGTCTGCGCGCCGTGGGCGAGAACCCCGCGGCGGTTGATACGGCAGGTGTGTCCGTCATCGGGTTGCGCTTTGCAGCCGTTGCAATCTGCGGCTTACTGTGCGGCTTGGCAGGGGCTTATCTATCGACCGGGCTGGATGCAGGTTTTGGCCGTGAGATGACGGCGGGGCGTGGATTTATCGCGCTTGCGGCGTTGATCTTTGCCAAATGGCGGCCATGGCACGCGCTTTACGCCACCCTTTTGTTCGGGTTCTTGCAAGCGATCGCGCTGCGTCCGGACGTGATTGAAGCATTGTTGGGCTTCAAGGTGCAGATCCAATTGTTGAAGGCGCTTCCCTATATTTTGACCGTGGTGATCCTGGCCGGCTTCGTTGGCAAAGCGATTCCACCGCGGGCTGGTGGCGAGGCTTACGTCAAAGAACGGTAAGAACCGGTCCCAATTTTACATTTGTTTCTGCGTTGCAGAAAGAAGTGAACTCTGGACCTATAGATTGGCATTGCCCCGACCATCTGGACGGGTCTAAGGGGGGCTATGCAGATCTACCTCCCCATTGCTGAAGTTTCGGTGAACGCCTTTCTATTGTTGGGCCTTGGCGGGCTGGTGGGCATTCTGTCGGGCATGTTTGGGGTCGGTGGCGGCTTTCTGATGACGCCGCTTTTGTTCTTTATCGGCATTCCGCCCGCCGTCGCCGTGGCGACAGAAGCGAACCAAATTGTAGCCTCGTCCTTCTCTGGGGTTTTGGCGCATCTCAGACGAAAAACCGTTGATCTAAAAATGGGCACGGTGCTGCTGATCGGCGGCCTCGTTGGCGCGGCGTTGGGCGTCCAGCTGTTTGCAATCCTGCGCGAACAGGGCCAGGTCGATCTGCTGGTAAAGCTTTGCTACGTAGTCTTTCTGGGCATTATTGGCGGTCTGATGTTTTTCGAAAGCCTGAAGGCGATCCGGCGCGCCAAGGGCACGCATAAGGTGCCCGCGCGCAAAAAACATGGGCTGGTGCACGCGCTGCCGTTGAAGATGAAATTCCGCACGAGCGGTTTATACATCTCCGTCATTCCGCCGGTTTTGGTCGGCGTTTTTGTGGGCATTCTGGCGGCCATCATGGGCGTTGGTGGTGGGTTCATCATGGTCCCTGCGATGATTTACCTGCTTGGCATGCCGACCAAAGTTGTCGTTGGCACGTCGCTTTTCCAGATCATTTTTGTCACCGGTTTTACAACCCTGATGCATGCCACAACGAACTACACCGTCGACATGGCTTTGGCTGTTCTGCTGCTGGTGGGCGGGGTGATTGGAGCCCAGGTTGGCACGCGGATTGGTGCGAAATTGCAGGCGGAACAACTGCGGATTTTGCTGTCGATCATGGTGCTGGCGGTCTGTTTTAAACTGGCGCTTGATCTGTTGATCATGCCATCGGAGCTGTATTCGATTGGCGAGGGCGGGCATTGATGCGCTTTGCTTTGATCCTTTTAGCGGTGCTTATTGGCAGCTTTGGCGCGCGCGCAGAACAAGTCGTGGCCGACATGTCATTGAGAGATGTTGAGATCACCGCGAACTTCGATGGTTCTGACATATTAATTTACGGCGCGATCAAAGGCGCGCGGGAAGAAGGTGGTCTTGCGCCATTGGATGTCGTGATTGCGATATCAGGGCCAGCAGGGCCGGTGACCGTGCGCCGCAAGGAAAAGCGCTACGGCATTTGGGTCAATGTGGACGCGGTTGAGGTCGCCCGAGCGCCAAGTTTTTATGCTGTTGCCTCCTCCGGCGTTTTGTCCGAAACGCTGTCGAAACTTGACGATCTGCGCTATCAGGTTTCGATCCCGCGCGCGATTTATTCGGTCGGCGCCGCGGCGGATATTGAGGACCCGGAAAGCTTCACAGAAGCGCTGATCCGCATTCGCAAAAGTCAAAACCTGTACCAACAACTCGACAATACCGTCGCTGTTCAACAGCAATCGCTGTTTTCGACAACGATTGACCTGCCCGCCAATCTGGTCGAGGGCACCTACCCCACCCGCATTTTTATCACCCGTGAGGGTGAGGTTGTCGGAAAACTGACCACGTTCATCGACGTGCGCAAGGTCGGCTTGGAACGTTGGGTTTACGATCTGGCACATGAGCGGCCCCTGATTTACGGTATCTTGTCGCTGGTGATTGCGATTTCCGCGGGGTGGCTCGCTTCCGCTTTCTTCAGGTATTTGCGCTTCTAATCGGGCAGCTCTTGTTGCGGCTCTAGCGCTAGGGGTGCTGGCGCAATTGCGGCCAAATCGCTGGTATCGAGCATCGTGCTTGGACGGCTGAGGCGATTACGTGTGATCCACAAAAGCCGGTTTTCTGCCCGGGTGATCGCGACGTAGGCGAGGCGTTTCCAGACGGGTTGACCCGCCTCCGACCGTCCCGAACGCGCAGCGGCATAGAGATCCGGCGCAAAGACCTGAACCGTGTCCCATTGCGAGCCTTGTGCCTTGTGGATCGTCACGGCCGCCCCGTGCAGAAAAGACGCGCCCATCCGGGCAGCAAATGGGATGAAGGGTTCTTCCTCATCAGGGGCTTCGATTTTGATGATTGAGGCCGCTGAGACCTGCGGATCCTCGGCGCCGACGACATGCAGGCGCGAAAATCCGGGCTTTTTGCCGGGCCCCATATAGACAACCTGCGCGCCTTTCACGAGGCCGCGCGCCTCCAGATCAATGCGTTTCTTGCGATGCTTTACTGGCAATTCGATCCCGTCGCAGATCAACGGCTCACCCGGCAGAAGCGTGTCGACAGTGGCGCCGTAGGCCCCGCGCCACGCTTGGATCAGACGGATACGCGTGGCGTTGCGCCAGACCAGAACAGGGGAGCGGGCCATGAGATCAGCCTCGACCCGTTCGGCAAAGACAACACGGTCGTCCTTTTGTGCAGCCTCTCGGACGAGGTTTTCGAACTTGTAGAAATCGACGTCCGGATCCGCCAAGGCGTGGGCCAGATCAAGGATTGGGTTGCCTGCGTCTTGGCGATGCACGCGGCTGAGTTCCAGTTTGCGTCCGTCTTTCAGCGTGTCGAAGACCATGTCCCCGTTTGAACCGACAGGGGCCAATTGTGCCGGGTCGCCGAACAGCACGAGCGTCGGGAAGATTTCGCGCAGGTCTTCGAATTGTTTTTCGTCGAGCATTGAGCTTTCGTCCACAAACCCAATATCGAGCGGGTCCTCACGCCGTTTCCAACCTTGAATGAAGTCGGAGCCGCGAAGCCCAGCGGCGGCAAGCGCGCCCGGTACGGATTTATGCGCGTCATAGAACAGTTTGGCACGATCAAGTGCGCCGTCCGCCAAGCCTTCAATTTCGGGACGATCCCCTTGGCCTGCGAGCCAATCGGCGATCAGCTCATAGTCAGGATCATAGAGAGGCGTGTAAAGAATGCGGTGAATTGTCGTTGCGGGTACGCCCCGGTTTCTGAGTACAGATGCGGCCTTGTTGGTGGGGGCCAACACCGCCAGAGTGCGGCGGTCCTTGCGCGCCCGGCCTTCATAATCGCCCGACACAAGATCGACCCCTGCCCCCGTCACTGCTTTCACCAGCTCAGACAGGAGCAGCGTTTTGCCAGAGCCAGCCTTTCCTACGATGGCCATCACCTGTTCGCGCGCCTCTTGCAGAGGCATCGTGTCACCGGTGGTGATGTCGACACCGGCGCGGCCCAGCAGGTCAGCGACGGCGTCAAACGCCTCAGCCTGATCGTCAGAATAGGTGATTTTGGAAAGCTCGGACATGGACGCGACCCTATAGGTGCGCCCATGTCTCTGCCAGCGGGATCGCGGAGAACTAGGCCGGAATTTGCAAATATTGCTCAGCGGCTACCGCAAGGTAGGGATGGTTGAAGGAATGGCGGAACCAGGCCTCGGCTTGGGTTTTGTCGAACTTGGCGCGCGCCTCGACCCGGGGACGGGCGGATTGATCAAACCCCCATAGCCCAACGCCTATTTCTTCATGGCCTTCACCGGCACGTCCGATGACCTCGGGCTTCACACCCAACAGGCCGTAAATGCGTTCCATGCGCGGGTCGAAAACGCCAACGAACTGCATGAGCGCGAAATTTTCCATCAGCTCGGACGCACCGAGAACCAATGCCGCGGTGACGCGGCGGTCAGCATCAGGAGCAAGACAGAACCGGGTGCATTCCCAGATTAGGGGCGAGCGGATGTCGGTCCCGTCGATCAGATGGGAGAAGTGGTCGTTGATCATAGTGTCGCCCGTCGTGGGCAGAAAACGCATGGACCCACCATGGCGACCGTCGCTGTCTTCCCAAATAACATATAGCGGGTTCATCGCGTCATATTCGTCGCGTTCGTGACCCTTCTCATCGATGGTGACGGCCCAGTTCAAACGGTCGCGAAACTGTGTGGTCCGGTCGCGGAACATTGTGTCTTTGAGAAGTGGGTATTGATCAAGGTCAGTGGCGTAGATGAAGCGAAGCATTGGCGATTACCCTTCTGGATGTGCTGCCAACAAGGCTGCGCCAAAGCGGTAATCAAAATCTGAACTTGGTTAACGACGCTATCAGACTCCGTTAACCATTCGAATCGATCAGGTCATTGGCCCTTTGAAACAAAGGGTCAGACGACTATTTGTCCGGCAGCCAGAGCGCGCGCTACGGCGTGGGTAGTGTTCAGGGCGCCCATCTTGTGTCGTGCGGATTCGACATAGACTCGCAGTGTATTTTCCGAGATCTCTAGCTCTTGCGCCGCTTGCGCCCTATTTTTGCCTTTCGCCAAAAGGGTCAATGTCGAACGTTCCCGCGGCGACAGCTGTGCCGCTTCGAGGCTGAAAACCCGCTCCTCCAACTCTAACGCTTTGGTGTTGAACGCATGAGACACCAAGATCAGGTCTTTCTTCTTCTCACTGATCAAGGCCTCCCATTCCGCGTCGGACCGGCTATCGGCGAGGGTAAAGAGCGCGTACTGCCCTTTTGGCCCCCGGATTGGGACGGTGAAGCCTTGCGGCCCGACCCCAAAAGAGGCCGCATCGCGCAGCATTTCACGTGCGCCTTTGCTGCTCCAATCCAGTTGTTTCCAGTTCACCGGGTCAAACCGGTGAAAGCACCCTAGAATAACGGGATCGATATAAAGGTAGTCTTTTTCGAGATAGTGGTCGATCCATTCGGTGGTGTATGTCCCGCAGCCAAAGCGTTCGCCTACGCTATTGACCCAGTGATATACGACGTGGTCGACCCCGTAATCGTCGCGAATGGCTTCCGCCGCTCGCTGAAGCTCTTCAAGGGTTGTTGCCCGTGAGAGCGCCGCCTGCATGTCTACGATCTTGTTCAATGTCACTCATCCCTGCTTGCGGCATTGATTGAGCAATATCGATCTCTTTCGCTGCCACCTGGATCGTGTCGTCTAATCGGTCTGCGAGTTGCCCCATCGAATTGGAGGCGGAAAACTTCCGCAAATCGGTCAAAACGTCAATAATCCAGTCGTTTGTCATGTTGAGTGTCCTTCTGAACAGTTAATCAAACGTTAAAATAAGAATACTCTGAAGCGACATGTTCCGATATTCGCGTTTTTCCCTTCACCATAAATGGTGAGGTCTAAATCTCTAAAGCGCTGTTTTTATTGCAACGGCTTGTAAAAACACAAAAAAACCCTCCGAATTCAGCGAATCGGAGGGTCCAGAATCAGTTCCGTCAAGTGCGGAAACCTATGCTTGACGGCTTGCTTCCAAAGTGTCCTCAAAGGTGGAAAGGCCTGTTTGGCGCGCCGTTACCAGCACCGCCATGTTGCCTGGCTTATGCTCATTGCGCAGCATTTTGGTGTGGGCCTGCGGGATTTCGTTCCAGGGGAAAACCTCAGACATGCAAGGGTCAAGACGACGCTCAACCATCAGCTGGTTGGCTGAGCTGGCCTGCTTGAGATGCGCGAAGTGGGAGCCCTGCACCCGCTTCTGGTGCATCCAGAGGTAGCGCGCATCCATTGTCAGGTTGTAACCTGTCGTGCCCGCGCAGATGACGACCATACCGCCCTTTTTGCAGACGAAGACGGAGGCGGCCATTGTGCTTTCGCCCGGATGCTCAAACACCATGTCGACATTATTGCCCTTGCCGGTGATGTCCCAGATGGCCTTGCCGAACTTGCGAACCTCGCCGAACCACTCCTTGTATTCAGGTGAATTCACCGTTGGCATCTGGCCCCAGCAGTTGAAATCCTTGCGGTTCAACACACCCTTGGCGCCAAGCCCCATCACGAAATCGCGCTTGCTTTCGTCGGAGATCACCCCGATGGCATTCGCACCCGCCGTATTGGCCAGCTGGATTGCGTAGGAACCGAGGCCACCCGAGGCGCCCCATATCAGCACGTTCTGGCCGGGCTTCAGCTCATGCGGGTGGTGGCCGAAGAGCATGCGGTAGGCCGTGGCCAGCGTCAGCGTGTAACAAGCACTTTCTTCCCAGCTGAGGTGCTGGGGGCGCGGCATAAGCTGCTGGCTTTGCACCGTGGTGAATTGTGCGAAGGAGCCGTCAGGCGTTTCATAACCCCAGATACGCTGCGAGTTGGAGAACATCGGATCGCCACCATTGCATTCCTCATCATCGCCATCGTCTTGGTTGCAGTGGATCACGACCTCATCGCCGACCTTCCAACGAGTGACTTTTTCACCAACCGCCCAGACGATGCCGGACGCATCGGAGCCTGCGATATGGTAGTCGGCCTTGTGCACGTCGAACGGGCTGAGCGGCACACCCAGACCTGCCCAGACTCCATTGTAGTTCACGCCAGCGGCCATAACGAGGACGACGACCTCATGGCTGTCGGGCTGTTTGACGTCGACAATCTCTGTCAAGAAGGCCTGCTCAGGCTCGCCGTGACGTTCGCGGCGGATCGCCCATGCATACATTTGCTTCGGCACATGGCCCAGAGGCGGGATTTCACCGACCTCATAGAGGTCCTTAACGGGGGCATCATAATCCATGAAAGAGTCTCTCGTATCTAAGGCCATAACTGGGTTCCTCATTTTCACATGCTGTCGCGCAGAATCAAATGCTGCGCTGCCAATAAGCGATGGATATAGAGGCGAAAGTAACTTTACAACCCTATTTGGTCTTTTTTTGTAATTTTATGTCGCAGAGCTTTCAGCGCTCAAATGCTCAATGGATTTCGCATAGTAAGGAACCAATTCGGCGTATTTGCCAGTTAGCTGGACATTATCGCCGCTTGTCTCAACCATCCCGCGCGCCTCCAACATGCGCAGCGCTGCGTCGAGGCCCTTTTCGGCCCCCGATTGCGGCAGGCAGACATTGAAGTTCTTTGCCTGCATCGCTGCGATCTCAGCGTTAAAGCGTTTGGTGAGCTCGGCTCTGGTGATCTGTCCACCCGCTTGTTGCAAGTGCCAAGCCACTATGGGAACGGGCAACGCCGGGACGGAGCTGGCAACGCGCGCCATAAGTGCTGCGCCAAGATCTTGGGCGACATCCGCATGCGGCGTGCTAAGGAATTCACGCAGCGAGAGTGGCGTGCCGTAGGCAACAGCCGCGAAGCCGAGACGGTGAAAACGGCCTGTGACGCGTTGCAGCAGATGCCGGCCAACATAGCGAAACACCATGGAGATGCGAAAGCGGAAACGTTTGCGGTTGTCCCCGGCGGCCGCTGACAGCACACGGTCTTCCAACACCCGGTCATAATTGAGGCCTACGGGCACGAATACCACGTCGCGCACACCGGCTGGATCGAACCCTTCTACGATATAGCTGATCAACCCGAGCTTGGGCGCACCCAAACTGCCATCCCGCGATAGCCCGCCCTCGGGGAAAACGGCTTGCGCTACGCCTTCCCGCGTCGACAGCTGGACGTAGCGCGCCAGCACCCGGCGGTAGAGCGGGTTGAGCGATTTGCGCCGAATGAAGTAGCCGCCCATCATTTTGATTAGTGGGCGCAGCGGCCAGCTTTGCGCCCATTCGCCCACAGCGTAGGACAGCGAGGTGTCTTTGGCCGCGAGATAGGTGACCAGCACATAGTCCATGTTGGAGCGGTGGTTCATAATATAGACAACGGTCGCGTTTGGATCGATCGCCTCAATCGCGTCATGGGTTTGGTTCACAACCCGCACTCGGTAGAGGCTACGCGACAGCCATTTCGCCAGCCGCGTGCCCCACCCAAAATAGACCGTAGCGCTGAAAGACGGCACAATTTCACGCGCATACCGTTCCGCCGTCTCGAAGGCGACATTGTCTGGAATGCCTTCCTTTTCTGCATAGTCATTGACGGCCCGGATCACGTCGGGGTCATAGAGCACGTTTTGGATCATGTCGTGCCGCTGCGCCAGCTTGAAGGGTTGGATCGGGCGTTTGAGGTTGTCGTTGAGCCGCGCCACAACGCGCTCCGCCCGGCGGCGGAAGAACCAGCGCACAGAGGGGAAAAGCAGATGCGAGGCTGCCGTAACCGCCGCCAGCAGCCCCATCAGGATCAACGCCCAGATGGGCAGTTCAACGGTTTGAAACATGCGCGCGACGTTGACAGGGAACGCGTCGGAGGTAAATCCATTGCGCCAAACCGCCATCCCGTTGTTTTCTTCAGGCCACATGCCCACATCAACAAAATGGAGCATGTAAGCATTCGCCCCGGCTTGGCCACGCATCACCGAGATGAGGCCGCATCGATGTTTTGGCAGGCTTTTCGCGCAAAGCTGGGCCTTGCGATGGGCCCCGAACACAAAGCCATACGATTTCTGACCGACGTGATTGACCCCGACCACGCGATCAGCGCGTTATCTGAAAACGGTGCGCTGCTGGGCGTCGCCGGGTTCAAAACCAGTGAGGGAAGCTTCGTGGGCGGCGATTGGCTGGATCTGGTCTCTGTCTACGGGAGATTTGGAAGCCTTTGGCGCGCGCCATTGCTGGCCATTTTGGAGCGCGACCTTGCAGCGGGCATCTTGCTGATGGACGGTATTTTTGTAGCCCCCAATGCCCGTGGAAAGGGTGTGGGGACGCAATTGCTATGCGCTGTGAAGGATGAAGCCCGTCGTCGAGAGCTAACGCAGGTGCGGCTTGATGTGATCGATACCAACACGCGGGCGCGAGCGCTTTATAAACGTGAGGGGTTTGTGGCCGGAAAGACCACGCATCTTGGCCCGTTTCGGCATCTCTTCGGGTTTCGAAGCGCAACCACCATGGTCTACACCCGTCCCCTGTGATTTGCCTCCGTTTCTGCAACGCAGCGAATTGACAACGCCACATTATTCCGATTAGTAACTCATATACGAAATAAAGTTACCCGAACCGATTCACGAGGCCGCGCCATGTCCGAGACCCAAACAGATCGTCCAAAGGATCGGCCCTGGTTGTTTCGCACCTATGCGGGCCACTCGACGGCTCGGGCGTCGAACGCGCTTTACAAAGGCAATCTGGCGAAAGGTCAGACAGGGCTTTCCGTTGCCTTCGATCTGCCGACACAGACAGGCTATGACAGTGATCATGAGCTGAGCCGCGGTGAAGTGGGCAAAGTCGGTGTGCCGGTCGCGCATCTTGGCGACATGCGAACGCTGTTTGACGAAATCCCGTTGGACCAGATGAACACCTCCATGACGATTAACGCGACGGCGCCTTGGTTGCTTGCGCTCTACATCGCGGTCGCGGACGAACAAGGCGCGGACGTGTCAGCCCTGCAAGGCACTGTGCAGAATGACATCATAAAAGAATACCTGTCGCGCGGGACGTATATTTGCCCGCCGCAACCCTCTTTACGGATGATCACGGATGTCGCGGCCTACACGCGCGAGCATTTGCCTAAATGGAACCCGATGAATGTCTGCTCTTACCATTTGCAAGAGGCAGGCGCGACGCCGGAGCAGGAACTGGCGTTCGCACTGGCAACAGCCACGGCGGTTCTGGATGACCTGCAGGGAAAAGTCCCGGCGGAACATTTCCCGGCTATGGTTGGACGCATTTCGTTTTTCGTGAATGCCGGCATCCGGTTTGTCACAGAGATGTGCAAAATGCGCGCCTTCGTGGACCTGTGGGACGAGATTTGTCGCGACCGGTACGGCGTGGACGACCCGAAATTCCGCCGCTTTCGCTACGGTGTGCAGGTGAATTCGCTTGGCCTGACAGAGCAGCAGCCAGAAAACAATGTCTACCGCATCCTGATAGAGATGCTGGCCGTAACGCTGTCCAAGAAAGCCCGCGCCCGCGCCGTGCAACTGCCTGCGTGGAACGAGGCGCTCGGCCTGCCACGTCCTTGGGATCAGCAATGGTCCCTCCGCATGCAGCAGATTATGGCCTTTGAGACCGACCTTTTGGAATATGACGACCTGTTTGACGGCAACCCAGCCGTGGACCGCAAGGTCGAGCAATTGAAAGAAGGCGCACGGGCGGAACTGGCCACCATCGACGGCATGGGCGGCGCCAATGAGGCGATCGAATACATGAAGTCGCGGCTGGTAGAGAGCAACGCCAACCGCATCACCGGCATCGAGGACGGGCAAACCACCGTCGTCGGGGTCAACAAATTCCAACAGGCCGAGGAAAGCCCGCTGACAGCGGGTGACGAGGCCATTATGGTGGCGGACGCAGATGCGGAAGCTGACCAAATCGCCCGCCTCGACGCGTGGAGGGAGGCCCGCGACGGGCGGGCGGTTGAACAGGCTCTGACTGAGCTGCGCGAGGCCGCGCAAAGCGGCGTCAATATCATGCCTGCCTCTATCAAAGCTGCCAAAGCTGGCGCTACGACCGGTGAATGGGGCGACATGGTGCGCAACGCGTTTGGCCAGTATCGCGGACCGACCGGCGTTTCGCGCAGCCCATCGAACCGCACCGAAGGGCTGGACGAGATACGCGCGCGGGTCGATGCTGCGTCGGACCGGTTGGGGCGGCGATTGAAATTTCTTGTCGGCAAGCCGGGGCTCGACGGGCATTCAAACGGCGCCGAACAGATCGCGGCGCGCGCCCGTGATTGCGGCATGGACATTACGTATGAGGGCATCCGGCTTACCCCCGACGAGATTGTAGAAGCCGCTTTGAAAGACCAGGCGCATGTTGTTGGGCTATCGATCCTGTCAGGTTCCCACATCCCGCTAATCCGCGACTTGATGGCGAAAATGAATGTTGCAGGGCTGGGCCATATCCCGGTAGTCGTCGGCGGCATTATCCCTGAGGAAGACGCGAACCGTCTGCGCGCCATGGGCGTCAGCAAGGTCTACACACCCAAGGATTTTGAGCTAAACCGGATCATGGAAGACCTTGTAACACTGGTCGATCCGCAAGGTATTGCGGCGGAATAAACCAAACTAGTCAGCGCTGTCGCTGAAACCAGCCTCCTTATGGCTGCCGTCACAGAACGGCTTGTTTTTCGATGCGCCGCATCGGCACAGAAAGGTCTTTGACTGGCTCGCCACTTTGCGCCCGGTACCGGTGGTGATCTCGACATTGCCGTCCACTTTCAGTGGGCCGTCCGGGATACGGATTGCTGCAATAGGACCGCCCTTTCCCTTGGCCTCGCCCGGGATGTCAGCTTCTGCGGGCTCCCCGGTTGCAGTGAAACCGCCCTCAACATGGCTGTAGTCGCAATAGGGTTTGTTTTTGGACAGACCGCAGCGGCAGAGCGTCACTCGCGTCACGGTCTCATCTCCATCAATTGTCACCTCGCCCGCCAATGCCAACGGCCCGTTTTCCAGCACGGCAATTCGGTTGATCTTTGGCGATGCCTCCGCCTGGCCATTTTTGTAACAGAACGCCAAAGCCCCCGAAGGGCAGCTGCGCACCATCGATGCGATCTCTTCCGCGGGCGCGTTGTCTGGCTGCACCCAAGGGCGTTGCCCGGGATCGAACACCTCCGGCAATTTAAGGAAGCAGTTCCGCGCATGGATGCAGAGCTGCATGTCAAAGCTCACGGTAATCTCTGCGCCTTCATATTCCTTGCGTCGCGACATTGGCACACCTCCTGGTCACTACAACCATGCCACAAACACACATTGAATCAATCACGACCCTGGGTTGAGTAAAACCCCGCTTGGCAATAGAACTGTTTGAGTCAATTGAAGAGTTTCAAATTTTTTGATGTTTTCCCAAGCCGCTGCTGACATTTGACATTATGAAGCCAACCCCGCCTGAAACGCTCGCAAATGCGCAGCCGCTGCCCCAAAAGCAGTCGGACTACGCCTATATCAGCGCTAAAGATGCGCGGGCTTTGGCGCGACGGTTGAAAGCATATAAAGATCCGATCCCGGCACGCACCTGGTGGGAAATCGCACAAACCGTTATACCCTTTGCGATCAGCTGGGGACTTGCGCTTTGGGCGCTTCAGATCAGCTACCCGCTGGCGTTTTTCTTCGGGCTGACGACGGGTGTATTCACCATTCGCATGTTCCTACTGCAGCATGATGTGGGCCACGGCGCCCTGTTCAAAACCGCGCGGGCCAATGACATGTTTGGCCGCGTGTTGGGCGTGATCACGCTCACGCCCTATTACATGTGGCGCAAAATGCACGCGAACCATCACAAGAATCTCGGCAATCTCGATGACCGCGACATTGGCGAGGTGCATACATTCACCGTGCGCGAATACCGCGCCCTTCCCCGCTGGCATCGCTTCGCCTACCAGATTTACCGAAACCCTATGTTTTTGTTCGGCATCGGCCCGGTTTGGCTGTTCTTCATCCAGCACCGGTTGCCTTTTGGCATGTGGCGCGACGGGTGGATTTACTGGCGCTCCGCGATGGGAACGAACTTGGCTATCCTTTGCGTTCTAGCTGCGCTTTACGCCTATGGCGGTGGGGCTGCGATCTGGCTGATTTGGTTCCCGTCGGTCTGGGTCGGTGCATCCGCCGGCGTGTGGACCTTCTATGTGCAGCACCAGTTCGAGGAGGCGCAATTCGACTGGCAGCCTGACTGGACGATCCATCAGAAAGCGCTGCATTCCTCGTCGCAATATGTGCTGCCAAAACCGCTGATGTGGGTGACTGCTAATATGGGCATCCACCACATCCACCACCTCTATGCGCGGATCCCGTTCTACCGATTGCCAGAGGCGTTGGAGAATGAGCCGATGTTGCAAGGCGCCTATAAAATGACGCTGAAAACGTCCGTCAAATGCATCTGGATGCAGCTCTGGGATGAAGAGACGCGGCAGATGATCTCCTTTTCCGACGAGCGGGCGATGCGCCGCGCACGGGCGGCAATGCCCCTTGCCGAATAGTCCATTGGGATAAAAAGCAGACAAATTCGACACAGTCTGCGCAAACTTAACCGTTTCTCACCACTTGAGCACTAAGAGACTGGGCGCAGGCACACGCCTGTTCTAACCAGAGAAAAACACTGGGGCCGAGAGCATATGACACAACACCAAGCGGCCTCGCAGGCTGAACGCGCGCGCAACTGGGTTCGCGAGCTGAAAAAATACCGCGACCCAAACCATGCGCGGTCCATTTTTGAACTATGTGTCACGCTTATTCCTTTCTTTGCTATCTGGGCCCTGAGCTGGTGGAGCCTGTCGGTGAGCTGGCTGCTGACGCTGCCTTTGGCTATCCTGAACGGGTTTTTCCTCGTTCGAATTTTTGCGATTCAGCATGATTGCGGACATGCCGCATTTTTCCGCGACAGCCGGGTCAGCAACTGGGTCGGGCGCGCTTTGGGCGTCTTGACGCTGACCCCTTATGACGTCTGGCAGAAGGTGCACTCCGTACATCACTCGAATTCCGGTAATCTCGACCGGCGCGATATGGGTGAGATTTTCACGCTGACCGTGGATGAATATGCCGCCCGCAGCTGGTTCGGCAAGCTACGCTACCGCGTCTATCGTAGCCCGCTCACGCTTTTCTTGCTAGGACCGGGCTATTTGTTCTTCTTGCAGAACCGCCTGCCGGTGGGGCTTATGCGCGCCGGGTTCAAGTATTGGCTGTCAGCAATGGGCACCAACGCCGCGATCTTTTTGATCTTGGGAACAGTGATTTACTTTGGTGGTCTTGCACCAATCCTGCTGATCTTTGTTCCGACCACATTGGTTGCGGCCACGCTCGGGGTCTGGCTGTTTTACGTCCAGCACCAGTTTGAAGATACGCATTGGGACAGCACCAGCGAATGGAAGGTGCATGATGCAGCACTTCACGGCAGCTCGCACTATGTGATGCCGGCCCCGTTGCAATGGCTCACCGCCAATATTGGCGTCCATCACGTTCATCATCTCTATAGCCGTATCCCATTTTACCGGCTGCCCGAAGTCTTGCGCGACCATGCAGAGCTGGCACAAATCCAGCGGCTGACCATCCTTGAAAGCTTCGCGACCGCACGGCTTCATTTATGGGATGAAGGACAGCGGCGCTTGTTGTCTTTCCGTCAAGCCCGGATGTTGCCTCAAAAAACCTAAATTGCGGTTCCGCACCGGATCAGGCTTGCTATAATTGGAGCGACCAAAGCTGCAGGAGCACCAAGCCATGACTATTCACATTGGCGCCAAGCCTGGCGACATTGCCGAAACCGTTCTGCTCCCAGGTGATCCTTACCGCGCAAAATGGGCGGCTGAAACGTTCCTGGACGATGTCAAACTGGTCAATGAAGTCCGCGGCATGTTGGGATTTACCGGCACGTGGCGCGGCAACCGCGTCACCATCCATGGGTCCGGCATGGGGATGCCTTCGCTGTCGATTTACGTCAACGAACTGATCAGCGACTACGGCGCACAAACCCTCATCCGCATCGGATCGTGTGGCGGCATGCAAGACAAAGTGGGGATCCGTGACGTGATCTTGGCGATGACGTCAAGCACGCTGAACACACCGTCCTCAGGCATTTTCAAAGAACTCAATTTTGCCCCCTGCGCGGATTGGGAGCTGTTGCAGGCCGCTTTTAACGCTGCCTCTGCAAAAGGCACGAAAACACATGTGGGTGGAATCTATTCAGCGGACGTCTTTTATGATGAACGCCCCGACCTGAACAAAGAAATGACGCGGCATGGCATTCTTGGTGTCGAGATGGAGGCGGCCGAACTCTATAATCTCGCCGCACGTCATGAAAGGCGCGCCCTGGCCGTCCTGACGGTTTCCGACCATCTGATCACGGGTGAGGCACTCCCCTCAGAAGATCGCGAAAAAAGCTTCGGAGACATGGTCGAAATCGCGCTCGAAGCAGCCTTTGCCTGAAAGGCTCAATAGGCTTCGTTTTGTCGAAAATACTCTTTGGGAGATGCCCTCGCGGCGGGGCGTGAAACGCCCCAAGAGCGAAATAATACATGTCGCGCGCAAGCGCGGCCGGCAGGCATAGCTAAGTCCCGTGCGTGCGATCGTAGCCGTTTTTGGTCGGTGGCCCCCACCCATCCAGACCACCATCAGATGCTGCAAAGACCTCAACCAGCAATGGGTAACACGCTGCAGAATCGCTGGAATGCTCGGCAGAACAATCACCACCTGGACAGGCGCTGAGTACACCGAGCAGGTCAATTTCGGCAAAGAACTCTAGGAAATCTCCAGGCCTTACCGGGCTCCCTTTCATAAAATATTGGCCCGTATCTCGGGTAAACCCCGTGCACATGAACACATTGAGCACATCGTGCACATAAGGCTCCACCTCGTGACGTGGCAATCCAGTTTCGTCCGCCAGGGCACGCGTCAGATCTCGAATGGCAACAGTGATGGTATTGCCCGCCCGAAAGCAGGTTATGGGTATAGGGGTCGCATCGCGTGCCGATGACATCGTGGACAGAACCCCCGAATTGGTCGATCCCGTACCATCCCAAAGTATCATGAGTTACAGTCGCCATTGGGCGCAGCGTCGGGAAGGATGACCACATCTGTTCCCCGGTCGTAATATGAGTGCCATGCAACGCGCGGGTCTTGCCCGAATAAAACCGCTCCGATAGGTCATTTGCATTAAAAAGGTTGAGATCCCCAACCTGCGGCCCTTCGACTGAAGTGATTCTAAAGAAATATCCGGCGGGCACTTTAAAACTCGCGGCGTCGCGCGGGGCCACCAGCGTTTCGCCGGTCTTTTGAAGCGTTTTGCGTGCGGCTTGATAGAGCGCCATGTTAGGCGTGGGCAACGTATCGACCGGATAGCAAATCACAGGCGCGCGCGCTTGCCGGGCATCTGCGTCATCGGGGCGGTGGGACATATCAAGCTTCCTAAATTCCGGGGCCGGTCCAATCACTAAAAAGGCCCGCCACGCAAAGCGCAACGGGCCGTTGTCACAAAATGAGTTTTCGCTAGACGGTCCGCTCGACCATCATCTTTTTGATCGCGCCGATTGCCTTGGCAGGGTTCAACCCTTTGGGGCAGGTTTTGGTGCAATTCATGATCGTATGGCAGCGATACAATTTGAACGGGTCTTCGAGTTGGTCAAGCCGCTCGCCGGTTGCCTCATCCCGCGAGTCAATGATCCAACGATAGGCATGCAGCAGCGCCGCTGGCCCAAGATATTTGTCGCCGTTCCACCAGTAGCTGGGGCATGAGGTCGAGCAAGAGGCGCACATCACGCATTCATAGAGACCATCAAGCTTCTTGCGGTCTTCAATGGACTGGCGCCATTCCTTCTGGGGACGGTTCGTCGCTGTCTCCAGCCACGGCATGATCGACGCATGCTGCGCGTAGAAATGCGTCAGGTCCGGGATAAGGTCCTTGACCACGGGCATATGCGGCAGCGGATAAATCTTCACATCGCCCTTAATCTCATCCATGCCGTAGATGCAGGCCAGCGTGTTGATCCCGTCGATATTCATCGCGCAAGATCCACAGATGCCTTCGCGGCAGGAGCGGCGGAAGGTCAGCGTTGGATCAATCTCATTTTTGATCTTGATCAGCGCGTCCAGCACCATCGGCCCGCATTTATCCATATCGACGAAATACGTATCGACCTGAGGTGTTTTGCCGTCATCAGGGTTCCATCGGTAAATCTGGAACTTGCGCACATTCTTTGCGCCCTCGGGCTTCGGCCAGGTTTTACCCGTTGTGATACGGGAATTTTTCGGCAGGGTTAGTTGAACCATCTTTAGGCTCCTTACACGTTCAGGAACGGCGACAAGCCGTCCTTCACCAAACATTGGATTGTTTCTTTGCGCGTGGCGATGCGCACGACCAGCTCCGCGTCGGTTTGGCTAACCGTCGACGTCGCGCCCGCCTTGGCAAGCTGCAAAATCTCACCGGCCGATGCGTTGTCGATCACGCAATTTGTAGCGGGCTCCAACGGCACGCCGGGGAAACGTTCCGACACAACGGGGTTCACAACCTTACGCGCTTGATCGCGGGCAATTTGGTCGGCCAACCCGTTATCGCCGCAAGCGGACACCACCAGCAAGCTCGCGAGTATTGAAAAGGACCGGATCAATAGACCCGCGCCTTTGGTGCGATTTTTTTCAGGTCAATACCGCCCTCATTGTGCGAAGTCAGCGGTTCAAGATGGACGCCGCGGTAGCCTAGAGATGCTTTTTGCCCTTTGAACCAAGTCAGCGAGTGCTTGCGCCAGTTCTTGTCATCGCGGTCGGGGTAGTCCTCATGCGCATGCGCGCCGCGGCTTTCTTTGCGGGCTTCAGCCGAGACAACGGTCGCCACAGCGTTTGGCATCAGGTTTGCCAGCTCCAACGTCTCCATCAGGTCGGAATTCCAAACGAGGGAACGGTCAGAGACCTCCAAATCGTCCAGCTTATCGGCCACGCCTTCCATCTTCTCAACGCCTTCGGCGAGGGTTTTGTCGGTGCGGAACACAGCGGCGTCGGATTGCATGGTCGTCTGCATTTCCAAGCGCAGCTCTGCCGTGGGCACTTGGCCTTTCGCATAGCGCAGATTGTCAAACCGGTCCAAAGCGCGTTGCAGCGAGACCTTGTTTATGCCGGGGTTCGGCGCTTCTGGATCAACGACTTTTGCGGCCTTGATCGCAGCGGCACGGCCGAACACAACCAGATCGATAAGTGAATTGGAGCCCAAGCGGTTGGCGCCGTGCACGGATGCGCAACCCGCCTCACCGACAGCCATCAGGCCCGGGGCGACGCGGTCGGGATCATCTTTGGTCGGGCTCAGCACTTCGCCCCAATAATTCGTGGGAATGCCGCCCATGTTGTAGTGAACCGTCGGCAGAACTGGGATCGGTTCTTTCGTCAGATCGACGCCCGCAAAGATACGCGCGCTTTCCGAGATGCCGGGCAAGCGCAGTGCCAGTGTTTCAGGCGGCAGATGGTTGAGGTGCAAGTGGATATGATCGCCATTGTCACCGACACCACGCCCTTCGCGTATTTCCATGGTCATACAGCGCGAGACCACATCGCGCGACGCCAAGTCCTTATAGGTCGGCGCGTAACGTTCCATGAAACGCTCGCCTTCGGAATTTGTCAGATACCCGCCTTCGCCGCGCGCGCCTTCAGTGATGAGGCAGCCCGCGCCGTAGATGCCGGTGGGGTGGAATTGAACGAACTCCATATCCTGCAATGGCAGGCCCGCGCGCGCGACCATCCCGCCGCCGTCGCCGGTGCAGGTATGCGCGGATGTCGCAGAGAAATAAGCCCGGCCATAGCCGCCGGTCGCCAGCACAACCATTTTGGCCGAGAACAGGTGCAACGTGCCATCATCAAGTTTCCAGCACAGCACGCCCTGACACACGCCGTCGTCCGACATGATCAGGTCGATGGCGAAGTATTCAATGTAAAACTCGGCCTTTTCCTTCAAAGATTGGCCGTAAAGCGTGTGCAGAATGGCGTGACCGGTCCGGTCAGCCGCGGCGCAGGTGCGTTGCACCGGAGGGCCTTCGCCAAATTCGGTTGTGTGTCCGCCGAATGGGCGTTGATAAATCTTGCCCTCTTCCGTGCGAGAGAAGGGCACGCCGTAATGCTCGAGCTCATAGACCGCCTTAGGGGCTTCACGCGCGAGATATTCCATCGCGTCGGTATCGCCCAACCAGTCGGAACCCTTGACCGTGTCATACATATGCCACTGCCAATTGTCGGGGCCCATGTTGGACAAGGACGCCGCGATCCCGCCTTGTGCGGCGACGGTGTGCGAACGTGTCGGGAAAACCTTGGTGACGCAGGCCGTGCGCAGGCCTTGTTCCGCCATGCCAAGCGTGGCGCGCAACCCTGCGCCGCCCGCACCGACAACGACGACATCGTATTCGTGGGTCTCATATTCGTATTCAGCAGCCATGTCTTTGCTCCGAGATTAAAGGGCCCATGCCTTAAAGCGCCAGCCGCGCGATAGCGAAAAGGCCGGTCGCGGCGAGCGCGTAGCTGAGGCAGATCATCAGGATGATCGCCACTTTGCGGGCGGTGCCGTGTACATAGTCTTCGATCAAGACCTGCGCACCGTTTTTGAAATGCATCATCGACACCGCGATGGTTAGCGCTGCGACAATGGCCGGGAATGGACGGGAAAAATATGCTGCGACCTCTTGGTAGGGAGCGCCGAGGATCGACCCGAAGGTAAATATGAAAAGCGGTACCAGAATTGCCAGCCCAACAGAGCTGACCATCATGGACCAGTGATGTTCGGTCCCGGTTTTGGCAGAGCCAAGCCCGGCGGCGCGTTTACGGTCGGTAAGATAAGCCATGCTGCGCGCTCCCTAAATCACAATGACGGTGAAAATTGTCAGAACCAGCGAGCCCGCGATGACAGCGTATCCCAGCTTTTCGGCTGTCTCCAACTCGAAGCCGTGGCCGCTGTCCCAGATTAGGTGCCGGATGCCGGCACAGAAATGGTACCACAACGCCCAGAGCGACAGGAACAAGACCAAGTCGCCGAACCACGATGTCAGCACGCCATTCGCAATCGCGAAATACTCTGGGCCAGAACTGGCAGCCAAGAACCACCATATCACCAGAATTGCCGCGACAATGAGCGCGTTTCCAGTGATCCGCGTCAGGATCGAGGTCATTGATGTCAACTGAGGCCGGTAGATCGTGAGATGTGGGGAGAGCGGCCGGTCCCCCCGGTTGACGTCTGCCATGAGCGCGTCCTTCGTGTTGGCTACGATATTTGCTTACACTGGTTTATCCGATTTGAGCGCAGAGTCACGCGCCGCGTCGTTGTTTTTCCAACTTTATCTGCGGCAATTCGACCAAATCCTATAGAATGTGATCACTGAATTTTAACTCGTGATCACAAATTGCCGTCTTGGCGATCCGTTGCCCGATAGGACAGCTGCTTTGTGATCTCGCGCAGAAGCTTGCGTCGGATCGCATCCGGATATTCCTGAAAATCGGCAGCCCGGATGGCGAAAGCGCCGGGCCCCATGATCACCTGCTCACGAAAATAGGCGGTGAGCCCTTTGTCGTAGGCTTCAATCGCCAAAGCGTTCACGGTTATTCCTGCCGCGCGCAGACCGTGATGCAAATCGGGCGGGCGCACCCCTTCATTGGAGCGACCGTCGCCTGAGACATCAATGACGCGACGCCCGCAATGAGGTACTTCGTCAAATTGCGATCGCGCGAAATTCAACGCCTCACCCAAAGCGGTCGAAAAATTGCGCCAGATGCGCTGATCGACCTCAATCTCATCGGCCAGCCGGTCGGTGTCATCGAAATTGCGGATATGGGTCCATGGAACGGAGACGCGGTGCCGCCCCCTGCCTGTCCATTGGATCACCTGAACGGCGGCTTCCTTAAGCACCAACGCCTCAGATATTGCGCCGTCGCGCATCGCCTCGGCCAGCCCGCGCATTTGAATGTCAAACTCAGACGTATCAACCGAGCCGGATACGTCGACCGCGAGGATCAGCGCCAGTTCGCAAGCCCGCGCGGCGGGTGGCGTCAGCCCGATCACCGCGCCCAATACTATGCCTCGCACCCAGTTCATTGGGCGAGCCTAGCTGCTTGGTCACGAATTTCACCAGTATTTTTACGCCACCACGCAAGCGTGATCCGCGGCGCTTAGGTCGCGATGAGTTTGCAAACCGTCGGGTGAATGCCCCGGCGGGTCTGCCCTATTTCGAAAAATGTGGTGCGAAATCCCATCTCGTCGAAACGTTGCAGCTTCATCCATGCCTCACGCGCGGCGGCGATCATGTCTTTATTATTGGCGGTTTCGACCGGTAATGGGTTGAAGCCGACCACGACTGTGCCGCGCGAAATACGACAGAACTCCCGGATTGTGTCGAGCCACCCTTCAGGGCCGGTATAGGCCTCAATTGCTTGGAAACAGCACACAACGTCAAAGCTTTTATCATCGAACGGGTAACTGCGCAGACCGCCGTCAAAGAGACGCACATCGAGCCCGAGCGATTCAATAATCGTCTGATAGGGCCAGCCCGGGACAACGTCAGCCGTTGGGCGGCCATGCGGCTTGGCGCGCAGATCGCGCAGCATAATTTCGTGCCAGGGCTTGGTGACGCCCTTGTGTTTGACGACCTCCTTGCCTTCGACAGTCCAAGCATAATCGGTGCCGACGCAGCGATGCCCAAAGTGCTTCCAGATCTCCAGCATGGCACCATGCGCCGTCGAAAATTCAAGGATATCAAGTGGTTTGCCGGACATCAGTGTCTCGGGCATGTGATGGTTTATCCGGGTCCAAGCACGCATGCAATTTTGCTCGCGGACAAGGTATTTCCACATTGTTTCGGTGATCCGGTCCTCGGAATATTCCCCAAGCCGGTAGTTTTCCGTAAATTCCACCGGGATTGCCGGTGTCCATTCGGACCGTTCCGCAAGTTCAAATACTCTCATGTGCCACACCGGGCTGCATACGCACCCCGCCCCAACCTGTTTTCACGCGACCGGGATCGCAGAAAGGCCAGTCAAATTAGCGACCGGAAAGCGGCAATTTGAGGGAATTTTCGGGTGTCAGCGCGGCATCAGCGCCCAATAGTCAAGGTCCAGAAGGACGTCGGGCAAGTACTTTCCGTCTTCGCCTTTCAACGCAAACGGCGCCGCCCCCACCTTTTGCGCGACCAGACGCAGCCGGATCGCGCCGACGCTTGGCACTGGCGTTTCCGCGACCTCAAGCACTTCGGACCAGGCACGGATGGTGTCGCCGCTGAAGCACGGATTGGCATGCGCGCCCGCGTTCAGCCCTACAATCATCTGGGCATTGGCCAGCCCGTTAAAGCTAAGCGCACGGGCCATGGAAATCACGTGCCCGCCATAGATCAGGCGCTTGCCATCCTCGCGCGCCGTCGCGTCGAAATGCACCTTGGCCGTGTTCTGCCAAAGCCGGGTGGCCAGCATATGTTCGGCCTCTTCGATCGTGACGCCGTCGACATGGTCGATCTTTTCGCCTACCTGAAAATCGCCAAGGCGGTGCGGCTCACCCGCTTGAGCGGTGTTATAAGCGCTGAAATCCAGCCCATCCGGGATCACCAAATCTGACGCAGACAGCGCGGCCGCAAGCTGAGGTATGACAGTCACGGGCGCAGCCGCATCGAGATCGCGCTTACGCACCATGACCCAGCGCACATAGCTAAGAACGGCCTCGCCATGTTGATTTTCGCCCGTCGTGCGAACCCAGACGACGCCGGTCTTGCCGTTGGAGTTCTGCTTGAGCCCGATCACCTCCGACCGGGAGGTGAGAGTGTCGCCCTGGTTCACGGGCTTCAGAAACCGTCCCTCCGCGTAGCCCAAATTCGCAACCGCGTTGAGCGAAATATCGGGTACTGTCTTGCCGAAAACGATGTGGAACCCGATCAGATCATCCATCGGCGCAGCGCTTAGCCCGCAATTCTGCGCAAATACATCGGATGAATAGATCGCATGACGCGCCGGGTAGAGCGCGTGATACATCGCCCGCTCTCCGCCTGAGACTGTACGCGGAACGCCGTGTTCTATGACCTGACCGATGCGGTAATCGTCAAAAAACCAACCAGCATTTGTTTTGGCCTTCGCGCCCATTACTGCGCCCCCAATTTGACGTCAGACGTGTAATCGCCTTCGACCTCTTTGACGACCGATTGGCCGCAGCGCATGACACCTGCCGCGTGGTCCCAAGTTTGCGTGGGCGATCCGTAAAGTTCCCAGCCTTTGTTGAGCGCCTCTGTCACCTTGTGGCAAAAGGCTGAGGTGTCTTCTTCACTCAGAAAGCGGTATAATTTCATTGGGTTAGCCTCCAAACGGTGACACGCCGAGCCATGTGTGAATAAGCGTCACGACGGTAAATAGAACCAGCGTGATCACGACCAGAATGATCTCAGATTTGAGCGGTGCGCGGGCGGGTTTGATCCAGACGCCATCGGCGCGGTTGATGATTGCGACGGATGCAAGCGCCCAAACCAGCAGTCCGCCAAACAATATGACCGATGCCAGATCGCCGTTTACCAGCAAATGAGCTACGGCCCAGATCATGAAGCCGGCCAATTGCGGGTGGCGCAGTTTAGTTCCAAGCCAGACCTTGTCTGTTTTGCGGGCAGAGGCTCCGAATGTATAAAACGCCAGCAACATCAAGAGGTTGTTGACATGGGTCAGCGCCGCAGAAGGTTGCCATACTGGCGTAAATTCCGCTGCGCGGTACCCGAACACCATCAACACAATTGACAGGACCAAAAGCAACGCAACCACACCTTGTGATGCGTCCCCAAGCGCGTCCTGCAATTTGCCGCGCAAGCCCGGCGCGAGCCGTTTAAGCCAATGCGCCGCCACCCAAAGCAGCAATCCGATGATTAGCAGTGCCATGTTTCAACCTCCCATTTGAGAAATCGCCTCGGCCTGTTCTAGCAGGCGTTGCGCAGTCTCAACATGCAGGTTTTCGACAATCTTTCCATCCACCACTGCGACGCCCTGACCGCTGGTCTTAGCCTGCTCATAGGCCTCTATGTGGCGCTGGGCCAACTCAAGCGCCTCGGGCGACGGGCCGAAAACTTCATTCGCTATGTCCAGCTGAGCGGGGTGGATCAAGGTCTTGCCGTCAAAACCCATATCGCGCCCTTCTTCGCACTCAGCGCGCAAACCGGGCTCATCCTTAAAAGCGTTGTAGACCCCGTCAATGCAAATCAAACCAGCTGCGCGCGCCGCTAGCAGGCAATGCTGCAAGCTGGTCAGAAGGGCCGGACGACCTTGCGAGCCGAGTTCCTTGGCAAGATCGTTCGTGCCCATGACAAAGCCTTGCATGCCGGGCAAGGTGGCCAGCTCAGCGGCATTGAGTATACCGCGCGGCGTCTCCATCATTGCCCAAATCTTGGCAGCCTGACCAAGCGCGGCACGCGCGGTTTCGACCATTTCTGCGGATTCAACTTTGGGCAACAAGACCGCGTCATGCGGCGTTGTCGCCAGCATTTTTAGATCAGCTTCGCCCCAGACCGTGTCAAATCCATTGATCCGCACGATCCGACGGCGGGCACCAAAATCTGGGCTTCGCAGCGCTTGCGCCAGTGTTTCGCGGGCGACCTCTTTTTCGTCCGGGGCGACGGCATCTTCCAGGTCGAAAATGATCGCGTCCGCCGGCAGGGTCTTCGCTTTTTCCAAAGCACTCGGTCTGGATCCCGGAATGTAGAGGACAGAACGGCAGAGGCTTGCGTAACGTTTCATAAGATTCACCAGTCGTTTTGTTATTTTGTTATCCAGCACATGCTGGCTGCGTCTGCAAGCTCAGATGTGCTGCAACGCAGAATATTGACAGAATAGCGTCAATTTTCTGCACTGGTTGCAAAATTCTCCGTTCTGCGTCCGCAAAATTAACCTTACATTTTCTCCTCTCTGCGCAGGCTGCAGGGGTCGGACAAGCGCGTCATTTCGCGCCTATACGGCACCACGAAACACTTCAAATCACGAGCCGCGCCAAACGCCTCGTGTTTCATAATGGAGCAGGCCTGACGGCGCTTTTGCGCCCCAAAAAACAAAAGGTAATAACATGAAAAAGCAGTATCTCGCGCTTTCGCTTGGTTTTGTTGCGGTTTTGGCCGCTTCGCAAGCGACATTCGCCCAAGGCAATAACCGCTGCGCTGAGCGCACCAAGGTCTTGGAACGCCTCGCAGGAAAATTCGGCGAAAGCCGCCAGTCTATCGGGATGGCCGCGAACAATAGCGTCGTCGAAATGTACGCCTCCGAAGAGACTGGCACGTGGACAATCACGGTGACCCACCCCAATGGTATCACCTGCATGGTCGCAGCGGGCAACGCCTATGAGGCGGTTGAGGAACAATTGCCGGCCTCGCTTGGCGATCCTGCTTAAGTCAGCCCATCAAAGATCAATTTGCTGCCTGTTACCAACAACAAGGCGTAGATGATCAAAAAGAAAATGCGTTCCGGCAAAGCACGGTGGGCATATACACCAACTGCGCATCCAATCAGAATTGGGGCAAGCAGGTACAAACCAGCTTTGAACGTATCGGCGCTGAAAACGCCCAACGCCGCGTAAGGTACAACCTTCATCGCATTGATTGCCCAAAATGCGAGCACCGTCGTCGCTTGAAATGAAGTTTTGTCCAGCCCTTTGCTGAGAAGATAAATCGCCGCGGGCGGACCACCAGCATGGCTCACAAAACTTGTAAAACCGGATACGATACCGGCAAACACCCCAACCCGTCGCGACAACTTCCGACCCGATGGGGTCAGCCAACCGCTTGCTCGCGCCATGTGAAACGCGACGAAGCCGACAGCAATGCCTCCGATCAGAACACGCAGCAAATCTGCGTCGGCGGCTTGATACAGCAAAGCCCCAAGCGCGACCCCTGGGATCCCGCCCAAGATAAGCGCCTTTGAAGCCCCCCAATCCCATCGGCGCCAAAACGGCTTTAACGTCGCAAGATCGGCGATCATCAGCAGCGGCAGCATCACCCCCAAAGCCGTCGCAGGCGACAAAAACAACGCGAGAATCGCCGTGCCGACGAAAGCCGGGCCGCCCCCGAAACCGCCTTTCGCGACCCCCACAATAAAGGCCGCCGGGATCCCAAGCGCGAAAAATGTGAAGTCGAATTGCATGTGCGCGACCTACGGACAAAACACCCTGATATTCAACAAGATTTGCGAAGACACGCAAATGGCACAAAAACAAACGAACGATTTCTGCAACGCAGCGCCCTTGCGTGCTGCCGGGCAAAGCGATACCCCTCCCCCCAACTTTAACCGACTGGAGACCATTTCACATGGCCAGACCCAAGATTGCTCTTATCGGCGCCGGACAAATCGGCGGAACCCTTGCCCACCTCGCAGCGCTGAAAGAGCTCGGCGACGTCGTCCTTTTCGACATCGCTGACGGCACGCCTCAAGGCAAAGCGCTCGACATTGCAGAAGCCGGTCCCGCAGGTCCGTTTGACGCCGCGATGAAAGGCACCACTGATTACGCCGATATCGCGGGCGCTGATGTGTGCATCGTGACTGCTGGAGTGCCGCGCAAGCCGGGCATGAGCCGCGACGACCTTCTGGGTATCAACCTCAAGGTGATGAAATCGGTCGGCGAAGGCATCCGCGACAACGCCCCCGATGCGTTCGTGATCTGCATCACCAACCCGCTCGATGCGATGGTCTGGGCGTTGCGGGAATTTTCCGGGCTGCCACATAACATGGTTTGCGGCATGGCTGGCGTCTTGGACAGCGCCCGGTTCCGCCACTTCCTGGCCGATGAATTTGACGTGTCCATGAAAGACGTCACTGCCTTCGTTTTGGGCGGGCATGGCGACACGATGGTGCCGTTGACACGCTATTCCACTGTCGCGGGTATTCCGCTGCCAGATCTGGTACAAATGGGTTGGACCAGCCAGGAGAAGCTTGATGCGATCGTGCAACGCACGCGTGACGGTGGCGCCGAAATCGTGGGCCTGCTGGGCAATGGATCAGCATTCTACGCACCAGCAACTTCAGCGATTGAGATGGCCGAAAGCTACTTGAAAGACTTCAAACGCGTTTTGCCATGCGCCGCCTATGTAGACGGTGCGTACGGGCTGGACGGGTTTTATGTTGGTGTTCCGACCGTGATCGGAGCCGGCGGCGTCGAACGCGTTGTCGCGATCAACATGAACAAAGAAGAGCAGGCGATGTTCGACAAATCAGTCGATGCAGTCAAAGGGCTGGTCAAAGCCTGTCAGGATATCGACGGGTCGCTCGCGTAAAATCGATTAAGAAACTATGACCAAAAAGCCCCGTAAATGCGGGGCTTTTTTGCTTTTTATGCCTTTGTTTTTACGATCTCGCATTCATCTCCATTAATTTGTGATCACAGCATTTTACAGCGTGATCACAAATGTCGGGTTTTTCTTCGGAACGCAGATTATTTGCTTCCATACTGCAATCGCAGCGTGCCACACCTTCTCCAACAGCGCATCCCAAGGAGAAGAGCTTTGAACATCCACGAGTATCAGGCGAAGGCGCTCCTTCGCAGCTATGGCGCCCCAGTATCGGACGGCCGTGTCGTTATGAAAGCCGAAGAGGCGAAAACGGCGGCTGGCGAGTTGGACGGCCCGCTCTGGGTGGTGAAAGCGCAAATACATGCAGGTGGTCGTGGCAAAGGGTCGTTCAAAGAAAGCGATGCAGGCGAAGCTGGCGGCGTCCGCTTGGCCAAATCGGTGGAAGAAGCGGCGTCCGAAGCGAAAAAAATGCTGGGCCGCACCTTGGTCACGCACCAAACCGGCCCCGTCGGCAAACAGGTCAACCGCATTTACATCGAAGACGGCTCTGGCATTGAAACCGAGCTGTATCTGGCGCTTCTGGTGGACCGCCAAACCAGCCGCGTTTCATTTGTATGCTCGACTGAGGGCGGCATGGATATTGAGGAGGTCGCAGCCTCCACGCCTGAGAAGATCTTGAGCTTTTCAGTCGATCCGGCGACAGGCTACCAACCCTATCACGGCCGCCGCATCGCCTTTTCCCTCGGCCTAAAAGGCGCACAGATCAAGCAATGCGTTGCGCTGATGGGCACTCTCTACAAGCTGTTCCTCGAAAAAGACATGGAGATGCTGGAGATCAACCCGCTGATCGTCACTGATGGCGGCGATCTGAAATGCCTCGACGCCAAAATGGGCTTTGATGGCAACGCGGTCTACCGCCACGCCGATATCGCCCAGCTGCGCGACGAGACGGAGGAAGACCCCAAGGAACTCGCCGCGTCCAAATATGACCTCAACTATATCGCGCTCGACGGCGAGATTGGCTGCATGGTCAACGGCGCAGGACTGGCTATGGCCACGATGGACATCATCAAACTTTACGGCGCAGAACCTGCGAACTTCCTCGATGTCGGCGGCGGTGCGACCAAGGAGAAGGTGACCGAGGCGTTCAAAATCATCACCTCCGACCCGCAGGTCAAAGGCATTCTGGTCAACATCTTTGGCGGCATTATGCGCTGCGACGTCATCGCCGAAGGCGTGGTGTCGGCGGTAAAAGAGGTCGGCCTGAAAGTGCCTTTGGTTGTACGGCTTGAAGGCACCAATGTCGAAGAGGGCAAAGCCATCATCAACAACTCAGACGTCGACGTGATCGCGGCGGATGACCTGAAAGATGGCGCGCAGAAAATCGTGAAGGCTGTTAAGGGGTGATTGGGCTTCTTAGAAAAGGTCCGGGGGACCTTTTCGCCCAATCACGGGCGGAGCCCCGGAAAACGCTCTCCGCTTCGATTTGTGCCGTGCTTGTCCTCGCGTCCTGCGGGCCGTCGTCAACGACGGAGCGCAACGACGTTGCGACTGCGCAAGCTATCGCTGTAGCTCAATCAGCCGTAGCCTCTTGCGCGAAGCACGCTCCGAACACTTCTATGATTGTTTCGGACTTGAAAAGTTTTGGCCTGATCGAAAGCACGGCTCCAGAAGTGATAGCTAGGAAGGAAAAGGTTCCAACTCATCAAACCTATAACGTTTTCGAAGGTACAGAGCTTGGCGTGAAAGTGAGTGTAAACTCCAGCAAAGGAGAGGGTAAAAGTATGAGCTGCCTTGTCGGAGTAAGAGGAATGAGCGCTGAACAAGGCGTTCGGGTTGCTGGGCCTTGGATCACAAAATTCCGTGCCGATACGAAACAGAAAAACGGTCACTTTCCAATACAAGGTGGTGCGGCTTTTGAATGGCGGAGTGTCGCTGAACGTAACTACACGCGAGTGGCAGTGGTTAAGAATCTGAAGTTCTTGAAAGCACCTGGTGCCGGGGTTTGGATAAACTATCGGACGAAAAAACCCGATGAAACACCCTATCCACAACGACTGACATACACTTTGCGAGGCTCAAATTGAGAATTCAACTCTCCTCGCAGGTCGGAGTTTTGACGACACAGCTTTCGGCCAGTTGAGACGTATAACTTTATGCTCCAAACCCCGTCATATCGCCCCTGCCCTGCTTGCGAAGAACCGCAGGCGAGCCCCATTGCGGACTATTCCCGCGATGAATGGGTCGTGGCGGCATGTGATGCGTGCGAATTCGTTTTCTTACGCAACCCGCCCGCCTATGAGGCCTTGGAGGAGGATTTCGCGTGGGAGAAAACCTACGTGGAGAAAAAGGCGGCCTCCAAAGGGTCGACCTGGTTCTCGCCTATTGGCCGCTGGTTGAAAGACAAAACCGGGTTGCGCGGACGCAAGCGCCAAGACCAGTATCGGCAGTGGTTCAATGACGGCAAAGTCATCGACATTGGCTGCGGGCTTGGTACGCGCATCCCTGAACCGATGACCCCTTTCGGCATCGAGCTGTCAAACGCACTGCATGCCGAAGCCGACGCCCGGATGAAAAAACGCGGCGGCTATTGCGTGCATGGCCCGGGCGCGGAGGCGATCTGGGAGTTCCCCGAAAACGATTTCGACGGGGTCATCATGAATTCCTATCTAGAGCATGAGACGGACATGATGCGGGTGCTCAAAGGTGCCGCGCGGGTGCTCAAGCCCAATGGAAAACTCTATGTGCGGGTGCCTAACTACGCCTCCCTCAACCGCCGTGTGATCGGCAAAACGTGGTGCGGCTTCCGCTACCCCGACCACGTCAACTATTTCACGCCCGACAGCCTCGCACGTGTCGCGAAGCAGGCCGGGTTTACCCTAAAAATCACCAATCCCCTGACGCTGCCCATTGATGACAACATCAACGCGCTGCTCAGCCCAACCGCCTAAGGAGCCAATCAAACATGGCCATTCTCATCGACGAAACCACCAAAGTGATCTGCCAGGGTTTCACCGGCAGCCAAGGCACCTTTCATTCGGAGCAAGCGATTGCCTACGGCACGCAGATGGTGGGCGGCGTAACACCGGGCAAAGGTGGGCAGACCCATCTGGACCTTCCCGTTTTTGACAGCTGCCATGAAGCGGTGGCCAAGACCGGTGCAAATGCCTCCGTCATCTACGTGCCGCCGCCCTTTGCTGCGGACTCGATTTTGGAAGCGCTGGACGCCGAAATTCCCTTTATCTGCTGCATTACCGAAGGCATTCCGGTGCTTGACATGATGCGGGTGAAACGCGCGCTCGAAGGGTCGTCCTCAATGCTGATCGGGCCGAACTGCCCCGGCGTCATCACACCGGACGCCTGCAAAATCGGCATTATGCCCGGTCACATCCACAAACGTGGCTCGGTTGGCGTGGTCTCCCGCTCCGGTACGCTGACCTATGAGGCTGTGAAGCAGACGACAGATTCAGGCCTTGGCCAATCCACTGCTGTGGGCATTGGCGGCGACCCCATCAAAGGGACCGAGCATATCGACGTGCTGGAGATGTTTCTCGCTGATGATGAAACTGAGTCCATCATCATGATCGGCGAAATCGGTGGTTCTGCCGAAGAAGAAGCCGCGCAATTCCTGGCCGACGAGAAGAAAAAAGGCCGTTGGAAACCGACCGCTGGCTTCATCGCCGGCCGCACCGCCCCTCCCGGCCGCCGCATGGGCCATGCGGGCGCGATTGTGGCGGGCGGCAAGGGTGATGCTGAGAGCAAGATCGAAGCAATGAAATCTGCCGGGATCGTGGTGGCCGAAAGCCCCGCCGGTCTGGGCGAAGCTGTGCTTGAGGCGATTGGATAAGTGACGCTGCTTTCCTGGCATAAGACGAGTGCCGCGACCGACCTGGAGGGCGTTTGCTCTTGCGGGACTGAGCGCGCGCCTTCAAGCAAGAATATCGGGAAAGCTGCGCACGACACTACCAATACTCCCTCTGAGCGGAGGGTTTGGACCGAGAAAGAAACTGTCCAGTGGACAGTTTTAGGCTCAGACGGGCGGAGCCTCGGGCCGGGCGCTGCCCGGCGATGCCGGGTGGGGTCAGTCAGATGAACATAATCGACGCGACAAAAACCTGTCTGACGAAAAAATACTTCACTTTCTCAGGCCGAGCCGCACGCAAAGAATTTTGGTTCTTCGTATTGGCCTTATTCCTATTAAGCTCAGTAATTTCGTCCTATGTGAACAGCTCAGAAAACTCACTAGCGGTCAAATTTGGCCTAAACTTCCAAATCGGAACTGAATTGCACTGGTTGGAGAACCTATTCACGGTACTTTTCTTCGTGCCTTTCATCGCGGTTTTGACACGACGATTACACGACACTGGGACATCTGGCAAAAAAGCCATGGCTTACGTACTCGCTATGGTCCTTGTCTCACTGACAGCTTTCATTTTGCCTTGGCAAATCGCGGTTGTCTGCGTCCTGTTGCTTTTGATTTACGGCATCTACCGTCTTTGCCGACCGTCCGAACGCGGCCCAAATAGATATGGCCCCAACCCCCATGAGGTAACCCCATGACCGACCAGTCCAATAACGACCAGTTCCATGCCTCCTCTTTCATGCAAGGCCATAATGCCGAGTATTTGGAGCAGCTTTACGCCAAGTACGCGCAGAACCCGAATGCGGTGGACGAGGCGTGGCAGAGCTTTTTCAAGGAGCTGGGCGATACGGATTTGGCGCAGGCGGAAGCCGCGGGGCCAAGCTGGGCCCGCCCTGACTGGCCGCCGCAGCCTGCTGACGATCTGACGGCGGCGCTGGACGGGCAATGGCCTTCGGATGCGCCTGCCAAAGAAACCAAGGCGATTGCCGAAAAGATCGCAGGCAAAGCGACCGAGATGAAGGTTGAGGTCTCCGAAGCTGCGATCCGCGCCGCGGTGTTGGACAGCATTCGCGCCATTATGATCATCCGCGCCTATCGTATCCGAGGACACCTGGCGGCTGATTTGGACCCACTTGGGATGCGCGACACCTCCAACCACCCGGAGCTGGATCCGGCCAATTACGGCTTTTCCGACGCGGACATGGACCGGCCGATCTTCATCGACAACGTGTTGGGGCTTGAAACAGCAACCATGCGTGAGATCGTAACCATTCTCAAGCGCACCTATTGCGGAACTTTTGCCCTGCAATACATGCACATCTCCAACCCCGAGGAAGCCGGTTGGCTGAAAGAGCGGATCGAAGGGTTCGACAAAGAAATTACCTTCACCAAAGAAGGCCGCAAAGCGATCCTGAACAAACTGGTCGAGGCCGAAGGGTTCGAAAAATTCCTGCATGTCAAATATATGGGCACCAAACGGTTCGGTCTTGATGGCGGCGAGGCACTGGTGCCGGCGATGGAGCAGATCATAAAACGCGGCGGTTCGCTTGGCGTTAAAGACATCGTCATCGGCATGCCCCACCGGGGCCGTCTGAGCGTCTTGGCCAATGTGATGGCCAAGCCCTACAAAGCGATTTTCAACGAATTCCAAGGAGGCAGCTTTAAGCCTGAGGATGTCGATGGGTCGGGTGATGTGAAATATCATCTCGGCGCCTCTTCGGACCGCGAATTTGACGGCAATAACGTCCACCTTTCGCTGACCGCGAACCCCTCGCATCTTGAGGCGGTGAACCCGGTCGTGCTGGGCAAGGCGCGTGCCAAGCAAGACCAGAACAATGACGATGACCGCATTAGCTGTATGCCCATCCTGCTGCATGGCGACGCGGCCTTCGCTGGTCAGGGCGTTGTGGCCGAAGGGTTCGGCCTGTCAGGGCTGAAAGGCCACAAGACCGGTGGCACAATGCATATCGTGGTGAACAACCAGATCGGTTTTACCACCGCGCCGCATTTCTCGCGCTCTTCACCCTACCCGACTGACATTGCTTTGATGGTTGAAGCGCCAATCTTCCACGTCAATGGCGACGACCCGGAGGCCGTGGTGCATGCCGCCAAGGTTGCCACCGAGTTCCGCCAAAAATTTCACAAGGATGTGGTGCTCGACATCATCTGCTACCGCCGGTTTGGTCATAACGAGGGCGATGAGCCCATGTTCACCAACCCGGTCATGTATAAAAAGATCAAGGGCCACAAAACGACACTGACGCTCTACACGGAACGCTTAATCCGCGACGGGCTGATGCCCGAGGGTGAGATTGAGGATATGAAATCCTCCTTCCAAAACTTCCTCAATGAGGAGTTTGAGGCAGGCAAGGAATACAAACCCAACAAGGCCGATTGGCTCGATGGGAAGTGGTCCCATCTCGATAAGCGCGATGACGCCAATTATCAGCGCGGTGCGACCGCGATTTCAGCGGAGACCATGCTGGATATCGGCAAAGGGCTGACCGAGGTGCCGGATGGCTATCCGATGCACAAAACCGTCGGGCGCCTGCTAGATGCCAAAGCCAAAATGTTTGAGACCGGCGAAGGCTTCGACTGGGCAACGGGCGAGGCTTTGGCCTTTGGGTCTTTGCTGACCGAAGGCTACCCGGTGCGACTGGCCGGGCAGGATTCAACACGCGGCACGTTCTCACAGCGCCATTCCGGTATCATCAACCAGGAAACCGAAGAGCGGTACTACCCGCTCAACAATATCCGCGATGGTCAGGCTCACTACGAGGTCATCGACTCGATGCTGTCGGAATACGCGGTGCTGGGCTTTGAATATGGCTACTCGCTTGCGGAGCCCAACGCGTTGGTTCTGTGGGAGGCGCAGTTTGGCGATTTCGCCAACGGCGCGCAGATCATGTTCGACCAGTTCATCAGCTCAGGCGAAAGCAAATGGCTGCGCATGTCCGGCCTCGTGATGCTGCTTCCGCACGGGTTTGAAGGGCAAGGCCCCGAGCACTCAAGCGCACGATTGGAACGCTTCCTGCAAATGTGCGGCGGCGACAACTGGATCGTGGCCAACTGCACCACGCCCGCCAATTACTTCCACATCCTGCGCCGCCAAATTCACCGCGACTACCGCAAGCCGCTGGTGATGATGACGCCGAAATCGTTGCTGCGCCACAAAATGGCGGTCTCGAAGGCCGAAGAATTCCAGACTGGAAGCTCTTTCCACCGGATCATGTGGGACGACGCGCAGCACGGCAATTCCGACACCAAGCTGGTGGCCGATGATAAGATCAAACGCGTCGTGATGTGTTCGGGCAAGGTCTACTATGACCTGCTGGAGGAACGCGACAAGCGCGGCATTGACGATATTTACTTGCTGCGGTTCGAACAGTTCTACCCGTTCCCCGCGCAATCCGCGCTGAAGGAGCTGGAACGCTTCGCCAATGCCGACATGGTCTGGTGCCAGGAAGAGCCCAAGAACCAGGGTGCCTGGACCTTCATGGAGCCGAACATCGAATGGGTTCTTGGCCGAATTGGCGGCAATTCTTTGCGCCCAAAATATGCGGGCCGTGCGGCCTCTGCCTCGCCCGCGACGGGTCTGGCCAGCAAACACAAAGCAGAACAAGCAGCGCTCGTCGATGACGCGCTCACACTGGAAGGGAAATAACCCATGACTGAAGTACGTGTCCCAACTTTGGGTGAATCCGTGACAGAGGCCACTGTCGCCACTTGGTTTAAGAAGCCGGGCGACGCTGTGGCGGTGGATGAGATGCTGTGCGAGCTGGAAACGGACAAGGTGACGGTCGAAGTCCCCTCCCCCGTTGCGGGCACATTGTCCGAGATCGTTGCCGAGGAAGGTGCGACCGTCGGCGTCGATGCCTTGCTGGCCCAAGTGGCAGAGGGCGACAGCGCTCCCGCGACGGCCGCCAAATCAGAGCCCGCCCCTGCGGCGGCACCCGTTTCGGAAACCACGCCTGAAGCAACCCCGGTTACCGGCGGCACAGTCGACATCATGGTGCCAACCTTGGGCGAAAGCGTAACCGAGGCCACTGTCTCTACCTGGTTCAAAAAGCCCGGCGAGAATGTCACTGCAGACGAAATGCTATGCGAGCTGGAAACCGACAAGGTCTCCGTCGAGGTACCAGCCCCTGCTTCCGGCGTTTTGCAGGAAATCATTGCGGGCGAAGGCGACACGGTCGCGGCAGGCGGTAAGCTTGCCACGATGACCAGCGGCGCAGGTGCTGCGCCAGCAGCGGCCCCAGCGGCTGCGCCCGCTGCCAGTGCACCAGCTGCAACCACCGGCAAGGACGTTGAAAACGCGCCATCAGCAAACAAGATGATGGCGGAAAACAACCTGTCAGCAGATCAAGTGACCGGCACCGGAAAAGACAGGCGTATCATGAAGGAAGACGTGCAAAAAGCACTGGCTTCCCCAGCCGCAAGCGCCCCTGCCCCCGCAGCCGCACCGCGCGCGCCAGTGCCTGCAGATGATGCGTCACGTGAGGAACGGGTAAAGATGACCCGCCTGCGCCAGACCATCGCGCGCCGCCTGAAGGACAGCCAAAATACGGCGGCGATGCTCACCACCTATAATGAGGTCGATATGACCGAGGTGATGGCGCTGCGCAACGAGTACAAAGACCTGTTCCTGAAGAAACACGGTGTGAAGCTGGGCTTCATGTCCTTCTTCACCAAGGCCTGCGTCCACGCTCTGAAAGAGGTGCCAGAGGTCAACGCGGAGATCGACGGCGACACCATCGTCTACAAAAACTACGTCCATATGGGCATTGCCGCGGGCACGCCCACCGGGCTTGTGGTGCCGGTGATCCGCGACGCGGACGCTATGAGCTTCGCCGCAATCGAAAAGGCGATTGCCGAGAAAGGTGCGAAGGCGCGCGACGGCAAGCTGTCGATGGCGGAGATGCAGGGCGGCAGCTTCACTATCTCCAACGGCGGCGTCTACGGCTCCCTCATGTCCTCCCCCATCCTCAACCCCCCGCAATCGGGCATCCTGGGCATGCATAAAATCCAGGACCGTCCAATGGCCATCGGCGGCCAGGTAGTGATCCGCCCGATGATGTATCTGGCGCTGTCCTACGACCACCGCATCGTCGACGGCAAAGGAGCTGTGACGTTCTTGGTGCGGGTCAAAGAGGCGCTGGAGGATCCACGTCGGTTGTTGATGGACCTTTGATCCAGTGAGAAAGAGCAAACAAAGTGTTTTTGAAACAGTCGCTCCTCAAGCCAACACTTCGAAGGTTTGTAGATTGGCTGTTTTTCTTTGTCTTCGCTTGCCTATTTTTCGCTTGGCATGGCTACGCTTTGCCAACCGCTCTTTCAAACCTGCCAAACGACGGAAGCTTCCGCAGGGAAGTTGCCAACATAATAGGTTTTTTGTTGGGTTGGGTTCTTTTGATTTGGAGCCACGTGGGTTGGTTGCCACTGCTACTTGTCATTTCGAATAGGACTAAATCCGATTCACATGGACACCGCTAGTATGATCATAGGGCAGCGCCCGAGCCTGGGTGGGTGCGAAGCGCCCTCCCGTCAAACTGAAAGTTTACCTTTGGTAAAACGGGAGGGTCGGGCGCGGCCCGGCGATGCCGGGCCAATAGTTTCGAACGGAGCGAAAAATAAATGACCCTCGCCCTCAAAGCCCTAAAACTGATGCTCACCGTCGCGGCACTTGCCTGCGTGATCATGCTCTTTGCAATTTTCGTGCAGGGCAGCGAGGCGGCGTGGTCGGCTCTGTATCTGAACGGGTTCTACCTGATCGCATGCCTCTTCTTCATGGCGACGCTGAAAGGCGGCAACAAATTCGTCATGCTGTTGTTTCTAGGCTTCAACATCATCCTGCTGGTGGGCTCCAAAATGGGGGGCCTGACGCTCACGACTTTCCCGGCCTATATCATGGCGATCCTGTCTTTCGGGGGCTTCGCCGGGGCTATGCAATTCTTTTCCGCACAACGCAAAGGGGCCGATGACTAGGCCCCGCACTCAAGGAGACACATCATGTCTGCATATGACGTCATCGTAATCGGCTCCGGACCCGGCGGCTATGTTTGCGCCATTCGCTGCGCGCAGTTGGGAATGAAAACAGCCATCGTTGAGGGGCGCGACACCTTGGGCGGCACCTGCTTGAATGTGGGCTGCATCCCGTCGAAAGCGTTGCTGCACGCCTCCCACATGCTGCATGAGGCGGAGCATAATTTCGCGACAATGGGGCTGAAAGGCAAAACGCCATCGGTCGATTGGAAGCAGATGCTTAACTATAAGCAGGACTGCATTAACCAAAACACCAAGGGCGTTGAGTTCTTGATGAAGAAGAACAAGATCGACTGGCTGAAAGGCTGGGGACAGGTCCCGGAAGCGGGCAAGGTCAAGGTAGGTGACGAGGTACACGAGACCAAAAACATCATTGTCGCATCCGGTTCCGAGGTGGCAACACTGCCCGGTGTCGAGATTGACGAGAAGGTCGTCGTGTCCTCCACCGGCGCGTTGGAGCTGGGCAAAGTACCGGGCAAACTGGTTGTCATCGGCGCGGGCGTGATCGGGCTAGAGCTGGGGTCAGTCTACAAGCGGCTGGGCGCTGAGGTGAAGGTGATTGAATTCCTCGACGCCGTAACCCCCGGCATGGACGCAGAAATTCAAAAGACCTTCCAACGGACGCTGAAAAAGCAAGGTTTGGAGTTCCAGATGGGCGCCGCCGTGCAATCGGTCGATGTCAAAAACGGTAAGGCCAAGGTCAACTACAAGCTGCGCAAGGATGACAGCGACCATGTCGAAGATGCCGATATCGTGCTGGTCGCCACCGGGCGCAAACCTTACACGGACGGGCTGGGACTGGAGGCGTTGGGCGTCACTCTATCCAAACGCGGCCAGATCGAGACGGACGCGCATTATGCGACAACTGTCAAAGGCATCTACGCCATTGGCGACTGCATCGACGGTCCGATGCTGGCCCATAAGGCTGAGGATGAAGGGATGGCTGTCGCCGAATTCATCGCCGGACAAAAGCCGCATATCAACTACAACATCATCCCCGGCGTGATCTATACGCATCCAGAAGTCGCCAATGTCGGCGCGACCGAAGAGCAGCTGAAAGAAGCGGGCCACGATTACAAAGTCGGCAAGTTTTCCTTCATGGGCAACGGACGCGCCAAGGCGAATTTCGCGGGCGATGGATTTGTGAAGATTCTGGCCGACAAAAACACTGACCGCATTCTGGGCGCCCATATCATCGGACCAATGGCGGGTGATTTGATCCATGAGGTCTGTGTTGCAATGGAGTTTGGTGCGGCGGCGGAAGATCTGGCGCGTACCTGCCATGCACACCCGACCTATTCAGAAGCCGTGCGCGAAGCAGCGCTCGCCTGCAATGACGGGCCAATTCACAGCTAAGGTTTTGGCCCGTATGGCTTTGGCGGAACCGTCTTAAAGGACAGGTCGAGATCGGGGAACAGCGCCCCGGTCTCACCCATTTCGCTATAGCGCAACATCCATGGCTTGGGCGCGTCCATCACGCCGCTTTCTGTCCATTCAAAGTAGCCCAATGCACCGGCAGCAGGGGTTGGCGTAACCGGGTATGGACGTTCCAGAACCAACCCGGACGGGCCGCCAAACCACGGGCTATCGCTCTGGGAGATGATCCCTGTCACCTCAACCGCGCCAATAATTGCGCGGCGCGGCAGAACCGCGGGCAACGGGCAACGCACGCCGATTTGCTGCAGTTTCCATGCGGCCCATCGATATTCGTCTTGCGTCATGCCTGTTGCGGCATGGATCGCAATAGGTCCGGTCGTCATACGCCCCGCGCGAATGGAACCCGGCGTACGGTTTTCGATGGTTTTGCCACCATGAATAATTGCCCAAGCCCAAGGCTGACGGACCGATAAGGCCAGTGGTGGAAGGCTCACGTCGTCAGCATGCGCAGCCCTTGGGTGACGTCGGCGCGGACTGCCACCCGCAGCCCTGGCTCGTCCCCGGCCTTCAAGGCCGCGACGATCAGCTTGTGATGCTGCGGCACGTTCGTGCGGTTGAGACGACCGTAGAGGTCGCTCATCGTCGGTCCGAGTTGTAGCCAAACAGTCTCCGCCATAGCCAGCATCGCAGGGGCTTGCGCGCGCAGATAAAGCGTTCGGTGAAATTCAAGGTTGGTGCGAATATAGGCCGGTGCATCGTGGCGCGCGACGGCCTGACCGATTGTGTTGTTGATCGTCTGCAAACGTTCAATCAATGCCAGGTGAGCACGTGGAAGGGCGCGGACGGCCAATTCAGGTTCCAGCAACGCGCGAATGGCAGCCAGCTCCTCGATCCGGTCGTTAGAGAGCTCCGGCGTCGACACGCGACCCGACGATGACAGCGACAAAGCACCCTCAGCCACGAGCCGACGCACTGCTTCGCGCGCAGGCGTCATCGAGACGCCGAAGTCTTTGCCTATCCCGCGCAGGGTCATGGCGAGGCCTGGCTTCACTTCGCCATGCATGATTTGGCTCCGCAGGCGGCGGTAAACAAGGTCGTTGGCGGCCCCTGTGGGGGCAGAACCGGTGGCGTCAGAGCTACGAGATTGGATCAACATGAGGCGAATGTGATCACAAAAGAAAGGCGCGTCAATGGTCGCTGGGCCGTCAGAATTGATATCGATGGAGCGCGGTGCCATTTTTGCGCAGCCATTTTCGCGGCGCCTCATAGCCCGGTAAAATATCCGCCACATGATCCCAGAAAGCCTGCGAGTGGTTCATCTCTGCCAAATGGCAAACCTCATGGGCGGCAACGTAGTCAAGTACCTCAGGCGGGGCGAGTATGAGGCGCCACGAATACATCAGATTGCCCTCTGAGGTGCAGGAGCCCCAGCGCGACCGCGTGTCGCGCAAGGTTATCTTGCCAAAATCGCGACCGATTTGGTCTGCGTATCGGGTCGAAGCCTCCGCCAAACGATCCCGGGCCAGTGTTTTGGCAAAGGCGCGAAGGCGTGGACCCGCTTTATCCGCACCGCGTGGCAGCTCGATCCAATGCGGATGCAGTTTGATGCTGCGCGTCGCCGTTTCGACGATTTCGCGCGGTTGACCCTCAATCGGTAAGGTGACGCCGGGCGCCATCTGGATAACATCGGGCTGGCCCGCAAGGTGTTTGCGGATCCAGGTTTCCTTTTCGGATAGGAAATTCTTTGCCTCCCGGATAGCGGCAAATCTCGGCAGCGTCAGGGAGACACGGCCGTCCACACCCGAAATGCGCAAGGACAGGCGGCGCGCGCGGGACGATCGTTTTACGGTGACCTCAATCGCCGGATCGCCCAATTGGATGGTCTCTGCCATCTTTTCTTGCCCTCTCTTCCCCGGTACGTGTTGTAACCTCAAAGCTACCGCCCTATTTGCCCTATGGAAAGCGGCCGAACCCACAATTTCGGGGAAAGGCTTTGACACGCCTGTCACCATGTGGCAACTGGCGCAAACCGTATTAAATACACCGGATATGAGGACAATCATGGCCAAGGAAGAATGGGGCGTAAAACGCGTTTGCCCGAGCTGCTCGACTCGTTTCTACGACTTGCAGAACGACCCTATGACCTGCCCGTCCTGCGGACATGAGATGACGCTTGAGAGCCTGACAGGCAACAAATCTCGCACCATGAAAGCGGATAAACCCGACGCGCAAAACAAAGAAAATGAAGAGGCGGTTGTGGACGACGAGGACGTGATCCTCGACGACGACGACGACGATACCGATGATGACGTCGATCTGGGTGATGACGTTTTGGAAGAAGATGACGATGACACGGTCAGCTTAGATGAATTGGCCGACGTGGCTTCGGAAAACGAAGAAGATTCGTAAGATCGCCTGAATTGAATTGGTTTGGCTGCATTGGTTTTTTTGCTTGAACTGATGCGCCACGCCGCCTAAACCACCCCACGCAGCGTCAGCTGCGTAAGGGCCCTTAGCTCAGCTGGGAGAGCGCCTGCATGGCATGCAGGAGGTCAGCGGTTCGATCCCGCTAGGGTCCACCAAACCACTTATTCAGCTTTATCCCTATGGTTGTTACGGCAAAAGTTCGCGGAACTATTGTGCTGCGCAGAGGTAGCTGCGATTAACCTGTCTGGAGCAAGGACAGGACCAAGTTTTGCCCGCCAGTAGACGCGCTTTCACGTAGTTCGTTGTTAAGAAGATAGGACCTGCGCAAATCATCAACACGCTCGGGGTCAAGAAAAGCACTTACCTCGGAGGTGCCGAAAAGCTGTTCTGAGCGTTCTTTGAATTCGCCAAGCTGGCGGTCCAGATCGAGTGTCCCAAAACTGGTCGGCAATTGAAAAACAGTCTCAAAGACGGACCGTAGCGGCGGTGATGCCATGACCGCAAACCAGCGCGCATCGTTGGAGCTAGCATTGCTGACAACGTCGCCAAGATCGCGTTCTAGCGAAAGTGAAATGCGCATGCTTGGGTCCAGCTCACCAATTTGCACTTCGAATTGTCGGTCGAGGTAATTGCGCACGATGCTCTCTGCAAATCCCGTTGGATAGGTGCGTTCGGTTTGCGGTTCACGCAGGTCCAGCGCATCGCTGAAAGCGCGGAATAGAGGGTTTGACGTGGAATTGACCAAAGACACTGGGTCTGAGCGATCAGAGTTCAGAATACGTCCTGCGTAAGCCGTCGCGTCGGCGCCTTGGGGCAGGCCAAAAAAGTCGAAGGTTTCGATCATCACCTTGAAATTATTGAAGAAATCTTCAGGTGTTTCCGGCAGGCTTGTCTGGTCTTTTACAACCTCAACGAAGTCTTCAAAGATGCTCGGATCTTGTTCCTCACCTTCGGCCGGTGCGGCGCGGCCAAATCCAAATGCGTTTGAAAACGCAGCGTAGCGCGGATCATCGAGCCCGTTGGCGAAGGACGCCTCATCGCTGATGTCGGAGTTCAATACTGCGGTCAAAAACGTTGTTCGCGAAGCATCCGCACCCAGACCAAAGACATCCAATGCGGCGCGCAGCAATTCTGGTTGATCGAGCAGGTCTTGGGCCTCTTGAAGGTCTTCAAAACGCCCGTCAAATGCGTCGGCCAGAGCAAAGACGCCAGAGTTGGTTTTCAACGTTTCGCCGAATCCAAATCCTTCTGCCAAGGCGATGTAGTTGGGGTCGCTGAGTTGATTTGCAAAGGATTGTGGGTCTGACAGGTCCGAATTTAGCACTTCTTTGAGGAAATAAGTGTTCTGCCTGTCGCCTTCGAGGCCGAATTCGGACAAGGCCGACCGCAAGAGCGTTGGGTTGGCCAAAAGCTCATCCGCTGACTTCAGGGCGCGCAGCTCGGCCGACACTTCGCTGCCGGATTTTGCGTCTAGGAGCTGCGGGCCGCTGTCACCGGCAAAGTTGAAAGTGCGGGCCAGCCCCAGATAACGCTTATCTGCCAAGCGGTTAGCCAGCGATGTGCCGTCCGTCAGATCAGATTCCAGAATTTGTCTGATGAAGGCCTTGTTGTCCAAGTCCTCCTCCAACCCGAAGGCACCGAGGGCGACGCTGAGCAATTGACGATTGTCCAACAGTTGATCAACTGTCTTTACGTCTTTGATATCTTGGGTAAATCGTTCGGAATCACGTGCGACTTGAGGGGATTGGTCAAACAGCTCTTGTTGCTGCGCGCGGGTGCGTTGCAGCAGGTTATAGGCGGTCACGCCTGTGCCGAGTACGATTGGCGAAAACGTCATTTTGCGTCCTTACGGGCGGTTTTGCTCCCCCGCAGGCGTAAGCGCGATTGATTAAGCCCTGCTTTCCGACCGCGCGCCGAATTCCGAAAGTTTGACTAAAACGGCTGCTTGCATCCTACTGCCTGCTGCCCAAAGATGGCACAAATTTGGGAGAATATCGCGATGACCAATACACAAAATGTGGCCGTTTTTGGCCTTGGCTCAATGGGTTACGGAATTGCGCAATCCTTGCTGCGCGCCGGGCACAATGTTCACGGCAGCGATATTAACGAAAACCAAATGGCGCGGTTCAATTCTGAAGGTGGTGCGGGTACAGCCCCAGCAGAAATAGCAGGAACACTGGACGCCGTTGTGGTGGTCGTGTTGAACGCGGCGCAGACCGAAGAAGTGCTGTTTGGGCAGAACGGAATTGTGCCGAAGATGCGCGCGGGCGCGGTGGTGATGGCATGTGCCACGGTGCCGCCAGATTTTGCGCGGGACATGGAGGCGCGCTGCGCTGAGAGGGGTGTGTTTTACCTTGATGCGCCGATTTCTGGTGGGTCGGTGAAGGCGGCTCAAGGGGCCCTTTCAATCATGGCGTCAGGCACGCCAGAGGCCTTTGCCGCCGCCAAGCAAGTTCTTGATTCTACGTCAGAAACCGTCTTTGAGCTGGGCGACGCAGCGGGCGCTGGATCAGCCATGAAAGCGGTCAATCAGCTGCTGGCCGGGGTGCATATTGCGACGATGGCTGAGGCGCTGACTTTTGGGATGACGCAAGGTGTTACGCCGGAGAAATTTGTGGAGGTCATAAGCAAATGCGCGGGCTCATCGTGGATGTTGGAGAACCGTGCGCCGCATATTGCCGCCGGGGATTACACGCCGCATAGCTCCGTCAATATATGGCCGAAAGATCTTGGCATTGTGCTAGATATAGCGAAATCGGCGCAATTTTCAGCCCCGATCACGGCTGTGGCCCTGCAGCAATTTGTGGCGGCGGCGGGTATGGGGCATGGCGGGGAAGACGACGCGGCGGTTGCAAAAGTCTATGCACGCAACGCACGGCTGACGCTGCCGGGTGAGAGCGAATAGCCGCTGTTTTGTACAAAATGGGGGTCTTTAAAATTGGACATAACCCATTTTGTACAGAATTTTTGACGGCGATTTCTTAACAGCGTCTTAAAATTAACAGGCTCTTAATATCGAGCGCCCAACTCAGTCCTGCTGCCATTTGCCGGAGTGCTTTTGCTTGATCGTACGGCGCACCATTTTGCCGAAGGCTTTGTCTTTTGAGCGGCGTTCCGACAGGCTGGCGGTGTTGAAGGCTTCTTCCGCTGTGAGCTTGCGCCAGCGTTGCAGACGTGCGGCGTCGATCTGGCCTGCATCCAGTGCCTTCAGGACCGCGCATCCCGGTTCTGAGCTGTGTTCGCAATCATTGAAACGGCACTGACCGGCCAGGTCTTGCAGGTCCGAGAACAGCTCCCCTATCCCGGCGGCGGCTTCAGTCATCTGCAGCTCCCGCATGCCGGGAGTGTCGAGGATCAGGCAGCCGCCGGGCATGGGGTGCAATTGGCGTTTGGTGGTGGTGTGACGTCCGCGCGCGTCATCTTCGCGGATCGCTTGCGTCGCAATGGCGTCATCGCCCGCAAGTGCGTTGGTGAGGGTGGATTTGCCCACGCCGGAGGAACCAAGGAACGCGATGGTCTGACCCGTTTTGCACCAAGGTTCGAGCTTTTCGCGTGGATCCGTGCCGCGCGCATCCAGTGCGATGACCGCGACCAGATCAGAAATGGCCTTGGCTTGATCCAGATAAGCACTGGCGTCATCCACCAGATCGAGCTTGGTCAGGATGATCACGGGCGTGATGTCGGCCTCAAGCGCGAGGGCGATGTAGCGTTCCAGCCGGGCGACATTGAAATCAGCGTTACAGGAGGTGACGATAAAGGCCGTGTCGATATTGGCGGCGATCAGTTGCAATTGCCGATCATGGCCGGGCGCACGGCGTTTCACCAGGCTTTTGCGATCCAGAACGCGGGACTGCGCGGGCTGTTCGGCATTGACCAGCACCCAGTCGCCGACCGTGACATCGGCCACAGGTGGGATCATTTCGTCGATTGTTTCGCCCACGACATGCAGGGTGTTGCGGTTGACCTCAATCACGCGTGCGGGCGGGGTTTGGTCCAGTTCTTCAATGCTGATCTGTTGGGCAAAGAAGGGCTGCCAGCCGTAGCTTTGCAGCTTGGTGGGTTTTGGCGCGGGTTTGGTTGTGCTGTTGAGAGAGAATTGTGAATAGTCGCGTGTCATTTCAGAACACTTTCATGGCTTGCCGGGCGCATGGGCCGCGGCGGAAACTTGTCATTTGTGAAGGTCGCAAAAGAGCTTTCGCCAAAACTTGATTGACGGGTGTGTTGAGCTGAATTTGCATTGGGTGGTTTTCCCCTACCCGCACCTGACTAGGCCATAAAATCTCCGTTGTTGCGCGAACCATGCTAGTGGCGGAGGCCGCATTTCTCAAGCGGTACAAAAAAGGCGGCCCCGTAGAGCCGCCTTCTTGCTTGAAGTCTATGGCGGTTTAGCCCCCGCCCATGACCCGCGGCAGCCAGAGCACAAGCTGCGGAAAGGCCAAGAGCAGTGTCAGACCAAGCAGCTGCACCAGCATGAATTGCATCATGCCAAGATAGATGTCCTTGAGGTCCCAATCGGGCACTACCCCTTTCAGGAAGTAAGCAGACAGCGCCACGGGCGGACTGAGCCAGGCGGTTTGCAAATTCACCGCCACAAGGATGCCGAACCACACCATCAGGTCGTAGCGGTCGAGCCCATGGATTTCGAGCGCCTGAACCGTTGGCAGCAGGATCGGCACCACGATCAGCACGATTGGCACCCATTCTAGCGGCCAGCCCAGAAGGAAGATCAGCGCCATCACAACGAGCAGTACGAGGAACGGTGCCATATCGAGGCCCAGCAGAATCTCCGTCATCATGCGTGGCGTGCCAAGCGCACTGAACTGCGCGCCGAAGAAGTTGGATGCGGCCACGAGGAACATGATCAGCACGGTGATTTCCAGCGCTTTGATCAGGCTGTCGAAAAAGCCCGGGAAGGTGAACTTCCTGTAAGCGATGGACAGAACGATAGCACCGAAGGCGCCCATTGCAGCGGCTTCAGCCGGGGTTGCGAAGCCCAGCAGGATCGAGCCCAGAGCGAAGGAGATCAGGATCGTGGGCGGCATGAGGCCCGCGAAGAACTCGTTCCACAGATCAGAGAAGTAGAAGCCGGTTTCGGCCTCTTTGCTGTAGATGGGCCGCCCGAGGATCGCGAGCAGCACGATGAAGGCGCTGAAGACCATACCCCAGATCGAGAAACCACCGACGACCAGCGACAGGTAGAGATGGAAGAGCACCGCAATCGGCACCATGATCCGCAGGATGGCCAGCTTGCGATAGGCGGCATAGGCAAGACCCATGGCCACGATGAGCCCGAAGAGGCCGCCGAACGGGATGACCCCGCCCAATGCGCCACCCATGCCTAGCCCGAAGACGCGGCAGACCGTGAGGATACCCAGACAGATTAACGCGACCTCAGCGCCGTAAAAGCGTGAAGTGTCGGGCTGGTCCTCTTCCGAAAGGATCGGACCAAGCTCCGGGTTCAGCCAGCAGCGGCCCAGCGTGTAGATCAGGTAGAGCGAGGCCAGCAACGCACCGGGGATGAAGGCGCCCCGGAACAGATCAAGCGTGGAGACCTCAAGCACCGGCCCCATGACGATTAGCATGATCGAAGGCGGGATCAAGATGCCCAACGTACCACCTGCCGTGATCGTGCCAGCGGCCAGTTTGACGTCATAGCCAGAGCGGCTCATCGTGGCGCCGGCCATGATACCCAGCAGCGTCACCGACGCGCCCACGATGCCGGTGGCGGCGGCAAAGATTGTTGAGACGATCAGCACGGCGATGAACAGCGCGCCGCGCACGCGGGCCATGATCATCTGGATGGAGGCGAAGAGCCGTTCCATCAGCCCCGCGCTTTCCATCACGATGCCCATCAGCACGAAGAGCGGCACCGCCATCAGCTGATCGTTCAGCATGGTGGAGTTGGTGTTGAGCGTCATCAAGAGCGTGGTGAGCTTGAAGTTCGACCCCCAGATGCCGAAGACGAAGGCCAGAAAGATCAGCGTGAAGGAAATCGGGAAACCGATGAAGATCACGAACAGCATGGCACCCAGCATGATCAGCCCGATGATCGGCTTATCAAGGTTCGGGCGTGCGCTCATAATCTCGGTGAACCACGCGCCGCCTGGGATGACGTCGGGCAAGAAGATCGCCAGCGACAGCCAGATGATGAAGGCGACATAGATGGGGAGGAAGCGGACGAACCATTTTTCGCGCTCCTTGCCCATCTTGTGGAAGGCGCGGAAAATCTCTGGCAGGCCCTGCAGGAGCAGCAATACGCCACCGATAGGCATCGCCAGACGCGCGGGCCACAGGATTGGTTGCCACGCGCTATCGAGCGCGAGGCGTTCGCCGGTCTCGTAGGACAGGAACCAGTATTGCGACGCGACCACGGTGAAGAAGATCATCGAGGGGATGAAGAACAGCAGGTAGGCGACCGCATCGACAGTGGCTTGGGTTTTGTCGGACCAGAAGCGGTAGATGAAATCAGCGCGGATATGGACGCCGCGCATGAGGCCGTAGCCCGCGCCTGCCATCCACAACACACCTGCGATCATCCGGCTGAGGTCATAGGCCTGCAGCGTCGGGCCGAGGCCAAAGGAGCGGGCCATTTCCTCATAGCCTGCGTTTTGCAAGATGATGAAGGAGTTGCGCGAGAAGACCTCCCAGACCACGATGGCGATGAGAGGGACCATCATCAGCGCGATGATCTGGCCGGCGCGGTAATTGACCACGTCGATCACAGCGGTGATCGGCTTTTGCCAGGGCGTCATGTCTTCGGGCGTTTCACCGGGGGCTTCCGAGCGCCGTTCGGCAATCAGCTCGTCGGCGATCTCCAGATCGTCTGGATTTGGTTCATCTGCCATATGGTGGTCCCTCCCCTGGCCGCAGTTTTAAGTCTGCGTTCTCGTCTTCGAAACGCCCCGGTGAGGCGCTTGGGAAACAAGAACGAAGGGGCCCTGCGTTTAGGGCCCCTTCTAAAAATCTGAATTACTTCAGAGTGTCAGCGAAAGCGCGGCCGAGGCTCGCGTTTGATGTTTGTGCACCGGCCCAGAATGGGACAGCGATCTTGGCGAACTCTGTCTGAGACGCCCATACTTCTGCGAAGAACTCGTTCTCATCTGCAGCGGCTTGAAGCGCTTTGGTTGCAGCAGCGGAGTACTCGGTGAAGTAGTCAGCTGGTGTGTCTTCAAGGATAACACCGTGGTTTTCGGTCAGGTCCTTCAGAGCTTTACCGTTTTCATAGATACGGTAAGACAGCGACTTCGACAGCGACGCGGTGGACGCAACTTCGAGCGCTTTTTGCTCAAGCTCGGTCAGGCTGTTGTAGAAGTCTTTGTTCACATACATGTCTGCGTTCACAGTGACCTGGTGCAGGCCTTGCAGGTAGTAGTGCTTCAGAACTTTCTGGAAACCAAACACGGAGTCAGGCTTCGGGCAGCACCATTCAGCCGCATCGATTGTGCCTTTTTCCAGAGCTGGCAGGATGTCACCGCCGCCCATAGCAACAGCAGGAACACCGATGTCAGCGTAAGCCGCGCCAACCATGCCTGGAGGGGCCCGGAAACGCATCTGACGGAAGTCATCCATGGAAGTGATCGGCTCTGGGAACCAACCAAGGGCCTCTGGGCCAACTGGCTGCAGCATGAAGCCTTTGACGTTCACGCCCATCTCATCCCAGAGACGGTCATAGAGCTCCTTGCCGCCGCCGAACTGGAACCAGCTCAGGAACGCAATGTTGTCGAGGCCAACACCGGCGCCCGCAACAGGCGCACCAAAGAGGTTCGCAGCGACGTGCTTACCGCCCCAGTAGTGCGTCCAGGCAAAGCCACCCTCAACAAGGCCCGCGTCAACCGCGTCCATAATGTCGCGTGGGCCAACAACAGCACCAGCTGGCAGCACTTCGATGGTCAGCGAGCCGCCGGTCAGCGCGGCAACGTCGTCGCCGAACGCATTGAGCATAACCACTTCGTCAGCTGTGTTTGGCAGAACTGACTGGATGCGCAGAACTTTCTCGGCCATGGCGCCAGACGCCATCAAAGCCAGGCCAACTGCGCTAACAGTTAGAGTTTTCAAGTTAAACATAAGGTCCTCCCTTAAGGTCCATGCCTTCCGTTTTGTCGTTTTGACCGGGTGATGAAGGCGCCTCCCCCGGCCGTTTCTTCATCCCCGCGCGACCTCCCTGTCACGTGGGGTGAATTCGATGTTTAGTGTCCTTTGCTCAGATCCCAGCCCTCTATCAGTCCCAGATAAGGGCCTACGCCAAGGTTGATGTCGAACACGCCCCTGTAGAACATTTCGCCAGCGACATAGAGCAATACGATCAGCCCCAGCCACGATATCCAAGGATATTTTGTCAGAAGGTTCATGATAAGCGTGGCAAAGAAGGCCATAAGCACGATGGCAAGACCAAGCCCGAAGACCAATTTGGTCGTGTCGCCATCGGCGATTGCGGCCACGGCCAGCACATTGTCCAGCGACATCGACACGTCTGCGATGGTGATTGAGATCAGCGCAGAGGCCATCGTCCGTCTTGGCGGTCCGGTATAGCCGCCTTCCGGATCATCAGCCGTTTCCATAGCATGTTCGGCCTGCTCATCCACGCCTTCACGGATCTCAATTAAGAGCCGGTAGCAGACGTAAAACAGCAAGAGCGACCCGAAAAACAGGATGCCGGGAATGCCCAGAAGCTTGGTGGCCACAATCGCGAAGACGATGCGCAGCACAGCTGCGATGACCATACCGTAAAGAATGGCTTTCTTGCGCAGCTCGGGCGACAGGCCAGCGGCGGCCATCCCGATGATCAATGCGTTGTCGCCAGACAGGATCAGGTCGGCGATGACGATCTTGCCGAAATCAAGTGCTGTATCAATCATAACTGGTTACGCGTCTTCCATAGTCTGGGCCACCGGGGCCGCGCCTTTTGCGTCCTCCAGAATGAGGTCGGAGGCTTTTTCGCCAATCATGATCGTTGGCGCGTTGGTATTGGCCGACACGATGATCGGCATGATTGAGGCATCGGCGACCCGCAGGCCTTCCAGGCCGATCACCTTGAGGCGCGGATCGACCACTGCCATTGGGTCGACTCCCATTTTGCAGGTGCCCGTGGGGTGGTAGATGGTGGTCGAGGTGTTGCGGACCCATTCGAGGATCTCGTCATAATCATCGCCGACGCTTGGGCCGGGCTGATGTTCCTCGGTGATGTGTTGCTTGACCGGGTCGGTATTGCAGATGCGGCGCGTGATGCGCACGCCCTCGACGATGGTGTCGCGGTCCGTCTGCGTGGCCAGATAATTGGGGAAAAACTTCGGGTAGTCCCGCATGTCAGCCGATGACAGTTCCATATGCCCGGCGCTTTCGGGGCGCAGCTGCAGGACCGACGCGGTGAAGGCCGAGAATTTATGCGCGCCTTCGTCGATCTTGTCGGCTGAGAAGGGCTGAATGTGGAATTGGATATCCGGTGTTTCCAGGTCTTCGCGGGTTTTCAGGAAACCCGTGCCCAGGCTGGCTGCCATGGCCATTGGGCCCTTGCGCGTCGCGGCATATTGCAGCGCGATCAGGCCTTGCTTGAAGATATTGGAAACCTCGGTGTTGATCGTAGGCAGCGTGGTTTTATAGACCGGGCGGGCTTGCAAATGGTCTTGCAGGTTTTTCCCGATACCCTTCAGCTCATGGATCACCTCAATCCCGTGCGGCCTGAGATCGTCAGCATCGCCCACGCCCGACACCATCAACAATTGCGGGCTGGCGAGCGCGCCTGCGGCAAGGATCACTTCCCGCTTGGCGGTCATAGTGACCTGTTTGCCTTCGTGATGCGCGATCAGCCCGGTGCAGCGCTTGCCCTCGAACGTCAGGCGTTCGACGGGGCATTTGGTGAGCACGGTCAGGTTGTGGCGTTGCTTGGCGGGGTTAAGATAGGCGACAGCGCTTGAGCAGCGCCGCCCGTTGCGGGTGGTCAGCTGGAACAGCGACACGCCCTCTTGATCATCCCCATTATAATCCTTTGCGCGTTTATAGCCCGCGTTGACCGCGGAGGTCAGCCAATCATCAACAATCTCGCGTGTGACGGTGGTATCCGAGACCGAAAGCGGGCCATCATCGCCGCGCAGCGCGTCACCCTTGGTGCCATTTTCGTAGTTTTCCGAGCGACGGAACAGCGGCGCGACATCATCCCAGCTCCACCCTGTGCAGCCGAGCTGCCGCCAGCCGTCATAGTCCTGCTTTTGGCCGCGCACATAGAGCAGCCCGTTGATCGACGACGACCCGCCCAGCACCTTGCCGCGCGGCCATTTGATAGAGCGCCCGTTCAGGCCCGGATCAGGCTCGGTTGAATACATCCAGTCGGTCTTGGGATTGCCCATGGTTTTGAAGTAGCCGACGGGGATATGTATCCACGGGTAGGTGTCTTTGCCGCCCGCCTCCAGCACCGCAACTTTATATTGGCCATTTGCCGAAAGACGGTTGGCGAGAACGCAACCGGCAGACCCAGCGCCTACGATGATGAAGTCAAATTCCACTCACTTCCTCCCAAAAGTGTTGAAATTATAAAAATTGAGACTTAAAGTCTCGTTTTTATAGTGCAACACGCTTCAAAGAGTCGCACAAGCAAAAAATGTCACAATCTGATTTGGGAGGATCACGATGGACGACAAAAGCAGGATACCCACCAATCTGCGCACCCTTCTTATTCTGGAGGCAATTGGGCGACAAACCGACCCGATGTCGCCCGCCGAGATCGGACGCAAGATCGGCTTGCCCAAGCAGACCACCCACCGTTTGTGCAACACGCTTTTGGAGGAAGGGTTTCTTGCCCGTGACGAGCGTGGGCGCGGGTTGCGCCCCGGCCGGCGCGCACGGCTGATGGCGGCGGGCGTGATGCACAGCTCATCCAGCCACGTGACCCGGCACCAGCTTTTACAGGATCTGGCATCCGAGATCGGCGAGACCGTCAATTTCGTGGTGCCGGAGGATCGCGGCATGGCCTATCAGGACCGGGTCGAAACCGACTGGCCGTTCCGCATTCAGCTGCCGGTGGGCACCAATGTGCCGTTTCACTGCACGGCATCTGGCAAGACCTATCTGGCGTCCTTGCCCAAGGCGGAACGGCGCCGGCTGGTCAATGTGATGCATCTGGAGAAATACACCGAGTCCACGATCACCGACCCCGACGCGCTGCTGGCCGAGCTGCTGGAAATCTCGCGCCAAGGATTTGCCGTTGACCGCAGCGAATATTTCGAAGGGATGGTTGCGATTGCGGTGCCGATTGTGGACCCGACCGGGCGCTATTGCGCAGCCGTCGCGTTTCATGCGCCCGAGCAACGGATTTCGGTCGAAACAGCCCTGACCAAGGTGGAGATTTTGCAGCGCACATCACGCCAGCTGTCCTCCACCATTTTCGGCGACTGAGATGTCGCTGACGCTGTTGCGATCCCTCATTGCCGTGGCCGAGACCGGCAGCTTTATGGAGGCCGCGGCAAAGGTGCATGTCAGCCAGGCCGCCGTGGGTCAGCAGATGAAGCGGTTGGAGGAGGTTCTGGGCGTCACCTTGTTTGACCGCGACCGCAAATCGCCCCGGCTCAACCCGTTAGGCCAATCCCTTGTGCCAAAAGCCCGCGCTGTCGTGGCTGCTTATGATGGGCTTTTGGAGGACATCAGCGGCGAGGCTCAGCTGATTGGGGAGATGAGCTTGGGCGCGGTCCCCTCCACCCTTGGCTCGCTGGTCCCGCGCGCGGTAAAACAACTGATCGCGGCCTATCCCGGCCTGCGCATCAGGGTCGTGCCGGGCCTGTCGGATGATCTGCGTGAACAAGTTGAGCGCGGCGCTTTGGACGCGGCGCTATTGGGCCCATTCGAAGCGGCGAGCGGCGTGATGCACTGGCAACCCGCGGCGCAGGAAGCGTTTGTGCTCATCGCCGCGCCGGACGTTCAGGGCGATGACCCGCGCGCTTTGCTGCGCGAGCAGCCTTATATCCGCCACACAAGACGCGCCGCCGCTGGCCGTTTGGCCGATAACTGGTTGGCGCGCGAGAAAATCGTCGTGACTGCGGCCATGGAGATGGAAACCCTTGAGGCCGTAACATCTATGGTCACCCACGGCCTGGGCATCTCAGTGGTCCCGGACATGTGCGTCCCAGAGCCCGCCTTCACTGCCCTACGCCGGTTTTCTTTGGACGGTGCGCCCGTCCGCGAGCTGGGCCTGCTTAGCCGCGCTGACAGCCCGAAACGACGATTGATTGATGGGCTTTTGGCGGAGGTTTTGGGGGTGATTGAGCGGTGAGCCGGGCGTCGCCAGACCGGGGGATGGCGGCCTGAGGATCATTCTGCAGAGCTTTATCTGAGCAAAGCACATCTTCCGTTTATTTTATGCGCACCACTATCAAATCGCCAGCCCTCCGGGCCGGTCTGGCGATGCCCGGCGCGCTCTGCGCTTGATTCCGGGCAAATCACAAACTGCAAGTACTTTCACTCAGTTTCTTGTCCTCGCAATTGAGTCCGATCAGCCAACTGCCGCAATGTCGAGTATCACGGTAGCTCCAGGTCTCACCCCCGAGAAGTGCTTGGGTCGACAACATAGGTAGCTCTTTCCAAGACCGCTGAGCGTTTTTCATGATCGCGCGTCTAAATGCAACCGGCTCTGCATCCAAAGGACACATGAATGTATTCACATCGAGGTCGGGCATCCCTTGCTGACCCACAAAGCTCAGACGTTCCAAGCCAAGTGTTTCAGAAAGGTGGTGTAACTGGCCGAAAAAGTCGATCTCACCAAACTCGATCCGCCCTATTGCCTCGTGGGTTGTCGTCTCTTGGCCATAAACATGAAGGTAGGCATATGGCCCCGCAGGGAAACAGGGGGCATACAGGGCCGGCAGTCGGAAGATTGACATATCCTGAACCTATTCGTGCGAACCGGCGTGGTCTACATGAATTGAAAAACTAACTGGGCCGGAGTTTTGCCAAAGCCGGACCAACGGATGAACGCGGGCGGGTGTTCCAGCCTCACTTCGAAGGCGCTTTATGGCAGCCAAGCACATTCCTCAGACATGTTGCGCGCTGCATCAGCAAAAACACCTGCCCGTGCGGGCGCCTCTCGGGCATCTACGATGCCCTGCCAGTAATAGTCAGGTGTTGGCACGGCGCCTTCGGCTTGACTTCGGGCCTTCCCGTTGCGCCCCATTGGAAAAGTTTTTCTTTACCAAACCTAAACTCACTTTGATTTGCCAAGCCTCTCCTTTTGCACGATACCTGCCGCAAATTCACACTGAAGGAGTCCCCAATGGACATCAGCGAGAAGATTGTGGACGGCTTTGCGCGCCACAATGTCGAGTTCATCACCACCGTGCCCTGCAAGCAGCTGGGCGGCGTGATCGAAAAATGCGAAGCGCATCCCGACATCTACCACATCCCATCGAACAAAGAAGACGAGGGCATGGGGCTTTGCGCAGGGGCCTATATGGGCGGCAAGCGTTCGGCAATTATCATGCAAAACACCGCCATTGGGGTGACGATCAACACGCTGGTCACGCTGACGCAATATTACCGCATGCCACTACCGATGTTGATCTCCTACCGCGGTGAGCTGGGGGAGCCCGTGGCCTGTCAGGCAGAGATGGCTGTTCACACCAAGGCGCTTCTGGCGCAGCTGAACATCCCGACCTACCATTTCCACAAACAGGCCGATGCGGACGAGTTCGACAAGATCCTGCAATACACCTTCATGTGCAACAAACCCGTCGCCATCCTGACCGACGCATCCTTCTGGGGAGGCTACTGATATGATCCGTTCCGACATCCTGCGCGAGCTTGCGCCGACCATCAAAGACACGCTGACCGTCATGAATATTGGCCTGCCGAGCCAGGAAATGCACATGATCGACGACCAGCCGTCGAATTTCTACATGCTGGGCACCATGGGGCTGGCGTCGTCCATCGGGCTGGGCTTGGCTCTGGCGCAGAAGGAGAAGGTTTTGGTTGTTGACGGCGACGGCTCCGTCCTGACCAACATGGGCACGCTGCCGACCATCGCGAATAACGTGGCCGACAACTATGTGCTGCTGATCATCGACAATGGCTCCTACGGCTCCACAGGCGACCAGCCGACCTATGCCGGTGCCAAGACCAAGCTGGAAAAAGTGGCGGAGGCCTGCGGCTGCGAAAACGTTGTGGTGGCCCAAGCCGAAGAAACCGTCCAAGCCGTGAAAGACGCGCTTGCGGGCGACAAGATGACCATCATCGTGGCCAAGTGCGAAAGCGGCAACATCAAGGTGCCCGTCATCACCATGGACCCTGTGGTGATCCGTCACCGCTTTATGGAAACCGTCAAAGAGCGGAACGCTTGATATGAAGAAGGTCGTCATCTCCGAGTTCATGGACGAAGCCGCAGTGGAGGATCTGCGCAGCGACCATGTGGTGGTTTATGACCCCGGACTCGTGGATGACGACGCCCGCCTGAAGGCGGAGCTGGCCGACGCTGACGCGATCATCGTGCGTAACCGCACCCAAGTGCGCGGGGCGCTGTTGGGAGGCGCGCCCAAGCTGCGCTGCGTGGGGCGGCTTGGCGTCGGCCTCGACAATATTGACCTCGACGATTGCAAGGCACGGGGCATTTCGGTGCACCCGGCATCGGGCGCCAATGACCTGTCCGTGGCCGAATACGTGATCACCAACGCCGCGATCCTGCTGCGTGGCGCTTATCTGGGCTTTGACCGGATGATGGCGGGCGAATGGCCGCGTCAGGACATGTCGGGCCGGGAGCTGTCGGGCAAAGTTTTGGGGCTGGCGGGCTTCGGCTCGATTGCGCGGGACACCGCTGCGCGAGCGCGGGCTTTGGGGATGCAAATCGCCGCGATGGACCCGTTTGTGGCGGAAGACGACCCGGTTTGGGACGGTGTCGACCGGCATGTGGATTTCAAGTCGCTGGCGACCGCAGCGGACGTGATTTCGCTACATGTGCCTTTGACAGACGGCACACGCAACATGGCGAATGCCGAGATTTTCAAAGCCATGAAGCCCGGCGCGATTTTGATCAACGCGGCGCGTGGCGGGGTCGTTGATGAGGCGGCCTTGGCTGAGGCGTTGCGCGAGAGACAGATTGCCGGGGCAGCGCTTGATGTCTTTGCCAATGAGCCTTTGACCGCGGAAGGCGCGTTCAAGTTCCGCCAGCTTCAGAACCTGATCCTGACCCCACATATTGCCGGGGTCACCGTGGAATCGAACACCCGCGTTTCGGCTTTGACGGCAGAAAACGTGCGCAAGGCACTGGCGTAAGGTCTAGACCAGATATTGGGGTGGGCCCGCGCGGCCCCACCCCAGCGTGGTTTTTCTACTTCAAGCAGTTTTGCAGTTCAGTGGCGAGGTTTGACAAGACTTCCCCATAGAGCGCCGGGCCCGGTTCGATCCCGGCACCGAGCGGGTCAATTGTGCCGACATATGTGCCGCCACTTGAGGCCAAAGCATCCATCGCCTTGGTGCCATATTGCTGTTCGGTCAACAGGCAGGCGGTGTCGCCATCTGCCAAAAGCGCCTCGGCGCGGCGCATATCGGCAGCGCTTGGCGGGGCGCCTTCGTTGGACGCGAGCGAGCCCAGCGAGACAATTCCAAAACGGTCCGCAAAATAGGAATAGGCGTCGTGATAGGCGATAAAGGCTTTGCCGTCGGCAGCCTCCAACTGCGCGGCAAGCTGCGCCTGCTGATCGGCTACACGGGCTTGCGCCGCTGTGGCATTTGCGCGGTAGGTTGCTGCGTTTTCGGGGTCAGCGGCGGCGAGAGTTTCGGCGATATAGCCTAGCCACGACTGCGCATTGACCGGGTCGAGCCAAGCATGCGGGTCATCGCCGCCATGATGGTCGTGGCCTTCGTGACCATGGTCGTCATGATCGTCATGGGCGTGCTCAGCATGTTCGTCTTTGTGCTCGGCATGATCATCGTGGTCGCCGTGTTGGTCTTTATGATCGGCATGATCATCATGGCCGTGGTCATCGTGGTCATCTTTATGTTCAGCGTGGTCGTCATGGCCATGGTCGTCATGGTCATCCTTGTGCTCAGCGTGGTCGTCATGACCGTGTTCTTCATGGTCATCCTTGTGCTCAGCGTGGTCATCGTGGCCGTGGCCATCATGACCTTCCTCGTCGTGATCGTCATGCCCCTTTTCGTCATGCCCGGCTTCGTCATGACCGTCTTCGTTGTGTTCATCCTCCGCATCACCGTAGACGCGGATCACGGGCGCCTGTTCGAGCAGCCAATGCGTTTTCGCATCCGGCGCAAGATTGCCGACAACGTCGCTGAGCCATGGGGTCAGTCCGTCGCCAATTCCGAAAATGATCTCGGCCGATTGCAACCTGCGCGCATCAGAGGGGCGCATCGAATTGACATGTGGATTGGACGCGGCGTCGATAAGAAGGCCAGGTTCGCCGACACCTTCCATGACCTGAGCGACCAGTGAATGCACCGGCGCGATATCGGCAGCTACTTCGGGTGCGGCATAGGCGGGACTGGCAAGTACGAGGCTGAGGGCGGCGGTTCTGAGCATAGGGGTCTTCCTGAACTGGGGTTGGCAAGCGCTAATGTTATGATATAACAATTCGAGCAGTTGCAAGAGAAATAAATGACCAGCTTTGATCCCCATGACCACGGCGCCTGCGTCAGCAGCGCGCTTGACGCCGCCGAGGCGCATTGCGCCGCGACGAAAGCGCAATTCACGCCGGTGCGCCGTCGCGCGCTGGAAATATTGCTACACGAACACAAGGCGATGGGCGCCTATGACATGTTGGCCCGGCTGCAGGCCGATGGACTGGGGTCAGCCCCGCCGGTGGCCTACCGCGCATTGGACTTTTTGGTCAAACATGGCTTCGCGCACAAGGTCGAGAAGCTGAACGCCTATATCGCGTGCTCCCATCCCGGGCAAAACCACGACCCGGCCTTTATGATTTGTCGCAGCTGCGACGCCGTGGCAGAAGCGCCGACCGACCCAAAGGCGGGCCAATTAGGGCGCGCCGCGATTGATGCCGGTTTTGAGATCGAAACCGCTGTGATCGAGGCGGAAGGCATTTGCCCATCATGCAAACCGACCTGAGCCTGATCCGCGCCGAACATGTCAGCGTGCAACTAGGCGGCCACACGGCGCTTGCTGATGTCGATATGAGCGTCGCACCCGGCGAGATTATCACCGTTGTAGGCCCCAACGGATCCGGCAAGACCACCCTACTGCGCGCCCTGATTGGCGCGGCCCCGCTGTCGAAAGGCCGGGTCCGGCGGGCTGACGGGCTGCGGATCGGTTATGTGCCGCAAAGCCTGAGCATCGACCCGACCCTGCCGATCACAGTTGATCGCTTCATGGCCCTTCCCAAGCGCAGACGCGCGGGTGAGGTTGCCGACGCGCTACGCAAAGCGGGTGCAGAGGGGCTCGACCGCCGCCAATTATCGGAGCTGTCAGGCGGGCAATTTCAACGTGTCTTGCTGGCCCGCGCGCTTCTGGACGCGCCGCAGCTGCTGATCCTTGATGAACCGACAACGGGGCTGGATCAACCGGGATCAGCAGGGTTTTACCGCCAGATTGAACAGCTGCGCACCGAAACAGGATGCGCCGTGCTGATGGTCAGCCATGAGCTGCATGTGGTGATGAGCGCCAGCGACCGGGTGATTTGCCTCAACGGCCATGTCTGCTGCCACGGCACGCCTGACATTGTGGCCTCCGCGCCGGAATATCGGGCTTTGTTTGGGTCGGGCACCGGCGGGGCTTTGGCGCTTTACCGGCATGACCATGACCACCATCATCACCATCACGGTGCCGATGAGCAGTGCGAGCATCCCCATGTTTGAGGGCCTGTTTGACGACTTTCTCGTTCGCGCCACACTGGCGGGCATTGGGGTTGCTTTGGCCGCCGCGCCTTTGGGCTGTTTCGTGGTCTGGCGACGCATGGCCTATTTTGGCGACGCGACCGCGCATGCGGCCGTGCTGGGTGTCGCGCTGTCTTTGGCCTTTTCAACCTCCATTTTTGCGAGCGTTCTGGTGATGGCCTTCGCCATGGCGCTGCTGGTTAACGGGCTAAGCGGGCGGCGCTTGGCGATGGACACGATGCTGGGCGTCCTGTCACACGGCGCGCTTGCCTTGGGGCTGGTAGCGGTGTCACTGATCCAGGGCGCGCGGCTGGATTTGATGTCCTACCTGTTTGGCGACATTCTGGCGGTAGGCCGTGGCGATTTGGTCGTGATCTGGGGCGGCGCGGGCCTGGTGGTCGCGCTGATGGCCTGGAGGTGGCAGGCGCTGATGACCGCCACGTTGAGCTCTGATCTGGCTTATGCCAGCGGGGTCAACCCGCGCCGGGAGCAATTGGTTTTGACGCTGGCATTGGCGGTTGTTGTGGCGGTTGCCATCAAGGTGGTGGGGGTGTTGCTGATCGCCGCGATGCTGATCATCCCGGCGGCGGGCGCTCGCCCGCTGGCCCGCACGCCTGAAGCCATGGCACTGGGCGCGGCTGCAATTGGCACCGCATCCGCAGTGCTTGGGCTGCAAATGTCGGCGCAGTATGACACGCCTGCCGGGCCGTCTATCGTCTGCGTGGCCGCTCTGATCTTTACGGTTGTTCAGGGGCTGGCTGTACTGCGCCGTACCTGAGCTGCCTGTTTTTTGAGCAATTCACCCGAAGCGCGACAGGAATTGAGGCCAAAGACTTGAAGGCCCGCCGATGCTGGGCTTTGATCTGGCCGCAAGGAGCCTGCCATTAACACTCTCGCCTCAATACCTGTTGCCCCCACTGCTGTGACGTCCCCGCCGCGTGCGCGCGGGCTCCTACGGCTGTCATCCAAGCGCCGCGGCGACGCAACGGTGATCGACGGGCTGCACCAGGCGGGATCGCTTCGAATGATGTTCCCGCGCGGCAGCGACGCCGCCTTGATGGGTGTGGTTGTCAATTGCGCCGGCGGGATGACCGGCGGCGATCGGTTCGACATTGAAGGGCGCGCGGGGGCGGGTTCGCAACTGACGCTGACCACGCAGGCGGCGGAGCGGCTTTACCGCGCGACAGGCGACACACCGGCGCGATTGCGCACCCGGCTAGAGGTGGCTGAGGGCGCAACGATGAACTGGCTACCGCAGGAAACGATCCTGTTTGACCGTTGCCGCATGGCGCGCAAATTGGATGTTACGCTTGCGCCGGACGCGCGCGCGCTTCTGGTCGAGCCGCTGATTTTCGGGCGCGCCGCCATGGGCGAGGTTTTGACCCAGGCCACATTCCGCGATCAGATCCGCATCTGGCGTGACGGGCAACTCACCCATGCCGAGGCAACCTATTTGGACGGGCCGGTGGCCGCGCATTTGCAAGGCGCCGCCATCACGCAAGGCGCGCGGGCAACGGCGTCAATCGTTCTGGCCGCGCCTGATGCGGAGCGGTATCTGGACGTCGCGCGGGGCCTGATTGGCCCTATGAGCGGGGCCAGCCTGAAAGCCGCCGACCTGCTGGTGATCCGGCTGATCGCGCCCGACGCGATGCGCCTGCGCCGCGAGGCGATCCCCTTGATAGCCGCGCTCAGCGGCAGTGACATTCCTAAAACCTGGACACTTTAAGATGCAATTGACCCCCGAGAGAAAGACAAACTGCTGATCTCCATGGCCGCCGAGGTCGCCCGCAAACGCCTGTCGCGCGGCGTGAAGCTGAATCACCCCGAAGCGATAGCGCTGATCACCGATGCGGTGGTTGAAGGCGCGCGCGACGGGCGGTCGGTGGCGGATATGATGGAGGCTGGCGCGCAGGTCATCACCCGCGAGCAATGCATGGCGGGCGTGCCCGAGATGATCCATGACGTGCAAGTCGAGGCGACCTTCCCGGACGGCACCAAGCTGGTGACGGTTCACAATCCGATCCGGTGAGCCATGAGCATTTTTGACAGAACGAAGCTTGAACTTTCAGTGACAGGAGTTGCGCAATGATCCCAGGTGAGGTGTTCCCCGCGGCGGTAGAATTGCAGCTAAATGTGGGTGTCGAAGCGATCACGCTGGAGGTCGCCAATACTGGCGACCGGCCCGTTCAGGTTGGCTCGCATTACCATTTCGGGGAGGCGAATGCGGCGCTGGAATTCGACCGCGACGCCGCGCGCGGCATGCGCTTGGATATCGCGGCTGGCACCGCAGTGCGGTTCGAGCCTGGACAGGCGCGCGAGGTGCAACTGATCCCGATTTCCGGCGCGCGGGTCGTGTACGGGTTTAACCAGAAGGTGATGGGGGCGTTGTGAGCCTGAAAGGAGTTATAGTTCCGGCTTCGTCACTCGCGCTTGCGGCATGCGCGGGCCCTACTTTTGAAATTGTCGACAAAAACGGCGCGCCACTTTTCGAAGTAAGCGAGGGATTTTGCTTTGTCGGCTGTGACATCAAAGTGCGACGGGCGGACGGAACCGAATGTAGTGGCTTCGCGCCAGCTATAGATAAAGACACTCGCGCGGTGGTTAGCATTAAATGCCCCGACCAACCGAGCGAGATTTTGACCACTGCACCTTTGAAAAAGACGCTCCAACCGTCGGTGCACTGGAAACCAAAGTTCAGTATCAAGCCAGAAGCACAACCAAGCTGAACGAGCTGATCAAAACAACTCAATAAGGAACGGCCCATGCCAGCCACAATCTCCAGAGCCGAATACGCCGCCATGTTCGGCCCCACTGTGGGCGACAAGGTCCGCCTCGCCGATACTGATCTGATCATCGAGGTGGAGCGCGATTTGATTGCGGAGCGGGCGGGGGCGGCCTCGGGCGGCTCCGGCGCGAATTCCTTGGCATATGGCGAGGAGGTCAAGTTCGGCGGCGGCAAGGTGATCCGGGATGGAATGGGGCAGTCTCAGGTCACGCGGGCGAATGGCGCGGTCGATACGGTGATCACCAACGCGCTGATTGTGGATCATACCGGGATTTATAAGGCCGATATTGGCCTCAAGGACGGGCGCATCCACAAGATTGGCAAGGCGGGCAACCCGGACACGCAGCCGGGTGTCGACATCATCGTGGGCCCCGGCACGGAGGCGATTGCGGGCGAAGGTCGGATCGTCACTGCGGGTGGTTTTGACAGCCATATCCACTTCATCTGCCCGCAGCAGATCGAGGATGCGTTGCATTCGGGGCTGACCACCATGCTGGGCGGCGGCACCGGCCCCGCGCATGGCACGCTGGCCACGACTTGTACCCCCGGCCCCTGGCATATCGGGCGGATGATGCAGGCGGTTGATGGCGTGCCGATGAATATTGGTTTTGCGGGCAAGGGCAACGCCTCACTGCCTGACGCGCTGGTCGAGCAGATCAAGGGTGGGGCCTGCGCGATGAAGCTGCATGAGGATTGGGGCACCACGCCGGGCGCCATTGATTGCTGCCTGACTGTGGCAGACGAGATGGATGTGCAGGTGATGATCCACACGGATACGCTGAATGAAAGCGGATTTGTGGAAAACACGGTGGCGGCGATGAAAGGCCGTACTATTCACGCCTTCCACACTGAGGGCGCAGGCGGCGGTCATGCTCCGGATATCATCAAAATCTGCGGCGACGCGAATGTGCTGCCCAGTTCCACAAACCCGACGCGGCCCTTCACGGTGAACACGTTGGAGGAGCATCTGGATATGCTGATGGTGTGCCACCATCTCGACAAATCCATCCCCGAAGATGTGGCCTTCGCCGAAAGCCGGATCCGACGCGAAACCATTGCCGCTGAAGATATCCTGCATGACATGGGCGCGTTCAGCATCATTGCGTCCGACAGCCAGGCCATGGGCCGCGTGGGCGAGGTGCTGATCCGCACCTGGCAGACCGCCGACAAGATGAAAAAGCAGCGTGGGCGGCTGCCCGAGGAGCAAGGCGAGAACGACAATATGCGCGTGCGCCGCTACATCGCGAAATACACGATCAACCCGGCGATTGCGCATGGCATCTCCCGCGAGATCGGCTCACTGGAGGAAGGCAAACGCGCTGACCTGGTGCTTTGGAACCCGGCGTTTTTTGGCGTGAAGCCGGAGATGGTGCTGATGGCGGGCTCGATTGTGTGTGCGCAGATGGGCGATCCGAATGCCTCCATCCCGACGCCGCAGCCTGTGTACACACGGCCGATGTTTGGCGCTATGGGCCGGGCGGTGGAGCACTCGGCGGTGGTCTTTACCTCCGCGGCGGCGATGGAGGAAGATGTGCGCGGCAAGCTGGGATTGGCCAAGGAATGCGTGGCCGTGGAAAACACGCGTGGCATTGGCAAAAAGGATCTCAAGCTGAACGACGCGCTGCCCAAGGTGGAAGTGAACCCGGAAACCTACGAGGTCCGCGCCGATGGCGAGCTACTGACCTGCGAGCCCGCGTCAGAGCTGCCGATGGCGCAGCGCTACTTCATGTTCTAAACGCCTGAAAAATAAGCGTCTTGCGTCAGGCGCAAAGCGGGGTTTCGGGATCGGCACTGGTTCTAGGCCAGCCCTGGGTGCATGTAGGGGTTGAGCTTGAATGACAAGAAAGAGTGACACGATGGCATATGCTACATCGAACCCCGGCTTCCTCGCACGTGCCTTTGGCGCAGTTGCGACCTTCTTCACGATCTCCGCGAACGCCTCGAAAATTGCGGATGACGTGCGCAGGCTAAACACTTTGTCCGAAGAAGAGCTGGCGAAAATGGGCACGTCCCGCCCGGACGAAATTGAGCGCATCTTCAACTTTCACTCCTATCAGTAAGCGCGCGACCCTGCCCCGCCTGATGTGAAGCGCAGGCGGGCGGCGGCAGTTTTTTTACCGGTGTTCGAATTCGGTGCTAGGATGGCTCTATTTTAAGGAGCCTTTTTATGACCGATGATCTTACCCCACGCATCATTGAACCGATGCAACTCCCCGGAAAAGCGGCCTCAGACATTCTTCCCGGGACCGATGTGATTGGCTGCAGCCTGAATGTCACCGGCGAATATTGTAGCAATAGCAGCCTCAAACGGCAGGTGATCGACCTAGGCGAGTTGAGCAAAGATTGCGGGAACGGGCGGCGTACATCTGAGCTGGTCACTGTAAAAAGTGGTGGCGAAGGCATGGCGACTGAGCAAAGCGGGTCATCCTTGCGCACAATGGCCACGAATTTTTCGTTGGATGTGGCGGCAGATGGAAAATATTCTTACTTCTCGGGCGAGATAAATGCGAGCTACAACACATCAACAAGCTCCCGCGTCTCAACCCAATATGTGCAATATACAGAGCAGCAATACCTTCAGACGCTGACGCTTCCAGACATTCTGGTGATGCGCAAACATATTTTGCCCGATGTGCAGCATGCGCTTGAATCGTCCGAATTGAAGCCAGAAGAGTTGTTTGAATATTACGGCACGCATTTTCTATCCAGCCTGATTGTTGGCGCGCGCGTGAGCTATTCCTGCGCGATTGATCAAAGCGAATACAGCTCGAAACAATCGCTCACCGCCGCCGCCAAGGCGAGCTACCGGGGGCTGACGGGTCAAGCCAATATCGACGCGAGCACCGAAATCGGGAAAGCCGCCACAACCCTTAACGAAAAAGCGCTGCGCCGCGTTCGGGTTTTGGGCGGCGACCCCAATCAGGTCAGCAATATTCTGAGTGGTGACTATGATGCATGGCACGCCTCGATTGCCGACAACCAGCATGTGGTCGACATAAAGGGCGGCATGCACCGGATATCCAACCTGATACAGGATGAGGCTCGGAAAAAGGCTGTCGATGACACGATCACCCGAATTTTGGAGAATGAGAAGTTTCCCGACAACCCGTACTTGGTGCGCGTGCAGCCTTACCTCTCGAACGATAAGTTGCGTTGGTATTTCTCTGCCAAAGACGAAGTGCCACCGACGCATTTTGGGCCATATCCCAAAGACGAGGCCACGTTTTACGCCTTTTCCGAGCAACGCGAGGGCAGCAAGCCAATCTACAGGTTCCGTGCCGGCGCCAGTGACAAATTGCGTTTTATGTTGTCGCACAACTCCAAAAACCGCAACGGATGGACCGCAGAGCCAGATCCAGCATTTTACGCCTTTGTATCCGGCGGCAATGGGCGGACTCTGATACACTCGCATTTCAACACTGCGCAGTCGGATTCTCGCGGTTGGTTTTACAGCAAAAACGCCAAGGTATCTCGCTGGACACCTGACCCATCGAATAATTTCTACGTGCCCGACGTCTGAGGTCAGCGCGATAGGGCGGTGCCTGTTTTTTGGGCGCCGCCACGGTAGAAAACCACGTTCTGCCAGGAAATAATGGTCGCGAGCGTCTGCCTGTTTGCGCCCACCCGCAGAGCCGTTAGTTTGGCGTTGAATTCGCGCCGGGCCTCCCGGCCTTCAGGCAGGAGATATCAAAAGACATGCTGACGGCACGCGAAATTGCAGATCACGGCGACGACGCGCGCTGCACTTTGAGCTATGAGGATCGGTTCCTGCGCCGCAAGGTGTTGCAGACCGATGCAGGCGAGCCGTTCTTGGTTGATCTGGCGCGCACCACATCGCTGGATCAGGGCATGGCGTTTCTGCTCAGTGACGGGCGGCACGTGGCCGTGCGCGCGGCGGAGGAACCGTTGATGGAGATCACGTCTGACGCGCTACTGCCGCTGGTCTGGCATATCGGCAACCGGCATTGCCCAGCCCAGATCGAAACAGCGCGCGTGCTTGTGCAGCCCGACCATGTGATCCGCGCCTTGATGGAAAAACTGGGTGCGCAGGTGCGCGACGTGGTTGAGCCCTTCACGCCCGAGGGCGGCGCTTACGGGCATGGGCGCACGCATGGCCATGATCATTCGCATGCGCATTCCCATGAGCACTGAGATGACGCCGCAACAATTGATGTTGCTGACCCAATGGCTGTCACCCGCCTTCCCTGTGGGCGCTTTCAGCTACAGCCACGGGTTAGAGCTGGCATTGCACGAGACCCCGGATTTGGACGTCGAAGACTGGCTGGCGCAGGTGCTGCGCCATGGCGCGGGGCGCAATGATGCGATTTTGCTGCGCGCGGGCTTTGCGGGGCTTGGCGCCGAGGCCGACACTTTGGGTCGCGCGCTTGCGCCTTCCGCTGAGCGGTTGTTGGAAGCAGACGCGCAAGGCCGCGCGTTTTGCAAAGCCCTGAGCGGCGCGTTTGAGATTGATCTGGGCACGCTAATCTACCCCGTCGCGATTGGCGCGGCGGCGCGGGCAAAAGAGCTGCCGCTTGAGCCGGTGGTCGAAGTCTACCTGCACAGCTTTGTCAGCAACCTGATCGCGAGCGCGCAACGTTTGTCGCCGTTGGGCCAAACCCGCGCACAGGCCGCTGTGGCGCGGCTGGCCGATAGCTGCGCCGAGGTAGCTGAGGCCACGCGCGAATTGACCCTCGACGACATGGGCGGCTGCGCCTGGGCGGCAGATGCCGCTGCGATGCGCCATGAGACGCAAGACACAAGGATATTTCGGACATGAAAGACGCCCCCTCCCCCCACGGCCCTTTGCGCATTGGTATTGGTGGGCCGGTTGGCGCCGGGAAGACCTCCCTGACGGCGGCGTTGTGCATCGCGCTGCGGGACACGCATTCGGTCGCGGTCGTGACCAATGACATCTACACGCGGGAGGACGCAGATGCGTTGATGCGCATGCAGGCGTTGCCATCCGAGCGTATTCGCGGCGTGGAAACCGGCGGCTGCCCGCATACCGCGATCCGCGAAGATGCATCCATCAATCTGGCGGCGATTGACCAACTGACCCGCGATTTCCCGGACCTTGACGTGGTGCTGATTGAAAGCGGCGGCGACAATCTGAGCGCCACGTTTTCGCCAGAGCTGGCCGATCTGACGCTTTATGTCATCGACGTAGCGGCGGGTGAAGAAATCCCGCGCAAAGGAGGGCCCGCAATCACACGCTCGGACGTTCTGGTTATCAACAAAACCGATCTGGCCCCACATGTGGGCGCATCTCTGGAGGTGATGGAACGGGACGCCGCTAAAATGCGCGGCACCCGGCCGTTTGTCTTTGCGCAGGTGCGCCACGGCCAAGGCGTGGATGATGTGCTTGCCCATATCCGGGCCATCGGCGGGCTTGGCGCATAATCTAATTTACCTGTTAGCGTAAACTTTCATTGCCAGTACTGCGCTTATCTGTGAGGCTTCGGCCGGATCGGGGAAGCACAATGGAATACGTCGAAAACCCTTATAGAAACGCGTCTATAGAAATAAATTTGGGGCCTGACGTACCCTTTCCAAGCGATGATATCGACAGTCCCCGCGCGTTGCTGGCCAAATGCCCGGACGCCGCGCCGACCCCTTTGATGCAGATTGATGACGGCCAGACGGGTGCCAAGCTTTTTGTCAAAGACGAACGCACACGGATGGGACTGGGTAGCTTCAAAGCGCTGGGCGCGGCCTATGTGATCGCCAGCGACCCTGAGGCCGCAGGCAAAACATACGTCACCGCGAGCGCGGGCAATCATGGACTGTCCGTGGCCACGGGCGCGCGTGTTTTCAAAGCGAAATCCGTTATTTACATTGCGCAAAGCGTGCCAGAGAGCTTTGCTGAACGGCTGCGCGAGGCGGGTGCGGAGGTGCGCCGCGAAGGCGCCGTCTATGAAGACAGCATGGCCGCAGCCGAAGCAGCGGCGCGCGCCAATGGCTGGAGCTTGCTCTCTGACAGCTCCTGGCCCGGATATTTCGATGCGCCGCGCAAGCTGATGGAAGGCTATCTTGCGATGATGGGCGAGGTCTTTGAACAGATGCCCGAACCCGCGACCCATGTGTTTTTACAAGCCGGCGTCGGCGGGCTGGCCTGCGCCTGCGCCTGCGCGGTGCGCAAAGTCTGGGGCGACGCGCCCAAAATCATCGTGGTCGAGCCGGAGCTGGCACCTGCGCTGATGGGCTCTATCCGGGCGGGGCGATGCACGGTATCGCGCGGGCTCGTGTCCTCTATGGGGCGGCTCGATTGCAAGGAGCCGTCCTTGATTGCCCTTAAAGGCCTAGCGCGCGATGCGGATTGGTTTTGCACGCTCTCCGACGCTGAGGTCGCGGCCTGCATGGATATTCTGACCTCCTTCGGGGCCGAAACCTCGCCGTCGGGCGGGGCCGGCTTGGTGGCCTATCTGAAAGGCGCCGCCCGCTTGGGCATCGGCGCGCAATCGCGGGTGCTATGCATCCTGAGCGAGGGCCCTGCGTGACGCGCGGCTTTGCAGCGACCGAATTTGCGCAGCGGTGCGCGCGGGCGCAGCGGGTAATGGAGGCGCATGGTTTGGGGGCGTTGCTGCTGACCACCGAACCCGAAATCCGCTATTATACTGGCTTTTTGACCCGGTTTTGGGAAAGCCCGACACGGCCCTGGTTCGTGATTCTGCCGCGCCTGGGCAAGCCCGTGGCCGTGATCCCGTCAATTGGGGCGGCGCTGATGGCGAAGGCCTATGTCGGCGACATCAAAACCTGGCGCGCGCCGGATTTGATCGATGACGGGGTTTCGTTGCTGATTGACACGCTCAACACGCTGCGCGGGGACGCCCCCGTTGGCATGGCACGCGGAATGGAAAGCCATGCCCGCATGCCGGTCGCCAGCCTGATGGCTGTGCAAAACCATGTGCCCATGACCGGCGATGGGCATCTGACGCGCGGATTGCGCCTGATCAAATCTGAAGCGGAGGTCGCAAAGATTGAAACCGCCTGCCAGATCGCGGACCGCGCCTTTGCGCGGGTCGGAGAGATTGCACAGGTGGGCGTCCCGTTGGCGCAAGTGTTTCGCGATTTTCAGCGGCTATGCTTTGAGGAAGGCGCGGATTGGGTGCCGTATCTTGCGGGCGCATCAGAGCGGGGCGGCTACACCGACGTGATCTCCCCCGCGTCGGAAACGCCCTTGGCGGAAGGTGACGTTTTGATGCTGGATACGGGGCTCGTCTGCAACGGGTATTTTTGCGATTTCGACCGGAACTTTTCTATCGGTCCACCCTCAACAGAGGTTGCAGCGGCGCATGAACGTCTGATCGAAGCGACCCAAGCTGGGTTTGCGACGGCCAAACCGGGAGCAACCAGCGCGGATCTGTTTCAGGCCATGGACGCCGTCTGCACGGGTGGCGCAGGTGGCAGCGATGCTGGGCGTTTGGGGCACGGGTTGGGCATGCAACTGACCGAATGGCCGTCTTTGATCCCGGCAGACCAAACAGTGTTGGCACCGGGCATGGTGCTGACATTGGAGCCCGGCGTAGACCTAGGCGCAGGCAAAATCATGGTGCATGAGGAAGATATCGTGATCACGGAAACCGGCGCCCGGTATCTATCAACGCCCACGCCCCCAGAGATCACGGTGCTGGGATGAGCGCGTTCAGCTACACTGAGCAGACCCAAAGCTGGCCCCGTCTTGGGCTGATTGTGCTGCAATCGGATGAGACAATCGAGCAGGATTTTCGCGCAGTTTTGCCGCCTGAGACGGCGCTTTTCACCTCCCGCGTTGAAAGCGGGTTGGAGGTCAGCGCGGACAGCCTGCAAGCGATGGAGGCGCGGCTGACGGCGTCGGCCAGCTTGTTCCCGCGTGGGATGAATTTTGACGTGATCGGGTATGGCTGCACTTCGGGTACGGCGCAGATCGGGGCGGATCACATAGCCACGCGCATCCGTGCGGGCGCGCCTGCGACCCTTGTGACAGAACCCGTATCCGCCCTGCGCGCCGCCTGCGCTGCTTTGGGCGTCAACCGGCTGGCGATCCTGTCACCCTATGTGGAAGAGGTGTCCGACCGGCTTCGACACGTGCTTACGGAAACCGGGATTGAGACACCCGTTTTTGGCAGCTTCGCTGAACCGCAGGAAGCCAAGGTCGCGCGCATTGATACAAAGTCCATCGTGCAAGCGGGGGTGGCGCTTGCAGCAGGCGCAGATGTGGACGCGTTGTTTCTATCCTGCACCAACCTGCGCAGCCTGGACGCGATCCCCGAATTGGAGGCCAAGACAGCCAAGCCGGTGCTCAGCAGCAATCAGGTCTTGGCCTGGCATATGGCACGGCTGGCCGGGATACCGCTGGTGCCGACAGGCCCCGGGCAACTGATGGCAAAGTGTCGCGGAGTTATCCACGGAAATTGATTTGCATCCCCCGCGCGAAGCCCGCACACCCTTAGTATGAGTGACTGGTGGGCAGTTTTAGCAAAGACGTGTGGCGCAGGTCTGGCGATGTGCGTCAGCACATTTTCCGCCGACGCGTTCGATCTGAAATTCTCCTCCAGCAGCGCCAACACAGAGCTAAACGCCGCGTTGGAAAGTGCCTCCCTTCTGGCGCCGTTGGCGAAAGAAGATGCCCCAAACGCGCAGGACATATTGGCCGCTGCACAAGCCGATTATGCCCGGTTGATCGGCACGCTCTATGACAACAGCTACTTCGCCCCGGTGATCACCATTCGTGTTGATGGGCGGGAGGCTGCGACGATTTCCCCGCTCACACAGCTTGGCGCTGTGCGACGCGTCGATGTCCGCGTCGACACGGGTCGCAGCTTTACGTTCGGCACTGCAGAAATCGCGCCACTGGCCCCCGGCACCAGCGCGCCGGATGCGTATCGCTCGGGCCAACCCGCCACGACCGGGGCCATTCGAGACGCCGTGACAAGCGCCGTCACCGATTGGCGCGCCGTGGGTTTTGCCAAGGCCGCCCCCGGCGCGCAACAGATCACGGCACGCCACCCCGAGCGGAAGCTCGACAGCCGCATTGGGCTTAACACCGGCCCGCGCCTGCGCTTTGGCCCGCTGCGTATCAGCGGCAACAAGGATGTGCGCACAGAGCGCATTCGCGACATTGCCGGGCTGCCAGTTGGTCAGGTGTTTGACCCCGAGGAAATTGCTCGCGTCACGACACGGCTGCGCCGCACCGGTGCATTCAAAGTTGCCGCGCTGAGCGAGGCCGAACGGATCGGACCCAATGACACGCTGCCAATTGACCTGCAGATCACCGAAGAAAAGCCGCGCCGCTTCGGCTTTGGCGCGGAGCTGTCGACCAGCGAAGGGGTGGCCCTGTCGGGGTTCTGGCTGCATCGCAACCTGCTTGGCGGGGCCGAACGGCTGCGCTTTGACGCCGCAATCGAAGGCATTGGCGGGCAAACCGGCGGGGTTGACTACCTGTTGGGCACCAAATTCACCCGGCCTGCCACGTTCAACGAGGACACTGACTTCTTCGCCCTAGCTGAGCTGGAACGCCTTGATGAGGAAGAGTTCACCGTTGACCGGTTCAACATCGAGGCCGGGATCACGCGCTATGCCTCGCCGCAGCGCGAATATACGTTCGGGGTCGGGTTGCAGCATGCCCGCACGCAGGACGCGTTCGGGGATCGCGATTACACGATCCTGACCCTGCCCGCCTCAGCCGAATTTGACTACCGCGACAATGAATTGGACGCGCGCGACGGCTATTACGCGTTGATCAGCCTGACGCCCTTTGCCGCGATCGAGGGCACCAAAAGTGGGCTGCGCAGCTATGTTGATCTACGCGGCTACAAAGGCGTCGGCGAACGCCTGACACTCGCGGCCCGCGCTCAAATCGGGTCGGTTTTTGGCCCTGCGCTCAGCGAATCGCCCACAGATTTCCTGTTCTATTCGGGCGGCGGCGGCACCGTGCGCGGGCAGGATTACCAATCCTTGGGCGTGACGCTGCCGTCGGGGCGGGACGTCGGCGGACGGTCCTTTCTGGGCCTTTCAGGAGAGCTGCGCGTCAAGACCACCGACAGCCTTAGCTTGGTCGGGTTTTACGACGCGGGCTATATTGGCGAGGAAACCTTCCCCGATGGCAGCAGTGGCGAGTGGCAGACCGGCGCGGGGCTAGGCGTGCGCTACGACACGGGGATCGGGCCGCTACGTGTCGACCTTGGCCTGCCGATCAGCGGGCCCGGCGACAATTCAGGGTTCGAGCTTTATATCGGCATTGGGCAAGCGTTCTGAGATGGTCCGGCTGCTTTGCATATGCGCGCTTTTGGTCTGGCCGCTCGCGTCTTTTGCGCAGGAAGACAAAGGCTACCTGACCGAACTGCTTGAAAGCAGCTTGGGCGGCGAGGGCCGGATCGTTTCCATCGATGGGTTCGCGGGCGCCTTGAGCAGCCGCGCGACCGTGGATCGCATCACCATGGCCGATGCGGACGGCGTCTGGTTGGAGATGACAGATCTGGTGCTTGGCTGGAACCGCGGTGCGCTGTTGCGTGGCCGGGTCGAGATCGAGGCACTGACAGCGGCAACGATCACCTTGAGCCGCTTGCCATCGTCGCCCGAAAGCGAAGCCCCCCGGCGGAGGCACAGGGGTTTTCGCTGCCTGACCTGCCGGTTTCGATCTCTGTCGGCGCGCTAGCATCTGACCGTATTACCGTTGGCGCTCCGGTTCTGGGGCAGGATTTGGTGCTTCGGCTGACCGCCTCCGGCGCACTTGCAGGGGGGACGGCGGATATCACGTTGCTGGCGGAACGGATCGACGGGCAAAGCGGCGTCTTCGATGTCAAAACCAGCTTTGACGGCACAGCGTTGAAGCTGGCGTTGCAAGTTACCGAGGGCGCCAATGGGCTGGCAGCCAGCCTGATCGGCATCCCAGATGAGCCCGCGATTGATCTGTCTGTAACCGGCTCCGGCCCGCTGGACGCGTTCGCGGCGGATTTACGGCTGGCAACCGACGAGACCGAGCGGTTGGCGGGAACCGTGTCGCTCGAACGCGCGGATGCCGGGCGCGGGTTCAGCGCCGATTTGGGCGGCGACGTGACGGCCCTTTTCGCACCGCAATACCGCAGCTTCTTTGGTGAAGACGTACGACTGATCGCAAACGGCGTCAGCCAGGACGATGGCGGATTGCGTCTTGAGGAATTTGAGCTGGCAACCGAGGCGTTACAATTGAACGGCGCGGCGGAGCTGGATGCGCAAAGCTGGCCCACATCGTTGCAGCTGACGGGGCGCATTGCCTCGCAATCCGGCGCGCCGGTCTTGCTGCCTTTGTCAGGCCCACCGACACGGGTTGGCAGCGCGGACCTGCAGGTCACATTCGACGCGGCGGAAGATGACGAATTTCAGGCCCGCTTTGACGTCACCAATGTCACGCGGCCCGAGATTGCGATATCGCAAATCGGCCTCAGCGCGGATGGGCAGATCGCAAACGCGCAAAGTGTCAGCGCCGCGCTTGATCTGGATGCAAACGGGCTGATTTTTGACGACCCGACCCTCCAAACGGCCGTTGGCGACGCGCTGAGCGGTCAAGTGAGCATTGACTACGGTGAAGACGCCCCGCTTCGACTAAGCGATTTACGCCTGTCGGGTGCGGCCTATGCCCTGTCAGGACAGGCCGATATTTCGGGGCTGGATGACGCGTTGAGCACGGTGTTTGACCTGCTTTTAGAAGCGCAGGACCTAACGCGTTTCGCTGATCTGGTAGGGCAATCTTTGGCGGGGAAAGCGGAGTTGTCCCTGAAAGGGAGCGCAGATCTTGGCGGCGCGTTTGACATCGCGGTCTCGGGCGGAACGCAGGACTTGGCGCTGGGCATAGCCCAAGCAGACGCGGTTCTGGCGGGGCAAACAATGCTGGCCTTGAACGCGATCCGCGACGCCACCGGCCTACGAATAAACGACCTGTCATTGGACAATGCGCAACTGGTTGCAAGCGGGGAGGCTGTCCTTGCCACGGACGCCTCCCGCGTCACCTTGGACGCGCGCCTGTTTGATGCGGGCCTACTGGCGGAACAATTGACCGGCCCGCTGACATTGGGCGGGTCGGCCACACAAGATACGCGCGGCTGGTCGGTTGATCTGGACGCCAGCGGGCCGTTTGACGCCACAGCCGCCGTTAACGGCTTGGCGACGGGACCCGCCGCCGAGTTGAATTTCAACCTTGGCCTGCCCGATATCAAGCCTTTGGTGCCGCAGTATCGCGGGGCGGTTGCGCTTGACGGCACGCTGCGGCAATCGCCCGAAGGGTGGTTGCTGCGCACGAACCTAGCCGGACCTTACGCGTTGCAAGCCGATCTGGATGGGCGCGTTACGGGAACGGATGCGCCTGACATAGGTTTCACCGCCACCCTGCCCGACATCCGCCCACTCGTGCCGCAATATAGCGGTGCGGCGCAGATCGATGGGCGCGCAGTTCAGCGTGGCGATGTGCTGTCTATAGAGACAAATTTGCAAGGCCCCTATGGACTAACGGCAGAGGTCAGCGGGGACGCGACCGGCCCTGCCCCGCGCTTCGATTATACGCTGGCCTTACCCAACCTGGCCGCCATCGTGCCAAACGTGCCCGGCCCGCTACGTGCAAGTGGCACCGCGGCCCAAGACGGAGCCGACTGGCGTATTCAAAGCGAGATTGACGGCCCGGCGGGCATGCAAGCCAGCATTGGCGGGACAGCGCGCGGGGACGGGACACTGGCCATGTCGGTGACCGGCGGCGCGCCGCTGTCGCTGGCCAACCCGTTCATCACACCGCGCAGCCTGCAGGGGCAAACCCGTTTCGATTTGGCTGTGACCGGCCCGGCGGCGCTCGGCTCCGTCTCAGGGCGCATCACGGCCAGTGACGGGCGGTTGGCAGCGCCCAATCTGCCGCTCACGCTGAGCGGGATCGACGCGCGGATTGACCTGTCAGGCGGCACCGCAAATCTGGACCTGCGCGCCACTGTTGACGGCGGCGGCAGCTTGTCGGTGAGCGGCCCCATGTCGCTGCAAGGTGCACTGCAATCACGCCTGGCGATTGCGTTGAACAGCATCGCGCTTGAGGACCCTGCGCTTTACAAGACCCTGCTTGATGGACGGATCAATGTTGATGGGCCGCTTGCCGGTGGCGCGCGGATTACCGGGCAGATTGACGTGGGCGAGACGCAGGTTTCCGTCCCTTCCTCCGGCCTTGGCGGGTTTACGATCATCCCGGAGATTGTCCATATCGGTGCATCGAACGCCGTCCGTGCGACCCAAAATCGCGCGGGTCTGAACAAACCTGATGAGGCTACTGGCGGCGCGAGCCCGGCCTACCCGCTTGATCTGCGCATTTCCGCGCCGGGGCGGGTATTTGTGCGCGGTCGGGGCCTCGACGCCGAGCTTGGTGGCGCGCTTCGGCTGACGGGCGACACAAATAACATCATCTCCGCCGGGCGGTTTGAGCTGATCCGTGGACGGCTGGATATCTTGGAAAAGCGCTTCGATCTGGACGAGGGAAGCGTGCAGTTGCAAGGCTCGTTCGACCCGTTTTTACGGTTTGTCGCAACGACGCGAACCTCCAGCGGGACGGCGAGTGTGATCATCGAAGGACCCGCCTCTACCCCGGAGGTCAGCTTCACCGCCAGCCCTGAAGCCCCGCAAGACGAGGTGCTCGCACAGATATTCTTTGGCCGCAGCGCAAGTGAGCTTTCCGCGTTTCAGGCGCTACAACTGGCCAATGCCGTGGCGACGTTGGCGGGCAAAGGCGGCGAAGGGATCGTATCAAAACTGCGGCGCAGCTTTGATCTTGATGACCTTGATATCAATACAGATAGTGAAGGCAACACGGCGCTGCGGGCGGGCAAATACATCTCCGACAATGTCTATACGGATGTGCAGGTTGGTGGCGCGGATGGGCCGGAAGTGTCGATCAATATTGACCTGACGCCAAACCTGACCGCGCGCGGCAGCACCAGTGCACAAGGCGACAGCTCTATCGGTATTTTCTTCGAAAAAGATTACTAAGCGCATCCCCGCCGAAACTGCGCTTTCCCTTACTTTACAACGCATACGATGCAGGCGACCCTCTGGACATTCATTTATGCATTTTTTAATGTATACATTAATGAATCTGAGAAAGGCGACACCCATGGCACAGAGTTTTGACATTGCGGTATTTGAAGGCGACGGCATCGGCCCCGAAATCACGACCCCAACGGTAGAGCTTCTCTCGAAGATCGCGGCGCGGTCCAACAGCTACGCATTGGACTTCACCAGCCATCCCGCTGGCGCCGCGCATTACGCCAAAACGGGTGAAAGCCTGCCGAAAGCCTCACTGGATGCTGCGGCGGCGGCTGATGCGATTTTGCTGTCGGCCATGGGTCTGCCAAATGTGCGCTACGCTGACGGGACCGAAATCTCACCCCAGATTGACCTGCGCAAAACGTTCAAGCTGTTCGCCGGCGTGCGCCCCGTCCGCGTGGCCGAAGGCGGCGAGACACCGTTGAAATTGCCCAAGGGCAAAAGCATCGATTTCGTGCTGATCCGCGAAAGCACTGAAGGCCTGTTCCACACCCAGGGCTGCGGCGAGGTGAGCGAGAACGAAGCGCGTGAGACCTTGTTAATCACCCGCGAGATATCAGAAAAGCTGTTCGAATTTACCTTCCGCATGGCCCAGGAGCGCAAGGCGCAAGGGCGCGGGCCCGGGCGGGTGACCTGCGTCGACAAGGCCAATGTGTTCCGCGCCTTCGCGTTTTTCCGCGAGATGTTCGACGCCGAGGCCGCAAAACACCCAGAGCTCAAGGCCGACCACGCCTATGTCGACGCCACGGCACTTTGGATGGTACAAAAGCCGTGGGAGTTCGATGTAATGGTCACAGAAAACATGTTTGGCGACATCCTGAGCGATCTGGGTGCCGGGCTGATGGGCGGGCTTGGCTTGGCACCATCGGCCGATATTGGGTTGGAACAAGCGGTTTTTCAGCCCTGCCATGGCTCCGCCCCCGATATTGCGGGTCGCGGTTTGGCAAACCCGTTCGCGATGATCTTGTCGGGTGCGATGATGCTCGATTGGCTTGGGCTGAAACACGACAATCAGGCCATGTGTGCTGACGCCGCCAAGCTGCGTGAGGCGGTTGATGCACAGGTTGCCAGCCGCGATACGGTTACCGCTGATCTGGGCGGAAACGCCAAAACGGCCGACGCTGCCGCTGCCATTGGTGCCCTGCTGGAATGTTGAAAATTGCATGTATCGGGGCAGGCTATTTCAGCCAGTTCCACTTCGACGGATGGGCCCGCACCGGCCTGACAGAAGTTGTCGGCGTTACCAATCGTGATCGGGCGAAGGCTGAGGCCACCGGCCTGCCGGTTTTTGACACGCTCGACGCGATGCTGGCGGCAACCAACCCCGATATCCTCGACATTATTGTGGCACCCGAGGCGCATGCCGACGCGATCCGCGCGGCCGTCGCACATGGGGTGCGGGCCATTGTGTGCCAGAAGCCGTTTTGCAACAATCTGGAAGAAGCAGAACAGATGACCGAGCTGGCGGAGGCCGCCGGCATCCCTTTGATCGTGCACGAAAATATCAGGTTTCAACCATGGTACCGTATCATCAAGGCACAGCTTGACGAAGGTGCCATTGGTACGCTGTTGCAGGCGACATTTCGGCTGCGCCCCGGCGACGGGCAAGGCCCCAATGCCTATCTGGCGCGGCAGCCTTATTTTCAGGATATGCCGAGATTCCTGATCCATGAAACCGGCGTGCATTGGATCGACACATTCCGCTTTTTGTTCGGCGATCCCAGCGCGGTCTACGCCGACTTGCGCCGCGTGAACCCTGTGATCGCTGGGGAGGATGCGGGTTATGTCCTGTTTGATCATCCCGGCGAGGTGCGGGTGCTGTTTGACGGCAATCGCTGCCTTGATCACGCCGCCGAAAACCCGCGCTGCACGATGGGTGAAGGCCTTTTTGAAGGCTCCGAAGGGTCGCTGCACCTGCATGGCAATGGGTCGGTCACCCGGCGCAGCTTCGGCAGCACCGAAGAGATTGAGATCAAACCACCCAGCACCAGCCCAAATTTTGGCGGCGACTGTACGTTCCATCTGATCAACCATGTTGCGCAAGCTTTCGCCGATGGAGGGCCATTTGAGAACACAGCGCGGGAATACCTGACTGTTATGCGGATTGAGCACGCTGTATATATCTCTGCAGCACAGCAACAAAAACAACATCTTAGTGAGAAATGACAGCACATAGCACGCGAACCAGATCAAGTTCGACTGAGGCGCTTGAGCGATTGCGAGAGCTTATATTCTCCGGCCAGTTGGGCGCGGGCAGCGATCATTTGGAAAGCGAACTGGCGGCGAGCTTAGGGATGTCGCGCACCCCCGTTCGCGAGGCGCTTTTGGTGCTGGAAGGTCAAGGTTTGGTAGATGTGCGACCCCGCAAAGGCGTGCGCATCAAGCCGCTATCGCCCGTCGATATGGCCGAAATTTACGACATCCTGACCGAGCTTGAGAGCCTGGCCGCCGCAAATGCAGCCCGCGCCAAATACGACGCGACGGCGCTAGAGAAACTGGAGCGGACAATCGATTTGATGGATGTTGCTTTGGAAAAAAACGATCGTGGCGCTTGGGCGCGGGCCGATGACACGTTCCATGCCGAATTAGTGCATTTGGGCGGCAATTCCCGGATTGAGGCGATTGCGCAGATGATGTCTGATCAGGTGCGCCGCGCACGGTTGGTCACGCTGCATATGCGGCCCGTGCCGACACGCTCGAACGAAGATCATCGCGCGGTATTGGACGCTATTCGTGTTGGTGACGCCCATACTGCCGCCCGCGTGCACCGCGCGCATCGCAGCGCCGCCAAACAGGTGATCGTTGAGCTTCTTGAAAAGCACCATCTGAGCAGTTTGTAACCCACACGCTTTTCCGCCACGCCGGTCTGTGTCAAGCTCGCAAGAGCGAATATAAGGCGGGAGCGTGACATGGGTATTCCCTATCTGTCAGAGGCGGATTTGGACGGGCTAGGCCTGACCACGCAGCAAATCGTGGACAGTATAAAAGATGTGATCGCGGGCAGCGCAGCAGGCCGGGTATGGGCCGCGCCAAAGGCCGCTTTGATGCCACCCGATGACAACCGATACATGATGGCCGCTTTGGCCGGGATGGACGGCCCGTCGCTACTGGCTGTCAAAACTGTTGTGCTGAATCCCGAAAATACCGCGAACGGTCTGCCGCAGATCAACGGGCTGGTGACCATGCTCGACAGCAAAACCGGGCTGCCCGTCGCCATTCTTGACGGGAATTGGATTACCGCGGTGCGCACCGCCGGGCTCAGCGCGACAGCCGCGACCTATCTGGCCCGCCCGGATGCCACGAGCATTGGTTTTGTGGGCTGCGGAGTACAAGCACGCAGTCATCTGGACGCGTTTGCCGACCTGTTTCCGTTGACACACATGAAAATGTTCGGGCGTGGGCAAGCGAATATGGACCTGCTGGCCAAGATGGCGCGCGCAAAAGGTCTGAGCGCGGAGACATGCGACAGCGGGCAAGCGGTCGCAGATAGCGTTGACCTGCTGGTCACCACAGTCACCCATACCGGTGGGGCAGCGCCGTTTTTGGATGCGTCTGGCATGGCGCCGGGCAGTTTTGCCGCCGTCGTCGATCTGGCGGCCCCTTGGGTGCGCCCGAGCTTTGGTGCGTTGGATGTGGTCTGCGTCGATGACTTGGCGCAAGAAAGGGCCCTGCCCAACAAGCTGTGCGACCCGGACCATATTACCGGCGATCTAAGCGGGCTTGTGCTGGGCACCAGTGCCGCGCGGAATACGCCAGACCAGCGCACGGCGTTTGTGTTTCGGGGTCACGCGCTGGGCGACCTCGCCCTTTCAGCACTTGCATGGGAGGCGCATCAGAATGCTTGAGCTCGACCGCATCGAGGCTGAGGCATGGACGCTATTAGCTGGCGTCACCGGCGCGCCGGATCATCCGTTCCGCACCGTGTCACTGGCCAGCGTCAATGCCGATGGCCACCCTGAGACGCGCAGTCTGATCTTGCGCGCGGCGGATGAGGGTTTGAAGCGTATCACGCTCCACACAGATATTCGCAGCGCCAAGTGGGCGGAGCTGCAGGCCAATCCGAATGTCAGCCTGCTCGGCTATGACGCCGAGGCCCGGTTGCAGCTGCGCTTTGCAGGCACCGCGCAGCTACATGCGCCCGGCAGCGCGGAACAGGAAGCCGCGTGGAACGCCCTGTCAGATTGGACCCGATCCACCTATTGTGGAGGCCCGCCCGGCGATGATTTGACGGCAGGCTACACGCCCGCACCCCGTAGCGCGCCACCGACGACGGAAGAAAGCGCCTTTGGCCAAATGCGGTTCGGGGTGATCGAAATCGCGGCGCGGCGCATGGATTGGTACAGCCATCAGCGCGGCGAAAACCTGCGCGCGCAGTTCGAATACGCCCCGGACGGCGCCTGCGTTAGCGCTGCTTGGGTGAACCCTTAGATTTTGTAGTCCGGCAGCAGGTCAAACGCCGCTTTCAGCGCGTCGCCCCAATTGTCGGCAATCTTTTGGTAGATCGGGTCGTCCTGTTCGATCCGGTGGGTGCGGTCGCAGTGAAATGCGTCGTTTTCATAGACATGCACGTCGAAGGGCAGGCCCACAGATAGGTTCGACTTCACAGTTGAATCGAAGGACACCAAAAGCAGCTTCAACACATCCTGAAACGGCATGTCGGCGTCAAAGGCGCGGACCAAAATGGGTTTTCCGTATTTCGCCTCGCCGATCTGGAAAAACGGCGTGTCTTGCGAAATCTCAATGAAGTTGCCTTCGGGGTAGATCAGAAAAATCGTGGGCTTACCCCCTTTGATCTGCCCGCCAACGATCACCGAGGCGCTGAACGCGTCAGCGGAATCGGGGCCCGAAGGCGCGGAATAGGCGATGACTTCTTTCAAGGTCGCGCCGACCAAGCGGGCCACCTGAAACATGGTTGGCTGGTTCAGAATTGACGGGTCCCGGTCCTCGGACGCGACGGACCGCTCTTCCAGCAGGCTGATCATGGCTTGTGTGGTGGCCAGGTTGCCGGCGGTCATGACCGTGATCGCGCGTTCTCCCGGCACGGACCAATGAAACATCTTGCGGGTAGAGGCGAAATTGTCGACGCCCGCATTGGTGCGCGTGTCGGACATGAAGACGAGGCCGTCATTGAGGCGCATACCAACGCAATAGGTCATAAGGCACGAATCCGGGTCGAGTGGTCGAAGGCCCTACGCTTACTGCTGGACCTGTAAAGATACAATCAAGGACTCGTCGCTGGCGCCCATTCTGAGACCAGATATAGGGGCCGCATCCGCCGCGTCGCGCCCGGTGGCAATACGTACATAGCGCTCATCAGGGCAGACACCGTTAGAGACGTCAAAGCCAACCCAGCCGAGCCCGTCCAGATGCACTTCGGCCCAAGCGTGGCTGGCATCCTGATCAACCCGGTCATTCATCATCAAATAGCCGCTGACATAGCGCGCGGGAATGCCGTGCGCACGAGCGGCGGCGATGAAGATGTTCGCGTGATCCTGGCAAACGCCTTTGCCGATTTCGACGGCCTGCGCCGCATTTGTCGTCGCATCCGTAGCGCCGATTGTGTAGGGCACAGCGCGCAAGATCGCTGAGGACAACGCGTGCATGCCGTTGAGCGTGGTGTCGCTGTCGTCAATCACTGACGACATTTTCTTGATTGCCTTATCCGCCGTTGTCAGCGGCGTCGGCTGCACAAAATGCCATAAGGGCGCGCGCCCGTAGACCCGGCCCAGAATGCCCGCAGCATCATGGGTGTTGATGACGCCTTTTGCGGAAATAACCAGTTGTTGCACACCCACTTCGGCGCTGACCAGATCAACGTGATTGCCGTAATGATCGTTATAGCTTGCTTCCAGTTTGCCGCCCTCAACAGTCAGGTCCCAGCTGACCACCTCCTGCATGATAGAGCTTTTCGGGCGCAGCCGCACCTTTTGCAACGTGTACCCGACCGGCGCGGAATAGTCGTATTGGGTTTTGTGCGAGATCGTGAGCTTCATCTATTCGTTGAACCTGTAATCTGTCTCGATTTGTCGTCCAAGCTGGCCCGTTTCCAACAGGATTGAGCTGAGAAATTCGTGCAATCCCTCGTCAAAGATGGAGGCAATGTCGCGGTCGCGCAGCCGCGCACGCAGCGCGCGCGCCTTGGCCAGGCTTTCAGTCTGCTCGTCATATTCCTCAGCCAGATACTCCAGGTTGTCGCATATCTGCGCCGCGCAAAACGCCAGTGAACGCGGCATACGGCGGTCGAGGATCAGAAAATCGGCGATATTGGCCGGGGTGTAATCGCCATCAGACGCCCAGCGGAAGGAACGGTGCGCCGAAACGGAACGCAGCAGCGTTTCCCATTGCACATTGTCCATCCGGCTGCCCACAAAGGATGGCGAGGGCAGCAAAGCGTAATACTTCACGTCGATGATGCGGGCGGTACTGTCGGCGCGTTCAATGAAGCTGCCAAGCCTGCAAAAGTCATAGATGTCGTTGCGCAGCATCGTGCCGTGCAGCGCGCCGCGCACCAACGCCGATTGCTGGCGAATGATCGACAGAACCTCCGGCAGGTCAGTCTCCGGGATCGGCTCCTTCAGGATATCGCAGAGAAGCATCCAGGTCTCGTTCACCGCGCCCCAGACCTCAGTCGTCAGAGCCGTGCGCACCAGCCGTGCGTTGTCGCGCGCCGATTTCATCACCGACATAACCGAACTGGGATTGTCAGTATCGCGCAGCAGGTAATCAGTGACCTTTGCGCTGTCGAAGGTGGAATGCTTGGCCCGGTATCCGTCCTGCGCGGCGGAGGTGATGATGACCGATTTCCACTCGGAATCCGGGTCGGTGGACCGCGTCAGCGCGATCCGAAACCCCGCCTCGATTAGGCGCGCGGTGTTTTCGGCCCGCTCAAGCGAACGAAACATCCAATAAAGACCACCAGCGGTTTTGCCCAGCATCGCGCTACTCCTCCAGCACCCAAGTGTCCTTGGTGCCTCCGCCCTGAGAGGAATTCACCACAAGGCTGCCCTCCGTCAGTGCCACCCGGGTCAAGCCACCCGGTGCGATCTCAACCCCTTGCGGGGAGACCAGTGCGAAGGGGCGCAGATCGACATGACGCGGCGCAAGGCCTGCTTCGGTGAAAATCGGCACGGTTGAAAGCGACAGGGTCGGCTGCGCGATGTAGCCACTTGGGTTGGCGCGCAGCTTTTCGGCAAAATCGGCAACCTCCTGCTTGGTGGCAGCGGGGCCCACCAGCATGCCGTAGCCGCCCGAGCCATGGACCTCCTTCACAACCAGATCACCGAGGTTGTCGAGCACGTATTTCAGCGTGTCCGGCTCCGAGCAACGGAAGGTCTCCACATTTTTCAGGATCGCCTTTTCGCCGGTGTAGAATTCAACAATATCAGGCATGTAGCTGTAGATCGCCTTGTCGTCGGCGACGCCCGTGCCCGGCGCGTTGGTGATCGTGATATTGCCCGCGCGGTAGACATCCATGATGCCCGGCACGCCCAGCATCGAGGTGGGATTGAACGTCAACGGGTCCAGAAAATCATCATCGACGCGGCGGTAAATCACGTCGATCACTTTGTAGCCCCGGGTGGTGCGCATGGCGATATGGCCGTCAACCACGCGCAGGTCATGCCCTTCCACCAGCTCGACCCCCATCTGGTCGGCTAGAAAGCTGTGCTCGTAATAGGCGGAATTGTGAATGCCCGGCGTCAGCACCACGACGCAAGGCCGCCCCTGGCAGTTTTTGGGGGCGGAGGCCTCTAGCGATTTGCGCAGGTTTTTGGGGTAGTCGCTGACCCGCTGCACTTTGATCTTGGAAAATAACTCCGGGAACATTTGCAGCATCGTTTCGCGATTTTCGAGCATGTAGCTGACGCCCGACGGGGTCCGCGCATTGTCTTCCAGAACGAAGAAATCATCCTCGCCGGTGCGCACAATATCAGTACCCACGATATGTGTGTAGACATCGCCGGGCGGCGAGAAGTCGATCATCTGCGGCAAGAACGCCTCGTTCTGGGCGATCAGATCTACTGGGATCACGCCCGCGCGCAGAATTTCCTGTCGGTTGTAAATGTCATGCAGGAAGGCGTTGATGGCGCGCACGCGCTGGTCAATGCCTTTCGACAGCTTGCCCCATTCCTTGGCCGACATAATGCGCGGGACCAGATCGAAGGGGATCAGCCGCTCCTCCGCGTCATCTGCGCCGTAAACGTTGAACGTAATGCCTGTGCGCCGAAAAAACGCCTCCGCCTCGTCGGACTTTTTGGCCAGCCGCTCGTTGTTTTGCTGGGAAAACCAGGCCTCATAGTTTTGGTAGGGAGGGCGGACGCCGGAATCTGACGCCATTTCGCTGAAATGGTCTTTGCTTTGTTTCATGACCTAACTGTATCGCGTCAGACCGTGAGGGCAACGAGGTTTCCGAAACGCATCATTTGGCACAGGTTTTCAACGGTTTGCGCGCGTTTTTGCGCCAAATTGATGTGCAAATAGGCAGCGGCTCACTCGTAGCCAGTCATCTCAAGATACCCGCGCCCGGTGTGGCTGCCGGTGACCCGCACGGGCCCCTCCCAATACGGGATCGACAGCGCCATCCAAGCCTTCGGATTGACCGCCTCAACCGTCACATCAACGCCCTTCGCAGGCAGCTCGACGCGCCAACGTGTCGGCACGTCACGTCCCGCAACCTGGGTCTCGCCCAACGGTTCGGCCGCAAAGACACCATCCTCAAATGCTGTCGTCACCCCGTCCGGTTCGATCCACGTGGCTGAGCTGTAGGCCGCACCATCGCTCTGGCGCAGCAAGAACCCCATCAGCTTCGCGCCCGTATCAAAAGACAGCGAGAACCAGTCCCACCCCGTTTGCGTCTCACCAAGCGGTTGCGACGACCATTCGCGGTCAAGCCACGCGTCGCCCGTCACTGAGATTTCGCCCTCTTTCGTCGTGATGGTCCCGGTCAGCGCGTAGAACGGCTGCGAATAATAATAGCTCGCCTGCCCTTGCGCCGATTTAACAGAATAGCCCTGATCGCCGTGGAAAATCAGCGGGCCTTGCGCATCCAAAGCCACCTCATAGACGAAGTCAGGGCCAGAGGCTCTCAACGTCAGAGTGTCGAAGTCGGGCCCCGCCATTTGCCAGTCGTCAATCCATGCCTCAAACGGCGCGGGCGTGACACCGGCCTGCCCGATCCCGCCCCGCGCGAAACGTTCGGCAACGAAGTGATCTTCTGGGGTGGTCAACGCCGCATGGCCCAGCCAGATTTGCGGGCTTTGCCAGCCTTCGCCCTCTCCCGACGCAAGCGCGGACCGAAAGAGCGTCCATTGCACCCCGTAAGGTGTGCCATCGGGGCCGGTCATGTTGGCGGTCACATACCACCATTCGATCCGGTAATCCGGATGCGCTCCGTGGTCTTGCGGGAAGGTAAACGCCGTGCCGCGCTCGGGCGTGGCAAACCCGTCGGCGTCCGATCCCATGCCCGCAAAGCCCTGCGCCAACAGTGCGGCAGGCCAGAACAGCGCTATGAGGAACACCCTAACGTTCATTGGAAAACACCTTCAGCAAATCGGCTGGCGGCACCCGCGTCAGCCGGATCGCGGGCCATGCGGCGGCGGCAAGTGCCGCCAAAAGCGCCAACAGCCCCAAGAGCAGATAATCCATCGGGAACAGATACATCGGCAAGCGCCAGCCGAAGGCCTCGACATTGACTACGGCCAACAGCACCCAGGCAAGCGCCAGCCCCAACGGCAGCGCGAAAAGCGCCGTGAGCGCGGCCAGAACCAGCGCGCGGATCAGTTCCAACCGGCCTAATTCGCGCCGGGTCAGACCCAAGGCCCAAGCGGGCGCCAGCTGCGGCACGCGCATTGCGGCCAATGTCAGCAAGCTCATCAGGATCGCGAATGCCGCCACTGACAGCGTCAGAATATTCAGGGCCCCGGTGACCGTGAACGTGCGTTCGAATACCTCAAGCGACAGAGCCTTAATGCTGGTTTGGTCGACAATTTGCGTGGCGCGCAGGCCGAAATTGTCCTGCAGCTCACGGCGGAGCGCGTCGGCGTCATCGGTCCTGATCCCGAACTGCAAAGGCGTGGCATTGGGCCGAATGGCGCTGAACAGCTGATAAGAAATCACCGCCTGCCCGACCGGATTGCCATAGTCGCCAAAGACGCCCGCAATGGGCAGAACCACGTTGTCCGAGACCGCCAAATCGTCGCCCACCCACAACCCCGCGCGGCGTGCGAGCTGTTCATTGACCAGAACCGACGCGCCCGCAGCCGTGCTGTCCCACGGATCAGATGTCGCGTCCAGAAACCCCCAGTTTTCAGCGTAGCTGGGGCCAATCTTGGCGCCGAACAGCTCCCCCGGCAGGCCCGCGAGGGATTGCTTATGCGCCACAATCGGCAGCACCGCCTTGGCACGCGGCGCGAGGAAGTTTTGTAACGCCGCTGCCTGCTCGGCGTCATCTGCGCGCAGGTATAATTCCGCGAATAAGCGTTGATCGAGAAACCCCACAAAGGTCAGCCGGAAGCTCGACACCATGGTCGACACACCAACATTGGCGGCCATGGCCAACAGCAACGCCATCAGGGCCAGGCTCAGGCCCGGCACTTGTTGACGCGTGTCCGCCCAAAACCACTGTGGCAAAACGCGGCTGCTGAGCGATTGTGCCACGCTCAGAAACCCAGCCAGCAAAAGCGGTAACAAAAGTGCCGCGCCCAGAAGCAAACAGCCCAGAAGGGCGAACCCCGCGATCAAACCCGTGCCTATCAGCGCCAATATGCTAGCGATTGCCAGCAGCAGAATTGCTGCCGCGCCCTGCAGGCGGCCCGCCCGGTTGGACAGCGCGCGCCACGCCTCCGCCCGGCCCGTGTCGATGACGGAGACACGCGCCAGCCGCCACAATGCACCACTGCTGGCAAGCGCAGTTCCCGCGACGCAAATCGCAATACCCGACACCCACCAAGAGGCCCGAAATTGCAGCGTGCCAGCCACTTGCGCGCCGTAAAGCCCGTCCAGCGTGGCGGCGACATCTGGCAGCAGCACAGCCGCAATCGCGTAGCCGCATAGCACCCCAATCGCGCCGCCCAGAAGGGCAAGCACCAGAAGCTCCGCCGCCATGAGCGTGATCAGCGTCATTAGGGGCACGCCGACCGCACGCAAGGTGCGGATCATCGCGCGTCGCTGCTCAAATGCGAGCCCGATAGCGCCATGGACGATGAAGATGCCGACCGCGAAACTCAGCAAGCCAAACGCTGTCAGGTTCAGGTGAAAACTATCCGTCAGCCGCGCGACGTCGGTGCTGTCTTGTGCCGGTTCAAGCCACAGGCCGGGGGCAACGGCGGACAGGTCTGGTAGGCCCAACGGCTGTACTTGATGGACAATCAATCGGCTCAGTTGGCCCTCGCGCCCGAGCAGCGTTTGCGCAACGCCAATATCTGCGATGATGGTGTCCGGCGCCAGGTTTTGGTCGATCCGAATGGGGCGATCCGTCAGGTTTTGCAAAGCCTCGGCCGTCTGAGCATTTGCGGTCAACGGGCCCGTGCGCAGGTCGGCGGCGAGGTCGACCTCCCCCGTAGTCTGCGCGGGCCCGATACCCTGCGGCGCCGTTAGCGCGTCAATGCCAATCAGCCGAAACCCTTCGAAGCGGCCTTCCAGAACGGGTGAGACCTGCCATCCGGCACGCCGCAGGGCGATATAGGTGTCTTGCGCAATCCAACTGGCATCCACTGGCGTGATCTGGTCGAACTGCCCCTCGCCCAGTGTTGCGGCGGCGGCGTCATAGCTGGCGCGTGCCTCGGCATTAACGGCTTGAACGCCAGACCAGAGCGCAGTTGCCAAGACCAGCCCGGCCAATAGGGTGAACAGCTGCAACGGGCTGCGCCGCCAATGTGACCAAAGGGCCTGCAGGACCGTCGCGCTCATGCAAGCTGGCCGTGGCTCAGGTGCAGCGTCCGGCCCATTTGCGCGGCGATCAGGGGCGAATGCGTGACCGTAATCAGGGCCGCGCCCGTGTCTTGGACCAGCGCCAGCATTTGGCGCAGCACCGCGTCGGCTGTGTCCTCATCCAGATTTCCTGTGGGCTCATCCGCCAATACCAGCTTCGGTTTTGCGGCCAACGTGCGCGCAATCGCCACGCGTTGCTGCTGACCGCCCGACAGCTGTTCGGGGTATTTCGACAGCTGCGTGCCAAGGCCAAGCTGATCGGCCAAAGCATGCGCTGCATCGCGATCATATCGCCCGGCAAGGCGCGCCTGAAAGGCAATGTTTGCCGCGACATCAAGCGACGGGATCAGATTGAATTGTTGAAAGATCAACCCGATCTCGGTGCGCCGCAAGGCCGCCCGGCCCGCGTCGCCCAGACCCGTGATATCGCGCCCTTCGAACCGAATCGCGCCGCCATCAGCCTGATCCAACCCGCCAATCAAATGCAAAAGGGTGCTTTTGCCCGAGCCGCTTTCGCCCGTCAGCGCCAGCGTCTCAGCCGCAGCCAGATCAAAGGTCACCCCGCGCAACACAGGGACTCGTCCAGCGGCGCCATCGTAGGTTTTTTCGATCTGTTCGACGCTCAGCATAGGCCTACCAATTCGGTTGAGGGGGATAGGTAGCGCTGTGCGCTCAAGTTCAAATCAAGAGCTCGGCAGTTCTTCGATATCGGCAAGATCCTCGTGGTGCCGGTCGATCTCAGGCACATCAAGCGTTGACCATGTCTCATCGCGTGGCGGCTTTGGCGGCGGCGTGCAGGTGCCTTTATGGATATGCACCTTGGCGATGAAATTGGCCGAAATCGGCGCCGTGACGAAGAGAAACCCCATGATCAGAAGCTCATGATAGCTTTCCTGACCAATCACAAAAGAATGGAAGATGGAGGCCAAAAGCATCGCGCCCACGCCAATCGTACCCACTTTGGTGGGGGCGTGCAGCCGGGTCATACCATCATTCAGTTTTAACAAGCCAATCGCCGCCACCAGCGAAAACGCAGCGCCGATCAGCAGAGAAATGGCAACCAGGGCCGGTCCAATCGTTTCGATCATTCGATGATGTCCCCCCGCAATACAAAACGCGCGTAGGCGACGGTCGACACGAAGCCCAACATGGCAATGATCAGCGACACCTCAAAGTAAATCTGGATGCCCTGCGCGATGCCCAACAGCACGATCAGCCCGATGGCGTTCACCACCATGGTATCCAGCGCCAAGATGCGGTCGCCCGTGTCGGGGCCAATCACAAGCCGGATCATCGCCATGATCTGCGACAAGGCCACCACGACAAAGGTAATGATCAGCGCCCAATCCATGAAGCTTTCAACAGAGCTCATTCAAAAATCTCCTTCAAGCGGGCCTCGTAGCGGGTCTTGATCTCGTCTCGCACGGCGTCGGGGTCGTCAGCGTCCAACGCGTGGACAAGCAGGCTGTGTCCCTCGCTGGACAAATCCGCCGAAACCGTACCCGGCGTCAGCGTGATGGTCCCCGCAAGGATCGTGATCGCCTCGGGCTGACGCAGCTCTAACGGGATGACCACCCAAGCCGGTTTCAACTTGCTGTTGGGCTTTGTCAGCACGATCCACGCGACCTGCACGTTGGCGACGATAATGTCCCACAACACGATCATGGCGTAGACCATGAACTTGCCCAACTTCAGGCCATGCGGGCGGTCGGGCCACCAGATTGACGTGATTAGGGGGAAGATAATTCCCAAAATGATGCCGAAAACCACCATGCCCGATGACACACTGTTTTGCAGCAGCACCCAAACCACCGCCAGCAAAATGGTCAAAAACGGGTGCGGCAGGAGCCAGCGGATCGCTTTGGTCAGCATATCAGTGGTCCTCCTTCTCGCTGGGTTTGCTCAGCTTGCCGGGTGTATCGAGCACGGTTGAAATATAAGGCTCCGGCGCGAATAGCTGCTTAGATGTGGCGGTCATGTAATCATGCGCGTAGCCCGCAAAAATCGTATGTGCCGCGAGCAAACTGATCAAGCCGCCCACAGCCACGTAGGACAGCGCGGCGGGGCGCGGGGCTGTCGTCTCGCCCTCGGCCAACTCCGGTGGAGTGACGCTTTTCGCCTTCCAATAGAGCACCGCACCGGCGCGGGCGAAGCCTACGACCGAAACAAGGCTCGACAGCAAGATCACTGCCCAGGTCCAAGCCATTCCCGGCGTCTCAAAAGCCGCGCTTAGCACCATCAGCTTGCCCAGAAACCCAGACAGCGGCGGCAGGCCCGCCATGGCAATAGCGGCGGTAAAAAACAGCGCCGATGTCAGTGCTGCGCCCGGAATGGTCGGCTCTGCCGTCAGTTTCAGATGCGCCCGTCCGGCCCGGGTCAAATCCGCGATCAAAAACAGCGCAGCCCCCGCGAAGGTAGAATGGACAATGTAGTAAAGCGCCGCCGAGATGGAGACTTCCGTGAACAGCGAAATCGCGATCATCACCATGCCCATCGACCCGATGACCGAGAAGGCCACCAGACGGTCCAGCGTCTTGGCGCCGAGCACGCCGATCATTCCCAAGGCCAGCGATATCAGCGCCGCCGGTAGCAGCCATTGGCCATGCAAGCCTGCCGTGACCTCCAGCTCAGGTGAGAAGATCATCGTGTAAACCCGGATGATCGCGTAGGCGCCCACCTTGGTCATGATCGCAAACAGCGCGGCCACCGGCGCAGGCGCCTCAGCGTAGCTTGAGGGCAGCCAGAAATGCAGCGGCACGACGGCGGCCTTGATCGCAAAGACCAGGAGCAGAAGCGTCGCCGCCAGACGAATACCCACGGTTTCGCTAGGCTCGATCAACGTAACGCGTTGCGCCAGATCAGCCATGTTCAGCGTGCCAGTTTCGGCATAGATCGCCCCCAGCGCGAACAAAAATAGGGTCGAACCCAGCAGGTTGAACAGCACATATTGCACCCCTGCCCTCAGCCGCGCGTTTCCACCCGCGTGGATCATCAGCCCATAGGACGCAATGAGCAGCACTTCGAAGAAAACGAACAAGTTGAACAAATCGCCCGTCAGGAAAGCGCCCATGATGCCCATCAGCTGGAACTGGTAGAGCGCATGGAAATGCCGCCCGCGATTGTCCCAGCCAGACCCTATCGCATAGAGCAGCACAAACAGCGCAAGGACCGCAGTAAGTAGCACCATCAGCGTCGACAACCGATCCGCGACCAGCACAATGCCAAAGGGCGCGGCCCAATCGCCAAGCTGATACAGCGTGACCGTCCCGTCAGAGGCCTGCCAGGCAAGACCCGCTGCAATCGCGATCAGCGCAACAACGCCCGCGACTGAGAAGACGCGCTGAATGCCGATGTGGTAGCGCGCGGCCAATACGATGAAGGGCGCCAGCATCGCAGGCAAGATAACGGGGGCAATGATCCAATGGGTCATGTCGCGTCCTCCGCCTGCGTATCATCCGCTGGCTGGTCATCCACGTGATCGTCATCCGATCCCAGATAGGCCCCCAGCGAAATCATCACGATGACGGCGGTCATCCCGAAGGAAATCACGATAGCGGTCAACACCAAGGCTTGCGGCAGCGGGTCGGCGTAGACCTCCACGCCTTTACGCAAGATCGGCGGCGCGCCGACGCTGAGCCTTCCAGATGCGAACAGAAACACGTTCACCGCGTAGGTCAGCAGCGAAATCCCCATGATCACCGGGAAGGTTCGCAGGCGCATCACCAAATACAGGCCCGCTGCGGTCAGAATGCCAATGGCGGAGGCAACAAGAAGTTCCATCTACGCGCCCTCCGGTCTTGTACGGCCCGCTTTGGGCGGGGATGGTGGCGGGTCGTCGCGCGATGGGTCGATATCCATCGGGTAGTCGCTTTGCTCTACGCCTGGGCGATACGCCAGGCGCGAGAAGCTTTCCAGCGACAGCATCACCGCGCCGACAACCGCGAGGAACACGCCCAGATCAAACAGCGCGGCTGTGGCCAGCTCGAACTCGTTGAAGGGCGGGATGCGCACATATGTGAAGTCCGAGGTCAGGAACGGCTTGGCGACGAACCAAGACCCGATGCCCGTTAGCCCCGCAATCAACACACCCGCCCCGATCACGCCATGATAAGGGTAGCGCAGCCGCGATGTCGTCCAGTTGAACCCGCTGGCCATGTATTGCATCACCACCGCGATAGAGACGACCAGCCCTGCGATGAACCCACCACCCGGCTCGTTATGGCCACGCAGGAAGATGTAGAACCCAACCATCAGCACCAAGGGCATCATCACCCGCGTCAGCACAACCATCATGGTCGGGTGCATGTCGCCGGCGCGCGCCTGATCGGGCAGACGGTTCAAAAGCTTGGCACGGACCGAACTGTCGAGCAGCGTTTCGGTCAGCGCGTAGATCAGCAGGGCCGCAATGCCCAGCACGATGATCTCGCCAAAAGTATCAAAACCCCGGAAATCAACCAGGATCACGTTGACCACATTTGTGCCGCCGCCGCCTTTGTAGGAATTGGCAAGGTGGAATTCGGAAATTGGCGTTGTCACCGCATCGCGCAGCAAGAAATGATAGGCCATTGCCGTCGCCGCCAGACCGCCCGCAACGGCCACGATGCTGTCACGGGTGCGGCGCAGAACGGTGCTTTCAATTGGTGTTTTGTTGGGCAGGAAGTTCAGCGCCAAAAGCAGCAGAATGATCGTCACCACCTCAACAGTGATTTGTGTCATCGCCAAGTCCGGCGCGCTCAGGAATACGAAGCCAACCGAGACCATCAGCCCGACAATGCCGATCAAAACCAGCGCGAGCAGGCGGTTGCGATGCAAAAATACCAGCGCGGCCGTTGCCGCGACCAACATCAGCCAGCCTGCGAAGATGACAGGTTGAATCGGCTGCATCTCACGCGTCGGCGCGCCGACACTGCCTGTGATCCAGGCGTAGTAGCCCGCTCCGATCACACCGACGGCAAAAATCGCACCGTAGCGGGTGAAGGACCCGTTGTGCAGGCCAAGGGTCAGTGCGCGCGCCGCGGCAGCAATCGCTTCGACCAGGCCTTCAAAGATTACCTTCGCCTCTGGGCGCGGCGCCGCGTCCCACATCCGCAAGAGCGGCTTGAATGCAAACATCAATGCCAGGCCGCCCAGCACCGCGATGATCGACATGTACAGCGCAGGTACCAGCCCGTGCCAGATTTTGATGTAGGTCTTTGGCATCTCCGCCGCCGTCCCGATCACTGCTTCGGTCACGCGGAACACAATCGATTGCGCTAGAAACGGTGCGCAGCCGATCAAGACCACCAAAACGACCAACAGGGCGGGTGGCAGCCACATACCCGCAGGCGGATCATGCGGATGGGCCGGGTAGTCATCACGCACCGGGCCAAGGAACGTGTGTCCGATCAGGCGGAAGCAGTAGGCCGCCGAAAACAGCGAGCCGACCGTCGCCATCACCGGCACCAGCCAAGGCGTGCTGAACAGAACTGTATGCGTTGCCTCCTCAAGCATCATTTCCTTCGACAGGAAGCCGTTCAGGAAAGGTATCCCTGCCATCGACAATGACGCGATGGTGGCAATGACAAAGGTAATCGGCATCAGCTTGCGCAAACCGCCCAATTGGCGAATGTCGCGCGTCTTTGCCTCGTGATCGACAATGCCCGCAGACATGAAAAGCGCCGCCTTGAACGTCGCATGGTTGAGGATGTGGAACATTGCGGCAAGCGCGCCAAAAGCGGTGCCTGTGCCCAGCAGCATCGTAATCAGGCCCAGATGACTGACGGTGGAGAACGCCAAAAGCGCCTTCAAATCATGCTTGAAGAGCGCGATCACCGCGCCCAGCACCATGGTGATCAGGCCGGCTGTTGTGACGATCACGAACCATTCCGGCGTACCGGACAAAACCGGCCACATCCGCGCCATCAGGAAAATCCCGGCCTTCACCATCGTGGCGGAGTGCAGATAAGCCGAAACCGGCGTCGGCGCAGCCATAGCGTGTGGCAGCCAGAAATGGAACGGGAATTGCGCCGATTTGGTGAAGCAGCCCAAAAGGATCAGTATCAATGCAGGCAGGTATAGCGGGTCGGCCTGGATCAAGTCGCGGTTTTGCAAGATCACGCTCAGGTCGTAGCTGCCCGCGATCTGGCCCAGAATGAGCATGCCGCCGATCATGGCCAGCCCGCCCATGCCCGTGACAGTCAGAGCCATGCGCGCGCCTTGGCGGCCTTCGGGCAGGTGCTTCCAATAGCCGATCAACAGGAAAGAACTCAGCGATGTCAGCTCCCAGAAGACCAGCAAAAGCAGGATGTTGTCGCTCAGAACGATCCCGACCATCGCGCCTTGGAACAGCAACAGATAGGTAAAGAACTCACCCATATTGTCGTCGCGCGACAGGTAGGCGCGGCCATAGGCAATGATCAACAGCCCGATGCCCAAGATCAGAAACGCAAAGAAGAACCCTAGTCCGTCCAGCATCAGCGTGAAATTTAAGCCCAGCGCCGGAATCCAGTCAGCCCGCGCTGTGACGACCTCCCCCGCCCAGACGGCAGGCAGGTTGGTCAAAAGCCCAATGAAGGCCGCCAATGTCACAGTAAAGGTCACGCCGGCACATGCCTGCCGCCCCGCCTGATTCATCAGACCGGGAAGCAGCGCACCCAAAAAGGGCAAGGCAACGAGAAGGAAGAGGGACACGCGAACTCCTAATCAATGGGCCATAGGTTTGAACGGTTGTCCCCCAAAATGAGAGCGCCCTCAAGCGAAACCGGACTTAAGCCTGCCGAAAGTAACGACGAAATCAACCAAAGCCAGTCAGGTGCGGCAGTTTGTCATTGAAAAGCAGGTGAACCCAAAATGGAGCTATTAAGAAGTGCCCATTTCGCAAATAATACATATTGTATTCAATTTGAATGTCTCTAGGGTGAGCCAAGAATGGGAGACCTACCATGGCCGACAGCCCAAAAAACCGCAAAGCGCGGCTCTACGAGCAGCTAAAACGGGATATCCTATGCCTCGATCTGCCACCCGGGCATGATTTGGACGAGACGGCACTGTCGGAAAAATTCGGTTTGTCACGCACACCCTTACGGGAGGTGCTTTTGCAGCTGGTGGGCGAAGGCTATGCCGAACAACACCCGAACCGGGGCTGCCGCGTTTCGGAAATGTCGCACACGTCCTTGCGCAACTTCTTCCTGGCAGCGCCCATGGTTTATGGCGCGGTGTTGCAGCTGGCCGCACAAAATGCGCAGCCTTTGCAAATCGCGCGCTTGAAAGAGGCGCAACAGCGCTTCCGCGCCGCGCTGAAATCCGGCTCTGCCGCCGCGCGGAGCCTCGCCAATAATGAATTTCATATGATCACCGGCGAGATGGCGGACAACGCCTACCTACAGCCCAGTTTCCAGCGCTTGCTGATTGATCATGCACGCATCGGCGTCACCTTCTACCGCCCGCAAACCCCTGAAATGACTGAAAACCTGTCGAAAGCCAGCGAACAGCATGACGCTATCATCGCCAGCATTGAAGCACATGACGCCAGTGCCGCGGCCCAGCTGTCGACGGATCACTGGAACTTGTCGCGGGGCCAGATCGAATTGTTTGTGATGCCCGCGGGCCTTGACGGCGGCCTTGAATTGCCACGCGTGACAGAAGGATAGAAGATGGAGCCGCGCTACCGCCTTGAGGGCATTTATACGCCAATTGTTACGCCTTTATTGGCGGATGGCAGCTTTGATCTTGATGGTTTGGCCGACGTGATCGAGCATCTGGTAGCCGCGGGCGTGCACGGCGTCATTTCCGGCGGCTCTACTGGCGAAAACTACACCCAAACGGTGGGCGAGCGTGTGGAGTTGGCCAAATTCACACATGCCCGCCTGCATGGTCGTCTGCCATTGGTCGTGGGCACCGGCACGATGCGCACCGAAGATTCCATCGCCTTGGCAACCGCCGCCCGCGATCTGAAGGCCGATGCGATCCTGCTGGGCACGCCGCCCTATGCAGTCCCGACGGAGCGGGAAAATGCGCTGAACGCCCTGGCCATCGACCGCGCGGCCGACCTGCCCGTGATCCTTTACAACTATCCCGGTCGGATGGGCGTCGAGATGGGTGAAGAATTCCTCGACCGAGTTGGCCGGTCACGCAATTTCATTGGCATCAAGGAAAGTTCGGGCGACATAAACCGCGTGCATCTTCTGGCGCGCGATTACCCGCATATTCAGATGTCATGTGGCATGGACGACCAAGCGCTCGAATTCTTCGCCTGGGGCGCACGCAGCTGGATTTGTGCAGGCTCCAATTTCCTGCCCGAAGAACATGTGCTGCTTTATGAGACCTGCGTTTTGCAGGGCGATTTCACCAAAGGCCGCCGGATCATGTCGGCGATGATGCCGCTGATGCGGGTTTTGGAACAGGGTGGAAAATTCATTCAATGCGTCAAGCACGGGACCGAATTTGTGGGTCTGCGCACAGGCGGCGTCAAGCCACCGCTAAAGGGCCTCAACAAAGATGAAAAACGCGAGCTGGAACAGGTGATCCGCGTGTTGAAAACCACGATTGCAGCGATCAAGGCGGGGAATTGAGAGATGACTGACCTTCTGACCAAAGATGAGTATGAGGCCATCGCGAGCGCTCTGATCTTGCCCGAAAGCGCTTATATAGATGGCGGCTACCGGCAGGCTATTTCAAGCAAAACCTTCGAAACTGTGAACCCGGCAACGGGCGCGAAACTGGGCGATATCGCGGCCTGCAGTGCCGATGATGTGGACTTTGCCGTCGCCAAGGCCCTCGACGCGTTTGAAGACGGGCGCTGGTCAAAACTGCATCCCTCCGCGCGCAAGGATGCGTTGATCCGGTTGTGCAAATTGATGACCCGCAACGCCCGCGACTTGGCGGTGATGGAAAGCCTCGACAGCGGCAAAACCATTTATGACTGCGAGACCGTAGACCTTCCCGAAAGTATCCATTGCATCAAATGGCATGCCGAGCTGATCGACAAAATCTACGACCAAGTCTCCCCTGCGTCCGACGATCACATCGCCATGGTCGTACGCGAACCGGTGGGCGTCGTGGGGTTGGTTTTGCCGTGGAATTTCCCCTTGCTGATGCTGGCCTGGAAGATCGGACCCGCCTTAGCGGCGGGCTGTTCGGTGGTGGTGAAACCGGCGGAAGAAACATCGCTGACCGCGTTGCGCTTGGCCGAACTGGCAACAGAAGCGGGCATTCCAGCTGGCGTTTTGAACGTTGTAACCGGCTCAGGCCCGGACGTCGGCGCACCCCTTGGCCAACACCGGGATGTGGATATGGTGTCCTTCACCGGCTCCACCGAGACAGGGCGCCACTTTCTGCGCTATTCGGCCGACAGCAACCTTAAAGAGGTCGTTTTGGAGATGGGCGGCAAGAACCCTTGCATCGTGATGGAGGACGCCGAAAACCTGGACGTCGTTGCAGCCCATGTGGTCAATGGCGCGTTCTGGAACATGGGCGAAAACTGCTCAGCGGCTTCGCGCCTGATCGTTCACAAGGACGTCAAAGACGCGCTGCTCGAACGGGTCGCGGCCCATACGCGCGAATGGGGAATGGGCGACCCGCTTGACCCCTCCGTGCGTGTCGGCGCACTGGTCAGCGCGGCGCATTTCAACAAAGTCAGTGGCTATTTGAAACAGGCCAAATCGGTCCTGTCGGGCGGCAACGCAAAGGGCGGCTTTGTGGAACCAACTGTCGTGGAGGTCAAACAAGATGACCCCCTCGCCCGAGAAGAGATATTCGGCCCCATTCTGTCTGTCATCACTGTGTCGAGCTTTGATGAGGCAATTTCCGTGGCAAATGACACCGATTACGGCCTCGCGGCGTCGCTGTTCACGGCCAACACAAAGCGCGCCATTCGCGGCGCGCGGGCGATCCGGGCGGGCACCGTCACTGTCAACAGCTTCGGCGAGGGTGACATCGCCACGCCGTTCGGCGGCTACAAGCAATCGGGCTTTGGCGGGCGGGATAATTCGGTGCACGCGCATGACCAATACACCCAGTTGAAAACGATCTGGATCGACCTCAGCGACGACGCGAGTGACGGCGTGGGATGAGGCTGACGGCAAAGCGCCTCCCAGTCCAGCCCGGCCCTGCCGCTTGGAACGCTTTGCTGCCGTCGCGCGCGCCGGGCGCAGCACTTGATACAGTCATCAAGGTCGATGTGGCCATCATCGGCGCAGGGTTTGCCGGGCTATCCGCCGCAAGGCGCTTGGGTCAAAATGATGGCAACTTGAAAGTCGCAATTCTGGAGGCGGGCATTCTCGCCGAGGGGCCCGCTGGCCGCAATTCCGGCTTCATGATCGACCTACCGCATGACTTGGCCTCCGACAGCTACTTTCATGACGACACCGATGAGACGCAGTTGAACCGCACCGCGCTTCAATTCGCACGCGATGCGGCGCAGGACTGCGACATGCCACGCACCGTGTTCGACCCGTGCGGCAAGATCAACGCCGCGGCCTCGGACAAGGGCGACAAGCTGAACCGCGACTACGCCAAGCACTTGGCGGCACGCAATGAAAGCCATCGGTTGATGGATGCGGGCGAGATGGAAGCCTTGACCGGCACGTCTTTCTACAGCTCCGGCCTCTACACGCCCGGCACCGTCATCATCCAACCCGCCGCCTATATCCGGGCCTTGGCGGACGCCTTGCCAGACACGGTCACGCTCTATGAGCATAGCCCGGTGACGATGCTGGAACGCAACGGCGCATGGCGGCTTAAAACACCAAAGGGCAGTGTTCACGCAGCCAAAGTGATCCTCGCCAATAATGGCCATGCGGAAAGTTTCGGGCTGTTCGAACGCCATCTCATGCATGTCTTCACCTATGCCTCAATGACCGATCCGCTACCCAAAGGCGCGCTCGGCGGCGCGGCCACTTGGGGTGTCACACCGGCGGACCCAATGGGCACCACGGTGCGTCGGGTCAATGGCCAAGGCGGTGACAGGATCGTCATCCGATCCCGGTTTACCTTCAACCCGTCGATGGAGGCGTCCGACAGATCCGTTGCCAAGGCAGGCCGCTTGCATGACCGCAAGTTTGCCGACCGTTTTCCGATGCTGAAGGGCACAAAGATGGCCTACCGCTGGGCCGGGCATCTTTGCCTCAGCCGCAACAACGTCGCGGTGCATGGTGAGGTTGAACCGGGGCTGTTTGCGGCGGTCTGCCAGAACGGGCTGGGGACAGTCAAAGGCACGCTCGCCGGTATTTCAGCAGCCGATCTTGTCACGGGGCGCGAAACCGACCTGAGCCGCGCTTTGACCAGCGCCCCTGCCCCGCAAAAACTGCCGCCAGAGCCAATAGCCTCGCTCGGGGCAAATGCTGTTTTGAAATGGAAAGAATTTCGCGCGGGGCGTGAATGATGGGAGACGAGACATGAGCGTTGATGCTGTAGGAACCACCCGTCGCGGACGCGGCGCGCGCAAGGCCGCACGTCAACTGCGCGATGTCACCATGCTGCCCGCCTTGAAACGCGGCATCCCATTGACGGAGCCGATGTCGCCGGACCGCATCGCGCAAATCGACGACGCGTCCATGTCCATTCTGGAGGAGGTCGGCGTCGTCTTCCGCGACGACATCGCGCTTGAGGACTGGCGCCACGCGGGCGCCGATGTACGTGGTGAACGGGTGCATCTCGACCGAGGCCTTGTGCGGGAACTGATCTCATCAATCCCGTCATCGTTCACCTATCACGCGCGCAACCCGGCCAATAACCTGCCTTTTGGCAATGACCATTCCATTTTCGTGCCAATGACCGGCGCGCCCTACCTGCGTGATCTGGACGATGTCCGGCGCAACCCGACGCTGGATGATCTGGCGAATTTCCACAAGCTCAGCCATATGCTGCCAGCGATCCATTCCTCCGCGCATCACATCGTGGAACCCTACGACCACCCGATCAGCCAGCGGCATTTGCGGATCACCTATTCGTCCATGAAATACTCCGACAAGACGTTCATGGGCATGACCACCAGCCCGAAAAACGCAGAAGACGTGATGGAAATGTGCGTCATCCTGTTCGGACGTGAGTTCATGATGTCTCACCCGGTTGTGACGGGCAATTGCAACGGAAACTCCCCACTGGTGTGGGACGAAACCATGCTGGGCGCTATGCGCGCGTTTTGCCGCTACAACCAACCGGTTCTATGCTCGCCATTCGTGCTGGGCGGGGCAAACACACCCGCCAGCGTGGCGCCCACCGTAGCGCAATTGAACGCGGAGGCATTGTCGGCGCTCGCCTATACGCAAGTGGTCAAGAAGGGCTGCCCGGCGATTTACGGGCACTACCTTTCTACCGTTTCGATGAAATCGGGCGCGCCGATGGCCGGCACGCCGGAGATCAGCCTGATGAACATGATGATTGGGCAGATGGCGCGCCACTATGACGTGCCTTGGCGCACCTCCAACACGCTGGGCGGCGCGAAAACCTTTGATGCGCAAGCGGGCTATGAAAGCGCCTCAACAATGATGGCTGCGCTCGTGTCTGGGGCCAATTACCTTTGGCATTCGGCTGGGTGGAACGAGGCGGGCATGCATTGCTCCATGGCTAAATTCGTTGTGGATGCGGAACAATGCGCCATGGGCTATCGAATGGCCCAAGGCATCAATTGGGACGATTTTGGCGAGGCGATGCAGGCCGTGCGCGATGTGGGGCCCGGCGGGCATTATCTAGGCCACCCGCATACGCTGGAGAATTTTCAGAGCGCGTTCTTCATGCCGGAGCTGTTCAACAACGACTCGATTGAACAATGGCAGGCGGACGGCGCGGTTGAGATCAATGAACGCGCGCTCGCCTACACAAGAACGCTGCTTGGCGAGTATCAGGAACCCAAGCTCGACGCGAGCGTGGATGAGCAGCTGCGCGACTACATCACCCGGCGTGAACGCGAAATCCCCGCAGCCGATGCGCTCAATCAGGACAAGTAGAGAGCAAAGCGGCGCCGGAGCGAGATGATGGGTAGGACGGACATATTGCAGACCTTGCGATTCGCAGGCGCACCGGCCTTCGAAAGCCGGGCGACGTGCGCGCAGTTATGCCCAGTTTTTGGTATGGCTGCGAAGTAAGCTCTTCATATGAATGAGTTTTTGTAAACCGACTAGCCGCCTATTTTTTAATCACTCGATGAACAAAATGCGGCGCTCAAAGGTGAGAAATCCCTGTATTGACTTCCGAAACCGGTTTCGGCAGGGTCATTACGAAACCGGTTTCGGAAATTTGTCCGAGCGGCTTTCGATCTGGGAGGATCTCAATTTTGGCAAAGGGAACGGTCAGCCTGAAGGCGATCGCCGCGCATCTGGGGCTTACGGTGGGCACCGTGAGCCGGGCGATGAACGGCTACCCGGATATTGCAAAATCAACCCGGGACCGCGTCATGACGGCGGCCCAAGAACTCGGCTACCGCCCCAACAATGCAGCGAAGCGCCTGTCGACCGGCGTGACCGAGGTGGCGGCCTATGTGATGCCGGAACAAACCTCATCCTTGTCTGAACCTTTCATCGCTGAGCTGCTCAAAGGCCTCGGTGAAACCCTGCGCAAACGCGGCTGGGATCTGATGGTGACGCATACGACATCCGCCCAAGATGAGCTGGAACAGATCGACCGCCTTTGGAACACCGGCGCGGTTGGCGCCATCGTCATTTCGCGCCCACTGAAAAAAGACCCGCGCATCCCGCTGATGCAACAACTCGGTTGCCCTTTCGTGGTGCACGGGCGCAGCGCGGCGGATGCGCCCTTCGCGTGGTATGATGTCGACGGCAATGATGCGTTTATGGCCTCCGTCAACCATCTGGTCGGGCTGGGCCATCGGCGCATCGCCTTCGTGGGCTCGCCATTGCAATATGAATTCGCGCAGAGCCGTCTCGACGGATATCTGCAAGGTCTCAAGCTGAACGGGCTCGACCATGACCCCAGCCTCATTCAGATCACCGACATTTCCGACGCGGGCGGCGAACGCGCGACACGTCAATTGCTTGACCTGCCGACACCGCCCACAGCGATTTTGGCGATCACTGACACAGTTGCCTTGGGCGTGCTTGCAGCGATCCGAAATGCGGGGCTGGTGCCCGGCATCGACGTTTCAGTGATTGGCTATGACGGGCTGCAATTCGGGGTGCACACCAACCCGCCACTCACCAGCATGGAACAACCTCGCGCCCATGCCGGACGCCGCATCGCTGAGATGTTGTTCCGGCTGCATGACGGCGCCAACCCCGGCGAAGTGCAGGAACTGCAACGCGCCCATCTTGTGTCGCGCGCCACGGACGGCGCGCCCAAAGTTTCCACACCATCCAAAAAGACCATTGTAAGGGAGAAAGACAATGAAACTGATTAAAACCATGTCGACGGGGCTATTGCTCTCGACTGCGTTGGTGGCGGCGGCTCATGCCGACAACATCCGCTTCTGGACCATGGAAATCCAGCCAGAGCGCATGGCCGTCCAAGAAGAAATGGCCAAAGCTTTTGAAGCAGAAACAGGTCACACCGTAGAAATCATCCCGGTGGAAGAAAGCGACATCAAAACGCGCGCAACCGCAGCCTTTGCAGCGGGCGACCTGCCGGATGTTTTGAACCACACCGTGCAGCACCTGCTGCCATATGCTGAAGCGGGTATCCTCGATACAGCGGCGGCCACCGAAGTTGTTGAAAACCTTGGCGTTGATACCTTCGCCAGCGGCCCTGTGCGCATGGCCATGGCAGACGGCGAAATCGTGTCCGTGCCATCCGATGGTTGGACTCAGTTGGTCGTCTACCGCAAGGACCTGTTTGAGGCGAACGGCCTTGAAGCACCAACCTCCTTCGCCAACATCTCGGCTGCGATTGATAAACTGCACAACCCGTCCGAGCAGTATGGTTTCGTTGCAGCGACAAAGATCGACGAAGGCTACATGATGCAGTTGATCGAGCATCTGTCGCTCGCAACAGGCTACTCGCCCATCAACGATGACGGCACGGTCAATGAGGACACGACCCAGCTGGTCGAGCTGCTCAACATGTACAAGAAGTTGGTCGAAGCCTCGCCTGCCGGTGATCTGTACTGGTCGCAGTCTCGCGAGCTGTATCTTGATGGCAAAGCCGCGATGATCATCTGGTCGCCATCCATTCTGGACGAGCTGGGCGGTCTGCGTGACAGCGCGCCGGTCACCATCAATGATGATCCAACGTCCAAAGAGCTGGCAGCCAACACTGGCTTTGCAACCGTCATCTCAGGCCCCGGCAATCCCGATGGCGCGGCCTATGCCGACGTGCGCTACCTTGGCATCACCAATGACGCCAACACCGAAGTGGCCCAGCAATTCGTCGAGTTCGTTGTCTCACAAGGCTACGGCCAGTGGCTGAGCCAAGCACCTGAAGGCAAGTTCCCGGTCCGCAAAGGCCCAGAAGCAGGCTCGACCGAGTATGAAAACGTTTGGGCCGGCCTCGACGTGGGCGTCGACCGCAAAGCGCCTTTGGCCGACATCTACCCGCAGCAAGTCATCGACGATATCGTCGCAGGCCTGTCGGTGGGTGATCGGTGGGGTGTGTCCTCCGGTCAGCTGGCAACAGCGTCGAAACTGGTAAACTCCCAGATCATGAGCCGCGTCATCCGCGAGATGACCGATGGCGATCTGAGCGTTGAAGACGCGGCAGCCAAAATCGTGGCTGAGCACAAAGCCGCGCTCTAAGCGACAAAAGCGGCGCGCGCCCCAATTGCGGGGCGCGCGTCCCACTTAGCCAACAGGTCCGATATGTCGAAACCTACGCCCCCAAAGGCTTGGGCCCGCTCGCAAAACGCGAGATGCGCTTCGCCTACGCATTGCTGCTGCCGACTTTTCTTGTCGTGTTGTCGGTTGTGCTGTTCCCGTTGCTGGCCAATTTCTGGATCAGCTTCAAACCGATCCAACTGGGCGACCTGCGCGCGCCGTCGGTTCTGGTCAATGAACGGCTGATGGACAAGTTGGAGGCCGTGGGCGCTGAGGGCGACATCCGCTACCGGGTGCGCAACTCCTCAAAGAAAAGCGACATCGCCGATATCGTGATGACCGACACATTGCCCGAAAGTTTGACGGTGATCAGCGTGGACGAACGCTGCACGCTGGCAGGCCGCGACCTGACCTGTAATTTGGGCGATTACGAAGGTGGCAAACGCGAGGACCTGATTGTGCGGGTCGCAGCGACGCAAGCCTTTGTTGACGCACCAGACAATATCAAAGACACCAAACCTGTTTTCGATGCCAGCCCGGAAAACGCGCTGCTATCGGGCGATTTCACCTTCGACAATTTCAACAAGCTATTCCAATCCTCCGACTTCTGGCCCGTGCTTTGGGCGTCTCTCTACTACACCATCTTCGGCACCGTGGGGGCGCTGGTGATGGGGCTTTTTGCAGCGCAATTGCTGAACCTGTCTTTCCGCGGGCGATCTGTTTTGCGGGGTCTCTTTCTGTCACCTTATGTGGCGCCCGTCATCGCTGTGGCCTTCGCATGGGTCTTGCTGCTTGACGCAGGCCCCGGCGGCACTCTGAACGCGCTGTTGCAGCAGCTTGGCGTGATTGACGCCCCAATCAACTTCCTTGGCACCCGGGCTGTGACACTTGATTTCGGGCTGTTCAGCTTTGATTTCCCCGTAGCGCTGACGGTTGTGATCCTGTTTGAGGTCTGGCGCTATTTCCCGCTGGCTTTCCTGTTCATCCTGGCGCGCATGCAATCCATGTCGACAGACATCTATGAGGCAGCCGAGATCGACGGCGCCACCCCCATTCAACAATTTTGGTACATCTCGCTGCCGCAGCTGATGGGTATCCTCGCGGTGCTGTTCCTGCTGCGCTTCATCTGGACGTTCAACAAGTTCGACGACATTTTCCTTCTGACCGGCGGCGCGGCTGGTACGCGGACGCTAACAGTGAACGTCTATGAGCAGGCCTTCGCGGTCTCCAACCTTGGGGCCGGTGCAGCCGTCGCCGTGGTGGTCTTCGTCGTGCTTTTGTTCTTCGCCCTGATCTTCTTCAAACTTTCGCCGGAGGATGACGCATGAGCCGCATCGGGAACATCTTCATTCTGCTGCTTTTATGCGGCGCATTCTGGGGCGCGATCTATTCGGTCCTGTTCACCTTGCTGGCGCTGCTGGTCTCGGGCCTTGAGTTCCAGCCGCAGGTCATCGCTGCCACGATTTCTGGCATCGCCGCTGCTGGGGCGCTGACAATCCACCCGGCGCAAGCACGCGGGCGCAACGCCAAACTGGTTGCGGCGGCGGTGTTTGTTGTGGGGCTTGTCGTCTTGTCCGGGTTCAAGCCGCTGGGTCTGGGGCTTGCCAGCTACGCTTTCGGCCAGATCGTCTTCATCGCGATCATGACCTATTTCCTGATCACCACGTTGGACATGATCGGCATGGGTTTCGGCCCCGGCAAGGAAAAGCGCTACAATGTCGAGGTGGTGATCCTGCGCTTCCTGAAAAGCTTCGGGCTGGTGTTTTTCACCATCGCTGTCGCCCTGCCCTTCTTTGTCATGGTTATGATGAGCCTGAAGAACCAGCAGTTCCTGTTGGCCAACCCGCTAGACTTCTCGCTTGATCTGAGCGTCGGGGCTGCGGCGATTTTCCGGTCCTATATTGAGCTCTTCACCCAGTACAATTTTGGCACCTTCCTACTGAATTCCACAATGATTTCCATCGCGACAGTCGTGTTGACGCTGGTCTTCGCAGTGCCCGGCGCCTATGCGGTCGCGCGGCTGAAATTCCCGGGACAAGACTTCCTGAGCCGCTCAATCCTGCTCATCTATATGGTGCCGATGATCGTTCTGGTGATCCCGCTTTATGCTGTGTTTTCGCAGATGGGCATCCGCAACACGCTTTGGGGGCTGTTATTCGTCTATCCGGCAACCACCATCCCCGTGGCGCTTTACATGCTGCAAGGCTATTTCCGCGGCATCCCAGCAGAGCTGGAAGAAGCGGGCCTGATGGACGGGCTTGGACGCATGCAGGTTATTTTGAAAATCACCATGCCGCTGGCCCTGCCCGCGCTCGCCTCGGTGTCGCTTTATATCTTCATGATTGCGTGGAACGAGTTCCTTTTCGCCTTCATGTTTCTGGACAGTGTGAACCTGTTCACCTTGTCGCGCGGCATTGCGGAGCTGAACACATCGGAAGTACCGCGCCAGCATTTGATGGCAGGCGCCGTGATCGCGACAGTCCCGGTTTTGGTGTTGTTCCTGTGGTTTGAACGGTTCTTGGTGGCCGGGCTGACCGCTGGCTCTGTGAAAGGATAAGCGCATGTCTTTAAACGAACAGGCCATGGAAATCCTGACCGGCAATGACCGGGGCGGTTACACGATCCCGACAAAGGGACTTTACCCGTATCAGTGGAACTGGGATTCTGCATTCATCGCGCTTGGCATCGCCAGCTATGACCGCGACCGCGCTTGGTCCGAAATCCTGACGCTTGTTGACGGGCAATGGCCCGATGGCATGATCCCCTCGATCATCTTTCGCAGCGATGACCCGGATTATTTCCCCGGCCCCGCGCGGTGGGGGGAAACGCCTGGGCCCATGCCCTCGACCGGGGTGTCACAGCCACCGGTATTGGCCACGATTGTTCGGCAACTAAACGCGGGCGGCGCGCCCGATGAGCTTGCCCGCATCCGGCAGGTGTTTGCACCGATGCTGAAATGGCATCGCTGGTTTCATGAGAACCGCAGCTTCGAAGGCGTCGTTGCGACCACGCACCCCTGGGAGACCGGGCGCGACAATTGCCCGGAATGGAATATCGGTCTGGACCGGATGGATGTTGCACCGGATTTGGCGCCGTACACCCGGATGGACAACAAACATGTCGACCCGCGTTTCCGCCCCAGCCAAGAGCAATATGACAAATACCTCACCATCGTGCAGCGTGGCGCAGAAATGGGATGGGATCAGCACCGCCTGACCCGGGAAGGGCCCTTTCTGATGGCCGATCCAAACATTCATTTCGTGCTGCTGCGCGCCGACAAAGACCTGCGCGCATTGGCTGAAATGATCGGGCATGACACCGCAGAGATTGACGGCTGGATTGCCGCTGGCGAGGCCGCGTCAGACTATATGTGGAATGACACCTTGGGAGCGTTCACCGCCCGTGACATGCGCAGCGGCACGTTCTCTGACGGGGTGTCGAACGCCAGCCCCTTATGTTTTTACGCCGACACCGGTACTGCGGAACAGCGCGGGCGCATCATGGAGAACATGACCCGGATCGCGGGCAAAGTGTCCTACATGATGCCGAGTTGGGACCCCGATGCCGATGCTTTTGAGCCGCAGCGCTACTGGTGCGGGCCGGTCTGGCCGCAGATGAATTACATGGTGGCCGAGGGGCTGACGCAGGCCGGCGAGCTGGAAATGGCTGGACGGGTGCGTGACGACCTCAGCCGTTTGATCCAGAAGTCCGGCTTCTGGGAGTGTTTCAACCCGCTGACCGGCGAAGGGTGTGTGGGCAATAATTTTTCATGGACCGCGGCGATTTGGCTGAGCTGGCATATGCCACAGCCCCTGCGCGGCGCGGCTTAAGGAGACGAGACAATGGGATCAATTCAGCTTCAGGCGGTTGAGAAATGGTTCGGCGAGGTGCAGGTCATCAAGGGCATTGACCTTGAGATCCATGATGGTGAGCTGATCATTTTCGTGGGGCCATCGGGTTGCGGAAAATCCACTTTGTTGCGGATGATTGCCGGGCTCGAAGAAACCAGCCGTGGCAAGATTTTTCTCGATGGCAATGACGTCACCGACAAGGTGCCTTCAGAACGCGAGCTGTCGATGGTGTTCCAAAGCTACGCGCTTTACCCGCATCTATCGGTCGAAGAGAATGTGGGTTTCGCGCTTAAAACCGCTGGCCGCCCAAAGGCCGAGATCAATGAGAAAGTCTCGGCGGCGGCGGATGTTTTGAAGCTGGCGGACTACATGGACCGGCGCCCGAAAGACCTGTCGGGCGGGCAGCGGCAGCGGGTCGCCATTGGACGCGCCATTGTGCGCGAGCCGAAGGGTTTCTTGTTTGACGAGCCTCTGTCAAATCTGGATGCCGCCCTGCGCGTCGAGATGCGGTTCGAGATCGCGCGCCTGCACAAGACGCTGGAAAGCACGATGATCTACGTGACGCATGATCAGGTGGAAGCGATGACGCTGGCCGACCGAATTGTGGTCCTGAAAGACGGGATGATCATGCAGGTGGGCACCCCACGTGAACTGTATGAGCACCCCGACAATCTGTTTGTGGCGCAGTTTATCGGTAGCCCAAAAATGAACGTGATTGCCCGTGCCGATCAGGACTGGGACGGCCCCGCCGAAGCACAACATTTGGGCATCCGGCCTGAACACATCACGCTGGGCGCCCCGTCTGACAGCGACCGACTGAAAGGTGTCATCGAGATCGCCGAATATCTGGGTGCGGACTACTTTTACTATGTCGATTGCGGGCCTGCGGGCCGGATCACCGTGCGCGCCTCAGGCGCGTCGGACTGGAAAGAGGGTGACGCCGTCGGGCTTGGCTTTGAAGACGCACACCGGCATTTCTTCGATCTGTCCGGCATCAGCCTTTAAGGACCAAAACGCCTTAAAAACGGGGCTTTCGCATGCGAAAGCGCACGGGCTAAGCCCTTGAATCGGATCATGTCTGACGCTGGTTTGCTTGGCATCGCAACACGGGCGCCAAATGTGGTAAGCGGCTAACCCTGTTGCGGTTCCAGGTCCGCGACCTCTTGCTGGACCTTTTGTATGAAGGCGCGCGCCAGCCCGATGAAGGGCTGGTTCGGGTCGGTGAAGACCCAAATACTGGCGATTGCGTTATCCGCCATACGCCCCCATCTTTCCTTATCGACGGGGTCGTCAACGTCGAGCCAGTTTTGCATCGCCTCAATGATTGTGTTGCGCTGCATCTGCATCAGCGCAATTTTGGCGCGGCGCTCTTCCTCCAGCCAGCGGCGGTTCAGGCCAAGTATTTTGCGCGTCGCCTCCCCCGCTTTGCTGTCATTTTTCGCCCGTACGGTGGAGGCGCCTTCAAAAATGACCCAATCGAGATGATCCTCCGGATCGGTCGCGCTGCTGGGGTCAAGGATCAACGGCTTTTCAGATGACACGTCGCCCCGCGTCGTCACCCAGACATTGTTCTCGGTCGGGAAGGAGTTTTGTTTGCCCGAACCCGTGGCACGCGGGTCGCTGAGAAAGAAAGCTTCCAGCTGCTCAATCGTGATCACGTCATCGGGGATCTCAACCTGTTTGGACCGCCATTGGTTGCAATGCTTGCAAGATAGCACAAGGTTGAGCCAATCCATGGCGAGCCACCAGTAGCCCTCATGTGTAATTCCGGCTTGATCCGCTTCGCTGACGCCTTTTTTGGGTCGATAATGCTCGATATCGCCGTCTTCACCGCCCGAGGCAAGGCGTTCGCAATAGGCGCATTTTCCGTTGAACATGGCGCGCAGTGCGGCGCGGACATTGTCGTGGCTATAGGCCCGGAAATCACCGGATTTTAGCACTTCTCCATTTGCGAGCTTGGTCTCCAGACGCGCAAGTTCGCGTTGTCCCAAGCTGTCTGGGTTGTTTGGGTCCAGCTCTGCCGGGAATGGATCGCGGTCTATCTGGATCATGGGGACCCCGGGCGTTCAAACAGAGATCCAAACCGCGATTTCAGCGCTTCGCGCTGCGGTTTTGTTGCCTGAAGCGGCGCAACTTTTGTTTTCTCGACCTGTTCCTGCATGGCTTCCACATAGGCTTGCTCGGCCAGGGTCGAGCCGATCACCATATTCTCATTCAAAGCTTTGCTGAGCTGTTCCATCTCTGCCCGTTCAGTGCCGTCGAGGTCTTCAAGCCGGGCCGCAAGGCGGTTGTAGCGCTCAAGCTTGGCGTCGGTTTCGGGGTCGGTTGAGCCTAGGCCAAAGAACTCCGACGTCAGGATTTGTTCTGCCCGCATGCCGCGGATCGATGGCAGGTCCTTGACAGTCTCGACGCGCGCGTCTTCCGCGCTACGCTGAAGGACGAAGACTTCGCCGTTATACATGCCCTGCAAACAGAGCGGGTCATGCGTTGTGACGATGAACTGCACCTGCGGAAAGGCACGGCGCAAAAGCTGCATGATCTGCATTTTCCAGCGGGGATGCAGATGGGTTTCAATCTCGTCGATAAAGACCACGGCCTGTGCGCGTTCCAGATTGTCGTAGTAATGCAAAAGCTCACGGATCACGTCGCACGCCATGGCCAGCACGGATTTATAGCCCACCGACAGGTCTTTGAGCGCCGTGCGCTGACCAAAACGGGTGATGAAGATTTGCCCGCGTTCAAGATCGCTATCGTCGCGTTCAAACTCGTCATCCTCATCCAGCATCAACACGAAACGCAAGGTGCGGGCGGCTGTTTCAAACTCCGCCCGGTTGAGCCGCGACAGCCAATGAATGGGATTGGCGATCACGTCCATCGGGTCGAACATTGATTTGACCCGGTGCGCCGGAGCGCGCAGGCGGCGGCTGCGCTTGGACGTGAAGAAGCGGCGTGGCCCATAGGCCAGGATCACCTTGGCGGAGCTTTCAGTGCCCGAAAAGGTCTTGTCGCCGCGCTCAGCAAACAGTTCGACATGATCTTTATTGTCGAGAAAATCGAGTCGGACATTCATGCCGGGCGCTGTTTCGTCCCAGTTCGATGGGTCCGGACGATGGATCAGATCGTCAGGCGACAGCTCCTCATCCTTGAGCAGGCGGTCAAGCTTTTCGGATTGCTCCGTCCCGATCATGGCAAGGATCATAGCCTCAAGCACGGAGGATTTACCGGTGGCATTTTCACCCAGAAGCAGCATGCAAGGGGCCTGCTCGATATCTTCGACCACCTCCGGCAGCTTGAAGTTGATCTCCTTCAGCGCCTTGAAATTTTCGATTGAAACGCGCGACAGCGCTTGGCTTTGAAACGGGCGCCCGACATCACGCGCGGGTCGTGATTTGGCCCCACGGCGTGTCGCCTTTGGCGCGGGAGCAGGGGCGAAAGGGGCCACAGGCGCCGTGTCTGGAACCGCCTCAAGGTGTTGACTTGCCGCTTCCGCAAAAGCTTGATTGATGAAGTTTTCACGGCGAACAGAGTCAAATTCGTACAACATCTCAAACAGCATGTTGATGTCGAAGACGTTCGATCCGTTGCGGCGGGTATAGTCCAGCAAAGCGCTGGTGACGGCCCCCACATGAGTGATGTTCAAGTCATAAGAGGGTCTGTTCAAACTGTTCAGATTGAAAGGGACCTCATCCGCCTTTTGCGTCGCAATGATGTAGCGGTCGTCAGGCATGGGCGCACCTGTATCTACGACCTTTATTCCGGCACTTGACGCAGTACGACGGTTGTTGAGATGGGCCAACACCGCCTCCACATCCCAGTTCCGCGCCTCAATCAGATCCCGTTCGTTCAGGCCCAAGACCTCAATCGTCGCGTGGCCTTGCGGGGTTTTCCAATGCGCACGCCCATCGAGCGTGAAGTAGAGATGCTCGCTGGCGTTGTGCCAGCACGGGTCCATGATGAGCTCGCGCTCCTGTTCTCGCAGCTCATTGATGCGCTGCGATGGGATGCCGCGATCTCCTTCGATGAAGAACTGGTTGCCCTTGCGACGGGCACAATTGGTGCAGACCCAGAGCAGGTTTTCCCAAGTGTACATGTGCCAGACGTAGGATAGAAAATCGGTGTTGCCGTCTTCGTCCTGGGCCAAAGATTCCGGCCGATGGCGCGAAATAACGCCGACATCATCAGCCGCCCAACTGTTGGTGGCGGAACGTTCGCAATAGGCACAGCTATGGGCGAAATTTTCCGCCATTTGTTCGCGGCAGCTTGGGTCACGGGCGAGCCATTCGGCAGGTGGCACGCGGCGCGTTTGGCCTTTTTCCTCGGTTTGCAGAAGGAAATCGCGAACACGTTGCTGCTGATCCTCCATCTGTTTGGAGGAGAAAGTGTCTGGCACCCGCATCGCGTTGCGGTCGAAAAAGCGCATATCCGCACCCCAGTCGTCTTAAAATAAACTGTTCAAATACTGAGGGGATATCGTGCGCAATTGCGCGTGTTTGTCAAATCAAAGCGCCAGATCGGCGACCAGTTCCGCCTTGGTGTAGTCCCCTTTTTCGACGCGGCGTTTGACGCGTCCGCCTTCCATCAGCACGAATGTGTCGCCCAATGCGAAGGCGAAATCAGCGTTTTGTTCGACCAAAATGATGGCCATCTCGCCCTGTTCGCGCAGGTGGCGCAGCGCGTCACCGATCATCTCGATCACATTGGGCTGGATGCCTTCTGTGGGCTCATCCAGCAGCAACGCCTTGGGCCGGGTGATCAGCGCGCGCGCAATGGCGAGCTGTTGCTGCTGCCCGCCCGACAAGTCACCGCCGCGACGCGATTTCATGTCGCGCAACACGGGGAAGAGATCGAAAATCTCATCCGGAATTTTGTGCTGACCTTTCGGCAGGCAGGCGAAGCCGGTCTCAAGGTTTTCGAGGACCGTCATCATCGGGAAAACCTCCCGACCCTGCGGCACATAAGCGATGCCCGCGCGGGCGGCCGAGACAGCGGTATTTTGCCCCAGCGTCGCGTTTGCAAGCTGCATCGTGCCACCAGAGGCTGGGTGCCGACCCGCGATTGCTTTCAGCAGGCTGGTTTTGCCGACGCCGTTATTGCCCATCACCGCCGTGATCGCGCCTTTCTGAGCGCTGAAAGTGATGTCGTAAAGGATTTGGCTCTGCCCATAATGCAGCGTCAGGTCTTGCACATCAAACATGGCCGCGCCCCAGATACACGTCGATGACCGTTTGATCGGATGTGACATGGTCGAGGTTGCCTTCGGCGAGCACCGCGCCCTCATGCAACACTGTAACCTTGCAATCGAGGCGGCGGACGAATTCCATGTCATGTTCGACCACGACAACGGCGCGCGTTTCGGCCGCGCGTTTCAGGATGTCGGTGGTTTTCTCGCGTTCTTCGACTGTCATGCCCGCGGCCGGTTCATCGACCAGCAGCAGGCGCGGATCTTGGGCCAACAGCATACCGATTTCCAGCCATTGTTTTTGCCCGTGACTGAGCTCGCCAGCGGTGCGGGTCAGACTGTCCAAGAGGCCAATTTCTTCGGCAATCGCCTCGATCCGTTCGGCGTTCGACTTGGTTTTCTTATGCATCAGAACCGTAAACGGCCCACGCGGGTTTTTCAGCGCCATGGCGAGGTTTTGGCGCACGGTCTGCGCCTCGAACACCGTGGGTTTCTGGAACTTGCGCCCGATCCCCTCCATCGCGATTTCGCTTTCGGACATGCCAAGCAGCGACAGGTTTTTCTCCCCCCAGATCACCTTCCCGTCGTCGGGTTTGGTCTTGCCGGTCACGATATCCATAAAGGTTGTTTTACCCGCACCGTTGGGGCCGATGATGGCGCGCAGCTCGGCCTCTGCGAAGTTGATCGACAGGTTGTTGATCGCGCGGAAACCGTCGAAGCTGACGGTTACGCCGGAGACCTCTAGGAGCATGCTCATGACGGCTTCCTCACCAGATAGTCAAACAGCCCACCGATACCTTTGGGGAAGAACAGCGTGACCGCGACGAAGGAGAAGCCTAAAAGCACCAGCCACCAATCGGTCCATTGGATTGTGTAGAAACCGAGGTTCACATCGGGCGCGCCACCACTGGTGAACCAGCTGGAAACAAGCGACACGAAAGCCGCGCCGATCACCGCGCCGTAGAGCCTGCCGCGTCCGCCGATGGCGACCCAGACGGCCAGGTAGATCGAAGCGATTGGCGCGATTTCACCGGGGTTGATGATGCCCGCCTGCGGATAGTAGAGCGCGCCTGCGATACCGGACACGATGGCCGTGACGGTGAAGATGAACAGCTTGTAGCTTTCGACATGGTAACCAAGGAACCGCACCCGCGCCTCATTGTCGCGAATGCCCTGCACCACGCTGCCCATCTTGCCGGAGATGACCCATGCGAAGAACAAGTAACCAAGCGCGAGCGCGAGCGCGGAGGCCCAGAAGAAGGTGATCGAGATCACCGATTGCGGCGTGGCCTCAAAGCCCGGGATGTTTTGCAGGCCTGAGAGGCCATTATTGCCGCGCAATCCACTGTCGTTTTGGAACAGGTAAAGCGACAAAGCCAACGTCATGGCTTGCGTCAGGATCGACAGATAGACGCCCGTGACGCGAGAGCGGAAGGCGAGCCAGCCGAAGACCAGCGCCAGAAGGCCGGGAACAAGAACGACCATCAGAAGTTGGATATAGAGGTTATCCGCAAAGGCCCAAAGCAGCGGAAATTCGGACGAGCCGACAACACCGAAGATTTGGTTGCCGATGGCGTCGGACACTTCCTGCGGCGTCGGTGGAATGGTCTGGGCGGCAAGGTTTGGCAGGATTATCGCCTCCGTCCGCGCGTACATCAGCCACATGCCGATGGCGTAGCCGCCGATACCGAAGAAAGCGAAATGGCCGAGGCTAAGGATGCCGCAATAGCCCCAGACCACATCCATGGCGAGCGCGATCAGGCAGAGGCAGAGCGTTTTACCCAGCGTTTTGACGAAGGAGGTGGAGATCAGGCCCACGCCTGTGGCCTCCGACATCAGCGTGACCATGATGGTGAACAGCGCAAGGGCGGCCATGAACCACAGAACGGACGGGTTTTGGGCGAGGAAGGTTTTTCTCATGGGTCAGTCCGCCGCCGCGCGGCCTTTGAGGGCGACTATGCCCTTGGGCCGGAATTGAATAAACAAGATGATGAACAGGATCATGTAGGTCTGAGCGGCCAGCGTGTTGGACGGGTTCAGCCATTCGATCCCCTTTTGCAGGAACCCGATCATGGAGGCACCCGCGAGCGTGCCCCAAACATTGCCGACGCCGCCGACGACCACGGTCATGAAGCTTTGCACGATGTAGTCGGAGCCCATTTCAGAGGTCACCTTGGCGTAAAGCCCGATAGCCACACCCGCGATCCCCGCAATGCCAGAGCCGAGCCCGAAGGTCATCATATTGATGCGGTCGGGGTTGATGCCCATGGAGGCCGCCATACCGGGGTTTTGCGTCACGGCGCGGACCTCCAGGCCCAGACGGGTGCGTTTTAAAACGAACAGGATCAAGGCCAGGAACAACAGCGCGAGGACGAAAATCGCGATGCGGATATAGCTGATCTGGATGACGTCGGAGAAGACCAGCGCACCGTCGAGCCATTCGGGGGAGGTCAGCGGGCGGGCTTGGGTGCCGAAGATGTTTTTGGCGAGTTGTTGGAGTGCGATTGAGATGCCGAACGTAGCCAGCAAGGTCTCCAGCGGGCGGTGATACAGGTGGCGGATCACGAGACGCTCCATCGTGACCCCTGCCCCGAAGGTGATCGCAAAGGCTAGCGGCAAGGCGACAAGGATCGAGATCGTGTAGTCCGGGATGAACAGCTGGACCACGTAGCCCGTGTAGGCGCCCATCATGATGAATTCGCCGTGTGCCATGTTGATGACGCCCATCACGCCGAAGGTGATGGCAAGCCCGATGGCCGCGAGGAAGTAAATAGAGGCAAGCGACAGGCCGTCCAGCGCAAGATCAACGGTTTGAGCATAACCCACGCGAGTTTCAACGGAGGCAAGTGCGATTTCGGCAGCTTGGGTGATGGCCGGATTGTCTTCGTCATAGACGTCATAGAAGACATGCTCTGACAGTGCTGCGTCGCGGTACACTTGCGTGACCAGCTGCGGGACCAGCCCGTCCTTGGCGAGGCGGGCATAGGCGCGGTTGCGTTCGTCCTCCGTGCCCAATTGGGCGACGGGGATGTCGGCTACGCGACCATCGATGATGTTTTGTTCAAGCGCCGCTCGAATGGCGACAGGCGGGGTCACTGGCGGGGCCAGCTCGGCCGCGACCAATTGCGCGTAAAAGGCATCGGGCGCCTCCGACGGGTCAATCACGCGGGCGATATTGGCGTCGGGAGGCTCTTTGGCGACGCCCGGCTTGGCCGTCAGGATAAGGTTGAGCACGCTACGCGCCTCAACGCTGGTATCTGCCGACAGGCTCTCGATGGCAGCGATGCGGTCCTCGCTCTCCTCGGCAAAACGGGCAGAAAGGAAATTTGCGAGCTGGGTTTTGCGGGCTTTGATCGTTGGATCTGGATCGCCCTCGATTGACGCTTGAAGCGGGGCCAGTTGCGCGGCTTCGGGCTTGCGTGCGATGGAGGTCAGCGCGTCGGCGCGGCGTTTCGGGTCAGGATCGGACAGTTGGAACTGCACAAGGGCTGTGCCGATGACACGGCGCACACCGCCATTGGGTTTGAGCTGTTTGTAGTCGGATTTGTCGCCTTGGATCACGGCATCGCTGTCAAGATCGCGCAGCACGAGCTGGCCGTCCGGGCCGGGCGCGCCCATGAAAAAGATACCGTCTTCCTTGCGCTGCCACGCGCCCTTGTTGGACCAGTTTTCCAGAAAGAGCGGGACAATCGGCAAGCCAGAGGCGACCAGATCATCCAGCAGGACCCCGACGCTTTTGCGCGACGGCTTAGCGACCTCATCGGCGTGGGTTTGAAGGATATCCTGCACCGTTTGCGCGGGCGCGGCGAGAGCGGTGCCAAGCAGAATGGCAACGGCAAGAAGGATGCGGCGCATGTGGTCAGACTTTCGGGCAGAGGCAGAAAATGCGCGGAGCGGCTGGGAGGCGCCGCTCCGCGCGAGAGGGTCTTGCGTTTAGTAGTTGGAGGTCAACTGCACGCAGGTGTTGGTCTCAGTGTTGTACATGCCGCAACCCAGCTCTTTCCAATCGGACTTGAGCACTTTGGAGGCTGGCAGGAAGTCGGTCCATGCATCGCCCGCAACCTCTGTGGTTTGGGAGATGATGTCGAACTGACCTTCGGCTGTGATTTCGCCGATCAGCACTGGCTTGGCGAGATGGTGGTTTGGCAGCATGACGGCTGTACCACCTGTCAGGTTCGGGAATTCCTGACCGTACATGGCGGTGCGGACCGCATCCACGTCTGTTGTGCCCGCCGCTTCAACCGCGTTCACCCACATGTTGAAGCCGATATAGTGGGCTTCCATTGGGTCGTTGGTCACGCGCTCTTCACCCGCGAAGGCTTTCCAAGCTTCGATGAACTCAGCATTTGCCTCGGTGTCAGCAGACTGGAAGTAGTTCCAAGCGGCCAGGTGGCCCACCAGATTGGACGTGTCGAGGCCAGAAAGCTCTTCCTCACCCACGGAGAAGGCCACAACTGGAATGTCATCGGCGGAGATGTCAGCGGCTGCGAGTTCTTTGTAGAAACCGATATTTGCGTCACCGTTGATGGTCGAGATCACGCCGACCTGCTTGCCGTCTTCGCCCAATGCAACCACGTCGCCAACGATTGTGGCCCAGTCAGAATGACCGAAAGGTGTGTAGTTGACGAAGATGTCTTCCTTGGCGATGCCTTTGTCTTGCAGGTACTGCTCAAGGATGTTGTTCGTGGTACGCGGATACACATAGTCAGTGCCCAGCAGCGCGAATTTCTCGACGCCCAGCTCTTCAAGGAAGTAGTCCACCGCAGGGATCGCCTGCTGGTTGGGGGCCGCACCTGTGTAGAACACGTTTTTGGAGCTTTCTTCGCCCTCATATTGCACTGGGTAGAACATCAGGCCGTTCAGCTCTTCCAGAACTGGCAGCGCGGATTTGCGCGACACGGAGGTCCAGGAGCCGAAGATCACGTCGACCTCGGATACAGTCAGCAACTCACGCGCTTTTTCAGCGAAGAGCGGCCAGTCGGAGGCCGGGTCGACGACGACGGCTTCGATTTCGCAGCCCAACACGCCGCCTTTGGCGTTTTGCTGGTCAACGAGCATCAGCATCGTATCTTTCAGCGTGGTTTCTGAAATTGCCATCGTGCCCGACAGCGAGTGCAGAACGCCGATTTTGACCGGGTCTGCGCATTGAGCGGCGGCAACAGCGGTGCTGGCCAGCAAAGCCGATGCGACAATAGAAGTAAGTTTTGTTGTGTGAGCCATTTGGTTTTGGTCCCCGTTGGTAATGCGCGAGACAGACAAAAGCAGCAGCGCTTTCGTCCGCGACCCAACAGGTGTAAGCAGGGTCCGCAACTTTGATGTTGTAGTCGCGCGGTGGGTGAATTCTGCCAAGATGGCCCGCCGCGCGGCGTTTGATGCCTCGAAAAGGCAGGGATACTAGGACCCGCAAAATTCGGCTTTGCCAGCAGAACGGTCGGATTTTGACGCTACCTGCGCGGTTTTGCCTACAGCTTTGCCTCAATTTTAAGTCTTTGATTAAATTTAAGGCAATTTGTGTAGCTTAGTTTTAATGCAGCTTGCACAAATATTGCGAATATTACGCAAATGGCGAAATTGCGACAAAATGGCTATTGATCAAAAATTCAGCATCAAACTGTGGAATATTTTCCCACGAGCTATATTTTGAAACCAATGAATAGTGATCCTGGTTTTACGAATGCGAGCACGTTTGAGCGCGCGATACGGCGCTTGCTGCGCCCCTTGCTGCGCGCACTTATTTCGCGGGGCGTCACGGCGCCTGCTTTTTACCGCATCGTAAAACAATCCTATGTCGACGTGGCCCTGTCCGAGCTGGGCGCCGACGCGACAGACAGCCGGATCAGCATCCTGACCGGCGTACACCGGCGCGACGTTAAGAGCTTTCGCACCCGCGACCCGCAGGCAGACCCCGACGCCGGCCGCCGCGTTTCGATCCTGAGCACGGTGATTGGACGGTGGTTGTCGCATCCTGATTATCGCGATTCGGCTGGCACCCTGCGGGTCTTGCCACGGCAAAGCGTCACCGGCCCCAGTTTTGACGGGTTGGTCGAGTCGGTGAGCCGCGACATACGCCCGCGCGCCGTGCTGGACGAGTTGGCCCGTCAGGGCGCAGTGTCGATCGCAAGCGAAGATGTGTCCCTCGTTGCAGAGGGGCTGACCGGATCGGACGATGCCGACCAAAAGCTACATTTCTTTGCCGGAAACCTTGGCGATCACATGAACGCAGCGGTTGAAAACCTGATCGAACCAGAGCCCGCTCATTTGGAACGTGCGGTGTTTTACAACCACCTTGAGGCCAGCTCCGTCGAGGCCATTGAGATGGAGGCGCGCAGGCTTGGGCTGAGCGCGCTCAGCGAAATCAACACGCTGGCCAGCGAGCATCAAGAGCGCGACAAAGCCGCGCCAACCGCGACACATAGGTTCAGATATGGGCTGTTCTTTTACAAAGAGGACGAAGGTGAAAATGACGAGTAAAGCCAACCGCCCGAAGACTGCCATACAACGACGTGCATTCCTGGCGCTGTCAGCGGCCGGGTTTGCCCTGCCTCGCGCGGCCTTCGCGCAGGCATCGACACGCGACGTCGAGGGCGGCATTGGCGGGACCGGCATCGTCGGGCTTGTGACAGATCTTGACGCATTGATCGTTGCAGGCAACCGGCTGTCGGTCGACGCCGAGACCGTCGTGTCAGACGCGTCGGGCGTGCTGGACCGCACGGCTTTGCGGTTGGGCGAAAGTGTAACCATCGAAGCCAATGGCGCGGGTGTTGCGCGGCGCATTGAGATTACCCACCCGTTGATCGGAACCATTTCTGACATGTCCTCAAACGGACGCCAGATGACTGTGAACGGCGTCCGCGTCGACTCGCCGCGTGGGGCGAAAGGCTTTAGAGCTGGTGATCGCGTCGCGGTGAGTGGTCTGTGGCGGGGCGACCGGGTGATTGCGACCCGGTTTGGCACGCCGCGTGATGGGCGCGATCTTGTGGCAGGCGATGTCACGCGCGCCTTTGGGCGCACTCTGATCGGGCCGGTTGCAGTTGCGGGCAACAATATAGCGCGGGCGGCTGATCGATCCTTCGCAAGCGCGCTGGGGCGCTATGACCGGCAGACTGACCGGTTCATCGTCAGCGATTTCAACAATGCGCGCTTTGTCGGCGCAGCCGGGCCTTTGAAACGGCTGTCGATTGAAGGGTATCTGGACCCGATTGCGCAGGCACCCGGATACCGAATTTCCGGTCTGGGTCACAGCTTTGCGCGCAACCTAGATCTGGCCGCGTTTGCCGGTGGCAAAACGGTGTTCAACGGCGCTTATACCGGGCGATTTGCCGCGCGCGAGGGGATAAGCCTGCCCGAGGATTTCGAGGCGCAGCGTCGGTTGCTGCGCCGCTTGAGTGCCTAGCGCCCCATCCAGCCGCCATCGACGAGCATTGTGTGGCCGTGCATGTAGGCGGCTGCGTCGGAGGCGAGGAAGGTGATGGGGCCTTTGAAGTCGTCTGGGGTGCCCCAGCGGCCGGCGGGGATGCGGCTGAGGATGGATTGGGCGCGGTCGGGGTCGTTGCGCAGCGCCTCGGTGTTATCCGTGTCGATATAGCCCGGCGCGATTGCGTTGACGTTCACGCCCTTGCCCGCCCATTCATTCGCGAAGGCCATGGTCAGCTGCCCGATGCCGCCCTTGGACGCCGCGTAGCCCGGCACGGTGATGCCGCCCTGGAAGGTCAAAAGCGACGCGGTGAAGATGATTTTCCCCGAACCGCGCGCCACCATTTTCGCGCCGATATCACGCGTCAGGATGAACTGCGCGTTCAGGTTGACCTCGATCACCTCGTCCCACATCTCGTCGGGATGGGTGGCCGCCGGTTCGCGCAGGATCGTCCCTGCGTTATTGACCAGAATGTCGATCTGCGGATGATCGGCCAGCACCTGGGCACTGAAGGATTTGACCGCCGCGCGATCCGAGAAGTCACAGGCGTAGCCGGTAAATTTGCGCCCCAGCGCGGTGACCGCGTCACCAATGTCTGAGCGTTCCGGGTCTAGCGTGGCGCTGACGGCGATGATGTCGGCGCCAGCCTCCGCCAGAGCCTCCGCCATGCCAAAGCCGATGCCGCGTTTGGCGCCTGTGACGAGCGCGGTTTTGCCGGAAAGATCAAACTTGTCAGCCAAAGCCATTATGCCTCCTCCTGCACGCGGATCATGGATTTCATTGCATTGGGATTTTCGGTCAGCGATTTGAACGCGGCTTCGATATCTTCCAACCCTTGGATGTCGGTGATGAAGGCGTCGCACTCAACCACGCCCTTGGCCAGCAGTGCCATGGCGGTATCGTAATCCTCGGGCCGGTAGACCCGCGCGCCCAGCAGGTCCAGCTCGCGCCAGAAGAACTGGAACATATCGATCTGCGGCTTGGTGGCGTGGATCGCGACCATGACGATACGCCCGCGCGTGGCTGCGGCCGCCGTCATCAGATCGACGCCGGGCTGGCTGCCCGAGACCTCAAACACCACATCGGCGCCCTTGCCGCCGCTGCCCTCATGCATCGCCTTGGCCACGTCTGTGTCCTTCGGGTTCATCGTGGCAAAGCCGATTTTTTCGGCGAAGGCGAGGCGGTTTTCATTGATCTCCGAGATGGTGACATTGGCGCCCGCATCGCGCGCAACCATGGCGACCAGCATGCCGATGGGGCCGCCGCCGATCACCAGAACATCCTCGCCCGGCTGGACGTTGCCGCGGTTCACGTCATGCACCGCCACGGCCAAAGGTTCGATCAGCGCTGCATGGGACAGATCCAGCCCCTCGGGCAGCACATGGATCGTATGGGCGGGCACGTTCCACTTTTGCTGGAACGCCCCGTCGCTGTCGATGCCGATAAACTTGAGGTTGTGGCAGATATGTTCATGCCCCGCCTTGCAGGCCGGGCAATCGCCGCAATGATCAAGCGGGCGCACCACGATGGGCTGGCCCGCCGCAAGCCCATCAACGCCCGCACCCACGGCGGCAATCACGCCCGACATCTCATGCCCGATGGTGCGCTCAAACCCCACCCGCGCGTCCATATGGCCCAGATAGATATGCAGATCGGTGCCGCAAATCCCGCAATAGGCCACGTCGATCTGCACCTCACCGGGTCCGGGGGCGGGTATGGTCACCTGTTCGATGGAGAAGCTTTTATCCCCGCGATAGACGGCGGCTTGGGTCATGTTCTGTCCTTGGCTTTGAGTGCAGTGTTATGTCAGCAGATTGGCGGCATCAAGCTTGCCCCAGTCAAAGGTGACGCCGGTGCCGGGCAAATCAGGCGCAAGCGCCATATGGTCTGCCACGGCGAGCGGCCGGGTCGTGTAGTCGTCGATCGGGAAGGAATGCACCTCCAGCCAGCCTGTGCTTCCCCGCCCTGACAGAAGGCTGACATGCAGCTCCTGCATGCCGTGGCTGCACAGCGTGATCTCATGCGCCTCCGCCAGCCGGGCCGCCTGCAAGAACCCGGTGATGCCGCCGCAATTGGACGCATCGGGTTGCAGAAAGCTTAGGCTGGCCTGCTGGGCCGCGTATTCAAACTCGTGGATCGTGTGCAGGTTTTCCCCCATCGCCAAGGGCACGCCCGTGGCCTGCGCAATGTCGGCGAAGCCCGTGTAATTGTCAGGGATGATCGGCTCTTCGAACCACAAGATGTCATGGGCCGCGAAGGCGCGCGCGGCCTCGATGGCTTGGGGCACCTCCATCGAGTAATTGGCGTCAACCATGAAGGCCACATCCGGCCCGATCAGATCACGCACCGCTTTGACACGGTCGACATCATCGGGGCGCCCGACTTTGATTTTGACCCCGTTGAAGCCGCGCTCCAGGTAGCCTTCGACGGATCGCAGCAGCTTGGGCAGCTCAAACCCCAGATCAATGCCGCCGCAATAGGCGCGGCAGGACTGCCCCGCCCCGCCCGCCATTTGCCAAAGCGCCTGCCCCGTGCGTTTGCCGCGCAAATCCCACAGCGCAATATCCACCGCCGAGATCGCAAAGGACGCAATCCCGCCCCGCGCCACGTAATGCACATGCCACCCCATGGCCTCATACAGCGCCTCAACCTCCGCGCCGTCTTTGCCGATCAGAAACGGCGCCAGATCATGCTCAATCATCGCCCTGATCGCATGCCCGCCCTTGCCACCCGTGTAGCTGTAACCCGTCCCCTCAGACCCGTCATCCAACGTGACCGTCACCGTCACCAACTCAAAAAAATGATGATCCCCATGCTTCGCATCAACCAAAACTTCGGCAAGCGGGATGTGGAAGAGGCGACAGGTGAGCCCGCGGATGGCGGTCATAGCACCGACCGTTTCCGCGCCAAGCGGATTTGGCGTGTTTTGCTCGTCATTGCGATCGCGTCCTCCCAGTCACCCGGCGCACTCTACTGACGCATCCAGTTTTCTCAAGCACGAAGCATGGGCGTACTGACAACCCGCAGATGTTTTTCAAAAATAGTTCTTGCCAAAAATGCCTACCTAGTAGTAGGTAGTTTTAACTAGCAACACTAACCGAAAGGCTATCGAGATGAAAATTCACGACATCAAAGGATTTCCAAACCCGGATCGCGTGCGCATTGCACTTGCCGAAAAAGGCGTCATGGACCAGGTCGAATTTATCGCGGTTGACGTCATGGGCGGCGAGCATCGTTCTCCTGCTTTCACGGCGAAGAACCCAGATGCCACCGTGCCACTGTTGGAGCTAGACGACGGGACGTGCATTTCGCAATGCAACGCAATAACCGAATATATCGACACTCAGTTTGAAGGCCCATCGCTCACTGGTGAGACCGCCAAGGAACGCGCACAGATCTCGATGATGAACCTTCGGGCCGAAAACGGCCTGCTCAACGCTGCGGCCACTTATTTCCACCACGCCACGCCCGGGCTTGGACCGGACTTGGAAACCAATCAATGCGCTGAGTGGGGTGCCCGCCAAAAAGACGTGGCAGAGCAGACAATGACATATCTTGACGGGGTACTTACCGAGAACGACTTCGTTGCGGGCGACGCCATTTCGGTGGCCGACATCACGACCTATGCTGGTCTGCTCTTTGCCGATTTCGCTAAGATCGAAGTGCCAGAGGCGCTAACACATCTGCGGTCGTGGCGGTCAAAAATGGCGCAGAGACCTTCTATTGCCGCCTGATTTCGTTAAGACAGCTATAGCCCACAGGATGATAGACCCATGGACCTGAATTCCGATTTTTCCGCCCGCGTCGTGTTGCATTCAGACGCGCTTGACTGGCAGGCCTCCCCTATGAAGGGCGTCGACCGGCGCATGTTGGACCGGATTGGCGGAGAGGTCGCGCGCGCCACGACCATCGTGCGCTACGCGCCCGGCAGCCACTTTTCTGCCCATACGCACACCGGCGGGGAGGAATTCATTGTCCTCGACGGCGTGTTTCAGGACGAGCACGGGGATTTCCCGGCGGGTACCTATGTGCGCAACCCGCCAACCACCTCACATACGCCCGGATCAGAGCCAGGATGCGTCATTTTCGTCAAGCTCTGGCAGTTTGACATGGCCGACCGAACGCAGTTTCGCAAAACCATGACTGAGGAGCTGGGCACCCCGGTGGATGGCGTGGCGTCAGCGGTGTTGCATGAGGATGCGCGTGAAACAGTTCTGTATTGTCATATCGACGCTGGGGCGTCCTTGGCCCTTGCGCCTGAAGGCGGGATTGAGCTGCTGGTGATTGACGGGACGCTAGACACGGATGGGGATACCCTGCGCAAAGGGTCTTGGTTGCGCATGCCGGAAGGTGCAGATTTGACTGCCACAGCGGGGCCTGAGGGCGCAAAGATTTGGATCAAGTCGGGGCATTTGCCTTATGCCAAGGCACCTGCGGTTTAGAGCCTTAGGCGGATCGTACCCGGGATGGACACGGATATCTTGATCATTGGCGCTGGTTTGGCGGGGTTGAGCCTCGCCAAACGCTTGTCTGACGCGGGCCGCGATGTCGCGCTGCTTGAGGCGCGGGACCGGCCCGGCGGGCGCATCCTGTCGCGGGATGACGGCGAAGCGATGTTCGACATGGGACCCGCTTGGTTCTGGCCCGGTCAGCCACGCATTGCGGCTTTGATCCGCGCGCTTGGCCTTGAGACATTTGACCAATATGCGGAAGGCGCCCTGCTGTTTGAGGATGAAACCGGGCAGGTACAGCGCGGGCGCGGCTACGCGTCGATGCAGGGCTCCTACCGATTAATGGGCGGGCTGGGCGCGTTGACGGGAACTTTGGCGGCGCAATTGCCCGCAGGCGTTTTGCGGCTGGGCCAAAACGTGTGCCACTTGCAACGCGAAGGCGCGCGTATTGTCGCTGAGACGCGTGCAGGCGAAACGGTTGCGGCACGCCATCTGGTGCTTGCGCTGCCCCCTCGACTGGCTGCACAGCTCAAATTCACCCCCGCCCTGCCGCCTGAAGCGATGCACATCATGGCGGCCACGCCAACTTGGATGGCCGGGCAAGCCAAGGCTGTGGCGGTGTATGAGACGCCCTTTTGGCGCGAAGACGGGCTGTCGGGCGACGCGATGAGCCGGGTCGGTCCGATGGTAGAACTGCACGACGCGAGCCCCGCCGAGGGCGGGCCGTACGCATTATTCGGCTTTATTGGCGCGCCGCCGGATTGGCGCCGAGATGAGGCCCGACTACGCACGCATCTTGAAGCGCAATTGGTGCGCCTGTTCGGCGCGCGCGCGGCCAACTCGAAAGCGCTGTTTGTCAAAGATTGGGCGTTTGATCCGCAAACCGCAACGGATGCGGACCAGCTTGGCCCGCAGACGCATCCGCGCTACGGCATGCCGCAACCGCTTGCAGGGCTCTGGGATGGGCGGCTACATTTTGGGGGATCAGAAATGGCCCCCCAGTTTGGCGGCTTTCTGGAAGGCGCGTTGGAGGCGGCGGATGCGGTGTTCGATCGGATTTCACGCGCGAAGGAGATGGCTTAGCCATGGGTGAGGACACCAAAACCGCATTGCTGGATGTAGCAGAGACCGCCGCGCGGGCGCGTGGTTTTGACGGGTTCAGCTACGCTGATCTGGCGCGCGAGGTTGGAATCCGCAAAGCCTCCATCCACTACCATTTCCCGACCAAGGCGGACCTGTCACAGGCAATGATGGCGCGCTACCACGACCGGTTTGAGGCGCATTGCGCAGAGATCGACGCCACCCATGCTACGGCGGCAAGACGCCTTAACGCGCTTGTTGGAACCTATCGCGCCGCACTAAGCGACGGAACGACTTTGTGTCTATGCGTGTCATTTACATCCAGCCGGGAGAGCTTATCGGAACCGGTTCGCGCCCAGATCAAAGCGTTTCGGGAGATGATGGCCAGCTGGATTGCCGACACCTTACGCCTCGCTGAAACGGATGGCACGATTGCGGGGCCGTTTACGCCCGATATTGAGGCACGCGCCATTTTGGCGCTGTTGGAAGGGGCACATTTGGCCGCTCGGGCGGAGGAACATGTGGCGCTTTTTGATCAGGCGACCCAGTCTTTGCTGGGGCGATGTGCACTGGACGCGTGACGCTGCTCATGATTTCTGATTTGCCCAAAAAGTAGAACTTTGTGATGCATATCAGCTTAATAATTAATCTCTTTGCGATATGTGCAATTAATTGGCGCTTCGCTGAAAAAATATCATTCCAAATGCCTCCTTATTGGGCTTTCCGCTGTCAGACTTGAAATTTGGGAGGGGACCGATGGTTGGGGCAGATACCGCTTGGATCATAGTGGCAACAGCACTTGTGCTGTTCATGACATTGCCAGGACTGGCATTGTTTTACGGCGGGCTGGTGCGCGCGAAAAACGTGCTCAGCGTGTTTATGCAATGCTTCGCAATTGCCTGTTTGATGAGCATCTTATGGCTGGCGGCGGGGTATTCCATCGCCTTCGGCGACGGAAACGCCTATTGGGGCGGGCTTGGCAAAAGCTTCCTGAACGGCGTGACGGCAGACACAGTTTCAGGAACCATTCCCGAAGTGCTGTTTTTCGCATTCCAGATGACCTTTGCCATCATCACGCCTGCGCTGATCGTGGGCGCCTATGTTGAGCGGATCGGGTTTGGCTTCGTACTGGTATTCTCCTCACTTTGGATGCTGTTGTGTTACGCGCCCGTTGCCCATTGGATTTGGGGCGGCGGCTTGCTGGCTGGCGCCGAATGGTCGCTGTTTGAGAACGGTGTGAATGATTTCGCAGGGGGCATTGTGGTGCACCAGACCGCGGGTATCGCCGCGCTGATCCTGGCCGCATTCCTTGGGCCACGCACTGACAAATCGAAACCACCGCATAACCCCGGCATGGTCATGATTGGTGCTGCAATGCTGTGGGTCGGCTGGTTCGGCTTTAATGGCGGATCACAACTGGCGGCCGATGGCGGCGCGGCCATGGCGCTGACGGTCACACATATTTCGGCAGCAATGGCGTCGTTGACCTGGGCGCTTTGGGAAAAGTTCCGCCATGGCAAGGCCTCCCTCGTGGGGTTGGTCACCGGCACGATTGCGGGGCTTGCCTCAATTACACCGGCGTCGGGTTCGGTCAGCCCGGTTGAAGCGCTGATCATTGGCGGCGTCGCGGGCATCCTGTGTCAGGAACTTTGCGGAATCGTAAAGAACGCCTTGAAAATCGACGACTCGCTTGACGTGTTCGCAGTGCACGGCGTGGGCGGGATGTTCGGCATCTTGATGTTGGTTGTCTTTGGCCATGCGGGCATTGTGGAGCAAGGCGGCGGCTTGATCGTTGTGGGTCTGTTCACAGCCGTGATGACTACGTTGATCATTTTCGTCACGAAGGCGATCACACCGCTGCGCGTCAGCGAAGAAGACGAGCTGACCGGGCTTGATCTGTCGTCGCACGGTGAGCGCGCCTACGACCTGTCGAGCTAGCTCGACGTAAAACCTGAATTGGGCTCCTGCGTGGGCCCAATTCGACCCTGCGTTAGGTGGCTTGCCCACCCGACGCGCGCGCTGCATTGTGGCCCCGACCCGCGCCGATTTGGCGTACATTTCACCGGGAGGCCGCATGGATCGCGCAGCCATCGTTCATGACAATTTTCTGCGCCGCGTTCAGGCCAATGACCTGCCGGTGGGTGCCGCGCCGGGCGATGTCGAGCCTGACATTTTGATGCAGCTCTACCGCGCGCAATGCCTGTCGCGCCAGCTCGACCGGACCAGCCGGGACATGCAAAAGGCGGGGCAAGGCTACTACACAATCGGCTCCAGCGGGCATGAGGGGATGGCCGCCGTTGCCCACGCATTACGGGTCACCGACATGGCCTTCCTGCACTACCGCGACGCGGCATTTCAGATAGCGCGCGCAGGACAAGTACCCGGCCAAGACCCAGCCCGCGACATTTTGCTGAGCTTTGCAGCCTCTAGCGACGACCCAATCTCAGGTGGGCGACACAAAGTTCTAGGCTCCGCGCCTCTGAACATCCCACCACAAACCTCAACCATTGCCAGCCATTTGCCCAAGGCGGTGGGCGCCGCACATGCGGTGAGCCTTGCGCGCAGGCACCGGCCCGAACATGCGTCACTGCCCGAGGACGCGATTGTCATGTGCGCGTTCGGGGATGCCTCTGCCAACCACTCGACGGCGCAGGGCGCGATTAATACGGCGTGTTGGGCGAGCTTTCAATCAGCGCAGATGCCGTTGTTGTTGGTTTGCGAGGATAACGGGATCGGCATTTCGACGCCCACGCCCGCTGGCTGGATCGCGGCCAGCTTCGCGCACCGGCCTGGGCTTGCATATTTTTCCTGCGACGGGCTGGACCTGGCGGACAGTTTGCAGGTCAGCCGGGATGCGGCAGATTATGTGCGCACCCATCGCAAGCCCGCATTTTTACACATGCGTATGGTGCGGCTTTATGGTCATGCTGGGTCTGACGTCGAAATGAGCTACCGCGCCAAATCAGCGATTGAAGCGGATGAGGCGAATGACCCGCTGCTGCACTCAGTGCGTCTGCTACGCGACAGCGGGGCCTGCACACCCGACGAGGCGCTTTCGATCTATACGCAAACCGGAGAGCGTTGCATGCAGTTGGGTGCACAGGTAGTGACCCGCCCCCGGCTGAAAACAGCGGCGGATGTGGCGGCAAGCCTGATCCCACCCACACGCCATTGCGCAGCCACCAACGGGCCCGCCCCGGAGGCCCGCGCAGAGGTTTTTGGCAGCGATCTACGCGCCATGGCGGAGCCGCAGCCGATGGCAAAGCTGATTGGATGGGCGCTGACTGATTTGATGCTTGAGCATGGCGAGATCGTGCTTGCGGGCGAAGATGTTGGACGCAAAGGCGGCGTTTACGGCGCGACGCAAAAGCTGCAGGCGAGGTTTGGTCCGGACCGGGTGATCGACACATTACTGGACGAGCAAGCAATTTTGGGGCTGGCGATAGGGCTGGGCCAAAACGGCTTTGTGCCGATCCCCGAAATTCAGTTCCTAGCCTATTTGCACAATGCCGAAGATCAGTTGCGGGGTGAGGCCGCGACGCTGAGCTTCTTCTCTAACGGGCAATATACCAACCCGATAGTGCTGCGCATTGCGGGGCTTGGGTACCAGAAGGGGTTTGGCGGGCATTTCCACAATGACAACTCGCTTGCCGTGTTGCGTGACATACCGGGATTGATCATCGCCTGCCCGTCACGCGGCGATGACGCGGTCATGATGCTGCGCGAGGCGGTGCGGCTCGCGCGCGAAGAACAGCGCGTTGTCATCTTTGTGGAACCGATTGCGCTCTACCCGATGCGAGATTTGCATGAGGAGGGCGACAAGGGCTGGCTGGCCCCCTACCCCGACGCGAAGACCCGGATTGGGTTGGGCGAAATCGGCGTCGACGGCACAGGTCGCGATCTGGCAATCGTGACCTACGGCAATGGGCGGTACTTATCGACAAAGGCCGCGAGGCAGTTGGAGGCCGCGGGTGTGAAGACCCGCGTGATCGACATGCGGTGGTTGGCGCCGCTGCCAGCGGACGCATTGCTGGCAGAAACGGCCGCGTGCGGTTCGGTGCTGATCGTGGATGAATGCCGCCGCACCGGTAGCCAATCTGAAGGTTTGATGGCGTTATTTGGCGAAGCTGGTCGTCACAACGTCTCGCGCGTGACCGCAGAGGATTGCTTCATAGCAACGGGCCCGGCCTATGCGGCGACCCTGCCGTCAGTCGACGGCATAGTGGCGGCGGCACTTAAGCTGGTGAGCGACGGTTAAGGTTCTGCGTGGCAAAGTCTATGACGCGGGCACGCTATGCGAATTGCTGGCGTCCGGCGCTGGTATTGCGCTAGCCGCCGATGCTCAGGACGTAGGGTGTTTTGCCGTCTTTGGAGACGGTGATCTCCTCCGTGCCGATGGTGACGATGCGCCAACGATCGACGATTTCGCCCACGCCCAGACGGTAGAGCGCACCGGTGGAGGAGAGCTTCACGAAAGCCAAGGTGTCCCCGTTATCCTCCGCGATGATGCCTAGAAGCGATAGCACAGTTTCGGCCACTTTAGGGGCCTCGGGCGCTTGAATAGGGCGGCGCGAGGCGTGGAAGACGGGTCGCGCATTCGTTGTCTCGACCAGATCCGCAAGCCTGTCGCTACCGTCGCTGAGGCGGGTTTCCAACTGCGTCGTATGTGGTTTTGCTGCGTTGACTGCCGCCTCACCGCGCGGCATCCAGATCGCGGCTGACGCGGCCAGAAACGCACCGAAAATTATTACCGGCAAAACCGGCTTCAAGAGGGTATTGATGCGCGCATTCATGGCTTTTGCACCCCGTAAAGTGCCGCCTGAAAGGTGATGCGGCGTTCGGGGTTGGTGCGGCTGGCGCGCGCAGGGCGCAGCGTCAGGTCTTCGACCACGACGATGGGTTTCAGCGCCGCAAGACTGTGCAGGAAGCTGCCCAGTTCAATTTCCGGCGCGATACCGTTGATGGCGAGGTTCAGGCGCACCAACCCGTCGACCTGTTCGATCTCATCGGCGCGGATCATGTCGATATTGATGCGGTTTGCTTCCGCCAGATTTTGCAGGCTGGTTTGCAGCGCAACCTGCGCCAGTTGCGGTGTTTCGCCGGGGAAAAACGCCTCATCGGACAACCCGCCCGAGACGTTGGTGCTGACGGATGCGGCGCGCGCGATGATCTGTTCTTTGTCCGCGATTGTGCCTGCGCGGTCCTTGGCGGCAGCCCCCATAATGAGGCCAAACAGCACGCAGGCCCCGGCAAGCGCACCAACGAAGGCGAGCGTTACTTTGCCGGGCAGGGTCGGATTGGCGAAATGAAAACTGCTCATTATGTCCCCCCGATTGTGAGGTTTGCGGCAATGCGGAACCGCTCGATGGACTGGGAATTGTCACGAATGACCGGCGAGGCAAATTTGATGTCCGTCAGACCCGGCACAGTCGACAGGTGGCGTGTCACATCGGCGGCAGAAGGGCCGTAACCGACAAGCGTGACATCGACGCCTTTGATGATGATTTGATCGAGCCAAACGCCGTCAGGCAGGACATCGCTGAGCGTTCCCGTCAAGGCCAAAACCTCGGTCGATGTCGCGAGCGCGCCATCCAGCCCGCGCAACCGCGACGCGGCCGCCGCAGTGCTGCGCAATTCCGTTTGGGCCTGGGCCGCTTGGGACGACAGGGCACGATCAAGATAGCTGGTATAGCCCCAATTCGCGGACGCTGAGAGCGCAAAGAGCACAGCGCCAGCAAGGGTCGCTTTGTAGACAGGTGAAAGGCCAGCCAAAATCGACCAGAGCGTCGGATTTTCGGCGACGGCGGCGCGCGTCCAAGGCGGCGCGGTTCGCAGGGTCCCTTTTGGCGTTTCGCGGATGATCGAGGCGATCTCACCACCATGTTTGGCCAGCCCCTCTTTGATCGCCATGACAGGCGCCTCAAGCGTCAAGGTGGCGGTGACGTCCCAGCCGCCATTTGCGGCTTCATGCGCTTCCCAGATAGAGGTTGCGACGCCTTCGGCAAAAGGGGAACGGTAGGCGATTTCAGCTTCGATCATGCGGCTGACTTCGGGCAACAAGCCGGGCGGCACAGAAAATGCCAGATCAATGCTTGCGGCATCGGCGAGAACCAGGTCGATTTTTGCGTCCTCAGCCGCGCCCGCAAGCGTGGCATAAGCGCTGTCCTCGACCTCAAGCCAGTCATCATCGTCGAGCGCGCGCACACGCGGCGCACCAGACCCGATTTCGATGAAGAAATAGCACCGCTCTTTTGGCACCGCGGCATCAGACGCGACGCCAGACGCGCTTTGCGCCAAAAGCGCCCGCGCATAGGTAAACCAAGGCCCGATAGACAGGCCCCGGCTTTCAAAAATCACACCACCCGTTTGCTCCGTCACCCGAAACTGGCTCCACTTAAGATCCTCTTAAACCGTAAACCTGACAGCAAACTATGGCGTTACCTAGGCAGTCCCGCCAAAAAGCTGGTAATTTGTGAAATTGTGGTTTGGGAAGACGGTTGAGACGAGCTGCTCCGACATTCCCATATGGCGCACCATGATCTCACCAGCGATATTGCGGTAGTTGGTCACCGTCGGCAGCCAGTTGCGCGTGACCACCGTGTCGTCAATTGTGCTGACGTCATCGGCAACTGCGCGCTGGGTTGGGCCGCCAAAGGCGAACCATGCGCCACCCTCACCGTGATCGGTACCGGTCGAGCCGTTTTGCTTTTTGGTGCGGCCGAATTCCGAGCCGGTCAGCACCACGATATCCTGCATCATTGTGCCCATGTCGCGGTAGAAGGTCAAAAAGTCATTGGCCCCTTGCGCCATGTTGCGATGATAGCCTTTTTCCTGATCCGTGAACGGGTTGGCACCTTCCGCGATCTGGTTGGAATGGGTGTCCCAACCGATGTTCCAATCCAGTGCGGCTACTTCCAGCGGAACGCCCGCTTTGAGCAACTGCGCACAGAGGCGTAGGCCGCGACCAAGACCGGAATTCGAATAGTTGAGACCACCAGCGCTTGGCGTGTAGTCAGTACCAGCAGCCTGCACTTCTGCGATGGAGTCGAGCATGATCAGTTGGCTGTCGCGCACCTGCCCTTCGACGGCGGTCAGGTCGACATCATGCGAATGAATTTCGCGCATCAGCTCTGTCAACTGATTGTCGGCACACCCCGAGCCCTCACAGAAATCATTGTTGGTCAGGTTGAACCCGTTTCGGTCATTGATCGCGGGCACTTTTACATCGCCCCTGATCTCGGTCGAAATTGAGGTCTTGCCGGCGACGAGACCGCGCAGCGGGTGATCCGGACCCGACACATTCTGCATATAGCGGTTGAGGTAGCCGTCGATCAGGTTATTGCGTGCGCCGGTCCCGATCCAACGCTGGCAGTCAAAATGCGACCGGTTGTTGGGGTCAAAGGATGTCGCCGGTGCCACCATCATGTTGCCCGCGTCCCAGATCTCCATCAGGAGTTCCAGGTTGGGGTTCATTCCACGCATGGTGTCACCCAAATCGAGTGCGCTGTTGATGTCATTGGACGGTGGCGGCACCGCAATGTCAGGGCGGTACTGGTAGTAGAACGGATCACCCACCAACGGGAACAGGTGCAGCCCGTCAGCGCCGCCGCGCATGAACACTTTGATGAATGTTTTTCCGCCCGCCTGCTGCGCGAAGGAAAACTTAGGGGCCCCCGCCACGCCAACCATTGCGGCAGCGGCAGTCAGGGATTTGAGAAAGTCTCTACGGTTTTGCATGTGATCCTACCTTTGACGGCTGTGATACGGTGAGCGCATTACTGCAGCTGGAAGCTGGGCGTGACGATGATCAGGCCCAGGGCCTTTTCCAAGGCGCGGGTTTCGTCTTGCACACGAGGTTCGAAAATCCCGTCATCGCCCTTTAGGACCGCGACAAGGCTTTCATATTCTTGCAGGCTGAACTGGTCAGCGGTGCCAACCGCGAGCAGATAGGCTGCGACCTCCTCCGCGGTCTCAAGACCGGCTGAGGTAATGTCCGCCATGGGGTCGATCCCGTAATTCTGACGGCTTTCCACCACATCGGTCATTTGGTTGTAGGCCGCGACCATAGTGGCCGAGTTCAGCCAGGCCGAAGACACTTCGGGCAGGCCTGTCGGCACCGGGAAGCGCACGTAATTATGTCCGGCGCGTTCATGGGCGTCGCGGAACCGATTCCAGAAACCATCCTCGGTGGGCGTATCAGGGCGCGCGCCGAAAGCACGGATCACGGACACCGCGTATTCAAACGGTGTTTTCGCTTTGTTGCGCTGGTATTGCGCCGTGTTGACATAGGCTGGGTTGAGCAAGATCGCGCGCAAGATCGCCTCGATATCACCATCTGTGCCCCACGCTGCGACGCAGGATTGCACGAACCCATCTGGCGGCGTGTCTGCGACCAAAAGTTGGACCAGCTTGCGACAAGTCCGGGCCTGCGTACTTGGGTGGTTGGCGAGAATAGCGATCAGCTCTTCGCCCTCTTGCACGCCTTCGGCACCGCTACGGCCTGCGATTGTCGTGCCCAAGAATGGGATCAACTTGTCCTGCGGATCGTGGTCATCTGGGAAGAACTGAAAAACGAATTCCTGTGCGACGCCCTCGGCATTCGGGTTTGTCCGCTCATAGCGCCAGCCGGAGAAAACACGCGACACCATGTCGACATCGGCAGGAGTGTAGCCTGCTTCGACGCCAACGGTTGAAAGCTCCAGAACCTCGCGGCCATAGTTTTCGTTGATGCCCTGGTTCTCGCGGTTTTCGCGGAACCGGTTTTCGTCATTGTCGAGATATTGCGACATCAAAGGCGAGCGCGCGCTGTAAAGCAGCAGCTCCCGGAACGTTGAGAATGCGTTGTCGCGGAAGAACTGACGGTCGTAAATGTTCTGCGCATACATGTTGGTGTTCTTGGTCACCGCATGGAAGTGGTTTGCCCAGAAATGACCCATCACATTTTGTAGCTGCTTCTCGCTGAATGCTGCATGGGCAAGATCGTAGTGGACCAGCTTGCGCAGAAGCGTGCCGCCATTCGCCTCGGTGGGCGTGAGTATAGCGTTTGGGTTCATCGCGTTTAAGGCCGCATCATTAATGGCCTCTGGGCTGAGCTGTTCCTCAACATAGTTTTGGAAGCCGAGCGCGCGGACACGCGCATAGAGATCAGGTGTTGCGCCAAAGGTTAGGCGGCTGAGGCCTTGGGACACGCCGTCCTGCGCCGCCATTCCGGTCACCGTATAGGTAACGGGCGTCGCTGTGACTTCGTCGCTGGCTGATGAGCCACCGGTCAGTGTGACCTGGACCTGATTGCTGGCCGCGAAATCCTCCGGAAACAAGCGCACGGCAAACTGGCCGGTCATTGGGCCTACATCAACCGTGGTCGTACGGTTAGAGCCTGATACCGCTACGTTCACTATGTCGAACATGGAATTGTCCATCACCGCGCCAAAAAGCGTTGAGCCCGAGGCGGGGACCTGCCCGTTGACGTTACCGGCAGATGTCAGCTGCACCGCCTGTGTCAGCTCCACATTCGTGGGTGGCGACAAAGGTGAGGCCTGAACAGTTTCAGGCGTCGGCGTCACCGACGGGTTGATCGGGGTTGGCGTCGGTGTGGGCGTTGGGGTCGCAGTTGGCGTCACCGGTGTTGTTGGCGTTGCGCCCGGCGTGGTTGTTCCGCCGCCTGATGGAACGGAAGAAATGCCGCCACCGGCCGCCGTTGCACCACCCGAGGCGGCAGGGGCCGCAGCTTGAGTGCGCGGAGCCAGTGCCGCGCTTCTAAAGCCGCCATTCATTGCATTGCCTGATGCCGCGCCGCCGTCGGTCGAAGTCGAACCTGCGGTCTTAGCTGGGCCGCGTTTGGCAGCTTTGGACGATGACCCGCCAAGTGCGAATCCGGATTTTTCTGTGCTGCCACGCAAGCCAAGCCGGGCGGGCCCGGTTTCTGACTGCGTCTCGGCGGCTTTGGCTGTCGATGGCATCTGTGAGGCGTGCCGCGCGGCGATCTTGGCACCTTCTTGCGGCGAGATTTCAACAGTCGCGGTTGAGAGGCTTTGCGGCTCCGCCCCAAGAGCACCGAATGTCAGCGCGTCCAACACGGCGCTTGCGTCGCCAGTGGTCACGATGCGCAGCACATGGTCGCCTGCAGAGAGGCCCTGCAGCGCTTTGACCAACGCATCGTCGCTCAGCGCCGGGCCAGTTGTGTCAATTGCCAATGTGCCGTCGACATAAAGCTTAACGCCCGAATTAGGCGGCACCGCGAATCGATACACCCCTTTTGTGGGAACGGTGATTTTGCGAAAAATGCCATCGAGCACGGCCTCGGGGGCTGACTCGATCCCGGCCACCTCTTCGACCTGCATCGCCTCTACCACGGCCATAAACCGTTGGCTTTCGACCGCTTCTGACCCAACAGGGCCCGGGTTCGCGTAGACGGGCGTGACACTCAGGACGAGGGCTAGTGCAGCAGCGCCTGACGCCAGTTCGGTATTCAAAAATTTATTGCGCATCAGAGTCTCTCACTCCTTAAACATAGAAATCCTTGTCACCGTTGATTGTGGCGAAATTGGGCGAAATTCAGGAGGTCAAAGAGGCAAAAGAAGGGCAATGTTAACCATGACTTTGCCGATCATGCGTGAAAGAACTCAATGTTTCCTAATCATCAACAAAGAAACAATTTGCCACAATTCAAGTTATTAAAAACATTGCGAAAACAAGGGGAATCTCGTATTTTCTGTGACGGGGCAGTCACTGCGAAGCGGTGCATTTGAGCGGACAAAAATGGCACGGGATACATCCGTTGCAAATAGTGAAGGCGTCCAGACGGATTGGCTGACGGCTGCGGGATTGTTGACCCCCGATCAGCTCGCCAAGGCCGTAGACGTAGCGAACTCAAGCGGGCAAGCTTTGCGCGTCGTCGTCGACCGGCTTGGGCTGGTGTCGCAGCGCGCCTGGGCGCAAGCCTCGGCGCAAGCGTTTGGCCTGGCTACGATAGACGCGTCAGAATTTCCGATCCGTTTGCCCGTCGATCCCCGCCTCTCTTTCGACTATTTGCGGCGCAACGCAATGGTGATCCTGTCGCTGGACGGGGAGGCCCCGCTGATCGCATTGGCAGATCCAACCGATCGCGAAGTGCGTCAGGCGCTGGGCATCGCGTTCGGGCCAAATGTCGCCTACGTCGTCGCCACAGAGCGCGACATTGAAGACGCCCTCGCCCGCAGCGCGGAGGGCGACGCGGCAAGCCCAGATGACGAGAGCGCAGTCGCGATCAGTTCAATCCAAGGCGATTTCAACACCGACCGGCTGCTTGAGATGGCAAACAATGCGCCGACGGTGCGGTATCTGGACTGGCTCTTTGCCAAAGCGGTCGAAAGCGGCGCGACAGACATTCATATCGAAATGTTAGAGACGCGCCCCCGCGTTCGGTTGCGCATTGATGGTACATTGGTCGAAACCCAGTCCATTGAACGACATCTTTATGAAGGCGTTGTCTCCCGCCTGAAAATTCTAGCAGAGATGGACATCAGCGAACGACGGCTGCCGCAAGATGGCAGCATCCGCCAAAAAACTGCCGGGCGCACAGTTGATATCCGCGTCGCAAGCGCGCCCAGTGTGCATGGCGAGGTGATCGTTTTGCGCTTGTTGGACAGCTCTGCGGCGCGCGCGAAATTAGATCAGCTGGATTTGACGCCACAGGTTCTGAAACGTCTGCGCAGCGCGTTGCAACAACCCAACGGGTTGATCCTGATGACAGGGCCAACGGGCAGCGGCAAAACCACGACGCTGCATGCCGGTTTGGCTGAAATCAACAAGGTCGGGCGCAAGATCATTACGATTGAAAACCCGGTCGAGATTCAAAACCCCGGCCTGATCCAGATGGAAGTCAAGCCGGAGCTTGGCTGGACCTTCGCCTCGGCGCTGCGGTCAGTGCTGCGCCATGACCCAGATGTGTTGATGGTCGGCGAAATCCGCGACGGCGAGACGGCGGAGCTGGCCGTGCGTGCCGCGCTGACCGGCCACCTTGTGCTGTCGACATTGCACACTAACCGCGCGCATGAAGCGGTGATGCGGCTTGGCGATATGGGCGTGCCCGATTTTCTGATCTCATCTGTGCTGCGCCTTGCTGGCGCGCAACGGTTGGTGCGTCTGCTGTGTGACCACTGCGCCACGCCTACCGAGACCGCGCAAAACCCGCAAATGCGCCCGCTTTTAGAAGCGCTTTCCGCGGCGGTGCCGGAAGCGGGCGACCCAGCGCATTGGCCAGTGCGCAAGGCGGTGGGTTGCGACGCCTGCGGGCAAACAGGTTACGCCGGGCGCCGCGCGGTTTTTGAAATTGTCGATCCGGTGCGCGGGTTGGAGATGCCAGAACGCACGATGGGCGCCGAGGGCATCGCCCTTTACGCCAACGGGCAGACCACTTTGAAAGAGCTGACAGCGGTCTTTGGCGCCGGGGAGTTCTGGGCATGAGTGCGCAGGGCAACCCAGTCGCCGCAATGCGCAGCTATGGGTTCAGCGCACGTGACGGCAAGGGCCGCCGCCGCACTGGTGTTCTAAGCGCTGCGACCCAAACTGAGGCGTCGCGGCAGCTACGCGACCAAGGCCTGTTCCCGATTGAGATCAACGCAGTTGAATCGAAGGACGCGGGCACCAAGAAGACGCGCGCGTCCGCGTCCCTTTTTGGCAAGCGGCGCGCTGATGGGCGTTTGTCGTCCCGCAATCAAGCCGAATTCATGGCGCGGCTGGCCAAGCTGGCCGGCGCCCGCATTTCAATCGACCGCGCGTTACGCATCATGGCGGAAGGTGAAGCCAGTACCATAGCTACAGCTGCCCAAAAACTGCGCGTCCACGTGCGCGAGGGCGGGGCTTTTGCCGATGGTTTGCAAGCGGCGACAGATATCAAGGACACGGCGACACTGGCGTTGATCCGCGGCGCTGAAAAGTCGGGGGAGCTTGACGTGGCCCTGTCGACCGCCGCAAGCATCCTTGAACAGCGCTTGATGGTGACAAGACGTATCGTGACGGGGCTACTTTATCCGTCTTTGCTGCTGATTGTGTCGATCATTTCAGTCGGCGTAATCATGATCGCGATCATCCCGCAATTTGTACCGCTGGTTGAAAGCCGGATGGCATCGCTGCCGCCTTTGGGACGTGCTGTCTTTGCGATCTCTGAGGGTCTTTCAGCGCTTTGGCCCCTCCTGCTGGGCGGTTTCGTATGCGCTGCAGCCGTGCTGGCCTGGCTCCATCACAAAGGCAAGGCCGGGGCGATGCTGGCCCGGCTCGCCAATGCCCTGCCCGTTACCCGCAACCTGATCGAGCGCAACACCTCCATGATGGCGCTTCATATTCTGGGCGCGCTGTTGCAGCGCAATGTCACCCTGAGTGAGGCGTTGCGCGTTGTCGCCGAAACCTCCCCCAAAGGGCGAGTGCGGGGCGCGTTCCAATCCGTTTTGCAATCCGTGTCAGAAGGCGCGTCCTTGGCGGATGCATTCGCGAAAACGCCGGTCCTTGCCCCCAGCGCTGTCGAAATGCTGCGCATCGGTGAGGAAACCGGCGCGCTTGAAGACATGTGCACCCGCGCCGCTGCAGATATGCGCGACGCCGCCGACCGCGCCCTTGAGCGGTTTCTCGTCCTTTTTCAGCCCGCGATGATCATCATTGTCGGCCTTCTTGTCGGAGTTAGCCTCTATGCGCTTTTCTCAGCTATCATTTCGGTCAATCAAGTCGCGTTCTAAGCGCCGCCGGGCGCGCGCGAAAGGCTTCTCCCTGGTGGAGATGCTGGTGGTCGTGGCCATTGTCGGCCTGCTCGTTGGGCTGGTCGGTCCGGCTGCCATGCGGCAATTGCAATCATCCCGCGTTAACGCCACCGAGGCGCAGATCAACCAGCTGCGCGCCGCATTGGATATCTACCAGATCGACACAGGACGGCTACCAACGCAGGACATGGGCCTGACAGCCTTGGTCGCGGGCAACGGTGTGCCGGGTTGGAACGGGCCCTATTTGCGCGACGGGAAATTGCCGGTCGACGCCTGGGGTGGCAGTTTCATTTACCGCAATGACGGCACAGGCGTGCAGGTGATCTCGCTTGGCGCGGATGGCCAACCCGGCGGTGACGGCCAAAATTCTGACATTGCGGGTTAATGGTACGGCGGCGGTCTCATATAGCGCAGGGCTACGCGCTGGTTGAGGTGTTAGCTGCCATGGCTATCGTCGTAATGATCGGTACGCTGGCTTTTCTGGCGTTTGGCAATCAGGACCAACGCCGCCTGAACGCAGAGGCAGCCGAGGTGGCGCTCCTGCTGCAAAACGCCCGTATGCGTGCATTGGAAGCAGGCCGGTCAATTGAAATTGTCGTATCTGCCGATGAACGGTTGATCGACGCTGGCGGGGCGCAACACGCCTTTGACCGGGAGGTTGATATTTCTCCCGAAAGTGCTGAGATCATACTGACGCCCGCAGGCGGGTCGCCCGGGTTGCAGCTTGTGCTGACCCGCAACGCGGCGCGCAAAACGGTAACGCTGGATTGGCTGACCGGTCGGGTGGATGTCCAATGACGCGGCGCGGCGCAAATGCGCGCGGGTTCAGCCTGCTGGAGACATTGGTCGCGCTAGGCATTGCGGGCGTTGTGATGTCAGGGTTTTACGCGTCGCTGTCCACAGGCAGCCTTTTGTCGAAACGCGCCAATGATCAGGCCGACAAGGTGCTGCTGGCCGCCAGTGTGCTCGACCGCGTCGGCGTAGATATCGCATTGCGCCCCGGCGCGCGCGACGAAGGCCGCATAGGGCCATTGTCCTGGGCTTTGCAGATCGGAAATACGCCGCCGCCTGACATGCAATTGGGTCCGCTTTACCCGGGCGAGATGCTGTTTGTGTCTGTGCGGGTCGCCGACACATCTGTACCCGAAGCCGAACCCGTGGTGTTGCGCGCGATGCGCTACGCGGGTGGCCCGCTATGACACGGCGGCGCGGACGCAGAACGCGCGGCTTCGCTATGGTCGACGCGCTGGTGGCGCTCGCCGTGGCGGCACTGACGCTGACGCTTTTGACCAGCGCATCCTGGGGATTGAAAATCGCCTCAGACCGGCGCGCGGCGATGGAGGCAACAGCCTCCGCCGATTGGATGCTAGCGCGCCGCATATTGCACAGCTGGATCGGGGACGCCTCGAACCGAGGACCGCGCGCGACTGGTGCGGCGTTGTTTGGCACCGCCACAACGTTACGTGTGCTGGTGCGCGACGGCGGCCGTGAAAATGGCTTTGTCGGCGAGTTTCGCGTCGATGGCACGCGCGACACCGGGTTCACGCTGGTGGCTGCCCGCCATGACGGGCAGCGCGATGCGCGGGTGGTTTCAGATAGGCCACTTAGCTCAGTCTTACTACGGTCGGACACACCGCTTCGTTTCATATATCAATTCGCGCAAAGCAGCGGCACCGGCAGCGTGTGGCGCTATGAGACCGGAGATGGCGGCGTATTGCCACTCGCCGTCGCCGTTGAAAGCGCTGATCAACGACACATCACAGTGCCCATTTTCACAACGCTGTCGCAGACCTGCATGTCCGCATTGGGCCAAGGTGCCTTGGAGGACGCGCAATGCGCCGTGCGTTGACGCATATGCGCAGGAAGCAGCGCGGGTTCGTGCTGATTACCGTGCTTTGGACCGGGCTGGCACTGCTATTGGGTGTCGCCGCTTTCATGTCTTCCGCGCGTCAGGAAGCGCTTCAAGTGCGCAGCGAGGTCGCAAGCATTCGCGCCGCTGAACTGGCGCGCAGCGCAATCAATATGGCCCTTGCTGATCTCGGTCGTGTTTCGGCCGACCAACTACGCGCACCCCAGGACGGCACACCAGTCGTGCTGAACATGGCCGAAGGCCGCGTGAGCTACCGCATTCAGGACGAGACCGGTAAGATTGACATCAATCATACCCCGCCTGAGGTTTTGGGACCTGTCTTGCAAAGCATCGGTGCGGCAGAAGGGGTAGATGCGTTTGACGCGGTCAACGTCGCACAGGCCTTGGAAGCTGCGCAACTGCAAGGGGCCGAACGGCCCCGCAGCGTCGGCGACGCGCTACGGGCAGCTGGTTTACCCGCGCAAACCGCGCGCGCCGCAGACCGCTACCTGACCACGTTTAACTTCACGCCGAAAATCAATCCACGCACAGCGCCCGCTGCTAATCTGGCCGCAATCCCCGGTCTTGGCCCAAGCGACGTTGCCGAAATTCTTGCGCGACGGGCCAATGGCGCGCAGATGCCCCGGCTGGGAAGCGCAGCAGCCTGGCTGGCAGAACGTCCCGGCCCGGTCTACACGATCGAGGCGGAGGCAGAGCTTGAAACCGGTGGGAAAGCGCGGATGGTTGCAGTCGTCGCAGCGCGAGGGCTTGCGTTTCGGGGCGGGCTCATGCGCTATGATATTCTGTCATTGCGCGCGGAGGATGGTCGATGATCACCCCCGACACGCTCTATATACTCATGTCGGTGTTCGCTTTGATGGCTGCATTCTATGCGGGGCCGTCCTTGCTGGCAGCGCGCGGGGTGCTGCGCTGGGGCTTTGGCCCGGATATAGCAAAGCAACGCGCACCCGGACTGGCGCTGGGTCAGGCCACAGGCGCGTTGGTGGCCACGGTGTTCATTGGTACAAATTTGGGCGGGCAAGCGGCGGTGCTGACCGCGCTCCTGATGCTGCTGACAATGCTGGCAGCTTTGGATTTGACATGGCGCTGGTTGCCGTTGGAATGGACCGTGCCACTGGGACTACTTGGCTTGGGCGCAGCGACGCTTTCGGGCGATCTAGGTACCGCCTGCCTTGGGGCGATGCTGGGTGGCGGGGTATTGTTTGCGCTTCGGTTTAGCTACCTGGCGCTACGTGGCATCGAGGCTTTGGGGATCGGGGATATCTGGCTTGCCGCGGCGCTTGGCGCCTTTGTCGGACCGTCTTCAATTGCCTGGCTTTTGGGTGCCGCCGCCGGGCTTGGCCTAGTGCTACATTTTGCATCACCTGTCGCGCGCAACCGACGGATGGGTGTGGCGTTCGGAGCACATCTATGTGCGGTAGCGCCATTCTTCTTGGAATTTTAGGCACTTGTGCGGCATTGTTGTGTTAACCATTTCGGTAATTTGAGGCATTTGTGACACTCGCCGACAGAGCGGGGCACAAAAAAACGAGGCAGGCTTATGAAAAAGAACATCGTGCTTAGCGCGGCTGTTGCCGTGTTCCTTTCCGGTTGTGACGAGATTTCAAAGGCAACAGATGACAGCCCCATGCGGCTGCAAAGCTGGCAGGCAAAGAACCTTCTTGGCACTGGAGACGGAAAACAATCGCAGCGATTTGAAGGCCGCGTCACCAGCGGTCAGCTGGTAGAGGCCGGCGCCGGGACGATCTACCCCGGGCGCACCCCATTGTTCCGCAAGACCGATTTTGTGAACTCTGATGACGAGCGCACGGTGTCACTGAACCTGGTAAATGTCTCGATTGAAGACGCCGCCGCAGCCATTCTCGGCGAACTGCTGAGCGTGAACTACGTGATCGACCCGGCCGTTCAAGGCAGCGTCAACATTCGTTCCAGCCAGCCGATCAGCCGCACCACGGCGATTGAGGTGTTTGAGCTGGCGCTGAAGCAAAACAACGCGGCCATCGTGCGACGGGGCGACGCCTTTGCGCTTGTTCCAATGTCGTCGGATCTGTCCATCGGTGCAAGCACGGGTCGCGAAGTCCCGGTCGGATATTCGATCCGGGTTATCCCGCTCAAACATATTGGCGCCCAAGAAATGGCCACGATTTTGCAGCCCTTCGCGGGCAGCGGCATCGTCGGCATCGACGCGCAACGCAATATTGTCGTGCTTGCGGGTACTTCTGCTGACCAACGCGCATGGCAGGACACTGTCAGCAGCTTTGATGTGAACTGGTTGGCCAACCGCTCCGTCGGCATCTTCCCGATCCGTGGCCGTTCTGCACAATCCATCGTGAGCGGGCTTAACCTGCTGGTCGATACGGAAGAAGAGTTCGAGCCGATTGTCGCTTTTGAGGTGATCCCGGAGAACAACTCCATCCTCGCGGTCGCGAAGACGCCTGAGACGTTGCAAAGCGTGTCCTCATGGATCTTGCGTCTGACAAAAGAGGGCGCGAATGATGCACAGGTTTATTCCTACGACATGAAATATGCCCGCGCTTCGGACATTTCCAACACGCTTTCCAGCATTCTGGGCGTCAGCGTAGAGAGCGATTCAACGGCCGATGAGGCACAGGTAATCCAAGCCAGCGTGAACACAGATCAGCAAGGCGGCGACATCAACGCCACACGTATTGTGGCCAATGAAGCCACGAATACCCTGTTGATCCACGCAACGCATGCTGAATACCAGCGCGTGCTGGGCATCTTGCACCGGTTGGACGTCCCTCCGCGTCAGGTATCGGTTGAGGCGACAATCGTTGAGGTCACCCTGAATGATGAGCTGCGCTACGGGGTGCAGTATTTCTTCGAAGAAGGAGCCAACCAGTTCGGCCTATCGCGTTCAACCACCAACACAGCTATTTCGGCTGTGGCACCCGGCTTTAACGCCGTGTTCGACGTGGCAAACCCGAACGTGATCATTGACGCGTTGGAAGACATCACCAGTGTGAATGTCGTTTCTTCCCCCAACCTGATGATCTTGAACAATGAATCCGCCCGTTTGGTGGTGGGTGACCAGGTTCCGATCTCGGTACAAACGGCGCAGGACGCCAACAATAACCCCAACGTGTTCGTCTCAACCGTCGAATTCCGTGACACGGGTGTGATCTTTGAGGTCACACCGCGGATCAACTCCTCGGGCGCAGTGATCCTAGATATCGTGCAAGAGGTGAGCACCGTCGGCGAGACAGACGCCTCCACTGGCAACCCGATCATTTCGCAGCGTCAGCTATCGAGCTCGATCAGCGTTGATAGCGGTGAGACGATTGCCCTTGGCGGATTGTTTGAGCAACGCCAATCGCGCGGCAGCGCGGGCATCCCCGGCCTTGTCAAGAAACCGTTTGGAGGCCTGTTCGGGCGCAAATCGGGACGCCAGCAGCAGACAGAATTGCTGGTTCTGATTACTCCGCGCATCGTAAACGACAATTTGGATGCACGACGTGTAACGCGCAGCCTGCGCACGCGGATGCAAAACATTCGTCTCGATGACCAAAGCCTGCGCCGTGACGCTGCGGTGCGTGCACCTGTTCCCGCAGCGAAGAAAAAGGCTGCTTCGGCGGTGACACGTACTGCCGCGTCGCCATCGAACCAGACCCTTGCAGCGGCACCAGCGACGGGCGGTACGCATTTTGTCTATCTCGGGGCGTTCAGCTCAGAGGGTCGGGCCAAAGGTCACTGGTCACAGGTTGCCAAAGCGCATCCGGGTCTGTTGGGCAAACTGAAGCCACGCTTTACCAATAAGGGCGAGCTAACAGCAGTTGCAGTCGGACCAGTCAGCGAAGGCAACGCGGACAGGATTTGTGCGGCAGTCGCCTCTGGCTGCTTCAAGTCCAAGGCGAACTGACACGCTTGCACCTGACCTACTTAAAGACCGACGGCGGGCCCTTTTGGAGCCCGCCGTTTTCGTTTGCGATCCTAGTGTTGCCTCCCTAGGTGCCGCCGCAAACCCTCAGACACGACCAAATAGCATTGCTGCCTGCGTCAGGCAGGATTGCCCTGGCACGCTTGGACATGGCGGTGCTTAACGTCGTTGATGATGAAGCCAACCCTTTAAACGATAGATCAAAGAGCCCAGCGGAACCTCTAACTGAGGGCGCTATTGACATTTTCAACGAATAGCGACCGGATGAAGGGGTTGGGGGCAATGGAAGCTGGTAAGGTTCACCCCATCAGAAAAGCAAAAGACGATCGATCCGCAAAGAAGGTCGGCGACGCGCGAACATCTAAGAGAAACACGACAAACAACTGGGATGGACTTATGAATTTAAAAACTCTCGCTACAACGCTTGTGGTGTCAGCACTGAGCATTTCCGCCGCTTCGGCCGACATACTGGACACGATCAAAGAACGCGGCAAGCTAATCGTCGGCACAAAGGCCGATTACAAGCCTTACGGTTTTCTCGACACCTCAGGCGCGATCATTGGCATCGAACCTGATTTGGCACGAGACGTCGCAGCAAAGCTGGGCGTCGACATTGAATTTGTGCCTGTTGTCAGCTCGAACCGGATGCAATTTCTGGAGCAAGGCAAGATCGACCTGATGATCGCCACCATGACTGACAAACCGGATCGCCGCGAAATCGTCTTGATCCCTGATCCCAACTATTACTCGTCTGGCACGAATATCCTCGCGCTGAAAAGCCTTGGCCTGAAAGATTGGGAAGACCTGCGTGGCAAGCCAGTTTGTGGCATTCAAGGCGCGTTCTACAACAAAGCAACATCGCAAAACTATGGTGCCGAGATTGTCGCGTTCAAAGGCACTGCCGAAGCTTATTCGGCGCTGCAAGGCGGGAACTGCGCCGCGCTTGTTTATGATGACAGCGCTATCGTGGCTAAGGCAGCCGAACCGGAATGGGCCGACTATGAAATGCCGCTTCAGACAATTGATGACGCCCCATGGGGGTTGGCCGTTGCACTGGGTGAGGACAACTTCGCCAAACTGATGAGCGACATGATTATCGATTGGCACAAAACGGGCCGTATTCTTGAGCTTGAGACCAAATGGGGCGTCACAAACACGCCGTTTGCACAAGCCATGCACGAAAAATATAAGTAAAAGAGCGGATTGAGCGGTACCTGAAGGGCCCGCTCAATCCACGCCTTCTGAGGGGAAGCAGGTATGGAGTTCGTATTCGACTGGTTTCGTACCCTGTATCAAGAGACGGGCATAAACCTTCCTTTTATCTACGATGCATATGACCGAAACAGGATGGTCGACGGTTTCTTGACGACGATTTGGCTGTCGTTGGTCTGCCTGTTCTTTTCGGTCATTATCGGCGTCATAGGTGCGTGGCTTCAGGGATCATCGTTCAAATGGACCCGGCGCATCGTAAACGGCTACATCCAGCTATTCCGGAATACTCCACCCTTGGTGCAACTGTATTTCTTCTATTTTGCCATCGGAACACTGCTGCCGCGGGTCGAAAACGACTGGGGTGGGCAATCCCCGATCTTGGGCAGTTTCGCTTGGGCTGCGATTTCGCTGTCGTTCTTTGCCGGTGCCTTCAACGTCGAGATTTTCCGCTCTGGCATCGAAGCCGTGCCGAAATCTACAGTTGAAGCCGCGGAGGCACTTGGTTTTTCCAAATTGCAAATCTATCGCGATATCACGCTTCCCTTGGCGTTCAGGGTCGTGCTGCCCGCACTGAACAACAACTTGGTCAATTTGGTAAAAACCACGACGCTGGCCTACGCGATCGCGGTTCCTGAAATGCTCTATGAGGCCAACCAAATCTGGTCGGACAATGTGAATGTGACCGAAATGATGGTCTTCTTGTTGCTGGCCTATTTCGTGTTGGTCGGCGTGTTGGTCAGTGGCATGAACCGCTGGGAACGGGCGATGAAAATTCCGGGGTATGGCGGATGACACACAAAACCGACCTACCCGTTATGTTGCCTTTGAAGCGGCCCGAACCCGAGCCCTTCTTGGGCCTTAAGATGTGGCACATGCTGCCGATTGCCTTGCTTGCAATTATTGGTCCCGGCTTGGTATTCGCGCAATCTGGGCCTGAAAGTCAGACGCCTTTTGCGGTTTTGCTGAACTGGGCGCCATTGCTGCTGAAAGGGTTCATCTTCAATCTGGTGATCTCCGTCAGCGCAATGGCACTTGGAACCGTCGTGGGCGCGGTCTTGGGGCTGGGACAGATATCGCTGTTTGCACCAACGCGACATGGGTCTTGGTTTGTGACCCAGTTCTTCCGCAACGCGCCATGGCTGGTGTTGCTGTTTTTCGCGATGTTCCTTTTGCCCTTCGAAATCAACCTATTTGGCCTCAAGATTCCGTTCCCGGATTGGTTCAAGGCTATCCTTGGTCTCTCACTTCCGGTGATGGCCAACGTGTCCGAGATCGTGCGCGGCGCAGTCAGATCATTGCCAAGCGGCCAATGGGAAGCGGCTGAAAGCCTTGCCTACACGCGTCTGCAAACGCTTTGGTTAATCATTCTGCCGCAATGCGTGAAGCGGATGTTGCCGCCATGGATGAACCTCTATTCCATTCTGACAATGGCGACTGTCCTTGCGTCAATCGTGGGCGTCAACGAGGTTATGACGTTGACCGGGCAAGCATTGGCCTCGGAAGGCGGGCGGCCTGATCTCCTTGCTCCGTTTTACGGCTTCGTCCTGCTGTTGTTCTTCATCTACTGCTATCCAATCGCGAAATTCACCGTGTGGTTGGAAAAGAAATACGCCGTCATAACCTGAGGATTTGACATGAGCTGGACCCCTGCAGACCCAATGGTCTCACTTAAAGACGTGCACAAATCCTTTGGCGATTTGAAAGTGCTGAACGGCGTCTCGCTTGACGTGATGAAAGGCGACGTGATCTGCATCATCGGACCATCGGGGTCAGGCAAGTCAACCTTGATCCGGTGCGTCAACGCCCTGAACGACATTCAGCAAGGATCAATTTTGGTGGAGGGCCAAGAAGTCAACGACCCCAAACTCGACAAGTTGGAACTGCGCAAAAAGGTCGGAATGGTCTTTCAGCAATACAACCTGTTCCCGCACAAGACCGCTTTACAAAATGTCATGATGGCACCTGTACGCGTGTTAAAACAGGAAAAAGCCAAGGCCGAAGAGATGGCCCGTGGGTTGATCAAAAAGGTGCGTTTGGAGGGGAAAGAAGACGCTTACCCGGGCGAGCTTTCAGGCGGCCAGCAACAGCGTGTGGCCATTGCGCGCTCCCTCGCTATGCAGCCCGATGTCATCTTGTTTGACGAGGTGACTGCCGCGCTTGACCCAGAAACCGTGGGAGAAGTTCTGCAAACCATAAAGGACCTCGCCGAGGACGGCATGACGTGCATTCTTGTGACCCATGAAATGGCCTTTGCCCGTGAAGTGGCGGACCATATCTATTTCACAGATCGCGGTGTCATCGTAGAACACGGACCGCCCGAGACCTTTTTTCAAAACGCCCAAGACCCGCGCACCAAAGAGTTTCTCAGCCAGATCCTTTAGCCTGTCTTGCGCGTTGGCTTCTTGGTCACAAGCAAATGTGCGACACAGCCTAGTATACAGGGTGGAGCTAGAGAGCGCTTTGGTACTCACGGAAGCTGTCGAGACCTGGTCTGCCCAACTGCTTTTTCCGGTGATGCGCTGCGTCCCGTCATTCCAACCATTTTGGCGCGCGGTTTCGGCACTACGGAAATACGAACGACGAAACTAGAAGAACGGCAAGGCGCACAGCTTTGCGTTGTCCACGTAGCCGCCACGTTTGACCTCGACCGCATCACCGACAGAGCTGTCGACACCAACCAAGGCAAAACCAATCATCGCTTGTGCGCGTGGCGACCATGCCCCGCATGTCATGTTGCCGATCTTTGCGCCCTCTTGGTCGACGTCATACCAGATCGCATGGCCAGGGTGGCGCTCTGATGAGTTAATGACGATGCCCAATTGCTGGCGCTTGATTCCGTCCGCCTTGATCCGTCGCAAGGATGTGATGCCCACGACGTCATCATCCAGATCAAGATCGACGAATTTGCCGAGCCGCACCTCGAAAGGGTTAGTCCGGTCGTCAGTGTCGCCCCCATAGGAGAGCAAACCGCTTTCAATGCGTTCGATTGGGTTGGGGTTGCCGGGACCAATACCCCAAGGCTGACCCGCCTCCTTGATGATGCTCCAAAGCTCGGTGCCGCGTGATCCGTCACGCAGATAGATCTCGAATCCACCCTGCTTAGAATAACCGGAACGCTGGACGATCACAGGAATTCCCGAAACTTCGGCTGGCGCAAACCAGAAATACCGAAGCGCCCGCACCCAATCCCCGAATACAGAAGCCACAACATCTTCGGCCTTGGGCCCCTGAACGGCCATGGGCGACACATCGGGCTCGCATATCTCGACATTCAAGCCCCGCTCCGCAGCAATCGCCCTCGCCCACATCAGAATGTTGTTGTCGCCTATGGAAAGCCAAAACGTGCCGTCTTCATGCTTCAACACCACGGGATCGTTGATCAAAACGCCGCGATGGTCGCACATCGGAATGTATTTACCCTTTCCCACCTCAATCGTGGACAAATTGCGAACTGACAAAAGCTGCACGAGCCGCGCCGCATCCGGCCCTGCGATCTCCACCTGACGCTCAACGCTGACATCCCATTGGCAGACGCCATTGAGAAGACGGTCATATTCCGCGTCCGGGTCGCCATAGGACACCGGCATCAGCATCGAATTATACGGTGAAAACGCCGTGACGCCGTCTTGCACCGTAGCGTTGTAGAACGGCGATACCCGCAGCCGCGTGTTGGGTCCAATCTCAGCCATGGTCTTATGCCTTAGTCATCAAGCGCGGCCGTATGCAGAGCGGCCTTTTTCAACAAAGTAGACAGGGTTTGGCGCTCATCATCGGTGAGTTTGCCCAACACCTCGTCTTGTCGCCGGCGCAGATGGCCGGAAATTTTCATGTGCAAGTCTCGCCCGCTGGGTGTGATCCGAATCCGGGCTTGCCGCCCGTCATCTGGGTCAGGCGCGCGGTCCAGATATCCCTCTTCCAGCATGCGATGCACCGCCCGGCTGATCGTGTTGCGGGGGCGTCTTGAGATGCGCGCTACGTCCTGGGCGGTGAGCACGTCAAAATGCGACAGGCAAGCCAAAAGGATGTATTCGCCCCGCACCAGACCGAAATCCTTTTTGATGTCGGCATAGGCCGGGAAGACAATTGCATTGGCCAGAAAGGTGATGCGGTAGGCCTCCGGATATTCAATCGTGTCGAATATCTGCGTCAGATTTGCCCGATCTGTGTCAGCCATCACGCTGCCTTTTACTAAATGGTCCGATTGGTTTTTCATTGCCAACGGGCATCGTTTTATCGCATGTTGTTCCAAATGGAACAATAAAAGCGACATATTGCATGTCGTTCTTGCCCCTTATGTCGAATATGTCGAAAACAAAACTAACACTGCCAGAATTGGCCGAAAAAAAATCCGCAGGCGAGCGGCTCGTTATGGTTGCTGTCGGTGAAGTGCTGACCGCGGCCTGGGCCGAACGGGCGGGTGTGGACATTGTTGGTGTGGGCGACAGCCTGGGCATGACCCTGCATGGCCATGAAAATACGCTGGCGATGACCGTCGATCAGATGATCATGCACACGCAGGCCGTTCGGCGCGGCGCGCCCAATACGCTGTGCCTCGTGTCCATGCCCTACGGGTCCTACGCGACGCCGGATATGGCGGTGAAAAACGCGGTCCGAATGATGAAGGAAAGCGGGGCGGATGCGGTCAAGCTTCAGCTGGGCCGCGAAGGCGCACATATCATTCGCGCAGTTTCCGATGCGGGTGTCCCGGTGATGAGCCATGTCGGCTTGCTGCCGCACAAGGTGCATCAAATGGGCGGCTTCAAGATGCAAGGGCGTACTGCGGAGGCGGCTATGTCCATCGTTGAGGATGCTCGCGCCATTGAAGCGGCAGGGGCAATTGGCCTTGAGATCGAAGCGATGCCTTACGAGGTTGGCAAGGCCGTAGATGAAGCCGTGGGCATCTTCACCTTTTCCATTGGCGCGGGCGCGGCGGGAACGTGCCAGCTACTCAACGGCTACGATCTGCTTGGTGCCTTCGATACTTTCAAACCTAAATTCGCCAAGCGCTATGCTAATCTGGCTCAGATTGCGACCGAGGCTTTCACTGCCTATGCCGATGATGTGCGCGAGGGCCGTTTTCCGGATGCCGAGCATAGCTATCAAATGAAACCAGAGGAAATCGCACGCTTCGCGGCGCTCATGAAAGGGGAGGATGCACCATGAAAGACGAGGTCACACGGGCCAACGGCCAAACGATCCCGAACGGGATGCTGGAAGACAACTACCCCCGCAACATGTGGTGGGTGGCCGCGCACCGCGATGAGGTGACAACAAAGCCGTTGGCCCGCTGGCTGTTGGAAACGCCGGTCGTGCTCTACCGGCTCGAAGATGGCACACCCGCCGCGCTTTATGACCGTTGCCCCCACCGTTGGGCGCCGCTCAGCGAAGGCCATGTCGCGGGCGACAAGATCATCTGCCCGTATCACGGAATGGAGTTCAATACCGCTGGCCGCTGCACCAAGGCGCCGACCCAACATATGAAGCCCAAAACCGCAGAGATCCCGTCCTTCACCGTCAAGGAAGCCGGCGCCTATATCTGGATCTGGATGGGTGATCAGGACGCGATTGATTGCGACCCGCCTGAGGTGGGCTATCAGATTGACCCCGACTGGACCCCGGTCCACGGCTACTATGAAGTCGCGGCAAACTGGGTGTTGATCCGTGAGAACGTGCTGGACCTGACGCACATCGCGTTTTTGCACAAAAACACGTTCAAGCAGGACGATTGGATCACGGCGCCCGATACCTACATGGAAGATGGGGCGCTCTGCTACGAACAAGAATTCGATCTCGCACCGCTATCACCGCTCTTCTGCGCAGGCATGGGTTTGCCTGAGGACAAGCCAATCAAGCGTGTGCAAAAGGGGCGTATGCCGACGCTTGCGATCTCCTTTTCCGACTGGAACGTGCACGACCCCGCGCCAGAGGAGGGCAAGCGCTCTGACTTCATCGTGCGCGGCGCACATATCGTCACGCCCGCGCAGCGCGGAAAAACGCACTACTTCTGGATGGCTGCGTTCGACGTGCCCAGCCTGACCGATGAAGTCGCCGAAAAGACCCGCAACAGCGTCACCGCCGCATTCGACGAGGACAAGCACCTCTTGGAAAAGCTGCAAGCGAGTGTGGCGGCCGACCCGCGCGGCCTTGATTTTCTCGAAGTGACGCTTGGTGCCGACGGAGCAGGCATCAAGGTGCGCCAGATTCTGAACAAGAGGCTCAAAGCAGAAGGCAGACCCCTCTCACGCGGGTAAGTTCAACTCAGCCTAACGTGCAATCTTGCGTGGGCGCAGATGGAGTTATTCAAGACAACCTCATGATCAAGAAGCTCAAGTCGCGACACCTTGCTGGCCAATCGCGCGATGAGGCATTCGATTTCCAGTAGTGCGAGGTGCATGCCGACGCACATGTGGACACCGGCACCGAAGCCCAAGTGGCGACGTGCGTTTTTGCGTGAGATGTCGAAGGTATCGGGGTCCGCGAACACGGTTTCGTCGCGGTTGGCTGACGCAAAGAGCATCATGACCCGCGCGCCTTGGGGGAGCACGATACCCGCCTCAGTTACCTCGTTTGCAACGTGCCGCGTAAAAGATCGAATGGGCGTCCCGAGGCGTATCGCTTCTTGAACCGCATTGGGGATGAGGTCCGGGTCTGCCTTGATCTTCGCAAATGCCGTCGGATCACAGGCCAGATAATAAATCAAATGACCGATAGCTGAGATCGTCGTATCCAGGCTCGGGTTCATATAGTCCCGTATGGCAAAGGGTGCGAGGTCTGGGTCAATGTCTCCGGTGCGAGCCATTTCACTGATCCGATGTGTCCAACTGCCGGGTTTCAGTTTGTCAGGTGTTGCCTCGCGACCGATAAACTCCCGCATCTCCTGTATCGCTGTGCACGCCGCCTGTCCGCGCGCGTTCTGGACACCAAGCACATCAAACGCCGCCGCCGCCCATTTCAGCATGTTTTCGCGCCCGAAATCGGGGAGCCCGACAAGATCCCGAACAACGGCCAAAGGCAGCCCTTGGGCCAAGTCTTCAACAGCATCGATGGACCCCTTGGCCACAGCAGCATCGACTAAGTCTGCCGCTACATCTTCGATCCGGGCGCGGTAGGTCTGCACGGCATTTGGGGTCAATGGCGGTTGCATGGCTCCGCGCAACGCGTCGTGGCGCGCGCCATCCGAGGCGACAGTGTTCCCTTGCAAATGCGCACAGCCAAAATCATCCGCCGCCACGCCTTTGCTAGACACATAGATATCCGGCCTGCGCAATGCCGACCGGACGATGTCGTATTGCGTGAAGGCAAAGTTGCCATGCGCCGCCATCCAGACCACCGGGCCTTTCTCGCGCAAGCGCGCATAATGCGGCCATGGATCGCGAATGACCCCATCGGAATAGAGATCGATCTCGTCAGTTGGGCAGCTCGAAGCAGGCGCGGAATAATTCATTGCCTCAAAATACAACAAATCATAACACTATGAGGTGAATATAGACGTCAGCGAAAGAAACTTAACGAAAACTGCCGCTGTCACTTAGACCATATAAATAAAGAAAAAGAGCCGCGCTAGACGACCCAATCAAACTTACAAAAAGGGTTTGATGGCGGAGACGAAGTCCGCCATTCTAATTTTATAACTTATTGACTGTATTTAATAATTTTTCGATACATAAGATTAATACCTCTAAAAATACCACGCCTTAGTATGTGGTTGGCGATGTTGTCGACGACTGAGTCTGAGCGCTTCGGTTACCAAACGGATATTCAGCCAAAATGCAGAGAAAATCTGCAAAGAGCCCATTCTAACGGTTGCTGCGTTCTGGACCAACGTCTGCTCTGTTTGTTTCTGTAACTGCAGAAGGGGCGTATGTTTTGCTTGCGGGTGAATGAGGCTAATCAACGACCCAAATATGAACGGCGTTCGTGAATTAAGGTGTCAAAGTAATCCTCTAGAGGTCATCACTTTGTCTCGTCTAACTTACATAGCTGCGACGCTGTCTTTTGTACTTTTGCCCTCGGTTGCATCGGCTGGATTGGGCGCGGAATTTGGCAGAGCGATAACCCTTACTGCAATCCGAGAATTACTGGTTTGGTGCACATATGCAGTCTTGCTCGGCTTGACCGCCTGGTGGTTGTGGCGTGGAAAGCGGGCCAGATCACTCTTCTTAGGCGTGATTATCGTTGCCGTTGGTTGGATTTATCCGGCGCTCGACCGCATGTCATATGTTGAAGAGCGAGCTGATTTGCATGCAGCATTTGTCAAAGCAGACGAAATCGATATTCGCGGGAAAAGTGTCATGATTATTAAGCGCGGAGCGTGCAGTGACCTGTGCCGGGCGCTGATCAATCATGGCGTTCAATCTGACTTGTACAGGGCGAACCTCACGGCTGAGAATAAAGCTGAATTTATCAACACTGGCCAACTTCCGGAATCCACGTACGTGGAGCGCATGAAGGTACCAAATGACGCCTACGTTTGGCGACGAAGAAAAGCCTGTCACACATGAGCCCCAAAGCGGCCGTTGATCCCGCCACTGCAAAAGCTCATTTCGCGCCACAGAGCAGTCGCTGAGGCGGTCGAGATAGTCTAAAAAACTGATGAAAAGGTCAGGAGACTGGCTTCGAACGTAATTGCTCCAATGCTTCGAACCAGACGAACATTGGTCTCGGGTCGACTTTTGCAATTCCTACTCCCGCTGTGTCGTCTTAGCGCAAAGGTGATCATTCGGGCCATTTCCATGCGATAGCCGCTAAGTAATTCCCAGTTTCAACAGAGTTAACAACCATCCTTTTGGGGCCATAGCCGTCAGCACGTCTTGGGTTTCTGAAGGCTTTTCGGTTGCGGGCCAAACGCTCTAGCCCCGACACGGTAAGCGCCAAGAACTCGCCGTCGCCAGCAAGCGGAACTGTATCAATGGGCTCCCATCCTTTGGAAAGAGCCTCTTCAAGCATTTCAAATGGATCGCGACGCTTCGGCACATAGTGTTTCATTGAACTTTTTACTGCTCTTTCAAACTGACTTTATCGTTCTTCCGATACACACTTAAGTAGGAGAATAGAGAATTACCATCTGCACATACGGATTGTCTGAGCAGCTGAAACGAAGGCCTCGAACGCCATTCAAGAGGTTTCTTGATGGAAATTGTCTTAGAACGAAAGCGAGTAATTGCCTTTAGCCTTTGGCGCTAGCTGGTTCAGCGCGTCCAAAAATTTGCCTTGAGCGCTTGTACCGAAGGCTGTGTGGTTGCATTCGGTGGCTCTGTTCGCGCGCCGTGCGGCCTCACTTCTCTCCAAGTCAGCGGCTCTCTTACGCGCGGCATCTGCATCTGCGCGTCTTTTTTGCTGCCTTACACGCTCTTGAGCCAGGGCATGCTCTTGCCTCGCCGCTTCGGCCATGCGTTCAGCTCGCGCTTTAGTGTCGGCTTGCTCTCTACGAAGTTCGGCTGCTTGTTGCTCTGCACGTCGCTTTTGAGCGTCCCGCTGAAAGGCTTTCGCGTCTTCGGAAGTCCAACCCGCAACCACGTCATAGGCGGCATTGATTTCGGCCAAACGGCGGTTTGCTTCAGCCCTATCACCTTTGACCTGATCCGGGTGGTAGTTGCGCACCATCTTCCGCCACGCTGCCCGAATGGTGTTCCAATCGGAGCTTGGCGACACACCAAGGCTTTGAAAGGCTTTTTGCATTTCGAGGGTAAGGTCGGCCACGGCATCATCCTATCAACTAAGCGATCCATCCGTGGCCCCGTCAGAGACAGATCAAAAACTGTTAAAATGATACATAAAGTTTGTTCAAATGCTTGGGTAGGTGGTTTCTTAGCGATTGGTTAATCGGCTTTACGGTTGCTATCTAGAGGGCTGATAGGGTCGCCAAGGCAAAGCTTCACGTCACTTTGGCTTCGCTGAAACAAATCGAGGATTGAACATGATGAAAGCTGTGCGTCTGTTCTTGACTGCTTTCCTTTGTGGAATTGTCAGTACCTCTGCTGATGCCCAAGATACAGCCCGCATCATCGACGGTGACATGGTCGAACAAGACGGGATCACCTACCGCATCCACGGCATAGTCGCCCCTGAATACAGTCAAAAGTGCGGACGCTCGCCGTGCGGGAAGCTGACGGTTGAGGCAATGGCCGTGCGGCCGAAGGGAAGCGCCTAGTGTGCGAGCGTCTCGACGAGGATGTTATGGCGCGTGATAGCGAGTTGCTACGCAGACGGGCTTGATATCGGCGCTGAGATGGCATGGCTAGGGCAGGCATGGGTCGTTCTTGATAGCTGATACAGACCAGCTACCATTTTATCGCTGAGCTGACCAAGAGAAGCAAAATTGCAAGGTTTCCAAAAACTGAATAAGCAAACATTGCTTGCCAGACACCATAGTCTGCCACGATAAGACCCAAGGCTGACAATAGCCCGATAGCCGCCCCGACTAAGACTAGTGCTAGTGCGTTGAAGTTCGTTTCCATAGATCAAACTGTGACTATCAAGGTAAAAACCGGGCTTCTTCAAGCATCGAGGCTTTTGGCTTTGAAGCGTTGAGCGTCTTGTTCGCAAACCTCTTATGCCGATGCTTGCTGATAAGTTCTTCTTTGAAGACATTCTCAATTGCCGCAATCTTCCAGAGCAGTTTTTGATCTTTTTGCACCACAGCCTCTGCACGTAGGCTGTTTATCGCATCCACTAGACAATCAATGCTCATCAATATCCCCTCAGGTTGGGCAGGTTGGCCTCGCACCCGTTGCATCTTGGATGGGCCGATTCCCCTAACAAGTCGTTACCAAGATGGTCTTTTCACAACCTGTCAGACGCTGAACATCTCCACAAAGCCAATTGGCAGGACACCCGGGCACAGGATGTAATAATTCAGCAACACATATGTGGTTCAAAAAAGCACTTTTTTCAGCATTGCTAACCCGGTATTAACCACTACCCGGAAAAGTCGATGGCTCAAGTAGGCTCATAGACAAGCGAGCTTAGGTTTTTGAGGGAGGCATACAAGAAACCGATTGGCTAGGAAAAATGTTGAAAGAGCTGCATGTCATTGTTTCGTAAGCCCACGAAGATGTTCGAAACAGAAATAATCAAAGATATCTACACACGGGAAATATATGAGAACAATTTAAGGCTTGAAAAAGTGCCTTAAGAACGCTCTAACAATTGATCCGAAGTAATTGGTACAAACCTTTGTTCCTGCTCTAGCTCCGCGAGGAAGAAACGTAGTGCTTTCGCTGTTTCTGGGAATCCATTCGCTTCTGCTACCAGCAGTGCTTGGTTTGCACGTTCGATAAGTTCACTCTTAGACATCTCAAGCCTCCACGTTACTTGTTCGCAAATTCCGCATTACAGCTTAACAGAAGCTTAACTTGCAGTACGATTGATCCATTTCTGGCTAAAACTCGCTGATCTGTGAACCCGCGCGAGCACGCAAGTAGCGTTTTTTCGGTTGCAGAGTAGAAACGGGCACCATGGAACAATCAAGTGCATCAAAGGTGCTCTTGATCAGCCAATTAATCTTCCAATATCGCTTCAGGTGAGCGTTCCCGGAGCCCATCGCCTTTAAGCTCGGACATTAGGGCGTTGAGAGACTTAACTGTCTCGTAAAACCCCTCAAGCTGTGCCTTTAGTTTGGCTTGGTTTAGGTGTTCAATAAATTCATTTTTAGACACAGGCATCCCCAGTTTTAGACACAGGCATCCTCAGTGTTTGTTATATTATTACACGACCAAAGTCTTAACGAAGAATTAACCTCGTTTTCGTGGGTTCGCTTTGGGGTAAGAGTTACGAGAAAAGTGATCGTTTTTGAGGCGATGCGCAAAGGATGGTGTCAGGTTTCGCCGAAGCTAGAAAGTTCGATCCGGGGGCTGGACGATGTCCGACGAAACCTTACCTCCGTATCGGCAATTAAGGTAAATTAAAAGTTAACAAATGCGCTGACCTTGCGTTAACTATTCTTCATTCGATCACTCTATGCACGTATTTTCTGCGTGTTCTCTTAGTTGGCTACGTTGCCAGAACTGTACTTCTCGAGCGCCCGCAGCTTTTTCAGAAGCTTAGACCTTTTGTACATGAGTGACTCAATCTCGCCTTCGATTTCGCGTATGCGAATCTTGAGCTGTTCTAGCTCCAGTTTGCCTATGTCGTTTGGCATTCTGGCCCACTCCTCCGAATTCATTACTCATCGCAGCGAAGAGTACAAAGCAAGCGCCAACTAACAACGATGTCATGGCGTAGGCTGAATATGTGTGGTTCTCCGCCGTAGATCTGCGATGAGTTGACATCGCACCAAGCTCTTCTGCCAACCGAGGCTGTTCACCCCGCATGACTACAGAGGCGCTCTGAAACCGTCTCCAAAAACATTGGAAAACAGTCGTTAAGGGACCGGGGTTTATATAGGAACAAATCGGCTCCTGCTTGTTTTAGCTGTGCACGAAAGGACCGCGACAACAGCGCGCTGATAACAACCATCAACGGATGCTCACCCGTCCCACTCAGGCTTCGTAGTTGCGCAATCAACTCCGGCGCATAGGTCGGCGCATCATCTGAATCGATCAAGATGACGCCGAAACCAGATAAGCGAGACACCAGAGCCTGTCCTTCATCTGGATCAACCAGATCAATTTCCCAATTCGCATCTTGTACGAGTAGGATCAGAAATGGATCGTCATATCCGTGAGCGAACATTTTACAAACCGCTGTCTCTCAAAGCGGGCACACCTATCACCCGCCGTGGTCGCCTTGATATTCGCGAACGAAGACTAACTCTGCGAAGGGTAGCGTTGGTTCTGCGATAAGGGCGAGGCCATAGAGGCAGGTTGTAAAGCTCCTAAGTGGCGTTAGTGCTAAAAAAACTGTTCCACGCCCCTAAATAGATGAGGTTTGGGATCGTCGACATACTCGGTAGCGATAATCCGAAGCTTGATCTCATTATCTCGGATTGAGAGGTAGCTCACGTATTCTGTGCTTATAAGCTGGCAGCCTCGACTAAAGCTCTTGTAGGTTACCGGTACGTAGAACCGTCCGTCTGATCCTCTACTACAGTGTTCAACTGTCGCCTTCGTTGCATCATAGTCTTGATCAAGCAAGTTGTCTCGATATGCCTTAAGTACAGCCTCAATTTGTACGTTTGTTTCAAACGCAAGCTCCTGAGAGCCGATTTTGAACACGCAGGTGTCTGACGTCAGCGCCTATGGGTCCAAATGGCTGTATTTGCTAAGAGAGGGTTTGTTGCTCATCGTAACCACTAAGGAGTGGACGATGAGAAAGACAACGAAGAGCCCCGGCGAGAAGATCGTCGAAGACATCAAGCGTGCAAACCGCAAACACTATTCATCCGAAGAGAAGATCCGCATTGTGCTGGATGGCCTGCGTGGCGAAGACAGCATCGCGCAGCTGTGTCGCCGCGAGGGGATCTCGCAGGGCATCCATTACAAGTGGTCCAAGGACTTCATGGAGGCCGGAAAGAAGCGTCTGGCGGGTGATACGGCACGCGCGGCGAACACTGACGAGGTGAAAGAACTGCGCCGGGAGGCAAAGGATCTCAAGGAAGTCGTCGCGGAACAGACGCTTGAATTCCGCCTTCTCAAAAAAAGCATGACAGGCGATGGGGGCGACCACGAATGAGATACCCTGCATCTGAGAAGTTAGAGATCATACGGCTGGTCGAGGAAAGCCATCTGTCGGCCCGTCTGACATTGACAAAACTCGGCATTCCGCGAACCACATTCTATCGCTGGTATGACCGGTATCTTCAGCGCGGCGAGGCTGGTTTGAAGGATCAATCCCCCAAGCCAAAACATGTCTGGAACCGCGTTCCCGACGAGGTGAAACGCAAGGTTGTCGACTTCGCGTTGCAGGAGACGGAACTGTCACCACGCGAGCTGGCCGTGACATTCACGGACCAAGAACGCTACTTTGTCTCGAAATCCACCGTCTTTCGCACGCTCAAGGCGCATGATTTGATCACCAGCCCGGCCTTCATCGTGCTCAAGGCGGCGAACGAGTTTAAAGACAAAACAACCGCGATCAACCAGCTTTGGCAGACAGACTTCACATATATCAAGGTGCTGGGGTGGGGCTGGTTCTATCTCAGCACGGTCCTCGACGATTACAGTCGCTACCTCGTCTCTTGGAAACTCTGCACAAACATGCGGGCGGCGGACGTGACGGACACGCTGGAACTCGCGTTGCAGGCGTCTGGCTGCGATCAGGTGCATGTCGCTCACAAGCCGCGCCTGCTCAGTGATAACGGGTCCAGCTACGTCTCAGGGGATTTGGCGGAATGGTTGCAGAACAAGGGCATGAAACACTCTCGCGGGGCGCCGTATCATCCGCAAACCCAAGGCAAGATCGAACGATGGCATCAAACCTTGAAAAACCGCATCTTGCTGGAAAACTACTTCCTGCCAGGTGATCTCGAGGCCCAGATCGAAGCCTTCGTCGACCACTACAATCATCAGCGCTACCACGAGAGCATCAACAAAGTCAGACCTGCCGACGTCTACTTCGGCCGTGACAAAGCCATTCTAAAACAAAGGGAAAGGATCAAACGAAAGACACTCGAAGCGCGGCGCTTGCGTCACCGCCAGCACGCAGCATAATCAAACCATCCAGATGAGCCAAACTCTCTCTTAGGTTAGGCCACTATTGGTCCCAAAAACCCTGACGACGGACAACTTGCTAGCAAGATTTGGCTCACCCGCCCAAACATGTTAGCAAAAATTTGCCAATGATGAATGGGCGCTTTGGGGCGTTAACGGTCCCTTAAGCAAGATTGCCTAGCTTTTGCACACGTAATGCAGAGGCTTGATATGTCTAATAGCGATATGATTAAACGCACTAACCAAGCAATTTTGATGGCAGAGGCAAATGGCTTTAGTGCGACTGAAGAAGTTCTTCGCAAACTATTGCTCGAGCTTACGGGCAAAGGAATCAACCCAGACTTTTCCGTTCCGAAGAGACGGCAATTAGCTTAAGAAGGCATCTAGTGGGTTCGACTTAGCGGCCTCACTGGTTCACGTAACAATATCAACTCTAGCCTTTAAATTTGTTGTGCTCGTTCTGAGCGCGCTACCAATGCTTCGTTTTTGCCCTGCGATGCATATTGGTGCGGTTCGTCTAGCATGGCAGCTAACCAATCTTCCTTTTGCACATAACCTCAACCGTCAATCAACGCAAAAATCTAGTGCCATTTCTGAGACAAAAATTTGTACAGAAAAGTTAATTAAAAGTTAAACTTTTGCTTCCGGTTCGGAAACAAAAGTATCCGATTCCGTTAAGATAGATTTTAACGGGGAGACGAACAGAAGAACCTAGCGAATACAAGAAGAGCGGCTGAAGTTTCCTTAAAATAATCAATTTCATCTTTTTTGGTGGCCTGAATCGCTGCCTCAATTAGGTAGTGGTTGTGCATCGGTACCCCCAGTACAGCGTTGGGAACGCTTTTCGGCTACAAATCTTAACGGAAAGCAAACGTATACACTAGAGCATTAACTGCACACAAAATTTTTGGGGTTATGGAAAAGAACTGGCATAAGTCTGATAGTATGGACTTCGACGCCGCGCCCACCCTACCCCTCTAAAGTGACAACGTCGCAGCGTGCGGTAATAAATCGTTAGGGAAATCGCACTAACAATGCTGTTTGGGGCGTAAGTACAACTTGCCTCACCAAAGGAAAAACTAATGAGAATTGATTGCATGGTGGAAGCGTTAAACGGTCTTCGCGCTACAGCCATCTCTGAGAAAAATGAGAGACTCCTTCGGCAAGACGTTGCGCGATATTCTGTAGTTGCCCTGACTTTGGCAGAAGTTACCTTTTAGCTGCGCTGGGATATCAAGTTCATATGGACTCAAAACCCACAGTTCTTGGTCTTATCTCTATCGCAGTTCTGATCAGTTTTTCAACACTAGCTGGAATGCTTCTTACAGGCCCAAGCTTCTGGCAAGCTACTATAGAATATATCGTATTCGGAAACTTGGGCTCTTTGGTTGCAGTGGTTTTTTTCCTTACAATGCTTTCATGAACACAGTCAAAAGTTTTCATTTCGAAACGTCTGCCTGCGCGCGTGCATACTTCCGCGAGTCAGCATTCATGTTCCGAGTAAAGACAAACGCTTCGCAAAGAAGTCAATTCAAGTGGGCGTTGCAATTAGCAGTGTGCTGCTGGTAATTGCAGCGACCTCTATCCACGGCACCTTTCTGACCTCGCTGTAGTCTCAATGAGGACCGCGAGCTTGGTCGGTTGCACCATATTGCCGTACAAGGCCTGCAGTCTTAATAGTTCTTTTTGGAGACAGTGGCAGCCCCACATCGGTGCTATGAAACTGGCCTAAGAACACTTAAGAAGTTACGCAAACGATAACTACTGCGCTTGCTGCGGCAAGAGAACGAGACCGCAAAGGCAGAATTCGCTCCTCATGTGGATGATCTTACGAGACGGGCGTAGCGATACCGGACAGGCATTGTCGATCTTGAAATTGTCACCCATCAGCCACCTGCGCAAGCCTCCCTCACAGCCAATACCACTTGCGCGATAGCGAATGAATGCAATCAGCTTGGGTATCGCCACATCCGAGCCTATAACACTCTCAGTCGCCAAAACGCGACCTTGGCCTTGCCCTTCGGACGCCAGAAACCGTTTCCGGCCCAACTCTTCGCAATCTACTATGGCGGCAGCTTCCGCAATTTTGCGTTGTCCGTGGATCGACGCACTGCGCCATATCGCCCCAGAAGAGCCAAAAAGTGCCTCAGCAACATGTTGTTGAATTTTACCGCTCGCCCGCCGAAGCAGTATTGCGACGCCACTATACCCCCATATCCTCGCCGTTTGTTCCGATAGCCTTTGCTACTCGCAGCCTGTTTGGTGTTTGCGGATAAGTGACACATGACCTTTGCACCCTATATGCTGGTGCGGCTGGTCCCAGGTGCGCTTTTACGGTTCGAGGCAGTGCTGGAGGCAGAGCCAGCGTCGCGATTGCGGGTGGAGAATGGGGCGGCTGGCTTGTTTGAACAGAAGAAAGGAGTGGTACATTTGACCGCCCATATATCGCCTGTCATACTTTTTTGATGCGCAAATAGGGATGTTTAAACTATCTCGTTGCAACCAGATAGAAGGCGCGCTTAGTCCTGGCCAATCTCCGTTTCCGCTCAATTGAAACTAAATCTCTTTTTTTGGAGTTCATGTTTTATAAACTCGATCATTTCTTCGAAACGGTTCTTTAAGTCTTACCTATTAAGAAGCCTCTAGGCTCAGCGTCAAAGCCTTTGATATCTGGCGTCGCCGTCTGAGACGAACTAGAAACCTTTTGGAGACTTAGATGTTTGATCGAAACTGGCCGGCGCTTTTTAACCTTCGTCAAACATTTGACTTTTCCAAACATGGCGATTTCCTTCGCCATATCGGAGACGACTTATCGGATGATGTTCAGGTACATCAAACGAATTTTAACTGGTTTCAATACGACTCACTCATTGTAAAATCAGAAATTTCCTCGAAGATTCCGACTTTAAGGATAAGTGAACACCAAAGTAATTCAACTATCTATAGCAATATCGTGAATTCAGGCTGGCACCAAAAATCACCTGATCAAACAGGGGTAGATGCATTTCCTTTAGTTGTATTTGAAAGTTTTTTTGACATTTTTAATACCACAATACAGACCTTTCAATTTCCCATCGGAATATCAGAACAAGAACATTTCGGGTTAGAGAAAAAATCTCCTCAGAGCTTTTCTTCCAAATCGAGCGATTTTTTTCCTTTTTATGGAAATGACTCTATCTCTTTGAAAATAAGCCCCGAGCGAAATACTTACGCCACTGAAGGTGCGACGGAAACTTTCAAATGGATAGACGAATCGCATGATGGCGCACGTCTACGTGATTTTACTCTTGGAGAGGACAAGCTGGACCTGTCTGGCTGGGATGCCAGGCACATCGAAGACCTGACATTCAAAGAGGTTCGTGACTACGTGTTGATCACCGATGGCACTAATATCCTTAAGGTTTACGGCTACACTGACGCAGATGACTTTTCTTATAGTGACTTTATTTTTTCGCCTTTAGAAGCAAATTTCTCCTCCAAAGATGAAAGTTTCGATCTAGTCTCTGAACTAGCAGACATGAGTCCGCGTCCTCAGACCCCAGATGAATATGTAAGACCCATAGTCGGCGAAGAACCTACAGAACCGCCCACTATTGATGCCTACACAGTCTTGGAAATTGGTTCTGAGCGAAATACTTATGCGACCAACGGAGTCAATGAGATTTTTACATGGGTTGAAGGTTCGCATGACGGCGCCCGTCTGCGTGATTTCACCATTGGCGAAGATAAACTGGATCTGTCCAGTTGGGATGCCGCAAGTATAGAAGACCTAACCTTCGAGAAAATCAGCGACTATGTCCTGATCACTGACGGCACCAATATCCTCAAGGTCTACGGCTATGCCGATGCCGATGAATTCAGCGATAGTGACTTCGTGTTTTCTTTTGAAAACCCAGAACCGACGCCTGATCCAGAGCCCAATCCTGAGCCCAATCCTGAGCCAGTCCCCGACCTGCCACCTGAACCCGGCGGCGTGGTGCTCGACATGTCTCAAAACATCAACGCCACCGTCGCTGGCGGCCGGGTGACGACGTTGAAGCTGTCCGATGATCCCGATGACATCGTGTCGGCCAAAATCATTGATGGTCCCGAATATGGCCATCTCAGCATCAACCCCGACAACACGCTGGCGCTGGTGCTTTCAGGCACGGATGACACCTCAAATCTGAGTTTCAAGGTCGAGATCGAGACCGCCGACGGCAAGACCAGCACCCAGGATATCAAGCTCAATGTCACCGAGTTGTCCCAGGAAAAAGGCTGGGGCAATGGCGATTTCTATATGCTGGAGGAAGGCGCCGACGGTGAGGTCGTGGTCGAGCATAGCGACAACCACCGCAAAGTGCATATCTCCGAAGATAAAGACGCGATCAGCCTGGCCGATATTGCCAAGATGAAAGGGCTTAAGGTCGAGGATCTGGACGAGAAGTGGTTCACCCAAAACGCCGCTGACCTGACGGATCTCGGCGACACGCCCGACACCGCGCTCAACACTGAGGCCGGGATGATGTTGTGGAACACCATCACCCATAAGGATCTCGAGCCGACCTCCAACTGGCTACTGTTTGAACGTGGCCACACATATGACGATATCGAATGGGTGGTCTCGAAGGGCTCCAGCGGTGAATCCGAGCTGAACCCGCTCCATATCACCGCTTACGGCGAGGGCGACGACCCCGAGCTGACCTCAATTGCGTCGATGACCCAAACCGACACCTATGAGAATATCGTGTTCTCCAACCTGCATTTCAGCGACGGGTTCAAAGCCTATAACGGCGAGAATCTGATCGGCGACGACCTGTCCTTCACCGGCAGTCGCGGCGTGAACGTGCAAGGCTGGGACGGCTTCACGCTGCGCAATTCGGACATCACCGACATCACTCATGACGCGCCGCAAAACGCAGTTAACACAGACATCTGGGAACCTTCCCAAAACCGCACCACGGGCCTGTTTTCCAAGGATACCGACGGGATATTGCTGGAAAACAACCTGTTTGACCACAATGGCTGGGCCGAGGGCTATGATTTTAACCTGTCGGCCGACGACCCGCAGGCCCCCAGCTATTACAGCCACAATGTCTACCTGCAATATGACACCACCGACGTCACCTTCCGCGACAATATCTCGATGCGCGCGGCCTCGAATGGCGCCCAGATCCGCGGCGGCGGCTTTATCGAGGACAATATCTTCCTCGACAACAATGCCGGGCTGAACTTCCTGGGCGGCACCTACAAGACCAATGTGGCGGTCGGGGAATACACGTTGTTTACCGACAATATCATCACCTCCGGGGCGCATAAGACCGTGGTCAAAGGTCAGGGCGCTGTCACGCTGGGTGCGGTCAACAAGGGCGAAGACACGACGCTGAATGACAACATCATCACGCATCTCTACGACCCCAACAATACCGACGAATTGGACGATAAATACCGCGCCGACGCGGCGATCTCGGGCAATTCGGGCGAGGATGCCTATTTCGACAACACGATCGTCTATAACTGGGTCGGCCAAAAGCATTTCGACCAGTTCGATGAGCGCAACGTCAACACGGATGGGCTGAATTACGGCACCTTGAACCAGACCACGATCCAGCTGTTCACCGCGCAGCTTCTGGGCAAGAACGACGCCACGATTGCCGATCTGGCCGACCATCTGCGCGCGCAGATGGATGGCGACACCTCCAAAATTGTCGATGCCGATCTGATCATCGCCTATTTCCAGCAAGGCTTTGGCGTCACTCCCGACCTGTCGGGCGCCGGCGTCGACGAGCTACGCTTCATCCCCAATGATCTGGGCGAGGGCACGCGCTGGGACAACCGCCTGAACTGGGACAAGGAAGTCCTGCCCGGCGAGGCTGACAGCGTCGATCTGGGCGGCAACTGGGTCCAATATGGCGGCACCACGCAGATCAGCGAGCTGAATTTCGGCAATGGCGGCACGCTCAACGTCACCCATGGCCTGCTTGAGGTCGAGGATTACACCGCCGTTGGCGATGACGGCGCGACGCTCAGCATCGACCGGGCCGGGCAGTTCTGGATGGATGGCTACGCCGATAGCGACATGCTGACCATCGAGGCCGATGGCGGGCGTTTCGCCAATACCGGCACCTTCGTGGGCACCACATCACTGACCGCCACCGACAATGCCCAGGTGATCCTGGCCAGCGACGGCGCCGATTTCGCGCTGAATGATGACAGCATCCTGTCTATCGTCGGCAGCGACGTCAAAATCGGCTTTGATGGCGAAAAGGGCGACACTGCGACCCTGCTTCTGGCCGATGACGCGATCCTGAGCATGACGGCCGACAAGGACGGCATGAGCACGATCTCGGAATTCCAGAGCGGGCATTTCAAAGATGGCGGCCCGGATGTGCAATCGGGCGTCAATCTGGGCGGCGCGGAGCTGCATCTTGATATCTCCGAGCTGGCCGGCGGCAGCGCGCTGGACGAGACCCTGATCTCTGTTGATGAGGTGATTGGCGCCTTTGATGCGGTCAAGATTGTCGGGCTCGGCAACGGCCAGGACGCCACCATATTGATCAACTATGACAAAGACTCCGTACACTTAGTACTAGGAACTGACGGGATGGGGTCGGGCAAGATCGAAACCCTGACCCTGGGCGAAGAGGACAGCGCCAAATCCAATTCCGAACTGTGGTCAGCCCTGACCAATGGCCATGGCATCTACCCCGATGACCCGGTCGAGGATATCCCGGTCGAGGATCACAGCTTATTTATGTAGTTCCGGCATTCGATTCCTAGCAGGTTCGAAAATTATTCAAACTATGAACGTAATATCGACGATCCAAAAAAAGAGAGCCAAAACAGCTTAGAAAATTCTCATTGGATGTTTGTTCAACTCTGTGAACCTGAACTAAGAAAGAAGAATCTATTGTGAAAAACGAGTGCTTGCAAGAAATCCTAAAAGATCTAAGGGAACACTGTTATGCTATTGGACTTCAGAAAACATCAAAAAAAATTGCTGAGGTCGTTTTAGAACTTCAGACTAACGACTGGGAAACAAAAGATAACAATGAGACATCACAAACCATTTCTACAACGCGCCTTCACTAAAACTTTTAGTTGCATACAACTTGGATAGATCAACTATTGACTTAAATTAAATTTGCCTCTTGCTATGTCCATACCTAGAAAGCTAACCTGAAATCTCTTTCGGAAACAAAATTTTTTCCAAATTTTCCAACTAGATCAGTTCAAATCAAGTCACTTTCCTGCTACTGCTACCGAAAAAATCACGCCCTCGCAGAGCCTACGTACAGCTTCAAAGTTGTTCCAATCTTAGTTCTTAGTTATTTATTCTTAATTCTTAGTTATTTATCTTGAAAACTCAAATTACTTATACATGCGCCGACATTGAACACTTTGCCTTGCATTGGAGCTACCGACCTAATGATACTTCTTGAAAACGCCTTTGCGTATCGCCAACCAATACCTCTAGTATCCAATTTGGGTCGATTAACATAGATATAGATGGTACTATGGCAAACAACTATTTTGCCTATTTTGACACCGGCTGGCACCACCAAGGATACTTTTCATGCACCCGTCGCCATTTCAGAAAATTGTTCACCCTCCCCGCTTGGTCCAAAAGAAAAGTTAAGCCATTCCTTGGCTTGTGCCTTACCAAATCCTGCGATCTTTTCTAATTTATTTCGGGCACTTTGATCAAAACTCCAAAGCCCGACACCAAGCAATTCCTCTTCTAACTCTACGCGGTTAATCACTGCCGGATTTACGCCCATACGCCGATAAATCCGTTCCATGGGGGCATCAAACACACCAACAAACTGTTGAATATCAAGCTGCTCCATTAGTTCTGATGCGCCTAGCACAAGAGCGGCTGCAACCCTTCGATCGGCATTTGGTGCCAAACAGAAGCGCGTACATTCCCAAATCCGGCAACTAGAAATTTTTACACCACCGATCAAAAACAAAAAATGATCATTTAGCATCGTCGACCCTGTTGTTGGCAAAAAACGCATGGAACCTCCGTGCTTACCGAACTTGTCTTCCCAAATAACATAGAGCGGATTCACATGAAAGCTATCATACTCATCGCGCTCATGCCCCAAAGAATCAACACAAACTGGCCAATTTAACCTGTCCCGAAACTGCAATGTTCGGTCAGAAAACATTGTATTCTCTAGCAACGGAAATCGGCTAAGACCATTGGAGTAAACAAAGCGAAGCATTTTCTTGAATCCATTCAATTTAGGTAGAATTGACTCAACTTTGTAACTATGAACTATTTATATTTTACCAATGCATCGCCCTCCCACCTCCATTAATTGAACCCTCTTGAATTCTGAAAAGACCTATTTAATTATATATTTCTTGATTGGAAGAGTTGACTGCAGTCATAAGAAATAGTGCATTAAAAATAGCAACCAGCGCTACGCTGTAAAAAATCGTGGCGGGTTCGTAAATTTCTATCAAACAGGAGCATCGAAAAAATACGTTGGATATCTTTGTTGGGCGCGAGCCGTAAGCGGAGCTAAGCCCTCTTAACTATCTTGACCTTACTATGACCTTGGTTCAACGATTTCTAACTGCCAACAGCGAGCCATGAGCCTATTTATTGTTAGACTTATATAGGTGGTGATCTAACCTATCTAAAATCAAGATATGATCTATTCTGAGAACTCGAGTTGCTCGCTCTTGCGCAACCCTACTAATCCCGTTTGTGAGGAAACGATATCGTGACGGGTAAGCACGTCAAGATCTAACATTTTTCTTTTAACAGCAATCGTTAGGGCTTGATATATAGTCTTGACGCCTAATTTGCGAACCAAAGAGGTTTCGATTGTTCTCGCGCTTCCAAAGATGTACTCATGCGTTAGAGCTATTGTTGGATCGTCTTTCGTCGCAACAAGCCTCAAGAAGCGCTTTTCATCTTCCGTCAACACATAATGTTGACAGGCACCCACCTTTGATAAATAGACGAATGAGTCAGTAGCTTCTTCTAGGATCTCTCTCAGCTCGCCCAGCGAACAATCAATGGTTTCTGAAACCCATCTTGACGACTTAACAGTCGTTAGAACACATGCAAATCTAAGCCCGCTTTCATGAAAAATTTGGAAAGAAACACCAAATTGATCCGCAAAATACTTGGGAAGATTCTTTGCTGATTCAATCTTATCGGAAGCAGCTTTCGTTGCTCCAAAAAAGACCAACTCTTCACCATTTCGGGCTCTATTTAGGACAGAATTTTTGGTAAAAAAATTTTTTTTGAAAATTTCATTTCGACGCCTTTCTGGCAAGCTTGTTAAACACAAGTAATTTAGTAATAAATTCTTCCCCTCACTTAAGACGAAAACTGTCGCATGATCGAACCCAAACGCAGTAGGGATCTTTGCAAAAGCCCCAGCTAATTGGTCAAGTGTTTCAGCTCTTTCGATACAAACAGCAATATCTGATACCTCTGGGTATTTTTTTCGTCTAATGCCCTCGCGCGCATGGTGTTCCAATATTAGTGCCCTTTCAACCAATCATCATTCAACGCCTGCGACAACTTGCCGTAAAGATTGAACATCGGTAACGACGTTTTACTGCTCATTTTCTTAAGTTTGACTTAAAATTTAGTTGCGCACTAAGACTCAAGAGGCGCTCGACTAATCTGAGCTAAATAGAGGAAACGATGCCTGGTTGGGGCAAAACTTCGCTAGAAGCATGTTTCAAGTCTCAAAGGTCGACGTAAAATTTTTTCCTTCAGAAATACTACTGATTGGTTACACATTCGCCTCTAAACACGACTAGTTGGTCCGCTTTCAAACCTTCCCAATCAAACTCCCTTGGTATACGATCGAAATCGCAAGCTCCTTAGGTTCTGCAATCATGTCCCCGATACCTACTATTCTAGGCCATACCGCGCTCATCCGCACACAATTAATGGCGAGTTTCAGCCAAATTTTTGCAATGCAACGCCCTCGTTAAGACACTGTTAAACATTGGAGATCAGCTTACGCCTACGTAATGTGGAGGTCTGTATGTCTAAGATTGGTATGATCAAACTTACAAACGAGGCTATACTCGTAGCGGAAGCGAATGGCTTTCCCGCCACGAAAACAGCGCTTAGTAAACTTATGATTGAGGTGTCTAAGGATCGGCTGGGTGGGGAGCTTTTTGCCTGCAAGGACCCGCAATCCGCTCAAAAACTCTAACTTTCTAAACTGCTGCACGAAATCCTTAGAGCACGTTCCAACGCAAGCTCTTTTTCATAGATGCGACGCGTGTACCCTACCTGCCAGATAAGTGCCTGGTCTTTTTGATCAACTGCAAACCGATATAGTTCGTCTAGCATCTCCGTTAGCCAGTCTACTTCTTTCATAAGTCCTCAACCGTCCTTTAGCGCTTCAGTCAAATACCTTCCCATAGAACGGAGCGTTGTACGAAAAAGTTAACGAAGCCTTAACGAATTGTTTCCCTAAAGGAACCAGCTGCTTCCGCATGTTAGAGTGTTGCAAAATACAAACTCCGCTTAAGAACTGTTAGCATTCAAGAAAGCTCTGAAGCGAGCCCTACTAACTAGATTTCAGCACACTCCACACTCTCTTCCGAGCCCTCAATGTTTTCAAACAAATCTTTGGAGCTACCGTTCAGATATCCACAATCGCCTTTGTGCTGAATGAACGCCAAGAAAGTCGGTCCGACGACGGTCTTCGAGAAAATCCGAAAAAGAAAGGGCGTTTCACCACGACCCAAAGCGACTTTCCCATCGATCAGAATGCCTTGCATTCTCAAATGTCTTGGGGAGTCTTCTTGACTTACGACACAATTCTTTCTTAGCTTAGCAGCCGCTTCTCCGTGGACCGATGCTGCTCCAACAGTTGTTTGTCTTGGGATTCACTTCGCCTAACACTACTTCAAACTTGGGGCTGTGATCCGCGTTGTTGGCTTTGCAAACCGCTCAGTGCTCCGGCTGAGCTACAATCCTGATTGCGCCCAATTGAACGCATTTGAGCATTTGCCTTTTTAAAATTAAGCGAATTTTAACCAATTGCCAACCTACCGCACCGTTGCTCAAAGTTCTGGTCTGGGCCAGCTTGGAGATTGAAGGAAAGTTGAATCCAAGTAGAGAATGTCGAAAATCAGACACATGGAACGCGCGAACTTAGCGCTATTTTCCGCAGGCTGAATGGCTTCTAAGAAATAGAAAAATCTCTAAGGTTCTTTCCTGCAGATCTAGAATAAGGGATGCTTGCCCCTCCTCGACCTTCAAAGCACTTAGTACGTCTCGCTTGATACAATTATTGGATGTGATCATCTGCCTCCGCATTACGAACGCGTTCCTCTAACTCACGCTTGAAAATTTCTTGAATTTGCACGACGCGCGACAATAATTCGCAGTCTTTTTCGTACGCGGCAGACGCGCGAAGGTCGTCCAGCAAGCCTGCTAGCCAGTTTGCTTCTTCCATAAATACCTAAGCTCCAATTTCAGCCCGCTTGTCCTCGGGCCTCCCTGTCCGTCTAAGAATTAATTTGAATTGTTAACAAAGAGTTACTTTGCCGTTTCCGTTTTGGAAACAATAATAAGCTGTGTCTAAAGATATATCTCGTATCTGAGTATCACATACAACCTGTATTGGATTGCAAAGATCAAGAGCAAACTCAATCAATGCGGCAGGAGTTTTTTGCAGCCATTGGCATCAGCTTCAGCAGCTGCTTGAATGGCAGCCTCAATGAGGTAGTGGTTGAGTACTGATATCCCCAGTAGAGCGTCGGGAGCGTTTTTTGGACACAGGTCTTAACACAAACTTAGGGATCACAATTAAGTGTCGCCTACTCACAGAATTTTTTGGGCTGCGTGATATGCCCCCAATTGTGTTCACGCTCATAGTTTTCTTTGTTCAGGTTTTGGCCTTCAATTGACAGGCGAGCATATTCATGTGGCGTCAGCTCGGTGATCCTGGCGGGAGGCCAGGTGTGATTGTGGTCGGCCGGCCATGCAGCAATCATGCTCAGGCTCGGCGAAGCAACGGGCGTAGGTGCTCGTTGAGGCACTCCTCGCACATCCATGCTTTCTAGCTTACGATCAGGCCGTTCTGCATGGGTACTGTTAGCCCAGCGAGTGACAACCGTCCTATCGGTTTGCTTTCCATTTGAGCGTCGCGTTTCTAGTCAGTTCGGTCCCGTTGTAGCTGTCCACCATGCTGGAATATGCCATAAATGAGGTAGATGATGCCTATTGCTCGACCTTGTTGCCGCCGATGATGCGCGCGCGATCTCGGGCGAGAAAAGGCACAACGCTAACAACAATTACACCAACAATCACAGGCGTGCTTATGGCTAGGTTAGCACGCCTCGTACTCACGCCACAAAATCGCTCTTTGGCACATGAGGGCTAAAATATTCAGTTTCCGGTTTTTGAAGCAATTGCCTAATTTGCAATCCGCTTTTGACGATATTTCTTCTTATAAGCCTGGGCGTGACAAGGTTTGCCAAGCCTTGAGGCCATATGTATTTGAATTAAAAATGAGATTCTATGAACAGGTTTGCACAAAGGTTTCAAGAAGACGAGACAGGCGCCGTCACTGTCGATTGGGTCCTGCTAGCTGCAATCCTCATAGGCCTTTGCTTAGCTGTATTGGCGGCGGTCGGCGATGGTACCGAGGATTTGACCGCCGACATGGATGCGCAGCTAAGGTCTCAAATGATACCGACAGCGTTCTAAGCCCATCAAGTCTTGGAACAGGTTTCTTCAAGCATTGAGGCAATGGGGCTGGATACATTGATCGTTTCATTCGCGAACTTCGTATGACGGTGCTTACTGATAAGCTCGTCCTTGAAGACCGTTTCGATTGTCGCTATCTTCCAAAGCAGTTTTTGATCTTTTTGTACCACAGCCTCGGCGCGTAGGCTGTTTATCGCATCCACTAGACAATCAATGCTCATCAGTATCCCCTCAGGTTTGGCAGGTTGGCCTCGCACCCGTTGCATCTTGGATGGGCCGATTCCCCTAACAAGTCGTTACCAAGATGTTCTTTTCACAACCTGGTCAGAAGCTGAACATCTCCACAAAGCCAATTGGCAGGACACCCGAGCGAAGACAGCGATAAGTCAGCAACACAGATGTGGTTCGAAAAGCACTTTTTTGAAATGCTAACCCTTTGTTAACCACTAGCCGAAAAGGCTATTGGCTCAGCGAGGCTCGTGGACAAGCGAGCAAAGCGATTTTTTGAGGAAGTTATGCAAAATGACGATAGGTTGGGGGAAATGCTCAAAGAGCTACATGTCTTTGCTGCGCAGATCCAGGATGAAAAGATAATATCCGACTTAGAAACCATCCGCGATATCTACGCAAGGGAACTATCAAAGAGCATTCAAAGAATAAAAAAATCCGAATTCTCACAGGGTTTCATAAGACGATTCTAAAAACTTCTCCAAACTGCCCGGTGTAGACCGTAGTTCCTTTTCTAACTCCGCGAGGAAGAAGCGCAGCGCTTTCTCTGTTTCTGGAAATCCATTTGCTTCTGCCGCCAGAAGTGCTTGGTTTGTACGTTCGATAAGTTCACTTTTGGACATCTCAAGCCTCCACATTACGCACCCGTAAACTCATCTCTACAGCTTAACAGAAGCTTAACTCACAGTACGATTGATTCACATTTGGCTAAAACTCGCTCATCTGAGAACCCACATGAGCACCTTTACGAGGATTTATGTCGGAACGAGAGGGGCTATTCTCGCGCCAACAAGCTTTTCTCGATTACTTCAGAGCAGATTATCAAATAGTCCAATACCGCTTCAGGTCAACGCTCCCAGAGGTCATCCCCCTCAAGCTCGGCTAAATGCTTAACTTGGCTTAGGTGTTCAATGAATTTAAGCATAACTACCCTCAACGCTGGCGAGGTAGATTCACGAGCAAAATAGTTAACGAAAGGTCAATTTAGCCTGCGTGGCTTCGCTTTGGAAGAAAGTAGTCAACTTTGTAGTGAAAAACTAGAGCTAAGAAGTCAGGTTCTACCGGAGCAAAAAAGTTCGTTCCGAAGGGTAGAGGCTGGACGATGTCCAGCGAAACCTAAGCAACTTATCGTCAAAGATGGTAAATCAAAGGTTAACAAGTGCGATGACCTCGCGTTAGCCTAACTTGATAGCCAACCATCTCGTTTTTGACGTTTCTGTACCTATGGTACATTAGAACCAAATAACGGCTCAACACCACGAAAAAGATGAGGTTTGGGATCATCGATGTATTCTGTGGACATATTTCGCAGTTTCTTCTCATTTTCTCGAACCAAAAAACTAGCACACATACTCTGTGCTCAAAAGACGCTCTCGCATTTGTCAAGCGCTGCGAGTTTGGCCTTGAGGGTCGCTGCATGGTCGGCAAGGATCTGGCGCCTCTCGGCGATCCCCATTCCCCCTCCTTCGCAAGAGCGGTGAACCGACGCATCTGCTTGAGTGACATACCGGCCTCGCGGAACTAGTAGAGAAGTGTCAGCCACTCGATATGGCGCGGCGCGAAGTGACGGTGGCCATCTGCGCTACGTTCAATCTCGGGCAGCATGCCGGACTTTTTATAGAACCGGATTGTGTGTGCAGACGGCCCGCACGCTTCGGACAAATCGGAAACCTTCATCTGTGCGATTGCTCCTCCAATCCTTCGATAGAGGGTTAGAGTAGCTCTGTGTCAAATGATCAATGCAGTCATTTGTGCAATGAGCAGCATTGGGTACTCTAGACTCAGAGCCGACGTCGGATATAGCGCGGCATAGGCATGACCATGGCCGAAGGTGCCCAGCGATGCGGGGACGGCCCAAACCAGCAATTCAAATTGAAATGCCGCGCTGCGCAACAGCATCCACCGAGCAGACACTCGATCCTCCAAGCGCTAAGGAAAAAAGTTGCCAATTTGATCTCCTCAGTGACACTCACTTCGTCTAACAAAACGGAGCAATAAAGACATGCGAAAATTTGCACACGCACCCTCGCTGTCCTCTGAGGAGAACGTGAGAAAGCTACAGCCAAGAAACAGCCCATACTGGAACATTTTGGAATTCTGCCGCCATATTGGTTTGCAGAAAAAAGCTTCTGGCAGCCTGCATTGGATGGCGCGCATTCGAAGGTTGGACGGTGGCTACTCCCAGACAAGGCTTGGGCCGCACAGGATGATACAACGTGATGGGTTGACCTACGTTGAAGCATTGGAGCGTGCAAATAACTGGTTTAACGAACCAAATGTTCTTGCCACAGCTTCAGAGCCTTATAAAGCAGGGGTAAATCGTCAGCTCCACTACACCAAAACGGAAAGCCGCTTCACAGTCGGCGATGCTATGCGCTCCTATGTGGAATGGAAACGTGTCGCGGCCGCAAAGACATACTTCGAGACAACCTTGTCGCTGATCAACCATCACATCCTTCCTCGCCTTGGCTAATTGCCAGTCGAGGAACTCAGCCAATCCGTTCTTACGCAGTTCTGTATAGACGTCCTCGAAACAGCGCCCAAACGGGGACGGGGCACCCGAGGAGGCCGGGTGCGCCTCGAGGAAATAGATCACGAACGACTTCGCAAAAGAAAAAAGACCCTCAACACGGTCATCGGACTTCTACGAACGGCAATCGAGATGTCTTGGGAAAATGGTGATGTTAAAAGTGAACTGTACTGGAGGCGTATCAGACGGGTTCCACACGCTGACACACCGCGGCAGTTCTTTTTGACACGCGCACAGGCAAAGCGCCTCATCGCTTCCTGCCGCCCCGATTTAGCCCTCTTGGTGCAGGGTGCTCTCTATACAGGCTGCCGAGTGTCCGAATTGACGCGCCTGAAAGCACGAGAGGTCGGGGGACACGTTTTTGGAATCTATGTTCAACCAATGAAGAGTCATCGTGGGCGATACGTAGTACTGCCAAACGAAGGCATGACATTTTTCTTGGATCAAGTTGTAGACTCAGATGACGAAGACCTCGTCTTCCGGATGTCCTCGGGTCGGGCATGGTCTGGCTGCCATAAACACTTATTCAAGGAAGCCGTGCGGCGGGCTGGCTTGCCCGAAGGTTTCGTGTTTCACGGCCTGCGACACACCTACGCAAGCCAACTGGTACAGGCAGGGACGCCGCTTGCGATGGTTGCGAAGCAACTAGGCCACACCAACACTTATACCGTTAGCCGAACTTATGGCCACTTGTGCTGCGATGGGCTTGAAAACGAAATCTCATGCCGATTTGCGCCACTTCAGACGGCGGTGGAAGATCCGAGACTAAAACGATTGCGAGATACATTGCAGAGCAAAGCAGAGCCCCAATGGTCATGGCCAAGAAAGAATAGGAGTAAGGCGCGTGGTGAGTTAGTGAGCCTACTGCGGGAACGTGAAGAAGAGCTGAGATAAAGTCGGCCCTTATGCGCCGTCACTGCGAGTATTTCGGCATTGTTCACCCAAAGATCATGGGGGTGCCTCAAGCTTTCGTCAGCCCTCTAATTAGTGCGCCCTGTTGCTGATTTGAAACAGGTAGGTAGCTAGACACAGTTGTGGCAAAATTCTCGTGCCCCAAGTTCTGCGACCATGCTTTTTGTTCGGCAAGTGTCAGATCGCGGTCGTTCATCTCTTGAACAAGTGTTTTGCGGATGCTGTGCGCGCCGTAAGCGTGCATCTGGACTTGCGTGAATGCCGCCTTAAAAACCTCGTTGACGATGGACCCGTTGGCATAGATGTCGCGTGAGACGGTATCGAAGACGAACTTTCCGTTGACCAACCGCCGCTCGGGCCGTGGGAATACCGCGTCTTCGGAGCCGAACATCATTTCACCGCGCAGATAAGTCACCCACTTGGTGAAAAACGCTAGATAGTCTGGATGCATTGGGAAGAACCATGTTGTGAAGGTCTTGCCAGCTTTCGTGCGAACCTCTCGCCCGTCCTGAAACACAAACCCATCAACAAGGTTGATATGTTTGAGACGCAACGAAGACACGGCCCCGATCCGCGCGCCCGTGATCACCAAGAAGGCAAACATGGCTTTGTTGCGCCGTTCCAACTCAGTTCGATCAGCCATCCCTTGAAACGCATGATAGATGGCTTTCGTTGAAGGATATTGAACGGTGCGCTGGGCGCGGGCCGCTCGGGCATCGTTTCGGTTGTTGTTGAAGTATTCGACCTCCGAATAGGTCACTACCTTCTTGAAGCCTTGTTGGCCTGCCAGCCAATGGAAGAACCCTTTGACCAACCTCAGCGTTGCATCAATCGTTGTAAGGGCCAACGGCTTGCCTTGGACGGTCTTAGCGCGGCTCAAGGCGTCCTTGAATTGACGCGCCTGATCGACACGGAACACCTTGAACGGCTTGTACTTGGTGCTCTCTTCAAACTTCACTAGGGCCGCGCGCATCTTGTCAATGGACTTGTCGTCTTGCCCTTTGGCTTCACGCAGATACTGCTCATATCGCCGCTTCAATCGCTCGTTTTCTGCATTGTATTTCCGCATGACTCAGCGTCCTTTCCGAAGTGTAGGTTTAAGAGGGGGTTGAGGGGTTCCTTTAGGGTAACCGACTGTCCCTGTTCACGACTTCCAGAACTTTGCGAATGGCGGGCATCTCACGGGCACTGACATTACGATTGCATTGGCACTCACATACGGAACATAGCGCCTTCAAACGACCGCCCGTGGTACTCGCGCGCACATAGTCCGCCATCGCGCCCAGCGCGCTTCTTTGGGCTTTGCAACGGAAGCAATAGAACTCCCCCAAGCTTAATGGGCGACTTGCATTTGCTTTGCGAGCTTCGAGAAAGGCGAGCGCCTGAAACCCCATAATAATCGTCGGACGGTTGCCATCGAGCCGATCCATGCCGGCTTTAAGCCATTGTCGGACCGTCGCAGGCACTACGTCCGCGGCATCCGCTAGCTCATCAATTCGATAGGCTTTGTTACCTTTGATACGACGCGTCTTGAAGCGCCGCGACATTAGGAGCGGCCATCACTCGGATCAACACGCTGGGCATCGGCCCAGGCATTCAAATCGGCTCCGCGATAGATGATCTTGCGGCCCAATCGGTAGAAGGCTGGCCCCACGCCTTTGTGACGCCATTGCGCCAGTTTATCGCGGTCCCCAATGAGGTTGAGTTCTTCGTCAACAAGGACGTAATTTCGGTTTTGGTCGAACAGTTTCATCGCATTTAACTCCGCTCAGGATGCTTCAACGCGACCTAACTGCCTTCGATTCTATTTGATTGGTAATCCGCTTTCACAATTCATTTTTGCGAATAGCGGATTGATCCGCTTCATATTTTCGAAGTTGCACTTGCGCCCAGAATACCTCGCTTTTCTCAAAATCCTCTCTGAGCTTCAAAACAAGGCGGGCATGTTGGCGATAGCTCCACTCTTCACGCATATCGGACAGTCCCGGCATTTGGTCCGCCAATTCTTTAAACTGCCTGCGAAGCTCTTCAAGAACCAGTATTACAGGCGAAGCGTAGTCCATATTGGTATCTGTAGGGATTGTGACAGTCATAGGAAAGCTCGTCGGCCACAGCGCCAATACCACTCTTCTAACAAACGTTTCATACCAAGAATAATCGAGCATTCGACCAAATCTGTCACCCGTGAGTGACTGAAAGTCACCGTTCATAGCCGAAAATGTTGCGTAGTAATCCAACACCTTCCTGAATGAGTAGTAGTCAGCAAAACAACCGGAAGTTGGTGGTTCTGTTCTACCAGTAACCTTGGCATAGAACTCTTCCGGCTCTTCTACAGAAGTCAGGCCATCTTTACGCAAAGGCCTTAAAATCAACGCGCTACCAATTTCGGCCAACTCATCAATCTCTTGCGTCAGCTTTTGAGCAAGCGAAGCGATCCTATCAGCTTTTCTAAGAAATTCAGCTTCCGACGTCTCGTCTTTGGGCATTGACCCACTCAGTTCTTGAGTGACGGCTCTACGCACCCTGAACCCAATTTCTGCTTCAAATGCTAGATCGATCTCTTCCCGTGAATAGGCTGAAATTTCGTGATCGCAAACGGACTCAATTGAGAACCAATCGATCTCAGGCACCTCAAAATCAATCTCCCGCAAAAGCTCCCGAGCGCGCTCATATTCTGGGAAACCAAGGCAGGTGTTTAGCCGTTCATCGAGGCTCCCTCCATAAAATATCGTTTTTCGTCTACTCATCGCGCCAAGCTCACAACTTTGCCGCCTTGGTCCGAAACATATAGAGACCAGCGCTCCATCAATGCCCGTCGTTTGTCCAGCAAATCAGAACGCGCGTAAGCCCGTTCCACATCCGACCCAAACCGATGCGAAAGGCTCATTTCGGCGATTTCACGTGGCGCGTTGGCGACTTCCGACGCCCAGTCGCGAAACGTAGACCTGAACCCGTGGACCGTAACTCCTTCAACATTCATGCGGCGCAACAGCATCAACATCGCCATGTTTGAAAGTGGTTTGTGCCGTTTCTGGCCCTCAAACACGTATTCAGACCTTAATGCCTGCAATGGTTCAATGATCGCCAGCATTTCATCCGTAAGCGGAACGCGGTGCTCTTCGCCCGTTTTCATTCGCTCGTCTGGGCAGACCCACAACCGCGCATCCAAGTCGATTTCATCCCACCGCATCCCAAGAACCTCATTCGTCCTCGATCCTGTCAAACAGGTAAACCGCAAAGCGTTTGCCGCCATCGCATTGCGCGACTTCAGATCAGCGTAGAAGGCAGGCACTTTACTCCAAGCCATCGCTTTGTGATGTCTTGGTTTGGCTTTAACCTTGGGCAATGCCCCCGCGTCCTTGATCCCCATCACAGGATTTTCACCAGAACGGAAACCTTTGGATTTTCCCACATCCAAAACCGTCTTGATCCGCTGTGCCAATCGCCGAGCTGTTTCGTGCTTTTCCGTCCAAATTGGCAACAGGCACATCATGACTTCTGGCTGATCGATACCATCCAAGGGCATCCGCCCAATCTTGGGAAAGGCATAGTCGCGCAAGGTATTGATCCATTGCTGGCCATGCTTGGCGTTCTTCCACGTTGGCATCCGCTCAAGATGAACCTGTTGTGCAAATTCTTCGAATGTCGGAATTTCGCGCTGGGCGTTGAATCGCGGGTTCAGACCTTGCTTGGCCATGCGCCGATATTCGAGCGCTCGTTCGCGCGCTTGGTTGATTGTTACAATATCCGCCCCGCCAAGTCCGAAGTCGGTCCGCAAAGGCGCGCCCTTCTTATTTTTGGCCCCTTTGACCACGACGCGCACGATCCAGCGCCGCGCGCCTGATGGATCGACCACCAGATACAATCCATTGCCATCGCCATGCCGCCCAGCGCCAAGGTTCTCGACAAGCTTCTTTGTCAATTTGCCCGATAGGGCCATCAAAAATACCACATTCAATACCACTCAAGGAACGAATATAGATCCAATCGAAGAAAACTCAAGGCCGACGAAAGAGTACCTTCTGATCAATAAAACAAAGAAAAAAGGCCACCCAAGGCGGCCCGATCAAACTAGCAATAATGGTGTGGTGGCGGAGACGAAGGGATTCGAACCCTCGAGACCCTTCCGGGCCTACTCCCTTAGCAGGGGAGCGCCTTCGACCACTCGGCCACGTCTCCACTTGCCCGTTTAGCGATGCCGCGCAGCCTCCGCAAGCATTGAAATTTGGCTTGCCTTACGAGCGTCAAAAAATTGGCTCAACAAAATTGTAACGGTTCCATGACAATTCATATTACACTGCCGGGGCTGCCTCGGTTCACGGCCAAGAACGTAGAGGTGTTTTGTATGGCCAGATGGATTTTGTTTCTGTTTTTGATCAGCCTGGGTGTTGTGCGGCCTGGCTTTTCTGCTTCGCCATGGGCAGAGCTTCAGGTCGACCCGCTTACACGAACCTGCCACTATTTCGAGAACCGCGCGCGCTTCTTGGATCGCGGCCCCAATATGCATCTCAACGCGGTTTTGTCGGATAGCTGTCGCAGTGCCCTAGACAGGTTTTTAGCGACAATTGGGACGACGCCCTATGAGGCAAAGCGCGCACGCGCCTATCTGGAACGGCTGACCGAGTACAAACAGGTCGTGATCAAGATGAATACCAGCGGTTTTTCCAAGGTACATCAGCAAAAGCCAACCCAGCTTGGTGGTGCGCCACGCATCACGGTCAGCGATGCGGGTGAATATCTGATCGCGCGTCAGATGGGCGTTATCGCCCGCCTACAGGCCTGGGCACAGATCGCAAATTTTGATCTGGCCCGTCAGTAAACGCTTTAGGTTCAGTAAACGCTTTAGGTGTTGAACAGGAAATGCAGCACATCACCGTCTTTGACGGTATAGGCCTTGCCTTCGGCGCGCATCTTGCCTGCCTCCTTAGCCGGTTGTTCGCCGCCAAGCGCGACAAAGTCGTCATAAGCGATGGTTTCAGCGCGGATAAAGCCTTTTTCAAAATCACCATGAATGACCCCCGCCGCTTTCGGCGCTGAGGTGCCTTCGCGGATCGTCCAGGCGCGGGCTTCTTTCGGACCTACGGTGAAATAGGTCTCTAGCTTCAGCAGCTCGTAGCCCGCGCGGATCAAGCGGTCGAGTCCGGCTTCTTCCAGACCCATTTCCTCAAGAAACATGGTGGCTTCGTCAGCCTCTAGCTGCGATATCTCTTCTTCAATCTGAGCGGAAATTACGACGGTTCCCGCGCCTTGCGCCGCGGCCATCTCAGCCACTTTCGCCGAGAATGCATTGCCCTCAGCGGCGGAGGCTTCGTCGACATTGCAAACATAAAGGATCGGCTTGGTGGTCAGAAGTTGCAGGCCTTTCCAAGCCTTCATGTCATCGTCATCCACGTCGACGCTGCGTGCCGGCTTGCCGTTTTCCAGGGCCTCTTGCGCGGCTTTCATCAGGCGTTCTTGCTGGACCGCCTCTTTGTCACCGCCGCGCACTTTGCGCACGATATTGACCAGCCGCTTTTCGATGGATTCTAGGTCGGCGAGCATCAACTCGGTCTCGATCGTTTCGGCATCTTCGACCGGGTCCACGCGGCCATCGACATGGGTGATGTCACCATCTTCAAAGCAGCGCAGCACATGGGCAATAGCGTCTGTTTCGCGGATATTGGCCAGAAACTGGTTGCCCAGCCCCTCCCCCTTGGAGGCGCCTTTCACGAGCCCTGCGATGTCCACAAATGTCATCCGGGCCGGAATAATCTGTTTGGACGACGCAATCCCTGCGAGCGTGTCCAAGCGTGCGTCTGGTACGGCAACCTCGCCGACATTCGGCTCAATCGTGCAAAACGGGAAATTCGCGGCCTGCGCGGCAGCAGTTTTGGTCAGCGCGTTAAATAGCGTCGATTTGCCGACATTTGGCAGCCCGACTATGCCCATTTTGAAACCCATCTGACGCTCCTTCTCTCTCGCTCGCCGCTACCTACGGGCAAGGCTGGGCGCGCGCAAGCCTCAGCGGGCGCGGCGGTCTTCTTGGGATTGGAAGATCAAAAGCCAGGCGAGCGCTATGAACATCGGATGTGTCAGCCCGCCCGAAAAGATCAGTGCAGGGATCCAGATGATAAAAACGAAGATTGCGAGAAAGACCCGGCCAAGTAGCAGGATCGACAACGGGGGCAGAAAAAGCGCTAATACGTAGTTCATGACCCCCATATAGGCATGATTGGGCGATTGAACATCCCCCCGGCTTGCGGCAAGACTGCGCGAGCAGATTTGGAGACGCCCATGACCCGCATCGACGACACGTTCGCCCGTTTGAAATCCGAAGGCAAAAAGGCTTTCGTGACATATGTGATGGCGTCCGATCCCGACTACGACACGTCGCTGGAGATCGTCAAAGGATTGCCGGCGGCGGGCGTTGATATCATCGAGCTGGGTCTGCCCTTCACCGATCCGATGGCGGACGGGTCGACCATTCAGCTGGCCGGGCAGCGGGCGCTGGAAGCTGGCATGACGTTGGAGAAAACTCTGCAGATGGTGCGGGATTTTCGGACCGGCGATGCAGTGACACCGATTGTGATCATGGGATACTACAACCCGATCTATTCGCATGGCGTGGACAGGTTTCTGGTCGATGCGAAGGACGCGGGGGTGGACGGGTTGATCGTGGTGGACCTGCCGCCGGAGGAAGACAGCGAGCTGTGTATTCCGGCGCAGGCGGCGGGGTTGAACTTCATTCGGCTGGCGACGCCGACGACGGATGACAAGCGGTTGCCGAAGGTGCTGCAGAATACGTCGGGGTTTGTTTACTACGTCTCGATCACCGGGATCACGGGGGCTGCGGAGGCTCAGGCGGGTGATGTGGCGCCGGAGGTGGCGCGGATGAAAGAAAGCACGGATTTGCCGATTATCGTGGGCTTCGGGGTGAAGACACCCGAGTCTGCGGAGGCGATTGCTGGGGTGGCTGATGGGACCGTTGTGGGCTCGGCCATCGTTCAGAAGATCGCGGATGGAGAGAGCCCGGAGCAGGTGCTGGCTTTTGTGAAATCCCTGGCTGATGGGGCGCATCGCGCCTGAAATCGCGCCGCCCCGCATGCGGGGAATCCGGCAAGTACTTGATCAAAAACACTTCTCAAAAAATTTTAACGATTTAGAAACCTCTGCGGCACGCGCCGCAGATCGCCTTCAGGTCGCGTCATATGTCCAGCGATATCCGGGCGGCGTCGGGCCTTTGTTGCGCCCGCCTTGTTGAAGCTGTTCCCAGGAATGGGCGAGGATGCCGACGGATCGCGACAGGCAAAACAGACCGCGGGCAAGCGGCGGTTCGAACCCCAGCTCGGCGTAGATCACGGCTGTTGCGCCGTCGATATTCATCGGGATGGCGCGGGTTTTCCGCGACGCGAGGTTCTGTTCAACCTGCCCCGCGATCTGGCGGAACGTGCCCATGCAAGCGCCTGCAACAACAGCCTCATCAACCAGTTCCATCAGGCGTGGTGCGCGCGGGTCCACGGGGTCGTGAAACCGATGCCCGAAACCGGGGACAATTTTTCCGTGCGCAGCGATCCAGTCATCCAAGGCGGCGCTGGTGTCCCCGTCAAAATCGCGGATGTGATAGTAAAGCTCTACCGCCTGCTCGCCCGCGCCGCCATGGACGTCGCCCAGCATGTTGACCGCGCTCGCCATGGCATTGTTAAGCGGCAAACCGCAGGTCACGGCCATGCGCGCGGCGGCGATGGAGGGGGCTTGGGGGCCGTGATCAACGGCTGAAACCAAAGCCGCCTCGAACAATCGGGCTTGGTCAGGGCTGGGCCTGTCGCCACGCACCATAAGCCAGATCATTTCAGCAAAGCTGGTATTGCCGATCAGGTCCTGAATCGGATGGCCGCGCAGATGAATGCGGCCCGGTTCCATGTCGATGATGGAGGTGCGCCACCAATCTGAAACATCGCTCATATCACGCCCTCGTCTTTCAGCGTTGAAATCTGATCTGCTGAGAGCCCGGCTTCGGTCCAAATCTCTGCATTGTGCTGCCCAAGCGTCGGCGGCGGCGTATCAGGCGCGGGTCTGACGCCATCGACAACGACAGGGGCGGTGGTCACTTGGATCTGCTCGGCCCCCATGGGAAGCGTGGCGATCATGCCGCGATCCTTCAATTGCGGGTCTTCAAGAACTTGCGGCACGGTCAAAACCGGGCCGGTCGGCACACCAAGCGCGTTGAGCGCTGTGACCCAACCAGCGGCGGGTTTTGTGGTGAGCGCTTTTTCCAGCTCAGCACGCAGGGCGTGGCGATTGGCTTTGCGATCTTCGCGCGTCAGGTAGGCCGGATTGTCCAACAGATCGGCACGGCCCAAATGGCGGGCCAATGCGTCCCATTGTTCATCCCGGTTGGCGGCGATGTTGATCGGTTGATCGGCTGTGGCAAAGGTGCCCGAGGGCGCAGATGTGGTGTTTTCATTGCCATGCGCCGCCGGAGCGACCCCGCCAATCAGGTGGTTTGAGACTACCCACCCCATGGCCGAGACCACTGCATCTGTCATCGACACATCCAGAAATGCGCCGCGCGGACGCGCGTTCAGTTCAGACGCTATGGCCATGGCGGCGGTCATGCCGCCTGTTGTGTCGGCCAGCGGATAGCCCACGCGGAACGGCCCTGTGGCGGGCGCGCCGGTGATCGACATGACGCCGGCCACGCCTTGCACGATCTGATCATAGGCCGGGTCATCTTTGCGCGGACCGGTCTGCCCGAAGCCTGAGATTGCGCAGTAAATCAGCTTGGGGTTCACGCGTTTCAGCGCGTCGTAATCGAGGCCCAGTCGCTTCATCACACCGGGCCTGAAATTTTCGACAAGGACATCTGCGCCCTGCACCAGAGTTTTCAACAGCTCCTTGCCGCGCGGGGATTTCAGGTCGAGCGTAACAGATTTTTTCCCGGCATTTTGGGCCAGAAAACTGATCCCCATATTGGCCTTGTTGCGGGCCGGATCAGCGCCCAGAACGCGCGCCAGATCACCCGAACCGGGCCGTTCGATCTTGATGACATCCGCCCCCATCAACGCCAGCTGGTAGCAGCAATAGGGCCCGGCCAGCACATTTGTCAGGTCAAGAACCCTGATCCCTGCCAGCGGGCTAGTCCCCATCTGCAACGCCTTCCGCACGAATGCGCGCGCGCCGCTGGCGATAGCTGGGCAGGACCACAAGAATGACGGCCAGGATCAGCAGGCCAAGCGTCATCGGGCGTTCCCAGATGAAGGCGACCCCATCGTAAAGCTGCATGGCGCGGGAGAAGTTATTCTCCAATAGCGGGCCGAGGATGAAGCCGATCAGCAGCGGCGCGAGCGGGTAGTCGGCAAAGCGCAGCATCGTGGCACAGACGCCGAAACCTACAAGGATCAGCAGCTCTGTCGCGTTGTTTTGTCCGATATAGGCGCCCATCAGCGTGAAGAACAAAATGAACGGGATCAGGTAGTTGCGCGGAACCGCCAGCACCTTGGCGATGTAGGGGATGAGCGGCAGATTGAGGATCAGCAGCACCAGATTGCCCAGATACATCGAGATGATCACCGCCCAGAAGATCTGCGGCTCATCAACCATCAGGCGCGGGCCGGGGCTGACATTGAGCGCGATCAACGCGCCCAGCAAGATCGCCGTGGTGCCGGAGCCGGGAATGCCCAGCGTCAGCAGCGGCACGAATGACCCGGTGCAGGCGGCATTATTCGCAGCCTCCGGCGCAGCGATGCCCTTGGGCGCGCCTTTGCCGAATTGTGCCTGTTCCTCTTTGGGCGCGATGTTGCGTTCCACCGCGTAGCCGAGGAAGGACGCGATTGTGGCGCCCGCGCCGGGCAGTACGCCGATGAAGAAGCCCTGCAGGGATTGGCGGCCAATGACGGGGGCGATCGAGCGCGCCTCGTCCCGCGAAATGCGCAGGTTGGTGATTTTGCCGGAGTCGCCGTCGCCGGTTTTGGACCGGCTTGGGTCGAGCACCAGATAGATCGCCTCCGGCAGGGCGAACATGGCCATGGCCAGCGTGATGAAGCCAAAGCCCGACTGCAGGTCCATGACCCCCATCGTGAAGCGCGGCATGTTGAAGAGCACGCCCTCGCCCACCGTGGCCATCATCAGGCCCACGAAGGTCATCAGCAGCGCCTTGGAGACCTGCCCCGTGCCCGCGAAGGCCGCGATTGCCGACAGGCCTACCACCATCAGCGCGAAATATTCCGAGCTGTGGAACAGCAGCGCGACCGAGGCGAGCGCAGGGGCGAAAATGGCAAGCAGCACCGCGCCGATTGTGCCGCCCGCAAAGGACGAGATCGCAGCGATTGTCAGCGCCTTGCCCGCCATGCCCGCGCGCGCCATCGGGTAGCCATCGAAGGAGGTGGCGACCGTGGAGGCAACGCCCGGCGCGTTGATCAGGATGGAGGACGTGGAGCCGCCGAAGACCGCGCCATAATAGACCCCCGCCAGCAAGATCAGCGCCGTGGACGGATCGCCGATGGTGATCGCCACCGGGATCATGATCGCGATGATCGACATCGGGCCCAGCCCGGGCAGCATGCCGATGAACGTGCCGATCAGGCAGCCGCCGATGACCATCATGATGTTTGTGAATGTAAACGCGGTCTGCAGACCGACGAGAAGCCCGTCCAGCATGTCAGCCTCCGACCAGGAATAGGGGCAGCGGGCGCAGGAAAATGCCCAGCACCGCGTCCACCAGATACCAGACAAACCCGGCGGCTATGGCAGAGACGACGGCCATCAGCAGGTAGCGGCGCTCGCCCAGGATGAAGCTGCCGAGCGTCAGGAACAGGAAGGTCGACGCGATGAACCCCAGCGGGCGCAGCAGCACCGCGTAGGCGACCATAAGGCCCAGCAGCAGGATCGCTTGGCCGTATTTGTATTCGCTGAGGCGGGACAGGCTGATGTCGCCGGTGTCTTCCTTGGCGGGGGTTTTCTCCAGGCCCAGCAGGATGATCAGTGAGAAGATGATGCCGCCTGTGACCAAGACCTTCGGGAAGGTTGAGGGCCAGATCGGGCGTTGCTTCATGATGGGCGGCAAGAGCCCGTCCATCGTGAAATAGGCGCCGTACCCATATGCCAGGCAGAGCAGCAAGATCACGAAGGCTATCCAGCGATCAATCGCCATTAGTGTGTCCCCTCCCAAGGAGGCGCGCCCGATCCATGCAGGCCGGGCGCGCCATAAGTGCGGTGTTTTAGAGGAAGCCCAGCTTCTTCATCAGATCGCCAATGACGGTTTCCTGATTTTCCAGGAATGTCTCGAACTCGGCGCCAGGGTTGTGGATGTTGACCCAGCCGTTGCGAGCGCGCACGGCTTCCCATTCCTCAGTGGCGTACATCTTGTCGATGGCGTCCTGGTACATGGCCAGCTTGTCGGCTGGCAGACCAGGTGCCGCAAAGAACCCGCGCCAGTTAACGAACGTGGTGTCATTGCCTTGCTCGACCATTGTGGGCGCGTCGGCATAGGCGTCGACGCGTTCGTCAGCGGTCACGCCGATGATGCGCACTTCGCCGGCTTTGGCCAGCTCAACGGCCTCAGAAAACCCGGTGGAGACAGCCTGAACTTCGCCAGACAGAAGACCCGCCATTGTCGCGCCGCCACCGTCATAGGGGACGTATTTCATCGCAACAGGATCAGCGCCCGCAGCCTGGAACACCATGGCCGCGACCAAGTGGTCCATACCGCCCGGAACCGAGCCACCGCCGATGGCAACAGCAGAGGCATCCGCGTTGAACGCATCGATCAGGCCATTCACGTCTTTGATGTCGCTATCGGCTGCAACAACTAGCGCTGCGTAGTCGCCGATTGTGCCTGCAACCAGTGTCAGGTCACGGAAGCTTTGCGGGAACACACCGGTCAGCGACCGGATCACGATAGGTGTCGAGTTCACCATCAGCGTGCCGTGGTTGCTATCGGCGTTTTCGATCAGGTAGCCGATGGCCTTACCGCCGCCACCACCAGACATGTTTTCATAAGATGCAGAGCCCACAAGCCCCGCAGCTGTCAAAGCTTCGCCAGTACCGCGCGCGGTTCCGTCCCAGCCGCCACCGGCACCGCCGGGGATCAAGAAGTGGATGCTGTCGACAACCTGATGGCCATCCGCCAGCACGGGGCCAGCAAGTCCGAATGCTGCAACAGCAGAGATAAGGGCGCGGCGGCCCATTTTAAAAGTCATGTAAATTTCCTCCCATTTGACATTTACGGCACAGGCCGCTCATGTCGGGCAAGTTTGACGGTCCAAACTGACACACGGCTGACAAGGTGCGAGAAAGAAAAACCCGACATGCGTTTTCTGCTTATTGAAGACAATGATGCCTTGGCACGCGCCGTGGTGGACCGGCTTGGTCTGGACGGGCATGTGGTCGATCATGCAGGCGATCTGGCGACGGCAACGGATTACATCCACACGGCTGATTACGATCTGATTTTATTGGATATTATGCTGCCAGACGGCGACGGGCGCAGCTTTCTGGCGCAACAACGGGCAGCAAAATCACGCACACCGATCATTGTTCTGACCGCCCGTTCTGAGGTGTCAGATCGTGTCGGGATGCTGGATCTTGGGGCCGATGATTACATGGTCAAACCCATCGATTTTTCAGAGCTGGAAGCGCGCTGCCGGGCCGTTTTGCGCCGTCAGGGCGGCGAGGCGCGCAACGTGGTGTCCTTCGGGGCGTTGGAATTTGATTCCCTCGCGGGCACGCTGAAAATAGATGGCACCGAGACCAAATTGCGCACGCGCGAGCTGCGCCTTTTCGAGATTTTCGTCAATGCGCCGAACCAGGTTTTTTCAAAACCCAAGCTGGTGGACCGGTTGTTTTCCTACGACGAAGACGCGTCCGAGAACGCGATTGAGGTCTATGTCGGACGCCTGCGCAAGCATCTTGATGACAGCGATGTCTCGATCACAACGGTCCGCGGATTGGGCTACAAATTAGAACTGGCATGACAGCGCCAAACACCAAAAGCAGCATTCGGCAGCGATTGTTGTTCATGCTGTTGGTCAGCTCGGCGCTGACGGGGGTGCTGCTGTATATTGTGATGCAATCGGTCTTCCAGCAGATCGCGCAGGAAACGCAAGATAACATCCTTGCCGCGTCGGCGATTTCGATTTTGGACAGCGCCCGAGTGTCGCAGGGCGAGATGTCAGTCGACCTGCCCTATTCGGCGCTGTCGATGCTGGACCGGGTGACGGATGAGCGCGCGTTTTACGCGATCCGGTTGCAGGACGAATTTCTGTCGGGCTACGACAACTTGCCCCGGCCCGAGACCTTTGGCAGCAACGACATGACGTTCCAATCCGTGACCTATCTTGGTCAGGACATCAGGATCGCGGCGACGCGGCGCAGCTTTTCCATCGACAACAAGCAGGCGTTTCTGGAAGTGTCGGTCGCCCAGACGCTGACCGGCATGACCCGCGACCTCGCCCGCATTTCGCGGATATCACTGAGCATTGGCGCGGGGTTTTTCGCACTTTCGGCGATCATGGCGATGGTGATTGCGCGCAGTACCATTCGCCCGCTTCACAGCTTGACGGAATCGGTGTCGCGCCGGGGTCCTTCCGACCTGCGCCCGGTGGCGGCACCGGTGCCAAGCGAGATGGCCCCGCTGGTGGTGTCGTTGAACAACCTGATGGCGCGGCTTCAAAAATCGCTGGCCCGGTCCGAGGATTTTATCACCGAGGCCGCCCATAGGGTCCGCACCCCGTTGGCGATTGTCCGCACGCAGGCCGAGATTACCCTGCGCCGCGTCGAGAAAGAAGAAAACCGCCACGCGGTGCGCGAAATGATCCGGGCGATTGACGAAAGCTCCCGCACGGCCGGGCAGCTGCTGGATCATGCGATGGTGACGTTTCGCACCGACAACCTGTCATCGACGCGTGTTCAGCTGCATGAGCTGATCACCGAAACCGTGGAACGGTTGCGACCCGTCTGCGATCTGAAAGAGATCCGCGTGGAGATCGCGCGCCTTGACCCGGCGGAGATCGTGGGCGACGCCATTTTGCTGCAAAATGCGCTGCATAACGTGCTTGATAACGCGATCAAATATTCCAGCGGGGGGACCGCGGTCGAAGTCTCACTGGTTAATGCGGGCGACGGGTTTCGCATCGTCGTGTCGGATTCCGGCCCGGGGTTCACGGAAATTGACACCGACACATTGCTCAAACGGTTCGAGCGCGGGGAGAACGCGCAAAGCGTCGTGGGCTCCGGCCTTGGGCTAACCATCGTCGACGAGGTGATGCGCGCCCATGGCGGCACCATCGCGCTTGGCAACAATTCAGGAGGCGGCGCATGCGTAACCTTGTCCTTTCCTTTGGGCTGATTTGGGTTTCAACACTGGCTCATGCCTTTGAGATCGAAGACCGCGCGGTGTTTGGCGACGCGGGCGCCGATCGGGTGCTGCGCATCCTGTCGACGGCCGATACCAGCTTCTTTGAGCCGATGATCCAGTCCTACCTGGCCGTTCATCCGGGGGTGAGCATTGACTACACGGTCGCCAGCTCCACCGAGGTGATGCGCGCGGTGCTGGACGAGCAGCAGCCGTTTGATCTGGCGATTTCCAGCGCGATGGATTTGCAGACCAAGCTGGCCAATGACGGGATGGCGCGGCGGCATAGCTCGGACCAAACCGAGAATTTGCCGGACTGGGCGGTGTGGAACGAGATGGTGTTTGCCTTCACGCAGGAGCCGGCGGCTTTTGTGATCTCCAACGACGCGTTTGCGGACCTGCCCGTGCCGGAGAACCGCCAAGAGCTGATCAACACCCTGCGCCAGAACCCCGAGATTTTTGAGGGGCGGGTCGGGACCTATGACATTCGCCAATCCGGGTCGGGCTACCTGTTTGCCACGCAGGACGCCCGCGCGTCGGACACCTATTGGCGGCTGACGGAGGTGATGGGCACGCTGGACCCGCAGCTTTACTGCTGCACCTCGAACATGATCGACGACGTGGTGAGCGGGAAGCTGGCGATCGTTTACAACGTGCTGGCCAGCTACGCGGAGCAGCGCGAGGATTCGGACGCGTTCACGATCATTTTGCCCTCCGACTTCTCTATCGTGATGCTGCGCACGATGCTGATCCCGACGACCGCGGAAAACCCGCAGCTGGCGGCGGAGTTTTTGGATTTCGTGCTGGGGCAGACCTTCCCGGACGGGGATTCTGCCGCTGCTGCAATCGACCGTTCTGGATCAGGCGAACGAGACTTCGCTATACCGCATCAGCCTTGGGCCGGGGCTGCTGGTCTATCTCGACCAGTTCAAGAGCCGCAACTTTATTGCGGAATGGGAACGGTCTATTCTGCAGGAATAGCGCGGTTACACGGCGGGCGTCAGCACCCTGTCAGGTCGGTGGTTTACCGCAAGGCCAGCGAAAGCGAGGATGACATGGCGCAACCAGTGACTACCAAAATCTTGATCCCTTCCGGGGCGCTTGGCCTCGGCTATGACCGCGCGGCGCTTGCGCGCGGGGTGTCTGAGAAACCCGACCTGATTGCGATTGACGGCGGGTCGACCGATAGCGGGCCGCATTACCTTGGCACGGGGACGTCGAAATATTCGCGCGGCTCGATCAAATCCGAATGGCGCGAATTGATGGACGCCCGCGCCCAAGCAGGCGTGCCCCTGGTCATTGGGACGGCGGGCACAAGCGGCGCGGATGACGCCGTGGATTGGCTGGTTGATATCACCCGTGAAATCGTTTCCGAGACCGGGCAGCCTGTAAAAGTCGCGGTGCTGAAATCGGGCCAAGTGAACGCCAAAATGGTCGCGGCTTTGCAGGCCCAGAAAATCAAACCGCTGGAACCGGTGATCGATATCAGCGCCGAGCTGCTGGAAAGCTGCACCAATATCGTCGCTTTGGCTGGCGCCGAGCAGATTCAGGCAGCGTTAGAAACCGGGGCGGATATCGTCATTGCCGGGCGCACAACTGACACCGCCACCATTGCGGCGCTGCCCTTGTCGCGCGGCTGTCATGCGGGCGCGGCCTGGCATGGCGCGAAGATCGGCGAATGCGGGGCCTTGGCCACCACCAGCCCGAATTCCGGCACGATCATGATCAGTTTTGACGAGGCGGGCTTCACGATGGAGCCGATGGGCGAGAGCGCAAAAGCCACGCCCTACACGGCCTCGGCGCATATGCTTTACGAAAACTCGAACCCTTATCAGCTGTATGAGCCCGGCGGCCATCTGGATGTAATCAAGGCCAAATATGAGGCGCTTGACGACAGAACAGTGCGGGTGACGGGCAGCGAATGGGTGCCGAGCGACACCTATACGGTCAAGCTGGAGGGGGCGCGCAGTGGCGGGTATCAGACCGTCTCGCTCGCCTTGGTGCGTGAGCCCAGATATGTCGAACATATCCGCGAATGGGTGGCCGATATTGAGGAAAAATGCACCCGAAAGGCCATCGAGCGGGTGAATGAGGCCTTCACCCTAGAAATCCGCTTGATCGGGGCCGACGCAACGCTGGGTCCGCTTGAAACAGCCGCGCGCATTGGCAGCGAAGTCGGCGTTATGGGCATTGTCACGGCGGCGTCGGAAGCCACTTCGCGCGAGGTCGCCAAAATCCTGAACCCGTATTTGTTGCACCACCCGCTAACCGAACAAGAGGAAATGCCAACCTTCGCCTTCCCATTTTCGCCCACCGAAATGGGTCGGGGTAAGATTTACGAATTTTGCCTGAACCACGTTCTTGAGCTGGAGAACCCGATGGATGCGTTTGAAATTAATGTGGTGGAGATGCGCGCGTGACCACTTTGTCCCAGCTAGCGATGAAAATCCGGTCAAAAAATGCGGGCCCGTTTTGGCTGACAATCGACATTTTCTGCGAAACACGCGCCGCGTTTGACCAAGTGTGCCAGATTGCCGATGACGCGCGAGTGGCACAGGCGCTTGGCACATCAGTGGCGACGCTGAAACGCTACGAGATTGCTGACTTGAACGTCCTGAAATTCAGCCTGCCGCGCCCTGAAATACAAGGTACAAGGTTTGACCGCGACATGCATGGCGCGTCCTTTGCCAATTTGCTGTCGGATTTAGGGCCGGTTGGGTAGGTTCAAAACAGCCCGCGGCGCACAAGGTTGAGCCCGGCCAGAAGCAACACCCACAGCGTGATTTTGCGGAACGTGGCCTGGTTGATGCGGTCTTGCACCTGAAAGCCCAGCCACAGGCCAATCATGGCCGGGACGATCAATACCGCCGACAGTTTGAGCGATTCCGCCCGGATCACGCCGGAATTGAGGTGCGCCAAGACCAGAGCCACGGCCCCAAGCCCGAAGACGACGCCCTGGACCCGCAATTGTTCCTGCTTTGGGGTGTTGATGGCGGTCAAATAGGCCACGGTTGGCGGGCCCCAGACGCCAGATAACCCGCCGACAAAGCCTGCGACGGCGCCGACACTAACCTCTAGCTTTGGGCTATTTTGAAATGTTGGGCGCCACCCTGATAGCTGGAACACCGAAAACAGCACAATCGGCAGCCCGATCCCCAGCAGCAGCATGTTGACCGACAAAAGCGTGAAAAGCTGCGCACTGAACACCAGCATCACCGCGCCCACGCCTAGAAACAACCGGAACCGCTTGATCGATTGCCACGCCGCCTTGCCACCTTGGCGCAATGATTGCGCGCCATTGGCCGCCAAGGTCGGGATGATCAGCCCGGCAAGCGCCAGCTCGGGCGACATCACGGAGGCCAGCCCCGAAATCATGATCGCGGGCAGCGCAAAACCGACCATACCTTTGACCAACCCGCCCAAGAAAGCGACAGCGCAGGCGAAGGCCACAACGAACGCCCCGTATTGCGCCATCAGTGTTTGCGTAAATTCCATGAAATGGTGATACATTGGCGGGCAAACGGGTGCAGCCCCAAAAGGACCTGCGACATAATTGTTCAATTCGTAACTACATCGCGAATTATAATTGCGCTGCACCTGCACAATATCTAAAAGGGTCGAGACCGCTTTTTGAAGGATCTCGACCATGGCACATGACGGGCAAGGCATTGAGATGAACAGCACGCAGAGCATCATTCTGGACGGGTTGCTTGGGCTGACGGCCGATGCCGTCCCCGCCGTGACCGAATTGATGGCGACCGCCAAGGCCCGCGTGGCCGCCCTGGTCACCGAAAATGGCCGCATATCGGGCCGCCTGCTTGAAGAAAATCAGACCGCCGCCCATGGGCTGGCCTGGATCGCCACCTACGCGCAAGCGCTGCAGCAGATGCAGAACTGGGCGGAGCGGCTGCAGGCTGACGGCAAGTTTGGCGAGGCGGAACAGCTGATCCACCAGATCGCATTTGGCGAATACCTCTGGCAGCTTTACGGCGGCATCCCGATGAGCCAGGGCGAAATGCTGCGCCCGCAAGATCTTGGGCTGACCCAGGACGACCAGCGCGCCATGATGAACCCGTCCGTGATGGCGCTGACCCAGAACGGCAACACCCAGACCGCCCGCACCCGTCTGGTTGAGCTGATGCAGGAGCAGTCGGCGAATATCACCGTCGGTGCCTCCGGCCTTGACGACGAGATGGAGATGATCCGGGAGCAATTCCGCCGTTTCTCCGTCGATAAGGTCGAGCCGCATGCGCATGACTGGCACCTGAAAGACGAGCTGATCCCGATGGAGATCATCGAAGAAATGGCCGAACTCGGCGTCTTTGGCCTGACCATCCCTGAGGAATATGGCGGCTTCGGCATGTCCAAAACCGCGATGTGCGTCGTCTCCGAAGAACTGTCACGCGGCTATATCGGCGTGGGCTCTTTGGGCACCCGATCCGAAATCGCGGCCGAGCTGATCATCTGCGGCGGCACGGAAGAGCAAAAGCAGAAATGGTTGCCGCAGCTGGCCTCCGCCGAGACATTGCCGACAGCGGTGTTCACCGAACCCAACACCGGCTCGGACTTGGGCAGCTTGCGCACCCGCGCCGTGAAAACCGGCGACGACTACACCGTCACCGGCAACAAGACATGGATCACGCACGCGGCCCGCACGCAGGTGATGACCCTGCTGGCCCGCACCGACCCGGACACGACCGACTACAAAGGCCTGTCGATGTTTCTGGCCGAAAAAACCCCCGGCACGGATGAGGCCCCCTTCCCCACCGACGGCATGTCCGGCGGCGAGATCGAGGTGCTGGGCTACCGCGGCATGAAGGAATATGAGCTGGCCTTCGACAATTTCAAAGTCAAAGGCGAAAACCTTCTGGGCGGCGTGGAGGGTCAGGGCTTCAAGCAACTGATGCAAACCTTCGAGAGCGCCCGCATCCAAACCGCCGCCCGCGCCATTGGCGTCGCCGCCTCCGCGCTGGACGTGTCGACGCAATACGCCCAAGACCGCAAGCAGTTCGGTAAGGCGCTGATCAACTTCCCGCGCGTCTCCGGCAAGCTGGCCATGATGGCGGTGGAAACCATGGTCGCGCGCCAACTCACCTATTTCTCCGCCTTCGAGAAGGACAATGACCGCCGCTGCGACCTAGAGGCCGGCATGGCCAAGCTGCTCGGCGCCCGCGTCGCCTGGGCCTGCGCCGATAACGGGTTGCAAATCCATGGCGGCAACGGTTTTGCGCTGGAATACAAAATCAGCCGCATCCTCTGCGACGCCCGTATCCTCAACATCTTTGAAGGTGCCGCGGAAATCCAAGCGCAAGTCATCGCACGCCGCCTTTTGGGATGAAAACACTCCGGGGAGTGTTTTCCTGCGGCACGCGGAAATCCAAGCTCAGGTCATTGCGCGCAGGCTGCTGGGGTAGATAAGGTTGGGCCATGTATCGCTTGGCCCTCCTGATCCCATTCCTGATGGGATATTGCACGGATGAAACCCTGACCGGTTACGGCGCGGCAGACCAAGTCTTTGTTCTGAAAAGCATAAACGGCGCGCCATACCCAGCCCGCGCGACAATCACCTTCCCGCAAGAAGGCCAAATCACCGGCCAAGGCCCCTGCAACAGCTTTTCCGCCACGCAAGACGTGCCGTACCCGTGGTTCAAAGCCGGGCCAATTCGGGCCACGAAACGCGCCTGCCCCGACCTCACGGCGGAGGCCGACTATTTCGCGGCCCTCGCACACATGACCCTGTCGGAGGTCTCCGGCCCGAACCTGATACTCAGCACCGCCGATGGCGCGTTGATGGAATTTCTGGCCGAATAGGCGCCGCTAAAGTACGTCGATCAGCCGTCGCCGCGCCGCCGGAACAGGCTTGTTGCCAAGGGCACTGGCCATCCACCCTTCGATAAAATGCCCGGTCGTGCGCAACCCTTCAGGCACCTCGTCTAGCGCATCACTGCCAATCAACCCGCGCAAGGACGGGGGCAAAGGCAACAACCGATCCGCCCATTCCCCTGCGCCTTTCTCAGACACGGCCCGCCCTGATTTGGGCGACACATAGCGCAAATCTTGCGTTTCGCCCGTTACCGCGCAGCTGTCCAGATCCAGCCCGAACCCCATCTCTTCCAGCAAGGCCAATTCCCAAAACAAATAGGCCAAAGGCCAGACCGGGTCGCCGCCCAACCGGTCAAACAGATCAAGCGTTTGGGTGTAAAATTCCGGGTGCGGGTCGCGCTCGGCAAGCGCAAAACACAGCAAACCACAGACCGCATTCAACCCCGCCAAAGCCTGCCGGTCGCCCATGACCTGACCCGCGCGCGACTTCACCGGCTCAACAGTAAAAGCCCCCAAATGGTCCTGCAACCGCGCCCGCCATGACAGGTCCAGCTGCGCGCCGGGCTGCAAAACGGGCGCCAGTTTGCGCGACGTCCCGCCACGCACAACGCCCGCATGCAACCCGTGGTCTTTGGTAAACACCTCAATAATCGCTGCATGCTCACCGTGACGCCGCACTGAGAGCAATATTCCCTCCGCGCGCCACTCCATCAGCCCAATGCCCCTAACTTCATTGTTTCAAAAATATTCCGGGGGAGGTGCGCATGCACCGGGGGCAGAGCCCCCTCCATCGCGGCGCGCGCAGCGCGGCGCAAAACCTCATGCGCGCCGCAGGCGCTCATTCTGACAAGCCGGGCGCGTCCAGCAAATGCCGGCCGGCACGGTCTTCGACCTCGATCACCCAAAGGTCAGGGTCAAAACTGCGTTGTTTGGCAAGGGCCGCGTCGACCTCGGCCTCAGCGCCCTCCGCCAGCACGACCCAGGCCCGCTCTCCGCTCATCAGATCAAAGCTGCGCTGGTAGCAGCAGGCCTGCCCGTCCAGCGTGTTCAACTTCACCAACACCGCGCCCGCTGTAGCATCGCCCTTGGCCGTCACAAAGGCCGGGATATCTTCAAGCTGCAACCGGCGCAGATAGGCGCCGACCCAAAAGTCCGCTGTCAGACGCTCGCTCATGAATTCCCGTCTTTGAAATCGAGCCCCATCTCGGAATAGCGCTCTTTTTCTTCCAGCCAGCCGGGGCGCACTTTGACCTGCAAAAACAGATGAACTTTTCGGCCCAGAAACTCGACCAGTTCCTCCCGCGCGGCTTTGCCGACGGCTTTGATCGTCTCGCCTTTGTTGCCCAGCACGATGCCTTTATGCCCATCGCGCACCACGTAGATCACCTGATCGATCTTGGCGGAGCCGTCTTTGCGCTCTTCCCAATTTTCGGTCTCGACGGTCATTTGGTAGGGCAATTCCTGATGCAGTCGCAGCGTCAGCTTCTCGCGGGTGATCTCGGCGGCAATCATGCGCATCGGCAGATCAGCGATCTGGTCTTCGGGGTAGAGCCACGGGCCCGCTGGCATTTCACCCGCCAACCACTGGCGCAGCGCATCGGCGCCATGCCCTTTCTCGGCTGAGATCATGAAGGTCTCAGCAAAGGGATAGGCCTCGTTCAGCTCTTTCGTCAGGCCCAACAGCGCGTCCGATTTCACCTTGTCGATCTTGTTGATCGCCAGCGCGACTTTGGCGGTCCCGACGCGGTCGCCCAGCCCCTCCAAGATCGCTTTCACGCCTTCTGTGATGCCGCGATGCGCCTCTACCATCAGCACGACCACATCGGCGTCGCCCGCCCCGGTCCAGGCGGCAGCCACCATGGCACGGTCAAGACGGCGACGGGGCTTGAACAGACCGGGCGTGTCGACAAAGACCAGCTGCGCGGCCCCTTCCATGGCGACGCCACGAATGCGCGCGCGGGTGGTCTGCACCTTGTGGGTCACGATCGAGACTTTGGCGCCGACCATGCGGTTCAGCAGGGTGGATTTGCCCGCGTTTGGCTCCCCGATCAGGGCGACAAACCCGGCTCGTGTCTGTGCTTCACTCATTGCTTAAACTTTCCAATAGCGCCTTGGCGGCGGCCTGCTCTGCCTGACGTTTTGATCCGGCCCGAGCCTGCGCGCTGTGCCCGGTTTCGGCGCGGGCTTCAATGGTGAATTGCGGCGCGTGGTCGGGTCCGTCGCGTTTGATGATGTCATATTGGGGCGGGTTCTGGCCACGGGCTTGCAACAATTCCTGCAGCGCGGTTTTGGGGTCGCGCGCGTCGGCCTCAACGGTGGCGATGCGTTTGGCCCAGAAACGCAGGATCATGGCGCGCGCAGCCTCAAGGCCCCCATCCAGATAGACGGCTGCGATCACCGCCTCCATAGCGTCGCCCAGAAGCGCTTCCTTGCGGCGACCGCCGGAGACCATTTCGGATTTGCCCAGCTTTAGCACGGCGCCCAGTTCGATCTCGCGCGCGACGTCTGCGCAGGTTTCCTTGCGCACCAGCGCGTTGTAGCGGGGCGCAAGGATGCCCTCGGCGGCGGAGGTGTCATCTTTCAGGATCGCCTCGGCAATCACCAAGCCCAACACCCTGTCGCCCAAGAATTCGAGCCGTTGGTTGTCGGGCCGGGTGGCCGACGAGATCGAGCCATGCGTCAGCGCGCGCACCAGACGTTCGGGCTGCGCAAACTTATGGCCTAGACGCTGCATGAACGCGGCCAAATCCGCGGAGACCTTCATTCCACCCATTTAAACATCCGTCCTTTTTGGCCCTTTAACGAGAAGACGATAATCTCCGCCTTTCCGACCATATTTTCAAGCGGGACAAACCCGATGCCGCCCGCCGCTTCGGGGTAGCGCGAGATCCAGCGAATTATCTCGATTGTCGCCCATCACGAAAACATGGCCCGGGGGCACGTCAAACGGCCCCGCAAAATCAGCGGACAGCCCGTCCTTGATGTTGAGCGTCGCGAAGCGCGCGCCATTGGGCAGGGTCTCCATCGCCTGGGTTTTGGCGCAGATGCCGCCGATTGCTACGGGCGCGTTGCTGCACCGTACCGTGCCGTTTTCCAGCGAGTAGCGTTCTTCAAAATCAGCGATGGGTTGCTGATCCAGCGCGGCGCCGTTCAGATAGGTGACACCGGCGCGCAGCTCAACCGTGTCGCCGGGCAGGCCGATCACGCGCTTGATGTAATGGGTGTCTGTATTGGGATGCGCAAAAGTCGCCACATCGCCGCGTGCGGGTAGGCCACCGAACGGGCCCATATGATTAGCGCAGTCGCTGACCCGGCACATCAAGGCGGGAAAGCCGTATGCTGCGCGGTTGACCAGAAGATAGTCGCCCACCAGCAAGGCGGGCTTCATCGAACCGGTGGGGATCCAATAAGGACGGCAGATCAGGAACAGGGCGACAAAGCACAGCGCGATTGGCCCAAGGATGGCGATCAGCAGATATTCTGCCCGGCGCCGCTCTGCCATGCCTATTGGCCCCGCATGCCTATTGGATGGCCTCAAAGAAGCGGTCGCCGCGCCATGTCCAGAAAAACAGCATCCGGGTGCCGGCTGAGGAGAATATCACCCGGTCCGCGCGGCCCAGTAGGTTCTGGAAAGGCACCATGCCGACGCCGCCAATCGGCCCTTGCGGGAAGCGCGAGTCGATTGAATTGTCGCGGTTGTCGCCCATGAAGAAGAAATGGCCCTCAGGCACAGTGAAGATCGGCGTGTTATCCGCATTGGCTTGTCCTGCGGGCGGCTTCGGGCGGCTTTCGATGTTAAGCACAGCGTGCGGGCCGTAGCCGTCCAACATCTCGATTGAACGGGACTTGAGGCAATCCGCGCCCTCGCCCACAGCGCCATTTTCGCAGCGTGGGTAGCCGCCTTGCGACCCTTGGGCCGCGTATTCTTCGATGAACTGGCCGTCAGGTGATTGACGCTGTTCTTTGCCGTTCAAATACAGCACGCCTTCCTTCATCTGCACGGTGTCGCCGGGCAGACCGATCAGGCGTTTGATGTAATCCTGACCCGAGGTCGGATGGCGGAAGACGACCACGTCGCCTCGCTTCGGATCACGCGCCAGAATGCGGTCGGGGATCGGGCACATGCCGAAGGGGCAGGAAAACTTGGAATAGCCATAAGCCATTTTGTTGACGAACATGAAATCGCCGACCAGCAGCGTGTCTTTCATGGAGCCGGTTGGGATGTAGAACGGCTGGAAGAAGAAGCTGCGGAAAACGCCTGCGATCAGCAGCGCATAAACCACCGTTTTTATGGTTTCGGTCAGGCCGTCTTCTTTTTCGTCCGTGGTCGCCATGTCGCGCTCTTCCTCATCAATACAGGGGGTAAGTGCGGTCTGCGTTAGCTCGTGTCAAGCGTTCAGCGGTCGCGCCTCGATCACAACAAAGGCCTGCGCCCATGGGTGGTCATCGGTCAGCGTGACATGGATGATCGCCTCATGGCCCGCGGGGGTCATATCGGCCAGCCGTTCCGCCGCCCAGCCGGTGACTTTCATGACGGGCTGGCCGGTCTCCAGGTTGCTGACGGCCATGTCTTTCCACGAAATCCCCATGCGCAGGCCCGTGCCCAACGCTTTGGAGCAGGCTTCCTTCGCGGCCCAGCGCTTGGCGTAGGTGCCCGCCACATCCTGACGGCGTTCGGCCTTGCGCTGCTCTATTTCGGTAAAGACGCGGTTGCGGAACCGGTCGCCGAAACGTTCCAACGTGCCGGCAATACGCTCAATATTGGCCAGATCGGTCCCGACGCCCAAAATCATGTGAGCTTAGCCGTCAAAAGCTTCAGCGAGGCCGCCCCAAAGAGCAGCCCGAAGCCCGCATCAAAGACCCGTTTCGCCTTGAGATATCCCCGCGCAATCGGGGCGGAGGAGAAGATCACCGCATAGCTTAGAAACACTGTGCAAGACGTGGCCGACAGGCACAGGAACAGCACCCAAACGGCGGAGGCCGGGGCCTCTGGCACCAAGGCAATCGCGTAGATCGACCCCCAGCCCAAAATGGCCTTGGGGTTGGTCAGATGCAGCATCAACCCTTTGAGGAAAAACGCCTTGCGCGGCGTATTGCCATTGGCCGTGACGGGCTTGCCGTCCCAGGCGGATTTCAGCGACTTGATCGCCAGATACAACAGATAGGCCGCGCCGATATAGCGGATGGTTTCAAATAGCCAGACATTCGATGTCATAATCGCCGAAAACCCCAAAGCCGCCGCGATCCCCCAGCAGGCGGAGCCGACGACGACCCCAGCCGCCAATGCCAGACCGGACAGACGTCCATAGCCCATTGCAGTACCCGATATGGCCATTGTCGCGGGCCCGGGGGAGCCGCCACCAAGCGCCCAACCGAGCAGCAAAAGGGGCAATGGAAAGAGAAATGCTTCGGTCATGCGCGGGCCTCATCCATCAGGCGGCGCATCTCGGAAATGGCGGGGGTGAGACCGCGAAAGATCGCCTCCCCAATCAGGAAATGCCCGATATTGAGCTCCATCACCTCGGGAAAAGCCGCAACCGGCTGGACGCAATCATAGGTCAGCCCGTGGCCCGCATGGACCTCTAGCCCCAGATCATGCGCGAAGGTCGACATGGCGCGCAGCTTTTCCAGCTCGGCGTCACGGGTGGCGACATCGCCTTCGGCATGGGCGTCGCAATAGGCGCCGGTGTGCAGCTCGATCACTTGCGCGCCGATGCGGTGGGCGGCCTCGATCTGCTTTTGGTCTGCGGCGATGAAGATGGACACCCGGCAGCCTGCGTCGCGCAACGGCGCGATGTAATGGGCCAGCTGGTTTTCTTCGCGCGCGACCTCAAGCCCGCCCTCGGTGGTGCGTTCTTCGCGCTTTTCGGGCACTATGCAGACTGCGTGCGGTTTGTGGCGCAGCGCGATTTGCTGCATCTCGGCCGTGGCGGCCATTTCGAAATTCAACGGCACAGTGAGCGCGTCCATCAACCCTTCGATGTCGGGATCGGTGATATGGCGGCGGTCTTCGCGCAGATGCGCGGTGATGCCGTCGGCGCCCGCATCCTGCGCAATTTTGGCGGCGCGCACCGGATCGGGGACGGCCCCGCCGCGCGCGTTGCGCACGGTCGCGACGTGGTCAATGTTGACGCCCAAGCGCAATTTGCCAGCAAATTCCATCTCACATCTCCACAGTTCGTTTGAGCGCATAAAGGCAGGGAGCGCAGGCAGGCGCAAGAGGGGTCAGGAGCTGGATTTCTCCGCCGCTTTAGCCGCCTTTTTCTGCTTATGCTCTTGCCACTTCGCCTTGAGCCGCCCGCGCCTGCGGTTTTGGTAGGCCGTGATCAGCGGGGCGGACAGGTAATAGGCAATCGTGCCCGCAATCAGGCCCGGGATGATGCCGCCTACCAGATAGGGGAAGAACACCTCGTCATAGAAGCCGCCAAGCCGGTGCCAGTTGGCCCGGTCATCGGTGAAGATCGCGATGAAATTGTCTTTCAGGTCGCGCCCGGCACCCGCGAAGCGGCGCCCGATATTCATGTCTTCCTCAAACTCGGTGCCCAGCAGGAAATGCCCGGTTTTGAGCGAGATCACCCCAATCGGCAGGTAGGTCAGCGGGTTGCCGAAAAACGTGGCCATGAGGGAGGCCAGAATGTTGCCGCGCATCAGTTTGGCGATGCCTGCGGCGATGAAGAAATGGAAGCCGTAGAACGGACAGAAGGTAGTGAAGACGCCCGCAAATATCCCGCGTGAGATGCGTTTGGGATCGTCCGGCAGCCGCCGCACCCGGTGTTTGACATATTGCGCCGCGCGGCCCCAGCCGCCCTGTGGCCACAGCAAATGCAAGGCCCAGAGAGCCCATGTCTTCGGTGTGCGGCGCTTAAAAACCAATTCGTCCTCGTTCCTTGCGGCACTTCGTTGCCACGGTGTCGGTTTAGCCGCCGAATGCGGCAAAAATTTTACGGTGCGCGGTCCAAATCGCGATGCCTTTCGAGGGCGGCCACATCGCTGTCGGCGTCTATCGCGATCATCACGCCGTGCAGGTGCTCGGCGTCGCGCACATCCACGTCGATCAGGATACGAAAATAGTCCGGTTTGCGATCAATGAAATGCATGTCCGAGATATTTGCCTTCTGCTCGGCGATCAATGTGCAAATGCGCCCGAGGACGCCGAACTCGTTGCCGATCGTAGCGTCCAGCGTGACCGGGTTGCCGGCGGGATGTTCGCCGTCATGCCATTGCAGATCGACCCAGCGGTCCGGCTCATCTTCGAGCTTGGCCAGGGCTTCACAGGCAATGGCGTGCACGAACACCCCCTCGCCGCGCTGCTTGATGCCGACGATACGCTCGCCCGGAACCGGTTGGCAGCACGAGGCGCGGCGCACCTGCATGCCTGCAGGAAGGCCCGCGACAGCACGGTCGGGGTCGACCTTTGGCTTGATGGACCGCTCCGCCAGATCGGGATAGATCGCCTGCACCACAGCGCGCGCCGAAATCTCGGTGGAGCCCACTTGTTCCAGCACGTGATCCGCGTCATCAAGGTTCAGCTCTTTCGCCGCCGTCGCAAGCGCCTTATCGGTGGCCTTCTTGCCGACATGTTCAAACGCCGCGCGCGTCAATTCGCGCCCCAGCTTGATGAAGCGGTCGCGGTGTTCTTCGCGCAAGGATTTGCGGATCGCGGCCTTGGCGCGGCCGGTCACGGCAATGTCGATCCAGGTTGGCTGCGGGCGTTGCCCTTCGGCGGTGATAATCTCGACCGATTGGCCGTTTCTGAGCCGCGTCCAGAGCGGCACGCGCAGCCCATCCACCTTGGCGCCGACGCAGCTATGGCCGATGCGGGTGTGGATCGCGAAAGCGTAATCCAGCGGCGTGGCCCCGCGCGGCAGTTTGATCACATCGCCCTTGGGCGTGAAGCAGAAGACCTGATCGGAATACATCTCCAGCTTCACATGTTCGAGGAATTCGTCGTGATCCTCGTCCTTTTCGGTGCCAAAGCGTTCGGTCAGCTGGGTGACCCATTTGGACGGGTCCACGGCAAAGGGGTTTTCGACGCGTTCGCCGTCGCGGTAGGCCCAGTGCGCAGCAACGCCCGCTTCGGCGACTTCATGCATCTGGTGGGTGCGGATTTGCACTTCGACCCGCTTGCCGTCGCGGCCTGACACGGTTGTATGGATCGAGCGGTAGCCGTTCGATTTGGGCTGGCTGATATAATCCTTGAACCGACCGGGCACGGAGCGCCACCGCCTGTGGATCGCGCCCAGCACGCGGTAGCATTCATCCTCGGTCTGGCAAATCACGCGGAAGCCGTAAATGTCTGACAGGCGGGAGAAGCCCTGTTTCTTCTCCTCCATCTTGCGCCAGATGGAATAGGGCTTTTTCGCCCGGCCCGAGACGCGCGCCTCAATGCCGCTTGCGAACAGCTCGGCGCGGATGTCTTCGGTGATCTTGGGGACCACATTGCCGGTCTCTTTTTGCAGCGTGATAAAGCGGCGAATGATCGAGGCGCGTGCATCGGGGTTCAACACGCGGAAGGACAAATCCTCCAGCTCTTCGCGCATCCAATGCATCCCCATGCGGCCCGCCAAGGGCGCATAGATATCCATCGTCTCGCGCGACTTTTGCACCTGCTTTTCAGGCTTCATATGCCGGATGGTGCGCATGTTGTGCAGCCGGTCGGCCAGCTTCACAAGGATCACGCGCAAATCCTTCGACATCGCCATGAACAGCTTGCGGAAGTTTTCGGCCTGTTTGGTCTCGCTGGAGCTGAGCTGCAGGTTGGTCAGCTTGGTGACGCCGTCGACCAGCTCTGCCACCTCTGCGCCGAAGCGTTCTGAGATGTCGGAATAAGATGCCCGCGTGTCTTCGACCGTGTCATGCAGCAGCGCAGTCACGATGGTCGCGTCGTCAAGCTGTTGTTCGGTCAGCAGGGCTGCGACTTCTACCGGGTGGGTGAAGTAGGGATCGCCCGAATGGCGGGTCTGGCCCTCATGCATAAGGCCGCCAAAGTCATAGGCGGCCTTGATCAGCGTTTCGTTGGTCTTTGGATTGTAGGCGCGGATCAGGTCGATCAGGTCGCTTGCGTCCAGCATGTCCTAGTCCGAGGCCCCAAAAGGGCGCTTACTTGGCCTCTTGGGCTTCCATCAGCGCGCGCAGCAGTTTTTCCTCAGACATGTCGTCATCGGCGGGTTTGTCCTGCTCAACGCCCATCAGCAGCGCCATGGCGTCTTCTTCGGGCTCGTCAACTTCGATCTGGGTCTGGTTGCTCTCGATCATCCGCTCACGCAGGTCTTCTGCGCTTTGGGTTTCTTCTGCGATCTCACGCAAGGACACGACCGGGTTTTTGTCATTGTCGCGGTCCACGGTCAGCGACGCGCCTGCGGAAATCTCGCGGGCGCGGTGCGACGCAAGCATCACCAGATCAAAACGGTTTGGAACTTTATCGACGCAATCTTCGACGGTCACGCGGGCCATATGGGCTCTCCAGACAACTATCAGGGAATATCAGATGGCTCAGATAGGATGGTTTCGTTGCATTTACAAGCAGAAACCCCCTTATTTTACGACTCTTTTATCGGCTTCAACGTGGCGCGGTCGGCTGCGGGCAACGCGTCAAACAGCGCGCGCGCGGTTTGGTCCAAAACGGGATGGCGCCAATCGGGGTCCAGATCGCAGAACGGGCCCAGCACAAAAGAGCGGTCCTGCAGGCGCGGATGGGGCAAAATCAACCCGTCGGGCGCGCGGCGCTGTTGTTCTTCAAGCGGCAGGTCGCGCCAAGTTGAAAACGTCTCCCGATCAGGATGCACCAGATCGTCAAATGCCAGCAGGTCCAGATCGATCCCACGCGCCGCCCAACGCGCGTGCCGTTCACGTCCCAAAGACGCCTCGACCGCGTGCATCCGCGCCAAAAGTGCCCCTGCGTCAAGGGTGGTCTGGACCAGGACCGCCGCGTTCACAAAATCGGGGCCACTGCCTGCGGGGAATGCGGGGGTCGCGTAAAAACGACTCACTTTACTTATGGTTAACCCCTCACCGGTTAACCTTCTTATTGCCTCACGAATGGTTAACAATGGGGTCCCAAAGCTTGACGTTACGTTAGCTCCGAGGCCAATATAACCTAATTTGTTTACAATTGTTCGTTCCACGGGTTGCGGCATAGATTAATTTCCTTATTTTCCCCCAAGGCCCGTTCAATCCGACCATTCACACTCACGGTTCTTATCAGGACGGGCGCACATCGGAAGGAAATTTAATGTTCTACAAAGACGAGCGGCTGGCGCTGTTCATTGACGGGAGCAATTTATATGCTGCCGCCAAGTCTTTGGGGTTTGATATTGATTACAAGCTCCTCAGGCATGAGTTCATGCGACGTGGCAAATTGCTACGCGCATTTTACTACACGGCGCTGCTGGAAAATGACGAATATTCACCGATCCGCCCGCTGGTGGACTGGCTGAATTACAACGGCTTCACCATGGTGACCAAAGCCGCCAAGGAATATACCGACCGCGAGGGGAGACGGAAGGTAAAGGGCAACATGGATATCGAGCTGACGGTCGACGCCATGGAGCTGGCCCCGCATGTGGACCACATTGTTCTGTTCTCTGGCGACGGCGATTTCCGCCCGCTTCTGGAAGCTGTGCAACGCAAGGGCGTGCGCGTGTCGGTGGTGTCCACCATTCGCTCAAACCCACCCATGATCTCGGATGAGCTGCGCCGCCAGGCTGACAACTTCATCGAGCTAGACGAGCTGCGCGACGTCATCGGCCGCCCTCCACGTGAGGAAACGATGGCACCGACCAGCCGCCCCGTGGAAACCACGGTCGAGTAAGCCAGAAGGCTTCGGGGGCTTCGGCCCCCTTTTTCTTGGCCTTCGGCTTCATCGCGCAGGCAAGGTGCCCGGACTAAGGCGCCGCAGGTGTGAGCACTCCCGTGACCTGACCACCGAAGACCAACGGCGCGGGCGGTGCTGCGCTGGGAAAGGTGAACAGCGTGAATTCGCCACCCTCTGGCGGCAGGATCGCGAAATCGCTCGTTGTACCGTCGCCGGTCCCGCGTTCCCCGACCCTGACCTGAAAGGCACGCGTCTCAGAGCGGTCTTCGAGGCGTTGGTTTTCAAAACACGCCACTGGGTCGCCGGTTTCCCCGGAGTAGACGACGCTATCGGAAAACGTCTGCGAGGATGGGATCTCAAAATAAAAGCTCAGACTTGCAATGATGCGACCGCCTTGCGTGACCGTAACTTCGAAATCCTGGTCCGCTACAGAGAACACAACATCGCCCCGACGGGTCCAACCGACAAAGCCTACCTCCCAAGCCCCAAGCGGGCCGCCGAATTCCAGGTAGTCCCAGCTCAACTCATAGGGCATGTCGGGGTCGATGAACTCCTCCTCGCGCAGATATTGGTCGACGTCCTGACGCACGAGGGCTTCGTCAAAACACTGCCGAAACACGTCGCCCGCAACGCCCCCGTCTGTGGTCTCCAGCAGTTCGTCACCCTCTGGCGCGCTATATAAAAAGGCGTAGTATTCGGTGGTGTCGCCCACGAATTCCTCCAGGACGCCAGCAATCCGGTCACCCCCGCGGCGCTGAGACAACGCCGTGAAAAAGCCCTCAAACTGACTTTCCCCGATCTGCTGGAATTCCCGACGCCACCCCTCATAAAGCACATCGCGCGCCGCGCCGGGGCGGCCCCTAATCACGGTCACCCGGTCTATGAGTTCGAAGTCGCCATTCGAGTTTGAGATTTCTCGCGCGACATAGATGTCTGGCGACCCTTCGGCCTGTTCAGCCAATTCTGCCAGACCGCCGCCAAGGCCCTGAAAAATGCTGCATCCAGCGAGCGGAATAAAAGCGGTTAAAGCCAAGTTTCTTAAAACAGACATATCAAAATCCAAAAATTCGTTAAAAAATCATAAGTAGCATGCTGCCGCGTTTGACGCAAAACAGGTGCTTGCGTTGACGAGGCGCCTTCGTTGCGCGTAGGCTTTGGCTTTTACGATTACTTTTTAGACGGAGTGTTTGATATGAAAGCCATTCTTCTGATGGGGTGCCTTGCGCTTGCGCCCGCTGCTGCCAATGCCGCAACATTTACCTTCGACATGGTGGTCACAGAAAGCCGCGACCTCAACCCAGCACCTGACCCTTCTGTGCCTGCCTTCGATTTACCCGATGTAGGTTCGACCGGGACAGTGACGGTCACGCTGAACGACACGATGTTCAATGGCTCGCCCGATATCCCCGACCCGAGCGAAAACATAAACGCCCTATTGCAAGTGTCCGCCAGCTTTGGCGACATGACCTCACGGCTGACCCAGCCGTCCATTTTCGCCTTTGGCCCGGCAGGTGATTTTAGATTTGCCAATGGCACATTCTCGGCGATTGAAATCGACACATCGACGATCCCCGACAGCACCGCACTTGCGGGCTCCTTCCGTTTCTTCGCCCCTGCGGGCACTGCCGTGCCGACCACGCTGAGCGACATTGAAGCCTTGCTCGGCAATCTGGCCACAACCGCATCGTTCAGCTTCAACGGCGACATCAACCAGGAATTTGTGTCCTTCGTGGCAGAAACGTCCAGCACGCCGGGGGTTCCGGCTGTGCCACTGCCTGCGGGTGGGGCGCTTTTGCTCAGCGGAATTGCCGGGTTGGGCCTTGCGCGCAAACGGCGGCGCGCCGCACGGGCTTAAGTTGAACGCAATGGCGTGGGCTGGACGTTTGGGGTCAACATAATTACCTCTGGAACAAACACCGGAGCACCCAATGACCAAACCGCCTTTGACCCTTTATCTTGCCGCCCCGCGCGGGTTCTGCGCGGGCGTTGACCGCGCGATCAAGATTGTCGAGATGGCGTTGGAAAAATGGGGCGCGCCGGTCTATGTGCGCCACGAGATCGTGCATAACAAATTCGTCGTGGACGGGTTGCGCGACAAGGGCGCGGTGTTTGTCGAGGAATTGCATGAATGCCCCGATGACCGGCCGGTCATCTTCTCGGCGCATGGCGTGCCGAAGGCCGTCCCGGCTGCCGCCGCCAAGCGGGAGATGATCTACGTGGACGCCACCTGCCCGCTGGTCAGCAAGGTCCATATCGAAGCCGCACGCCACCATGACAACGGGTTGCAGATGGTCATGATCGGCCATGAAGGCCACCCTGAAACCGTGGGCACAATGGGCCAATTGCCCGATGGGGAGGTCCTGCTGGTCGAGACCGCCGAAGACGTGGCCACCATCACCCCGCGCGACCCCGATAAGCTGGCCTTCATTACCCAGACCACCCTGTCCGTCGATGACACTGCCGACATCGTGGCGGCGCTGCAAAACCGCTTCCCGGGCATCGTCGGCCCGCACAAAGAAGACATCTGCTACGCGACCACCAACCGGCAGGAAGCCGTCAAAGCCATGGCCGCCAAGACACCTGCGATGCTGGTGATCGGCGCGCCAAATTCGTCGAACTCCAAGCGCTTGGTCGAGGTCGGCGCGCGTGCGGGCTGCGGTTACGCCCAGCTGGTGCAACGCGCCTCAGAGATCGACTGGCGCGCGCTGGAGGGGATCACCTCCATCGGCATCACCGCCGGCGCGTCGGCGCCTGAAGTGCTGATCAACGAAGTCGTCGACGCATTCAAAGACAAATATGACACCACGGTCGAGATGGTGGAAACCGCCGTAGAGAACGTCGAATTCAAAGTGCCGCGCGTGCTGCGCGAACCGGCCTAGGCGCGATGCGCGCGGTTTTCATCTTGCTGGCTTTGATTGCATGGCCTGCCTTCGGTGACACCGCGAAAACAGACCGCATTATGGCCGCATTTGAGGGCTGGCTCGATACGTATAACATCGAGACGGCCTCCATCGCTGTTATCGACCAGGCCGGTCAGCTGGACGCAAAAGGGTACGGCCAGCCCGCCGAGGCGCCGGTCACGCTCGCCAGTTTGTCCAAGGCGATTACCGGGGCCTGCATCGCCGTGCTGCAACAGGAGGGCGTTTTTGATCTCGACGCCCCGATCGCCGCGCTGCTGGGCATGCCCACTGCCCAAGGCCGCCTGTCGGATTTCCTGTCGCAAACATCTGGGTTGGGGCCAGATCGCACGCAAGGAAAGCCTTGGCATTTGGACCCGGACCGCAGGCCACGTCACCAGATCGCGAGCCAAACCGCGCTGGCCGCCCCGCGCGGGGAGACCAGCTTTCGCTACAATAACGAAAACTTTGCCGTGCTGGGCGCGGTCATCGATGCGGTGGCGCAAGACAGCTATACCGCCGATTGCAACGCATTGGTTCTGGCGCCCTTGGGCATCACGACCGCCGCGCTTGACCCGGTCTGGGGGCCGCATGGGGCATGGGGCGGCTGGGCCATGTCAGTGGGCGACTATGCCCGCTTCGTAAAGGAATGGTTCGGCTCTGAACGCAACATCGGGCGCGACCCGTTGGCCTGGCCCCATGCCGATCTGGGCCGCGAGAGATATTACATCATGGGCGCGTTTCACCGCGAGCGTCGGGGCCAGAACCTGTTCTGGCACGCGGGCGGGCTGTGTTGGAACGGCGAAGGCGCAGGGTCCTACTTTGTGAGCTTCGGCGGCGACCCGGTCGTGGTTGTCAGCTATCAGGCTTGCGTCGATCAAGACGCAAGCGCGGCACTTGACAGCGCTCTGTTCAACGCTGCTGTGCGTTGATCCCGTTACTTAGGAAGCCGCTCCTTTAGACGCAGGTTCAAGCCCGAGATCGCGCAACCTGTCTGCCAAGCTGGGTGCCGTCAGCCAGTGCGCGAATTGGTGTGCCGCCGCGTTTGCCCCCGCCGCCAGGCAAAAGGCGAGGTCAATATGCACGGCCAAGTCGCGCGGGCAGATGCATCTTGCGAAAACGCCCGGCACCGGCGCCACATTGGTCAGCGGCAAGGCCGCGACTTCAACCTCGCCGTTTTGAAGCGCGGCCATTGGTCCGCCGCCTTGCATCAACCGCAGCTTGCCTTGAAGCGTATCAGTGATCTTCAGGTCACTAGCCAACTTAGCAAACTGCGCGCCGCTTGTGCCCGTTTGCGTAATGGCGATGCTGTCGGCCCGCTCCAGAAACCCGGCGATGTCGTCTGGCTGCGTGCGCGACTTCACCCCGTCTTGGCCCTGCACCGCAAAGCATAGCGGGGAATAGCCCAGCAGCCGCAGCCCGCCCGCGTCGCATCCGCCGCGCGCGACAACCTGTTGGATATAGACGGGGTTCGACAGCGCAATGGACCAGTCAGCCCCGCCCGCAATATGGCCGGGCACTTCGGGGTTGAGCATCAGGGCCACGTCAAACGCATATCCGGTCTCGGCAGTGAAGGACGGCGCAATGGAGTCGAACACGTCTTTCAGGGCGACCGGAAGCACAATTTTTATCGTCTCGGCGTCCATCCTCTGCCCCGCAATGCTTCGCAGCTATGACGCTAGCAGAGAGGGCGCGGGTTTGAAACGCGACGCAATCTTTTCTGGCACATCCCCCGTGACATCGCCGACCAGCGTGATACGTCTGATCCATCCCTAGCTCGGAGCGCGCCATGATCACATTTCAGTTCCTGCTGACCGCCCTCGTCGTCGTCATCGCGCCGGGCACCGGGGTCATCTACACGCTGGCGCTGGGGCTTGGCCAAGGCAGGCGCGCGGCGCTTTGGGCAGCACTTGGGTGCACCTTCGGGATCGTGCCGCATTTGGCCGCGGCGACCTTGGGGCTGGCGGCGCTGCTGCACACATCTGCGGTGTTGTTTCAAACGGTGAAATTCGCGGGCGTGGCCTATTTGCTGTATCTCGCGTGGCAGGCGTTGAAATCCGATGGCGCGCTGGCGGTGACGTCCAAAACCACCAGGCAATCTGGCTGGTTGATCGCCCGGCGCGGCGCCTTGATCAACATTTTGAACCCGAAACTGTCGATCTTCTTTCTGGCCCTGCTTCCGCCGTTCCTGTCGGGCAACCCGGCCAGCGCAACGCTGGAAATGGCCACGCTGGGCGCGGTTTTCATGGCACTGACCTTCGCGGTGTTCGTGCTCTACGGGCTGTTTGCCGCGCGGGCGCGTGACGCGATCCTGGGCTCGGAACGCATCATGCTCTGGCTCAACCGTTCCTTCGCCGCGATCTTTGCGGCGCTTGGCGCGAAGCTGGCATTTGAACGCGCATGATCCCCCGCGCGCCGCTCTTTCTTGGTCTTGCCGGTCTGCTGCCTTTCCTTTGGGCCGCGCTTGGCATCTTGGTCCCGGCGCTGTCGGACGCCACGGTCAACCTGCTTGGCGCGCGGTTCAACGCGCCCTATGTGCTGATCGCCTATGGAACCGTCATCTTGTGTTTCATGTCCGGCGTCTTGTGGGGCTTTGCTGTCAAATCCGACCGTGCCCTGCCCTACGCAGTCTCTGTGATCCCCGCGCTTTGGGCGTTTTTCACCATCGGCGGCGGCGAAGGCCAAGCCACATCAGCCGTTATCGTGGGCTTCATTCTGGTCTTCGCCTGCGATATGCAATTCGCCAATTGGGGCCTGACGCCGCCCTGGTGGCTTAAACTCCGCACGCTCCTCACCGCCATCGTGCTGGCCTGTTTGTTGATTGGACAATTCGCATGAGCGACACACGCACCATCGCTGTCTACGACGCCCGCGCGCGGCAATATCTGGACATGGTCTCCAAAGACACGCCCGATCAGGATTTGCAGGCCTTTATCGACGCCATGCCCGAAGGCGGCCGCGCGCTGGATCTGGGCTGCGGGCCGGGCAATTCGGCGGCCATGATGCGCGATGCGGGGCTGGAGGTAGACGCCTGGGACGCCTCCATCCAAATGGTGCAAATTGCGCGAACCAAATACAAGCTCGACGCGCGCAAGGCCGTGTTTGACGATCTGGACGCGGAGGGAACCTATGATGGCATCTGGGCCAATTTCTCACTGCTGCATGCGCCCAAATCTGACATGGGGCGGCATCTGGCCGCGATCAAACGCGCTCTGAAACCCGGCGGGATTTTCCATATCGGCATGAAGCTGGGCGAGGACGACAAGCGCGACACGATCGGCAGGCTCTACGCCTATTACACGCTGGATGAGCTGAAAACCTACCTCACGGAGGCAGGCTTCACACCGTGCACGACCCGCGAAGGCCAAGAAGCCGGGCTGTCGGGCGAGGTCGCGCCATTTGCGATTATCCTGTCCGATGGCTGAGCTGTTTGCCTACACAGACGGCGCCTGTTCCGGCAACCCCGGACCGGGCGGCTGGGGCGCGATCCTGATCGCGCGCGAAGGCGACACCGTGGTCAAAGAACGCGAGCTCAATGGCGGGGAAGCGCAAACCACCAACAACCGGATGGAGCTTTTGGCGGCCATCAACGCCTTGGAAACGCTGCAAAAACCGTCCACGCTGACAGTCGTGACCGACAGCGCCTATGTCAAAGACGGCATCACCAAATGGATCTATGGCTGGAAGTCGAAAGGCTGGAAGAAGAAGGGCGGGGAGATCAAGAATATCGATCTGTGGAAGCGGCTCGACGCCGCCCGCGACCGCCACGACGTGACATGGGAATGGGTCAAGGGCCATGCGGGGCACCCCGAAAATGAACGCGCCGATGAGCTGGCCCGCGCCGGTATGGCGCCCTACAAGCCGTGATCCACAAAGCCTGCCCGGTGGCACTGCACCCCGACGGCGCGCCCTTGCGCATTGCGGCGTTTGCGCATCCTTTGGCGGGGTTGCAAATCGTCAAAGGCACGGTTGAGCCGGGCGAAAACCCCGCCCGCGCCGCCGCGCGTGAGCTGTTTGAAGAAAGCGGGCTGGAGACCAAATCGGCCATTGTCATCGGTAAAAGTGATGCAATTCGGGAAGCTGAGATTTGGCATTTCGCCCTTTGCCGCGTCGCGCCACCAGTTCGCGACAGATGGCAGCATTTTTGCCAAGATGACGGCGGGCATCTATTCAAATTCTTTTGGCACCCGCTCGACGCCCCGGCGGACGGTTTTGCGGACCCGTTTCAAAACGCGTTGAATTGGATTGCCGAAAACCTAAACGGCTAAAAGGGGACGGTGGGAGGGGCGCAGGCGCAGCCCAGCGGCTCCCCGTCCCTTAGTTGCGGTAATGCCCTTACTTTCGATAATGCGTCGGCACCAAAATCAACGCCCCAACCGCGCTGACAATCGCGTCCACCCCGGGCGGGCCAAAACTGATCCCAAACATCACCCGCACCATGAAAAACAAGACCGCGCCGCCCACCGCAATGATGATCGAGGGCAAAAACCCGTTATGCGTGAACCCGGTTTTCTCCGACGCGTAGCCAATGATCCCCGCGATCATCATCGCGCCGAAAAAGGCGAAAAACCCCATCAGTTGATCCTTTCAGGCATCGCGAAACCGGCCAGAAACGCCTCGGCATCCTGCACGGATTTCCCGGCACGCTGCGCCCGCGTCACCGCCACCACGCCGCTGCCGCAGGCAATCGTCAACCCGTCCAAAACTGTTCCCGGGGTCCCTTCCCCTGCAACAACTCTTGAGGCCAAAAGCTTAACCCGCGCGCCCTCGATTTCACACCACGCGCCCGGAAAAGGCGAAAGACCGCGAATGAGCCGGTCCACCTCAATTGCAGGCAAAGACCAGTCGACCCGCGCCTCCGCCTTATCGATCTTGGCGGCGTAGGTGATGCCATCCTCAGGCTGCGCCTCAGCCTCCAAATCATCAAGCTGCGACAGGGTCGCGACTATTTGTTCCGCCCCCAGCGCCGCCAGGCGGTCATGCAATTCGCCCGTCGTTTCCTGCGCGCCAATCGGCACAGCGGCCCGCGACAGGACCGCGCCTGTGTCCAGCCCGGCATCCATCTGCATGATGCACACGCCCGTCTCAGCGTCGCCCGCCATGATCGCGCGGTGGATCGGCGCCGCCCCGCGCCAGCGCGGCAAAAGCGAGGCGTGAATGTTCAAACACCCCCGCGCCGGTGCGTCCAAAATCGCCTGCGGCAGGATCAAACCATAGGCTACGACCACAGCAATCTCGGCCCCCAGCGCGGCAAAGTCCGCCTGCGCCTCCGCCGTTTTCAAAGAGACCGGGTGGCGCACCTCCAGCCCCAAGGCATCGGCCCGCGCATGCACGGCGGATGGCCGCAGCTTCTTGCCCCGGCCCGCCGGGCGCGGCGGCTGCGAATAGACCGCGCAGATCTCATGGCCCGCCGTCACCAGCGCGTCCAGCGCGGCGACCGAAAACTCCGGCGTGCCCATAAACACGATTTTCATCTGCACATCTCCGACTTGAGCTTCATCGCGCCAGCTTCTTTGCTTTTTTCAACAGCATGTCGCGCTTGACCTTGCTGAGGCGGTCGAAAAACATCTTGCCGTTCAAATGGTCGATCTGGTGCTGCAACGAGGTCGCCCACAGGCCCACAAATTCGCGCCGGTCATAGACGCCGTTCTGATCCATAAACCGCACCGTCACTGCGCGCGGGCGTTCCACCTTGGCCCAGACGCCCGGCAGGTTCGGGCTGCCCTCTTCATGCACACGCGGCTGCTCAGAGCTGAACAGCACCTCCGGGTTGGCCATGCGTATCGCCTTGCCGCGCTCGGTTGAGGCATCGACCACGCAAAGCCGCTGCATCACGCCCAGCTGTACCGCCGCCAACCCGACGCCGGGCATCGCATCCATCTTGGCGATCATCTCGTCCCACAGCGCACGGGTCTCATCGGTGATCGCGTCGACGGGCTCCGCTACTTGGCGCAACCGCTTGTCGGGCCACATTACATAGTCCCTCATGCCGCCGCCTCATGATCCAAAATCAACCGCCCGTCCAAATGGTCGACCTCATGGCAAATGCAGGCCGCCTCAAACCCGTCAAACGCGCCGCGTTGCTGCGCACCATCTGCGTCAAGCCACATCACTTCAATCCGCGCCGGGCGGGTCACGGAAACTGGCATTTCAGGGATGGACAGACACCCCTCCTCATTCACCTGCATCTCTGGCGAGGCCCACAAGATTTCCGGGTTGATAAAGGCCATCGGCGTCGCCGCCCCGGCCTTCCACCCCGCATCCATCACAAAAGCGCGCGACAAGACGCCTATCTGCGGCGCCGCCAAGCCGCGCCCCATCGCCTGATACATCGTATCAAACAGGTCCGTCACCAGCGCGCGCACCCCGTCATCTACGGCCAAGACCGGCGCACATAAGGCCCGCAGCCGCGCATCGGGATGCAGAACAAGCGGCTGAATCAAGCCCGCGCCCTTTCGCGCTTCAGCTTGACCATCTTGCGCGTGATCAGCTGGCGTTTCAGGGGCTTGAGGTAGTCGATGAACAGCTTGCCGTTGAGATGGTCGATCTCATGCTGCACGCAGGTCGCCCACAGCCCGTCAAACGTCTCTCTCTTGGCGTCGCCGTTTTCATCCATCCAGGTGACGGTCACCTCCGCCGGGCGGGTCACTTCGGCGTATTGGTCGGGGATCGACAGGCACCCTTCCTCGTAAACGCTCTGCTTCTCGGAGGCTTCAACGACCTCCGGGTTCACCATCACCAAAGGCCGCGCGGCTTCGCCTTCTTCTTTGACACAATCCACAACGACCATCCGGTCCATCACGCCCACTTGCGGGGCGGCCAGCCCAATGCCCGGCGCGTCATACATCGTCTCCAGCATGTTCGCGGCCAATGCGCGCAAATCGTCCGAGCTGTCGGCCACGGGTGCTGCCACCTTCTTCAGGCGCGGATCGGGGTGTATCAGAATGGGCAAAATCATAAAATGTGATTTAGGCCACCATGCCAGTTTGCGCAATCTCTCTTGCAGCCGCGCACGACCCCGCTACGTTGCAGCAAAGCAAGGAGTCCTCCCCATGAGTTTTGACAGCCCCCCCGATCGCCGCAACACCCATTGTGTGAAATGGGACGCCATGGAGGCGCTTTACGGCGTCTCCCCCGACGAAGGCATCTCGATGTGGGTGGCCGACATGGAATTTGAGGCCGCACCGGTCATCAAACAGGCCGTCCAAGACATGGTCGATCACGGCGTTTACGGCTATTTCGGCGACGAGAGCAAATACCGCGCCGCGATCAACTGGTGGATGACAGAACGCCACGGCTGGCCCGTCAACCCGGACTGGATCTTCACCACCCATGGCCTCGTCAACGGCACCGCAATGTGCCTCGACGCCTTCACAAAGCCGGGCGACGGTGTGGTGCTGTTCACGCCGGTCTATCACGCCTTCGCCAAGGTCATCAAAGCCGCGGGCAGGCAGGTGGTGGAATGCGAAATGGTCCAACAAAACGGCCGCTACGAGATGGATTTCGACGCCTATGACGCGCTGATGACTGGGTCCGAGACGATGCTGATCCTGTGCTCGCCGCACAACCCGGGCGGGCGCGTCTGGTCTGTGGCCGAGCTGCAAGCTGTCGCAGCCTTCGCCAAGCGTCACGACCTGATCCTGGTCTCGGATGAGATTCACCACGACCTTGTCTTCACCGGGCACACGCACACGCCAATGGCCAAAATCGACGGCATCACCGACCGGCTGGTGATGATGACGGCGACGACCAAGACCTTCAATATCGCAGGCTCCCACACCGGCAATGTGATCATCGAAGATCCCGATCTGCGCGCGCGTTTCGCCGCCCGCATAGCCGCTTTGGGGATGAGCCCGAACAGCTTCGGCCTGTTCATGACGACCGCCGCCTATTCGCCCGAGGGGGCCAAATGGGTCGATGACTGCGTCGCCTATATCGAGGAAAACAAGCGGATCTTTGACGCCGGCATCAACGCGATCCCGGGCCTCAGCTCCATGAACCTGGAATCCACCTATCTGGCCTGGGTCGATTTTTCTGGCACCGGCATGGCGATGTCCGAGTTCACCGACCGCGTGGCGCAAGACGCCAAAATCGCGGTCAATGCCGGGCCCACATTCGGCAAGGGCGGGAATGATTTCCTGCGTTTCAACATCGCGGCCCCGCGCGCGCAAGTTGAGGACGCCGTCGCCCGCATGACCCGCGCCTTTGGCGACCTGCAATAAAATATCGCGGCGCGGCGTCCAATGCCGCGCCGCAGCGCTTGCACCCCCTTGCGCAATATCCTAATCCTCATCGTGACGAATTCGTAATTTCCTTGCTTTCGAGGTCTCGCCATGAGTTTCCGCCTGCAACCCACGCCCGCCGCCCGCCCAAACCGCTGCCAGCTGTTTGGCCCCGGCTCCCGCGTCGCCTTGTTCGAAAAAATGGCCGCGTCCGAGGCGGATGTCATCAATCTCGATCTCGAAGACAGCGTCGCGCCGACCGACAAAGACCAAGCCCGCAAAAACATCATTGAAGCGATCAATGACGTCGATTGGGGCAACAAGCACCTCTCCGTGCGCATCAACGGGCTCGACACGCCCTATTGGTACCGCGACATCGTCGATATTCTGGAACGAGCTGGCGACAGGATCGACCAATTCATGATCCCGAAGGTCGGCTGCGCGGGCGACATTTACGCCGTTGACGCACTGATCACCGCCGTGGAAGCCGCAAAGCTGCGCACCAAACCAGTCGCGCTCGAAGTGATCATCGAAAGCGCCGCCGGCATCGCCCATGTGGAAGAAATCGCCGCCAGTTCCCCCCGCTTGCAAGCGATGAGCCTCGGCGCGGCCGATTTTGCCGCCTCCATGGGCATGCAAACCACCGGCATCGGCGGCACGCAGGAAAACTACTATATGGCGCGTGACGGCGAAAAGCACTGGTCGGACCCATGGCACTGGGCGCAGGCCGCCATCGTCGCGGCCTGCCGCACCCACGGCGTGTTGCCGGTCGATGGCCCCTTTGGCGATTTTTCCGATGATGAGGGCTTCCGCGCCCAGGCCCGCCGCTCCGCCACGCTGGGCATGGTTGGCAAATGGGCGATCCACCCCAAACAAATCGCGCTCGCCAATGAGGTCTTCACCCCGTCCGAGGCGCAAGTCTCTGAGGCGCGCGAAATCCTGGCGGCGATGGAACAGGCCAAAGCCAATGGCGAGGGCGCCACTGTTTACAAAGGCCGTCTCGTCGATATCGCCTCGATAAAACAGGCCGAAGTCATCGTCTCGCAATATGAAATGATCACGGCCTCCTAGGCACCCCACTCCCTCTTCATTGTTTCAAAAATATTCCGGTGGGGTCTGGGGAGGCAGAGCCTCCCCAGCGTCGCGACGCGCGAAAGCGCGGCGCAAATCCTCAAGCAATCGGCGCGCAGACCTCGGTTTTCAGCTCATCGGGCGGCGTATCCTGCGGACCATTCAAATAAATCTCCATCGCAGGCGCATCGCGCAGCTCCAGCCCCTGCTCGGGAATATACTGACCGTATAGATAGTCATAAGCCGCCTTCAGCCCGGCATAAGGCCCGGTGAAATGCAGCACCGCAAAGCGCCCGCCTTGCGCGACCAACGGCCCCATGCCGTCGGGCACAGCCGCGCCTTCGGCCAGAACGATCCCCGCATGGGACCGCAAATCCGGTTCGGCCACGGAATTGGGATCGTCGTAATACAGCCCCACCATGCCGCGCGCATCCGCCCACAGATCACGGGTGGTAAAGATCGTGCCGGCTTTCTGAAATTGCTCGCCAATCTCCAGATAGCTGCCGCGATGCTCCAGCGCGGCCATTGGGCGGTCTTCATGTGTTTCAATATCAACAGGGTACATAGGAAAATCTCCGCTTTGAGGTTTGGGCAGCGACCCGGTCAGATCGCCACGGTTGCGGAACGCCACGGGGGAGAGCCCGTATTCTTCGCCAAACACCCGCGTAAAGCTGCCCACATTCGGGTAGCCCACACGTTTGGCCACCTCCGCCACCGGCCACGGCTTTTGCACCAGCCAGCAGGCCGCGCGGTGCATGCGAATTTCGCGTGTCACCTGCGCAATCGTCTTGCCCATCATGCCGGAAAACACCCGGTGCCAATGAAACCGGCTCATCGCCGCAACATCGGCCAATGTGTCCAGGGACAAATCCCCATCCGGGTTGTCATGAATATAGGCCAACACGCGCAACAGGCGTTTTTCGTAGACCTCACTTGGTTTGGGCATCATGCGTACTCTCTTTCCGTTCGTTCCAAGACTGACATGACACGGGTCCCATTCACAAATCTTGCGGAGTTGTACCCGTCCAAACAAAACGCCATATAGGGTCAACGAAAAGGGAAGACCTCGCGATGACCAACTACCTCGATTTTGAAAAGCCGCTTGCCGATATCGAAGGCAAGGCCGAAGAGCTGCGCGCCATGGCCCGCCAGAACGAGGACATGGATATCGAGAAAGAGGCCTCCGCGCTGGACGAAAAGGCCATCAAAATGATGGCTGATCTCTACAAGAACCTCACGCCTTGGCGCAAATGTCAGGTCGCCCGTCACCCCGACCGGCCGCATTGCAAAGACTATATCGAGGCGCTGTTTGACGAATACACGCCGTTGGCAGGCGACCGCAATTTCGCCGATGACCATTCCGTCATGGGCGGGTTGGCGCGTCTGGGCGGCACGCCTTTGGTGGTGATCGGCCATGAGAAAGGCCATGACACCAAAACCCGGATCGAGCGCAATTTCGGCATGGCGCGGCCCGAAGGGTATCGCAAAGCGATCCGCCTGATGGATCTGGCCAACCGCTTTAACCTGCCTGTTGTTACGCTGGTCGACACGCCCGGTGCCTATCCCGGCAAGGGCGCGGAAGAACGCGGCCAGTCCGAGGCCATCGCGCGCTCCACCCAAAAATGCCTTGAGCTTGGCGTGCCGCTGATCTCCGTCATCATTGGCGAGGGTGGCTCCGGCGGGGCCGTCGCATTCGCCACCGCCAACCGCGTGGCCATGCTGGAACATTCGATCTATTCGGTCATCTCGCCCGAAGGCTGCGCCTCGATCCTGTGGAAAGACGCTGAGAAAATGCGCGAGGCGGCCGAAGCCCTGCGCCTGACCGCGCAAGACCTGCACAAACTGGGTGTGTGCGACGCCATCATCCCCGAACCTGTCGGCGGCGCGCAACGTGCCCGCGCGGAGGTGATCGAGGCCGTCGGCGAGAAGATCGCCGATATGCTCAAAGACCTCTCCAAGCTCGACCCCAAGGCGTTGAAACAAGACCGCCGCAAGAAATATCTTGGTTTGGGCAGCAAGGGCCTGGCGGCCTAGAACCGCAACTTCACGAGCTCAAACGGCGCCCAGCCTGTCGCGGTAGCGCGTGGGCGGCACGCCCATCTTCTTTTTGAACTCCCGCCGAAAGGTTTCGGGCGAGCCAAAGCCGCAAGCGCTCCAGATATCGCCCATCGGCACGCCGCCGCTTTCCAAAAGCTCCGCGGCGCGGGTCACGCGCTCCCCTGTCAGCCAGTTGAGCGGCGTGCTGCCCGTTTCCTCAGCAAAGCGGCGCGCCAGCGTTCTGATGCTGGTCGCCGCCGATTGCGCCATACGTTCAATCGGCCAGGCTTCGTCAAGCGCGCCGCGAATTTGGTCTTGTAGCGACGCGATGCCCGACCCCACGCGCGCTTTGGGTTCCGGGCGGGGGATGAACTGCCGCTGTCCGCCGTCGCGCTGGGCGGGCAGAACCAATCGCCTTGCAACCTGCGCCGCCGCCTTCGCGCCGTAATCCGCGCGAATGATATGTAACCCCAAATCCAAGCCCGCCGCAGACCCGGCTGAGGTGAAGACGCGGTCCGCCTCAACAAACAAAACATCCGGGTCCACATTGATTGCTGGGTATCGCTGCGTCAGCTGGTCGGTGTAACGCCAATGCGTGGTTGCGGATTTGCCGTCCAGCAGGCCAGCCGCCGCAAGAACAAAAACGCCAGAGCAGATGGATGCGATGCGTGCGCCCCGATCATGCGCGTCGCGAAGCGCGTGACACAGCGCCTCTGGCACCGGTGCTGCCGCGTTGCGCCAGCCCGGTACGATGATCAGACTGGCCTGTTGCAGCACCGACAAATCATCTTCCGCCTGCAAGGTGATGCCGCCAATGGCGCGCATCGGTCCGGGTTCCGATTGCACGACGCGGAACCTGTACCACGCGTCGAATTCCGGGCGCGGCAGGCCGAACAATTCCACCGCAATACCAAATTCAAAAGTGCACAGCCCGTCATATCCGACCGCGCAAACAAGGGGTCCATCGGGGGTCTTTGGTGGCGAAATACTCATGTTGGCAGAATCCGAACGTTCATTGTCAAATATGCCAATACCAGATCTGGGCAGCAGGTGGCAAGGTCCCCCAAGACAACACACTGAAAGGACAGATCACATGGAAAACACCAACGCCCTGCTCACCGCCGTGCAAACCTATTTCGACGCGCTTTACGGATGCGACACAGAGAAGCTGAACGCCGTCTTTCACCCCCAATCGAGCCTGTTTGACGCCGATGAGGGCAAGGTTTTTGTCGAACCTATCGACAGTTTCAGCCGCGACGTGGCTGGCCGAACCTCGCCGCAAAGCAAGGGCCAGGCGCGGGAGGAGGAAATCCTGATGATCGACTACCTGTCACCGATCAGTGCCACAGTCAAAATCCGTCTGCGCGCGCATGACAGCGTCTTTGTCGACCACCTTGGCTTTGTGCTTGGCGAAGACGGCTGGCAGATCGTCTCAAAGATTTGGCATCTCGAACGGAAAACAAGCGCTTAGAACAGGATTTGGACTATGAAAACGACCCTTTTGGCGATCTCGCTCTCCCTCACCATATCCAGCGCCGCAGCGGAACCGGCGGGCCTGACATTGGTGGACATCCCTATGCCAAACCATCAAACATCCGCCGCCGCCTCGATTTGGTATCCGAACGGGGGTGGCGGCGAACAGATGCTCTATGCCGACAACCCTGTTTTTGTGGGTCAAAACGCGGCACTCGGCGCGGACGTGGCCCAAGGCACGCACCCTGTTGTGGTGTTCAGCCACGGCATGGGCGGGACATTCCGCGCGCAGGCCTGGCTGGCTGAGGCCTTGGCGGCACGCGGTGCGATTGTGATGTCAGTGAATCACCCAAATTCGACCTGGGGCGATTTCGACATGACCAAAGGGGTCGCGCATTGGGCCCGCGTGGCCGACCTGTCAGCTGCCCTTGATTGGCTGCAAGCTGCCCCCGAATTCACCGGTCGTATTGATGCGTCCCGCGTCATGGCAGCCGGGTTTTCCTATGGCGGCTGGACGGCGCTTTCGATGGGCGGAGTTTTGGGCAATCACGCAGGGCTTGTCGAAGCGTGCGAGACCTACATGGACGCGATGAATGCCTGCGATGTTTTGATGTCGGACACGGTGGATCTGCCGGGCATCGACCCCGCGACGTGGAACGCATCTTACGCCGATAGCCGCATCACCCATGTGGCCGCGATTGATCCGGGCTTAGCATGGGGGCTGACGCAGCAGGACGTCGCAGGGTTGGTCGAACATGTCACCCTGATCGGGCTGGGCGCGGCGGATGACCGGCTGCTGGCAACCAATTTCGACGCAAGCGGATTGGCGGCGCTTTTGTCGGATGCAACTGTCGCACGCGTTGCGCCCGGGTTTCACTTCACGGCTATGCCGGTTTGCAAACCAGCCGCCGAGGCGATCTTGGCGGAGGAAGAGGATGACCCCGTCTGCACCGACCCCGCCGGGACAGATCGTCAAGCCGTGCACGCGGCGATCGTGGATGCAATCGCGCGCGATCTGGGCCTCTAAACCAAGCGCCTGTACCTATCGCCCGTGCCTCTATCGCGCGGGCGCTAACTTTCGTCGCGCCACCGGTTCACAATCGGGTAGCGCCGGTCGAGCCAGAAGGCGCGGTTGGTCAGGCGCCCGCCGGGGGCGGATTGGAAGCGTTTGTATTCGCTGATGTAGATCAGGTGCTCGATCTTCTTGACCGTTTCACGTTTGTGGCCCGCGGCGACCACCTCCGCCACGGATTGATCCTGATCGACCAAGCGGTCGAGGATATCGTCCAGCACCTCATAAGGCGGCAGGCTATCTTCGTCCTTTTGGTCAGGGCGCAGCTCCGCCGATGGGGGTTTGTCGATGATGCGCTGCGGAATGACCTCACCCTCTGGCCCCGCCATCCAAGCGCGGTGATTGGCGTTGCGCCAGCGGCAGGTCTCGAAAACCCGCATCTTATAAAGGTCCTTGATCGGGTTATAGCCGCCCGACATGTCGCCGTAGATCGTCGCGTAGCCGACCGCGACCTCGGATTTGTTCCCTGTGGTCAGCAGCATTTCGCCGAACTTGTTGCTGAGCGCCATCAGCATCAGACCCCGCAGCCGGGACTGAATGTTTTCTTCGGTCACGTCCGGCTCCGTGCCTGCCATCAGCGGCGCAAGCGCTTGCGTTACAGCTTCCCGTGGGCCCGCGATTGGCACCGTGTCGATCCGCGCGCCAAGGGCGTTCGCGCATTCCGACGCGTCTTCAAGCGAATGGGTCGAGGTGTATTCCGATGGCAGCATCACGCAGCGCACATTATCGGCGCCCAGCGCGTCACAGGCGATGGTGGCAACCAGCGCGGAATCGATGCCGCCGGACATGCCCAGCAGCACCTTTTTGAACCCCGTCTTGCCCATATAGTCGCGCAGACTTTCGACCATCATGCGGTAGTCCAGCTCCCACTCATCCGGGTACACAACCTTCTCACCCGGCAGGGCGCGCCAGCCCTGATCGGTCTGCTCGAAATCGACATGCACGACCGCCTCGTCAAAGGCAGGCAATTGCATCGCCAGCTCCCCGCCGGGGTTCAAAACGAAGGAGCAGCCGTCAAACACCTGATCATCCTGCCCGCCCACCATGTTCAGGTAGACCAGCGGCAGGCCGGTTTCGACAACGCGCGCGACCATGTGACCAACGCGAATGTCGTGCTTATTGCGAAAATAGGGGGAGCCGTTGGGCACCAGTAAAATCTCCGCCCCGCTTTCGGCCAGGGTCTCCGACACGTCCTCATGCCACGCGTCTTCGCAAATGGGCGTCCCGATGCGCAAAGGGTCGATGGCGTAGGGGCCCTGAATCGGGCCGCGCTCATAGACGCGCTTCTCATCGAACACATTGAAATTGGGCAGCTCGTGCTTCAGCACGCGGGTGGCAACCTTGCCGTCCCGCAGAATCGAATAGGCGTTGTACAGCGTGCCGTCCTGCAGCATCGGATGCCCGATCCCAATCGCGGGGCCGTCGGCGCAGTCCGCCGCCAGCGCGTCGACCACCTGCATCGCGTGCTTGGTAAAGGCGGGCTTCATCGCCAAATCCTGCACCTGGTAGCCGGTCATGAACATCTCCGGCAGCGCCAGCATCTGCGCGCCAGCTTCCTTGGCCAGCGCCCACGCGTCACGCGCCTTGGCGGCATTGCCCGCAAAATCGCCCAGGGTGGGGTTCAACTGCGCAATCGTAAGGCGAAACGTCTTTGTCATATGCGTCTTTCACGTCTGTTTGAGCATGTTCTAGCAGAGAGTGGCTTGAGGGAAAGGGCAACCCGTGCAGCCGCTTGTCACAGGGGGCGGGCTCCGGTACATTTGCGGCAATTAAAAATAGGGCAGCTCTGAGGATATTCGCGTGACAGTCAGACTGACATTTGCGGCCATTTTGTCGCTTGCAATGGCGAGCGCCATTCCAGCCCCGGCGGCGGCGCAGGAAAACGGCACCAAGCAATATGACGATGGCGGCATCTATTCCGGCGCGTTCAAGGAGGGCAAACGCCACGGCCAAGGCACCTTCACCCTGCCCAGCGGGTACGAATATACCGGCAATTGGGTCGATGGGGAGATCAAGGGCCAAGGCGTCGCCCGCTACCCCAATGGCGCGCTTTACGAAGGCCAGTTTCTGGCCGGCAAGCCCGACGGGTTCGGCAAGATCATCCTGGCAGATGGCGGCACCTATGAGGGCGACTGGTCCGACGGCGAAATAAACGGGCGCGGCATCGCCAACCTGTCCAACGGCACCCGCTATGAGGGTGAATTCCGCAACGGGCAGTACCACGGCACCGGCCTGCTGCTCAGCCCAAATGGCTACCGCTATGAGGGCCAATGGGTCGCCGGCGTCAAGGACGGCAAGGGCAAGATCAGCTTTCCGGGAGGCGGCACCTATCAGGGCGGCATGAAAGACGGCAAGCGCGAGGGCGAAGGCGCCTTGGTGATGCCCGACGGGCTGACCTATGTGGGCGGCTGGAAAGCGGATCAAAACCATGGGCAAGGTACGCTGACCATGGCCAATGGCGACCTGTATGAGGGCGCGTTTGTTGACGGCGCGCGTGAAGGACAGGGCAAGCGCACCTACGCCAATGGCGACGTCTATGAGGGCGGCTTCAAAGCCGATCTGCGCGAGGGCCAGGGCACGCTGACCCGCGTGGACGGGTTTAGCTATACCGGCACCTGGGTGGCGGGCCGCATCTCTGGCGAGGGGCAAATCACCTATCCCGAAGGCACGGTCTATGTCGGCAGTCTGGTCAATGACGTGCCCCATGGCACCGGCAAGATGACCTACCCCGACGGCGCCACCTATGAAGGCGGCTGGGTTAACGGCGTCAACGAAGGTCAGGCCGTCGCGCGTTTCGCCGCCGGTATGGTCTATGAGGGCAGCTTCGTGAACGCCAAGATCGAGGGTCAGGGCAAAATGACCTATCCCGACGGCTATATCTATGACGGCACATGGGTCGCGGGCCTGCAACAGGGCGAAGGCGTGGCCACCTATGCTGACGGCTCCGTCTATGAGGGCGGTTTTGTGGATGGCAAGCGCCATGGTCAAGGCAAGCTGGTCCGGCCCACCGGCTATAGCTATGACGGCGATTGGGTTGCCGACCAGATCACCGGCACCGGGGTTGAGACCTACGCCACCGGCGATGTTTATGAGGGTGAACTGGTCAACGGCCAGCGCTCGGGCCGCGGGGTTATGCGCTACAAGGACGGCCCCGAAACCAGCGGCGGCTGGGAGCAGGGATTGCTCACCAAGCCCGACCCAGAACCCGCCGCTGAGGGCGCCGAGGATACTGCGTCAGAGGCAGACACTCAGTAAACTCTAGCGTCCTGACCCTAGACCGTCTCGCCCGCGTCGAGCCGGTCCAGCCACGTTTTGGCATCGGCCAGCACGGTGTCTTTGCGTTCGTCACCCATCCGGTCCCAGGTGCGGTACATATTTCCCATCCGCGCGTTTTTTGAGAACCGGTCGCGGTGCCGGATCAGGAAATCCCAATAGAGCAGGTTGAACGGGCAGGCATCCGCACCGGTCTTGTCCTTGACCTTATAGGCGCAGCTTTTGCAGTAGTCCGACATCCGGTCGATATAGGCGCCGGAGCTGACATAGGGTTTTGACCCGACAATGCCGCCATCGGCAAACTGGCTCATCCCGATGACGTTCGGCGCCTCCACCCATTCATAGGCGTCCGCGTAAACCGCGAGATACCATTCATGCACCTCATGCGGATCGATCCCCGCCAGCAGCGCGAAATTGCCGGTGACCATCAGGCGTTGGATGTGGTGCGCGTAGGCCTCCTCCCGCGTTTGGCTGACGGTTTTGGCGATGCAGTTCATCTTGGTCTCAGCGCCCCAGAAGGCGGCAGGCAATTTGCGGTCGTGGCCCAGAACGTTGCGGCTGGTGTAATCGGGCCCCTCAAGGAAATAGATGCCGCGCATATATTCGCGCCAGCCAATGATCTGGCGAATGAAACCCTCCACCGCGTTGATCGGGGCATGGCCGTCTGTGTAGGCCTGTTCGACCTGTCGGCAAACGTCTAGTGGGTCGAGCAGCCCGGCATTGATGTAAAAGCTGATGATCGAATGGTAGAGGAACTTTTCGTCATTCATCATCGCATCTTGAAAATCGCCAAAATGCGGTAGCGCATAGGTGATCCAGCGGGAAAGCTGACGCTGGGCCTGCTCGGCATCGGTAGCGTACCAGAACGGCGTCAGCTCCCCGAAATTCTTGCCGAACTTGGCTTCTACAAGCGCCAATACCTCTTCAACTGTGTCATCCGGTGTGGATTCCATCGGCCCGGTGTAATTGATCGATTTGGGCGCGGCTTTGCGGTTGTCATGGTCGAAATTCCACTTGCCCTCGACCGGCTTGTCCCCATCCATCAGCAACCCGGTTTTGCGGCGCATGTCGCGGTAGAACCATTCCATACGCAGCTCTTTGCGGCCCTCGGCCCAGTCTTCGAATTCTTTGTGCGACGCGATGAAACGGTCGTCTTGAAGCTGTGTGACTTTCAAGGGTGCGTCATTCAGCGCCGCGATCAGTCGCCACTCCCCCGGCTCGGTCGCGATGACCTCCTTTGCGCCAAATTCCTCGGCGCGGCGGATCAACTCCCCGGTGATGGAGCCTGTATTGCCTTCGTCATCCAGTTTCGAATAAGCAACCTGCCAGCCTTCGCTTTGCAATCTGGCGGCAAACTTGCGCATGGCTGCGAAGATGAAGGCGATCTTTTTGGGATGATGCGGCACGTAGGACGCCTCATCCGCGACCTCTGCCATGACCACGATGTCCGTGTCTTTGTCTGCATTTTCGAGCGCCGAAAGCGTCGGCGTCAACTGGTCGCCTAGCACCAAGACAAGCGTCACCATGGGATCGCTTTGCCTGCGTAGTCAAAAAATTGCCCGGTCTGGTCCGTGCTGAGCCCGTCCATCACCGCGATCAGATTTTGCGCGGCCTCGCTTGCAGGAACGGTCTTGTGATGCCCCGCATATTTCGCGGTGAACGGCGTCTCCACCGTCCCCGGGTGCAGCGCCACGCAGATCGCGTGTTTATGCGTGCGCCCCAGCTCAATCGCGGCGCCGTGGACCAGCTGGTTCAACGCAGCTTTCGAGGCGCGGTAGCTGTGCCAGCCACCGATATTGTTGTCGCCAATGCTGCCCACCCTGGCTGAAAGCGCGGCAAACACGGCCCGCCGGTCACGCGGCAAAAACGGGACCGCATGTTTCAGCACCAGCGCCGGGCCCATCGCGTTGACGGCAAATTGCTGCGCCAGCGTGGCCGGTTTCAGTTCCTTGATCGCGCGTTCCGGCTCCCCGCCCGCGGTCAACGACCCTGTGGCCACAAAAACAGTGTCGAATTGCCCGTCGAGCCCGGCAAAGTGATGCGCGATGCTGCCCTCGTCGGTGACGTCCAACCCGTCCGCGCTGCGCGACAGCGTCACAACTTCGCCCGGCAGGGCCCGCGCCACAGCCGTCCCGATCCCGCCCGAGGCGCCGATAATCAAATGTCTGCTCATGGGGGCGGACATATTGCGCCGCCTGCCTGTGTCAATGAAAAGGCTTTTCTTTTGGGGCGCGCTTTGTAATATGCCCTCCATGATGACGGTCCAGCATACGCGGCGTAACGCCCTACTGCTTCTTAGCCTGCGCTGAGCGTGCCTTCCGGCGCGTGCCGCTCAGTGCAGACCAGCGCCGGACCTCTCCAAAACCAAGCTAAGAGACCGAACCAATGACAGATAAAAACCGTGTTGTGATTTTCGACACCACCTTGCGCGACGGCGAGCAATCCCCCGGTGCCACCATGAGCCATGATGAGAAGCTGGAGATCGCGGGGCTGCTGGACGACATGGGCGTCGATATCATCGAGGCGGGCTTCCCGATCGCCTCCGAAGGCGATTTTGAGGCCGTCAGCGCCATCGCGCAGCAGTCGCAAAACGCCGTGATCTGCGGGTTGGCGCGCGCCAATTTCAAGGATATCGACCGCTGCTGGGAGGCCGTGAAACACGCGCGTCAGCCGCGCATTCACACCTTCATCGGCACCTCGCCCCTGCACCGCGCCATCCCGAACCTGACCAAGGATGAGATGGCCGACAAGATCCACGAAACCGTCAGCCACGCCCGCAACCTCTGCGACAACGTGCAATGGTCGCCGATGGACGCAACGCGCACCGAATGGGACTACCTGTGCCGCACCGTCGAGATCGCCATCAAGGCGGGCGCCACCACGATCAACATCCCCGACACGGTCGGCTACACCGCGCCAAATGAAAGCGCGGACCTGATCCGGCGCCTGATTGCGGAGGTGCCGGGCGGTGACGAGGTGATCTTCGCCACGCATTGTCACAATGATCTGGGGATGGCCACGGCGAACTCCCTGGCGGCTGTCGAAGGCGGCGCGCGTCAGATCGAATGCACGATCAACGGGCTGGGCGAACGCGCCGGCAACACCGCACTGGAAGAAGTCGTGATGGCCATGAAGGTGCGCCACGACATCATCCCCTTCACCACCGGCATCGACACGACCAAACTGATGAATATTTCGCGCCGGGTGGCGTCCGTGTCGGGCTTTGCAGTGCAGTTTAACAAGGCCATCGTCGGCAAAAACGCCTTCGCGCATGAAAGCGGCATCCATCAGGACGGCATGCTGAAAAACGCCGAGACGTTCGAGATCATGCGCCCCGAGGATGTGGGCCTGACAGAGACCAATCTGGTGTTGGGCAAACATTCGGGCCGCGCGGCGTTGCGGTCGAAATTGTCCGATCTGGGATATGAGCTGGGCGACAACCAGTTGAAAGACGTCTTCGTGCGGTTCAAGGCCTTGGCCGACCAGAAGAAGGAGGTCTATGACGAGGACCTGATCGCGCTGATGCAGGTGGGCTCAGATGTAGAGGACCGCATCCAGCTGAAAGCCATGAAAGTGTCCTGCGGCATGGATCTGGAGAAACGCGCTGAAATGACCCTCAGCGTCGATGGCGAAGAGCTGTCGACCAGCCAAGTGGGCGACGGGCCGGTCGATGCGGCGTTCAACGCGGTGAAAGCGCTGTTTTCGCATTCCGCCCGATTGCAGCTGTATCAGGTGAGCGCGGTGACCGAAGGGACCGACGCGCAGGCAACTGTGTCCGTCCGCCTGGAGGAAGACGGCAAAATCGCCACGGGCCAATCCGCGGATGTGGACACGGTTGTGGCCTCCGTACGGGCCTATATCGACGCTTTGAACCGGCTTCTGGTGCGGCGCGAAAAATCCGGCGGTGACACGCCCGAAGTGTCCTACAAAGACGCAGGTTGATCCAACTGATCCCCCCAACTGATCCTAAGGAGCGCGCGTTCCGCGCGCGCTTTTTCTACGGGCGCCTCTTGCTAAGGTGAGCTCGAACCTTATTTGCTGCGCTCGCAGACCTGTTTCGTCCTCCTCCGGAGGGAATATTTTTGAAACAATGAAGCTCACGCGAAGGCGGCGGACAATGTCTCTGTGGCCTCAGCTGTGCCATATGGCGCGTTTATGATGAACATTCCCGACCCGACCATCCGGTGGCCTTCGCGCACGGGCGGGAAGCTGACCTCGTGGCGCAGCGCGCCGGGCAGACCTGCGCTCTCCAGTTTGCCCACCATTGGGACATGCGCGCCGCCATCCAGGATCGGATACCACAGCGCGATCACGCCCACGTTCCATTTGCGGTGCAGCTTCAGGATTTGGGTCGGGATCGTCTCATAGTCCGATTTGATCTCATAGCTGGGGTCAATCAATAACACGCCGCGGCGGGGGTCCGGCGGGCAGACCTTATGGGCCATCTCGAACCCGTCCTGATGGTGGCATTTGGCCTTGTGAACCATCACCTCTGACAGGGCGTCATATTCTTGCGGGTGCAGCTCGGCCAAGTGCAGGCGGTCGCCCTTGCGCAACAGCGTGGACGCCAGCAGCGGCGAGCCGGGATAGGCATTTGGCCCGTGGGCGGCGCGGATGTGATCCAAAGCACGGATATAAGGGTGATCAGCACGCAGTTTCGCTTGCAGCGCACCGATGCCCGCAGCAGCCTCGCCCGTTTTCAGGGCCGCTTCCGCATCAAGCTGATACAGCCCGCGCCCGGAATGGGTTTCGAGATAGCTCAGCGGCTTGTCTTTGCGCGTCAGGTAGTCAAGCATTGACGCCAACAGCGCGTGTTTGTGCACGTCGGCCGGGTTTCCGGCGTGATAAATATGTTGATACGACAGCATTTGGGCCGGTGTATCTCAGGAAAGCTGCGCGGAATAGCGCCTTTTGCGTGTTAGGCTCTCTTTAACCTTGCCCTGCCCTTTTCTATAAGGGCTGTCGAGGCTTGGTGGCTGACGAGTCGCCGGGGCAAAATGTAGTGAGCAGGAATAAGCAGCACATGGGTTTTCTATCGAGCATCTTCTCGTCTGACATGGCGATTGACCTCGGCACCGCAAACACGCTGGTCTATGTCAAAGGCCGGGGCGTGGTGCTGAACGAGCCGTCCGTCGTGGCGTATCACACCAAGAATGGCCGCAAGGAAGTACTGGCCGTGGGCGAAGACGCCAAGCTGATGCTGGGCCGCACGCCGGGCAGTATTGAAGCGATCCGCCCGATGCGCGAAGGCGTTATTGCCGATTTCGACACGGCGGAAGAGATGATCAAACATTTCATCCGCAAGGTCCATAAACGCTCCACCTTCACCAAACCCAAGATCATTGTCTGCGTGCCGCATGGCGCGACGCCCGTTGAAAAACGCGCGATCCGGCAATCCGTGTTGGGTGCGGGCGCGCGCAAAGCGGGTCTGATCGCTGAACCGATTGCCGCCGCCATTGGCGCAGGCATGCCGATCACCGATCCGACCGGCAACATGGTTGTCGATATTGGCGGCGGGACCACCGAGGTGGCAGTGCTGTCGCTGGGCGACATTGTGTATGCGCGGTCCGTGCGGGTCGGCGGCGACCGCATGGATGAGGCGTTGGTCAGCTATTTGCGGCGCCATCACAACATTCTGGTCGGCGAAAGCACGGCGGAGCGGATCAAGACCTCCATCGGGACCGCACGGATGCCAGATGACGGGCGCGGGGCCTCGATGCAAATTCGCGGCCGCGATCTGCTCAATGGCGTGCCGAAAGAGACAGAAATCAATCAAGCCCAAGTCGCCGAAGCTTTGGCGGAGCCGGTGCAGCAAATCTGCGAAGCGGTGATGACCGCCCTAGAAGCGACCCCGCCCGATCTGGCGGCCGATATCGTGGACCGGGGTGTGATGCTGACCGGCGGCGGCGCGCTGCTGGGTGAGCTGGATTTGGCGCTGCGTGAACAGACCGGGCTGGCCATTTCGGTCGCCGATGAAAGCCTGAACTGCGTGGCATTGGGCACCGGCAAGGCGCTGGAATACGAAAAGCAGCTGCGCCACGTGATTGATTACGAAAGTTGATCGACGCGGCCCTTCGCGGCGGGGCGCGAATGGTCTAGACTGTAGCCCGGCGATTGCCGGAGGTGAGCGTTTTGGCAAGAGACAGGCAGTCACAAGAGGAATACACCCGCCCGGTCAGACGCGTTCTGATCGGAACGATGGTCTTTGTGCTGCTGTGTTTCTTCGCGCTGTGGCGCATCGACAATCCGCGGGTAGAGCGGTTCCGGTCCGCCTTGGTGGACCAGATCGTGCCCTCCTTTGACTGGGCCTTGGTGCCGGTCACACGCTTCACCCGTATGGTCGAGGATTTCCAGTCCTACGCCCGCATCTATGAGCAAAATCAGGAACTTCGCCGCGAATTGCAGCAGATGAAATCTTGGCACGAGGCCGCGATCCAGCTGGGGCAGGAAAACGCGCGGCTGCTGGATTTGAACAAGGTGCGGCTGAACGCGCAGCTGACCTTCGTGACCGGGGTGGTGCTGACCGACAATGGCTCGCCCTTCCGCCGCTCGGTGCTGCTGAATGTCGGCGCGCGCGACGGCATCCGCGACGGCTGGGCCACGATGGACGGGCTCGGGCTGGTCGGGCGCATCTCCGGCGTCGGCGATCAAACCTCGCGGGTGATCTTGCTAACCGACACCAACAGCCGGGTGCCGGTGACGATCCAGCCTTCGGGGCAAAATGCGTTGCTGATTGGTGACAACACGTTGGCCCCACCCGTCGATGTGGCCTCCAACCTGGAGGACGTGCGGCCCGGCGACCGCGTCGTGACCAGCGGCGACGGCAAGGTATTCCCGGCCGATATTCTGGTGGGCCAAATCGCCCAAGGGCCCGGCGGGCGGCTTCGGGTGAAACTGGCTGCTGACTATGGCCGCCTCGAATTTCTGCGGGTGTTGCGCACCCCGGTCGCGCCTGAAATTGCCACAACCGGCGGCCTGATCGCCCCCGATGAGCTGGCCGCGGAGCCCGCCCCTGAAGACACTGCGCAAAATGAGGCGGAGGCGAGCGATGGTTGACCCGATCACCCTGCGCAGGCTGCTCTACCGCGCGCTGTTTCTGCTGATCTGCGCGGTGCTGATCTTCCTCAAAATGCTGCCGCTCACGACCGAGCCGCGCAGCATCCCCGGCCCTGACCTGCTGTTCTGCATCACCGCCGTGTGGATCATGCGCCGCCCGCAATGGGCGCCGGTGGGCATGATCGTGCTGGTGCATCTGATCGCCGATCTGCTGTTCCTGCGCCCCATCGGTCTTTGGCCCGCGCTGTCGCTGCTGGGCTATGAATTCATGCGCCGCAAAGCCGAAGGCTCGACCGAGATCTCGCCTGTCGTCGAAATTGGCATTGCGGGGGTGGCCTTCACCGCGATTGTGACCAGTAATGCGCTGCTTTTAACCATCGTGGGCGTGCAGCATGCCGGGTTGGCCACCAACCTGCTGCATGTTGTGGTCACTGTCATCGCCTACCCGTTCGTGATGGCGTTTTGCGTCTTCGCGTTGCGGGTGCGCCGCCCCAAACCAAGTGAGCTGGACGGGAGCGTGTTGGCATGAGACGCAATCCAAAAGACACTGAGGAAAGCCTCGGCGCTGTCAGCAGGCGCGGTTTGATCCTGGGCGTCGGCATGGCGACCTTTGCCACCATTTTGGCAGGGCGCATGCGCCAGTTGCAGGTTGATGAGGCCGACCAGTTTCGCCTGCTTGCCGAAGAAAACCGTATCAATATCAGGCTCTTGCCGCCTGCACGCGGCCAGATTTTTGACCGCAACGGACTGCTGATCGCGGGCAATGAACAAAATTACCGCGTGACCATCATGCGCGATGAGGTCGATGACCCAGAGGCCACGCTCGTCAATCTCAGCAGGCTGATCCCGCTCAACCGCGAAGATATCGACAAAATCCTTGAGGAAATGTCGAAACGCTCCCGTCTCGTACCAATTACAGTGGCCGACCGGCTCAGCTGGCAAGATGTCAGCCAGGTTGCCGTCAACGCGCCCGCCCTGCCCGGCATCACGCCGGAATTTGGCCTCAGCCGTTTCTATCCGCGCGGTGATGATTATGCCCATATCGTGGGCTATGTCGGCCCCGTCTCGGATTACGATCTCAGCAAGCTCGAAAACCCTGATCCGGTGCTGCAAATCCCGAAATTCCAGCTGGGAAAAACCGGGATCGAAACCAAGCTTGAAGACGCGTTGCGCGGCAAGGCCGGCACTAAACGGGTCGAGGTCAACGCCTATGGCCGCGTGATGCGCGAACTGGGCCGCGATGAGGCCACAAAAGGCGAAACCGTCAGGCTCAGCATCGACACACGGCTGCAAAATTTCGTCCAAGCGCGCCTGTCGGGCGAAAGCGCCGCCGCCGTGGTCATCGACGTGACAAATGGCGATCTGATGGCGATTGGATCGGCCCCGGCCTTTGATCCAAACAAATTTGTGCGCGGCATTTCCGTGGCCGACTACGCCGAACTGACTGAAAACAAATACCGCCCCCTCGCCAACAAGGCCGTGCAGGGAACATATCCCCCCGGCTCGACCTTTAAAATGGTGGTGGCGCTTGCTGCGTTGGAAGGCGGATTCGTCTCCCCCGGTGAGACGGTTTATTGCCCGGGCCATACCACCGTGTCGGGCCGCCGGTTCCATTGCTGGAAACGCGGCGGGCATGGGCAGATGGATCTACGCAATTCGCTCAAACAGTCTTGCGACGTTTACTATTACGACATGGCGCAGCGCGTCGGTGTTGACCGAATTTCAGAAATGGCCCGCAAATTGGGACTGGGGGAACGCCACCCTGTGCCTATGTCTGCCGTGGCCTCCGGCCTGATGCCGACGCGTGCCTGGAAAGCGGCCAATCGCGGCGAAGACTGGTTGATCGGTGACAGCCTCAACGCTTCAATCGGGCAAGGTTTCGTTTTGGCCTCGCCCTTGCAACTGGCCGTCATGACCGCGCGCATGGCCACCGGGCGCGCCGTCAGCCCGCGTCTGGTGCGCGCCGTCAACGATGTTGATGAGCCGAGCCTGAGCGGGCAGCCTTTGGGCATTTCGACCTCTGCCCTGAACCACATCCGCGACGCGATGTTTGCCGTCAGCAATGAACAGCGCGGCACCGCCTTTAGCACCCGGATTGACGACAAAACGCAACGCATGGCGGGCAAAACCGGTACCAGCCAGGTGCGCAACATCACCGCCGCTGAACGCCGCGCGGGCGTGTTTCGCAATGAAGACCTGCCATGGGAACGGCGCGATCACGCGCTCTTTGTGGGGTTTGCGCCTTACGACAAGCCGAAATACGCGATCTCGGTTGTGGTGGAACATGGCGGCGGCGGCTCACGCGCCGCGGCCCCCATCGCGCGCGACATCATTCTGGCCGCACAAAATGGCGGCATGCCACCCTTGTCTGCTTACCCGGCCGCGCAGCGCGCACGCATCGAATCCGCGTTGGAAGAACTTCCGATCAGCGATCCCGATGATGGCCCGAAAGTGGTGTCTGAGGCATGACATATCTCGCCTATAACCACAAAGCGGTGCCAACGGGCCCGTCCAAGCTGCTCTATCTGAATTGGCCGATTACGCTGCTGTTGATCGCGATTGCGAGCGTCGGTTTCCTGATGCTCTATTCTGTCGCCGGGGGCTCCCTCAGCCCATGGGCGGAACCGCAGATGAAGCGCTTCGGGCTGGGCCTTGCCGTAATGTTCATCGTCGCCATGATGCCTGTCTGGTTTTTGCGCAATATGGCAGGGCTGGCCTATGTGATCTCCGTGCTTTTGCTGGTCGCCGTCGAGTTTTTCGGCGCCACCGGCATGGGCGCGCAGCGCTGGATTGATCTGGGCTTCATGCGACTGCAACCCTCCGAGCTGACCAAAATCACCTTGGTCGCGTTTTTGGCGGCCTATTATGACTGGCTCGACGTCAAGAAAATCTCCCGGCCGATCTGGGTGATCATCCCGGTTTTGATCATCATCCTGCCCACCTACCTGACCTTGCGCCAACCCGATCTGGGCACCGCGTTGCTGCTGGTCTTTGGCGGCGGCGGGTTGATGTTTTTTGCCGGCGTCAGCTGGCTATATTTTGCCGCCGTGATCGGCGCGGCCGTAGGCGTTGTGGGCGCCGTGTTCCGGTCGCGCGGGACGGAATGGCAGCTGCTCAAAGACTACCAATACCGCCGCATCGACACGTTTCTGGACCCGTCATCCGACCCGCTGGGCGCGGGCTACCACATCACCCAGTCCAAAATCGCGCTGGGCTCGGGCGGCTGGACCGGGCGCGGCTATATGCAAGGCACCCAGTCCCGGTTGAACTTCCTGCCCGAGAAGCATACCGACTTCATCTTCACCACCCTGGCCGAGGAATTCGGCTTCCTTGGCGGGCTGTCCCTGCTGACGCTCTATATGCTGGTGATCGTGTTTTGCATCGTCTCCGCGCTGACCAACCGGGACCGGTTTGCCTCCCTTCTGACCCTTGGCATCGCGCTGACCTTCTTTTTGTTTTTCGCCGTCAATATGTCCATGGTGATGGGGCTGGCGCCCGTGGTAGGGGTGCCACTGCCGCTGGTCAGCTATGGCGGCTCCGCCATGCTGGTGTTGATGCTGGGCTTCGGTCTGGTGCAATCGGCCCATGTACACCGCCCGAGGTAATCTGCCCATGATCAATGTTCTGTTCTCCGCCAAAGACGCGGATTGGGACACCTATGCCCCGCATCTGCGCCGCGCCTTTGCGGCCGCCGATCTGGAGTGCGATTTGCGACGGGAGTTCCCGCCGGCGGAGGTCGATTACATGATCTTCACACCCGACGGGGCGGTTGCCGATTTGCGGCCCTACACGAACACAAAGGCCGTGCTGGGCCTTTGGGCCGGGGTCGAGGCGATTGTCAGCAATACGACCCTGACCCAGCCGCTCTGCCGCATGGTCGATCACGGGCTGACCGAGGGCATGGTCGAATGGGTGACGGGCCATGTGCTGCGCCATCATCTGGGCATGGACGCGCATATTCTGGGCCAGGACGGGCATTGGCGCCTTGGCGCGCCGCCGCTGGCGCGTGAGCGCAAAGTTGCGGTTCTGGGCTTGGGCGCCTTGGGGCAAGCCTGCGCCGCACAATTGGCTGCGCTAAATTTTGACGTGCATGGCTGGGCGCGCAGCCAGAAATCAGTGCCGGGCGTCACCTGTCACGCGGGCGAGGCGGGGTTGGGTGATGCATTGCAGGGCGCCGATATGGTTGTTCTGCTGCTGCCTGAGACGCCAGCGACGCAGAACATTCTGGACGCCGCCACACTGGAAAAACTCGCGCCCGGCGCGGTGGTGATCAACCCCGGGCGCGGCCCGCTGATCGATGATGACGCGCTTTTGGCCGCCTTGGAGAGCGGGCAGCTGTCGCATGCCACGCTGGATGTGTTTCGGGTCGAACCTTTGCCCGCGGACCACCCGTTTTGGGCCCATCCCAAAGTGACCGTGACACCGCATATCGCATCGGAGACCCGTGCGGTGACCGCGAGCGAGGTCATTGCCGACAATATCCGGCGTGGCGAAGCGGGCGAGCCGTTCCTACATCTCGTGGACCGTACGCTGGGCTATTGACGCGTGATCCAAAGGGCGGCTGCGCCGCGCAGTATGTTTTGCGCTCTTTCGGAGCTTTGCTCCGAGCCGCGCGGGCAAACCTCAGAATATTTTTGAAACAATGAAAATCACAGCCGGGGTGGTTTGTTGGGATCACGTCCGGGGGCTGCTAAGGTTTGCGCCTTTGGGGGCTCAGGTAAGTCAAAACGCAGACCTGTCTTGGCCAGCTTTGCGGCCATCGGATCGCTGGCTGAGAAAAATGCAACGTCGAGCGCGCCGGCCTCAATACCGCTGAAGACCAACGCTTCATTCACGGCTTGTGCGAGCGCATTTTCGGCCCCCGGCACCGCATCGACGAAGGCCAGCATATGCGACTGAGCGCCACCTTCATAGGTCACCGCGCAGAGATAGGCGCTGCGCGCGAGCCCTGCGGTCAGTGCCAATTTCGTATCCAGCCCGGTCAGCACAGTTTCGGGCAGGTCTTTTGGTGGGTGCAGCTCGGACGGTTTTGCATCGACATTTTCAGGGGCCGTGCCCAGCGTCTGGTGCAGCCATGTCATTGCATCGGAAGGCAGGACAATGGCCGATGGCGCGACCTCCAGATTGAGACCAAGCCCTAAAGATTGCGCAGACAACATTTCGGCCAGGATGCGCCCCGACAAGGCGGCATAGGGGGCCGCGCCTGCGAAATCTGCCAGCCGGTCTTCGCGGTCAAAGGCCAGCACCAGCGTCTGATCTTCGACTGGGAATAGCCGCGGCGTAATCTGATCGCCTTCGGGATCAGCGTCCAGCAACAAGAACAGCTCGGCATCGGCGAGGCGTTCATAAAATTGCAGCCGGTCTGCATCGGAATGATCCATTTTGGCATGGGCTTGATCGAGCGGGGTGGTCACGTTTGCAAGGCCTCTTGCACGGCGGTTTTGAGCGCGGGCAGCGTGTCCGTCTCAAACCACGGGTTGCGTTTGATCCATGCGGTATTGCGCCAGGACGGGTGCGGCAAGGGAAATATATGTGGCGCGTGGTTTTGCCAATCGGCGACCGTGTCCGTGACCGAGGATCTGTGCCCCAGATGCCATTTTTGCGCATAGCCGCCGACCAGCACGGTCAACCGGATATTGGGCAGCGCATCGATGATCTGCGCGCGCCATGTTTTGGCGCAGATCGTGGGCGGCGGCAGGTCGGACCCGCTGGCAGTGTAGCCCGGAAAGCAAAAGCCCATCGGCACGATGGCGAGCTTGGATCTGTCGTAAAAAATGGTCTCATCCAATCCCAACCAATCGCGCAGCCGGTCGCCCGACGGGTCCGTGAAGGGCTTGCCGCTTTCATGGACGCGCGCGCCGGGGGCCTGCCCTGCGATGAGAATCTTTGCGGGCGCATCGAACCACACGACCGGGCGCGGGGCGTGGCCGGTATGCGTTTGGGCAAAGCGGTCGGCGCAGATTTTGCAGCCCGCAAGCTGTTGTTTCAATTCGGAAAGAACCATGGGTTTGAGGATAGCGCAAACGCGCGCCAATAACAGGACTTGCATTTTTTTATATTTCTACAATATTAGAAATATGAAATCATTTGATCAGCCAGACCTGTCCCTTGTTGAAGCCGCCAGCGCCTATGCCGCTCTGGGCTCCGAGCAGCGCTTGCAGTTGCTGCGCCATCTGACCCGCGCGGGTGATCAGGGGATGAGCATTGGCGTTCTGGGCGACGCAACGGGCATTTCAGGCGCCAACCTGACGCATCATCTGAAAATTCTCGTGCAGGCGGGGTTGATACGACAGACGCGGCATGGCCGGTCGATCATTTGTGCCGCGGCCGATTACGGGACGTTCAAACGGCTCAACGACTTCTTGATGGCCGAATGTTGCGCCGATGTTGAAAAAGGACCTGACCATGGCTGATGTGACCCAAGCCCCCTCCTTCAGCGGCCGGATCCGGTCCATTTCGAAGATTTGGGTCGTCATCGCGTTGATCCCGCTGCTTTTGCTGGTCTTTGACCCCGCACAGCTGTGGCCTACGCTGACATTCACCGCGTCGGCCTTTGGGCATACGCTGATCTTCATCAGTTTTGCCGTGCTCGCGATTGGCTATTTGAAGGCGACAGGTGCCGAGGCCGTCGTCGCAAAAGCTTTTCAGGGCCGTGAGATGCGCATGATCGGCTTGGCGGCACTTTTGGGCGGGCTGTCACCGTTTTGTTCCTGCGAAGTGATCCCTTTCATCGCCGCCCTGCTGGTGGCAGGCGCGCCATTGTCAGCAGTGATGGCGTTTTGGCTGGCCTCCCCGTTGATGGACCCGGCGATGTTTTTGATCACCTCCGGGACGTTGGGGTTTGAATTTGCAATTGCCAAAACCGCCGCCGCCGTTAGCCTTGGGGTGTTTGGTGGTCTGGTGGTGAAGGCTTTGTCCGGCTCAGCGTTATTTTCCAGTCCGCTGCGGGAGGTATCGCAAGGCGGGTGCTGCGGCTGCGGCTCGCCGTTTTCAGGCACGCCCGTCTGGTCCTTTTGGCGCGACCCGGCCCGGCGCGAAGTGTTCCGCGACACGGTGCTGGAAAACGCACTTTTCCTCGGCAAGTGGCTATTGCTGGCCTACCTGATCGAAAGCCTGATGCTGCGTTACGTGCCGGCCGAATGGGTGGCAACCGTATTGGGCGGGGCGGGCATGGAGCCGATCGTGTTGGGCGCGCTGGTCGGCGCCCCGGCCTATCTGAACGGCTACGCGGCGGTGCCCCTGGTTGACGCGCTTCTGGCGCAGGGCATGAGCAACGGAGCCGCGATGTCCTTCATGATCGCGGGCGGGGTCAGCTCGATCCCGGCGGCCATTGCGGTCTGGGCGCTGGTCAAGCCGCGGGTGTTCGCGGCCTATCTGGGGCTGGCATTTGTGGGCGCGGTCGCTGCGGGCGTGGTCTGGAACCTGCTGGCTTAGCCGCAAATTCTTGCCAATCTGGAAACAATCCCGGCAGTTTCACCGCAAATTTCGCGCATTGTTTCCGGATTTAAGGCGAAATCGCGCCCAAACTTGGTAAATTCATCGCTTCTTTACGCGGATATCATTGAATTGTGGGGCTCCGGTCGGCCATAACAGGGCAGCGGGCCATTGGCGCGCAATGTCACCCGAAGCGGCGCAAAGATCGCGGGCAAACGGGGCACTCAAAGATCGGGCACGCCGAGATGATCGAATTTAGGGAGGTCAGCAAGTCCTTCTGGACGGGCACGCAGCGCAAGGTGATCCTTGATCGCGCTTCCTTCCGCGTGGAGCTGGGCCATTCCATCGGCATTCTGGCCCCCAACGGCACCGGCAAAACCACGGTCATCAATATGATGGCCGGGCTCGAAAAACCCGATGAGGGCGAAATCGTGCGCACGTCGCGCATCTCCTTCCCGCTGGGATTCATGGGCGGGGTGGTGCCCAAGCACACGGCCACCGAAAACTGCCGCTACATCGCGCGGCTCTATTCGCTCGACCCGGATTACATTGAGGCGTTCTGCCGTCATCTGTGCGGGTTGAAGGAATATTTCGACATGCCCGTCGGCACATATTCGCAAGGGATGCGGGCGCGGTTCACCTTCGCGTTGATGCTGGCGCTGGAGTTTGACATCTATCTCATCGACGAGGGGATGCCGTCCACTACCGATGTCGAATTTAACCGCAAGGCGGGCACGATCCTGCGCGACCGGTTGAAAACGGCCACCTTGGTGGTGGTCAGCCATCAGGCGGAAACGCTGGAAAAATTCTGTCGCTCTGCGGGCGTGCTGTTGAATGGCAAACTGCATATGTTCGACACTTTAGAAGAGGCCAAGAGGCTCTATGAGTACGAAACCCAAAGCTAAAAAGTTTCGCATCAAGCGCAAGGCGGGCCCGGCACCAGTGTCCGAGGCCGGGCCTCAAACGGCGGCCAATACGCAGGCCAAAACCGGTGCACAAGCGCAGCCCGACACTGGCAACCCGGCTGAAAGCCTGTTCCTGCCCACCACAGATGACGGGTTCGGGGCGCAGACCTTCCCCAAAAAATCCGCCGCCAAACCCGATGCGGCGCCGACAATGCCCGCAGGCGATATCGACGCGATCAAACGCGAAGGTCTGACCGGGCGTCAATTGCGCATGGCGCGCCGGGTGGCGCAGCGTCAGGGCCTCACGCCCAGTTCCGACTATGACGCGGTGCGGCAGTTGCGCGCCAAAGGGATCGACCCGTTCAAACGCGCCAATATGCTGGAATTGGTGCTCTCTGATGCGCAGTCACAGTCCGGCGCGGATGCGGCAACCCAACCTGCGGCGCAACCGGCAACGGTCCCCGCCGCAGTGCCCCAGCAGGGCCGCGCGCTCTCCCCGCAGGTGCGAGAGCCGCAATTGCCATCAACCGAGGTTTCCGCCGCCTCCGAACAGGCGCAAGAGGTGATGAATATCCAGCGCGATATTGCGCGGCGTCGCCGCAAGCGCGCCATGCTTCTTGTCGCGCGGCTGATGGTCTTTGTCCTGCTGCCCACAGCGATTGCGGGTTATTACTTCTACGGCGTCGCCACGCCGATGTATGGCACGAAATCCGAATTCGTCATCCAGGCAGCAGATTCCGCTGGTGGCGGCGGCTTGGGCGGCGGGATTCTGTCCGGCTCTCCGCTGGCCAGCAGTCAGGATCTGATCACCGTGCAAGGCTATTTGCAATCGCGCGACGCGATGCTGCGCCTCGACGCGGATGAAGGCTTCCGCGAACATTTCAGCCAACCCAGTATCGATCCGATCCAAAAGCTGGACCCCGAAGCCTCGCAGGAGGCAGCATATAAGAAATTCGCCAAAAGCGTGAAGATTGGCTACGACCCGACCGAAGGCATCATCAAGATGGAGGTGATCGCCGCCGATCCTGAAACCAGCGCGCTGTTTTCCAAACAACTGATCCAATATGCAGAAGAACAGGTTGACCAGCTGACCGCCCGCAAGCGCGGCGACCAGATGGATGGGGCCGATCAAAGCCGCAAAGAGGCGGAACAGAAGATGATCGCGGCGCAGGACCGGATCGTTGAAATTCAAGAAAAGCTCGGCGTCTTGAGCCCAGAAAGCGAAGTGCAGGCCGTGTTCGGCCAGATCACCCAGCTCGAATCCGAGCTGTTGACCGAACGCATCTCCCTGCAACAGTTTCTGGCCAACCAACGGCCCAATGAAGCCAAGGTGTCCGCCTCGCAGAACAAGATCGCAGAGCTGGAAAAACTGATCGACGAGAAGCGCGCGCAGCTGACAGAAAGCAACGCGCAATCAGGCTCGCTGGCACGTATCTCGGGCGAACTTCTGGTGGCTCAGGCCGATCTGGAGGTCCGTCAGGGCCTGCTCGCTCAGGCCGAAGCCGCGTTTGAAGCGGCCCGATTGGAAGCCAACCGCCAGGTGCGCTACCTCTCCGTCGCCGTCAGCCCCGTGGCCCCCGACGAGCCGACATATCCGCGCAAATTCGAAAATACGATCCTGGCGTTCTTGATCTTCTCGGGCATCTACCTGATGGTGTCGCTGACATCTTCGATCCTACGCGAACAGGTATAGGCGACACGCCACATGAAAACCGTCTCTTTTGGCAAGGTGCAGGCCTCCAACGACCTGCCCTTGACCGTCATCGCTGGCCCCTGCCAGCTTGAAACGCGCGACCACGCGTTGATGATTGCCGAAACCATGGCTGCCGCCTGCGTGGCTGCAGGTGCGGGCTATGTGTTCAAAGCCAGCTATGACAAGGCCAACCGCACCTCGCTTTCGGGCAAACGCGGCTTGGGGCTGGAAGAAGGCCTGCAGGTTCTGGCCGACGTGCGCGAAACCATCGGCTGCCCGGTCCTGACCGATGTCCACGCGCCCGAACACTGCGCCGCCGTCGCCAATGCGGTGGATGTGATGCAAATCCCGGCCTTCCTGTCGCGCCAGACCGATCTGCTTGTTGCCGCCGGGAAAACAGGGGCCGTAGTGAATATCAAAAAGGGCCAGTTTCTAGCGCCTTGGGACATGCCCAATGTCATTGCCAAAGTCGAAAGCACTGGCAATGAACGCATCATGCTGACCGAACGCGGCGCTTCCTTTGGCTATAACACGCTTGTCGCCGACTTCCGGTCCCTGCCAACCATGGCCAAGACCGGTTACCCGGTGATCATGGATGCGACGCATTCCGTGCAGCAGCCGGGCGGGCAAGGCGGCTCATCGGGCGGGCAACGCGAATTTGCCCCTGTTATGGCGCGCGCCGCCGTGTCTTTGGGCATCGCAGGCGTCTTCATCGAAACCCATGAAGACCCCGATAACGCGCCCTCAGACGGGCCCAACATGATCCCGCTCGATCAGATGGCCGCACTTGTCAAATCCTTGATGGATTTCGACCGACTGGCCAAAGAAACCCCTTGCCGCGTCTAAGCGACCCGGCCCCACCACCTTCATTGTTTCAAAAATATTCCGGGGGTTTGGGGGCTGGCCCCCAATAGGTCTGCGTCTGGGGCGGCATCAAAGACCCCTACCCGACCCTTTCCAAATAGTTAAAAAATTTCAGAACTGGTTTCAGATCAATATCTTATCAGATTCCCCGCATGCGGGGCGCCGCTCAAACGACCTGCCCAGCCGCCCATCCCGATGACCAGGCCCATTGAAAATTATACCCGCCAAGCCAGCCCGTCACGTCAACGACCTCACCGATGAAATACAGCCCTGGCTGGGATTTCACCTCCATCGTCCGCGCCTCCAAAGCATCACAGCTGACGCCGCCCAAGGTCACCTCAGCCGTCCGGTACCCCTCCGATCCCGCAGGCTTCACCCGCCAGCCATGCGTCACCTCCGCCAGCTTCTGAAGCGCCGCCTTGCTTTGATCAGCCAGATTGCCGTCAACCCCCGCCTCCGCCACGATCAGCGCCGCCAGCTTCTCCGGCAAATGCCGCGCCAAAGCGTTCTTGATCGACAACCTCCCAAACCCGCGCCGATCCTCCGTCAACGCCGCCAGGATATCCTGCCCCTGCGCCAGATCAACCGTCAGGCTGTCCCCCTCCCGCCAGTAAGACGACACCTGCAAAATAGACGGCCCCGACAATCCCCGATGCGTGAAAAGCAGCCCTTCCGCGAAGCTGGCCCCGCCCCCCGCACTTCTGAGCGCGTCGACACCCCCGGCAAGGATTTGGTCTTGGTCAGAAACCGTGGATCAAACGTCAAAGGCACCAACCCCGCACGTGTTTCCTCTAGCGGCACCCCGAATTGCTGGGCCACCTGATATCCAAACCCGCTCGCACCCATTTTCGGGATCGACTTGCCGCCGGTCGCAACAACCAGCGACGCGGACTGCAAATTGCCTTTAGACGTCGCAACCACGTAACCACCGTCATGCGAAGGCCCCACAGACGCAACCTCCGTGCCCAGCAACAGCTCCGCCCCCGCCTCCGCCATGTCATCTAAGAGCATATCAATGATCTGTTGCGCCGAGCCGTCACAGAATAATTGCCCAAGCGTTTTCTCGTGCCACGCGATCCCAGCGCGATCAACGCGTTCAATGAAATCCCATTGTGTGTACCGCTTCAGCGCCGACAGGGCGAAGCGCGGATTGCGCGACAAGAATTTCTCAGGCGCGATGTGAAGGTTGGTAAAATTGCACCGTCCACCGCCGGAAATCCTGATCTTTTCACCCGGCTTTCGGGCATGATCGACAACCACAACCCGCCTCCCACGCCGCGCCGCCTCGATGGCACAGAACATGCCCGCCGCCCCGGCCCCAATGATTGTTACATCAAATTTCATGCCTAGCGCCTAAACGGACCAATTCCGAGCCGCAAGGAACGATTTTAGGGTTGAAGTGCGACCCGAGCCAGATTAAGTCACGCTCCAGTATTGGGGTGTGGCCTAGCGGTAGGGCAACTGTTTTTGGTACAGGAGATCGTAGGTTCGAATCCTACCACCCCAGCCAACCACCACTTAAAAACAGCTGATGCGAGACGTGTCGAATAATTGACGCGTGTTGTCCGCAGGTTACCTGGTGCGCGATCTCTCTGAGACTGCACAGTAGCGCAAAATCCAACGCAAATGTCGCGACTGTCTCAGTCGACCAATTCGGCGATACGAGTTAGAGGTGTTTAATGAGTGTCCGCTGGTCTTGCCAAACGCTGGGAATCTCATGGCGCAGGCACCAATCAGAGGTGAAGCCAAGAGACTGGCGGCCATTCAAGACATCACGAATGATGTCGGGTGCCAGGAATGCCAGATGGATCATTTGTTGGACCCGGCGTTTTGACGTACCGGTATCTCTTGCGATCTGGTCAAAGCTCTGACCCGTTTTGAGTAGGTCGTACCATTTCAAAGCTTGCGCGATATTGGCAATCAGTTTGGCGTCAGGGTCTCGTGATTGGTCCGCGATGATGAGCTTCGTCTCTACGCCCCTCCTCTGCATGGTGAAGGGAATGTAGATAGTCGCTGCGCCTGTCGCATTCAGTTCGATAGCGATTGATCCGTCCGTCACGCTGACGCGTTGGACTAGCTGAAAGGGGTCTATATCATCCTTGCAGAATGGCTCAGGTGGCATCTGCGTCTTTGCCGCATCTTCCAGATGCAAAAGGATCGCGTTGGCAATAATGTCTTCAAACTGCCCCGCCGGAAGACGCCAGCCTGAACCCTGGCCGATAGGTTTGCGCGCTTCGATCTTGTGGCGCGAGACATAGTAGCGATATCGCTTGCCTGCCTTCTTGGTTTGGGATGGGGTAAGGGGCTCCCCCACTTCATCGACGATTTTTCCTGCAAGCAACGATCTGTTCTGACTGTGCGTCTTCCAGCCAGCCTTAGCTCGACCTGCCTTTGTCTTCAAACCGGAGCGTGATGGAGCTCGAAGTAGTCCAACCCGTTGCATGACAGAAGGGCGCGGCGCATTTGTCGTTCGCCGCGATGCAAAGAGAGGAGCTTACAAGACAAAGCTTCGGCGATATGAACGAAAGAGGCGTCGGGGCTGACCGACGCCTCTTGGGCAGGAGCCCACGCACTAGATAACCTGCCGCCAGAGTTGACCGCGCGACCTTTGGTTATGTTGCGCGGTTTTTTCTGCGTTTGAATGCCGCAATGCCGCAGAGGCTCGTCAAAAGCAGCAATCCGCCGGCGGGAAGCGGGACAGCGGGTACTGGTGGTATAGCGGTTGCGACCGCAAAGGTCCGAACAGCGTCAAGCGGGAAGCTGGGGGCTTCGACAAAGGTATTGGCTGGAGTGTCAAATACGACGACGTCCACAGGTTTTCTACCGGGCGAAGCGACCGCGTAAAACGGTACTGGCAGAAGGGCCGCTTCCTTCGCAAAAAATTGCGCAATACTAAAGTTGCCCCACCACACCTGCGCCGTCAAAATCGCGCTGGCATCCGTGAAAGATGTAGTTATCGACGTCACATCGTAGGTTGTGCCCTGGAAATCCACCACTGCGGCCTGTGCCGTTGTTGCTGCTGACATGGCCAGCGCTGCTGATGCCAACATTGATTTGATATACATGTTACTCTCTCCACAAACATAGATGGAAAAATTAACCTGTTTGGTGATCTTTCCATATGAGGGGAATACCTCAATTTTCCGAACCGGGCCGATGTCAGACCCGTCGCAATCTTGGTCTGAGCGCAGGTTGCCCTGAGATGCTTGCGTTCTCAGGCAAAGGCACTTGGCCCATGCGCTTGATACAAAAAAGGTGCCAAGACAGACTTGGCGCCTCTTGTTTCATATCCGCGGGCGCTTCATGCCCATCTTTTGGATCAGGCTAGTGCTTCCTGCGGCGCTGCAGGGCGCCCAGCAGACCAAGGCCACCGACCAGCAGAGGCAGGGTCGTGGGCAGAGGCACTGCTGAAATCGCGACCCCTGGATTTGCCGTCAGCGAGAACGCCGAACCGAGTTTCGTATCGAAGTTAGACAGGCTAAAGGTTTCGTTGAAGATATCGCCAAGTTCAAAAGTGTCGATTGGCTCGAATACCTCTTCAAACAATGTAAAGCCACTCAAATTGCCCGGCAAAGCAAGTCCGAGTGCCCCTCCAATATCGAACTGCCCCAAGGCCAGTGTTATGGCCGGGCTTAACGTCATTAGGGTTCGGTTAAAGTAGGAATTCGTACCCATCGAATATTCCGGAGTAACCTCAAGATCGCCACCAGGATGTTTGATCTCGACCTCTGTGCCCAAAACTACTGTCTTTGAGGAAACGGTCTCGAAGATGCCTGAGCCAGGAGAGGTTTCGACCTCTGTTGGTTTGCTAAAGTTCAATGTCACAAAGATTTCTTTGGTTTCGAACCGTTGATCCTGCCCTAGCGAGAAAAAACCGCCCGCATCAAGGTCAAGGAGATCTGCAGACACATTTGCAACCCCTGGGACCCCTATCTGTGCGCCCAGTGCCACGCCCTTGGTGACAGTGACGACATCAACGTCGACATCAAATTTTAGGAAGTCTTCTGGAAGTACTCCGCCCGTAGGAGAAAATGTCGGTGAAAAAAGACCAGCACCGGTCCTATCACCGTCAGCTTTGCGAGAGGTTTCAACGGCAGTCAACACATCGAAAGGCCCTATGCTGGACAGGCCGGTGGCATTTTCAATGTCCATGTCCGGGAGAAAAACTGCCACATCAGCAACACTAACTTTTACCGGGCTTTTGGGGACAGGGAACGGTACTCTAAATTCGTAGCCAACGCCGGCTGGAACCTCAATCGGTAAGGTTTGGCCAAGTCCTGTCAGCTCAACGGTTTGATCATCCAGCTCAAATCCGACGATAGTTGTACGATCATCATTGAGATCTACGTCGATAAATGTGTCATTGGCCAGCTCGGCACCAAGGACGTAGCTCTCAAGCTTCGCCGTTGAGCTTAGGCTGACAATCTGTTCGATTTTGCCATCAACACCGCCCAATTCGCTGCTCAGCGAAGCAGTGCCAAAGTCCGCGGAGGTGCCGATTGTCAGCACGTCACCTGCCTCGAAGTTGTCCTTGTCCACGGTGAAATTCGACTGGAATTCCTGCGACGCAGAAACCTTGCCTTCGCCCACGTTGAACTCGCCCCCAAGACCGAATTTGACACCGACATTTGAAATGGTGAGTTGGGTCCCATCCTTGAGAGTCGAAGGTGGACGACTGCCCGGAAAGGCAGGTAAATCGGGGGCGAAATCTAGACAAATTGGAATTCCATTGCAAAGAGCCCTAGCCTTGGCTGCCGTGTCATATAGGGCTTTTGCGGTATCGTATGCGTCGACTGCTAATTTGTTGGAAATCTGTTTGACCTCACCAATAACCTTGGTCGGCAAAATCCCGGTATCCACAATCGTCAGATCTTGCGGTTGATACGCGATTGCGCCGATCTGATCGTCGAACATGTTTTGGTCTGTCGTTGAAAGAGTGCTCAGATCACCTCCGATTTGAAATACAGCTGCGGAGGACGTGGTGCTGATTAGGCAGAGTGCTGTTGCCGCCGATATGGTGCGAAACGGATAATTTGACATGGGTGTACCTCTTAAAATATCGCACGGAGTGTGCGCCCTTGTGAGGCAAGTTAACCAGTCTGTGGGGTATTCCTATGGGGTAAACACCTCATATCGGGCGGTGTTCCCAAGTGTGGACACCTGCCGGTTATCAGATCGATTGAAGCGGAAGGCAATCAGCAGGATGGAGGTTCAGGCGACGACAAGCCCGTCCACGATGAAAACACTTCCCCTACCGGGCGTGCTGCGTACCTTTAGCGTCAAGTTGTTTTGATCAGTTAACTCTTTCACGATGGCGAGCCCCAATCCTTCGCCTGCAGACATGCCTGATGTTGACCCTCTGACATAGGGTTGCAGGACGCCTTCAAGCTGATCTGACGGTATGCCGTCACCCGTGTCCCAAACCTCTATGGCCGCAGCTCCGGCGCGTCTTCGTACACCGATGACTACAGTGCCGGAGGATGTATAGTTCACCGCGTTCGATGTCAGGTTGGACACGATCCGGATCAGATCAATCGTAGGCACATGAACCGACACAGAAGTATCGACAATTTTTAGGTCAATGCCTTTTTGGGCCGCCTCCGGCGCGAACATGCGTTGCGCATTCTGCAATATGACTTGCAAGTCGACGGCTTCAATTTGATCAAGAGAGTCAGTGGCGTCTTGCGTGTGTGTTCCCGATCGCGTGTTCGCTTGTGTCTGCCCTAGCAAGCGTTCCAGAAACTCGACACCTGCCGACAGTTCCTCGGCCAGCTGCGGAGATCGATCCTTGGCCACTTCAAGAGATGACCGCAAAGAGGCGATGGGTTGCCTGAGGTCATGGCTGGTTGAGGCAAGGGTTGCACGATGATGTTCTGCAAGGTCGCGCGCTCTGCGCAGATCACCCTCTTTGGCCAGAAGTTCATTGCTCAGCTCAAGCCTGCGCTGCGTTTCTGACAGCTGGATGTCTACAGCGTGATCGCGGGCACGACGAAGCCCATATATTTGATTCAGGATCGCCCCGCCAAAGACAAGCGCGTCGGTCGTTTGAATCAAAAGCGTCACCTGGTCAATCGGGGCATTCCAAAGCGCAAAACCGGGCAGGCTCGCGAAGAAATTGATCACTCCGCCGACGGCCAACAGTCCAAAACCGGCCATAAAGAACCGCGCCCCATGCAGCCGATCGCGCACCGCAATATAGGCGCCGCAAAACCCGAATATAAGAAAGCTCAGAGGAACCAGATTTGCGATAGCCTGAAACCCTTCACTCGCAAGAAGCTGTTCCAGAGCAGCAATCGTCGTTCCGATTATGATGAAAGCCCATACCGCTTTCCAAAAGGTTGGGTAGGCGTCCTTGGCCTTCAGGAACGCCAGGATGAACAGCAGGTAGAACAGCATGACGCAGGTGTGGAGGATCCGGGTCACCAGAAAATAGTTGTCTGGCGTGATGGAAGGGATGTTCAAGCTGTAGCCGTGCGCGTGCAGGGTCAGAAGTGCCATAGATGCAAGGTAGACACCGAACCAATTCGACGCGGCATTCAACAGAAAGTTCGGCGACAGCAGAAAAAGGACAACAAAGGTCATCATCGCCCCCCAAAACATACCATGGGACAAGAGCCGATGTTGTTTTTGAGAGTCGTAGTGTTCTTTGGACAAAATGCTTATTGGAAAGAGTTCCGGCCCTGGGGGTGCTTCGAATACGGCCCGAACCTTGACCCGCTCGTCAGTAGACATCGCTATGAGCCCGGAACTCAGAATTGGTCCCTGACTGGCATGCGACTTTTGCGTTCTGGATCTAAATGGTGACTGAAGTACTGGAGCTTCCTGACGCTCAAAGTGGAATTCGAAAGCAAGCGGACTAAGCATCTCAGTCCGAAAGTGCCATAAGACATCATCTGCGGTGTCGTTTACGATTGTAAACTCAATTGTTGTCGCCCCCTCAGGCGTGCGTCCCGCGGCCTCGAAATAGTCTAATTCTTCTAGGAGGTTGACTATTGGGATTTCTGATAACCTAATCTCATCTGCTCGCGCTGAGCTCATGTCGGCGAATGAAACCAACAGCAGGATCAGCGCGATCCAACTTGTGTAGAAAGTTAGGATACGTTGTGGATTCACCGGTTGGGACCCCAACTGAATATCGGACTGTTGTGCTCGCAGATGACCACATGATTGTTCGTACAGCCTTGCGGAACATCCTGGCCGAGATCCCGCATACCAAATTTGTCGCCGAGGCGAATGATGGATTGGAAACGATCACATTGTGCAAAACGCATTCCCCTGACTTTTTGACGCTCGATAGCGACATGCCATTGGCGCGCGGAATGGAGGTCTTTGTTGAAGTGCGCAGATGGTCTCCTGAAACCCGTGTTTGCCTTGTGACTGGTGTGACAGCACGTGGGCATTTGGCTGAATGGATTGCTGCGGGTGTGGACGGTATCGCTTTCAAGAGCTGTCCGACAGACGACATGCACAGGTGTTTTTCGCTCATACTCGAAGGTGGAAGTGCTTTTACGCCAGCGGTTCTTCGTGTTATGGAAAGCCTTGATGAGCGGCCCGAGATCACGATGCGGGAGCGTCAAATTCTTCATCTCATCGCCGAGGGCAACACCAACGCGGAGATCGCCGATAGGCTGTCCCTTAGTCCAAAAACTGTCGACAATCATCGGACGCGATTGATGGCGAAACTCGGCGTTCATTCTATGGCTCAGTTGCTTTCTTATGCTTTGCGAGAGGGGCTGCTTTAATTCCGCGTCTAGGTTTCAATGAGTTTTGATTAACGCTGTTGCTTGCGCCATCAGCCTCCGATGTTAACCTCCCCGTTGCAATGAGGGAAACACCCCATCCTGGGACCGACAGACCTGACTTTGATACCCTTATTCGACTATATGCGATGGGTAACTTAGTACATTAGGCCTGCGTCAGGCTGCATAGGTCAGCTAATGCAAAACTCTCCGACACTAGCTTTCGGGGAAGGCATCGGCTTATCGCTGTTTCGTGATGAGATTTTCAGATAGGGTTAGGTCTGCTGCTAAGGAATATCTGGTAGTTCATGCGCTTGGCACCTCAAGCATCCGCGTCTTAGAGGTCAAAATTCAGCGCTTGTATGTCTGCCTTTCCGCCTTGGTGCGTATCGATGTTGTCGCAAAACGCGCATAGCGGACGTTAATTCCGGCATGTGGAACGGCGGCTTCGTCCGCGATCTGTAAGTTCACCCTACATCAGATTGCGCTACTGCGGCGAATGTCCGCAATGCGGGACAAAGCTGCCGTTGATGTTCGCAACCTGAATGTCTGCAATGCTATTCTCGTAAGGCCTTGCCAAGACAAATAGACCGTACGACCCTTAAATTGATCGCCTTGCTAGATTGAGTTAAGATCACTATTTTTCGCAATGGGGGTCTCTTGAAGTCTACTCGTTTTCAGGTGACTGTTGGTAACATTGACCAAGGCGCATGCATCAAGGCATCGAAAAATTGATTCTTGAGAGAGTTTGACTGAATGCAAGACAAGCTGTTTGGACTACTAGGATTTTTCTCCAAAAATATTGTAATGCAAGAGGCGCCCTCAAGAGAGGCGGTCGAGAAGGCTATAGAAGAAACAATTTCACTAATTTGCTCCGGAGTATCCGCGGCTAAGGCCAAAGAGGTTACGCTCGAGCTCGCCATAGAGCTAGTGGAAGAAGAACTCGCCGAGAAAATTGATGATTTTTGGCGACCGCTCTCTGCACCTAATTCAAGATCGTTGCCAGACGACTCCCTAGGTGTGTTAAAGGAGATTCTGACATCCTCTCAAGCGCGACCAAATAAAAATACTCTTGAAAGGTTGTTGTCATCAAAACTGAAGCCAGAGGCTCCATCTGAGATTAAATCCGATATTTGCATTAGCAGCTCTCAAACCGTCCTTCATTTGGAAGATATCTCGTTCTTTACAAAACATAATACTAGTCATTCAACCGCAGTTTTGAGGAGCGTTGATGTATTGATTGAAACTGGAAAGCTAGTTGCCCTTTGCGGACCAAATGGATCGGGGAAAACAACTCTCTTAACAATTGCCGCTGGAATTCGAGCACCTACATCTGGAAACGTGTTGATGCCAAATATTGACGAGAACAGCCAGACCTCGAAACATGATCAAGTTAAGGAGACAATCGATTGGGCCTTACGGAGACGAAATATATTCTTTTTGGCTGCGCGTCCACCAAGATTAGAGACAGATCTCCTTACTACCCTGTATGGATACGCCGCCGCGGCGGGCCACGGACCGAAGACTAGAAGAATTTCAGTTAGCCTAACAGTCAATCGTTACTCGCTTGAGACCTTAATAGGTCGAACGTGGGACCAACTCTCCACAGGTGAACGGCTTAGAATTTCTCTAGCTTGCGGCAGTATACTGCGTCCGAAGCTTATGATACTTGATGAACCACTAGCGCCACTCGATGAGCAGGCCCGCGTTCGTTTCTTAATGGACATGCATAGACTAACCCGACGCCGAGTTCGAACGACATCAATTCTCTTCTCTACACACAACGCGATAGACTCAGAACGCTTCTCTGATGACGTAATTCTCATCACTGACGAGAAAATAATTTCTGCCGAAGTGCATAATTCTGTGTTTGATGGAAAGCTCTTTCGGTTTGCTTTGAGCGGCGAGGAAGCTGACTTGAGTGCCATAGAACTCGCAGGCTGTCAGATAGTCAATCTTGGCGGTTGGCTGCTTGTTAAGGCGCCGGAAACGCAAAAAGCCAGCTCGTTGCTGCAGGAATTAGAGAAGAGTGGACTATCAGTTGTTTCGCATGAAGACTTGTCTAACTCAGCGATTAGGATGCAGCTCGAAGAAATTTTTTGAAAATTACAACTGAATCGAGAATTTTGGAGGTAATATCTAGATGGGATGTGTATGGGAAAGAATATCGAAATGGGAACTAGACTTTGCTCGCTCACAACCCGCAGCATACAGGTTTCGACTGCATTGGCTAATAGCCGGTACCGGGGCTCTCACCATCGCAAATAATTCTATGACCCAGATCAGTGGTTTGGTTTCTCCCGAAAGATCCTTTGTTACATTGACGGTCCTTCTATATATCCTAGGCATGTGTGCAATACTCTCTGCATGGCTTTATAGAGTTTTCCAACTTCCAGACCATCCGATCCGATTGGCAAGGGCGCCCTTTCTGTTGTCCGCCATGGCACTACTTGCAGTCGGCCTTCCACTATTTATTTCAAATTTTTCTACTGCCTTTTTTATACTCGCCGGGCTGCTACCATATGTTTGGTATCATTGTCTTTTTTCTCCCGGTAAGATTTATGATCAAGAGGGACTAATTTTGCGAGAAAGTTTAACATTAGGTAAATGGACAAGCCTTTCCTTTTCATGCATTCTTACATTTGGGGCTGTATTGTTTGTTTTGTTTTCGATACAAGAGGCTGTTTCATTTTTGAAAGTTCGGCCGTCGTTACAAGACTTGAGAGATGTTGGTGTTTGCATTTGGTACGACGAAGACGCACAAGTAGAGTGTTTGGAAAATAGTTTTATAATAGTTGCGGGTGCTGTATTTTTTGTAGCTATCGTTTCGATATCAACATGGTCGCTTTGGAGTCGCAGCTGGGCGAATGATCTATCAAAGAACGCAGGACGCTTCTTCAGCACGGATAGAATAAGTTCGCATCAAACCAAGGTATTTTCGATGACCGTCTCCAACGCTTTGCTTCTATCGGTGTTAGTGCATTTTTTGTCCAATATTGGCCTCCCGACGGTGTTCGTGCCTCTATCTTTGCTTGTATTCGCGGTTTGGGAATTATTCCTTAGAAGAGGCCTAGACAGTGCGATGATGGGACCTTAATCAGTGTGAATAATTTATGGTCGCATTCCGTGGCGATGCTCCCAAAACTGACATTCATGTAAAGTGCAGCATGGAACAGTTTGGGCTCGGACCTGCCATTCGCAAACACTTTGCATAGTCCGCTTTCCTCCACATAGCCGTCATCCGTGGTTGACCCCATGCGTGACGCATGGACGCCAAGCCGCCATTTTTCCACAGCCGCGAATAGCCCCCGCTTAGGTTTTGTAAAACTAATCCCAGCCCACAACCCACAGCGGGGCTTAGATCAAATTGCTTGCCCCATGCCATATTGCTGTCACGGTGCATGTGTTTATATCCCGCCGAACAATTCGAACATCACCCTATGGCTATCTCAACCGAAACCGTCACTGCGCTTGCTCCGGATCAGGCTTCGCTCAAAGCGGCGTCAAAGCTGACGAAAGCCGCCAAATGGCCAGTGCGCCAGATCGATGTCACGGGGCATTTTGTATGGGGCGAATGCCAGGGCTCGGGGGCGAACCCGTATCGCACGGTATTTGATCTGTCAGATCACGGCTGCAAATGCACCTGCCCGTCTCGGAAATTCCCCTGCAAACATGCTTTGGCGCTGATGTGGATATACGCCGAAAGCCCAACCGAATTTAGCGCCGTTCCGGATGTGCCCGAATGGGTGACGGATTGGCTGGGGCGTCGGCGCAAAACATCACCTGCCAAAACCGAAACGCCCTCCAGCCAGGGCAAAGATATCTCGCTGGCCCGCGCGACCGAGCCCGACGCGCCAGAGGATTCCAAAGCCGTAGCTCGGCGCGAAGCCGCAGCCGCAAAGCGCTCGGAGGAGACCGAAGCCGCCATTCTGCGCGCCACAGATGATCTTGAGCTGTGGATCGAGGACCAGTTGCGCAGCGGGTTGGGCGCGTTACTGAATGATCTAACAGGCCGCTGCCGCGCGATTGCAGCGCGCATGGTGGATGGCAAAGCAGGCGCCCTTGCGGGGCGCTTGGACGAATTGCCCGGCCGCCTAATGGCCCTGCCCGGCGAGGATCGCCTGGACGCCCTGATTGTGGGGTTGGGCAAGCTCATCATTTTGGTCCGCGCCTACCGGGCGAGCCCGAAATCACCCGATATCAGACGCGCCATTGCCAGCTCCGAGACATCTGAATCCGTCTTGAGCAATCCAGACGCCTTTCGGGTCAAAAGCACCTGGGAAGTTGCAGGCGAGCAGATCACCACACGCCCCGATGATTTGGTCAGTCAGTCCACTTGGCTGCTGAATTTGGGCACAGACGGTCCGCGCTACGCGCTGCTTTTGGACTTCTTCCCCGCCTCGCTGGGACGCAGGTCCGGGGCATTTGCAAATGGCGACCAATTCGATGCCGAGCTGGTGTTTTACCCGGGCCAAGCGCCCTTGCGCGCCCTGATCGACACGCGGTCGACCTGCGCGCCCCTCGATTGGCCCCAAGCAAGCCCTGCCCCTCTGGCCGATGCGGCGCGTCTTGAGGCCCAGATACCGTGGGCCGATCTCGCGCCGGTCTTGTTGCCGGCCGGACGCGTTGCGGTGACGCAAAACGGGACCGCTTGGTGGGTAGCGGCTGATGGCGCGTTGAAGCTTCCAATCGACCAAGCCCCGCCCCACGCCATCACCGGATTGGTGTTGGACAAGGCCGCCGCTCTTTGGGACGGCACCCGCCTGACTTTGTTGTCTGGGCAGACCAAATGGGGGCGCGTGGCTTTAGATGGATAAGCTGCAGGGCGATATCGACGCGCTGAAGGCGTGCTTCATGACCGGTGGCAAGACCGAAAACGCCTGCCCGCCCGAGTGGCAGGGCTTTGACGATCTGGCGCTCTTGGCACTTACGGGGCAATTCAGTCGCATCGCCACGCGCCCTGCATCTGGATCAGACATCACCCTGCGCCCTGAAATCCCGGCGCTTGCTCTGCCCCCCTTGGCCGAAACCCTACGCCCACAATTTCGCCGTGCGCTCGAGGCAAAACTTATGCCCGCAGGTGATCTCGTCCGCCTGATCGCGTCGCGCGGCTATGGCGTCAATCCCGTGGACTGGATGCCAAAGCGAACCGACACAGACCTACCGCCCGCCTATGACACCTGGCTGGATTGGCTAGAAGATACCGCAGGCCAAGACCAACATGATATCCTCAATGCCGAGGCCTGGGGTAGCTTCCCGGCTCATTCGCGCCACCGGGAACTGACCGCTCTACATGGCACTGACCCGGAGGCCGCGCGCGCGCTGATCGCTGAGATTGCGCCGACCCTCGCGGCGGATCAACGGCTCCGACTGCTCGAATGCCTGCGGTCGCATTTGACCGGAACCGATAAAGACCTGCTGGAAAGCTTTGCCAATGACAGGTCCGCGAAGGTCAAGAATTTCATCCGCGTGCAACGCGCACGGCTGGGCGAGGATGCAGGCTCGGGCGGCGACGCGGCGCAAGAGCTGCTCGATTTCATCGAGATCAGCCGGGCAGGCTTTCTGTCCCGCCGCAAAGCGATTTCCGCGCGCAAACTGAAAAACGACGCCCAACGCAAACGCCGTCAAAAAGTCTTTGGACAGGTCTCTCTGCTGGATATCGCAAATGCTGTGGACGTGTCTGCGGATGACGTCATCGAGATGTGGGACCTTGGGCACGCCACCGAAGCGCTCGCAGATGTCATCGCGGTCTCTGGCAAAGACAGCCATGTCGAGCGCTTGATTGAACGCATCATCGAGGACAAATCATCGGTGCCGCAAGCGCTCATGGACCGCCTCGAGCCCGCGCGCCGAACACAATTCGGCCTGCACGTCCTGCTCACCGATGACTGGCGCTTCACCGAGACCCGGACCTGGTGCCCCGCCCCCGAAACCATGCTTGAGCCTGGCATGATGGCGAAGGTCAAAGCTCTGCCAGAACTGCTGAAATTGGCAAGCGACCAAAATCAAAGCAACCAAGACCATCTCATCGCCGACGCTTTGCACTATCTTGGCCTCATCAGCACCCGCGAGACAGCCCAAACGCTGCTCCAGCGCTTGCTAGATGCCGGTGTCATGAGCGTCGATCCACGCCTTACTATTTTGCGCCTGAATGCGGCGCTGTGACAGGAGATTACATGTCCGATAAGCTTCGCCTCCCCGCCGAGGACACCTATGCCGCCGAGCTTGCAGCCCTCAAGGCGGGCGATGATGCGCCGAAACCAGAGGGCTGGATGCTCTCTCCGCAAGCGGTCGTGACATATCTGCTGGGCGGGCGCGCCACAGACGGCACCGAGATTTCTGCGAAATATGTGGGCCAGCGCCGTTTGATTGAAACTGCCGTCGCCACCCTGGCCACAGACCGGGCGCTGTTGCTTATGGGCGTGCCAGGCACTGCGAAATCCTGGGTGTCCGAGCATCTGGCCGCAGCCGTCTCAGGCGATTCCACCATGGTCATCCAATGTACCGCCGGAACGGACGAAAACCAGGTTCGCTATTCGTGGAACTACGCCGAACTTCTGGCCAAAGGCCCCAACCGCGAGGCCTTGGTCCCCACGCCCCTGTTTCGCGCCATGGAAACGGGGAAAACCTGCCGTCTCGAGGAATTGACCCGCATGGGCTCGGATGTGCAGGACACGTTGATCACGGTTCTGTCCGAAAAGATGCTGCCCATCCCCGAGCTCAACTCGGCGGTCTATGCCACGCGCGGCTTCAACGTGATCGCCACCGCCAATGATCGCGACAAAGGGGTAAACGACCTGTCGGCGGCTTTGAAACGCCGCTTCAACGTGGTCGTCTTGCCATTGCCCGATGACATGGACGAAGAAATCGCCATCGTGACAAAACGCGTGGGCGAAATGGCCGCCTCGCTCGAACTTCCCGCGCCCAAGAACGTGCAAGCCGAAGTCTCGCGGATTCTGTCGATCTTCCGCGAGTTGCGCCACGGCGAGACCCTGGATGGCAAGACAACTCTGAAATCTCCTTCGGCCACGCTTTCAACCGCCGAGGCCATCGCCGTCATGGTAGGCGGTCTGTCCCATGCGACCTATTTCGCCGATGGAGACCTCTCCGCCGAAGGCCTGGCCCCAACAGTTCTGGGCGCCATCGTGAAAGACCCCGTTCAAGACAAAGCCGTTCTCGAAGAATATCTGGAAACGGTTTTGAAAAGCCGGCGGGACTATTCCGACTATTACAGCGTGCTGACCGATCTGCTGTAATGCCAGCCGAGATCACATATCTTGGCATCCGTCACCATGGCCCAGGCTCGGCGCGCCGCGTTGTTGAGGCCCTAGACGCCTTGCAGCCCGCAGAGGTTCTGATCGAGGGACCGATTGATCTGTCCGATCAGCTGGCGCTTTTGGCCGATGATGCAATGGTGCCTCCGGTCGCTCAATTGGCCTATCCCAAGAACGCGCCGGAACAGGCATTCTTCTGGCCCTTCGCGGTGTTTTCACCGGAGTACCAAGCCATCCGCTGGGCGCTCGCGGCAGGCGTGCCCGTGCGCTACATTGACCTTCCCGTCGCCTGGCGTTTGCCCGAAACGGCCCCAGAAGACAGCGCCGACATAGACGCGCCCGAGACGGACAGCATCAGGCGTGATCCAATCGGCGCTTTGGCCCATGCCGCAGGCTATGAGGACGGCGAAAGCTGGTGGCGCGATGTGATCGAGGAGAACCCTGATCCCGGTCCGATCTTTGCCGCCGTGGCAGATGCCATGACGGCCCTGCGCGAAAACGAAGGCCCGTTAAAGCACCGCGACGCCGCCCGCGAGGCCCATATGCGCCTCGAGATCGCGAAATCCGCCAAAGCTGCCACGGGACCGATTGCCATCATATGTGGCGCCTTTCACGTCCCCGCGCTTCAGGCGAAACACTCGCTCAAAGATGACCGTGCGCTTTTGAAAGGCGCGCCCAGCGCAAAGATCACCGCCACTTGGGCCCCCTGGACCTCACCGCGTCTGTCCTTTGGCAGCGGCTATGGGGCGGGCGTGGCAGCGCCGGGCTGGTGCAAGCATCTCTGGGACAACCCAGGGCACCAGCAAGCCACGATCTGGGTGGTGCGCATCGCCCGAATTCTGCGCGAAGAAGGCCAGATCGTCTCCACGGCCTCCTTGATTGAAACCGAACGGTTGGCCACCTCGCTGGCCTCTGTGCGCGGTCGCCCGCGACCCGGCTTCGAAGAACTGCGAGAGGCCACCATCGCCTGCCTGTGCTACGGCGATCCAATCCTGTGGCAGATGATCGAAACCCGTCTTGTCCTTGGCAATGAGGTCGGCGCGATACCCGACAATGTGCCTGCCGCACCGCTTCTGGAAGATTTGCAACGCCAACAGAAAAAAGCGCGGCTAAAGCCAGAGGCCTTGGAAAAACCCCTCTCTTTGGATCTGCGCTCTGAAAGCGGGCTGTTTCGGTCCACGCTGTTGCACCGGTTGCTCGCATTGGACGTGCCATGGGGCCAGCTCGGCGATGTAGGACGCTCACGCGGCACGTTTCGCGAGAACTGGACCTTGCGTTGGGAGCCGGAATACGCCGTCGAGCTGGTCGAAAACCTGGTCTACGGCACCAGCATCGAGCAAGCCGCCTCAAGCCGCCTGACCGTAAAACTGACCGCAGCATCGGCACTGCCCGAGCTGGCCGATCTGGTCTTCATTGCCCTGACTGCTCAACTCCCCCAAGCCGCCGACAGCGGCATCGTGCGACTTGATCTCCGCGCAGCTCAAACCAGCGATTGCCGCGAGCTCTTGGGTTCACTCGACGCCATGGTGGATATCATCCGCTACGGCAAAGCGCGCAAAACCGATTTGGGACAGCTCAGCGCCCTGTTTGAGCGGATCGCCACGCAAGGCGCGCTCCAACTGCAATACGCCGCGCGCAGTCTCGATGCCGAGGCCGCCCGGGACTTTGCCGGCATCGTCACCCGCGCCCATGGGGCAATCCAGCTGGCAGACCTCACCCCTGCGCTCAATGACGGCTGGACCGCGGCGCTCAGAAAACTGGCCCATGATGACAAAGCGTCCCGCCTGGTCATGGGGACAGCCGCCCGTCTGCTGTATGAGGCCGACATTCTCACACCAGATGCGGCCACCGCACTTCTGGGGCGTATGTTGTCTCCGGGCACTGCCGTGGCCGATGCCGCCGCCTTCTTCGAAGGCTTCTTTGAGGGCGCAGGCCAACGATTGCTCTATGATCAAACCCTGCGCGATTGCGTGGACGCCTGGCTCATCGCATTAGACGATGAGACCTTCACAGAGCATTTGCCGCTCTTGCGCCGGGTGCTCTCCGGCTTGGACAAAACCGAACGGCAACGCCTGCTGGATACCCTGTTCGGGCGCAAACCCTCCGGCACCGGACGGGTCCTCTCCGAGCATGCCGAAGCACTCTGGCCCGCGCATTTCGACCTTCTCAAAGACCTCCTCGCGAAAGGGGCACGCCATGAATGACCCACGCGAACGGCGCTGGCGCCTGGCCATTGGCGGCGAAGAGGATCAACTCGAGCCATCCGACCAACGCCTCTCAGCCGCGCTCACGCTGCTTTATGGCGGCCCAGATGGTGATCCGGGCGGCCCAGGCAACGGGCGAAAGGGTGGGCTAGGACGCTCTGCCCCGGCGGTCTCCAAATGGATGGGTGACATTCGCGAATTCTTCCCATCCCCGGTTGTCCAGGTGGTCCAAAAAGACGCGTTCGAGCGCCTTGGCCTTCAGCAAATGTTGATGGAGCCTGAATTCCTACAAGCCGTCGAGGCGGATATCGACCTGGTGGCAAACCTGATTTCTTTGCGCAATGTCATGCCCGCCAAGACGAAAGACACCGCCCGAATTGTCATCGCCAAAGTCGTGGCCGAGCTCATGGAACGGCTTGAACGCAAAACCTCCGAGGCGTTGCGCGGCGCGCTGGACAAATCCCGTCGCACCAATCGCCCACGGTTTTCCGACATCGATTGGCCCCGCACGATCCAGAAAAACCTGCACACCTGGCAGCCCCAGCACCAAACCGTCATTCCCGAAAGGCTCGTAGGTTTCATGCGCAAGCAACGGCGCATCGTAGACCTTGATGAGGTGATCCTCTGCGTCGACCAATCGGGATCAATGGCGCGCTCGGTCATCTATGCCTCGATCTTTTCAGCCGTGATGGCGTCCCTCCCGGTGGTGAAGGCCAAACTGATCTGTTTCGACACCGCCATTTTAGATCTGACCGAACAATTGGAGGACCCCGTCGAGGTTCTCTTCGGGGTCCAGCTGGGCGGCGGCACTGATATCAACCAAGCGGTGGCCTATTGCGAAGACAAGATCGAAGCCCCCTCAAAATCCCATTTGATCCTGATCACGGACCTCTATGAGGGCGGCGATGCTCAAGCCTTGGTGGCCCGCGTCGCGCGCCTGATCGCCTCGGGCGTGAATGTGATCGTGCTGCTGGCGCTGTCGGACGAAGGCAAACCCTTCTACGACCCGATTCTGTCAGGCAAGATCGCCTCCCTTGGCGCACCCGTCTTTGCCTGCACACCCGATCAGTTCCCCGACCTCATGGCCACAGCACTCAGACGCGACGACATTCACAACTGGGCCGCATCCGAAGACATCAAAGCAATCTCCCGAGAGGTCGAACCCACGCCATAATCCACCGGTTTCCATCGAAGACCTTTCTGCGTGTTGTCTCAAAACCCAGGACCGTCACCCCCAAGATGCAACCATAGCCACGCAATGCACCAAAAGCGGGACAAACCTGACCTTGAATGGACTCAATGATTTAAAGAAGCTAAGCTCACCCAGTTCGAAAATTTTAATTTTTTGAAACGTCGCGCGACTCTCTCACATTTTGGAACAGAAGGAATGCTCATTTGAAACTTTTGAAGCTCGCAAGTGCAGCTTGCATCGCATTCGTAACGGCTACATCAAGTTTCGCTGCAACTTTGGATTTCGGCTTTTCCTTTTCGGATGGGTTCGTGGATGTTTTCGGAACAATTTCTGGCCTATCCGACGACACCAACGATCAGGCCGCCACCGCGATCACGGTGTCTTCCGTCGCATTTGGGTTGGATACAGTACAGTTCCTAACTGTCCCTACCAGCGTAACAAATAACGCGTTCTCGGTTGTTGATGGCCAGATCACGTCCGCAAGTTTTTCAGCCAATGTAGTCAACAGCACACCACTACCAGGCAGGCTTTCTTTGACACTTGGGTTCGGCCCCACCGAGATTGAACGCTTCGGTGCGCTGCAGGCAACTGACTTAGCCGGCTCACTACTTTTCAGTGCAATTGAGAATGGTGGTGATGGACCATTCGATTCTGGCCCCCCACAGCTGCCGACTGTTCCATTGCCAGCCGGTGGAATTTTACTCGTCAGTGGTTTGTTTGGTCTTGGTGCCTATCGAAAGGCAGCAACAAGGCGAACCACCAAACTTTAGGTATGACAGTTATGGTCGGAACGGGCTCACAGGAGACCTTCGTTGCACTTCATTCGAATGACGGCTTCTGAAAATTTAGGAAAGTCATCCTCTATGTCTCTGTGTTGAAAAGACTAGGTGCAGTCATTCTTCCCTGATCGTCCCTATTAATTCTCTGATATCAAAATAAAATTCCCTGCTAACGAACTTAGGGAAATCGCGTCCAAGGCGCTGATTTTATTGTAGTAAGCTGGGCAATTGAGTCGGATATCAGCCAAATCGGCAATTTTCCCTGTAAATTCCCTAAAAACAGGGAATTGGTAGTCGAGACTGGTTAGCTTGGAACTGCGCGCACAGCCAACCACCGCTTAATGTGACGTCTGGTGAGAGTTGGCAATTTTGCCGGGCAAGAATGGAAATTTCATCATTTTGGGTGAGTTTGGGAGCCTTCCGTTTACAGAAGTGGCCCATTTGTTAGTTTCGAAAAGTTGCCCCAGAACAGTGCAGCCAGTCGGTCTTCGATTCGGCACCCAGGGCGGAAAGCGGACCTTAGCGGCGCTCGCGAATTTTAAGGACAGCACCTGCGCATGCGGACATTGGCGAAAGAGTCGACGCGCGATCGGACGGGCGCATGGGCGTTGACGGACTGGGCTGGAGTCGGTCATTTTGGCTTAAAAGCTACTCTTCAGAAGCAAGTGCTCGCCCGAGGAGCCTTGAGACAATAAGTGTTGTTTTTGAAAAGGGAGCCTTTCGATCGACCTGCCGTCAATTTAATCCAACACATAAACAGCTAGTTTCTTTTGGCCCGTCCTAGGCGAACAACACTGGGTTCATAGATTGACTGTCGGATGCTTAAGTTGGTCGACAATTGGTTTTGACGTGCTCTAAAACGATGCGCGTGTGTGGAGCAAGCGGTCGGCAAGAACTGCGGCGGATGTGCGGTTGTCGACGCCCATTTTCTGGAATACCTGCTCAAGATGCTTGTTCACTGTTCGCGCGCTTAGCGCGAGGATGGCACTTATGTCGCGATTGGTTTTACCGAGTGTGAGCCAGTACAACACCTCTGCCTCGCGCGCCGTGAGGTTGAAGGCGCTCTGCAAGAGATCGCCGCGGGTGGGGCCATCTTCAACAACAAGTTTGATCAAAATCTCCCGCGTGGCGGAAAGCCCCATGAAGTGAGCGACGACACCATCGCCTATATGTGGGCTGATCTCTGAGACGGGCCGCGCGACACAGTTGAGCAGCCAAGCCAATAAATCTGGGGAATTAAGGTTAAAGTCGCTGCTTTCCAATAATTTCATTGCGGTCTTGGAGCCCCAGACAAATTCTGCACCCTCGTCGAAAGCGAGGACCGGTCGTTCAAAGGCGTCAATCGCCTCTCGTGCGCTTTGAAGCATGCGGGAGTTTACGACGTGGGTGCTGAGGCGAGCAATCATTTCCTCTATCACCACAGGTTTGGTGATGTAGTCCACGCCGCCCGCTTGCAGGCCTTTGACCACATGTTCCTGATCACAAAGCCCTGTCATGAATATGATCGGAGCCAGGGTCGGGTTGGGCCCAGATTTGAGCCTGCGGCATGTCTCGAACCCGTCGATATCGGGCATCAGAGCATCCATGAGGATGACATCTGGCTGCACCCGGTGGGTTAGCTTGATGGCCGAGTGTCCGTCGCGCGCGACCAATACGGTCATGCCTTGCGCCTCTAGCGCGCTTGAGACCATCCCCAGAGAATCCGGGTTGTCGTCGACGACGAGCGCGATGCTTTTATCCCCTGTTTCAAGCGTCTTCATGGTGATCCTCAAGCAGGCGCGCGAGGCCCTCCAAGTCGAATTGTTCCAAACAGGCATCGAGGGCGCGCATCAGCGACACCGGCCCAACGCCTGCTACTCGCAGATCATCAAGGGCTGCACGAAGCGCGCTAGCATGGCCGATCTCTGCGGCATCAAGCAGGGTCTTGCGCTCGTTTCCAGTGAGGCTTCTGAGGACGGGAGCCGCCTGATTTTTGTCGATGATCAGCTTGACTTTGAGCAGCTCGGCAATTTGCAAAAGAAGCTCGTCCAGATTGTAGGGTTTGGCGAAAAACGCGTCATGCAGACCGATTTCGGTGCGGTGCAGACCTTCCTCATTGGCGTGGCCGGAGATCATGATGATGGGGGTGTTTTGGTGGCGACCCGCACGTAGGTCGCGCGCGAAGCTCCAACCATCGCGACCTGGCATATCTATATCGAGCAGCAGGATGTTTGGGACCGCGTCCCCCAACATCGTTTCCGCCATATCAACAGAGGAAGCGCAGAGGACGACGAAGCCGTATTTGGTCAGGAAATTTTCAGCTAGCGCAAGGTGGTTGAAATCGTCATCGACCACCAGAATCGTTTTGCGCGGGCCCTCATAGCCGTTGATGGGCAGGGCATTGATTTCGAGTCCCATAGTATCGGGGTCGAATACGCTTGGCGTAACGGAAGGTAGCATCAGGCGGACGCGGAAGGTGCTACCGACGCCGACTGCGCTTTCAACGTCGATTTCGCCCCCTAGTATTTCGACCAACAGCTTGGTGATTGTTAGACCAAGTCCGGAGCCTTGGATGTCACGACGTTCCCCCCGTTCAAAGGGGCGCCAGATGCGATCAATATGCTCAGGCGCGATGCCGATACCAGTGTCGGCGACTTCGATGATCGCGACCTCGTTGCGATAGGTCAGCTTGAATGTCACCGCGCCTTCCTCGGTGTAGCGGATCGCGTTTGAAAGCAGGTTGATGATGATCTGGCGCAGGCGCTTTTCGTCAGAGCGGACGAAAGCTGGCAGAAGCCCTTCGGTGCGCAGTTCGAAATTGATGCTCTTTTTGTGCGCCTCTTCCTCGAAGATCGAGGCCACCTGTGCCAGCAAGACCCGCAGATTGATCTGGTCACGCATAATCTCCAGCCGTCCGGCTTCGATCCGGGCGATATCAAGCAGACCGTCAATCAGCCCGGCAAGATGCTCGCTGGAGCGGCGGATGCTGGTCAGTGAGGGACGCCAATTTTCCAGATCCGCGTCTTTTTCGAGAAGTTGAGCGAAACCGTAGATCGCATTTAAAGGCGTGCGCAGCTCATGGCTGAGACCTGACATGTAGCGCGTCTTGGCTAGATTTGCCGCCTCAGCTTTGTCCTTTGCTTGTTGCAAAGCGCGGTCGGTGCGCTCATGGGCACGGATTTCTTTTAGCAGGCGCTCAGTCTGGCGTTCTGCCTCCGCCGTCGCATTTCGGCGGCTTTCACCGCTGAGAAGGTACATCCACACAGAAATGCCAATAACGATACTGACTGTGCCAAAGATTACCGTCAGAACGCCGTCGAAATTGGGGGCATTTGCAAAGTTGCGCACGAGGCCAAGCACAGCGCCGAAGGCCAGTGAGATCACAATTGTTGCAATTACGAAATGCGCGTGTCGCGTCATCAGCGCGCGCGCAACTTGGGCCGGAAGGTAGGAAAATAACCAGTTCTTGACGACGTAGTCGATCCTTGCATGCGGCTTACACACATCATGGCACGCGGTCTCCAACGTGCAGCAGAGCGAGCAAATCGGGCCAGCATGGAAGGGGCAATTTGCCATATCCTCGGCATCGAAGCGGAATTCGCATACGGTGCAGGAGTGCAATTCGGGGATAAGGTCTTCGCTGGGCCGCGCGATGTAGTATTTGCCCCGCGTGGCCCAAGCGAGAATTGGGGCAAGCACAAATGCCGATCCAAGCGCCACGAAAGAGGAAAAAGCCTGTAGCATCGGGCCAAAAACGCCGCCGTAGGACAAGAACGCCAAAAGGCAGGCAGCAAGCATAGAGCCGATGCCAACTGGGTTGATATCATAGAGGTGAGCACGCCGGAACTCGATACCTTTGGGGCTGAGGCCTAGCGGTTTGTTGACAATCAGATCGGAAACTAGGGCGCCAATCCAAGCAACGGCGACGTGCGAATAGACACCCAAAACATGCTCGAGTCCGGTGAAGACGCCCAACTCCATCAACATCAGCGCGATGCAGACGTTGAAGACCAGCCAGACCACGCGGCCCGGGTGAGAGTGGGTCAGCCGCGAGAAGAAATTCGACCAAGCGATTGATCCCGCATAGGCGTTGGTGACGTTAATCTTGAGCTGCGACAAGATCACGAAAAGCCCTGTCAGCGCGAGCACTAGGAAGGGCGAATTGATCAGCTGGTCAAATGCCACATGATACATGCGGGTCGGGTCGGAGGCGTCCTCACTCGGCACACCCTCCCGAATGGCGAGCGTGACGAGGTAGGAGCCCGCAACCATCTTCAGCACACCCAGGATCGACCAGCCGGGCCCCGCAGCAAGCAGGGCAAGCCACCATTTGCGTTTCTCTGACGTCGTCTTGGGTTCTTTCAGAAACCGCAGGAAGTCCACTTGCTCCCCGATTTGCGCGACGAGCGAGAAAACCACGCCCGAGGCCGCACCAAACATCAAAAGCCGGGACGCGTCGGAGGCTTCCTCTGGCCCGGAAAACGATGTCCAATTGTCGATATCATAGCCTGCGAAGGCCAGAAAAACGAAAGGCAGAATATGCAGAAGGACCCAAAGCGGCTGGGTCCAGGTTTGAAAGGTCGAGATCTTTGAAAACCCGTTGATCACAAGCGGGATCACCACCAGAGAGCTTGCCACATAGCCAAAGAAAAGCGGCACCCCGAGAGTGAATTCCAACGCCAAAGCTAGGATCGCTGCCTCCAGTGCGAAGAATATGAAGGTGAAAGACGCGTAGATCAGAGATGTCAGCGTTGATCCAATATAGCCAAAGCCCGCCCCCCGGGTCATGAGGTCAATGTCCAGCCCGTAGCGCGCGGCATAGTAAGAGATCGGCAAGCCCGTCAGAAAAAGCAAAGCACCCACCACCATAATGGCAACAATCGCGATATCGAACCCGTAGGTCAGCGTGATCGCCGCGCCGATGGCTTCCAGCGCTAGGAAAGAGATTGACCCGATGGCGGTGTTGGCCACCCGGCCATAGCTCCAACGGCGCGCGCGCCGCGCGGTGAAGCGCAGGGCGAAGTCCTCCATCGTTTCATTGGCGACCCAGCGGTTATAAGTCCGCTTCTCGCGCGTTGCCCCGAGCGCCCTAACCATTGTGGTGTCCTTATATGCGAGCGCATTTCGCAAGTTCGGACCGTGCCGGTTCTTGCGCCCCAAATGCCCCCATTAAGCGTGCCCACAACCCTACTGCGCAAAACGCGCAGGCATATACGTCAATTGACGTATACAGCGTCGCCGTGATCGCCCGGATGCTCATTCGTGGGGGGCGAGCCAGAATCGCCCATTCTTTAAGCGCTTTGCGAAGGAGGCGATATGTCAGACGAGACACCAAAGAAGAGATCCACAGGGTTAAGCCGGCGTGAGGTTCTAGCCGGGGGCACAGCGCTCAGCGCGGCTTTGTTCTTGCCCAAAAACCTCAAAGCCGCTGATTTCCCAACGGCTGAGATCAACACTACCGGCTTGGCCGTGACCGATGACACAGTGACTATCGGTATTCTACATTCTGTCACGGGTACGATGGCGATTTCTGAGACGGGTTCTGTTCAAGCTGAGAAACTCGCGATTGACCAAATCAACGCACAAGGCGGCATCCTTGGCCGCAAGATTGAATATATCCAAGAAGACGGCGCGTCGGATTGGCCGACATTCGCCGAGAAAGCCCGCAAATTGCTGGTCAATGACAAGGTCGCGTCCGTTATGGGCTGCTGGACATCTGCCAGCCGCAAGGCCGTCCTTCCTGTCTTCGAGCAGCATAACGGCTTCCTATATTACCCGACCTTTTATGAGGGCCTCGAAGAAAGCCCCAACGTCATTTACACCGGCCAAGAGGCCACGCAGCAGATCATCGCGGGCCTTGACTGGGTCAACCAGACCAAGGGCGCGAAGAGCTTCTACTTGCTGGGCTCCGACTACATCTGGCCGCGCACGTCCAACAAAATCGCGCGCAAGCATATCGAGAACTTCATGGAAGGCTGTAAGGTCGTGGGCGAGGAATATTATCCGCTGGGCCATACGCAGTTTAACTCGGTCATCAACAAGATCCGCCTGCGCAAGCCTGATGTGATTTACGCGATTGTCGTGGGCGGCTCGAACGTGGCCTTCTACAAGCAGCTGATCGCGGCGGGGATTGATCCGGCGGCAGAAAAGCCCATCGTTCTGACTATTTCCGTAACCGAGGACGAAATCCGCGGCATTGGCGGCGAGAACATCGAAGGCGCATATGCCTGCATGAAGTACTTCCAGTCGCTTGAAAATGAGAACAACCTCAAATTCGTGGAAGAATTCAAGAAGATGTGGGGCGATGACATCGTGATCGGCGATGTGACACAGGCTGCATATCTCGGTCCATGGCTGTGGAAAGCGGCTGTTGAAAAAGCCGGTAGCTTTGACGTGGACAAGGTACGCGAGGCGTCACCTGGCATCGAGATGACCACGGCGCCCGAGGGCTACGTCAAAGTGCATGAAAACCACCACTTGTGGTCCAAGACCCGCGTCGGACGCGCGCAGGCGGATGGCCAATATGAGGTTGTGTTCGAGACCGCAGAGCTGGTTGAGCCGGATCCGTTCCCGGAAGGCTACCAATAAGTCCCTGCTGATGGACGACCCGGTGCCAAGTCGGGTCGTCCTATCTCACATCCATTACCTTTTGCCCGTTAGGAGCCGTCCGTTATGTTTGCCGATTACTCATGGCCAGAACTTGGCGCGATTTTCGCAATGCAAGGCTTTGCTGGCCTGATCCTTTTCTCCGTCTTCGTGCTGATGGCGCTTGGTCTGGCAATTATTTTTGGACAGATGGGCGTCATAAACATGGCCCATGGGGAGTTCATGATCCTCGGCGCATATGTGACCTATCTCCTTTCGAACTTTTTTGCTGACTACATGCCGGCACTTTTCAGCATCTACTTCTTTGTTGCCATGTTTTTTGCCTTCATCGCCTCAGGGGCGTTGGGGTTATTTGTTGAATGGGCGATCATCCGGCATCTCTACAAACGCCCCCTCGACACGCTTCTCGCAACCTGGGGCCTCAGTCTCATTTTACAGCAGCTGTACCGCAGCATCTTTGGCGCCCGAGAGGTCGGTGTGTCTATTCCCGACTGGATGATGGGATCGCTACCGCTCACAGATCTGATCGAAATTCCCATCAACGGAATCTTTGTCATGGTGCTGGCGATCGGCATCTCAGTAGGCGTCTATATCATGATGTTCCGCTCAAACTGGGGCAAGCAGGTGCGCGCGATTAACCAGAACCGGGTGATGGCGGGCGCTGTTGGTATCAACACCGAATGGACCGACCGGCTGACCTTTGGCATCGGATGCGGGGTCGCTGGGGTTGCGGGTTCTGCCTTCACGATGATCGGCTCAACCGGGCCGACCGCAGGTCAGCTTTACATTGTCGATACATTCCTTGTGGTTGTCTTCGGCGGAGCGGCCTCGCTTCTGGGCACGATCGCCTCAGCCTTCTCAATCTCTCAGGCGCAATCAATCATGGAGTTCTTCCTGTCCGGCTCAATGGCGAAGGTTCTGACGCTGCTCGTAGTGGTCGGCATCCTGATGATCCGCCCGCAAGGCCTGTTTGCCATGAAATTGCGTAAGTAAGGGAACCCGCTCAAATGACACGTTCTTCTTTCATGTCCCGCAAAGAGCTGATCGGCTTTCTGATCCTAGCCGCGGTGATCTTCTTACTGCTGCCGGCCATGCTCGATAGCTTCCGTCTCAACCTCTTTGGCAAATACCTCACCTACGCTTTTGTGGCAGTCGGGCTGGCGCTGTGTTGGGGCGCAGGAGGCATCTTGAGCCTCGGCCAGGGCGTCTTTTTCGGGCTCGGTGGCTACTGCATGGCGATGTTTCTCAAGCTTGAAGCCTCGACGCCGGAAAATACCGCAATCCAGTCCACCCCGGGCATCCCTGATTTCATGGATTGGAACCAGCTGACCGAGCTGCCTGTGTGGTGGCAGCCCTTCTACAGCCTGCCTTTGGCGCTTCTGGCCGTGGTAGCGGTGCCGGTCGTCTTCGCTTTCATCATCGGATTTGCGATGTTCACACGGCGGGTTGGCGGCGTTTACTTTGCTATCATTACCCAGGCCTTCGCCGCGATCCTGACGATCCTGATAATTGGGCAGCAGGGCTACACGGGCGGGGTCAATGGGATCACAGACCTGCGGACCTTGCTGGGCTGGGACATTCGCACCAACGAGGCCAAGACAACGCTTTACTTCGTCAACGGTGTGCTGCTGTTCGCAGTGCTTTTGATCGCGCAATATGTGCGCAAGTCCAAGCTTGGCCGACTGCTGATTGCGATGCGTGATCAGGAGGATCGCGTCCGGTTCTCCGGCTATAACGTGGCCAACTTTAAGATCTTCATCTTCTGCCTCGGTGCCGCCTTTGCAGGGATTGGCGGGGCTATGTTCACGCTGCAGGTGGGCTTCATGTCGCCGACGCTCGTGGGGATCGTTCCGTCGATTGAGATGGTGATCTTTTGCGCTGTCGGGGGGCGTTTGTCGATCCTTGGCGCCGTTTATGGCGCGCTCCTGGTCAACTGGGCCAAAACCTCGTTCTCCGAGGCCTTCCCCGAGCTTTGGCTCCTTGGCCTGGGCGGGCTGTTCATCGCGGTGGTGATGTTCTTTCCGAACGGCTTGGCCGGGCTGTGGTCAGAAAAGATCGAGCCGCGCCTGATGAAGCGGTTCCAGCGCCCCGAGAGCGACACCCTAAAACCCGTCACCGAACGCGCACCAGCGGAGTAACCTATGTCCGAGCAAATGATAATTGAGGTCGAGGACCTCACCGTTTCCTTCGATGGGTTCAAGGCAGTCGACGCCCTCAACCTCTATGTCGAGAAAAACGCCTGCCATGTCATCATAGGCCCCAACGGCGCGGGCAAAACCACGGTGCTGGACCTGATCTGTGGACGCACCAAAGCCACAGGCGGCAGCGTGAAGTTCAAAAACAAAGAACTTCTGTCCATGCGCGAGGACCAGATCGTGCATGCAGGCGTTGGACGAAAGTTCCAAACCCCCAGTGTCTATGAGGACCTTACAGTCTCCGAAAACCTGGAGCTGAGCTATCCGAAAGGCCACAGCGTCTTTGGTGCCTTGATTTTCCGCAGAGACGACCCGGTACAAACGCGGATTCAGGAGATTGCTGAGACTATTTTCCTTGCGGATTTGCTCGACGAGAAAGCGGCCTTCCTCAGCCATGGCCAAAAGCAATGGTTGGAGATCGGGATGCTGCTGATCCAGGACCCCGAATTGTTGATGCTGGACGAGCCGGTCGCCGGCATGTCGGTGGCCGAACGCAAGAAAACGGCGGAGCTTCTGAACCGCATCATCCAGGACCGCTCCGTCATCGTGATTGAACATGACATGGGCTTCGTAGCCGACATCGCCACCCGCGTCACCGTGCTGCATCAGGGCAAAACGCTCAGCGAAGGCTCAATGGAGCGGGTGCAGAACGATCCCAAAGTCGTCGAAGTCTATCTGGGCCATTAAGGAGAGCCGCTATGCTGAATGTTCAATCCCTGCGTGCCTCTTATGGCGAAAGCGAGGTGCTTCATGGCCTCGATCTTGATGTGAAGCCCGGCGAGATTGTCGCCATAATGGGCCGCAACGGTATGGGAAAAACAACGCTGATGAAAACGCTCATGGGCATCATGCCTGAGCGCGGCGGAGAGGTCCGGGTGGGCGATACCACTTTGACGGGTCTCAAATCCCACCAGCGCGTCGCCAACGGGATCGCCTACGTGCCGCAGGGCCGGATGATCTTCTCGGCAATGACAGTGAAAGAGAATGTCGAGACGGGCCTGACGGTCACCGGGCAGAAAACCGTGCCTGATGATATCTATGAGCTGTTCCCCGTGCTGTTGGAAATGAAGAACCGGCGCGGCGGCAACCTGTCAGGCGGACAACAACAACAGTTGGCCATTGCCCGCGCATTGGCATCTAACCCGAAGGTTCTTTTGCTCGATGAACCGACGGAAGGCATTCAGCCGTCGATCATTCGGGAAATGGCTCGCACCTTGCGCAAAATCCGCGACCAAAAGGGTTTGAGCATCATTGTCTCAGAGCAGGTGCTTAGCTTCGCGCTGGACGTGGCGGACCGCGTCATGGTGATCGAGAACGGCCGCTTCGTTCACGACAGCCCGCGCGACAGCGTCGACGAGGCCAAGGTCACAAAATTCCTATCCGTATAACCAACTCAAGGAGGAGCCAGCTATGGCTGATACATTGATCTCGGTGGATTTATCCGAGAGCCCCCACACAAACGAGAACATTCACAACCGGTGGCATCCCGATATCCCGATAAATGTCTGGGTTGAGCCGGGCGATGATTTCAAGATCGAGACCTACGACTGGACCGGCGGGCAGATCAAAAACGATGATGACGCCTCTGACGTGCGCGATGTGGAGTTGGAGCAGGTGCACTACCTGTCGGGCCCAATCGGGGTGAAAGGTGCGGAGCCCGGTGACCTGATGGTTGTCGAAATCCTTGATATCGGTGCCAAGGAAGACATGCTTTGGGGCTTTAACGGCTTCTTTTCCAAGAAAAATGGCGGCGGCTTCCTGACCGAGCATTTCCCTGAGGCACAGAAATCCATTTGGGACATCGACGGTATGTTCACCAAGTCGCGCCACGTGCCCGGCGTGAAATATGCAGGGCTTATTCATCCCGGCCTCATCGGATGTCTACCAGATCGCAAAATGCTCGATATGTGGAACACGCGGGAGACCAAGTTGGTGAACACCGACCCTGAGCGTGTTCCACCACTGGCCGCCTTGCCCAACACGCAAAGCGCGCATATGGGCGCCATGAAGGGCGAAGAACGTGACGCCGCTGCTGCCGAGGCAGCGCGCACAGTGCCTCCGCGCGAGCATGGTGGAAACTGCGACATCAAAGACCTGAGCCGCGGTGCGGTTTGTTATTTCCCTGTGTATGTCGACGGTGGCGGCCTTTCGATGGGCGACCTGCATTTCAGCCAAGGCGACGGGGAGATTACCTTCTGTGGCGCAATCGAGATGGCGGGTTGGCTGCACATCAAGGTGACGCTGATCAAGGAAGGGATGACGAAATACGCGATCCGCAATCCGATCTTCAAGCCATCACCAATTACGCCCAAATACGATGACTACCTCATTTTCGAAGGCATTTCGGTCGATGAAAGCGGGGAGCAGCATTACCTCGATGTCCACGTGGCCTATCGTCAGGCCTGCTTGAATGCGATCGAGTATCTCAAGAAATTCGGCTACTCGGGAGCACAGGCTTACGCGATTTTGGGAACAGCACCGGTGCAAGGACATATTTCCGGTGTTGTGGATATTCCAAATGCATGTGCGACGCTCTGGCTGCCTAATGACATTTTTGAGTGGGATATGATGCCCAATGCGACCGGACCAAGTACCTATCTCGACGGTTCTGTTGACATACCATTGGCCCCAGACTTGTAGAACTAGCTCAGTCCGGCCCTGTTTCTCCCGCCGAAGCAGCAATCGGGGAAAATTGGGGCCGGGCGCCTAATCCACCTGTCACCAAGAAAGAGGAGCAGAAATGCCCGTCTATGAATATAACTGTGTCGATTGCGGCGTGTTTGAAGAGATGATGCCGATGAGCCAGTTTGCCGATCCCTGCGATTGCCCGGCCTGCGGCACCAAGGCGCCACGTATCTTGCTGACTGTTCCGCGCCTTGCGGCTATCTCCAGCACCGCGCGCCATGCGCATGAAACCAATGAGCGCTCCGCTGATAGTCCCAAGCGCAGCAGTCACGGACCCAATTGCGGGTGCTGCGGCGGGGGCTCAAAAAAGCCAAGCAAGACGCTGCACCACCCGAATGGGTCAAAAAGCTTTCCGACGAAACGGCCTTGGATGATTTCTCACTGAAGCTCCGGTCGCAACCTATTGGCGGTCAAAAAAAGTAATTGTGGAACGATACATATCGGTGTCCGCCCCTTCTTACGACTGCGTTGAACCGCAGTTTAGTTATGCCGCTCCGCGGCGAAATGATCGCGGCTGGATGTCTCCTTTGGGCCGCTCATGCCGGTCAAATTTCGCTCGATGTTCACAATGCTGCGCCAGCTCCGAGGTCGGCAACGTGCCCATTTTTCCGGATGCAGCACGGCGCATGAATGTCAGCAATGCGATCCAGTTACTATTGCTGAGGCTGAAAGTCTTTGCTTGCTAGCAACGCCGCTGCGCCGATCATAAGTGTGCCGCAAATCTTGTTCACCAAGCCAAAAGAAAAACGCCTTAGTGCCGTTGCGGCTCGGACCCCAAGCCATCCCCAGACCAGCAAAATTGCTCCGTCTACGACTAGGTAAGTGACACCTAAGATCAGAAGCTGGGGCAGCGCAGGTGATGTCGGGTCGATGAATTGGGGAAAGAGCGCTCCGAAAAAAACGACAGCAAAAGGGTTTGCCATCGACGTCACAAAGCCCTGACGAAACAACCGAAACGATTGGCCGGATTCAGCTGCGGCGACACGCCAGGGGCGGCGATGCGATCAATCGTTTGGTCCGGCGAAGCGTCCCCCGACAGGCCAGCTTCATCGTCAAAGCTGGGCAGCGCGATATCCGTGATGGCGAAAAACTGCGCCATGGCGGCACGGGTGGCGTCCGGTGAGGCCCACAGCCTTGTCCGGACGTTCGGATCGAACGAGATGTAGGTCCCCCGTGTTGCGAGCGGTCTGAAGCACGTGGGCGAGCCGTTCCCGGCGCCCGTCGCCCAAGATGCCCAGCGTGATGCCCGACACATTGATCAGACCGGCACCCGATAAAGCGCGGTCTAGCCAGATTTCGACTTGAGCCACATGCCGCGCGGTGGATGCATCGCGCCAATAGTTAAAACTGCGTTCGGCCTTTTCCAGGTCGATCATGTAAAGACCCATGGTGCGGTCCGGGTCGTGGGCCACGTAGGCGGTCTCGATCCCCTTCTGCTGAAGCAGGTCTATGAAGCTGTCAGAGATCGCATCCGCACCAACCCGCGTGACATAGCCGACGTCCAATGCGGCGTTTGGGATCTGCGCCATATGCCAGGCCGTGTTGAAAGTGTCGCCCGCAAAGCCGCGGCGGTAGGTGTCTTCGCCGATGACGGCCATTTCGATCATGGCCTCGCCCACGGCCAAGACCCGGTTTGAGGGGAAGGTCAGCATTCTGGGGGCTTGTCCTTTGAGTGGAAGATGTCGCCGGTCAGCCATGCGGGCCAATCCCGTTCAAAGAATGACCGGGCGCCGTCGTGTTTACGATTTTCGCGGGACGATACGGCAAATTGGCCGCCGTCATAGGTGACGATCAATTGCTGGTCCTTGTCTGCGGCGCGCTCCGCGCGGAAGCGGGCGTCTGCTATGGGACCTTTGACGGTGTCGGGCAAGGCATCGCCTTTTGGGTCACAGATCGCCCGCGCGCCACGGCTGCCGCCGCCTTGTGTGATATAGGTGTCGAGGGCGCAGAGCACCGCCTCGGACGCCAAGGCCATCTGCTGCCATTGCACCGTCCGCGCGGCCTCTGACGGGCGGGATGCAGCGATGCCATGTTTTTTGATTTGGGCGTTCAAAGTGCGGGCCTCGGCGAGGGCTTTTGCGACATCGGAGGCAGTGCAGAGGATGCCGGCGTGCTCGCTCATCCGGGCCTGAACGTCGGAGCGGACGTCTTTGACGGAGAGAGGGCTGGCGGTGGTGAGGACGGTTTGAAGATGTTGGACAGCATCTGTTGCGGGCGGGGTCGTATCGTTGGCCCAAACGGGTGCGCCACTGGCACCGATATGTTCTGCCACGCGCGTGCCGAACACCTGCCCGGCATTGAGCGCGGACCCACCGGGCCGGGTCGCGCCATGGGTGCCCGCAGCCTCACCGACCGCGTAGATGCCCGACACATTGCTGCGCCCCCATGTGTCGACGGCGATCCCGCCATTCATGTGCTGGTGATTGACCGCGAACTCCAGCGGGTCTGTCGTGATGTCGACCTTGTAGCGTTGGTAAAGCTCGATCGCGAGCGGGTTCATGTGGCGTAGCCGGTCGATGGGCAAGGCGTGATCTGCCCCGGCATTTTGCAGGTAAGACGCGACGTCTTCGTCCAGCCGATCAAGGCTGAAGTCCTGATCAATCGGCAGCGAGTTGCGGTTGAAATCCATAAAGACCCGCCGCCCAACTTGCCCTTCGCGGAAGATCGCCAGATCAATCAGGCTGGATTGGAAGTCGAGCATCCGGCTTGCGTGAAATGGCCATTGATAGCCTTTGCGAAAGATGTTGGAGGCCATCTCTTGGGTGGTGCGGTAGTAGCCCGCGAGGAAATGGTGCTCAGTGCCCTCAGCATCGACCGAATAGATATGCGGGATGACCTGCACGTACGTCCCCGACAGGTTCCACGGGAACCCTTCGCGGCGGGTGCCGATGCCGAATTGGTTTTCGGTGATATTGGTGAGCTCCAGCCCCGCCTCAAGCGCGAGACCAAGGGTGCCGAAACAGCCGTTGGGGAACACGCTGTCGCGGTAAAGCTCGCCCGGTCCGCCTGCGGCCAGAACGAGTGCAGAGCAGGCATAGATGGTGAGGCCGTAGGGGTTGGTGTCGGTGCTGTCTTTAGAGCGGATTGCGAGCACGCCGCAGACGCGGCCTGCGTCTTTCAGCACCTTCACAACCGTCGTTTGATTGAAGAACGGGATGCCAAGGCGGAGCGCTTCTTCGGCCAGAACCTTGACCATCAGGCGGGAGGTGCGCGGCCCGCAGGACGTGGCGCGGCCGACCTCATCGTGGTCGGTCTGGTAACGCAGCGTGCCGCCCAAGTGGTCTTGCGGCAAGGGCAGTCCGAGGTATTGCAGCGACGCCATGGCGCGGATTGACCCGACCGCTTCGATATAGGCGGTGTCTTCGTCCATCGCGCCGCCCGCGCCGATGGCTGCGGCCATATCAAGGAAGTCGTCGCCTTGATCCATGGTATTCGCCGTGTGCAGGGTTTGCTTGTCGGATCCCGAACAGGCGGAGGTGCCGCCCCACGCGCTTTGGCTCAGGATCGCCGTGTCCACGCCCCTGCGGTTCATCTCGACAGCGGCGCGCAGGCCTGCGGCCCCGCTGCCCACGACAATCGCGCCGGTGCGGTGCAGGGGAATATCGAAGCCGTTTATGGTCAGCGTTTCGGCGGCATCGGGTTCAGCCCCAAGGCGCGGCATCGCCACGTCGGTAAGATCGTCCAGAATGTGTTGCGGGACTGAGAGGGCCACGGGCGTCTTCCTTTGCTGGCGTTAGATATTGACCCAAGCGCGCTGGTCCGAAGACGTCATGCAGGCGTCAACGATCTGGCAAATGTGGTGGCCCGTCTCGAATGTGGGCCACATGGGCGTGGACGTGGTGATCGATTTAATGACCTCGGCCACTTCGATGATTTTGCTTTCATTGTAGCCCAGCGCAAAATTCGGCAGCGGCAGGAACGCCCCATAGGTCGGGTGTTCCGGGCCCACGTCGATTTCACGGAAACCACGACGTCCGCTGGGATCGTCGCCTGAATAGAAGCGCAGGCGGTTCACCTCGTCGAAGGTGTAGGCGAGGCTGCCTTTGGTGCCATAAACCTCATAGGTCTGCATGAATTTGCGGCCCGTCGCGACGCGGCTGAAATCGATCAGCCCTTTGGCACCATTTTCAAAGGTACACAGGATGTTGGTTCCATCGGCATTGGTGATCTCGCCCCATTTGGTGTCCTTGGTTACGGCGGGCGCATCGTCGCCATAGCCCAAACCCTCGACGATGGGGCGTTTTGGCGTCGTGATATAGCTGTCGGCAATAAGGGACGACACGCGCCCGACCAGAAACTCCATAAAGCTGAACACATGGCTGCCAGTGTCGCCAATGATCCCGGTGGGCGCGAGGTCCCCATCGGCGCGCCACATGTAAGGGGCCAAGGGGTCGCCGTAGATGTCGATATGCTGGCAGGCCTTGAACAGTTTGATCTCACCGATTTCGTCAGCCTCGATGATCTCTTTCGCGCGGTCGTGGATCGGGTTGCGCGGGAAGGCGTGGCCGACGCGGGTGATGACACCTTTCTCTCGGGCAATGTCGGCCAGTTCACGGGCTTGGCTCGCGGTGTCGGCCAGCGGTTTTTCGCAATAGACGTGCTTGCCAGCCAGCAGAGCGGCCTTGGCGACCTCGTAATGCAGATTGTCCGGCAGGCAGATATCGATCAGGTCGACATCGGGGTCGTTCACCGCATCTTCCCAACGCGCCAAGATTTTGGCACCGGGGGCGCGAAAGGCGAGCTCCTTTTCTGCAGCCAGGTTTCTCGTGACAAGGGCGGCAACACGGGCGGTTCCGCCCTCCGCCCCCAAAAAGTGTGGGAAGGTTTGATAAGCCATGGTGTGCACCTTGCCCATCCAGCCCGATGCCCCAAGGACGGCTACATTTACTACGGTCATTCAGAGTTCCTGTTCATTTTGTTTCCCGCCGCTGGAGGCTCGCACGACAAGCCGCACAGGGCTGCGCGCGGTCGCGGGCGGCACGACGCCGTCCTTAATCCAAGCCACGATTTGATCGGCGGTTGAGGCTGCGAACCCCGGGATGTCGCAGCTGATTGAGGTGAGGGGCGGATAGCTGTCCTGCCCGTCTTCGATGTCATCAAAGCCCACAACCCGCAGGTCGGACCCCGGCTTTATGCCCAGTTCCGGGCAGGCCGACAGAACCCCCAAGGCGACAAGGTCGTTAAAGCAAATCGCGCCGTCGACATCGGGAAACTCTTCTTTCAACCTGACCGCCAACGACTTGCCAAAGGCGCGAGTGGCCTGACCTGTCAGGATCAAAGGCTCCAGCCCGCGTTCGCCTAAAACAGACAAGTAGCCTTGCATCCTTTCGCGGGTCACCGGGCGGCCTTCCAGACCACCGAGGAAGGCGATTTTCTGGCATCCCTGTGCGATTAGATGTTCTACCGCCAAGCGCCCGCCGCGCAGATAATCCGGCGCCAGAAAGGGATAGGTCCCTTCGGCCCGTTCAAGGGTCCGGAACACCTGAAGCGTTGGGGTGTTTGCGGCGTCCAGGACCGCGAGCGTTTCGGCTTCTTCCCCGTAGCTGGGGGAGATGATGAAGCCGGACACGCCGTGTTCCACCAGCGATGAAATCATCTGGCTTTGCAGCTTGGGGTCTTCATCGCTGTTGGCCAGCACGGTCGCAAAACCGGCTTTCGCCAGCTCCATCTGAAAGAGCGCTGCAAATTCGGTGAAGAACGGGTTGCGCAGATCGTTGATCACGAGCCCGATCAACCCGGAACTGGATGAGCGCAGTGTCGCGGCGGACCGGTTATAGACGTACCCGATATCGGCCATGGCCTTGCGCACGGATTTGCGCGTCTCTTCTTTCACCGAGGAACTGCCCTGCAAAACAAGGCTGACCGTGGATTTTGACACCCCGGCTTGCTTGGCCACATCTAGGATGGTTGGACGCTGTTTCATGCTGGTTCCTCGGTTGATCACGGTCAGGTCACCCTAGACGTCCAGATCGAGAACCAAAATGCCATCTATGCCGCCGACCGCATTCGCGACAAGCTGGCCGCCCAGCGCCTTATGCTCTTCGTTGTCGGCGTAGGTTTTCAAGGCGTCCCAACTGTCGAAGTCGATAACAAAACCATGCATATAGCCGCGTTCGATCTGTTCGGGGCTTTCGGACCGTCCGCCGGTGAACCCACCCGCACCCGGCAGCTTTTCAGACAGCGCTGACAGGCCGTCATAAATGCCGGTGATGGTGTCTTCGGAGGTTTCGGGTTCGAATTTGGTTAGGACGATATGTCGTATCATAGTGTCATTCCTTGATCTTGTTTGATCATGTCGGCGGCCTTTTCGCCGATCATGATGGAGGGGGCGTTGGTGTTGGACGAATTGACATTCGGCATGACCGAAGCATCGGCCACGCGCAAACCGTCAATTCCATTGAAACGCAGACGCGGGTCCAGAACCGCGGCGTCATCACTGCCCATGCGGCAGGTGCCCGCGCAATGGTGCGAGGTTTTGGAGTGGACGCAGATGAAGTTGAAATAGTCTTCGTCCGTCTTCACATCCGGCCCCGGCAGCCGTTCGGCCAGGATGTATTTGCTGAGTGCGGATTGGGACAGAATGTCCTGCACCAGTCTTAGACCCCGGATCGACATTTCGCGATCATAGGGGTCAGACAGGTAGTTGGGGTCAATCAACGGCATGTCCTTTGGATCAGCGCTTTGCAATCGTACCGATCCGCGAGATCGTGGGCGCAGGTGACAGGCATTCAGCGTCACGCCGCCATTGGGCATCGCCTCGACCCCTGCCTCAATCCCGGTGCCAAGCCCAAGGTGCATTTGAATATCGGGGGAGCGGGCGTTTTCATCCGCGTACCAGAACCCGCCGGTTTCAAAGAGGCTGGAGGCGACAGGCCCTTTGCGGGTGAAGACGTATTGCAGCCCGGCCAATGCTGACAGGTGCAGCTTGGCGTAGCGGTCATAGGTGTGCGGGCCGGTGACCTCGCAGATGGCATAGAGGTCCAAATGGTCTTGCAGGTTTGCCCCGACATTGTGCTGGTCATAGACCACGTCGATGCCAAGGCTTTGCAGGTGATCAGCCGGGCCGATGCCAGAGAGTTGCAGCAATCGGGGGGAGCCTATGGCACCCGATGACAAGATCACTTCGCGGTCTGCGGTGATCTTGGTGCCATCGGCCATCTCAACCCCCGTGGCGCGGCCATGTGCGACCAGAATGCGTTTGACCTGCGCGTTCATTTGAATGGCTAGGTTCGGGCGCCCGCGCGCTTGCCCCAGAAACGCCATTGCCGCCGATGACCGCCGCGCGTGTTTTTGGGTCAGTTGATAGTATCCTGCCCCGTCTTGCCGATCCCCGTTCATGTCGGTGTTTTTAGGAATTCCCAGCCGTCCGGCGGCCTCAACGAAGGCATCACAAATCGGCAGAGGTGCGGCGGGCTGTGACACGCCCATCGGGCCGCCTTTTCCGTGATAGCGACCTTCATAGGTATCGTTGTCTTCGGATTTCTTGAAGTAGGGCAGGACTTCTTCATAGCTCCACCCGTCGCAGCCCATTTGCCGCCATTCGTCGTAATCCTGCGCCGCGCCGCGCGTGTAGATTTGGGCGTTGATGGCAGACCCGCCGCCGATGACCTTGGCCTGCGTGTAGTTGAACACCTTGTTTTGCATCGTCTTTTGCGGTGTGGTCGACCAGCCCCATGACCCGATGCCTTTGGTCATTTTGGCAAATCCCGCGGGCAGGTGGAAAAACGGGTGGCGGTCGTTGCCGCCTGCCTCAAGCAATAAAACTCGCGCGCTTTTGTCTTCGGATAAGCGCGCGGCAAGGACCGATCCGGCTGACCCGCCGCCGATAATGATGAAGTCGTATCCTTGGGACATCAGGCGGCAAGCTCCGTCTCGGTGATGTGGCGCCCGGCACGCAGGGCGAGGGCGGCGATTGTTAGCGCGGGGTTCACCGCGGCCGATGTCGGCAGGACCGATGCATCGACAATAAAGAGGTTGGGGTGATCATGGCACCGGCAATGATTGTCCACCACGCTTTTGGCCGGGTCCTGCCCCATCCGCGCGGTGCCGCATTGATGCGAGGGCGTACGCCGGTCGAAGGGTTTCGAGATCACGATGGGGAAACCCGCCTGCCGCAGCTTGGATTTGAGCATCTTTACGAGTTGTTCATGGGCTGCCCAATTGGACCGCTGCCAGTCCAGTTTGATTTGCCCGTTATGGATCGTGACCCGGCTGTCGGGGTTCGGCAGGTCTTCGGACATGGCGTAAAAGTCAAAGCTGCGGGCGGCGATGACATTGGCCAGCCAGCGGGGCAGCGAGGAGTTTGCGGCCATGATGGCCCCGGTGATTTTGCCCAGCATTTGGATGTTCCCCAATGGGGGTAGATCGTCCGTAGCCAGATAGAAATCGTTCAGCATCAAGGTCTTTTGATAGACGCCGCGGTTCTTTCGCAACGGGTGCAGCGCCAGGACGGCGGAGCAATTGTGGTTCATGAAGTTCCGGCCGACCTGATCGGACCGGTTGGCAAGGCCCGTCGGGTAAGTCTCATTCGCTGAGCGCAACAAAAGAGCCGCCGTTTGAACAGCCCCTGCGGCGATGATGACGAGGGGCGATGTGATGGTTTCTCCCTGCGAAAGACGAACACCGGCGACGCTACCCGTTTCGTCCACATCAATTGCCTCAACCGGGCAACCTGTGCGCAAGGTCACGTTCTTGTGGCGCAGCGCGACTGCAAGCCCGCCCGTTTCGGCGTCCATTTTGCCGGAACCGGTGTTGGGATAGGCGTCCCATGTTGTCTGCCCACCGGACAACCAAGCTGTAAGGTCCACACCCAAAGGGATGGACGACGGGCGCAGGCCCACGCGGGTGAGACGTTGGCGCAGCTCTGCTACATCCGGCTCATCGGGGACGGGCGGATGGGGGTAGGGCCCGGAATGATAAGGCTCCGTCGGGTCATCCGCCGCAGTGCCGCGCACTTGGTAGAGGTCTTCGGCGGCTTGGTAGTCGGCCTCAAGCTCAGAATAGGTGATGGGCCAGCCGGGCGTTGTGCCGTCACTATGCGCGACCGGCCCGAAATCCGCCTCGCGGTACCGGATCAGCGCAGCACCGTAAAATTTGGAGTTGCCGCCGACGTTGTAGTAATTGCCCGGATTGAACGGCTGATCGGCCCCGTCCAGCCAGAGCTCATCAGGGCGAAAGGCACCATCCCGAAAGACTGCGTCTGGATCGCGGTCCTTGGGTGAAGGGCGCAAATGCTTCCCCCGCTCAAGGATCACGATCCTGCGCCCTGTCGGGGCCAAGGCGGCGGCCAGCGTCGCGCCGCCCATGCCAGAGCCGATGATGATGACATCCGCGTCCATCAGGGCACGATACGCATTTCTGTTTCGGGATCGAAGGCCACGGCTTTTTCCATGTTCACCGAGAACCTGAAGTCCGCGCCGGGGCGCACATCCGCGTCCGAGCGCATCCGCGCAATCACGTCTTTGCCGCCCAAGGTCATCGTCACAAAAGTGTCGGAGCCTGCGGGTTCTGTCACGGTGATCCGGTTGGTCATCGGTGCGATGTTGGAGGACTTGCGATCTGCCGCGTCTTCATCGGTGATCGTCTCGGGCCGGATGCCCAACATGATGTCGCGCCCGTCCCATGCGGCAAGATTGTCTTGGCTGAAGGGCAATGTGGTGCTCGTCCCGTCATGCAGCGCGACCACGGCAACCGGTTTGCCATCTTCCAGCGCGACCTTTGCGGGCACCACGTTCATCGCAGGCGATCCCATGAACGTCGCCACAAAAATATTGGCGGGGCTGTCGTAGATCTCTTGCGGGGTGCCCAGCTGCTGAACATAGCCGCCATACATAACCGCAATCCGAGTCGACAGCGTCATCGCCTCGATCTGGTCATGGGTCACGTAAACGATGGTGGTCCCTAGTTTCTGGTGCAGCTTCTTGATCTCGGTCCGCATATCAACACGCAGCTTGGCATCCAGGTTGGACAGCGGTTCATCAAACAGGAACACATCCGGGTCGCGCACCAGAGCGCGGCCCATGGCCACCCTTTGCCGTTGGCCGCCGGACAACGCGCCGGGCTTGCGATCCAGCAATTGTTCGATTTGCAAAAGGCCCGCCACGTCTTTCATAGCGGTCTCACGCTCTGGCTTCGGCACACCATGCATCTCAAGCCCAAATGTGATGTTCTGGCCCACGGTCATGTTGGGGTAAAGCGCGTAGCTTTGGAACACCATCGCGATGTTGCGCTTTGACGGGTGGACCCCGTTCATCACCTGATCCTTGATGCGGATCTCTCCGCTGCTGATCTCCTCCAGCCCAGCGATCATGTTCAACAGGGTGGACTTGCCGCAGCCTGATGGCCCGACGAGGACCAGAAACTCCCCTTCTTCTACTGAGATGTCGACCTGATGCAGAACCTCAACCGCGCCGTAGGACTTGGTGGTATTGTCGATGTCGAGAAAGCCCATGTGATTATCCTTTCACAGAACCCGCCATCAGACCGCGCACAAAATAGCGGCCCGCGACGATGTAGACGAGCAGGGTTGGAAGAGCGGCAAGGATCGCGCCCGCGAAATGGACATTGTATTCCTTCACGCCGGTTGATGATTGCACAAGGTTATTGAGGGCGACCGTCATTGGCTGGCTGTCCGCCCCGGCAAAGGACGCGCCAAACAGGAAGTCGTTCCAGATGTTGGTGAATTGCCAGATGATCGAAACCACGGCGATAGGCCCCGATGATGGCAAAAGGATGCGCCAAAAGATCTGGAAGAACCCTGCGCCATCGATCTGTGCTGCGCGAATAAGCTCGGTCGGGAAGACGGCGTAGTAGTTGCGGAAATAAAGCGTCGTGAACCCGATCCCGTAGACCACATGCACCAGCACCAGCCCCCAAGTTGTGCCTGCGACGCCCATCAGGCCCAGCATCCGCGCCATCGGGATCAGCACGATCTGGAATGGAATGAAGCAGGCAAAGAGCATCAGACCAAACAGGATCGTGTCACCGCGAAAGCGCCATTTGGTCAGCACATATCCGTTGAGCGCGCCCAACACGGTCGAGATGACAACAGCAGGCACGACCATCTTGATCGAGTTCCAGAAATAGGGCTGCAAACCAGTTGGATCGACACCGATCTGGGCGGAGGACCATGCCTTGGCCCAGGGTTCCAGCGTGAAGGCTTGCGGCAGGTTCATCATGCCGCCGCCTGTGATCTCATCCAGCGGTTTCACCGAATTGATGACCATCACGTAAAGCGGCAGCATGTAGAACAGCGCGAACAGCAGCAGGACAAGGTAGATCAGCGTGCGCGTGACGCGACCTGTGCGGATCGCTGTATCTTGGGTGGCGACAGACATTACTTTTTCTCCCGCAGTTCGGCGTAAAGGTAAGGGATCATGATTGCCGCGATGGTCATCAGCATGATCGTGGCAGAGGCGGCACCGATGCCCATTTGATTGCGGCTGAACGTGTAGGAATACATGAACGTGGCGGGCAGTTCTGTCGCCCGCCCGGGGCCGCCGCCTGTCAACGCAATCACAAGGTCAAAGGTCTTGATCGCCAAGTGGCTGAGGATCACGAAGGCGGAGAGAAACGCGGGCCGCAGTTGCGGGATGATGATCCGGCGGTAGAGGTTCCAATTGGACGCGCCGTCCATCTGGGCCGCTTTCAGGATCTCGTTATCGATTCCACGTAACCCCGCAAGGAACATCGCCATCACAAAGCCGGACGTCTGCCAGACCGCAGCCAGAACAACCGTGTAGATGGCGAAATCCCGGTTCTTGATCCAGTCGAATTCAAAACTAGTCCAGCCCCAGGTTTGGAGCACGTTTTCCAGTCCGATGCCCGGATCCAGAAACCACTTCCACGCAGTACCCGTGACGATGAACGACAGCGCCATCGGGTAAAGGTAAATGGTGCGGATCACGCCCTCTGCCCGGACTTTCTGATCAAGGAAAATTGCGAGGCTCAGACCAAGCACCGTGCAGATTGAGATATAAAGCGCTGCGAAAATCCCCATATTCATAAGGGAGATTTTCCAATGGCTCAGACGCCAGAGCTTGGAATAGTTTTCCCAGCCGACCCACTCATAGGAGGGCAGCAACCGGCTGTCGGTAAAGGACAGGTACACCGAGAAGATGATGAACCCGTAGACAAAGACCAAAACCATGGCCAGCGACGGTGACAGCACCAGTTTTGGCAGCCAGGATTGAAGCCGCGTTTTGAAATCCACGTCGACAGCATGTGCCATAACGCGCCCCCTTTAGGCTGGGTGATAGAGAAGGTTGGGCACGGCAGGGCGGCGAATGTCATCGCCCTGCCGTCGGTCATGATCAACCAGATTTACTGGGCGATTTCCACCGCAGTCACCAGCTCTTCCACGGCGGTTTCGCTGTCATACTCACCGTTGAAATGCGCTGTGATCACGTCATACATGGCGTTCTTGACCGCAGCCGCATTGGCGTGGCCGTGTGCCATGGACCCGTAGAGATTTCCGCTATCCGCCGCTGCCGCCAGGTCGGCCATGCCTTGCTGACCACAGGCGTCGAAATCCGCGTTCGACACATCCGTGCGGGCCGGGACCGACCCTTTGACCACATTGAACGCGGACTGGAAGGATGGCGACAGGATCGCTGTTGCAAGGGCCGCCTGTTCAGCTGAGACCTCATCACCTTGATTGAACATCATGAATTGGTCGGCGTTGAAGGTGACCTGCTCCTGCGTGCCGGGGAAACGGAAGCACAGGAAATCCTCGCCCGGGACTTTGCCTGCGTTCAGGAATTCGCCCTTGGCCCAGTCGCCCATCATCTGAAAACCGGCCTCGCCGTTGATGACCATGGCCGTCGCCAGGTTCCAGTCACGACCCGAGAAATTCTCGTCCACGTTGTCGCGGATCACGGCCATCCGGTCGAACGCTTCTTTCATCGCATCCGAGCCCAGTGCTTCCGGGTCGAGGTCAACGAAGGCCGCCTTATACCCATCCGGCCCAAGCGCCGACATGGCGACACCGTCAAACACCGTGGCCTCCTGCCAAGGCTGCCCGCCATGGGCGATCGGGGTCACACCGGCTGCGGACAGTGTTTCAAGTGCTGCGGCGAAGTCCTCCCATGTTTCGGGGATTGCGATGCCGTTGGCGTCCAGAACGGCCTTATTGGCCCAGACCCAGTTGGTGGAATGTACGTTGACGGGCGCGGACACCCATTTGCCGTCCACCTTGGCGAATTGCTGCAACGCCGCCGGGACCACCTTGTCCCAACCTTCGGCTGCGGCAACGTCATTGAGGTTGGCGAGCGCGCCTTCCTTGGCCCAGTCGATGATGTCAAAGCCTAGGCCCTGTACGGCTGTTGGTGCGTTGCCTGCGGTGACGCGGGCGCGCAGAACGGTCATCGCCTGCTCACCACCGCCGCCCGCGACGGGCATGTCAGTCCAGCCGATACCTTGGCCTTCCAGATCGCCCTTCAGCACGTTGAGCGCTGCGGCCTCGCCACCGGATGTCCACCAGTGCAGAACCTCCACACCGCCGTGGCCGTCAGCAATAGCTGACCCTGCTGTCACGGATAGCGCGAGTGCAATCGCTGTTTTGGTTATTAGAAAAGAACGCATGGTATCCTCCCATTTTGCGTGTCGATGTTTGACGCTGTCTTAGGCGTCTCTTTGGACCCAAGGTGCCCGGCTATCGCGTCCAACGCGCATCACCAGGGATTTCACCTCAAGAAATTCATCATATCCGTAGCGGCCGATCTCGCGGCCTTGCCCGGATTGTTTGACCCCGCCGAAAGCCAGTTCCGGGTAGCCGTCCATCCAGGTGTTGGTCCAAACCGTGCCCGCCTCCGCGCGGCGCGCGTATTCAAGGCAGGTGTGGATGTCATTGCTCCAGATCCCGGCGGACAGGCCGTAGTCGCTGTCATTGGTCAGGGTGATAGCCTCTTCCAGCGTCCGACAGGTGAGCACAGTCAGGACCGGGCCGAACACCTCCTCGCGGGCGATGGGCATATCGGGGGTCACGTTGCTGATAACCGTCGGCTGATAAAATTGCGGGCCAAGCCCCGCGACAAACAGCGCACCGCCGCCCAGTTCAAGTTTGGCACCAGCGGCTACGGCCTGCTGGACGTAACCATCAATCTTGCTTTGGTGTTCAGCGGTGACAATCGCGCCGACTTGGGTGTCGGGGTCCATCGGATCGCCGAATTTCACCTTGCGTGACAAGGCGACGACGCGGGCCACAAAATCTTCCGCGATATCCTCATGCACAATGATCCTGCTGGACGAATTGCAGCATTGGCCGACGTTGAAATAGACGCCGAAGGTCACCGCGTCGGTGGCTTGTTCCAGATCGGCGTCGGGCATGATGACCTGCGGGTTCTTGCCGCCGAGTTCCAGCGCGACCTTTTTCAGCGTGCCGGCCGAGGCTTCGGTGATCATTTTGCCCACGGCGGTTGAGCCGGTGAAGGTGACCATATCCACGTCTTTGTGGGTCGCCATCAGGCTGCCCACGGGCTGGCCGTGGCCCAGCACAATGTTGCACACGCCGGCGGGAAGCCCTGCCTCGATCAACAATTCGCCCATCATGACCGTCGAGGACGGCGTGACCTCGGACGGTTTGACGACAACAGTGCATCCTGCGGCGAGTGCAAAGGGCAGCTTTTGCGACAGGATCCAGAACGGGAAGTTCCACGGCGTGATGATCGACACGACGCCAATCGGGTCTTTGACGACCACGCCCAGCATGTCTTCGCCAAGGCTGTTGTGGCTGTCGCCATGGGATGTGCGCGCCAGTGATGCCGCGTAGCGCCACATATCAGCGGCCCCCGACACCTCGCCTCGGGACTGGGAAATCGGCTTGCCGCTTTCCAGCGTTTCCTGCACGGCAATGCGCTCAACATTGGCCTCAATCAGATCCGCCACTTTCAAAAGCACCGTTGCGCGGGTTTTGGCGGAGGCCCGGCTCCAACTGCCTGAATCAAATGCGCGGCGCGCGGCCGCAATTGCGGCCTCAGTTGTTGCCTCATCGCCCTTGGCCGAAACACTCACAACGGTATCGTGGGAGGGCGATACCCGTTCGAATGTTTCGGCCCCGTCAACCCATGCCCCGTCGATCAGATGACGGCCTTGGAACGGTACTGGCAACGCGGTTTCAATCGCTGTGTTGATGGTCAAATCGTTCATATTCTAGTGTCCCGTGAATTTTGGGCTGCGTTTTTCAAGAAAGGCGCTGACGCCTTCGGCGCGATCATCGCTTTCGGCAGCGGCCGCGCTTGCCAAGGCTTCGATTGCGGCGGCCCTGTCTTCGCCGACCGCGCCGTGGATCATTGCTTTGGACAGCTCTCCGGCGCGGGGGGACATGTCTGACAAAGCAGCGGCAATCTCTTTGGCGGCGGCAAGCGGGTCCTCTGACAGCTCTGCGGCAAACCCGAGCGTCAGAGCACGGTCGGCTGAGAGCCGACGCCCACACAGCGCCATTTCTTTCACGACGGGCTCAGGCAGCAACCGCATCAGGCGCTGGGTCCCGGACCAACCCGGCACAATCCCGACCTTGCCCTCGGGCAAAGCCAGCGTGGTGCGTGGTGCCAGCACCCGGATGTCGCAGCAGGCCGCAAGCTCCAACCCGCCGCCAAACGTGTGGCCGTTGAGGGCACCGATGACAGGCTTGGACAATCGCGCCAGCCGGTCAAGCACACGGTGCCCATCGCGGACCCAGAAGCGGGCGAAATCGGCAGGGCTGAGCGGTCCCCATTCGGCAATATCGGCCCCGCAACAAAACGCCTTTTCCCCAGCACCGGTGAGGATCACCGCACGTATGTCAGGGTTCCGCTCGATGGCCACGAGATGGTCTTCAAGCTGATGCAGCATCCCCATCGTAAGCGCGTTTAGCTTGGCCTCATTGGCGACGGTCAGCACAGCGGCGGTGCCGTCGTAGGTGCAGGTCATCTCGCTCATAGGACCAACCCCATGGGGGATTTTGACAGCAGTTCCGTGAGCATGAGCTTTGCGTTTTCGGCCACTTTGACCCGCCCTTTAGACGCGCCGATGATGTGGTCCCGCGGGTCAATGCCTGGCATGATCTCTGTGGCGATCAGGCCGCTTTCGGTCAGCTTGATCACGCAACGCTCGGTGATGTAGGTGACGTTCTGGCCCTGCTCAACCGCGCGCTTGCCTGAGAAGGTGACATGTTCAACCGCGTCCACCATCTTGGTGAACTTGCCGGGTGCGTCGATGCTAATGGCCTCGTCGGTCAGGCTGATCTTCGCGCCGGCCTCAAACCAGCCCGAGAATACAATGTTCTTGGCCTTCGCCGTGATGTCCACGAAGCCGCCGCATCCGGCGGTCAAATAGGGCTTCTTGCCCAGTTTGGAGACATTGACGTTGCCTTCTACGTCGATCTCAAGGAAGGACAGGAAGGACACGTCGAAGCCCGCGCCTTGGAAGTAGATGAATTGCTGCGGCGACGGCATGAAGGCCTCCGCGTTCGAGGCGCAGCCAAAGGCGAAGCCGGTCAGCGGCACGCCGCCTACGGCGCCTTGTTCGATGGCCCAGGTCACGGCATCGGGATGGCCTTCCTCAAGCAACACCCGAGGCACCATGGCGCTGATGCCAAAGCCGAGATTGGCGGTCATACCGCGTTTCAATTCCTGTGCCGCGCGGCGCGCGATCACCTTTTCGACGCCATGCTCAGCTAGTGAAAAGCTGTCCCAAGGGCGCATAACCTCGCCGGAAATGGCCGGGTCATAGGCCGTTTCAGTGGTCTGCTTTTGGTCTGCATCAACCACGATGCAATCGACCAAATGGCCCGGCACCCGCACATCATGGGGACGCAGGGACCCATTTGCGGTCACCCGTTTCACCTGAGCGATCACCAGCCCGCCATTGTTGCGGACGCAGATCGCCTGCTCCAACCCGCCCAGATAGGCGCCCTCGTGCTCATAGGTCAGGTTGCCGCGTTCATCCGCCGTGGTCGCGCGGATGATGGCGACGTCTGGAACGACATTGGGAAAGTGCAGCCATGTTTTGCCGCCAAACTGGACCCGGTCCACGATAGAAGACGCAGCCCCGCGGTCGTTCATCGCGCAGCCCTGACGCTGGGGATCAACGAAGGTATCAAGCCCGACTTCGGTCAAAACACCCGGACGGTGCGCCGCTGCTTCGCGGTGCATGTCAAACATGATGCCCGATGGCACGTTGTAGGCGGCGACGCGGTCCTCGGTGATCATCTTCCAGATCTCGGGCATCGGGGCGCTGGACGGCCCGGATGGGTAGGACCCGGCCAACACGCGGGCCAGCAGCCCATCCTTGGCGAGATGATCCATGCCTTTGACGCCATAGACGTCGCCCGCGGCAATCGGGTGGAGCGAGGTGATGTTGCTTGGATGACCTTCGGCCTCGAACCGCGCGCCAATGGCGGCCAGAACCGCGTCGGGGCAGCCCAAAGTCGACGATGAGGAGACCGTCACAATCGCCCCGTCCTCGATTCGGGACACCGCATCCGCAACTGGAACAACTTTGGTCATGTCACCCTCCAAGCGCCCCAAGCGTCAAAATATTGGAACGTTCCAAAATAATTATTGGAACGTTCCAGTGATTGCAAATAAAAAATTTACTACCTCAAAAAAATACGCAATTTCAGATATTAAGGAACTTCGTAGAGTTCCAGCGGCAGTCCATCGGGATCTTGGAAAAACGTAAAACGCCTGTCTGTAAATTCATCGATTCGGACCGGCTCAACCTGGACGCCATGCCCTTCAAGGTTGGTAATTGCAGCATCAAGATCAAACACGCGAAAGGCAAGATGCCTCAACCCACAGGCTTCCGGCCTGCTGGGCCGCAGTGGGGGTGGGAAAGCTAAAGAGTTCAATTTGCCCACCATCGTCCAAAGCAAGGTCCAGCTTCCAGGAGTCGCGCTCCTCCCGGTAGTTTTCAGCCAGAACGTCAAGGCCCAGCACATCACAGTAGAATGCCTTTGAGACCGCATAATCACTCACGATCACTGCCACATGATGAAACCCAAGCCGCATCGCGTTCCTTTCCAGTGAGCATTCAAAGCCATCCGGCCATTGAGACTCTTTGATCGGCGGGGATGTGACGCCGATCCCTTATTACGCCCATGTATGCGGCTTAGACCTCAACTCGGAAGGTCTTGCAAGAAAAGGAACGTCTGCCGCAACCTCTCAGATTGACCGGAATGCATCCGCTGCGATGGGTCTTACTCTACCCATTTCCGTTTCGTTTCAGTCGTGAATGGTACCAAACAGGCCTCTTACGTCACAATTTGAACGTCAACTTTGCCCCGCGTTTGAACCGTCAGGATATAATGCAACGAAACGTCAGTTTTGATCAGCAAGGTCGGCCTGCTTGAACGACTGCTTCCACGTGATACGAAGCACTGCCAAGTGAGTAACGCTACGCGTGCGAAGCCTTTCTGCGCCAGCAATGGCTGCGCCGGCAATGGCTGCGCCGGCACAAGTCCGCTTCGTCCCGCGAAGTGGCAATTCACCGACCATTTGATTTTGCGGTTGCAGCAAAAGTCCGCAATAACTGGCCGCAGCGCAGTATGACGGAGGCAATGTGAACGGCAGCAATGGGCAGCCCCTTGAGGGCGACCCGAAGTTACTAGATTTCAATCGCCTCGGCGATTGCTAGAGCGTCCTCAAGCTCGACGCCCAAGTACTGCACTGTATTGTCCATCTTGGTGTGTCCAAGCAAAAGCTGAACCGCCCGTAAGTTGCCAGTCTTCTTGTCGATCTGGGTCACCTTTGTTCGCCTCATGGAATGCGTACCATATGCACTCGCTTCTAGACCGATCGACGTGATCCAATCGCGGACTATCCGCGCATACTGGCGTGTCGAGATGTGCAGGCGTTCGTGAAACCGACCCGGCCAAAGGTACTCCGAGCCGACCATGATCTCATCTTCCATCCACTTTTCGACCGAGGCGCGTGTGCCTTCGGATATCTCAAATCTCACAGGTTTCTGTGTCTTGCTTTGTAACACCGATGCCCGTTCCTTGATCTAAGCAGACGCCATAACGTCGACGACTTTCATCTTCACCAGATCACACCCGCGCAGCTTGCTATCACTCGCCATGTTGAACAGCGCGAGGTCTCGATGGTTCTCGGCCAGTTCAAGCCGAACTCGGATTGCCCAAACGTGTTTGGGTTTTAAAGGTCGTTTCTTACCAACGATGCGACCCTTGTTCCAGGCGGGGCGAAGTGCGCGAATGGCTGGTAGATTTGGTGTTTCCATGACTGATCCTCCGATCCGCCATGCCCTCCACAACGCCAACCCGACGTTGACCGACGCAGCATATCACAAGATGCCGTGTTGCATCCGAGGTCTAGACTGAGCCCAATTTACCAAGTTGCCGCGTTGCGGCTAGTGTCCGAATTTGAGGTTCTGAGTTCCCGAAAAACTGTGCGCAGTTGACAAGTATCAGAACACAGACGCCAGTTTCACCGCTGCATGTACCCCGTCGATCAGCTTTATAGGTAGATCATCAGCATCGTCGACAATGTGCACCATACCCGCGCACCCTAAGACAACACTATCGATGTGGTCTTCGTCCAATGCCGCTCGGATTTCCATCTTCACCTGGCGCGTCGCATTTTCGCGATCATCTTCAAGGGCGAGAACCGGCACACCGCTTGCCCTGACACGTTCAAGGTTCTGCTCAAGCCCGTAATTGCTGATATTTGCGGTCAGAATGGGCACAGACACGTCTAGCGTTGTGACAACCGAAAATCGCGCTCCATAGAGCGACGCGAGGTGGTAGGCCGCTTGTCCGATCCCAATGACCGGACAGGACGCGAGTGCACGGGCAGCATCAAGGCCCGTGTCATCAAAACAGCCGATGATAACGGCTTTGGCCCCTTCCTCATCTGCCTTTTTCACAAGCTGCAGAAGTAGCGGTATCGCGGCGTCGCCGTCTTGTTCCCCCTGAATAGCGGGCGGACCCTTGGTGGATGTCCAGCCAACGATGTTCACACCGGGGGCCGCTTTGAGCGCTGTTTCAACCATCGCCTCCGTCATCGAAACCGTCGAATTGGGGTTGATGATTACGATCATAGATCACCCTTGCCCGCGTCTGACGCTTGTCGTGCGCGGCGGCGGTTCGTGAAAAGGGCGATGCAAAGAAAAATTCCGATGATGATCAGTGAGAAGACCGTCGTTAGCGTTCCCAACGCATAAAGCACCGGCGACGTCACATTCGTCGTCATCCCATAAATCTCAAGCGGCAGCGTGTTGTAACTGCCCGCCGTTAGCAGAGTGCGGGCGAATTCGTCATAGCTGAGTGTGAAGCCGAAAAGTGCCACGCCAATCAGCGACGGCGCGATGATCGGCAGCACAACGTGGCGTAGGGTTTGCCAAGGAGTAGCCCCAAGATCGCGCGCGGCTTCCTCATAGCTTTTGTCGAACCGGTTGAAGACCGCGAACATGATCAACAGACCAAAGGGGAGCGTCCATGTCAGCTGTGATCCAAACCCCGAGGTGGACCAATGCACGTTCAACCCCGATTGCGAAAACAGCAAGCCGACACCCAGTGAGATCAGGATCGAGGGGATCACCAGCGATGTGATGATCAGATAGAACAAGATGTTTGATCCCGGAAACTTGCGCCGAAACGCCAGCCCACCCATCACCGAGACCACGACTGTGACCACCATGACCATCAGGCCAAGCACAAAGCTGCGCCGGAAGCTGCCCCAGATGTCGCCCACAGCTTGTTGTTCGAACAGGTCGTAAAACCAATACAGCGACACGCCGCGCATTGGGAAGGTCAGCCCGCCCCCTTCGCCCTGAAACGACAGAATGCCGATGGTAATGGTCGGCCCATACAGAAACAGGATGAACAGCGCAAAAAATCCGCTGAGGACGTAGAAGGAACGTGGGCGCGGTTCCATTCTACAGCTCCTTCCGGATATCGACGAAGCGCAACAGAATGCCGATGGTGATCAGCACGGTCAGCAGCAGAACAATCGCCGTGGCCGAGGCACTGGGGTATTGCAGCAAGGCGATGTCGTTTGAGATCAGGCGACCCACATTTGCCGATTGGCTGCCGCTCATGAAGCGGACGGTGATGAAATCCCCCATCACCAATGTGACCACAAAAATCGTCCCAATCATGATCCCCGGTTTGGTCAGCGGGATGATCACATTCCACAAGATTTGCGCCCCGTTGGCACCAGCGTCGCGCGCAGCCTCGATCAGAGATTTGTCGATCCGCATCATCGTGTTGAAGATCGGAACAACCATGAACAGCGTGTAGAGGTGCACGAAGGCGAGGATGACGGCGAAGTCTGAGAACAGCAGCCACTCAATCGGCTCGTCAATCACCCCCCATGACATGAGCGTCGAATTGGCGATCCCGTTGCGGCCCAGAAATGGAATCCAGGAGATCATCCGGATGATGTTGCTTGTCCAAAACGGGATCGTGCACAGCAGGAACATCGCGATTTGCCAAGTCAGGCTGCGGATGTGAAAGGCCAGATAATAGGCAACGGTAAAGCCGATCAGCAATGTGCAGGCCCATGTGATCAGCGCGTATTTGAACGTGTTGAAGAACACCGTGTAGGTCACGGGGGAGCCGAACAGGAATTCGTAATTGTCGAATTCAAAGGCCGGAATGATCGAGAACTCCGTGGCCCGCCAGAAGCTGACGACGACGATCAGGACAATAGGAAGCACCAGAAAAATCAGCAAAACCGCCGCCAATGGCGATACCATTAGTAGGCTGGAAATAGCTGGATTGTTGCGAAGCTTCTTCATGGGGTCTTCTTGAAATTTGGGATGGGTGCGCCGCATGGCAGCGCACCCGGTTTTGGGCATTAAGCGGCGATAAACTCGTTCCACTTGCGGACCATGTACTGGTTCTCATCCATGACGGAGTTCCAGCACACAACAGACCCCATCCGGTCAAGGAAGGACCCGCCGTCGCGGACCTCACCGGCACCGGCGAGTTTGTCACCTGTTGGGGACAGGATGTCGCCTGCGGCAGCCTTGCCCTCGTACCAAAAACCCCATTCGTCATCTGACATGAACGCCTTAGAGGTCTCTGGAACCGCAGAGTAGTAGCCCTGACGCATCAGATACCCGCCGACCCAGCCAGACAGATACCAGTTGATATATTCATAGGCGGCTTCCAATTCGATGCCTGACAATGCTGCCGAGATCCCGAGGCCCCCGCCCCACGAGCGATAGCCCTCTTCCAGCGGCTGGTAGACACATGGAATGCCTTGGGATTTGACCGCCGTAATGGCGGGTGACCACATCGACTGGATCACAACCTCGCCCGACGCCATCAGGTTGACGCTTTCATCAAACGACTTCCAGAAGGCGCGGAACTGGCCGTTTTTCTTGGCCTCGGTGAAGATGCCGATGGTTAGGTCGATCTCTTCTTTGGTCATGTTGCCTTTGTCTGGGTAGGTGTATTCACCCATGGATTCCACAACCATCGCCATGTCCATGATCCCGATGGATGAGATATCGAGGATCGAGGCCTTGCCCTTGAATTCAGGATTCAACAGCTCGGACCAGTTGGAAACCGGACGCCCGATCAGGTCAGGGCGGATGCCCAGCGTGTCGGCATTATAAATCGTTGGGATCAGGGTCATCCAACCGGATTCCTCCTGCACAAAGTCAGTCCCGTTTGGACCGGATGTAAAGCCAACAGTATGGGGGGCTGTCCCCTGCGCGATGGTGCTCTCAGGTGTCAAAAGACCGCTGCGGAAGGTGCCGGCAATCTTGTCGTAATTGTCGATCTTTGTGGTGTCCATCGCCTGCAAATTGCCCGCGGCCCAAACCTTCTTGCAGATGAAATACTCGATATCTGCAATGTCAAAGCTGTTGGGCTGCGTGGCGGCACGCTGAGTGACGCTGTCGGTATCAAGCGCGGTCATCTCCAGCGTGAAGCCCAGGTCTTCTTTGACCTTGTTGGCGACGTCATTGAGGTTGGACACGCCCGTGCCGAACTGGCGCAGCGTCACATCCTTGATGTTTTGTGCCCAGACCATCGGTGCGCCCAGTGTCGTGGCCCCTGCTGCAATCGCCGTTGATGCGGCCCCTTTCAGCAAAGTCCGGCGACTCAGGCCATTTCTATGGGTGAATTTCGTCATTGTTCAGTCTCCTTGTCGGTCGTCTTTTGGTTGGAAATGAAGGCGCCGCAGTTCATGCGATCAGTTTGTGTTGATTGTTGGCGTCCCAGTGCAGACCGATCCGGTCGCCGGGGTGGTGTGGGTTTGCAAAGAAGGTGGTGTCTGGGATCAGGGCCAGCACCTCTTGGTCGCCTGTGATTTTTGCCGACACAGACACATGGGTGCCTTGATATTCGACAGCCGTCACATTGCCCTCGACCGCGCCCTCGGTGGGGGCGGTGACCGAAACCGCATCAGTGCGGATCGCAAAATGACCGTCTGGAAGGGCCACGACGTTATGCCCACCCATAAACTGCGCCACGAACCGGGTTTGCGGCGCGTTGAAGACCGCGCGGGCCGGGCCAGCTTGTTCAATCACCGCGTTGTTCATCACAATAATGTCGTCCGCCAAGGCGAGCGCTTCATCTTGGCCATGCGTGACGTGGATAAAGCTGATCCCCAGCTCTTTTTGCAGCTTGCGCAACTCTCCCCGCATGCGGATGCGCAGGAACGGGTCAAGGGCAGAGAGCGGTTCGTCCAGCAGCAAAACCTGCGGGCGAGTGATAAGGGCGCGGGCCAAGGCCACGCGCTGCTGTTGGCCGCCAGAGAGTTGATCAGGTAACCGGTCCGCAAGATCCGTCAGGTCTACCAGCGCGAGCATGTCGCGCGCTTCGCCGTGTCGCTTGGCAGTGTCGACGCCCTTCATTTTTAGGCTGAAGGCGACGTTGTCGAGGACACTCAGATGGGGGAACAAGGCGTAATTCTGAAACATCATCGCTGTGCCGCGCTGCGCGGGCGGCAAAACCGAAATATCGCGGCCATCCAGAACAATTGACCCGTCGCTGACACTTTCATGGCCGGCAATCATGCGCAGGGTCGAGGATTTCCCGCAGCCGGATGGGCCCAGAAGGCAGGTGTAGCCGTCAGATTTGAAACGGTAGTTTATGGCGTCCACAGCAACTGTCGCGCTGTAGCGCTTGGTTACTGACACCAATTCGAGATCTTGATTGCTCACACCGCCCCCATCTTGCAGATGAGATTAGCAGCGCGTCCAAACGCAGATGACACAATCATTTTGAGCCTTAGTCGCCGGCGATCTGCCGCGAAGGCATAGCTTTTAAGCGAAACAGCCCCACACCGATGAAAAATTGCGCACAATATTGTATACAATCAAGCATGAAATTGTGGTCATTTCGATTGACTTGTGTCCCCAACTTGGCTCTGGCATCTCATGGTGCAGGAGACCCGTCATGACGCTGACCACACCGCAAGCCGCTTCTAGCCATGCCAATGCCGACACCGTTTCCAATGCGTTGTCGCAAGCCATTCACGAACACCGTTTGGCACCCGGCACTAAGTTGGGCGAAGACGACCTGTCGGATATTTATGGCGTCTCGCGCACTATCGTGCGCACGGCGCTCCAGTCGCTTGCGCATCAGCACATCGTCGAAATCAAACGCAACCGCGGGGCTTATGTCGCAAAGCCCAGTCTGACCGAGGCACAAGAAGTCTTCGAGGCCCGCGAATTGTTGGAGCCACGTACAGCCCGTAGTGCCGCCCAAAAAGCCACTGCAAGCGATGTCGCGCTGCTGACCGATCACATCACGCAAGAGCATGCCGCAATCGATGCCGGTGACCGTGGACGTGCCTTATATCTATCCGGTAGGTTCCACGTCGAAATCGCGCGGATAGCCCAACAGCAAACCATCGCGGATTTGATCAACGTCTTGGTTGCACGATCTTCACTGATCATCGCTTTGTATTGGCGCCGCGAAAGCGCGTTATGTGAAAGCCAAGCGCATCATGCCCTGATCAAGGCCATCAGCGACAACGATGACGCGCGCGCGGAAGAATTGATGCAAAGTCATCTGGTCGATCTGCATTCCGCGCTCAATCTGAACGACGTTCCGGCAGTTGAGCAGAACTTGAGGGCGATGCTCTTGCCTGATGCAAACCGCTGAAACAGGGCAAGACATCCGTCCCGATGAACTTATCGCCCGAAATCAGAGACACGGATTGTGGCACAGCTATTCTGAAACCGTAGTTGCTCAATTCTCGACGAGCAGTCATTGGCCCAATCGCGACTAACAGCAGTTTTGTCCCGAAATTGTGAGTTCGCCTACCACCTGATTTTGCGGCTGCGGCGAATGTCGACAATGCGGACTACGGCCGCAGCATTCGGTGACAGGGCTCAATGTCTGGTAAGGGCCGCGAACGTACAAATGCGTTAGCTATGTGCCACGCTGTTTGAAACATTCTCAATACAATTTAGCTGAATGTCACGGTTAGATGGATCAGTTAAACGCGGAGCGCCTTAGCATCGTGGTTGTTCCAAGGCTGTCTTTCCTTCTCTGTAGCCTGGCGTGGACAATGAGAGTTTTGAAGCAACCACCCCTGTACTTCAGCAGGGTTCAGGCGACGCGGGCCGATTGCTGCAACAAACTCCTGCTTAAAACTTGGATGATCTGGAAAGAACCGATCGAATAAGCGCCCAGCGGTTTTGCCGTTGATCAGATCGAGTTTCATGTGCAAATCGGCCCGCCCAGGGCGGATCAACGCGGGGTCCAGCTGCTCGCGGTGGTTAGTGGTCATAATCAAGGCGCGCCCTTCTTGTGCGGCCACGCCGTCGATCGCGTTCAGCAACCCCGAGAAGCTGACACCCGTGGTTTGCTCTTCGCTTTTACGCCCCTTGAAAATGGCGTCCACATCTTCAATGGCCAGCAGGGATCGTTCCGGTGACGTTATCATCGCCTCCCGCAAGCCCTCATCGTTCAGCTCGGTCCGCCCGACATCCAGCGTGGCGATGTCCAGCGATAGCTCAGATGCTAAGGCGCGGATCAGGCTGGATTTGCCGGTTCCGGGCGGGCCGTAGAACAAGTAGCCCCGCCGCCATGGCACGCCGCGTTGCGCATACCAGTCGGATGCGCCGTAAAACCAACGCATGTCCTCTAGGACACGCTCAACCCGGTCGTCATCTACCAGTACGGTGTTAATGCGCCGTGCGGGCACGTCGCCCATCGCGTCCCAATAGTCTGAGCGGTAGATGTGCAGGCCAGGCCCAATTCGATCGCGGCTGCGTGCGATCTTCTTGCCTTCATTGATCCAGCCGAGAATGGTGGCCACGCGCCCAAACAGTACGGTGATGTGCAACGTCTCCATCAGCCGGGTGTCATAGGAGCCGCCGACCTTGGCCTTCTCGTCGATGGAGCGGCTAAAGCGGCATAGCTGGCCGTCGCGCCAAAACCAATGACTGCCCGGTGCAGGGGCAAAGCCCTTGGTGCCAAAGGACCATGTATTGTCCGTCATGCGCACATGCTTGGACCGAGCAAGCACCTCATTGGACTCCATCCATAGGCAGAAATTGCGGTAGGCGTCGGATCGGTTGTCCAGCGTCAGGCTGACCCAGATGCGGCGCAGTACGAAGCCGTAAACGTTGAAGAAAAGCAGCCGCAGCATGGCGGCGGCCACGCCAAACGCGCCAAGCGCCAGGCCGCCCGCAAAGAAGTCGCTCGAAACCGCGCCTGCTATGAATGTGTGAAATGCTTCAGTCATTACGCCACCTCTTCTGTTCAACAAATTTTGGCCCCTTGAAGCAGCGCGCCGGATTGCCGCGTTCCAGCTGGGAGTGCAGGTTGTTCTGCGCCGACTTGCGGTCAGCTTCCTCGGCGGCGGCTCGGGCGCTCAAAAATCGGTGCAGCCGAGAGAGCGCCAGCGCTTTGTTGCGATGTTGCGAACGCTCCTCACGGGCTACGACAGTGGCCCCGCTGGGGACGTGAGTGGCCCTTACGGCGCTGTCAGTGGTATTTTGGTGCTGCCCGCCAGGTCCGCCCGCACGGAATGTCTCAAAGGTTACGTCAGACGGCTCCAGATGTATGAGTTTCTCAGTGTCGGGCGTAATTTCAAAGACCCCAATGAACCAATTAGAGCGCTTGTAGTTGCGCCGCAGCTGGCTGTTGGCTCGCCATTGAATGGTCCCACGCCACTCAGCCGCAAAACGCGCCGCCTTGGTCCCCTCGATGGTCAGTACTGCAGATTTCACTCCGTGCTTGGCAGGCATAACAGCGCAGTCAATGTGCAGATCATACGCGATGGCCTCCTGCTCCATTTTGCGCAAGACACCGGCAACCGCCTGAGTGCACTCCACAGGGCCGTGGCCGCTGGTTATGAAAAGACAAGCCCTCATGATCTGCCCTCAGCGCGGGTTTTCTTGAAGGTCACCAGCGGGTGCAGTTTGGCCACCACGTCCGCTGCGCCGAGTGCTTGCAGGTCCGCAACCACGGCGCCGGCGTCCTTATAGGCCAGAGCGGCCTCCTCAATTAGCAGGTCCTTATCTTCACAAATGACGCGCCCGCCAAAGGGTGTGCGCGCCATGGCCTCGAGGTCGGATCGTTTGGCCCGCACACGCCCATGCATGGATGACCGATCATAGCGCCGACCCGCCCCATGAGCTGTCGAGCAGAGCGCATCCGGGTGACCCAGCCCACGCACCACATAGCTTGGCGTTGCGCGCGACCCTGCCAAGGGCGTCAGCGCACCTGACACAGCAGCTCCTTTGCGGTGCAACCAGCCGCCACCCTCTTTGCTCAGAATATTATGTGGCACATCCACAATCAGCCGCGGCTCGCAGCGAAGCGCATGCGCGGCACGCTCCGCGATCAGTCGGCGGTTCAGCTTTGCCCATGTGGTAGCTTGGTCATGCCCAACAACATAGTCAGACTCACCCGCCAAGGCGGCGTTCAGCACCTCGTTACCAAAGCCTCGCGACCCAGAGTGAACTAGCAGGTACAAGTCACCCACCTCCAATCCAGAACCCGGTTTTGCGTCCTGCAGCGTTTGCAGCTCGCAAAAATGGTTGCCGCCGCCAATGGTGCCCAGCGCATCCGCGAACAGATCATCTGGCAGACTGATCTGTTCCAGATCGCCGCGATAGTCCTGAACAGAGGGCGCGCCCAACGCGCGCAAACGGCGCACGGCTTTCTCCAACTTCAGCTTGCGCTGAGGCAGGTCTAGAGCAAACAGCGCCATGCCACAGCCAATGTCGCTGCCGATCAGCTGCGGGTAGATGCGGTCGGCCAAAATAGCGCAACCCACCGGCCCGTATTTGCCGGGATGCAGGTCGGGAAAGGCCGCGATCTTGCGGACCCCGTCCCACGACGCGACGTGGTTCAGTTGATCTTCCGCGCGGCCTTCGATCCAGGCCGCGGAAGTATAGAATTTAGTGATGGTGCCGTCGCTGAGGTCAGCACACGAAACACCACCCAAGACAGAATTGCCCATGAGTTAAATACCCGAAAATTGTATGCAGTGAGGTCCCGTGCGTGCTGGCGCGGGCCAATCCATCAGATGGAAGCCGGAATGCGACTTAGATGCTGATAAGCCCCGGAAGGGCGCGACAGTTAATAAGCAAGTTACGTCCCTTTCATCTCTGGGGTTCGGGTGGGGTCCTTTTTGGGGACCGAATGAGCGCTCTGTCTAAGGGGTCATGAATGATTCCATCAACAGGCGCTTTTGGCCTCAGTTGAAGTTGTGATCAAATGGCCACGCTGGGTGTGAATGGGGCAGCAGTTAAGCTGCCCGCATCCCTTTTCTTTTCTTCCGGTTTTTCCAGAAGGGCGGCACGTCGCCCGCCATGATGCAGCCATAGGGATCGATATAGTCCTCGATCTCGGCCAGATCATAGGTCTTGATTTGCTCGACCACGGCGACCGCGTTCTTGTAGCTCGACGGCAGCTCCGACGCATCAACACCGCCCGCATGGAAGCGGATATCGAGCCCCTCGGTTTCCGCTTTCAGCAGCTGGTCAGGGGTAATCCCGCCCATCCGCCGCTTATGCTCGGAACGTGAATAGTTTCGCCCCGCGCCATGCGGGCTGAACCCAAGCGCGTGGTCACGATCCTTGCCGCGCAACACCAGAACGGGTTCCGACATGTTCAGCGGGATCAGCGTCAGCCCGGTAGCATCCGCCGCGTAATCACCCCAAGCGGGCGTCGCCCCCTTGCCGTGGTAATACAGATCGCCCCGCTTGAAGACGAAGTTGTGCTCGTTCCAAAACCGCTCGCCCGGCTGTGCACCCGAGCCTTCCACAGCGGCCTGATGCAGCCCATTGTGGTTGGCTTTGGTCCACTGGCGGATCAGCTGCAGCGCTTCCCAATAGGCCGCGCCATCCTCAGAATCCGCTGGAATCCAAGCGTTCTGTTTCAGCGTTTTTGGCGAATGTTTGCGGCGGTATTTCTCCGCAACCTCCATGCCCAGCTTATACAGAACCGCCCCCGGCCCACGCGAGCCATGATGCGTCACCATCGCCGTGCGCCCCGTCTTGCGCGAGGTGCCGACGAACATGAAATGGTTCCCGTCGCCTTGCGTGCCCATATGCTCCTGCGCCATGCGCATGACCTTGGGGTTGCTCAGAAACTTGTTCTCCCGAAACGCATCCAGCAGCTTCAGCGACGTTGTGAACCGCTTGCCTTGAGGACGCCCACCGGGGCCGAAATGCGTGGCCGCTTGGCCTGCATCCAGAACCTTCTTGGGGTCCGCCTCGCCCATATCCGTCATCATCACAGAGCAACAGATATCGGCCGAGTGCATGCCCGGATGGATCGCGTTCTTCGTCGCAACCACGCCGCCCACAGGGATGGTGCCAACCGGCCCTGCGGGGCAAGCATCTGGCATCACTGCACCTGCAACCACCGTCGGGGTTCGCATTACGGCCCGCATGGTTTCGCGCACTTTTTCCACATTGTCTTCTTCATCCGCGCCGTTGGCTTGGATGTTTTCATGGAAGGCAATTGCGCCCGCAGGGTGCAGCTCAATCTTGGGCGGCTCGGGGACAATCTCCGGCTCCAGCTCCTTTTGGATGCGCACAAGGCCGTAGCCTTCCGCCCGCATCTCATTGGCCCGCGCAAGCAGGTCCGCAAAGTTAGGCCCAGGGGAGTGTCCCCAGTCTTTCAGGTGATGGCCGGTCACGGCCTCGGTTTCAGTGTCTTCGGTCATTTTCTTTACTCTTCAAATTAGGTTCCAGGGGACAAGTGGATCGTGAGATGCCCTTTCAGGGCGGATCGTACCATAGCGATGTACTCCCACGGGCATTCCCCCAAATTGTTCTCGGTTTAGTTTGGGAGGTCGGGGCGGCCTGCGCCCCATTTCCTCTCGAAGTACTCCATGCGCCATGTGATCGGATAGCGACCATCGCGGCGTAGGAAGTTTAGTTCTGCATCGTAACCTTCGGGTCCAACCGTCGTCAGGTAATCCAATGCCAATTTTCGTACGGCGACGCTTTTGTCTCGAGCTGCGGCTCTCAGCACCTTTTGGCGGGTGGTGGCAGGGATTTCCAACTTGCGGACGTCAAATTCTGGTAAACGGCGTCTAAGCGAGATAGATTTGTCGACCCATTCCCAAGTGCAGCCAATTTGCCGTCGAGTTATGCCTTCCAGTACGGCCTTTGTTGCAATAGCCCTCACGAATGGCGATTTCGCTGCCATGGAAAGCTTGCCCAGTGAGGCGTCCAATTCGGGGCCCCGCAAGGCAAACCGCAACCGTCTAGCGAGGGGGCCGACTGACTCTTGTAGAAACATGGCTTCAAGCAGAAGTGGGTAGTCATCACGCCGCTCCAAATAGGTTAGTGCTACTTGACCGCCCCGCTGCCAGGCTTGAATGCGGTCTAACGCTACCGGTAGAAGTGCAACAAGTGTTTTCCGCTCAGCCGCCTTACAAGCAGCTTCCCACCGCTTCAAAGCGGCCTTACGCACTGGCGGTACATGATCGTTACACCGACAAATCAATGCGACATGATCGAGAACGTCAAAAGCCGCACATGGCAAACGATGTACAGCGTGTTCGCGTATGAAACCGCTTGTTGAGTGAATCGTAGCTTGTGCGAATTCGGGATGCGTTTCGAGCAACCTTTCTGCAGATGCTGGCTTATGGAACAAGTTGAACAGGTTTGTTGCGTGTCCGACCGCTCCGCGATGCCTCCGAAATTGGTCGTCCAGCCGCATCAATGTGACTGGGCTGATTGAGGCTCGCTCATTTTGAAACCGCGACAATGCGCCAGTGTCGAGTTTGCCACGATTCAAGCCGACCATGATTTCATCAAAGGCCGCAATCATCCTTGTTTGGTCGTCACTCAGTTTCATTGTCTTCACTCTTCAAATTAGGGTCCTGGGGACAAGTGGATCGTGAGAGGCCCTTTCAGGGCGGATCGTACCATAGCGATGTACTCCCACGGGCATTCCCCCGGATTGTCTTTTTGTCTGGCTCGACCGGCAGGGCTCGAACCTGCGACATCCTGATTAACAGTCAGGCGCTCTACCAACTGAGCTACGGTCGAACAATGAACTGGCGACAAGGGTTTGGTGAAACATGATGCCTATGCTCTACCAACTGAGCTACCCACTTGCGTGGGGGGGGCTCGAACCCGCGACCTTAGGGTTACGATGTAGTTCCACCGGCATTCGCCAGCATTTTTCTTGAGTGGATCGGGCGGACAAGTGACTTTGCGAGACGCGTCACATGTTCAAGATGTAGTCCCACAGGCATTCCGCCCGATCCGTTGTTTTAAACCTCGATCATTTCGATCTCGCCCACCCAGTGCTGAGGCCCGTGGGTCCCGGCAGCAAAGTTGGCGATCTGGTCAAAGACCGCGTCGGAGAACCCGCCGACGTTCAACACGTCCTCGCGTTCCTTGGCTTGCGTCGTCCCGTATGGGGCGATGTCGATGCAGACCAGTTTGGCCTTCGGGTTGCGCCGTTTGAGCACCTCCCATTGCGCCATCACGTTGGTCGCGTTCCCGCCACGCCGCGCGTCGACCCAGGACTGGTTGTCGGAGACCAGCACCACCAGATCGGGGGCGCGGCCACGTTCATTCAGCCAAGACAGTGGCGCGGAGCAATCCGTGCCACCCCCGGCCAACTCCGCCAACCGGCGGGCGTTGGTCAGGATCGTGTCGCGCGGCTCCAGCCGCGTGTCGCGGACCACGAAGTCGAACGGCAGAACCGTCGCGTGGCGGTTGCGACGCAGGAAGCTGGCACCGACAAGCGCCGCCACATCCACGAACCGCACCTTCGATGTGGCCCCGACACGGTGACCCGTCACCGGAGCCCGCATCGAGCCGGACACATCGACGCCCACAGCAACGGAGCCGTCAAACATCGGCACATTGCCCACCGCGATTTCCATCGCGTCATGCAACGCATCCACGATCTCGCGCGGCATGCCGTCGGCCAGATGCTGCTGTGCGACCATCAGCTGATACGGAAAGGCTTTCGCCTTTGCGATACGCTCAGGGTCCCGCAGCAGGGCTGCGATGCGCTTCAACTCTCGGGACACCTCGAACACGCCGTGGCGCTGGAAGGCGTTGAGGTTCTGGCGCACCATCTGCCAGCTGCCGTTCTTGGCAATACGGGCCCAATGCTTCGGCGTCAGCTTCAGCTGGGTCAACATCTGGAATGGCACATCGGGCAAAGGCCCTTTGCCGGTCTTGTTAAAAACCATCCATTCCTGCACCGCTTTGGGCAGCAACGCATTCTCACAGGGGCGGCCCACGATCCACGCAAACAGTGCGTCACGCTCAGTCGTCTCGGCCTTCGGATGCACCATCTTGATGACATCCGCCAAAGACGGGTCATTGCCGATATTGGCATTCAGCAACGCCCAGTCGGACGCGGTGTTCAGCCAGTTTTGCACCATGGCCTTGGGCGCTGACCCAAGCGACTTGCGCCCCGTCTGCCCCGAGCGAATAACTTGCACGAAGGTGCGCAGCATCTTGCCGTTGTCGATCACCCGCCCAAAAGCTGCCCGGACAAGCACCGGGTTGCGCCGCGCCAGAACTGCCAGCAACACGGCCGGCATGTCCTTCATGTTCCCGTTTTCACGGGCATAGATCGCGGTCTGTGCCAGCGTCAGCGGGTCAACGCTTTCGGCCAGATCAAGAACGTATTCCAGCTGCTCCTCGGCAGTCTGGTAGTGAAGCCCGGCGAAGGTGCCTGTCACGGCGACCTGCGCGAGGCGATGCGCATCAGAGTATGAATAGGCCGGCGCCGCCGCAGCGTTCGTCGTGGTTGCTTTCGGCAGCAACCGGCCCTTCATCGATGCAAACACGGATTTGTTCGCCATTTCTCTGTTTCCTTCTTCTTAACGAGGATCAATCTGGCTGATCACGCATCCGAGCCAAAGGAAAACTGTAAAACCTGACAACTCCATGATTTAAAATGGAAATTTACAGGTTTGTTAAAAACTCCCACCTAATATACGATCAAAATATATCGCAATTTATCTATTTGGATCGCTAAAGATGAAAAACGTTGTCATTGGGTTCCTCGGCACCAAGCTGGATATGGGCAAAATGCGCAAGTGGAAGCCTACGCCCAGCCTTGTGGTCCATGACGACTTCCCAGTTGAACGGTTGGAACTGCTTTACGACAAGCGCTACCTGCGGTTGGCCGAGAAAGTACAGCGCGAGATCAGCCATAAGTCCCCGGATACCGAGGTCCTGCTGAACGAGATGAACCTCGCTGACCCGTGGGATTTCCAAGAAGTCTACGGCGCGATGTTCGACTTCGCCCGCGACTACGGCTTCGACGAGGACCGCGAGCAGTATCACGTCCACTTGACCACCGGCACCCATGTCGCTCAAATCTGCTGGTTCCTGCTGGCCGAAAGCCGCCATGTCCCTGCCCGCTTGCTACAAACCGGCCCACCACGTGGTGAGGACGCGCAGCCGAGCATGGACATCATCGACCTCGACCTCAGCCGCTACAACGCGCTGCAACAACGGTTCGATCTGATGTCGCGCGAGAACAGCGACCTGTTGAAAGGCGGCATCGAGACCAAGAACGCCGCCTTCAACGCGATGATAGATAAGGTCGAACTGGTGGCCGGGGCCTCCGACGCGCCGATCCTGCTGCTCGGCGAGACGGGCACCGGCAAGTCGGAACTGGCGCAGCGCATTTATGATCTCAAGCTGCAGCGCCGCCGCGTCAAAGGCCGCATGGTGCATGTCAATTGCGCAACGTTGAAAGGCGACCATGCACTGGCCATGCTCTTTGGGCAACGTCGGTCTTTGTCGGGACAGGTAGGTAGTGAACGAGGGGGGCTTCTGCGAGAGGCTGATGGTGGCATCTTGCTTCTCGATGAGCTGGACCAATTGGGGTTAGACGAACAGGCGGTCATTTTGCACGCCATCGAAACGGGCCGCTACTATCCGCTGGGGTCTGACCATGAGGTCACAAGCCGCTTTCAAGTCATCGCCAGCTCGAACCAGGATCTCACCGCGTTGGTAGCGGAGGGAAGATTTAGACCAGACCTCTTGGCCCGGATCAATATGTGGAGCTTTCGTTTGCCTGCGCTGCGCGAACGTCCCGAAGACTTTCATGTTAATTTGATGCACGAGCTTGTGCGTACCAGTCACCAGCTTGGGGCGGAGTTTGGGTTCAATTCCGACGCCGCCGCCAGCTACATCCGTTTTGCCAAGGACCCAGCAACGCTGTGGCCCGCGAATTTCCGCGACCTAAGCGGGTCGGTGCAACGGCTTTGCACGCTGGCACCGCGAGGCCGTATCACGCAAGCGATGGTGAGTGATGAAATCTCAACTTTGCGCTCGAACTGGACCGCTATAGAGGCGCAGCCAGACAGCATCCTGTTGAAAACCGTCATGGGCGACGCCGCCGAAATGCTTGACCCGTTTGACGTTGTCCAACTGGCCTTTGTCATTCGAGCCTGCCGGCAGTCAGAAAATCTGAGCGCAGCGGGGCGCAGTCTCTTCGCGCAATCACGGGCAAAGCGCTCCAGCAGAAACGACTCTGACCGCCTGAGGAAGTACCTTGCTAAGTTCGATTTGGGCTGGGACGACGTTCAGACCTTTGAGGGTAAGTTGCCTACCTGAAGTTTTTTGCATAGAGGCATGCTCCTTTCCGCTTTTTCAAGCATTCGCCAGATTTCATTAAGCCGATTCAGGTCAACTTTCCGGACGCCGCATTGAAGCGCAGCGGCAAAACATCAACGGCAGCTCTGGGCCGTGACCTCATCTGGGAGTATGTCTCGTTGTGTTTCTTACTGCGTTTTGGAATGAACCTGTTGCTCAGCAAGGAAGCGAACGAAGTGAACCGTGAGGTTTTCTCTTCGCGACTGGTCTGGCCAGACTGCGTAGATGCCCAATGGGGCAAGGCTCCAATCCTCTAGGAGTTCCAAAAACGCGCCGGCATTCAGCGCCCGGTCGACGAGATATCTAGGCAGAACCGTCACGCCGAAGTTGAGACGCGCATAGTGAAGCAATGCATCAATACTGTCGACCTGAAGCCGAGAACGTCCCGTCACTTTCACAGAGCGTCCTGAACGGGATTTAAACTCCATCGCATTCGAACGCTGTGCGTATCTGATCCAGTCCCAAGTTTCGAGATCTGCTGGGTGCTTCGGATCGGGTCGAGATTTCGCGTAGTCCACACCAGCGACAAGCACCCGTTCTATTTCGCCGAGCTTGCGTGACATCATAGAACTGTCGTCAAGCCAGCCAACCCTTATATTCAAATCATATCCAGCCTCCAACAGATCAACCGGTAGATCGGTGAATGAGACGGACAAATCCACATGTGGATAGTGCCGCGTGAAGTCTCCCATTGCGGTGGCAATGTTTGATGAAGACATAAAGGCCGGGGCGGATACTCGCAGTGAACCAGCGGGTTCGAGTGTCAAAGCGTTCAACTCATCGAGGCCAGATTCAGCGCTGCGCACCATTTCGACCGCGTGCGCATAGAACCTACGTCCTTCGTTTGTAAGCGCGATTTTTCGGGTTGTGCGGTTGAGCAAGGTCGTCCCGACAAAATCCTCCAGCCCTGTCACGATCTCGCTGATCCGCGACGGCGCCAATCGAATATCCTTTGCTGCCGCGCGAAATGAGCCAAGGTCCACGACGCGTGCGAAGATGGCCATGTGTCTCAGATGGTCAATCATTGTTCTGTTTTGCCGAACTGTGTTGTCTGCCATTAGCAGATACACAAAACAATCTTTCGTCAATATCTCTCTCCTACGAAGAAGAAACAAACCCAAACGATGGAGATCGATATGAAACTGATGCCAATTGCACTTGTCGCCAGCATGACCCTTGCAGGCACCGCCATGGCCGATGACACGGCCACGGTTCAGAGCTTCTACGACCTACTCAGCAACCCCACGTCTCAGGATCACGTTGCGGCGTTCGAAGCCTCTATCACCGATGATTGGGAGAGCGTCGGTGACTACTCGGGAGAAAACAAAACCCGTGAAGGGTTCCTCGGACAGATCGGCGGGTTTGGTCAACTTGTCCCTGATCTGAATTGGGCCGTTGAGGTCATGCATCAGGACGGCAATTTCGTCACCGTCCGTAGCCGTGCCACTGGAACTCCTGTCGGCCCAATGTTCGGTGTCGATGGCGAAGGCCGCAGCTTCGACATCATGACCATCGACATCCACGAGCTGGAAGACGGCAAGATTGCCCGTTCCTACCACGTCGAAGACTGGGCGGGCGCATTGGGCCAACTTTCCGGTCGTTGAACTGAAACATTGGCGTCGCTCCAAGGCCGCGACATCTCAAATCATAAGGAAATCACCAATGGAACGCAGAACTGTTTTGAAGTCCACAGGCCTATCGGCCCTGGCGCTGGTCATTGGCGTTCAAGCAAAGGCGGACGAAAGTTCCGAAGCCAGCATTGACATCGTCATGCGCTTTATGGGCGCAATGGGTAGCGGAGATATGGAGACTGTGGGCGCGCTCATGGCCGACGACATGGTCTGGCACAACGAAGGCGATAAGACCTTGCCCTGGGTGGGCGGTTCCAAAGGCAAAGAAGCGATCTTGGCCTTTCTTGGGGTCTTCTCGTCGAACTTCGAGACCACAATGTGGGAGAACACCGACGCGTTCGCCTCAGGTGACACCGTTGCTGTCTTCGGCAAGATGAATGGCGAGACGACGAAATCCGGCAAGGAGATCGGCGAGTTCACCTTTGCACTTCGCGCCAAAGTTCGCGACGGCCAAGTCATTTTGTGGCATTGGTTCGAAGACAGTTTTGCCGTCAGCCAAGCCTATCACGGGTAGACACTGACGAAGGAGGCGTGCCATGTCGATCCGAACAACCATTCTTAGTGCAATACTGGTGTTTGCGGCGGTGCCTTCGGCACTTGCAGCCAATGAACTGCCGATGCGGACGACACCCATTCCGGAAACCACTAATGGGGTGCCGCATGTGCAGATCGGAGTTGAGCCAGTGCCGGAAATCTCCGAAGCCCTTCTAGACAAAGTCGCGATGATCCCCGGTGTCGATATCCGCAAGACCGTGATCTCGCTGCCTGGCGCTTTGGGGTTCTGGATCAAGGACGATGTTGTCGTGGCGCGTCCTTACGTCATCGTGGGCGGACGAGAGTTCGCCCACATTCACCCTGACGGTAGTCTACATGCGTCTCTATCACCGGTCCTTGCGAGGCAAGCCGTCGAGGCGGGCTGGGCGGTCAGCCACCCTTGGGCAAACCAAAGACCAGGTTGGGAAGGTTTTGTCATGATCTTCACTCCAACTAACGCCGGAGAGCTGGAGGTTGTATTGGACCTCGTTCAGGCTTCCTATGTTTTTGTGACTGGTCAGGACTAGCTTTCTTTTTGCCAATTCACGCGGCCATGCTTTCGGTTGAAAAATCAAGGTTCGGTGGGCTTCATAGCCTGAGATTGAAAGCGCTACCTGACAATTCACATATTACGTTGTGGGTTGGTCGCGTCCGGCACCTGAACTAGAGAAGCAACAGGAAAGCGCGTATTTAGCCTGATATTTCCGATAATCCAGCGTTTGATTTTAGCAGGAATTGAGACCAAATTGGTCCACATGCGGCTCCTATCTCTCGAGCTTTACGACCTATCTCCCCAGCTTCGATTTGAGGCGGGATCAGGCCCCTCGTATCCTGATTGGCAATATACCGACGGGTCCGTTCAACTAAAGTTTGCTTCACTTCCGGCGGCAACCCGCCGTCGATCAGGATCGCTTCAAAGTCGATGACCGCGCAGGTCGAAAGGGCAGCTTTGGCAAGTTCTTGGGCGGTTTGCCTAATCCATGGTTCAACATAGCGTTCGTAAGGACCCCAATCATCATTGCTCCAAAGTCCTTTGGGATCCAAGCCAACCTCTGACAAACGCGCTTCTAACAAGTGAATGGAAGCGATATCTATCAATTGCCTACTCTCGCCATTGGGGCCGACACTGCGCAACGAACCAAGTGCCCCCGCGTTCCCTTGGTGTCCTTCAAAGACAGAATGATTGAGCACGATACCCCCGCCGACGAATGCGGCGACGAAGAAATACGCATAGTCTCTGAATTCTTTGCCGCGTCCGTAAACGTGCTCGGCACGACAAGCTGCAGTAGCATCATTGACCACGTGAACAGGTAGGCTGGAGAATTCGGCGAATTCGTTATGAAAACTGATGTCTTTCCAAAGCGCGAATTCTTCAGCAGTAGCTCCAACCATTTCGTGCCAGTTCCACAACTCAAACGGCGCCGCAACGCCGACTCCACATATTCGCTTGCGCAGTTTTTCAGGCAAGACCTCTGTCAATTCAACAGTGCCTGAATGCAAAAAATCGAACAACTCGACGGGCAACGGGTAGTCAAAAGTCGTTGCGGTTTCAGCGCGGATCTTTCCGTGAAAATCCATTAGGATGATCTTCGCGCTGCGCCGCCCTATGTTGATGCCAAGCGAGAACACACCATCGGCGCAGAGCTTCATCGGAATAGATGGCTTTCCGACTTTCCCGCGCACCGGCGCGCCTTTTTCCAGCAACCCGTCCTTTTCCAGCTTACGAAGGATGACCGACACAGTCTGTGGTGACAGCCCTGCGATCCGTGCCAGATCGCTGCCGGGCATAGGTCCATTGCGTTGCAGCATGGACAGAAGCAGGCGCTCGTTATGATTGCGTAAACCGCTCTGGTTCACACCTCCACTTAACGCTCTGATCTTCGATCCATCCATAAAACAGGGCTTATACGCAAATATCGGCCCGATAAAGCTACTATCTTAAATTAATAAATCAAGTTTATTTATTTATTGACGAGCTTGGTAGAATCAGTATTCCCTTAGGGCAATCCCGCAGGTTTCGCGGGAGTTCGCTCCGCATGTTCGGATCAACGTCTGGGAGGACATTATGAAAAAACTATTCGCTTCAACCGCGGTTGCCCTGTCGGCAATGTCAGGAGCTGCCTTTGCTGATGCTCATGCTGTCACGGCCTGCTTGATCACAAAAACAGACACCAACCCATTCTTTGTGAAGATGAAAGAAGGTGCTGAGGCCAAAGCGGCAGAGCTTGGCATGACGCTTAAATCTTTTGCAGGTAAAGTCGACGGCGATCATGAAACTCAAGTTGCAGCAATCGAGACCTGTATTGCTGACGGTGCAAAAGGCATATTGCTGACGGCATCTGACACGTCTTCTATCGTCTCTTCTGTTCAGCAAGCGCGTGACGCAGGTCTTGTCGTGATTGCACTTGATACGCCTTTGTCACCCATCGATGCAGCAGACATGACATTCGCCACCGACAACTTTCTTGCGGGTGAGTTGATCGGCAAATGGGCCGCTGCAAAGCTGGGCGATGACGCAGCAAACGCCAAGATCGCAATGCTTGATCTGGCTGTGTCACAACCAACAGTTGGCGTTCTGCGCGATCAGGGCTTTTTGCAGGGCTTTGGTATTGATCTGGGTGATCCCAACAAATGGGGCGATGAAACCGATCCGCGTATCGTCGGCAACGATGTAACGGCGGGGAATGAAGAAGGTGGCCGCAAGGCAATGGAGAACCTTCTGGCCAAAGATCCAGAAATCAATGTCGTCTATACCATCAACGAACCGGCTGCAGCGGGTGCCTATGAAGCGCTCAAGTCAATCGGTCGCGAGAACGACGTGTTGATCGTGTCTGTTGACGGCGGCTGCCCCGGCGTTGCGAACATTAAGGACGGCATTATTGGCGCGACTTCGCAGCAGTATCCTCTGCTTATGGCGTCCAAAGGTGTTGAAGCGATTGCAGCCTGGGCCAAGGACGGAACCAAGCCAGCAAACACACCGGGCAAGGACTTCTTTGACACCGGCGTTGCGCTTGTCACTGATGAGCCTGCCGCAGGCGTTGAAAGCATCGACACCACCAAAGGCACGGAGCTTTGCTGGGGCTAATGGCGAAAACCGCCAAACGAGCCTAGACTGACGATAAGGGGCGCCATTGCGCGCCCCTTTTTGACGAACTGAAGGGGGCAATATGTCGAGCGCAGAAACAACGGACGATGGCGTGGCAAAATTCGAAGATCCGCATCGCGGCCTTTTCGGCACGTTGCAGCACTGGCTTCACATCAATCCGGCTCTGGTTCCGCTGATTGTGTTGCTGGCGTCCATTGTGGTTTTTGGCCTGTTGCTTGGCTCGAAATTCTTCTCGCCATTCGCGCTCACTCTAATTCTGCAGCAGGTGCAAATCGTTGGAATCGTCGCTGCCGCGCAGTCGTTGGTCATTCTGACAGCCGGTATTGATCTCAGCGTTGGCGCGATCGCGGTCATTTCCTCTGTCGTGATGGGCCAATTCACATTTCGCTACGGTATGCCGGTCGAAGTCGCAGTCGCCTGCGGGCTGATCGCGGGCACTGCCATTGGCTATCTGAACGGCTGGCTTGTCGCCGCAATGAAGCTACCGCCTTTCATTGTCACGCTTGGCATGTGGCAAATCGTTCTTGCCGCAAATTTCCTCTATTCCGCGAATGAGACGATCCGCAGTCAGGATATCGCCAACAACGCGCCTCTGTTGCAGCTTTTGGGCGCGAAATTCAAAGTCGGCGGGGCTGTTTTCACCGTCGGCGTTCTGTTGATGGTCCTGCTGGTCATCATACTCGCTTACGTGCTGCGCCATACCGCGTGGGGCCGTCATGTCTACGCCGTAGGAGATGACCCGGAAGCGGCCGAGCTGTCCGGTGTAAATGTCAAAGCCACGCTGATCTCTGTTTACGCCGTCGCCGGTTGTATCTGCGGCCTTGCTGGATGGGCGCTAATCGGGCGCATAGGATCGGTCTCCCCTACCTCCGGCCAGCTTTTGAACATCGAAAGCATCACGGCGGTCGTAATCGGGGGAATATCCTTGTTTGGCGGCAGGGGATCGATCCTTGGCACCTTCTTCGGCGCGTTGATCGTCGGCGTTTTCACGTTGGGCTTGCGCCTAATGGGGGCCGACGCGCAATGGACATATTTGCTGATCGGTGTCCTCATCATTGCAGCTGTTGCAGTGGATCAATGGATCAGAAAGGTTGCCGCTTAATGGAACCTATTCTTAAAGGCCGCGGGCTAGTTAAACGTTACGGCAAAGTCACTGCGTTGGATCATTGCGATTTTGATCTGATGCCCGGTGAAATTCTTGCGGTCATAGGCGACAATGGCGCCGGGAAATCATCCTTGATCAAAGCTATCTCCGGCGCCGTCGCCCCGGACGAAGGCCAGGTCTATCTAGAAGGGCAGCAGATCAGCTTCAAATCCCCCATCCAAGCACGGGAAGCAGGGATCGAAACTGTCTATCAAACCCTTGCCATGTCGCCCGCACTATCAATCGCAGACAATATGTTCATGGGGCGCGAAATCCGCAAATCAGGCTTCATGGGCACCGTATTTCGCCAGCTTGACCGCGCTAGGATGGAGCGTTTGGCGCGCGACAAACTTACAGAACTTGGCCTGATGACGATCCAAAACATCAATCAAGCAGTTGAAACGCTCTCTGGTGGTCAGCGCCAAGGCGTCGCCGTTGCGCGAGCGGCGGCTTTTGGATCCAAAGTGATTATCCTTGACGAACCTACTGCGGCTCTAGGCGTCAAGGAATCCCGTAAAGTCCTAGAACTGATCCAAGACGTCAAATCACGCGGCATTCCAATCATTCTGATCAGCCACAACATGCCGCACGTTTTTGAAGTGGCGGATCGCATTCATATTCACCGCCTTGGCAAACGGCTGTGCGTGATAAATCCCAAAGACTACACGATGTCGGACGCCGTTGCATTTATGACTGGTGCCAAAGAAGCGCCCACGAGTGATGTGGTCACCTAACAACTAGCCCAACTAAAGTATGGAATGGCATCGGCTTGTTGAACGGGCAGACTTTGGCTCAAGTCTAGTTGGCAGCAACGTGGTGGACATTGGAAAGCGATATGCGAGTATTCTTTGCAGGCGGCAGTGGCAAGGCGGGCAAATGGCGATCTCGCATTTGCGACAGCAAGGCCATCACGCTGTCAATGTGGACCGAACGCTCTAGGGTTTAAAATTGTCCCGAACTGTTGGTCGACCTTTGCGATGCAGGCCAAGTCATAGGGGCTATGTCCCAGTTCATCGAAAGTCATCAATTGGAAACGGGCACTGGCATTCCGACATATGACGCAGTCGTGCACTTTGCTGCTATCCCACGCGTTATGATTTGTACCTATGGTGAGTGTTTTCGGAAAAACGTCTTGACGACTTACAATGAGATGACCACCCGGTCCTTTCTGGCTCGGACAGGTTTCGGTATTTGGGACTTCGGATCTACAACGTAATTGAACCGAACGAATATGCGGAGATGTTTCCGCATTTCATGGAAAACCTTGCGCTCCGCCGCCGCAAAATCTTTGCCCATATCGACGCTCGCGATTTGGGGCACATGGTCGATTGCTGCTTGAAAACTGATGGGCTGGGCTACGAAGTGTTCAACGTATCAAATGATGACATGTCAGTAGGAATTACCTCTAATGCGGCAATCGAACAGTTCTATGAGGGTATCAAGGTTCGCCAGATCCTGAACAAGAGGCTCAAAGCAGAAGGCAGACCCCTCTCACGCGGGTAAGTTCAACTCAGCCTAACGTGCAATCTTGCGTGGGCGCAGATGGAGTTATTCAAGACAACCTCATGATCAAGAAGTTCAAGTCGCGACACCTTGCTGGCCAATCGCGCGATGAGGCATTCGATTTCCAATAATGCGAGGTGCATGCCGACGCACATGTGGACACCGGCACCGAAGCCCAAGTGGCGACGTGTGTTTTTGCGTGAGATGTCGAAGGTATCGGGGTCCGCGAACACGGTTTCGTCGCGGTTGGCTGACGCAAAGAGCATCATGACCCGCACGCCTTGGGGGAGCACGATACCCGCCTCAGTTACCTCGCTTGCAACGTGCCGCGTAAAAGATCGAATGGGCGTCCCGAGGCGTATCGCTTCTTGAACCGCATTGGGGATGAGGTCCGGGTCTGCCTTGATCTTCGCAAATGCCGTCGGATCACAGGCCAGATAATAAATCAAATGACCGATAGCTGAGATCGTCGTATCCAGGCTCGGGTTCATATAGTCCCGTATGGCAAAGGGTGCGAGGTCTGGGTCAATGTCTCCGGTGCGAGCCATTTCACTGATCCGATGTGTCCAACTGCCGGGTTTGAGTTTGTCAGGTGTTGCCTCGCGACCGATAAACTCCCGCATCTCCTGTATCGCTGTGCACGCCGCCTGTCCGCGCGCGTTCTGGACACCAAGCACATCAAACGCCGCCGCCGCCCATTTCAGCATGTTTTCGCGCCCGAAATCGGGGAGCCCGACAAGATCCCGAACAACGGCCAAAGGCAGCCCTTGGGCCAAGTCTTCAACAGCATCGATGGACCCCTTGGCCACAGCAGCATCGACTAAGTCTGCCGCTACATCTTCGATCCGGGCGCGGTAGGTCTGCACGGCATTTGGGGTCAATGGCGGTTGCATGGCTCCGCGCAACGCGTCGTGGCGCGCGCCATCCGAGGCGACAGTGTTCCCTTGCAAATGCGCACAGCCAAAATCATCCGCCGCCACGCCTTTGCTAGACACATAGATATCCGGCCTGCGCAATGCCGACCGGACGATGTCGTATTGCGTGAAGGCAAAGTTGCCATGCGCCGCCATCCAGACCACCGGGCCTTTCTCGCGCAAGCGCGCATAATGCGGCCATGGATCGCGAATGACCCCATCGGAATAGAGATCGATCTCGTCAGTTGGGCAGCTCGAAGCAGGCGCGGAATAATTCATTGCCTCAAAATACAACTATGCTAACGTTGGTCAACAATATTGCATAAGGGAGGAATGCATGATGTATCGTACTGCAATCGCGGGCCTTTGCGCATCCGTCGCTTTGACGGTTCCGGCGCAAGCGCAGGACATCAACCTAACCATGTCGCACTATCTGCCGCCCGTTCTGGGCCTGCATGTGGATTTTCTGGAGCCATTCGCCCGCGAGCTTGAAGAGAAGTCCGGCGGTCAGGTGGCCGTGGATATTCAAACGGCGGGAAGTTCGCTTGGCGTGATCACCAAGCAATGGGATCAAACGCAGGACGGTCTGTCGGATATTTCCTTCGGGTTGCATGGCATTCCGCGCGGTCGCTTTACATGCACGCAGGTGGTCGAGCTTCCTTTCCTCACAGACAGTGTCGAGGAGGCAAATAAGGTGCTTTGGGGCCTGTTCCCCGATCATCTGGCCAAGGAACATGAGGGCGTAAAGGTGCTCGGCCTGATGGCCCATGATCCGGGTGTCCTCGCGACCAACGGCAAGCGTGTCGAAAAGCCCGAAGACCTCGCCGGGCTGCGCATTCGCGTGCCGTCGCCGTTCATCGCCGCAATGTTGGAAGACCTCGGCGCAATCCCGGTCGGTATGCCGCCGGGGCAGGTCTACGAGAACATGCAAACCGGTGCGATTGACGGTGTTGTGCTGCCTTGGGCGGGCCTGAAAGAGTTCCGCATCACAGAAGTGACCACCAATGCGATTGAGATCGGGGCTTATACTACGCCCTTCTATTTCGTGATGAACGAGGACAGCTACAACGACATGCCCGCCGATGTGCAATCTGTTGTGGATGACATCTCGGGCGATGCTTTGGTCGCGAAATTCCCGGATTGGTGGACCGCTTGGGGCGCTGCCGGGCCTGCGCAGATCACCGATGCGGGGGGCGAAGTGATCTCCCCCGATGCGGCGCTGCGTCAGGAGTGGATTGACGCGACCGCAGGCACCGTGACACGACTTGAAGCCGACTTGGCCGCCGAGTGCGGGCGCGAGCTGATCGCCGCCGCGCGCGCGCTCGCCGCTGATTAATCCTGAACCAAAGCGCTGGCAGCCCTGAGTTGCCAGCGCTACCATTTCATCATGAGCCTCAACAAAATCGTCGATACCGTCACAATGGCGCTCGTCTGGGTCGGTGGCCTTCTGGTCTTGGGCGTCATGCTCTTGACGATTGGGGACATCATTTCGCGGTGGGTCTTTGCCAAGGGTTTCATCGGCCTGGTCGATGTGACGCAATTTGCCGTCGTGGGCTTCGCCTATCTCGCCCTGCCGCGCGTGTTCTGGACGGATGCGAATGTCGCCATTGAGCTTTATGACGAACGCCTCTCGCCCCGCGCGGACGCGGCCTTGCGGGCCTTTGCCTTGATCCTCGCCATCGGCATTTTCGCGCTGTTGTTGCGCTATGGCTGGGTGCAAGCGGACCGCACGCTGCGCTATCGGGATATTTCACAGAACATCGGCATTCCGATGGTCGGGTTCTGGGCGCTGATCCTCAGCGGCTTGGCCATGTCGGGGCTGATCTGCCTGCTGCGCCTGTGGCAATGCGGAGCAACCATGGTGTCAGGAAAGCGCGCAGATGCCCATTGAACTTTGGGGCGCTGGCGGCTTTGTCGCCCTGATCATGCTGATCCTCGCCCGCGTGCCCGTGGCCATCGCCATGGCGAGCGTTGGCATTGTGGGCGGCATCCTGCTGGGCAGTGTCAAAAAGACCGGGCTGATCTTCTCGGCGGCGGCATTGGAAAGCGTCTTTCCCTACACGCTGTCGGTGGTGCCTCTGTTCATCCTGATGGGCGTGTTCGTCACCCATGCGGACCTGTCGCGCAAGCTCTATGACGGCATCCACGCCCTGCTCTGCCACAAACCCGGCGGTTTAGCGCAAGCAACAATCGGGGCCTGCGCGATGTTCGGCGCGATCTGTGGATCGTCACTTGCCACCGCCGCGACGATGACCCGCGTGGCCCTTCCGCAAATGCGCGCGCGGGGCTATGCAGACAGCCTTGCCACTGGCGCGATTGCGGCGGGTGGAACACTGGGCATTCTGATCCCTCCGTCGATCATCCTGATGATCTATGGCGTGTTGACGGGCACCTCCATCGGTAAGCTTTTCTTGGCGGGTCTGATCCCCGGCCTTCTGGGGACCGCCCTTTATATGCTTGCCGCACGCTATGCCGTCTGGCGCGACCCACAGGCAGGCCCGCCCGAGGCGCGCAAAAGCTGGCGCGAACGCACACTGGCATTGCTGCGAATTTGGGATGTCTTCCTGCTGTTCGGGTTGGTTTTGGGCGGCATCTATGGTGGCTGGTTTTCCACCATCGAAGCGGCAGCCGTGGGCGCTTTTGGCGGGCTGATCGCCGCCATCGTGCGGCAAAGGTCGCTCCGGTTCCTGCCCAAGGCACTGGACGAGGCCGCGCGCACCACGGGCATGATCTTTATCATCATCGTTGGCACCGCCGCCTTCAACGCCTTTATCGAACGCACGCATCTGCCCAACACGATCATCGGCTTTGTGGCGGACACCGGCCTCAGCCCGACTATGGTGCTGATCATGCTCATGGGCATCTATCTGGTGCTGGGCTTCATCATGGACGGGCTGTCGGTGATCTTTGTGACCATCCCCATTGTCTTCCCGTTGGTTCAGTCATTGGGAATCGATCCAGTTCTCTTTGGCATCCTTGTCGTCACCGCGACCGAGATTGGCCTCATCACCCCGCCCGTCGGCATGAACCTTTTCGTCATCAAAGGGATTGCGCCGGAGTTGAACATCCGAACCATCTGGAAGGGTGTCGTGCCCTTCATCGCCGCAGATGTGATCCGCCTTGCCCTACTGATCGCCTTCCCGATCCTGACGCTGCTTTTGCCGGGCGCTGTCCGCTAGACTTGCGCGCCAAATTCTTGGCTCAACGACCCGCAAGCAGCCTTTAGAGCCAGCGCAATCTTGCCCCCCGGCGCACTGTCAAAATCGCCGGACCAGCCAAGAACGGTCATTGCCAGCGACAAATCCGTTCCATGGGAAAACACCGGCGCAGAGAGTGAAGCGATACGCGGAAGCAAATCCCCGTCCACATGACCGACACCGCTAGTCCGTGTGCGATCACGCAATAGGTCCAGATCCAAATCATGGTCTTCTACAAGAGGCAAAACTTGCGTGTCCTTCCCCCAGGCAAGAAAAACGCGACCGGTGGCGGAGGTGGCAATCGGCAAAACCAGCCCGGCCCGCGCCTCAACCGTCAAGGGGCGAAACCCTTCGAAATAGCGAATGATCGTCGGCCCGCGATTGCCCCAAACCGCGACAAAAACGGCCTCGCCGATCTCATCTCGCAGCTTCTCAGCCGCCTCACAGGTCCGGTCCACCGTGTCCAAACGGCTCAGCGCTGACAGGCCCAGTCCCAAAGACGTCGCCCCAAGGTCATAGGCCCCACGCCCCGTCTGACGCAGCGCGCCACACCGCACGAGCGAGACCAGATAATGGTGCACCTTGGAGGGAGAGCTGTCCAAGGCCTGCGCGATCTCGGCCACGCCGACCGGACCGGCAGAGGCTTCGACGATCCGCAAAATGTCGAACGCCCGTTCAACCGACTGCACGCCTTTGCGCTCGCTAGGTTGAGGTTCAGCGGAAACCTGCGGCTTCGGTGTTTGCAGCCGCACGAGCGGTTTGAGGATTGGATCTTGGCTCATAGGGACAGCTTATACGCGTCTTTGGAGCATGGGCAGCGGGAATATGGTTCAGGGGTATAGGAATATCTGCGACAAACTGGACTTCCGCCATTTGATCGGGTTGCAGCTTAGACGGTTAGGGCTGAATCCGGACCCAAAGTGAGGTGCAGCATCATATGATATGTTGCTATGGTCAACGTTGGGTTGTCGTTGTGGTAGGGCATGGCGGGTAGGAGAATTAGTCAGGGAAACGCCAATCTTACCAGCCATTTGCGCGCTTCGCCCAGCTTAGAACAAGAGCCGTATTTTCGGCCCGAAACGCCCTTTGAGACCGAAACATATCTGGGCGATACGAGTTAGACTTGAATTGGTCGAAAACCATCGCTTCCTCGCATTGTTCAACATGGCAAACGACAGCAAACTTCGAGGGTGTGATTTGGTGCGGTTGAAAGTAGTCGATGTCATGGCATCTGGCCAGACTAAGGAACAGGCATCGGTGCTTCGGAGCAAAACTGGAAGCTGCAATCTGTACGAACGTCAGCTAGGCGCTGTTACGCGCGCCCTTAACAGCTTTTGAGGTCCCAATAATATGTGCTGAGATCAACAGAACGGATAGCGCCACACCAGCCGCAATCACAAGAGGTGCTTTCCAGAGAATGAGGATGGCCGCAAAAATGCGTAGGATCACTTCCCATGACCTGAGAACTGCTCGGTCAAACCGCGCCAGTGCAGAAGCGATTAGATAAAGCGCGGCCAGCAGGCGGCAAAGCAATAACGAGAGTGCGCCGATATCGGTGTTTTCCGAATATCCGTCCATCAGGGCGCGCCGCCCATTCTCGTCCGTGATCGTGACGGCCTCTGGGATGAGCAACAGTTCCGGATACCACGCAAACACAAAGGGTATCGTAAACATCACGATGCCGACCCGAACGGCCGACAAGGCTGTCCGCATCGGCTCTGTCCGGGTGATGGATGCAGCGGCAAAAGCGGCCACAGCGACCGGGGGTGTGATGGCGGAGGCGACGGCAAAATAGAAGACAAACATGTTTGCGGTGAAGAAACTTACCCCTAGCTGCGCAAGCAGCGGACCAAGTAACAAAGCAACATTTACATAGGCAGGGACCGTCGGCATCCCCATGCCAAGCAGGATCGCGCAAAGCATGGCGCAAAACAGCGCCAGCATGAGATAAACACCGCCGGTGATAGGAATCTGGAACCCCAGCAGGTTCACCGACGTCACTTGCGCCAGCCAGGATGTCACGGCGCGAGTCAGCTCTCCTGTCAGGCCGCTTTCGTTCAGAAAGGCCGCAATGATGGACACGGCGAAGAGAAGCAGGAAGAGGCGCGAGATCAAAATTCCGCCCTCCCCGAGGGCTGTTAGAACCTTGCTTGGTTTCGCCCGGGTCTCTGGGTCTATGAACATCATCGGCAGCAAGAGCGCGACAGCCCACCATCCCGCAGAGACAGCGTCGCCAGCAGCATTGACGATTGTTTGCACCACCACTTGCGGCAGCAAAGCGGCGATCCATCCTTGGCTGATGGTGTCTTTGTTGCCCAAGAGCAGGAACAGGATCGTCAGGATCGGCAGGAAGATTATCCAAAGGTTGCGCCAATCCTGTCGCCCCATGATCAAGTCGTCTGGAATGTCCCGCATGGGCGCAACGTTTTCCCGACGGGCCTGGAACATCACCGCGAGGAAGATCGAAACAAAGAATGCGATTGCCGGGATGAAAGCCGCTGTGATCACTTTGGTGTAGGGGACAGCCGTCAGCGCCACCAGAACGAAGGCCGCGATGCCCATGACCGGCGGCATGATCTGCCCGCCTGAGGACGCGGCGGCCTCAACCCCGCCCGCAAATTGAGGGGAGAACCCGTTGCGCCTCATCATCGGAATGGTAAGCCGACCGGTCGAGAGCACGTTTGTGACAGGTCCCCCGGTAATGGTGCCAAACATCGCGGATGAGACGATGGCCGCATGCGCCGGGCCGCCCCGCAGGTTGCGCGTGACCCGCACGGCGAGCTTGATCAGGGACGTGCCGCCTGCGGATGCGCCGAACAGCGCGCCGAGCACCACATAGGGAAAGACCTGATTGATGATGATGTCCATGAAGCGGCCCATGAACCCATCGGGCGTGATGAAGACATTCGTGGCCTTTTGCACGGCGGCCGCGAGGGCATCGCCGCCATCCGCGCCCAGTTTGGTCAGCAGGAAATTGTTTTCGCTCAGGCCAAAGACCCAGACCAGAGCGGTGACGACCGTATATAGCACGACCGCGCTGGCGACGATCACCAGTGGCAGGCCCCAGACCCGGATGTTGTATAGGAAAAACAGCAGGATGATGGTGAACAGGAGCGGAAGGCTCCACACCCCCAGCCGGGCCTGACAGGCGGGCACTTCGGCCTCAAGCGTCAGGCCGGGGATGAGATTTTCGGACCGGGTTAGGGCGTCTTCGATCAGCCGTGCGCGTTCGCCGGTGATTTGGTCGATCAGGCAAACGGAATCGATTTCGATCCAGAACCCCACAGCCCCCAGAAGGGCGGCGAGAACCAGCCCGATGTCGAGCACGGCCCCCAGCCACGCCCGTTTGGGACGGGTGTCGCGCCAGGTCCGATACAGGCTCGCATCAAGGGCGACGATCACCATCATCATCACGAAAAGCGGCGGGAACAGATATTCCGTCGGAAAGCCCGAGATACGGAAAAACCGTATACCGGTAAGGTCGCGCGCCCAGTTCTGAAGCCCGGGTATCTCCGGCAGGGTGTTCACCATGCCCACTAAGACCAGCAAAACCGCGAGGAGCAGCGCGATGCGCTGCCCCCGTGATCTGGTGGTGGTCGTGTCGTTCATGACCGAACCCTATTGCGGATTGCCAGAAACCTTAAGGCTTGACGCAATCCGCGATGCTGTGGCCCGCCTCTTCATAGGCGCGAACGGCACCGGAGTGCAGTTTCATCGTCACCGCGCCGCACACACCTTGGCTTGTGCCGTCGATGTCCCCGAAGCTCAGGAACAGATATGGCCCACGGGGCGAACCCGTCAAAAACCGGTCCTGCCCAGCGAGGTAGGATTTGGTGATCTGATAAGCGAGCTCTTCGTCCATCGTCGCGGGCACGATCTGGGCGAAGGCCAAGGCAAACGTGTCGAACGTGTCATCGTCCGTCACGATTGTGATGTCGTTTCCTGCGTAGGCGGCGCGATATTCCTCAATCGGGATCGAATATGGAGCGTTGCCCGGCGCGTTGACGATCTGTTGCCCCAACTCGCTGTTCAGCAGCTCAGACGGCATATCATAGATCGTCGTGCCACCCGCCGCTGCAATCGCGATCTGGCGTCCAGACGGCAGACCTTCCGGGAGTGTCCAGCCATCGACCGCGCCACCTGTGATCGTCGAAACTGTATCAGGCCACGGTGTTTGAACGCCCTCATAGCCTTCGCCGTCTTTCAGACCGGCCAAAAGCTGGATGGCCGCGCGCCCCGTTGTCAAAGCGGCACCGCGCGGCGGACCGTTGTAGATGCGCTTGCCTTCAATGTCCTCGATCCCCTGAATTGCACCGCTGTTGTAGTGACCGAACAGCTGGGCAGACGGGGCTGAGAAGAACAATGCCCGAAGATTGCTGGCGAGTTCCTTACCCTTCTCGGAACCAACGCCGGAATAGGGCCCAACGCCCCGCGACAACAGGAAGGGCAGGATCAGCGGCGCAGGTGCCATATCAAGCTGGCCTTCGGCAACAGCCTGAACCGAGTTCGTCAACGTGGCCCCTTCGGTGATCTGCATTGTCGCCACACCGTCCGCGTCCAGAACAGCGGCAAGTGTTGTGTCAATGTAATGCGGCGTGGACCCCGGCGAGGTGGTTTCCGCGGTCAGTGTCGCTTGAGCGAAAGCTGCAGCGGGCAACAACGCTAGGATCGCGCCTGCAATAGATGTCTTGATCATGTTTTCCTCCCTGAACGGTGCGCATGCCGCGCACAGTATTCCCGCTGGTCGCGGGCCCCAACGGAAGGTTTGCAAAAATTATGTGACTTGTCACGTAAAATAATTACTGATCTTATTGCGAGTAGGAGAACCCATGACACCAGCCCAGAATGATCGCGTTGATCGCTACAAAGCACGATGCCTCACGCAGGAGCGTAACCTGTTTGGGCGTTTGCAGGCGGCGGCTTTGGCCTCCCGGACGCAAGCCAAGCGATTGCTAAAATCGAAAGGAAATCTCTCGATTACCGAATGGCGCGTTCTTTGGGATTTGGCAGAGGCTGGTCCTTTGACGGTGACAGAGATGGCGTCCATTCAAAGAACCGATCACGCCCTGATCAGCCGGACGATCCCAACCATGATTAAGAAAGGCTATGTCGCGACCACGACAGGCACAACGGATCGCAGGACGTCTCTGGTTGCGTTGACCACTGCAGGACGCTCCGTTTTCGAGGAAACATCAGTGATCATGTCAAAACGACGAGCGGCACTTTCAAGCGCATTTTCCGAAGCCGATCTTGACGCATTCCTTGGCCTGATCACCCGTTTTGAGCAGTTCGTAGAAGACCCCATATCATTCGCTCTAGCAACAGAGGGCAAAAGATGACCAAAACGCCCAACGTACTTTGGATAATGGCCGATCAGCTTCGTTTCGACTATTTAAGCTGCTACGGCCATCCGCATCTTCACACACCCCATATCGATGCTCTGGCCAAGCGCGGCGTGCGTTTTGATCGCGCCTACGTGCAATCGCCAGTTTGTGGCCCTTCGCGCATGTCTGCCTACACCGGGCGCTACGTACGCAGCCATGGCTCAACCTGGAACGGCATGCCGCTCCGGGTCGGAGAACCCACGCTAGGCGATCACCTACGCGACGCGGGTGCCCGCGCGGTGCTGGTCGGCAAAACCCACATGATCGCCGACAAAGAAGGTATGGCCTGGCTCGGTATCGATCCGGAAAGCGAAATAGGCGTGCACCGATCAGAATGCGGGTTTGAACCATTTGAGCGTGACGATGGCCTTCATCCTGACAGCCCGCGCCAACAATGGTCTGCCTATGACGACTACCTCGTGGCCCATGGCTATGACAGCGAAAACCCTTGGGAAGACTTCGCCAATTCCGGTGTCGACGACGATGGCGAATTGCTTTCTGCCTGGCTGCTGAAAAACTCCCGCCTTCCCGCCAACGTCCCCGAAGAACATTCCGAAACCGCCTATATGACCAATCGGGCGATGGATTTCATGGAAGAGGCGATGCAGGACGGCCGCCCGTGGATGTGCCACCTCAGCTATATCAAGCCGCACTGGCCCTATATCGTGCCTTCCCCCTATCACGACATGTATAACGAGACGCACATCGTCGATCCGATCCGCTCTGAAATCGAACGCGAGACCGACCATCCCCTCATGCGTGCCTACCTCGACGCCCGCGTCTGCCGCAGTTTCTCCCGCGATCATGTGCGCGAACACGTCGTCCCGGCCTATATGGGTCTGATTAAGCAGTTGGACGACAATCTGGGCCGGTTGTTCGCCTGGATGGATGAGAAAGGCTTCAGTGAGAACACAATCGTCGCCTTTACCTCCGATCACGGAGATTACATGGGTGATCACTGGATGGGTGACAAGGATTTCTACCATGAAATGGCGGTCAAGGTCCCGCTGATCGTTGCGGACCCCCGACCCGCGGCCGATGCGACCCGAGGCATGGTTTCGGACGCGCTTGTTGAAATGATCGACCTCGCACCCACCTTTATGACAGCACTCGGCTGCGCGCCAAAACCCCATGTGGTCGAGGGTCGCGACCTGACGCCGCTATTGCACGGAACCGAAGGGTTTTCCCGCCAGTACGTGGTTAGCGAGCATGACTATCACTGGTCCGAAATGGCGACATCGCTTGGCGTCTCGCAGGAAGATGCGCACACGACCATGATCTTCGATGGCCGATGGAAATACATCCATTGTGAAGGCTTCGCGCCGGTTCTTTTCGACCTTGAGAATGATCCGGACGAACTCGACGATCTTGGGCGCTCAGAAGCAACGAAGCATGTCGAGTTGCGGTCACGAATGGAAGCCGCCTTGCTCAGGTGGGCGACGCGTCATCATACCAGGATCACGGCCACGCCTGCTGTTTTGGCGCGCCAAAAAACGGCCGCGAAAGATGGAATTCTCATCGGATTCTGGGATGAGGAGGAATACCTGAGTGTGACAGGGCAAGCCTTCAGTGATTTGGAGCCGTCTGGGAATAGTTGAATGCGGAATCTCGCGTTTCCCGCCACTGAACACATAGGCTCAGCAGCAGTACTCTTTTGATTTATCTAGTGGCACAATGCGGCAGATAGTGATCATTTAAATGCAAAACTTCCACGACCGCAAAGTCCCGCGTGGCGGACATTTCGAGCGAGAAAAAAGGCCGCCTCCTTTCGGAAGCGGCCTTTCTTTATTTCTAACCGGTGTCCCCCAGGTTTTCAGGGGTGTGGGCTCTCGGCGATTTCCGTTGGAAACCGCCTGCCGCCCACCCGACGGCGGAGCCGTCGTTACTCGGTGATTTTCGACACAACGCCCGCGCCAACAGTGCGGCCGCCTTCGCGGATCGCGAAGCGGAGGCCTTGCTCCATGGCGATCGGTGCGATCAGCTCGACGTCGAACTTCAGGTTGTCGCCAGGCATCACCATCTCTGTTCCGCTCGGCAGCTCAACTGTGCCGGTGACGTCTGTCGTCCGGAAGTAGAATTGCGGGCGGTAGTTGGCGAAGAATGGCGTGTGGCGGCCACCCTCTTCCTTGGTCAGGATGTAGGCCTCTGCCTCGAACTTGGTGTGGGGCTGAACCGAACCTGGCTTACACAGAACCTGACCGCGCTCAACGCCGTCACGGTCGATGCCGCGCAGAAGCGCGCCGATGTTGTCGCCAGCTTCACCGCGGTCCAGCAGCTTGCGGAACATTTCAACGCCTGTGCAGGTCGTTTTCGCGGTGTCGCGGATACCCACGATTTCAATCTCTTCACCAACGTTAATGACACCGCGCTCAACACGACCGGTCACAACGGTACCACGGCCGGAGATCGAGAACACGTCCTCAACCGGCATCAGGAACGGCTGGTCCACGGCGCGCTCTGGCGTCGGGATGTAGTCGTCAACAGCGGCCATCAGCTCTTTGATCTTCTCTTCGCCGATCTCAGGGTTGTTGCCTTCCATCGCCGCCAAAGCGGAGCCCGCGATGATCGGAATGTCGTCGCCCGGGTATTCGTAGCTGGACAGCAGCTCGCGGATTTCCATCTCGACCAGCTCCAAAAGCTCTTCGTCGTCAACCTGGTCAACCTTGTTCATGAACACGACCATCTTCGGGATGCCAACCTGGCGGCCCAGAAGGATGTGCTCGCGGGTCTGCGGCATTGGGCCGTCAGCGGCGTTCACAACCAGGATCGCGCCGTCCATCTGAGCGGCACCGGTGATCATGTTTTTGACGTAGTCGGCGTGGCCGGGGCAATCAACATGCGCGTAGTGACGCGCGTCGGTTTCATACTCAACATGAGCGGTCGAGATGGTGATCCCGCGGGCTTTCTCCTCAGGCGCGCCGTCAATCTGGTCATACGCCTTGAAGTCACCAAAATACTTCGTAATCGCAGCCGTCAGCGTCGTCTTACCATGATCAACGTGACCAATCGTGCCAATGTTTACGTGCGGTTTCGTACGTTCAAACTTCTCTTTTGCCATTGTGTGGCTCCTTTATTGTCTCAGGCGGAGGGCGGGGTCTCCCCCGCCGCACCGGTTATGCAAATTTCGCTTGGATCTCTTCGGAGATATTCGAAGGCACGGCCTCGTAGTGGTCGAACTGCATAGAGAAGTTCGCACGACCCGAGGACATCGACCGCAAGGTGTTGATGTAGCCGAACATGTTGGCCAGCGGCACGAATGCGTCGATTGCAATCGCGTTGCCGCGTGTATCCTGACCCTGAACCTGCCCACGACGGGAGGTCAGATCGCCAATGATACCACCAGTATATTCGTCCGGCGTGATCACTTCGACTTTCATGATCGGTTCCAGCAGCTTCGCGCCGGCTTTCTTCATGCCTTCACGCATACACATACGTGCCGCGATCTCGAACGCCAGTACCGAACTATCCACGTCGTGGAACTTACCGTCGATCAACGCAACCTTGAAGTCGATCACAGGGAAGCCAGCCAGCGGGCCGCTATCCATGACCGAGTTGATGCCTTTTTCCACGCCCGGAATGTATTCTTTCGGGATGGAGCCACCAACGATGCGGGACTCAAACGAGTAGCCTTCACCAGGCTCGGTCGGGGAAATGATCATTTTCACTTCGCCGAACTGACCAGACCCACCGGACTGCTTCTTATGCGTGTAAGTGTGCTCAACCTCGTGACCAATGGTCTCACGGTAGGCCACTTGTGGAGCACCAATATTAGCTTCCACTTTGAATTCACGCTTCAGACGGTCGACCAGAATGTCGAGGTGCAATTCGCCCATGCCCTTCATGATGGTCTGACCGGATTCGAGGTCAGTTTCCACGCGGAAGGATGGGTCCTCTGCAGCCAGACGGCCCAGACCTTGTGACATTTTCTCTTGGTCGGCCTTTGTTTTCGGCTCAACCGCGATCTCGATCACCGGATCGGGGAAGGTCATCGTTTCCAGAACCACCGGTTCCTTCTCGTCGCAGAGCGTGTCACCCGTTGTGGTGTCTTTCAGACCTGCAAGCGCGATGATGTCGCCGGCAAATGCCTCATCGATCTCTTCGCGGTTGTTGGAGTGCATCATCATCATCCGACCGACGCGCTCTTTCTTGCCCTTGGTCGAGTTCAGCATGGAGCCGCCCTTGTTCAAGGTACCAGAATAGATGCGGGTAAAGGTCAGCGAGCCCACGAAGGGGTCGTTCATGATTTTGAACGCCAGACCTGAGAAGGCCATGTTGTCATCGGCGCGGCGCGCGATGTCACGGACTTCGTCCTCATCGCCGGGCTTAAAGCCCATGTAGTCAACCACGTCCAGCGGGCTGGGCAGGTAGTCGATCACAGCGTTGAGCAAAGGCTGAACACCTTTGTTCTTGAAGGCAGAGCCACCCAAGACAGGCACGAATTTCAGCGCCAGGCAGCCCTTACGCAGCAATTTGCGCAGGCTTTCGATGTCAGGCTCAGTGCCTTCCATCAAATAGGCTTCCATCGCGTCGTCGTCCATTTCGACGGCGGCCTCGATCATTTTGCCACGCCATTCATCGGCTTGCGCCTTCAGGCTGTCGCGGATCGGAGCTTTGATCCAAGATGCGCCCAGATCTTCGCCCTGCCACAACCATTCTTCCATGGTCACGAGGTCGATAAGACCTTCCAGTTCGGTTTCGGCACCAATTGGGATGCCAACCGGAATGGCGGTCGCGCCTGTACGGTCTTCAATCATGTTCACACAGTTGAAGAAATCCGCACCGATCTTGTCCATTTTGTTCACGAACACGATACGTGGGACCTTGTAGCGGTCCGCCTGACGCCAGACAGTTTCTGTCTGCGGCTCAACACCGGCGTTACCGTCAAGAACGGTCACGGCACCATCGAGAACAGCCAAGGAGCGTTCGACTTCAATGGTGAAGTCAACGTGGCCTGGCGTGTCGATGATGTTCATGCGGTGCTTTTCAGAATCCGCAGTCGCGCCGTCTTCGGTGCGTTCCCAGAACGTGGTTGTCGCAGCGGAGGTAATCGTGATGCCACGCTCCTGCTCCTGCTCCATCCAGTCCATCGTGGCTGCGCCGTCATGGACTTCGCCGATGTTGTGGGATTTGCCGGTGTAGAAAAGAATGCGCTCGGAGCAGGTGGTTTTACCTGCATCGATATGCGCGATGATACCGAAGTTGCGGTAGCGGTCGAGTGGATAGTCGCGTGCCATATGCTTTGCGTCCTCTTACCAGCGGTAGTGGCTGAACGCTTTGTTCGCGTCGGCCATCTTATGGGTGTCTTCACGTTTCTTAACGGCCGAACCACGGGAGTTGACGGCGTCCATCAGCTCACCTGCAAGGCGTTCTTCCATCGTGTTTTCGTTGCGCGCACGAGCCGCTTTGATCAACCAACGGATGGCCAATGCTTCGCGACGCTCAGGGCGAACCTCAACAGGCACCTGGTATGTGGCACCACCGACGCGGCGCGAGCGCACTTCGACGGACGGTTTGATCAGCTCAAGCGCTTCGTGGAACACTTCCACTGGGGCTTTCTTCAGCTTGTCTTCAACACGATCAAAGGCGTTGTAGACGATACGTTCTGCGACCGACTTTTTGCCGTCGATCATCAGGTTGTTCATGAATTTGGTCAAAACCAGATCGCCAAATTTGGCATCGGGCAGGACTTGGCGCTTCTCGGCGGCGTGACGACGTGACATCTGCTGCTCTCCTTACTTCGGCTTCTTCGCGCCGTATTTCGAACGGCGTTGCTTACGGTCTTTGACGCCTTGGGTATCCAACACACCGCGCAGGATGTGGTAACGGACACCCGGAAGGTCTTTCACACGACCGCCGCGGATGAGAACAACAGAGTGCTCTTGCAGGTTGTGGCTTTCACCGGGAATGTAGGAGATCACCTCGAAACCGTTGGTCAGGCGAACCTTTGCAACTTTCCGCATCGCGGAGTTCGGCTTCTTAGGTGTGGTTGTGTACACCCGGGTGCAGACGCCGCGCTTTTGCGGGCATTCTTGCAGGTGCATGGACTTCGAGGTCTTGCGTTTTGGCTGCCGCGGCTTGCGGATCAGCTGTTGGATCGTTGGCATTAAGGATTTCCCCTTGTTTGCGTCTTCGTTTGGGGCCCTGCCCCGCTATACATCCACCTCAGCAAGGCGGGTTCGTCTCAAGTCGTATTTACGCGTCCGCAAACACAAAAGCCCGCATCGGGTTGCCCTACCTGGGATCCGAGCGGTGGAGTTTCAGAGGTTGAGGGCAATAGCCGCCCCGAACTTGACCGTCCAAAATTTGAAAGCGGTTCAGGCGTACCCCGAACCAATTGCGCGCTTACTAGAAGGAGTCGACGGGGCTGTCAACAGCCGCCACTTCGGCGGCGCATTGGCCCGCGGCGCCGACTGTCACATCGCGCGCCCGGCAACGCGGTTTCGACAGATTTTAATGCGGTCACCATTTATTAGCTCATCACAGCTAGCTTGTCTCTGTTTTGAATGACCAGCGGACGCGACATGCCCTCAGTTCTTTTTGTACATGAGAATTTTCCAGCCCAGTTTGGGGGGCTGGCGCATTACATGGCTGATCTTGGCTGGAACGTCGTCTTTGCGACCGCGCGCGACGAATTTGAGCCCGGCAAAACTCACCAGATCGAAAACTTCAAGCTGGTACGCTATGAAAACCAGGGAAGTTCGCGCAGTGGGCACCCCTACCTGGCCGGAACGGAACGCGCGATCCGCAATGGTCAGGGCTTTTCACGCCTGGCGGCGGCGCTGCGCAAGGGCGGATTTGTTCCAGATATCATTGTCGCACATTCCGGCTGGGGGTCGGGCAGCTTTGCCAAGATTGTTTGGCCAGACACCAAGCTCGTTCAATATCTCGAATGGTGGTACAATTACCCCCCGTTGACGCGATGCCGGGCAAAAAACGACCAACGCCAGAGGACGATCATGCCCGCACCTTGGTTCGCAACCTGCCATTTCTACTGGATTTCCAACAAGCCGATTGCGTGATTGCACCGACCACGTTTCAGGCCAACCAGGCGCCTGACTTTATCAAGTCACGCACCGTCGTGCAGCATGACGGCGTCGATTGCGACATGTTCCGCCCCTTGGACAACAGCGAACCCGTTCTGTCGTTAGAGGGCGTGCCTGACGACGCGCCGATCCTGACCTTTGCCACGCGTGCACTGGAGCCTATGCGCGGGTTCTATGATTTCATGGCTGCTGTTGAAATACTTATGAAGCAGCGCCCCGACCTTCATGTGGTCGTCGCGGGCGAAGATCGTTCTGCATATGGTCCCAAGCTCAAACGCGGGCAAAGCCACAAACGAAACGTGCTCGTCCGGCACAAATTCGACCGCAGCCGTCTGCATTTCGTCGGACGTATGCCGAAACGGCGTTACGCCAAGCTTTTGCGGCGTAGTACCGTGCATGCTTATCTGACACGGCCCTTCGTGCTGTCATGGTCAATGATCGAAGCCATGGCCAGCGGCTGCGCGATGGTCGTCACTGATGTGCCGCCGGTGCTGGAAGCTTTGGGTTCAGATGAGCCTGCATTGACCGTGGCGCCGGGTGATGTCGCGCAGATTGTGGCTTGCGTCAACACGCTGCTGGACAACCCCGAACACGCCCGCGCCATGGGCGAAGTTGCCCGCGCCCGCGCCCGCGCAAAGTATGACACCAAACAGTGCTACCCAAAACTGGCGAAGCTGTTTGAGGATTTGTCCGCCAAAACTTCGGAAGCTCATATCGCAGCAGAATGAACGGGTCTGAAAACAGACGATGTGCGTCGGCAGCCATGTGGTCTAGGGCGATAGTTCCAACTGCAAATTGCTTGCACTCGCGTAGGGTCTAACCCTGGATCGGTGGCCAGCAAGCGGCACGATATTGCCAGTCAATTTTCAGGAATTTGGCGAAAATAGGGCATAAATCAGGCATGTCGGCCTCCAAGAGAAATACGTTAAGCCATTGAATATTAACGATTTCGAAAGAAATTAAACTTCAGAATAAGACTGTTTCCGACGGGTTTATTCCGACCGGGATGCAAACCTGTTACTAATCTGAGTCGTCGCCTCCCGTGTTCTGGGAGGGCGTTAAAACCTGTGGGGGGTTAGATAGTGTCGCGATTACGCCTTGCCTTATGCACCGTCTGTTTTGGTGCCTTTGCTGCAACTTCAAGTTTTGCGGGTGAACAATCCGTGTCGGGCGCATCCGCCCTGCCCGCCAATCTGGACATCCTGTCAGATGGTGTTGAGCGCATCCAACTGGCAGATAGATTGCCGGTGTTGACCCAGAAAGTCTCCGCTTCGTCATGCGCGCTGCGCGCGGGCATCGCGGTGGAAGAACAACGCGCGACACTGCGCCAAGCGCGCAAAGAATTCGACGCAATTGTTTTGTCTCTGACATTCGGAAACCCAAACCTGAACATCGCAGGACCGGAGCAAAACCAGCAAGTGGTGAGCGATCTGGACCTGGTCCGCGACGCCTGGAGCTACACGCGACGCGCCATCCGCGCCGTGATCGCGAACCCTCAAGATACAGAAAATGCGGCATTGATCGACGCGCATAGCGAGGCATTGCTTGGCATGACCTTGGCGTTAGCGGCCGATGTCTCGGGCCGCTATGTCCAACCGTTCGAAATCAGACAATCAGACGCCATGGCGCTGAGCATTGCCGGGCGCCAAGCTATGCTGACACACCAGATGGCAAAAGCCGTATGTGAATTAGCGACGTCGCAGCAATCTGATGAAATGGGCGCCGAGTTTGACCGACTTGCCCATACCTTTGAAGCGTCGATGACAGCCCTGCGCGGCGGACTGCCAAGCGTCGGCATTCAGCCCGCACCGACCCGCGAAATCGCGGCGGACCTGGACAGGCTTATGGAAGGCTGGCGCCGCATCAAAGATGATCATTTCGACGCCTTTGGACGTGGTGAGATGAATGAGGCACAATTCGCTGCGATTCTTCATGATCTGAAGACAGGTCTGCGTGGTATCGACAGGCTCGCACAGCGCTATGCGACTTACGCTGAACGGCTGAACTAGGCCCGCCACACATCATCCTAGATAGAAAAAGCCCCGCCTTTTCAGGCGGGGCTTTCTAATTTGTATCAGATGAAAGCCGCTTACGCGTCGCGGCTTTCCTCGGGTGTTTCCACGAACAGGTCCTCAGACGCATCGCTGACGGTTTCTTCCGGCGCGGCCAATGCCAATGCGGCATCCGCTTCAGCCTTGCGAGCCTCGATCACGACGTTGTCGCGATCCACGGCGATCTTGCGCATCTGCTGGGTCGCCCCGCCAGTACCGGCTGGGATCAGACGGCCCACGATCACGTTCTCTTTCAGACCAATCAGCTTGTCGCGTTTGCCCATGGTAGAGGCCTCCGTCAGCACGCGGGTCGTTTCCTGGAAGGACGCGGCCGAGATGAAGGAGCGTGTCTGCAACGACGCTTTGGTGATACCCAACAAGATCGGCTCGCCCTTCGCAGGCTCATGCCCGCGCGCGATTGCCTTCTCGTTGGCGGCATCAAATTCAGCCTTATCGACATGCTCGCCCTTGAGCAGAGTTGTTTGACCGCTTTCGCTGATCTCCCATTTCTGCAGCATCTGGCGGACGATCACCTCGATATGCTTGTCGTTGATCTTCACGCCCTGCAAGCGGTAGACGTCCTGGACCTCGTCGATCATGTAGTCAGCCAAGGCCTCGACACCCATAATGGACAGGATGTCATGCGGCGCCGGGTTGCCGTCCATGATGTAGTCGCCCTTCTGGACAAAATCACCTTCCGCAACCGGGATGTGCTTGCCCTTGGGCACCATGTACTCGACCTTGTGATCCGGATCATCCGAGCTTTCGATCGCGATGCGGCGCTTGTTCTTGTAGTCCTTGCCGAAGCGCACATAACCATCAATCTCAGCGATGATCGCGTGATCCTTCGGACGGCGGGCTTCAAACAGTTCCGCAACCCGTGGCAGACCACCGGTGATGTCCTTGGTCTTGGCACCCTCACGCGGGATACGCGCAACCACGTCACCAGCTTTGACATCCTGACCGTCTTCGATAGACAAAATGGCGTCCACAGACATTGGGTATGTCGCGGGGTTGTCATTGTCCAAACGCACAGGCTCGCCATTGGCATCTTCAAGGATGATCTCAGGCTTGAGGTCATTACCTTTCGGTGCCGCACGCCAGTCGACTACGATCTTCTGGGTCATGCCGGTCGCATCATCGGTCTCGTCACGGACAGCAATGCCCGAAACCAGATCGACAAACCGGGCCTTACCGGCTTTTTCAGCGATAATCGGCAAGGTGTATGGGTCCCATTCGAAGAGCTTGTCGCCGCGCGAGACTTTTGCCTTGTCCTTGACGTGCAGCTTGGAGCCGTAGTCGATCTTGTGCCGCGCACGTTCCACACCGTTTTCATCGGTGATGGTCAGCTGCATGTTGCGACCCATGACGACTTGCTCGCCCTGCGCGTTTTCAAGGATGTTGGCGTTTTCAAACGCAACCTTGCCCTCTTGGGAGGCTTCCAGGAACGACTGCTGTCCACCTTGCGCAACGCCACCGATGTGGAAGGTCCGCATCGTCAGCTGTGTACCGGGCTCACCGATGGACTGCGCGGCGATGATGCCGACAGCTTCACCAGTGTTGACCAGCGTACCACGTGCCAGGTCACGACCGTAGCACATGGCGCAGACGCCCTCTTCGGCCTCACAGGTCAGTGGCGAGCGCATCTTGGCGTTCGGAATATCGGCCGCATCAATCGCGTCCGCTTTCCGCTCGTCAATCAACTCACCACGTGCAACCAGAACTTCGTCGGTGCCGGGAACAAGGATGTCCTCAGCCGCCGTGCGGCCCAGAAGACGTTCGCCGATGGAGGAGACAACCTCCCCATCATTGACCGCCGATTGAGCGTTGATGAAGTTCTCTGTCCCGCAATCATGCATACGCACAATGCAGTCCTGCGCCACGTCGACCAGACGACGTGTCAGGTACCCCGAGTTCGCGGTCTTCAACGCCGTATCCGACAGACCCTTACGGGCACCGTGGGTCGAGTTGAAGTACTCAAGAACGGTCAGACCTTCCTTAAAGTTCGAGATGATCGGCGTCTCGATGATTTCACCGTTCGGCTTGGCCATCAGGCCGCGCATACCGCCCAGCTGCTTCATCTGAGTGACCGAGCCACGCGCACCGGAATGGGCCATCATGTAGACGGAGTTTGGTTCATTCTCGGAACCATCTTCCGCACGACCACTGTCGGAGATCGAGCCCATCATCGCGTCGGTGACTTGGTCGTTACATTTCGACCAAGCATCGATCACTTTGTTGTACTTCTCACCCTGAGTGATCAGGCCGTCCATGTACTGCTGTTCGAACTCTTTGACCTGTTCGCGGGTGTTATCCACGATGGGCCATTTTGTGTCTGGGATCAGCATGTCATCCTTACCGAAGGAAATGCCGGCCTTAAACGCCTCACGGAAGCCCATGGTCATGATCTGATCACAGAAGATAACCGACTCTTTCTGACCGCAATACCGGTAGACGGTGTCGATAACCTGCTGCACTTCCTTTTTGCGCAGAAGACGGTTGACCAGCTCGAACGGAGCCTTGGCGTTCAGCGGCAGAAGCGCACCAAGACGCAAACGGCCCGGCGTGGTTTCGAAGCGCGTCAGTACCTCGTTACCTTCCTGGTCGATCTGCGGCAGGCGGGCCTGGATTTTGGCGTGCAAATGCACGGTGCCAGCGTCCAGCGCGTGCTGCACTTCTTCAACGTCGGAGAAGACCATGCCTTCGCCGGTCATGCCCTCACGCTCCATCGAGATGTAGTAGAGGCCAAGGATCATATCCTGTGACGGCACGATGATCGGCGCGCCGTTCGCGGGCGACAGAACGTTGTTCGTGGACATCATCAGAACGCGGGCTTCAAGCTGCGCCTCAAGCGACAGCGGCACGTGGACCGCCATTTGGTCGCCATCAAAGTCGGCGTTAAAGGCCGAACAGACCAGCGGGTGCAGCTGGATGGCTTTACCTTCGATCAGAACCGGTTCGAACGCCTGAATACCGAGACGGTGCAGCGTTGGTGCACGGTTCAGCATGACCGGGTGTTCACGGATCACCTCGTCCAAGATATCCCAAACCTCGGGACGCTCTTTTTCGACCAGTTTCTTGGCCTGTTTCACGGTGGAAGACAGACCTTTGGCCTCAAGACGCGAATAGATGAACGGCTTGAACAGCTCGAGCGCCATCTTCTTGGGCAACCCACATTGATGCAGCTTCAGCTCTGGGCCCGTCACAATGACCGACCGGCCGGAGAAGTCGACGCGTTTCCCCAGAAGGTTCTGACGGAAGCGGCCCTGCTTGCCTTTCAGCATGTCTGACAGCGACTTCAGCGGACGCTTGTTGGCACCCGTGATGGTCCGGCCACGACGGCCGTTGTCGAACAGTGCATCGACGGACTCCTGAAGCATACGCTTCTCGTTCCGTACGATGATATCAGGTGCACGCAGCTCGATGAGCCGCTTGAGACGGTTGTTCCGGTTGATCACACGACGATAGAGATCATTCAGGTCAGAGGTCGCGAAGCGGCCACCATCCAGCGGTACCAGCGGGCGCAGCTCTGGCGGGATCACAGGCACGACGGTCAGAACCATCCATTCCGGGCGGTTGCCGGATTCAAGGAAGTTCTCAACCAGCTTCAAACGCTTGATGATCTTCTTCGGCTTCAGCTCACCAGTAGCTTCCGCGAGGTCTTCGCGCAGCTGCTCAGCTTCGGCTTCCAGATCAATCGCGGCCAGCATCTCGCGGATCGCTTCGGCGCCGATATTGGCGGTGAAGGCGTCCATGCCATAGGCGTCTTGCGCGTCGAGGAATTCTTCCTCGGACATCAATTGGCCGTATGTCAGGTCGGTCAGACCCGGCTCGATCACAACGTAGTTCTCGAAGTAGAGAATGCGTTCCAGATCGCGCAACGTCATGTCCAGCATCAGGCCGATCCGGGATGGAAGCGACTTGAGGAACCAGATGTGTGCCACTGGGGCTGCCAGCTCGATATGGCCCATACGCTCACGACGGACCTTTTGCAGCGTGACTTCCACACCACATTTTTCGCAGACAACGCCGCGATATTTCATCCGCTTATATTTGCCGCAGAGGCATTCGTAGTCTTTGATCGGGCCAAAGATACGCGCGCAGAACAGGCCGTCACGCTCAGGCTTGAACGTCCGGTAGTTGATGGTTTCCGGCTTTTTGATCTCACCGTAAGACCACGAGAGGATCCGCTCCGGCGAGGCCAGCGAGACTTTGATCTCGTCAAAGGTCTTCGGCGGCGTGACCGGGTTAAACGGGTTTGTTGTCAGTTCCTGGTTCATACTGCTTTCCCTTTCAGGGTGCCGTCGAAATCATACGAGCGGCAAATAAGAAGACGCCAAATTGTGCGAACGCAAAGGCTGCGCTGTACAAAAGTTGACGACGCCGGTGTCGCGGAGACATTTGTAGCCAGCCAATTCGTCTTGGCGTGTCTGTTGGATACATTTCGCGCAAGAGTTGACGGCTTGCGCGGAAATATATCAGCCACACGACGAATAGCGGTGCTACGAAGAAGAGGAGAATTGGCCCCCATGGGATCACTCCTCATCTTCCGCATCAAGGAGTTCCATGTTGAGGCCGAGGCCCCGGACTTCTTTCACAAGCACGTTGAACGATTCCGGGATACCGGCCTCGAAATTGTCCTCGCCTTTGACGATCGACTCGTAGACTTTCGTCCGACCCGCAACATCGTCCGACTTCACAGTCAGCATCTCTTGCAAGGTGTAAGCCGCGCCGTAGGCTTCCAGTGCCCAGACTTCCATCTCCCCGAAACGCTGGCCGCCGAACTGAGCTTTACCGCCCAGAGGTTGCTGCGTGACAAGGCTGTAAGGCCCGGTGGAACGTGCGTGGATTTTGTCGTCCACAAGGTGGTGCAGTTTCAGCAGGTACTTAACGCCGACCGTAACAGGGCGCGCGAACTGCTCACCCGTACGACCATCGAACAGCACCGATTGACCCGATGTGTCGAACCCGGCGCGTGCCAGAGCGTCGTTCACATCTGCTTCCTTCGCACCGTCAAAGACTGGCGTCGCGATTGGAACACCTTTGCTGACGGCTTGAGCGGATTCGATCATGTCGGCTTCGATCATGTTGCCGAACGCGTCGTTATACGTCTCGTCACCATAAGCGTGCTGCAAAGCGTCCCGAACGGGCTGGCTGTCGCCGGTGCGTTTGAATTCATCAAGCGCATCGTCGATTTTCAGGCCCAGACCACGTGCGGCCCACCCCATATGCGTTTCCAGAATCTGGCCCACGTTCATGCGCGACGGCACGCCCAGCGGGTTCAGACAGAAATCGACCGGAGTACCATCTTCAAGGAACGGCATGTCCTCCATCGGAACAACTTTGGAGATAACCCCTTTGTTGCCGTGACGACCGGCCATTTTATCGCCGGGCTGCAGCTTGCGCTTCACAGCCACGAAGACTTTGACCATCTTCATCACGCCCGGTGGCAGGTCGTCGCCGCGACGGACTTTCTCGACCTTATCCTCGAAACGGGCCTCCAAGGCACGCTTTTGCGCCTCATACTGGCTGTTCAAAGCTTCGACCGCTGCGGCCTCAGTTTCCTCAGCCAAGGCCAATTGCCACCACTGACCGCGGGACAGCATTTCCAGCATCTCAGGTGTGATTTCCGAGTTGGATGAGACGCCTTTCGGGCCCTTCACGGCAGTCTTGCCGATCAGCATGCCTTGCAGACGCGCGTAGATGTTGCGGTCCAGAATGGCCATCTCATCGTCACGGTCACGCGCCAAACGTTCGACTTCTTCGCGTTCAATCTGGACGGTCCGCTCGTCTTTCTCAACGCCGTGGCGGTTGAAGACACGTACTTCAACGACAGTCCCGAAGTCACCCGGTTTCACGCGCAGCGAGGTGTCACGTACGTCGGAAGCTTTCTCACCAAAGATGGCGCGCAGAAGCTTTTCTTCCGGCGTCATCGGGCTTTCGCCTTTTGGTGTGATCTTACCAACGAGAATATCGCCCGGCTCCACATCGGCACCGATATAGACGATGCCCGCCTCGTCGAGGTTGCGCAGGGCTTCCTCACCTACGTTTGGAATGTCGCGGGTGATTTCTTCTGGGCCGAGCTTCGTGTCACGGGCGGCGACTTCGAATTCCTCTATATGGATCGAAGTGAAGACGTCGTCACGCGCGATGCGCTCGGAGATCAGGATCGAGTCCTCATAGTTGTAGCCGTTCCAAGGCATAAACGCGACGAGGACGTTTTTACCAAGCGCCAGCTCACCCATGTCGGTCGATGGACCGTCGGCGATGACCTCTTGCTTGCGAACGACGTCACCCACTTTCACCAGCGGACGCTGGTTGATGCAGGTGTTCTGGTTCGAACGCTGGAATTTGCGCAACGAATAGATGTCCACGCCCGGATCGCCCGGCTCCAGATCATCGGTAACACGCACAACGATACGCTGCGCGTCCACCTGGTCGATGATCCCGCCGCGTTTCGCCTGAATTGCGGCGCCTGAATCGGTGGCAACGACGCCCTCAATCCCGGTGCCCACATAAGGCGCATCGGCTTGCAGCAAAGGCACCGCCTGACGTTGCATGTTCGAGCCCATCAAGGCCCGGTTCGCATCGTCATTTTCAAGGAACGGGATGAGCGAGGCCGCAACCGAGACCAACTGCTTTGGCGAGACGTCGATCAGATCAACATTCGCGTTCGATTGCAGCATGTATTCGCCCGACTGGCGCGTGGACACCAGATCGTTGACGAATTTCATGTTCTCATCGAGGTTCGCGTTCGCCTGCGCCACGGTGTGACGCATTTCTTCCGTTGCGGACATGTAGCTGACTTCGTCGGTGACGACACCGTCCACAACCTTGCGGTATGGTGTTTCGATGAAGCCGTATTTGTTCACACGGGCAAAGGTGGCCAGCGAGTTGATCAGACCAATGTTTGGCCCCTCCGGCGTTTCAATCGGACACATGCGACCGTAGTGGGTTGGGTGCACGTCGCGCACCTCAAAGCCCGCACGCTCACGTGTCAGACCACCTGGCCCAAGCGCGGACAGACGACGCTTATGCGTCACTTCCGAAAGCGGGTTGGTTTGGTCCATGAACTGCGACAGCTGCGAGGAGCCGAAGAATTCACGCACCGCAGCAGCCGCTGGTTTCGCGTTGATCAGATCTTGCGGCATGACAGTGTCGATCTCGACGCTGGACATACGCTCCTTAATCGCGCGCTCCATACGGAGCAGCCCAACGCGGTACTGATTTTCCATCAGCTCGCCGACGGAACGCACACGACGGTTGCCCAAGTGGTCAATATCGTCGATGTCGCCACGGCCATCACGCAGGTCAACCAGCGCTTTGATACAGGACACGATGTCTTCCTTGCGCAAGGTGCGCACGGTGTCTTCCGCGTCCAGATCGAGGCGCATGTTCATCTTCACCCGGCCAACAGCGGACAAGTCATAGCGCTCGCTATCGAAGAACAGCGTGTCGAACAGCGCGGATGCCGCTTCTACGGTGGGCGGCTCGCCCGGGCGCATCACGCGGTAGATGTCCATCAGCGCAGTATCGCGGCTGAAGTTTTTGTCGACTGCGACAGTGTTGCGGATGTAGGGACCCACATTGATGTTATCGATGTCGAGGACGGGAATTTCCGTGACGTCGTTATCAATCAAAGTCTTCAGCGTACCGCCGATGACCTCTTCGCCTTTTTTGTCCAGCTCCCATGTCAGCTCATCGCCGGCTTCGACCCAGATCTCGCCGGTTTCTTCGTTGATCATGTCACGTGCCACGAAACGGCCAACAATACCTTCGAAGGGTAGCAACACTTCTTCAATGTCGCCGCTGTCGATCATCGCCTTGACGGCGCGCGGGGTGACTTTCTTGCCAGCTTCCGCAATCACTTCGCCGGTTTTGGCGTTGATGATGTCCGCAGCAGGCTTGGTGCCTTTGATCCGCTCAGGGAAGAATTTGGTGGACCAGCCACCTTTCTTCACAGCTTTGAAAGACACTGTGTCGTAATAGGCATCCATGATCTGCTCTTGGTCCAGGCCCAGCGCATAAAGCAGGGTGGACACAGGCAGTTTGCGGCGGCGGTCGATGCGCGCAAAGACCACGTCTTTGGCGTCGAATTCGAAGTCCAGCCAGGAGCCGCGATATGGAATGATACGGCATGCAAACAAAAGCTTACCCGAGGAATGGGTTTTGCCTTTGTCGTGGTCGAAGAACACACCGGGTGAACGGTGCATTTGGGATACGATCACACGCTCAGTGCCGTTCACGACGAAAGTGCCGTTTGGCGTCATCAACGGCATGTCGCCCATGAAGACATCTTGCTCTTTGATGTCTTTGACCGATTTCGCGCCGGTGTCTTCGTCGATATCAAACACGATCAGGCGCAGCGTCACTTTCAAAGGCGCGCTGTAGGTCATGTCGCGTTGCTGACATTCCTCGACATCGTATTTCGGCTCTTCCAGTTCGTATTTCACGAATTCCAGAATGGCGGTTTCGTTAAAGTCTTTGATCGGGAAGACGGACTGAAATACGCCCTTGATGCCTTCGCCATCCATCGGTTCCAGCTGGTCGCCGGACTTCAGGAAGAGGTCATATGATGATTTTTGAACTTCAATGAGGTTTGGCATTGCGAGAACTTCGCGGATCTTGCCAAAATATTTACGGATGCGTTTCTGACCAACGTATGTTTGAGCCATGCTCGTCTCAGCCTTTCAGTTTCCTCGGACATGTCACCCCGGGGCCGGGCGGCATGTCGCTTGGACAAGGGCGGTCACTCAATACCTGCGCATCTTCCCACGAATGCGCTCCCGAGTGGTTTACCGTTCCTTAGAGAAGGCCTTATGGCGCAAAGGCCCTCTCTGAGACGCGGAAAGCCGGACCCGAATTTTGATCGGGTCCAGCTCATTTTAAGTGGTACGCGGCAGAACCGCGCCCGGATTACTTCAGCTCGACTTCGGCGCCAGCTGCTTCCAGCTTGCCTTTGATGTCTTCTGCTTCGGCTTTGTCGACGCCTTCTTTGACAGCTTTGCCGCCAGCTTCGACCAGGTCTTTTGCTTCTTTGAGGCCCAGGCCAGTGATGGCGCGGACTTCTTTGATGACGTTGATTTTGGATGCGCCAGCAGCGACCAAAACAACATCAAATTCAGATTTCTCCTCAGCAGCGCCGCCAGCGTCGCCACCAGCAGGACCAGCCATCATCACTGCGCCGCCAGCTGCGGGCTCGATGCCATACTCGTCCTTAAGGATGGTTTTCAGTTCTTGTGCTTCGAGAAGGGTCAGACCAACAATCTCTTCAGCAAGTTTTTTCAGATCAGCCATTTTACTGTTTCCGTTCTATTAAGATGTGTTCCAACGCGAGATTTACAACCCACGAAGGTCTCATTGAGAATTACGCAGCTTCTGCGCGCTCCTCGATGGTTGACAGGATGCTTGCGACGTTCGAAGCAGGTGCGCCAATAGCGCCGGCAATGCCCGAAGCAGGCGCGCCAATACAGCCCACGATGGAAGCAATAAGCTCCTCGCGAGACGGCATAGCGGCGACAGCTTTGACACCAGCGACGTCCAGAGCGTTGTCGCCCATGGCCCCACCAAGGATCTGCAACTTGTCGTTGCCCTTGGCATAGTCGTTCACCACTTTCGCGGCGGCGACGGGGTCCTCGGAATAGGCGAGAACGGTCATCCCTGTCAGGTATTCAGAAATGCTTGCGCATGGCTGACCTTCCAGAGCGATTTTGGCGAGCCTGTTCTTGGCGACGCGAACGGACCCACCAGCTTCACGCATTTGCGCGCGCAGGTCCTGCATCTCAGCAACCGTGAGACCTTCGTAATGGCTTACAACCACCACGCCAGAGCTTTCAAAGATCTGGCCGAGTTCCTCGACCACTTTCTCTTTCTGGGCTCTATCCACAGTTTTACTCCAAATTTGGGGACCCTAAGGCCCCGGCTCAGTAGTGCCGGCAAGCCGGCATTCGGGTCCTCATCGGGATTTAGCCAAAATCGCCCGAAACATCGGTACGAATGGGGTCTTTCCCGTCTCAGGCAGGACATTAAGACCTTTTGGGTCACCCACCATCTAGGACGAAATATGCCGCACAAAGAATCGCGCGGCACATAAAGGGGTTCCTTAAACCGATATCTCAGTCAAGGAAACCCCAAATTCTTATGACTTTCTTTGGGGGCCGGTCAGGCGCTAAACAAACTCGACATCATCGTCGCCTCTGTTGAAGTCTTCTGGTCCGGCGTGGCCGGTGTCCCCACAGATAGGGCAGCCCATTCCGGCAGTGCTGAACGTGATCAAAGGGAAGTCCGCAAGCGGGTCATCACCGTCTTCTGAATCATCATCCTCATCGGTTCGCCCCAAGGCGAGACCAAAGCCCAAAGCAGCGCCACCGCCCCCGCCGCCACCACCAATAAGACCCAGTCCGGCAGCAGCGCCCGAAGCGACACCCGCAAGCCCACCAAAGGCCGCAAGGAAGCCGAGCCCGAGCAAAGCAAGAACACCGGCGAATCCACCACCGCCGCCGCCATCATCGATTGGGTCGCTTTCCGGGGCACTGGCTGGTGGATCAGGCGGCGGGTCGGAAGCGGGCGGAGTTGGTGTTGGCGCCGCGGGGGGCGTCGGTGTTGGTTCCGGAACAGGTGTCGGCGTAGGCTCAGCCGTGGGTGTCGGTGCTGGCGCTGGCGATGACGCAGGTGGCGGCGTCGGAGCCGAGGCCGCAGCGGCACCATAAAGCGCCTGCGCACCAGCGACATCGCCATCCCCAAGCTCATCTGTCGAAATGAAAGGGTTGAGAATTTCAGACGTATCGTTTACGTGGCCCAGCCCAAGTGCATGGCCAATTTCGTGCAAGGCCACGGCGTAAAAATCTACTGTCCCAGCACCCCCTGTGGCGACCACTCTTCGTCAGAATCGAACACGATTTCTGCGTCGACCATGGTGCTGACACCGGGCTTTTCAAAGAATGAATACCGCGCTTGTCCAACAGTTGATCCTGCAAGCGATTCCGAGAACACGGTGATATCAGGCGAGTCAGAAGCGCTCGCGATTTCAAAATCGATGCCGGATACATCTTCCCAGGCTTGGAACGCGTCTGACAGGGCATCTTCAAACTGTGTTTCGGAATAGAGCGCGTTGTTGAAGTCGAGATCATCGATGAAATCGGCGTCCCAATAAACCGGCCCGCTTGACGTACCCAACGTCGCCGTGCCCCACTTGATTGCCGATCCATTGTCCGCCGTCGAAAACGCGAATGACATGCCCTCGTCCCCTTTTATTAGAAGGTCCGATGCAGAAACTCGCGGACCCTAACCTTTAGTTAACGCACTGTTAACTTCTGTTAGCCGATACGAGTAGGGCGAAATTGAGGCGACGCCCACATAAATTGAACAAAATTTACCAACAGGCGGGAAATTGCACAAAAAGACGGGCCAAAAGGCCCGTCTTTGAAATTTTGAGACGCAACAAAGGTAGTGCCAGCTTCAGCTGCCAGACTTAGTTGCCGGTCGCGTTTTCGACGTTGATCGTGACGCTTGGACCCATGGTTGAAGATACGACGATCTTCTTCATGTAAGTGCCTTTCGCGCCCGCCGGTTTGTTCTTCGCAACCGCACCAACAAAGGCACGCACGTTTTCGACCAGCTTGCCTTCGTCGAAAGAGGCTTTGCCGACGCCGGCATGTACAACACCCGCTTTCTCGACTTTAAACTGAACTTCGCCGCCCTTAGCCGCTTTGACAGCTGCTTCGACATCCATAGTCACCGTGCCCACTTTCGGGTTTGGCATCAGGTTGCGTGGGCCCAAAACTTTACCCAAACGGCCAACGATTGGCATCATGTCAGGTGTCGCGATGCAGCGATCAAATTCGATCTTGCCGCCTTGCACGATCTCCATCAGGTCCTCAGCGCCAACAATGTCCGCGCCCGCCGCTTTGGCTTCTTCGGCCTTCGCGTCGCGTGCAAAAACAGCAACGCGGACGGTTTTGCCGGTGCCGTTTGGAAGGGCAACAACGCCGCGTACCATCTGGTCGGCGTGACGCGGGTCAACGCCGAGGTTCATTGCGATCTCAACGGTTTCGTCAAACTTGGCTTTGGCGTTGTTTTTCACCAATGCGACGGCTTCTTCGACAGTGACGTCGCGCTTGCCTGCGAACTGCTCACGTGCGGCAGTTGTGCGTTTTCCGTGCTTAGCCATTACTTCACCTCGATGCCCATAGAGCGAGCGGAGCCCGCGATGATCAGCATTGCGCCTTCGATATCGTTGGCGTTCAGATCTTTCATCTTCGCTTCCGCGATTTCACGCAGCTGCTTGGATGTGACCGAACCCACGATTTCGCGGCTTGGGTTATTGGCGCCGGATTTCAGCTTGGCGGCCTTTTTCAGGTAATACGATGCCGGTGGAGTTTTGATGTCCATCGAGAACGATTTGTCCTGATAGTAGGTGATCACGGTCGGGCATGGCGCACCAGGCTCCATGTCTGCGGTCTTGGCGTTAAACGCCTTGCAGAACTCCATGATGTTGATACCGCGCTGACCCAGCGCAGGGCCCACGGGGGGCGATGGGTTGGCTTGACCTGCAGGAACCTGCAGCTTCATCGTGCCAGCGATCTTCTTGGCCATTGGCCTTCTCCTTTTCAACTCCCGCGCGGAACGCGTCCCGCCGGGTCTTCGTTATAGTGGTCCGGTCTGGCACGCGCGCGCGCCTCGCCTCCCACGTGATGCACGTCAGGTCGTTTTGGTGACCTGCGTGTATTCCAGCTCGACCGGGGTAGCCCGGCCAAAAATCGACACCGTCACCTTCAGGCGTTGGTTGTCGTCGTCGACTTCTTCGACCATGCCCGAGAAGCCTTCGAACGGGCCGTCGGTCACGTTCACATTCTCGCCCACGTCGAACACGATGGTGGAACGTGGCGCCTCTGCACCTTCTTCAACGCGGCCGAGGATCGCTTGGACTTCGGCGTCGCGCATAGGCATTGGTTTGCCTTGCGGACCCAAAAACCCAGTGACGCGGTTGATCGAATTGATCAGGTGGTAGCCGCGATCCGACATTTCCATGTGCACCAAGACATAGCCCGGCATAAAGCGGCGTTCAGCAGTGACTTTCTTGTTGCGACGAATTTCAATGACCTCTTCGGTCGGAACCAGCACTTCGCCAAAGTCTTCCTGCAATCCGTTTTCTTCAACAGATTGGCGGATCTGCTCAGCGATGCGCTTCTCGAAATTCGAGAGGACCGAGACCGAGTACCACCGTTTTGCCATTGCCAAATTGCCTTTGTTATCAGTGCCTTGCCGAAACGAAAACAGCGCGCATCTCGAGATCTATGCGCGCTTTCGTCTGGGATTGGAGGCTCACCTACCGCGAGAGAGATAAGAGATCAAGGGCTTGCGCGCCTATCGGTTGCCAAATCGAGTGCGATTATAAGGCTGCGTTTGGCTCTAGGCGCGTTTCAAAGCAGCACCGGGAAACCAAGATTGAGCGGAGATCAGATCTGCCGGACGGCCGAGCAAATAGCCCTGCCCCAACGGCACGCGCAGCGCGCGCAAGGCTGCAAGCTCCGCCTCTGTTTCGATGCCTTCGGCAACGATTTTCGCGCTGGTCTGATCGGCAAATCCAACAAGGGCTTCGGCAAGGAAGCGGCGCACAACGTCTTTTTCGATCCCGGAGGTCAGAGAAATGTCCAGCTTGATGATATCTGGGTTCAGCTGAACGATTTGCTGCAAGCCCGAATACCCGGCGCCCGCGTCGTCGACCGCCAAACGCAATCCATGCGCTCGCAATTTTGAAATTTCGTTCAGCATCGCAACCGGATCTGTGATCTCGGCATGCTCAGTCACCTCAAGCACAATGCGATCAAGCGGGGCGGCGTTCAAGACGTCGAAAAGCTGCCCGGATGCGACAGTCACGGGTGAGGCGTTCACGGAAATGTATGCGGGTTCGGGCAAATACGGGAGCATTTTAAGCGCAGTCACGATGACAGCGAGTTCCAGTTCAACCTGCATATTCACGCGCTGCGCGTCGTCGAACCACAGATTTGGGGGGCGGTAAGGTTCCGACTTGAAACGCGTCAACGCCTCAAACCCAACGGGGTGGCGCGTCGCGATATCCATGATCGGCTGCAATAGGATCGAATAGCGCTGCTCAGCGATCACGCGTTCCAGATCGCCGCGCAATTGTTCCAACTCGGTCTTGACGCTGATTTTTTCGTTCACCTGATCGGCGGAAATATCCGCGAAGGCGCGCATGACTTCCAGATCGCGCGCGTTCAGATCCTCTTTTGGGCTGCGCGACAACACGCAAAACATACCGTAGTTGGACCCATCGCGCCGTTTAATCGGCACGCTGACATGCGACCTAATGCCAACAGCGTCTGTGATCGGAACAGTCTTTGCCAGAGCGATGTTTTGCGTGTCTTGCATAATCTCCGGCAAGCGCCCCGCCAAAATATGCTGACAATAAACCTGATTGAGCGGAATGGACTTGCCCGGCGCGGCAAGGTCTTCGAACCCAGGCGCATCCACGGCGCGGAACACCAGATCATCGCCCACAAATTCGGAAAGATATGCTGCTTCCATGTCCAGATGGTTGCGCACGAAACGAAGCGCGGACTGAATGACGTCGCTATCCGGGACCTGCTCAGAAGCGACATTTGACAAGATGGCGGCAGCGGTCATGGGCAGGTCTCTTTCACACTCGGGACTTTCTTCGTCCCTAAGAGCCAAAGACAAACCAATCCTTACCACCGCACCGAAAGACACGTTGAACTTAGGTCAATTTTGATAGGATAGACGGCTTAGAACAGGCCAAATACGCTGTTCAAGCCGGTGCGAATTGTTAGATCCACAAGGCTGAAGAAAATCGCGGTCAGCGTCGCCATAATGAATACCATCACCGTCGTCAGCAGAACCTCACGGCGCGTCGGCCAAACGACCTTGGCAACCTCGGCGCGCGTTTGCTGAATAAATTGTGCTGGGTTCGTCATGGATCATGACCCTGTCAGATTCTGGTGCTTGAAAGGCAAATACGGCTCCGAGCGCGCTTTTGCAAGGGGCGCTCACCAAAAGGTGCCTTGGCGATGCGCGCTGTGCTGGTCTAGCCTTGTCGTAAGCATCCGTGAGAGGACCCAACATGAAACAGCTATTGTGCGGCTTGGGCGTTGCCGTCGTGATTGCAACCCAAACCCTGGCTCAACAAATCACCGAACCAGAAGCCGCACCGCTGCCCGAAGCCCCAATGACCGTATCACGCTTGGGTGAGATCGTCTTGGCCCTTGACCCCGACAGCCAGACCAACGGGTTTCAGTTTCAGCTGACAATCGAGGACGTGCCGGTCCTGATCATCACCGATCACAGCGCCGATCGGATGCGGGCGATGGTGCCAATCCGCGCGGCTGCCGATATGGATGCGGAAGAGGTCATGCGGGTCATGCAGGCGAATTTCGATACGGCCCTTGATGCACGCTATGCGATTGCTCAGGGCCGGTTGTGGGGCGTTTTTATCCACCCGCTTTCGCCGCTGGAAAAAGATCAGCTGATCTCGGGCCTTGGACAAGCGGTGAACCTAGCGAAGACGTATGGCTCTCTCTATACCGGTGGCGCGATGAGCTTTGGGGGCGGCGACTCAATCCCGTTGCAACGCCAGTTGATCGACCGGCTTTTGGAACGCGGTCAGGATATTTAGTCGCGTACCAACAGCGCACTGCCGAAATGGCGCAAAACCATTTCCATATAGCTGGCGCCGCCGTCATGTGGCGATTTATCCAAAACAGCGTCGACCTGTGAGGCATGGCCCGGCACTTGGGTGTCGACCAAAGTCACTGGTGCCCCCACCTGCGCCGCGCGCGAGGCGCCAAACTGGGCATCCTGGATATCGATGATGCGGTCATTGGGCCCGTGAAACATCAGGCAAGGCACACCCTTGGATGACAGCCGCCAAGGCTGCACAATAGCCGACGAAATCGCCACAACCGCGTCGGGCATTGCCAAACGCGCGCGCCAATGGCTGGGTGGGAAGGCCAGCGACAAAGCGGCAATTCCGCCAGCCGAGACGCCCAAAACCCCAATTTTTCGCGTCGCGATGCCGAGGTTGTTGCCCTCAACCCACAAAAATTCAATCGCGCGCGACAGATCTTCCAGCGCCGCAATAAAGGCCGGTCCGTAAAGCTTGGAGGATAGTCCAAAACGGATCCCCTCGCTGCGCCTTTGGTAGGCCGCAATGTAGGCTTGATCGGCTTCCGAAAATGCGGCCAACGGGGTCGCAAGCCGGTAGCTGACGGATGCCACAGCGTAGCCTGCATCGGTCAGTTTCTTGGCAAAATGCGGCACGGCCTCGTCCTGCCGCGTGCCTTTGCGAAACCCGCCGCCATGCGCGTAAATAATGCAAGCCTGCGCCGTCAACGAGTTGGGCAGATACATGTCGAGCATCAGCTCGCTGGCGGGGTCAAAGGGGATGTCGGGAACGCATTTCATAGCAGCGGCCTATTGTGGCGCATGGCCGTCCGTCAGAAAGCGCGGCGCGGCATATGGACTGGCAGGGGCTGAGGGACTCGAACCCACGACCCTCGGTTTTGGAGACCGATGCTCTACCAACTGAGCTAAGCCCCTGCACTGGGTTTGGTGCTTACGAAAGCAAAGGCTGCAATGCAAGCCGTGAAATGCGCAATGGGTTTATATGCATGCAGCATGCGGTCGTCGCGCAGGTTTATATGGCATCGGCCGGGCTGCGCGTGTGGTAACCCGCCAAACTGTCGGCCCGCGATCCGATATCTAGCGCCACGGCGCCAGCCAGTTTTCCTTCATGAACCAACGCCTTGCCGACATAGCCGCCTGATACCAGCAGCACACGGCCCGGCGCGCAGGCGGCCGTGACGCGGGCTTTGGTCGCCTCAAACTCTTCGGTGATGGAGGCCGCACAATCTGCAACAGGCAGGCCTTTGTTTTGTTCCGGGACCAGCGAAATAAACGTCATCGCCTCCGCATTTGGCAGCCGCATCTGCGCGGGCGACAGCCCCCCGACGACAACGACATGTTCGGCAGCAGCGATAAGCTGGGACAAAAATGCCCGCGTATACAGGATCGTGTGCGCGCGATCTTCCGTCACGCATTTGTCGGCCAAGCTGATGACGCGACCAAGCGCATGAACATGGGCCAAAAGGGCACGCCCGGTTGTCGTGTCGGTCATTGATGTGCCCGGTGCCGCGTCGCGGATCAAGCGATGCGCCGAACACACACCCAGTACGTCCGCACCTTGTAGGGCTTGTGCAATCTCGCGCGCAAAAAAGTCACCGCGCTCTGGTGCGATGCGGTGCTGCCACCAAGCCTCCTCCCGCAATTGGTCGTCGCCCGGCAGCTTCGCGGACGCGCTTTGCGCGCAATCGGGCAGCGCCATGCGGTAAGCCGCGCCGTCCCCCATGCGCTGAAAGGCGAGCGGTTGCCGGTCACGAACCGCTTGCAAGAGGATATCGCGCAGGGCCTGTGCCTGGTCTGGCTCCATTCGGATGTTGGTGAAGTCCTGCCCGGCTGAGCGGATTTTGTCGCGGTAGGCTCTACAAAACCAATCCCATTCTGGCCCCCGATCCGGCAATGCCGCGTGAAGCGCGGCCACAAGCGCGTCGGTCGTGGGCGGCGCTTCTTCGCGTTCCGCCAGCATCCATCGGGGCACTGTGAAAAACAGATGATCAAGCGCGCTCATTTGGGCTCCGCGTCGGGCCAGCAAATCACGCGCAAGCGCCTTGCGCCCGTCATGTATCAACCCGATCAAGAGCCCGTAAAGATAGCGGTTCGGGATGGAGGCCAGCTCAGGGTTTGTCGCGCCCGCGGCCCAGGATGAAATGAAGTCAAACGCACGGTCCCGGTAGGATTGCCCGCACAACAAATGCACAAACCGCAACCGGCTACTCGATCCCGGTGAGCAGGTCCGATAGGCCGCAATCATGTCGTCCAATCGTAACGTCGGATCGCTGTCGCGAAACCGCGCCGAAAAATCCCAGTATGCCCGCAAGCTGGGGTGCCCAAGCCTTTCGTCTGACGCAGCACAGGCCAATTGGGCGCGATCTTTGCGCTGAAAAAACGTGCCGATATAGCGGTTCAACGCGGCCTCAGCCAAAACCCCGCACTCCGCCGCGAGATGAATGAGCGTATCCCCGCATTCGACCGATTTGGGAGGCGCCTCCAAGGCCGCCACCGGGTCTTGTGCCTTCACTGCTTGCGCGACCTCAGCTCTCAGCGCGCGCAACTGCTGGGGATCATACATATTTGACGCCTCCGAACCTTCACGCGCCCAATTGGACATGGAGAGATTTAGGCCGGGTTAATGCATGTCTGCGATCCGCGATTGCGAGCACCCACTGCACTTCGCCAGACCTGAGGATGGCGATCTCACCACTGTTCGCCCGAGTTCAATATCAGCCAAACACTTCTTCCAAATATTAGAAGCGCCAAGACCAGACCGGTCGCCAACCCCGCCGGGCGATTTGGCGGTGCCCGGCGGGGACAAAACCGCTTGATCCCAGGTGGGTGCTCTACTTCGATTGAATGTCTGCTTTGAACCCAAAGTTACCGGATGCTGCAATTTTTCCAAAAGCCTGCTGTTCAATATGGTAACAACAAATTGCAAAGATTGACGTGAGTTCTTTGAATCGCCTCTGTCTCTCGTTACGCTATTCTGAGAGCATCTCATTCGCGAAACAGTTGCGCCTATTCCTCCGATATTAGCATCGCAATGAAGTTGAAAAATAGACCTCTGGCAGAGATCGACCTAGATCCACAATTATTAAGTCGCTTTGATCCGGACAAGTTTGACCTTGTCAGCTTTCCATGAGTTAAGAGTGCGCTCCAAGGAGATTGGACTGTGTTATATTCAAAATGCTTAAAGCCTATTTTTTTTTGGCTGTCCTAGCCGCATGCGACCCCGTAGAGACGGCTGTCCCGAGCAGCGGGGCTGCAACCATAGTTTCTTTTGAAAAGGAAGAGCTGGTGACACAGCACGCCGCGTGGGACGGAATGTGCAAAACTGCATTTGTCGAGATTTTCATAGTCAGAGAGCCTCAAAACGGCAAAATCCTACTACGGAATGGAGCCTCTAAAATTGGCGCTGGGCAACTACGCGGTGGTGATATCGGCTCATGCAATGGAAAAACCGTGGGGGCGACACAGATTTGGTATCAACCCTCACGAGGCTTTCGAGGCTCAGACAGTTTTACGGCAAAGATTTCAACCCCATCAGGAGGGGGGACACTGACTTACGATGTAGTGGTCAGGTAGGCTAAAGTCAGCTGTGCCCGCAGAATGAACCCGCTTGGTGAACCAATGCCAGTTTTGTTACACCGTTTCGGCACCGCGCACCCAAATGAGCCAGTGTTAATCGATGTGTTTAGCTTAGGCCGGCGCCCATTTAGATCCTAGTCGGAGGACAGTAAGTCGTGAGCTTGCGAACGCATTATAGCGGCGTGCCGAAGTGTCCAATTCCAATGGAAGTAGCGCTGCAGCGTCGCAATTGCCGGTTGCCGTTGCAAATCCACTTTACCTATTGCGCTGCGGCCTTTGACATCTCCAAAGTCGCATCAGAATAGGTTTCGACATAGGTGCGCCCGTCGACACTGTGCGCAAGTGGGGCGAATACGATGTTGCGCATCCCCATGGCGCTTGTGACCTCGAACGCCTCGCGCGGCGGCGTTGCTTCCCAGACCAAAACCTGTGCCTGCGTTTCCGCGACCAGGCTGCGCAGGTTTTCGATCTCGGCGTCACTTGGCATAGCCCCGGCGTCCCATTCCAATGATCTCATCGTAAGGTCGTAGCGCCGGGCCAGGTATTCATAGCGAGGGTGGGTCGCAATGAGTGTCATATCTTGCAGGCCATCCAAAGCCTCGCGCGCTTGGGCATCCATAGCTTCCAAATCGGCCCGCAAGCTGCCCAGCCGCGCCGCAACGTCCTCCGCCGGCGCAAGATCTCGGGCTGTAATTGCGGCAGCCATAGCTTCTGCCTGTGCAATCGCGAGCATCGGGTCGAGCCAGAGATAGGACGCCAACCCTTCATGCGAATGCTCCCCGCCGTCGCCATGGCTGTGGGTGATGCTTTCGGTGATGATAAACTGATCTTCGATCGCGGCTGAGCTGTTCACAACTTTGGAGCGCGGCAAAGACACCCGGTCGACCCAAGTGGCAAATCCCGCGCCATTCAGCACGATCAGATCAGCGGATTGGATCATGCTGATATCGGCAATGGATGGCCGCCAAAATGATGGGTCCACTTCGGTAGGAACCGGAAACACAACCTCAGCCGTATCGCCCGCTAGGCGCTCTGCAAAATACTGCAGCGGGTAGTTCACGGTGACAATTCGGGGCTGATCCTGTGCCGTGGCGATATTGGCAGCAAAGATCAGCCCGGCGGCCAGCAAGGTTTGAAAGGGGCGCAGCATGGTCAACTCTGACAACTTCGGGCGATGTCGTCGGGTGTGACGATCCAGTAATTGTCGTGGCTGCCGGTATCGACTTCGATCACCAGACCTTCGGAATGGTTCAAGCTTTCAAGCGGCACGGCAACGGTTCCGTCCTTTGAAATCGGCACGGTGGCCAGCAGATCATTCTGGCCGTCAAGAACACGCACATCCGCCAGTTGGACCGGGTTGCCGTTGGAAAACTTGGCCTCCACGGTCACGGCCTCACAATCGACTGAGGCGAAAACGATCAGCTGATGTGCCGCCGCCCCAAATGGGAGCGTGGCAACGATAGCAGCAAAGGCCGCGGTTCGGATCACTGCCCGGTCCATTCTTCGAAATGGACCCAGATCACCGCGCCAAGCTCAACCGCCTTATCCTCGCCATCCTGCGGCAAGGTGTAATCAGCGGTGTTCAGCGCTGCAAAGCCCCACCAACCGTCAGAGGGCGGCGCGTAGGTGAAGACGCCGGACGCGTCCGCTTTCACGGTTTGGGTGATCATCAGCTCGTCGGGCACGGTGGCCCCGGCATCATTGAAAAACTCAACCTCGACCTCAGCGTAAGGAACGGGCGCGCCATCCATTTTCACGATGCCTTGAAACACGTTGTGTTCCCACAGGCCGAAGGGCTTGGACAGTGGTACGATCTCGGTCTTCAGCCCCAGCTCCGCATCCCAACCTTCGTCATCGCCAAAAGCGGTCACATAGGTCTTCGTGTAATGAATGATGAAGGAATCCTCGGCAGGCTCCCAAAAGGGCTGCGGCTCCATCGCAAAGATATAGGTGCCGGGACGATCCAAACGGTAATCCAGCGTGTAGCCCTGATCGTCCATAACCGTGGCACTGGTCAGATCGCCCAGCAGGTTTGACGTCGTCCCTTCATGCGTCACCGAAATCGCAACAGGCGTGTCCAGCACCATTCCGTCCCGCTCGAACGGGTGCGAGAACGACATGGTCAACGCAACAGTTCGCCCATCTTCCTGACTAATCATCGAGTCATTTGGGATAATCATCCCGTAGTGACCAAGCGCCGGCGTTGCTGCGACAAAAGCCGCGACTGATGCAGTGAGAAAATGGCGTTTCATAGGAACCTCTGTTGATTATGAACCAAGGGCAAGCAGCCAGCCGACCCAAGCCTCGGCATTGCGCGAGACGATCGCAGCCCCCACCAAAGCGATGAGCGTTGACAGCGATAGTAATGTGATTGTTTCTGCCGACAACAGCCGAAGGACCATGCCGCGCCTGGCGCCCAATTTTACAGCTGTTGCGATTTCCTTTGCGCGCAACCGGTAGCTGAGAAAAACTGCCAAGCCGATGGCCGCCATTGCTGCAACGGCGATAATCATGGTCACCGCGTCGAGCAGGGATTTGATCCGGAAAATCCGGTCCACCAGGCCTTTGATCACCCCAGCGGGCTCAATCAGCTGGGTCGGGCTTTCGCTATCAAGGTATCGACCTTTCAGGATGGTTCCCGACCGCGTGTCATTAGGCACCACAATCACCGCAGATGTCGGGAATTCGTCCTGGCTGCCGTGGAAATGGAAGCTGTCGATATTGTCGTCGGTAATGCGCTGGTATTGCACGACAGCCGCATTGGACAGCGCCGCGGTGCCCGCCGCCACTTGCGAGGCCGTCACAACATCTTCATGCCCGTGGCCGATCCCCTGGATCACCCAAGCCGTTTTGATATCGACAAAAATCGCCTGATCATCGGGTGAGTTTGTGGGCGCCAGCACGCCGACAATGGGCATCTCCAGCGGATAGACCCCATCCAGATCGAATAGGTTCTCCGGCGATGACACCAACGTGTCCCCCACCCCCTTGCCAAGCAATGCCGCCACATCTGACCCGATCACGGCATCGCCCAGCACCGACAATCCCCGCCCGTCCGTCAGGCTGAGGCCGCGGAAATCGAAATAGTCCAGCGTCGTGCCAACGATCCGGAACCCGCCAGACGAAAACGCGGAATGCAGCGGAATTGGAATGCCCAGGCCGCTATCCCAAACGGCTTCCACCTCGCGCATCGGCACCGGGTCCGGCCGCTCGTCCGAGAAATAAAGCGCGGCCATCGTCAGATCCAGCTGCGACCCACGGCTGCCCAGCAAAAGCGGCGTCGCATCGCCGCGCGCCACCAGCGAACGTTCGCTGGTCGACAGCAAGATTTGCGTGGCAATCGGCACAAACAGGATCAACGCCGCCACCAATGTCAGCACAAGGCTGCGCCCCCAATGGTAGCGCATATAGGCAAAGGCCAGATAAAGCGCATTCATGCCGGGGCCTCTTCGCGGAATTGCGCGAAATCAATCACCCGCTCAAATCGTGGCAGCAATTCGTGGTCATGGGTCACAGCCAGCACGGGCGCGCCCGCCTCTGCGGCCTGTTCAAACAGCAGATCAAGGATGCGCGTCTTGCTGGCCGGGTCCAGATTGCCGGTCGCCTCATCCGACAAGATCAGTTTCGGTTGGGTCACCAACGCCCGGCAAATCGCGACGCGTTGTTGTTCACCTTGGCTCAAGGCGTTTGGGTGGCGATCCAGCTTGTCGCCAATCCCGCAGGCCTCCGCCAAAGCGTCGGCCCGGTCTCGCGCCGCCGCGTCAAGGGTCAGCGCGGGGGTGATGCGGTAGGGGTAAAGGATGTTTTGGCGGGCCGACAAATAGTCAAGCAGCGCAAAGTCCTGAAAGACAAACCCAATCGTGCTGGCCCGAAAGCGCCGCCGCGCCGGATCAGACAGCGTAGCAACATCCGTACCCGCCACGTCAATCTTTCCGGCCTCCGGCGTCAAGATACCTGCAATCAGGTTCAACAACGTGGTTTTGCCGCTCCCGCTCGGGCCCACGATGGCCACGCGTTCGGTGTCGGCCAGTGAAAACTCCGGCACGCGCAGGCGGAAATCGCTGCCGCCATAGCAGAAGGTGACGTTTTCAAGTGTGATCATCAGTTCGTTTGCGGGGCAAGGAATGTCTCGCCCGCCGCGTCCCTATTGACCTGTAGCAGCTCAAAATCCGTGATCCGCCAAGCGCCATCAACCGGCGATACGGACAAATCCGCGCTGTAGGTGTTGCCGCGCACATGTAGGTGCTCTGCATGTCCGACGGTTCCAATCACCTGCCATGAGGCATTGATCGCCAATGTTCCGCCTTCCCGCGCAACCTGGGTGTTCAGCAGCTTGATCTCATGGATCGTCTGATCCGCCTCCTCCAAACCGCCGCCCGCCATTGCCCCCACGCGTTCAAGGTAGAGAAATTCCAAAGCGTCGCCATGGGTGACGCTGGCCAAGGTGTCGTAGATCGTGTCTTCCTCGGTCTGCCCAAACGCGTCATAGACAACCAAAAGCAGCGCGGGCGTCAGCCGCCAAAACTCGGTGCGCGCGTCCTCAATCGTCAAAGGATCAAGGCCCGGCGCGGTAAATTCTGCGGTCTCCGACACTTGATTTTGGCCGGGCAACAGCAATACTGCGGCAATGCCAGCAGCGACGAGCAGCGCAAGGCCCGCAAGAAGAGGTATTGGTTTCATCAAAGAAGCGCGCCCTGGCAAATCAGAAGTGTTGCGACGCATTGTGTTGCCGACAGCCCCGGACTGCAAGGCCATGACACTTCAACATTTCGATGAGCAAATGCTCATCTATTGGCGGCATCTAAGTGAGGTTTGCTGCTAACGCGCCAATAAACATTTAGGTGGTCGCGCGAAGACCTCAACAGTCGCCCGCGATTTACGACGACAATAACCGCCCCAAACTTAAGGTCCGTACTAAAATCGTTTGCCCAAGCGCCATCCTGGTGTTTACAGCGGCTTAAAGGCTGACGCTACCGATGTTGATACGACTAATGCGTGAGTACCTGATCGAGGAAAGTGCGGGTGCGGTCGCTTTGCGGCGATGTGAAGAAGGTTTCGGGGTCATTTTCTTCAATGATCTCACCTGCATCCATAAAGATCACGCGGTCGGCGACCTTGCGCGCAAAACCCATTTCGTGCGTAACGCAGACCATCGTCATGCCTTCTTCCGCAAGTGTGATCATCACATCCAGCACTTCGCCGATCATTTCGGGGTCGAGCGCCGAGGTCGGTTCGTCAAACAAAAGGATTTCGGGTTTCATGCACAATGCCCGGGCGATTGCGACGCGTTGTTGTTGCCCACCTGAAAGCTGACCGGGGAACTTTGCCGCCTGGTTCCCGATCTGAACCTTGTTGAGGAACCCCATGGCGATCTCTTCTGCTTCGGCTCTGGGCGTCTTGCGCGCCAGCATCGGAGCCAAAGTGCAGTTATCCAGGATGCTGAGGTGCGGGAACAGATTAAAATGCTGAAAACACATGCCAACTTCGCGGCGCATCTCTTCGATATTTGGCGCATCAGCGTTGATCATCTCGCCGTTGATGAGGATGTCGCCGGACTGGTGTTCTTCCAACTGATTGATCGTGCGGATCATCGTGGACTTCCCCGACCCGGACGGCCCACAGACGACGATTTTTTCGCCTTTGGTTACGGAAAGGTTAATGTTTTTGAGGGCGTGAAACGTGCCATAAAATTTGTTCACATCTCGCATTTCAACAGCAAGCGACATAGAATTTCTCCCTTAAATGTCCGACTTTTCAGCGGCAATGACGGTGATCTCAACATTCAGAACATCGCGTGCCAGTTTGGATTCACCGCAAGCGCGGGCGGGCGCGTGGCCTGCGGGCACCCAAGCGTCCCAAACCGCGTTCATTTCTGCAAAGTGTTTCATGTCCGAGAGCCAGATTATGGCTTGCAACATGTGTTCGCGGTCTGATCCTGCCTCTTTGAGAAGCGCATCGACCCGTGAAAGGCAGTCTTGGGTTTGCTCTGTTACGGTGGCTCCTTCGCCGACCTGTCCACTGAGATAGATCGTCCCGTTATGTTTGACGATTTTGCTCATCCGGGCGGATGTTTGTGCGCGTTCAATCATGTGGGCTCTCCGATTAGGTTGCGCGCATGCAGCGCGGTTGTGATTTCGTCAAGAATGGCCGGGTCGTCGATGGCCGCGGGCATTTTATACTCTGCCCCATCCGCGATCTTCTGCACCGTTCCACGCAAGACTTTGCCAGAGCGGGTCTTGGGCAAGCGCTTGACTTCCAGCGCGCATTTGAACGCGGCTACAGCACCAATCTTTTCGCGCACCAGCTTGATCAATTCGCGTTCCAGATCGTCCGCTGCGCGGTCTGCCCCGTCGTTTGGCACAAAGAATCCCAGCGGCATTTGTCCCTTTAGCGCATCCGCTTTGCCCACCACCGCACATTCGGCGATGTCGGGATGGCCGGCGATGACCTCTTCCATAGCGCCCGTTGACAGACGGTGGCCCGCCACGTTGATGATGTCATCCGTCCGCGCCATGATGAAAACGTAGCCGTCCTCGTCGATGATACCTGCGTCCGAGGTCGCGTAAAATCCGGGGTATTCGTCCATGTAAGACGTGAGGAACCGTTCCGGCGCGCCCCACAATGTCGGAAAGCCAGAGGGCGGCAACGGCAGTTTGCATACGATATTGCCCAAAGTACCGGGGGCGACCTCCTGCCCTGCGTCGTCCAGCACGCGAATGTCATAGCCCGGCATAGGTTTGCCCGGCGATCCCAGCTTGACCGGAAACGTTCCAAGCCCCACCGGATTGCCCGACATGGCCCATCCGGTTTCGGTCTGCCACCAGTGATCAATCACCGGGCGGTCCAGCTTGGCTTGCGCCCATTCGATAGTTGCTGGATCGGACCGTTCACCAGCCAAGAAAAGAGTACGAAATTCGCTCAGGTCATAATCGCCAATCAACGCGCCTTTGGGGTCTTCTTTTTTGATCGCGCGAAAGGCGGTGGGCGCTGTGAACATCGCCGCGACCTTGTGATCCTGGATCACGCGCCAGAAGGCGCCCGCATCAGGGGTGCCGACAGGCTTGCCTTCATAGACGACCGTGGCCGCACCGTGCAGCAAAGGCCCATAACAAATGTAGGAATGCCCGACGACCCAACCCACATCGGAGGCCGCCCAAAACACTTCGCCCGGCTTGATGCCGTAATGGTGTTCCATCGTCCATTTCAACGCCACCATATGCCCGCCCGTGTCACGCACGACGCCTTTGGGCTGGCCGGTGGTGCCAGACGTATAGAGGATATAAAGCGGATCTGTGGCGTCCACAGGAACGCATTCCGTGCCTTGGCCTTGCGCGATAGCGGCCTCAACCGATTGGGCATAATCCACATCGCGGCCGGGTGTCAGATCGCAGGTCTGCGTCTCGCGTTGCAAGATCACGCAATGGTCGGGCTTGTTGTTCGACAGTTCAATTGCCTCGTCGAGCAAAGGTTTGTAGGCAATCACGCGCCCCGGCTCGATCCCGCAGGAGGCCGAAATAATCGCTTTGGGCGCAGCATCATCAATTCGCGTGGCGAGTTCTTGCGGAGCGAAACCACCAAATACCACTGAATGGATTGCGCCCAGCCGGGCGCAGGCCAACATGGCAAAAATAGCCTGTGGCACCATCGGCATGTAGATTACGACCCGGTCGCCCTTTTCCACGCCCAGCCCGCGCAGCACGAAGGCCAAAGCACTGACTTCGCTTTGCAATTCGGCAAAGCTATAGCGGCGCATTTGCCCGGTCACAGGGCTGTCATAGATCACCGCCTGACGCTCGCCATGCCCGGCGTCGACATGGCGGTCTACACAGTTATAGCACGTGTTGCACGTCGCCCCGTCGAACCATCGGCCATAGACGCCGCTGTCAGGGTTGAAGGTATTGGTGGCGGGTGTGAACCAGTCGATATCCTGTCCAGCTTCGGCCCAGAACCCCTCTGGATCGGCTTTCCAACGTGCGTAGGTTTCAGCGTAACGGGACATTGGCGCGCCTCAGCAGGTGTAGTTCAGGCCAAGACGGCCGCCATCGACATAAATCGTCTCACCTGTGACATAGCTGGCTTTCTTTGAGCACAGGAAGGCGACAACATCACCGATCTCACGCGCTTCGCCAGCGCGGCCCAACGGCGTGCGTGACATGGCGGTTTTGAAAGCTTCCGGGTTGGCGTTAACGCCTGCCATCATCTCGGTATCGATGGACCCGGGGCCAACAGCGTTCACGCGGATGTTGTCTTTGGCCAGGGCCAAAGCGGCGACTTTTGTCAGCTGCATCACCCCGCCTTTGGACGCACAATAGGCCGGGATCGCCGGGATCGCGACTTGGGCGTTGATCGAAGACATATTGACGATGGCTCCTTCGATCTTGTGTTCGACCATGGTGCGTGCTGCCATTTGCGTAGCGACGAAAACGCCACGCAGGTTGATGTTGATCACCTTGTCGAAGGTTTCGACGTCGTAGGATAGGAAATCGCCGGGCATCGCCACGCCCGCGTTATTTACCAATGCGCTGACAGGGCCGATCTTGGCGACCTGTGAAAACATCGCCTCGATCTGATCAAGATCACCCATGTCGCAAGTGATCGCTGCCAATGCGCCAAGCGTCTTGCCCGCCTCGGACACACCCTCGGCGTTGATGTCGGACAGGATCACGTCAAAGCCGTCTTCCTTTAGGGACTCAGCACAAGCGTACCCGATGCCCTGCGCGGCCCCTGTGATCAATGCGATTGGTTTGGCAGTCATCTGTTATCCCTCATATCCATAGTCTTCTTTGGCCTGCGCCGGGGTAATCAGCCCTGCGCGCAAATCCTGTGCAATGTGGTCGTCTTGCCGCGCGTTCGGAGGGCCATAGCCCCCGCCACCAGGCAAACTCAGCTTGAGGCGTTGGCCATTTTTGACCATTTGCCGCCCTTTGCTGCGCAGCGTGGTCCCATCGGCGAGTTCCACGGCGCCTGCCGCGCCGGTTCCGCCACCATCGCGGCCACGCGCTGGGTTTTTGACCCTGTCAAACATCGCGTTAAAGTAAAAATCGTAGCCCTCACGCGCCTCGATCTCGATCGTTTGACCCAGCCCCCGCGCGTCGCCCCTGCCCCACCTGATCCTTCACGCAGGTCCTTGCGCCAGACGGTGATCGGGCCGACATGTTCTGTCGCTTCAACGCTCATGGTCGACACGCCAGACGGGAAGGCCGTGGCAGACAACCCGTCTACCGAAGGTCGCGCGCCAGTGCCACCAGAGTTAAACATCAAAATCTCGCGGTTTGGCAGATCACTGGAGGTGTCGCTCGGCCGGGCAGAAATCTGGATGTTCCAAAGTGCGCTGGACCCTTCGGCAGGTACCGTGTTTGGCAAGGCCTGATGCAAAGCGCCCAGCACCACATCGGGCACCAAATGCCCCATGACGTGCCGCACGGAAACAGGCGCCGGACGGCGGGCGGCGAGGATGCAGCCTTCAGGCGCGGTGATCTCGAACGGCTCCAAAGATCCGGTGTTGTTAGGCACTTCCGGCGCGATTGCGCATTTCAGCGCGTAACAGGCATAGGCGCGGGTGTAGACCTCAGGACAGTTGACACCGAACCGGGACATCCCTGATGTCCCCGCAAAATCAGCACGCAAACGGTCGCCGTCGATGGTGAGCGCGACCTGCATATGCACCGGTGCGTCATAACCATCGACCTGCATGTCGTGACTGAAAGCACCATTTGGCACTTTGGCAATCGCCGCTTGCGTCGCCTTGCGCGAGGTTTCAACGATGAATTCGGACAGGCCTGTCAAATCATCAATGCGGAATTCGTCCATCATTGCCTGCAAACGGCGATCACCCGCCTCATTGCACGCGGCCAGCGAATAAACATCGCCGACAGTTTGATCGGGCGTGCGCACATTGGCGCGGATCATGTCTACGAGCAGTGTTTGCACTTGCCCACGCTCGGCAAATTTCGTGATCGGGATCAGCAACCCTTCCTCAAACACCTCACTCGCATCGGGACCAAAACCGCGCCCGCCAATGTCAACGACATGTGCGGTGCAAGCGAAATAACCGATGTGGGCACCCTTGCGGAACACGGGCGTGACAACGGTGATGTCGTGCAAATGCCCGGTCCCTAACCAAGGATCGTTGGTGATAAAAACGTCGCTATCGAAGGTTTCTTGCGGACCAAAACGTGCCGCGAAATGCGTGACACTTTCCGCCATCGCATTCACATGACCCGGCGTGCCGGTGACCGCTTGGGCAATCATCCGACCGCTTTGGTCAAACAACCCAGCAGAGAGGTCCCCGGCCTCCCGCACGGAGGTCGAGAACGCGGTGCGGATCAATGTCGTTGCCTGTTCTTCGACCACCGCGATCAGGCGGTTCCACATGATTTGATAATCAATCGATGTCGGGGTCATTCGTTGTCTCCCTTACGGATCAGGAGCAGGCTGCCGTCGCCTTGTCCCACAGCGCTATAGCTGGATGTGACGATGGTAGTCGTTTCACTCTCGACGATGATCGCAGGGCCCGCGACCGACTTGCCCGGCGTCATGTCTTCCCGTGCAACCTCAGTCAGAATCAACCAATTTGCGTAGGGCCGCGTCATAGAATTGGCGACTGCGGATTACCGGTGCGGCCGTGCCTGCGTCATGGCGGATAACGGGGGGTGTCGCGTCCAGTTTCGTAGCTACGACCAGTGACCAATTTGTGATTTCGATCCCGAGCCCATCGATGACGCGCCCAAACAATGTGCGGTACGCGGCCTCAAAAGCGGTGAAGATTGTGTCACGGTCGCTATCGGCAAATGTCTTGTAAGGCAGCACAACTGGAATTTCCCAACCCTGTCCAGAATAGCGCATGAAGGCGGTCAGGCGATGTGTCGTTTCGGCGCCCTCAGCACCCTTGTTGACGAACTCTGTCGCCTCTGCCTCAAGTTCTGACAGCGCGGCGTTCACGGATGCGGAGTCAAAAGCGTCAAGGCGCTGGAACAAGCCGCGCGTGGCTTCATAGCTGAACGGGGCCTTCAGGAACCCAATGGCCGAGCCTACCCCCGCGCCCGGCGGGATGATCAATTCCTTGATCCCCAATTTTTCGCATAGGCGGCAAGCATGCAGCGGTGCCCCGCCGCCAAAGCCGATCATGGTGAAATGTTCAATGTCGCGTCCGTTTTCGACGGTGTGAACACGGGCCGCATTGGCCATGTTTTCATCCACCATTTCGGTCACACCAAAGGCCGCATCTTGCGACGGCATCTTGAGCGGTTCTGCCAGCACGTTAGCCACTGCAGCCTCGGATGCATCCACTGAAAGCGGGATTGCTCCGCCCGCAAAATTTTCAGGATCAAGGCGGCCTAGCAACAGATTGCTATCGGTCACCGTCGGCTCTGCCCCCCGCGCCCATAGCATGCGGGCCCGGGCTCAGAGCTCGCCGAGCGTGGCCCGACCTGAATGCGGCCCATCACATCAATAGACGCGATAGAACCGCCGCCTGCGCCAATTTCAACCATCTCGACCACGGGCGTCGAGACCGTCATACCCGACCCTTTCTTGAAGCGGTACGTCCGAGCAACCTCAAACGTATTGGCGGTCTTAGGGGCGCCGTCTTCAATCAAGCAAATCTTGGCCGTTGTACCGCCCATGTCGAAGGACAAAACGCTATCCAACCCATGCCCGCGCGCAAACTCGGCGGCAAAAATTGCGCCACCGGCAGGCCCAGATTCAAGCAAACGCACCGGCTGTTCGGCGGCGACATCAACTGAAATCAACCCACCACCTGAATGCAGCATAAACACTGGCGCCGTCACGCTGTTCTCGCGCAACCGATCCACCAAGCGGCCCAGATAGTCAGCAACTTGCGGCTGCACATAGGCGTTTGCGATGACGGTGTTAAAGCGTGGCAGCTCGCGCATTTGCGGCGAGATCACGGACGATAGCGAGATCGACAAATCAGGGGCGGCGGCACGCAGCGCGGCAGCCATTTGATCCTCATGCGCGGTATTGGCATAGGAATGCATCAAACCAATGGCGACGGCTTCATAGCCACCAGCCAGAATGGTTTGGACCATTGCGTCAACTTCTGCCTGCTCCAGCGGCAGAAGCACCTCACCGCTCGGCCCCATGCGTTCATTCAGCGTCAAACGATCCTCGCGCGGGACCATGGGCACAGGCAGTTGCAGGTTCAGATCGTATTGCTCGAAGCGATTTTCTGCGCGCATCTCGATAACATCGCGAAACCCTTCGGTCGTGATAAACGCCAGTTTTGCGCCACGCCGCTCGATCAGCGCATTGGTGACAAGCGTAGTCCCGTGGATCACTTGGGTGATATCGGACATCGCGATACCCGCCTGTTCAGCGGCGGTTTGGATACCGTCCAGAATGGCCTGTTCTGGCTGCGCGTAATTCGTCAGCACTTTGCACGTGGCAAGCCCGCCTGCGTGGGTAAGTGCCACATCGGTGAAAGTGCCGCCGATATCAACGCCAACGCGGTTCATTTGGGATGTCATGGGTTAGATAGCCTTGAGGATTTGATTTGCAGTAAAGGCAGTCTGAAAAACTCGCGACACAATCGGCGCGCTCGGCACCGTTTGCAATTTCGACATAGGTAGAGGCAGGTCAGCACGGTCCATACCCGTCAGCAAACCAGCCATAGTTTCGCCAAACATCGTGCCCGTCGTGATGCCACGCCCGTTATAGCCGATTGGGGTGAAAAGGTTCTTATCTAGTTCATGAATGCGCGGCAGGTGGTCAGGCGTCATCGCGATCTGGCCATGCCAGGCCTCGTCAAATTCGACCGGGCCAAGATCGGGAAATATCCGTGCAATTTGCTTGCGCGCCCAGCGGTGTGACAGCCCGCTATCTTTGCTGCCCACAACCTTGCCCATCGATCCGACCAGCAAGCGATTAAACGCGTCGCGGCGAATGTTGAACATGATCTGGCCTGTGTCCCAAAGGCCTTGCTTGCCGGGCAGGATGTAGTCTGCTTCTGGACCCAGCGGCTTGGTCGCCAATTGGAAATAATGGATCATCGTAAAGATGCGTTTCAACCCCGGCCACAGATCGTCCGTATAGGCATTGGTGCCCAGCACGACAGCCTTGGCTTTGAGCATGCCTTGGTTGGTCTCAACGATCCAGTCATCGCCCGCGCGGCGAAGCTTGGTTGCGCGCACGCCAGTACTGATTTTTGCGCCAGCGCCTAAAGCAACGCGCGCCAGACCACGACAGTAGCCCATCGGATTTATTGTCCCGCAGCGATGATCAACCAACCCGCCATGGAAATGTTTGGTACCGATCATCTCGGACACTTCCTCGCGGCTTACCAGATCGACCGGTTCACCGAGGCGCTGCCATTCTTTGTGGCGCTCAGCCAATTCAGCATAGCCTTTGGGGCCGTGAGCTGCGTGAATGGTGCCAGTGCGGGTCACCTCGCAGCGAATCTGGTGCTTTTCGATCAGTGAGAACACATACCCCGGCCCACCCCCGAACTTCTTGATGAACCGTGGGCCATAAACGTCCCCCAATTGTTCGCGCACCTTTTGGGGCGGCAACCACAGGGCGGCGTTGACCAAACCACAATTGCGTCCCGAGCCGCCAAAACCAATCTGTTCGGCCTCAAGCACATGAGCAGACAGGCCTTTTTCGGCGCAATGCAGCGCGGTCGAAAGCCCGGTGAAACCGCCACCCACGATGGCTACATCTACCGTGGTGTCGGCGTCCAACGGCGCGGTATAATCAGGTTCAACCGCCGAAGCATCCCAAAGTGAAATCGCGTCCTGAGCACCCATGTCAAATGTCCTGTTTGCGAAGTGTCCGTTCGTTGCGCAAAGGCTTGCACAGCCAACTCACGCGTGTCAATATGCGAAATAAGCGTTCTACATATCAGCACAATATTAGGAGTATCCGATGCCTAAACTCAAGAAATCATCCGCCGAAATGGTGGCCGAGGCCCGCGCCCGCATCACCGAAATCGAAACTCCCGAACTCATAGCCATGCTGGACGACCCAGATGTCGTCGTTGTCGATATCCGCGACATCCGCGAACGCCAACGCGGCCATATCCCGGGCAGTTTTCACGCGCCGCGCGGCATGATCGAATTTTGGGTAGATCCTGACAGCCCTTATTTCAAAGATATCTTCGCGCAAGAGGACAAGAAATTTGTGTTCCATTGCGCATCGGGCTGGCGCTCGGCCATCACCACGGCAACCTTGCAGGATATGGGGTTTGAGGCGGCGCACCTGAAAGAAGGCTTCTCGACTTGGGAAAAGCAGGGCGGCCCAGTCGAAATTCCCGAAAGGAAAGCTTAAACGCCTTTCGTGGCTACGCCCGCGCGAGCTTTGATGACACAGCTCGCGCGGCGTGCATCACCAACCCACCCAACCGCTCCGCCCCGTCATCGGGCGGAAGATTGATGTCTGGCAAAGAAATTCCAAGCGCCCCGATTGGTTCGCCGCTCGGCAAGGTAATCGCCGCCCCAAAGCTTAGGATTCGGTCCCGAAACTCTCCGGTATCATAGGCGTAACCGCGCGCGCGTGTCGTTTCTATGTCGGCCTCAAGTTCGGGCATCGTCGTAAGCGTTCGGTCCGTGTGGCGCGTCAAGGCGTTGCTGATCTGGTCTTTCAGCGCAGTGAAATCAGCAGCCAGGATTGCCTTGCCCGTCCCCACACAATGCAGTGGGGCCATGCCACCAATTGCATTCCAAGAACTGATCGGTTTCTGGCTGTCGACTTTGGCAATATAGATCACCGACAGGTTTTCCCGCACGGCCAGATAGACCGTTTCGCCGCTTTCCTGCGAAAGGTAGTTCAATTCGGGAGCGGAGAGTTCACGCAGGTTTAGGCTTTCCACAGAAGCGCGCCCGACGCGCCAGGTTTTCAGCGTCGCTTCATAAGTTTTGTCGGCGCGATGTTGGACGTAGCCAAGCGTCGTCAAAGTTTGCAGCAGGCGAAATGTGTTGGATTTGGTCAATCCCAGCTCTTTGGACAGCTCCGTTACGCCTTTGCCTTGCCGAGCGCTGACGAGGTTTTCGAGGATTGCGAGGCCCTTGGACAAGGTCGAGATCGACCTTGGGTGCTTTGGCGGCGTCATCGCTCATATCGGCATGTCCTGTTCCAGTTTCATGACGGCGGTGTATCAAAAGGTGGGGGGCGATGCACGGTGATGTCAGGCAATGCGTCATCAAAGCGCTGTACCTCTACCATTGCCGAATGCGAGGCGGGACTTTGCGACAGCGTTGATGTGCGCAAATCATGGGTCAGCACATTTGGGTTACCGTGCCGATCGCGCGCAGCAGGAGCGTCAAAATCTGGATCGTACCAAGCGCCAGTCCACAAAAACACGCAACCCGGCAGCACTTCGTCTGTCACACGCGCGCCCGCAAGACATCTGCCCCTGCCATTGAAAAGCTCAACGACTTCACCGTCTTTTATACCCCGCGCAGCGGCGTCATTTGGGTGAATCAACACAGGCTCGCGCCCTTTTATCTTGTGGCTTTTCGAATAGGCGCCGTTGTCTAATTGGCTGTGTAGCCGCGTCTTGGGTTGGCCCGAAATCAACGCCAACGGGTAGGTTTGATCCAAGCCCGCCGCCCGGTCGCGGGGTGGGAACCAAGACGGATGCCCTTTGCAGTCAGGCAGATCAAACTCCGCGATCACCTCCGAGAAAAGCTCAATCCGACCGCTCGGGGTTGGCAGCGAATTCGCGTCTGGATCCGCACGGTAATTGGCCAGAAACACCTGATTGGGGCTGGGGTCCGGCAGATAGATCACGTCACCTGAAATGAAGTCGTCCCATCCCGGCAGATCGCAGCGCGCATCGCGGCCACGCTGACGCGTCACCTCCCAAATTTCGCGCAGCCAATCATCGCTGGTCTTGCCTTCGGTAAACGCCTCAGACGTGCCCATCCGCGCGGCGAGGTCAGCGTAGATTTCATATTCGACGCGCGCGTCACCCGGTGGTGGCACGAGCGCGCGCATCGGAACCAGCGCATTGTCGGATTTGCCTGCGCCAAAGTCGGTCCGCTCTTGCGCCGCAGCCACGGGCAGCACGATGTCGGCGTGGCGTGCTGTGGCGGTCCAGTTCACCTCATTCACAATCACTGTTTCAGGGGTTTGAAACGCGCTGTGCAGGCGGCCAAGGTCTTGGTGATGATGGAACGGGTTGCCGCCGGCCCACCAGACCAGCCGCGCATCGGGAAACGTGCGAGTTTGGCCTTGGTAGGGATAAGTCGCTCCCGGATGCAGCAACATCTCGGCAATCATTGCCACGGGGATAAAGTCCGCAACTGGATTCTTGCCCTGCGGCAATGTCCCCCAGCGGAACGGACGTTCAATATTGCCGACATTGGCGTTTACGCCGTATCCAACTGTATAGCCGCCGCCGGGTAGTCCGATTTGGCCCAGCATTGCGGCAAGCGTGATTGCCATCCACATCGGCTGCTCGCCATAATCCGTGCGCTGAACGCCTGCGGCCACACTGATCATTGTGCGATTGGCTACCATACGCCGCGCCAACACCCGGATTGCTTCCGCATCGATGCCCGTCTGTTGCGCGGCCCATTCGGCATCTTTGGGGGTGTCGTTCTCCCCCAGCAGATAGGCCTCAATCTGATCAAACCCGACGGTGTAGCGTTCCAGAAATGCCGTATCATGCAAGCCTTCGACCAGCAGCGTATGGGCCAACCCCATCATCAGGGCGGTGTCACTGCCAGGCTGAACGGGCATCCAATCAGCACCCAGCATGTCTTCGGCGTCGCTCCGCAGCGGGCTGATATTCACGAAATCAACGCCCGCCTCGGCGCAAGCCGCCAGGTTCCCTGCCATTCGGTGTTTGGACACGCCGCCATCGCTGATTTGCGTGTTGCGCAGTGCCATGCCGCCAAACATCACCACCAGCCCTGTATGCTTTGCAATAACCGACCAGCGCGTCGCTTGCGCCACATGCGCGCGGAACGGGCCGACAATATGGGGCATCAGCTCCAGCGCAGCGTTGTAGCTGTAATTCCCTTCAGAGCGGACAAAGCCGCCGATAGTATTCAAAAAGCGCTTTAGCTGGCTTTGCGCATGATGAAATCGCCCAGCGCTGGACCATCCATAGGAACCCGCGAATATCCCTTCGTTTCCATGCTCTGTGCGCACCCGCTTCAGGTCCGCGGCGATCAGATCAAGCACGCGGTCCCAACTGACCTCAACAAAACTGTCGCGCCCGCGGGGCACTTGGCCGGGCACGCGCTCCAACCATGATTTGCGCACCGCTGGACGCAGAACGCGGGCGTCGCCATGCAAGCTGCTGGCGATGTTGTCGTTTATCTCAGAGGCCGCCGGATCACTGTCATGCCCCCCCACCGACAGGATACGCCCGTCTTGCACTTTGGCCACGCCAATGCCCCAATGGTTCGCGGTCAGTTTGGTTTCGATATCACTCATAGGTTGCGATTTGTGCCATTATATAAAACGTGTTTTCTGAATATTGACACAACCTTATAGCGCTGTCATCTTCTTCTTCGATGATTTTGCGAAGGCTGCGCCGATGTCCAAAACACGCCCCAACATGTCCGACGATCTGGTCCAAATGGGCCGCCCTGACCGCACTGAGGCGCGTCATGTGAATATGCCAATCGAGCTTGGCTCGACAATGGTGTTCGACACGATGGCGGCCTTTGTGGCCGCTCGCGACGCCCGCTATGACAGCGGCACCATGTACTATGGACGCTATGGCAATGCCTCAACAGCCAAGCTGGAAGAGCTGCTGGCCAAGCTTGAGGGTGCGGATGGTGTCACGCTGACATCATCAGGGGTTGCTGCGATCACTTTGACGCTGCTGAGCTTCGCCAAACCCGGCGCGCATTTGCTAGTGGCGGATCACGTCTATGGCAACACCCGCGCCTATTGCGAGGGCGTGCTGGCGCAGCTGGGCGTAACAACCGAATATTTCGACCCGATGATTGGGGCCGATGTCGCCACGTTGATCCGGCCCGAGACTTGTGCGGTAATGTTCGAAGCCCCCGGTTCCGGCACGTTCGAGGTCCCTGACATACCGGCTATTGCCGACGCCGCCCGCGCCGCTGGCGTGCCGTCGATCTTGGATGGCACATGGGCAACGCCAATCTTTTGCCAGCCGCTTAAACTTGGCGTCGATGTGATTGTCGCGTCGATGTCGAAATACCTCAGCGGGCATTCAGATTGTATGATGGGAATGATTGCAAGCCATGAGGCCTATGCGGAACGCATCCGCAAAACCGTCATGGCGGTGGGCGACAAAACTGGTGGGCAAGAGGTGTTTCTGGCGCTGCGCGGACTGCGCACCCTGCAAATGCGGATGGAACATTTTGACAAAGCCGGTCGAACCGTTGCCACATGGCTGGATGCGCAACCGCAGGTCAAAACACTGCTGCATCCGGCTTTCGAAAGCTGCCCCGGCCACGCCCATTGGCAGCGCGACTTCACCGGCGCGCCGGGCCTGTTTTCCGTCGTCTTTCACCCTTGTAGCACCGATCAGATCCACGCCTTCGTTGATGCGCTGCATCACTTTGGCATTGGGGTTAGCTGGGGCGGGTATGAAAGCCTGGTGCTACCCGTGACACCCACGCGCAGCGCCGGCACTTGGACAACAGACGGCCAGCTTGTGCGCTTTAACATCGGGCTGGAAAACACGGACAGCCTGATCGCCGACCTTGCGGCGGCCCTCCCCCTTTTGAACACCGCAGCGGAGTAAACCATGCACAACAAAATCGATCATTTCGCCATTGGCGCCGACACGTTGGACCAAGGCGTCAGCGAAATGGAAGCCAAGCTTGGCGTCACTGTACCCCGTGGCGGCAAACACGACGCCATGAGCACGCATAATTGCGTCATGCAGTCGGGCAACGAGAGCTTTTTTGAGCTGATCGCGATTGACCCCGACGCACCCGCCGCCCCCGGCCGCACCCGTTGGTTCACCCTTGATGATCCAACAACACAAAAGCGCATCGCAGACCGCCCTCGCGCATTGTGTTGGGTTGTAGGTACCGACGATTTAGACGCGGTGATCGCCGCCAGCCCCGTCGATCTGGGCGAGGTTGTGTTGTTCACCCGTGGGGATCGGTCGTGGCGCCTGACAGTGCCCGTGGACGGGCATTTGCCAATGGGTGGGCTTCTGCCCGCGTTTATCGAATGGTCCCCCGGACCACACCCAAGCACTGGTCAACAAGATCTCGGCGTAACATTAGACAAGGTGAAGCTGACACACCCCGATCCCGAAGCGCTGATTGCGATCCTGAAGACGCTAGAGGTCGATCACCTGTGCGACGTCACGCCCGGTGATGCGGCGCTTGCGTTTGAAGTGTCCTGCCCCAAAGGGGTTGCGACGCTCGACTGACACCCATATCGCACCAAAGAAAAAAGGCCCGACGCAGATCGCATCGGGCCTTTTCCTTTGACTGATCTGTCACTCGTCAGTGCTGAGCAATCGCCATGCGGCGTTTCAGGTATTCGCCGTATTGTCCCAGCGAAAAGATGAACACCCAATAGATCGCCGCAACGAACAGATAGACTTCGATGTAATAAGGTGCCCAATCGGCGGTACCGAAGGCCGTTTTTCCCGAAGCCAGAATGTCAAAGAACCCAATGATGGTCACCAGCGCCGTTTCTTTAAACGTGATCACGATCATGTTAACGGTACTGGGCAAGGCGTGGCGAAACACTTGTGGCAGGATAATGCGGCTAAGGATGTGTAAACGTCCCAACCCCAATGCGCGGCCTGCTTCAAACTGACCTTTCGGAATGGCTTGAAACCCGCCGCGAAACACCTCGGCTTGGTAGCAGGCAAAGAACAGCGCGAATGCGATTATGACGCGCCAAATTTTGTCACCCTCAAGCCAGGTCGGCAGAAACAGCGGAACAACCACTGCGGCAGTGAACAACGTCGTCACCAACGGCAGAGAGCGCACTGTATCGATCACGATGATTGCAAACCATTTGACCACCGGCATCTCAGCGCGGCGCATCAGGGCGAGCCCCAACCCCATAGGCATGCCCAGCAACACCACGGCCGCAAACAGGAACAGCGTCAGCGACAACCCGCCCCACCCATCAGTGGTCACTTGTTCCAGCCCCAGCAGGCTGCCTTCCATTAAGAAATAATATGACGCGAACCCGACAACCCACAGCGCGGCCAGCCGTTTGCCCCCCCACATGATCGGAAAGCACGAGATCAAAACCGTTAACACAATGGCTATCGCAGCCAAAGTAGATCGCCAGTGTTGATCAAACGGATAGGTGCCAAATAGGATCAACCGGTGGCGCGCATCAATGACGGACCAACAAGCCTCGTGGCCTGTACAATTTCCCACGCTATCGGCGGACCAAATTGCACGGAACACGGCCCAATCCAGAAACAACCAAGCGATATAGGCCAGCAAGGCGAATACCACGACGGAGATCGCAATCGCCGTGGAGGAACCAAACGCGTTTTTTATGAACCGTTTGCGGGCCACATCGAAGCGGTTTGGCGGGGTGATGTCAGTGACAGCCATGCTAGTGCTCCTTCAACTGAAGGCGATTGTTGAGCCAATTGGTGAAAAGCGCGATGCAGTAATTCACCGCCAAAAAGGTCAGCATCAATATAAGGATAAGCTCCAATGTCTGTCCCGATTGGCTGATGGAGTTCACGGTGATGTAGAACAGGTCACTAAAGCCGATGGCGATACCGATGGTCGTGGCCTTCATCATGAAAATCCACTGGTTTCCAAGCGGCGGGATGATGCTGCGCAGCGCCATTGGTACCTTGATGCGCGACCAGATTGAAAACCGGTTCAGACCTAGTGCCTCGCCCGCCTCGACCAGCCCACTTGGCACTTGCGCCAGACCACCGCGCACGATTTCCGCGATATAGGCGCTCCCATACAGCGTAATAGACACGATCATCGCCAGCAGTTCGATTGACACGGTGATGCCGCCCTGGAAACGCAAGCCTTGTATGGCGGGGATGGTGAAAAGCCCCTCACCCTCAGGGCGCAGCAGCACGGCGGCCAGTAAAGTCACGACCACGGTCCCTGTCAGCCAATATCCCAAGCCGCGCCACAGCGACACGCCTTTAGCAATTAACGCGACGACCAAGGCAAAGGATACCAGCAACAAGGCAACTGCCGCGGCGGGCGAGATATTCAACCCTGGTATCATCAGGCCGCGGCCAGATAGGAACACTACTTCTCCCAGCGTCATCGCCTGACGCGGCCCGCCCAGATGGATCAGGATCGCGTAAAGGAAAATCGCCTGAAGGATCAGCGGGATATTGCGGAAAATCTGGATATAGACGTTCGAGGCAAAGTTAAGCGCAGGATGGCGGCTGTCGCGCAAAGTGCCAATGATAAATCCGAACACTGTCGTGGTGATGATACAGATGAACCCGACGAAAAGCGTGTTCAGCAGCCCCACAAACAACGTGTAATAATAACGGTCGTTGATCGACCTTTCGAGAAGCGAAAACGAGTAGTTCCACCCCGTCCCACGATCCAGAAACGAAAAGCCGCTGGTCATGTTCAACCGGTCAAGGTTGTACTGTGCATTGGTGACGGCGCCCCAGATTGCCAGCACCACCAACACGATGATTGAAGTTTGTATGATTTGTTTACGTCGTTTTACGCGTGTACGAAGTTCATCAGCTGTCGACATCGGGGCCCCTCCCAACGTTAAAACGAAATGGACCGCCCCCAGATATGGGGCGGCCCGCATGGTCGATGTGTTTTAGTCGAGGATCGGTGCGTAGAGCACGCCACCTTCGCTCCACAGGCTGTTGAGGCCACGCTCAAGCTGATACGGGCTGTCTTTGCCAAGGTTGCGATCATAGATTTCAGCAAAGTTGCCGACAGCGGCGACCATCTCGCGCGCCCATGTATCACGCATACCCAAGCGCTCACCCATGCCCGGCTCAACACCCAACAGACGCGCAACCCGTGGGTTTGGCGGGTTGGCTGCCATTTCTTCGACATTGGCAGATGTGATACCTTCTTCTTCGGCAATCAGCAGCGCCGCCAGCATCCAGTTCACGGTGTCGACGAAGCCTTCATCGCCTTGACGCATCGCGGCAGAAATCGGCTCTGACGACAGTTGGTCGCTCAGGATGACGTGCGCGTCGGGATTGTCCAACTCGGTAGCGCGCAACACGGCGAGGTTTGGACCCCAACCCGCGAAGGCATCACAGCGGTTGGCAAGATAGGCAGACCGCAGCTCGGCCTGGCTTTCGTAGGACACCATTTCAGCGCTCAGGCCAATGGTTTCCATGTAGTTAGCTGCCAGACGCTCAATTGTGGTGCCGGCCTCAACGCAAATCACGCCGCCTTCAAGCTCGGACGCTTTGGTCACACCCAGCTCACCATGGGCCATAAATTGTGTGCCGCCAAAGAAGTATGGCAGGCTGAACTGAAGACCCAACTCTGTGTCGCGCCCCATGGTCCAACCGGTCGCCTTGATGATCACATCAACATCACCTGACTGAAGTGCAGGGAACCGCTGGGCCCAGCTGAGAGGTACAATCTGGTTCGCATTTGGGTCACCAAGGATCGCTGTTGTCAGAGCGCGGCAAAGATCAATATCGAGACCCTTCCATTCGTTCTGATCGTTAACCTCGACGAAGCCAAAGTAGGAACCGTTATGGCCTGAGCAGAGCATCGTCCCGCGTTCAACGATTTGTTGAACGGTCGCGCTTTGGGCCGTCGCCATCTGAGGCGCGAGTGTCGCTAGAGCGGCGAGTGCGCCTGCTGCAAAAATAGTTTTCATTTTCTCTCTCCTGTTGTGCGGTTTGCGCAGATTGTGCCATATATCAGAACAACCGTACTGATATTTAGAATGTTGAGAAAATCTGTTTGAGTCAACAGATTTCGTAATCGCACGTGGATGAACCCTCACACAGGCTTGCGAGTGATGAAAAAATGAGTGGATCGAAATCGCGCTGATGCTTTTAGCGCTGCTTTTCTGAGCGCCTCATCTGTGTGCGTGCCCCAGCCTGAAAGCCAAGTCAGGAATGGTGGGATCAAATTGTCAGTTGGCAAGGCAAATCCCAACCGCCCTACAAAACACCAACGACTTGAAGTCTACGCCCTTTCTTTGCACGACAATGGCGGGATCTGCTCGCATCAAGCACACGATTGACGCGGTCAAATTGACCGGCTCGAAAATCAGGCTCAAAACCCCAAGGGCGGCGTCAGAACAATCCTTAGATCTTTATGCCATTTCAATCTGTTCGGATCGCGCTCGGGCATCAGAGCGTGCGAAAAAGATGTAGTACAGAACCGGCGCAGCGATGAGGGTCAGGACCGAGGCAAATGCCAAACCGCCCATAATGGTCACAGCCATAGACTGAAAGAACGCATCTGTTAGCAGTGGCGCCATTCCAAGGATTGTCGTTGCTGCTGCCAAAATGACGGGACGCAAACGGGACGTCGATGCCTGCGCAATTGCCTCGCCCAAAGGCAACTCTGGCTCTGCCTCCCGGGTCAGGTCGATCTCTTCGACCAACACAATGCCGTTCTTGATCAACATGCCCGCCAACGAAAGCAGGCCCAGCAGAGCCGTAAATGTGAACGGCAGTCCGGCGCCAAGCAGCCCAAGGCTGACCCCGTTCACGGCCATGGGCACCAGCAGCCAAATGATCAGCGGTTGCTTGAGCCCGTTAAACAAGAGCACTGAGATCACAAACATCACGATGATGCTAAGCGGAAGCTGTCCCGCAAGAGAGGCTTGCGCATCGCTCGAGCTTTCATATTCGCCGCCCCATTCCAAACTATAGCCATCGGGGACAGCAATCGCTTCGATGGCGGACTGGACTTCCGCCTGAACTGAGGCAGCCGTGACGCCACGGGGGATGTCGGCGCCCACGGTAATGACGTTTTGTCGGTCAATTCGGCGGATAATCGTATTCTGGGTCTCAAAAACAAATCCGTCCGTTACCTGTTCAATCGGAACAAACGCGCCGCCACTCTCCGAATAGACAAGCAGGTCTGCAAAAACCAAAGGCGTGTCTTGCGGTTCACGCAGCACAATCGGAATTTGGCGATCCCCCTCGCGGTAGACACCTGTCCGTTGACCTTCGCTCGCGTATTGCAATGTGCTTGTCACGTCGGTCCGGCTAATGCCTGCGACTTGGGCCCGATCCTCGGCATAAACAGGTTTCATGACCAGTTCCTGCTCAGCCCAATCGTTGCGTGGGGCCAAAATATTGGGCGACGCCTCCTTCAGGACGCGGATTGCCTCGTCGCTGAGGTCTCTCAGAACGGCAGGATCAGGGCCCGAGAACCGGACTTCGACGGGCGAACCACCCCCGGACCAAATGCCAGACGCTGGACACGGGTTCTGCCTTGCGGCAGGTTTTCCTGCGCAAACGCATCGAACTCCGCCATCTCCGCTTCGATCACATCAAGCGACGACACGCGTACGATCAGGTGTCCATAGCTCGCATTTGGATCTTCGGATTGATAGGTCAGCATGAAGCGCGCAGCGCCGGTACCGGCGAAGGCTGTCGCGGAAACGACGTCTTCGCGTTCCGCCAACCATGCCTCCATCACCTCCAGATTTTCGGCGGTTTGATGGATCGATGCGCCTTGTTGCAGTTTGAAATGAACGAAGTAGAGCGGCGTATTGCTGTCCGGGAAAAACTGCTGCTTGATATCCGCAAAAAGCACGTAGCAGATCGCTGTCGCCCCAATCAGCCCCGCGACGACCAACCACCGCAGCTTGATCGCGACGCCCAAAAGGCTGCGATACCCGCGGAAAACAGCGCCAGAATAGCTGTCGCCCGTGCCGCCTGTCTCCACCTTGAAAAAGTAATGGCCAAGCAGCGGGGTTACGGTGATAGCCAAAAGCCACGACAACAAAAGCGAGATCGCGATCACAGCGAAAAGCGAGAACAAGAATTCCCCGGTCGCATCTGGGCTAAGCCCGATGCCGGCAAAGGCCATGATCCCAATGACAGTAGCCCCCAAAAGCGGGACCTGCGTTTTGCTTGCCGCTTCGCTGGCTGCTTTGCGTGATGACTTTCCTTGCTTCATAGACATTTGCATGCCTTCAGCGACAACGATGGCATTATCGACCAGCATGCCCATGGCGATGATCAACGCGCCCAGCGAAATGCGCTCCATTTCGATGGAGAAGATCGCCATGAACAACAGCGTTCCGACGACGGTCAGAAGCAGCGTCGATCCCACAACAATCGCCGCGCGCCATCCCATCGCAACGGCCAGCACAACCACAACAATGCCAACCGACATCGCGAGGTTCACCAGGAAGTTGTTGGAGGCCTCTTCGACGATCTCGTGCTGTTGATAGATCGGATGAAGGTCGATACCCACGGGCAAGCCCCCGGTCAAAGTATCCAGCTTCGCATCAACGCGTTTGCCGACTTCCACAATGTTCTCGGTGCTCAGCCCAGCAATCCCAAGGGTAAACGCGGCCTGCCCATCGTGGCGCACGATCAAGTTTGGCGCATCGGTCGGGCCACGGTGAACATGCGCAAAGTCAGAAAGCTGCACAATCCGGCCGCCGACCCCTAGGGTCAGGCTTTCAATGGCGGCGACCGAGTCTGACCCGTCAGGGCGCTGTATCAACAAACGCCCGCCCGGCCCAAACAGCGTTCCGCCATCGACAACTTCGTTGGTTGTCGCCAATGCGCCCTGTATCGCTGCGGGTGGGATACCCAGCGTTGTCGAAAGCGCTGTGTCGGGTTCGACAAAAATCTGTTCGTCAATCAAGCCCGAGATCTGAACGTCCGCGACCCCCGCGACGCTCAGAATTTCTCGGCGCAAATAGGTTGAAAGCTCATATTTCTCAGAATCCGAAAACCCCGGCGCCGTGACCGCGTAGTACAGGCCATAGACGTCTCCAAAGGCGTCATTCACAAAGGGCGTCGTCGCGCCGCTGGGAAGGCGCGCATCGCCGACCCGATTTCTGAGCTTTGTCCAAATGGCGGGCAGCTCGGTGCCGTCATATTGGTCCTGCATGTCGACGGTGATCCACGACAAACCGGGCTGGTTCATGGTGGAGACCTCTTTGACCTCCCCCATCTTTTGTATCTCGGACTCAATCGGTTCGCTGATTTCTTCGGCAACTTCCTCAGCCGTCGCGCCAGGGTATTGGGTGATGACAACAGCGGTCTTGATCGTAAAGGCCGGGTCTTCGAGACGACCCAGCGACGAGAAGCCCCATATCCCGCCCAGAAAGCAGGCCAGAATAATGATCCAGGTGTAAACCGGGCGATCAATGGAGAGTTTTGCGATATCCATTATGCACCTATTGCCCGAAGCCCTGGAACCTGACGACGGTCTGCCCGGGTTGCAGCTTTGACGCCCCGGCGGCCACGTATTCCTGACCGCTCTGCAACCCTGATGTCACCGCGACATCGCCATTGTCGGTCGGTTCAATGTCGATTGGGGCCGGGCTTACGACACCCTGCTGACCCGTGGTTGGTTCAAAAAGCATGACCTGTGGGGTCCCGTCGGCGGCAAAGACTAAGGCCGTTCTTGGGATCGTAAGCTTTGCTTGTTCATTCCCGACCCAAGCCTCGACCAGCGCCGAAGAACCGGGAAGGACGATCAAGTCCTCGGGCGGGGCCATGCCCAAAGTAATCGTATAGGTTTGACCGACCGACGCCGTTTCCGCGTTATATTCCCGCAGCTCAAGCGGGAACCGTTCTTCGGATGCAGGGAACTTGGCAAAAAGCTCGACATCGGGGTCGCGCCCGGCGCTTTGAAACAAGACCTCGGGCACGTTTATCTCAATTCTAATTTCGGACATGTCGTGCAAACGCACAACAGGGCTTCCCGCCCCAATCGTGGCACGGTTGGCGACAAGCCGAGACGAGACCAAAGCATCAAACGGCGACAGCAGGCGGCCTTGCCGCAAAGAACGCTCGGCGCTCTCAACTGCAATTTTTGCAAGCTCAAAATTCGTCCGCGCGTCGTCCACGGTCACTTGGCTCACTGTGTTGCCTGTGAGCTTTTCCAACCTTTCAAGCGTACGCGACGCCTGATCAAACTGTGCCTGGGCTTGTGACAGCGACAGCTCAAAAGGAACCAAGTCCAGTGCAGCGATCAACGTGCCGCTTTCGATCACGGCGCCCTCTCGAACCGGGAATTCAACGATCTGACCGCCAACTTGAAGCGCAAGGTCCACGGTTTCTAGCGCTACGACGCGTCCGTAGAACTCTCGCTTTGTTTTCACGTCCAAGGCTTCAGCACTTAGAATTTTCGCAACCGAATGCTCTTGTGCCATTGCGGGCGCAGTAGGGCTCTGAACAAGAAGAAACAGGCCCATCAAAAGAGCCATTTTTGAGCGTGAAATCTGAAAGCGGTTGTGAAGCATGGCCCTGTCCTTTGATGCATCATGGCGGCGTCGTACCGCAGCAAAAGTATTTAAAACTATATGACTAACTATGCGGTGATGGGAAGATGTACGATGGGTTGCCCAAGCCCGTAGGTTATGAGCTCGACTTACCCAGTGAGCCTAGCATTGCGCTCACATTTCAAGCAATCGACTGATCGCGTTCTGAATGAATTTCAGATGTAGACAGGCACATTTTGTGCGGTAGCGGTGCAGCTAAGGAATTCCCCCAGCTGCAACCGTCCAAGATCTTTCTAGATTGGCCCGGACCTGATCAGATCCGCCTCGCTTGTGGAAAACCGTGTGCCTCTCATAACCCAGCGGCTGTTGTTGCAAGGGCCTGATTTTCTGCAGCAACTCTTTGCTGAACCGCGGCACAAGCTTGCAGGTCACCGGCAACGCAAGCGGCGTCGAGTTGTTTGCGTGCTGAAATCTCTGCAGGCGACTCGCATGCGCTTAAGCCGACAACGGCCAATAATAAGTAACGTTTCATAGGGGTTTCTTTCTCACGTGCTTCGTCGTGTATCGTTGGAAAATTGTGGGCGCGGCTCGGATGTATCCCGCCGCGCGTTTCGGAAGATTTGTCTTGTCAGTTGGAGTGAGTGGTCGTGCGGTTTCCTTCTGATGCTCAGCTATGAACTCAGATTTCGCGCAAACTTCCGTCCCGGTCGTCCACCCCATCACGATAGGACAGTGTTTTGCGATATCGCGTCGGTGTTTGGCCGGTCACACGCTTGAAGGCGTTGTAGAATGATGATCGCGCGTTGAAGCCGACATCATATGTGATTGCCAAAACCGTATCGTCGGTTGCCGACAGGCGTTCCTTGGCTTCTGCAATGCGGTAGCCGTTGATAAAATCGAAAAAGCTTTCGCCCAACGCCTCATTCAAGGTTTGAGAAATGTAATTCGGTGACGCGCCAATATGTCGGGCTAAGACCCACAAAGACAGGTTGGGATCCCGGTACAAATAGTCGACTTCCATTGCTGATCGCAGTTTTCGCGCAATCCGTGTCGATGCCTCATCGCTGAGGGCGGATTTTTCATATTTGTCACCCTTGTGGCCTGACGCCGGGCTTTCCATGATCGCAGGTTGTTGCGCATCCTCAGGGTCAGGCATCAATGGTGGGCGTTGCCTCAACCCCCAAAGCAATGTCGTTGCCACCAGGCAAAGACTCGCAAGACCGCCAATGGCCACGAAAGCAGGTGGTGTGCTTGGCTGTTCTGAATTGAAAGCGAGCAGCAGAATAACGGCCTGAGCCACCCAAAAGAGAGCCCCCAAACCGCCGATGACATAGATCCAGCGCAGTTCATGCTCTTCCGTGCTGGCATAAACGTCGCGCAGCATCAGCCGATAGCGCATCATACGGCGCACGATCCAATACAGATAAACCGCCATCTGAATGTAGACGGCCAGTTCCAAAAGCCCGACCGCAACGATAAGTAAATTCCACCAGCCGAAGGCCAATAACGGATCGTCAGGGACGGTTTCAGACCAAAGCTCTTGCGGTGCCAGAAACGCTATCAACCCCGCCGCGACAGCAAGCAGAGCCAACACAAAGTGCCGGTAAAAATGCGAAGGATTCTCCTGCCCCGCTGACGTCAGTCTAAAGACATAGAGCCAAAACAGCGGTGCAAGGCACAAGGAACTGGGAAGCGCGACCAACAGATCAATCGGGTGAATATTTGCGCCCTGCGTGGTCTGGGTCAGGCGGTTGAAAGCCTCCGGGGCGTTGTTCACGGCTACGGCTGCAAGAAATGCTGCAAGACTGCGGCTAACGGACAAATACGTCCTCTGCATGGCGCAAAAAGCTATGCCAAACACAGCGACAGCGATGGTGGCTGTGCTGATCATCTCTGCGATTACTTGATCCATGCCCCAAGCTGCATCAAACGCATCAGGGAGGCTAGTGGCCCAAGGCACCTTATGCCGCAAAATCTGTCCGTCCCTGCCGAAAAGGACAACCTGCCTTACACTATAGCGCGGGCGCCTATCCCGACGTTGCGGTCCGCCCTTCAGTGTCGCTCATGTCAAAGCCTAGATGCTTGGCGACGGTAAAGATGTCTTTGTCGCCGCGCCCGCACATGTTCATGCACAAAAGGTGGTCCTTGGGCAGGTCCGGCGCGATCTTCATCACATGCGCAAGCGCGTGGGACGGCTCAAGCGCGGGGATGATGCCCTCGGTCTCGCAGCACAGTTGGAACGCCTCAAGCGCCTCCATATCCGTGATCGAAACGTATTTGGCGCGGCCGATCTCGTGCAGCCAGGAATGTTCAGGGCCGATCCCGGGATAGTCCAGCCCAGCCGAGATCGAATAGCCCTCAAGGATTTGCCCGTCATCGTCTTGCAGTAGGTAGGTGCGGTTGCCGTGCAGCACGCCGGGGCGGCCACCGGTCAGGGACGCGCAATGCTCCATTTTTGCGTTAACGCCTTTGCCGCCGGCCTCCACCCCAATGATGTTGACCTCTTTGTCATCAAGGAAGGGGAAGAACAGCCCCATCGCGTTGGACCCGCCGCCGATGGCCGCGATAACGGTGTCGGGCAGGCGGCCCTCCGCCTCGTGCATCTGCTCTTTGGTTTCCTTGCCGATGATGGCTTGGAAATCGCGGACCATGGCGGGGTATGGGTGCGGCCCCGCGACCGTACCGATGCAGTAGAACGTGTCGCGCACATTGGTCACCCAGTCACGCAACGCGTCATTCATCGCGTCTTTCAGCGTGCCACGGCCTGATGTCACCGGCACAACCTCAGCACCCAAAAGGCGCATGCGGAAAACGTTGGGCGATTGGCGTTCGACGTCATGTGCGCCCATATAGACCACGCATTTCAGCCCAAACTTGGCGCAAACGGTTGCGGTCGCCACGCCATGCTGGCCCGCGCCGGTTTCGGCGATGATGCGGGTCTTGCCCATGCGGCGCGCCAGAATAATCTGGCCCAGCACGTTGTTGATCTTATGCGCGCCGGTGTGGTTCAGTTCGTCGCGCTTCAAGTAAATCTTGGCGCCACCCAGACGTTCGGTCAGCCGTTCCGCGTGGTACAGGGGCGACGGGCGGCCGACATAGTGCTTCCACAAGAAATCCATCTCGTCCCAGAAGCTTTTGTCAGTCTTAGCGTGTTCATATTGCTCTTCCAGCTCAAGGATCAGCGGCATCAGCGTCTCAGAGACAAACCGTCCGCCGAAATCGCCAAAACGGCCCCGTTCATCCGGGCCTGTCATGAAGCTATTGAAAAGGTCGTTGGCCATGAAGCGCTCCTCGCGTTGGAGCGCCCATGTTCATAAAAAATGGGCCGAGCGCAAGCCCGACCCATCATCTTTTCATTGCGGCAATTTGCCTTAAGCGCGGCGGCGGATCAGGCCAAACGCGGCAATCCCAACGGCCAGAAGCGGCAGGCCCGCGGGCAGCGGCACGACTGCCGGTGCCAGACGGCGCAGGTCAATGTCGCCTTGGCGCGACCCGGTTTCCGACACGGTGCCGGTCAAAGATACGGCAGTGCCATCGGCAAGCGTATCTTCAAGGTCAAAAGTCCCTTTTGCCTTCTTGGCGTCCCAACCCAGCAGATAAAAGGACGCGGATGTCACACCGGTGAAATCTGACAGGTCCAACCCAAGCGCGACGGCGCCCGATTGCGACAAACCGCTGGCCGAGAAAATGTTGCGGTACCATGTGCCGTCAATATTCGCGTCCAGGGCGATTGCCTTAGGCCCCTTGTTTGACGTGTCATAGCCAAAGGACAACGTGCCCAGATCGTAGCCAGCAGTCGAGGTAAAACCCCAGGTCAGGTAGGACCCGGCATCAAAGGCCGACGTGCTGTCGCCCTCGCCCAGCCAATTTTTGGAATTGAATGTAATGCTCGCCTGCTCTTCCAGCATCGAGCCGCGCGACAACTTAGCAGCAGTAACGCCCAAGCCTGTCGCAGTTGCTTCGATCCCGTCAGATGACGCAGTCGAGTTATAGGCGAAGACCACATCCGCCTGTGTCGGCGCGGCAAACGCCATAAAAGCCATGGTCGCGTAAGATAAAACACGCATTTCTAAACCCTCTTCCCCGTGCGCAGCACACGGTATTTCAACTAGAATTGGTTAATGATTACCGGGGTAATGGGGCGCATTTAAGAAAACGAACCGGGTTTAATGTTGCGCACGCCTGAACAATATCACCCGCGCGGCTCAACTGGATCTCGCGACACCATCAATGGCGCGAAAACCCCTTAAAATTTGTCATAAATCGGGCGTAGGTGATTCTAGGCCTGCGCAGCCGCGATGAAATCTGCGATCCGAGTCGCGGATTTTTCGCCCGGCTGGGTCTCGACACCCGAAGACACATCGACCTGACATGCGCCCGTCCGCGCAATCGCCTCGGACACATTCTCGGGCGTCAGCCCGCCAGCCAGCATCCAAGGGCAGGTCCAATCGCGTCCGGCAATCAGCCGCCAATCAAAGCTTAGACCGTTCCCGCCCGGCAGTGCCGCGGCCTTTGGCGGCTTGGCGTCGATCAGCAATTGATCCGCCACGCTGGCAAAATCATCTATCTTTCCAAGATCGTCCTCATCCGAGATGCCGATCGCTTTCATCACGGGCAAGCCATAGCGCGCGCGGACCTTCTCCACGCGCTCAGGTGTCTCCGCACCGTGAAGCTGCAACATGTCCAACGGCACGGTCTCGACCAAAGCGTCCAAAGCAGCATCATCGGCATCCACGGTCAGCGCCACTTTTGCGATGCCAACAGGAACCTCATGGGCCAGAAGGCGCGCCGCCTCTAGCGACAGGTGGCGCGGCGACTTTGGGAAGAAAACGAAACCAACATAGCGCGCACCCGCCTCAACGCAGGCCGCAACGTCTTTGGTGGTCCGCAGACCACAGATTTTGACTGCAATGTCAGACATTGGTTGGGCTTAGGTGGCGTTGTCGAGAAGCGCAAGCACCTCGTCCTGTCCGCGCGATTTTTCGGCCTTCATGCCTTTAACCTGACGCGCCAGCTTTTCCTTCTCGCGCCTTTGGATGCGGGCGTCGGCGCGATGCTTGTGCTCGCGGAACCATTCCCACACGAAGCCAATCAAAAGACCAAGGACGATCCCCGCGAAGATGATGATAAACAGCGGCAGCTCATAGCTGAACGGCTGGCCCAAATAGGCGGCCAACTCTTCGGGCAACAGCTTGATCCCGACCGTACCGCGATTTGCAAGCGCCAAGATAAGTAGGCAGAAGCCCACGACGGCAAGAAACAGATACTTGATGTATCGCATACCCGCTTATCCCTCGCGGCCATTCAAACGGTCGCGCAGCAGTTTGCCAGTTTTGAAGAACGGCACATGCTTTTCCTCAACATGCACGGCTTCACCGGTGCGCGGGTTGCGCCCGGTGCGGGGCTCGCGCTTTTTCACGGAGAATGCGCCAAACCCGCGCAGCTCGACGCGGTTGCCTTCGGAGATCGCGTCGATGACCTCCTCAAAGACGGTGTTTACGATGCGCTCTACATCGCGCTGAAACAGATGAGGATTATCATCAGCGATCTGTTGGATCAGCTCTGAACGTATCATAAATATCCTCCCCAGGATGAATGCCGCTTGGGGTTGGCCCCACTTAATAAGGAACTATAGGCCGAATAAACCAAAGGAGGGAAGGGCTTAGGGCACACGCGGCGCCGAATTAACCATGGGAATTTTCAAAATTTAGCGCCAGAAATTCAGAAAACGACATGTTTTGCCAATCTGGCAAGCCTCCTCAAACGCCTCATACCGGCGCAACCCAACCCGATTCGCATTGCCAAATGTGGCGCCACCGGCGGTCCCTTTTGCTCAAGACCAGGTTGGTTTTCATGCATCACCAGATGGGTGATCACCGCGACCGTAATTTTGAAAATACATGTCTAAATAAACAATCGACGTCAGTCCGCCAAAAAAAGGCCCCGCTGTCGCCAGCAGGGCCTTTCAAAATTTCGTAGCCGTTAAGGCTTACTCGTCGTCGCTCTTCAAAGCCGCGCCAAGGATATCGCCCAAAGACGCGCCCGAGTCGGAAGAGCCATACTGTTCGACGGCCTCTTTCTCTTCGGCGATCTCGCGCGCTTTGATCGACAGGCCCAGCTTGCGGGTTTTGGCGTCGACATTGGTCACGCGCACATCCAGCTTGTCGCCGACGCCGAAACGCTCAGGGCGCTGCTCGGCACGGTCGCGCGACAGGTCAGAACGGCGAATGAAGGATTTCATGCCTTCATACTCAACCTCGATGCCGCCATCCTCGATGGAGGTAACCGCAACGGTGATGATCGAGCCGCGCTTGACGCCGTCAACGGCAGTGTCAAACGAGCCGTCCAGCGCCTTGATCGACAGCGAAATACGCTCTTTCTCAACATCAACCTCGGTGACAACGGCCTTGACCATGTCGCCTTTGCGGAAGTCGCCCAACGCATCTTCGCCGCGGCCTTCCCAGGTGATGTCGGACAGGTGCACCATGCCGTCGATGTCGTTGTCGAGGCCAACGAACAGACCAAATTCGGTGATGTTCTTGACTTCGCCTTCGATCTCTTTGCCGACCGGGTTGTTTTCCGCGAAGACTTCCCACGGGTTGCGCATGGTCTGCTTGAGACCAAGGGAAACGCGGCGCTTGGCACCGTCGATTTCCAGAACCATGACTTCGACCTCTTGGGACGTAGACACGATTTTGCCTGGGTGGACGTTCTTCTTGGTCCAGGACATCTCTGAGACGTGGACCAGACCTTCAACGCCCGGCTCCAGCTCTACAAATGCGCCGTAATCGGTGATGTTGGTCACGCGGCCAGTATGCGTGGATTCCAGCGCGTATTTGGCGGCCACGGCTTCCCATGGGTCGTCCTGCAGCTGCTTCATACCCAAGGAGATGCGGTGCGTCTCTTTGTTGATCTTGATGACTTGCACCTTGATCGTTTCGCCGATTGTCAGGATCTCGCGTGGGTCGTTCACACGACGCCAAGCCATATCCGTGACGTGCAGCAGGCCGTCTACGCCGCCAAGGTCGACGAATGCGCCGTACTCAGTGATGTTTTTGACGACACCGTCAACAGCCTGACCTTCGGTGAGGTTGCCGATAACTTCGGCACGCTGTTCAGCACGCGACTCTTCCAGAATGGCGCGGCGCGACACAACGATGTTGCCACGGCGGCGGTCCATTTTCAGGATTTGGAATGGCTGCTTCAGACCCATCAATGGGCCCGCGTCGCGCACAGGGCGCACGTCGACTTGGGAACCAGGCAAGAACGCAACCGCGCCGCCCAGATCCACAGTGAAGCCGCCTTTGACGCGACCAAAGATGGCGCCTTCGACGCGCTCTTCGTCTGCGTAGGCTTTTTCCAGACGGTCCCAAGCTTCCTCGCGGCGCGCTTTGTCGCGGCTGATGGAGGCTTCGCCGCGTGCGTTTTCGACGCGGTCCAGGAACACTTCAACCTCGTCGCCAACGGACAGGTCAGGTGCTTCGCCAGGGTTTGCAAATTCTTTAAGATCGACGCGGCCTTCCATTTTGTAGCCGATGTCGATGATGGCTTGGCCGGCCTCGATGGCGAGCACTTTGCCTTTGACAACCGAACCCTCGTCCGGTGTGTCCATTTCGAAGCTTTCGTTCAGGAGGGCTTCGAATTCCTCCATAGATGCGTTTGTAGCCATGTGGCGTAGGTTTCCTAATCTTAATGTTTATGCGGGCCGAGCGGTTGTCTCCGCCGGTCTTTGGGTTTCGGTTGGTCTTCGAAGTGCGGCATTTTTCAAAACAAAGAGGGCCGGAAAAACCGACCCTGCCCGCTTGAATTATGCCCGAGACTGTTCTCGCCCCTTAGACAGACGCGCGTATAGCGGAGCTCCGCCCAAAGGGCAAGCGGCGCGTTTAATATCGCTTGCGGGCCTGCCGTCCGCCAAACCCCAATGGTCTGGCGTAACTGCAGTGGGCGCGCGACTGTTGGCGCGCCATCCCAAAACCACCTCTATTTTGAGGTACGAGAGGCCATATCTGGGTCAGATGTCGGCAGCAATGGAAGCCTGTCCAACCACAACCAATAATTGAACCACTGAACCAACCAGGCCAGCCCAAAACCAACCAACGCCAGCCATTCCCCGTGATAAACCGGACGTGACACCGCAATGTCATTCATCCCGAAGAGGTTATGGCGAATGAACGCAAGGCCCTTATCAAACCAAAGTGACAGCGTCTGTCCGAATGTCGTCCCACCCAGCACAACAAGCAAAGCCCCCGCAACCATCACGATGAGGCAGAACCGCGTAAAATTGCGCTCGACACGTCCGACTATACGATATTTTTTCCCGCCTTTGTCGGTGTAGTTGCCGATCCAATTTTCTCTTTTGAGATGGATCAGGCTCAGCAATATCAGCGATCCGATCAACACAACCGCCCCGAAGAAATGAATGCTCTGCGACACCCCGTTGGCGATGAAATAGGTTTGGGTGCCTATGTCGATTGTCTCGAATAGATAGCTTTGCAACTGCTCAGGCGCGGACGTCTCATACGTCCCGTTAACCTCCGTGCCAACCATCGATTGGGTCAGACGGTGATCAAAGCTTTGCCCGTGCCCGCAGCCGACGCCAGCGGTCGGAAACATGGCCACCAAGATAGCTGCAAAAGCGCCTGCGGTGGTCAGCAACCCATCGTAAATATTCTGGCCCCGATAGGCGAACATGAACGCCGACACGAAGGCCAGCGTGATAACAAAATAGGGCCCGGCGACAGGGGCGTAATAGTAGTGGCTGATACTGTCGCGCGCGCAGCCCACGCCGGACAGCTCATCCAAAGCGGCGACAAAGAGCGCTAGAAACAAACTCAGCACCCCGACAAACAGCGGCAAGAATTCATCCTTCGTCCGCCGCGACGTGCTGGTCCTGTTCAAATAGACCTCGTCCGCCTCATAGTATTTGGCCCACTTGGATTTGGCCTGTTGCGTATCGTTCTGCGGTGTCTGATCACTCATGAAAAACCCTCAAAAAATATCAAAATACAAAATTCGTCTAATTGGACTATGCCGCAGCATCGCTCATTTTTGCCCTTTTTTGCAAGTTTCGGGCAATTGCAGACAGTCTTTGGGTATCACCAGGCCCTCATTTCGCGGCCGACCATGAAAGGCTCTATGCCACGTGTTAGAACGGCAAAGCGCTCCACGCTTCATACCTTTCCAAATCCTTAATTTTTTTTATTTTTCATTATAAAACAGCTGGTTATTAGATTCCCCGCATGCGGGGGACTCTCTCCCCGCCCAATATCGAGCCAAATCGTATCCCTCAAACGAAACATGGCCCCCTACCAAAATAGGGGGCCACACTATCGACAGTCCTAGCTTCGGGGAGGATTAAGCTGCGACTGTGTCTTTCTTCGACTTTTTGCCTTCGATCACCTTGGTGCCATTGCCAGCAATCTCAATGGTGCGCGGCTTCAGCGCCTCGGGCACTTCACGGACCAGATCGACATGCAACATACCGTCTTTATGCGACGCACCGGTCACGCGGACATGATCGGCCAGGTGGAAACGCTTTTCAAAGGCACGCGTCGCGATACCGCGGTGCAGATAGCTGCGCTCAGAGGCATCATTGTCGGCCTTCTTCGCAGACACGATCAGGGAATTTTCACGCTGCTCAACATTGAGATCAGCTTCGGAGAAGCCCGCAACAGCGACGGAAATGCGGTACGCATCTTCGTCGGTTTTCTCGATATTATAGGGCGGGTAGGTGGTTTGATTGACCTCGGAGGTCAGGACTCGGTCCATCAGATCAGCAACGCGGTCGAAGCCGACAGTGGCACGGTAAAGGGGGGCGAAATCATATGCTCGCATGGTATGCATCCTTTCGAAAAAGCAATGTTATGTGGCGCGGCCTTCCACATCGGACAGGCCGCATTTTCTTCAGCACCGGACCCAGTTTTGGCATCCGGTGATCATGATGTGGGAAGTAGATTCCGGGCGTTCAAGAGGGCGCCCAAAGAAATTTAAGGCTTGAGAAACCGCGCGCCTGAGGGCTGCATACCGCTTTTGAATGTCAGCCTTTTTGAGTTGGTCGCGGTTGTCGCCACCTCGCGGCTGCGATTTCTAAGCTGCGTTTTCATCTCCTTGAGGCGGGTTTCCACCCCCTCCGCAAGGGAGACCTTCTGCGTTTTCCATTCGGCCTTTGCGGACACAACCGACATGACCACCGGCTGGCCGTCTTTGATCACCAGAACCGGCGCGCCGGACGCTCCAAAATCGACGTCACAGGAGGTCACGTACAAATCACCCTCTTTCGCCAATACATGGCAGGCCTCTTGCAGCGAAGGCGCGTTTGCGCGGTCATGCGCGTAGGAAACCACTGCCAGCTCCTGACCACGCGGGGCGCGCTGCCCGGCGCTCAGCGGCCTTATTGATGGGTGACGAATGGGTTGATCAAGCTGCAACAACGCCAGATCGGCCCCAACCCTGTCCTGATCTTCGCGCGCGCGGAACGCGTAGCTGTAATGCGCAATGCTTTGACGGACTCCGCGATAAGCCGAAGCACGCCCGTTGCGCCATCCAGCCAGAAATTCGATTTCATCGTCGGCCACGCGACGCCCGGTTTCCAGATCATAGAGGCAATGCGCTGCTGTAAGCACCAGATCGGGGGCAATCAGCGTACCAGTACAAAACCCGGCATGCCCAATATTGAGCCGCCCGACGGCCTGCCAATCCTTGTTGTCATCCAAAGTGCTGAGCGATTTCAGCGCGGAGCCGTCTTCCGCCTGAACAGGCGACGCGAGGCACAAGCTCGCAAGAAACACTTGAATCAGACGCATGGATACTCCGCAACTTTAGTCAGAGAACGATCTTACCCATGCTTGCGGCGAAATTGCGGCTTTGATTTAGCGAAGCTGGGGAATGTCCGAAATATGTGGCTGATCTGTCATAGCTTTTGGCTTCGGCCCACCTGTCGCCCAATCGAGCAATTCGACAGTGTGCACGATAGGCATTTTCGCCCCCGAACCGATTTGCATCATGCAGCCTATGTTGCCAGCGGCGATCACGTCGGGGTTCTTTGCCTCCAATGTCTTGATCTTGCGATCTTTCAGTTGTTTTGAGATCTGAGGCTGCATCAGGTTATAGGTTCCTGCAGAGCCGCAGCAAAGATGCGGATCGCTGGGTTCTACCACGGTGAAGCCCGCATTTTTCAGAAGGTCTTTTGGGTAGGTCTTGATCTGCTGACCGTGCTGCAACGAACATGCCGCGTGATAAGCCACGGTCATCTCTTGCGCGCCACCTGTAGGCAGGTCGAGCTGCATCAGCACCTCGGAGACGTCTTTGGCGATGCTCGCCACGGCCTGAGCTTTGGCGGCCAGCGGGGTCCCTTTGAACATGTGGCCGTAGTCTTTGACGGTTGTGCCGCAGCCGGACGTGTTGATCACGATGGCGTCCAACCCGCCGCGCTGCATTTCAGCATGCCACGCTTCGATGTTTTTGGCAGCGGCTTTGTGGCTCTCATCGGTTTTGCCCATGTGATGGGTCAGTGCGCCGCAGCAGCCCTGCCCTTCGGCGATCACCACCTCGGCGCCGTGGCGACGAAGCAGCCGGATTGTCGCGTCATTGATATCAGTGTTGAGCGCACGTTGCGCGCAGCCGGTCATCAGCGCCACCCGCATCTTCTTACCCATCTCGGCGGCAAAAGTTTGCGGGTCATCATTGTGCGACACCGGCGGTATGGTTTTCGGTGCCATTTCCAGCATCGCCTTAAGCCGCGCATCGGGCATCAAAAACGCAAATGGTCTTCCGATCTTGGCCCCCAGCAGCGCCAGCCGAAACCGCCCCGGAAACGGCAAAATTTTCGACAGAACCCAACGCAAAGCCCGATCCGACCAAGGCCGGTCGTAATTCTCCTCAATATACTCACGCGCGTGGTCAACCAGATGCATGTAATGCACCCCAGACGGGCAAGTCGTCATGCAAGCAAGGCAGCTCAAGCAGCGGTCGATGTGTTTGACGGTTTTCTCGTCAGGCTTACGCTCGTTTTCGAGCATGTCCTTGATCAGGTAAATGCGCCCCCGCGGGCTATCGAGCTCATCGCCAAGGATTTGGTATGTCGGGCAGGTCGCAGTGCAAAACCCGCAATGCACGCAAGACCGCAGAATATCATTGGAACGCTGGATGGCCGGGTCTTTAAGTTGCTCGGGCGTGAAAGTGGTTTGCATGTTTTATCCCATCAGACCCGGGTTCAAGATGCCGCGCGGGTCGAATTTCTCGCGCAGGCCCGCGTTGATTTTTTGAAGCGGCGCAGGTTCCGGATGGAAGCTGCCAAGCTTTGTTTTGGTCGCGTCCGAAGCTCGAAATAACGTGCGGTGCCCCGCAACTTCCGGCGCAATTGCACGCAGATCAGTACCGGGCGCGCAGGCAACCCACACCAGCCCACCGCCCCAGTCGAGCATCGTTTGCGCGTTGGGCAGAGCGTCGATCAGGCGCGGCGCGTCGGAAGGCTTAACCGAAACGCGCCAGAGGTCCTGACCATCCTGCGCAAAGCCGGTGAGCTGGCCGACATTGGTCCAAGTAGCCAGAACGGCTCCCGGGTCAGCCTCAACAGCGACATCACCACCCAACAAAGATTTCAGCTGCGCGGTGCGGTAAGCAATTGAGTCGGCAAAGCCCTCGATACGCAGAAACGTGTCGCCGTCGCGATGCGCGGCACCCGACATTTCGAAGGGTGAGCTAAGCGCTTTCGACATAGTGGCAACCGCCTGCTCGACAGTCTGGCCCGCGATGGTCAGCGTTGCGCTCGCAGCGATCCCCGGCAGTAGCTTGAAGGAGACCTCCGAGATCACCCCAAGCGTTCCGTAAGATCCCGCCATCAGCTTGACTAGATCGTAGCCGGTTACATTTTTCATGACGCGGCCACCGTTCTTGAGCGCGTTCCCCGTGCCGTCCACGAACCGCACGCCGATCAGCGCATCACGGCACGCGCCTGCCTGAATACGGCGCGGCCCGGATATGTTTGCAGCAACGACACCGCCAATGGTCGGCGTGCCGGATGTGCCAAAAATTGACCGGTGATCCATTGGCTCGAACGGCAAGCGTTGGTTTTCTTTGGCCAAGGCCGCCTCGATCTCCGCCAATGGCGTTCCGGCTTGGGCCACGATGGTCAAGGCGCCCGGCTCATACAGGGTGATACCGCTCAGCTTCGCCGTGGACAGAACCTCCCCCGTCACAGGGTTGCCGATGGTCCGCGTTCCGCCGCCAATGACTTTCAGCGGGCCTTGTGCCGCGCGCACCGCATCGCATAGCTGCTCTTCTGTCGCAGGTGTTAACATCTTCATTGTTTTCCAAATATTCTCGCCGAAGGCATCCGCGCCCTCAAGCCGCGCGGCGGGTTTCACTTGAGGCAAGCGGGAACACTTTGGCGGGATTCAACAGCCAATGCGGGTCAAAAACGTCCTTAACCTTCATCTGAATTTCCAGTTCCGCGGGCGTGAACTGTTCGACCATCAGGTCGCGCTTTTCGATACCCACGCCATGCTCCCCCGTTAGGCAGCCACCGGCCTCAACGCAGAGTTTCAAAATATCCGCGCCCATAGCCTCACAAAGTTCCAGATCGCCCTCTTTGTTGGCGTCAAACAGAATGAGCGGGTGCATATTGCCATCGCCTGCATGAAACACGTTGCCGACATCCAGCCCGTATTGCTTCGACAGCTCACCGATGCGCTTCAGAACCATCGGCAGGGACGAAACCGGGATCGTGCCGTCCAGGCACATGTAGTCATTGATCTGCCCCATCGCGCCGAAGGCTGATTTGCGGCCCAGCCAGATGCGGGCGCTTTCCTCGGACGATGTGCTTTCGCGCAGCTCCACCGGGCTATGTTTGCGCGCGATTTGCAGGATTAGGCCAAGTTGTTCGTCGATTTCGGCGTCTGAGCCTTCGACCTCGACAATCAAAAGCGCCTCGCAATCGGGGTAACCAGCGCCCGCGAACGCTTCCGTTGCGCGGATAACGGGGCGATCCATGAATTCGATGGCCACCGGCAAAACGCCTGCTTTGATGATGTCGGAAACGCAGGCTCCCGCGACCTCGTTGCTGTCAAAGCCCATCAACACCGGCCGCGCGCCTTCGGGCTTGCGCAAGATACGTAAGGTGGCCTCGGTCACCACGCCAAGCTGTCCCTCGGAGCCGCAGATAAGACCAAGCAAATCATAGCCCGCAGCGTCCAGATGCGCGCCACCAATCTCAACCACGGTGCCGTCCATCATGACCATTTTGACGCCCAGAAGATTGTTTGTTGTAACTCCGTATTTCAGACAATGCGCCCCGCCAGAATTCATCGCGATATTGCCCGCAATCGCGCAGGCCAGCTGGGAGGACGGGTCAGGAGCGTAGAAAAAATCATTTTCCTCGACCGCGCCGGTCACGCTTAGATTTGTGCGCCCGGTTTGCACGCGGATGTAGCGGTCGTCATAGTTGGTTTCCAACACATCATTCATCCGCGCCACGCCCAGGATCACACAATCTGCCGTCGGCAGCGCGCCACCTGCTAGCGATGTGCCAGAGCCGCGCGGTACAACGGGCACGCCCATCTCGTGACACAACTTCAAAACGGCGGCGACTTCCTCAGTTGTGCTGGGCAGCACAGCACAAAGCGGCGGGCACTTATAGGCCGTCAGCGCGTCGCATTCATAGGCTTTGATCTCGCGTTCTGCATGGATCACGGCGTCTTCAGCCAGCACTTCCTGCAGGCGAGAAACCAGCAGGGCTTTCTTCGACACAACTGCGCTATCAGGGCTTGGCATTTCCATTGGACGACTCCGACTTCACGAATTGGTAAAATCTTATTACCAATTTTGACCTATTGCAAGAGCGTGGGGCGTTATACGGTCCGCGGATGAATATCGCTGACACAATCGCACTTATTTCTCCGCTGGACTGGGGCGGCGTTTTGTTGCTTTGGGGCAGCTGGGCATTGATCGGCTGGTGGATTGAACATCCTAGCGAGAAAACGCCCTCCGTCTCAATCATAATGGCCAATTACCGCCGCGAGTGGATGCGGCAATTGATCACCCGGCAGCCGCGTATTTTTGACGCCTCAATCTTGAACGCGTTACGGCAGGGCACCGCCTTTTTCGCCTCAGGCTGTATGATTGCCATCGGTGGCGTTTTGGCCGTTGTCGGCAATACTGAGCGACTTCACAGCGTGGCTGTTGAGCTGGCGATTGGCCAAGAACCCGTATTGCTGTGGCAGGCAAAGTTGCTAGTGGTTGTTTTGTTTTTGACCCACGCGTTTCTGAAATTTGTCTGGGCAAACCGGCTTTTTGGCTATTGCGCCGTAGTGATGGCGGCAGTGCCCAACGAGATCGAGCATGAATTTGCGCATTCCCGTGCCCAACAAGCCGCAGAAATCAACATTCGAGCGGCGCTGAACTTTAATCGCGGGCTGAGATCCATATATTATGGGCTTGGAACAATGGCATGGCTGCTTGGGCCCTGGGCCTTGATTGCAGCGACGGTGTTGGTTGCCTTTCTTATATGGCAGCGCGAATTCGCCTCGTTGCCGCGAAAAATTCTGCTGGCGAATGTGCCGGGCAAGGAGACGTGACATGAAACTGACTGCTGCAACGATAGGGTTGATGCTGATGGCAAGCGCGACCTTTGCTGGCGAGGCCAGTGTTGAGAACGCGACCGCCCGAAAGTCAGGTACAACCTGGACGTTTGAAGTGACAATCCGCCACGCAGATACGGGTTGGGATCACTATGCAGACGGCTGGGCGGTTTTGGCACCAGACGGCACCGAATTAGGGTATCGCACCTTGCACCACCCGCATGAAAACGAGCAGCCCTTTACGCGGTCTTTATCAGGCGTTTCTGTCCCGGCAGGCCTGTCAGAGGTACAAATCCGCGCGCATGATTCCGTCCATGGCTGGTCGAACCAGCGCTACACAGTTCGTTTGAAGTAGTGAACTAGCGCCGCCCTTCGCGCAGCCAGGCGGCGATGCTCAGCAGACCAGCAAGCGCAAGAAACAACCAAGGTGAAACCAGCGGCGTGACGGTGATATTCGTCGTCACGTAAGCGTCGCGCGGGGTCAGCCCGATCCAGCCACGCCCTGCCGCATTGCGACCTTCGCCGACCATACGTAGGCGCGGCAAACCGTCTTCAAGCCGTAAAACGCCACCCCGGGTCGCGGCCACGAGATCAGCCAATTTGTCGCCGGATGCCACGGTTTCGATAAATTCACGCGGAGCAGCCGGTCCGAGACCAAAGACCGTTTCGACGTCGCCTTCAGCCGCACGATAAAGACCTTGCTGAAGACCCTCAAAACTGGCGCTAAAGCGGCCCGGGCTGGTTTCCGCCATCTCGATCAGACGTTCGGTGCCATCGGGGGCCGTCAGGGTAACTTCCCCGATAACTTCCTTTAACGTGCGACGGATCAGAGTAACGGTTTGGCCTTCGACGAGGGCGGTCAGCGCCTCCTCCTCAAGGTCAGGTTCTTTCATCATCCAGTGGCCCAGTCGGCGCAGCAATTCCAGTTGCGGGCCGCCACCTTCAAACCCCCTGTTCCACAGCCATGCATGGTCAGAAGCAAGCAACGCGACGCGACCTTCGCCAACACGATCAAGCGTCAAGAGCGGCTTGTCATCGATGCCGGTCATGACGGTGTTGCCGGATGTCTCGGACACCTCAATCTGGCGCATCCAGCGGCCCCAAGCGGGGGAGCCGTCATCGGTGGCAGGACCAGTGGCAAAACGTTCCAGCCCTTCCGTGACGGGGTGGCGCTCGCCCAGATCGGACAGCGTCGGCTTGAAGCCTTCCTCAAAAACTCGCGCGGTGGGTTCAGCGGGAATGATGTTTCCAAGCGCCGAGCGGAAAATAGAGTCAGCTGAGGCGAAATCAGGGCCCGCAGCGACCAGCACCGCACCCCCATTTTCGACATATTGCTGGATCGAGTCGAAATAGAGCGCAGGCAGGATGCCGCGGCGCTTATAACGGTCAAAGATGATCAGATCGAATTCATCAACTTTTTCCAGAAACAGCTCACGCGTCGGGAAGGCGATAAGCGACAGCTCAGACACGGGGACGCCGTCTTGCTTTTCTGGCGGGCGCAGAATGGTGAAATGCACCAGATCGACAGCAGCGTCGGATTTCAACAGGTTGCGCCAGGTCCGCTCGCCCGCATGCGGCTCACCAGAAACCAACAGCACCCGCAGCCGGTCGCGCACGCCATTGATTTGGACCAAGGCTGCGTTGTTGCGGTCGGTAAGCTCGTCATCTGCGGTCTCGACCTGAAACTGCAGCACATTGCGGCCGCCATGTGTCAGCGTGATCGGAAATTCCAGGTCTTCGCCAACCGGGATCGGGTAAGAGCGTGGCGGCGCGCCGTCGATAGCGACGGACAGAATGGCGTCGCCTTCCGCCGCACGCGGCACGGCACCCTGATCTTCGACGCGCAAGGTCAGGGTGATTTCTTCGTCCAAAATGGCGAAAGCGGGCGCGTTCTGAATGATCAGACGGCGGTCCCAATCATCGGCTCTGCCCGTCAACAGCGTGTGCAGCGGAAACTGCATGTCCGGTGCGCGCTCGACATCATGCAACTGGCCATCTGTGATGGTGATCGCGCCAGCGATGCGGCTGTTGGGCTCCTCTGACAGCGCGTCGGCGAGCTGGGTCATCAGCTCCGTTCCCGCGTCGCCAATACCGTCGGGAACAGTGATCTGGCGCAGCTCCATCCCGCGCGCGGTGATGTCCTGCGTCAGCTCTTCTACAGCCTGAGACGTTTGGCTTGCCCGGTCGGACAGCGCTTGGCTGGCGGTCTCATCAACGACCAGCATCACAATATCATCAAGCGGGTCGCGGTCTTCGTCCTGCAAGGCAGGGTTTGCAAGTGCGATCAGGATCGCGAGGCCCGCCAAGGCGCGCAGCCACCAGCCCGGCAATCCACGCCAGGACGCGAAGGCCAATACCGCCACCAACAGCGCGCCAAAGAAGGCAAGCGTGACAAGCGGCAAAAGGGGCGCAAGGATGACGTTCATCTCAGTTCCCCAACCGGTCCAGAAGCGCGGGCACGTGGACCTGATCGGACTTATAGTTGCCGGTCAGCACATGCATCATCAGGTTGATGCCAAAGCGGATCGCCATTTCACGCTGACGCTCCCCACCATAGCCGCGCCCGACCGGGTAAAGCGGGCGTCCGTCATCGCTGCGCGCCCACGCGGACGCCCAGTCGTTGCCGCCAATCAGCACCGGCGTGACCCCATCATTTAGGTTGCGAAACGGGATGCCCTCGATCTGTTCGGCATCGGCGGGGGCCGCCTCAACCCAGACGTCATTGCCAACATGGCGACCCGGAAAGTCCTGCAAAAGGTAAAAGGCGCGGGTCAAAACGTGGTCGGTCGGGATCGGCTCAAGCGCCGGGATATCGAGCGGACGGGCCAAGGATTGCAGCTTGCGGCCCGTTGGCGTCGAGCCGCCAAAACCCGCCAAATTGCCGTCGCGCGTATCAAAAACGATCATTCCCCCGCTGCGCAGGTACCTGTTCAGCTTCGCGTAGGCGCGATCAGATGGTAGTCGCTGCGCCTCGGTCACGGGCCAGTAGAGCATTGGGAAAAAGGCCAGCTCGTCAGTTTCAAGATCGACGGCGATGGGGCTCGCGGGCTCGATGGAGGTGCGCCGAAACAGGCTTTGCGACAGGCCAGACAATCCTTCGCGCGATATCTGGTCGGCGCGCGCATCGCCGGTTTCAACATAGGCCAGGACGACCTCCGCCGTGGCTTCAAGGGCGCGCGCATCCTCCGTTTGGGCTTGGCCATGCTGCGGCAGCGCAAGCGCGAACAGAACCATCGCCGCTGTTGCGGTGCCCTTCAAATTCAGCCGACCCGCCAGCCAGAGGGACGCAAGTACATCCAAGATCAGCAGCAGCAGCGCGATTGCGAGAAAAATCCAAGCCAAAGGTGTTTCCCCTTCCACGGCCATTCCTTCAACGGGGATGGCGCTGTCCCAAGTCGCGGGCTCCAATACGGTGTCGGATGCCACAACATTCAGGGCGATGCGGCGCGCGTCATTGCTGTAGAGCCCCGGTTGCAGATCGGGGCCCGTGATACCCGCGGCAAGCGCCTCGCCCGCTACGCCCGCGAATGCGTCAGCGCGACGGGTCTGGCCAAAGCCATCAATGATTTCTTCAGGTAGCCATGTCGTACCTGCAAGCTGCTCAGCGGATAGCTCAACAGGGCGGGTCGAAATCGCCAGCCGTTCCAGCATTTGGACGAAAAGCCCTGACAGCGGCAAGGTCGACCATTCCGCATTGGCGGTAACATGGAACAGAACGATCTGGCCTTGGCCAAGCGACCGGCGCGTCACCAAAGGCGTTCCATCCGCCAAGGAGGCCACGGTGCGTTCGGCCAGATTAGGATCGGGCTGCGCCATGACTTGACTGGTGACGGTGACATCTTCGGGCAAAGGCAGGCCGAAAAACGGGCTGTCGCGGGTGAAATCGCGTAGCTCTTTTGGCTCCCCCAGGACATCGCCCCGCCAACGGAGCGCCCCCCGGCGCGCAAACGCACGGGCATTAGCGGGTCAGCAGTTTCAAATTCGGCGGAGGCGGTCCTTGGGCCTGCGAACCGAACCAGCAAACCACCTGCATCGACCCAATCGGTCAGCAGCTCCGTTTCATACTCGCCCAACGCGGCAATATCGGCCAGGACCAAGACATCCGGGCTCGCGATAAGCATTTCTTCCAGATCGCCATCAATCAGATCGGCGGTCGGTGCAAGCGCGCGGCGCAGGTAATAAAGCGGCGACAGCAGGTCCTGCGCTTCTTGCCCGTCGCTGCTTGCAAGCAATCCAACTTCGCGCCGTTTCAGGGCATCGTCGGTCAGGGACACGGCGCCTGCAGAGCGGGTCGATTGCAGCTCAAATCGACGAATGCGATTGCGCAGCTCGCTCGGTAGGCTGAGCGTAATGTCGGCCTCCGCTGCGCCTGCCTCAAAACTGACAATGGCGCGGGCAAGTTCTTGTTCAATCCCGTTCGGATCGGGGCCGAAAGCGATCATCGTGACGTCGCGCGGCGCCTCTGCCGGGCTGCGCAGCGCGGTTACAACGATATCGCTGCCCTCAAATCGCGCGGGGCGCAGGCCAAACACAGGGCGGGCGGATTGTATGACGCGCAGCTCGCCCTTGCTTTGCAGCAGTGTTGCGATCTCTTCACGGGCTGGGTAGGCGAGACCATCAGAGAACCAGATACTGTCGAAATCTTGATCCTCTGACAGGGTTTGCAGCGTGTTGGCCGTGTCATCCGCGGGCGCCCACGCGCTTGGCGTCATGCCCGACAACACAGGCAGGATCGCGTCAGCAGCGACAAAAGTCAGCGCATCCGATTTCGGGTCGCTGAGGGACACCAGCGCCGTCGGACGCCCTTCCCGCGCGGCTTCCGCCAATACGGTTTCAGCACGGGCAAGACGTGCAGGCCAATCGCGCGCCGACGCCCAGCTTGCATCCATTACAACCAGCAAAGGCCCCTGCCCCGCGGCGCGTTCCTGCGGGTTCAAAATGGGGCCAGCGAAGCCAATAATCAGGCCAGCAACGGCCAAAACCCGCAGCAAAAGCAGCCACCAAGGGGTGGTGTCGGTCTGGCTCTCGTCGTCTTTCAGACCCAACAGCAGCGCAATGCCAGGAAAGCGGCGCTTGATCGGCGCGGGCGGCACTGCGCGCAGCAACCACCACAGGATCGGCAGCGCAAAAAGGGCTGCCAGCAAAAGCGGCGTGGTGAAAGCGATTGCGCCGATCATTGCGCGTGATCCAAGGCTTGATAGGCCCACATCAGCGCGTTCAGCGCTGGTTTGTCACTGTGGTGGCAGTGGTACCGCCAGCCGGTCGCACGACACAGGTCTTTGAGGTCGGCTTTACGCTTGGCGAGCCGGGCGAGATAATCGTCCTTCAGGCTACCGGCCTTCAGCGTTTCGAATTTGACGGCGCCCGACATCGTCTCAAACACAGTGCGGCCGTCATAAGGGAAAGCTTCCTCATCGGGGTCCAGAACCTGAACGAGCACGCCTTTGACGCCGCGGTCCGTGGCGGCGGTCAACGATTTGGACACAAGGTCGAGATCGCCAAAGAAATCGGAAATGAACATCGCACGCGCGCCCGCAGGCAAAACGCGGGCATTGGGCGTGCCGTAGTCAATGTCATTGTCGCCGTTGAAAGCGGCGTCCATTAGATGACCCGCGATACGCGTCAGCTGCGCTTCGCCCCGGCGCGGCGGGGTGCCACGATTTGCAAGACCAAACCGCTCGCCGCCGCGATTGAGCAGCACACACAGCGCAAGTGCGATGACCCGCGCCCGGTGGCCTTTGGTTGGCCGGTCCGCGCCGCCGGTGAAATTCATCGACAGCGCGTCATCAACCCAAAGCATCACCGATTGCGCGGCCTGCCATTCCTTTTGCCGGACAAAATGCGCGTCGCCCCGGGCGGAGCGGCGCCAGTCAATGACGCGCAGCTCGTCGCCATTTTCGGCCGGGCGGTATTGCCAGAACTCATCCCCGGTGCCCGCGCGCCTGCGTCCGTGATCGCCCAGCAGGACGGTCGCAGCAAGATGCTCGGCCTCCGCCAGCAGCGGCGGCAAGGCGCTTGCATGCGCCTCCGCCCTGTGGCGCAGCCCGGCAGGCGTGGTGGCGGGGTCTTGGTTCAAGCGGCAGCTTTCCGGTCGGAGACAAGGTCCAGCGTTTTGGCAATCACTGCGTTCAGTTCATGCCCTTCGGCGCGCGCGGCAAAACTCAACGCCATGCGGTGCGTCAACACCGGTTCTGCCAAAGCGGCGACATCATCAAGTGACGGCGCCAGGCGACCATCAAGTAGCGCACGTGCGCGCACAGTCAGCATCAAGGCTTGTGCTGCACGCGGGCCCGGACCCCAAGCAACGGTTTGCCGAACCAGTTCAGAGGCGTCTTCTTCGCTGGGGCGGCAGGCGCGGACCAGATCAAGGATATGCTCAACAACCGCATCGCCAACCGGAAGGCGGCGCACCAGCGTTTGGGCAGCGATCAGCTCCTCAGGTGAGAAGACTTTCTGCGCCTCGGCGCTGACACTGCCGGTCGTGGCCATCAGAATATCACGCTCAGTAGCGCGGTCGGGGTAGCGCACATTGATCTGAATGAGGAACCGGTCAAGCTGCGCCTCCGGCAGCGGGTAGGTACCTTCCTGTTCCAGCGGGTTTTGCGTGGCAAGCACCAGGAAGGGCGCGGGCAAAGCGCGGTCTTGGCCCGCAACCGCGACGGAACGTTCCTGCATCGCCTGCAACAACGCCGATTGCGTCCGGGGTGAGGCGCGGTTGATCTCATCGGCCATCAAAAGCTGCGAAAAGATCGGGCCTTCAATGTAGCGGAAGCTTCGCGCGCCGTCAGTGGCGGTCTCCAACACTTCAGATCCCAAAATATCAGCGGGCATCAAGTCCGGCGTAAACTGCACCCGATTGGTCGAAAGCCCCATGACCGTGGACAAAGTGTCGACCAGAAGGGTTTTGCCCAGCCCCGGCAACCCCATCAACAGCGCATGCCCATTGGACAGCATCGCCGTCAAAGCAAGGTCCACGACCTCCTGCTGGCCGATGATCTTGGTGGCGATGCTTTCGCGCGCCTCAGCCAGTTTTGCGCCAAGCGCCTCGATGTCATTTATCATTTCGTCGGCGTCGGCCATGACAGAGCTCCGTATTCGGCTATATAGAATCCTGACTATAGAGCTATGGCAGGATGAAGAAATGGCAAAAGGCACCGGTGCACAAAAGCTTGAAATGCCGTCAGCGGAAAGTATTGCGGCAAGCGCACAGGAGGTTGGAAAACGCGGTTTGCCGCCCGTTGAGACGTGGAACCCACCTTTTTGCGGCGATCTGGACATGCGCATTGCCCGTGACGGGACGTGGTTTTATCTGGGCACCCCGATTGGCCGACCCGGTTTGGTGAAGCTGTTTTCTTCGATTCTGCGGAAAGACGGCGATGACTATTTTCTGGTCACCCCGGTCGAGAAAGTCGGCATCACTGTGGAAGACGCCCCCTTCGTAGCTCTGGATTTCGAGGTTTCGGGACAAGGGGAGGCACAAAACCTGACCTTCGAGACGCATGTAGGCGATTTCGTCACTGCAAGCGCCGAAACGCCTTTGCGCATGAGTTATGCCAGCGACGGGGAACCAAGCCCATACGTTCTGGTACGACGCAATTTAGACGCATTGATCGACCGTAAAAGCTTTTACCGGTTGGTCGATTTGGGCAGTCACGCCGTGCACGACGGCGAGGATTGGTTTGGCGTTTTTTCTAGCGGGACGTTCTTCCCGATGATTCGAAGCGCCGACCTGCCCGGATAGAATCCGAGCGTGATCAAACAATCGCTTCTTGCAAAAATGCACAGAACCCGTTCGCCAAAAGGCTTTTTCGATCACCTGAATAGGTTTAACAAGCTTCTGGAATATCGAATTGGAACCCAACGTGCCTCGAACTTTGATCGCCCTAATCGTCTTTAGCGCCATCACCTCCGCTGTGATGTCGGCGATTGTGTGTGGCGTGATGACCTACAAAATGTCGGGGCTAAGCGCAGCTTTCATGCATATTTGGTTGGGCGGATGGACCACAGCCTGGCCCGTTGCCTTTGTCGTGATTCTGCTCGCCGGGCCGATTATACGCAAATTCGTGTATCGCGCTTGCCGCTGTCCGCTATCGGACGCCGCGCCTGGATCCGCCGAAACTGTGGACAATCCGTCATAGTCTGGCGGTTTGTTTCGCGTTTGGTGCAAAAATAAGCATAAACTTGGATCTTTCGGAAAAGACCTATATAAATAAAGTGAAAATACGGTTGTGGGGTTAACCGAATGAATAAATGGATTCTCGCTGGTCTATACAGCGCGCCGCTTGCGGCCTTGGCTGTAACATCATCTTTGTCGACGTCTAATCTGGATATCGCGCTCGATTTCGAAGAGCCCGCGAAGAAGGTGTCTTTGGACCTAAGCGCACTTGGTGAAGGGCTCAAAAAGCGCGCCGAACATCGCGCAGGCCTGTTGGAAGCTGCGCCAGCGCAAACAGCCGCAGAAAAAATCACGCATATCGCGTCTCCGCAGGCCGTTGACTTGCCCGAAATTTCGGAAGAGCTGCTGACACCGCTCAATCTGGCAACAGTAAGCACCACCTTGCCGGGCGCAGGCCCGAAGCCCTTGGTGTTCGCTAATCCGGTAGCACCTGTCTATGACAAAACTGCGAATTCTCTGTCGCCAGACTCTTACCGGCTGGCCAATAGCAGCCTCGCGGCGCCACAAAAGAACAGCGCGAAAACGCCTAATCTGGCTGGGTTCGTTATCCCCTCTTCACCGTCTTCGGGCGGATCAGGCCTGACACCGACATCGCTTATCCCAAGCGCAGAAGAGGCCGCGAATGGTGAAACCGTGCTAGAGCAACAATTCGCTGCCGCAGTAGCAGCCCCGGCACCGATCTCCAGCGTGCCATTGCCTGCAGGCATTCCATTGCTCGCAAGTGGGCTGGTTCTGCTGGGCCTGTTGCGCCGGAAACGCGCGCGGTAAGCCTGCGATTGAAAAATCTGTGACATGTGAAAGCCCCGCCTTAACCCGGCGGGGCTTTTCGTTTGATACGCCCTTTAATGCGCCTCGGCCCAGTTGGCGCCCTGCCCTGCATCAACGACCAGTGGCACATCAAACTTAACAGCCGGGTCGGACGCGTTCTCCATGACGTCACGCACGGTCTCCACGACGCGTTCGACCTCGCCTTCTGGCACTTCAAAGATCAGCTCGTCATGGACCTGCAGCAACATGCGGCAGGGTAAGTCTTTGATCGCATCAGGCATGCGGATCATAGCGCGGCGGATCACATCTGCCGCAGTGCCCTGGATCGGCGCGTTGATGGCCGCGCGCTTCGCAAAACCAGCACCGGGGCCCTTTGCACTGATTTCAGGCGTATTGATCTTGCGACCAAACAGGGTCTGCACATAGCCGTGCTCTTTGGCGAAGGTCACGGTCTCATCCATATAGGCGCGAATGCCCGGAAACCGTTCAAAGTAGCGGTCGATGAAACCCTGCGCCTCGCTGCGCGGGATCCGCAGATTACGCGCCAACCCGAAACCCGAGATGCCGTAAATGACCCCAAAGTTAATTGCCTTTGCTTGGCGGCGAATGTCTGGCGTCATCTCATCAAGCGGGACGTCAAACATCTCTGACGCGGTCATGGCGTGGATGTCATGCCCGTCCTTGAATGCCTGTTTCAGTGCATCAATCTGGGCGATGTGGGCCAGGATACGCAGCTCAATTTGGCTATAGTCGAGGCTTACAAGCAGGTTCCCCGGTTCGGCGACAAAGGCCTCCCGAATGCGCCGGCCTTCCTCAGACCTGACAGGGATGTTTTGCAAGTTCGGATCGGTAGAAGCCAGCCGGCCGGTATTAGCCCCGGCAATGGAATAAGACGTGTGCACACGGCCAGTATCCGCGTTGATATGCGTCTGCAGCGCGTCCGTGTAGGTCGATTTCAGTTTCGACAATTGCCGCCAATCCAGCACCCGGCCCGGCAGTTCATGCTCTGTTGCAAGGTCTTCAAGAATGTCGACACCGGTGGAATAGGCTCCGGTTTTGCCCTTCTTACCCCCGGGCAGTTCCAGCTTATCAAACAGAATTTCGCCCAGCTGTTTGGGGGAGCCGACATTAAAATCTTGCCCCGCAAGCTCATGGATTTCGGCCTCAAGCCCTGCCATTTTCTGCGCGAAAGCGTTCGACATGCGGCTCAGCGTGTCGCGGTCCACCTTGATGCCGTTCATTTCCATCTTCGCCAGCACCGGGATCAGCGGGCGTTCCAGCGTTTCATAGACGGTGGTGACCTGTTTGGCATGCAGCATCGGCTTAAAAGTCTTCCACAACCGCAGCGTGATATCTGCGTCCTCAGCCGCGTAATGCGATGCCTTGTCGATGGCGACTTTGTCAAAGGTGATGGCGGATTTGCCCGTGCCAATAAGCTCTTTGATGGGAACCGGCGTGTGGCCCAGATACCGCTCTGACAGCGCGTCCATACCGTGATTGTGCAGGCCCGCATGCAATGCGTAGCTCAGCAGCATCGTGTCATCAATCGGTTCAATTGCGATATCGTTGCGCGCCAATATCTTGGCGTCGTATTTCATGTTCTGGCCAATCTTGAGGATGCTGTCATCCTCAAACACCGGCTTGAGCATGGCCAAAGCCTCGTCCAACGGCATTTGCCCCTCAGCCAGCTCGTCAGAGCCGAAAAGCCCCTCCCCGTCGCCATCTTTGTGGGTCAGCGGCACATAGCACGCCTCCCCGGGCTCGACGCATAGGCAGATGCCAACCAGATCGGCGGTCATCTCATTAAGTCCGGTGGTCTCCGTGTCCACAGCGACATATCCGCGGCGGTAAATCGCTTCGATCCACGGTTTCAGCTCAGCGGCCGAGCGCACAGTCTGGTAGCTCGCATCTTTCAGATCGGGCATCTCAGGCGCATCAGAGGGCTGTGCGGGCGCGTCCTCGATGGTGGGCGCTTCGACGTCAAGCTTGTCAGCGACACGTTTGGTTAAGGTGCGGAACTCCATCTCCGCAAGGAACGCCATCAGTTTTTCGGGGTCCGGGTCGCGCACCTCCAAATCGTCGATGGTGAAATCAAGCGGGGTTTTGTCGTCCAGCGTCACCAGCTTCTTGGACAGTTCAATCTGCGCGCGATGCTCAATCAACGTTTCGCGCCGTTTGGGCTGCTTGATTTCACCCGCGCGATCCAAAAGTTCTTCGAGCGACCCGTATTCATTGATCAGCAGCGCCGCGGTCTTGATGCCGATCCCCGGCGCGCCGGGCACGTTGTCCACGCTGTCACCCGCGAGAGCTTGCACATCGACCACGCGGTCGGGCCCGACGCCAAACTTAGCCTCCACCCCCTCAGTATCGATGCGGTTGTTCTTCATCGCGTCAAACATCTCAACGCCGCCGCCCACCAGCTGCATCAGGTCCTTGTCGGAGGAGATAATCGTGCAACGCCCGCCAAGCTCTCGCGCCTGGACGGCCAAGGTGGCAATGATGTCGTCGGCTTCAAAGCCCTCTTTTTCCTCGCAGGCGATGTTGAAGGCTTTCGTGGCTTCGCGGGTCAGCGGGATCTGCGGGCGCAGGTCTTCCGGCATCGCCTCCCGGTTCGCCTTGTACAGATCATACATGTCGTTGCGAAACGTGTGGCTGCCCTTGTCAAAAATCACCGCCACATGGGTCGGCGCGTCGGCGCCGGTATTTCCGTCGACATAACGCTGCAACATGTTGCAAAAGCCCGAAACCGCGCCAATGGGCAACCCATCCGATTTACGCGTCAAAGGCGGCAGCGCGTGGTAGGCGCGAAAAATGAAGGCCGAGCCGTCAATCAGGTGCAGATGGCAGCCTTTACCGAATTGCGTTTGAGACATAGCCTGCTCCCCAGATTGGTTTGCGTTTTGTTTAAAGGAGTCGCCCGGCAATGACGAGATGGGGCGTGTGTTTTCTACTGATCGCCGCAGATGGCGCGCCCGCCCAGACCACGCGAGCGCTGGTTTTGAAAGGCTGCGTTGTGGAAACCAAGGAAGCTTTCTATATGAAAGCCACTGGCAATGAGACCCGAGGGCAGATTGAGGCCTTGTCAGAGACAGGTGTGTCCTGCAACGGCGCATGGTTCACAATGAATACGGGCAAAGTCTTCGCCGCTCTCAATTGTGATGACGGGCGCCGCGGCCGTGGCCATATAGCCAAATTTGATCCCAGTCGCCCAAAAATCGCTGGCACCGTACGCCTAAATGACGATACGACATTGATGTATTGGACCGACACCGCGCCGCTTGCCTGCCAGAAATAAACCAGTCCGGTTAGCTGCTCGCTGCGTGGTCGGTGTGGATGTAGCGCTTGTCGCAATAGCCGCATTCGACCCAGCCCGTGTCTTTGGCAATTTGCAACCAAACGCGCGGGTGGCCCAAGGCGCCTTCGCCGCCGTCGCAAGCAACGCGCCAGACGTCCACGATTTCGGTTTCTGGTGCGTCATGGGATGTCGTTTCGGCCATGTCATGTCCTCATCAAAAGTTGGGCGCATCATAGCTGCGCTACGCTTGCCCACAAGGGGGCTCAGGCCCGCAAAACGTGCCAATATCGTGGGCCGCGTCAGCGGCGCATTGGGATCACGCCTCTTTCGCGAGCATCCGGCCCAGGTTGCGCCCACCCAGAATGTGCACATGCAGGTGCGGCACCTCTTGCACGCCGTGCTCCCCCGCGTTTGAAATCGCGCGGAATCCGTTTTCGCTGACGCCTTCCAGCTTGCAGACCTCGCCAATGGCGCGCATGAAACCGACGATTTCGGCCTCGGACGCCTCTTGCGTGAAATGGTCCATCGACACGTAAGGCCCTTTCGGAATGACCAGTACATGGCTGGGCGCCTGCGGGTAGAGGTCTCGAAACGCAAGGGCGTGCTCGCTTTCATAGACCGTGGTGTTTGGAATTTCGCCGCGCAAAATCTTGGCGAATATGTTTTGGTCGTCATAGCTGTAGGCCACGGGCAGCGTCCTTTTAGTCGGAATAAAGGTAGGTGATGTCCAGAATATCGCGCGCGACCTCCGGTGCCACCTCCAAAAAGGCAGCCAAGGCGGAAATATTTGCATCCGCCGGGTCATACTCGCTCAGCCTTCTGTACCCCACAAACTCCGCGTCGCGGATTTGGTCCGCCTCAAACAGGAAATTCTGCCGCACGGTGGGCAAAAGCCGGTCAATGGTGTCTTGCGGTGTCATCTCGCCCGCAAGCCCGACCCGAACGGCGTGACCCAGCAAGTAATCGTCTCCGAATTTGCATTCAATCTCGAGCAATTTGGTGGTGCAGCTATCGGCAAACAAATCGCGTAGCAGGTCCAGATTGGAGGGATCGAGGCAGATCACCATGCGATCTGTCTCGTACATGTCATAGAGCAGCCGCATCAACGCCCGCCTGTGTCGTGTGCGCTTGTCGAGGCTGGTCTCGATCCCGCCCAGATCCGGCAGCTCGGCGCCGTCCTCATCAAACACATACTCGACGCCGCGAATGCCGGTCTTGTCTTGGATACGTGCCAGCAGCCGTTTGGCCACATGCCACTTTTTGCACGCAATGACATAGAGGGTTCGGTCGCGCCCAAGGCTGGCTTCTCGTTCCCAGAATCGGGTCGCAAAACGGCGCCCGATCCGGCCCCGCCCCGTCAGGAATTTGAACAGCGTGCGGCCCTCGTTCGAGGTCTCAAATTCCAGCCGCTCGGATGCGTAAAGATCGCCCAGCCGTTCCTTCAGCTCAAGCGCGTCGGGTGAGATTTTGCGCGCGAACAGAAAATCCTGGCTAAGCAGCAAGTCATAATGGTCGTTGTAAAACGTCACGGGCATGCCGTAATCGGTGAACATCAAAAAGGTCAGCGTGCGCGACGTGATCTCGTCAGAGGGCACCAGATGGCGCACCAGCGTCTGGAAAAATGTCTCATCCGGAATCCAAGTCGTGCGAAAGAAACGGCGGACATCTTTGCGGGTCTTGATGAAATCAAGCACCCATTCGACCGTGCGGCGGCGCAGGCACCACCATTGCGACCCGATCATCATCTGCAGATCTGCGGGCACCTGCCGCTGCCAGCCAAACTTCTTTTGCAGCTCGTATGAGGCGTAGAAAAGCCGCTTGTGCTTCCGCTCGTTGAACCAATGGCGGTAGATCAGGCGGTCTTCTTTCATCCCCGTCTGAATCCAGTTTGATGCGAAGTAATCAAAGCTTTCGATGAAATCGACGTCTTGGCTGTCGAGCATCTCATGCGCGTAGCCCGCCGACTTGATCGCCATGCAATCGCCCGACAGCATGTAGAAATGCGTGGCCCGCGGAAAAGCGTCCAAGGCGGCCTCAATCGCATAGATCGTGGCTTGAACCAGCGACCACTCCCCCCAACCGCAGCGCATCCGCTTTTTGGCAAAGGTCACATTGGGGTTGTCCGCCAAGGCCGCGCGGATGCGTTTATAGTCAGCCCGGTTTGCAGAGGCGTCGAAATGGATCGACATGCAATCGCCCGCCGCCGTCAACCGCTCAGCCTGCGAGATAATGGCGTCCGGATCCTTGTGACACAGCAGAATGAATGCGATTTTTGCCATTCAGAATAAGGGCTCGCGCTTTGCGTCAGGGTTGTTTTAGGTTTGTCCACATAACCTTAGTGGTTGTTGAATAAACAGCCCCTGTTTGGTTATGTGAGTTAAATTGTGGCCAAATCGTAAACAATTGGTCGATAAGAATAAGACTGTAGTGAGGAGCACGTGAGCATATGGGGTTTCCCGGCACCTGGATGACGGAATCGCAAAGCATGGTCTACCGCGTGGTGCCGAAATGCGCCTGCTCGTCGATTGGCCAGATCATGTATTACTCGGACCATGGCGAATACTTCGACGGCGACATTCACGACGCAGGCGCGGGCATCCACAAATGGGCCCTGGAAGACAGCCAGCCACTAATCGAAGCAAACGCCAAGTCGCATCAAAGCTACGCGTTTACCTGCGTGCGTAACCCATATGGGCGCATCCTCAGCTCCTTTTTTGACAAAATTTGCGGCATTCAGCGCAATGGAAAACGCTACCGTGGCAATCTGGTGCCGCTCCTAGTGCAAAAATACGGGATCGAAGTCGGCGACCCCGAAACCGGGTTTGAATTCGATCAGATCAAGAGCTTTCGCCGCTTTTTGCTGTTTGCGCGCGACACCATTCGCTGGCGTCGTCCGATGGACCCCGACATTCACTGGTCGGCCATGTCGGGTCATATCTCGACCTTCATCGTCAATGGCGGGCGCTATGACAAAATCTTCCACACCGAGGCCTTTAATGACGGGATGGCGGATGTCTTGAGCGCGGTTGAGACGCCCGTATCGGTCGATATCAACGACGTGCCACGTTTCAACGAAAGTGAAGGCCACGGCCCGAAGCGCGCCCATCCGATAGAGGATTATTTCGACGATCTATCGATGCATCTGGTCTATGAAATCTACAAACGCGACTTCAATTTGTTCAAATATGATGTCGACAACCCGGGCAACAAAATGCCCACAGGTGAGGTTGATCTAGACGAGGTGCACGCGAAATTGGGCGATTGAGCGGGGTTATGCCTGCTCAGATCAGACCTTTTTCCTCAAACAGCGCCTTCAAATCAACTTCCGGGCGCGGCCCGATATGGGAAATCACTTCCGCCGCCGCCGCGCAGCCCATTTGGCCCGCTTTCTCCAACCCTGCACCGGTGATCATTCCGTAAATGAAACCCGCAGCAAACTGGTCGCCCGCGCCGGTCGCATCCACCGGTGTCACCGTTTCAACTGGCACGTCGATCTGCTTGTCCCCTTGGCGGATCGACACCCCATCGCCGGAACGGGTGCAGACAACCAGGGCGCATTCCTGCGAGGCGGCTTCAAGCGCGTCCTCTAAAGACTCAACTTGATAAAGCGACAGCAGCTCCGCCTCATTGCCGATGACAAAGCTCAGGTTGTCGCGGATCAATGTACGAAAATCATCGCGGTGCCGATCGACACAGAACGGGTCAGACAGCGAAATCCCAGCCTGCGCGCCGGATTTTATGGCCGCGTCGGCAGCGGTGCGGAACGCCTCTTTGCCAGGGTCCTTGTCAAAAAGGTAGCCTTCCAGGAACAGCACCTCGCAATCGCCTGCCACATCCAGCGGCACGTCTTGCGCGCTGACCTCGGACGAGATGCCAAGATAGGTATTCATCGAGCGTTCTCCGTCAGGCGAGACAAAGATCATCGAGCGTGAGGTCGGCAGCTCCGCTTGCGGGATCGGCGGGTTGGGGAACGCGGTGCCCTCATCTGCCAACGTGCCCGCGTATTTGCGGCCCAGCGCATCGTCGGCGACACGGCCGATAAAGGCGGTCTTCGCGCCCAAAACCCCAAGCCCCGCCAGCGTATTGGCAACGGAACCGCCGGGCGTCTCGACGCGTTCCTGCATCGCAGCGTAAAGCACCTCAGCGCGTTCGCGTTCGACCAGCTGCATAATGCCTTTCTCAATCCCCATATGGTCGAGAAATGTGTCCTCCGCCTGCGAAATTACGTCTGACACGGCGTTGCCGATGCCCACGACCTGGTAGGATTTGCTCATAAGGTTTTGTCCTCAAAAGGGCAGAGATCGCGGATTAAGCAGTTGCTGCACATAGGTTTTCTGGCTTTGCACACGTAACGGCCATGCAGGATGAGCCAGTGATGTGCATGATGTTGGTATTTGACCGGGATGTTATCCTCAATCGCGCGTTCGACCTGATCGACATCCTTGCCCGGACAAATGCCCGTGCGGTTGCCGATGCGGAAAATATGGGTGTCGACCGCTTGTGACGGGTGCCCCCACCACATGTTTAGAACGACATTCGCGGTCTTGCGGCCCACCCCCGGCAGGGAAATCAACGCGGCGCGCGAACTGGGCACTTCAGAATTAAAGTCATCCACCAGAATCTGGCTCAGCTTGATGACGTTCTTGGCCTTATTACGGTAAAGCCCGATGGTTTTGATATGCTCGATGACGCCATCCAAGCCAAGCGCCAGCATCTTTTCCGGCGTATCGGCGATCTTGAACAGCTCTTCAGTCGCTTTGTTCACACCCACATCGGTCGATTGCGCGGATAGCGCAACGGCCACAACCAGCGTGTAGGCATTGGTATGGTTCAGCTCGCCCTTCGGTTCCGCCTCCGCGGCCTGAAACCGGGCGAAAATCTCGTTTATCTCATTGTAGCCAAGTTGCTTTGCCATCCCGCCCCTATGCCAAACCGGCTGGGGTCGGGCAAGTCAGATCAAACAATGATCATGTTTCGGGTCGATTGGCCGCGCAGGGCCGCATAGATTGAAGCCACGCAAACAGGACGAATGCCATGAGTGACGAAACCCTTTCCTACCATTACGGCGTAATCAAACGCGCCATCGACGTGATTGACGCGGGCGGCAGTGATTTGTCGCTGGATGACCTGGCGAGCCAGATGAATATGAGCCCCGCGCATTTCCAACGTGTCTTCAGCAAATGGGCAGGCGTGTCGCCCAAGCGTTACCAGCAATATCTGACGCTGGGCCACGCCAAGTCTTTGTTGGATGCGAATTTCACGACGCTTGGCACAGCCGATGCGGTGGGCCTGTCAGGCTCGGGCCGTCTCCACGACCTGTTCCTCCGGTGGGAAGCGATGAGCCCCGGTGACTTCGCCCTGAAAGGCGCGGGCCTAACAATCTATTGGGGCTGGTTTGAAAGCCCGTTCGGTCCAGCCTTGGTGATGGGAACCAACAAGGGCATTTGCGGGATCGGGTTTGCCGCGGAAACGGGTGAGGAGGCCGCGATGATCGACCTGACCTCCCGCTGGCCCAAGGCGCGTTTTGTCGAGGATCCCATGATGCTGCGCCCTTGGGTTCTGGCCGCCTTTGGCGAACCGGATCCGTCCAACCCGACGCCGCTCTACCTGATCGGCGCGCCGTTTCAGATCAAAGTGTGGGAAGCTTTATTGGCCATTCCGTCAGGCAACATCACCACATATTCGGAGATCGCGGGCCACGTTGGCACCCCCAAAGCCGTGCGCGCCGTCGGCACCGCCGTGGGCCGCAATCCGATCAGCTGGCTGGTGCCCTGCCACCGGGCCCTGCGCAAATCGGGCGGGCTTGGGGGCTATCATTGGGGCTTGCCGGTCAAGCGTGCTTTGCTGGCTTACGAATCCGCGCGGGCAGAAGCCACAGGCTAAAAACCGCCTGTTTCCTGAGTGTTTCAGAGAATTGAACGCCTCGGCGGATCGCTTCCTATCACCACTCTTTCGTGAGTTGAACGTGAGCCCGTCCTCCCGACATGTCTAGGCATCCCTCGCATTTTGCGAAGCACGAAAGGATAGCCTGTCATGAAACACATCGTATTCACCCTACCCGTCGCGGCCTTGCTGCTGACCGCTTGCGACGCCAGCACTTCGAACCAACGCACCAAAAACGGCGCACTGATTGGCGGCGTCATCGGCGGCGCGCTTGGCGCCAACTCCACCAGCGACAACAAGCTTGAGCGCGGATTGATCGGTGCAGCTATCGGCGGCGCAATTGGCGGGGCCATTGGCAATGAGCTGGACAAGCAAGCAGGCGAACTGCGCCGCGACCTAGGCCGCGAAGTTGGTGTCGTGAACACTGGCTCCGAGCTGCGCGTGACCATGCCGCAAGACCTGCTCTTTGCCACGGACAGCGCCCGTTTGCGCGGCGATCTGGTCGCCGATCTGCGCACTGTGGCGCGTAGCCTGAACGAATACCCGAACTCTACGATCCTGGTGATCGGCCATACCGACAGCACGGGTGCGGCGGGCTACAACCAGACCTTGTCGGAACAACGCGCGATCAGCGTTTCGAACGTCCTGCGCGGCGAGGGCGTCTCGTCCGCCCGCCTGCGCAGCATCGGCCAGGGCGAGGCGCAGCCGGTGGCCTCCAACGGCTCTGCTGCGGGGCGCGCGCAAAACCGCCGGGTAGAGATCATCATTCGTCCCAATGCCGCATAGTCGACGCTGACCCGGACTTTTTGCGAGGTCTTTCCCCTTAACAAACTCTGCCACAGCGCGTATCTTGCCATTATTAACCACGCCGAAACGGCGGGACACATAACCGAGGCAGGTAACTATGACCCTTAAAACACTGGGTATATGCGCTGTGGCGATGGTATCGCTGACCGCATGCGATACATCCGAATTTGACACACGCAACGCCAACAAAGCGCAAACTGGCGCGGCAATTGGCGGCGTCTTGGGCGGGCTTTTAGGCGCGTCAAGCTCCGACAACAAGCTGCTCAAAGGCGTCGTTGGTGCGGGCATCGGTGCGGCCGCGGGCGGTGTGCTCGGCCAGCAACTGGACAAACAAGCGCAAGAGCTGCGCCGCGACATTCCCAACAAGGACATCGCGATTGAAAACACCGGCTCCGAGCTGAAAGTGACACTGCCGCAAGGCCTGCTGTTTGCATCAGACAGCGCCACCCTCAGCCCCGCGTTGGAAAGTGACCTACGTGCGCTCGCGGGCAATCTGAACAGCTATCCAGACAGCACAATCCGCGTGGTCGGCCACACTGATGACAGTGGTTCTGACGCGCATAACTATGAGCTATCGGACCGCCGTGCGGCCGCAGTTGCATGGGTCTTGAAAGGCTCAGGCGTACTCAGCTCTCGGCTGTTGTCTGTCGGCATGGGCGAAACGCAGCCCGTCGCCTCGAACCTTACCGAGGATGGCAAAGCACAAAACCGGCGCGTGGAAATCATCATCCGCCCGAACGCCGCATAACCAGACCCAAAACGGCCCCTTCGACCGAGGGGGCCGTTTTCATTTGCCGCGCCGCATCCGTGGTCATATAATTTGACCAATTCTGCGCGAGGCCCCATGCCATTTCAAAAAATCAACGCTGAAAAGCTCTCAGGTGCGATCGTTAAACAGATCGAACTGATGATCCTGCGTGGCATTTTGCGCCCGGGCGACCGGTTGCCATCCGAGCGCGAGCTTGCTGAAAAACTAGGTGTGTCGCGACCGTCTCTGCGGGAGGCCGTTTCGACCTTGCAGGACCGCGGGCTGTTGGAGGCTCGCGCAGGCGCAGGTATTTTCGTAGGCAACGTCATGGGCGCAGAGTTCTCAGACACGCTGGTGCGTCTGTTTTCCGACCATGAAGAGGCAATGTTCGACTACATCTCCTTCCGCCGCGATATGGAAGGCATGGCCGCCGAACGCGCCGCCCGATTGGGGTCAGACACGGATCTCAAGGTGATCAACGCGGTTTTCACCAAAATGGAAGCGGCCCATACCAAGCGCAACCCGGCTGAAGAAGCGCAGCTCGACGCTGAATTTCACCTCGCCATCATTGAAGCCAGCCACAACGTCGTGATGCTGCACATGATGCGGGCCATGTTCCAGCTTCTGCGCGAGGGCGTGTTTTACAACCGGCAAGTGATGTTCAAGCAGCGCACGACGCGCGACATGCTTCTGGACCAACACCGCGCAATCAATGACGCATTGCAGGCCCGTGACCCTGAGGCCGCGCGCGCAGCCGTGTCAGCGCATCTCAGCTATGTGGAAGACAGCCTCTCAGATCAACGCGTCGCCGACCGGCATGAAGCAATCGCGCTGCAACGTCTCGAACAGGAAGCGGCTCGCTAGCATCAGGCGTTAGTCTTCGACGGGCGGCGCTCCCCCTGCAAAGCTGTTGCCGCCTTGGTAATTGCACGGCTCCTCTTGCATCTGCAGGTGCAACTCATGGCCCGTGTAGGGATGCGCGCGGGCAAGCTCTTCGTTGAACGCAATGCCCAGGCCCGGCGCTTCCGGTGGTGTGATATAGCCATTCTCAACCCGGATCGCGCCGCCAATCAGCGCGTCATGAAACGGCGTTTCGATGCTTTCGCACATCAACAGGTTCGGGATGGAGGCCCCCAGATGGATATTGGCGGCCCATTCCACCGGCCCGGCATACAGATGCGGCGCCATCTCGGCATTGAACACTTCCGCAATCGCAGCCAGCTTTTTCATCTCCCAAATGCCCCCCGCACGACCCAAAGCAGGTTGCAAAATCTTCGCCCCGCCGCTGCGCAGCACGGTCGCAAATTCCGCCTTCGTCGTCATCCGCTCGCCGGTCGCAATCGGGATGCGCACTGCGTCGGCCACGGCCTTGAATTCCAGCAGATTATCCGGCGGGATCGGCTCCTCAAACCAAAGTGGGCTGTAAGGCTCCAACGCTTGACCCAGCCGGATCGCACCATGCGTGTTGAACTGGCCATGGGTGCCAAACAGAAGGTCTGCCTTGTCGCCCACCGCCTCGCGGATCGCCTTACAAAACGCCACAGACAGGGAAATATCGCTCATCGCCGGCTGATGGCCGCCGCGCATTGTGTAAGGCCCCGCCGGGTCAAACTTTACCGCCGTATAGCCCTCGCCAACACGCGCGACCGCCGCCTCCGCCGCCATCTCAGGCGAGGTCCAAAACGCCCCCATGTCATGCTCCGGCAGCGGATAAAGATAGGTGTAGGCCCGTACACGGTCATTCATCTTGCCGCCCAAAAGCGCCCAGACAGGCCGGTCCCGGGCCTTGCCCAGAATGTCCCAACACGCAATCTCAAGTCCCGAAAAAGCACCCATAACGGTCGGGTCAGGCCGCTGCGTGAACCCCGATGAATAGGCGCGGCGAAACATCAGCTCAACATTCTCGGGGTTCTCGCCCTTCATGTGCCGTTCAAACACGTCGCGCACCACGGCCACCTGCACCTCGGGCGCGACGGCGGAGGCATAGACTTCGCCATACCCCACAATCCCGTCATCGGTGGTCAGCTTGGTAAATATCCAATACCGCCCGCCCCAACCCGGCGCTGGCGGCGCCACAATAAAGCACTCCAGATCAACAAGGCGCATCACACCACCCTTCATTGTTTCATAAATATTCCGGTGGGGTGCGGGGAGGCAGCGCCTCCCCGTCATCGCGGGGCCAACACGAAGTGGGGGCCACGCAAAACCTCATATGCGCGTCAGCGCTCATTTAAACATAATCACATTGCGCCGCGCGGCACCCGAGCGCGTGTCGGCAATCGCCTCATTGATCTGCTCCAAAGACCACCGCCCCGAAATCAGCTCATCAAGCTTCAACCGCCCCTGTTGGTACAAATCCACCATCCAGGGAATGTCGCGCCGCAAGACCGTGTCGCCCATCTTAGTGCCTTTCATCCCCTGCCCCAAAGCGCCCAGGATCACCGGCTCATATTCCGCCTTGGCGCCTGAATGCGGCATGCCCACAATGTAGACATTGCCCGCGGGCGCTAGGTAGCGCAACGCCTGCTCAAATGCGGGGATCGCGCCGACGGTGACAAATACCGCATCGGCCATCCGCCCGTCAGTGATCTCAGACACCCGTTTCCACGGCTTTTCGGCACTCACCAAGATGCCATCCGTGGCCCCGAACTCGCGTGCCACATCCAGCTTTTCCTCCAAGACATCCATGGCAATGATCCGCGCAGCCCCCGCAATCGCGGCCCCTTGAATGGCGTTCAGACCGACCCCGCCCGCACCGATCACGACCACGTTTTGCCCCGGTCGCACCTGCGCGGTGTTGATCACCGCGCCCATCCCCGTGATCACGCCGCATGACAGCAATGACGCCGCATCCATCGCCATATCATCCGGGATTTTCGCAATTTGCGACTGGTCGACGACGGCCTTTTCCGCGAAGGCACCACAGGCCAAACCGTGCTGCAATACCCCGCCATCGGCTGTGCTCAAAGGCCCTGCATCGCGGTCATATCCCGTCGCGCATTGTACCGGTTGGCCCGTGGCGCAGGGTGCGCAAGAGCCGCAGGCGCGGATCAGCGTGACCAGCACGGCATCGCCCAAAGCATAGCCCGACACGCCGTCCCCAAGCGCCGTGATCCGGCCCGCCGCCTCATGGCCAAACACCGCAGGCAAGGTCGACCCCCAACCGCCATCAATAAAGGACAGGTCGGAATGGCAAATCGCGCAGGCCTCCAACGTGACTTCAACCTCGCCGGTCTTCGGCGGGGCCAGCTCCACCAATTCGATCGAAAGTGGCGCGTTGAACGCGTGGCATACGGCGGCTTTCACCAAAGGCATGAATAAGGTCCTTCCCAACAACTCGTCTCCAAACCCTGTGCGCGCTCAACGCGCCCTGCGCGCCGGTTTGCGACACGGCTGCCGCGATTGCGCCGTGACTGACCCAAGGTTAGGATCGCTCCCGATCAAACAGGAAGACTGACGCCATGCCAATGTTAAAGCTTGCCGATATCACACTGCACTACCGTGATGAGGGCGCACCGGGTGGCCCGCCCATCGTTTTTGCCAACTCTCTGGGCACGACCATGACCCTGTGGGACCCGATCTTGCCGCATCTGCCGGATGGCTTGCGGATCATCCGCTACGACATGCGCGGGCATGGGCAAACATCGGTCCCCAAACCTCCCTATTCGATGGGCGCTTTGGTGCGCGACGCGGAAACGCTCATGGATGCGTTAAAGGTCCAAGACGCGCTTTTTGTGGGCCTGTCGATTGGCGGATTGGTCGCGCAAGGCCTTGCCACCAAACGCCGCGATCTGATGCGCGGCATGGTCCTGTCCAATACCGCCGCCAAAATCGGCACGCCAAAGATCTGGCAGGACCGGTTTGACCTAATCCACGCCGGCGGGATGGAGGCCGTGGCCGACGCCACAATGCAGCGCTGGTTTTCAAAAGATTGGCACAATAGCCCTCAGATCACCCCATGGCGCGACATGCTGACTGCGACGGCGCCTGATGGCTATATCGGCTGCGGCACCGCGATTTCCGGCACGGATTTCTACACAACGACTGCGGCGCTCACCCTGCCCACATTGGCCATTGCAGGGGCGGAGGACGGGGCCACGCCCCCCGACCTGATCCGCGAAACGCAGCAGCTGATCCATGGCAGCCAGTTCCACCTGATCCGGCGTGCAGGCCACCTGCCTTGCGTCGAGCAGCCCGAGGAATACGCGCAAGCCCTGACCCGCTTCATGACAGAGATCGGGCATATCTGACACGCGCCGCAACCTAGTACTTGCCTCCACCATCGTTTCACGCTCTGACTGCGAAACCGATGAAAAATAATGCCGTCACCTTCATACTTGTCACCGTCATGCTGGACGCCATGGGCATCGGGCTGATCCTGCCCGTCATGCCCGAGCTGATCTTGCAGGTACGCGCCGCCGACATTGGCCAGGCCGCGATCTGGGGCGGCATCCTGTCGGCAGTGTTTGCGGTGATGCAATTCCTGTTTTCGCCGGTTCTGGGCAGCCTGTCGGATCGGTACGGGCGCAGACCTATCTTGCTGGTCTCGCTGGCAATCATGGCTCTGGATTACGTGCTGATGGCCGTGGCGGGCACGATCTGGCTGCTGCTGTTTGGACGTATCATCGGCGGCATTACCGCCGCGACGCATTCCACGGCCTCGGCTTTCATCGCCGACATCTCGCCCCAGGACAAAAAGGCACAGAATTTCGGGCTGATCTCAGCCGCGTTTGGCTTGGGCTTCGTACTGGGCCCCGTCATTGGTGGCCTTCTGGCAGAGCTCGGGCCCCGCGCGCCCTTTTGGGCCGCCGCGATCCTGACATTGGCAAATTTTGCATTCGGGTATTTCGTTCTGCCTGAAACAGTCACGCCTGAAACGCGGCGCGATTTCTCATGGCAGCGCGCCAATCCCCTTGGCGCGTTTCGCTATATCGGCGCCCTGCCCGGGCTGACGGCGCTGATGGTCGTCTATTTCTTCTACCAGATCTCCAACATGGTCTACCCGGCGGTCTGGGCCTATTACACCAGCGCGCAATTTGGCTGGTCGCCCGGCATGATCGGGGCATCGCTGGCAATCTACGGCATCTCGATAGCCGTCACCCAAGGCCTGGTCATCGGGCGCATCATCGCATGGCTGGGGGAGCGTAAAACCGTCTATTTCGGCCTTCTCTACAACGCTGTGACGCTCAGTTTCATGGGCTTCGTCACGCAAGGCTGGATGCTGTTGGCACTCACCCCGTTCGCAGCCCTTGGCGCGGTGGTGGCCCCGGCTCTAACGGCGGTCATGTCAGGCCGCGCTGACGACAACCAGCAGGGCGAATTGCAAGGCGTTCTTTCCTCGATCAACTCCATCGGCATGATCGTGGCCCCGGTGGTCATGACCCAGGTGTTCTGGCTTTTTACCTCCGACGCCACTCCGATCCGCCTCGCGGGCGCGCCCTTCCTGCTCGCGATGGTCTTGATGGTGATCTCATGGATGGTCTATTCCGCCAGCCTACGCCATCCAACCGGCAAGCCCAGCTAGCCCCAACGCTTCATTGTTTTAAAAATATTCCGGGGGAGGTCGCAGGCCAGGGGCAGAGCCCCCACCACCGCGACGCGCGCAGCGCGGCGCAATCCCTTCATCTCCAAAGCTTGAAATGCCCCATAATTTGGCCATGGTCCGAGGCCAGCTTGTTGTAAGGCGCCTCAGGATGGGAGCCGTCGGTCAGGTGGTCATTGAACACGGAGAAATATTCCATCTCTCCAATCTGCGCGTCGCTGTCACGGAAATGGCGTGAGATCAGGATTTGGTCGATGCTTTCATAGACCCCGCCAAAAGCCGACGTATAGACCATGTCGCGCAGCGATTTCTGCACGAACAGCTTCTCGCAGCTTTCCAACCGGACGCGTTCCACCGCCTCTTGGATCGCCTCATTCTCAGCACTGGTATAGCGGTCAGCCGCGTGTTTGGCGTCATGACGCAGCATCCAGGAATAATTCTTGAACGGCTTCTCACCAGAAATAATCTCGGAGCTCACCGCGTTCTCGCTGTCGTTGAAGTCTCCCAGAACCATCACCGGATGTCCCGCCTCCAGCTCCGCGACAATCAAGCGGCGCAGCACCCAGGCCTCTGCCATGCGCCGTGTTGCGGCGCGCAAAGCGCCCAAGGCGCGGCCCACCGGATCATATTCGGTCACATCCGCCTCAGGCGCGAACTCTGCGCCCTCAGGTCGGTCAAACTCCCCCAATTTGGATTTGAGGTGGCAGTTAAACACGGTGATCACCGTATCGCCGACCGGAATGCGCGCTTTCAGGATCGGGCGCGACACGCGGGTCAGTTTGAAATGTCCAGCCTCCCCGCCGCTGAAATCAACCTGCAATTCGGGCGACAAATCCTGAATGATTTCCGGCTCCCCCACAAAGCCGAACCGCGACAGGATCGCCAGCCCGGGGCGCCTGTGCCCTGGGTCCCCATCATTGGCATTGGGCGCGAATGCGATCTTGGCCTCGCGGTAGTCGCTATAGGCCAGCTTTCTGAAAATCGCGCGTTTGCGGTAGCGTTTGGATGCGTCCGGCACCACCAATTCATTTGACGCAAGCCCGATCGTGTCCGCTGCGTCCACCACAGATTGCAACGCGTCCAGCTCGAAAATCTCCTGAAAACCCACGATGTCGGCGTTCATCGTGACCAGCATTTCGGCCAGCCAGTCTTCTTTCCAGGCGTGCTCCTCAACCGTGTATTTCTGGAAGCGGTAATATTCCGCCTCCGCCCCGATCAGGTTTTTGACGTTGAAACTGGCGATGGTGAAGTCGCTCATGCCGCGCTCCCATATTTGGTCAATGCGTTTTGAAAAATGCCCGGATCGACATTGCCGCCGGAGGCGACAGTGATCACGTCATCGCCCTCAATTTGATCGCCATGAAACAGTGCCGCCGCCAGCGCAATCGCGCCACCAGGTTCCAGCACCAGCTTCAATCGCGTGAAAGCCAAAGCCATGGCGCGAAGGCAGTCTTCGTCTGGCACCACAATGCCCGGCCCGCACAGGTTCTGCATGATCGGGAAGGTCAGTTCCCCGGGTGTTGGCGTGACAATCGCGTCGCAAATGGATCCCGACAGTTTGTCATTGCGCTTGTGCATTCCGGCTTCCAAAGACCGCGCCACGTCGTCGAACCCTTCGGGCTCCACCGGGCGGGCGCGCAGATCGGGCGCGTGTTTCTCCAAGGCCAGCGCGATGCCCGATGTCAGCCCACCGCCACCGCAACAGACCAAAACATCGCTTGCACTCACCCCCTGCGCGACCGCTTGGGCCGCAATTTCCAGCCCGCATGTCCCTTGGCCCGCGATGACCTCTGGCTGATCATAGGGGCGAATAAGGGTCAGCCCACGTTCTTGCGCCAAATCAGCGCCGATCTGTTCGCGATCCTCATTGGCGCGGTCGTACAGCACAACTTCGGCGCCCAAGGCGCGGGTGTTGTCGATCTTCACCTGGGGCGCATCTTGGGGCATCACGATCACTGCCGCGACCCCGTGCTCGCGCGCGGCCAAAGCCACGCCCTGCGCATGGTTGCCGCTTGAAAAGGCGATGACGCCCGCCTTCAACGTGTTGTCTGTCAGGTTTGAGACCGCCGACCAACCGCCCCGAAATTTGAACGAGCCGGTATGTTGCAGGGCCTCCGACTTCACAAACACCCGCCGCCCCGCGATCTCGTCAAGGAAGGGCGAAGACAGCAACGGCGTAACGCGCGCGTGGCCTTTGAGCCGCTCGGCGGCGGCTTCGATCATCTCGATATTCACCGACATTCCCCTAGCCATGCCTTGATCGTCAGCAGCGATGCGGGTTCGTCCAAAAAGGGCACGTGGCCGCGATCCGGGACGTCGGCGAACAGCATATCCGGGCGCCGCTCCTGCATCTTCTCGGCTGTTTCCGACGTCAAAAGATCAGAATTCGCGCCCCGGATCAGCGCCAATGGCAAATCCTGCAACGCATCGAAAAACGGCCATAGGTCCGGGTTCAGGTTCTGGGCGGCGCTGTTCAAGACCGCATCTCGCAAGCTCGGGTCATAGTTGAAATTCAAACCCTTCTTATCGTCGATATAGTGCTTATCCGCCTCCGCGCGCCAGCGGGTTTCAGGCACATTGTCAAAGCCTGCCATGCGGGTCGACAAGGCGCTGACCGCCGCCTCACGCGTTTTGAAAACCGGCCTGCGCCCCAGATAATCCTTGATCGCGTCCAACCCGCCAGCGGCCAGCTCCGGCCCGATATCATTCAGGCAAACCCCGATCAGCCGATGCTTCACTGTCGCGGCCAATCCCATCGCGATAATGCCGCCGCGTGATGTGCCAAGGATCGCCGCCTTCTCCAGACCCAGATGGTCGAGCAATTCTACCGCATCCATGCCTTCGCGCTGCAAAGTATAGGTGTCAGGCCCCGTCCAATCGGACTTCCCCCGACCGCGATAATCCAGCCGAATTAGCCGCACATCTTCGAGATGCGGCGCGACATAGTCGAAATCCGTGCCGTTGCGCGTCAGCCCGGCAAGGCAAAGTACAGGCAGGCCGGTGCCCTCATCGGTGAAGTGCAAACGCGCGCCGTCAGAAGCGGTAAATGTTGTCATAATTTCGCAGCCAAGTTGGGGATAGGTGTCAGATCGCTCAGGACATTTGAAGGCGTCCAGGGCAGGCGGTCCATCGGCTCCCCTGCCCGGTTCACCCAGACAGTTTGGAACCCGTACCCGGCGGAAGCGGCGGCATCCCAGCCGTTGGACGAGACGAAAAGCACCTCATGCCTCTCACATCCAAAACGCTTACCCACGAGGTCATAGACCGATTTATGCGGCTTGAAGACGCCAACGCTTTCAACACTCAGCACGTCATCCAACAGCTCCGACAACCCCGCCGATTGCACTGCGCCGTCCAACATCGGGGGCGATCCGTTGGACAAGATCCCGGTGTTCAGCCCAGCGCCTTTCATCGCAGCCAACATGTCGGGAACCTCAGGATAGGCCTGCAGCTCCCAATAGAGTTGAAGCAAACGTTCGCGCAGCTCAGGATCATCTAACCCGTTGTTTTCCATCGCCCAATCAAGCCCGTCTTGCGTGACGTCCCAGAAATCGCAATGCGCATCAGCGACCGCGCGCAGCCACGTATACTGTAGCTGCTTCAACCGCCAATCATTCGCCAGTTTTTGCCAGCAGGCCGCCAAATCATCGCGCCCCGGCTCGTTCGCGGCCTGACGCGCTGCGGCGGCGACGTCGAACAACGTGCCATAGGCGTCGAAAATGCAGGTGGTGATGGTCATGGGCGATCCTCCGGCTTTGGTGCGAAGCCTGACACAGGCAGGGGGCGAGGAAAACGCCGAGATCGTGCTAAGACTTATGCGCAATCACGGAGGATACGACGATGACAGCGCATGGAACCATTCACTGGACCGAGTTGAACACCAACGACGTCGAAGCAGCAAAGGCTTATTACGCCAAGGTCTGTGGGTGGGAATTTGACAGCATGCCGATGGAGGAAGGCGGCGATTATCATGTCGCCAAGGTCGGCGAGCAGATGGTTGCGGGTATTTTCGATCTCGCGGCTATGCCCGAGATGAAGGATATGGACGCACATTGGCTGACTTACATTGCGGTCGACGATATCGACGCCATGGCCGCGCAAACCGAAAGCATCGGCGGCAAAGTCTACCGCGCGCCGTGGGATGTGCCCGGCGTCGGGCGTGTGGCGATCTTGGCCGACCCAACAGGCGCCGGTTTCGGGGCGATGACGCCGTTAGAAGGCTAGAGTGGTTGCGCCGCGCAAGCGCGCCGCGGTAGGGGGCTCTGCCCCCCGGCTGCGCCTCCCCCGGAATATTTTTTAAACAATGAAGGGTTAGAGGTTTTCGCTCTGGGGCATGCCCAGCACATGGTAGCCACCATCGACACGGATGATCTCGCCCGTGGTGCAGGCGCCCGCGTCGGAGGCCAGATAGACCGCCGTGCCGCCCACGGCCTCCAGCGTCGCATTGGCACGCATGGGCGCGTTTTGGTCGGTGTGTTTGTAGGTTTTCCGCGCCCCGCCAATGGCCGCGCCAGCCAGTGTTTTCATCGGGCCGGGTGAAATCGCGTTGACGCGGATGCCGTCGGGGCCAAGGTCATTGGCCAGATACCGCACGGCGGCCTCCAATGCCGCCTTTGCCACGCCCATAACATTGTAGAACGGCGTCACCCGGTTCGAACCCTGATAGGTCAGCGTCAGCAAAGTGCCACCTTCCGTCATCATCGGGGCCGCGCGCTTGGCCACGTCGATCAGGGAATAGCAGCTGATCACCATCGAATTTTTGAAATTGTCCCGCGACGTGTCAACGAAACGCCCCGTCAGCTCATTCTTGTCGGAAAAGGCAATCGCGTGGACAACGAAATCAAGCGTCCCCCATTTATCCTGCAACATGCCAAAACACGCATCCAACGACGCGTCATCGGTCACATCCACATCGACCAGCAAGTCGGACCCGAGGGAGGCCGCCAAAGGCTCAACCCGTTTGCCGAACGCCTCACCCTGATACGAAAACGCCAGCTCCGCGCCCGCCTCGGACATGGCCTTGGCAATACCCCAGGCGATGGAGCGTTCATTCGCCACGCCCATGATCAGGCCACGTTTGCCCTGCATTGAAAGTGACATCTGGTTATTCCTTGAATGTGGACAGCAGCATGGATCCGTTGGTGCCGCCAAACCCAAACGAGTTTGTCATCACCGTGTCTAGCCCGGCATTTTCGACCAGCGAGGTGGCAATCTCAGCCGCATCCAGCGCTGGGTCGAGCGTTTCGACATTGATCGACGGCGCAATAAAATCGCCTTGCAGCATCAGCAGGCAGTAGATCGCCTCCTGCGCGCCTGTGGCCCCTTGGGAATGGCCCGTCATCGACTTGGTCGAGCTGATCGGCGGGGTCGACCCTTGCCCGAAAACGCGCCGTACGGCTTCAACTTCGCCCACATCGCCCACGGGCGTCGAGGTGCCATGCGCGTTGATGTAGCTGACGCGGCGGCCCTCTGGAATCGTGTCCAGAGCGATGCGCATCGCGCGTTCGCCGCCCTCGCCCGATGGCGCGACCATATCGGCCCCGTCTGAGGTGGCTCCAAAGCCCGTGACCTCGGCGTAAATCTTCGCACCACGCGCTTGCGCGTGCTCAAGGCTTTCCAGCACCACGATGCCGCCGCCACCAGCGATCACGAACCCGTCGCGATCGGCGTCAAAGGCGCGGCTGGCGCGTTCGGGCGTGTCGTTATACTTGCTGCTCATCGCGCCCATCGCATCGAAAAGGCATGACAGCGTCCAGTCCAGCTCCTCGCCGCCGCCGGCGAACATGACGTCCTGTTTGCCCAGCATGATCTGCTCCGACGCCGCCCCGATACAATGCAGGGAGGTCGAGCAGGCCGAGGTGATCGAATAGTTGATCCCCTTGATCTGGTAGGCCGTGGCCAAATTGGCCGAGATGGTCGACGACATGCATTTTGGCACCGCAAACGGCCCGATCCGCTTGGTCGCACCTGTCGACAGTACAGATTGATGCGCCGTCAGCATTGCAGATGTCGATGGCCCGCCAGAGCCCGCGATCAGCCCGGTGCGTGGGTTGACGACGTCGCTTTCTTCCAGCCCTGCATCCGCAATCGCCTGCTCCATTGCGATATGCGCATAGGCGGCACCCGGTCCCATGAAGCGCAACCGGCGCTTGTCGACATGCTCCTTGATGTCAATCTTCAGCGTGCCCGCGATTTGCGACCGGAACCCGTGCTCAGCCATCTCGGGGCTAGCCTCAATGCCGGATGTGCCCGCTTTCAGCGCGGCCGTAACCTCCGCCGCGGAATTCCCGATGGGGGAGACGATCCCCAGTCCTGTAACGACGACGCGGCGCATGCGCACTCCTCCTGTAAGCAAGATCTGTGTAGGACAGCGGCGCGTTGGGGTGCAAGCCGAAAGGGGGTGAGTGGGTGCGCGGACGGCAGCGGGGTCTTAGCGGGCTAGTTATAGCGGCGGCTATCCGAACCACGCATCGAGAGCCGCATCGCAGAGGTAAACGTCATAGGCTTTGGCGCGTCGATACAGCTCTTGGCAGTTTGGGCCTGCGCCCCTTTTGCCCGTTGCTACGGTGGAAGAGCGCGCGAAGGGCCAGCACGCCGATCAGCGCGCCCAGAACGATGACAACAAACTCGACCACGAAAAACTGGCTTAGCGTTACCCAGTTCGCGGTCTTCAGCGTCACGCTGGCGCCCAGCACCAGCCCGCCCAGCCAGCAGAACATCGACGCGGACGCGCTCATAGTCATCGGAAGCATGTCGCGAAGGGGCAGATCGATGGCGGCACGGCCAACAGCCTGCCGCACCCGGGGCAATACATAGGCACCGATGACGAACGCGTTGAAGGTCAGGGCCGTGACAAGGATCAGTTTCATCCACAGCTTCGGCGAAAACTCCGCCAAGACGAAGCCGGTACGCACATAGATCAGCGCACACCCCGAGACCCACATCCCCATGAGCGCACCCAAGACATAGCGATGGACCCGCCCAAATTCCGCCAGATCGGTTTCGCTGAAGGGCGTATTGATGCGCCGCAGCGTGCGCATGTCGAAATAGAGACCCGCGCCCATGCCAAGGGCAAAACAAACCAAATGAGCAATTCTGATAAGATCGACAACTTCTTGCGACATATGTACTGACCCGCCCCCACAGGCTTGATGCCGTCAGCTTAGCGCTGTTGGCAAACGTCGAGTCAACTACGACTCCCCACACTTACCAAAAGGTTAATTTCTGAAATCTGGGGGCGCGAGTAAGGAAAACTGTAGTTTCCCGAAGCTTAATGGCACTGTTGTCCCCAAAAAGGAAACAATGGCGCCATATCTGCCTAATTAATCAGCTCGCAGCTGTGCGGTAGCGATCACGCATCCAAGGTGCTGGCGACATTCTAGAATGTCTCGGGCTTCTGCCCCCGGGCATTTTAGCTTTCGCTGAGGGCAACTTTCATGTCTTTGACCTCGTAGATCACCTCGCCGTCAGCCTCGACGATGCCGTCGGCCACGCCCATGGTCAGGCGGCGGGTTTGGATCGCTTTGGTGAAGTCAATCTTATAAGTCAGCATTTTGCGGTCGGGGCGCACCATGCCTTTCAGCTTCACCTCGCCCACGCCCAATGCGTAGCCGCGCCCCTGCCAGCCACGCCAGCCAAGGTTGAAGCCAGTAAGTTGCCAAAGCCCGTCCAGACCCAGACATCCGGGCATAATCGGGTTGCCGGGGAAGTGGCAATCGAAGAACCAAAGCTCCGGGTTGATGTCGAACTCGGCCAGCACATGACCTTTGCCATGCGCGCCGCCGTCACCCGAAATATCGGTAATCCGGTCCATCATCAGCATCGGCGGTTCGGGCAATTGGGCGTTTCCGGGGCCAAACAGCTCGCCGCGCGCGCATTTCAATAGACCCTCGCGGTCGAAGCTCGTTGGATAGTCTGACATGCGGCCCTGCCCCTAGATGTTGTTGTTTTGCTAAGCAAAGCTCTAGCATTGGCGGTTTGGGCGGCGCAAGGCCAGCCGGGCGCATGGCTGCAGTGTCGCAGATGCGAATTTCGTTTGAAACAGAGGGGGTATGCACCTTATATGTAGGTAAGGAACGCGATGATCGGACCCAAAATGACGACCGAAACAATGAAACGCAGCACCGAATGGTTGGCCGGGGCAGGCCTGCGCCCAACGCGGCAGCGCCTGACATTGGCCGAATTGCTGGTGGGCGACGGGCAAAACCGTCACGTCACCGCCGAAAGCCTGCATGCCGCCACCGATGGCTGCGGAAACAGCGTTTCACTGGCGACCGTCTATAACACATTGCGCGCGTTCTGCGACGCCGGGCTGATCCGTGAAGTCATGGTCGATGGTACCAAGTCCTATTTCGACACCCGCGTCGACGACCATCCCCATTACTTTTGGGAGGATGACCGTATCCTGACCGACGCGCCGAAAGAAGAACTTGAAATCAGCGGGCTGCCAAACGCGCCCGCGGGCACCGAGATCGCATCCGTCGATGTGGTGATCCGGCTGCGCAAAACCTAAGGCGCTTGGCGAGGGGGCCGTATGGACGTGTTATGGTCCTCGGCCCAATGCGGCTTTTCCCGATGGAATGAGATTTGGGGCGACCCGCTTCTGAGCGGCACCATCATGGTGATCTGCTATGCGCTGACCGGGCTTATGTTGCTGCGGTATCGCAAGCTGTTGCACGGGCGCGAACGTCTGCTTTGGGCAATTTGCGGCGGCGTGATGATTTTTCAAGCCTTCAACACCCCGCTGGATTTGCATGCGTTTGGCTGGACCTTTGGCAAATGCCTGGCCCGCGCGATGGATGTCTACGGCGCCAAGCGCGAGATACAATTTGCGGCTTTGGTCATTCTGGTGAGCAGTTTTGCGATTGCGTTTTTGGTGCTTAGCATCTTGTTCCGGCGGGTGCTGTGGCGCAACGCCCTGTTGCTGCTTGGTCTGTTCATCACTGTGGGTTTCACCATCGTGAAAGGCATCAGCCACCACGATCTGGCCGCCTACTATTCCCGTGACCTGGGGCCGTTTCACGTGGCCGATTGGATCGAACTTTTTGGCATCGCGCTCGCCTTGATTGCGGTGCTGTGGCGCAGGCGCGCGATCCTGTCACGCAGCCCGGCTTAAGTCCCGGCGCCGCCAGATGACACATTGGCGCTGCGCGGGCGACGTGGCAGATCCGGGGCCGCCGCCCCAAAGCGCCGCCGCATCACCATCCCAATCCCAAAAATAGTCACATCACCAGCGACGGAAACCGCGCGATGCAGTAACGCAGCGCCCAGCGCGGCACCCGGGGCCATAAACAGCTCAAGCCCAATGGCGATGATGCCGTCGCGCATGCCGACGCCGCCCGGTGCGCCCGGCAGCAGGAAACCCGCCACCCAGGCGGTTGCGAAAATCGCCACGCAATGCCCAATTCCAATGCCCGTTTCTGATCCGGATTGCGGCGCCACCACAAGCGCCACGCACCAAAGCGACACGCCCAGCACAGCGAAATTGCTCAGATGTCGTGCAACCGGCTGTATCACGCGGGCCAGTACAAGCTTAGGCCTGCCCGCCCGGCGCCACAGGTATAGCTGCCCTGCCACAAGGCAGACCACGATGGCCAATCCAACCGCTGCAACGGGCCAGCCCATTGCCGCCTCCGGCAGCCCGGCGGCAAGAAGCGCCATCAACCCGGGCGCGCCCAGCAGCATCGTGCCCACAATCAAAACGGCGGCGATCAGCAGGAACGCCACCTCTAACAGCATGGCGCCGGCAATGCTGGCACCCCCCACCCCGTCAGCGCGCGCTAGCACAGCGCGGCCCAACAGATGGGCAATATTGCCCGGAATATATTTGCCAATTTGCGAGACCAGAAGCTGGCTCTCGGCGCGGCCACGCGGCAGATGCACGTCATAAACACGCAGCGTCGCGCGCCACGCCCCGGCGCCAATAAACTGCGATGCACCGTACAGCAAGAAGCCACCAGCCAAACCAAGCCAGACTTTGCTGGCGCTCAGATCAAGTGGCGGGATCTCGGAAGCGCTGCGCCACAAAAGGGTGGCGACAAAGCCCAGCGCCAGAACGGTGCCGATATATCGCGCCGCGCGCCACATCCGTCAGGCCTTGCGCGCTACGACGAGGTACCCGATCCCGCGGTCGCCATTCAAAAACAGCCGTTGCACGCGCCAGATCAGCCGCATCGCCAGGCTGGCGGGCCAGGCGCTGTAGAACGGCCAAAGCCGGGTCAACAGGCTGCGGTCTGTACCGCTGGCGCTGGTGCGGTCGTCTTGGTCCATGTCGTCGCCACCGCGTTCAGCGGTTTGGCGGGCGTAGATGCGCGCGCTCAACCGTTCCATGATATTGGCGACGGGAAAGCCGTAGCATTGCACCTGTTCAACCTCGAACCCGGCGCGTTGCACCAGCGTTTGCAGATCGTCGCGCGTGTAGCGCCGGTAATGCCCGGCCCAGACATCGGCGGGGTTCCACCGTTCGGGATGGGCAGGAACCGACACCATCAACGTGCCGCCTGGCTTGAGATAGCGCGCCCAATCGGTCAGCGCCTCAAGATCGTCCTCAATATGTTCAAGCACTTCAAACGCTGCAAGCTGGTCAAAGCTCTCCTCCTCCAACCCGTCGCAGGAAGCGCGAGCTTCCGCGTTCGGGTTGTCGTTCAAAAGCGCATGCGCGACCCGCAAGGCAGATGCCGATTGATCCGCTCCCACGGCCGTAAAGCCCAGCCGCGTTAGGTCATCAAGCAACGCGCCCGCGCCGCACCCCAGCTCAAGAAAGCGGCCCGGTGTCAGGCCGCGTGCCAGCCGTAAGATCACATCGCGCCGCATCAGGTAACGCGGTGCAGGCACCCATTGCAGCCCGGGCAAGGCGGGGCCGTAATGCGGGTGATGCTGCACCAAAGGCGCGCGTTCGGGCGGCATGTAGGTCTCGGTCGTGTCGGTCATGAGGTGGTTCCCTCTGTCTGTGTGGGTCCGTTGCCGATCACGCTTTGAAACCGCGTGGCAATATCGGCCGGGCGGGCCTGTTCCAATTGGCCCAGCGGCATCGGCGGGTAGCCCTTGGCTTGCAACGCCTCAATGGCGTCCAACAGGGCGTCGGGGTTCGAATGGGGCACCAGCGCAAGGCTGTCTTGCGGCGCAAAGCTTTCGGTCATCGCAGCGGAGCTGCGGGTGATCACGGCCCGCCCGGCAAACAACGCCTGATAGACCTTATTTGGTACCACCGAGGCCGCCTTGCGCGACGCCCCAAAAATGCCGAGGCAAATGTCAGACGCGGCAATCGCGTCGATCAGTGATGGGTAGGGCACCCAATCTTGCCATGTGATGTGCGCCGTACCGTCCCCGGTATCGCGCAAAGCAGCCTCCAGCTTGGGGCGGTCCTGCCCGGTGCCGATAATGTGCCAGTCAATCGCGCGGCCGCGCTCGCTGAGCGCTGCTTGCAGAATGGTTTCAACCCCGTGCAACGGGATCAGCTGGCCATAGAACAGCACTTTGGGGCGGCCACCATGCGCCGCAGGCGGGTCAAGGCGCGGGAAGCTGTCAAGCTCCGCGCCAACCGGCACGGCGGCGGTTTTGGCTTCGCCCAGCCCAAAGAGCTGCGCGATATAGTCGGCATGCGCTTGCGTGTCCAAAAGCACCCGGTCCACCGCGCGTGCGGCCAGCCATTCCACGGCCCGCAGCAAAAAGGCAGCAGGGCCACGCGGGGCGACCATCTGGCGGTCATTGACCACCGTGTCGAAGAGCGACAGGAACATGTCCCAGACAATGCGTTGCCCGCGAAGCTTGGCAAAGGGCCAAAGCACCAGCACGTCGAGCGCGCCCAGATAGGGCACGATGACCACCGCGTCGCGCGGGCTGGCTAGAAAGCGCCAGATCAACATCGGGTAGCACAAAAGCGCGCGGATCAGCGCGACCGCCAGCGCACTCGCGCCCATCTGGCTTTTGTCGGCGTGGTCTGGCCAGATCTGGGCGTGAATTTCGGTGACATCGGCATCAATGTCGCGCAGCCCATCAAGCAAAATGCGGGTGCGCGGTTTGGACAAATCATAAGTGCCCCAAAAGACCAGCTGTTTGGCCTGTCCCAGCCGGGCTGCAGGGGCATTTGCTCCGCTTAAGTGTGTCTGAGCAACCATCGGCACTGTCATAGCACAAGGCTTCCAAAACCAGCATAGATGCTCGGCGCTAGTCCGTCACGCGCGATCGGGGCCACGCCCGTGTCCCAGATCAGGCGTAACTGAGCGCCCGGCGCGCCGGACACGTTCAAGTCGAGCGTATCGCCCACATTCAACACATCGCCGTTCGCCATGGCGGTGCCATCAATGGTAACGGGGCCGTCGGCCTCCACCCTGTAGCGCCCGGCAAAGGGCAAACGCAGTGGTTGGGCGACGTCAGCCAAGGTGGTTTCCGCCCCGGCTAACCAAATGCTACCGGAATAGTGAATATAGGTCGCCCGCAAGACCTCCCGATCCGGCGCAAGCAGGTCACGCGTGGAAACTGCGGTGTAGCGGTCAGGGCGCAAAGCGGAATCCAGACCGCGGCGCTGTGCCAGCAAGAGCGGCGGTTTATGCTCCGCGATGATCGGGGCAAAGACGGGCTGGCCCTCAGCGCGGTACCGGGCGACGCCCCAACTCGACATGAAAAATGCGGTGTTGGGAAAGGAGGCGACAAAGCCATGCGCGTCGATATAGGGCACAGGTTCCTCAAACAGGCGATGCACCTCCGCCAGCGTGGCGCGCTGGTGGCGGTTGTGCTCAGGCGCGATCAATACCAGCTGCAACCCGGCACCGGCCAGCATGGTGACGGCCAATAGACGCAGGCTCTGCGCGGATCCGATCCGTTGCGCGCCGAGCGCCAGCGCCACCATCAAAAGCGGCGCCGCGAAGGGGAAGAAATACACATATGCGTTGCGGTAGATCACCACGCTCAGCAATGGGGTCGCAAACAGGCACAAGACCACAATCAGCCGCGACCGGCCTGCCACGGTAAAACCAAGTGCGGCCAGAAACAACTGCGGCAGGCTGAAGATGGCCCAGCTCAGGATCATATCGCGGCGCGGGAACAACCCGCTTTTCAGCAGTGTCGTCTGCACGGCCTCCTTGGCGTTGGTGGCGGTCTCATTGCCGTCCGCCGCTTCGATGCCCGAGGCATGCCAAACGTAAAGCCCGGCACCAATGCAGGCGGCAAAAAGCACCGTCAGCACCAGCCGCGCAAGCACTGCGCGGTTGCCCATGCGCCAGATCATCACGCCCAGAAAGGCCGGTAAATATAGCGCGGATTTAATGGTCACCAGGAAGGCGCAGCCCAGCAACGTCGCCGCCAATAGCATCTGTCCGGCCGACAGACGGGTGGTCATCGCAAGCGCGAGGGAGCCGCAAAGCAGCGCCGCCGCAATCGGGTCGGCGCGGAAGCTGGCGCCATGGCCTAGCACAAAGCCCGAGCACAAGAACCCCAGCACCGCCAGATTGGCCAAAGACGGCGTGCTCAGATGCCGCGCCATGCGGTGGATCGACAGGGCGGTGACGCCAAGGCAGGCCACCATCACCAGCCGCGCGGCGGTGATCTGCGTGATCTCGTGGCCCGGCAGCAGGTCAAGCCAGCCGAACGCGTGAACGAACCCGGTCTGCATTGGCCGGTCCAACCGCCCGTCCAGCCAGGCGTGGATATGCGACAGAAAGTAGAATTCGTCCCAATTGACGTTGCGCGTGAAAGACAGCACCAAAAGCGCCAAAAAAGCTGCGGCGATGCCCAGCTTTTCAACCGGTAGCGACCGGCTCGCAGGCCCTGCACCCGCCCCCACTATGGCGTGATCGCTCACGATCTACGCGACTTTCGAGCGCGTCAAATTGGTCACCGGGGCCGGTTTGCGCGTCGCGCGCAACAGCTCCCGGGCGCGGATGTCTTCAAGCAGGTTGCGGTTGGTGGCAATCAGGTCCGCCAGCACGCCGACGGCGAACATAATCGTGGCCATAGCCAACAGCACGCCCGACAAAACCACGGACTGGATGTGCCCGGCCCCGCCATCGGTGAGGTAGAAATACATAAAGCGCGACACCCCAAACAGGCCCGGCAGCGCGAAAATCGCGCAAAGCGTCATGAAAAAGCGCAGCGGAGCGTAGATCACGAAAACCCGCAAGATGGTGCGGCCCGTGCGGCGCAGATATTCGCCCATGGTCTTGAACAAGCGTGACGGGCGGGTGACTTTGTTGACCCGCACCGGGACCGACATCATCGGGATATGCTTGCGCCCGGCCTGAATGATCGTCTCAATCGTGTAGGTATAAGTGTTCACCACGCAGAGCCGTGCAGCCGCATCGCGCGAATAGGCGCGGAAGCCGCTGGGGGCGTCAGGAATGTCGGTGCCACTGGCCAGTCGCACCACCCATGAGCCCCATTTCTGCAGCGCCTTTTTCAGCGGCGAAAAATCGTCAATATCGGCAATCGGGCGCTCCCCGATCACAATCTGTGCCTTACGCGCAAGGATCGGCGCGATCAGCGCGGGAATATCATCGGCGCAATATTGGTTGTCCGCGTCCGTGTTCACGATGATATCGGCGCCCAAGGACAAAGCCTCTTCAACCCCGGCACAGAACGCCCGCGCAAGCCCAACATGGCTGCTCATCTGCAGGATGTGATCCACACCCGCAGCGCGCGCCACCTCGACCGTTTTGTCGGTCGAGCCATCGTCAATCACCATGATTTCAACAGTGCTGACGCCCTCTATCTCGCGCGGAATGGCGGCCACGGCCTCGGCCAGCGTTTCTTCTTCGTTCAGCGCGGGTATCTGGACAATCAGTTTCATGGTGTTTTCCCCTTCGGACACCCTCCCTGAATTGTTCCAAATATCGTCAACACTGTGACCTAAGATCGGTATTTTTACGTAAATGAGAACAATCGGCGGGGCCCAAAGGGCCACCCCAACAGCGACGCGGAATACCCGCACGCACCACATGAAAGCTGAATGGCGATCCCTGAAGGACTCGAACCCTCAACCTGCTGATTAGAAGTCACCGCGTCATTTTAAAGTGCCGACTATCCACAGCCGTCTGTCGGCATTCAGAGCCGTTTCAATAATAGTCATATATATAAGGTGAAAATCACCTCTTCTTGCTTGTCCCCCAGTCGAAAAGCGTCTATAGTTGTCCACAGAAGTCCACCTTAATCTGGTGCATTTTGTCCCCCAGGTGTCCCCCAGAATGGACCACTATGAAGATAGAGCTCACTACAGGCGAACTGAAAAGGATCATCAAAGACCGTCCTTCCGAGGGCCGCATTGAGGTCTCAGACACCAAGCGACCTGGATTGCGTTTGCGGGTGTATGCGTCCGGCAAAGACGTCTGGATGTACGAGAAGCGGATTAAGGGCGGACCCAAGCGAAAGCACACACTAGGTAGATACCCCGAGCCAGTTGGTCTGGCTCAGGCTCGCCAACTCGCGCTTGAACTAGAAGCAGAAGCAATGAGGGGCATTGACCGCATTGCAGCACAGAAATCGGCGAAACTTGAAGCAGAGGCCGCAAGTGCAAGGGAAAAGACCCTTCAGTCTGTCATCGACATCTATGACAACTTGCACCTTTCATCCTTGAACACGGGCGCGAAGCGAAAGCGGGAAATCGAAGCGGCGCTCGAAGCGCACTTAGGCCTTCCAATCGGGAACCTAAAACGTGGCGACCTTCAGAAAGCGATAGACGAAAAAGCCCGTTCCGGCCGAGTCGTTTCAGCGAACCGATTGCGAGCCGCCTTCATGGCCTTTTCTTCTTGGTCATTCGGCAGAGCCTACATTGAAGACGATATTGCCAAGGGCGTGCCAAGGGCCGGAAAGGAATCGGCGCGCGAACGAGTGCTGAGCATTCAAGAAGTTCGCAGCATCTGGGAAGCAACGTATGGATTAGGCGAACTTTGGGGGCCGGTGTTCCGACTTTTCATTCTTACAGTTCAACGGCGCGGCGAGGTTCTTGGCCTGCGGATTGCAGAGTGCGAGCTTGATCGACAACGCATAGTGAAGCCAGGCTCTCTGACTAAGAACGATAAAGCGCACATCACACACTTATCTGACCCCGCTTTAAAAGAGCTCAAAAAGGCAGTTGAACGGGCCCAGACCGAAGGTGTGGTTAAGGGTTATAAGCCGGATTACGTCTTTACGACGACTGGCAGAACCGCCGTGTCCGGTATCAGTAGAGCTAAAGAACGCCTTGATGCGCTGTTGCATGACAGTGTTGGTGCGTGGCGCATCCATGATCTACGCACCGCGTTTTCAACAGCGATGGCGGATGCTGACATTCCCGAAGCTGTAGCCGACCGTGTCCTAAACCACGTTGCAGGAGGCTCAGCTCCGAGCGCTGTTTCAAGGGTCTACAACCAAGCTGAAATGCTTCCACAAAGGGCAAATGCGCTGAACAAGTGGGCTGAGTTGGTGACGGGCGAAGGAGCTAAAATCGTGAGACTTTCCAAATGAGCAAGGCTCAAACTTGGCACGACATATTCTTGCGACACAGAAAGATTGAAAAACAATCAAAGTTGAGAGCGGCCAAGGTTTTAGGCCAACAAGACCACAGTCGAGAAAAGCCACACCAAATAGATGATCGAACCATATTCTTTGAAGACAGGTTTTCCGAAGGCGAGGTAACTATCGGGCTTCAGAAGGACTACTCTCTGGGCCGCAGGGAAAACTTACTGTTCTATGGACTTGAATGGACAGACGTTTGTGAGGCTGCACTTGAATGGGTAGCCGACTCAGGTTTCATTTCCCTCACTACTCCGACGCTTGGCCAGGTGGTTCCAGTTTCGGACGAAGTTCTCGAAATAATTCTTCCGCGACTTATAGATGAAGCTGCAACCGTACCCGAAGGGAGTGAAGAGTGGCTTTGTTACTCGATTTACCTGCGCACACTTGAGCTCTCGAACTTGTACACGACAGGAGGCTCACCTCACTTGGTATTCGAAAGCTCGTTTCTGATGGGTGGCATGGCTCGCGAGCTTATGCTTAGCCGAAGTCATAAAGACAACTCCTTGCAGCGTCAGAAGGCCAAAGCGGCCCTCGCAAATTCAAACGAAGGTCGTACGGCAAAGAACAATGAGCGCCAAGAAAACGCAAAAATCTGGCAATCACACGCAACGAAGATACTAGAAAGGGTCGATAATGAAATCAGCGACTCAAGAAAGGCAGAGCTAGTCCTCAGCCGATGGGACAAAGTACCCGGCTCTCCAAAAGAGCGCCCCAAGAAAAGAACTATACAAAACTGGTTATCGTCCCTAAAAAAAATATCCCGCACTCGTTCGAGTGAGTGAAGAAGCGCCTGCTACGCCTGTCCCATCTTGGCAACCCTTGGATGGAGACGGACACGTGAAAACGAAACTAACAAGTCAACCGCGCGCGGGGAAAGTACCTGAAATCGCAGCCTATTGCGGTGTTTCGCGATCAAAGCTTTACGAAGAGCATAAAGCAGGCCGCATCACTTTCCTGAAGGTCGATGGATCAACTTTGGTCGAGTACGCTGAAGCAAACCGCTGGTTCAACAAACGCGCCACACCCCTAGCCGCCTAAAGAAAAACCCCAACCAATCCGTAGGACTGACTGGGGCGTTATTCTTTTCAGCGGTGATCTGACACTAACGCTTTTTGGCAGTCCTTTCAACCGCCCTAACGGGCAGAGCAGGAAAGACCAGAAAATGGCCAACAAAGAAACCAAACGCGATGAGCGCAAAGTGATCGTCGAGATCACAAACAAGGGCGAAGGTTCAAAGACCTTTATTGCAACAGGGCGCGCACTTTGGGCGCTCGAACAACTTTCGCAAGGGCCATGCACTCCGATCACCCGCCCGGCACCTCGCTGGAGTGACTACGTGTTCCGACTGCGTGGTGAAGGCGTCGAAATCGAAACAGAACACGAACCCCATAGTGGCGCTTATCCAGGCACACACGCAAAATATCATCTACGTTCGGAAATCCGCTTCTTGGGCGAGGTAGCAGCATGAGCATTGCCGTCTCCTCTATCCGCCGTCGTCAGGAGCGTCGTGGGCGCCACAAGTTTGGGCTGAACCAGCACCAAGCTATGTTGGTAGCTCGCCTTCACTATGGGGGGCTGCTCAATGACTGAATTGGCCTCAATCCCCAAGAACAGCCGGGAAGAAATCCGCATCAGTCGTGATGACTACAACGGTCATGACTTGATCAATATCCGCGTCTTCTATGACGCTGGCGAAGGCGTGATGCGTCCAGGAAAGCAGGGGGTCGCCTTCAAGGCAGCCCTGCTCCCAGACGTTCTCAGCGCTTTGGGCAAAGCCTCGAACTGTGAGGTGGCGCAATGAGCAAGGTTCTTCAGGCTCATATGCCAGCACCTTACAAAGGTACTGCACGTATGGTTGGCTATGCTCTTCTGTTAGACACTCCGGCAGATTGGCAAGCTTTCTCGCTCTTTCTGACAGCGCGTCTCACAGTGAGGCAACGCAGCGCTCTCGCTCTTATGGCCCTGCGGTCGCTCGATCCTGACCAAGCTGCTCTTGTCGCGGACACCGCGTTGTCACCGCCGACAATGGAGGTGGCCGCATGATGGATGGCGACTTTGACAACTGGGTTCACAATGGTTGTCCATCGGATCGACCCAAAGCTGGCGAGCCTTCTCGGTTTTACAGTGCCGCGATACTGGCTGGCAAAGACGTCAAGCCGCGAGAATGGTTGGTACATGGTCTGATACCGCAAAAGACTGTGACCCTGTTCTCTGGTGATGGTGGCACGGGCAAGAGCTTGCTGGCCTTGCAACTCGCCGCTGGTGTCTCCACGGGGCGCGGATGGATTGGAAAGGCCACTTCTGAGGGCCGCGTGATTTATATGAGCGCTGAAGACGATGACGATGAACTTCATCGGCGGCTGGACGACATTCTAAGGGCGGACGGGCGCAACTATGAAGACGTAGGGGGGCTAACCCTGCGCTCGCTGGCGGGTGAGGACGCACTGCTGGCGATTGACGGGCAAGTGAGCCTTTTGCAGTCGGAGCTTTTCAACGAACTCGACAAACGTGCGGCTGATGAAGCACCCACCCTAATTGTGATCGACACGCTTGCCGATGTATATCCGGCCAACGAAAACGACCGCGCGAAGGTGCGCCAGTTCATCGGCATTCTTCGTGGCTTGGCCTTGAAGAGGGACTGTGCTGTCCTCTTGCTTGGCCACCCTTCATTGACTGGTTTGGGGAATGGCACTGGCACCTCTGGCTCGACCGCTTGGAACAACTCTGTGCGCTCACGATTGTACCTCTCCCGCATCACCGATGGGGGCTTTGAAGCTGACCCAGACCGCCGCGTGATGACTACCATGAAGGCCAATTACGGACGCGTGGGAGAAGAAACGCATGTGAAGTGGCAAGCGGGCGTCTTTGTGGTCGAAGCGTCTGAGCAAGGTTTGGACAAACTCGCACAGGGCGCGAAGGCGCAGCGGGTCTTTATGAAGTTGCTAGCCCTGTTCACAGCGCAGGGACGGCGCGTCAATCACGCTGGTGGCACGACCTATGCGCCCAAGCTGTTTGCCGAACATCCTGACAGTGAGGGCATGACCAAGCGCGCTTTCAAGTCCGCAATGGAAGAGCTTCTCGCCAGCGGAAAGGTCAAAATTGACCGAGAAGGACCAGCCTCAAAACCGCGCTCTTTCTTGGCGGAGGTAGTCCAATGATTAACCTTCCAACCCCCTTCCAACCCTCGCTTCCAACCCCTTCCATAGTGGCTTCCAACCCCCTTCCAACCCCCTTCCAACCCCTGGGTTCCACCACCCCCATACCCCCTAGGGGTGTACGCACGCCCTTGGAGGCGATGCGCACCCCTCTCTGTCTCTGGGAAAGCAACAGTCTCATTTGCAATTCGGCGCTGAAAGCGCCCACCGTCAGGCGGAATTTGAACGGCTCATTGCGAGCTCTAGAAGGCGAAGCACGCACTATTCTCACGGAACCTCTTTCAAAGGCTTTCACCAGCGAAGCTCTGGCTGGAGCGCATCATGACTGACCGAAACAGCGGTGCAAAAACGGATGGGCGGAATGCCGATGGTACTTTTGCTCCCGGCAATCCCGGAAAGCCCAAAGGGAGTCGTCACAAAGCCACACAGGCCGTTGAAAGCATCTTGGCAGGGCGAGGCAAGGAATTGACTGAGAAGGCGCTAGAGATGGCCCTGAGCGGCGATACGGTAGCACTCCGTCTTTGTCTCGAACGCATCGCGCCGGTTCGAAAAGACAACCCAGTTGAGTTCGACCTTCCAGAGATGACCAGTGCCGAGGAAGCCGCGCAAGCCGCAGCCGCAGTCCTCAGGGCCGTTTCGCAAGCTGAGCTTACCCCGCTCGAAGGTGCATCGCTGATGAGTTTGATCGAGCAATACCGCCGCACGCTCGAAACCACGGAAATTGAACGGCGCATCGCGGAATTGGAGAACGCGAAATGAACCCGCTCATGAGACGGCTAAGAAAGTTCGACAATCCTACAGACCAAATGACTTTACCCAAATTGGTTCTTTTCCGGGTCACGAGCGGAAACCTCAGAGATGGCCTCGTTCATAGGATTCACTGTCTGGATGTGCTCGGGTTTGAGCGCATGACGATCCGCGAGGACGAAACAGAAGGCGCGTTCATGAGCCGGGTCTATACCAACTATCCGCATCTGTTGAATGAAGCTGCTTTGCGAGACCAAAAGATCAGCGCTCAGGCAGTAGCTTCTGATCATCATGCCGCACTGGAGTGGATCAACGCAGACAAGCTCTCGGACGAAACCGTAGTCCGTCTTCGTAGCAAAGGAGAGGCCGCATGAATCCTGACAGCAGATTGAAACGCCTTGAGGCTAAAAAGGTGTCGCCAGAGACGATGGAAAACCCGAAGGAGAAGTTGCAGGAGCTCCTCTCAGAAACATGGGAGAGACTAAAAGGATCGGGCGCTGATAAGAGAACAAACCTTTCGCCTATCGAGGCAATATCGATAGCACTTTACGGCCCACAGCCGGTTACAAACGAAATACGCAAGCTGCTCGAAGAAATCGTGGCTTCAGATAGTCCCGCCGCGAAGATAGCTAGCGCTTATCTGGAGAACGCTTGATGACAGCAAAATCACGCTTAAATCGGCTTGAAGCCAGAAGCGGCTCGGATGGCACTTGGCGTTTGGTCTATGAAACAAACGAGGACGGAAATGATTGGTTAAGAGCTTTGTATGCAGGCGCACAGAAACGTCTGGATCGGCTCGCAGCAGAAAGCGAGGCATCATTTTTGGCACGGACTGTCTTGCGTTATGCAGATGCTGGCATCGAGAAGGTTCTTAGTTATATCCAACTAAAGGAAGTGATCGAGGAAGCCGTTAGGTTGAAAGCACGGCTAATGGCTGGTGAGACTATCGCCGTTTAGGTGCAGACCCACTCTATTGCTGTGAAAGCTGTAGGAAGAAGGCAGCACGTTTAAGGCGGCATTGGCGGGAGAGGTGACGCCCAAAAGACTCGATGGGCAAATTGAGCTAGAACGTCGTCGATATCATTTGGGAGCTTAGCTGTGCATCTAGGTCTTCGGTCAAATCCTCAGTTCCATCGCCAACTGCCACCATTACGGCCAAACAAAGCCCTATGAGTATTGCAGCTAGCACGACCCAGTCCACAGTGACTGCGCCAGCCTGGTCTTCCTGAAAACTCCGCAATAATTGGATCATAGGTTCTCTCACTTCGGTCTAACACATACGGCCTTGAGATTTGGCTTGCTCGGATAGGTAGTGTGTATATTGAGACTAATCGTCAAAAAGTGGTCGTAATCTAGGCATTTGGTTCCAAAATTAGAAACTGACTGTTTTGACTTTCACGCGTCTAGGAGCAAATTAGTCGTGCGAAGCTCGAACAGTACTAGCCCAAGTTGCACAGAAAAATGGTCGAACCTTTGACTAATCGAATTACTCGCAGTAGCGCTGCTCGCCCCTTCGCACTTCAGCTCGGCTCTGTAGCATTCTCTACTATGAACGCTGCCTAGGTCACTACCAGAGCTTTGTGAAGAACGTTCATTTCGTATGAAGCAACACTTGGAACGGTGAGACCAGGGCGGGTGATAGATTCGGCCACTGGTAGGCAATCGCCGTCTTTTTCGGTTGCTGGACGACGCTCTCCTGTGCTGATTTGCAACAGTTTCACGGATCGTTTTGCTACTTTGCGTTCAAGGAAAAAAATTAACGTCCTGTTAACAATCGTAAAGCGAAAGTTTTTGTGGTTGCGCTGACATCCAGCTACCCCGGACTCTCAACCCTATGTTGGCGCAACCGATCATTTTCTGGCAACAAACCGCTCACGCAAGTACACGTATTTGCGAGTTTTGGCCCAACCATGAAGAACCCAGTAGAGCATTAATACTCTCTTAAGCATTGGCGAGCAGCTTACCCGTACGTAATGTGGAGGCTTAAAATGTCGAAAAGTGAATTCATCGAACATGTGAACCAAGCTTTGCTGGCAGCAGAGGTGAACGGATTCTCAGAAACAGAGAAGGCCTTGAGGAGCTTTCTGGCAGAACTAAAAGAAGAAATACGTGATGTTCGCTCTGCATCAAACCACATAGTGCTTTGCACTTAGAAGGTCGCGCTTAACGCTTTTACTGGACGCATTCGACTTTCCGACAACGCTGGGTACGCTCTTGTAGCTCGCGTCCGTAAATCTGTCGAATACGGTCGATACGCGATAGCATTTCGTTGTCTCGTACTTGCACTGCAAAACCGCGAAGTTCGTCTAGCATGTCTGCTAGCCAATCTACTTCTTCCATCAATCCCTAATCTCCAATTTCAACCCTCTTGTCCAAGGGCTTCCCTGTCGATTTCAGGTTCAGTTGGAATTGTTAACAAAGGGTTACTTTTTTGTTTCCCAAACGGAAACAATGTTATGGTGTGTCTAGTGATGTTTCTAGCAATCGAGCATTGCTTTCCCCTTGTCCCGCCTCATTGAGATCACGAGCAAGCTCAATCAGTGCCGCAGACGTTTCTTTGAAACCATCGGCGTTAGCTCTAGCAGCGGCCTGCATGGCAGCTTCTATTAAATAGTGGTGGTTCATTGGTGTCCCCAGAAAGTTCTGAGCACGTCTTCTGCCCTAGGTCTTAACAAAACGTTAATGTATACATTAAATTCTTACCTACCCACAGATTTTCTCGGGCTGTGGAAAACCGCTCGTTCCCTAACTGGCTGATCTGCGTCCCGCTCAAGACCTTGCGATCAGTATTAAGCCGCTAAATGATCGCCGTAGTAACGACTTGTTAGGGGAATCGGCCCATCCAAGATGCAACGGGTGCGAGGCCAACCTGCCCAACCTGAGGGGATATTGATGAGCATTGATTGTCTAGTGGATGCGATAAACAGCCTACGTGCAGAGGCTGTGGTGCAAAAAGATCAAAAACTGCTCTGGAAGATTGCGGCAATTGAGAATGTCTTCAAAGAAGAACTTATCAGCAAGCATCGGCATAAGAGGTTTGCAAACAAGACGCTCAACGCTTCAAAGCCAAAAGCCTCGATGCTTGAAGAAGCCCGGTTTTTATCTTGATAGTCACAGTTTGATCTATGGAAACGAACTTCAACGCACTAGCACTAGTCTTAGTCGGGGCGGCTATCGGGCTATTGTCAGCCTTGGGTCTTATCGTGGCAGACTATGGTGTCTGGCAAGCAATGTTTGCTTATTCAGTTTTTGGAAACCTTGCAATTTTGCTTCTTTTGGTCAGCTCAGCGATAAAATGGTAGCTGGTCTGTATCAGCTATCAAGAACGACCCATGCCTGCCCTAGCCATGCCATCTCAGCGCCGATATCAAGCCCGTCTGCGTAGCAACTCGCTATCACGCGCCATAACATCCTCGTCGAGACGCTCGCACTCTAGGCGCTTCCCTTCGGCCGCACGGCCATTGCCTCAACGACTAGCTTCCCGCACGGCGAGCGTCCGCACTTTTGACTGTATTCAGGGGCGACTATGCCGTGGATGCGGTAGGTGATCCCGTCTTGTTCGACCGTGTCACCATCGATTATGCGAGCGGTTTGCTGGGCAAAGGCCGGAACAGCTATCAGCGCTATTTTGAGGGTTAATGAGGCCAATCGCATGTTTGGAGTCACTCAAATTGTCAAAAGCGAAGTTTGACACAGAGCGACTCGGATGTCAGCTCAGCGGACATTGCTGTCATTCGAAACCAAATGGGCTAGGTCCGCTTTCGCACGAACTCTTGTTCGATAACTTCCGTGCCCCACTGCTTGCCGCGGTTTTCGCAAACCAGTTCGAGATCCATGCTTTTCATACAGGTGGCGCGCCGCATCGAGCCCCTTGAACGTCCAAAGACGCGTCCTCTCGAAGCCTGCCGCATCAGCAAACGACGTCGCCTTTTCAAGAAGCAAATTGCCAATACCCATGCCTTGAGATTTGGGGCTAACGATGAACCACCTTAGATGGCTGACATCTTCCTCAAGGTTTTCTCCATCAATCGAAACCGAGCCGAGAAGTGCATCCCCAAGGAAAGCGGAGAAGCTGTTGTTCATAGGGTTTTCTATGCGCCCCATGAACTCTGACACTTCGGTTGCAACCTTTCTTTCAAAGACCGAACCGAAGCCGTAGTTGGTCGCGTAGTACGCGGCGTGCAGGCCAACGACGGAGGCAATTAAGCCTGAGCAATACCCTTCGCGAATCTCGACTGCATCAGAGCCATAAGCCTTGGTTTCTTTTTCTCGCAGCGCCTTGGCGAAAAGCGTCAAACCTGTTTCGACAGCCGTTAGATCATCACTTGCCAGATGATCAAAGGCCGACCTCATTTGTTGCCGTCCAAAGTCTTCGAGCGTCCTGAAAAGTGCTTTTCCGTCCCCAGTCAGACCGAGTTGGCGAGACCGGCGGTCGGCGGGATTTGCCTCTCCCTTGATCAATCCGTCTTTGAGGAGGTTCTGGACAAGGCGGCTGACCGTGGACTTCTCCAAGTGAAGCATGTCACCCAGATCACTTGCGTTTGTAACTGTACCGTAGCCCAACTCTAAAATGGTATGCACAGCTGATGGAGAGAGCTGAGTTCCAGCCAGCCCGCGTTGCATGAAGCCAAGCTCCCGCACAATGTCACGTGATACTGCGCGCAATGTGTCGATACGCTTTAAGGATACTGAATGATTCATAGTTGTACTATACAACTAGTTTGATGCCTCGTCTACCGATAGCCGACCTTCGCTGCGTGGGAACAATTTGGAAACTTGGGTTCAAACCAGACATAAGCCGCAGCGTCGAGGGGAAGTTGTTTGGTTATCAGACCAGACTGTTGTCGCGCCGCTGGTCAATCCTCTGCCCCGATGACCACAGTTTGTGGGACGAAGCCGTCATTTCCGTTCCCCATTTGGACGACCTCTTTACATGTATCGTAACTAGCGACGCAGGGCAGGCCCGCGCGAGGAGCCACAAATGCGCCTGAATTCGTAGACAACCTGCAAAGGGACAACGCAAGGAGGAATCAGATGGGAGCCTGGAGCGCAGGCAGTTTCGGCAACGACGACGCCCTAGATTATGTCGAAGGCCTGTCGTGTTTCGACGCAGTGACTGAGACAGTGGCTGCCTTCTCGGCCCAGCCAGTGGGGTTGGAGGCCGGCGACGCCTGTGTGGCGCTCGCGGCTTGTGACTTGCTGGCGGCGGGGTTGGGACGGCCTTCTGCGGACCTACCGGAGCTGCCGGATATTAAATTGCACGCGGTTTCTGAAGATACGTTGGAAAAGGCCAAGGCCTTGGTCGAGCATGTGCGCGCTGTTTCAGAGTTGGCGGAGTTGTGGGAGGACGACCTGGAGGCGTGGTACGAGTCGCTCGATGCGCTGCTGATCCGACTGACGCCCTCGGCACCTTATGCCCCGCCGGAGCCGGAGCTAGATTTACCTGCCGACCACATCGGGCATTGCTATGTCTGCTACAAGGTTGTGACAGAACGCGATGGTCTGGCCTTTGAGTACGACGATGGTGGCGGTGTGTTGGGTACGACCCCGCACCGGGCCTGTATCGACGCTAAGTTGGACGGCCCTGGCCCTCACTGGGCGCCCGACGGCGCGCCTCTACCGGCGACGCGGCGCCAGTTGGTGGTGGACATGGGCTATGATCCCGAAGACCTGATGCCGAATGGAGATATCCTGCCAGCAGCGCGGCGTCGCATGAGGCTAGAGGTGGGTTATAGGGAAAGTGACCTCACCGAGGACGGGCACCTTAAGTCAAGCGAACCTTAGGGCGCTAAAGCATGGGGGGGCGAGATGGGTGCGAAGGCTTGGCGCATTGCGGTTTTGTCGCTCCACCGTCGTTCGTGCGTGGTTCAGCATCTGTCATAATGGGCTCAAACCGGTCATTTGTTCGCTTCCGAAGGTACTGTTCGCTTGCCTGAAACCTTCCAAGACCAACATGAGGGGCGAAGCTTGCTCCTAGCCAAACGCGCAAATTTTCTAGACCACCTTGATCTCAACCAACTCAAGTTTGGAGGTGTCTACGACCCTATTGCGCCCTTCTTTCTTTGCTAGGTAAAGCGCGTCATCGGCTTTCTTCAAAATGTCTTGAAGCAGTTTTCCGTCATGAGGGTATGAAGCCACACCGCAGGAAATCGTTACCGTGGGGAGCTTTCGACCGGAGTATGCTATCGACAAAGACTGAACACGTTCACGCAAGAGTTCCGCCGCCTGAATAGCTTTTCCCCGCTCAGTTGCCCGAAGCAAAACTATAAATTCTTCTCCGCCGTATCGACATAAAACCTCGTCGTCAGCAAAAAGTGCGCGCATCGTTTCAGAGATTTCTCGTAGGACCATATCGCCTGCATCATGACCGTGATTGTCGTTAAAAGACTTGAACTTGTCCGCATCGAACGAAATGACACTAAACGAACCGTTCTTGCGTTCTTGGAGGTTGAGTTCTTCACGCAATGACTCAAGAAAAAACCTGCGATTGAAGAGTCCCGTCAATGGGTCGCGAGTAGACTGATCTTGTAGCTCATCACGGAGCTTAACATTGGCAATGGCCAGACTTATTAGTTCGCCACATTGGGCGACGAACTTGTGGGGGGACCTTGTACTTGTCTTTTCGCATTCGTTTGTCAGACCTTGGACATGAAGCAAACCCACCGTATCACCATGCGCAATGATCGGAACACAAATATACTCGTCAGATGAAGGGGTTCTCTGCTTTTGAACGTGAGGGCATTCGAACGAAATTTGGTCAGGTGTAAAGGCGTAGTTTCGACCACGCCGCAAAGCCCAGCAGGCATCCGCCTTTATGTGCTCGTGCATATCTGTTGAACCCCAAGAAACGGCTCCGTCCAAAACGTCTCTAGAGTTGGAATATATATAAAGCTCGCCACGGCTGCTGGGAAGCATTTGACGCATACATTCCTTCAGAACGATGTAGAGCTCGTTAAGTGACTTGCACGTCTGCAACCAGTCACCCAGTTCTGCGAGCATCGATGCGTCACGTTGTCGTGCCTTCTCATTCTCTAGTGTCTGCATTGCTTCCGTTTGCGCTAGCTCTGCGGTTCTTTTGGCTTCGTCGAGATCAGCAGAAGCCATTCGTTGCTGCGTAACGTCGGTAAACGTGACCACGTACCCACCATCGCTCATAGGACGTGCTGCTGTAGAGACAGTCCGCCCAGACCGAAGTTTTCTATCGAAACGAAACGGAGTTTTTCGCGCAAATCGTTCGTGGGTTCTGTTGACCGCTTCTTGATCCAATTCGCCACGACGAAGTGCGTTCGCTAGGAAATCAATCCTCTTGGTCCCAATCTCCAAATCTATCGGGCGCAATTCTAGGATGTCAAAAACCCGGTCTGTAAACAAAGTGCAGATACCGTCAACATCCCACACGAGCACGCCTTGCTCCATACCGTCCGCGACGCGACCGAGGAAACTAGGGTCCAAAGATGCCGAATTTAAACCGCTTAGTGTCGGAGCACTTTCGTCATCATACCTTTTCGAATGATCTGTCTGTTTCATGCATTCCCGCGACCTTTGCTCCTTTGCTCGGCTACACGCAAATCCATAATATGCTGTTTAATTCGGTACTAAAATTGTTCCGATCCTTTGAGAAATAGGGCATCGAAACCAATCGCTCGCCTCAATCCCCAGACCGATCCCGCAACCTTACCCCAGCTCCACCACCGTTCTCAGGGATGAGTCAGGAGACCTATACAATTGAAAGCAATCCCGGCGCGCTTCTGAAATTGCAAAGCCTGATTGACTATTTATGCCACAGCCTAAGCGCTTCGCGACCTTCTTCTGTGATACGAAAGCCTCGCTTCTTGTGCCACTTGTCGACACCTTCAACAGCTAGACGCCAGCTAATGAGTTCCAAAATAGTTTTCTCGCCGATACCAGGTGACAATTTATTTCTATTTATGAAGTTGTCGATCCCGCCCTTGTGGGCGTCTTCGTACTCGCATTCGTACTCAAGAATACTCAGTGCTTTTGCGTGCCTTTTTTTAAGTAAAAATCTCAAAGCGCCCCTCCAATTTTGTCTTTAGCGCTGAAACTAGGGAAGGTCCGTTTTCCCTACTTTCATCTTTCAGACATGTTTGCGGTCTAGGTCTCGGTAGGGGAAGAAAATCTCACGCCTGCCGGTCCACCATTCTTGGGAACGAATACAGCGCCTAAGCTTTCAAGAGCTTCCTGAAGAGAAGTCATGCTTTTCAGATTAATGCCGCCTTTCTCCGTTTCAAATCGAGTGATCGTTGCAGGTGCGACCTTGGCCAATTCGGCCAACTCACGAACCCCAATTTTAGCTGCTGCTCTAGCCATCCTTAGTTGTTCAGGCGTCATTATTATATCCCTGACATTTAAAGTTATCACAGGGTATTGACTTTAGTGTCCCTGATGCACATAGTTATCACACAGATACAACAAAGCAACCCGTGGAGCTACTAATGTCAGCTATCGCTATCAACAAACGCTCAGTCATGATCCGAGCCTGGGCCGCAACCCGCGAGCTCATGACGATGTTTCGCTATGCGGCCCATCAGCTCCGCAGTGTCTTTGCGGCTGAACTACGAAAGGCTTGGGCCGCTGAACGTGACGAAGTCTCGCTCTTGAGCCGCAACGTTGACAGCATGCAATGGGAGATCAACGACATAGAGAACCGCACCCGGCTGACGCACGAACACTTCCAGCGCATCGACGCCTTGCGAGGGGCTATCCTGCGTATCAGGGCCGCCGAGGAAGCTGCTGACATGGCTGATAAACGAGAGCGGATTGAAGCGGTCAAGGGTCAGATTTGCAGTGTGACGTTCATCAAGAAGGACGGATCAGAGCGGACAATGAAGGTGCAGCCTGCCAAGCTCAAGTTCCACATCAAAGGCGAAGATGCGTCTGAGGCGGGCAAGAAGGCCACAGCGACCCGCAAAGCCCGTCACCCTCACCTCTACGCGGTCTGGGATGTGGAAGCTCAGGCCCCGCGCTCAATCAATCTCAAGACCATCACTCAAATCGCAGTTGGCGGCCATTGCCACGCTTACTGAGACAAACGCCACCCTAAGTTTACCCCTAGGTTTGAAGGCCGCAGAAGGACAGGAACCATGCTAACAACTGAACGTGACAAGAGCGCCGATGCAATCGAGCAATTCAACAAAACGAGGGCCAGCCGAGACGCAGCCGTGAAGTTGCTCGACATGCTCTCTGACAAGCTGGAAGCCGATGAAAATCAAACGGAGCGCGCAAAGCGGGAAGTTTCGGCCTCACTGCCAAAGCTTGATGAAGCCAAGTCGAAACTGGTCGCGCACAAGTCATACACTGCCGAGCAGATGCTTGCGAAGATGGCCGCCGTCATCACATGCGACCCAAGCCCTTCAGAGCTTGCTGAGCTCGCCACACAGGCCGAAAAGCTGCTCGAAACGGCTGACCCAGTCGTTGAGCTTTGCGAGCGCCATAAGCGCGTAAAGGCGAGGTATCGGGAGCTCCTGTCGGAATGTCCAACTGGCAACTTTGACGTCCCAGAGATTCGGGAGCTGGAGTTTTGGCTGCATAGTTGCGAATGCGAGCTCCGGACGATGACGCCAATGACGCCCGCCGGTGTAGCAGCTCTGGCTGACCTTTACTTCCGCGATGTCGGGCCAAGCTGCCTCACGGGCACGGAAGATTGGGAGAAGGAACGCAACACATTTGAGTTCCAAATCTTGAGCAAGCTCAGAGACGGTGCTGCCGTGGTTGCCGGACTCAATGGCGATTATCGCTACGGCGCTGACCGTCCGAGGCTAAATCTCGACAACCCGGTTTAGCTTCCGAGCACTCACAAACAGGAGACTCCGACATGGAACAGAGCCCCGATGCTTTGCCAAGTATGACAGTTCAGGCACGAGATGCAGCTCTGACCCGTCTTGCGGATCATGCGGCAACTCACAATGCTATCGCGCCAACCGTCTTGTTGGCCTGTAGCGGGGAGCCATCAGCCGAGGTGCTGAACTACTGCGCTGTGCACGGGCTGACGCTCGATTGGGTCTATATTGGCGAAGAACCCAAACACCGACCAGAGCTGACGGACGTTTCGTCATGACCGATGAACAGCTTTCATTTCTCAAGAAAGAAGTCGCCTACCAGCGCGGACTTCTCGTCAACCTGCAAGGCCTAGTGAATGGGGCCGAGATTGAACCCGTTTTGCGCATCGCTGAGCAAAGTTTGTTCACTGCCTTGGGGCGCGCCTTTGATGACATGGAATCAAGCCTTGAGGCCGTGGCCTGCGGCGTCGAGCTGTCAGATGGGCCTGGCGACCAATGACCTGCGGAGCGTGCATCCCGGAGGCCATGCGTGAGGGCCATGGGCGCGTCTGGGGCTATGTTATCGGCAAGACGCCTACAGAGCTCACCAGCAAAGCTCGTAGGCTCTACTTTCTTGGTGCAGAGACGGTGTTCTCTGATTTTCCGGATGCGGAACTTGAAGAGCGAGACGGATACAAGCTGCTCACCGATCCAGCCATCTTGCGCAAAGGCGACAAGCTGGTCCTGTATTCGGCTGATTGCTTTAGCACTGACCCAACCGAACAAGACAACCTGATCGAAGGCCTGGAAGCCCGAGGCGTGACTGTCGGCATACTAAGAGAAGACTTTTTGAGAACGATTGAGCGCGGTATTTTAAGGCGTTCACGGAGTACCCAGTATGAATTGTTACCCATCCAACAGACGATGGTCCGACCGGTTCTTACCTGAGATTAAGCAGATCATCGGCGCGCACTTGCTTGAAACCGCGCCTGACGCTGAGGACCACTTCAACGCCACTGACCTGATGATGCTTGATGCCCGCGACATGCGCATAGCTGCGAGGGTGAGGCGTCATGGTTATGCTGGCAGGTATCCCAATCAGTTCACGATCCGCTCACGTGTCGCCTCAGGCGCCCCCACAGAGCTTTCGAAGATAGTGAACGGTAAGGGCGATTGGATGTTCTACGGCCACTCCAACGCCGCGCAGGACAGGTTAGAGCATTGGTCGCTGATAGACTTGAGAGCCTTCCGGGCCGGGCTCATACGCCACACCCAGAATGGTTGGCCGATCAGGATGGGTGACCGAACCAACGCGGATGGGACAGGCTTCAAGTGGTTTGATGTGAACTCGTTTCCGACTGAGCCGAGGCTCGTGGTGGCGCGGTCGTCCAAACTTAGCTAGGCAGGCAAGCGGCCGTCTTGGTTTCACGATTGAGCGCAAACATGTCTATTTCCTCAGGGCTCGGCACTCCTCGAAAGTGAGTAGCGAAACCCAGCTGTTCCGTTAAGTTTTCTATCCATTTCGGATTGAAGTTTGACATGCTGGCCACAGGTATTCCGTACTCATTTCCCAACCTGATAACATTGATAGACAAATCAATGGTGTCTTCCTCCAGCGGATCAATGACCGCGATAACACCATCAACCATCCCAAGGGAGACAAAGACTCTTGTCTCCTCAAGCGTACGAGCAAGGAGGCACATCCGTCCGATGTCGCCGCGTTCGGGTATTGTTACATTTTTCCGACCGGTGCAGTCTACGAAGAGAATGCTCCCGTCAAAATCCTTCTTGTAGTGCCAAAACATGTTGGTTTCCCCAATCAAAGCGGTCGATTGCGCCGCCCCAAAACTCTAGAAAAAGTCCCTTTGCCCCTGAGCCAGTTGCGACAGGCGTTCTGCCAACAAACCGAGTCGAACGACCGGTTCGCCAAACCTCAGCGTGGCTTCTAGCTCAGCTGCAGCGTCTACAAGCTCGCTAGCCACCCCCAGAAGGATGCGGTTTTGATCGGCTACGCAAAGCTCCAACAATTCACTTTGAACGCCTTCTTTCAAGCGTGCGATAAGCTTTAGCTCATCCTTGGAAAACGGCAGCATTTGATCGTTTGCTGTCTTGGCCATGTGGTCGCTCCTAAGCAGTGACATACAGAACGCCTCAATTGTCATCCTGCCTCAAGAAAAGCCACGTTTCAGGGGTGAGTCACATGTTACAAGACGAAAACCTCTAAGGGTGAACGCTTTAACTAAGGAGCAATCGCTTTGACCAAATCACCGTAATAGTCAGTATATTTTTGGCTATCGGGGCTTTCTTGGCAAAGCCTCGGAATAGTCGAACTTGCAAAGTGCGCCGGGTCGAACCCCTCCCACTTTGCGCTTTGGCCGCTGATCACCACAGCAGCCTCGTCTGGGCGGCCAAGCTGGTTTAGGATCATTGCTCGTCGCATGTAGGTATAGGGAATCTGAAAAATTCTCGCCGCGCGTTCTTCCGCTTCGAGGGCTTCATTCCACTCTTCCCGATAGGCGTGCAGCCAACCTATCCACGTCAGGGTAAGCCATCGGATCGGGTTGTCAGGCGAAAGCTTTTCGTCAAAACTCCTAGCTCTCTGAACGATGTCATCGGGCGCGGGCGAACAAGTAAATGGTATGACAATTGAGAGAAACCGAGCGAGGTCATGGCTTGGATCGAGTTCGGTCACACGCGCCATCGTCGCCCTGCTCTCTTCAATCAGCCCGCTATGCCAGTGAGCCTGTGCGACGTTGAAAACCACATCTGGGTCTAGTGGCGAGAGGTCGATTGCCTGACGCGCATGGAACAATGCTGCTTCTCTGTTTTCTTCGGTGTCAAAAGGGGCGTAAACGTTCGAGAGGTATGCAAGCTTGTCCGCGAGAACTGAATGAGCCGCCCCGAAGTTTGGATCAAGCTCCAACGCCTGCTTGGCCAAATCGATACGCTGCTCTTCCCAGACAATCGCTGATTGTGCAGGCCCAGGCACCCAAGTTGCCAGCACAAACAAAGCTTCGGGAGAAAGTTGGTCTTCTGGTAGCTCAGCTAGGTTATCTTTCGATGCACCGTAGAGGCGAACCCTAAGCTCGCGGGCAAGGCCTTCTTCGACGACTTGTGCAATATCAGCATTGGACGGCACTTCAAACGTCTTGGCCCAAATAACCCTATCTATGATCAAGTCCCGAAGAGTAATGTCGAGCCTGGTTGAACCGCTTGCAGGAACAACGTTGGGAGTCACCAGAAAACTTGCACTCTGATGAATGCCGGAAGCTGGATCAAACAGTGTAATCATTTGAGACCGCGACAAAGCCTGCACTAGCGCGGTACGAACGCGAAAGCCATCTGGGTTACCGTCAGTTACTTTGGCAATCTGAACGCCAAGTGGTGGGCGCTCATTTGCTTGCGGGCTCAGCAGGACGTAGGCAAGCAACGCAAATGAAATGAGCGAACCAACAAGGACTACCGCAAGCCTAAGCCGCGATACCGCGCGTTTTTTCCCTTCAATGCTAGAAACCTTGGTGCGTTCTTTTTCACGCAGTGAGACTTGCGGTCGGTAGGTACCAACAGGAATTTCTACCTTCAGTGCCGTGTCGGGGGATTCGGAGGCTTCAAATAGAGTGAGGGCATTTCTCAATCTGCCCATCTCAACCCGAACTATGCTGTCGGAGCTCGGGTCAAAGTCATCACCTTTCCCGAACACATCGAGACCAATCGAGTATGCCTTTAGGTTTTCTCCCTCGCCAAGCGCTTCTGCGCGGATCAGGTGGCTCAAAAGGCGAAGCCTTCGTTTGCTCTTGCCTAAAACACCGGACGCTTCGATGCGGTCCATATATCGATCAATATCATCTTCTTCGAACTTGGCTGGCCCTATCACCTTATCATCCTCGTGGCACCGAAAATCCAAAGACTGCCACGCGAAGTATGTTCAAAAAGCCTGAACCAGTTAGCAGTCATCATTTCTAAAATCAGCGATATGATACGCCGATATGGAGATTCTAACAAAACAACAGTTTCAGACCCTTCTGGACGATATATCCGAATGCTTCGTCACGGGAGACTTCTCTGTATGGGAAGGCCACATCCGCCTTCCTTTTTCGCTCATCACCACGAAAGGGCCCACGACTCTTACTACACGCAAAGAGCTCCAAGCGAACTTTGAGCAGTACATTTCGGTTTGTAAACTGATCAACATCGACCGCATCTACCGTATCCCGGTCTCGCTGGAAGACTGCAAAGACGGTACGATGATAGGAACCTATACGACGCATCTAATGTCGGGTCAGTTCAGAGCTACACGGCCTTACACCTCGTCGGTGTTGTTGTCAGATACTGGAGTTTCTTGGAAGATTACGGCGATACTCAATGCGCGTGGAACGCATGAGTGGCTGGGGACATAGCGACGTTGAAATTGCGTATTACTACGATGCTGGAAGGCGTCTTTGATTCATTGCTTAGAATGTCGTGAAAGGCTTGGATTTGTCCCCCATATGTCCCCCAGAACAGGACAATCGAAAAATTGGCCTCCAGAAATCCCGTAAGCCATTGATTTCATGGCGATCCCTGAAGGACTCGAACCCTCAACCTGCTGATTAGAAGTCAGCTGCTCTATCCAGTTGAGCTAAGGGACCGCTTGGCGTGGTTTTGCGGCGATGCACGCTCAAACGCAACCCTTTCCTTTTTGGCCATCGGGTTTTAGTTATGAACAATGTTCATTCGGAGGCCGCGATGGTCGGAAAAGTTCAAAAGAAGCGGGAAGAGCTACGGCGCAAGCTCATCGATCTGGCTGAAACCCGCGTTTGTGCGGGTGGGATCGAACAGGTGCGCGCGCGTGAACTTGCCAGCGAGGCAGGCTGCGCGGTTGGCGCCATTTACAATGTTTTTGGCGATCTAAATGAACTGGTGATGGCCGTGAACGGGCGCACCTTTAAACGGCTGGGTACTGCTGTCCTCGAAGCCGTCAACGCCAACCCCGACACGGACCCTGTCGCCGTGCTGACGACAATGGGGCATGCCTATCTGGGTTTCGCGCAGCACAACACCCCTGCCTGGCGCACCCTTTTTGATCTTGAGATGTCGACCGATCAGACGGTGCCCGATTGGTACCTGACAGAGATGCGCCAGCTCTTGGGTCTCATCGCCAAGCCCGTTGCGCAAAACTTCCCTGATATGGACCCCGAGGAGGTGGAGCTGATGACTCGCGGGTTGTTCTCCTCGATCCATGGAATCGTCCTTTTGGGGCTGGAAAAGCGTATTTCAGCCGTTCCAACAGAACGATTAGAGAAAATGATTTCTCTTATTCTCAGTAACTTAAGTCCAGAATCCGCAATTTCCTGAACGGCGTTCAATATTTTTCTTGAACCGCGTTCAGGAATCACGCATGCTCAATTCATGAACAACGTTCACGAAATTACACTGGGAAGGAAACAGACCATGTTCGGAACACTCAAGACCCTGATGACAGGCGCCAACGCCCGCGCCGAAGAACGGGTCCGCGACACATATGCGATTGAACTGATCGAGCAGAAAATCCGCGAAGCGCAGGCCAATCTGCAAGCCGCCAAAGGCACGCTCGCCTCGCTCATTCAACGCCAACGCGGCGAAGCCAAACAAGTTGGCAGCGTTGAAGCCCGGATCACCGACCTGACCAAACGCGCCTCCCTTGCGCTGAAGGACGACAATGAAGACATGGCGTGCCAAGCCGCTGACGCGATTGCCGCCTTGGAAAATGAACTGGAAGCGCGCCGCGCCACGCTACAGCGCCTCGATCAACGTATCACCCAGCTGCGCCAATCCGTCGAAACCGGGCATCGCCGCATCGTTGACCTGAAACAAGGTCTGATCTCCGCCAAGGCCGTGCGCCATGAGCAGCAGATACAGTCCAAGCTTTCAGCAACCATCGGCGGTAGCGCCAGCGTCGACGAGGCCGAAGAGCTGATCGCGCAGGTTCTGTCCAAGGACGACCCGTTTGAGCAGTCGCAAATCATGGGGGAGATCAACGCCGATCTCAACCATGACACCCTGACCGCGCGTATGGCCGACCAAGGCTACGGCGCCTCCGACAAAACCACCGGGGCCGACGTCCTCAAGCGCCTCAAATCCAAATCCTAATATTCAGATCTTTCAAAGGAGAAACCCATGTTTGGTTCCAACACAAAAAATGACAACGCCCTGATTATGTTCGTTAATCTGGCTGGTGCCCTGATTGCACTCGGCATGCTGGCCCTGTCGCTCTACCTGTCACCCGATGTGCCGCTATCGACCAAAGGGTACTGGGCCATCGCCGTCCTGATGCTCTGCATCAGCCTGGTGAATTTCGTAAAATACCGCTTTGACGAACGCATCGCGTCCGACCGTATCCAGCGCATCGAAGAGGCCCGAAACGAAAAGCTGCTGGAGGATTTCGTCTCCACCGACAAGGCCGCCTAACCCCGGCCACCGCGTCAAAACGCAGCCTCCCCACCGCGCCTGGCCCCTGCCGGGCGCGGTTCACTTTGTTCTAAAATTCCCCGCGAAACCAACGGTTCCGCCTATATTTGCGTAAAGGAATGCCATTTTTTCAGCGCATTCTTATGCGACGGAGGTCGCGTAAAAGACCTGCTGCCGCGGTTCACCAGTATCAAAATTAGGGGCATCGCTTTATGGCGACCAATGACAATGACACGCCTGCAACCGAAGGCGACAGCGTTTTCACAGGCACGTCCGGGGGCGACACGCTCAGCGGTGGTCTGGGCAATGACACCATCAATGCAGGCGACGGCGATGACATCATCGCGGGCGACGGCCCGGTCCCGGGCGCATGGCATTACGAGACCTATGACTACAACTTTTCGTCCGCCGCCGGTCAGGCATTCGACATTGAAACCGGCACCCGCTCCGCATCCGGCTATGTCACGGATTTCGACGTCGAGGGTCTCACCAATACCATCCGCGGCACATCAGGCGATCAGAATGATTTCGGGGTTATCTACACCTCAACGCTGAACATCACCGCGGGCGGCACTTACCGGTTCACGACCCGCTCTGACGACGGCTCCACGATCCAGCTCTTTGACAGTGCGGGCAACCCGGTCTCGTTCAACAACCAGACCGGCGGCACGCTCGACTATCTCAACAACGATTTCCACCAACCGGCGACCACGCGCTTCGGCGATGCGGTGCTGGACCCGAATGAGACCTATACCGTCCAAATCCGCTATTGGGAAAACGCGGGCAACGAGGCCATGTCGGCCACCATCACCGGCCCCGACACTGGCGGTGCCACGCAAGATCTGCTGACCTCCCCCTGCTCGGGCTGCCGCCCGGCCCCGATTATTCCGTCACCGGAACGCCCGCAGGGGTTGAGGGCGATGACATTCTCAATGGCGGCGCGGGCGACGACACAATCTACGGCAATGGCGGCAATGACACGATCACCGGCGGCTCTGGCGAGGATTACGCCGAGGGTGGCGACGGCGACGACAATATCTCCGACGGGCCAAACCTGCTGACCAACGGCTCGCTTGAGGCGGGTGTCCCCGACAACACCTTTAACACCAGCGCCAACCCAACCGGCTGGACCAATGATGCCGGCAATATTGAGGGCTGGGGCAACACCTATCTCGGCCTGAACTCCAAAGATGGTGGCAACTTCGTTGAGCTGGACAATGGCTCTGGCGCGGACAACCTCTATCAGGATGTGCAGACCGAGGCCGGTGAACCCTATGCCTTCACCTTCGACGCCGCCGCGCGCGAGGGCTCCGAGGGCGAAGCGGTGGAGGTCTACTGGAACGGCGTCCTCATCGACACGATCAACCCCGCGACGACCGATTTCCTGACCTATTCCTACACTGTCACCGGCACCGGCGGGATGGACCGGCTCGAATTCCGCGAGCTTGCCTCCGAAAGCGACGGGCTCGGCCCAATGCTCGACAATGTGTCGCTCACGCTCGCCAGCAATGACGAATTTCACGGCGGCGCGGGCAATGACACAATCGACGGCGGCGGCGGAAACGACATGCTGTTTGGCGACGAAGGGGATGACGCGATCCTCGGCGGCGCGGGCAATGACACAATCGATGGCGGCACGGATGATGACACCATCACCGGCGGCGCCGATGACGACACGCTGACCGGCGGCGAAGGCTTTGACACGTTCATCTATACCGCCGGCGATGACGATGACACGATCACCGATTTCAACACGGCCACCGGTCAGGACATCAATGACGGCGATCAGACCAACAATGATTTCGTCGATCTCAGCGCCTTTTACACCGACATATTTGAACTGCGCGCCGATCAGCGCGACGACGGCATCCTGAACCAGTCCACCGGCGATTTCAGCGACAATTCCCTGCTTGGCGGCTCGATCACCATGACCGGCGTCGGCGATCAGGACCTGACATTCGACAACACGAATGTCGCCTGTTTCGTAACCGGCACCATGATCGCAACGCCGCAAGGCGTTTGTCCGATTGAGCATATCAAACCCGGCGATTTGGTCCTGACGAAAGACAATGGCGCCCGGCCTGTACGTTGGGCCGCCGCGCGCACTGTCGAGGCGCAGGGCAAACTCGCCCCGATCCTCTTCGCCCCCAACGCCATCGGAAACACAGGCGCCTTCTTGGTCTCCCCGCAGCACCGCATCCTCGTCTCCAGCTGGCAGGCAGAGGTCGCCACGGGTGAGCAGGAAGTGCTCGTCGCCGCCAAGCATCTTGTCAACGGCACGACCATTCTGCCCTGCCCCTGCCCGGATGTGACCTACCACCACATCATGTTCGACGATCATGAGCTGATCAAATGCGCCGGTATCTACAGCGAAAGCTTCCATCCCAACACGCGCAGCATAGAAGGCGTTGATGACGATGCACGCGCTGAGCTTATGGCGCTGTTTCCTGAACTCGCCCAACGGCAAAACACCGCAGCCTTCCCAACAGCGCGCCCGGTTCTGCGCCGTTTTGAAGCACAGCTTCTGGCAAGCTAAGCCCAAAAACCAAACCGTGCCACATCTGTCCTGAGACGCCGCATCGCACCCCGCGCCGCCCCCATCTCAGCAAGACACGCAGCGCTACGCAGCCTGCGCAAGTGCTGCCCTTGGCAAAATTCAGCGCCGGAGGCGCTCACGCGCCATGACGCGCCCAAGCCCTCTCCGCTGGTCTCAACAGTCAAAAATTCGGCGCACTGGCCGGCAACCAAACCGGTTTTTCTTGATTAACTCCGCCTGTGCCCGCAGGCTGCATCAAAAGGTCTAACGTAAGCTTCTATGCGCCGTATCGCTGCCACTCTCGCGGGTCAATTGCTGGCCCTCTTCGCTCAGTTCATCACCGCCGCCCGGGCCGATTGGCGCGGCGTTGAACCCGTGAATATTCAACGCATCTATTTTGCCAATCACACATCAAACGCCGATCTGCCCATCGTTTGGACCGTGCTGCCGCCCGCGCTCAGGCGCGTCACACGGCCCGTGGCCGCCGCAGATTACTGGCTGAAAACCAAGGCCCGCGCCTTTATCGGCCCGGAGGTGTTTCGCGCCGTCCTGATCGACCGCCGCTCCGATCATCAGACGGAAGACCCCATTGCCAAGATCGTCGCCGCGATCAACGAAGGCTCCTCAATCATCATCTTTCCCGAAGGGGGTCGTAACCGCACGGATGAGCCGCTCATGGCCTTCAAAGCCGGGCTCTACAACATCGCCAAAGACTGCCCCGAGGTCGATCTCGTCCCCACATGGATCGACAATATCAACTCCGTCATGCCCTCGGGCGAGGTGATCCCGGTCCCCCTTGGCTGCACCGTGATTTTCGGCGCGCCGCTTCACGTCGAAAAAGATGAAAGCAAGGACGCGTTTCTCGCCCGCTGCGCCTCAGCGCTTGCCGCCCTCCAGCCAAACCCGGAAGGCCGCACATGATCCCCGACCTCGTATCAGAGACCACCGGCTCCATCGTCGTGCTGATCTCCGCGGCCTGCGCGCTACTGATCATGGCCACAATCGGCGGCGCGATCCTGCGCCGCAGGTTGGCGCCGCTCAGCGATCATCCCACGGTCGAGATTTACACAACGCGGCTGCATTCCTGGTGGGGCATGGTGTTTCTGCTCTCCGTCGCGCTGCTGATCGGCCATACCGGCGTGGTGATCCTTTTCGCCTTTGCCTCCTTCGCGGCCTTGCGCGAATTTCTGACGCTCACACGCAAAACCAAGGCGGATCACTGGGCGCTGATCGCGGCATTCTATGTGGCCTTCCCGCTGCAATATCTGTTCGTCTGGATGGGGGCTTACGGGCTCTATTCCATCTTCATCCCGGTCTACGCGTTTCTGATCCTGCCGATCCTGTCGGCACTGCGCGGCGCTGGCACCAATTTTCTGTCGCGCGTGTCGGAAACCCAATGGGGCCTGATGATCTGCGTCTTTTGCGCCTCGCATATCCCTGCACTGGTCACGCTCGATCTGCAGGGCTCCACCGGGCGCTCGGTGCTGCTCATAGCCTTTCTGGTGCTGGTGGTGCAGCTGGGCGATCTGGCCGAATATTATACAGGCCGCCGCTTCGGCAAAACCCGCATCGCGCCCAGTATCTCGCCCAAAACCCGGACCGGCGTGCTGGCGGGCGCAGGCATCGCCACGCTCACCGGGCTGCTGCTCACATGGATCACGCCCTTTGCGGCATGGGAGGCCGCCATCACCGCCCTGTTGATCTATCTTTTCGGGGTCGGCGGGTCGCTGGTTCTGGCCGCCATCAAGGCCGACCGGGGCGTCAAGAACTGGGGCCACCTCATTCCCGGCCAAGGCGGGTTTGTCGACCAAATGGACAGCGTCGTCTTCGCCGCCCCCATCTTCTTCCACCTCACGCGCTATTTCTACGGCAGCTAACTATGCCAAACGCACTCTATATTTACGGCAAGGCCTGTATGCGCAGGACTGTTGCATTAATTGTCCTCAGTCAAAATACTGCTGAGATGTTCCGGCATATCAAGCGGCCTCAAACAGCTGGCTGATGAACGTGATTTCGGCGCTAACGCCAGGTTGCTTGTTGTGGATATGGCCGCGCTTGATGGTTCTGATAGTTTCGCTTCCGCTTAGGGTCGCCTTTGCTGTTCGCAATGACCGGAAACTTTGGCGAAAGTCGATCATTTAGCCGTTCGCATCGACTGCGCGCCATAAGTGGCGCCATTTGAGGCCGACACGGATGTAGTTTCGTCGACGTGCCAATCTCTGCTGGCGCGACGCAGATGTTTCTCCGTGCGCTTGATGAGTTCGGGCACAAAATTCAGAACCAAGCGATACACGGTCGACCTATCAACGGCGATCCAGCGCTCTGCGTGCAAATCAACCACGTACTGGTAGGACAGCGGGTAGCGAAAATACCATCGCACCGCGAACTGGATAATTTCCCGTGGAACACGGCAATGCTTGAAGGCTGATTCCCGCGGCATGATCGAGCTCAAAATTTGATCGCCGCCAAATAGCTAGATTAATATAACAGTCGCTGGTAGATGATCTTCATGGACTACCGCTCCGAGATCGATGGGCTGCGCGCGTTTGCAGTTGTGCCCGTCATATTGTTCCACGCAGGTGTTTGGCCCTTTACGGGCGGCTATGTCGGTGTCGACATTTTTTTTGTTATATCGGGCTACTTAATCACTACGCTTATCGCGGCGGCGCTTTTGGAAGGTCGGTTTTCGATCATCGACTTCTATGAGCGCCGCGCGCGCCGGATTCTACCGGCGCTTTTTATCGTCCAACTGGCCTGTATTCCTTTTGCCATCATGTGGATGGTACCCTTTCAGCGGCATGATTTCTTTCAAAGCCTTGTTGCGGTCAATCTTTTTGGTTCCAACCTTCTATTCTGGGCCGAAGACGATTATTTCGGGCTTGCCTCCGAACTGAAGCCCCTGCTTCACACTTGGAGCCTCGCTGTAGAAGAACAATTCTACTTATTCTTCCCACTTCTTCTAATCTGTTTGATCAGAAAGGGCAGCCACTTGCCTTGGAAGATTGTGATTGCCCTCGTTGTCTTAAGCTTCGCCCTTTGCCTTTTTACCGTACGCTGGGACGCATCTACCGCCTTCTACCTATTGCCGTTCCGTGCATGGGAGCTGGGGCTTGGGTCGCTTGCAGCATTTGCGCTGATGACGCGACGCAATTTCAAAAGCGAAACTGGTTCTATGATTGGGTTGTTAGCTATCATCGCCGCGGTGTTTCTTTTGGACCATGAAACGCTTTTTCCGTCGGAATGGGCGCTGTTGCCGGTTCTGGGCACGATGCTTTTGATCCTCTGCGCACAAAAAGGAACGGTGACGCAGCGTATTCTTTCATGGCGCCCGTTCGTTTTTATCGGGCTTATCAGCTACTCGGCTTACCTCTGGCACCAACCGCTTTTTGCTTTCGCACGGATGCGTTTTAGTGAGCTTACGCCTAGTGTAACTGTTGCGCTTATAGTGGCGACTTTCGTTCTCGCAGGGCTATCGTGGCGCTTTATAGAGCAGCCAGTCCGCCATGCCCCAAAGCGCCAAATACAAAAGGCGAGGTTTGTTTCCTTCGCATCACGATCATCCGTTTTTCTTGCCTCTGGCATCGTGATCGTTCTATTTACGGGCATCGGTGTTGTTGGTGACCGCAAGGAAGGCTTCCGCAACAGCTTCGATAAGATAAATATGGCGGGCTTTGATTGGGACAATATCCGGCTCCAGCGTCAAAGTTGGGGGCCCCTGCGCGCCGGCTCCTCGCACCGCGGACCTACGGGTGACGTTCGTGATAACCTTTCGACATTTCAAGACCTTGAAGCGATGCAGTTTCTGGCGATAGGCAATTCCCTTTCGAAGGACTTGTATAATGCGCTGATCAACAACCCAAACTTGCAAGTCGGCGTGGAGATCGCTCGGTACGGGATCAGGATTGAAAACCTCGCAGAGCCTGACCATCTGTTCTGGACAGCGCCGAATTACCGTGACGCCGACGTCGTGTTCTTTTCTTCCTACTATCGGAGGGCAGATACAGAGGTCATGCCAGAGGCGATTGCGCGCATGCAGGAGGATGGCAAAACTGTCGTCATTGTCGGCAACAGCCCAAAATTTTGGGGCAATTCAGTACGCACCCGCGCCGATGATATCGTCCTTCCCTCTCTCATACATGGTACGCCAAAGACCTTTCCTGAACTTGCAGAAGCGGTAAATGCGCAGTTCTGGATCGATCTGGACAATGACGGGCAGCGAGAACGCCAAACTGTCAATCGCGCTCAAGCGGAGTTGGCCGAGACAAGTGGCGCTATCTATCTTGATCGACTCGATTTTATGTGTATCCCCGACGAGGAACGTTGCCTTGCCATGGACGATAATCTCACAAAACACTTCTACGACGAACACCACACGACATTGTCGGGCGCGGCATTCTTTGGCCTGCGTATGTCAGAGATCGACTGGCTCGCTCCGGTCTTCGAGGCTATTGAGCGCGACCTCTAAGCAGATAGGCTCTGCTCATAAAGTTTGGGATCAGCGGAAATGTCTGCCACAAGGCAGGGCGAAACCACTCACTTGTTGTCGGTCAGTGCGTCCAGACGGAGCGCCGGTTGGTCGCGAAATTCTCGCCATACCCGCCGGGCCGGATCACCGGTTTGCGCTTCTTGGGCTCGGTCACGACCGCATCGATGCCTTTGCCCTGCGCGTAGCTCAGCGCCGCCTCTTTGGTGTCAAACGTCATGCGCACCTGCGCCTGCGTGTCGCTGGAGGATGTCCACCCCATCAGCGGGTCCACGTCGCGGCCGGTGTCATTCACAAATTCCAGCACCCAGGACTTGGTCTTCGCCTGTCCCGACGACATGGCCGTTCTGGCGGGTTGAAAAATACGTGCACGCATGGGCAAACCTTCTCGACTAGCTGCGTTCCTCATAACCCATCACCCACGGCCCCGACAAGCGGACAAATGCGCGCAATCCGGCTCAAGATGTCTGCATCTGCTGGGTCAGCGCAATCGTCATAAATTCCGCAGGCCGCGCCACCGCCACCATCACCTCGACAATCAGCCGCCCGTCCAAAATGTCTGCGGCGGTCATCGTCTCGCCCAGCCCAATGTGCACGGAAAACGCGTCCTCAGCCCGGGCGCCCGCCAACCCGCCTGACGCCCAGACACTGGTCAGAAAATTCTCGATCATCGCGCGCATCACAGCCCAGGTCCCCGCCGTGTTGGGTTCAAAAACATAGGCCCTGCAGGCGAGCCGGATGCTTTCCTCGATCATGATCATCGTCCGGCGCATGTTGATGTAGCGCCAGTCGTCGGAATTGCCATCCAACGTCCGCGCGCCCCAAACGAGTGTGCCTCGTCCGACAAACGGCCGGATCGCGTTGACCGACAGGCCCGCGGGATGCTGGTTCAGCCCCTCTTGCGCCGCGTCGTCAATCGCCACCATCGGGGCGCGGATCGCGTTCACGGCCACATTCGCTGGCGCCTTCCAGACCCCGCGCGCGCCATCCACCGCGGCATAAATCCCTGCCATCGCCGCGCCGGGCGGTACTGCATTGGCGAATGCGGAAATCGCCTCCATCACCTCCACGTAAGTCGGACAAAGTTTGCGCAAGGCCTTGTCGATCTGTACCAGGTCGCCCGGCGTGGGGCCGTCTGGGGGCTCAACGGGCAAAAGATGCGCGATCTTGTCGGCGGCGGCCGTGTCCCGTCCCGCAAAGCTGGCCTGCAAGTCTGCAACCAAAGTGGCGCGTGAGCCGGGCGCGATCCGTTCAAACGTAAAGCCGTCCGACGCAAATGCCGCGCTGTGCAACCACGGGTAGTAGGCCGCGCCATAGCCCAGATTATCGCTGCCAACGCCGCCCCTAAACACGGCAATCGGGTCGGTGTCTGATCCGTCTTGCGGAAAAAACCCCCGATGCACGTCCAAAATCGCAATGCGGTTTTTCATCTTTTCACCGCAATGGCGCAGCATCTTTTTGTGTACATCACTGACCGAACCGTTGGAAAACGCGCCCGTCAGCGCGGCCTCTGACCTGCCAGAAACCGCTGAAAGCCGCGTGGCGTCCGGGACAACCAGCATCGTCACCTCTGGCGCTTTTTCCAGCGCGTCGATCCCGGCGCCTAAAGTTTCGGCGTCAATCGCCTCCGCCGTGTAGTCACCAACCGAGACGATGTAGCAAGTCTGCCCGCCATTTGCGAAAAACATCCGCATCGCCGTATGGAGGCAAAAGTCAGGTTTGGTGGGCTTCAGGTAGCGCAGCGCCGCGCCCACACGGTAGCGCGCGTCAGGCAACACGCTGACTGGGGCGTCATCCACCAGATCAAAAACCTGCTCGGGTGCGCCGCCAAATTTCTGTTCAAATTCGCTGAACGAGGTCACGCGTGTCGGTGCCATCGTCAACGGTTCGGTGCCATGTGCTGCCATCTCGGTATAGCCCACAAAAGCTGGCACCGCCGTTTCAACTTGCATGACCGAATTGGGGAATGCGCTTTTTTCGACGATATACACGCCGGGGGATTTCATGGTCATGATGCGGTCTCCGGCCTAAAACAAGGAAATGAAAATGTCAGATTGCAGCGCGTCCTTGTCGGCCGCTTGCGTAAACACGGCAGACGCGCTGGGCAGAACAGGAATCAACGTTTTGGGGCCAAAAACACTTTGTGCCTGCAGCGCAAAACTCTGCGTTGGTCGCGCACGCGCAGCAATCGGGGTGGTGGAGCGGATGACATGTGAAGGGCGCCCATCAGGCAGAACCTCCGTGCCGATGCTTTCAAACAAGACCCGGTTTTCCGTATCTACGACCGCCAATTCGCTGCGTCGCTCAGCACCGATCACATGATAGGCCCAATAGGCTTCGACCGCTTGAAAGCGGCATCTGACTGCGCGCGCGCCATCCTGCTCCACATCCTGCCCCAACGCGATTGTTATGCGGCCCAGCAGATCTTTTTGCCTGGGCGGCCGTTCGATCAAATCCGCCTCGCCGAACGACGCGACTTCTTGGCCTGGAATGACGCCCAGCAGCGCCAACGCGTCATGCCGAAACTCTTTGGTGACGATCGTCAGATCGGGGTGCTGCGCTATCAAATCAAACGCGATGTCGTAGGGCAAATCCTCTGACCCCTCGCGCAAAAAAACCTGTGCCAGCGCGCCAGTCTGGCGCAGAACCATACCAGCACGCGCCAGCCGCGCGGGCTGCGTTGGTTTGACCACGATGGGAATAGGCAAATCGCCATAATAGTCATGCTCTAGAGTTAGACGCAGGATTTCGGTGACGTCGCTCATGAAGGCGACCCGGGACGGCGTATCAGTGGTTCAACCTCAGTGATTGTGCTCGTATCCAGCACCACGGACCCAATTTTCAGCATCATCGATGGCGCATATGGCTCGCCATGCAGGTTCCAAATCGCGCCCAGCTCCTCCGTGCTCAGATTGACCAGCTCAAGGCGCAACTGCGACAGGCCCGCGGGCATGTCAGGCGTGTTCTGCGGTGTCAGAACCGGGTTCGTTTGTACAAAGACCAACCCCTCCGAGATCAGCCTCAGACCCTCGACATACATCTCCGCCGCATAGTCAGCGGCGAGCATGACATAGAGGTTAAGGTGCAACGGCTCTGGTTGCGCCGGAAACCCGCCTGTGGAACGCTGCATCCCGCGCGCAGCCTGATCATGAAAAATATTGGTGACAAACATCACAAGCCGGTTTTGCGCGGTCCCGGAAGATTGTAGCCGCACCAAGTCCTCGGTGACGGAGAAATGATTTTGCAAATGTTCGTTCAGCCGGGCGCAAACCAGCTTCAAAGCTTGATCAATCATTGTGACCGCCCTCCCGGAAAAATATCACGCCAGCTTAGAGCTGATCCGCGCGATTACAACGCCCGACATCCTGACACCTCGTGTCAGGAGCCATCCCACGCATCTTGAAGCCGCGCCCAAATGCGTCATCTATAGAGGGCAGTCCAAGGAATCGCCCGAAATGCATAATAATTCGCCCGAAGCCATGCCCGAGCAGCAGCCGATCCTGAGCCACCCGGCCCCTGACGTCAAAACGCGCGACAAGATGGAAGGCGGGATTGAGTTCAAACTGCATACTGAATTTGAGCCCGCCGGCGACCAACCCACCGCCATCGCCGAGCTGACCGCTGGCATCAACGAGGGCGACCGCGATCAAGTGCTTTTGGGCGCCACCGGTACCGGCAAGACCTTCACCATGGCCAAGCTGATCGAGGAAACCCAGCGCCCCGCCATCATCCTCGCGCCCAACAAAACGCTCGCCGCCCAGCTTTACGGCGAATTCAAAGGCTTCTTTCCCGAAAACGCCGTCGAATATTTCGTCAGCTACTACGACTACTACCAGCCCGAGGCCTATGTCGCCCGCTCCGACACCTACATCGAAAAAGAGAGCCAGATTAACGAACAGATCGACCGGATGCGCCACTCCGCCACCCGCGCACTGCTCGAACGCGACGACGTCATCATCGTGGCCTCTGTCTCCTGCATCTACGGCATCGGCTCGGTTGAGACCTACGGCGCGATGACGCAAGACCTGCATTCCGGCCAGGAATATGACCAACGCAAGGTCATGGCCGACCTCGTCGCCCAGCAATACAAGCGCAACGACCAGGCCTTCCAGCGCGGCTCCTTCCGGGTTCGCGGCGACAGCCTCGAAGTTTGGCCCGCCCACCTCGACGACCGCGCCTGGCGCTTGTCCTTCTTCGGCGAGGAGCTGGAAAAAATCGTCGAGTTCGACCCGCTGACAGGCCAGAAAACCGACGATTTTGACCGCGTCCGCATCTACGCCAACTCCCACTACGTCACGCCCCGCCCCACCATGCAGCAGGCCATCAAAGGCATCAAAGCCGAGCTCGCCACCCGCCTGCCACAGCTCGTCGATGACGGCAAACTGCTTGAGGCCCAGCGACTGGAACAACGCACGAATTTCGACCTCGAGATGCTGGAGGCCACCGGCGTCTGCAACGGCATCGAAAACTACTCCCGCTACCTCACCGGCCGCGCCCCGGGTGAGCCGCCCCCCACCCTGTTCGAATTCATCCCAGACAATGCCATCGTTTTCGCGGATGAATCCCACGTCTCCGTCCCGCAAATCGGCGGCATGTACCGGGGCGACTACCGGCGCAAATTCACGCTGGCCGAACACGGCTTCCGCCTGCCGTCCTGCATGGACAACCGCCCCCTGAAGTTCGAGGAATGGGACGCCATGCGCCCGCAATCCGTCTTCGTCTCCGCCACCCCGGCAGCGTGGGAGATTGAACAAACCGGCGGGGTCTTCGTCGAACAGGTCATCCGTCCAACAGGCCTCTTGGACCCCATCATCGAAATCCGCCCCGTCGAGACGCAGGTCGATGACGTCATGGACGAAATCCGCGCTGTGACCGCCAAGGGCATGCGCACGCTGGTCACCACTTTGACCAAACGCATGGCCGAGGATCTGACCGAATATCTGCATGAGAACGGCATCAAAGTCCGCTACATGCACTCCGATATCGACACGATCGAACGCATCGAAATCCTGCGCGACCTGCGCCTCGGGGCCTTCGACGTGCTGATCGGCATCAACCTTCTGCGCGAGGGTCTCGACATCCCCGAATGCGGCCTCGTCGCCATTCTGGACGCCGACAAGGAAGGCTTCCTGCGCTCGGAAACCTCCCTCATCCAAACCATCGGCCGCGCCGCGCGCAACGCCGACGGCCGCGTCATCATGTATGCCGACAAAATCACCGGCTCGATGGAGCGCGCAATGGGTGAAACCGAACGCCGCCGCGCCAAGCAGATCGCCTATAACGAGGAACACGGCATCACGCCCGAGACCGTCAAAAAGAATGTCGAGGACGTCCTCGCCGGCCTCTACAAAGGCGACGTCGACATGAACCGCGTCACCGCCACCATCGACGCGCCTCTGGCGGGAGCCAACCTGCAAGCGGTCTTGGATGGCCTCCGAGACGACATGCGCAAAGCCGCCGAGAACCTAGAGTTCGAAGAAGCCGCCCGTCTCCGCGACGAGGTCAAACGCTTGGAGACCGTCGATCTGGTCGTGTCAGATGACCCTCTGGCCCGGCAATATGCGGTGGAGAAAGCGGTGAGTGACCAGAAGAAAATGGCTGGCCGGAGTACCGCTGGCAGGCCGGGCCAAAGGGGTGGTGTGAAGCGGCGGGGGCGAGGTTAGCTTGGCTTCCAATCCCAATTAGTGTGGCTCAAGATATTTTCATGCCAAAAAATTCCTGTTGGAGCTTTGCCAAGCACTTTAGTCCAAAAGGCAAACCGCTCTGACTTCCCGGGGTCTGCCGAATACTCCGGGTGATGGCGTTCGACTACCTCTATCTGCTTATTTGAGAAATTCGACTGAATCATATCGTTCAGATGGGTGTCGCCTCCCCCGTATCCGAAAAGGACTATAGATGATGCTTCTTCCATCGCAGTCTGCAAGCGGGACCAATAAGTTCTCAAAATTAGAGACGAGTTGATCACAGCGATCTTATGATTCACTTCTGTTAGAACAAGATGAGTGCTCGAGTGGCCTTGGATTTGAGGCAAAGCACTCAAGGATGATTTATGAAGGCTTCCATCTATCGAAGAGTAGTAAAGCGGCGATCCGTGCAGGTGAAGATAGAAACTCTGCGAACTTGGGTAGTACCGGGCGAGATGATCAGGGTCAAAATGAGATACAAAACCATCCAGCAAGCAGCTATAGCCACTAAACACATTCGTGCCGATAAATGCCCTATACAATAGCTCGTCATAGTTAAGCGTGGCAATATGGCTCCTTGTTTTTTCGACAAAATCAATGAGAGGCGCAGTAAACTCGCCTTTCAGCACATGGTCACCTTGATGAAAGTAGCAAGCAGCGCGATGAACATAGCTTCTAATTGCGAATGGGAACATTTTCCCGTGTTCATTTAACCAATCCGCACCACCTCGAAGTTCGCACTTTGAAATCTCATCACATGCAGCCAGTACTCTTTGAAGGCGATCAAGCTCGTCTTCCTTCTTCGGCGCACTCAGCTCATTCGCTTCAACTACCTCTTCTGGTAAGCATTGCCAAATTAGCTGTTTTTGGTTTTCATTCAGAACCAAAGGATCATCCCATGCCGCTTGCAGAGCGACCTCTAAATCAAAATAATCATTGTCTAGAGCGCGCCCTAGACCGTTACCGAATACAATGAGTTTTCTCATGAAATCACGCCGTCGATCGAAGACAAAGCGTCCCTTAATTCTATTGATAATGACCTATGGCCGCAGATTATTTTTTCAACCTAAGGTTTCCGGCCTAGCGCAAATTATTTAGGCGGGGATGACAGCACATAATGCAGCACTACCATCGCTATATGCGTCTCCTAATGGTCTTAATCCTCCTCCCGTTTCTCATCCCCCTCCAAGCCCAAGCATGGACCTTCACGCCCGGCCTGATCTGCCGACTGACCCACGAAACACCCACAGCCGCGATTGAGCTGACCTATGACCCGAGCGCACCGCTTTATTCGGTCACTGTCACGACCCCCGCGCCGCTGCCGCGTGAGACCATCTTCTCGATGCGCTTCATTGGCCCTGCAGGGCGGGCAATCTCCACCGACCGGCACAGCTTTTCAAACGATGGCACAGCCGTCACAGCGCAGGATCGCGGCTTTGGCAATGTGCTCGACGGGCTGCAATTCAATGACATGGCGGAGGCGATCTTGGGCGACACAACCCTGCGCTTCCCCTTGGACGGCGCGGCTGAGCCCACAGCGCAGTTTCGCGCATGCGAACGCGCCGCCGGGGCCTGAGGCGCTGCCTCTCTAGGTCAGGCCGCGCAGATGTGGTACACTCCCCGCATTATTTTATGTCTTTAAGAGTGTTTCCATGACCCAATTTGCCTTTGGCTACGGCTTTGCCTTGTTTACCGCCCTGTTCGTGATCGCCGGTGACGTCGCCCTGAAATATGCAGCGGACGGGCAGATGCCGCTGACCTCCCGCCACGTCTTGTTCGGCGCTGCGATCTACGCCGCCTCTGCGCTGCTGTGGTATTTCGCGATGCGCCACATCAGCTTGGCGCAAGCGGGCGTGGCCTATTCGATGCTCACCCTCATTGCGCTCGCCGTGATTGGCACGCTCTATTTTGGCGAAACGCTGGCTTTGCGCGAATATCTCGGCCTCGGCTGCGCCTGCCTCGCCATGGTGCTGATGAGCCGCATCGCGTGACGCGCTTCAATCGTTAACAACCGCCTAACAAATCTCGGAAACTGTTTTTTATGAAGGGCTTACAGGATTCCCCGCATGCGGGGGATGCCGGGTGGGGCCAATTTTCGGACGGATTTCACCAGATTTAACTCAAACGAAACCCGAATCTCCGACACCGATCCCGCCAACATATCGGAGACCACCACATGCCCCCCAACGACCCGCTCGCCATGCGCCACGGCGCCTTTGTTCTGGATGCCTGGACCTGCATTGGCTCCGCCCGGATCAGCGCCCAAACCGGCGTCACAGGCCGCGCGGCCTCCGCCAAACTGGCCGAGATGCGACAGCTTAAATCAGAACTACGCGTGCTGCGCCGCTCCGAAATCCGGCGTCAGGATTTCCCCATTTCCGAGATCAATGGCTGGTTCGAACCGCTTGAAAGCAGCCTCAGCAAGGCAGAGCTTTTCTTTGCAGGCCGCTTGGCGGAGCTAAAAATGGCAGAGATCGTGCATTAGCCGCCTCAGGCCGCCACGTCAGGCGCCTCGACAGGCTGCACGCCGTCAATCTGCCAGCCCGCATCCGTCTGGATCATGAAATATTCCAATACAATCGGCACCCCGTTCGCGTCACGAAACAAGACCGTCTGCGACACCCGGCCCGCCTGATCTTTGAATTCCAGAAACTGCACCTCGGACGGGCGCCAGACCATCGGAAATCCGTTACGCACCATCTGCCCAAACCGCGACGGGTTACCAAACAGGCGCTTGATGTTGGGCGAGGCGTAGGTGAACGCTGTCGCAAAATCATCGACCTGAAACGCGTCAAGCTGGTTTTGGATCGTGCCAACAACAGCCTCCGCACGCGTATCTTGGGCCTTCAGCGGTAGGCTCATGCTGAAACTCAGGGCGATGGCGGCGAGCAGTCGGATCATTGGGACACTCCGTTGGGATAGCAAATAGCTAGCTCACCGTTCCTTTTGGTCAACGACTGGAGAATTTCGTCTTGGTTTCCAACGCCGCACAGAGCCTGTTGATCACGCGCCTTACCTCTGGAAGGTGTCGATCGTCGTGATGCGCGACTAACCATCTGTGGTGTGTCAACTCATGAACCGGATCGCCCCGTCGGATCAAGTTGGGTTCCGTATCACCAATGAAGCTGGGCAGTAGCGCGAGACCAACGCCTTGGCGTGCCAAATCCAAGCTATTGCGCGGGGATGTCACCTCACAAATCGCGTCGGTCCCGACATGCCGTTCCAACCACAGCGCAGAGGGTGTCTGAGCGCGAAGTTTGATCCAACGCTCTGGCGCATCCGGGGTTGCGTAGGGGACGAACTCCACTTGAGACAGCTGGCGCCCGGCAAGACTGCGATCCGTTGGGCGCGCGTTGCGAATGCCGATCAGAACCTCGCGATGGGCGATATCTAAAACGCTTTCCGACGCCACGAATTGCAGACGCGTCACCTCTGAACCGCCAATAATGGCGTCGATATTTCGGATCAACGCAAGTGTTGTCCAAGTGCCCGCCGAGACTTTGATCGGCGGCGTCTTCAAGCCTTCGAGCGGGTCTGTGGCTTGTGCAATCTGTTTCTCTACATCGGCAAGTTTGTCGCGCAAGGCTTTGGCGTCAGACGTAAGCTCATAGCCGCGGTCGTGGCGAATAAACAGCTCCCGTCCCAGACGGCGTTCAAGCGCCAGCATCCGCCGACCGATTGTGGCCGCGCTTCGTCCTGTTGCGCGGGCGGCGGGGGACAGCCCACCCTCCCGCGCGACAACGAGAAAAAGGTGGAGATCGTCCCAGTTCTTTTCATCCATGAAATGATCTTGCCAATACGTTTCATTTAGTTGGAGCTAGCCAGCCGTTATTTTGCAACGAAGTCAAGTCCAGCAAAACCGGAGGCTACAATGAAACGCACCCCAAATCTTGGGCAGGGCCCTACGCCATTTCCGCATGCAAAACCAACACGCGCGCAACGCGAGTTGGACCTGTTTCTGCTCGAACATGCCGGACCCGGACCCCGGCTCATCTACTGGCTGTCGACGTGTCTCACGCCACCAACTTGCCAGCCAAAGCGTCATCGATCAAAGCGATGGTTTCTTCGACGCCGTAAAGGGCAATAAACCCGCCAAAACGCGGCCCTTGTGACGCGCCGAGCAGCACCTCGTAAAGCGCCTTGAACCAATCCCGCAGTGGGTCGAACCGCTCACGACCGCAAGCGAAAACCTCTGATTGCAGGGCTTCTGCGTCCAAACCGCCATCCCAGGCGGCCAGACGACCCCGCAGATCGAGCAGCGCTTCGCGTTCCAGATCGGTGGCCTCGCGGAACACTTTCGCAGGCTTAACGAAGTCATTGTAATAGGCCACAGCAAAACCAGCGGCTTGATCGAGGTCAGGATGCGTCTCGGGCGAGGCCTCGGGCGCATAGCGCTGAATGAAGCCCCAGAGCTGCGCCTTTTCTTCGGCATTGGCGACAGATGCCAGGTTCAGCAGCATCGAGAACGGGACCACCATGTTCGACGCCGGAACGTTGTGTCCGTGGATGTGGAACACCGGGTTCGCCATGCGTTTCGCCGCATCTTGGTCCGCGTAGGCGCGCAGCTGCTGGTGGTATTCGTCAACGGCCTTGGGGATCACGTCAAAATGCATCCGCTTGGCGGTTTTGGGCTTGAGATACATGAAATAGCTCAGCGATTCCGACGACGCATAGGTCAGCCATTCGTCAATGGAGACACCATTGCCGGTGGTCTTGGAAATCTTGTGGCCGTCAGCATCCAGGAACAGTTCATAGGTAAAATGCTCCGGTTTCTTGCCGCCGAGGATTTGGCAAATGCGGTCATAGATCGGCGTGTTGGTCGAGTGATCCTTGCCGTACATCTCAAAATCTACGTCCAGCGCGGCCCAGCGCGCGCCGAAATCGGGCTTCCATTGCAGCTTCACATTGCCGCCGGTGACAGGCAGCGTCCATTCGCGCCCGTCCTCGTCGTCAAAAGTGACCTCGCCCTTGGCGGCGTCGACGTTTTTCATCGGCACGTAAAGCACCCGGCCCGTTTCTGGGTGGATCGGCAAGAAGATCGAATAGGTCTCGCGCCGTTCTTCGCGCAAGGATTTCAGCATCACCTCCATCACCGCGTCGTATTTTTCGCAGGCGCGCAGCAGCACCTCGTCAAACTTGCCGCTGCGGTAGAACTCGGTAGAGCTGATGAATTCATACTCAAACCCGAACGTGTCGAGAAAGCTGTTCAGCTTGGCGTTGTTATGCGCGCCAAAGCTTGCATGCGTGCCGAACGGGTCCGGCACATCAGTCAGCGGCCGCTGCAAATGCGGCTCAAGCAGCTCAGGGTTGGGTACGTTGCCCGGCACTTTGCGCATGCCGTCCAGATCGTCGGAAAAGCAGATCAGTTTGGTCGGGATGTCCGAGATAACCTCAAACGCGCGGCGGACCATCGTGGTGCGCGCGACCTCCCCGAACGTACCGATATGGGGCAGGCCCGAGGGGCCATAACCTGTCTCAAACAGCACATAGCCTTTCTCTGGCGGCTTTTGCGCGTAGCGTTTGAGAAGCTTGCGCGCTTCTTCAAAAGGCCAGGCTTTGGAGCTCATAGCGGCGTCGCGCAAATCAGACATGGGTTTTCGCTTTCGAGATCCTTTTGGTGCACCCTATGTGCAACCGAGTGCTGCTACCTATTGTGCCCCACCCCGCACGTCAATATTCTGCACTGCAACATGACCTCCGCTCAGAAAGCACAGACATGACATTTGATGCCCCCTCCCTGTCATCGCAGGATTGTCTGGTCGCGATCATGATTTCGGTTTCGATCTCGGACGCCAACATTCGCACGGCAGAGTTAGTGGCGATCCAACAGATCGTGAATCATTTGCCCATCTTTGCCGATTACGACCCGGACCGGTTCAACACTGTGGTCCAAATCGTTTTTGAGCTGTTCGAGGAAGAAGACGGCCTGGACGCCCTTTTCGGGCTGACCCGCGATGTGTTGCCAGAAGAGCTAAATGAAACGGCCTATGCGCTCGCTTGCGATGTGGCGGCCAGCGACACCCATATCAGCCAGGAAGAGCTGCGTTTGCTCGAAGAGGTTCGCTATGAGCTGAACCTTGACCGGCTGCATGCCGCCGCCATCGAACGCGGCGCGCGCGCGCGTTACGCGACCTTGCCCGCATCGCAATAAAACCAGCGGCTTTCCTGAACAAATACACAAATTCTTAAAACGTTTTTTGCTATGCCCCGGGTGACCGCTGCAGGCAGGTAACAGATGTGAGATCGAAGAATTTCGAATTTTTAGAACAGGTGGGGCTTCCTGCCTTTGTCGTCGCCCCCTCTGAAATGGGCGATCTTGTTTTTGCGGACTGCAACGCGGCATGGGCGTCGCTGCTCGGCTTTCCAATGGACGCAATAGTCGGCAGCACGGCACTTGATTTTTGGCCCAATGAAAAGGGCACCGCACTGAACCGCGCGCATCGCAACGGGTTCAAATCCAAAGCCCAAACGCATCACAGCTTTGACTTGGGCGGTCAGACAGACATTCTTATCAATTATGTCCCAAAACTTGATGCGGACGGCGACACCGTATTGCTGACAGGCGTCGCCAGCGAAATTCAGCGGCAAAACTCGGTCGAAGCGGGCTTCGCTGAACCAAGCTCCGCCACAGAAACCCAATTGATGCATGAAATGGAGAAGTTTATTTCTATGGCAGCGCATGACCTGCGCACGCCCATGCGCAATACTCAGCATCTGGCCGACATGCTGCGCGACGGCTTTGTCGATATGGGCGATGGAAAGCTGGAATTGATCGACATGCTCGAAGATGTGGCGATCAAGGCGACCAGCCTGATTTCCGATGTGCTATCGCATACGCAAGCGACGTCTGGCGAACAGGCAAAGGAACAGTTCCGGTTTGATATACTGTGTCAAGACATTCACCTTGTCGTTGACCCGCAACACGAGCATCACATCAGCGTCGATCCGGTCACAATTGAAGCCGAAAAACCCGCTGTGCAGATCGTTGTTCGAAATCTGCTTGATAACGCAATAAAACATGGTGGTCGAAGCAACCTGAGAACCAGCTTTTCTGTTACCCCCGGCGCGGACGGGGAGCTTGATTTCGTGATCGCCGACAATGGCAGCGGGTTCTCAGACCCGTCTCTCGCGTTTTTGGATGGCGGGGAATTCCGGATGGATAGCGGCTACGGGATGCTGGGCATCCGGCGCATGATCCAGGAACGCGGCGGACGTATCAGCGCCGCAAACGGCGTTGATAGCGCCGGTGGTATTGTACGGTTCTCACTGCCCGGTCATGTCGTCGCACAGCAAGAAAACGATGCCGCCTAGCGATGCTTTACTGACCTGTGGCTTGCGCATTCTGATCCAAGTCGCTGTAAAGCGCTGACCATCTGCCAATCAAGCGTTGCTGCATGCGTCGCGACCGGCTGTTCCAGCCGCGCGCGCCGCGGGGGCGTTCGCGTTCCGCCCTTGAGAGCTTGGCGCGCCGCTCAGCATCCGATCGGAAGATCGCAAAGGCCAAATCGCGCCCACCGGGCGTTTGCACATATCCCGCAAGGCCGCTGACGAAGTTCAATGTTCCGGTCTTGGCGAAAATCCGACGTCCGCTTTTGGTGTCGAGATCGCCTTTGTCATCCAAAACCTTGATCTCCTTGAGCAGCGGTTGCAACAGCGCCTGCGCGCCGGGGGCCGTCAGGATGTGGACCATGTCAAATGCCGTCACCTTCGTTTGGTCGCCCAACCCGGAATGATCCACAAAGCCAGGACGCCGTGCCGCCGAACGCGTTTTTGCCCAGTCTGACATGGCCGCGCCTGAGGATGCCAATCCATCGGCGCCGCTTGCCCGTAAACCAATTGCCTCTGCCGTCAGGTTCGTCGAAAACTTCAACATGCCGCGCACGATTTCGTCCAGGGACGGGCTCGCATGGGACACCAGAACCTGCGCACCCTCGGGCAGGTCATCAATGCGCTTCGCCTGATCCAACACGATCCCATGACTGCGCGCGAGCGTTTGCATCACATCACCCGCGTAGATGCCGGGCCGTCGAACAGGCAGCCATCTGCCACCTTCTTTGCCCAGCGCCGTGCGCTTCACCGTCCAGTTTTCGAAGAATGGCGTCTGGGTATAGGTAAAGACCGGCCCGCTGCCCTCAACCACTTCCGCGCGCGCGAAGGTAACATCCGGGCGCACCCGCTCGCTGCGCCCTTCAAGCGTCATCTCGTAGTCATCGCCCTGACGTTCCCATTCCAAAAACACCCGGTTGAAATTCAAATTGAGCCCCGAGATGCCGGGGTTGTAGCCCACCTGCACCGGTTGCAGCGCATCTATTTCCTGCACCCATGGCAAGGCGGCATCATAGATCAGAAACTGCCCCGACACTCCCGTGACACCCGCCTCTTTCAACGCGCCCGCAAGGTCGAGCAGATCGTCGCTGGTCAAGACCGGATCGCCGTCGCCCGCCAAGATCAAATCACCCTTAAGTGTCCCGTTCTCAACCGGGCCGGTGCCCATCAACCATGTTTTGAACCGATGCTGCGCACCCAGTGTTTCCAGTGCATAGATCGCCGTCACCGCTTTCGACACGCTGGCGGGTGGATGCGCGCGCAACGCGGAATGGCTTTCCAACACAACGCCCGTGGCGGCATCAGCCACCACAAAACTGATATGCCCGCCGTCGCCTGCCTCCTCCATAATCCGCAACGCCGCAGGAACGGACAGTTTGGCCGCGTTGCCCGGCTTGGCAATCGGGCGCAGCGAGGTTTCCGGCGCATTCGCAAAGACCGCCCCCGCAAGCGCGACCCCCAACAAAGACAGGACGACGCGGCGGGCAACGGATCTGGCATTCAAAAAACTCATGCCGGTATCAATTGCCCAGCCGCGTCGTGCTGGCAAGACGTCAAAAGCCCTGATACGCAAGAGTGATGGACCGCAAGCTGCTCTTCGCTTCCGCGATCATGTCAATCGGCATGTTGATGATCCCCTTGGGGGACACTGCGGGAAAGATGATGACGGCTGAGGGCGTGCACCCGCTGTTTGTCGCATGGGCGCGCTATACCGGTGGGATGCTCTTGATTGTGCCGCTGTTTTTCCGCCGCGCAGCACTTCCGTTGTTTCTCGATTGGCGGATATGGGCACGTTCGGCGGTGCAAACCCTGACCATCGTCACGATCCTGACGGCGCTGCTGAGCGAACCCATGGCCAACGTGTATGGCGCGTTCTTTTTGGGCCCGGTTGTCAGCTATGTGTTGTCGGTCTGGCTGCTCAAAGAACAGGGGCACGCCTTGCGCCTGATCTTGCTGGTGATCGGGCTTGGCGGCGTGTTTCTGGTCGTGAAACCGGGCTTTGGAATGACGCCGGGACTGACATGGGCACTGCTATCTGGTTGCTTTTACGGCATGTATTTGACCGCGTCGCGCTGGGTGCAGCCTTTGGGCAAGCCGATGCATCTGCTTCTGGCTCAATTGGTGATTGGCTCCGTATTGCTGCTGCCATTCGGGCTGAGCAATGTGCCGCAGACGCTGTCTTGGGGGCTGTTGGCGTGGTCCTCCGCCGCGTCACTTCTGGGAAATTTGCTTTTGGTCTTTGCCTATGCCCGCGCCGGGGCGTCGTTTCTGGCGCCCTTCATATATGTGCAGCTTGTGGGTGCTGTGGCCTACGGCGTCGCGTTTTTTGGCAATTGGCCGGATAGTGTCGCGGGCCTCGGTCTTATGATCATTTTCGCCGCCGGGTTTGCGACCCTGTTTCTCAGGACCAGTCCCCGCGACGCCTGATTTCCGTAGAAGACGCATGGCTGAGCGGGACGTTGATATAGCACCAACACGGGGCCGCGTGGTGTGCAAGGATTTGGCTATAGGGGCCAGGCAGTCGAGCGGTGTCAAACATCTGCGACGCCATGGACCTGCGGGCCGAAATTCGGTCGCCCGGCCGGGCAATGACGCCCACGGGCAACATCTCCATGATCTCGTGCCAGTCCTGCCAATGGTGAAAACCGGCCAAATTGTCCGCGCCCATCAGCCAGACAAACCGGACACCAGGGTAGCGCGGCAAAAGCTTGCGCAATGTTTGCGCCGTATAGCGGGTGCCCAGCCGCGCCTCCAGGTCTGTGACCTGCACTTTGGGATGGTCAATCACCGCACGTGCCTTGCCAAGCCGCGCCTGCATGCTCGCAGGGCCGCGCGCTTTCAGCGGGTTGCCGGGTGAAACCAACCACCAGACATGATCAAGTCTGAACCGTTTCAGCGCCTGCCGGGTGATATGGGCGTGGCCCGCATGCGCGGGATCAAACGATCCGCCCAGCAAGCCAACCGTTTGCCCGGCCCCGGCCCGTGGCCACCCCGTTTGCATCATTCCGTTTCGGAGGATTTGGCCCAAAGGTTGATATCCTCTTCTTGCGCGATGCGGTCTATCTCGGCCAGCTCATCGGCTGTGAATTCAAGGTTTTTCACGGCACCTGCGCAGTCCTCAATCTGGCTGGGTTTGGAGGCACCGATCAATGCGGTCGTCACCCGCCCGCCACGCAAAACCCAAGCCAGAGCCATTTGCGCCAGCGTCTGCCCGCGCGCCGCTGCGATGTCGTTCAAAGCCCGCACACTGGCGAGGGAGCGTTCATTGATCATCCCATCAAGCAACGATTTGCCTTGTGTCGCGCGGCTGCCATCGGGGATGCCGCCCAGATATTTCTTGGTCAGAATGCCCTGCGCCAATGGGGTGAACGCAATCGACCCGATCCCCAAATCATCAAGCGTATCCAACAGGCCATCCCGCTCCACCCAGCGGTTGAGCAGGTTGTATGACGGCTGATGGATCAAACAGGGTGTGCCCAAGTCTTTCAAAATCGCCGCTGCCTCCCGCGTCTTTTCGGAATTATAGGACGAAATACCGGCATAAAGCGCACGGCCAGAACGCACGATATAGTCAAGCGCCCCCATCGTTTCCTCAAGCGGCGTCTCGGGGTCGAAACGGTGCGAATAGAAGATATCGACATAGTCGAGCCCCATCCGCTTCAACGACTGATCGCAGGACGCAATCATGTATTTGCGGCTGCCCATCTCGCCATATGGCCCCGGCCACATCAGGTATCCGGCCTTTGAAGAAATGATCAGCTCATCACGATAGCCCGCGAAATCTTGCGTCAGAATCTGACCAAACGCCTCCTCTGCGGCGCCGGGGCGCGGGCCATAATTGTTGGCCAGATCAAAATGCGTGATCCCGTGGTCGAAAGCCGTTTGGCACATCGCCCGTTTGTTTTCATGCGGACTATCGTCGCCAAAATTGTGCCAAAGTCCCAAGCTGATCGCGGGCAGCTTCAACCCGCTGCGGCCACAGCGACGATACGGCATCGCCTCGTAACGATTGGCGGCTGGGGTATAGGGCATTGGCATCTCTTTAGGTGGGCGTTTCGTTTTTGTCATCGTTGGCAATCTGCGCCTGATTGCCCTTGCCCGCAACCCTGTCTAAACAGGGCAAAACGATTTCCTCGAACCGGAGCGACCACATGGCTGCCAATCAATTCGTCTACTTCATGGACGGCGTGTCCAAGCAATATCCCGGCGGCAAAAAGGTGTTTGAAAACATCCGGCTGAACTTCCTGCCCGGCGTTAAAATCGGCGTTGTCGGCGTGAACGGCACCGGTAAATCATCGCTGATGCGGATCATGGCCGGTCAGGACAAAGATTTCACGGGCGAGGCCTGGGCTGCCGAGGGCGCAAAAGTCGGCTACCTTCCGCAGGAACCCACGCTTGAAGAAAACATGACCGTGCGCGACAACGTCATGCTTGGCGTCAAGGAAAAGAAAGACATTCTCGACCGCTACAATGAGCTGGCGATGAATTACTCGGACGAGACAGCCGAAGAAATGGCCAAGCTGCAGGATGAGATCGACGCGGCCAACCTTTGGGACCTCGACGCCCAGATCGACGTCGCGATGGAGGCCCTGCGCTGCCCACCGGATGACGCCATGCCCGAACATCTGTCAGGCGGTGAACGTCGTCGCGTGGCCTTGTGCAAGCTTCTCCTCGAAGCGCCTGACATGCTGCTGCTCGACGAGCCGACCAACCACCTTGATGCAGAAACCATCGCGTGGCTGCAAAAGCATCTGATCGAATATAAGGGCACCATCCTGATCGTCACCCACGACCGGTATTTCCTGGATGATATCACCGGCTGGATCCTCGAATTGGACCGTGGACGCGGCATCCCCTACGAAGGCAATTATTCCAGCTGGCTGGAGCAAAAAGCCAAGCGTCTGGAACGCGAAGCCAAGGAAGACAAATCCAAGCAAAAAACGCTGGAGCGTGAGCTGGAATGGATGCGCTCCGGTGCCAAAGCCCGCCAAGCCAAAGGCAAGGCCCGCATCAACGCCTATAACGAGATGGCCAATCAGTCCGAGAAAGAGAAACTCGGCCGCGCCCAGATCATCATCCCCAACGGCCCGCGTCTGGGCAACAAAGTGATCGAGGTCGAAAACCTCACCAAAGCTTACGGCGACAAGCTACTGGTCGAAGACCTCAGCTTCAGCCTGCCTGCGGGTGGCATCGTCGGCGTGATCGGCCCCAACGGCGCCGGTAAATCCACGCTGTTCCGTATGCTCACCGGGCAAGAACAGCCGGATTCCGGCACCGTCAGCTACGGCGACACCGTACAGCTTAGCTATGTCGACCAATCCCGCGACGCGCTGAAACCGGACGCAAATGTCTGGGAAGAAATCTCCGACGGCGGCGAGATTATCCAGCTGGGCGACGCGCAAATGAACTCACGCGCCTATTGCTCCGCTTTCAACTTCAAAGGTGGGGATCAGCAAAAGAAAGTTGGCAGCCTGTCGGGTGGTGAACGCAACCGCGTGCACATGGCGAAGCTGCTGAAAACCGGCGGTAACGTGCTGCTGCTGGATGAGCCAACCAACGACCTCGACGTTGAAACCCTGCGCGCGCTGGAAGACGCGATCGAAGATTTCGCCGGCTGCGCCGTGGTCATCAGCCACGACCGGTTCTTCCTCGACCGTCTTTGCACCCATATTTTGGCCTTTGAAGGCGAGGCGCATGTCGAATGGTTCGAAGGCAATTTCGAGGCCTATGAGGAAGACAAAATCCGCAGACTGGGCCCGGATGCGGTTGAACCAAAGCGAGATCAAGCACAAGAAATTTACACGATAATTCAGCGACTTAAGCAAATTCACGCATAGCAAACCAAGGCGTCCAGACATGGTGACGCCTTGAAAACATGCATTGCTCTCCCTAAATGTATACTATTGCATACATTATTTAAGGGGGAAAAATGGCTGATGATAAACAGGGTTTTGTCAATTTTTGCGCCGTTATCGGCGCTATCGGCGGCGCAATTGTCGTCAACAACGCTGACGGGGAAGGCGGCGCCTACATTGTGGGTATCGTCGCCGGCGGCGTTCTCGGCGCGATTGCGGGCCACATAATCCTCTTCGCAATTGCTTTAATACTGGCCGTGGTCGTGCTGATTTTACAGATCACCGGGTTTCTGTTTGCAAATGAAGTTAAGCAACAGGTTGTGCTCCCGGTTGTGAAAGAGATCGTGGCACCAAAGCGCGACCGCCCCAAAGCGGAACCTGCCAACAAGCTTTTCTACGCCTATGGGTTCTGTCTGCGCAACAAATCCAAAACCGAAAAGGTCAACTACGCGCTCAAATGGCCCGGGAAAGAATGGGAAAGCAACACGGTCACGGGTGATCAGTGGCATTGGCTTTATGTGACAGCTGGCGCAAAAATGCCGGTCCCGCGCGTTCGCTTTGACCAGTCTTTCAAGACCGGTCACCAAACCAAGGAATACACGCTCTCACCCAGCTATGAAGTGATCAGCGCCAAAAACAAAGCCGGCGTAAAATCCCAAATGAATTGCGCACGCTTAAAGGCCTACCATTTTGATCCTGTAAGCGGCGGGTTGGATTTGTTCAGCTACTAGGCTGCTCACGAACTAAAAAACGACGCCGCCCGCCATGTTGGACCGGGCGGCGATGTATGTATCGCCGCGGAATCCAACCCATTTTGCAATGCTGACCGACCTCGCCTACAGTTTCTTGCGTAATGATGAGAAGGATGAACGAGATGCGCCTGTCCTACATGATCGCCGCTTTGGTGTTGAGCACCGCGACCCCAGCCCTAGCGGACTGGACCAAGGTCGCAAGCGCCGCAGATTTGAAAAAACACGTCGTCGGTAAGAACTGGGTCAATCCCAAAAACAACGCCTGGTTTCGGCTGAAGCGCAATGGCAAGCTGGCTGGCGCGGCAGGCAAGGATGAACTGACCGGCGCTTGGGCATGGAAAAGTGGCTATCTATGTTTCGACCGCGCGTTGGGCGGTAAAAAAGTACCAAGCGACTGCGTGGTTGTGCAGCGAAATGGCGCTCAAATTGCCACGATCCGGCAACAAGGCAAGGGACGCAGAAGTGTCTACACGCGCAAATAGCCAATCGTTAAAATTGTCCTAAAGCTGTCATGGTTCCGGGGAATTTCATTAACTTTTGTTAAAGGTTCGTTTCCTAAGGTTGATGCAGGGGTATCTGCGAGGACACGAAAATGGCTTTAGTGGCGGTATTGATTGGCGGTTTGATAGGCTTTGGCAGCTTTCTGGGCGCGCTCACCATCTTTGGCACAAGCTTCTTATCGGCCCTCGCACTGTACTCCCTGACCGGTATCGCAACCACAGTTTTGCTTTTGCTGCTCGGCACTATGCCCGGCCTGCATCTGCGCGCGAAACCCCGCTCAATTGCCGCCCAAACCCACGTTTTTCGCTGAAAGAACGGGCCGGGGCAGCGCAAGCAATGCTTTACATTTGATGCCTAACCTGCGAAACGGGCGGCGCTACGTTTGGCTATTACGACCACTGACCTCCCATTTATTGCGGCTGCCAGTCTTTCGTTCCAGACTGACTATGCCGGGCTGCCACACCTCCGTGGGCAGCGATTTATTATGGAAGATCAATACTATGGCCACAGGCACAGTAAAATGGTTCAACACCACAAAGGGCTTCGGCTTCATCGCACCAGACGGCGGCAGCAAGGACGTATTTGTTCACATTTCTGCTGTTGAGCGCGCCGGTCTCACAGGCCTTGCCGACGATCAGAAAGTGACATTCGACGTCGAAGCAGGCCGCGACGGCCGCGAAAGCGCGATCAATATCGCTCTGGCGTAAGCCACTTTTTAGCAGTTTCTTAAGCCGCCCGCAGTCCTGCTGCCGGGCGGCTTTTCATTGGTAAAACCGAGACGCTAGTCTTCGAGCACAAACGTGACTTTCAAGATCACCCGGTACTCGTCGATCTTGCCGCCTTTGACGGTGCATTTCATATCCTGAACCCAAGCGCTGGTGACGTTTTTCAGCGTCTTCGACGCGCGCTCAACCCCGTTTTCGACAGCATCCTCAAAGCTCTTTGACGATGACGCAATAATTTCGGTAACACGTGCAACTGACATTTTAACCTCCTTTGTGTTGGCAATGGACGCAGTGTCGCGGCCAAATCTATGAACGGCAAGGTGAACACCCCCTTGTCCTTCCCCGCAAACCGCGGGCAAATGCGATCCATGGCACACCCTTATTTCTTCGGGTACGGCTCGCTGGTGAACACCGCGACGCATGACTACCCCGACGCGCTCCCGGCCAAACTGCAAGGCTGGCGCCGCATCTGGCGGCATACGAAACTGCGCGATGTCGCCTATCTAAGCGTGGTACGCGATCCAAACACATCACTTGACGGGTTGATCGCACAAGTGCCGGGCCATGATTGGGACGCGCTGGACCAGCGCGAATATGCGTATTGGCGTGAGCCATTGGAGCCAGACCATCTAAAACTGTCTCAGCCGCGCGATGCGGAGGTCCAGATCTACCAAACCCGAACAGACCAGGACGCCCCGCCCACCGATAAATTCCCGATCATCTTGAGCTATCTGGATGTCGTCGTGCAGGGATATTTGAACGTTTTCGGGCTCGAAGGCGTTGCGCGGTTCTTTGACACCACATCCGGTTGGGACGCGCCAATTTTAAATGATCGTAGCGCGCCAATTTACCCCAGGCATCAAGTGCTTACCCTGACTGAAACCGCATTGGTTGACCGGCACCTCGCCGCGTTATCGGCGCATGTGCAAGACTTGCATAAGCCGGATATGGGCTGAAAACGGTTCTGACGTTTTACCCGCCCCATCAGCTTCCCCGCGCATGACGCGTAGCGCAAACCAAATCCCAATCGCGGCAAAAATGACGCCGCCCAAAGCTTGCCCGATCAGCACCCCCGGCGCACCAAAGAGATAGGCGCACAAAGCGACCAACGGGATCGTCCCGACCGTGTGCCGCCCCCAATTGATCCATGTCGAATAGAACGGATGGCCCAGATTGTTGAACGCCGCGTTGGACACGAAAATCGCGCCATTGAAGAAAAACACCAAAGCCAGCGGCCCGCAGAACAGGTAGATCAGCGTCACGCCAATCCCCTCTGCTTGAAACAGCGACACAATGGGGCCACGTAAGACGAACAAAACCAGCGATACCAGAACGACGTAAAGCGCGATGAAGATCAGCCCGTAGCGAAACGCCTCCGCCACCCGGTCGTGCTTTTTGGCCCCAAAATTCTGCCCAATGATCGGGCCCAAAGCGCCTGACAGCGCAAAGATCACCGCAAAGGACACTGGCGTCAAACGTGAAACCACTGCCATGCCCGCCACGGCCGCCTCACCGAATTCGGCCATGGCGCGGGTGACGTAGCCTTGGCCAATAGGCGTGGCCAATTGGGTCAGGATCGCAGGCAGTGCGATGCCAAAAATAGGCGCAAAGTCACGCATCATCGTGGGGAAATGCGGCGCGCTGATACCCCCGTGATGACGGATGATCGGTAACAGCGCGGTCGCGGCAATTGCCACGCGCGCCGCAACGCTGGCCCAGGCCGCACCGACAAGCTCCAAGTCCAGCCCAAAGATCAGGATCGGATCAAGCACCGCATTGACCAGCCCGCCGTAAATCGTGGCCATCATCGCCCGGCGGGCGTCACCGTAAGCGCGCAGGATGGCACCGCCCATCATGCCGATCATCAGGAAAGGCAGGCTCGGGACGATGATTTGCAGGTAGGATATTGCCAGCACCTGCGTGTCGCCTGTGGCCCCAACAAGACTGGTCAAGAAGGGCAAATTAACCCAGACAAGCGCCGCAAACGCGGTCCCAAACAGCACGCCGTAGACCAGCCCATTTGTGATCAGTTGCCGCGCGCGTGCCTCGTCATCTTGGCCCAGCGCGCGCGACACCAGGGCGCCCGCCGCAATTGCCATCCCGATCCCGAAGGAGGTCGTGAAAAACAAGATCGCGCCGGCATAGCCCACCGCCGCAGCCAAAGCCGCGTTGCCCAGCATCGAGATGAAGATCATGTCGACAAAATCGACCAAGAACACCGCCATCAACCCGACTGAGGCCGTAAGCGACATCACCGTGATATGGCGAAACAGATTGCCTTCAAGGAACTTTGCGGTTTCTTGTGCCATCCCGCCCCCTAAAGCGCCTAGACCGACAGCGTCGCCGCCACGGCCTTCTTCCAAGCCCCATATTTGCCCGAACGAACCCCCTCGTCCATCCCCGGCTCAAACCGGCGCTCAAGCGCCCAGCTTTCCGCGAACCCGGCCTGATCCGGATACAGCCCGGCCCGCATTCCCGCCAGCCAAGCGGCACCCAAGGCGGTAGTTTCCAGCACTTCGGGCCGGTCGACCTGCGCGCCAATAATGTCGGACAAGAACTGCATCGTCCAATCGCTGGCGGTCATCCCGCCATCGACGCGCAGCACGTTTTCGCCGTCCGGCTCCCAATCTGCTGTCATCGCTTCCAGCAGGTCGCGCGTTTGATAGCCCACGCTTTCAAGCGCCGCTTTCGCGAACTCCTCCGGCCCCGAACCGCGCGTCAGACCATAGATCGCGCCCCGACAATCGGCGTTCCAATAAGGCGCGCCAAGCCCGGTGAAAGCAGGCACCATGATCACATCCTGGCCCGCGTCCGCCGCCTCCGCCAAAGGCTGCGTCTCGGACGCCTCGCGGATAATCTTCAACCCGTCGCGCAGCCATTGCACAACCGCGCCCGCAATGAAGATGGAGCCCTCAAGCGCGTAGGTTGGCTTTCCGTCAAACTGGTAGGCAATCGTCGTCAGCAGCCGGTTTTCGGATTTTACCGGGGTGTCGCCCGTATTCAGCAGCGCAAAACATCCCGTTCCATAGGTCGATTTCAACATGCCCGGTTCAAAACACGCCTGCCCAACCGTGGCCGCCTGTTGGTCGCCCGCGACGCCAAGGATTGGTATCTCGCGGCCAAACAGGTCGCTACGCGCCATCCCGAATTCAGCCGCAGAATCCAGCACTTCCGGCAGCATCCCCATCGGGATGCCCAAGGCCTCACAAATGCTGGTGCTCCACCGGCCCTTGTGAATGTCATACATCAAGGTCCGCGCCGCGTTGGTGGCATCGGTCACATGCCGCGCGCCGCCGGTCAGCTTCCAAATGATGTAGCTGTCGACAGTGCCAAACAGCAGCTCACCCGCTTCGGCCCGCGCCCTGACACCGTCCACATTCTCCAGGATCCAACGCAGCTTGGTGCCCGAAAAGTAGGGGTCCAACAACAACCCGGTTTTCGCGGTGAACATCTCCTCATGCCCCGCCTCGCGCATCTCACGGCAATAGTCCGAGGTCCGCCGGTCCTGCCAGACAATCGCGTTATAAACGGGCTTGCCGGTGGCCTTGTCCCAAACAACGGTCGTCTCGCGCTGATTGGTGATCCCGATCGCGGTGATATCATCGCCTTTCAACCCGGCCCGTTCCAACGCCCCGCGACAGGTGCCAGCCGTGGTCGACCAAAGATCATCCGGCTCATGCTCCACCCAGCCCGATTTCGGGAAATGCTGCGCAAATTCCTCCTGCGCGGAGGCGACAATCTTCATATCCGCGTCAAAGATAATCGCCCGGCTCGACGTCGTGCCTTGGTCAATGGCCAGAATATGGGTCATGCGTTGCCTCCCGCAGCTTTCATCCAATCGTCCAAAACCTTGATCTGATCCCCGCTCATCCGCAAGCCCAGCTTCGTGCGACGCCAGACCACGTCTTCCGCCTCCCGCGCGTATTCGCTTTGCATCAGCCAGGTGATCTCGCGCGCGGTCAGGGTCGCGCCGAAATCCTGCCCCATGTCATCCGCGGTTTTGGCATCGCCCAAAACAACCCGCGCTTCGGTCCCGTAGGCGCGGATCATGCGCCGCGCCCAGAAATCATCCAGAAAATCATAATCGCGTTTCAGCGCTGCGATCAGCGCATCCACCTGAGACACTTTGAAATTGCCGCCCGGCATCGCCACGCCCGCCGTCCAAGGGTCATTTTTCGCGCCAAGCTCCGGGCAGATTTTGTCCAACGCATGCTCGGCCAGTTTGCGGTACGTCGTGATCTTGCCGCCAAACACATTCAGCATCGGCGCACCCGCTTGGCGGTTCACCTTCAGCACATAGTCCCGTGTCGCCGCCGTCGCGGATTTCGCCCCGTCATCATAAAGCGGGCGCACGCCCGAATATTTCCAAACGATGTCATCCACCGTGATGTCTTGCTTGAAATACTGGTTGGCGAAGGCCAGCAAATAATCGCGTTCTTCATCCGAACACTCAGGCTCAACATCAGGCTCCGAATGCTCCGCATCCGTGGTCCCGATCAGGGTGAAATCGGTCTCATAGGGGATGGCAAAAATGATGCGGCCATCCTCGCCCTGGAAGAAATAGCATTTCTCGTGATCAAACAGCTTCTTGGTCACGATATGGCTGCCCTTGACCAGACGCACGCCCTCGGTCGCGTTGATCCGCACCGTGTTGTGGATCAGATCTCCGACCCAAGGCCCGCCTGCATTGACCAGCATCTTGGCGCGGCGTTCAAACGTCTCGCCGCCGCGCTCCAGCGTGACTACCCAGATGCCGTCCACCACCTCAGCGGAGACAACTTTGGTGCGTGTCATGATCTCAGCGCCCCGCGCCTCCGCGTCGCGCGCATTCAGCACAACAAGGCGGGAGTCCTCAATCCAACAATCAGAATATTCAAACGCCTGCTCGAACCGATCCTCCAAAGGCTCCCCTTCTTTGACGCGCTTCAAAAACAGCGTCTTGGTCCCGGGCAAAATGTCCCGTCCCCCAAGATTGTCGTAAAGAAACAGCCCAAACCGGATCATCCAGGCGGGCCTGCGCCCCTTCATCCACGGCATCACGGTGCTCAGCAGTTTTGACACCGGGGTCGAGCCTTCAAACCGCATATCCTTGTGATAGGGCAGCACAAACCGCATCGGCCAGCTGATATGTGGCATCGCTTTCAACAACGTTTCGCGCTCGATCAACGCCTCGCGCACCAACCGGATTTCACCATATTCCAAATAGCGCAACCCGCCATGGAACAGCTTGGTCGAGGCAGAGGACGTCGCCCAAGCCAAATCCTTCATCTCCGCCAGCGATACGCTCATCCCGCGGCCCGCCGCATCGCGCGCGATACCACAGCCATTGATGCCGCCGCCAATGACAAAAAGATCGGCGACAAAAAGATCGGTGATTTTCGCGTCTGACATGTCTCGACTCACTTTTTCCTGCTTGGGCTCTTCTTCATAGGTTTACTTTCGTTTCGTCAAGGTTATGTTTCGGTTTAGCTTCGTATTGAAAGATCATGACCCTCAATTTTCGCCATTCCGACATTCTGGAGATCGCTCAAAGCGAAGGGCGCGTCTCCGTCGATGACCTCGCGGCGCGGTTGAACACCTCCGTTCAAACGATCCGCAAAGACCTCACGCAGCTGGCCGATGCGGGCAAGCTCGACCGTGTCCATGGCGGCGCGATCCTGCCCTCCGGGGTCACCAATATCGGCTATTCCGAGCGGCAGGACCTCAACCGAGCTGCCAAAGCCGCCATTGCCAAACGCTGCGCCGCCGACATTCCCGACAACGCTTCTGTCTTTCTCAATATCGGCACCAGCACGGAGGCCGTCGCGCGTGAACTTCTCACCCATCGCAACCTGATGGTCGTGACCAATAACATGAACATCACCCAGATCCTCGCGGCAAATCAGACCTGCGAAGTCATCGTCGCCGGCGGCATTCTGCGTCGTTCAGATGGCGGGCTGACAGGGCCGCAAACCGTGCAAATGATCCAGGCCTTCAAATTTGACTACGCAGTGATCGGCTGCTCCGGCCTGGATCAGGATGGCGACATTCTGGATTTTGACATCGCCGAGGTGGGCGTCAGCCAAACCATCATTGCGCAATCGCGCGAACGCTTCCTCGTCGCTGACCACACCAAATTCAGTCGCGCAGCCCCGGTCCGCATCGCTTCGCTCAAAGACATCACGCGATTTTACACCGATGCGGTGCCATCACAGCCGATCCAGAACAAATGCAAACGCTGGAAGACCGAGATCGCCCGCAGCCCCTGACCGCTCTTCATTGTTTCAAAAATATTCCGGGGGAGGCGAAGCCGGGGGCAGAGCCCCCTCACTCCTTGTCAGGTATTGCCATCTTCGCCATCGGCGACACCCCCAAAACGGCTGAGGCAAACGGCCCGCCATGGCAGGTCTGCGCAAGATCGGAATGATCCGCAGGCGGTTCTTTCGCGAACACTTCTTCCGCAAACGCTTCTGCATTGTCCTTCGGTCGGTACCCCAAAAAGGCCGCCGCCGAATTGTCGACAGGGCAACGGTCATTGTTCGATACACCGTAGACCACAGTGAACCCCACATGCGGCGTGTCGATGCTGCGCGCCACCAGCTGGCGCAGGTCGTCAAAGCTCAACCATGAGCCCAGCGCACGCGCATTTCCGGGTTTGGAGGTCGCGGAATAGATCCGCAGATGCACACTTTCGATACCTTCCTTCTCCCAATACATGCGGCCCAGATCCTCGGTGAAGCACTTGGCAAAACCGTAATAGGTGTCGGGCCGATGCGGCATCTCCGTATCGATCCGCGTCGTCTTGGGATACATCCCCATCGCATGGATGGAGGACGCGTAGATCACACGCCGAACCCCCAATTGCCGCGCGCTTTCCCAGATATTGTAGGACCCCATGAAATTCGGCCCCCACATCTGATCAAAGGGCAGTTCATCCACAATGGCACCGAAATGCACGACCATATCCGCGCCAACCAGCAGCGGACGGATCGCCTCCATGGACGAAAGATCGGCCTGAACGAAGGTCTCATTTGCATGCAGATCGCCGCCGCTTTCAGCAATATCGGTGGATACCAGCTCTTCGCAGAGCCCGGCCAACATGCCGCGCAGCTCTTGCCCCAGATTGCCATTGGCGCCTGTCAGTACGATCTTTTTCATATGAGTGTTCTCCCTTGCCTGGCGCGCAGAGTGACCTCACCCAACGCCGCGGTCCAGTCCTTTCAGCACGCGGCCCGTCACCAGCGGGGTCAGATACATCGGGATCTGGTAGCAACCAATAAAGATCAACAACGGCGCGGTCACTGCCTCCGGCAAGGCCACCAAAAACAGCGCAATGTTTCGGTTGCCCGCCATCACCGTCAGCGCCGCAACCTGGTCAGTATCGGCCCCACCGCGCAGCCCCAAAAATGCAATCCCTTGCAGGCCAAAATTGACCACCATGACGAAGCCCAGCCACAGCCAGAACAGACGCGGCGCGTCAATCAGGGCGGCGTTCACCGCCGACATCAACCCCACCACGATAACCGCCAGCAATAGGGCCGACACGCCGTCGATGCTGCGCAACTCCTCCGCGCTGGGGTCGCGCCAGACGAACCCGCGGATCAGAAAGGCCAAAAGCGACGATAGCCCGATGACCACCAGCAGGCGAAGGGCCGCAAGCATCACCTCCGCAAACCCGCCCAAAGCGGGCATCAGCCACAAAACCGGGATCACCGTCACGGGCAAAATGGCGGTCCCGACAAGCAAAAACCGCATCGACGTTTCCGGCGCGAACCCCATCATCGCCACCATGTTCGGCGCGCCCGAGATCGATGACGCCATGGCGATGATCACAAAGGCCAAGGCAAACGGGCTGCCCAACCAGCCAAACGCCGCCATCACCGCAATCGCAGCAAGCGGAAAGACCAATTGCGCCAGCAGCAGCACCGCCAATGTCGCCCACAAATTGCCCTTCATCGAGGCGCGCATCCGCGCGGGCCCAATCCGCAATGCCGATAGAAACAACAGCCCCGCCACCATATGCGGGATGTAGGGAACCAGCAGCGCCGCTAACCCCGGCAGCAAAAGCCCCGCTAAAATGCCCGCGACCAGAACCCAAGGGCCCCGGTCCGCAAGCCATCTCAGCATCATCTGGGGCCTTGCCGCACATTCTCCGGCAGCCAGGTGGCTAGGTCGGGGAACAGGATCAGCACGAAGACCATCACCACCATGATCAAAAACATCGGGATCGCCGCTTTGGCGATGTAGCCCATTTCATGATTGGTCATGCCTTGCAGCACGAACAGGTTGAAGCCAATCGGCGGCGTGATCTGCGCCATCTCCACGACGACGACCACGAAAATTCCGAACCAGATCATGTCGATGCCCGCTTCGCGCACCATCGGCTCGACCACCGCCATGGTCAAAACAATCGCGGAAATACCGTCCAGAAAGCACCCCAGCACGATGTAGAAGACTAACAGCGCCATCAGCAATTGGAAGCGCGACAGCTCCATCGCCGCGATGGAATCCGCCAACTCGCGCGGCAACCCAGTGAACCCCATTGCCATCTTCAAGAACGCCGCCCCCGCAAGGATCAGCGCAATCATCGCCGAGGTCCGCGTCGCCCCCATCAGGCTTTCCGTGAAGGTGGACCAGTTCAGCGAGCCTTGCACCGCGGCCAGAACCAAGGCCCCAATCACGCCGATGGCCGCCGCCTCAGTTGCCGTCGCAATCCCCATGAACATGGAACCGATCACGGCGACAATCAGCAACATCACAGGGATCAAAAAGCGGGAGTTCTTGATCTTGTCGGCGATGCTCATCCCCGTCTCCTGGATCGGCGACCAGTCCTTGGAAATGAACGAGTACCCGGCGACATAGGCCATGAACATGCCCGCCAGAACCAACCCCGGAAGCACGCCCGCAAAGAACAGCTTGATGATGCTTTCGTTGATTGAAACCCCGTAGACAATCAGCGCCAGCGAGGGCGGGATCATCAGCCCCAATGTGGCGGCGCCCGCAAGCGTGCCGATAACCATATGCTCCGGATAGTCGCGCTTGCGCAGCTCCGGGATCGACATCTTGCCCACGGTCGTCAGCGTCGCCGCAGAGGACCCCGACACAGCCGCGAAGACGGTGCAGCCGATGATATTTGTGTGCACCAACCCGCCCGGTAGCTTCGCGAGCCACGGGCTGAGCCCGTTGAACATGTCTTGTGACAGCCGCGTTCGGAACAGGATTTCACCCATCCAGATGAACATCGGCAAGGCGGTCAGCGTCCAGCTTGACGATGCGCTCCAAAGCTCGGTGGCCATACGGTCGCCGGTGGAGCCGGACGAGGCGAACAGCTCCATGCCCACAAAAGCCACGCCTACCAAGGCAAGTCCAACCCAGACGCCGGTGCCCAAAAGCGCGAAAAGAACGAAAAGAAATAAAATGATGACGTAAGCCTGATCCATGCGCCCTACTCCGCCTGCGTGTCGCTTACATCGCGCACGATGTTGTGTTTGCCGTTTATGAACAGCGAGATCAGGTTATCCGTCACCGCAATCGCCAAGATGATCGAGCCCACGAGGATCGGAAACTGCGCCACCGCGATCGGGGTCGCGTCCTGGCCCTGGCTGACGTCGTTGAACCGGATCGCATAGCCGCGCATGACCCAGATGTAATAGGCAATGTACCAGCACACGGCGGTCGCCACGCCAAAGCACCAGACCTCTAGCCAGTATTTTGTCCGTTCCCCCACCGCGTTCAGCAGGATCGACACCCGGATATGGCTGCCTTTGTTCAGCGCATGGGCAAAGGCCAGGAAGGAGGCCGCCGCCATCGCATAGCCCGCATAATCCGGCGCCCCCGGGAAGACCTCACCCGTCCAGCGCGCAACCATCTGCACCACAATCAGGCCCAGAATGACGATCAGGCATAACGCCGCCAGCACACCCGCTGCCGTGTAGAGCCCATCCAATGATTTGCGTAACATCCCCGTCCCCAATTTTGGAAAAGAAAGCGCCCCGGCTTGATCGGGCCGGGGCGCTTGTAGGTTTCTTAGTTCTTGAACGCATCCACGATGGCAGCGCCATCATCGCCTGCGGCTTCCAGCCATTCAGCGGTCATGGTTTCACCCACGCCCTGAAGGTCAGACACCAGCTGGTCACCAGCGCGACCAACGGTCATCCCGCCGTCTTTCAACCCGTCCAGCGTGAACTGAGTATAGGCCTTGGACGCTTCCAAACCCTCAGCCGCAGCTGTCGCGCCGCAAGCCATCACGGCGGCTTGCGTGTCGGCATCAAGCCCACCCCAGGCGTCACTGTTCACCATCACGTGGTTATAGGGCAGCCAGGCGTCCACTTCGTAGAAATGGGTCAGCGATTCCCACACTTTGCGGTCATAGCCGGTCGCACCAGACGAGATCATCGATTCCGCCACACCCGTTGCAAAGGCCTGCGAAATCTCAGCGGCCTCGATGGTCACAGGAAGCATGCCGGTCAGCTCAGCCAACCGCGCGGTCGCGTTGTTGTAGGACCGGAACTTGACCCCCGCCATATCAGCAACAGAGTTCACTTCCTTCTTGAAATACAGACCCTGCGGCGGCCACGGAACGGAATAGATCAGCGTCAGGTTTTGGTCGGCCAGGATCTCTTCCAGTTTCGGCTTGGCTGCATCAAACAGTTTCGCCGATGCGTCGAACGAGGTCGCTAGGAACGGCACGCTGTCAAAACCAAAGACGGCGTTCTCGTTCTGGTGGCCCGACAGCAGGCGCTCGCCGATCTGAACCTGACCGGTCTGAATGGCGCGCTTGATGTCGGCCCCTTTGAACAGCGAACCGCCCGGATGCACGGTGATGTCAATCGCGCCATCGGTGCCAGCACGCACGCAATCCGCAAATTTCACGCCATTTTCCGAATGGAAGTTTGACGCCGAGTAGGCCATCGGCATGTCCCATTTCTGCGCGTGGCCGTCGGCCAGGGCAGGCAGTGCGACGCTCGCGCTCAGCGCGGTCGCCATCATCAGGCTTGTAAATGTCTTCATTGGTCTTTCTCCCAGGTTGGTTGTTTTCAGCCCCGGTTTTGGGGTCATTCGTGCTCTCTCAATCAGGTGCCCAGCGTGCGGGCGAATAGGCTTGCAGGTCAATGTTGGGTTTGCGCCCGGAAATGAGCTGCGACAGCAAACGGCCGGTTTTGGGACCGCCAGTCAGCCCGATATGGTGGTGCCCAAAGCCCATGAACACGCCTTTGGCGCGTGGAACCTCCCCAATCACGGGGATCGAGATCCGCCAGTGCGGGCCGGTGGCCCATCCATTCTTCTTCGCGCGCCCAGGTCAGGCCCGGCATCGCGGCAATCGCATTTTTCTTCAGCAGTTCAAACGGTGCGCGTGACGGGGCTGCGTCCAGGCCGCCAAACTCGACCACGCCTGCCAGCCGCAATCGGCCCTCCATCGGGGTCGCCACAAACTTGCCCGAGGCCACCATGACAGGTGATTTCGGCATGAAATTCGGCTCCCAAAGCTCGATATGGTAGCCGCGCTCAGATTCCAGCGGCACGTTGACGCCCAGCTTTTTGGCGAGCGGCCCGGACCAGACGCCCGTGGCCACCACGCAGGCGTCGCACGCCACCGTTTCGCCGCCCGCGCGCAGGCCCGTCGCCGCACCATGTTCTACAATCACATCCTCGACCATGGCTTTGCGTATTTCACCGCCTTCGCGTTCAAAATGCGCGGCAAGGTCTTTGACATATTGCCCCGGATCGGCAATCCGCCCGTGATTGCCCATCTTGATGCCCATGCCCAAAGCGGGCGCGAAAATCGGGTCATAATCAGCGAATGCCGCGCCTTCTAGCTCGTCCCACTCAAAGCCGTGCGTCGCGCGTATGTCCCAGCCGAAACGGTCGCCCTCAAAATGCGCCCGGTCATTGTAGATGTAGACGTAATCGCTGGGCACGATCCATTTCTCGGCCCCAGTCCCTGCCGCAAGCGCTTGATGATCGGCGAGACTGTCACCGACAATCCCCGCCACAGCCGCCGCGATCCGCTTGGTATCAGCGGCATTTGCATGGCTGAGATATTTGAACAGCCACGGCGCAAGCTTGGGCAAATAACCCCATTTCAAGAAAAGCGGCTGGTTCGGGTCCAGCGCCATTTTCGGCGCCTTCTTGATCAGACCCGGCCCCGTGACGGGCACGCAAGAACACGAGGCCAGGACCCCGCCATTGCCGTAAGACGTCCCCTCTGCCGGGCCCGCCTTGTCGATCAGGATCACCTTATGTCCATCGCGCTGTAGCCAAAGTGCTGTCGACACGCCGACAATCCCTGCGCCGATGATCGCGACGGTTTTCACGCCCAGATCATCCATTGGCACAGCCTCGTCGGCTTGTATTGGCTGCTGATAGCTCACGATTCTTTTGGGTCCCGTACACAGTTTCTGGCACCACAATTGTCATATTTGACGTTATGTCAACAATACATTTACATTTTGTCATCGTTTTGCATTCGTTTTAGCCAACTCTTTTGGTCACTGCATAATGTTCAAGCTTGTTCAGCTCAGGTCTGATCCCCAGCCCCGGCCCGTCCGGCACCCAGACTTGCCCGCCTTGGCTTGGGAATGGCGTCTCCAAGATGTCCTCGCGCAGGTAATATTGCGCCTGATAGAACTCGCAGCCCAGCGTGATCTCAGGCGTCGCGGCGATCATATGTGCGCCCGCCAAATGCGCGAGCCCGGCTTCAAACATGTCGCCGCCATAGGCGCTCAACCCGTTGGCGGCGGCCATTTTGGCCACATCTTGCCCCCGCCGTAGTCCGCCCGATTTCATGATCTTGATCGAAAACCCGTCAGCGATCCCCTCACGGATTGCCCGCGCTGCATCTTCGGGGCCAAAGACGCTTTCATCGGCCAAAAGCGGCACGTCGGTCGCGGCCCGCAGCCGCGCCATCATATCGAACTGATGCGCCCGCACGGGTTGCTCGATGAAGCTCGGCTTGAACGTGGCAAGCGCTAGAACACGCTCCATCGCCTCCTCGATCTCAAGCCCTTGGTTGAAATCAATGCGCACATCTAGATCGGGGTAATCTCGCGCCAAAGCCTCCATCCGCATCACGTCAAAGGCGTGATCGGCAAAGCCCACTTTCACTTTCACGATGCCGATGCCATCCTCCCTGATCCGAGCCAACAGGTCTTGTTCCTGCCCCCAATCCGGGTTCGCCAGAGAGACCGACAAAGGGATCACATCACGGCACTTGCCGCCCAAAAGCGCCCAAACCGGCACGCCAGAGACACGCCCGGCCAAATCCAGCAGCGCGCTTTCCAATGCCGCTTTGGCTTCCGAGCAATGCGCGACGGCGCGCGCCGCCTCCGCCATGATCGCCGCGCTGTCGCCGATCCGCCGACCCAGCACGATCGGGCGCAAGTAGCGGTCCAACGCAGCAAAGCTCGCCTCAACGGACCCGGTGAACACCACCCACGGGCTTGCCTCCCCGAACCCCGTCTCCCCGCCTTCTGCTGTTAGGCGCAGCACCACGATCTCGCACGCGCCCTCGACGGAGCCGATGCCATGATCGCGCCGCGTCGTGACCGGCAAGGCCAGATGCCACAGGTCAAACCCCACAATGGTCTGATCCAGGTTCACGCCACCCATTCCGACACCGGCGCTGCCGCCTCATGCAGCGGCTGGCTGATCACATCCACCAATGTCGGCCCATCATGGGCAAGCGCTTGTTTCAAGACGCCCGGCAGGTCGCGCGGGTCGTGCACCGTCCACGCCTTGACGCCAAACGCCTCGGCCACCTTGGCATGGTCCGTCCGCCCAAAGTCCACATTGTAGTAACGCTTGCCAAAGCCGCTATCCTGCCCCGCCTTGATCCAGCCAAATGTCGCATTGGAAAACACGATCGAGGTGATCGGCATTTTGTGGCGCACAATCGTTTCAAACTCCCCGCAGCAAAACCCGAACGACCCGTCGCCCATCACCGCCACCGTCTTCACATCGGGCCTGCCCACATGCGCGCCCATGCTCGCAGCAAGCGCATAGCCCAAGGCCCCATGCGCGCGGTTGGTGATGAAATTGCGCCCGGCCTTGCGCCACCGGTAATGCGCGCTGAAATACGGGCATGGCGTTCCCGGATCTGCCACAACGATCGCGTCCTCATCCAGCTGAGCCATCAAAGCGGCCACGACCGCCTCAGGCCTAATCGGTGTTTCTGTAGAGGCCGCAAGCGCGTTAAACGCCGCAAGCTTGCTCTCCCAAGCTGCTGCCGCCCGCGTGCGGCCATCTTGGCCCGCGCAGTCCAGCAGTTCCAATTCCAGCACCAAAGCTTCTAAAGCCAACTTGGCATCGGCGCAAATCGCTACCTCTGTGGGGTAATTGGCCCCGATCACCATCGGATCGCTATCGATGTGAATGATCACCTTGCCCGGCGCGGGTGACCGCCACCGTTCCGTGGTCACCGACCCCGCGCGGCAACCGATAAACAAGATCACATCCGCAGCGTCTACCACGGCTCGCGTCGCCGGGTTGCCGCCGTTCGATCCCACAACCCCCAGGGCTTGCGCGTCCGTCTCTGCAATCGCGCCTTGGCCCGACACGGTCGTGGCCACCGGCAAATCCAGCATCCCCGCCAGTTGCTGCAACACGTCAAACGCGCCGGAGATAACCGGCCCCCCGCCGCAAATCGCAATCGCTGACTTGGCCCCGGCCAGCAGTTTCGCGGCCTCCCGCACCGCGTCCATATCGGGGGCCGCCCGCTCCGCCGGGTAGCTTTGGTGGCGCGCATCGGCCCAGACCTCACCCGCATCGACAAAGGCTTTTTGCGTATCAAACGGCAGCGCCAAATGCGTGGCCCCCGGCCGCCCCGTGGTCATCGCCCGAAACGCCGCGCGCATCATCGCGGGCAGCCGCGTCGCATCGTCAAGGCTCGCATTCCACTTGGTCAAAGGCCGAAACAACGCCACCTGATCAAGCTCCGTCAGCGGGTATTTCCCGCGTGAGGTGGTCGCCACATCCGTCGTGATCGCCAAAATCGGCACCGAGCTTTCATTCGCCTCAACCACGCCCGGCAGAATATAAGTCGCTCCGCCGCCAGACGGCCCTTCGCAAACGCCCGGTTTGCCCGTCACGCGCGCATAGGCATCGGCCATATAGCCAGCATGCCGTTCGTCGCGCGTCAGGATATGGGTGATCCCGTGATCAAGCTTGGACATGGCGTCGTAAAACGGCAGCGTCGTGTCACCGCACAGGCCAAACATGTCGGTGACCCCATGGGCCTGCAACATGCGCACGGCGGCCTCGGCCCCGGTCATCTCATTCTTCATTATGCCCCCATTCCTGCCGCAGATGTTGCGCGCGCAGGCTGAGTCGTGTCAAATCTTCTTGCGAAAGCGAGGGGTTATGAAAGTTTTGGTTTCATGAAGGTGCGGGGTGGTAAATCCATCTACGGAGCATCCGTCGGCATCTTGATGCTGGACGCGCAGTTCCCTCGCATCCCTGGCGATATGGGCAACGCGCTGACCTGGCCATTTCCGGTCCACTACAAAATCGTGCGGGATGCCTCGCCAGACCGTGTGGTGCGTCAGGGTGCTGCGGGGCTTTTGGACAATTTCATCGCCGCCGCAAGGGAGCTGGTGGCAGACGGTGTCGACGGCATCACCACCAATTGCGGGTTCCTGTCGCTCTATCAGGCGGAGCTGGCGGCGGCGGTCCCCGTGCCTGTCGCGACCTCGTCCCTGATGCAGGTCGCCATGGTCAACGCGGTGCTGCCTGCGGGCAAACGGGCCGGCATTTTGACGATCTCCGCGTCGACCCTGACTGAGGCGCATTTGAGCAAAGCAGGTGTGCCAAAGGGCACCCCGATCCATTCAACTGAGGGCGGCCAAGAGTTCACGCGCGCCATTTTGGGCAATGAGCTGGAGCTCGACGTGGCCCTCGCACGCGCGGACAATGTTTCTGCCGCACTGGAGCTCGCATCACGACATCCAGACCTTGGTGCTATCGTGCTGGAATGTACGAACATGATCCCCTATGCCGCAGATATCCGCGCGGCCACCGGCCTGCCGGTCTTCACCATTGAAAGCTTCATCAGCTGGTTCCAATCCGGCCTCTCCCCAAGGACCTACCCCGCCCCATGACGCTGACAGCTCTGCGCAACGCACTCTATGATTTTGAACCTGACGCCGCGCGTGCCGCGCTGTTGGAAGCCTTCGCGCCCGATGCGCCTGTTCACCTTGCCCACCCGTTTGAAACGCTTGACGGGCCCGCCGCGTTTTATGACACAGCACTTGCCCCGCTACACGCCGCCTGGCCCGATCTTGAACGGCGCGAGACGATCGTCATGGAAGGCGATAGTGGCGACGCGCATTGGGTTGGATGCTGCGGATACTATACGGGCAGCTTCCAAAAACCATGGCTCGGCATCCCGCCCACAGGCCACCAGGTCGCGATGCGCCTTCACGAATTCTTCCGCATCGAGGGCGGCAAGATTGTGGAGATGCAGGCCCTGTGGGACCTGCCTGAGGTGATGATGCAAGCCGGCGTCTGGCCGATGTCACCATCCCTTGGCCGCGAATGGCATGTCCCCGGTCCGGCAACACAGGACGGGTTGCGCGTCAGCGGTGACGGCAGCGCGGCCATGCAGGTGGTCAATGATATGCTTGTCGGGCTCGGCCGGTTCAAAGAGCACGGGGCCGAAGCGATGGATCTGCCGCGCTATTGGCACCCGAAATCCAGCTGGTATGGCCCCTCCGGCATAGGTACTGGGCGCGGTATTGCAGGGTTCAGAAACTGGCATCAGATCCCGTTTCTCAACGCTATGCCCAACCGGGTCGGCGGCAAAGAGACCGGCCATCTTTTCGCGCAAGGCGACTATGTCGGCTTCACCGCATGGCCCGGAATGCACGCGAAGATCACGGGGGACGGATGGCTTGGGATCGCCCCGTCGGGGCAAGAGATCACCATGCGCTCGCTTGATTTTTGGCGGGTCGAGAATGGGATGATCCGCGAAAATTGGGTGCTTGTCGATTTGCTTCATGTCTATGCGCAGATTGGCGTCGATGTGATGGCGCGTATGCGGGAAATGGCGAAAGCCCGAACCGGGCGTCTTGACCCGTAAAGAGATTGCGCCGCGCTACGCGCGCCGCGGTGGTGGGGGCTCTGCCCCAGTCCTTCGGACTCCCCGGAATATTTTTGAAACAATGAAGCGATAACGATCTTTTAGGGAGAATCGTTTGTTCTGCCTTGGCGGTACAGGCAGGAATGCCGATGGCCGTAAACGATGAAGCCGCCTCGGGTCGTTTGAACCGGGGCGGTGGACCTACCCTTCATTGTTTCAAAAATATTCCCGCCGGAGGCTCCTGCCCGCGCAAGCTGCCCTGACTTCGGAATTTACGCGCCGTCAGCATTCAGGGATATTCACCGCCAGCCCGCCTTGACTGGTTTCTTTGTATTTCGTGCTCATGTCGATGCCGGTCTGGCGCATCGCCTCGATGCAATTGTCGAGCGGCATGAAATGGGTGCCGTCGCCGCGCAGCGACAGGGATGCGGCGGAGACCGCCTTGATCGCGCCAAGCCCGTTGCGTTCGATACATGGCACCTGAACAAGGCCCGCAACCGGGTCGCAGGTCATGCCCAGATGATGCTCAAGCGCGATTTCAGCGGCGTTTTCGATCTGCTCATTCGTGCCGCCCAAGGCCGCGCAAAGCCCGGCGGCGGCCATGGATGAGGCTGACCCGACCTCCCCCTGGCAGCCGACCTCGGCGCCTGAAATCGATGCATTGTGCTTGATCAGCCCGCCAATCGCCGCAGCCGTCAGCAGGAAATCCCGCATGCCCGCCTCGGACGCGCCGACGCAGTGATCGCGGTAATAGCGCAGCACCGCCGGTAGCACACCCGCCGCCCCATTGGTGGGGGAGGTCACAACCTTGCCACCGGCGGCGTTTTCCTCGTTCACGGCCATGGCGTAGACGCTCATCCAGTCGTTGATCGTGTGCGGCTGGCTGCGGTTCAGCCCTTCCTCGGCCTTCAGCTGGTCATGGATATGCTTAGCGCGGCGCTTGACGCGCAACCCCCGGGCAGCTCGCCTGACATCCGCAGGCCGCGGTCGATGCAATCGAACATGGCGCGGCGCAGGGTCTCAAGATCGCGGTCCAACGCGTCCCGGCTCATCTGCGACAGCTCGTTGGCTTCTTTCATCTGTGCGATGGTTTTGCCCGACGCAGCCCCCATCGCCAGCATTTCCGAAGCGGAGCCGAACGGGTACGGGAAGCCCGCTTCTTCCTTCTGCGCATGCAGGTCGGTGTGCACGCCCGACAGCTCGGCTTCCGCCACCACAAAACCGCCGCCGATGGAATAATATGTCTCCTGCAGATACAGGTTCCCCGCTGCGTCGAAGGCTTTGAAGATCATCCCGTTGGCGTGACCGTCAAGCGTCAGGTCGTAGTCAAAAACCAAATCTGACGGCGGGTCAAAGGACAGCACGCCCAGGCCCTCCGCCTCGACCGATTTGCGGGTCTTCAAATCCGCGATCAGCCCCTCCACGGCGTCCGGGTCCAGCGTCGCCGGGACAAACCCCATGAAGCCCAACATCACCGCCCTGTCAGACGCGTGGCCCTTACCCGTAAAGGCCAGCGAGCCGTGCAGGGACGCCGCCAATCCGGCCACATCGCCCGCGCCGGGTTCGCGCTCCCCGGTGCGCAATTGGTCCAAAAACCGCGCCGCGGCGGTCATCGGCCCCATCGTGTGGGAGGAGGACGGGCCGACGCCCACTTTGAAGATATCGAAGATGCTCAGAAACATGCGTGTTTCCTATAGGCGTCACGCAAAACCGCCGCCCGGGTTTGCGACGGGCGGCGGTGATTTTGCGACTGAATGGCTTTTCAAGGGGAGGCTAGACCTTCCCTTTCCAGGGCACCAGCCAGGTCTCCAAGGCGCGCACGCCCACATCGATCAGGAAGCCGATCACCCCGATCAGGATGATGCCCACAATCACAATGTCGGTCAGCTGGAACTTAGACGCCACAACGATCATCTTGCCCAAGCCCACTTCCGCGGCCACCAGCTCGGCGGCCACAACGGTGCCCCAGCAGACGCCCATGGCGACCCGCGCGCCGGTGAAAATCTCCGGCAGGGAATTCGGGACAATGACCCGGCTGAGAATTTGCCACTTGGACGCCCCCAGCGAATAGGCCGCATGCACCTTGGAAATGGCCACGCCCGACACGCCGGAGCGCGCCGCGATGATCATGATCCACAGGGCCGCCAAGAACAGCAGGATCACCTTGCTCACCTCGCCAATCCCGAACCAGATGATCATCAGCGGGATCAAGGCCAAGGGCGGCACCGGGCGCATGAATTCGACAATCGGGTCAAACCAGCCGCGCGACCAGTTGGTCAGGCCCATGGCGTAGCCGATTGGGATGCCGATCACCGACCCGATGAGGAAGCCCAGCAAGACCCGCTGTAGCGAGAACCAGGTATGCTCCCACAATGTGAAGCCCTGATAGCCTTCTTTGTTGAGGCGGATGAACCGCTCCAGCACCACTTCCGGGGCGGGCAGGTAAAGCCGCGCCATGCGTAGGCCCGTCTTGGGCTCAAAGGTCGGCGTGCCCTTGTCGGTCAACCCAACCAAACCTTCGGGGATCTCTATCTTTTCGCCCGGCGCAATCGGCTGGCCGTTGATCGCGGTGATGGTTGATCCGTCGGCTTTCTTGACCTCGTCATTGTTCCAGACGGGGATCACTTTGAAGCCGTAGCGTGCGACCGTCAGGCTGTCATTCTTGGCAAAGCCCTCGCCCGGCTCAACCTCAACCGGTGACGGTTCCCGCCCCGGGTTGCCGTCGGCATCAACCGTTTGCTGGATGTCTTCGCGGTAGACCCGCATCGTCACCTCAGCATCATCGCTGGTGCCGTCCTCCAAAGTTGCCGTGTAGGTGAAGGTCACATCGCCCGAAAACGGCCCCGGCAGTTTCGGCAAGGGAATGGAGGAGTTCGTGAACGCCACCCACAGCATAAACACCGTTACAATCGACAGAACGCTGGCGATCCGGTTGGCAACCACGGCGCTTTCGTCGCCGAAGGTCACGGTCTTCAGTTTGTTAAAGCCTTCGCGTTGGAAGAAGCGTTTCAGCAGGCGCGACAGGATCAGATAGCTGCCAAAAAAGGCCGCTAGGTACAGAAATAGGACAAGCAAACCGGTCATGCGCTTTCCTCCGTGCGGCCCATAATCTCTTCTTCCATGTTCCAGATCATGGACAGGATTTCTTCGCGGGTGCTGTTATAGTCTTTGTGCTTTTTGACCTCTCGCAGGTCATTGCCCACGCCCAGATCAGCGAATGGCAAGTTGTATTCCTTGTGCACGCGGCCGGGGCGCGGCGCCATGACGAGCAGCCGTTCGCCCAGCAACAGCGCTTCTTCGACGGAGTGCGTGATCAGAATGATCGTTTTGCCGGTGTCCTTCCACAGGTCCAGCACCAGCGATTGCATCTTCTCTCGCGTCAGCGCGTCCAGCGCGCCAAGCGGCTCATCCATCAAGATCACATCTGGGTCATTGGCCAGGCAACGGGCAAGTGCGACCCGCTGTTGCATACCGCCCGACAGCTCGTAGACGGCTTTTTCCTTGAAATCCGACAGGCCCACGACATCAAGCAGGTGCTCGACATTCTCAGCGCTTTCCTTGCGGCTCATGCCCTTCATATCCGGGCCGAAGCTGACATTGTCGCGGACATTCATCCATTCAAACAATGCGCCTTGTTGGAAGACCATGCCGCGCTCAGGGCTTGGGCCGGTGACAACACTATCGTTCAGGGTAATGGTGCCCTCGGTCGGCGCCAAAAATCCCGCCACGATGTTGAGCAACGTCGTCTTGCCGCAGCCCGACGGGCCCAGCACGCTCATCAATTCGCCGGACTTGATGTCCAGCGTGACGTTTTTCAACGCCTGCACATGACCGCCATTGGGCAGGTCAAAGCGCATGGAAATGTCATCTATCAGAAGGCCTTCCACAGTCGTCCCCTCTCGGATTTACCGTCGCACATGTGGTGAAAAAGGAAGGGCGGGCCCGCGTTACCCGCGCGCCCGCCCTCCTTCGGTCGCTAAACGCTTACTGACCCAGCGGGCCGGTGTTCACGTTGTCTGCATAGGATGCTTTTGCCGCGTCGATGGAGTTGGCCGCCACGAAGACGTCTGCAACGCCTTTCATGAAGTCCTGAGCACCACCGCCAAGCCATTTGCCCGAAAGCTGGTCTTCAACAGTTGGGAAGACGAATGTCGAAATGGTCGACATTGTGTCCTCTTCAGACATACCCGCGTCTTTTGCGATCACTGGCAGCATTTTGGCGTGGTTGGCTTCATCAGCCCACATCGCGTTTGCTTCAGCGGTCACGTCAAGGAACTTGGCGACCATGTCGGCGTTTTCGGCCAGGAAGGAAGACGGGCCAGTGGTCACGTCAAACACCAGGATGCCCAGCTCTTCTTTTTCAGCGCCGGTCAGCAGCACGTTGCCGGAGTCTTTCATGCGACGCAGCGCGCCACCCCAGCCACATGCCATGTCAACCGAACCCTGCGCCAAAGCCGCTTGGCCTTCAGCAGGTGCCATGTCCACGATGGTCAGGCTGTCCAGAGCCACGCCGAAGTGGTCCATTTGCTTCAGGAAGCCATAGTGAGCCGCGGTACCCAGTGGAACAGCAACTTTCTTGCCGGCCAGCTCGCCTGCGGAGCCTTTGTCGATCTCCAGTGCGGCGGACACAACGCAGTTGTCATTCTCGGAATAGGACACAGCCACGTCAACGATTTGCAGGTCCTGACCAGCGGATGTTGCAACCACGAATGGTGGAACACCTTGGCTGACGGACAGCTGAACGTCGCCAGACGCCATGGCAGCCGACATTGCGGTACCGGTGTCAAAGGCGACCCAATTTACTGTGGTCCCAAGCGCTTCGTCATAAGTTCCGTTCACTTTCGCGAACTGGAATGGCATTGGCCACTCGAGGAAGTAGCCAACGGTGATGCCGTGGCCATCAGCGGAAGCCGCTTGCGCGCCTGCCAGCATTGCGACGCCAGCAACGGCACCCATCAATTTTGTAGTCAGTTTCATAAGTGTTCATCTCCCATGTTGAACAAGCGACTATGTGTCCGCGCGTGGCCCGGGGCTGCTTTTTGTGCCTTCGGGCCCGTTAGCGGGGCGTTTGAAACAAAGCACAGCGCCGGATCGAATGCCAATCACTATGCTTCGCGGAGCCAGCCTATTTCGAAACTCCGGAACAGAGGTTCGGGCGGGCGGACTGGCATACAGGGGAAAATAATCCCTCTTGAGTCAATCATGTCGCACCACGCAGCAAAGCTGGCCTTGTTACAAGAACGACATGAACATCGCGGCTAAGCCCCTGATTTTTATTGGGATGCCGCCCAAAAAACTGGCACGTGTCGCTTTTTGACGCGTCTTTTGGACCTATCCTTAGAAAGATCTGGCCCTATTTCTCTGCTCAAACTCTGTGCTGCTTGGAAATTAAGGTATCATCGGGCCATGCCACAGATTCGATCTGCGGCCCGCACCGCATCGCAACGCAAACCGGGGGTTTTTCCAATGGACGGCACGCTTACACCAAATGATCTGTCTGGCATCGTTGAGGCCGACCGCGCCCATGTCTGGCACCACCTCAGCCAGCACGCGAGCTACATGGCAGAAGGCGACGCGCGCACGGACCCCAAAATCATTGTCGAAGGCAAAGGCCTGCGCGTCTGGGACCAGCACGGTCGCGAACACATCGACGCGGTCTCCGGCGGCGTCTGGACCGTCAATGTGGGCTACGGCCGCGAAACCATCGCAGACGCGGTACGCGAGCAGCTCGTTAAAATGAACTTCTTCGGTGGCACCGTGGGCTCGATCCCCGCCGCGATGTTCTCCGAAAAGCTGCTCAGCAAAATGCCCGGTATGAGCCGCGTCTACTACGCAAACTCCGGCTCCGAGGCCAATGAGAAGGGCTTCAAAATGGTCCGCCAGATCGCGCATCAGCGCTACGGCGGCAAGAAGCACAAAATCCTGTATCGTGAGCGCGACTATCACGGCACCACCATCGCCTGCCTGTCAGGTGGCGGTCAGGACGAGCGCAACGCGCATTACGGCCCCTTCACACCGGGCTTCATCCGCGTGCCTCACTGCCTTGAATATCGCAAGGGCGACCAAGGTATGGCCGATCTCAGCTCTGAGGAATACGGCATCGCCGCCGCCAACGCGATTGAGGAGGTCATCCTGCGCGAAGGCCCCGACACTGTCGGCTCCCTCTGCCTTGAACCCGTGACCGCTGGTGGCGGCGTCATCACGCCTCCGCCGGGCTACTGGGACCGCGTGCAAGAGATCTGCAAAAAATACGACATCCTGCTGCATATCGATGAGGTCGTCTGCGGCGTGGGCCGCACCGGCACATGGTTTGGCTACCAGCATTACGGCATCAAGCCCGACATCGTGACCATGGCGAAAGGTGTGGCCTCCGGCTACGCCGCGATCTCCTGCTGCGTCACGACGGAAGAGGTCTTTGACATGTTCAAGGACGACACTTCTGATCACCTGAACTACTTCCGCGACATCTCCACCTTCGGCGGCTGCACCGCAGGCCCGGCGGCAGCGCTTGAAAATATGGCGATCATCGAGCGTGAAAACCTGCTCGAAAACACCGTGGCCATGGGCGATTACATGGTCGACCAGATGCGCGCCTTGCAGGACAAGCATGCCTGCATCGGGGAGGTCCGCGGCAAGGGCCTCTTCACCGGGATGGAGCTTGTCGCCGACCGCACCACCCGCGAACCCCTGCCCGAGAAAACCGTCGCCGCCGTCACCGGCCACTGCATGAAGCAAGACGCGGTTATCATCGGCATGACCAACCGGTCGATACCGGGGTTAAACAACACGCTCTGCTTCTCGCCCGCACTGATCGCCACCAAGGATGATATCGACCAGATCCTGACATCGGTCGACGGCGCACTGACAGCTGTGATGGGCTAAAACCAGTAACCAAAAGCACAAAAAAAGCCCGTACCTTGCGAAAGGTGCGGGCTTTTCAACTAGCGGCTAGGCGGACTTTGCTGCCATACGCTGTGGCTGCGCCAAGGTCGGATTTAGGTGACAGCACAAGAGTTTTTCATAACCCGCTTACATCATCGTAAGGCAACGACGTTGAAGTCAGGCCCATATGGATAGCCGGTAATGTTCTCGTTTCCGTCGTCGGTAATGACTAAGATGTCATGCTCACGATATCCGCCTGCACCGGGCATACCTTCTGGAACGGTCAGCATGGGTTCCATCGAAATCACCATCCCCGGCGTGAGCACTGTGTCTATGTCTTCACGCAATTCCAGCCCGGCTTCACGACCGTAGTAGTGGGACAGCACGCCAAATGAGTGCCCATAGCCAAAGGTGCGATATTGCAGCAAGTCACGTTCGGCGAGGAACGTGTTTATCTGTTCTGTTACCTCCGCACAGCTGGTGCCGGGCTTCAAAAGGCCAATGCCAAGTTCATGAGCGGCAACGTTGGCTTCCCAAATATTCAGGCTGGCTTGATCTACCCTTTCAACAAACAGCGTTCGCTCAAGCGCCGTGTAATAGGCACTAATCATCGGAAACGCGTTGAGGCTGAGAATATCACCTGGTTGCAGCACTCGCCCTGTTACTGGGTTATGCGCCCCGTCTGTGTTGATACCAGACTGAATCCAAACCCAGGTATCGCGGTATTCGGCATCGGGAAATCGCTTGGCAATCTCCATCTCCATCGCGTCACGGCCCGCCATGGCCACGTCAATTTCACGGGTGCCTGCCTTGATAGCGTCCTTGATCGCATAGCCGCCAACGTCGGCCACTTGCGCACAGGATCGGATTAACGCGATCTCTGCCGCAGACTTGTGCATCCGCTGACGCATTGTCATCGGGGCGACATCCACCATTGCCTCCGGCGTCAGGAAGCTTTGCATCAGATCGTGCTGCGCAAGAGTAAGGTGATCAGCTTCATACCCGACTATTTTGCCCACACCTGTTACGGACAGAACAGCCCGCCAATAGTTGTTTCGCTGCCAGTCGGTGTAGGTGATGTTATCGCCATGACTGCGCCGCCACGGTTGCGCCGCGTCAATCCCAGCGCTGATGGTGATGTCTTCGCTTTGCGTCACAACAAGCGCGTAAGGTCGCCCGAACGCACAGTAAAGAAAGCCTGAGTAGTATGCGACGTTGTGCATCGAGGTGAAAACGTAGGCATCGACTCCGTTGGCTGTCATTTCTGCACGTAGGCGCGCAAGACGAGCTTCATACTCTTGTGGCGCAAACGGAAGGGTCTTCTCACCCTGATGGAAACGGTAAAACTCTGGACGATCCATTGCTGGCTCCTTCATCATCATGCCGCAAAGCGGTCAGAAGAAGGCGACCTTCCTCGACTGCACCGCAGCAAAGAAAAATCCCGGCGTTCAGGAAGGGAAAATGGGTATGCATATACATGCTGGCGACGCCATCGCCGACCCGTGCTTATTTATGCATCACGTCGGCAGGATCTGGCAAGGCTCTAGAACGCGAACCTTCGCCGCTTAACAGAAAAATGGTAATTTGGGCTCGAAGCGGACCGTCACCGCTAAGATGATCGTTCAAAACATATGCGCGAGATACAACGCCCTTCTTCAGCTTCGTTCTGTCAAAAATACTCAAATTCCGCAGCCGTTAACCTTTGAGACGCCCCGACACGATGTCACGACAGGCTGTGTACGGGGTGTGTACGCAAAGTGTACGCCGGATTCTTCGTAAATAAGGACGTTTTTCAAGGGCGCGCTTTTGCTTCAAGCCTCTAGGTGCTATATCCAGAAGATAGCCAAAATATAGCCAGCCTATGTCGATAGCCGTTGAAACCTTCTTTCTCGATCCAAGCTTTGAAGGAACCCTGCAGCAGCAGATCCAGCAACTGGTAGCGGGCGGGGTTTTGTCAGGTCGATTTCGCCCCGGCGAAAAGCTTCCATCGTCGCGCAAACTTGCCACGCATCTGGGTGTCAGCCGGATCACGGTGACGCTGGCCTATAATGAATTGATGGCGGATGACTACCTCACCTCCGCCGGGCGGTCGGGCTACTATGTCTCTGAAAATGCACCAGAACCTCCGCAGATCACGGGGCGCGCCAGCCAAGATACTGTCGATTGGAACCGCGCCATCGGCACCAGGTATTCGGGCAGTTTGCAGGTCGAAAAACCGCTCAACTGGCGCAGCTATAAATACCCGTTTCTCTACGGTCAGGTTGACCCGTCGCTGTTTGACCGCCCCAATTGGCGGCTCTGCGCAATCCGGGCTTTGGGGCAACGTGATTTTGACAGTTTGACGGCAGATCAGCTGGACCGCGACGACCCGCAGCTCATCGAATTCATTTCACGCAACACCCTGCCGCGCCGCGGGATATTGGCAAAGCCAGATGAAATCCTTGTAACCGTCGGCGCGCAAAACGCCCTCTGGCTCACCGCCCAGGTCCTGCTGACCCAGCGCCGGATGGCCACGCATGAGGACCCTTGTTATCCCGGCCTGCGCGCGATCCTGAAGCAGTCGCGTTGCCATCGGGTTAAGATATCGGTCGATGAACACGGCCTGCCGCCTGAGCAGGTCCCGTCAGAGACGGATGTGTTATTCACCACCCCCAGCCACCAGTGTCCGACCACCGCGACCATGCCAATTGATCGCCGTCAGGCGCTGCTGAAACGCGCGCGAGATGACGATTTTCTGATCGTGGAGGATGACTACGAATTTGAAATGTCCTTCCTGAAACCGCCCTCGCCCGCGCTCAAATCGCTCGATGAGGATGGGCGCGTGATCTATGTCGGCTCCTTCTCCAAATCGCTCTTTCCCGGCCTGCGTCTGGGCTACCTCGTTGGCCCCGCACCCTTCATTCGCGAGGCGCGCGCGCTGCGCTCAGCCGTGCTGCGCCACCCGCCCGGCCATGTTCAACGCACGGCCGCCTACTTCCTTTCCTTGGGACATTACGACGCGCTGGTGCGCCGTTTGCGCAATGCATTTCACGACCGCCGCCGGTTGATGGACAAAGCGATTGAAGACCACGGGCTCGAAATCGCAGGGGTCGGCACTTTTGGGGGCTCCAGCTACTGGATGCGCGCGCCTGCCGGGGTCGACACAATGCGGCTGGCAGAGCGGCTCAAGGAGGACTCCGTCCTGATCGAACCCGGCGCGCCATTTTGTGAAGGAGCGGGCCGCGTGTATCGCCACTACCGCCTCGCCTATTCGTCAATATCCGCCCCCCAAATCGCGCCCGGCATTGCCAAAATCGCAGATGCGATCGCCCAGCACCCGTCACAATAGTGAGACTCGCCTTCTCATTAATTGATTCTTTGTCAAACTGCCGCGCCAACGAAACCACAGAAATTCGGCCGCAACAAAAGTCCCAATTTTAATGAAAACCTACGATCTCTGAGAAATTTTGGATATAAGCAGGCGGGCAACTGGCTCTAATCTGGACAAGCTCTTCGCGCTACATTAGCCGCAACGACAACACCGGCCATTTTGCCTTTCGTTTTACTCACGCCCCAGGGAGAGATTTCCATGAAAATGACGACCGAAGAAGCCTTCGTCAAAACGCTGCAAATGCACGGCATCCGCCACGCATTCGGCATTATCGGCTCCGCCATGATGCCCATTTCCGACATCTTCCCTGCCGCTGGCATCAAGTTCTGGGACTGCGCGCATGAAATGACCGCCGGCATGATGGCCGATGGCTACACACGCGCCACCGGCGAAATGTCGATGATGATCGCGCAAAACGGCCCGGGCATCACCAACTTCGTGACCTCCGTCAAAACCGCCTACTGGAACCACACGCCGCTGCTGCTGGTCACGCCACAAGCGGCGAACAAGACCATCGGTCAGGGCGGCTTCCAGGAGATGGAGCAGATGAACCTGTTCGCCGATTGTGTGGCTTACCAAGAAGAAGTGCGCGACCCATCCCGCATCGCCGAGACGCTGAACCGCGTGATCATGCAGGCCTACCGCGCTTCCGCCCCCGCGCAAATCAACATCCCGCGCGATTTCTGGACGCAGGTCGTTGATATCGAGCTGCCCGTCGCCGTTGAATTCGAACGCCCCGCGGGCGGCGAAGACGCGGTCACCAAAGCCGCCGACCTGCTGTCCTCCGCCAAATTCCCGGTGATCCTGAACGGGGCTGGCGTGGTTCTGGCCGGCGGCATCGAAGCCTCCGCCAAGCTGGCCGAAACGCTCGATGCGCCTGTATGCGTCGGCTATCAGCACAATGACGCCTTCCCCGGCAACCACCCGCTTTTCGCGGGCCCGCTGGGCTATAACGGCTCGAAAGCCGGGATGGAGCTGATTTCCAAGGCCGACGTCGTGCTTGCTTTGGGCACCCGCCTCAATCCGTTCTCGACCCTGCCCGGCTATGGCATCGACTACTGGCCCACGGATGCGAAAGTCATTCAGGTCGACATCAACCCTGACCGCATCGGCCTGACCAAAAAGGTCACTGTCGGCATCGTCGGCGACGCCAAGAAAGTCGCCGAAGGCATCATGGCCAAACTGTCGGACGGCGCAGGCGACGCAGGCCGCGCGGATCGCAAGAACCTGATCGCGCAGACCAAATCGGCCTGGGCGCAGGAACTGACCTCGCTCGACCACGAGGAAGACGATCCAGGCACCACATGGAACGAACGTGCCCGCACAGCGGAGCCCGGCAAAATGTCGCCCCGTCAGGCCTGGCGCGCGATCCAGTCGGCCCTGCCGAAAAACGCGATCATCTCGTCCGACATCGGCAACAACTGCGCCATCGGCAACGCCTACCCGTCCTTTGAGGAAAGCCGCAAATATCTGGCCCCCGGCCTGTTTGGCCCCTGCGGCTACGGCTTCCCGGCCATCGTCGGCGCAAAAATCGGCAAACCCGATGTGCCGGTTGTGGGTTTCGCGGGCGACGGCGCGTTCGGCATCTCGATGAACGAAATGGTCTCTGTCGGTCGCGGCGACTGGCCCGCCATGACCATGATCATCTTCCGCAACTATCAGTGGGGCGCGGAAAAGCGCAATACGACCTTGTGGTTCGATGACAACTTCGTCGGCACCGAGCTGGACACCAACGTCTCCTACGCCAAAATCGCAGATGCCTGCGGTCTGAAAGGCGTGCAGGTCGACAGCATGGAAGCACTGACAGACGCGTTGAACGAGGCCGTCAAAGGCCAGATGGAAGGCAACGTCACAACCTTCATCGAAGTGCTCCTGAACAAAGAGCTGGGCGAGCCGTTCCGCCGCGACGCCATGAAAAAGCCTGTCAAAGTGGCTGGCGTCACTGCAACGGATATGGCCGCCGAATAAGGCACCTAAATACCGCGATCCTGCCCACTCCGAGAGATCGGGGTGGGTTTTTAGGTGAAAGACCGCGCGATTTGGGAAAGAGTGCCGATATGACATCAGAAAACCCGTTCCTGTCGACCCGCGACGCCGTCTGCCCCGCCAATCTGCTTGAGATGGCTCAAAAGGCGAAAAGCCCTCGCGTCGCGATTGCCCGCGCCGGTGCCCCCCTGCCGATGGAGGCCGCCCGCGACGCCGCCGCCCTCAATATTATGGAACCCGTCTTCACTGGCGAACGCGCGATGATCGAGGCGGAAGCTGAGAAACTGAACTGGGACATCTCGCAGTTCGACATCATCGAAGCTGAAGGCGAAGAAGACAGCGGGAAAGCGGCCGCCTTTGCCTGTGGTGAAGGGCGCGCAGACGTTCTGATGAAGGGCCAGCTGCACACGGACACGTTCATGAAATCCGCGCTCAACCGCGATGCCGGTCTGCGCACCGGCAATCGCTTGGTCCATATCTTCCACATCACGCACCCGGACGGCGGCAAACCGATGCTGATCTCGGACGCCGCCGTAAACGTGTCTCCCAATCTGGAAACGCGCCACGACGCAACCCGCGAGGTGGTCAAGCTTCTGCACCTGATTGGCAATGCGCGCCCGAAAGTCGCATTCCTGTCGGCCACGGAAAGCGTGATCGACAGCGTGCCCAGCTCGGTTGACGCTGATGCGCTCGCGACTTGGGCCAAGGAAAACGTCGAAGGGGCCGACTTCTCCGGCCCGCTCGCGCTCGACCTGATCCTCAGCCCCGAAGCTGTCGCCACCAAAAAACTCACCAGCGATCCGGTCGCAGGCCAGGCCGATGCAATCATGGTGCCCGATATTGTGTCGGGCAACGCGCTGTTCAAAGCCTTCGTCTATCTCACAGGTGGTTGCGCCGCAGGCATCGTCATGGGGGCCAAAGTGCCTATTCTTCTGACGTCGCGTGCCGATCCACCAGCCGCGCGTATGGCCTCAATCTGTCTTGCGTCGATTGTGAACGCCGCAAAATGAACCTCCTCGCCGATCTCACCAATCTGACACAGCTGGAGGTACTGCTGCTCACCGGCATCACCTTCGTGGCAGGCATGGTGCGCGGCTTTTCCGGGTTTGGCCTGTCAGCGGTTGTCATGGCGTCGGCAATCTTCATCCTCCCACCCCTCGCCTTGATCCCGATGCTTTGGTTTCTGGAAATGGCAGGCAGCCTTGCCATGTTCAAAGGCGGCATCGCGGATGCAGACAGACCCACCGCCAAGGGCCTGATCTTAGGCGCAGCCTTTGGGTTGCCTATCGGCCTTCTGATCAACATGCAGCTGGCAACTCAGACCTCCAAGGCGCTCGCCCTGTCCATACTGATCGTTCTGGCCTTGAGCCAGCTTGCCAAGGTCAAACTGCCCTTCCTTGCCACCACACTTGGCACTTACGGAACGGGCTTCGGCGCGGGTGTTGTCACCGGCTTCGCGGGCGCAGGCGGCATGCTGATCGCGCTCTACACATTGGCGCGCGACCTACCCGCGCGCACCATGCGCGGCACGCTTAGCATCTTCCTGCTCGGCGCGGGTACCTTGGGGATCACCACCCATATCCTCGTCGGCACCATGGACCAGACCGCCATGGCCCGGGGCCTGTTCTTCATCATCCCAACGCTCCTTGGCCTTTACGCTGGCCGCGCGCTCTTCATTCCGCGCCTGGAGCCCTATTACAAACCCTTCTGCCTGACGCTTTTGCTTGGCCTCGCCTCGCTCGGCCTCATCCGCACCGTATCCAATTAGGAGATCCGCCATGAACCAGCCAGTGATCGACCTGTCACCAAAAGTCTCCGATGAGGTGCGCAAGACCACCTGCTACATGTGCGCCTGCCGCTGCGGGATCAACGTGCACATGAAGGACGGCAAAGTCGCCTATATCGAGGGCAACAAAGACCACCCGGTCAACCAAGGCGTGCTCTGCGCCAAAGGCTCCGCTGGCATCATGCAGCACAACGCGCCGTCGCGCTTGAAAGCGCCCATGAAGCGCGTCGGTCCACGCGGGTCGGGTGAATTCGAAGAAATCACTTGGGAAGAAGCCTACGACATCGCGGTCGGCATCCTGGAACCCGTCCGCCGCGACAACCCCGAAAAGCTCGCGTTCTTCACAGGCCGCGACCAATCGCAAAGCTTCACCTCCCTTTGGGCGCAGGGCTTCGGCACCCCCAACTACGCCGCGCATGGCGGTTTCTGCTCCGTCAACATGGCCGCCGCTGGCATCTACACCATGGGCGGCGCCTTCTGGGAATTCGGCCAGCCCGACTGGGACCGCACCAAGATGGTGATGATCTTCGGCGTCGCGGAAGATCACGACTCCAACCCAATCAAAATGGGCCTCGGCAAGGTCAAAGCGCGGGGCGCCAAGGTCTATGGCGTCAACCCGATCCGGTCCGGCTACAACGCCGTCGCGGATGAATGGGTCGGCATCACGCCGGGCACCGATGGGCTGTTCATCCTGTCCCTCGTCCATGAGCTGTTCAAAGCCGGCAAGATCGACCTGCACTACCTCGCGCAATGGACCAACGCGCCCGTCTTGGTGAATGGCGATGAGAAATCCGAGGATTTCGGCCTTCTGATGCGCGACAAAGACAACAAGCTGATGGTCATCGACCGCACAACCGGCAAGCCCGCAGCCTTTGACAAGAAGGGCGTCAAACCCGATCTGGCTGGATCGCAACGCGTCAAAGGCGTCACCCACCGCTCCGTATTCCAGCACATGGCGGAGAAATATCTCGACCCGCAATACGCCCCCGAAGCCGTCGCCGCCAAAACCGGCATCTCCGCCGACCGCATCAAACGCATCGCCGCAGAACTGGCCGACGTCGCCTTCAACCAGGCCATCGAGGTCAAGCAGGAATGGACCGACTTCCGCGGCGAGGTCCACGACACATTCGTCGGCCGCCCCGTCTCCTTCCACTCCATGCGCGGCATCTCCGCCCATGCCAACGGCTTCCAAACCTGCCGCGCGCTGCACATGCTGCAGATCATCCTCGGCACGGTCGAGACCCCCGGCGGCATGCGCTTCAAGCCGCCCTACCCCAAGCCGCCCGAGGCGCATCCGAAGCCTCATTGCAAGGTCACACCCGGCCAGGCGCTGGACGGCCCGCACCTAGGCTTCACCCACGGCCCCGACGATCTGGCGCTCAAAGAAGACGGCTCCCCCGCCCGCATCGACAAGGCCTTCACCTGGGAAAACCCCATGTCGTCGCACGGCATGATGCATATGGTTATCTCCAACGCCCATGCCGGGGTGCCCTACAAAATCGACACGCTGTTTATGTATATGGCGAACATGTCGTGGAACTCGTCGATGAACACGCGCGGCGTCATCGACATGCTCACCGACAAGGACGAAAACGGCGACTACGTCATCCCCAACATCATCTATTCCGACGCCTACAGCTCGGAAATGGTCAGCTACGCCGACCTGATCTTGCCCGACACGACCTATCTAGAACGCCACGACTGCATCTCGCTCCTCGACCGCCCGATCTGCGAGGCCGACGCCGTCGCCGACGCAATCCGCTGGCCCGTGGTCGAGCCTGACCGCGACGTCAAAGGCTTCCAATCCGCCCTCTGCGATCTCGGCGCACGCCTCGGCCTGCCCGGTTTCATTAATGAGGACGGCTCCCAGAAATACCAGGACTATGCCGACTACATCACCAACCACATCCGCCGCCCCGGCGTCGGCCCGCTGGCCGGTTTCCGTGGCAATGGCGACGAACACGGGCGCGGTGAAAGCAATCCCGGCCAGCTCGACGCCTACATTGAAAACGGCGGCTTCTGGATGGAACACGTCCCCGAGGATGCCGCCTTCTTCAAACCGTGGAACATGAATTACCAGGACTGGGCCGTCAAAAAGAGCTTCTTCGACAAGCCCATGCCCTACCTGTTCAACCTCTACGTCGAACCTATGCGCAAATTCCAACTCGCCGCCGAAGGCCACGGTACCCGCCAGCCCCCGGACCACCTGCGCGAGCGTATCAAGGCCACGATGGACCCGCTGCCAATCTGGTATTCAAACGAGGACGAGAACAAAGCCGACGACTACCCCGTCACCGCCCTGACCCAACGCCCCATGGCGATGTACCACTCATGGGGCTCGCAAAACGCGTGGCTCAGACAAATTCATGGCCACAACCCGCTCTACGTGCCGACAAAAATCTGGGAGGAAAACAATTTCTCAGAAGGCGACTGGGCCAAGGTGACCTCCCCCCACGGAGAGATCACCGTCCCCGTCGCGCACCAAGCGGCGCTGAACGAAAACACGATCTGGACCTGGAACGCGATCGGCAAACGCAAAGGCGCGTGGGCGCTGGAGGACGACGCACCGGAAACAACCAAGGGTTTCCTCCTGAACCACCTGATCCATGAGCTGCTGCCGCCAAAAGGCGACGGCCTACGCTGGGCCAATTCCGACCCGATCACCGGTCAGGCGGCGTGGTTCGACCTAAAAGTCCGCGTCGAAAAAGCCCCGCCACAGGAGCAAACCAAACCCGACATCCCAGCGCAAAAATCGCCCGTCGGCACCGGCCCAAAAAATCTGACATGGAAGCTGGGACAATGAGTATAGAGACATACATCATTTATCTGGGCACGGTGCTGCTGTTCTTCGCGCACCCGCCCGGCCCCAGCCAGCTTCTCTTTATCGGCGGCTCCATGCAGCACGGGCTCAAACGCGCGTTGCCAATCATGGCGGGCGATCTCAGCGCCAATGCGATCCAAATAATCATAGCAGGATTTGGGCTGGCCAGCCTGATCGCGCTATCTGCCTCCGCCTTCACAGCGATCAAATGGGCAGGCGTCGCCTACTTGATCTGGATGGGCGTGCGTATGATCCGCGACGCCGCCAACCCGCGCGCAGCCCGACCGGCGCCCTCGCGCGGGGTGTTGTTCCGGCGGGGCTTCATGACCTCGGCCGCAAATCCGTATGCAGTGGTTTTCTTCGCGGCGCTGTTCCCGCAATTCATTGACCCCACGATTGCAGTTGCCCCACAGGTTGCCATTCTTGGCATCACCTACATCATCATCGACGGGGCAATCTTGTTGGCCATGGGCGCGTTCGCCACCAAGCTGGTCGCAGCCTTCGGGTCAAAATTCGAAAAATGGCTCAGCATCTCTTCGGGTGTTGGATTGATCCTCGCGGCAATCGCTATAGGCGCACGCGGCGAGATGGAGACAGCGAAATGACCACATTGCCCACCCAAACCGAAAAGAAACTCGGCCTCGTCATCGATCTGGACACTTGCGTGGGCTGCCACGCCTGCGTCGTCTCCTGCAAAGGCTGGAACACGGAAAACTACGGCGCGGCGCTCAGCGATCAGAACGCCTATGGCAAGGACCCGTCCGGCACGTTCCTCAACCGCGTCCACAGCTATGAGGTCCAGCCAGAGGTCGGCGCCGCCCAAACCATCCACTTCCCCAAATCCTGCCTGCATTGCGAAGACGCGCCTTGCGTCACCGTCTGCCCCACTGGGGCCAGCTATAAGCGGGTCGAAGACGGGATCGTTCTGGTTAATGAAAGCGACTGCATCGGCTGCGGGCTTTGTGCCTGGGCCTGCCCCTACGGCGCGCGGGAACTGGACCAAGCCGAAGGGGTGATGAAGAAATGCACCCTCTGCGTTGACCGCATCTACAATGAAAACCTGCCAGAGGAAGACCGCCAACCAGCTTGCGTTCGAACCTGCCCAGCAGGCGCGCGCCACTTTGGCGATCTGGGCGATGAGACCTCCGATGTCTCCATGCTCGTCAAGGAACGCGGCGGGTTCGACCTGATGCCCGAACAGGGCACCAAACCCGTCAATAAATACCTGCCGCCCCGCCCCAAGGACGAACAAATCGACATCCTCGCGCCACTCCTCGAACCTGTGGCCGCAGAGCCGCAAGGCTTCCTCGGCTGGCTCGACAAAGCTTTGGAGAAAATCTGATGCATCCCGCACCATCCATTATCGCATTCACCGTCTTCTCCGGGCTGGGCTTCGGCATGCTGGCCTTCTTGGGCTTGGGCAAACCCGACGTGTCCGGCTTCACCGGCTTCGTCTTCTTCTTCATCGCCTATGCAATGGCCGTGGGCGGGCTGATCTCCTCAACCTTCCACCTCGGCAATCCGCAACGCGCGCTCAAAGCCTTCAGCCAATGGCGCACAAGCTGGCTGTCGCGCGAAGGCTGCCTTTCTGTCGCGGCGCTCAGCGTGATGGGGCTCTATGCGATTGCGATCATCTTCTTCAACACCCGGATCCCGGCCTTGGGCCTCCTTGGGGCCGCGCTCAGCCTGCTGACCGTGTTTGCCACATCGATGATCTACACCCAGATCAAAACTGTGCCGCGCTGGAACCATTGGACCGTGCCCCTGCTCTTCATGGGCTACGCCCTCACAGGCGGCGCTTTCATGACAGGTCAGGTCCGCATTGCCGCTGCCGGGTTGATCACGCTCGGACTGTTCCAATTGATCGCCTGGGGCATCGGTGATGGACGTTTTGCGAAATCCGGCTCAACGATTGAAACCGCAACCGGTCTGGGCCGCATCGGCAAAACCCGCATGTTTGAGGCGCCGCACAGCTCCAAAAACTACCTGATGACCGAAATGGTCCACCAGATCGGGCGCAAACACGCCACTAAGCTGCGCATCATCGGGCTACTGCTCATGAGCCTCTTGCCTTGGGCGATCCTGATGTTTGTCTATTTCAGCCATGTGATGGCGCTGATCGCTTTACTGCTGCATATCGCAGGGGCGCTCACGATCCGCTGGCTGTTTTTCGCAGAGGCAGAGCACACAGTCGGGCTCTACTACGGGCAGCGCGGCTAGATCTTTCCAAACAGTTAAAAATTCCGAGAAGCCGCTTAGTTTCAAAGACTTACAGAATTCCCCGCATGCGGGGCCTGCAATTTTGGCTTCGTTTTGTCAAAAATACTCTCGGGGAGCTTGCCCGCGTGGCTGAGGGGCTGAAAGCCCCTCAAAGAACGCAAAGCTAGGCGTGGCGCAGCCCCATTCGGATCAATCGTGGCGATCCTGATGGGCCACTTCAAAATCAAAACTGTTCCGCCCACTGAATTTCTGAAGCCGCCAATCACACGCCCGCGCATGCCCATCCATCCCCTCAAGCCGGGACAATCGCGATCCCACTTCAGACATCTGCGGGTCAGCATCCGTCCGAATTTCCTGCCAGGTCAGGATCTTCAAGAACTTCATCACATTGAGGCCCCCCGTATACCGCGCCGCCTGCCGCGTCGGCAGGATATGATTGGTCCCCGAACATTTGTCGCCATGGCTGACAGTCGACCCCTCGCCTAGGAAAAGCGACCCATAATTGCGCAGCCGATCGCGCCACCAGATCAGGTCCTTGGTTTGGACCTGCAAGTGCTCGCAAGCATATTTATCGGACACCTCCGCCATCTGCTCATCATCGTCGCACAGAACAATCTCGCCGTAGTCACGCCAGGAAATCATCGCCACCTCACCGGTCGGCCAATCAGCTGCCACTTTCGGAATGATCTCCTCAACCGTCCGCGCCAGCTCGGCCGAGGTGGTGAACAACCAAACCGGCGAATTCACCCCATGCTCCGCCTGCGACAGCAGATCAATCGCCACCGTCATCGGATCCGCCGTTTCATCGGCAATCACCGCGCTTTCCGTGGGCCCAGCAAACAGATCAATGCCCACGCCGCCGAAAAGCTGGCGCTTCGCCTCAGCCACGAAAGCATTGCCCGGCCCCACCAAAATATCCGCCGGGCGCGTGCCAAACAGTCCAAATGCCATCGAGGCCACGGCCTGAACGCCGCCCATCTCCAAGATCACGTCTGCGCCCGCCAAATGCATCGCGTAGCACACTGCCGGGTCAATCGCGTCGCCGCGCGGCGGTGAGGCGGCGATCACGAAAGGCACGCCCGCTTCCCGCGCCGTCGTCACGCTCATCAGCGCGGAGGCCACATGCGCATAGCGCCCGCCGGGCACGTAACAGCCTGCCGCATCGACCGGCACGCATTTCTGGCCCAATGTCACCCCCGGCTCCGTGTCCAACGAAAAATCCGTCAGGCTCGCGCGCTGCGCTTTGGCAAAGCGTTGAATTTGGCGATGCGCGAACTGAATATCTTCCTTGGCCTGCTGCGGCACTTGAGCAATCAACTGCTCGCGTTTCGCGTCGCTCAAGACGAAGCCGCTCTCCCAACCATCGAGCTGTTTAGCGTAATCGCGTACCGCGTCTTCACCGCCTTCCCGAATTCTGGCCAACATGTCGGTGACCAGACCACGCGTTTTGGTGTCTTCCGCAACGGCATCAACGACCGGCGTTTTGATATGTTTCATACAGGGACCCTTTAGGAGACATGCTTTGCCTCCAATTGGGGCAGCTGCTCGGGCGCGGGCAATCTGTTTCGGGGGCGGAAGCGCCCATATCAGGAAAGCTGAAAGTAGGCTTCACCGCTCAATCATTGTCAGTCAAACCGGCACCAGCGCCCGACAGGCGAGATGCCTCGGTCGCGGGGACATAGGTTCGTGCGGCATATAGGTTGAGCCTGTCGCTGACCGCACGCGGCACCGCTTGTTGCGGTCCAAACAAATCCAAGCCGTCCTGCTGTGCAGCGTTAATGGTCAGTATCCCCTTGGATGCCGTTTCGATGTCGACTTTCACGCCATAAACGTCACGCGCTTTGGCCAGCATAGGCCACAAAAGCAACGGCCAGTCTATCTCGTGAATGATCACACGCTTGGCGCCCGCCACAAGCTGATCGATCAGGATCGGCCCGGCCATCAGGACGGTGCAGCGCTCGATCACGACATGCTCGTCCGTGCCTTCAAGTGCGACGCGGTGATGCGCACAATCCAGCGCAGCGGCAGCCATTGCCAAAAGCTGCGGGTCGCTCATAAGAAGCGACGCAAGCACGCTCAAATCCTGCGCATGTCCAAGCGGCAGACCCGCCCCGATGCCGGCTTTCAGAAGCAGCGCCTGCAGTTCCGCTGCCGAGTGTCGCTGCGCCGGATAGTCAGGCCCATCAGCAACAAATGCGTCATACCAATCGGCCCCGGTCATGCCGCAAAAACGGGCAACCACCAATCATCCGCCTTATCGAGTTCATCGGCCAAAGGCGCGCCCTGCGCCAGCGTGATCCGTGTCCAGCGGTCCGATTTTGGGTCGAACTTTGCTGCCCCAAAAAACGACAATTTGCAGCGCAGCATATCAATCGGTTTGCAGGTCTCACAGATCAGGTTGTCGCGTATCTCAGCAAACGGGTATGCCGCCAAACGCTGAACCCGCAGGATCGCGGCCCGGTGCTGCGGATAGGCGCGCAGAAAGGACACCAAATCACCCTCATAATCGTTCAGATCGAACGACATCGCCTGCACCTGACGCGCCACGTCAAGCGGGCTTTCCAGATCGCCGCCCGGCTCCTCATATCGCAACCCCAAACGGGGCTCCAACTTTTCTTCGGAAACATACCAGAACTGCGCCGTTGCCCGTTCGTCCGTGAAATCAATTGGCAGCGCCCAATGGAAATGCTGATCAATGAGAACGCGAAGTGTTTCGACTTTCATTTTTGGGTCAACGGGTTGCGGGTCTGCCATTCCCATACAGTCTGTCAGCCCGTCGACCATATCGCCGAAAGGTTCCAACACAAAGCTCACCACCAGTTCCTGGCAATCAAGCGTGAAAGCCTGGCTGATACGCACAAGCTGATCGAGCGGCTTGGGCTGGTCCAAAAGCTCGGGCAGCGACGCGGTCAGATCGGCCCAATCGGCGCGCAAAGCCTCGATGCGCGCTTGATGCACAGGGTCGGGGACGGTCCACTCATCAAGATGCCGCGCGGCCCGCTGCGCAAGCTCCAACAGTCGCGCCTGCTGCGCATCGGACAAGCTCATGATTGCCCGCACACGCGCAAGCGCCGTTTCCTTGGCCATCATCCAATTGTTCAACAGCTCGGGATGCGACACCAGAAACGGTGCCATCCCCAGCCCCGTCGAGTTTCCCACCCCTATATGGCGCTTCAACGCGCGCGGCAGCACGCCGCCACCGACATGCTCGACCAGGTCATGTGTGAACCCACGGATAAGCCAAACGGTTAGCATTTCGGCCATAAAGGGGCCGTCCAAACCGGGGCGGTTTTCGATCTGTTCGCGATCCGCAATGCCAAACTTGCCGTTTCCATAGACGGCGGTGGTACGCATCAGATAGCCGATTTTTGCAACCATCTCGACGTCGGGAGCGGCACCCGTTTTCAAAGCCTCGGCCACTTGGGCAAACAAGCGCACCGATTTATTGGCCCGGCTTAACACCAAATCCCGCTCCGTGAACCGGCCCGCCTCCTGCAACGGCGCATTGGCCTTCAGGCGCGCAATTTCGGTCGCGTCCGGCACGCCGTCATAAAGCACATAGGCGCTGTCCCAGGCCTCGGCGATGACGCGGTCGGTGCGCTGGTCGGGGTCCAACTTGTTGGAAAATGCCACCAACGAATAGGTGTAGCCGCCCAGATCAAGGCTGTAGACCGCGTGGCCGAAACCCTCCGCGTCCATCTGCCAGATCGGGCGTGTCACCATCACGTTTTCTGACGATAGACGCCGCATCAGCGTGCGCAAAAAGCTCAAGCGGGACGGGAACATAGACCCCATGCGGTCCAACCGCATCACCTGATCCGGCGCGCGCAATGGTTCTTGTGGGGGCATTGAAACTGTCATGAGCTTGGACCAAACGAAGACTGGTAAAACCGCAACCAATTTCCGCCCATGATACCACTGATCTCAGATTTCGAGAAGCCCGCAGCCGCAAGCCCCTTGGGCAGGTTCGGCATATCCCGGTTGTCGACAAACCAGTCGGGCTGTGGCGGGAAACCGGCTTGCGCGGCTGAGCCTTCCCCGTAATCCATTTCCTTCGACCAACGCCCGTTGCGCATCCATGTGACCACGCTGTCAGGCTGGTCCTGGCACAGGTCGGAGCCGATCCCAAGATGCTCCGCCCCGTAGCGCGACGCGGCCTCGGCAATCATCTCGCAAAAGCTTTCCTGCGTGCAATCAGTGCCGCCTTTCAGGTGATGCGGATACATCGAAAATCCCAGCATGCCGCCCGCTTCCGTCAAAGCGCGTATCACCTCGTCGGATTTGTTTCGCAGGGCCGGGTGCCACCAGTCGGGGTTGGCGTGGGTGATCGCAATGGGCCGCGTCGACTGCGCGATTGCCTCTAACGTCGACCGGTCGCCCGAATGGCTCATATCAACGACCATCCCAACCCGGTTCATCTCTGCCACGGCCTGTTTGCCGAAGCGCGTCAGCCCGGTGTCGTCTGGCTCATAACACCCCGTCGCCAGCAACGACTGGTTGTTATAGGTCAGCTGCATGAAGCGGATGCCCAGTTGGTGCCAGACTTCGATCAGCCCAATGTCATCTTCAATGGGCGACGGATTCTGGAACCCGAAAAACACCGCCGTGCGGCCCGTTTGCATCGCCGTTGTCACATCCTCAGCGCGCGAGCCGCGCAAGATCAGATCCGGGTATTGCTCGAACCAACGATTCCACTGGGACACATTCAACACGGCCTCGCGAAAGCTCTCATGATAGGCAATTGTGACGTGGATCGCATCCACACCGCCTTCTCTGAGCTGGCGAAACGCCGTCTCAGACCAGTTCACATATTGAAGGTTATCAATGACCGGGCTTCGCATTTCGTCACCCTGTCAGAAATCAAATCGAAAGCAAGAAAAAGGGGCACCGCAGCGCCCCTTCATTGTTTCATAAATATTCCCGCCGGAGGCTCAGGGTTTTCACAAAACCCTGATCAGAAATCGACAGCCATGTATTTGGTCTCCATGTAGTCCTCAAGACCCTGCCAGCCGCCTTCCTTGCCCAAGCCGCTTTCCTTCACGCCACCAAAGGGTGTCTCAACGGTTGTGATCAACCCAGAGTTGATACCGATCATCCCGTATTGCAGCTTCTCGTTCAGCTTGAAGATGCGGCCCACGTCGCGGGTATAGGCGTAGGATGCCAACCCGAATTCGGTGTCATTCGCCCAGGCAATCGCGTCATCTTCATCTTCAAACCGGAACACAGGCGCGATGGGGCCAAAGATCTCCTCCTTGGCGAACATCATCTCCTGCGTCGCCTCAGTGATAATCGTGGGGTCAAAGAAGCTGTGCCCATTGCCATTGCGCGCGCCACCATGGACAACCTTGCCGCCTTTGGATGTCGCGTCTGTGATGAACTCTTCGACCTTCTCGACCGCGTCCATGTCAATCAGCGGGCCTTGTTCGACGCCATCTTCCAAGCCGTTGCCAACTTTCATGGCCGCCGTGGCTTTGGTCAGCTTTTCGACAAACTCGTCATAGACACCCGCCTGAACATACATCCGGTTGGCGCAGACACATGTCTGGCCGGAGTTGCGGAATTTCGACACCATGGCGCCCTGTACCGCTGCGTCGATATCGGCGTCGTCGAAAACAAGGAATGGCGCGTTGCCGCCCAGCTCCATGGAAACTTTCTTCACCGTCCCGGCCGATTGGCGGATCAGCTCTTTACCCACTTCGGTAGAGCCCGTGAATGTCACCTTACGTACCCGCGGATCGTCCATAATCGCGCCGCCGATTTTCCGCGCGGAGCCGGTGACGATGTTGACGGAGCCCGCCGGGAAGCCAACCTCCTCAGCAAGCGCGCCCCAGGCAAGGCCGCTGAACGGCGTCGCCGTCGCCGGTTTTGCCACGATCGAACACCCAATCGCCAAAGCAGGCGCCACTTTGCGCGCCAGCATCGAGGACGGGAAATTCCACGGCGTGATCATGCCCACCACACCGATCGGGTGCTTGGTCACAAGGAAACGGCGGCCATTGGTTGGCGCAGGCACGATCTCGCCCTTTGCGCGGCGTACTTCTTCGGCGAACCAGCGCACATAGGCGGCGCCTATCCCGATCTCCCCCATCGATTCCGCCAGTGGCTTGCCCATCTCGATGGTCAGCAATTCGGCCAGTGACTTCTGGTTGTCCATCAACGCGTCATGCATTTTCATCAGCATGGTCACGCGCTCCATCAGCGCCATGCCCGCCAGCCCGTCAAATGCCGCATCCGCCGCATCAATTGCGCGCAGCGTTTCAACGTCGCCGCAATTTGGGACCGTGCCGATCACGTCGCCCGTCGCCGGGTTGGTCACGTCAATCGTCTCGCCGCTATCGGCCCCGACCCAAGCGCCGCCGATCAGGTTCGCCTCTTTCATGAATGTTGAGTAGCTCATCGCGACTATCCTTTCGAAAACGCAAACTGCGTGTGTTGGGTGTAAAGCTCGCCCGGTCGCAAAACCGCGTTGGGGAACTCGGAATGGTTAATGGCGTCCGGCCAGACCTGCGGCTCAAGCGCGACGCCTGCGTTCTTGCCGTAATTTCGCCCTCCCAGACCCGGCAGCGTCACCGCCAGCTTGAATCCGTCATAGACCTGCAACCCCGGCTCGGTCGAGCGCATTTCCATCGAAACCTTCGATTTTTGAGAGATCAAAGTCCCAATTTTGCGCAAATTCGTACGTTCATCCGAAAGGCATAGATTGTGGTCAATGAAGATGTCGTCTTTGATCGGACGCATCTGGCGGAAATCATAGCGCGTGCCGGCGACATCCGCGCTCTCGCCCGTGGGGATGAACCCATCGTCTACGACCGTCCAACGATCCGCATCCACCTGCATGAGGTGGTGATCCGTCGTCTCATCACCATCGAGGTTCCAATAGGTGTGATGGGCGAAGTTACAAAGCGTCGGCGCATCTGTTTCCGCCGTGATCTGCACATCAAAAACACCACCCTCAAGGCACGCATAGGTGCAGCGCGCCACCATGTTGCCGGGATAGCCCATCTCGCCATCTGCCAGCTCAATGCGCAACGTGATCCGATCAGCAGCAACGCTTTCCACCGTCCAATTCCGCTTGCCCACGCCCGCGCGCCCGCCATGTAAATGATGCGTCTCCATGAAATTCCGGTCGACCTGATAGGCCCGCCCGTCAATCTCAAACTGCCCCTCGCCGATCCGGTTTGCGCAGCGCCCGGCAATGGCGCCAAAATACGGGCTGTCGGTCAGGTAGGGCGCGAACTCCTCAAACCCCAGCACCAATGGCGCGTCATGGCCATCCAGCCGCAAATCCTGCAAAACCGCGCCGTAGCTCAGCACCCAAGCCGTTAGCCCGCCGCCCTCAATCCGGTGCCGCTCAACCGCGCTGCCATCAGGCATCACACCAAAACTCATGGGCCTTTCCCGCGCAAATCTATCGCTTGACCAGAGCGTGCGGACTCCTCCGCAGCCTCACCGACCAGCACAGACCAATATCCGTCCATCAAGGACACTTCAGGCTCCCCTTTGCCGGTCCGCACCAGATCAATGAACTTCTCATGTTGGAAGAAGGTCGACCCATGATGGTCACCCGCCGCCAGAATATGTTCAGGCACATGGACCACTTCGCGCACCTCTTCCTTCAACGCGCGCAGCGACATTACAAACTCAGCCTCGCGTTCCTTCCCATCGGGGGAGAACCGCGCAGGCCCGGGCACAAACGCCTCCACCCGCGCTTTTTCGCCCGTCACCGCGACGGTTTCTTGCCAGAAAGAACCCTCCGCGAACATACAAAGATCCAGCATCCCGCGCGATCCATTGGCGAAATCCACAATGACATAGGCGTTGTCGATAATGTCGGGCATCTGCCCCATATACCGTTCGTCGCGATGGTTCACATCAACGCCCGCGCTTGCATAGACTCGCACCGGGTCCGCGCCCAGCACCAGCCGCATCAGATCCCAGAAATGGCAGCATTTCTCCGTCAGCGTCCCGCCCGTGCGCGCGTTGAACCGGTTCCAATCATCCACCTTGGGCAAGAACGGAAAGCGATGCTCCCGTATCGACATCATGCGCGGCGTGCCGACCGCGCCCTGGTCAATCGCCTGCATAAGCCGCTGCAAAGGCGGCATGTAGCGGTATTCCATTGCGACCCAAACGGGCGCAACACGTCCCTTGTTCATATTGAGCAAATCGCGGCAATCGGCGCTTGAGGTCGCCAGCGGTTTTTCCACAAGGATTGGTTTATCCGTTGCCAGCAATTTCTGCATGATCCCCGCATGCGTGTCATTGGGCGCCGCAATCAGCACCACATCGCAGGCATCCGCCGCCAACATCTCGTCCATCGTGACGTATCCGGCCGCGCCCGTTGCGCCGGTGGATTGCGCCCGCATCTGCTCATTCGGGTCCACGATGGCCGAAACCTTCGCTCCCTCCAACAACGCGATATTGCGAATATGCTCCTGGCCCATCATGCCGGAGCCGATGATCCCGTATCTGATCATGCTGCACCCAATTCTATAACGTTAAGACCCATGCCAGCGGCGACACCGCGTAATGCAGACCGGTGGTCGCCATAAGCAATTGCCATGTGATGCTCCAGTCCCGAGTCCATCACATCTTGCAGAGTTTTCTGCGCAGCATTGTCGAAACGAACGACACCGGATGTTCCGGTGAAGGCCATTTCGCTGCGCAGCATTTCACCGCTGCCAATCACGATTTTCGGTTCGCCGTAAGCCTGCGAAATGCGGAAAAACGTCACCCGCCCCGGCTTCAATGTAAACTCATACAGCAACGCCTGCTTGCGGTTGGTATGCACCGTCGCCATCGGCTCATCCTCGGTCATGGACAGCGGGGCCTGCCCGCAATGCCACACCACGCCAGTGTCGTCTTCCACATCCATATCGACCAAATCAGCCAAGAAAACGGGGGCATCCGCAACTTTCTGCAAAATTGCCTGCGTGACCGCGCCGTACACATCGGCCTCACAAGCGCAGGGCACCCGCGCCTCCCCCATCATCGAAACTGGCCCGCAAACAGCCCCGCCATATTCTGTGAAAGTCTCCGGCCAGCAGCGAATGGCGAAGGCGTCATAGCTGTTTTCGCTGCGCAGCATGTCCAGCGCGCCTACCAGCCTCAATGACCGGTCCAACTCGCCCTTATCCATGTCTGTCAGGTTCGGGATCTGCGCGACTTTCTCCCGGTAGGGCGCGACCGCAGCATCGCTCAGGCCACGCGCCGCATCGAACATGTCCGACAGCTCAAGCTCATCGACCTCGGCCCCCGTCAGCGCCTTCAGCTCGGCCTTGTCATAGTCGCAAGTGTCGAACCCGTCCGGGCGCGCGCCAATGCGTGCGATCTTCAATTCCGGCACTGGGTTGTCGGCAGCCTCCGAACCGGCAGCGTTACCATCAATGCGCGTGACCTGATGTTTGCCCGCCAGCAACCCCGTCAGGTCCGCATCCCCTGGATCGCCATAGAGCCAGCCAAAGCCGACCCCATTGCGCCCCAGAGCATGGCCCGCCAGGTTCAACCCGCAGAAGGCGTTCAGCCGCAGCCGTCCGCCAAGGCGCGGCTCCGGCACCGCCCAGATCGCCAGCGGCACACCAAGCTTCGACGCCTCTACGACGAAAGACGCGTCGGTAAAGGTGACTTGCAAGACCAACACCAGATCAGCCGACGCGACATCCGCCAAAGCAGACGGCGACGCGTCCATCAGCAGAGCGCGCGGCCCGATGACCTCGTGGCCCTCTGCGGCAGCAAGCGCGTCGATATCGGCCAGCATCCCGGCCAGTTTCTCTTCCGCATAGGGCACGTCAAAAGTGGGACGGCCCAGCGGCAATAACCCGATCTTCATTCAGATGCCCTCATAACCGTGCCGGAAAGAGGCATCCGCAGGCGCAAACTGAGCGCCACCGTCGCCCCAACACGCGTGTTTGTCCCAAGCCGTGGCCTTCGCATCCGCAAGCGCGGAAATCTCCGCCATATAGGCTGCACTTTCACCCTCAAGGCCCACGCGCACCGCTTCCCAATCGGGAAAGGCCTGAAACGCATCCAACCAGATCGCGCGGCCCGCCAGAAAGCCCGACGCCCCGGCGGCAAAGGCATGGTCCAAAATCTGCTTGAATTCCGGCTTGCCCGCGCCCGCCGACAGCATCACCCAAGGACGCCCGGCCAAGCGGCCCATCTCGTCAAACATCGCCTGAACGCCGTCGGTCGCGGCGACGTCTTTTGCAGGCACAGGACTTTCCAGTTTGAACACATCAACACCAAAATCGGGATGCGCGAATGCTTCAACCGATTTCAGAACATCGTCGGCGCGTTTGGTGTTCATCTCGATATATTCGCTGGTCTGCTCGCTATCGCTGTCAATCGGATGCACCAGCAGCTCAAACAGGAACGGAATGTCATATTTGGCGCAGGCTTCGCCAATCCGCTTGGTCCAGTCCTTCTGGTGTTGGTTCACCTCGTCGCTTGCGTCGGGCCGGTACCAGGCCAGCACCTTCACCGCGTCGCCACCCATCCGCTTGATCTTGCCCACGTCCCAATCGTCGATCATCGACGATCTGCGGCCCATGCCGGTCTCTTCAAACAGCGAATCTTCCAGCGTGACGATCAGCCCTTTGGTGGGCGACAGGTGCTTCAACCCCACCGGGATCGCGTAATGCGGGTCCAAAAGCATGGCGCTTGAACCACCTTGCAAAGTCTCCACCAGCATAGCCTTGAAGCGCGCGACGTCCTCGTAGGGCGCCTCATCCGTCCCATAATGCGCCGCAATCGGACCCTTGATCGGCGGGCGTTGGTCCACGGCGGTCATCTTGAACAACCCGTTCTCGTCGGCCATGCGACGCATGCCCCATAGTTTGCCTGCTGTCAGTTGCATGGCGTCCTCTCTTTCAGAAAATTCTCTACTTGCGGGCGTGACGGCGCGGCTTTGCGCCCCCCGAAGCCCGTGCATTTCAGGGCGGCCGCCGCATGGGCAAACCGCATCGCGTCTAACTCGGGCGCGCCTTCTGCCAGCATCAGGGTAAAGGCCCCGTGCCACACATCGCCCGCGCCAAGCGTGTCTTTCACGTCCACCTCAAACCCCGGCAAAACGCCGCCCGGGTGCAAAACGCCGGCAGCGCCCATGGTCACCGCTGCCCAGCCGGGCAAATCCAACGCGGAGTAGGCTTTTTCAACATCATCAATGCCCGTGAAGTCCATCAGGCCCTGCTCGGAAAACACAACATGGCTCGCAGCAGCTGCCAAGTCGATCGGGACCGGGGCTTCCCCGTCCAAAACCGCTGGAATGCCCAAAGCCCGTGCCATTTCCAGCACCTGCCGCGCGGCCTCGGGCCATCTTGTGTCGGCCAAGACCGCATCGGCAGACAATTGCGCCAACCCCGGATCAACAGCCAATCCCGAGCCGCGAAACGCCATGATCTGCCGTTCGCCCGACTTATCCACATAAACCGATGACATGGCCGAGCGCGCGCCTTCCGTGATGACGCAGGGGAAAGTATCCACGTTTTCCGCCGAGATATCCCCAAGAACGATCTCAGAGACCTCATCTTTACCAAATCTTGCCAATAATTGGGACTTTCCGCCAAGCCGGGATATCGCAACAGCCGCATTCGCCGCGCATCCACCCCCAACTATATCCACAGCCTGTGCGGCGTATTTTTCGGCCCGTTCCGGCAACGCATCGACGCTGTAAACAAAATCCAAAGCCGCAGAACCGGCTACCATAACCCGCGCGCCCATCAGTCGACCCTCAGCCCGCTGGGCACAGCGTCGGGCTTGCCCAGCCGCCCATGAATGGACTTTTTGCCCGTCAAAGCGCCCATGAAGGCCACCAGATCCGCGATCTCAGCATCGCTCAAATCCTTCGGCTCAATGTCGATATTGGCGCGTACCCGAGCCATCTCACGCGTGTCTTCGTGGATGATGAAATCCGCCTTTTGCAACCACGGGACCGCAGGCAATTGTGCCAATTCCGGCCCCCATGCATCGAGGCTTTCCAAAGGTCGCGCATGATGGCGAATGATCCCCGCCAGCGTCGGATAAGCCCCGTTATGCCCGTAGGGCCCGGTCAGCGCGACATTGCGAAGCGACGGCGTACGGAACCGGTAGGCATCCTCCAACGCGTCGCTTTCGGCCATCCGCCCCACATCTCGCGGCATAGGATCAAAGCGCCGCGTGCGCCCCGGCCCAAAGGGCGGCAAGCCAATGGCGTGAAAGCCTTCATCCGTGAACAAATCGCCCGAATGGCAGCTGCTGCACGCGGCCTTCCCAAAGAATAGCGCGGCACCGCGTTCCTGCGCGACGGTCATCTCGCCAAGGTCATAAGCACTGTCAAAGCTGCGCCATTCCGCATCCATAAACGCCGCCAAAGCGTTGCCAATATCGGCAATCGAGACCTCATTCACGCCCTCACGCGCAAACAATGCGGCGTATTCTTCATTGATCCGCACGCGTTTCGCGATGATCGGCCAGGCCGCGTCAATCCGGTCATGGATCGCGCCTGCAACTTCATTTTCCTTCGGGTTGCCCGCCATCTCAAACTGCGATGTCATCGGGAACAGCGCCTGCGCCGCCAACAGGCTATCAAGCCCCTCGGGCAGCCATTCCTCAGCCGGGGAATTTACCCCGTTGCCATAATCGGGTGAAGCACCAAGCCGCCCGTCATGGAAGAAAACCTCCAAAGCGCCCACGTTGAACAAGGCCTGCGCATTGCGCGGGATGCGCTTTTTGATCTTGTCAGGGCCGTCCAGCGTCACCCGTTTCGGGCCCACACCAACACCGCCTTCGCCAATGCCTAGGCTCACCCCGTCTGCGCTGAAATGGTCGTGATTGTGACACGTCCCGCAGCTGATATTCTGGTTGCCCGACAGGACGGGATCGTAAAACAGAAGCTGGCCAATCGCGGCCATCCCTTCGTCAATCGGGTCGAACATGCCATCGGGCGCTTCGGCCATTGCAGGCGCCGCCAAGCCCAGCCAAACTGCCCCCAACAGACGGAGGCTACTATGCGAATTCTTCTTGCCCTTGCCCTCATGACCGGTCCGGCGCTTGCCGATATCGAGGCCGCGCGCGACCTGATGGAAGCCCATAAATTCGAAGAAGCGCGGGAGGCGCTCTGGCCCGCCGCGCGTTCCGGCAATGCCGACGCGGAGGAGCTGATCGGCGTCATGTACGCCCTCGGCCTCGGTGTTGAAAAGGACCCGGTCCGCGCCTTCGAATGGTATCTGCGCAGCTCCATGAAAGGGCATCCCGGCGCGCAATCGGGCATCGGTTGGTACTATGAGGAAGGCATCGGCATGCCCGCCCCCGATCTGGTCCGCGCCTATATGTGGTACGCGCTCAGCGCCATCGGGGGTGACCCCGACGCGGCTATTTCTCAGGAAGAGGTGGTCAAGAAGATGACCAAGGAGCAAATTGCGCATGCGCATGAGCTGATCGCCGATTACAAAGTGTGGATGTATCCGTTCCGCTGACGCGGTCTTACCTGAAATACCTCCGAAAGTGGCATATCAAACAAGACCCCCACGGGCGGGGTTAGCGCGGCGGACAGATCGCCCGCCGCACCAATTCATTTAGTTCAGGTCCGCGTCGCGCGCAGCACCCACGGATGCTTCCGCCGCCGCCACGGAGGCGCTCAAAGCGTCAAACGCCGCTGGGCCACCGTCGACATTGTCTTTGAACCAACCGTAGACAGGCTCGGCCGCTGCTTTGAACGCCGCTTTCTGCTCTGGGGTTGGCACGTAAAGATCGCCGCCACCGGCCACGAAATCTTCATATGCCTGGATCGACTTGCGCTTCGGCGAGGCGAATGTCGCCTGCTGCAGTTGGTAGAACCCGTCGACCACAACGCGCTTCAAGCCGTCATCCATGCCTTGGAACTTCTCGTTGTTCATGAACCACAGCGCGCCCATGTAAGCGTGCCCGTCCAGCGTGACATATTGCAGGCCGGCATCTGGGAATTTCATGCCCATGATGTCGGTGATCCCGTTTTTGGAGCCTTCCACAACGCCCGTCTGGAACGAAGTGAACAGCTCAGGCCATGGGATCGGCGTTGGTGCGGCGCCAAGTGCTTTGACCAGCTCTTGCGGCAGGTCGGCCACAACGGTGCGGATCTTCAAGCCTTCCATGTCCTCAGGGTTGGCAACGCGGCGTTTGGTGTTGGCAAAGTTGCGCCAGCCGCCGGTGTTACCAATCGTCATCAGGCGGATGCTGTCGCCCGACGCCTCTTTGACCATGCCTTGCATTGTCTTCATGAACTCGGTGCCAGATGCCAATGCGGCCTCCGCAATCCGGTCATCGCTCATCAGATATGGCAGGTCCAGAACCTGAATGAACGGGAAGATGCCCGACGCGCCACCCGAGGTGGAGACATAGACGTCAATCGTGCCGTCAGCCACGCCTTGCAAGCATTCCGCACCGTTGCCACACAGCTGCGTGCCGATGAACAGCTCAACCGTGATCGCGCCGTTTGAGGCAGCTTCAACGTAGTTCTTGAAGACCACGAGGCCGTCATAATCCTCGTCGTTTTCATTAGAGTTCGCCGTCGCACGGATGGTCATCGCGTGACCGTCCGCCCAAGCGGCGACGCTGGTCGTGGCCATCATCGCGGCCAGGCCAAGCGCCTTCAAAGTGGTTCCTAGTTTCATATGTAATCCTCCCTTGGATTTCTTTGCTAAGTCTATCTTGGTATCGGTTCTGGGCTGATGCATTGCATGTAGCTGGCCCCTTCCGCGCAGGCGATATGGCCGGTCAGCCAAGGCACTGTCATCGAAATTTGCGGCAGATATGTTATCAGGAATATGACAGCGATCTCGACCGCCAGGAACGGCAAGATCGCGCGCGCAATGGTCTCGACCTTCTCGCCTGAAACGGATGAAGCCACGAACAGCACCAGTCCCATCGGCGGCGTCGCCAGCCCCACGGTCAGGTTCACGCTCATCACCACCGCGAAATGCACCGGGTGCACGCCAAGCGAGATGAAGATCGGCGCCAGGATCGGCCCCAGAATGATAATCGCCGGACCCGCATCCAGAAACATGCCGACGACGAATAAAAGCAGGTTGATCAGCAGCAGCAGGATCAACGGGTTGTTGCTGAGCGTCAGAATGAACTCCGCCAAAGCCTCAGGTGCATGGCTGAGCGAGACAACCGTTTTGAACGCCATGGCCGCGCCCACCAGCAGCAACACCACCGACGCCGTCAAAGCCGCCTTCAGCAACACATCCGGCAGGTCCGACCATTTCATCGACCGCAGGATAAACATCGACACGATCAGCGCATAAGCCACAGCCGCAGCCGACGCTTCTGTCGGGGTCATCACCCCGCCCAAGATGCCGCCCAGAATGATCACCGGCGTCAGCAGCGGGAAGAACGCCTTCAACGACGCCTGCCCCTTTTCGCCCCAAGTCGCACGCGGGCGCGAGGGCGGGTACTCACCGTTCTTGGCCAAATACCGCGTCACGCTCATCAGCCCGATGCCCACCAAAATGCCCGGCACGATGCCCGCCAGGAACAGCGCCGCAACGCTTTCGCCCATCACATAGGCGTAGATAATCATGATGCCCGACGGCGGAATGATCGGCCCAATGACCGAAGACGCCGCTGTCACAGCCGCCGCAAAGCGCCGTGTGTAGCCTTCCTTCTCCATCGCCGGGATCAGCATCGAACCCAGGGCAGAGGTGTCGGCAACCGCCGAGCCCGACAGCCCCGCAAACAACATCGACGACAGAATGTTCACCTGCGCCAAGCCGCCTTTGAAATGGCCCACGCAAGCTTGGCTGAACTCGACCAGCCGCATCGTGATACCGCCCCGGTTCATCATCTCGCCCGCCAGCATGAAGAACGGGATCGCCATCAGCGGGAAGCTGTCCATCCCGTTATAAACGTTGCGATAAAGCAGCGTGATGTCCTTCGCGTCGCCATTCAGCCACAACATGATGCCGGGCGCGGCCAGCAGGCCGAAGAACACCGGCAGGCCGACCATCAGGAACAACAGAAAGAGCGGAAGGAACCAGACCAGCATTATTCAGCCCCCACCGATGCGCTTTCGGGAATGACGGGCAAGTCGCCCTCCCGTCCGGCCAGAATAGCAATGTAGCGCAAGATTAGCTCAACGTTGACGACCGTCATGATCGTCACGCCCACCAGCAGCGACGCCATCATCCAGCTGCGAGGCACTTTCACCCATGTCTCAAAGCTTAAATCCGTTGGATATTTCAACGCCGCCGTTGCGAAGCGCCCGCCAAAGCCCGTCACCTCGCCCCAGCCGATTTGAACGGCCACGACCAGAACCAATAGCGACAAGAACAACAAAGCCAGTGTCAACAACCCGCCAATGATCTTGGGCAGCATCAAGACCACCATATCAATCGCCACAAACCCGCCCCGCCGGAACGCTGTTGGCGCCGCGACACCCGCGACCCACAACATCATGAAGCGCGCCGCCTCCTCCGACCAGGGCAGCGCGTCGTTCATCACAAAGCGCATGAAGATTTGCAGCAGGATCACCAGCACCATCAACGCCATCAAAACCACCGCGATCCAGCGGCCGGCGGCCAAAATCGGAGCGTTGATGCCCGCCAGAAGGCGGGCGGCGAGTAGGATCACTGGCATGTTGGTCTTCCTCCCGAAGACGCGTCAATGCGCGTTTCTTTCGATTAGCCGCAAAACGAAAGCGTGAGTCAAGGGCGAAGCTTCACTGAAGAACATTTCATCGGCTACGTGAGCGCGAGACGCGAAACCTGCGATTGGCCGCTTTGAGCCCACTTTAACGATCGCTGCACCACCCACGAAGGTACGATTAGCTCAAAGCTTCGCGTCAGCATGATGCAGAACGATATTGAATCCTTCTTCGGGTGAAGGAGCAACGAAGTGCTTTGAAATCTGTCGAAATTGCTCTTCGGTTGCCGCAAACGGATGATCAGCTTGCGCATTGCGTGCGTGAAGCCGTGCGATGCAAACTTCGTCTGGGACATCCAAAACGTGAAGTTTATGTGCGGCATTTGTCTGCTCCAAGATGCTTCGCATCCAGTCACGTGAGGCAATTGTGTTCGCTTGGAAATCCAAGACCACCGAAATCCCCTCACTTAGCAATGACACGACGTGCGGACCAATGACCTCGCGAAATCTCATCATGCACCGCATGTATTCTGAAATCGAAGAAATTTCTTCAGAAAATAGACCGCTCAGCCAATCATCTTCGGCAATCACAACAGTTCCAGCCGCGCGACCAAGTTCGGCAGTCAGAGTTGATTTTCCAGAAGCAATTTTTCCGCACAACAAATGCAGGGTTGGTTTTGTTGAGGACATATTAATCACCTTGTCCGGCGCGGTTTTCATACCGTGAAGATAACTCGGCTTTGGTCCTGAAAACAAAATTTATTTACGTGGGCCTTCCTGCAATTCTAGTTTCACGCGGTGTTCTCGATGTCTATCGGTGGAGCAGACGTTCAACTGCAACGATCCTATAGCGACTTTGCCCGCCAAACAGACGACTAAGCCAACACCAACTCGACCTCATGTGCTGCGCATAAAGGTTTAAGCCAACCTTCTGAGGCGGCCTCCGTCACCAAAGTGTGCACGTCCGATAGCCCCCCAAGCCTTACGGGCGCACTACGCCCAACCTTGCCGCTATCAATCGCCAGTATGACATGGCGCGCATGGGTCATCATCGCGCGGCAGATTTGGACTTCGGCGAGGTCGAAATCGAGCAGAGTGCCATCCTCAGACAGCGCCGCCGCGCCGATCACAGCGTAGTCGACGCGGAATTGGCGGATATAATCCACGGCCTCAGCGCCCAAGATTGCGCCGTCGCTGCGGCGCACGGCGCCGCCCGGCACGATCACCTCGACCCCCGGAAACACGCGCATCTCTGCAGCTAGATCGACGTTGTCGCTGATCACCCGCAACTGGCTGTGGCCCGACAGCATCCGCGCCACTTGCGCCGTTGTGGTGCCGGCGTTCAAAAACACGGCGCAGGTTTGCGGGATACGTCCGGCGACCGCAGCCCCGATCGCTCGCTTGGCGGCCAAGGCGTCCGTTTCCCGCTCGGCCGGGCTGGTATATTCGACGCCGCCCACGACCGCCGCGCCGCCATGGAAGCGGACCACATGGTGCAGCTCCGCGAGCGTTTGCAGGTCTTTACGAATGGTTTGCGGCGTGGTGGCGAATTGGACGGATAAATCATCCACGCGCACCCGCTGTTGCGCCTCGATCAGCGCCAGAATCTTTCGTTGTCTTTGGCTGAGCATGCCAACCTCCCGGCGTGACTATGGCATAATTTCGAAAGAAACGAAAGTATTTTAGAAAACTCTACTTTCGTTTAACTTTTGAACCACATACGCGGGCTGCCCGGACGGGAGCCGCCTTTTGTATCCGGTTTTGTACAAAACTGGGCTGTTTTCAGAGGCCGCTACCCCACTTTGTACAGACTTATTTTTGGCAGTTCGGAACGAAAAACCCCACGCCGTTTCGGGCGTGGGGTCATTTTTAAGTTCTGCAAAATGCGGTGGTGGGCTTTACTGCGCGGCCAACCATCCCGCGATCAAGCGCCGTTCTTCTTCGTCGCGCAGCTTGAAATTCATCTTGGTGCCCGGCGCAAAGGCGGCAGGGTCAGTGATCCAAACCTGCAGGTTGTCTGTGTTCCAAAGCTCACCTGCAGCGCCCAGTTCTTCAAGCGCGCCAGAGTAGCGGAACCCGTCTACACTGCCGATCTCGCGACCGATCACACCCACAAGATGCGGGCCTGCAAGATTGCGTTCTTGGTCGACCTGATGGCAGGTTTTACATTTCCGCAAGGCACGCTCCGCCTGGGCCATCTCATCATCGGTCAGCGCAATCGCCGTCGGAGCAGGTGCCTCCGCGCTGTCCGCCTCTGCGACCTCAGTGGGCGCTTCCATCTCGACGTCTTCGGTCGCGTCAACCTCAGGCTCTTCCGCAACCTCAAGCGGCGCGGTGTCTTCCGCAGGTTCTTCCTCGGCCTCAGCAACCTCTTCTTCGATCACCTCGGGCTCAGGCTCTTCTTCGACCTCGACCTCTTCAATCTCCACCGGTTCAATCACTTGATAGGCGAGCCGGCCCGGATCGTCGGGACGATAGAAGGTGGCAACCATGTCTTTCATCCCCAGCAAAATCATCAGCGGGATGCCCACGGCGAAAGTCACTTTGACAAAGGTATTCATAACGCTCCTCAACGGTTCCGAACCCCTGATTTGGGGTTAGAAACCGATCAAGCAAGCAAAAGCGCCAAAAGAGTCCTTAAAAAGCGAAGTTTTGTCGCAGGGTCAGCGGATACGTGCCTCCGTTGCGGCATCAAACAGCATCGCGCGCGGCAGATCGAGGGTCAGGCCCACGGTCGTCCCTTCAACGGAACGCTCATCGCCGCGCTCCTCCACGATGATCTTCTCGCCCGATTTGCTCATCAAATACGCGTAAGACACGCCGCCCAGCGCTTCGGTCAGCTCAACAGTATGAGTGTCGCCATTCGGATCGATGATCAGGTGCTCAGGCCGCAGACCGATTGAGACATCGGTGCCATCAGCGGGCATTGTGACATCGACCGAAACCGCTTTTTGCAGACCCGGCACATCGACCTGCCCGCCTTTGACGGTGCCATCGAGGAAGTTCATCGCGGGTGAGCCAATGAAGCCTGCCACGAATTTGTTGTCGGGGTTGCGGTACAGCTCAAGCGGTGCGCCGACCTGTTCGATCCGGCCCGCGCGCAGCACGACGATCTTGTCGGCCAGCGTCATCGCCTCAACCTGATCGTGGGTCACGTAGATCATGGTCGCGCCGATTTCCTTGTGCAGGCGCGCAATCTCGACACGCATCTCGACACGCAGCTCGGCGTCGAGGTTCGACAGCGGCTCATCGAACAAGAACACCTCAGGGCCGCGAACAATCGCGCGCCCGATGGAGACCCGCTGCCGCTGACCACCCGACAAGGCGGCGGGTTTGCGCGACAGATATTCCTCAAGTTTCAGGATGCGCGTGGCCTCAGCGACCTTTTCATCAATGACGGCTTTGGGGTGGCCGTTCATCTTGAGGCCAAAGCCCATATTTTCCTTCACCGTCATATGCGGGTAAAGCGCATAGGTCTGGAACACCATGGCGACGCCGCGCTCGGACGGGTCCATGCGGGTTACGTCGCGTTCGCCGATGGAGACGTTGCCCTCGGTGATCTCCTCAAGGCCCGCAATCATGCGCAGCAGGGTGGATTTACCGCAGCCCGATGGACCCACGAACACACAGAACTCCCCATCACCGATATCGAGGTCAACCCCGTGCATCACCTGCACGTCGCCGTAGCGTTTAATGACGTTTCTGATTGTCAAACCTGACATGGAAATCTCCCTTTCTGGAGTTTAGGCGCGTTCTCTAATTTGTTCTGGGAAACGCCAGCTTTCGGCGTCCTCTGCAATGCGACTGACAGTATTCTTCATATGCGGGACCAGCGCGGCCAGGCTGTCGAGGCTGTGGCGCGCGGTTGTTGACGTGACTGACAGCCCGCCCAGCACCTGACCCGATTGCGACAGGATCGGCAGGGCCACGCAGATGATGCCGGGCTCATGCTCTTCATTGTCGAAGGCGAAGCCGCGGGTGCGGATGGCGTCCAGCTCAGTGCGCAGGGCGCGGCGGGTGGTGACGGTGTGCGGGGTGAACCCGTGGTAGCTTTGCTGCTCGATGATGCGGGACTGCTCGGCCAGCGGGCTCCATGCCAGCATCGCCTTGCCGACGCCGGTGCAATAGACCGGGCCGACCTTGCCGGCTTGGGAATACATCTCAACGGGGACGGCGGCGTTGCGCTTGTCGACATAAAGCACCTGCGCGTGATCAAGCTGCGCCAAATGCACCGTCTCGCCGATTTCAAGCGACAGCGCGTCAAGATAGGGGCGCGCGACGGGGGCCAGCGAATAGGTCTGCCAGGCCTGATGCGCGAGACGCACCAGCCGCACCCCCAACGCGTAAGCCCCATTCGCCGGATTGTGCGACACCATCCCTTGCTGCACCAAAGTCTGCAGCAGCCGGTACAGGGTCGCTTTTGGATACTCGCTTGATTCGAGCAGTTCGGCGAACTTTACCGGGCGGCCGAACGCAGCAATTTGGTCCAGCACATTCAATGCTTTACCCACCGTTCCAGCCTCGTTGGCGCGTTCTGACATATGTCCTCCCGGGCAACTCCTCCCCGAGTTGCCTGTTGACAACCCTAACCGAGTCGCTGTTAAGTTTTCAATATGCAAAACCAAGTTTCATTATTCGAAACTTCCTAGGGAGGAACACATGCATAAATTCCTGAAGGCGTCCGCTGCGACGCTTGCTTTGGCCGTTGCGGCCACCGGTGCGAACGCAGACGGCCACGCGCTGTCAGGCGACCTCGTCATCTTCTCGGACATGTCCAACCCTGCGCCACGCGCAGTGATGGAAGGCATGGTCGAGCGTTTCGGTGCAATGCACCCAGACCTGAACATCGAGCTGACGGTCATCGACCGCGAAGCTTACAAAACCCAGATCCGCAACTTCCTGACGGCGAACACGCCTGACGTTGCCAACTGGTACGCCGCCAACCGGATGCGCCCCTACGTGGATGCAGGCCTGTTCGAAGATATCTCGGACGTTTGGGCGGATGAAGAGCTTGCTGCTCTGGCATCGACCAAAGGCGCAATGACACTCGACGGTAAGCAGTGGGGTGTGCCTTACACATACTACCAGTGGGGCGTTTACTACCGCAAAGACATCTACGAAGAGCTGGGCCTGAACGAGCCTGCGACCTTCGAAGAAATGAAGTCCAACTGCCAAGCAATCCTGGATTCGGGCCGCAAGTGCTACACAATCGGCACCAAGTTCCTTTGGACTGCTGGCGGCTGGTTCGACTACCTCAACATGCGGACCAATGGCTATGACTTCCACTCGGAGCTGATGGCCGGCAAGCACAACTGGGACAGCCCAGAAGTGCGTCAGACCTTCGCCAACTGGAAAGAGCTGCTGGACATGGGTGCGTTCATCGACAACCACACGTCCTACAGCTGGCAGGAAAGCCTTCCGTTCATCGTTAAAGGTGAAGCGGCTGCGATCCTGAAAGGCAACTTCGCCGTGCCACCACTGCGCGAAGCGGGTCTGGATGACAGCAAGCTGGACTTCTACCAATTCCCAGCAATCAACGCTGATGTGGCACTGGCCGAAGACGCGCCAACCGACACGTTCCACATCCCATCGGGTGCCTCGAACAAAGACAATGCGAAAGCATTCCTGAAGTTCGTTGTGTCGGCTGAGAACCAAACCATCATCAACGCAGGCGACGCGCTGGGCCAATTGCCCGTCAACGCAAACTCGTCGGTCGATGACGACAAGTTCCTGCTGGAAGGCTTCGAAATGCTCTCCTCCAACAGCCCGGGCGGCGTGGCACAGTTCTTCGACCGTGACGCACCTGCTGAAATGGCGAAAGTTGGCATGGAAGGCCTGCAAGAGTTCATGGTTAAGCCAGACAACCTGGACAAGATCCTGGCCCGTTTGGACAAAGCTGCCGAGCGTATCTACAAGTAAGCGCATCGCTTGAACGACTTTTTGGGGCGGCCCCGCGCCGCCCCATTCACCCCCAGCCCATCTGCAAGCGCCCCGTTTCATTGGCCCTTTCACATGCGCTGAGTATTAAAACAGCCGCAGCAGGACTAATCCGTGGGAGGATCCGTCATGGCAGACGCAACAGTCTCAACAGGGGCCAGCCAACGCGGCTGGTATAAACGCAACGAGATCGCGGTGACGCCTTGGCTGTTCCTGATCCCCGGCGTGATCTTCTTCATGGTCTACGTGATCATTCCGATTTTTCAGTCTTTCTATTATTCCACCTTGGCGTGGGACGGGCTGGGCGCGCCGGAATTCATCGGCATGGCCAACTATGCAGAGCTTTGGGATGATGATGCGTTCTACATATCGCTGCGCAACAACCTGATCTGGCTGGTGCTGTATCTGTTGGCGATCCCGGCGGGTCTGCTAATCGCGCTTTTGCTGAACCAAACCGTGTTTGGCATCCGGCTCTACAAGTCGCTGTTCTTCTTCCCGTTTGTGATCTCTCAGGTCGTTGTCGGCTTGGTGTTCACATGGTTCTATGACCCCACCTTCGGGCTGCTCAACATCGCGCTGGGCTGGATCGGTCTGGGGCCGATCAACGTCTTGGGCGATGATACTTACGTGACCTACGGCATCATCGCCGCCGGTCTGTGGCCGCAAACGGCTTACTGTATGATCCTGTATCTCACCGGCCTCAACGCCGTGGACCCCGAGCAGATCGAGGCCGCGCGCCTCGATGGCGCCAAACGCCTCAAGATGCTGTGGTACGTGGTTATCCCGCAATTGAAGCCTGCCACCTTCATCGCCTTCGTGGTGACAATCATCGGCGCGCTGCGGTCCTTCGATTTGATCTCCATCATGACCAATGGCGGCCCGTTCGGGGAAAGCCGGGTGCTCAGCTTCTACATGTTTGAGGTCGCGCTGTCGGAATACGGCTTCCGCATGGGCTATGGCGCCGCGATCGCGGTGGTGCTGTTCCTGATCATGCTGATCTTCATCACCTACTTCCTGTGGTCGATGTATAACGAAGAGAAGGGACGCTAAGATGTTTCCGACACCAATCGAAAAATCGACCCCCGGCGTCCAGATAGCTTACAAAACGCTGCTGCCGATCTCCCTTCTGGTCTGGCTGGCGCCGCTACTCGCGGTTGCACTCTTCTCGATCAAGCCCGATAGCGATTTCACTTCAGGCAATTACTGGGGGCTGCCATCCAGCTTTGAGGGCTTCACCAATTACGGGCTGGTCTTTGGCTCCGACATGCCGCGCTACATGCTGAATTCGGTGCTGATCACGGTGCCCACGGTAATCGGCTGTATCATCCTCAGCTCGATGACCGGCTTTGCGCTGGGCATCTACAAGTTCAAGGCCAATATCTGGGTCTTCTTCATGTTTGTGGCGGGCAACTTCGTGCCGTTCCAAATCCTGATGGTGCCGGTTCGCGACCTGACGCTGGACCTTGGGCTCTACAACACAATCCCCGGCCTCGTGCTGTTCCACATCGCGTTCCAAACCGGGTTCTGCACGCTGTTCATGCGCAACTTTATCCGCGCACTGCCCTTCGAGCTGGTCGAGGCCGCACGCGTCGAAGGCATCTCCGAATGGCGCATCTTCGTGTTCGTTATCATGCCGCTTATGAAACCGGCATTGGCGGCGCTTGCTGTCCTAATTTTCACCTTCATCTGGAACGATTACTTCTGGGCGGTGGTGTTGACGCAGGGTGTTGAATCACAACCTGTTACAGCGGGAATTACCTCTTTCAATGCGCAATTCCGTGCGGCATATCACTTGATGAGCGCGGGCTCGATCGTGGCAGCATTGCCACCCGTGGCCATGTTCTTCCTGATGCAAAAACACTTCATCGCGGGCCTGACCCTCGGTGCCGTTAAGTAAGAGACACGCATGATCGACGACACGTTCCAGGCCTGGCGCCTGGATGATAAACGGCAAACTTTGGTGCTTGCCGCGCGCAGGACGCGTTTGCCGGAGGTGGTCTATTGGGGACCGCCTCTGCCTACGGATGAAGACCTGGGCACGCTGTATCACGCCAATGCGTTGGACGTGACCGGCGGCATGTTGGACGAAAACCCTGACCTGTCGCTGCTGCCGGAGGCATCGCGCACCTTCCCGGGCCAGCCGGGCCTCATTGTCCGCTCGAAAAACGGCACGCCGCTGCTGCCGAAGTTCTGTTTCGAGGGCGCGGAAGAAACCGATGACAGCCTTACCCTGCACTATAAGGACGCCGATTGCGGGCTGCGCTACACCGCGATTTTTGAGACCAACCCAGACACACGGGTGATCACCGCCAAGGCGATGCTGGATGCGGATGATCCTGTGCATCTGCATTGGCTATCCGCGCCCGTTATTCCGGGCCCGCAACTGTCAGATGAGATGATCGATGTCGCGGGCCGCTGGACGGGCGAATTCCAACTCAACCGCACCGCTTGGTCGCCGGGCATGCGCTACCGTGAAAACCGCACGGGCCGCACGGGCCACGAACATTTCCCGGGGCTGATCGTGCCGTGCCGCGGGGCCACCAACACGCAAGGGCATGCCTACGCGTTTCATTACGGCTGGTCCGGCGGTCACAAGATGATCGCGGAGGAGCTGCCAGATGGCCGCCGCCAAATCCAGTTCGGCCATGCCGCGCGGATGGAGGTCAACGCAGCCACACATTTTGAAACCGCGACGCTCTATATCACCTTCTCCGACGATGGTTTGAACGGCTGCGCCGTGGCCTTTCAGCGCCACCTGCGCGACCGCATCGTCACGCCTGCCAACGACAAGCCGCGCCCGGTGCATTACAATTGCTGGGAAGCGGTCTATTTCGACCACAAGCTCGACATTTTGCAAGATATCGCGACCCGCGCCGCCAAACTTGGGGCCGAGCGGTTTGTTCTTGATGACGGCTGGTTCGGGCAGCGCGACGACGACACGACGTCGCTGTCTGATTGGCAGGTTGACCCGCGAAAATATCCCGACGGGCTGGGACCGCTGATTGATCACGTTCACAAGGAAGGCATGAGCTTCGGCATCTGGTTTGAGCCCGAGATGATCAACGAAGACAGCGACCTGCACCGCGCCAACCCAAGCTGGGCCTTGGGCGCGGAGGATCAGGTGCTGGGCCGTCAGCAAAAGGCGCTCAATATGGGCCTGCCGGATGTGCGCGATTTCGTCTATGAGCGGATGGCCGCGATCCTGTCGGAATATGAGATCGAATACATCAAATGGGACCACAATCGCGTGCTGCCCGCGCCTGATGCGGACCAGACCCGCGGCTCTTATGCGCTGCTTGACCGGTTGCGCGCCGATTTTCCGCATGTCGAGATTGAAAGCTGCGCCAGCGGCGGCGGTCGCATTGATTTCGGCATTCTGAAACGCACCCAACGTGTGTGGTTGTCGGACAGCAATGACGCGCTTGAGCGGTTGAAGATGCAACATAACGCGGCGCTTTTCCTGCCGCTGTCCGTTACCGGCTCGCATGTCGGGCCGCGCCAATGCCATACCTCGGGACGGATCCTCGATATCTCCTTCCGTGCGTGGGTTGCAGCACAGCGCCATATGGGGTTTGAGATGGACCCGCGCGAACTGAACGCGCATGAAGAAGCCGTGCTCAGCGAAGTCACCAGTTGGTGGAAATACAATCGCGACTGGATGACAGGCGCCGATATCTTGCTGCTCGACAGCGCCGATCCCGCTGTCATCGCCGAACAGCAATCAGCGCGCGACGGGTCGCGCTTTGTCGTTTTTGCGGGCAAGGCGGAAACCTCCAGCCAGATCGCGCCACGACCCTTGCGCCTGACTCGGCTCGACCCCGATGCGCATTACCGCGTCAATCTGGTAAACCGCAACAACATGGCCCCACCGACGCTGTCGCGCGCCAATCCAATCCTGAAGGAAAAGGCGATTGAGGTGTCGGGCACCTGGCTGATGACCAATGGCATCACGCTGCCATGGTCCTTCCCGGAAACCATGTGGGTGGTTGAGGGCGAAAAGCTGTGATCCGCGCGACGTTAACAATTTTGCGTTGCGACGCGGCTGTCACTACAGAGTGTGTACGGGTTGTGTACGCAATGTGTACGTCAGAAAAGAGGTTAACATGACCGAGATTGCTACATTCCACGACTTGAAAGACGCGTCTGTGTTTATCACCGGCGGCGGCTCCGGCATCGGCGCGTCCCTGACGGATGGCTTCATGGCGCAAGGCGCGCAGGTGGCCTTCATTGGCCGCTCAGACGCGACTGAATTTGTGGCTGAGATGGAGAAGAAGCACGGCCGTAAGCCCTTGTTTATCAAGGGAGATATCACTGACACCGACGCGCTAACCGCCGCGATTGATCAATCGGCTGAGGCCCATGGCCCGATCACCTGCCTCGTGAACAACGCCGCCAATGACAAGCGCCACACCACGGCGGAGGTCGACAGCGACTTCTTCGACTGGATGATGGCCGTCAATCTCAAGGCCTATTTCTTCGCCTGCCAAGCCATTGTTCCACATATGAAAAAAGCCGGTTTCGGCTCGATCATCAACTTTTCATCCATCAGCTACATGATGGGCAACGCAGGCTATCCGCTCTATACGACGGCCAATTCCGGCATCAACGGCATGACGCGTTCACTGGCCCGCGAATTTGGCCCCGACAAGATCCGCGTCAACGCATTGGCCCCAGGCTGGGTGCTGACGCAAAAGCAAAAGGACCTTTGGGTCACGGAAGACGGGCTCGCCGCACATCTGGAACGCCAATGCCTGAAAGACACGCTGGACCCCGATGACATGATCAACGGCGTGCTGTTTCTGGCCTCCAAGACCTCCAAGATGATGACCGGGCAAGCCATGGTCATCGATGGCGGCGTGGTCGTAACGGGTTGATGTCAGGCGAAAAATCATATGCCGACTGGATCGCGGTCGACTGGGGCACCTCCAACCTGCGCGCATGGGCGATGTCGGCTGACGGCAGCATCAAGGACAAAAAATCCTGCGATAAAGGCATGTCCGGACTCTCACAATCGGAGTTCGAACCGACCCTGATTTCACTGATTGAGCCTTGGCTCGGCACGGACGCTGTGCCCGTCATTGCTTGCGGCATGGTCGGATCGCGCCAAGGCTGGGCGGAGGCACCTTACCGCACAGTGCCGACAACACCACTTGGCGCGCTCAGCTCTGTGCCCACCGGCAATAGCCGCATTTCCATGCATATACTGCCCGGGCTCAAACAAGACACGTCCCCAAACGTCATGCGCGGCGAAGAAACTCAGATCGCGGGCTTTCTGGCCGAGCAACCAGATTTCGATGGCGTGATTTGTATGCCGGGCACGCATACAAAATGGGTCCATATTTCTGCAAAGGAAATCGTATCTTTTCAAACCGTTATGACGGGAGAGTTGTTTGCTTTGCTGTCGGATCATTCGGTTCTGCGCCACTCCGTCAGCGGCAAGGACATCGATCACGACGCGTTTCGCGAAACGGTGTCCCAGACCATGTCCCGGCCCGAAAGCCTCGCCGCGAAACTGTTTGAAATCCGCGCCTCGCATCTGTTGGAGGGCACGAATAGTGCAACCTCCCGCGCCCGTTTGTCAGGGCTGCTGATCGGCGCAGAACTGGCCGCCACTAAGCCCTATTGGCTGGGCCAGAACATCGCCCTTGTCGGCCACCCGTCGCTGAACGCGCTCTATGCCGACGCGCTGTCGGTGCAGGGGCTTGTGGCCGCACAACACACAGGCGACGAGATGACCCTGAAAGGCCTCGCCGCCGCATATAAGGAATTGATCGCATGAGCCGTAACCTGATCGCCATTTTGCGCGGCATCACCCCGTCCGAGGCCGTTCCGGTCTGCGGCGCGCTGATCGACGCAGGCTTCGACAAGATCGAGGTGCCGTTGAATTCCCCTGACCCGTTGGACAGCATCAGGGCGATGGTAAAAGCCTTTGGCGACAAGGCCTTAATCGGGGCGGGTACCGTGTTGAGCGTGCAGGACGTGACCGCCGTGGCAGGTGTCGGCGGACGCCTGATCGTGTCACCGAATGCCGACGCGGAGGTAATCGCCGCCACCAAAGCGGCCGGGCTGGAAAGCTGGCCCGGCGTGCTGACGCCGACCGAATGTTTTGCCGCTTTGAAAGCCGGGGCCAGCGGTTTGAAGGTGTTCCCGGGTTTTGCGATGGGCATTGACGGGCTGAAAGCAGTGCGCGCCGTTTTACCGCCAGAGACGCAGGTTTATATGGTTGGCGGCGCGGGCCCGGACGGGTTTGCGGAGTGGAAGCAAGCTGGCGCCAGCGGGTTCGGCATCGGCTCAGCGCTGTACAAACCGGGCCGCACGCCGGACGAGATCACCCCCATCGCGCGGGAGATGGTCGCGGCCTATGACGCCGCCTACGGATGAGCGCGCAGGTCCATGACGCCCGGCCCTGCAAGCTGGGCGAAGGCCCGCTTTGGCATCCGCTACGCGCACAGCTTTTCTGGTTCGATATTCTTGGCAAGCAGCTGCATTGCGACAGCGGTGACAGCTGGGGGTTTGAGCATCATGTCTCCGCCGCCGGGTGGGTGGATCGCAGCACGTTGCTGATCGCCAGCGAAGTGGCGCTATTCACCTATGACCTTGAAAGCAAAACACAAACGCATTTGTGCGACCTAGAGGCCGACGACGCCAAGACCCGCAGCAATGATGGGCGTGCGGACCCATGGGGTGGGTTCTGGATCGGCACGATGGGCAAAATGGCGGAACCTGCAGCGGGCGCGATCTACCGCTACTACCGGGGCGAGCTGCGCCGCCTGTTTGCACCGCTCACCATCACCAACGCCATTGCATTCGCGCCAGACAAAAGCTGTGCCTATTGGGCCGACACCGCCGCGAAGAAGGTGTTTCGGGTGCCTTTGGATGACACAGGCTGGCCCGCCGCCGCACCCAGCTTGTTTCTGGATCTGTCGATTGAACAGCTGAACCCAGACGGCGCGGTTGTGGCCGCCGATGGCAGTTATCTGAACGCGCAATGGGGCGCATCGCGCGTCGCGCGCTATTCGGCGGAAGGCAAGTTGATCGAAGCCTTCGCCTTCCCCGCCTCGCAGATCAGTTGCCCGGCCTTCGGTGGCCCCGATATGTCGACGCTGTTTGCGACATCCGCCCGCCAAGGCATGACGTCGGATCAACTGGCGGCTGAGCCGCTTGCGGGCCAGACATTTTCCATTGAAACGGGCGTCATCGGTCTTCCCGAATATCAGGTGATCCTATGAAACGCGGCCTCGGCGTTTGCTACTACCCCGAACATTGGCCTGAAGAGATCTGGCCGCAAGACGCCGCCGACATGGTCGCAGCCGGGCTCAGCTGGGTGCGGATTGGCGAATTTGCCTGGTCGCGGATGGAACCCGCGCCCGGTGATCTGCAACTCGACTGGCTCGACCGCGCGATTGACGTGTTGGGCGCGGCGGGCCTGAAAGTGATCCTTGGGACGCCAACCGCCACGCCACCCCGGTGGATGGCCGACAAGCATCCCGATATGTTTGCTGTTGATGCGCAGGGCAATCCGCGCGGGTTTGGCTCACGCCGCCATTACTGCTTCAGCCATGAAGGTTACCGCGCGGAAAGTCGGCGGATCACGGAAATCTTGGCCAAACGCTACGGCGCAAACGCCCATGTCGCGGCGTGGCAAACCGACAATGAATATGGCTGCCATGACACGGTCATCAGCTACTCTGACGCCGCGCGCGGCGCGTTTCAGGACTGGCTGGCGCAGAAGTATCAAAGCACCGACGCGCTGAACCGCGCCTGGGGCAACATCTTCTGGTCCATGGACTATGACACGTTCGACCAAATTGGATTGCCCAACCTGACCGTGACCGAGCCGAACCCAAGCCACGATCTGGCCTTTCGGCGGTTCAGCTCCGATCAGGTCGTTAACTTCAACCGCGAGCAATGCGAGATCCTCAAGCGCCATTCCAAGGCGCCGATCATCCACAATTTCATGGGCCGCATCGTCGAATTCGACCATTTCGAGATGGGCGCCGATCTGGATATCGCCTCGTGGGACAGCTACCCGCTGGGCTTTCTTGAGGACCGTCTCGAAGACACGGACGCCCATAAACGCGCCTACGCCCAGCAGGGCGATCCGGATTTTCAGGCCTTCCACCATGATCTGTACCGCGCGACCTGTCAGGGGCGCTGGTGGGTGATGGAACAGCAACCGGGGCCCGTGAACTGGGCCCCCGTGAACCCCGCGCCCCTGCCCGGCATGGCCCGCCTTTGGGCGTGGGAGGCCTTTGCCCATGGGGCCGAGGCGGTGTTGTATTTCCGCTGGCGGCAGGCCCCGTTTGCGCAGGAACAAATGCATGCGGGGCTGTTGCGCCCGGACCGCGCGCCTGCGCCTGCATTGGCCGAAGCCGCGCAGGTGGCACAGGAAATGGCGTTAATGCCGGAGGTCGGCACCGCCACAGCGCAGGTCGGGCTCGTCTTTGATTACCCCTCAGCATGGGGTTGGGACGTGCAGCCGCAAGGCACCGGGTTTGACTATTTCCGGCTGGTGTTTGAGACCTATCGCGGGTTGCGCAAGCTAGGGTTGGACGTCGATATCGTGCCGTCAAACGCCACCGATCTGTCTGCCTACGGGCTTGTGCTAGCGCCCGGGCTGCTCAGCATGTCTGACCCGTTGAAAGCAGCTTTTGCGGCTTACAAGGGCGTGGCCGTCATCGGCCCGCGCAGCAATTCCAAAACGCCTGAGCTGAGCATTCCCGACCCGTTGCCGCCAAACCTGCCCGGGCTGGATCTGACCATCACCCGGTCAGAAACCTTCCGCGCCGATATGGATCGGCCTTTGAAAGACGGCGGTGCAATCCGACACTGGCTGGATCACGTTGTGACACCAGAGCCCGTGCGCGAGGCCACGCAGAACGGCGACCCCGTGCTGATCGGCCAAGGCCCGATGCGCTATCTGACCGCCTGGCTGGACGAGACCGCATTGGCGCGCATCCTGTCGGACCTGTGCACCGAGGCCGGTATCGCCACCCACCCGGTCAGCGACGGGCTGCGCCTGCGCCGCACCGAAGATCACGTGTTCGCGTTCAACTACGGGCTGAAGCCCGCCAATTTCAACGGGCAGACCATCCCGCCCGCTGGCGTCTACTGGACAGACCGCTAACCGGGCCTGCATGCAATGCGCACAAAAACAAGAAACCCGCGCGCCTTTCGGCACACGGGTTTTTTGGTGGCGTTAGGTGGACTTGAACCACCGACCTAACGATTATGAGTCGTTCGCTCTAACCAACTGAGCTATAACGCCAATGGGCGGGGGATATGAAAAGCGCGCGGCAGGGTCAAGCGAGAATCGACCAGCAGCGCGCAAGGCGGGGACAAATCAATGCAGGTGACTGTTTCAACAAATTTGATCGAGGCCTGCACGGCTATTGTCGGGCCGGATCATGTGCTGACCGGCGCGGATGCCGCCCCCTATGGTCAGGATTGGACGGGGAAATATGTCTCGCACCCGCTCTGCGTGGTGCGCCCGGCTAACACGGGTGAGGTCAGCGCCGTCGTCAAGGCTTGCGCCGCCGCGAACACCCCAATTGTGCCGGTGTCGGGCAACACAGGGCTGACCGGCGGGACGATGGCGGAAGGCGCGGTGATGATCTCTCTCGCCCGGATGAATGCCATCCGCGACATCCGCCCTGACGCGCGCACCGCCATAGTCGAGGCAGGCGCGATCCTGTCAAACATCCACGACGCCGTCGACGCGCATGATCTGGTCTTCCCGCTGACCTTCGGCGCGCGCGGCTCGGCCATGATCGGCGGGGCGCTGTCGACCAATGCCGGCGGCTCCAACGTCCTGCGCTACGGCAATACGCGGGAGCTGTGTCTGGGCCTTGAGGTGGTGCTGCCCGACGGGCGCGTCATGGATGTCATGAGCGCGCTGCGCAAAGACAATTCCGGCTATAACCTCAGCCAGCTGATGATCGGGGCGGAAGGCACGTTGGGCCTGATCACCGCCGCTGTGTTGAAGCTTAGCCCCAAGCCGCGCGCCTATGCGACGGCGATGGTGGCCTGCCCTGATTTGGCGGCCGCGTTGCGTCTGCTCAACGCGTTGCAGCAGGCCACGGGTGGCGCGGTTGAGGCGTTCGAATACATGCCGCGCTACTATATGGAACGGCATATGGCGCATATCCCGGGTGCCCGCGCGCCGTTTGATGACAACTACGACGTCAACATTCTGGTGGATATCGGCGCCACGGCCCCGCGCGATGCGACCCCTGGCCCCGATGGCAGCGTGCCCATCACGACCTATCTTGAAACGGTGCTTGGCGACATGTTGGACAGCGGCGAGGTGCTGGACGCCGTCGTGGCGACGTCGGAGGCGCAGCGCCGCGCGATGTGGGAACGGCGCGAACAGGCGGCCGAAATCACTCTGACCACCCCAAATCTGGTCGACACGGATGTGGCCGTCCCGCTTGATCAAGTCGCGGAGTTTTTGGAACGTATCAGCCCGCAGATACAAGCGCTTGATGCTGGTGCGAAAGAGTTGGGGATTGCGCATCTGGGCGACGGCAACCTGCATTACACAGTCTACCCCAGCCGCGATGATGCCGATTTGCGCGACGCCATGCGCAAAGCCGTGGACGATACTGTCAGCGCGCTTGGCGGCAGTTTCTCGGCGGAACATGGGATCGGGTTGACCAAGCTGCCCTCCATGACGCGCAACAAGGATGCTGTCGCGCTTGATGCGATGCGGGCAATCAAGGCCGCGCTGGACCCGCAGAATATTATGAACCCGGGCAAGGTTGTCCCGCAGCCATAAGCGCATTTTTCGGCTGGCATCAGGGGCAAAGCTCGCTCTAGGCTGGCACACATGTTGATCCGTATTCTCTTTGCCCTCGCCCTGCTAAGCACGCCCGCGCTTGCGCAGCAACAGACATCGCCCACGACAGAGGTTGAGGCCGAAGTCACTGCGCCGACTGGCTCCGTCGCAGTAACGCCGGTTGCGCGCGATGAGGAAATCGAGACGCGCATCCTGAAAATCCTGCGCACCACCGGCTGGTTCACCGCCCCGCGGGTAGAGGCCACGGATGGGATCGTCTTCCTTGATGGTGAAACCGACAGCGACGAAAACAAGGCCTGGGCGCGCGATCTGGCGGCGAACACGCAAGATGTGGTCGCCGTGGTGAACCGCATCAGCGTCGTGCAGGAAGCCAACTGGACCTTCGCCCCCGCCCTGCGCGAGGTGCGGGAGGTCGTAATCCGCGCGACAACATCTTTGCCGCTGGTGATCCTTGCCATTGTGATCCTGCCCGTCGCGTGGTGGTTGTCAGCGCGCGTTGCGCATTTGCTGCGCCGTTGGCTCTTGGGCGGCATGGAATCGCCCTTGCTGCGCGACATCGTCTCCCGCCTGCTGGCGCTGCCGATCTTCCTGATCGGGCTCTATGTTGTGCTGCAGGTGGCGGGGCTGACCAAGATCGCTTTCTCGCTTCTTGGCGGGGCCGGGGTGTTGGGGATCGTAGTGGGTTTTGCCTTCCGCGACATTGCGGAGAATTTTCTGGCCTCGCTGCTGCTCAGCATCCGCCGCCCCTTCCGCGCCGGCGATTTTATCGAAGTGTCTGGCAATCTGGGCTCCGTCCAGTCGATGAACACGCGTTCCACCGTGCTCTTGTCGGTGGAGGGCAACCATATCCAGATCCCCAATGCGACGATCTTCAAAAGCACGATCATCAACTATTCGGCCTCCCCCATCCGGCGCGAGACGATTGATGTGGGTGTGGGTTATGACGCCTCCATCGCGCGGGTGCAGGAAATTGTGATGGACATGTTGGAAACCCATGAAGCCGTCACCGATGAGCCGCATCCAATGATCCTTGTCGACAGCCTCGGGGCCTCAACGGTCAATATGAAAGCCTATTTCTGGATCGACGCGCGCAATTTCTCGGTCCTGAAGGTCAAATCGGCGATCCTGCGGCAGGTCAAACGCGTGCTGACGGAGGAAGGCATTTCCATGCCGGACGACGCCCGCGAAGTGATCTTCCCGCAAGGCGTGCCCATCGTGCAATTGGGTGGCGTGGCCGAAGCGAAGGCCAAAGCGCTCGCCGACCGCGACATCGCCGAAAGCACGCAGGACGCCGCAATTGACGAGCCAAGCGTCTCACACGCGGAGGCCGATTTGGCCAATGAACAAGATGAGGTTGAAATCGCCGCCGCCACCAACGCCATCCCAGAAAACGACACCGACCTTCTGGGGGAGAAAAGCTAGAATTTCCCACCCAAATTTAACCGAGACCGTGTAGGATAGCCGTATGACCCGTTTTGCCCCCATATTATTGATCTGCGCGCTCGGCGCCTGCGCCACGCCCGAAAAGCTGTGTATTCAAGACGCGACCAAAGACCTGAAAATTGTTCAGAACCTGATCGCCAAGACCGAAGCAAACCTCGCGCGCGGCTATGCCGTCGAAACCCGTGAACGCAATGTCGTCTTCACAGATTTCTGCATCGGCAGTGGCGGGCGCAATGTCGGCGTGTCTTTCTGCAACCGCTCCGAACCCGTGGTTGATCGCACGCCCGTCGCCATCGACGTGGCGTCCGAGCGGCGCAAATTGCGGGAACTGAAGCGTCGCGAAGCGCGCCTTCTGGAAGGGATTCCAGCCGCATTGGCACGCTGCGAAAAGGCGTAGGCCAGCGATATTGCGAAATTGCCCGATTTATGACCAACCGGTTAAGTTTGGGCAGATGTAGTGGACACGCGCTGACACGCCACAACATCTGCAATTTAGGCTGCAAAACTTTCTGCAAAACCATTGAAACTAAACTGTTTTCTGAAACGCCCCTCTGTGGTAACCTCCGAGCAATCGCCGAATAACGGCAAAAACAAAGGGGCCACGCAACGACGTGCCCCGAGGCAGAAACGGGTAGTCGCGTGTATTTTTCACGACGTTTGGAATGGGTCCGCATGGGCCTATGTGTTTTAGCGTTTGCGATGTTCGCAAGCCCCAGTGGCGCCGCGCCCTACGCGGCTTTGGTAATGGATGCGCGAACCGGCAAAGTGCTGCATGCGCGCAACGCTGATACGCGGCTACATCCCGCATCGCTGACCAAAATGATGACGCTCTACGTGGCGTTTGAGGCGATCCGCAAAGGCGAGATCACCCTCGACACCAAGGTCAAAATTTCGCGCAAGGCGGCAGCGGAACAACCGTCCAAACTTGGGCTCAAGGCCGGGCAGCGCATCGCGCTGCGCTACTTGATCCGTGCCGCAGCGGTGAAATCCGCCAATGACGCAGCCACGGCGATAGGTGAGGCGATTTCCGGGTCGGAGGCTGCCTTTGCCCGCCGCATGACCCGCACCGCCAAGGCGTTGGGCATGACCAAAACGACCTTCAAAAACGCCCACGGCCTGACCGAGAAAGGCCATCTGTCCACCGCGCGCGACATGTCCATCCTGGGCCGCCACGTGCTGTATGACTACCCGCAATATTACAACCTGTTCTCGCGCAAAACGACCCATGCGGGCGTGAAACAGGTCAACAACACCAACCGGCGTTTCCTGGGCAATTACCGCGGTGCGGACGGCATCAAGACCGGCTACACCCGCGCGGCAGGGTTCAATCTGGTCGCCTCCGCCGAACGCGGCAGCGAGCGGATCATCGCAACCATGTTCGGTGGCAGCTCAACAGCCGCACGCAACGCCCGCGTGGCCGAATTGCTGGACATGGGCTTCAAACGCGCACCATCGCGCGTCGCCCTGCGCAAACCGAAACTGCCCGCCTATCAGGGCAACGCGGCAAAGCCCAAAGTGATCAAGGTGAAGCCGACCATCACCGCTGTCCTGAAAAGCCGCAAACCCACAATGCGCCCCGAAAAAGCCCCGTCGGCTGAGATGCTGATGGCCCTGGTGCAGGACGTGGACAAGAACGTTCAATCCTCCCGTGAGGAGGTGCAAGTCGCGCGCGCCACAGCGACCCCGCTGGTCACACCGATCAAACGGCCTGAAGGCATTGCCGCCAAAATCTTGCCGACGATTGTGCCCAAAAAACCAGCAGAGCCGCGCGTGATCACCCGCGCGACCACCTCTGGCGGGCGGCATTGGTCGATCACTCTGGGCTATCACAACACGCGCCATGACGCCGAAAAACTGCTTCTGCAAACCGCGTTGCAAGAGATTGAAACGCTGGACGAAGCGCTGCGCAAAGTCGCCAACAAGCCGAAAGGCTGGGAAGCGAATTTCGTAGGCCTGTCGGCGGATCGGGCCCAGCTCGCCTGCGCAAGACTGTCAGCGCGCGGCGTCCAATGCGAGGCGCGCGGCCCAGCAGGCTAGTTAGTGCGTGTGATCCAAGGCCGCCGCCAGCAATTGCTGCGTGTATTCGGTCTGCGGGTTTGAGAACACGTCTTCCGCCAGCCCGGTTTCCACCACGTCGCCCTGCTTCATCACCATCACCTTGTGGCTCAGCGCACGCACGACTTTCAGATCGTGGCTGATGAACAGGTAGGCCAGCTGGTATTTGCGTTGCAGCTCCCGCAGCAGGTCCACGATTTGCACCTGCACGGTCATGTCCAACGCCGATGTCGGCTCGTCCAGCACCACCAGTTTGGGGCGCAAAATCATCGCCCGCGCAATCGCGATTCGTTGGCGTTGCCCGCCAGAAAATTCATGCGGGTAGCGGTGCATCATGTCCGGGTCGAGGCCGACTTCTTCCATAATCTCGGCCACCATGTCGCGCGGGTCCCGGCCCGGCTCGGTGCCATGCACGCTGAGCCCTTCGGCGATGATCTGTTCCACCGTCATGCGCGGGCTGAGCGAGCCATAGGGGTCCTGAAACACGATCTGCATATCGGCGCGCAGCGGGCGCAGATCGCGCGACTTTAGCCCCTGAATATCACGGTCCTGAAAGATGATCGGACCCTGGCTCGAAATCAGCCGCATCACAGCCAAAGCCAGCGTCGTTTTGCCCGACCCGCTTTCGCCAACGATGCCCAGCGTCTCGCCCGCGCGCACGCTGATGCTGGCCGCGTTCACCGCTTTGACATGGCCCACGGTGCGTTTCATCAGTCCGCGTTCAATCGGGAACCAGATGCGCAGGTCTACCGTGCTGACCATTTCCGCCGCTTCGGACGGCACCGGGGTCGGCTCGCCCGTCGCCTCTGCCTCCAACAAAATCTTGGTGTAGGGATGCTTTGGCGTGTCGAAAATCTCAGTCGTCGTCCCATGTTCGACGATCTCGCCATGCTGCATCACATAGACCCGGTCCGCGATCTTGCGCACGACGCCAAGGTCATGGGTGATGAACAACATCCCCATATCTTGTTCGTTTTTCAGATCGGCCAGCAGTTCTAGAATTTGCGCTTGAATGGTGACGTCCAACGCCGTCGTCGGCTCATCCGCGATCAGCAGCTCGGGCCCGTTGGCAAGCGCCATGGCGATCATCACCCGCTGCCGTTGCCCACCGGACAGCTGATGCGGGTAGGATGACAGGCGCTCGGCTGGTTGCGGGATGCCGACCTTTTCCAGCAGCTCAATCACCCGGTCGCGCGCAGGCGTGCCGCTCAGGCCTTGGTGCAATGTCAAGCTTTCGGTGATCTGCTTTTCCAGCGTGTGCAGCGGGTTCAGGGAGGTCATCGGCTCTTGGAAAATGAAACTCACATCATTCCCGCGCACGCCCATCAGCTCCCGCTCCGACGCATTGGACAGGTCGCGCCCGTCATAGCTGATCTGGCCTGACACGCGCGCGCTATCCGCCAAAAGCCGCACTGTTGACAGCGCAGAGACGGACTTGCCTGAGCCGCTTTCGCCGACCAGCGCGACAGTCTCGCCCTTGTCGACATGGAAGCTGACACCTTTGACGGCCTCGGTCACGGTTCCGTCCTGGCTGAAGGCCACTTTCAGGTCTTTGACGTCCAGCAAGCGGCTCATTGAAAGGTCTTTCTGGGGTCAAACGCGTCGCGCACGCCTTCAAAGATGAAGACCAGCAGCGACAGCATGATCGCGAAGGTGAAAAATGCGGTGAAGGCCAGCCACGGCGCTTGCAGGTTTTGTTTGGCCTGTAGTGTCAGCTCCCCCAGCGACGGGGCCGATGACGGCAGCCCAAAGCCCAAAAAGTCCAGCGTCGCAAGCGCGCCAATGGTGCCGGTTACGATGAAGGGCAGGATCGTCAGCGTCGCAACCATCGCGTTGGGCAGCATGTGGCGGAACATGATCGTGGTGTTCGACACGCCCAAAGCCCGCGCCGCGCGCACATATTCAAAGTTGCGCGCCCGCAGGAATTCTGCGCGCACCACGCCCACCAAAGCAGGCCAGCCAAACAGGATCGACAGAAAGACCAGCAGCCAGAAGCTGCGGCCCAGAATGGCGAACATGATGATGATGACATAGAGGCTGGGGGTGGAGGCCCAAATCTCCAAAATGCGCTGAAAGATCAGGTCGGTGCGCCCGCCGAAAAACCCCTGCACCGCGCCTGCGATCACCCCGATGATCGACGAGGCCACCGTGACCATAAGCGTGAACAAGATCGACAGCCGGAAGCCATAAATCACCCGGGCCAGCACGTCGCGTGAAGCATTGTCAGTACCCAGCCAGTTCATCGCGTCGGGCGGCCCCGGAGCTGTGCCCGGCTTGTCGACGATAGTGTTGTATTTGAACGGGATCAGCGGCCAGATCAGCCAGCCCTTCTGGATCTCCTCCCCCGCGATCACCCCGTCGGCGGCGTCCTCGATGAACTGCTCGGGGGCGTCGAAACAATCGATCAAGCCGCCCGTGATGATCAGGCATTGCACCTCAACATCACGGTACACCGCCTCTGCCCGGAAATCGCCGCCGAAGGCTGTCTCGGGGTAAAATGTGTTGAACGGCGTGAAATATTCGCCCTGATACTTCACCAAAATAGGCTTCTCATTCGCGATCAGCTCGGCAAAGAGCGACAGGATGAACAGGGTCGAGAAGACGATCAGCGACCAAAACGCCCGCTTGTTGCGCTTGAAGTTCGACCAGCGGCGTTGGTTGAGCGGCGACAACCTCATGTCTCGCGGCTTTCAAAGTCGATGCGCGGGTCCACGAACACATACATCAGGTCCGACAGGATCCCCACGACCAGCCCGATCAGCCCGAAGAAATAGAGCGTGCCGAACACAATCGGGTAGTCCCGCGCGACCGCCGCCTCAAAGGTCAACCGCCCCAACCCGTCCAGCGAGAACACCGTCTCAATGATCAGGGAGCCCGAGACGAACACCCCCAAAAACACCGCCGGGAAGCCCGAGATGATGATCAGCATCGCGTTGCGGAACACGTGGCCATAAAGAACCTGACGTTCCGACAGACCCTTAGCCTTGGCGGTGATCACATATTGCTTGGAGATTTCGTCCAGAAAGCTGTTCTTGGTCAAAAGCGTCATCGTGGCGAAGCCCGAAATCGTCACCGCTGTCACCGGCAGGATGATGTGCCACAGATAGTCCAGCACCTTGCCCACAAGGCTCAGCTGCTCCCAATTGTCCGAGGTCAGGCCCCGCAGCGGGAAGATCTGGTAAAACGACCCGCCCGCAAACAGCACCAGCAGCAGGATCGCGAACAAAAACCCCGGGATCGCGTAGGCCACGATGATCAGCCCGGAGGTCCAGGTATCAAACCGCGACCCGTCGCGGATCGCCTTGCGGATACCCAAGGGGATCGAGACCAGATAGGTGATCAGCGTCGACCAAAGCCCCAGCGTGATCGACACGGGCAGCTTGTCGGCCACCAGCGACAACACGCCCTCGGACCGGAAATAGCTCTCCCCGAAGTCGAACCGCAGGTAGTTCCACATCATGATGAAAAAGCGCTGCAAGGGCGGCTTGTCGAAGCCAAACTCGCGTTCCAACTCTTCAATAAACTCCGGCGGCAGACCCTGCGCACCTTCATATTTCGAGCCCACGGTTTCGCTTTGCAAATCCTGTTGCGCCGCGCCGCCGTTGATGCCAACAAAAGCGTCGGTCTGGCCGCCATCTTCAATATTGGCAAGGATCTGCTCTACGGGTCCGCCCGGCACGAATTGGGTCAGGGTGAAATTGACGATCATGATCCCGATCAGAGTGGGGATGACCAGCAGTAACCTGCGAAGAATATAGGCGCCCAAGGTGCTGTTCCCCGCTTAGCGCAGGACGCCCTTGTCGCGCAGTGCCTGCGCCTTGTCTTCGTCATACCACCAGAAATCGTAGAGCCCTACGGCCAAAGGCGGCAGCTCATCGGGGCGATCGTAGATGTCGTAGTAGGCCAGCCAATGCTCCTTCTTATACCACTGAGGAACCGCGAAACGCAGTGACAGAAGTACCCGATCTAGCGCATGGACAGCCGTCTGCATCTCCTCAAGAGTGCTCGCCTCGATCACATATGGAATTATTTTGTCAACGGCCTCAGAACGCAGACGCATCGCGTTTCGGGAACTATCGTCTGCGGTCTTGGAACCAAACCATTGGTACAACCCGATTGACGGCTCAAAAGGCATTTGGATGCCTTGGTTCATCATGTCAAATCGGCCATTTCTACGACGTTCGACGTATTGAGCGCGATCAATCCTGTCGAGCGTCGCGTCTATCCCCAGTAGTTTCAGGTTTTCAATGAACGGGTTTACGACACGGTCGTAAAATGGGTTGAACTGCATAACTTCAAGTTCAAGCAATTCACCATCTTTCCGTCTCTTTCCATCGTCCCCGACTTCCCATCCAGCGTCCTCCAACAATCTTGACGCCTTTCGCAAAATGGCGCGAGACGGCTTCGCTCGCGCGGCGTCTTGGACGACCTGTTTAGTTACTTCATCACTCAAGATATTCTCTGGCAATAGACCTTCTTCGACCAGAGGTGTCAGAATCTCCAGTTCTCCGGCGCTGGGCGTTCCCGATGAAGCCAGTTCTGTGTTGGGCCAGTAGGAGTCTGGACGCTCATAAAGCCCATAAAACAATGCTTCGTTAGACCATTCAAAGTTAAACATCAGCCCAACAGCTTCGCGTACGCGTATGTCGCTCCACTTAGGGTTGTCGGTATTAAAAATGAACGAAAGCGCACTGCCAACAGTCCGATCACTCGGGGTGTCTAGTTTTACGCTACCATCTTGAACATGTGCAAAGTTATAACCTGTGGCCCATTCCTTGGGGTCGGTTTCAGCACGGAATGTGTAGGCCCCAGTTTTGAAAGCTTCAAAAGCGGCCGTGCGGTCTGCAAAGTATTCCGTTCGCACGCGATCGAAGTTATTTCTACCTATGTTGAATGGGATGCCCTCACCCCAGTAGTCTTCGTTGCGGACGTAAATTACTTGGCGGTTGGGATCAAAACTTTCCAAAACATATGGGCCGGTGCTCATAAAGGGCGCTTTGCTGGCTTTATCAAGCCGCGCCCCTGTTTCTTCAAACCAAGCCTTAGAGAAGATCGGCGTTCCACCCGCAAAGCCAATTCGATCTCGAAATGAAGCTTCGGGTTGAAAGTAGAAGGTAATGCGATATGGGTTTTCTACTTCAACGCGGTCAATAAAGCCCTCGACGATACGCCGATATTCCGAAATGCCCTGTTCGAGGAAAAGGTTGAAACTGAATTCCACATCGGCCGAGGTCATCGGCCTTCCATCTGCAAATGTAACGTCATCACGCAAGTTAAATGTCACAAAGGCAAGATCTTCCGGATACTCCATTGTCGTGCACAAGAAGCAATAGACGCCATATGGATCATCCGCAGTTGACGTTAACAACGCCTCACTCCCCAGATCGGTAAGAGCTGCCTTGTTTCCATCCCGCGAGTAAGGATTGAAACTATCAAAAGTCCCGAAAGACCACGTAGAAATCTCACCGCCCTTGGGCGCGTCCGGGTTGACGTAATCCAGCCGTTCAAAATCGGCAGGGTACTTGACCTCACCGAAGTTCGAATAGGCATGGCTGATCTTTACGTCCTGCGCCTGTACGTGCGTCGCCGCAAACGCCAAAGCTCCTGACAGCGCCAGACCTGACCACCATATGACCCTTTCACCTACGGGCGTATTGGTGGCGGCAAGGGCACGGGTTTTGGCGTGTGTCATTGTGGCGGTCTCCTACGAGGCTCTGTTCTTGGTAAACGAGTTAACTCAGAAAAAGTCCGATTCACACAACAATCAAGCGCCGATTGCGCGAACGTGAGCAAATTTGTGGGTGCCAAAAGTAAAGGCCGCCCTAACAAGGCGGCCTCAAAAGGTCGAAATTGGCAACGGCTTTAGCCGCCGATACCTTGCAAATAGGCGATCAGGTTGGCGCGGTCGCTGATCTTCTTCAGACCACTGAACGCCATTTTGGTGCCCGGTGCCCAACCTTTGGGGTTTTCCAGGAACGCGTTGAGGTTTTCCTCAGACCAGGCCTCTTCGCTGCTGGCCAGCACTTCGGAATAGCCAAAGCCGTCAACCACACCGATGTCGCGCCCGACGATGCTATACAGGTGCGGGCCGGTGCCATTCGCGCCATCTTCCAGCTTGTGGCAGGCTTTGCATTTGTTGAACACGCCCTCGCCTTTGCTGGCGTCGGCCTCAGCCATGACGGCCATGAAGTCGATCTCTGGTTCTGCTTCAGCAACCTCGTCGCCACCTTCAACTTCGATCAGGTAGCCCTGCGCGTGATCCTCGCCGTCACCATGCCCGCCAGAGCCATGGTAAATCAGCTCCGCGCCCCAGCCGCCCAGCATGTACAGCAAAAGCGCGCCGCAACCTGCGCCCAGAATTTTGGTGGATGTCATTGTGTCGAACATGGCTCGTCTTACCTTGGCTACCTGCGCAACTGTCCCATGCGCCTAGATTCTGGCGGTATGTAGCGGGTTCCCCTGCCCTTTATCAAGGTGTAGAAGGCGCGACGAAACGACCAATTTTCTGAAAGTGAGCAAATGGCTCCGAAAATCGCATTCCAGGGCGAGCTTGGCGCCTATAGCCACGAGGCCTGCGCCGCCGCTCGCCCGGACCATGACCCGCTGCCCTGCGCCACGTTTGAGGATGTGATCGCCGCGGTGCGCGACAATCGCGCCGAACTGGCCATGTTGCCGGTTGAAAACACCACCTATGGCCGCGTCGCCGACATGCACCGGCTGCTGCCGCAATCGGGCCTGCACATCGTCGATGAGGCCTTCGTGCGGGTGCGCATCGCGATGATGGCGCTGCCGGGCACAACACTCGATCAGGTCAAGGTCGCGCGCGGGCATCTGGTGATCCTGCCGCAATGCCGCAGCTTTCTGGACGCCCACAACATCCGCCCGGAGGCGCATGCCGACAACGCCGGCGCCGCCGCCGAGATTGCGCAAAGGCAGGAAAAAGGTGTCGCCGCCCTCGCCTCCAAGCTGGCCGCCGACACTTATGGGCTGGAAATCCTCGCCACCGATATTGAGGATCAGGACACCAACACCACCCGCTTTCTGGTGATGTCGCGCCAGGCCGATATGGCGCGGCGCGGCGACACGCATATGCTCACCAGCTTCGTTTTCCGCGTCCGCAACATCCCGGCCGCGCTGTATAAGGCTATGGGCGGCTTCGCCACCAATGGCGTCAACATGACCAAGCTCGAAAGCTACATGGTCGATGGTGAATTCACCGCGACGCAGTTCTATTCCGACATTGCCGGCCACCCCGACGACCCGGAGGTGCAGCGCGCGATGGAGGAGCTCAGCTACTTCACGTCAGAGCTGAAAATCCTCGGCACCTACCCCGCCGCCTTCACCCGCGATTGATCCGGTAGGGCGCGCGCCACCTTTCATTGTTTCAAAAATATTCCGGAGGCGTCCGCAGGACGAGGGCAGAGCCCCACCTCTTACAAAACATGGCGCGCGCCGCAGGCGCACAATTTAGTTGGTCATGCGGGTGCCGCGCTTGTGGCGGTCTTCCAGATCCTCGGCAAAATGCGCGATCCGGGTCTTGTAGCGGCGGTTCAGCGTGTTGCGCGCAAGTTTCGCGGATTGCATCAGCAGCCGCGCCGCCAGCGTCTTGGGGCGGACATCTAGCTCAACCCGCATCCGGGTGCGTTTGCGCGACAGCGCCACCAGCTCGACCAAAAAGCTGGCTTTCATCGCCTCGGATGCGGCGTCAAAAACCATCTGGTCGGGCCGGTCAAACGCGGCAAGGGTGACGTCGAACTCCCGCCTCCGGCCGCGAAAGCTGGCCTTCACATGCCAGACCTGACCCGTTTCAACCGCGCCAGCCGGGCCCGCGCGCACAACATCGGCGCCATGGCGCATGGCTGCGCGTTCAAACCCCTCGAAGTCGGACAGCATGTCAAACACCGTCTCAATGGGCACTTCCAGATCTTCTTTGGTCGAAAACTTCATTGGCCTTTATGCGCCTCCCCCCAAGCCTCCGGCTACTCTAGCGTATCCTTCAACCAGTTAAGCAATAGAAAATGCGCAATCGCGCCTTCGCGCGCGGGTTTTATCTTCGGGTTATTCCCCGCAAATGTCTCCAGCATCTCTTCGCGGGTGGCCCAGAACGCGTCCTCAATCTCTTCGGGGTCGATCTTGATCTCCTCGCTCAGCGCGGCACCATGGCAGCCAAACATCAGGCTAGCGGGGAATGGCCAGGGCTGTGACGACAGATACGTCACCCGCCCTACTTTGACGCCTGCCTCCTCAAAAGTTTCGCGTCGCACGGCGGCCTCGATTGTCTCGCCCGGCTCCACGAAGCCCGCCAGCAGCGAATACATCCCCTCGGGCCAGCCGGGGGACCGGCCCATCAGCACCGAATTGCCGCGCGTGATCAGCATGATGACCACCGGGTCGGTGCGCGGGAAGTGATGTGCCCCGCAGGACGGGCAATCGCGTTGCCAGCCGGACATGGTGATGGATGACTTGGCGCCGCAGCGCGCGCAAAATCCATGGGTTTCATGCCAGCTGGTGATCGCCTTCGCCGTGGCCACCAGCTCTGCCACGCGTGGGGTCAGCAGGGTCATCACGCTGCGCAACTCGCAAAACGCGTGGCTGGTCGGCGCGGCCGGGTGGCGTTGCTGTGAAGGATCAAAAAACGCGCCGACCGTCTCGATGTCGTCGGTGGGCTCCCAGTTTGAGATATCGCGCGCGAACCGGGCAACGCCTTCATCCAGCCCCAGAAACACCGGGGCTTCGTCGGCATCGTTAAAAATCTCGTGGCTGTGAGGCAGCCAGCCAATCTGCTTGCTCTCGGTCCCGGTCAACAACAGTTTGCCGCGCCAGATCGCCATCACGCCGGTCTTGGGGTCCGCCAGCATCTCGGCAATCTCGCCGGCATCACCACGCAGATGCGCGGCCCGTTCCAACCCGCCATCTGGCCCTGCACCCCCAAATGTCACCGTTTCCGCCAATTTCATGCCACGCGCCCCTCTTTTGAAATCGCAACATGCATCACCTTGCAAGAATGGCAAGCGCCGCTTATATCAGATTTCGAGGGGTTGGCGCGGGCAAGTGCCTCGCCAACCTGGTCAGGTCCGGAAGGAAGCAGCCACAACGAGCCCCACTTGGGTCGATGTCCAACCTCTCACCTTTTCCACTTACTTTTTTGCGTTGATGGGTCCGCACAGGGCCCAGCATCGGGTTGGCGCAGAATATGCGCGCGCCCAATCGCTGACCGAATCTAGACGACCGTGATCGCCAGATCGCTTTGCGCCAGCCCGATGGTGCCGGTCACGATGACAACAGGTGTCCCGTTGATCGACACGACCGAACCTGTGCCATCTGCCAAAGCCGCGACCGCGACAGCGCTCGCCGGGTCAGCGCCAAGCACAGATGCGGGTGCCTCGATGGACAAGACATCATCGCTGCGCGCAAAATCGGTGATGGTGATGGGGTCATAATCCGGGTCCACGGCGCTATCAAAGACCGCCACAACGTCGTCCCGGCCTTCGCCAGTGGTGACTGCATCACCTTCATCGACGAGCATGATGTCATTTCCAAAGCCGCCAAATACCTGATCAGGGGCCGCGTCGTCACGATCCAGCGCCACGATGATGTCATTGCCCTGATTGCCTGCCAGCCGGTCCGATCCGTAGCGGTCCGCAATCACGTCATTGCCCAGACCACCGCGCACCCAGTCATTGCCCGCTTCCAGATTGGCATTCCCTTCATCGGTCAGAACCGCGATAAATTCCTCGGTGCTGGTCACATCGGACAGGTCAACACCGTATGCATCAACACCGTCGCCCAGCTCGATGATGTCGTCGCCGGTGCCGCCATAGACAAGGTCATTGCCCTCGCCGGTATCAATTTGGTCGTTGCCAGTGCTGCCTAGCACCGCGTCATTGCCGCCATTGGTCGCGATATTCATTGGCCCGTCGATAAAGTCGATCTGAGCCAATGCGTCATCGGCCTCCTGCTGGGTCAGGTCACCGCCGGCAACTTCTTGGTCTAGGAACTGCTGCAATCCGGGCCGCACATCCTCGGGCAAAATGGTCTGATCATCGTCGTCAAATTCGCGTGGTGGTGCGCTCAACGCGTCGTCGCCCCCGCCAGAGCCTGCGCCCGCAATAAGCACCCCGAGCCCAAGCAACAACAGTAATTCAGCCATTTGAATATCTCACTCATCAAAAATTCCTCATCCGACATTACGGCACTGCCTTGCTGGTGCCAACAAATCGGCACAATTTTGACAGAAACAGTTAATTTCCAAATCCGGCCCAAAGCGAAGGGCGGTAGACCTCCCCGCGCCCGCGCTTTAGTCTCTGGCGAGAATGCATAAGGGGGCGCAATGTCGGATTCGGCGCAGACAGGGCAAACGGAATATCAGGTGCTGGCGCGCAAATACCGCCCCGGCAATTTTGCCGACCTGATCGGGCAAGATGCCATGGTCCGCACCCTCAAAAACGCCTTCGCCACGGGTCGCGTCGCCCACGCGTTCATGCTCACGGGCATTCGCGGCACCGGCAAGACCACCACCGCGCGCATCATCGCCAAAGGCATGAACTGCATCGGCCCTGACGGCGAAGGCGGCCCGACGACTGAACCCTGCGGCGTCTGCAAACCCTGTATGGGCATCACCGAAGGCCGCTTTTTCGACGTGCTGGAAATCGACGCCGCATCCTCAACCGGTGTCGACAACATCCGCGAATTGAACGCCATGGCCACCACCCGCCCCGCGGAAGGCCGCTACAAGATATTCATCATCGATGAGGTACACATGCTGTCGACAGCGGCGTTCAACGCGCTGCTGAAAACGCTGGAAGAGCCGCCCGAGCACGTCAAATTCATCATGGCCACGACCGACATCCAAAAGGTCCCCGTCACGGTCCTGTCGCGCTGCCAACGTTTCGATCTGCGCCGGATCGAGCCTGAGGTGATGATCGCCCATCTGTCTTCCGTCGCCGCCCAGGAAAAGGCCGAAATCGCGCAAGACGCGCTCGCGCTCATCACCCGCGCCGCAGAAGGCTCTGTCCGCGATGCCATGTCGCTGATGGATCAAGCCATTTCCCACGGCGCGGGTGAAACCACCGCCCTTCAGGTCCGCGCCATGCTGGGCCTCGCCGACCGGGGCCGCGTGCTCGATCTGTTCGACCTCATCATGAAGGGCGATGCCGCAGGCGCCCTGCAAGAGCTCTCCGCGCAATATGCCGACGGCGCGGACCCCATGGCCGTGCTGCGCGATCTGGCCGAAATCACCCATTGGGTCTCCGTCATCAAAATCACGCCCGAGGCGGCGGAAGACCCAACCATCGGCCCCGACGAACGCAGCCGGGGCCAAGCCATGGCCGAACAGCTCCCCATGCGCGCGATGACCCGTATGTGGCAGCTGCTTCTCAAAGCCCTGGAGGAGGTCGCAAGCGCCCCGAACGCCATGATGGCCGCCGAAATGGCGATCATCCGGCTCACCCACATGGCCGACCTGCCCTCCCCCGAGGATCTGGTGCGCAAGCTGCAAGACGCGCCGCCGCCCACGCCCCCCGCAGGCGGGCAGGCACCGCAATCCACAGGCGGCATGACCACAGCGCGCGCGCAGGCCAGCACGGGCCATGTCCAAGGCTCCAGCGCCGCAACCGCGCTCGCCCATGATCCCGAAGAGGCGCTCGCGCGTTTTGCACGCTTCGATCAGGTGGTTGAGCTGATCCGCACCAACCGCGATGTGAAATTGCTGGTGGAGGTTGAAACCACGCTGCAGCTGGCCAATTACGCGCCGGGCCGCATCGAATTCGTGCCCACCGAAAACGCGCCCCGCGATCTGGCCGCAAAACTTGGCGCAAGGCTGCAACAATGGACCGGCAATCGCTGGGCGGTGACGGTGGTCAACGAAGGCGGCGCGGCAACCATTGCAGCCGTCCGCGACGCCGAGGAAAACGCGCTCAAAGAGCAAGCCGCAGAACATCCGATGTTTCAGGCAACCCTACAGGCGTTCCCCGGCGCAAAGATCGTCGAGATCCGCACCGCTGCCGAGCTGATCCAAGAGGCCGCAATCGAGGCCCTTCCCGAGGTAGAGGACGAATGGGACCCATTTGAAGATGGCTAAAGCCATCTTCAAAAAGTGCGGTATAGCCAATTGCGCCCCCAAACGGGAGGGCGGGCGGGGCGACCCGCGCAAGCGGGAGCGTCGTACGATCCTCCCGACACTCACCCTCCTTCTCACCCCGACAAACGCCCTTGCAGAAAGCTGCGCCACGCTGCGTCCCGACTGGCAGCCCGGCTCGCAGCCCACAGCCCTCGCCGAAGCGCTCCACCTTTTCAGCTCCCTGCCCGCCTTCGTCTTGCTGGTGGCCAGCGTGTTGGTGGTGCTCAAACGCAGCCAATGGGGCGCGCTCGGGGTGGTGCTGTTGTGGTCAGGGCTGGTCACGCTCATCACCTTCGCAAGCGAAAGCCTGACAAGCTCGCTTGCCATTGCGGAAGGCTGTATCGGCTCGCCCGCCTTGTTCATCGGGGCCGTCGCTGCAATATGTACTGCAATGATCTTATACACCCTGCCGCGTGAAACGCGGCTCTGACACCAGACGGAGACAGACAATGCTCAAAGGACTAGGCGGGCTCGGCGATATGGCCGGGATGATGAAAAAGGCCCAGGAAATGCAGGCCAAAATGGGCGAAATGCAGGAACAGCTCGACTCTATGACCGTCACAGGCGAAAGCGGCGCCGGTCTGGTCAAAGCCACCTCCACCGCCAAAGGCGTCATCACGGCGCTCGACATCGACCCGTCGATCTTTCATCCGGACGAAAAAGAAGTCGTCGAAGACCTGATCCTCGCCGCCATCAAAGACGCCCAGACCAAAGCGCAGGAAAAAGCCGCCGAAGAAATGGGCAAGCTCACCGAAGGCATGGGGCTGCCCGCTGGTATGAAACTGCCTTTCTGACCCTGTCAGAAAGCAGTTTGGTGGGGTGTAGCGAAAAATCAGGGTTTTTTGGCGGGCCCCGCGCCCCCGAAACTGGCAATGCGTTCAATAACCCCACATCGGAGGCCTCGATCTTGCTAAAACGGTTTGCAAAGCCTCTGATCACAGCTTGCGCGCTTTTTGCCCTTTTCAGCGCGCCCGATGTCGCGCAGGCCCAAAGCCATGCCACCAAAGCGGTTTGCAGCGTCGACCAACTCGAAATAGTTGAAAGCGCTTTTGCGCCAGATACTTATGACGCTCTCAAAAGCGCTGCGAAGTCCATTCCGAATTCCGAAGGCAAGTTTTGGAAAATAACGGCACCTAACGGGGCGGTCTCTCACCTTTGGGGGACATTTCATTCAAGCGATCCGCTGATCCTGCGACTGCCCGAAAGCGTCATTCGCGAAATTGAAAGCGCCAAACTGGTCGCGACCGAGATTGATTTTCGCCCGAAGTCGCGCAAAGAACTTGAGCTAGGCTCCCCGCTCGACACCTTCAGGTTTAACGATCTTGGCGTTCCAGTTGAACATGAGGTCACAATTGATCCTCGGGTCCTGAGTTGGGCAAGTTTGGCCCTCTTCGGCGCAGACGTGTATGATGAAGAAACCATTTTCCACTACTTTCACCCTGCCGGCGTCGCTGAAGCCTTGCTCCGCGATCCCTGCGAGGATTTCACAGGAGCAATTTTCCCAATCCAGGATGATCGTATCTCAATGCTCGCTGAGATCGCTGGCGTAGCGACGCTGGGGTTGGAGGATCAGGGAGATTTCTTCCGCAAGCTTGCAGCCCCCGAGCACGCAGCATTGGCGTCTGCACTCATAAACACATTCGCGTCCTACCATCAGCCGACCTTGACCAACGCCGAGCGGAAGACCGGCTTCGCGCTTTACCGACAAGGGCAAATCGGGGTGCTGATGGCGTGGGAACGTTCCTATACGCGTTCCGTCTTTGGCCAGCAGGATGGGGACACCTATCTCGATTTGGTGAATAACTATCTTCTTACCGAGAGAAATCGTAATTTTCTGGACCGCATTGATCGCAATCTGAAAGATGGCGGTGTGTTTATGGCTGTTGGCACCTATCACCTGCCGGGTGAGGGCGGGTTGGTCGAGATGCTCAAACGCAGGGGCTACCTTGTTGCGCGCCGCCCGCTAGAAGAAGAAACGCAATAGTGTCCAACACCAAAGATATCGACGCGTTGATTGACATGATGGCCAAGCTGCCCGGCCTCGGGCCCCGCTCGGCCCGGCGCGCGGTATTGCACATGATCAAGAAGCGCGCGCTGTTGATGACGCCGCTCTCGGATGTACTGCAAACCGTCGCCGCCACAGCGCGCGAATGTATCAGCTGCGGCAATATCGGCACCTCGGATATCTGCGATATCTGCGACAGCCCCAAACGCGCCACAGCCGAGATTTGCGTCGTCGAAGATGTGGCCGACCTTTGGGCGATGGAACGCGCGCAGGTCTTCAAAGGCCGCTACCATGTACTGGGCGGGACGCTTTCAGCGCTCGACGCCGTCGGTCCAGAAGAGCTGCGCATCCCCAAACTCCTCGACCGCATCGAAAGTGAGGGCATTTCCGAAGTCATCCTCGCGCTCAACGCCACAATCGACGGCCAGACCACCGCGCATTACATCGCAGGCGAATTGGAAAAACGCGGCATCACCGTCACCTCCCTGGCCCAAGGCGTGCCAATTGGCGGGGAGTTGGACTATCTCGACGACGGCACGATCTCAGCGGCTTTGAAGGCCCGCAAGGCGATCTGAACGTGGTTAATATGTGGTAAATAGAAATATAGGTATTTATATTTTTCAATGCGTTATGAGATTCCCCGCATGCGGGGCGGGTGTTTTACAAGCCCAAAATCAGCCCCGGCAACCCGCTCAAATCAGGCAAGACCCGGAATCTCGGGTGATTTTCCGGCGCCTCGGCCTTCTCAATCTCCCACTCATATTTCGCCGGCACATGAACGCCCCAGCCCCCCGCCTCGATTGCCGGGACGACGTCCGATTTCATTGAATTCCCCACCATCACCGCCCGCTCCGGCCCGTCCCCGTGCCGCATGAATGCCCGAATATAGGTCTGCGGCACCTTTTCTGAAACGATCTCAATCGCGTCGAACCTGTCGCCCAACCCCGACTGCGCCAGCTTGCGCTCCTGATCCAAAAGGTCGCCCTTGGTGATCAAAACCAGCTTGTAGGTGCCCGCCAACGTGGCAACGATTTCATCCGCGTGGGGCAACAAATGGATCGGATGGCCCAACATCTCCTGCCCCGCCGCGATAATCTCCGCGATCACCGAGGCCGGAACTTTCTGATCCGTCACCTCAATAGCCGTCTCGATCATCGACAACACAAAGCCTTTGATCCCGAACCCGTATTTCCCCAGATTGCGCCGCTCCGCCTGCAACAACCGCTCGGCAAGATGGGCCGGGTCGGCAAAATCGCTCAGCAGCTCAGCAAAACGCGCCTCGGTAAGACGGAAAAACTCCTCATTCTGCCACAGCGTGTCATCCGCATCGAACCCGATGGTTGTGATTGTTTGTGACATGTTAACCTCTGAGCCCTTTTCTGTTGGGTATCGCTTCCTATATACTAGCATCTCAGCACAGCACTTGAGCGGCAAGGCAACCACGTGACAGAATTTGATTTCATCATGGCAAAGGACGACGACGACCCGGCAACCGGGATCGATACCGCCCTGAAAACCAAGCCTAAAACCAAGAAGCCGCCTATGTATAAGGTGCTGCTCTTGAATGATGATTACACGCCAATGGAATTCGTTGTGCTGGTGCTGGAGCGATTCTTTGGCATCAACCACGCGCAGTCGGTTGAGATCATGCTGACGGTCCACAAAAAAGGCATGGCCGTGGTCGGTGTGTTTGCCTTTGAAATTGCCGAAACCAAAGTGGTGCAGGTGATGGATTTTGCACGGCGCAACCAGCACCCGCTGCAATGCACGATGGAAAAGGAATAGGCCGGACGGCCTTCCTGAAAGATGCAAACCTCCAGACTTCTCCTCGCGGCTGAGAGCGGTGAAATTTCGCTGCCCGAGCGCCTGACATGGCTGAACGCCCCGGGTGATGGGATTTGCGGGCTACCAGAGGCGCAATTTCAAGCTACCCAAAACTTCTTTCCCAACTATGCAGCGCTTGAGGCGCGCGGTGTCGTGGTGACACCTGATTTGAACCACTACCCCGACAATGCCTTGATCACGGCCCATCGATCCAAACCTTTCACGCTAGACCTGATCGCGCGCGCAGTAGATGCCGTGCCACCGAGTGGAATAATCGCTGTGGATGGCGACAAGACAAACGGGATTGAGAGCCTCGCCAAAGAACTGAAACGCCAGTTTGATGACGTGCAAAGCTATTCAAAGGCGCATGGCAAACTGATCTGGTTTACCCGCCCCGAAAACCCGCCGGACCTGAGCACCTGGCAAGAGATCGCATATGTTTTCCCAAATGGTTGGACCACGCGCGCGGGCGTCTTTTCGGCCGATGGGCCAGATGCAGGGTCCAAAGCCTTGGCAGAGATCCTGCCGCCGCTTAAAGGCCGTGTTGCTGATCTGGGTGCCGGTTGGGGATATCTGTCGGGTGAAATCCTGAAATCTGAGGCCGTGACAGAACTGCTTGGTATCGAGGCTGACTTCCACGCAGTCGCTTGCGCGACACACAATGTACAAGACCCGCGTGCGGAGTTCATCTGGGGTGACGTGCTTGCAGCGAAAGAGAACGGCTTTGACGCAATCGTCACGAACCCGCCTTTTCATACCACCCGCAAACCGGACCCGACGCTCGGGGCCGCATTCATTGAGAAGGCCGCCGATATGTTGGCGCCAAAGGGACAGCTGTGGATGGTGGCAAACCGCAACCTGCCTTATGAGGCCACGCTCGAGGCGCGGTTCCGCAAAGTGGCCCTGAAAGCTCAAAACGGCGGGTTTAAGGTCATTCATGCGAGCCTTCCGAAAAGCACTCGCACGGGGCGGTAGCATCTATTAACGTGGCCGAAGCCACTTCAAAGGAATCGCCCGATGTCCTTCTCAATCTCCGGAAAAACAGCAATCATCACCGGCGCCGCCAATGGCGTCGGCCTCGCGATTGCACGTCATTTCGTCGATCAGGGGGCCAATGTCATGATGGCCGACCGAGACGAGGAAAGGCTCAAAAAAGAGGTGCCCGACGACGAGGATGAAAGCGGCAATGCCCATGTCTTCGCCTGTGATCTGCGCGAGAAACTAAGCCATTCGAACCTGATCAACGCAACGCTCGACGCGTTTGACCGAGTTGATATTCTTATCAACGCCTCCCGGCAGGTGCTGACGACGGACGCTTTGGATGTTGATGACGACAGTGTCGAGATCATGTTGCAGCAAAACCTGCTCTCTAGCCTGAAACTGTCACAACAAGTGGCCAAGAAAATGATCGAACAGGCCGAGGATAATGAGCCCGGTGAGCTTGCGGGTTCGATCGTCAACCTGTCTTCGATTGCCAGCCAACGGTCACGCACTGGATTGATGGGGTTTTCCATCGCCAATGCGGCGATGGATCAGATGACGCGCACTTTGGCCCTAGCGCTTGCGCCCAACTTGATCCGAGTCAACGCGATTGCGTTCGGGTCGGTCATGTCAGCGTCGCTCAAACAATCGCTAAAAGACACGCCGGGGTTGCGGGAAGACATCACAAAACACACGCCTCTGGGCCGTATCGGCAGCTCTGGTGAGGTCGCGGAATCTGCGCAATTCCTGTCATCAGACGCCGCAGGGTTCATCACGGGCCAAATCATGACGGTTGATGGCGGACGCACGTTGTTGGACCCGGTTGAGACTGCCGCGCATTAACGCTCAAGCCAGTTGATCATATCCGTTAAGACGCGGGGCCGCACCCAAACATTCAGGCACAAAAAACCGCCCGACATCTGTATGCCGGACGGTCCTAATCAAATCTCTGAGCTAGGGCTTACTTTTCGTCCTCAACCTCTGGTTGGTCGTCACCTTCTGGCAAGTTGAAAAGCGAATCTGCGTCAACCAGCAGCTCCTCATCTTCGTCGTCCGCCTCTGGTGCGTCGCCCAATGTGAAGGTTTCAAGGCCCGCCATCGACGAGGGTAGCGCAGGTTCTTCGGGCGCGCCCAAAGACTGTTCGGTCGAAACCAATTTGCGGCGTTCATCGTCGCTCATGACCGCGCCTTCTTTGGCCTTCTTCGCATTGGCTTTTTGAACGGCGGCGTCCAGCTCGGATTGCTTGCACAGCCCCAAGGCGACCGGGTCGATCGGCTGGATGTTCTGGATGTTCCAATGGGTCCGTTCGCGGATCGCATTGATTGTTGGCTTGGTTGTGCCCACCAACTTGGAAATCTGGCCATCCGACAGCTCAGGGTGGAATTTCACCAGCCATAGGATCGAGGCCGGGCGATCCTGACGCTTCGACAGCGGCGTATAACGCGGGCCGCGGCGTTTTTCTTCACCAACAGCAGCGGCGTTGTGCTTGAGCTTCAACTTGTAGCGCTTGTCAGCAATACCTTTGTCGATCTCATCCTGCGTCAGTTGGTTGTTGGCAATCGGGTCAAATCCTTTGACGCCTGCTGCGACATCACCATCGGCAATGCCCTGTACCTCAAGATCATGCAGCCCGCAGAAATCGGCGATCTGCTTGAAAGTCAGCGTCGTGTTGTCGACCAGCCAAACAGCGGTCGCTTTTGCCATAATCGGTAGGGCCATTTTTCGATCTCCTTTAGACACATCTTCCCCGTCACCCGGCTCAGGGGCTGTCCCGGAAGGAACAAGTTCGTGGTGTTGGGGAACTTGACGCGTATATAGGGCGCAGAAGCGAAAAGGGGAAGTGCAAATGCGCGTGCTGCTGATTTGGATAGGATTGACTGCCGCCGCCTGGGCAGACGGCGAAAGAGCCGGCGAGTTCGACTATTACGTCATGGCGCTCAGCTGGTCACCAAACTGGTGCGCACTTGAAGGCGATGCCCGCAATTCAGATCAATGTGACCCGCGCCACGACCATGGCTGGATTTTGCATGGGCTTTGGCCGCAGTTCGAACGCGGTTGGCCATCCTATTGCAATAGCGTTGCGCGCAACCCGTCGCGCGGGCAAACCAACGCCATGGCGGACATCATGGGGACGGGTGGACTGGCCTGGCATCAGTGGAAAAAGCACGGTCGGTGCACTGGCCTGAGCGCGGAGGACTATTTTGCGCTGTCGCGTGATGCATATGCAACAGTTCAACGCCCTGAAATCCTGCGGAGACTAGCAGAATCGGTAAAACTTCCCGCCGAGGTGATCGAGGACGCGTTTTTGGAAGCCAATCCAAAGCTTTACAAAGACGCTATCACCATCACCTGCAAGCAACGCTACATACAAGAAGCACGGGTATGCTTGAGCAAATCCCTTGAGTTCCGCCAATGCGGGGCCGACACGCGCACGGATTGCACCCAAAAAGACGCTCTATTTACGCCAATCCGCTAAAAACTGGGCGTTTTATTAAAGTGTGAATTTTCTCGATGGTTTCCCCCTACCCTGCGGTTTTCCGGTGGGTTATCTACTACATGTAGCGAACGAGTGATTGAGTTTTTAGCGAGTATGACGTTGCGGCGTCCTTGGAGGGGTGACGCGACAGGATTTCAAAAGGGCGATGCCAAAGCGGCATCGCCTTTTCTTGTTTTCGGGCTTAATATTGGGTTTGATTGTTTCAGTTAGGTAGAGCCTGAAGTCACAAAGACAGTCATCGGCGGCCAGTTTCCACCGATGACCACCGATTTGCCCCGATCATTCTAAATGCGCAATCTAAATGCGCAAAATGATCTTCCCGATATGGTTCGAGCTTTCCATATGCGAATGGGCTTTCGCCGCATCCTCTAGGGCAAATTCACTGTCCATGACGGGTGCGGCCTGACCTGCCTCGATCAGTGGCCAAACCACTTCGTGAAGCGCTTCCGCAATCCGTGCTTTGGCCAAATCACTCTGCGGGCGCAAGGTGGAGCCGGTCAGGGTCAATCGGCGCACCATCATCAGCGCGAAATTCAGCTCGACCTTGGGGCCTTGCAGGAATGCAATTTGTACGAGCCGCCCGTCCATGGCGAGCGTTTTGACATTGCGTGGCAGGTAGTCACCGCCAACCATATCGAGGATGACATCCGCGCCCCCTTCCGCTTTGACGGCCGCGACAAAATCCTGTTCGCGGTAGTTGATCGCCAATTCAGCGCCTAGGTCGCGGCATGCTGCGCATTTTTCTGCGCTGCCGGCTGTCGTGAAGACACGGGCGCCAAAAGCGTGGGCGAGTTGAATGGCGGTGGTGCCAATGCCGCTTGACCCACCATGCACCAAAAACCGTTCCCCAGCCCGCAACCCACCGCGCATGAAGACGTTGGAATAGACTGTAAAGAACGTCTCTGGCAGGGCAGCCGCTTGCGCAAGACCCAACCCTTTGGGGACAGGCAAGCAATGAGACGCGGGCGCGGTCGCATATTCAGCGTAGCCGCCGCCGGGCAGAAGGGCGCAGACCTGATCTCCGACACTCCATTGGCTGACACCGGGGCCGATTGCATCGACGACACCGGCGCCTTCGAGCCCCGGCAAAGGCGACGCGCCAGGCGGCGGATCATAGGCGCCGGCGCGCTGCAATGCATCGGGACGGTTCACCCCGGCAAAGGCCAGCTTAATGCGCAGCTCACCTGCTTTGGGTTGCGGCATCGGCACTTCGGTCGGAACCAGTACCTCCGGTCCGCCCGGCTTTGATATCTCGATTGCGCGCATTATGTTTCGTTCTTCTTTCAGTCTCAGAATTTGCCAGTTCGCACGGAGCCGGGCAAATCGCTGGCCGCAAATTTCGACGGGGGCTTGATCCTTGACAACAACCAATTCGGGCCTGCCAGTAGTTTTGAGGCAACCGGATTGTTGTTGACCTGCGCTTTGACCTTCTCGAACTGCATTACGTTGTCAATTCGGCGATCAAGGAAGGCCCACGTGTCGATGTGCTCTTCGCTGTCATCACCGAGCCAATACAGCACGGTTGCGGCGTAGACGCCCGACAGGGAAGCGCGTTTAGTATACCAGTTGTAGTCGTCTGATGTGTCGCCCAAAGCGGTCCAGATTGCGTCGGCGGTGCCCCAGATCAGAGAGGCACCCTGCACCGAGTGCTGCGGCAACGCGAACAGGGCGGAGCCGCGGCGGACGGCTTCTTTGTGGTCCGCGACGGCCTGCAATCGGAACCGGATCGCTGCAGCCACGCGTTCGCTGTAGCGAAGGGTCGACAGGTTCTCGGCTTCCATTCGCGCGATCATGTCGGCGTCGCCGCGCTGATGGAAGGCCACGGCCATGTCGGTGCCTTTGCGTGGGAAAATAGACGCTGCAAGCGCGGGATCAATCGCAGTCTCGGCCACGGCGGCGTCGAAGGCGGGGTCGCTCCAGCCGTCGAAAATGACGTGGTTCAGGGCGGCGTCCAGAAGGCGGTTCTTGTCGGATTGGTCCATCTTGAAGCTCCTCTATATCCTTGGTGGACAAGATAGCACGATCTTGCTATAGGCCCACTTCCTGCAACTTTTGCAAACTTTAACCTAGGAAGGTGGTGACACCACATGCAGGTAAGCGTTCGCGACAACAATGTCGATCAGGCACTGCGCGCTCTGAAGAAGAAACTTCAGCGCGAGGGCGTTTTTCGGGAAATGAAGCTCAAGCAGCATTTCGAAAAACCTTCTGAGAAGAAAGCACGCGAGAAGGCCGAGGCCATCCGCCGCGCCCGCAAGCTGGCTCGTAAAAAAGCTCAGCGCGAAGGCGGGATGTAGTCCCTCCCTCATTGCGAGACAAAAAACGACCCCCGCAGCACCGCTCCGGGGGTTTGTTTTGCCTAAGTGAGGCCGCCCCGCATGCGGGGAATCTTATAAACCACTGACAAAAAACGCCTTTTCAAAAATCTTCACTAATTGTTAACCCGCGCCGCCCTAGCCCGGGACCACAATTGAGATGCGATTGATCTTACCGGGAACGCCGTGGACATAGACCACGAAATAGGTCCCGCCGACCCCGTCGCTGGCCAAGATGTTTTCGAGATACTGCGCGTAATAGTCTTCAATATCCAAAACTGCGGGCCCGATCTGAGCGCGCACCGCCCTGTCGCCAAAAATCGGATCGTCGCCATCATTGGGATGACGGATACCGAAGCGATGGTAATTGGCGCGGTCCTGCGCGAGGAGTGCGGCGAAGCTGGTCAGGCGGGTGCCCGATGAGTTGTAGTGATCCTGCGGCCCAAGATCGGCGACATATTGAGCCAGAAGCTGGTCTTGCGAGAGCGCAGGCAGCGGGGCGAGACAGAGTGCCACAAACGTGACGGCAAGCGCCCTAAGGGATCGGAGATTGGGGGTCATAAAAAAAGGTCCTTCTTTACAATAACTGACGCCAAAACATGGGGCATCAGAGCCCCAATGCGCGCAGGGTTTTGGGGCCGACGACGCCGTCAGCGTCCAGCTTGTTGGCACGTTGAAAGTGCACGAGAGCTTGCGCTGTGTAATCGCCAAAAAACCCGTCCTCGCGCACCGGCCAGCCTGCATCAGTTAGAGCCTGTTGCACGGCCAAGACATCGGCGCCGAACATGTAGTTTTCCTTGTAACGCAGCGGGCGGGAGATCAGTTTTACCTTGGCCACGCCGCCGTCAATTGTCACTTCTGTCAGGGGCGTACCGTCACCCAGAAGTGCCAGAGGCGCGGCGCCTTCAGCAGGGTCACTGTTGCCCTCGCCGATGACAGAGCGGCCATCGTTAATTCCAGCCGCTATTTGCAATTCGGCAGACCCCGCCGGGGCCAGTCGGGTTTGCTGGGTTTCCACAATATCGACGTCGCGGATAGTGACGTCTTCGGAGGATAAAATGATGCCAGGGCACCGCGCAGGTGAGACCGGGCGCGATCGACCCAACACAGTCGACGAAGTGAGCGAGCGGGCATCTTCCGCGATGCCTTCAACCACGAAAATGCGTTCCGCCAGGGTCAGGTGATCTTCGATATTTACGGCCACGCTGGCACCCGTGACACCTTCGCGGGTGAGGACCTGATATTTGCTCTTTTCGATCTCGCGCCCGCCATATCCGAACATACAGTCATTTATGACGACCTTGCCGGAATGGTACTCGTCCTTTTCTTTGTGCGACGCACGGCAGACGAAGGTTTGCCCGGCATAGCGGTCTTTGCGCGCCTCATCCGCACCGTAAAACACCCTTGCCGTGCGGTCGATCACGGATTGGGCGCTGTTTTTGGCCTCAAACGTGTCACGGTCGACCCACTTTATCTGACCTTCGGGGACAACGAGCACCTCAAACGCGCTGGTGATTTTTTCTTCACCGGCAAAGCCATATTTGCAGCGTTTGCGGTCGATCTTGCCCAGCTGTTTGCCCATCGACCGGCAGACATAAAGATCGCGCGTACCGCCAGCCTTGAGCCGTTCAAACCCGGCTTTGACCGCATTGGCGGGCAGGCTGCCGCGCCAACGGACCCAATCAGTTTGGCCGGTGGGGATCACATCAACCTTGCCAGTCAGCTCCATCTCAATGGTGAAGGGCGTGTCTTTTATGACCTGTTCCAGCACTTGTAGCTGCACATCCGCCTCGCGCCCGGGCGGCATCGGCAGCGAGAAGCCAGACCTGTATGTAATGGTTTTGCTGGTTTCCCCGCCCTCTGATTCCGATGAGCTGATTTCGATGTCATACGAGGCAGAGACATCGGCCGCTCCAATCGTTCCGCCGATAGAAAAGCCAATATTATGGGACGTTTGATCAGTGAATTCCCAAGTCTGTTTTGCGGTATAGTCGGCCTCGATGAAGTCGCTTTTCGTGATGGTGAGGCTGTCGTCGCAATTGGCCACAACGGTACCCCCGATGGCGACAGGCTTGAATTGGGTGGCCTCGGGCGAGGCGCCCCATTGGATAGGGTTGGGCAACGCATTGCCCGAAAAGCTGAGGCTTTTTCCGCGCGCACCGGGCGGCAGGGCAGCCCGGAAACTGGGCTTGGAATTCAGCAAGGTTAACAGCCGTTCTTCGGTGCTGTTCATCTGGGCCTGAGCGGGCGTTGCAAGCAGGATCAAGAGGGGGGCAGAGGGCGCGAGGCGTTTCAAAGACATAGGTTTAATCCAAAATTCGGTATCGTAAAAATAGTGCCGCGGAGCCTAGCATGGTTTTGCGCCCGATGGTGGCAAATTACGTGCTTCGATTAAACGTAAGGCTTGCTGTCTTTTCGCAGCCTGTCTTTTCTGCTATATTTTTAAGCATTGTTTTGAAGAAAGACGCCCGAAATTTTGTCGGGCTGAGATGTCCAAATTTTAGACTACCCAACGGTCACTCTTTTCTCAGAGCGATACGACTATTTGTTTTTAAAGCCTATTTTAGGAGTCATTTATGAGCGTTTCTTCATATAACCACGCCCTATCCAACCTTCCGCGATCGAAGCAATATAAGGGCCCGTTTGGCCGTCTGTTTCGGGAGCTGCCGCCCTGGACCTCCCCCGCTGCCAATGACATGGACGCGGTTCAGGCGCTGAAGGATTTTGCAACCAACGCCATGAGCGAGACCGACGGCACCGCCAATCTCGACAATGCCAATCTGCCTGCGGGCTACACCTATTTCGGGCAGTTCGTGGATCATGACATCACGTTTGACCCGACCTCATCCTTGATGCGGGCGAGCGACCCGGAGAAGCTGGAGAATTTCCGCACCCCACGGCTGGATCTGGACTGCCTTTACGGCGAAGGCCCTTCGGACGAGCCGTTCATGTATGACGCCAACCAAGGCGGCTGCTTCCTGTTGGGCACGGTGCAAAAGGATCTGGCGGGCAACGACATTGCTGGGTCCAACGAGCCGGACCTGCTGCGCAACCGGCAGGGGCGCGCCATCATCGGCGACATGCGCAACGACGAGAATGTCATCGTGTCGCAATTTCAGCTGGCGATGTTGCGGCTGCACAACCGGGTGATGCGGCAGGTGATGGGCGTTGACCCCGACGACACCGCAGCCACCTTCGGGTTTGACGGCGACAAGTTCCGCGAGGCGCAGCGCAAGGTGCGGTGGTTCTACCAATACGTGGTGTGGAACGACTTTGTGAAACGCATGGTCAGCAACACCATCTGGGCGCGCGTGCTGGACAAGACCGACAACCACAGCTTCAACGGCACCGTCTACAACTGGAAAGAGCAGCCGTTCATGCCGGTGGAGTTTTCCGTGGCGGCCTACCGGTTTGGGCATTCGCTGATCCGCCCGGGCTACCAGGTGAACCTGAATGACGACGTGGGGCTGGGCTTTGGCACCGACAAGGAGCTGCCGATTTTCGACCCCAATGGCGCGGGCGGGCATGACTTGAAGGGCTTCCGGTTCTTCCCGCACCGCCACACCGTGCAGTGGGACTGGTTCTTCGACATCAACTCGGGCGGGCCGTTCCCGCAGCCGGCGCGACGCATTGACGTGAAGCTGTCCTCTGCGGTGTTTGCGCTGGATGAGGGGCCGAACCCGCATCCCAACATGCTGGCGTTCTTGAACCTGCTGCGGTCGATGCGGCTGGCGCTGCCGAGCGGCACGGATGTGGCGCACCGGATGGGGCTGACCCCGCACGCGATTGGCGACCCGCATGAGGACATCTTGTGGCACTACATCCTGAAGGAGGCGCAGACCCTTCCCGCCGCCAATGCCGGGCGCATGCTGGGCCAGGTGGGCGGCACGATTGTGGCGGAGGTGTTTGGCGGGCTGCTGGACGGCGACCCGATGTCCTATGTGCGCAACATGCCGGACTGGACCCCCGACAGCGACGCCGATCTGATGGCGCTGCTGGACGCGGGCGCACCGGTCAATGGCGGCGACTGGGAGGTGGGCGACCTGATCCGCGCGTCGGGCGCGCCGATCAACGACACCGATGTGGCCAACACCATCGCCACTGGGCGCAACTAACGACACGAATGCGCTGCCGCCGGGACGGTTAGGCCCCGGCGGCAGCGTCATTAGGTTTTGGGGGGCAGGAGCGATGCGTTGTCATCTGCGTCAGTGTCGCGGAGACGTTGGGTTGTGACCCCGGGCAATGCGCCAAAGGCCGTCATCAGCTTCTTGGGTGAATAGCCTGACGGCATGGCTTCGAACCCTGGCAGCTGACGCAGAATTTTACCGGTCGACACAGCGCATTGCGTTTTAGGCACCGCGCCGTAGCTGGCGGCCAGTTGCAGTGCGCGGGCGGAGATCTGCGGGGAGACCTGCAAGCGGTGCACCACCGTATCGAAGCTTTGGCGGGTGTGATAGTCGAGATAGGTCTGCATCATGGCGTCGGTGATGCCGTAATGCAGATCATTGCGTTCAGGCGCATCCGGGTTCCACCATGTGCCCGCCGGATCCCAGATCACCGATTGCGGCCCATTAATCAGCAGGGCGCTATGCGCACCGGCGCCAGATCTGTTGTTGAGTACGGTGATGAGGTTAAGCGTGGCCGGTCCCGGCATTCGGGTCGCCACGCGGTCAATTTCGTGCTGTTCGGACCAGATAGGTTCGGCGCCGCAAGCGGCCAGCCCTGTCAGAAGCGTCAGGGCAAGGCAGATACGGCGAAGCATCGCGCGGCGATTAGCCGTTGATCATCGCCAGCAGCACCAGAAAGACCAAAATGCCGATCACAGTGTAGGTGGTGAATTTGACGAAGCCGTCAAATGTCTTTTCCTGAGCTTTGATGTCCATGGAGCCGTGCTCATGTTCAGCCATGTTGGCCTCCCGTCTGAAGTGTTGAGGGTGATTTAGCGGATTCTTTTTGCAGTGTCACGCAGACTTGGTACGAATTATTCCTCCTCCAACGCCTTTGCGAGACGGAAGCCAATCCGATTGGGCTCCGGCTGGTCGATATGTTTGGGCAAAGCCCTTAACAAAACGTTTAGCTGGCTGACATGTTGAATTTGCTGGGTTTTTGCGCCTGACGGGTCACTTCCATAAAAGGTCAGGATGTCGGGGGCGTAAAATCCCATGCCTTCGATGCGCATGACGCCCGCCTCACCGCCGGTGAAGCCCATTGCGACTTCATGATCGCTGTCGAGCTGTTCTTCAAAGTTTTTGATATAGAGCACGAGGCGGATATAGGCCCATTCGGCGGGGCTTTTGTTTTCAAGATTGGTGGCAGCGACGGCTTCAGGCAGCGCATCTTGTTCGGGTGATTTCGCGCCCTCGGCGGTATGGACAACGCGGGCCTTGGGCAGCGCCGCGCCTTCGATTGCCTCGGCGGTTGTCTTGATATCTTTGCCCATGGGTTCAGCCTTTTGTCTGGTAGAGGTAGGCCCCATCCTCGCGCATGGAGCGGGTTACTTGTCCAGACAAATAGAGGTGATGGCAATGGGCCATAGCCTCCACCAGCGCCAAACCGTATTCGCCGCCGCGTATTTCGCGTTTGAAAAGCGTGACGAAACACTCGTGCGCGCTGTGGGGCGTTCTGAGGAAGTCGATGAGGCGATCAAGCGCGCCGTGGTGATTGTCGATCAGTTGGCGCAGGCGCAACGGAAGGCCTGTGAAAGGCAGCTTGTGGCCCGGTAGAACCAGTTGATCCGGCGTGGCATGGTGGCTGAGCCGTTCGCAGGCCTCCAACCAGTCTTGTACCGGGTCAGCTTCAGGTTCAGTCGGGTAGAGGCCCAGATTGGGGGAGATGGAGGGCAGCAGCTGGTCGCCACCAAGGACGATGCCATCATCGGACCAAAGCGTGGCATGTTCGGGCGCGTGGCCGTTGCCGATGCGGATATCCCAAACGCGGGAGCCGAGGCGCAGCTGGTCGCCTTCTTTGATGCGGGTGTAGCCCTGCGGCAGGGCGGCGACGCAATCAGCGAAATTGAAGGGGCGTTCTTTTTTGCGCGCCTCAAGGATATCCGGTTCCATGCCGCCGCGTGTGTAGAAAGTAATGGCCTCGGGCGAGGGGACGGGTTGTTCATCAAAGCGCAGCATCCGCGCCAGGAGCCACGCCGTTCGCGTGGTGATCAGTTGCGTATTATGTTCGGTCTGAAACCAGCCAGCCATGCCAATATGATCGGGATGGTGATGGGTCACGACCATCTTTTTGACAGGCTTGCCTTGCAAAGGGCCCGCCATCAGCTTTTGCCAAATCGCCACCCCGCGTTTGGAATAAAACCCAGTGTCGATTAGGGCCCAGCCGTCACCATCCTCGATGGCGTATATATTGACGTGATCGAGCTTCATCGGCAGCGGCAGGCGCATCCACAGGATGCCTTTTGCCACCTCGACGGCCGCCCCTTCGGGTGGGATATCCTCGAACGGGTAGATCAGACTTTCAGGCATTTCGGGGATGCGACTTGGCAAGACGTTCGTTTCCGCGTCGGTAATTCCCCGTAAGTCGCGCCATTAATTCTTGCTGGTCGTCGGTATCCATTGCTTCGACATCCGACAAAAAATCATGCGCGGCATCGCCACGCAACATCGTCGCTGGACGGCCATTATGGGTGATCTGAACAGCGCCCCCTTTGCGAGTTGACCAGTCGAATCCACTTGGTTTGTTCATGCGACGAGATCTTCCACGCTCAGCTGATAGAGATCATCCGCGCCGCAGCGCACGTGATCGGCCAAACCGCGATGTTCGGGCAAGAGGCGTTGGACATAGACGCGCGCCAGCTTGGCCCGGGTGCTTCCGGCGCCCATCGCGTGCCCAGCGCAGAGGTGGTATTTCCCGCCCAGCACCCGCGCAAAGAGCCGCAGATACGCGACAGACCCGGCCATGCGGTCGGTCATGTCCTGCGCAACCAGCCATTCGGTGGTTTCGCGCAGGGTTTCCGCTGCGTCGAACAACGCCTCAGACGCGTAGGGCGCGATTGTTTTGCAATCCTCGGCTTGCGCCTCGATCTCGTCTATCAGGGCGTAGGCCGCCTCCCCGCCATCCATCATTTTGCGGGCCACGAGGTCTGCGGCCTGAATGCCATTGGTGCCCTCATAGATCGCAGTGACTCGCACATCGCGCAGGTATTGCGCGGCGCCAGTTTCCTCGATGAAGCCCATGCCGCCATGGACCTGAATGCCCTGCTGCGACACGTTGATGCCGACATCGGTGCCAAAGGCCTTGGCGATGGGGGTTAGCAGCGCCGCGCGGGCCTTCCACGCGGCGTCGCCGGTGGCATTGGCCATGTCGATGGCGAGCGCGCAATCGGCGGAAATGGCGCGGGCGGCGAAGATATCGGCCTTCATTTCGGCCAGCATGCGGCGCACATCGGCGTGGCCGATGATGGTTTCGCCTTGGACAGTTTTGCCCTGCTTGCGGTCCATCGCGTAGCCAAGCGCGTGCTGATAGGCGGCCTCCGCCACGGCGATGCCCTGCCCGCCGACGCCCAGCCGCGCGTTGTTCATCATGGTGAACATGGCGGCCATGCCCTTGTTTTCCTCGCCGATCAGCCAGCCTTGCGCGCCGTCATATTGCATAACGGCGGTCGGCGATCCGTGTAGCCCCATCTTATGTTCCAGCGACACGACTTTCAGGCTGTTGGCCACGCCGGGCTTGCCGTTTTCATCGGGGATCAGCTTGGGCACCATGAAGAGCGAGATGCCCCGCGTGCCGGGGGCCGCGTCGGGCAGCCGGGCGAGCACCAGATGGCAGACATTTTCGGTGAAGTCGTTGTCGCCCCAGCTGATGTAGATTTTCTGGCCCGTGACGGCGTAGGTGCCGTCGCCATTGGGTTCGGCTTTTGTGCGCAGCGCGCCGACATCGGAACCGGCCTGCGGCTCCGTCAGGTTCATCGTGCCGGACCACGCCCCGGAGATCAGGTTGGGCAGGTAGAGCGCCTTGATTTCGTCGGAGGCGTGGTGCTCCAACGCCTCGATCTGGCCTTGGGACATCAGCGGGTTGAGCTGCAGAGACAGGCAGGCGCCGCCCATCATTTCATTGACCGCGTTGACCAGCGACTGGGGCAGGCCCATGCCGCCATATTCGGGGTCCGCGGCCATGCCGACCCAGCCGCCATCGGCGATTGCGGCGTAGCCGTCGCCAAAGCCGGGGCTGGTGCGCACGACGCCGTTTTCCAGCTTGGCCGGGTGCAGGTCGCCTGCGCGGTTGAGCGGGGCCAGGACCTCGTTGGACATTTTGGCGGCCTCGTCGAGGATCGCGGAGGTCACATCGGGGGTGGCCTCAGAGAAGCGGTCCGTCGCGCTGAGCCGCTGGAAGCCTACGACATGGTCAAAGAGAAATTGGTACTCGTTGGCAGGGGCGCGAAAAGGCATGTCAGTCTCCATGAGGTCCGGGCCTTGGGGGCTCGGGCGCTTTGCAGTGGCGGCCGGGATCGGCTAAAGGCTTCAAAATCTAGGCAAAGAGTGCCGCGTGCGCCGGTATGCATCAAGACCGACGCAGCGTCATAACGGGGAAAACAGGTGAGCGACAGGGTGACGCAGAGGCTGACGGAAGCGGATTTGGACGCTGCGGCGGCGCTGCTGCGCGCGGGCGAATGCGTGGCCTTCCCGACAGAGACGGTCTACGGGCTGGGCGCGGATGCGACAAACGACCAAGCGGTTGCGGGGATATTTGAGGCCAAAGCGCGGCCCAGTTTCAACCCGCTTATTGTGCATTTGGCGGATGCATCGCTGGCAGAGGGGCTGGTCGAGATGACGCCCGACGCACGCGCTTTGGCGGCGGCTTTTTGGCCCGGGCCGATGTCGCTGGTTCTGCCATTGCGCGCCAATAACGGATTGTCGCCGCTGGTCACTGCAGGGCTTGATACGGTCGCTTTGCGGGTCCCGGCCCACCCAGTGGCACGCGCCTTGCTGCGCGCGGTGGGGCGCCCGGTTGCGGCGCCATCGGCAAATCCATCGGGCAAAATCAGCCCGACCACAGCGGCGCATGTTTTGGAGGGCTTGTCGGGCCGGATTGCGGCCGTATTGGATGGCGGCCCCTGCAAGGTTGGGTTGGAATCAAGTATTTTTGGCAGCGATCCTATTGCGTTGCTCCGCCCGGGCGGCGTGAGCGCTGAGGCGGCTTCTCGCGTGCTGGGATATGACGTCGCGGCGTCTGCGATCACGACCGATGCGCCAAGCGCGCCGGGGCAACTGAGTTCCCATTACGCGCCGGAGGTTGGCGTGATCTTGGACGTCTCGGAAGCCGGGGAGGCCCCGCATCTTGGGTTTGGGACCGGGGACGCCGTTTTAAATCTGTCGGCGAGCGGCGACCTTGTGCAGGCGGCGGCGAACCTGTTCGCGATGTTGCGGGAGATGGATCATTTGGCCGTTTCAGGCGGGTTTGACCATTTTACAGTGGCCCCAATACCGGGCCAGGGTTTGGGCTACGCAATTCGTGATCGGCTAGGGCGCGCGGCAGCGCCGAGAGGCTAGGGAGGGGTTAAGCCCGCCCGCCCTCAGCACTCAGCAAAAGCGGGTTAATCCCCATATCTTCAAGCGCGTCTTGCCATTTGCGAGAATCGTTGCGGCCAAAGACCAGACCTTGCGTGGCATCCCCGATAAGCCAGCCGTTTTGGGCGATTTCGCCCTCCAGCTGGCCCGGACCCCAGCCTGCGTAGCCCATGGCCAGAAGCGCCTGATCAGGACCGCTGCCCATCGCGATATCTTCGAGGATATCCAGCGTTGCGGTCATCGCGAAGCCGTCATCGACGCGCAGGGTGCTGTCGGTCTCGCCGTAATCGGCGGTGTGCAGGACGAAGCCACGGCCAAATTCGACCGGACCGCCCATATGCACCCGGATGGACCGCGCGCCGGGCGGGCTTTCGATTTCCAGTTGCTTGAGCAGGTCCTTGAATTTCAGGTCCTCGGCAGGCTTGTTGACGATCAGCCCCATCGCCCCCTTGTCAGAATGCGAACAGATGAAAACGACGCTATGGGCGAAGCGCAAATCGCCCATCGAGGGCATCGCGATCAGCAGTTTACCGTTAAGGTCGAAGGATTCGGATGTATCAGCCATACCCCTAGGCTGTGGCCTGCGACGGCAAGGTTCAAGGGGGAAGACTGCCGCACCTGTTGCGTTAAGCGCATTGTAGCAAAGTCTCGCTTAGACGTGATTTCCCGTGTGAACCCCTGTTTAATAGGGTGCCTCAGATGTTTCGAGCGAGTCTGCATACCGCCCTTATGGCCCTGACGCTGCTTTACGCCGCGAGCTTGCCCGCGCGCGCGCAGGAGGTGAACGCCATCAGCAGCGTGATCAAAGTGAGCTTCCTGCATGGCTGGCGGCATGAGGACGGGGCGCATTACGGCGCGCTAAAACTTGAGCTGGCGCCGGGTTGGAAGACCTATTGGCGCGCGCCCGGGGATGGCGGCTTGCCGACATTGATGTCGTGGGACGGGTCGCAAAACCTTGCGGAGGCGCATATTTTATGGCCGCGCCCGCGCGTGTACCGCGACAATGGCGTGCGTTCGCTTGGTTATGCGGGCGATGTCGTGCTGCCAATCCTGTTTCACCCCGCCCAGGACGCCCCGATAAAGGCTGATCTGCGGTTGCGACTGGGTGTGTGCAAAGAGGTGTGCCTGCCGGTCGACATGCGCGTGAGCGCGACCCTGACCGCTGGCGCCACACAAGCCGTAGAGCCGATCCGGCTGGCCTTGGCGCAGCGCCCCGCGCCGCTGGATGCGCCTTTGAGCTGCCGTTTGACGCGCAAGGATGGTGAATATTTCCTGTCGCTCAGCGCTGATATCCCCGTTTTGGAAGGGCGCAGCGAAGCATCGGTCGTAGAGCTGGATGACCCCGCGATCTGGATCAGCGAGCCGGTTTTCGCCCGCGACGGCGACCGGGTCAGCGCCAAAGTGCGGCTTTTGCCACAAGCGGTGAGCAGCGAGATTGATCTGACGACATTGCGCTTTACCCTGCTGACCACCACCGATGCGGTTGAGCTGCGCGGCTGCGGCTAGGCCTGTTTGCGCTGCAAAGCGTGCGCCATGGCGGCAGCGGCCCAGACCGCAACCAACAGCGCCGCGCTGAGCCCTAAAAACAGCACAACCCCACCCAAAACCGGCGGCATGGATGCGACTGCCGCCCCGAAGATCGGCAGCGGCGCGCCTTGCCAGAACGCGACGCCGACCGTGGCCGCAAAGACGCCTGCCAATGCCAACATCTGTGCCGCCGTCAGCAACCGCAGCTTTGGCGCACCGTGGCGGCGCAGGGCGCGGCGCAGCGCGCGTCTTTGGCGGGAGATGTCTTCCTGAATGGCCATCAGCGAGGGCACCACGATCATGATCAGGAAGAACCCAAAGCCCAGCCCGTAGCACAGCGTGATGACAGTGGGTTTGAGAAATTGCGCCTGCGCCGAGCTTTCAAACAGCAGCGGCGCGAGGCCCAAAACCGTTGTGAGCGTGGTCAGCATCACCGGGCGCAGCCGGTCCGCCGCACCGTCGATGATGGCCGGGATCATGCCACGATCCTCGGCATATTCGTCGATTGTCGAGACCAACACGATGGAATCGTTGATGATGATCCCGGTCATGCCGATGAGCCCGACCACCGTGAACATCGACAGCGGCACGTCCCAGGCGAAATGGCCGTAGATGGTGCCGATCAGCCCGAAGGGGATGATCGCCATGATCACGATTGGTCGACTGAAACTGGCGAAGACCCAGGCGAGCGCCAGATAGATGCCCAGCAGGCACAGCACGAAACCGGTGAACGCCTCGTTTAGGAACCGGTTTTCCTGCTCGGCCAGGCCTGACAGCTGGAAGGCGACGCCGAAATCCTGCTCTAGCGCGGGCAAGAGCTGGGTATTTATGATCTCTGTCAGCTCGGCGGCGCGGGCGGGGTCGTCTTCGGATATCTCACCAGTGACGGAGATCAGCTGCACCCCGTCGACGCGGCGCACGGTGGAAAAGCCCACGCGATTTGTGACGCTGACGATGTCTTCGAGCGGCACGTAGGCGCCGGCGGGCGCGCGCATATAGGTGCGTTCCAGAAAGTCGGCCTGCAGCTCACCGGCGGGCAGTTCGACGCGAATGGTGGCGGACCGGGGGCCGTCGGGGTAGCTGGCGGCCTCGATCCCGTTCAGGCGGTTGCGCAGCACCCGGCCCAGCCCGTCGATGGTGAAGCCCAAGGCCTGACCTTGCGGCGTCAGATCGAGAATGAGTTCTTCCTTATCATAGGCGAGGCTGTCCTCGACGGCGGAGATTTCGGGGTATTGGGCGAGTTGGGTTTTGAAGGCCTCAGCCGCGTCTTTCAGCGTTTGCGCGTCCGCACCGAAGAGCTGCACATCGAGCGAGTCGCCCCCGGGGCCGGAGCGCCAGCGGCGGAAGCTGATTTCCTCAACCATCGGGTGGCGGCGGACGGCGTCTTGCAGCTCCCCCACGAATTGAAACGAAGAGTAGGGGCGCAGATCGGCGTCGATCAATTCAATCGAGACGGAGCCTAGTTGATCGGCGTCCTTGCTGTCCTGACCCGATAGGCCGCGACCGGATGTGCCGCCGATTTCGGCCAGCACATAGACCAGCGGGCTGGTGCCGTAGCGTTCGACGTAATCCGCAGCGACCTGATCGGTGGCACGCTGCATTTCCTGCATCATCTCCAGCGTGTCGGCCCGCGTGGCGCCGGGCAGCATGGAGAAATTGCCGGAAACCGAGCCGCGTTCGGGCGCGTTGAAGAACCGCCACGTCACGTCGCCCTTGATGAACAGCGCCGCCTGGCTGGCAAGCGCCACGAAGGCGAGCGCGAAGACCGGGTAGCGCGCCCAGATCACGAAGCGCATGGCCGGGCGGAACGCCTTTTCGCGCACCCAGTTGAAGCCTTTGGTGACGGTGCGCGAGGGCCAATCGTACCAATATTCCTTGGCGGAGGCTTTGAGCGCATGGCTCATATGGTTGGGCAAGATCAGGAAGCATTCAACCAGCGAGGCGATCAGCACCACGATAACGGTAAAGGGGATATCGGCGATCAGGTTGCCGAACCGGCCACCGATTGCGACCAGTCCGAAAAAGGCGATGACGGTGGTGATAGTCGCCGAAAACACGGGTGCGGCCATGCGGCGCGCGGCGTTCTCGGCCGCGGTGACGGGGTCTTCGCCCAGCGACTTGTTGCGGAAATCAGCGTGCTCGCCCACGACGATGGCGTCATCAACGACGATGCCCAGCGTGATGATCAGCGCAAAAAGCGAGATCATGTTGATCGTCAGCCCCGCGATATACATCAACGCGATTGCGCCCAGCATGGCGACGGGGACCCCTGCGGCGACCCAAAACGCGGTGCGGGCGTTGAGAAACAGGAACAGCAGCAACACGACGAGGCCAAGCCCGATCAGACCGTTATCGACGAGGATGTCGAGCCTGCCAGTGATGGCCTCCGACCGGGTGCGGATCAGATCGATTGAGGTGCCTTCCGGCAAGGTTGCGGCCAGTTCATCGGCGACGCGTTGCACGCTGGCCTGCATGCCGATTGCGTCGCCCTGCCCGCTGCGGTCGACCCGGATTGAGATGGCGGGATTGTCGCCCCGGAAATAAGCGCGGTTGCGGTCGGGGCCTTCAACAATGACACGCGCCACGTCGCCAACGGTCAATTGCGAGCCGTCCTCGTTGGAGCGCAAGACGATGTTGCCGATTTCGACCGCATCGCGCTTTGCGACACCGGTGCGCACCCGCGCGCCGCCGCTTGCGACGTCACCGGCGGGGTCTGTTGAGGCCTCCCCCGGATGGCAGTCGCGATCTCTGCCATGGTGACGTCATGCTGGATCAGGGCCTGCGAGGGAACTTCTACGATGGTTTGCGGGGCCGCGATGCCGCGAATGGTGGTTCGGGTGACGCCCGCCGCGAACAGGCGCGTGACAAATTCGTCCGAGAAGCGCCCAAGCTGCGCCACATCGACGGGGCCTGTGATCACCACATCGGTGACACGGTCACGCCACGCGGCGCGGCGCACCTCTGGCTCTTCTGCGTCTTCGGGCAGATCGGTGACGGCATCGACGGCGCTTTGCACCTCATCTGAGGCGCGGCCCATGTCCCAGCCGGGTTCAAAATCGAGCGAAATATTGGCGCGGCCTTCGCGCGACGAGGCTTCGGAGCTTTCGACGCCTTCAACCGCCAAGAGCGCGGGTTGCAGCAATTGCACGATAGCGCGGTCTACGTCTTCAGCGCCCGCGCCGTCCCAGCTTACGTTGATATTGACGCTGTCGACGATGACATCAGGGAAGAATTGCGTCCGCATGTTCGGCACGGCGGCGACGCCCAATGCCAGCAGGATCACGAGGAGCAGGTTTGCCGCCGTCCGGTGCCGGGTGAAGTAAGACAGCGCGCCGCCTGCCCCGGATTTGATCCGCGCGCGCATGGCTTAGCTGCCCATCCGGGATTCGAGCCGTTCGACCATGCGTGCAGGCACTTTGGCCTCCTGCAACTGGCCGAGCATGCGAGTTTTGACCTCGTCGGGGATGCGGGAATTGGCCTCGACAAAGGCGATGATCCGGGCGCGGCGCGCGTCGTCGAGCTCGACCAGCTCAGGCTCCGCCGGGGCGGCGCCACCCGCGTCCCGGATCGGTTTGATCTTGATACCCACGCCCAAATTTTGGCTGCGTTCTTGCACCGCTTCACGCCCGGCGAGGCCGCGCGCGCGGATGATGACCGCATCGCCTTGGCGGCGCAGCAGGTCAACCGGGGCTTCCTCTAGCCGGTCTTGATCGCCCAGAACCAAGATCGTGCCATTGGCGGCCACGGCGGCGGAGGGCAGACGCACCACACGCCGCAAGCTGGGTTCTTGCACAAGCACGGTGACGAAATCGCCGGGGCGCAGGCCGCTGGCGCTGTCGACTTCGGCAAATAACAGGCGCCCGATTGTGCCCTCAGACACGGCGGCGCTTTCGCGGGTGAGCTGGCCGGTAGTGACCAGATCGGCGCCAAGCACTTCGAGGCGGATTTCAACAGGGGTTTGGGTCAGCCGGCCCGCTTCATCAATCAGGCGCGCGTGTTGCGAGGTGGAGACGCGGAATGCGACCTCCAAAGCGTCCGGGTCAACGAGCTGGGCGAGGCGTTCGTTGTTGGCCACAAGCCCGCCCGCCGTGACCGCAACGTCGGAAAGGCGCCCGTCGAATTTGGCGAAAATTTCTGTTTCGGCGAGCTTGCGTTCGGCGTCACGCAGGGCGATTTCGCGGCGGGTGATCAGGGTTTTGGTCTGTTCCAAACGCGCTTCGGCGGTTTGCAGGGCCTGCCTGCGCGACAGGACCGATTGGCGGGCGGTTGAGGCGGAAAGCTCCGCCGTCTCGACAGCAGCGGTGGTGCCGACATCGCGCTGAAGCAGGTCTTTTTGGCGGTCCAGCGCGCGGGCGCGTAGGTCGACCTGGTCGAGGGCTGATTGCAGCTCATCCTTTGCCAGCAAAATGGCGCGTTCAGCTTCGATCAGATCGGCGCGGGCTTCCAGCAGGTCCGTTTCCGCCACGTCGAGTGCTGCCTGCGCGTCGGATGGGTCGATGCGGGCCAGGAATTGGCCTTCGGTGACGGTCGCGCCTTCTTCGAAATTCAGGGCCAATTCGACCACCCGACCGCCGGTGGGCGCGCGCAGATCGAGCGTGCGGCGGGACCGGATTTCGCCGAAACTGGTCAGGACGGGGGTGATTTCTGTGGGTTCGAGCGGCGCGACGGCCACGGAGAACACGCGTTCGCGCGCGGGCCGTGCGCGGTCTTCTTCGGCCCAGCTGGCCTGCAACGCGCTGTAGACCATGTCGCCCGCGAGGCTGAGCAGACCCACGGTCAGGGCCAGCAAAAACATGCCCGTAAGGCTGCGACGGAAGAAACGCATGAGGTAGGCTCCGGGTTACGACACGAGTGTATATGTAGGCCTTTGGGCGCGAGGCGTCCAATTTTCAGGGGTTAAACGCGCGAGAATGTTATTTCCGTCGCTGATTTTCGTCCAAACGGGGCATGATTTCGACGAAATTGCACGGTTTGTGACGGTAATCGAGCTGGTGGACGAGGATTTCGTCCCATGCATCCTTGCACGCGCCGGGGCTGCCGGGCAGCGCAAACAGGTACGTGCCTTGCGCCACCCCGCCCGTGGCGCGGCTTTGCACGGCGGAGGTTCCGATCTTGGCCATGGAGACATGGGTGAAGACGGTGCCGAACGCGTCGATTTCCTTCTCGTAGACATCGCGGTGCGCCTCGACGCTGACATCGCGCCCGGTCAGGCCGGTGCCGCCGGTGGACAGGACCACGTCGATGTTTTTGTCGGCGCACCATGCGCGAAGCTGCTCGGCGATCTGGGCGCGTTCATCTGGCAGGATCATACGGACGGCGAGGATGTGGCCCGCGTTTTGCAGCCGGTCCACGAGGGTGTTGCCGGATTTGTCATCAGCCTCGGTCCGCGTGTCTGAGATGGTCAGGACCGCGATGCGGATAGGGATGAAGTGGCGTTCGGTCATGGGCGCAGCCTTGCTTGCAGGTCCAGAAGGTCGGCCCATGCCTCCCGCTTGGCCATGGGTTGGCGCAACAGGTAGGCGGGGTGGCACATGGGCAGCACGGGCTTACCCCAGGCCTCTGCCCATTGGCCGCGCAGCTTGGTGATGCCTTTTTTGCCCAGCACCGCCTGACAGGGGACATTGCCCATGAGGACCAGGATTTCGGGATCAGCAAGGGCCACGTGGCGTTCAAGGAAGGGCAGCATCATCGCCATTTCATCGGGCGTGGGTTCGCGGTTATTGGGCGGGCGCCACGGCATGACATTGGTGATGTAGAGCGGGTTTTCGGCGTCGGCGCGGCCATGGTTGATGGCGGCGAACATGGCGTCCAGCAGCTGGCCCGCGCGGCCGACAAATGGCCTGCCTTCGCGGTCCTCATCGCGGCCGGGGGCCTCACCGATGATCATGACGCGGGCGGCTGGGTTGCCGTCAGAAAAGACCAGCGAGCGGGCGCCTTTTTTCAGCTCGCAGTGGTCGAACCCGGCCATGGCAGCTTTAAGCGCATCGAGATCAGCGGCGTTCTGCGCGGCGGCCCCGGCAATTGCTATCGGGTCGAGTTTGGGGGCTTGGACGATGTTTGGTTGCGCTGCGGGTTCCGGCTTTGGTTTGGGCTGTTTGGCAGGGGTCTCGTAACGGTTTATGGGCGTCTCTGAGATCGCCTCAGTCGCGCCGAGGTCGACCTGCCATTCCAAGAGCGCTTTGGCTTCCGCGTATGAAAGGGATGATTCCATTGGGATCAAACTAGGGCGCGGGTGGGATGGGGTAAATGGGTTGGTGACACAGGGCGGCGTCCGGACCTCGGGGTGGGTGCAAAGCGCCCTCCCCATGGGGGAGGTCCGGGCGCTGCCCGGCGATGCCGGGCGGATCGCTTCAACGCTTGCCCGACCCCGGCCCCGGCCCTATAACGCCGTGAATAGCGAAAGGGCAGACATGACATTCCGCGCGCAGCATTTGCTTGGGATCGAACATCTCTCCCCCGTTGAAATCACTGAAATTCTGGATTTGGCCGAACAATATGTGGCGCTGAACCGCTCCGACCGCAAACATGGTGATACCCTTGCCGGGCTGACCCAGATCAACATGTTCTTTGAGAACTCCACCCGCACGCAGGCCAGCTTTGAGATCGCGGGCAAGCGTCTTGGCGCGGATGTGATGAATATGGCGATGCAGGCCTCATCCATCAAAAAGGGCGAAACCCTGATCGACACGGCGCTAACCCTGAACGCGATGCATCCCGATCTGCTGGTCGTGCGCCACCCGCATTCGGGCGCGGTGAACCTGCTGGCGGAAAAGGTCAATTGCGCGGTGCTGAACGCGGGTGACGGCAAGCATGAACATCCGACGCAGGCGTTGCTGGATGCGCTGACAATCCGGCGCGCCAAGGGGCGTTTGCACCGTTTGAGCGTGGCGATTTGCGGCGATATCGCGCATTCCCGCGTGGCGCGGTCGAACATCTTGCTGCTGGGCAAGATGGAAAACCGGGTGCGGCTGGTAGGCCCGCCGACGCTGATGCCTTCCGAGATCGACCATTTCGGGGTCGAGGTTTTTGAGGACATGCGCGAAGGGTTGGAGGACGTGGACGTGGTGATGATGCTACGGCTGCAACGCGAGCGCATGGATGGCGGCTTTATCCCGTCAGAGCGCGAGTATTACCACCGCTACGGGCTGGATGCCGAGAAGCTGAGCCATGCCAAAGAGGACGCGATTGTGATGCATCCCGGCCCCATGAACCGGGGCGTCGAGATTGACGGCACGCTGGCCGACGACATCAACCGAAGCGTCATTCAAGAGCAGGTCGAAATGGGCGTCGCAGTGCGCATGGCTTGCATGGAGCTACTTGTGCGCGCCCGCAAAATGAAGCCGCAAGGGGTGATGGTGTGAGCGAAGAGCCCAAAGATCCGCGCATGTCGGGCAAGGTGGCGATGTACGCGTTGCTGGGGCTTGCGGCGTTTACCTATTTTTTGATCTGGTTTGGTGGGTGATGGCGGAGATGCTTAATATATTTGCGGTAAATGTGCCGCTGGAGGTGCGCCACACCTTTCTCAGCCGCGCCTCAGAAGACACGCCAAAGTTGCCCGATCTGGCCGGTTGGTTGGGACTGCGTCAGGGCGGTTTGAACACCGATGAGATTGAACTCTTTCCAACAAGCGATCTGGCCGGAATGCTCCTGTCCGACTATGTGACCAAGGCCTTTGAGCTGGAGGCAGCGCCAGAGGCGGCGCTGTGCGCCCGGATGAATGCATTGGAAGGTCATGTGCTTTTGACCCCAAGCCAGGCCCTGGCCGGCGACGTCAAAACCGGGGTGGAGCTGACATTGATTGCAAACCTGCCGATGGCTCAACCAGACCATTCCACGAGCGCTCTTACAGCTGCAGAGCCGACGTCTCCCCCGGCCCCTGAACCCGAAGCAAAGCCCGAGCCAAACAAAGAGCCGATGTCGCGCGGGCGCATGCGGATGTTGGCCATTGTGACCGCATTCATCTTGGCCGCAATCATCGTATTCGGACGAGAGTTTTTCTGATGATGAGAGGGTTTTTGTGATGCTTTTGACCAACGCCATCCTGATCGACCCGGACGAGGGAAGCGAAACGCCGGGACACCTCCTGATTGAGGACGGGCAGATTGGCGCGGTTCTTGCGCAAGAGACTGATCTAAACGACCAAAGATTTTCAGCCGTTGATCGGACAGATTGCGCGGGCAAGTACCTGGCACCGGGCATTATCGACATTGGCGTCAAGGTTTGCGAACCGGGTGAACGGCATAAGGAAAGCTTCCGCACGGCGGGGGCAGCGGCAGCGGCGGGCGGGGTCACGACCATGGTGACGCGGCCCGACACGATCCCGGTGGTCGACACGCCCGAGACGCTGGAATTTGCCAAACGGCGCGGCGCGGAGATGATGGCTGTCCGGCTGGCGCCAATGGCGTCGCTGACCAAGGAACGCGCGGGGCGCGAGATGGTCGAGATGGGTTTCTTGCAAGACGCGGGCTGCGTGGCGTTTTCGGATGGCGACCATGTGGTGCGCGACACCAAGGTGCTGAGCCGGGCGATGGTCTATGCGCGCTCCCTCGGCGCTTTGGTGATGGGGCATCCGCAGGAGCCGATTCTAAGCGACGGGGCGGCGGTGACGTCTGGCAAGTTCGCCTCATTGCGCGGGTTGCCCGCGGTATCGCCCCTGGCCGAACGGATGGGGTTGGAGCGCGACCTGGCCTTGGTGGAGGCGACGGGCGCGCGCTACCACGCGGACCAGATTTCAAGCGCCGCCGCCCTGCCCGCATTGGAGCGCGCCAAAGCGGCGGGGCTGGATGTGACGGCGGGCGTGTCGATCCACCATTTGACGCTGAATGAGCTGGATGTCGGCGACTACCGCACGTTTTTCAAAGTGAAACCGCCGCTCAGGTCTGAGGAAGACCGCGTCGCGATGGTTGAGGCTGTGGGGGCCGGGCTGATCGACATCATTTGCTCGATGCACACCCCGCAGGACGAAGAAAGCAAGCGGCTGCCGTTTGAGCAGGCGGCCTCCGGCGCGGTGGGGTTGGAGACGCTTCTGCCCGCCGCGATGCGGCTGTTTCATGCAGGGCAGTTGAGCCTGCCCGCGCTGTTTCGCGCCATGTCTTTCAATCCGGCGCAGCGGCTGGGGCTGGCTGGCGGACGTATGGAGGCCGGTGCCCCGGCGGATTTGGTGCTGTTCGACGCGAACGCGCCCTTTGTGCTTGACCGTCTGACGCTACAGTCGAAATCGAAGAACACCCCGTTTGACGGGCAGCGCATGCAGGGACGGGTTTTGATGACGTTTGTTGGCGGTGCCTGCGTTTATTCCCACGGGTCCTGACCGCCGGTGTTTGGCTTGGGGCAGAAGAAGGCGCGGACGGGGTGGCAACCCGCGATCCGCCATTTTGACCAGCTGGGCCCGGAGGCGGACGCGTTGATGGTGCATATGATTGAAACCAACGGGCTGCCGGAAGAATACTCCGGCCCATGGGCCGCGCCGTTTATGGCGGATCTGGTGTTCATGCTGCGCGACCCGGAGGGCGGCTTCGTGGCACATGACGCGGTCGGCTCACGTGGTGCGACCGCTTTGCAAGAGGCGCTGAAGGCGTTTTCTGCGGCCGGGCACAAAACACGGATGCGACCGGCAGATGGCACCCCCGCGCTGAGCATGATTGAGATCGTGGGAATGGCACAGGCGACGCCGATGATCCTGGCGATGCCGCAAGTGTTTGACGGCTTTCTCGACAGCTGCGGCGCTGATGCGCTGCTGTTGACGCATCCTTTTGAGACCCAGATTTTTGTGGCGCCTGCCGGTCTGAACGGGGTTGAAGACATGATGATTGCGACTTTGGACGGTATCGCGGCTAGCGCGTTGCGACAGTCGGACTATGTTTACTGCCTGCGCCGGGGTGGCGCGTTGCAGCCGTATTTGTTTGTCCCGGCCGGTGGAGAGCCGCAGCGTTTGACGGGGGATTTGGCATGATGCCTGAGATTGTGACCGCCCTGCCCGTTTTGGGCGTCGTGGCTGTGCTGGCCTATCTTTTGGGATCGGTCCCATTCGGTTTGGTGATCACGCGGGTGTTTGGACTGGGCGATTTGCGCGCGATCGGGTCGGGCAATATTGGGGCGACGAATGTGCTGCGGACGGGGTCGAAACCGGCCGCTTTGGCGACGTTATTGCTTGATTCAGGAAAAGGCGCGATTGCGGTTTTGGCGGCGCGGGCTTTGGTGGGCGAAGACGCGGCGCAGCTTGCGGGGTTGATGTCCTTTCTGGGCCATTTGTTCCCTGTCTGGCTGGGCTTCAAAGGCGGCAAGGGCGTGGCGACCTATCTGGGCACGTTGATCGCGCTGTCGTTTCTCGCGGGCCTTGCCGCCTGCCTAACATGGCTTGTTGTCGCCGCTCTTTTCCGCATCTCGTCGCTTGCGGCCCTGGTCGCGGCACTGCTGGTTCCGGTCTGGCTGGCGCTGTTGGGACTGCCGCAGATGATTGCATTGGCAATATGCCTGGGAGCACTGATCTGGATGCGTCACACACCGAATATCAAACGTATTCTTGCGGGCACCGAGTCACGCATTGGCAAAAAGTCGAAATAGTCCCAATTTTCGCCTTGGTCCCAGCACAAAGCTGCGTCACGTTAACCAAAGTTAAAAAAGAAAAAGGGATCTGATCCATGGGCTTTATGGACGCCGTCAAAATCTGTTTGAATAAATATGTCGACTTTAATGGTCGGGCGCGACGCGCTGAGTTCTGGTGGTTCTTCTTGTTCAGCTTTCTGGTTCAGATTGTCGGAGGGATTTTGGACGGGATCCTCGGCTCGCAAATTGGTGTCGTCGGATTGCTGATCTCACTTGCGCTCTTGTTGCCGTCCCTTGCCGTTGCCGTGCGCCGTTTGCACGACAAGGATATGTCCGGCTGGTGGGTGTTGATGATCTTCTTCCCGTTTATCGGCGCTATTGCTTTGCTGATCATCTGCGCCATGAAAGGCACAGAGGGTGAGAACCGGTTCGGCCCCGATCCGGTCGCCTAAGCTTCAGTATTTAAAGGCGTCATAGATTTTGGATATGTCGCCATTCCAATCACCATGATAGTGGCGGAGCAGCTCGTCCGCGGGGGCTTCGCCACTTTCAACACTGTCTTTCAGGGCATTGAGGAAATGCGTCTCGTCGGGGACCAGACCACCAGCACCGGGGCGGGCGCGATTTTTGAGGCCCAGCTCGGCGATATCCAGAACTTCCCGCGCGAGATCGTGCATTTTGATCCCGTTTGCTTCGGCCTGTAGTCCCCGCTCTGAGGACTCGACGAGCAACGCCTGACGCGTCTCCGCATCCCAATCCTTGGCCAAATCCCATGCCGCATCGAGCGCGGTTTGGTCATATGTCAGCCCCACCCAGAACGCAGGAAGCGCGCAAAGGCGCCGCCACGGACCGCCATCCGCGCCGCGCATTTCAATGAATTTCTTAACGCGGGCTTCGGGGAAAACGGTGGTCAGGTGGTCGGCCCAGTCTGACAGCGTTGGGGTTTCGCCGGGAAGCGCGGGCAGCTCCCCTTTCAGGAAATCGCGAAAGGACTGGCCCAAAGCGTCGATATAAACCCCGTCGCGGTAGACGAAGTACATCGGCACATCGAGCACCCATTCGGCCCAAGCTTCAAACCCGAACCCTTCATCGAAGATGAACGGCACCATGCCGGTGCGGGCGTTGTCCAGTCCGCGCCAAACGCGGGATCGCCAGGATTTGTGATCGTTCAGTTTGCCTTCGAAGAACGGTGAATTCGCGAACAGCGCGGTCGCCACGGGTTGCAATGCCACGGCCACGCGCATTTTTTTGACCATGTCTGCCTCGGACGAGAAATCGAGGTTCACTTGCACGGTGCAGGTGCGGCGCATCATCTGCGTGCCGTGGGTGCCGACGGTGCCCATATAGGCGTCCATTAGCTTGTAGCGGCCCTTGGGCATGAGCGGCATTTGCTCATGCGTCCATTCGGGTGCTGCGCCAAGCCCGATGAATTGCGCGCCGATGCGGTCGGCGACGGTTTGAACTTCCTTGAGGTGTTGGTTCACCTCATCGCAGGTCTCGTGGATGGTCTCCAATGGTGCGCCGGACAGCTCCAACTGACCGCCGGGTTCCAGCGAGACATTTGCGCCGCCCTTGACGAGGCCCACGATGTTGTCGCCTTCGTTTACGGCCTCCCAGCCGAATTCATCCTTGAGGCCGGTGAGAATGGCTTTGATCGAACGCTCGCCCTCATAGGGCAGCGGCAATTGGGTGTCTTTGCAATAGCCGAATTTCTCGTGCTCGGTGCCGATGCGCCAGTCTTCTTTGGGCTTACAGCCGTCTTCCAGGTAGCCCGCAAGCTGCGCATGGTCGGTGATTGGGCCGCCGCCGGATTGAGGGATGGACATGTGCTGGCTCCGATCTGGTCGCTGGAGCGTAAGGGATGAAACGCGCGGGCGGGGAAGTCAATGCAACGCAGTGCGCGGCTTTTGCCAAATGATGTGCGATGCCGCACCGGAGCTGTTCAGGGCCTTGCTGGCACGGTCAAAATCGACACCATCGAGCGCTGCGAAGGCGTCGATCAACTTCTCGGCACCGGCGGCGGAGCTGGGGATGGTGATGAGCGTGCCGCCGTCTTCCTCCAGCACCCAATGTTTGGTGTCGCCCCATTGCCCGCCCTGATTGCCGATGATCGAGATCCGCGCGAGCTGGTTGATGGACACCGCCCCGCCTTCATAGGCAGAGAAGTAGCTGATCTGGCGTTCGTCAATCTCGACGACCCCGGGGCCGATCTGCTCGGACTGGAACCGCATGCGCCTGAGCGCGGTATAGGCCAGCGTCGCGCCCGCCAGCACGATCACGGCGCCAATCGCTGTCCAGAACCAGCCTGTCCAGCTCATCACCCAAATGCCGGCGAAGGCCGCCGCTACGGCCGCGATGACCTCTCGGTATTTGATGAATAGGGCTGCGATTTCGGGGCGGATCATGTCCAATCCCCCAATGCCGCTTGCCAGATTGTCATGGCGGCGACGGCGGCGGTGTCGGCGCGCAGGATGCGGGGGCCGAGGCTGATGGGGGTGGTTTGGGGCATGGCGTGCAGGCGGGTGCGCTCCGTGTCGGAAAAGCCGCCTTCGGGGCCGATGAGGATGGCCCATTTGCCTGGTTTGGCGGTGCTGAGCGTCTCGGCGGGGCCGATGCGCGCCTCGTCGCAGAACATGAGCTGGCGGTCCTCGGGCCAAATGTCCAGAACGGCGCTGAGCTTGGTCAGTTCAGCCACTTCGGGGACATAAGTGCCGCCGCATTGCTCGGCGGCTTCCATGGCGTGGGCATGCAGCTTGTCCTGACGGATGCGGTCGGAATTTGTGTACTCCGTCGAGACGGGGCAGATGCGGGCGGCGCCCATCTCGGCGGCTTTTTCAACGATGAAATCAGTGCGGGCCTTTTTGATCGGCGCAAAAAGCAGCCAAAGGTCGGGGGGCATGTGCAGGGGCTTGGTTTGCTCCTTCACCAGCAGCAGGCCGCGGCGTTTCCCCGCATCCGCGACCTCGGCCAAATATTCGCCGTCACGGGAATTGAAGAGCAAAATCAACGCGCCCACGCTCAGGCGCATGACGTTGAATAGATAGTTGGCCTGATCCCGGTCGACGGGAACCGAATTGCCCGGGGACAGGTCGTGGTCTACAGATAATCTGATCTTCGCATTTGCCATGAGGGCAACCTATGACCGAGAGTGCTGGAACGCCAGAGGATGAAGTTGCGGGCCAAGTTATTGACGCGGTTCAGGACAATTGGGTCGACCGGTTGGCGCCCGCTTGGACGCGGCCCTATCTCAGGCTGAGCCGGGCGGATCGGCCTATTGGGACCTGGTTGCTGCTTTTGCCGTGCTGGTGGGGTGTTCTTTTGGCGGCGGCGGCGACCGAATTTCGGCTGTTTGATCTGTGGATCATGCTGGGCTGCGCGATTGGCGCATTCCTGATGCGCGGGGCGGGGTGCACGTGGAACGACATCACGGATCGCGAGATTGACGCGCAGGTGGCGCGGACCCGGTCACGGCCCATTCCGTCGGGGCAAGTGACTGTGCGCGGCGCATTTATCTGGCTGGTCATTCAGGCCTTGGTGTCCTGCTGCATTTTGTTCACGTTCAACTGGGCCGCAATCGGCATGGGGGTTCTGTCGCTGCTGCCTGTGGCAGTTTACCCCTTTGCAAAGCGATTTACCTGGTGGCCGCAGGTGTTTTTGGGGCTGGCGTTTAACTGGGGCGCGCTTTTGGCGTGGGTGGCGCATACCGGCACGCTGAGCTGGCCGCCGGTTGTTTTATACGTGGCGGGCATCGCCTGGACGTTGTTTTACGACACGATCTACGCCCATCAGGACAAAGAAGATGACGCGTTGATCGGGGTCAAATCCACGGCGCGGCTGTTTGGCGAGAATACGGTGCCGTGGCTGCGGTTTTTCCTGATCGCGAGCGTGGTCTTGATGGGACTTGCCATCATGATGGCGCTGGTGGCGGATCGCAATGTACTGGCCTTGGTCCTAGCGCTTGCAGGGGCCTGGGGGTTTGGCTGGCATATGCTGTGGCAGCTACGCCAGCTTGATACAGATGATTGGGAAAACTGCATGCGGCTGTTTCGCTCGAACCGCGGTGCAGGGCTGATCCCCGTGCTGTTTCTTGCCGTCGCCGCGTTGCTTTGATTGAAACCACCCGGCGCCACCGTTAAGACAGTGCGAGCCACACATGACGAGTTTTAACCCGTGATCACACCCAAGACGATTGTCGCCTTTTTGTTCGGTGCTGCCGCCTCTGTCGGCGGTGCGGTGCTGGCGCTTGACTGGATCGAGCAGCGCACCGAACAAGCGGTTCGGACCACATTGATCAACGGCACGCATGACTGGGCCGATGTGGCCGTGGACGGATTGCAAGTGATCTTGAGCGGCACAGCCCCCGATGAAGCGACCCGGTTCCGCGTGGTCAGCATTGTTGGCCGCACGGTCGATCCGGACCGCATTGTTGACGATATGGGCGTGGCGGCTTCCGCCCGCCTGGAAGCGCCGGAATTTACGGTTGAGATGCTACGCAACGAGTCCGGCATTTCCCTGATCGGCTTGATCCCTGCAGAGGCCGGGCGCGAAGCGTTTACCGACACGATTGAGAAGGTGATGACCGACGACAGCAAGGTCACCGAGATGCTGGAGACCGCCAATTTCCCGACCCCGCGCGGCTGGGAGGCGGCGATTGGCTACGCGACGCGGGCGTTAAACGACCTGCCACGGTCCAAGATTTCGGTGTCGGCCAGGCGGGTCGAGATCACTGCGATCAGCGACAGCCCTGAAGAAAAGCGCCGGATCGAGGCGGAACTGGCCCGCGCCGCGCCTACAAATGTGCAGCTCTTGCTGAATATCAGCGCGCCGCGCCCGGTGATCAGCCCGTTTACCCTGCGTTACCAGCTTGTGGACGGCGCGGGCTCGTTTGATGCTTGTTCTGCGGATACAGAAGAGACCCGCCGCGCGATTTTGCGGGCCGCCGCCGACGCGGGCAGCTTGCCGCCGCGCCCTAGCTGCGCGCTTGGATTGGGCGTGCCGTCGCCCAATTGGGCCAAAGCCGTGGGCATCGCGATGCAGGGCTTGAAAGCCATGGGTGGCGGGTCGCTGACATTTTCGGACGCGGATGTCTCGCTTGTCGCGTTGGAGGGCACGTCGCAGGCCACGTTTGACCGCGTTGTGGGCGATCTGGACGCGACCCTGCCGGAAGTTTTTTCGCTTTACGCCACCTTGCCCGAGACCCCCGAAGTGAACGGCGAAGGCGAGCCCGAAATACAAGAATTCGTGGCCACCCACAGCCCCGAAGGTTTGCTGCAATTGCGGGGCCGTCTGCCCAATGACGGGGTTGAAGAGATCGTCGGCTCCTTCGCGCGGGCGCAGTTTGGGAGCGAGAATGTTTATCTTGCGACCCGCGATGATGAAACGCTGGCCGCCGATTGGCCGGTGCGGGTTTTGGCGGGGTTAGAAGCGCTCGCCCTTTTGGAAAACGGCGCGCTGATCGTCCAGGAAGACTATTTGGAGCTGCGCGGGGTCAGCGGGGACCAAAACGCGTCCGACACCGTGTCGCGTCTGCTGGCCGACAAATTGCAGAACGCCGAGAATTTCGAGTTGGCGATCCGCTATGACGAGCTGCTTGATACCACGTTGAACATTCCGACACCGCAGGAATGCGTAAGCCGGATCAACGCTATTTTGACGGCTGGGAAGATTGTGTTCGCGCCATCCTCAGCCGAGATCCCGCCGGAGGCGACCGGCACGCTGGACGCCATGGCCGAGATCGCCAAGCAATGCGACCGCGTGAAGATGGAAATTGGCGGGCATACCGATAGCCAGGGCCGCGAGATCATGAACGAAACCCTCAGCCAGCAACGCGCGGATTCGGTCCTGTTTGCCCTACAGGAACGCCGGGTTTTGACCAGCAACATGACCGCCAAGGGCTACGGCGAAGCGGAACCGATTGCCGACAATGACAACGAGACCGGGCGCGAAGCCAACCGCCGGATCGAGTTCAAACTGTTGACAGACGCACGCGCCGCGCCCACTGCTGAAGCAGCTGCGCCCGATACTGACACGGAAACCGAGGCCGAGAGTGAACAGAACTGAGTTTGTCATCGCCACCACGATCATTTTGCTGGTGGCCTTTACCGTCGGCTACCTGACCTGCTGGCTGGTGCAACGCCTGAGCCGCGTCTCGACCGCGGATGTCGCAGAGCTGGACCAGATGTCGAAAGCGCTGCATGACGCAGAAGAAACGCGCGATCAGGCGATCACCTACCTGCAGCAGCGCGAGGCCGAATTGACCAACCAGCTGTCACAGACGGAGGCCGAGCTGAGCGCCGCCATGGACGGGTTGCGCGACGCCCGTCGCGACGCCGAGGAACTGCGCGGCATGCTGGAACGCGCCGGCACCAGCTAGGCCCGACACCGAATTGCCAAACGCGTGTCGCGTCAGGGCTAGACCTTGGCTGAAAAAGGATCAGTGTTGCCTGTGAAAGGCGCAGCTTCCATGCCCAGACTGTCCCCCACTATGATCGGCCCGGCCTTTGCCGGCATCGCCGTTACACTGTTTTCCATGAACGACGTGCTGATGAAATTTCTCAGCGGCGACTATGCCCTGCATCAGATCGTGTTGACGCGGTCCATCATGGGGCTGCTGCTGACGGTGCTAATCATGGCGCCGCTGGCGGGCGGGTTTCACCTGTTACGCACAGGCCGACCCATGCTGCACATGGCGCGCGCCGCCTGCGTGTTTTTCGCCAACATGACCTTCTTTTTGGGGTTGGCGGTGCTGCCTCTGGCCGACGCCGTGGCGCTTTTTTTCGTCAGCCCGTTTCTGATCACCATATTCTCGGTTCTGTTTTTGGGCGAAACTGTGGGACCCCGGCGCTGGATGGCCATTGCCGTCGGCTTACTGGGCGTGGGCATCGTGCTGCGCCCGGGATCAGACAGCTTTCAGATCGCCTCCCTTTTGCCGATTGCCGCGGCGTTTGGCTATGCGGGCCTGCACATTATGACGCGCTACATGCGCGACACGGAGAACGCAGTGTCGATGACATTCTACATCCAAGTCATGTTTCTGGTGCTCTGCTCCGTTTTGGGGCTGGTGATGGGCGACGGGCAATTTTATGAGACGGGCGCCGCCTCGCTGGATTTTCTGTTCCGGCCTTGGGGCTGGCCCGCCCGGCTTGACCTTATCATCATGTTGGCGCTCGGCGTCTTCGCGTCTATCGGCGGATACTGCATCAGCCAAGCCTACCGTTTGGGGGAGGCGGCGCTGGTCGCGCCATTCGAATATCTGGCGCTTCCATTCGGCATCTTATGGGGCATCGTGGTGTTCGGCGAATGGCCGGATTTACTCGCCTGGATTGGCATCGTGCTGATCTTATGTTCCGGGCTCTACGCCGTCTGGCGGGAAAACAGGTTGGCCACGCAAGTAAGCTCGGCCAAGCCGCTACGCCGCTAAGGCTGCCAGCGTTTGAGCGCGTCTTCATCCTCGGATTTGCCGTCGACCCAACTGGACCCTGCCCCGGTCACTTCTTTCTTCCAGAACGGTGCCCGGGATTTGAGGTAATCCATCAAAAAATCAGCCGCCGCAAAAGCATCGGCACGGTGTTTGGACGCCGTCGCCACCATCATGATCGTATCGCCCGCCCGAAGCGGACCGAAGCGGTGAATGACCAACACGTCCGACAGGGTCCACCGTGCGCGGGCCTCAGTCAGCATGGCATCAATCGCGGGGGCGGTCATGGCCGGGTAATGCTCGATCTCCATCACCTCCAACCCGTTGGCCACGTCGCGCACCAAGCCAGTGAAACTGACCACCGCACCCACATCTGATGTCGTTTGGGAAAACGCGTTCAGCTCCGCGCCCGGGTCGAACGGCTCTTGCTGGATGCGCACAGTCATGGGTTAACCGCCTGTCATCGGCGGGAAAAACGCAACCTCGCGGGCACCTGCAAGTGGCGCGTCGAACTCGGTCAGTTCTTGGTCAATCGCAACCTTCAGGGCACTGATATCGGCGAAAGCTGCGGCGTAGCGCGCCTCGCGCGCCCGCAATTCTTCGACCAGATCCATCACTGTGGCGGCGGATGTCTCAACCCGTTCTTTGGGTAGGCCAATCCGTTCGCGCACCCAAGCAAAATAAAGCACGTCCAGCATTATGCATCCTCCCTGAGATGCGGCATCGCCTTGCGCAGATAATCAAAGCCGGTCACCAGCGTCAGCACGGCCGCCACGATCAGCAGCCCGGTACCGATCAGAAAGGTCACGTTGGACGCATTTGCGTACCACAAAAGCCCCAGAGGGTCCGGCGCGCTGCCCTCCATGATGCCCGCCAGAACCGCGTCATCCATGCCGGTGGTGCGATCCAGGAACTCATGCTCAAACAGCCCTGTGGCGAACAATACGGCGATCGCCACCATCTGCATGGTGGTCTTCCACTTGGCCAGATTGGTGACCTTAAGCGTGCCTGCCGTATCGCCCAGAAATTCACGCAGACCGGACACAAAGGTTTCGCGGAAAATGATCACGGTTGCGGGCAGCAAGATCCACGGGTTCATGCCCGAAAACCCGGTGATTACCAAAAGCGCAATGATCACCATCGCCTTATCGGCAATCGGATCCAGCATCGCGCCAAACTTGCTTTCCTGCTTCCAGGCACGCGCCAGGTAACCGTCGACATAGTCGGTGATCGCAGCGCCCACAAAAAGGATCAGCGCGAACCAATCGGCCCAGGGCCGCGAAAAATACAGAAACATGATCGCCACGGCGGGGGCGGCGAGCAGACGCAACAACGTCAGAATATTGGGAATATTCCAGTTCATAGCAGGGTTCTAACGCGCATGGCTGAAAGGGGGAAGCCATCTTCGCGCGCCGCAGCTCCCTTCATTGTTTCAAAAATATTCTGGGAGGGGGTCTGGGGGAGGGCAAAGCCCTCCCCCAGCGGATCGGCCCGCGTTAGCGGGGCGAAACCTCATCCTTTTTCATGGAAATAGTCGTAGATGCTTTGCGCCATGGCCTCCGAGACCCCATCGACAGCACGCAGGTCGGCCAAATTCGCGCGCCCCACGGCCTTGGCGGAGCCGAAATGTTGCAGCAGTGCTTTCTTGCGCTTTGGGCCGACACCTTCGATTTCATCAAGCGGGCTCTTGATCTGCGCTTTTGCGCGTTTGGCCCGGTGGGTGCCGATGGCGAACCTGTGCGCCTCGTCGCGCAGGCGTTGCACGAAATACAAGACCGGGTCGTTGTGGCGCAGCGCGAAAGGCCGTTGGCCAGTGCGGTGGAATTCCTCTTTCCCTGCGTCGCGGTCCACGCCTTTAGCGACGCCGACCATGGCGATGTCTTCCACGCCCATCTCGCGCATAATCTCCCGCACCGCGCTGACCTGGCCCGCGCCACCGTCGATCAGCAGAAGATCAGGCCACATCTCCTTATCGCGGTCCGGGTCTTCTTTAAGCAGGCGTTTGAAGCGGCGCTCCAACACCTCTTTCATCATTCCGAAATCATCGCCGGGCACCAGCTCCTCGCCACGGATGTTGAACTTGCGATATTGGTTGCGCATGAACCCGTCGGGCCCCGCCACAATCATCCCGCCCACGGCGTTGGTGCCCTGAATGTGGGAGTTGTCGTAGACCTCGATCCGTTTGGGCGGCTCTGGCAGCTCAAACGCCTCAGCCAAGCCTTTCAAAAGTTTGCTCTGCGTGGCGCTTTCGCTCATCTTGCGCGCAAGGCTTTCGCGCGCGTTGCGGGCGGCACTTGCGATCAGCTCCAGCTTCTCGCCGCGTTGCGGCACAAGGATCTCGACCTTGCGTCCGGCCTTCTCCGACAAGGCTTCGACCATCAGGTCATCATTCTCGATATCGTGGCTCAGGATGATCTGGCGTGGCGGTTCTTTGTCGCCGTAGAACTGCCCCATGAAGGCTTCCATCACCTCCGCAGCCGAGCTGTCATTGGGCAGCTTTGGGTAGTAATCCTTGTTGCCCCAATTTTGATTGGCGCGGATGAAAAACACCTGCACGCAGGCCTGACCGTGTTCCATATGCAGGGCGATCAGGTCCGCCTCTGACACGGTTTTGGGGTTGATGCCTTGCGCGGTCTGAACTTGTGTCAGTGCGCGGATACGATCGCGCAGAGCTGCTGCGCGTTCAAATTCCATGTCCTCAGATGCTTTTTGCATCTCTTGCGCCAGGACCTCCTGCACTTTGGTTGAACGCCCCGTCAGGAAACGTTCGGCGTCTTTGACAAGAGCCCCGTAGTCGGCCTCATTGATATGCCCCACGCAAGGTGCGGAGCAGCGTTTGATTTGGTATTGCAGGCAGGGGCGCGAGCGGGTTTCAAAATTGCTGTCGGTGCAGTCGCGCAACAAGAAGGCGCGTTGCAGCTGATTAAGAGTGCGGTTGACCGCACCTGCCGACGCAAACGGGCCGTAATAATCCCCCTTCTCTTTCTTCGCCCCCCGATGCTTTTTGATTTGTGGGAAGCCGTGATGTTTGGTCACCAGGATGTTCGGAAAGCTTTTGTCGTCGCGCAGCAGAACGTTGTATTTGGGTTTGAGCTGCTTGATGAGGTTTTGCTCTAGAAGCAGTGCCTCCGTCTCCGTCCGCGTGGTCAAAAACATCATCGACGTCGTGCGCGAAATCATGGTCGCGATCCGTGCGGAATGCCCTGACGGTTTGGCATAGTTGGAGACACGTTTTTTCAGGTTCCGTGCCTTGCCGACATAGAGCACGCGCTGCTGGTCATCGAGCATGCGGTAGACACCCGGCGAGTTGTCGAGCGTCTTAAGATAGGCTTGGACGACCTCATGGCCGCTCTTCACACCTTCTTCATCATTTGCAGCGTGGTCTTGCATGCCTCTCCGAGCCGATTCTGTTCCTGCCCTGCACTTTGGGCGGTATGGGATCAAGAAGAAAGCTGTCCCCGTCTTCTGTGGAAAACCTTGTGGGGAAACTTCTTTGAGTCCGATTTTTTCGTTAATTTTCTACGGATACATCTAAATGCCTATTTTTTAGGCAGTTTTTAAGTTATTGATTTCAATAGATACTTTTCCGTGAAACTACAAGTCACTGAAAACATTAACAATTTAATGACAGATTCGTGACGGATTTTTTCGAAGTGGACAAGTCAATGCCGCTACCCACTTTTTCCTGATATTTTTTCGCTATTCGACGCCAACAACATCAGGGGTCTGCCACCCCAAATGCTGCCCGCCATCTATGCAAAGGAGCTGCCCAGTCAGGGCTGGCGCGGACAGGATATAGTCCATCGCTGCGACGATGTCGGCGGGATTGGACCCACGGCCAGAGATCGTGTTGGCGCGCTGCTTGGCGAAATGCTCTTCCGATTGCCGCCCGCCACGTAGTGTCGGCCCCGGCCCAATGGCGTTGACCCGAATGTCGGGCGTCAGCGCGCGGGCGGCGGTCTGGGTAAAGGCCCAAAGCCCCATCTTGGCGATCGTATAGGTCATGAATTCCGGCGTCAGCTTGCGCACGCGCTGATCGAGCATGTTGATGATCGCGCATTGCGCCTCAGGTTCGTCCATGTCGTCCGGTACCGCCTTGGGCGCTTGTTTGACGAATTCCTGCGCCAGAATAAACGGCGCTTGCAGGTTCGAGCCCATATGACGCGCCCAGCTATCGCGTGTCGCCGTTTCTATCGTGTCATATTCGAAGATAGACGCGTTGTTGATCAGGCAAGTCAGTGGTGTGCCCAGCGCCTGCGCTGCGCGGCTGACAAGCGCTTCTGTCGCATCCATATCCAGCAGGTCCGCTTGCAGCGCCACGGCTTGGCCGCCCGCGCCTTCGATCAGTTTGACCGTCTCTGCGGCGCCGTCTTTCGAGCCCGCAAAGTGGACAGCAACGCGGTAGCCGCGCGCGCCCAACCGCACAGCCATTGCGCGGCCCAGTCGGCCACCTGCCCCGGTCACAAGTGCTGCATTGTTCATGATTTACGCCCCGCTGTTCAACACCATGTAGAGATAGGCGATATAGGCCAGCGTCAACCCAATGCCCCATGTTTTGCCCATCGACAGATTGCGAAACACAACCGGTGCCATCAGGATCGACGCGCCCAGCATGACCCACAAATCGAGCGTCAAAAAGGCAGGCGGCACCGGCATCGGGCCAACAAGCGCAGCGATCCCCATGATCGCCAACAGGTTGAACATGTTCGAACCGATGACGTTGCCAATCGCCACATCCGCGTTTTTGCGAAAGGCAGCCATAACGGTCGTAGCCAGCTCAGGCAGCGATGTCCCGATTGCCACCAAGGTCAGCCCGATCACCGTGGCGGAAACGCCAAAATCGGTGGCGATGATCACCGCATTGTCGACCAGAAGCTTTGCGCCAAGCGGCAGCCCGATCAGGCCCGCGATCAGGAACCCCGCAATTTTCCAGCCCGCAAGGTTCGGGTCTGCGCCCTCTGGTTCTTCCTCTTCTTCGCCCTTTTTCATATGGGTGCGCGCGTCGCGGAAGCTGTCAAACAGCGACAACGCCAGGGCCGTCAGCAAGATCAACCCGTGCCACCACGTGATCGGGCCAAAATAGGCCAGAACCATAAACAGCACGGTGCCCGCAAGCATGGTGATGTAGCTTTTTCTTGTGTCAGACGCAGACGCACCCAGCCCCGCCAAGAGCGCCGGAATACCCAAAACCAGCAACACATTGGCCGTGTTGGAGCCGACGACATTACCGATGGCCAACCCGGGCTGGCCGTCGAGGATGGATTGCACGGAAATCAACAGCTCCGGCGCGGAGGTACCAAAGGCCACAACCGTCAGACTGACGATCAACGCGGGCACGCCCAAGCGAAGTGACAGGTTCACCGCGCCTTTGACCAGCGCGTCGCCTGCGAAAAGCAGCAGGACCAACCCCAGTGCGGCCAGGGTGAACTCGTTCACGATCAGGTGCATCAGCTTTTGGGTCTTTCACACATGCAAGAGGATTTGCCGATCTTGAAGGACCCGCATTTAGCGCATTTGCGCTTTGTCAGGACCGGCATTTTCGGCATCCGCAATTTCCCAAACATGGCCAGCACCGCCATACCTATCAGGAAAAAGGTTATGATTTTGAATAGCATCTCAGAGCCCGAACCGTGACCAGAGCGCGCGGTCATCGATTTGCCCGATGGCCTCGCCCATCATCTGCGCGCCGAAGCGCGCCAGAAACGGGCGCTTCTGGCCGTAGACCTGAAAGCGCACCTTATCGCCGTATAGTTCTTTCATTTTTGGAACCACATGGGCGACACCGTCGACCAGACCAACCTCGCGCGCGCGGTCGCCAACCCAAATCTCGCCGGTGAACAGGTCTTTGTCTTCCGTCAACCGATCACCGCGCCCGGCTTTGACATGGGCGATGAAATTGTCGTGGATGTCTTTTTGCAATGCTTTGAGGCGTTCCACATCTTCTGGTCGCTCAGGCCGAAACGGATCGAGCATGGATTTGTCTTTGCCAGCGGTGTGGACGCGGCGTTCGACACCGTAGCGTTCCATCAGCTCATTGAAGCCGAAGCTGGCGGAGATCACCCCGATGGAACCGGTGATTGAGCTGTCATCGACCCAGATTTCATCCGCACTGGCCGCCAGCCAATAGCCGCCGGAGGCCGCGACGTCCTCAACAAAGGCGTAGGTTTTGACCTCATGTTCTTCGGCCAGCCGCTTGATCCGCGCACCGATCAGCGAGGATTGCACCGGGCTGCCGCCGGGCGAATTGATCACCAGCGCTACGGCCTTTGGCTTGCCCTTGCGAAAGGCCTTTTCGAGCAGCGGCGCAGTGCTGGCGTCATTTAAGACCTGCCCGCGCCCACCGGCGGAAATGACGCCGCTGAGCTTGACCACAGCAACCAAAGGGTCTGATTTCATAAAGGGGATGAAGCGTTTCATGTGGCTGATGTAGAGGGGCGCGTGCGTTGAAACAAGGGCGCGACCCTTATTGTCGGAAACGGGCTTGCGGCAAGGACGCACTTATCCCACGCTGAGCCGGAAAATGAGACAAAAAAGAGGGCGCGCCATGAAAGACGACAACTTTCTGAAGGAAAATAACGCTCGCCATATGTGGCATCCGATGGCGCATCCCGGTGCAATGCAAGAGCATCCGCCGCGGATTATCAGCAAAGCGTCGGGGTCCTCAATCACGGATAGCGACGGCAACACGGTCATTGATGGCGTCGGCGGCCTGTGGTGCGTCAATGTCGGCTATTCTTGCGAGCCCATCCAGAAAGCCATTGCCGATCAGGTGCAGGTGTTGCCCTATTATTCTGCCTTCGGCGGCACCACCAACGAGCCCGCGATTGAGCTGAGCTATGAGCTGCGCGAGATGTTCGCCTCTGACGGTATGGGGCGCGCGTTTTTCACCTCAGGCGGGTCGGACGCGGTGGAGACGGCGTTGCGACTGTCACGGCAGTACCACAAGGTGAAGGGCGAGCCGGGGCGGACCAAATTTCTGTCCTTGAAGAAGGGCTATCACGGCACGCATTTCGGCGGCGCTTCGGTGAACGGCAACAACCGGTTTCGCATCAATTATGAGCCTTTGATGCCCGGCTGCTTCCACCTGCCGACGCCCTATGGCTACCGCAACCCGTTTGACGAGGCCGACCCCGAAAAGCTGGGCGCGCTCTGCGTCAAAGCCGCGATTGACGAGATCGAGTTTCAGGGCCCGAACACCATCGCCTGTTTTATCATGGAGCCCATTCAGGGCGCGGGCGGCGTCATTGTGCCGCCTGCCAGCTACATGCCCGCGATGCGGGAGGTCTGCGACCGCTACGGCATTTTGATGATCGCCGATGAGGTGATTTGCGGGTTCGGACGCACCGGCGATTGGTCAGGCTCGCGCCATTGGGGGGTACAGCCGGACATGATGACACTCGCGAAAGGGATCACGTCGGGCTACTTCCCGTTTGGGGCCTGCATGGTGTCGGATGCGTTTGCGGAGGTGTTTGAAACGGGCGACCCTGACATGGCCAGCATTTTCCACGGCTACACCTATTCCGCCCATCCCGTCGGCGCTGCGGCGGCTTTGGCGTGCATTCGGGAATCCCAGCGTTTGAAAATCAACGAGAACGCCGCCCCGCGCGGGACGCAGCTTTATGACGGGCTAATGGCGCTGAAAGACAAATACGAGGTGATCGGCGACGTGCGCGGCGGGCACGGGCTGATGACTGCGGTGGAATTTGTCAGCGACACGGACAAGACCCCCGCCGCACCTGCGACCCTGAAAACCGCGTTTGAAACCTGTTATGAGGCCGGCGCGATGGTGCGGATCGGCGGCAACAACCTGATGATTTCCCCGCCGTTGATTATCACGGAAGCGGAGGTGGATATGCTGCTAGGCGCTTTGGAGGCTGGGGTTCAGGCGGTGAGTTGAGGCTTCTGCCCGAAACTTATCGCCAATCGGTTCCAAGCGTTCATCTGCGCAATAATAAGGGTCAGGTCGACAACCTGTTGCTCAGTGAATTGCTGAAGAAGATTATCATATAGGTGTTGCGGCGCACCTTTGGCTGAGATGTGCGTTACCGTTTCGGCCCAATCGAGAGCTACCTTCTCGGCACTATCGAAAAATGCCACCTCTCGCCAGACTGTGAGGCAGTCTAGGCGCTGTTGAGTCTCACCGGCTTTCCGTGCTTCTTGGGTATGAAGATCAACGCAATAGGCGCACCCGTTAATCTGTGAGATGCGAAGTTCGACCAAGGCCCGAAGCTTAGCATCTATTGACGACATTTTGGTTTTGGATTCTGCCATGCTCGCAATTGCCGGGCCATTCACAGAAACATAGTCGATGCGCTCGATCATCTTGCATTCCAATTCTGGGTATTCTGAATCTACTCGATTTGAGATGCGGGCTCAAATTGTGGCGTGACCCGTGGCGCAGGTTGTGCGTCTGCCCACCCCGGCGAACGGACGCCCTAAACTAAGCGTCGCGGGCCGCCTTCACCGCCCGCCCGGTCATGACCTTTACCAGATGCGCGCGGTAGTCGGCGCTTGCGTGGGTGTCGGTGATCAGGGTGTCGGATGGGACGGTGAGAGCCGTCAGTGCGTCAGGGACGAAATCGGCACTCAGCGCTTCTTCGGCGGCGGTCCAGCGGTGGACACCTTCCTCGGATGCGCCGGTCACCGCGACGCGGACGCCTTCCGCGAATTTGGCGACGAAGACGCCGACCAAAGCGAAGCGGGAGGCGGGTTGGATGAACTTTTGGTAATTCGCGGCCTCGGGGATGGGGAATTTCACCTCCGTGATGATCTCCCCCTCGTCCAATGCCGTCTCGAACAGGCCGACAAAGAAGTCATCGGCGGCGATTTCGCGCGTATTCGTAGTGACTGTCGCGCCGGATCCCAGAACACCCGCCGGGTAGCACGCGGCGGGATCATTGTTGGCGACGCTGCCGCCGATGGTGCCACGGTTGCGGACAGCCGGGTCGCCAATATGGGACGCCATGGCCGCTAGCGCGGGGTAGCTTCCGTCCCGCGCGACAGCGGCATGGGTGGTGGCCCCACCAATGCAGAGGCGGCCATGATCATCGGTGCAGATGCCGATCATTTCAGGCACTTTGGACAGGCTGACCAGCGTCGAGGGGCTGGCGAGTCGCTGTTTGAGCGTTGGGATCAGGGTTTGGCCGCCGCCCAGCGCCTGGGCGTCTTCGGCTTGCAAAGCGGCGACAGCGTCCTTGATCGTGGCGGGGCGGGTGACGTCGAACTCATACATGCGCTTACTCCGCCGCCACAGGGGCCACGTCCTGACCGGAGGCGGCCATGACCGATTTGACGATATTGTGGTAGCCGGTGCAGCGGCAAATATTGCCTTCGAGGTAGTCGCGTACCTCGGCCTCACTTGGCTTGGGGTTTTCCTTCAAAAGCGCGGTCGCCGCCATCACCATGCCCGGGGTGCAAAACCCGCATTGCAGCCCGTGATACTCCTGAAACGCGGCTTGCACGGGCGACAGAGTACCATCCGGCGCGGCGATGCCTTCGATGGTGGTAACGTCTGAGCCGTCGGCCTCAGCCGCGAGCATGGTGCAGGATTTCACAGCCAGCCCATTGACATGCACCATGCATGCGCCACATTGAGACGTGTCGCAGCCCAGATGCGTGCCTGTCAGATCAAGGTTTTCACGCAAGAGCGTGGCCAGCAAAGTGCGGCCTTCGACCTGAGCGGTCACGGGCGCGCCATTGACGGTGAGCGAGACTTTCATGTCCGTATCCTTCTTAGGAGATCAGCCGCTTGAACCAGCCCTTTTTGGGCGTGTCATCATCGGATTCTTCTTCGCTGCCTGCGTCCTCTGGTTCAAGGGCGTTTTGGAACCGGGTGAAAAACTCGTCAGCCATTTTCTTGGCGAACCCGTCGATGATACGGGAGCCGAGCTGCGCCAGCTTGCCACCAACCTTGGCCTCGACATCATAGTGCAGAATGGTCTGATCGCCCTCCGCCTCAAGGCGCACGTCTGCGGCGCCTTTGGCGAAACCCGCCGCGCCGCCTTTGCCTGCGCCGGAAATTTTAACACTGTTTGGCGGGTTTTGATCTGCCAGTTCCACCTGACCTTTGAAGGTCGCTTTCACGGGGCCAACTTTTTGCACGACCGTGGCCTCAAACCCATCCTCGGCGTTTCCGGACATTTCCGTGCAACCCGGGACGCATTCGCGCAAAACATCGACGCTAAGCAGCGCGGCCCAAACGGTGTCGATATCGGCATTGATGGTGCGGCTGTCTGACAGATTCATTGGCGCGCCCTCCGGTGGCGTTGGTGTTTCGCCTTGCGACAGTAGGTAAATTTGCGGGGAGGTCTAGCAGATTGCCACCAGCGGCAACAATTCCGCGGCCCCGTCTGCTTCAAAACTGAGACAGGTCGCCTAACGGGCCTGTGATTTTAGCGCGCCGGACGATCACGAAGAAATTGTTATCAGATCTCGGCGGCTTGCGTCTAAGCTTTGCCCAGAGATTGCGACACACGCTCAGCGGATGACCGGAGCAGACGCAGAACACAACCGATGGACAGCCGCGCCCAGTCTTTGATCCCACGCCACCAATTGCAGGAAGCTATAGATGCAGAAGACCCCCATTTTCAAATCCAGCGAACTGGCCGACCGCAGCCCTGAATACGCGCTTGTAGGCGAGGTCGATCTGGTCGTGGTGCGATTTGATGACGAGATTTCGGTCTTCTACGGACGCTGTCTGCATCGCGGCGCACTGATGTCGGACGGGCATGTGCGGGGCAATGACCTGATTTGCGGGGTGCATGATTGGGACTACCGGCTTGATACCGGCGTCTCCGCCTATGCCAATGACGAGAAACTGCCAAAATTTGCGTCCTGGGTTGAGGGCGACGAGATTTGCGTCGATGCCGATGAAATCAATGCCTGGGCGGAGCAGAACCCGCAGCCTTTCAATCGCGACGCCTATCTGGGGCTGTATGCCGACACGAGCCACGGGACGGCGGAGGAGCCTTACACCGGGTTGATCCAGCAATACGCCCGCGACGGGTTGAGCAAGACGGGGCATCATGGCGTCGTGACTTCCATGGGCGTGCCCCGCACCGAGCTGCCGGATTGGGACGATATCCAAGTGATCACCGCGCAGTTGCACAAGCCGCCCCTACTTGATGATGATCCGGTCGGCACGGAGGTGGTGATCGGGCCAAACGCGCAGAAACCGCTGGTGCTGAAGATCCCGCTTTTCGTCTCAGACATGTCTTTTGGCGCTTTGTCGGAAACCGCAAAAGTGGCACTTGCGACCGGTGCGGAGATGGCGGGCACGGGAATTTGTTCCGGCGAAGGCGGGATGCTGCCAGAGGAACAATCCGCCAATAGCCGCTATTTCTATGAGCTGGCCTCAGGCCGGTTTGGGTTCAGCTGGGACAAGCTCGACCGGGTGCAGGCGTTCCATTTCAAAGGCGGCCAAGGCGCCAAGACCGGGACGGGCGGGCACCTTCCGGGCGAAAAGGTGCAAGGCAAGATTGCGCAAGTGCGCGGGTTGGAGCCGGGTACCTCGGCCATTTCGCCGCCGCGTTTCCCGGATTGGAGCGAGGTCAGCCAGATCAAGGAATTCGCCGATGAGGTGCGCGACCGGACCGGCGGCATCCCGATTGGCTATAAGCTGAGCGCGCAGCACATTGAAAAAGATATCGACGCGGCTTTAGAGGTTGGGGTTGATTACATCATCCTCGACGGGCGGGGCGGCGGCACGGGTGCGGCACCAGTGATTTTCCGCGACAATATTTCGGTCCCGACAATCCCCGCGCTTGCGCGGGCGCGACGCCATCTTGACGCGCTTGGGCGCAGCGACATCACGCTGGTGATCACCGGGGGGTTGCGCAAACCGGCTGACTTTATCAAGGCCATGGCGATGGGGGCGGACGCGATTGCCGTGTCGAATTCCGCCATGCAAGCCATTGGCTGCCTGGCTATGCGCGCTTGCCACACCAACAATTGCCCGGTCGGGATCGCGACGCAGAAACCGCATCTGGTCAGCCGACTGCTTGTCGACCGCTCCGCACAGCAACTGGCCAATTTCTTCGACGCCTCGACCGAATTGATGCAGGTCATGGCACGGGCCTGCGGGCATGACCACCTGTCGAAATTCAATCAAGACGACCTTGTCACATGGAAACGCAACATGTCCGATTTGACGGGCGTGGCCTATGGTGGCGTCGCATGAATGCGGCTGAGGCAATTTTCATGGGGGTGCAGATCTGGGGCTGGACCGGTGCGGCCGTGGCCTTGATTTTCCTGACCATCGGCATTGACCGGATCGATGAGGACGCGCGCGGCGCCTATATTTTCCGCGTCCTTTTGATCCCGGGCATTTTGGTGATCTGGCCGTTGGTCTTGTGGCGCTGGTATGTCTACGAGACCGGGTCGGAGGTTTGGGCCCGCCGCTATGACCCGCCCCGCAAAAGCCATTTTGCCGTTGGGTTGATCTTGCCCGTGGGCGTTGCGCTGATCATCGGCGCGGGTCTGATGGTGCGCCAGACATGGCCCGCTGATTTCGAGCCCGTGCAAATCTCCGCGCCCGCAGAGGCCAGCCAATGAGCGTTAAATATATCCCTGTTCAATGGAACCGGAACAAATGGCTTTACGACGCGGTGATGCTCGTGGGTATCGTGCTGTTTCTGTATATTTTCCTGAACCTGTCGCCAGGCCTGTTGGGGTATGACCCCGCGATCAACCCGCAGGTGCATAACGCGCGCGCCTTTGGAGCTTGCGCCTTCGCGATGCTGACTGTGATCCTGTGCATTGGCCCGCTTGCACGTTTGGATGAGCGGTTCTTGCCGCTGCTTTATAATCGGCGCCATTTCGGGGTCATGACGGTCTTCGTTGCGATGACACATGCCTCCTACATCGTGGATTGGTATTTCGCCTTTTCGATGTCGAACAAATACGAGGCGCTGCTTTTTGCGAATACGTCCTACGGGCAGCTGGCGGGTTTCCCGTTCGAGGCCTTTGGCATTTTTGCGCTGATTGTGCTGATCATTCTGGCCACGACCAGCCATGATTTCTGGATGAAATTCCTGACGCCACCGGTCTGGAAACGCATTCACTACCTGATTTACCCGGCCTATCTGGCGGTCGTCGCGCATGTCAGCCTTGGGATCATGCAAGACCAACAAAAGCACGCCTTCACCGTGTTGTTCATCGGGGGGGCCGCGGCTGTCGCGCTGTTGCACCTGATGGCCGCGCTGAAAGAGCGGCAGCGCGACGCCGCACTGACCGCGCAAGGGGCGGAATGGTTTGACATCGCAGATGTGTCGGATTTTGAAGACGGCTTCGCCAAAATCCGATTGCTGCCAAATGGGGACCGGGTGGCCGTGTATTTGATGGACGGGGCGCTCAGCGCGATCTCGAACGCCTGCGCGCACCAAAACGGACCGTTGGGCGAAGGGCGCGTGATCGACTGTTTGGTCACCTGCCCGTGGCATGGGTTTCAGTATGACGTGCGCAACGGGCGGTCACCTGCGCCCTTCACTGAGATGGTGCCGACTTACAACCTGCGCCTGCAGGGCACCGCTGTGCAAGTCGACCCGGACGCCAACCCGCCGGGCACCGCGGTGGACCCGATCACCATCCCCGGGAGGCCAGCATCATGAGCGACAAGCACACGCCATTTTTCGTGGGCTACCTGCCGATCCCGCAAGGGTTGAAGCAATGGCTATTAATCGTCAGCGCGTTGTTGGTCTTGGGCATGGCCGCTGTCGGCTTGGCCATGGGCACGGCGCAGGATGACCCCGGACCCGGCGCATTCCGGTTTGACTATGGCCGTCAGACCGTAACCGGCGTGATCGAATTGACGCCATATCCTCTGGTCCGCGTGACCCAAGGCAATGACCGGATCAAACCCGGCACCACGCTTATGCTGTCGGGCCAAGGAAAGTCGAATGTTGAGCAGCGCGCCGCGCCATTGGAAGGGCAGCTTGCGCAGGTTTCCGGCATCGTGTTGCAGCGCGGGACGCTGAACATGTTGCAGCTGCGCGGTGGGCGGAATGGTCTTTCTGCCGCCGAAGGGGATGCCCCTTTGCAGGACGCAAAAGACTTGGGGCGCTGGAAGCTGGCAGGCGAGATTTGCGACGGCAAATGCCTGGCGGGCGCGATGCGGCCCGGCACAGGGCTGGCACATAAGGCCTGCGCGAACTTGTGTTTGATTGGGGGTGTGCCGCCTGTTTTTGTCTCGTCCAAACCGGTCGATGGCTCAGAGTTTTTGCTGATCACCGGCCCGGATGGCACGGCGTTGCCGAGTGCGCTTTACGACCGTGTGGGCGAATTCGTTACCATAGAGGGCGATGTTGAACGACGGGGCGACTTGCTGCTCTTTCGTGTCGACCCCACGACAGTCGGGGAGCTGGGCTAATGCGCAAAATCGTGTTCCTGGCAATCACCGCGATCCTTGCTGCGATCCTGTTTTACCTGTCACGCTTTTGGTTTCTGTCGCTTTGGCCGCGCTCCGGCCTGCTGGATATCGAGGCGTTGCGACCCCAAGGCGGGCTTTTGGGCACGTGGCTGCGCGGCACGGATGCGGCGCCTTTCGAACTGATATTATGGGCGGTGCTTTGCTTTCTGGTGCTGACCTGGGCGCAGAAGCTTTATGACCGTGCGACCCAACCCAAAGAGGCAGGAGACGATCATGACTGAAGCGAGCTTGGACTGGATCAGCGTGGGCCATATCGACGACCTGCCCGACGGGCGCGTCAAGACGGTGACGGCGCGCACAACATCGATTTGCCTTGTGCATTTCGACGGCCAATGGGCCGCTATGAACAACCACTGCCCACATCAGCGCGGGCCCCTTGGTGAGGGCTCTATCGAGAAAGGCGTCGATGACCAGTGCTGGATCCGTTGCCCTTGGCATGGTTGGGATTTCGACCCGCTGACCGGCAAGCCACCCGGCGGGCATGAGGATACGGGCCAGGAGATGTACCCGGTCGACATTCGCGATGGGGAGATTTTCGTGGGCATAGCGCCCGAGCCGCCGCATGAGCGCACGGTGACCGACGTGATGGTTGAGACGCTGAACAATTGGGGCCTGAAAACCGTTTTCGGGATGGTGGGGCATTCGAACCTTGGCCTGTCGGACGCGATCCGACTGTCTGTGGGCGACGGCAAGATGCGCTACTACGGCATCCGCCATGAAGGGGCAGCGGCCTTTGCGGCGTCGGCCTATGGCAAGCTGACCGGGCTGCCCGCGGGGTGTCTGACCATCGCGGGGCCGGGTGCAACGAACCTGTTAACCGGCATGTGGGACGCCAAGGTTGACCGCGCGCCGATCCTGGCACTGACCGGACAGGTTCAGACGCAAGTGATGGGGCCCGGCGCGTTTCAGGACATCGACCTGAAATCGGCGTTTCAAGCCGTCTCTGCGTTTTCGCAGCCCGTTTTGAGCAGTTCGAACCATGCTGAACTGGCCGCGCTTGCGTGCAAAACCGCGATCGTGGAACAAAACGTATCGCATCTGATTTTCCCCGATGACGTGCAAACCTTGCCGTCGGACCAAAAAGCAGGCGCCCCGGCGGGCCGCGTTTCGCAAACCGCGATCCGACCAGCGCAGAGCGATCTGGATGCAGCCGAAACGCTGATCGCAGCGGCGAAACGTCCGGTGATCGTTGTCGGCCACGGGGCATTTGATGTGCGCGACCAAGTGGCAGCTTTGGCGTCGAAACTGGGCGCGCCCGTGCTGACCACGTTCAAGGCGAAGGGGCTGGTGCCCGATGATCATCCCACCGCTGGCGGGGTTTTGGGACGGTCAGGCACACCGATTGCCAGCTGGTTCATGAACGAGGCCGACCTGATCATCGCCCTGGGCGCAAGCTTTTCAAACCACACCGGCGTCAACGCAGGCAAGCCTACCATTCAGGTCGATTATGACCGGATGCAGCTGGGCAAATTTCATCCTGTCGCGCTGCCCGTCTGGGGCGAAGTCGGCGCGTTTTGCGAGGGCATCTCGGTCGGCAGAAACGACGGGGCCGATGACCAAATCGCCGAGCTGGCAGAGCGTTGGGACATTTGGCGCGCCGAAAAGCATGCGCGATTGGCGGAAGATTTGGGCCGCGGCATCCATTCCTTCGCGATATTCGACATTCTGGGCAAGCTGGTGCCCGACGACACGATTTTCGCCGTGGATGTGGGCAACAACACTTATTCTTTCGGCCGTTATCTGGAAACCAAAGGCAGCCAGCGGGTGTTGATGTCGGGCTATCTGGGCTCCATCGGATTTGGTTTTCCCGCGGGTATGGGCGCTTGGGCCGCGACGCAAGATTTTGAGCATCTGCGCGGGCGCAAAGTCGTGTCAATTTCGGGCGACGGCGGCTTCGGGCAATACCCGATGGATTTCACCACGGCGGTTAAATACGGCATGGATGTGACACATATCCTGCTGCACAACGGTGAGCTCGGGAAGATTTCCAAGGAACAGCGGTCTGGCGAATGGCCAGTTTGGGAGACGAGCCTGCACAACCCGTCCTTCGCGGCCTTTGCGCGGCTGTGCGGCGGGCACGGGGTGAAGGTGACGGACCCGGCAGAATTGGAAGCCGCCATAAAAGAGGCGTTGGATCACGCAGGCCCGGCTTTGGTTGAAATCATGACGGATGCGGAGTTGGTCTAAGCATCGCAACCACGCATTGCACGCCTTTTTCTTGGTTCGGGGTCAGAATGACCGGCGTCCACCCTGTCCGCGAGGCGCTTCCAATATGTCTTGGAGCTGTTTGAAATTATGGGCAATTGTCGACAGCTCTTTCGACGGCTTTGACCCCAGGAAGCTTTCAAATTTAGGGCGAAGCTCAATCGCGGCATCAAGCCGCGCGTCCGAGCCCGCCTTGTAGAGTCCGGCCTGAATCATCAGTTCTGCCTCGTCAAACAGCGACATCAGCTCTTTGGCGTTTTGGATCGTTTCTTGCGCCGGCGCGTCCAGCGCATGGGCGAAGCTGCGAGAAACCGATCTCAGCGCATCAATGGCCGGGAACCGCCCGCGTTCAGCAATTTTCCGGTCGAGCACCACGTGGCCGTCCAGCACCCCGCGCACCAAATCGGCAATCGGCTCATCCATGTCGGAGCCCGCAACCAAGACGGAAAAGACAGCCGTGATATCGCCCTGCCCCTGCGCACCGGGGCCTGCGCGTTCGCACAGCTCCATCACCGTTTGGGAGGTCGAAGGCGGGTAGCCACCGAGCGCGGCAGCCTCACCCGAGGACACAGCGATTTCGCGATGCGCCTCGCAAAACCGGGTCACGGAGTCGGCCAAAAACAGGACATGGGCGCCGTTGTCGCGTAGAAACTCAGCGATTGTCATGGCCGTCCAGGCCGCGCGACGCCGTTCGATGGGCGATTTATCCGACGTTGCCGCAACAATGATCGAACGCGCCAAGCCTTCGGGGCCCAACGTGTCTTCGACAAATTCGCGAACTTCGCGGCCCCGCTCCCCGATCAGGGCGATGACCGTGTAATCCGCGTCAATATTTTGCGCCAGCTGCGCTAGAAGCGTCGATTTTCCGACGCCTGAACCCGCGAAAAGCCCGACCCGTTGCCCGCGCACGACGGGGAGAAACGTGTTGAATGCGGCGAGCCCGGTTTCCACCTGGTCGCCCAACCTGCGGCGTGTTGTGGCCTCGGGCGGCGGCGACAAAAGGGCGCGTGTTTCGGCGCCTTTCGCCAATGGCATGCCATCCAGCGGGCGGCCATAGGAATCAAGGACGCGCCCCACCCAAGACAGATCCGGGCGGATGCCGCCTTCCCCCAGATAGAGAACGTGATCGCCGATGGCGACGCCTTTCAGCCCCGATGATGGCAGCACTGTCACCATCCCTTGGTTCAAGGCCAAGACCTCCCCCAAACCCGGGTTTCCCCTTGTTTGCAAGGAGACAAGGTCGCCCACACGCGCGAAATTTGACAGACCGCTCACTTCGATCATGCCGCCAACGGTGCGCGTGACCCGGCCATAATTCTGGATCGCGCTGACCTCCTGAACCTCGCTGATCAGCGGGGCGAAGCTGGTGATGGGCATGTTTGCGACCTTCCTTTTTTGCTCCCTCGATTACTGTTTCTAAAGGAATCACCCTTAATGGTTCGTTGAAACCAATCGAGGGAGAAGCCCCGATGTTCACATCGCTAGACGTATTCCAGTCCGCCCAAGCAATGGCGCGGCACGCCGCAAAACAACAATCCGTGGTCGCGACCAATATCGCCCACGCCAATACCCCTGATTTCAAAGCTATGACTGTGCCGGACCGGGTCGCGGACACCGGATCAATGGCCATGCGCACCCGCGACGGTGGGCCGCGCGCCGGGCATTTTCAACTGGGCGGAACGGCAAGCTCCCCCGATGCCGTGGTCGATAAATCCGCGCAAATGTCGCCCAACGGGAACAGCGTTTCGCTTGAAACCGAGATGCTGAAATCCATCGAGGCCGAACGCCACCACAAACGCGCAATGACCGTCTACCAAAGCGCGCTCACGGTCTTGCGCAACAGCATCGGACGCTGAGGATCACCATGAATGATTTGAGTAAATCCCTGATGATGGCCGCCAGCGGCATGAAGGCGCAGGCGTCGCGGTTGCGGCTGGTCTCTGAAAACATGGCCAACACCGACACGCCCGGGTTTCGCCGCAAGACCGCTTCTTTCGAGCAGGAAATGCAAATGGGGAAAACGCAAGGCGCCGTCAAACAAGGCAATGTGCGTTTGGATCGTGCCGATCTGACCCGTATCTACGACCCGTCCCACCCGATGGCCAATCAGGAAGGCTATTATGACGGGTCAAACGTCAACATCATCGTTGAAATTGCCGACGCGCGTGAGGCGCAGCGCAGTTATGAGGCCAATCTTAAAATGTTCGAGCAGACGCGGAAGATGTCTTCCGCCGTTCTTGATCTGCTTCGCCGGTAGGAGGTTCCATGGATATCACATCACAATTCGCAGCCCAGCGTTACGGGGCATTGAAACAGGCGACGTCGCCGGGCGAAGGCCAAGGCCTGATCCAGGCTGCGGGCGACTTTGCAGCGGTCTTGCAACGGGGCGAGGTTGCGGCGGAAAAAGCCGTGACCAGCGGCGTTGACCCGCACACTTTGGTCGAAGCTTTGGCCCAGACGGAGCTGGCCGTACAAACCGCCGTCGCCGTACGCGACAAAGTGGTTGAGGCCTACCAGGAAATTTTGCGGATGCCTGTCTAATGCGCGAAGCGGAGTACTTTGACATTCTGCGCCAAGGGCTTTGGGTGTCGGTGGTGATCTCAGCGCCGATCCTGTCAGCTGCGCTTGCGGTGGGATTGTTGGTGGGGCTGTTTCAGGCCCTGACGTCCATCCAGGAAATGACGCTGACCTTTGTCCCAAAAGTCGCCGCCATGCTGGCTGTGTTCTGGGTCTCGATGAGCTTCATGACCCGTTCCCTGACCAGCTTTTGGAGCGACAATATCATTCCGCTCGTTATGGGGGGCTAGGCCGTGGGCAACACAGTTTACACATCCCTGACCCGCCAATCGGGCCTGATGAAAGAAATGCAGACCGTCGCCAACAATATCGCGAATATGGCGACGACCGGGTATCGCTCTGAGAACGTGATTTTCTCGGAAAGCATCAAATCGATGGGTGCGCAGCAGCCATCCATCTCCTTCGCGACGGCGAACGCGCATGTCACCAAGCTGGCACAAGGCGCATTGACGCAGACCGGCGGCACCTATGATTTCGCCATCGAGGGCGAAGGGTTTTTTCAAATTCTGACGCCAGCAGGCGAACGTTTGACGCGCAACGGCGCGTTTTTTGCCTCAGCCGAAGGGGAACTGGTCACAGCGGAAGGCTACCCGGTTCTCGATCCCAGCGGCGCGCCGGTCTTTGTGCCGGCCGATGCCGGTCAGATCGCACTGGCGGCCGATGGCACACTGAGCGTCAATGGCGAGCCTTTGGGACAGGTCGGCATCATGCGCCCTGCTGAAGGCGCGCAGCTGGTACGCGAAGACGGGGTCCGCTTCGTCGTAGAAGGCGAGATCGAACAGCTCGACGCACCGGTTGTTTTTCAGGGTTTTTTGGAAAGCTCCAACGTCGATCCGGTCAGTGAAATCGCGCGCATGATCCAAGTGCAGCGCGCCTATGAGATGGGTCAAGGCTTTATGGAAAAGGAAGATGAGCGCCTCCGCGGCATCATGTCCCTGATCACACGTTAACGAGGAGAATGGTATGAATGCGCTTAAGATTGCGGCGACGGGCATGTCCGCGCAACAAACCCGGGTTGAGGTGATTTCGAACAACCTCGCCAATATGTCGACCACTGGCTACAACACCCGTCGTGCCGAATTTGCGGATTTGCATTATCAACAGGTCACGCGGGCGGGCACGATCAACGCTGTCGACGGCACTACGATCCCGGCTGGTGTGCAGCTGGGCCTTGGGGTTCGTCCAACCGCTGTCAGCGTGAACATCGCCCAAGGGTCATTGTCGCAAACGGGTGGTGATCTCGACATTGCGATTGAGGGGCGCGGCTATATCGAAGTCACGCTTCCTTCTGGGACTTCGGCCTATACCCGCGATGGTGGGTTGAAGCGCACAGGCGAAGGTTTGATCGTGACCTCTGACGGCTATCCGGTTGTCCCCAATGTCACGATCCCAGAAGACGCGCGGTCGATCTCTGTCAGCCCGGATGGTGAGATTTACGCCTATTTCATCGATCAGGTCGATCCAGAGCTTCTGGGAACGATGTCGCTTGCGGGTTTCACGAACGAAAAAGGACTTGAGGCCATCGGCAGCAACCTTTTTGTAGAGACCAACGCCTCCGGCCCCGCCGTTGTTGGCACAGCGGGAACAGATGGGCTTGGGACGTTGCGGCACGGGTTTTTGGAGGATTCCTCGGTAGATCCGGTGCTTGAAATCACCGGATTGATTGAGGCGCAGCGCGGCTATGAGCTTAACGCCAAAGTAATCACAGCTGCGGATCAAATGCTCAGCGCGACGACGCAGATCAGATGAGATTAACGGCGCTTCTTTCCCTGATTTTGCTGATGATATCCGCGCCTGCGCTTGCAGAAACGGTCGTCGCCAAACGCACTATTCGCGCCCAGCAGGTCATTGGCATCGACGATCTCAGCATCATACAGGGCACGACGGCCGGGGCCGCACAGGCCATTGAACAGGTCGCAGGGTTTGAAGCCAGAAAGATAATCTATGCCGGGCGTCCGATCTCGCTTAGCGATCTGGGCGCACCCGCGCTGATCGAGCGAAACGCTTTGGTTCAACTGGGCTTCAGGACAAATGGAATGGTCATCAAGACCGAAGGCCGCGCCTTGTCGCGCGGCGGCTATGGCGAACGTGTTCGGGTGATGAACCTGGATTCGAAAACCTCTGTCACTGGCATCGTCGGCGGTGACGGCATCGTATGGGTAAATGAGTAGGACAAAGTCATGAGGCATCTATGTTTCGCCATTGCAATCGCGGCCTGCGCGTCGGGATGCGCCAAGTTGAACCAAGTTGGCAAAGCACCAGAGTTCAAGTCACCGCAACGTGGCAATGAGCACTTCGCCATGTTGCGCCAACCCTTGCCCGATCAAACCGTCGCCCGTCGTCCTGTCGCGCAGGCGTCGCTTTGGAAATCCGGCCGGGAATCCCTTTTGGGACACCAACGCGCCGAGCAGCCCGGCGACATTCTGACAGTCGTCATTGAGATTGACGACAAGGCCGAAATTTCTAACAGCACCTCCCGCTCGCGGAGCGGGTCTGAAAACCTCAGCGTGCCAAATTTGATCGGCATCCCGCAGCGGTTGAACGAGTTTCTCCCGGCCGGTGCGTCCCTCGACAACGCCGTTGGGACCAATTCCTCAAGTGCGTCCAATGGCGACGGGTCGGTACGCCGCAACGAAAAGCTAACATTGCGCGTCGCGGCCACGATTGTTGATGTGCTGCCAAACGGCGTGCTGGCATTGCAGGGCTCGCAAGAGGTGCGCGTCAATTTCGAGCTGCGTGAGCTGCTGGTGTCGGGATATGTGCGCCCGGTAGATATCAGCCGGCAGAACGAAATTTCATATGACAAGATCGCCGCCGCGCGCATTTCCTATGGTGGCCGTGGGCAAATCACGGACGTGCAGCAACCGCGCTACGGCCAACAAATCACCGATATTCTTCTTCCATTTTAAGGTGGCTTCATGGGAAAAATCCTCCCACTCATTTTGATTATTCTAGGTGTCGCCGGCGGCGGTGGGGCGGGGTTCTTTTTGCGCCCTACACCCGAACCACCCGTCGAAGAGACGGAGGGTATGGTCGCATCCGAGGACGCAAAAAAGTCTGAGAAAACCGCCAAAGCCAAAGTGCCGGAAGAAGGCGCGGAACCCGCTTTCGTCAAGCTGAACAACCAGTTTGTCGTGCCTGTCGTCGCGGGTGACTATGTATCTGCGCTGGTCGTGTTGTCGCTCACGCTAGAGACGACGCCAGAATCCACGGATGCGCTGTATAGTCTCGAGCCAAAAATCCGTGACGCAGCGCTTCGGGTCTTGTTCAACCACGCCTATGCAGGCGGGTTCGACGGGCATTTTACAGCCCCTGATAAACTTGATCGTTTGCGCAGTCAGTTGGTTCAGGCGGTAAACGTCATTGCATCTGACGTGGTCGCGGACGTTTTGATCACCGACATTATCCGACAAGACACTTAGTCGCCGCCGCGCAGCTTTTTGATGACATCTCGGCGACCATTCGATTGAAGCAATTGTTGGCGCCGCTCTGCTGACACGGCACGGGCCGTAGCAAGGTTTTGATTGAGAAACCTGATACGTTTTTCGATCCATCCGCGGTGGTTGTTCCAATACATCAACTCTGAGCCGTCCAGGCCAAGTGACGACGGAACCGTACGCAGGGTGGCCCGCAAGTCCTCGATTTCAGCCTCAAGCGCTTGAACATGCGTCATATCGGCCTGAAACTGAGCAGCGTCGCGAGTATACACGATCTCTTGCAAGGCCGCTAAACGCTTGAGCTTTTTGTGATCCAATTTCATGTCTTGGCCGCCTTCTTGCGCATGGCTTCGGCAAACCTGATCGCAACGGCGACGGCCTTGTAGTGTTCCGGCAAGACTTGCTGCCCGATTTCGACTGTTGCGAAGACCGCGCGCGTTGTGGGCGGATCCGAATGGATCGGAATTTGCGACGCCTCTGCAATTTCGCGGATTCGCGCGGCGATATGATCAGTGCCCTTTGCCACACATTCGGGCGCTCCTGGCGACAAACGGTCCCATTTCAGCGCAACGGCGAAATGCGTCGGGTTTACAATGATGACGTCAGCTTTCGGGACTTCCGAAAGCATCTGGTTCATCGCAATCTCGTAGCCCCGTTGCTTTCGGGTCTGCTTGTGATGCGGGTCACCCTCGGTGGATTTGGTTTCGTCCGCGACCTCCTTGCGCGTCATACGATTCTTGCGAAGGTGGCTTGCGGTTTGCCAAAGGTAATCAATGCCGCCAATGATCAAAGACATCAGGAAGATGAGCAATAAGAACCGTGCAATCAGATCGCCCATGATCATAGCTGTCTGCGCGACAGTGAGCGATACCGAGGAGACGATCAAATCTGTGTCTTTGCGCGCGAACCAGACCAACAAAACAGACACAACCACGAGCTTGACGACGGATTTCCCAAATTCGAAAAGCCCGTTGGCACCGAGTTTATTTTTGACCCCCGTGATTGGGGAAATCCGGCTGAGTTTGGGCGCCAGCTTCTTTGGCGCAAAAACCCAAGCGCGCTGCGCCGTGAGAGAGATCAAAACAGCAATTGCCGGGATCGCAAACAATCCGCCAAGCGCGACTGTCACCTCCCAAAGCAAAGTGCCAAGCAAAGGAATGCCGGAAATTCCGAAGCTATTCTCCGCGAGCCGATCCGCAGATGACAGCAATTTCGACGAGGTTTCTCCCAACCGGCTGACAGACCACGGAGCAACCAAAATCACCGCGAGGATCAGGCCCAAGTAAGAGGCTGCGGCGTTCAGATCTGTCGACTTCGGCAGCTCGCCACGTTTGCGCGCTTCTTCCAGCTTTTGCGGCGTTGCCTCAAATGACTTTTCGGCGGAGTCGTCTTGATCGGCCACTAAAACGCGCCCCGCAACAAATCAGTCTGCTCGAAGAAAATAGCCAGCCAGATACTGATCATAAGGGGCGCGACCACGAACAAGATCACCAGCCCGCCCAAACTGATCACCGGCGCCCCAACAAATGCAACCATCAGCTGCGGCATGGCGCGATTGATGGCCCCCAAAGCCAAATTGTATAGAATTGACGCAAGAATAAACGGGCCTGCCAAGCTGACCCCCAACGCAAATGCGTGCGAAATCCGCCCAATACCCCATTGCGACAAGTCGAGCGCTGAGATTGGGTTTCCGGGCTCAAAAAGATCATATGACAAGATCAGTGCTTCGGCGATCTGGATGTGAAGGCCCGTCATAACAGCCAGGCAAAGCCCTGCCACGACAAGCAAAGTGCTGATCGCTGGCTGCGGTTCGGCACCCAATCCGCCCCCGAAAATTTGCGATAGCGATGTGGATTGCGCGGCGACTGTGCCCGCGACTTGCAAAACGATAACGAAAAGCCGGAATAAGATTCCGATGGCCAATCCGGCAACAACCTCTGTCGCAATCAAGCGCGTCCATCCAAAGCTTGCATATGCGACTGCGACCGAAGCCCACGCCGCTGGTCCAACCACAAGCGCGAAGGCCAAGGCCGCGACAAGCTTCACGCGCATCGGCGTGACTTGTTCCCCAAACGCCGGAAGCAACGCCATCGCCGCCGATATGCGTATGAAAACCAGCGCCGCGACCCAGACACCGGTTTCAGAATAGGATAGCAATTGCGCCAGCTCGGCATTCATCCCGCGACAAGCCCAACAACCGATGGCTTTGCGTCGCGCGCGATTTCTTCAAAAGACAGTACAGGCGCGCTGATGCCTTTGGCCTGCAACACTGTGCGAATAAACCGCCGCCTTTGCAGTGATGTGACGATCGCCGGGAACACCCCTTCGTCATTCGACTTAGTAAGTTTTTCCGAAACATTGGTCGCCAGACGCGTGAATTCTTCGGGTGGCAGAGCCACATCTGAGACGTGATCGGGGTCCAGTTGATATTTCTGGAAACGCTCTTCCCACTCTGGCGCCAATTGTAGCAATGGAAGTGAGCCGTCTGTCCGACGGAGCTCGGCCACAATTTGAAACCCAAGACGTTGGCGCACATGTTCACACAACGCTTCTGCAGTCGTGAAAACAGCCCGCCCTTCAGCAATTGATTCCAAAATAAGCGCCAGATTTCGGATCGACACCTGTTCATCCAGCAGTAGACGCAGCACTTGCAAAAGCAGATCAACCGACACCTTTTCCGGAACAAGTTCAGCCAAAAGCCTGCGGTTGGCCTCATTGCGTGCTTCATCGCTGAGATTGGTAAATTCATCTAACAATCGTCGCAACGCACGCATCGTGAGCAGACGCGACAGATTGCGTTTTATCACCTCCAATAAATGCGTGGCCAAGATTTCAGCGGAATTAACAACGGTGCACCCATCAATTGCAGCCTCTTCCTGCTGCATTTTATCAATCCAAATGGCCGGTGCGCCATAAACTGGCTCGTTAACCTTTTCCCCAGCCAAGCTCGAATGGCCACCCGGTGGCAACAAAGCCAATACACGTTCGGGCCGCAGGCTATCTTCGCCATGCTCGACACCTTGTATGCGGATAGAATAGTGACCCCGTTCCAAGCTTGGATTGTCGGTCAGTCGAACCTCCGGAAGCACCAAACCAAAGCTGCTCGCGACATGTTTGCGCATGTTTGCAATACGCGTATCGAGGCCCGTTGCGGGATCAAGCGCCATTGTGACCAGATCCGGCGCGAACTCGACGTGAATATCATCTAAATCAAGAATGTCACCCATGGATTTCTCGACGATGAGCGTGGTTTCTTGGGCTGGCTCAGGCTCATCATTTTTCCCGTCTGTGGCTCCACCTCGGACCATCCAGGCGCATCCCAGCAAAGCGGTTGCACCAAACAGAAACGGGAAAAACGGCAAACCCGGCACCATCGCAAAGAACGCCATCAAAATTCCAACTGTCGCTAGCGCGGCGGGATAGCGACCAAGTTGGGCGCTCAATGCTGTGTCGGTCGCTCCTTTGACGCCGCCGCGTGCCAGCAATAGTGCAGTTGCGATCGAAATAATGACGGCTGGTATCTGCGTGACCAGCCCATCACCGACCGTTAAGATTGCGTAAGTTTCAAAGGCTCTTGATATTGGCATGCCGTGGATGCTCACGCCGATGACCACGCCAACGATCAGGTTGAGCGCAGTAATCAAAAGGCCCGCGACGGCATCCCCTTTGACAAATTTTGATGCACCATCAAGTGACCCGAAAAACGTCGTTTCTTGTTGTTCTCGTTCGCGCCGCAGCTTTGCTTCTTCGTGGTCAATCGCGCCCGCTGACATATCGCTGTCAATTGCAAGCTGCTTGCCCGGCATACCATCAAGAGCGAACCGAGCCCCGACTTCGGCCATCCGGGCAGCGCCCTTTGTAATCACGATAAAGTTAACGATCAAAAGCACACAAAACACGACAAGACCCAAAACGATGCTGCCGCCCATGATGAACATGGCAAAGCCTTCGATCACTTCGCCGGCCGCGTTTGTCCCGCTGTGACCGTTCCCGATTATGAGTTTAGTTGAGGACACATTCAACGACAGGCGTAACATCAACGATGCAAGCAAGATCGTCGGAAACGAAGAAAAATCGAGCGGCCTATCCAAAAACAAGGTGACGGTGAAAATCAGGATCGCTAACCCAAAGCTCGCCGCCAAACCTAGATCGAGAACCCAGGCCGGCATCGGCAAAACCATCATGACGATGATCGCCATGAGCGCTATCGCAAGAATTACGGTCGGTTGGAAAAGGGCTTTAATGCTCAACATTTGCGCTTCCCCATTTATTCTTGGCCTTATGAAGTCCGGCTTGAAACCCTGTTCCAAACCTCAGACTCTGTTCTGCTGAGCGGTTGAATTCACTATTTGAGGGCGAATTATACTCCGAGTCGTTTTCACCTAAATTGACCGTCGCAAACGTCCTATAATCGCTTTTCCGAGTTAGTTTTTCGCTTCCATGAAAACAGGCCAATGACGTTTCAGAACACAAAAATGAGCGACTAAATACTTCAACCGACAGGATCGCCAGCGCGCAAATCATCAGGATTGAAAAGAAAAGAAAACGTGGCGGCTTGTAACGTAACTGCATGTGCCTCAACCGAAAAATGAGTTGAGAAACATCTAAATCGAAAGCGTTTAAAAACTGTATCTAATCGATCTCTACGGCAGAGGTTCGGAAATCATTTCGCTGATCAAAGTACGCCCTGCTCGGCTTTGTTCAGACATTTCCCGCGCCATCGTCAGTGGCGTGTCCTGCAGGTCGGAAATTTCTGCTTCAAGTATCGCTGACGCCAGTGACTTCTCTCGCCCGTCCAACTCAACATCAGACCATTCTGAGCGTGAATAAGCCATCCTGTCCAGGAGCGTGCGGGGCAGTTCATCAATCACTTCGGCAGGCAAATCATCTGCAGCATCTGTGTTAAGTAAGAATTCAGCGGATCGTTCCCGAAGGTCTTGGGACGACACATTGATCAATGCGGATCGAACCTTTGAGGCGTCTCCTACGCTCAAGCCTATTTTTGCAACGTAGTTCGATCTGCCAGCACCGTAAGAAAGAGTATCGACAAAACCCTGTGCCAAACTTGGCAACCCCAAATCCACAAGGCCCGACACGACATCGACTTGGTTTTTGGCGCTCAATCGCGTGAACGCACCACTACGTTTCACATATTCCGCGAAAAGAGCCAGCTGCTCGGAATCCTCATTTCGCAGAACAAGGTAAACAACGTCATTGAGCAAAGGTTCTGCGTCTTGATCCTTAGTCGTAACGAATTCATTCAAAGCCTCGATCATAGCAGCGTTTTCGCCAAGGTAGGCTAGGGCTTTTATTCGATTTTTTAGTAGCAGCTCTGAAATCTCCAAGCCTTTGGTTTCAAACTCAAAAGCCGCGGCAAGTTCGAGCGTTTCTTCTGAAATTGAAAGCCGTTGTTCGATGGCGCGTTCCAGATAGAGGTTGAGCGCATTCGCCGACAAATCGCCGCCGGAATTTGCAATATCGAAAAGTTCTGACGCAGATAGGCTCGTAAGCTTCATTTCCTGAAGTGCGTCTTCCAACATGTTTCCTTTGAGCAAACTCTCCAATACCGACGCCGTCGTCGAAAACCCACGTCCGGTCACAGCTTGAATAAGTCGCGGGCCCAATTGCTCAACCAATGTATCTGGCCAGTTGGAAAACTCCGAAACGAGTATTTGGCGCGTCTCATTGCTTAAGTTGGCCCGTCTTGGGTCGTCCAAAATCATCCAGGGTGTGATTGACCCGACGCAATGTTGAAAATCTTCCAAGTGAGGAACTGCGGCAGCTTGATCGGCACCCAGTATCGAAATCATCGCGCTCAACAGATCGCGATCCTGGTCTGGAAAACTGGCTTGTAGCAGTACAGCACGGGCTTCGGGGGCAAGCCCATAATAGATATAGGCACGCGTCAAATCACGCATTACCAGTTGCCGCAGCCCGTCAAATTCATCGATCAGGCCCAAGTTCAGTTGTGCGATGTGCTCTGAAAACGCATCTTCTGTTCCCCAGCTTTCGACTGCAAAAAATGAAGGGTTGGGACATTGGGCTTGCTTTGGTTCCACCCGGGCAATCGCCGCCAAACCACGTGCTTCTTCTATGGCGTTATATAGGCGGATGCGTTCGGTGGCACGCAAACGGTCGAATACCGAAGGGGGGCGTTTTTCTTGCTTCACTTCCCCATCATCAGTCTTTTGCTGCACTTCGAGAATGGATAGATTCACAGAACGACCAAGGTCTGTCAGAAGTCTCTTTCGGAATTCGGCAATGTCTCTTTCTGCCTCAGGGCTGCGTACAGGTTTTTGTCCGCCGAACGGCAGTGTTGACGCCGCGCTATCCGGGCTTGGGCGACCAGAGTCCGACAGGTCGGGTTCGCCAAAAACGTCAATCACAACCTGCCCTGTTGCTAGCTCATTGGCGACGAGGCGACAGTCGCAACCGATTTCAATATCGATACTGTCGCGATTGCTTCTCAATGACCGCATTCGCCCGCGACCGATCGTTGGATAAACATTCTCAATCCCAAACCCGTCTGTGACACCTGAGGCGGTGAAGACGTGCTGGCCGTCAAACTGTTCTATATTCCAATCTTGGTCTTGATCCAGATAGATCACCAGCCGGTCGAACCCCGGATGGCTGCCTGATTTTACAAACACTTCAGACGAAACTGGCCCGATGGAAGCCCCAAACATAAGACCCACAAGGAACAGAATTCTCATCATGCCGCGGCCTGTTTGGTTTCTTTCAAAGCTTGTTCAAGGTCACTGAAACTTGGGCGCACATGACCCGGCGTATTTTGCCGTCCGACTTCGATACAAATATTTACCGCATGATTGTGTAAGTTTGCGACGAGCACCTCCCGGATCAACAGGTGAAATTGACCATCTTGTTCGGTAATCGTTTTCACTTTTGCCGCGAAGGGGCCGAAGAAACCATATGCAAGGAAAACGCCCAGAAAGGTACCTACCAGCGCGCCACCGATGAGCTTGCCCAGAACCTCAGGGGGTTGGTCGATGGAGCCCATGGTCTTGATAACACCCAAAACCGCAGCAACGATGCCTAGCGCAGGTAGACCATCGGCGATGGTCTGCAGAGCATGGCTTGAATGCAAGGCGTGATGTTGGTTGGCTTCAAGGCGCTTTTCGAGAACTTCTTCAACCTGATGTGGGTCATCATAGTTCATTCCGGCGGACCGCAAAGTATCACAAATCAGTTCGACGGATTCGCGATCACCCTGGATTTTTGGATACCGCGCAAAAATCGCACTATCTTCAGGGGCTTCGATATGTGGTTCCAACTCAACCGGGTTTTTCCGGGCTATTCGGATCAGTTCGTATAAAAGGCACAGTAGGTCTTGATAGTCAGACTTTGCCCATTTTGGCCCTTTGAAAACCTTGCCGATATCTTTGGCCGTATGTTTGATCCCTGACATATCGTTGCCGATCACAAACGCGCCTAGAGCCGCCCCCCGATCATCGTCATCTCAAAAGGCAAGGCTTTGATAATAATACCCATTTTCCCGCCAGCGGCGATATACCCGCCGAACACCATGACGAAAACGATAATTATGCCGACAATACCAATCATTCGAATTTCACTCGTAAGTTAAGACAGTTGGGTTTGATCATTCCACGGGGGCAAGGGCGTTTCGGCCCGCCAGGACAACGCTGATCGCATAGCCTTTGTCCGTTGGTAGGTTTGACATGATGCTTGCCGCGGCTTGCGGGTTCATGCGCCCCAAAAATCCGGCCGCAAAATTTGCTTCCATTTGTTCGAATAATGCCGCGGCCTGCTTGGGTTTCATGGATTCGTAAACCGTTGTGAGGCGGCCTAAATCCCCTTCAGATGCGCCATCTACCTTCGCGATAGTATTTGCGAGCGTCTCTTCCGCTTGGGCCAGTCTTGCCAGGTTTTTTTCAATCAAAACTTTTGCGGCATTCAAATCTTCCGCGCGTTTCGACAAGGCAAGTTCGCGCGTATCAAGTTCAATCATCCGTTGAGATATTCTATCCAACAATGCGCGGTTGTCTGGGCCGACCTCACACTGCTGGGTATCATCGGCAAACTCAGCGACAGTGCTTTCGGGTGTCTCATTGGCAACCGCGAGGCCAATGCCGCCAATACGAAAGCCGCCCGACAAAACCAGAAGTGCCACAATACAAGGGAGGGCCCCAAACGAGAGCCTGCTTTTCTTTGCGTTTTTCATTGTGCGGCCTGCGAATGTCTTAAGAACAGGGACGGTGCGCCTTCGGTCAGGCCGCCTTCATCAGGGCTGGCCTCGATGCCCGTTTCTTGAAGCGCGGGCGGCTCTGCTATTGCGGCTGTCGCAAAGGCAGGCTCAACGGGCGGTGTCGTCGCGTTCAGTTGCAAGGCCACATGTTCGGCGCGTTCGGTGATTTCGGTAAGCTCAGTTCGGGCCGCGTCGGCTGATGTCTGGGCGTCTTGCAACACCTTCGTCATCTCATCGACCTGTTGCGACAAGAGCGCAATTGCGGTGCCTAATTCCTGATCCAAACCGCTGAGCCGGTTTAATTTCCTTGATAAAACAACACAATAAAATGCCGCGGCTAACGCGCCGAGACCCAACAAGATATCTGAGATATATTCCATTCCAACCACCACTAGGTGAAAACAAATTCGGTGATGAGCAAATCTTTGACATGCCCTTTACCGGTCACGAGCTCGATCCGGCGCAGCATTTGGCCGCGCAGCCTGATCAGGGCGGCCGGGTCTTTGATTTCCTGCAAATCGACCGCCCGCAAATACCCATTCAACACATCAACGATGCGCGGCATGACGTTCTCGACCTCTGCCTTCGTTTCCGAATTCACTTCCAGCTGCGCCTGAAACCGCAACGTATGCTGCGCGGTGCGACCAAGTGAAATCATCATGGGCTCGATCGGTACAAAAGTTGCCAGTTCCGTCTGTTCCAACACCGGCTCCGCTTCGACCACCTCGCTTTCAGGCGCGAGGATCATGCCACTGAAAACAGCGTAAAACGCCCCGCCGCCGCCTAGCACAGCAAGTACAAGACCTATCAAAAGCCCTTTCTTGCCCTTTTTCGGTGGCTCTTCTTCGGTTGTTTCTTCTTCGGACATTCGAATCTCTCATGAAGTTCACTTTTTGTCCTATAGCCGCCAACTGGCTAACCGATTGTTAAGCCTGCTCGATCTAATTGGGGGTACCGGCCAGAAGGGCGCGTCCAGAATCAGGGGCAAGAAGTGCAACAGTTTATGAATACTTGGTACCAGCTCGACAATCGGCGCCGGATCACGGTGATCGGCGCAACGCTGATTGTCGTTTTCGGGGTGATTTTTTTGAGCAGAATGGCGGCGCAGCCAAATTACGCGCTGCTTTATAGCGGTCTCGGGCAAAAAGCCTCGGGTGAGGTTTTGGCGGCGCTGGATGCGCAGGGCGTCCAATATGACGTCCGAAATTCGGCGATCTATGTCGATACAACGATGCGCGATGCGCTGCGTTTGACGCTCGCGGCTGAAGGTCTTCCGACCGGCGAAGTCAATGGATATGAGCTTCTCGACAATCTTTCCGGTTTTGGGACCACGTCGCAAATGTTCGACGCGGCCTATATACGCGCCAAGGAAGGCGAATTGGCACGCACAATCCTCGCCAATCCAAATATCACGGCCGCGCGTGTTCATATCGCGCAAAACGACTCCTCCCCGTTCCGCAAATCTGCGGCGGCTACTGCATCGGTATCTTTGCGGGGCGCGGGAACAGGCATTTCAAACGAGATCCGCTGAGGCCATCCGCTTCCTGGTCGCCTCTGCCGTGTCAGGGCTTCAACCGGCCAATGTTTCGATCATCAACGCCGATCTGGGCACCGTTATTCTGCAAGACGACACTGCGACACCACATCAAATGGGTCTGGATCGCGCCGCCATTCTTAAGCGCAATGTCGAGCGTATCATACAGGCGCGGACAGGCACCGGAAAAGCCGTCGTTGAGGTCAACGTAGAGACCCTGACTGATGATGAGATTATCAAAGAACGCCGCTTTGACCCCGAAGGACGCGTCGTCGTCAGCACCCAAACGCAAGAGACGTCCAATACCAGCCAAAATGCTGCAGGCGGCGATGTCACGGTAGCTTCAAACCTGCCAGATGGCGATGCTGCGGGCGGCGACCAGTCGCAAAGCCAGGGTTCGGAAACGCAAGAAACGATCAACTACGAGCTGTCGGAGACAACGCGTGAGCTGCGCAAGACACCAGGTTCGATAAAACGCATCAGTGTGGCGGTGCTTGTCGACGGCATTCCGCAGGAAAGTGACGCAGGCGATACGGTTTGGTCACCGCGCCCGGACAATGAACTCGCCATGCTGGAGGAATTGGTAAAATCGGCCATCGGTTTCGACGCTGAACGTGGTGACAGCGTGACCATCCGGTCTATGGAACTGCCAGCCCCGATCGAGGTTACTGGCGACGCGGCTGCAGCCGGATGGGCCACTGGTCGTCAGCTGGACGTAATGAAAATCGCGCAGCTTGGCGTGACTGCGGCTGTGGTTTTGATCCTGGGCCTGTTCGTCTTACGCCCGATCGTGGTCGGCGCTTTGGCCAAGCCCGATCCGGCATTGACCGTGGCCTCAGCCAACGCTCTGCCCACTGGTGAGCCTGCACTGACCGGTGAAATCCAACCGCCGGTCGCGAGTAGCGAGCCGTTGGCTCAACAGACCTCGGCGCTGACTCAAATCCCAAAATCTGACCTGTCACAAGACCCCGTCGAACGGCTCAAAGCGCTGATTGATGAGCGCCAGGACGAGACCGTGGAAATTCTGCGTGGATGGATTGAGACACCGGAGGGGACAGCATAATGGGACAGGTTTTACAGCTTGAAGACTTCGCGGTTGCGCAGCAAATTTCGCAAGGCAATTCAGACCCCGCATCCGTAAAAGCCATTGAAAAGACAGGTTTTGACAAAGGCTATCACGCTGGCTGGGAAGACGCCGTAAAGGAGGCAAAGTCGAGTGACCAAAAGGCCAAGGCCGATTGCGCGGCTGCGCTTCAAGAACTCGACTTTACCTATTTTGAGGCGCGCCAACACATCATGAATTCCTTCAAACCGCTTTTGGAAGCGGTGATGGGCGCAGTGTTGCCTGCAGCAGCGCAACACGCGTTGGTACCGTTGGTCCAGGAAGAGCTGGATAAGATGGCTTCTAAAATGGATGCTTCGATCGAGATTTACTGCGCACCGGCGACAGCTCAGCATCTTTCAAAGCAGATCGAGGAACATTCCAAAGCACCGATCCAGATCAAACCGGAAGAAACACTGACAGCGTCTCAGGTCCAACTTCGGTTTTCCGACGGGATGACCAGCGTCGATATGGATGCCGCCGTCACACGCATACAAAATGCGATGGAAAGCTTTTTCAGCAGTACAGAAATTGAGGTCCGCAACCATGGATAGTGCGACAGAAACCTCTAGTGGCGAGGCGATTTTGCGTTCCGTCAAGATCGAAGTCACCGTCGCATTGGGCAAAGCGAAAGTGCCGATGAATGAGCTCAGTAAAATGGCCGTCGATTCAGTGTTCCCGCTGGATTGCAGCATTGATGATCCGGTGAGCCTTTATGTCGGCAACCGGCTCGTCGCAGAAGGCGTGCTGGAAGAGGTCGAGAATGGGGATGCCGGCGGCGTCGCTGTGCGGATCAATCAAATCTTCGATCAAACCTAGACCGGTTGTGTCTATCGTCACAAAACTAGGTCTGGTTGTCGTCGGATTTGTCCTTTTGGCATCGCCTGCCACGGCGCAGGATATCGCGTTGAATTTTGGCGATGAGGGCTCGCTAAGCGCCCGGGCCTTGCAGTTGATCGCGTTGGTCACGTTGCTGAGCCTCGCGCCCGGCATCGCCATCATGATCACCTGTTTTCCCTTCATCGTTACGGTCTTGTCGATCCTGCGGCAGGCCATAGGATTGCAGCAAGCGCCGCCCAATATGCTGATCATTTCGCTTGCGCTTTTCCTGACATATTTTGTCATGGACCCGGTCTTTCAGGCGGCCTGGCAGCAGGGGCTAAAACCGCTAACTGACGGTGATATCGAGATTGAGGACGCCTTTTTGCGCACATTGGGCCCGTTCAGGACCTTTATGGCTGCGCGGCTTGATCCCGACACGTTCGCAGCACTTGCGGACCTGCGCCCCGATACGCTTGTGACGAGCCCGACAGAAGCGCCACTTTCGCTGCTTATCCCCTCTTTCATGTTGAGCGAAATCGAGCGTGCCTTCCAAATCGGCTTTCTGATATTCCTGCCCTTCCTGATCATCGACCTTGTGGTCGCTGCCGTCCTAATGTCGATGGGGATGATGATGGTGCCGCCGGCCATTATCTCCTTGCCGTTCAAACTTGCCTTCTTTGCCGTCGCCGATGGGTGGAGCCTGATCGCATCCGCCCTGGTGCGGAGCTATTTTTAGACCGGAGTTGATTTCATGCCGATAGAATCCAGACCATCGGACCGTCTCAGCCCAAATGAAAAGGCGAGGTTGATCCTCGATGTGTTTCCAAACCTAGGCGAAACGCAACTGGGAAAAAAGCTGGCAACGGAGCTGAGCCAGATCGCGGCAGACAGCAATAAAGCGGGCCGCATGCTTGATCCTAAAACACGTGAACGAGGTGTACGTGCGTTGCTGGAGTTTCTGCCAGAACCAAAGAACGCCCCTCCCAAACGCACGCGCAATACGCCCGTGCCCAGTGATGGCGACCGTATTCTAGACGCGAAGCAGAAAGTGCTGGGCGCCTTGCAAAAGGACATCCCTTCCTGGTCGCCTGAGGGCATGTCTGATGAACACCCTGCTGTCCTGACGCGGCAAATTGTGAACCTGGCGCCCAATGAACGCACCAAAGCACTGAAAAGCATGCCCGGCTCGCTTGCGCGCCAGGTCTCATTTCTGATGGCACGGCACTAAGCGTCGGTCGCTTGCAAATTCGCCGCGTCCTGACTTTCAGATTGCGAAAACCGCGACCCCGAAAGCCCTACAGAAAGTCGTCACGGCGCGGCGTGAAACTGTCAATGAGGGTCCCGGGTTCAAGGCACACGCATCCATGCGTCATCATGGTGGGGACAACGAAACTGTCGCCCGGGCCCACATCGCGCTGCTCTTCGCCAAGCGTGAAACGAAACCGGCCGCTTTCAACATAGGTCGATTGCACATGCGGATGGTTATGCAGCGCGCCCTCCGCGCCTTCGGCCCCAAACCGGAAGGCGACGACCATCAAATCCGAATGATCTGACAGAACCTGCCGGGTCACGTTTTCCCCGGTTTCTACGATTGGAAAATCGGACATTTCGGCCTCCAAATTATGAAAACAGCATACCGCCGTTGATATCGATATTGGCGCCCGTGATGAAGGCGCTTTCATCGCAGGCTAGAAACAGCACCAGATTGGCTGCGTCATCGACATTGCCCTGACGCTTTACCGGCGCCGCCGCTTCAAACCCGCGCCGGCCCGCATCCGGCGTATGGATGTTGTGAAAATCGGTGTCGATCATGCCGGGACACAGCGCATTGACGCGAATATCGGGCCCGAGCTCTTTGGCCAGCCCGCGCGTCATCGTCATCACCGCCCCTTTCGAGGTGGCATAAGGCACAGCGCCCGGCCCGCCGCCATCGCGCCCAGCTTGCGAGGCGAGATTTACGATTGTGCCCGTTTTCATGTGCTGCAAAACGGCATGCGTCATCATGAAGGTCGATGTCAGGTTCAGATCAAGCACCGTGTTCCAATGCGCGAGTGACATGTCAGCGATCTTCTGGCGTTCGACCAACCCGCCAGCATTGTTCACCAACACGTCAATACCGCCAAAGGTCTCAACAGTCTTGCCAACTAAAGCGTCCACGCCTTCTTGCGTGCTGAGATCCGCTTGCACAGCCACGGCTTTTCCACCCGATGCTTCGATTTTTGCAACCACGTCATCGGCACCCGCAGAACTTGCGAAATAGCTGATGGCAATATTGGCACCTTCAGACGCAAGTTTCAGCGCAGCCGCAGCCCCAATGTCACGCCCGCCGCCTGTGACAATCGCGGTTTTCCCAGTCAGTTTCATGTCAGTCCCTCTTACTTAAGTGTTGGCCAATTTCTTGAGCACCACTTTGAAGGTGTTCTCGTCGGCGTCTGTGAAATAGAGATCAGCGTCGTACCCCTGATCATCCATGAAGTTGAAAATCCGCTTTGGCGCATCCAGTTTGTAAGGCACCAAAAGCGTGGCGATCCGGTGCCGTGTGGCGGCTGGGTAACGGGCGGTCAGGCAGGTGCTGACCGGCAGGCCTTCGTAGTCGACCGGGTCAACATCCGGGAAATCCGTGAATTGCGACATCTCGGGCTTGCCGCCTTCCGACCAGACGACCTGGCCGTAGAAACCCGCGCGCTCGCCTGTATTGCGGAACGAGGTTTTTCCTAGCTCAAAGGGGGCGTTCGCGTGCAGCAGCCAGTCGACCGTCACGGGCGTCTCGGCGTCGATTTTGTCGATGAAGACGAAATAGCTGTTGCGCACGAAGTAAATCTCGCGCTCGGCCAGGGTCACCTCGGGTGAGAGGCTTTGATAAGCGGCGGTCGCGTCGCCATGGATGAAGATATGATCCTCGCGCTGTTCCGCAGCGATGATCCGGCCTGTCGCCGCCATGGCTTTGGATTTGTCTTTTTCGGCGTATTGGCCTTTGCCGTTGATCAGGACCGCGTTTTTGGACCGCGTTTGTCTGCGCCAATTGCGGTGCATGGATGAATTGAACGCGACGTAGTGGCCGGATTGGATCGCCATATCTTCGCCAAAAGCCGACATGCAAAACGCGTTTTGATCGCCATGACTGTGACTGATCGAGCCGAATGGTGAGGATTTGAACACAAACTGAATATGCGCATCCGGGTCGTCCATCGCGTGCTGAACGCCGACCCAGCCGATGCCCTTAAAGTGACGCAACCCGCTTTCGGGTGGCGTGGCCTCAATCACCGGGAAATCGGTTTGAAAGACAAGCTCGTCAAAATTCGTGTCCCACCAGCCCCAATTGTAGAACGCCATCTCGGTGCCTGGGTTCAGGCGCAGATTCTCGTCGCAATACCATTGATAGGCGCCCTTGCCGGTGGCGCCCGCAAACTGGCGCAGGTTCAGGCCCGTCTTGATGCAGGCATAGTCACCCATCGTGCTGTCATCGCCAAACGTGCCGCGCCGCGTGTTGGGCGCTTTGCAATACAGCGGAAAATCACCGGTATTCTGGAAGAAGGGCCGCTTATACAGGTCGATGCCGGTGTAGGATTTCAACCGGTTCGCGGCGTCGATCAGATAGGCGATCCCCATCATCCAATAATGCGTGCCCTCGGCCCAGCCGCCATCGCTGTCACCCCACGGGGTGTAGGGGTTGGCCAGGAATTCGACGCAATAATGCAGCCAGTCTTCGGCCTCATCCGCGTCCCCCAAAAGCGCGATACAGGCCGGCAGGATCGTCAGCGAGACGGATCGCACGGCATGGCTGTCATAGGGAAACAGATGGATCTTGGCGTTCAGGATCGCATGTTCGGCAATGTCGCGCGTGCGTTCGAGTAGCGCCGCGCGCACAGTTTCACGCTCTTCATCTGTCAGATCGTCATAAAGCCAGTCATAGCCCCAAGCCAGCGCGTTGCAGACACGATATGCCCATTCGTCGGTATAGGCGCGCGACGTCACGCCCATCGGGTCCCAACTGGCGGCTTCCAACAGCCACGCCTTGGCGCGGGCGGTCATCTCAGCATCATCGGTGACTTTGCCGCCAATCGCCAAGTGCCTGATCGCGTACCATAGCTCTTGCAGGTCGATATAGGTCTGGCGCCAGACGGCGGCCACGCGTTTATGATCCGGGTAGCCCGCGGGCTCCGTCATCACATCGCGGTCCATCCATGGCAGAACGGATTTTTCGTAGAACGTCGACCATGTGCAATGGCTTGGGTCTTTGGTCACGGCGGCTTTGAAGTCGCCTAAACGGTCTTGGGTCATCCAAAGCCGTGGATGCGTCATTGGCGATTGCGCCAAACGGTCCGCACGACTTGGCAGCGGCGTTTCGGCAAGACCCGCACCCAATGTAAAGCTGCGCGTGCTGCTCCAAGCGCTGGACGCGCCCTTGGTCTCAGGCCCCCAAGTCGCGTAGGACCAGTGATAGTCGCCGGGCTCAAACAGCGTATCCGGCGTGAAGAAATTCAGCGGCAGGTTCTCAAAGACCTGCGTTTTGCCTTTCGGAAAGGCAGGGTCAGCAGAGACGCGCAGCACATAGCGCGCGTCATCATCAATCACCGGCAACCATGTAAAGCGCGGCGGGTTTTCCGTCACATCCGTATCGCTGGTCGGTCCATATTCAATGGTCAAACGGCCCGCTTTGGGTTCATCAAGCATAGGAAGTGCGTCGCCCGGCATGAGGATGCTCATCATCTAGTGGTGTGGAAAAAGGGTTGGAGCGGCCAAGGATACGGCCGCTCCTGTCGTTTGCTTAACCGCCGTATTGGCGCGCATAGGCTGAATTCATCGCCGCGAGAACGTCGTTGAAGCCCATTTTGTCGAGCGTTGCGAGGTAGTCATCCCACTCCGCTTCGATGTCAGCGGATCCAAGCACCCAAGCTTGCTGCTTCTCAAGCATGTAGTCGCGAACCTGGCTCCATTTCTTGTCGTAGACGCCCTGCTCTTCTTCGTTGAACGCCACGCCCAGGAATTGGGGTACTAGGTAATCGCCCGCGTCATATAGCTCGATGCCTTTCAGCGCGCTCGGGTTTGTCCACTGGATTTCATAGTCGAAATCCTGGAAATAACCGCGCTGAACCTGACTGCCGACTTGGTATAGCTGGCTGTTCACCGGACCGGCTTCCATGAACTCTTTCTTGAAGATCGGCTTGCCATCGACCATGTCGTATTGCTCGCCTTCGATCCCGAAATTGGCCAGACGGCGACCTTCCTCGGTGAAGTAGAAGTCAAAATACTTGATGGTCGTGACCGGATCAGGGTTGGTGTGCGCGATCGCCCAGCCATCTGGTTTCACCGGAATGCGGCGATGTTCGGCCATGCGAACGCCGGAGATCGACGCAGGTGGCGCAATAACCGCCAGGTCAAACCCTTCGATCTTGTCACGCAGTTTCGGGTTGTAGCCCGATGTTGACGCGAACCAATCATGGGTCATACCGCCAAGGTTTTCGGACAGAAGATATTCCCGAGCAGATGAGCCGCGCGTGAAAACTTCAGCGTCGATCAGACCCTCTTCATACCATTTCGCGATGTTCTTGATACCTTCGCGGTAGCCTTCGCCAGCATAGCCATGGGTAACCTTACCATCGATAACGACGAAGTCGTGGTAGGTGTCTGACCCGGACGACCGGCCATCCCAAAGCGTCACAAGGCGCAGCAACTCTGGCCATTGGCGCGCGAAGAACGGGACTTCGTCCTTTTTGCCATTGCCATTTGGATCATTGTTGCGGAACGCGGTCAGAACTTCATAAAGCTCATCGACGTTGTTGGGCACTTCCAGTCCCAGCGCATCAAGCCAGTCCTGGCGCATCCAATAGGCCCGGCCATATTTGCCATCTGGCAGATACGGGATGTAGTACAGGTTGCCGTCAAAAGACTGCACGGCCGCCTGCTTTTCAGGATATTTCTCAAAGAACGCTTTGATATTTGGCGCGTGCTCGTCGATCAGATCATTGAGCGGAACGAAGGCGCCTTGGGGACCATATTCGTTGACCATGTCTTTGATCTTGTCGCCACCAACGATATGCGGGATTTCGCCCGAGGCCAGCATAAGGTTATGCGCCTCTTTCGAGCTTGGCGTATTGGTGCCGAAGGTCGCGCCTTTCAGCGAGACGCCGGTCAGCGCGCGTGCGGCTTGCTCGACAGGCCAGTTTTCGTCATAGAAATAACGCTTGTTGTGCAGGTGTACGGTGAACTCGACAGGCTCATCCGTGATTTTCAGATGACCATCCGCAACCGCGGGCGCGGTGAGTGAGGTCGACAGCAAGGTCGCCGCCAGGACTGTTAGAATGCGCATAATTTCCTCCCTTTTACGCTTTCATTTCTTGGGTCGTTATTCTTTGACACCACCAAGCATGATGCCCTTGTTGAAGTACTTTTGAATGAACGGGTAAAAGATCATCACCGGGATGATCGAACAGACCATGATCGCTGCCGTCACCGTTTCGACCGAATAGGACGCTTCGATGATCGACAGCCCGAACTCCTCATCATCGGCAAGAGTGGCGATGACCTGCCGCAGATAGACCTGAAGCGGGATTTTCTGTTCATCTTTCAGCAAGACCATCGCCCAGAAAAAGCCGTTCCAGCGCGCCACCATGCAAAACAGAATGATCGTCGCCAGCGCGGGTTTTGACAGCGGCATGTAGACTTTCCACAGCACCTGAAATTCATTCGCCCCGTCCATGCGCGCGGCTTCCTCAAAAGACTGCGGGATCGACTCGAAGAAGTTGCGCAGCAAGATGATGTTGAAGGCGTTGCAGGCAAAGGCGATGATCAGACCAAAGTAGCTATCCATCAGGTTCAGGTCGCGCATGTTCAGGAAGAACGGGATCAGGCCTGCGTTGAACCACATGGTGAAGGCCACAAACAGGTTGAAATAGCGTCTCCCAAACAGCTGCGGTTTCGACAATGCGTAGGCGCCCGGCACAATGATCAGCATGCTCACAAAGGTGCCGCCGAACGTGTAGATGAAGGTGTTGCGGTAAGACGACCAGAACAGCGGCTCAGACAGCACGTATTCATAAGCCGCAAGCGTCAACCCGATGGGCCGCCAGAACACCGTCCCCGCGCTCGCCGCTGATCCCTCGCTCATCGAGACGGCGGCGATATAGATGAACGGATACAGGGTCGAAATCGTGAAGATCGCGATCAGCAGCATGTTCAGCCGCACGAACATTTTGTCGCCGCGAGAGTAGAGATTCATGTTTGCCATTGCCTGTTCCCCCTCACCACAGCGACGTGTTTGACAGCCGCCGCGAGACGGTGTTCGCCGTCATCACCAGCACGAAGGCCACGACCGCGTTGAACAGACCCGCCGCAGCCGCAAGGTCATATTGCGCGCCCTGAATACCTTGGCGGTAGATGAACGTGTTGATGACGTCGGCGGTCTCGTAGGTGGCGGGCTGATAGAGCAAAATGATCAGCTCAAATCCGACTTCCAAAAGGTTCCCGATGCGGATGATCAGCATGATGATGATTGTGGGCAGAATAGACGGCAACGTGATCTTCCACATCATCTGCCACCGGCTGGCCCCATCAATCACAGCGGATTCGTAAAGCGACGGGTTCACCCCGGCAATCGCCGCCAGAAACACAATCGACGAGAAACCCGCCTCTTGCCAGATACCAGAGCCGATGAAGATCGGACGGAACCATTCCGGCTTGATCAGGAAGTAAATCGGATCGAGCCCCAGCCATTGCAGGAACTGGTTCACGATCCCGGCCGACGGCGAAAACGCCGTAATCACAATACCCGCGATAATCACCGTCGAGATGAAATGCGGCAGATACACAATGGTCTGCGAGGTGCGTTTGAACAGCTGGTTCGTGATCTCGTTGAACATCAGCGCCAATATGATCGGTACAGGGAAGCCGAAACATAGGCTCAACATACTGATCATAAACGTGTTTTTAAGCGCGCGGCCAAATTGGTCACTATTGACCAACGTCTCGAAATGCTCAAACCCGACCCAGGGGCTGCCCGCAACGCCGCGGAAGATCGAATAGTCTTTGAAGGCCACCTGCAGCCCGTACATCGGCTTATACAAAAACACGACGAACCAGATGATCATCGGCAATAGCATCACGTAAATCTGCCATTCGCGTTTGAAATGGTCGATGATGCGCACCCAGCGCCCGTCTTGGACGATGTGGTCCTGAGTTTTCATACCAACGGCGGAGGATGTCTGATCCGCCATATCCTTAGGCCCCCAGGCTCAAGGCTTGCCCGTTCTCGGCGTCAAAAATTTTGACCGCCGACGCAGGAACATGAACATGATCGACGCCAGAAAACTGCGCGATATCACCGCCGGTTTCTGTCTTGAACACCACCGGTTCATCGCCAAACCGCGCATGAAGAAGCGCCTCAGAACCAAGCGGCTCGACAAGGTCCAAATCCACCGGCAAGGGCGAGGTTTGATCGCCCGCGCTCAGGCTGACATGTTCGGGGCGGATACCAACAATCACGGCGCGCCCGGCCTGACCATTGATGTTTGCATCAAGTCTGATTTCGCTGTCGCCGATCCGGGCGCCCGTCTCCGTCAAAACGCCTTTGACCTGGTTCATCGGGGGCGAGCCAAGGAAGCCTGCCACAAACGTGTTGACCGGGTTGTTAAACAGCTCCATCGGCGTTCCAACCTGCTCAATCCGGCCGTCATTCATGACGACAATCCTGTCTGCCAGCGTCATCGCTTCAACCTGATCATGGGTCACGTAGATCGACGTCACACCAAGCCGGTTGTGCAGGCGTTTGATCTCTGCGCGCATCTGGGTGCGCAGCTTCGCATCCAGGTTGGACAGAGGCTCGTCAAACAGGAACACTTTGGGGTGGCGCACGATGGCGCGGCCCATCGCAACACGCTGCCGCTGGCCACCAGATAGATCCGCCGGGCGACGGTCCAGATACTCGGTCAGCCCAAGAATTTGCGCCACTTCGTCAATTGTTGTCTTAATCTCGGCCTTGGGCATCCGGCGGATGCGCAATCCAAAGGCCATATTGTCAGCCACGTTGAGATGTGGGTAGAGCGCGTAATTTTGGAACACCATCGCCACGTCGCGGTCTTTGGGGGCGATCCGGTTGACCCGCCGCCCGTCGATGGTCACATCGCCAGCCGTGATTTCCTCAAGCCCGGCAACCATCCGCAACGTAGTGGATTTACCGCAGCCAGACGGGCCCACAAGGACCACAAACTCCCGTTCATTTACCTCAAGATCGATGCCATGCACGACCTGAAGCGCGCCATAGGCTTTAACGATGCCATCCAGTTTAACGCCGGCCATTGTGCCTCCCTCAACGCCCCGCTCGAAACCTCCACGAATCGAACGCATAGCAACTGGTATACTAGTCTATTTTCTGGGATACTAGTCTGGTGTTCGATTTTTTTATTGCTAACATCAAGGCCGATCTCCGTGTAAGGAACAGGATCATGGTACAAGCAACTCAACTCGGTGAACGGCGTACCAGCGTCGATGACATCTTTGATGCGTTGCATGCAGAGATCGGCTCGCTGGAACTGAAACCCGGCGATCGTATCTCAGAGGCAGAGATTGCGGCGCGGTTCGGCGTCTCGCGACAGCCAGTCCGTGATGCATTTAACCGTCTGGCCAATCTCGACCTGCTTCTAATCCGCCCGCAGCGCGCCACCGAAGTGCGGCGCTTTTCCATGCGCGATATCGAAAAAGCCCGTTTCGTGCGGTTCGCCATAGACACAGAGGTGATACGCCGCGCGGCAAAGCTATGCACACCCGCCGGCGCCGATGCGCTTGACGCCGAAATAGCCAAGCAAACCGCACTGCTCGAGTCCATGGACAATAATAAATTTGGCAAATTGGACTACGCGTTTCACCAAACCCTTTGCACGATTGCTGAGGCCGACTACGCATTCGACGTCATCCTTGAAGAAAAAGCCAAGGTCGACCGGCTTTGCGTCTTGGGCCTGTCCAAAGAGCAACGCGTGCCCGATCTGATTGACGATCACCGCGCCATTGCTGAGGCCGTCAAAAACCATGACGCGGATGCCGCGGTGCGTGCCTGCGCCGTACATCTGTCCCGCATTGATGAAACCATCGAGCGGATCTCCCAATCCAACGCAAATTACTTTGAGCGTGCCCGTTCTTGACTACGTCGGGTTTTGATCCCGTCGAGCATGCCTCGAAGGACCCGGACCGACATCATGACGACACTCTCAGATACCCTGCCTCCTAGTCCGGCTCCCGGCGCCAGGCAGGTTGTCTCACTGGCATGGCCGATGACGCTGAAGGCTATGTTCTTGCACGGCACAGTGGTGATTGATGGGGTGCTGGTCTCCGCCCTTGGGGAAACGTCTTTGGCAGCCATGGGGTTGGCCGCGGCGATTGGCGGGCTGGTCTCAGGCGCGATCTTCGCGTTTTCGAATGCACTGCAATTGCGCACGGCCCAAGCTTTCGGAACAGGGGATGCCGTGTTTCGAAAGTCGGTCCTTGCCTCCGGCTTATGTATCGGGCTGGGCATTGGCTTGCTCGGTGTGTTTGTGATCGTCTTCTTTGGCCGTGCTATCCTTGGTGCAACCGCGCCAACCGCAGAAATTGCAGACCTCGCCTGGTCATATTTGTCGGTCTTCGCAATCGTTATTCTGGCAGAGGCCGTCGGCCAGAATCTGGCCAGCCACTTCAACGGCTGCGGGCGTGCGAAACTGCCGCTCTATGGATATTGCGCCTCCGTGCCCATCAATATTTTGGTCAGCGTCGCGCTGATCCACGGGCTCTGGGGCGCCCCTGCGCTCGGCATCACGGGGGCCGCCATTGGCAGTGCTGCGGCGGTCGCCCTTCAAGCGCTTTACCTGGTCGTTCAGCTGAACCGCACTGACGGGGCGCTGCGTGCCGTCGCGGGCTGGCGCAATGGCACATTCACCGCGTCGCTAAAGCGTCACGTCGCATTTTCCTGGCCCATCGCCGTGACCTTCGTCAGCGCAAACTACGCCGCGCGGGTTTGCATGTTGATCTATGCGCAAATGAGCATCGCAGCATTCGCGGCTATGACATTGATCATGCCTTGGGTCATGGTGGCCGGAACAATCGGCATGCAATGGGCGCAAGCCACAGGCATATTGGTCGCCCAGCTTTTGGGCGAGCGCCGCACAGAGGCAGAGCTAGACGGTTTCCTGTCCTCCGCATGGCGCGCGTCCTTTATCGCGGCGGCACTGGTCGCGCTGGTCTACATGGTGATCTGCCTTGCATCGCCGTTGCTTTACCCCGCACTAGGCGCACAAACCCGCAGCATTTTGGCAGGCTTCGCGGTTGTTTTGATCGTCCTGCCCTTCCCCAAACAATCCAACGCAATCTGTGGCAATACACTGCGCGCCAGCGGTGATACGATCTACGTCATGCATCTTTTCGTCTGGACGCAATGGCTCTTTCGGGTGCCTGCAACGGCTCTTGCCGTTCTCTATTTGGAGCTTCCCGCCCTATGGGTGCTCTCACTTTTGTTCTGGGAAGAGCTGCTGAAATTCCCGCTGTTCCACCGCAGGCTCTGGCGTGGCGCATGGAAACGGGCGGATGTCGCGTCATGAGGGGATCTGTTTTGCACCGTGCCTATGACCGTGTGACCCGCATCGCCCTGAACATGGTCGATCCCTACGTTCACAGCGACGGCGCGGTGCAATCCGCAAGCGTTTGGCCCTACCTGCGCGCGCATCTCTTTCCGTTGCGCTGGGTGATCCTGTGCAGCCTCATGATGACGGTCATCGCCGCCAGTATCGAGGTTTGGTTGATCAGCTTTGCGGGCCGGTTGATCGACATGCTCATTGCCAGCACACCCGGTCAGATTTGGGCTGATCACGGCGGCAGTCTGATCATTGCGGCATTGATGCTTATGATCCTGCGCCCGGCCGCTCAGTTCTGCCGGCTGGCGATGAACGACATTGGCCTGCAATGCAACGCAGCCAACCTGTTTCGCTGGCGCGCCCATGACCACCTGACCCGTCAGTCGGTGGGTTGGTTTCAGGAAGATCTGGCCGGCAAGACCGCCTCGCGCCTCGTCCTGATGGGCAATTATGCGACCGATGTCATTTTCCATGCGCTGAACGCCGTCGCCTTTGGCGCGGTCTACATGATCGGCATTGTGACCTTCATGGCAGGCACCGATTTGCGGCTGGCCGCGCCTTTGCTGCTGTGGCTGGCGCTCTATTTTGGCCTGATGATCTGGATTGTCCCGCGCATGGTGCAGGCGATGGAAGATTTCATGGCGACGAAATCGACCCTTCTGGGCCGGGTCGTCGATGTGTTTACCAATTTCGACACGGTCAGCCTGTTTGCCAAACGTACCGAACTTGAGGCCGATCACCGCAACGCGCTGGAACAGACCCGCGCCAAGCTTTTCTACGCCCGCCAGATCAGCGTCGGCATGCGCACGGTAACCGTTTTGCTTGAAAGCATCATCATCGTGGGTTTCGTGGGCTACGGCATCTGGCTTTGGTCAAGCGGCGCTGCCAGCATTGGATTGGTTAGCGCGGCGGTCGCTTTATCGCTCAGAATTACGACGCTCGCCGATTGGGTGATGGAAGCGATCTGGTCAATCTTTCAGCAAGTCGGCTCCGTCCGTGAGGCGTTGCAAACGCTCAGCCAGCCCTTGGCCATCGACTACGATAGAAGCGCCCCTGAGCTGCAGATCACCAAAGGCGCAATAGAGATTGAGGGTATTGGGCATCACTATGGCAATGAAAAAGGCGGGCTCGACCACATAGACCTGTCCATTGCCCCCGGAGAAAAGATCGGGCTGGTGGGCCCGTCCGGGGCTGGCAAATCAACGCTCGTCAATCTGATCTTGCGCTTTCATGCCGCCGAACGGGGGCGGATATTGATCGACGGTCAGGACACCGCGACCGTTCACCCCGAAAGCCTGCGCCACGCCATTGGGATGGTCAGCCAGCAAGCAGCGCTTTTGAACCGTTCCGTGCGTGACAATATCGCATTGGGTCAAACTGATGCGTCCCAAAGCGACATCGAACAGGCCGCCCGACAGGCCCGTGCACATGACTTCATTCTCGAGTTGAAGGATTCAAAAGGGCGCAGCGGCTATGATGCCCATGTCGGCGAACGCGGCGTAAAACTATCCGGCGGCCAAAGGCAGCGCATCGCCTTGGCGCGCGTGATCCTCAAAAACGCGCCGATCATGATCCTGGATGAGGCGACAAGCGCGCTCGACAGCACGGTTGAGGCTGAAATTCAGGCCGCCTTGCATGAGGTGATGAAGGGCAAAACGGTCATCGCAATCGCGCATCGCCTGTCCACGGTGACAGAACTGGACCGCATTGTTGTGATGGATGAAGGGCGCATTCGCGAAGAAGGTCGCCATGATGCGCTATTGCGGCAAGACGGCCTCTATGCCGAATTCTGGGAACGCCAATCAGGCGGCACAATCGAAGGAGGCGACACGCCATGAAGATCACAGATGCCAAAGTGTTTGTCGGCGGGCCCGGCAAAAACTACGTCACGCTCAAAATCTTCACCGATCAGGGCGTCTACGGTTTGGGTGATGCCACGCTCAACAATCGTGAAACACTGCCCGCGGCCTATCTCACGGACTACCTAATCCCCGCCTTGATCGGGATGGACCCGCGCAAAAGCGAAGACATCTGGCAATATTTCTATCGCGGCGCCTATTTCCGGGGCGGGCCAATCGCCATGGCCGCAATCGGGGCGATTGACATGGCGCTCTGGGACATCAAGGGCAAGCTCGCAGGGCTGCCCGTTTATGACCTGCTCGGTGGCAAAAGCCGCGACAGCGCGCTGCTCTATGCCCATGCCGCCGGCAGTGATCTCGAAGATCTGATGGACAGCGTCGCCGGCTATGTCGAACAGGGCTACACAGCGGTGCGCGTTCAATGCGGCATTCCCGGCATGCCCACGGCCAGCTATGCGACGCCTGACGCCAAACACGGGCGTAAGGACTACATGACTGACTTTTCCGGCATCCGGCCCAAGACCGAAATTTGGGATACTGACCTTTACATGCGCTACATGCCCGGCGCGTTGGCCGATATCCGTGCGCGTTTCGGGGATGACCTGCAGATTCTGCACGACGTCCATCACCGGTTAACCCCACGCGAGGCGGCGGAGTTCGCCAAAGCGGTTGAGCCTGTTCGGCTGTTCTGGCTCGAAGACCCGACACCTGCAGAAGATCAGGACGCCCTACGCCTGATCCGCCAGCACGCGACTACCCCTATCGCGATTGGCGAAGTGTTCAATTCGATCTGGCAGTGTAACAAACTGATCGAAGAAGAGCTGATCGATTTCATCCGCGTCGCCGTCACATATGCCGGTGGCATCACGCCAACCCGCAGGATCGTCGATCTGGCGGGCATGCATCATGTTCGCACCGGGTTTCACGGCGCCCCCAGCCACTCACCGATCTCGATGGCCGCCCAGGCGCATCTGAACGCATGGGCGCCAAATTTTGGCATTCAGGAATATCTTGTCCTCGGCACCGATGCTTGCGACGCCCTGTTTCCATCCGAGCACAGCGCCAAAGACGGGGCGTTCCACGTCAGCGACGCCCCCGGTCTCGGCGTCGATTTCAACGAAGCGGAAGCCGCGCAATATTCCTACAAACCCGGAAGCCACCCGGTTGTGCGCCTCAAAGACGGAACCTTGTGGAACTACTAAACGGACGGCCCATCACAAAATGAAAAACCCCAGCCTGTAAAGGCCGGGGCTTAATCTAGCGTTGGTTGCGGGAGTAGGATTTGAACCTACGACCTTCAGGTTATGAGCCTGACGAGCTACCGGGCTGCTCCATCCCGCGCCAATCGCGAGCCCTGTGTCTACGCAAGGGATTCTGAGTCTTCAATAGGGAAAAACCCATTTCGTTACATTTCTTTTACGCGTCAGCCCCGCTTGAAACACGCGGGACCAGCGCCCGCACCAGGTCTTTCATATCCAGCGTGCCAATTGGGCTGCCCTGCTCGGTGACGCGGTAGACCTGCGTTGTGTCGCCGCCCGATCGCGCGATCAACTGTTCCAACGTTGCGTTTGCGTCCACCTCGCCTGCGACATCGCCATCTGTCAAAGCCCCCATAATGGATCGGACCCTCAGCACGCGGGCGCGGTTAATGTCGCTGACAAAATCCTCGATATAAGGATCGCTTGGGTTGAGCAAAATATGTTGCGGCTCCCCCTGCTGCACCACAGCGCCGTCCTTCAAAATCACCAGATGATCCGCCAGCTTCAGCGCCTCATCCAGATCATGGGTGATGAAAATAATGGTCTTTTGCAGCTCAAGCTGCAGCTCCAAAAGCAGGTCCTGCATATCGGTGCGGATCAGCGGGTCCAGCGCAGAAAACGCCTCATCCATCAGCATGATATCTGTGCCCGCCGTCAGCGCCCGCGCAATGCCGACCCGCTGTTGCATGCCGCCCGATAGCTGTGACGGGAAGTGATGTTCGTAGCCGTTCAGCCCCACCCGGTCGAGCCATTTGCGCGCCTGTTTGTCCTGTGTGGACGCATCCGCACCCTGCACCTGAAGCGCGGTCGCTGTGTTTTGCAAAACAGTGCGGTGCGGCAGCAAGGCGAACTTTTGGAACACCATCGACATTTTGGTGCGTCGCGCTTCGCGCAAATCACCGGGCGACAGGTCCATGACGTTCTCACCGTCTAGCAGAATCTCCCCCGCGGTCGGTTCAATCAGCCGGTTGAGATGCCGGATCAGCGTCGATTTGCCCGACCCGGACAACCCCATCACCACGGTTATTTCGCCCGCCTGCATATCGACATTGATGTCCTGCAAGCCCAGCACGTGGCCATGGTCGGCCAGCAACGACTCCTTGCCGACGCCCGCGCGCACATGGGCCATCATGGCTTTGTCGTCCGGCCCGAAAACTTTGTAGACGCCGCGCAGACGCAATTTTGGCATGTCGCTCATCCGCGCCTCATCGTGTGGAATGGTTCTTGTCAATGCGCGACAGCGCGGCTTTAGACGTCCGGTCCAGCACGACGGCCAGCAATACGATCCCCACGCCAGCGACGATCCCGACGCCCAGCTCAAGGTTGCGAATGCCGCGCAGCACCAGCACGCCAAGCCCCGGCGCAGACACCAGTGACGCGATCACGACCATTGCAAGGCTCATCATGATCGTCTGGTTCACGCCCGCCATGATGTTGGGCAACGCCAATGGCAGCTGTACACCCCAAAGCTTCTGTCGTTTGGTCATGCCAAAGGCGTCCGCCGCCTCGATCACATCCTTATCGACCAGCCTGATCCCCAAATCGGTCAGCCGGATCACGGGTACAATGGCATAAAGAATAATTGCGATGCCGTAGAGCTTCGATTCCGTCACCGAGAACAAGAAAATCAGCGGGATCAGATACACAAAGGTCGGCAAGGTTTGCAGCAGGTCCAATAGCGGGACCATCGCGCGTTGAAACGTGTTCGACCGCGACATGGCGATGCCCAACGGCACGCCAAGCAGCACGGACAGGCTGGTGCACACAAAGATGATTGAAAGGGTCTGCAGGGCGACGTCCAAATGGTCAATCGCGCCCAGAAACAGGAAAGAAAACGCCACAAGCAGGGTCACACCGATGGAACGGCCCACCAGATGGGCCAAGGCGATTAGAAGCGGAACGATGATCCACCATGGCGTCGCAGTGAACAGCCACAGCGCACCGTCCAGCATCCAGGACAAGGGCTGTGTCAGCGGGTCAAGCACCAGTTTGAGCCCGTCTTTAATGGCTAGAAACCCGTCTTCGATATTGGCCGTAAAATCGCGGGTCTGCCCGATCCGGTCACAGCTTTCATTGAGATTGTCGAGAGACGGGAAAGGGAACGCCTCACCCGCGTCTGCATCCGCGCCGCCAGCTTGGGCGAGCAGGTCGGCCATGGACATCGGCGCGCTATCGGCATTGGCGTCACACCAGTCGCGCAGGCCGAGCACGTCAAAAACGCTGTCGTAAAATGCCATATTCCCTGTCCCTTGAGGCAAAAAAGGCCCGGCAATGGTTCTGCCGGGCCTTTTTGCTTTATTTCAGCAGCGCGCTCAGCTTGCCACGTGCATCGTCATTCAACCAAGCGCCCCATGTATCCTTGTAGGTCGTCAGGAAGTACACGGCGGCCTCGTCATATGAGGCGTTGTTGTCGTCCTGCCAGGCCAAAACTTCGCCCATTTGCTGGTTGGTGAAGCTCATCTTTTCCAACATCGCGGCGACGTCGGGCTCACGCTCGATGAAAGACGGCGTCACAGCCGTGACGACATTCGAGCTTGGGTAATTGGACATGCCGGGCGTGGCACAATCTTCAAGCCCGTTGCAGGTGTGAACCGCCTCGTCGTAATCCCCAAGGTCGATTTGCACCATCGGGTATTTTCCCAACACGGATGTGGGCGCCCAGTAGTAGCCAAACCACGGCTCTTTCGCGGCATAGGCGGCGGCGATCGCGGTTGCCAGCGTCTCGCCCGATCCATGCTGGAAGCGCTCGATACCAGCTTCCGCCAGTCCCGCGGCTTTGAAATTGTTGAAATTGGTCACGTCGCAGCCCCATCCCGATGGACAATCATGAAACAGCCCGCCGACAAGCTTCGGGTTGGCCATGATACCGTCCAGCGTCGCGAGCTCTGGGTGCTCGTCGACCAGATATTGTGGGATCCACCAGGCTTCTACGCCGCCATCGGACAGCACCTTCGACATTTCGGTGAGTTTTCCTTCGGCAACCAAGTCGTCGTAAACCTCGGTATATGAGGTCCACAGCTCTGTCAGGATGTCCGGCTGACCCGTTTCAGCAACCGATGTCATCGCGGGCACAGTCGTGGTCGGCACGACATTCACCGTACACTGATAGCCATTGGTCATCAGGAAGTTGGCGACTGAGGTGACGACTGCTGCAGACGCCCAATCCATCTCCGTGATCGAGACTTCGCCACAATCGGCATGGGCGGCGGTAGCAACCAACCCGGCAGCGCTTGCGGACAAGGCCAGAGTTTTCCATTTTTTCATTTGTGTCTCCATGTTGAGTGTCGGTGCGTGCGTCATAGTTACATGAGTCGCACCTCTTGAAGTTCGTTTGGGACCGGTTCAAAGCCCAATTGCGACATGCCTTTCGGCGTCAATCGACAAAAAACATGCTCGACTTATGACTGGGGTGCAGTTCTTTCGCTAGCGCAAATGGCATCCCGTGCCGAATATGTTCAGCCAGAAGGCCGGGCGTTCCTGATATTGGTCTTGCGGGTCAGGGGTGCCCAATACCGCGTCGCCTTGTATTTCAAACAAAATGGTTTCGCCCTTTGCCTTGCTGACATCGATATCATTGGACCAAAATAACGTTTTGGGCGCGCCCTGAGTGGCATGGTCTTTAATCTCATTACCCAGCAGAACGCCATTGCCATCTGACAGCGGCACTTGGGTGCCAGCGACACTTCCAGGGCCGTAAATCGTCAGCATCATGTTCTTCAGATACCCGGCCTTGTCGCCCGCCGCGTAGTCCATATCGATCGTCCAGCTATCTAGCTCATTCTTGAGCGCGCCGATCATATTGAACGTGCCACTATGCGGGCCAGACGTTGCGTTTTCGATATCAGTGACGTGGAAAGACTTTTGACCGGCTTTGCAGGACATCGCCACATCGACCGCGCCGTGGGTTATGTCAGGTGCGCATTTCCCGACATCACATGACCAGCTCAAAGCTGCTTGGCCAAAAAGGGTAAGGCACGCTGAAAGCGCTAAAGTATAAACGGTACGACAGCTATTCATCGGGTGAAATCCTCGCATTATGAAACAAAAACATGCGCAGCTTGCAAAATACGCGCGCGAACTGCAACGGCCCTGACCATTCCCGCAAAACGGGAAAACCCTAAGCGGTCGCGCGGCGCTTAGGTCTCAAAAATGCGGGCCTAAAACACAAAAAAGCCGCCTCGAGAGGCGGCCGTTTCATTTGATCATCGTCAGAGAGATACTTGATGTTGCTCGTTAGGTTTGGCGGTGACCTACTCTCCCACGTCTTAAGACGCAGTACCATCGGCGCAAAGGCGCTTAACGGCCGAGTTCGGGATGGGATCGGGTGTTTCGCTCTCGCTATGACCACCAAACCAAAGGAACAACATCATAACCAAGTCAGTAAACTACGTTTTGTAGTGTGTACTCTTTCGATTTATCTCGCAGAAGTCTCGCTTCTACTGGATCAAATCAAGCCTATCGAACAATTAGTACCGGTCAACTGAACGCATTGCTGCGCTTACATCTCCGGCCTATCGACGTAGTGGTCTACTACGGTTCTCAGGGATACCTTGTTTTGAGGGGGCTTCCCGCTTAGATGCCTTCAGCGGTTATCCTGTCCGATCATAGCTACCCAGCACTGCCATTGGCATGACAACTGGTCCACCAGTGGATCGTTCACCCCGGTCCTCTCGTACTAGGGGCAACTCCTCTCAAGTATCCTACACCCACGGCAGATAGGGACCGAACTGTCTCACGACGTTCTAAACCCAGCTCACGTACCTCTTTAAACGGCGAACAGCCGTACCCTTGGGACCTGCTCCAGCCCCAGGATGAGATGAGCCGACATCGAGGTGCCAAACGGTGCCGTCGATATGGACTCTTGGGCACCATCAGCCTGTTATCCCCGGCGTACCTTTTATCCGTTGAGCGATGGCCCTTCCACTCGGGACCACCGGATCACTATGGCCGTCTTTCGACTCTGCTCGACTTGTCAGTCTCGCAGTCAGGCTGGCTTCTGCCATTGCACTCAACGAGCGATTTCCGACCGCTCTGAGCCAACCTTCGCGCGCCTCCGTTACTGTTTGGGAGGCGACCGCCCCAGTCAAACTACCCGCCACACAGGGTCCCGGATCCGGATAACGGACCGCGGTTAGACATCAAGCAGAACAAGGGTGGTATCTCAAAGGAGGCTCCCCAGAAACTGGCGTTCCTGGTTCAAAGCCTACCACCTATTCTGCACATATTGTGCCTGATGCCAGTGTGAAGCTGTAGTAAAGGTGCACGGGGTCTTTCCGTCTAACCGCGGGAAGCCTGCATCTTGACAGGCAATTCAATTTCGCTGAGTCCACATTTGAGACAGCGGGGAAGTCGTTACGCCATTCGTGCAGGTCGGAACTTACCCGACAAGGAATTTCGCTACCTTAGGACCGTTATAGTTACGGCCGCCGTTTACCTGGGCTTCAATTCGGAGCTTGCACTCCTCCTTTTAACCTTCAGGCACCGGGCAGGCGTCAGACCCTATACGTCGTCTTGCGACTTCGCAGAGCCCTGTGTTTTTAGTAAACAGTCGCCACCCCCTGGTTTGTGCCCCCGGCCAAAACTTGCGTTCTAACCGGGCCTCCTTCTCGCGAACTTACGGAGGTATTTTGCCGAGTTCCTTAAATGTGGTTCTCTCAAGCGCCTTGGTATTCTCTACCAGTCCACCTGTGTCGGTTTAGGGTACGATCTCATGGAGGGCTATTTCCAGGAACCCCTAAGCAGCCCATTCAATCCGATAAGGATGAACTACCTTCGGGATCCGTCACCATCTCCTGGCCCAGGAATATTAACCTGGTTCCCATCGACTACGCCTTTCGGCCTCGCCTTAGGGGTCGGCTTACCCTGCTCAGATTAGCTTTAAGCAGGAACCCTTGGACTTTCGGCGACAGGGTCTCTCACCCTGTTTGTCGCTACTCATGTCATCATTCTCGCTAGTGATCTCTCCACCGGATGGCTCACGCCCCGGCTTCACAGAAAACTCAATGCCTCCAATATAGCCCGAAAGCTACAAAAGAGGCGTAGAGTTATGTCACACTACGCTCCGCTACCATGCCTTACGGCATCCTAGACTTCGGCTCATGGCTTGAGCCCCGTTACATCTTCGCCGCAGGACAACTTAAATTAGACCAGTGAGCTGTTACGCTATCTTTAAAGGATGGCTGCTTCTAAGCCAACCTCCTGGTTGTTTTGGTCGTCCCACCTGCTTTCCCACTTAGCCATGAATTAGGGGCCTTAGTCGTAGGTCAGGGTTGTTTCCCTCTCCACGCCGGACGTTAGCACCCGACGTGTGTCTGCCATCTATTACTCCCGGGTATTCGGAGTTTGGTTAGGATCAGTAAGCCTGTGGGGCCCCATTACCCATCCAGTGCTCTACCCCCCGGGGTATTCGGATGACGCTCTACCTAAATAGATTTCGCGGAGAACCAGCTATCTCCGAGTTTGATTGGCCTTTCACCCCTAGGCACAATTCATCCCGACCTTTTTCAACAGGTGTGGGTTCGGTCCTCCAGTAAGTGTTACCTTACCTTCAACCTGATCATGCCTAGATCACTCGGTTTCGGGTCTGATCCATCTAACTCATGCGCCCTATTAAGACTCGCTTTCGCTGCGCCTACACCTAACGGCTTAAGCTTGCTAGATAGACCAAGTCGATGACCCATTATACAAAAGGTACGCTGTCACCCCTCAAGGGGGCTCCAACTGTTTGTAGGCGTCCGGTTTCAGAAACTGTTTCACTCCCCTTGTCGGGGTGCTTTTCACCTTTCCCTCACGGTACTGGTTCGCTATCGGTCAGTAAGGAGTACTTAGCCTTAGAGGGTGGTCCCCCCATGTTCAGACAGGATTTCACGTGTCCCGCCCTACTTAATACGTCTGATCTTGCTTCTTATACGGGACTGTCACCCACTATGGTTGGCCATTCCAGACCATTCTAATCACAATCACAGCTCGGCTGGTCCCCGTTCGCTCGCCGCTACTAGGGGAGTATCTGTTGATTTCCTTTCCTCCGGGTACTTAGATGTTTCAGTTCCCCGGGTTTGCTTTTATAACCCTATGTATTCAGGTTATAAATACCTGGTTTACCTCATTATTAGCTGCTCCGAAGAGCAATAATAACAAAGTATCAGGTGGGTTGCCCCATTCGGAAATTTGTGGGTCAAAGCCTATTCTCGGCTCACCACAACTTATCGCAGAGTATCACGTCCTTCATCGCCTCTTACTGCCAAGGCATCCACCAAACGCCCTTCTCGCGCTTGATTTGATCCAGAAGAAGACAGACCCGTGCAGGACCGTCTTTTCTGACCTATAGGCCTTTTGAACTTCCTATAGTCGGATAGGGCTTGTCTCGGCTAGAGACCCTATCCAATCAAAAGAGTAAATTTTTCCCAGGTATCAGCGCTGGTTCAAAGCTCTGATACCATTAGTTAGGTTGTATTTTACTTGACTTGGATTGTGTTACGTACGCGGGCTCGAAACCCAGATCAGTCCGGCGGGAAGGCCATTCCAATCATACGCAACACGGTATGTCTTTTACGTTGCAACCGAAGCTGCTGATGTTCCCTACTTGGAACATCACGTAAAAAACTGATGTTGTATCTCTCTATACGATGTCAATTCGTCCGAATGGACGGTTAAAAGCCCGTGGGCTCTTAACGGTCAATTCGGGTAATGGTGGAGCGTATCGGGATCGAACCGATGACCCCCTGCTTGCAAAGCAGGTGCTCTCCCAGCTGAGCTAACGCCCCATTGTCCCGAAGGATTATTGGTGGGTCGAGGAGGACTTGAACCTCCGACCTCACGCTTATCAGGCGTGCGCTCTAACCACCTGAGCTACCGACCCAAACGGGTGGTAACCCGTGTTTTCTAGACTGAAGAGATATGAGGACGGCCTGGACCGTGTGTCAGTCACCCGAAGGTGCCAACGTTTGTGCTTAAAGCACTGCTAAGTGTTCCACGATCAAGAGCAAGCTCAAGATGCTAGGAACATCCTTAGAAAGGAGGTGATCCAGCCGCAGGTTCCCCTACGGCTACCTTGTTACGACTTCACCCCAGTCGCTGATCCTACCGTGGTCCGCTGCCTCTCCGAAGAGTTAGCGCACGGCCGTCGGGTAGAACCAACTCCCATGGTGTGACGGGCGGTGTGTACAAGGCCCGGGAACGTATTCACCGCGTCATGCTGTTACGCGATTACTAGCGATTCCGACTTCATGGGGTCGAGTTGCAGACCCCAATCCGAACTGAGACAGTTTTTTGGGATTAACCCATTGTCACTGCCATTGTAGCACGTGTGTAGCCCAACCCGTAAGGGCCATGAGGACTTGACGTCATCCACACCTTCCTCCCGCTTATCACGGGCAGTTTCCCTAGAGTGCCCAGCCGAACTGCTGGCAACTAAGGATGTGGGTTGCGCTCGTTGCCGGACTTAACCGAACATCTCACGACACGAGCTGACGACAGCCATGCAGCACCTGTGTTGTATCCAGCCGAACTGACGAAATCTGTCTCCAGAAATCTCGATACACATGTCAAGGGTTGGTAAGGTTCTGCGCGTTGCTTCGAATTAAACCACATGCTCCACCGCTTGTGCGGGCCCCCGTCAATTCCTTTGAGTTTTAATCTTGCGACCGTACTCCCCAGGCGGAATGCTTAATCCGTTAGGTGTGACACCGAAGGGCAAGCCCCCCGACGTCTGGCATTCATCGTTTACGGTGTGGACTACCAGGGTATCTAATCCTGTTTGCTCCCCACACTTTCGTACCTCAGCGTCAGTATCGAGCCAGTGAGCCGCCTTCGCCACTGGTGTTCCTCCGAATATCTACGAATTTCACCTCTACACTCGGAATTCCACTCACCTCTCTCGAACTCAAGACTAGCAGTATCAAAGGCAGTTCCAGGGTTGAGCCCTGGGATTTCACCTCTGACTGACTAATCCGCCTACGTACGCTTTACGCCCAGTAATTCCGAACAACGCTAACCCCCTCCGTATTACCGCGGCTGCTGGCACGGAGTTAGCCGGGGTTTCTTTACCAGATACTGTCATTATCATCTCTGGCGAAAGAGCTTTACGACCCTAAGGCCTTCGTCACTCACGCGGCATGGCTAGATCAGGCTTTCGCCCATTGTCTAAGATTCCCCACTGCTGCCTCCCGTAGGAGTCTGGGCCGTGTCTCAGTCCCAGTGTTGCTGATCATCCTCTCAAACCAGCTATGGATCGTAGGCTTGGTAGGCCATTACCCCACCAACTACCTAATCCAACGCGGGCTAATCCAAAGGCGATAAATCTTTCCCCCGAAGGGCACATAGGGTATTACTCTCCGTTTCCAGAGGCTATTCCCTACCTTTGGGCATATTCCCACGCGTTACTAACCCGTCCGCCGCTCACCCGAAGGTGCGCTCGACTTGCATGTGTTAGGCCTGCCGCCAGCGTTCGTTCTGAGCCAGGATCAAACTCTCAAGTTGAAAAGCATTTGCATGCTTAACCTTGACGTCGAACCTCTGCACATATCAATCAACACGCCTTACTGAAACGTGCTGACCATTCTTTCTGTTTGTTGTGCTTGAAGTTATCAAAGATAACTAGAAGCCGTCCAAACAGTGAAGCTGACCTTACATAATCGGACCGAAGCCCTAGTAAGTCGATATGAAAGAGGTTGATCCATCGAAATGGCCAAACCGCCCACATATCTCTTCAGTTACTATCAATTTCAAAGAGCGTAGAGACAAAAACCAACCGAAGCGCCTAATCTTGTTTGGCGCGCCAGCCTGCATAAGTCTCTGTTTTTGTTCCGCTTTCTTGACCGTTTGGCCTGTCTGGCGCCCCGTTGGTGCATCTCTGCGCCGCCGGTGAAGTGGGTTCTAGGCCTAGTGGCTGATCCCCGCAACCACTTTTTTGCATGAAGCCGCATTTTTTTGCCATTTTTCTTGTAGATCGTTTATTTTCAATGGCTTAGGCGTGTATTTCTTTTGAATAACCTTTTAAATTGTCGTTTATTTTCAAGCTGCCCCTGGGTCAGATCGCGCTGAAATACGGGTTTTCCACAGACTCGTAGGGCGATGTGGATGAATCTAGCCCCGACTCTGCCCCGATTTAGCAGACTCACCGCCGATTCATCCCGAATCCGCGGAATCAGACGACTCGATTCCTACCCGCGTACCGGCAAAAGGGCGCGGCCGCGCATCGCCAACAGCACCACAATCACGCACAGATAGAGAATTGGCTCAACCAGCCAAACCCGTTGCACCATCACATAGTGGATGCCGCCCAGCAGGATCGCGGGGTAAGCCAGCTTGTGAATGTTCTGCCAAACGCGCGGGCCGTATTTCTTGATGGCCGCGTTGTTTGAGGTCGCCATGACCGGGATCAGAATCAAGAACCCAACCATCCCGATCGTAATGTAGGGTCGCTTCACAATGTCGGACCACATCAGGGCCCAGTTCCATTGTAGGTCCAGCCACAGCCAGACGCCCAGATGCAGCACTATATAGAAGAAGGTCAGATGCCCCAGCGCCCGGCGAAACTTGATCAGCTTCAGTTTGAACATATCGCGCAGCACGCGGATCAGCATGGTGGCGATGAAGAACTGTAGCGCCAGCTCCCCAAGCCAATGTTCGATGGTCTTTGCCGGGTCGATGCCAAGGCTGTTGCCGAACAGGTCGTAAGTGCCGCTCAGCGCCAATGCGACCCCTACTATAATATAAAGACCGGGGGCAGCGCCCAAAACGTAGATCAACCATTTCGGGATCGGGCGGAGAACGGTGTTGATCCGCTCGGAGACTGTCAGGGCGTGGCTCATACCTTACTTTGGCGGAGCCTAATTATAGATGCTATGAGTAATCCCATGCCGATTAACAAAATTGGCAATGCGATTGCGTCGATCCACATCGTGTACGCACCCAGGCCCACAGCGGTGACCGCCAGTACGGCCAGCGGGGTGAAACAACACAGGCCCCCAAGGACCGCCCCGATCAGGCCGATCCGAAACCACTTGTCTTTGAGCATCAATAGTTCTGGGTCAGGTCCATGCCTTCATAAAGGCTGGCGACCTCGTCCTCATATCCGTTGAACATCAATGTCGGGATCCGTTTGGCCAGAAGCCCGCCGCCGACGCGCCGTTCAGACGCCTGGCTCCAACGCGGGTGATCCACCTCTGGGTTTACATTACTATAAAACCCGTATTCGCGCGGGTTGATCTGGTTCCAGCTGGCCTCGGGCTGTTCGTCGGTCAGGGTGATCTTCACAATCGATTTGATGGATTTAAACCCGTATTTCCACGGCACCACCAGACGCAAAGGCGCGCCGTTCTGTTTTGGGATGTCCTTGCCGTAAATGCCGGTCGCCATAATGGTCAGCGGATGCATCGCCTCGTCAAGCCGCAACCCCTCGCGGTAGGGCCACGGGATGAAGTTGCGTTTCTGGCCCCACATCTCTTCCGGGCGGAAGACGGTTTCAAAGGACACGTATTTCGCGCCCTCTTGGACGCCCGCCATATTCAACAGGTCCGCCAGCTCAAAGCCGTTCCACGGGATTACCATCGACCAGGCCTCGACGCAGCGGAAGCGGTAGATGCGTTCCTCTACGGTCATTTGGGACATGATGTCCTCAAAAGCGTAGCTGCCGGGTTTGTCGACCATCCCGTCAATCTCAACCGCCCAAGGCGACGTCGTCAGATCGCCCGCATATTGCGCGGGATCGCTCTTGCCAGTGCCGAACTCGTAGAAGTTGTTATATTGTGTAATCTCGTCCCAGGCGTTTGCCTCTTCGTCGGTCGAATAATTCGCCGCCGCCAGCCCCGGCGCGGCAATGCTGCCCGCCGCCAATGCGGTCGCACCTGTCATGAACGCCCTGCGGTTCAGGTAGACATGTTCGGGGGTGACATCGGACCAGCTGAGGTCAGATTTAAAACGGTGCGCCATAGGGTGTCCTTTTTCTCTTTGCGACACGGTATGGACCGGGCGGCGCATTCTACAAAGAAAAACCGGGGCTGCTCACGAAGATGTTGGCAAATGGTGAACGGCGCGCACCGCAGCATGTCTGGGCGCCTGACCACGGCTTGTGCCGTCTGTCGCTGCCCGTTCATCCAGCCAGGCACGCAAAAACTGCATGCAATTCATCGGCAGCAACACCCCGTGCAACAGCAGGATCGGGGTCAGATCAAGGTAAAACCCGTAGGTTACAAAACAAATGTTCGAACACAGGGAGGCCAGCCGGAACCACTTGGCGTTATTCGTCGTCGCGGAAAACAAAACAAACCCGCAGGCAATATAGGCTAAAATCTCAGACATCGTGTCACCTTGATACAATGACACTTGGCTAGCAGCGCCCGCGCCGCGCCGCCTAGAGCCTGCCCCGAAATTTCACGACGCGCTAACGGCAATCAGCCTATTTTTGACGTTGTATTAAGAAACCGGCGCTTTTTCCTTGGCGTCAGGGAACAGATCGCTCAGCGGGACGGAGCTGCCACTGTCCTGCGCGATCCGCACATGTTCGCGCCGCAACAGCCGTGGCTCCGGCACCCCGGCGGAATGGGCAATCGTCTCGACTTCTTTGACGATGTTCTTGGCGTAGCGCGCGACCTTCTTATACTTGTCCTCCGGCACCAGCCCTTTCTGGAACCGTGGGTCATGGGTGGTGATGCCCGTGGGGCAGGTGTTCTTGTTGCATTTCATCGCCTGAATGCAGCCCAGCGAAAACATGAAGCCGCGCGCACTCGTCACGAAATCCGCTCCCGCCGCCAGCGCCCAGGCGACATCGCCCGGCACCATAAGCTTGGCCGATGCCACAAGCCTGATCCGCTCTTTCAACCCGTATTCGCGCAGCAGGTTCGCGACCTCCGGCAGCGCCTCCCGGATCGACACGCCGACCAAATCCATCAGCGGCAAGGGCGAGGCACCCGTCCCCCCTTCGCCGCCATCCAGTGTAATGAAATCTGGCGCAAGCTCCGCGCCGCGCCGGTTGATCGTCTCAAACAAGTCGCGAAACGGGGCGGACGCGCCATAGACCGTCTTGATGCCCACCGGCTTGCCCGTCACCTCCCGAATGCGCGCCAGATACTCCAGTAGCTCATCCCAATTGCTGATCTCGACATGGCGGTTCGGGCTGATCGAATCCGTGCCGACCTCGATCCCGCGTATCTGGGCAATCTCCGGCGTGATCTTGGCGCCGGGCAGGATGCCGCCTTTGCCGGGCTTGGCGCCCTGCGCCAGCTTCAGCTCGAACATCTTGACCTGTTCATGGGCGGCAACGGCGCGCAGCTTGTCGTCATCAAGCCTGCCGTCCTTTTCGCGCACCCCGTATTTGGCGGTGCCGATCTGAAACACGATATCCGCGCCGCCTTCCAGATGGTACGGGCTGAGCCCGCCCTCGCCTGTGTTCATCCAGATGCCTGCCTCTTTCGCGCCCCGGCTCAACGCCTGCACCGCGGGTTTGGAGATCGCCCCAAAACTCATCCCCGACAGGTTGAAGAATGACCCCGCAAGAAACGGCTCTCGCGCGCCCGGCCCGATCAGCATCGGCTCGGATTTGGCAAATTGGTTGTCCAGCGGCGGGAACGGCGCGTTCACAAAAATCGGCGTGCCCGGCACGGCGATGTTGCGGGTCGACCCAAAGGCCACCGTGTTGCCCTGCCCGCTGGTGGCGCGCTTCACCCAATCGCGTTGCGCGCGGTTAAACGGCAGCTCCTCGCGGTCCATCGCAAAGAAATACTGGCGGAAGAATTCGCCCAGCTCGGTGAAGATATGCCGGAACCGCCCAATCACCGGGTAGTTGCGCCGCACCGCGTCCTCGGTCTGGGAGCGGTCAATGACGAACAGGATCACCGCCACAAGTGCGGCGGCGCCCACCACGAACACAAATCCAAAGGCCAGAAATTGAAACACCCAGCCGGCCCAATCCATCATGTCGCGCGCTCCTCACTTGCTTGCTGCCCCCACTCTGTCACAGCCGCAAACCGGCGCAAACCCCTTGGCGTCAGGCGCCCGGTTCACTCACGACGGCTCATAGTTTTGTGATTTGAAATCGCGAAGGCGCGCGGCTTAGCGCAGACCGAATTTTGGTCAAATGCAATATCTATATAGGTGGCGAAAACCTGCCGCGGGGTTGGTGCGTATCGCCTGCGATATCTGCACGAGGCAGGTGTCACAGTAGCTAACTCAAGGAGATTTCAGACAATGATCCGTAAGACAGTTTTCGCTCTGGCCGCAACGGCCGCGCTTGCCGCCCCTGCCTTTGCTGGCATGAAGAAAGACATCGTCGACACAGCCGCCGGTGCAGGCAGCTTTGAAACCCTGTTGGCCGCGGCCACAGCAGCCGGTCTCGTCGACACGCTGAAAGGTGAGGGCCCGTTCACAGTCTTCGCCCCGACGGATGAGGCCTTCGCTGCCTTGCCCGAGGGCACCGTCGAAAACCTGTTGCTGCCCGAGAACAAGGACCAGCTCGCCGCGATCCTGACCTATCACGTGGTGCCCGGCAAAGTGATGTCAGGTGATCTGACAGACGATATGACAGCCGCCACCGTTCAGGGCGGCGACGTGACGATCGATCTCGACAATGGCGTGATGGTCAATGACGCAACCGTCGTGTCGGCAGATATCGAGGCCTCGAACGGCGTGATCCATGTCATCGACAAGGTGATCCTGCCCGCTGAAGGCTAAGGCCAGAACACGGTTCAATACGGCCCCGCGTGTCACATGGCGCGCGGGGCTTTTTTGTGTCCAGACGTGGACAGGGCTGCCAGCCCCATGTCACGCTGCGCGTCATGCTCAGACAGCTCACCCTCTCCTGCGCCATCCTCGCGCAGCCCGTCCATGCAACAAGCAGCTGCGCGGCGGATGCGATGATCGTGTTCGACGGGTCAGGTTCGATGGCCGAAATCGGGTTGGAATTTTCGACGCCGCGCATCACCTACGCGCGCAAAGCCGTCGCGCGCGCGCTGCCCCAGATCGAAGAGTTTCGCCGCATCGGTCTGCTGATCTACGGCCCGGGTGCGCAGGATGGGTGTACCAACATCGATCTGCGGTTGATGCCACAACCCAATGCTGCGCGCCCGATCATTGACGCGGTCGACACGCTCGCCCCCGGTGGCATGACCCCCATCGCCGCCTCTGTCCGGCGCGCGGCGGAGGCGCTGAACTATCGCCAAGAACCCGGCACCATCGTGCTGGTCACTGACGGAAATGAAACCTGCGGCGGCACGCCTTGCGCCCTTGGCCAAAGCCTCGCCGAAACCGGCCATGATCTGACGGTGCATGTGATCGGCTTCAAGTTCCGGTTCGATCACTTCGGCTGGGACAACCCCGAACAGCAAATCGTCGATGGTCGGGCCACCGTCGCCAAATGCCTCTCGGACGCGACGGGCGGCACTTTCGTTTCCACCGAAACCGTGGAAGAGCTGGTCGCCGCCCTCAATGAAACCCTCGGCTGCGCGCTGATCGGGTCCCTTCAAAACGAAAACGACCTTCCCGGTTAAGGGAAGGCCGTTCGCGGTGGTGGTGGCGTGGGTTTGGGAGGAAACCCTGCCAGCTTTTATTTCACGTGACGCTCAGCGGCGGAGTCGTTGCCCAGTGCAAAGAACGCTTGGACTTCTTTGACATCAACCGAACGTGCCCGGTCGAAGTTCACTGTGGTCTCGGCTGGGCTGTCATTGACCAAAGCCAGCGCTTCAGCGGCGCCAACAGGGTTGCCGACAGATGTTTCCGACACGATGCGCTCAGCGGCGCTGTCGTTGCCCAAAGCGAAGAACTCTTGCGCAGTTTCAGCGGCAGCAGGAGAGGCCAGGGACAGGGATACGAGGGCGGTTGCGATGATGGTTTTCATTGTGTTTCTCCAGTGTGTGTTGGCCTCTTGGGCCGTTATGTGTATCGGCGTGTTGCCGTTTGATGAGATGAATATGCGCCTTGTGCGGGCTCATCTCAATACACCAAACCATCCAAATTGGCATATTTAAGTGCGTATTCGCACATACAGTTCCCCCGACCGCGCAACCCCTCACGCCCGCGTGAGAAGCCGATCACAACGCGTGAGATTGGTGAAATGTCGCAAAGAGACTCGTTGAAATTGCGACTCACCCCTACCCTGTTCTCAGGACAGAGAAACGGGGATCACATATGCCAATTCACTTCAGCGACGCGGAATTTGCCGCGCGGCGCGCATGGCGTGCCGAAGGGCTGGTCAGATTTGGTGATCGATTGGTTTGAGAGGCTTCCCAACGGTTAGGCCCGATCAGGAACAGAAACCCAAGCCACAACGAAAAACGGCCTCCCGGGGGGATACCGGGAGGCCGTCTTGGGGACGCGGATCGTGAGGGAGGGTTCGATCCGTATCTGAGGGGTCTTTTATTTCACGTGGCGCTCAGCGGCGGAGTCGTTGCCCAGTGCGAAGAACGCTTGGACTTCTTTGACGTCTACTGAGCGGGCGCGGTCGAAGTTCACTGTGGTTTCAGCCGGGCTGTCGTTCACCAGAGCCAGGGCTTCAGCAGCACCGATTGGGTTGCCGACAGATGTTTCCGAGACGATGCGCTCAGCGGCGCTGTCGTTGCCCAAAGCGAAGAATTCTTGCGCTGTTTCAGCGGCAGCAGGAGCGGCCAGGGACAGGGATACGAGGGCGGTTGCGATGATAGTTTTCATTGTGTTTCTCCAGTGTGTGTTGCCCCTGTTATGTGATGCTCGGGGCGGTGTGTGTTTCGGCGTGTTGCCGTTTGATGAGATGAATATGCGCCTCGGATCGGTAACTCTCAATACACGGAGGCGCGAGAAATTGCGAATATTGGTGCGTTCATGCACATATTGGTTCCCCTGCCGCGCAGCCCCTCACGGCCGCGTGAGACACCGATCACAACCTGTGAAAAACGTGAAATAAGTGATCCAAAATGGAAAAAGGCGCGGGTTAAAGTTCCAACAAACCCGGCAGCGCGCCCATGTCGTCAAAGACCGAGTCGCAGATGGGCGCCAACCTTTCGGCAGGCGTCTCAGCCGCAAATCCAAACACGGTCATCCCAGCCGCCTTGCCCGCCAGCGCGCCGCTGGCGCTGTCTTCGATTACAACGCAGCGGCCGGGTGCGATCCCGGCGTCACCAGCGGCTTTCAGATACACATCCGGCGCAGGCTTGGGGTTGGCCACATCTTCACGCGAATAGATGCGGCCTTGCAGCCGTGCCAACATCCCAGTCCGCGCCAGCGTGATCTGCATCTTGCGATGCGGCCCGTTGGAGCCCACCGCATAAGGAATGCCCGCCGCGTCCAACGCATCCAGAACCGCCGTAGCGCCGGGGATCGCCTCAACCTCGCGGCCTAGCACCTCAAACATCTCGGCATAGATCCGGTCGACCCAGTCACCCGGCAAATCCGCGCCCATGCCGCGCGCCTTGTCAAAGACACCCGCAATCGTGCCGCCGACAAAGCTGGCCATGACCTCGTCCAGCGTCATCTCCAACCCATGCGCGGCCAGGCTGCGCTGCATCACCAGATTGGTCAGCGGCTCGCTGTCCACCAGCACGCCGTCGCAATCAAAAATCACCATGTCAAACTTGCGCATATCAAAAAGGCCCGGTCATTGCAGAGGTTGCAGACCGGGCCTTTTCATCGCACCGCGCGCGCAGGCGCAAGCTTAATGCACTGTTGCCTCATCCGGCTTGGGCCGGTTGGAGGCCGACAGCCGGTCGCCAACGATCAAACCGTCAACCCCGGCGCTCACGGAAATCACGTCTCCGTCCTTGACGTCGCCAGCCAGGATCATCTCAGCAAGTTGGTCCTGCAGCGCCCGCTGGATCACGCGCTTCAAGGGCCGCGCGCCGAAGACAGGGTCGTAGCCCTCATCAGCCAGCCATTTCTGCGCCGCATCGTCCAGGTCGACCGCAATCTTGCGGCTGGCCAAACGCTTCTCCAAAAGCCCCAGCTGAATGTCGACAATCCCCGCCATGTCCTCGCGGGCAAGCCGGTCAAAGATCACCGTCTCATCCAGCCGGTTCAGGAACTCGGGCCGGAAATGCGCCCGCACCGCGTCCATCACGTCGCGCTTGGCGTCTGAGCTATCGGCGTTCTCCGGCAGCTGGCTCAGCGCTTGCGCGCCAAGGTTCGACGTCAGGATGATCAGCGTCTGCTTGAAATCAACCGTCCGGCCCTGACCGTCGGTCAGCACCCCATCATCCAGAACCTGCAACAGCACGTTGAACACATCCGGGTGCGCCTTTTCGACCTCGTCAAACAGCACAACCTGATATGGCCTGCGCCGCACGGCTTCCGTCAAAACGCCGCCCTCATCATAGCCAACATAGCCGGGAGGGGCGCCGATAAGACGCGCAACCGCGTGTTTCTCCATGAATTCCGACATATCAATGCGCACCATCGCGCTGTCATCATCAAACAGAAACTCGGCCACGGCCTTGGTCAGTTCCGTCTTGCCCACGCCGGTTGGCCCGAGAAACAGGAAGCTTCCCAAAGGCCGTGTTTCCTCGTTCAGCCCGGCGCGTGCCCGGCGCACGGCGCGCGCAACGGCGGTCACAGCGGAGCGTTGCCCGATCACCCGGCGGCCCAGCTCGTCTTCCATGCGCAGCAGCTTGTCGCGTTCGCCTTCCAGCATCTTGGTCGTGGGGATGCCGGTCCAACGTTCAACCACCTGCGCGATTTGTTCAGGCCGCACGGCTTCCTCAACCACGACGTCGTTTTCCGACGCTTCGGCTTCGGCCAGCTTCTTTTCCAACTCTGGGATTACGCCGTAAGACAGCTCACCCGCCTTGGCGAGGTTGCCCTCACGCTTGGCGATATCCAGCTCCGCGCGCGCGCGGTCCAGCCGTTCCTTCAGCTCCCGCGCGCCTTCCAGCTTGTCGCGTTCCGCCTGCCATTGCGCCGTCATCTCGGAGGATCGCTGCTGATACTCCGACAATTCCTTGCGCAACGCGTCCAGCCGATCTTTGGAGGCCTCGTCGTCTTCTTTCTCAAGCGCCATGGCTTCGATCTGCAATTGCATGATCTGCCGGTCCAGCGCGTCCAGTTCCTCCGGCTTGCTGTCCACTTCCATGCGCAGACGCGATGCGGCCTCATCCATCAGGTCAATCGCCTTATCGGGCAAGAACCGATCGGTGATATAGCGGTGCGACAAGGTCGCCGCCGCCACCAAGGCGCTGTCGGAAATCCGCACGCCGTGGTGCAGCTCGTACTTTTCCTTGATGCCCCGCAGGATGGAGATCGTGTCTTCAACCGTCGGCTCCTCAGCCAAAACAGGCTGGAACCGCCGCGCCAAAGCCGCGTCTTTCTCAACATGTTTACGGTATTCATCCAGCGTGGTGGCGCCCACACAATGTAGCTCGCCCCGCGCAAGCGCAGGTTTCAGCAGGTTCGACGCATCCATCGCGCCTTCGCCTTTGCCCGCGCCGACAAGCGTGTGCATCTCGTCGATGAACAGAATGATCTCGCCGGCCGCGTCCGTGACCTCGTTCAGGATCGCTTTCAAACGCTCCTCAAACTCGCCGCGATACTTCGCGCCAGCAATCAAAGCGCCCATGTCCAGCGCCATCAGCTTTTTGTTGCGTAAGGATTCCGGCACGTCGCCATCCACGATCCGCAGCGCCAGCCCTTCCGCAATCGCGGTCTTACCAACGCCGGGCTCACCAATCAGCACCGGGTTGTTCTTGGTCCGACGCGACAGCACTTGCATCGTACGCCGAATTTCTTCGTCGCGCCCGATAATTGGGTCAATCTTGCCCTCCCGCGCGCGTTCCGTCAGGTCCATCGCGTATTTCTTCAACGCGTCATAGCTGTCCTCAGCCGACGCGCTATCCGCCGTCCGGCCCTTACGCACGTCGTTGATCGCCGCGTTCAGGCCTTGCGCCGTCACGCCGCCCGCGTCCAACGCGTCCTTGGCTTTCGACTTCACAACCGCCAAAGCGGTTAAGATGCGTTCAACCGGCACAAAGCTGTCGCCTGCCTTCTTGGCCAGCTTTTCGGCCTCGGCCAGCACTTTTCCGGTCTGGGTGTCGACATAGACTTGGCCCGTGTCGCCGGACACTTTCGGCGTCTTTTCAATCGCCAGATCCGCGCTTGCGGCCACGGCACGCGCGTCACCGCCTGTGGCGGCAATCAAGTTGGACGCCAACCCTTGGTCGTCATCCATCAGCGCTTTCAAGATGTGTTCGGGGGCAATGCGCTGATGGTCTTCGCGCATCGCAATCGTTTGAGCCGCCTGAATAAAACCGCGCGACCGTTCGGTGAACTTTTCCAAATTCATATCAATGTCCTCTCATGAAGCATTCGCCCGGTTGCGTGGCCCGCTATGCGGCACCTCGATTTGGCGAACCTTGCATCTGATATGGAAACTCATCGCTTAACTCGCAAGGGCATTCTGTTACAATTTTACAACGAATTCGCCCGACTCACACGGATTCACACCTGCGCGAGCCCCCTATTCTCGGCCGATCCGATCTCTATCTTCGTGGGGTAAGACCCTGCACCAGAATGTAAGGACAAGGCCATGAGCAGCTACAGAACAGAAGTCCAGAATATCCGCTACAACGCCGCCACCCGCAGCTTTGAGGCGCTGGTTGTCATGCATGAGGGCGCCGAAACCCTCAAATTCGCGATCTCCATCGAACTGCCAATCTCCAGCGACTTCACCTTCGTGTCCCATAAGCTGGTCGCGCTCGCCAAAAAGCGCCGCAAAGAAAACGCAGGCCAATTGGTGTCGCGCACCCCGCGCGGGCAAGCCCGTTTCGCTCATCTGGGCGATCTCGCGCGGCAATTGACCGACAGCTTGCGCATCTCAACCCACCGGGCGGCTTGACGCCAGACCGTTGCGCGCGCAATCAGGGCCAATCGCACCAGTGAAAGGCCCGCCCACATGTCTGATGACCGCCTGATTGTCGCCCTTGATGTCCCTAACGTGCTTGAGGGGCTGGAGCTGACCAAGCAGCTCGGCGATGCGGTCTCCTTCTATAAAATCGGGCTCGGCATGCTAACTGGCGGCGGGCTGGCTCTCGCCAATGAACTCAAAACCGAGCACGGCAAGCGCATCTTCCTCGACATGAAGCTCTTCGATATCGGCGCCACCGTCGAGGCCGCGGTGCGTGGCTTCACCCAGTTCGACATCGACTTCCTGACCGTCCATGGCGATCCACATGTGGTTCGCGCCGCTAAAGAAGGCGCGTCTGGCAGCAACATGAAGATCCTCGCTGTCACGATCCTGACTTCAATGGACCGCGCTGATCTGGATGCGGGCCTGATCAAAACCGGCGAGATGCAGGATTTGGTGTTAGAGCGCGCCGATACCGCCTTCGGGGCCGGGGCCGACGGCGTCATCGCCTCCCCGCGGGAAGCCAAGGCCATCCGCGCACTGCCCAGCGCGGCGGACCGGCTCATCGTCACACCCGGCGTGCGCCCGACCGGCGCCGCTTTGGGTGATCAAAAGCGCGTCGCAACCCCCGCCCAAGCCATCCAGAACGGGGCCGACCATATCGTCGTTGGCCGTCCCATCTGGCAGGCCAGCGCCCCGCGCCAAGCCGCACAAAGCGTGGTCGCGGAGCTGACATAGACGCGCGCGTCACTGCACAAACACGCAACGATCCCGGCGCCGGCGCTATCCTCCCTGCATTGAACCCAAGTTCTTAATGACATGCAGGAGGGTTTTTCATGCCCCAACACGACGCCCGCGTCTTCTCCTACCTCGCTACTCGCCGCGCAATCGGCCTTCTTGGCATCGCCCTGCCGGTGGTGCTGTTCGTCTATGGCCGCGTCGCAGATGACATGCAGCCCTCGATCTCTGACTTCTACCACACCGCGTTCGGCGACTATCTCGTGGGATCGCTCGTCGCCGCTGGTTTCTTTCTGATCTCCTACCAGGGCTACAAAAGACGCCCGGGCGAGCGGTTGTCCGACCGCGTCGTCGCAGCGCTCGCGGGGTTTGGCGCCATCGGCGTCGCGCTGTTTTCTACCGCGCCCGCGCCCCTGAAATCCTGCACCACAGGTGGCGCGCTCGGGCCCGGCTATATCGTCCAGGGTTTCACATTGCATTGGCAGGGGCTGGTCTGGCTGCATTTCGGCTCGGCGCTTTTGTTCTTCGCCTGCCTCGCGATCTTTTGCCTGCGCCTCTTCCCCAAAACCCCAAGCGGAAAGGTTGACTACAAAATGGCCGAACATCCCGTTTACCTGACCTGCGGCGTGATCATTTGCGGCGCCATCGCCGCCCTCATCCCGATCGCGTTTGTCTCCTGCGCGACGGCCGCAAAGCTCGATGCGCTGCACTACGTCTTCTGGGTCGAAACCGTCGCCGTCTTCGCCTTCGGCGTCTCATGGTTGATCAAAGGCAAAGCGCTCGCAGCGATAAAATCCCTGATCCCATAAAGAAACGGCCTCCCGGGGGGATACCGGGAGGCCGTCTTGGGACGCGGATCGTGAGGGAGGGCACGATCCGTATCTGAAGGGTCTCTTATTTCACGTGACGCTCAGCGGCGGAGTCGTTGCCCAGTGCGAAGAAAGCTTGGACTTCTTTGACGTCTACTGAGCGGGCGCGGTCGAAGTTCACTGTTGTTTCAGCTGGGCTGTCGTTGACCAGGGCCAGCGCTTCAGCGGCGCCGATTGGGTTGCCGACAGATGTTTCCGACACGATGCGCTCAGCGGCGGGGTCGTTGCCCAGAGCGAAGAACTCTTGCGCAGTTTCGGCGGCAGCAGGAGCGGCCAGCGAGAGGGATACGAGGGCGGTTGCGATGATGGTTTTCATTGTGTTTCTCCAGTGTGTGTTGGCCTCTTGGGCCGTTATGTGTATCGGCGTGTTGCCGTTTGATGAGATGAATATGCGCCTTGTGCGGGCTCATCTCAATACACCAAACCATCCAAATTGGCATATTTAGGTGCGTATACGCACATAAAGATCCCCCTCCCGCGCAACCCCTCACGCCCGCGTGAAAAGCCGATCACAACGCGTGAGATTGGTGAAATGTCGCAAAGAGACTCGCTGAAATTGCGACTCACCCCTACCCTGTTCTCAGGACAGAGAAACGGGGATCACATATGCCAATTCACTTCAGCGACGCGGAATTTGCCGCGCGGCGCGCCAAAGCTTGCGCGGCCCTAAACGCGCGCGGCCTGGATGCCTTGCTTATGTTCGCGCCCGAAAGCCAATATTGGATCAGCGGCTACGACACGTTCGGCTTCGCCATGTTTCAATGCATGGTGCTCACGCGGGACGGGCAGCTCGCGCTGCTGACGCGGATGCCGGATCTGCGTCAAGCGCAGTACACCTCTATACTTGCCGACACCGAGATCCATATTTGGCACGAGCGCGAAGGATCCCGCCCCGCCGATGACCTGCAAGCCCTGCTGACCACGCTTGGCGTCGGCAAAGGGAAAATCGGCATTGAAGGCCAAACCGCCGGGCTCACCGACTATAATGGCCGCATGGTTCGCGAGACGCTCGGTGATCTGAGCGAAGCCTCCGATCTGATCCGCGCCCTGCGCCGCCTCAAATCCCCTGCCGAGATCGATATGCACCGCCGCGCCGCCGCCTTATCCGATGACGCGTTTGATGCGGCTCTTTCGACAACCAAAGCCGGCGCGTTCGAAGGCGATATTCTGGCAGCGATGCAAGGTGCAGTGTTCAAAGGTGGTGGCGATTATGCCGGCAATGAATTTGTCATCGGCTCGGGGGAGGCCGCGCTCCTATGTCGGTATTTCTCCGGGCGCAGACATTTGGACCCGTCCGATCAGCTCACGATCGAATGGTCCGGCGCATATGCGCGCTATCACGCCGCGATGATGCAAACCCTGATCGTTGGGGCCGCCTCCCAGACCCACAGACATTTCCATCAAACCGCGCGCAACGCGCTTGAGGCCTGCGAAGCTGCGATCAAACCCGGCAAACCGATGGGTGATGTTTATGATGCGCATGCAAAAATCTTCGATAGTGCCGGTTTGTCCCATGCGCGCTTGCAGGCCTGCGGCTATGGAATGGGCGCGATCTACAACCCGATTTGGGTCGACTTCCCGATGTTTTATGAAGGCAATCCGTTGATCATGCAGCAAGGGCAGGTGTTTTTCCTGCATATGATCTTGATGGATAGCGACGCGGGCGCAGCCATGTGCCTGGGTCATTCCGTTCTTGTAACGGAAGACGGCTGCGAACGCCTGTCCCGGCACGCGCCTGATCTCTATGAGCTATAAAAAAACGGCCTCCCGGGGGGATACCGGGAGGCCGTCTTGGGGACGCGGATCTTGAGGGAGGGTCCGATCCGTATCTGAGGGGTCGCTTACTTCACGTGACGCTCAGCGGCGGAGTCGTTGCCCAGTGCGAAGAAGGCTTGGACTTCTTTGACGTCAACCGAACGGGCACGGTCGAAGTTCACTGTGGTTTCAGCCGGGCTGTCGTTAACCAAAGCCAGGGCTTCAGCGGCGCCAACAGGGTTGCCGACAGATGTTTCCGACACGATGCGCTCAGCGGCGCTATCGTTGCCCAGAGCGAAGAACTCTTGCGCTGTTTCAGCGGCAGCAGGAGCGGCGAGGGACAGGGATACGAGGGCGGTTGCGATGATGGTTTTCATTGTGTTTCTCCAGTGTGTGTTGCCCCTGTTATGTGATGCTCGGGGCGGTGTGTGTTTCGGCGTGTTGTCGTTTGATGAGATGAATATGCGCCTCGGATCGGTAACTCTCAATACACGGAAGCGCGAGAAATTGCGAATATTGGTGCGTTCATGCACATATTGGTTCCCCTGCCGCGCAGCCCCTCACGGCCGCGTGAGACACCGATCACAACCTGTGAAAAACGTGAAATAAGTGATCCAATATGGAAAAAGGCGCGGGTTTAACCCGCGCCTTTCAGGAATCGATTTGGTCGCATTCAATCGTCGTTGATGTCTGTGTCCCAGACTTTGACCTGCCCGCCGCGCGCCCCGAAGATGCGGCGCATGGCGATCCATGATAGCAGCGACACCACGGCGAACACCACCAGCGTGATCGGCAAGGACCCGGCCAGATAGGCGCCCAGCCCGCCCTCTATATATAGGATCGCGCCCACAACCCCGGCGCCGATGGCGAAGCCCAGCAAGATGAAGCCCGGCGCCAGGATTTCCAGAATGCCCAGCACCAAGGCTGCCGCAACCCAGACCCAATAGTCAGACCACATCATCACGACCGTCCTTTCAGCAGCCCAAACGCGTCGCCAAAGGCGTCCAGCGCTGCGGATGGCAGCAGGACCGTCTGCTTGCCCGCGCCCGCGCCCACGGCGGTCAGTGCCTCAACCTGCTTCAAGGCCACTTGGTATTGCGCGGCCTCCAGCCCGTTATCGGCAATCGCCTGGGCCACGACGCCCGTCGCGTAGGCTTCCGCATCCGCCTGCACGCGCCGCGCCTTGGCGGTCTGCTCGGCGGCGTACAACTCCGCATCCGCGTTCAGCTCCACGGCGCGCTTCGACCCTTCGGCCTCGGTCACCGCCGCCCGCCGCGCGCGTTCTGCGTTCAGCTGCTGCAGCATCGCCGCCCGGGTCGCCTCGTCCAGGTTCACGTCCAAAATCTCCGCCCGGGTCACTTCGATGCCCCAGTCGTCCACCACCTTCTCCAGCGAACCCTGGATGCGCACAATCAGCTGCGCGCGGTTCGACTGCACCTCGTCCAGCTCCAGCGTCCCGATCTCGGAGCGCACGATCCCCGCCACCGTGGTCGCAATCGCTGCGTCAATGTCGCGGATCCGGTACACCGTCTTCTCCGGCTCAATGATGCGGTAGAACACGCTGGTCTCGACCTGCACCAAAACGTTGTCGCTGGTAATCGCGTCCTGGCTGTTGGTCGGCAGCTGCCGCTCCAAAATGGAGATCTTATGCGCCACCCGGTCGAAAAACGGCACGATCAGGTTGATCCCCGGCCCCAGCACCGACCGCAGCTTGCCAAACCGCTCCACCACGTATTTCTCCGATTGCGGCACGATGCGCACGCCCAGAAAAATCGCCGTAATAATCAGCGCGGCCAGAAGCAGGAACACGATGTTGTTCCCCACAAAGCTCAGCAAAAAATCTTCAATATCCATGCAATATCCCTTTCTGTTACGCTACATATGGGGGCTTTTGCCCAAATTTGAAGGTAAATGAGCTGGAAACAGACCGTTCGCGGCGCTCATGCGGCATTAACCACACGGCCCTACCCCTCCCCGAAAGAGGAGGCTCCAATGACCGAAATCCACGCAATTCCCGTCACTCAAATCCAGCGCGACGCGCTGCCCCGTGACCGGGAGGCCCGCACGCCCGAGGACGACCAGCAGCTCCTGCGCTCCATCATGCGCGACGGGCTGCGCCAGCCGATAGAGCTTTGGGCCTTCAAGACCCCGCGCAATGATCATCGCTACGGGTTGATCTCCGGCCACCGCAGGCTCGCCGCCGTCACAGAAATCGCTGAGATGACCGGCCAGCCCGGCACCATCAACGCCTTCATCCGCGCCCCCGAAACCATCCCCCAGGCCATGGCGGAGATGATCGCGGAGAACGAAATCCGCGCCCAGATCACGCCCTGGGACCGGGCCCGCACCATCATCGACGCCATCGCGGAGGGGATTTTCGACACGCCCGACGCCGCCATCGCCGCCCTGCACCCCACCGGCTCCACCCAGAAAAACAGCCGCCTGCGCACGCTCTGCGCCGTGGTGGAGACCTTCCGCCATATCCTGCGGGAACCGCACGGCCTGTCAGAACGCAAACTCCTGCGCCTCGCCGCTTTGGAGCGCGCCGATCTGCTGGAACTGGCTTTTGAGGCGATCCGCCGCCACAAGCCCAAAACCACGGAGGCCACCTACCAGCTGATGATGCCCATCATCGATGAGGCGGAGCAGCTCTTGGCCGGTAACCCCCGCCTCCGCCGTCCCCGCACGCCGACCCGCAGCCGCGCGCTCGCCAAAAACCTGCACATTCGCCGCGAATACCGCCCCGACGGCTGGGCCCTCCTCATGACCGGCCCCAGCGCCACCGGCGTCATGGTCAAGGAGGTCATGGATGAGATTATCTGGAAACTCTCAGCGCCCGACTAACGCCCCCGACCATCCGTAGGCCGGGCACCCCGTGCCCACCGCATACCAAAACGCCCCACCCAAGCCGAGCCAACACCTGACCGAGGGCGGGTGTCGCGACACATTTTCTACAGCACTTTATGGCAGCCAAGCACATCCCCCAGAATTTATGAGTGGAGCAGCAACCAAAACACCTGCCCGTGGGGCGGTCAGGTGTTGGCCCGGCGCCTTCGGCTTGAGTCCGGGCCAAATTCAATCTGAGCTAAGCGGGGTGCACACATATAAGGGCTTGTACGCCTTCGTGCCGATGTTCGCGACTGGCAGTATGTTCTCTTTATGACCAGTGCTAGCCCCAAGCGGACGTTAGTTTTCAACACGTCGGCGAAGCAGTCATTCGGCGCAGGTGCGTCAGGTACTCACGAAAGTTGTGCAAGCGGACTTTCAAACGATCTTTAGAAAGGCCAAGCTGCATCGTAAGTAAATCACGTCACTGACCAACTCGGATTGCGCCTACAGGTCGTCTTCACCAATTTGCGCGATACTTCACTTCTCTAAGCCTTTGGAACACAATAATTAATGCTTAACAGCTTTCTCACTGAAATAACGCTTCTAGCGGGTCTTGGGGTGCTACTAGATAGTGTGTTTATCACCGAAAAGGAGCGGGAGAAGATCGCTGCTTACCTCGAAAGTGGCACCGACGACCTTACTCTGTCGCAAAGATTCTCAAATTTCTTGGAGAGGGCGCATTCCGTGATTTTCGGGAGGTTCTTCTCGGCTCGACTTTTCTCGCGCGAATTCTTATTTTCTGCTGCCGCTATTTCCGTCTGCTCGTTTTGCCTCGTCCTCGGCACTCAGTTGTATCTGTTTCCAGAGCAGTTCTCGCAATTACGATACGACACCAAACAGCTAATGCTCTTTCTTGTTTTCATCCTTTTCAATATCTCCTTCGACTACGCTACGATCATCCAGACGAAAATCTTCATTGAAACCGCCCTGAAGGTGAACAGCATCTTCCGAGCGCTTGTTCTGATAGTCTCCGACCTGATCGTGACAATGAACACTTTCATCCTCAGCTACGCGCTCTTTGTGCTCATCGTTGTGCAGGCATTCGTAGCATCCCCCGAACCCGCCAGCCTCATTGCCACAGACAGCGCGCCTGACGCAGAGGTCGAGCCTCGGACTGATCGGCGGATTTTCGATGGTCTCGAGGAGCGGGAGTTCGCAGAACGGCTTGTCTTCTCGGGCGACCTGACTGCGGCTCTACTTTCGCGGGATGATGAGCAACAGGTGGACGACATCCTCTTACCGTATCTGTCGACATTCGATCCGCGAATGGCGGAAACGAAGGTGTATGTGTTCACCAGCTTGGCCCTCCTGAACATCAGCGACATCGACGCTTCGGTGATAGAGGACGAAGCGGAACGCGGGGCGTATTTCGCCGCCCTCGACGAGTTGAAGTCCGACCTCCGAAGGCAATTGGACGGGGAACCTGACGACGAGACAGGACTGGTAAGGCTGAACTTCTCCATCGACGCCTCCGTATTCGGAGGAGGCTCGCTGTCCGGCGCTTACACAGCGGCGTTTTTCCTGACAGACCAGCTTGAAGATGGCTTCCCTGCCTCAGTGGCCAGTCCTATAGAATTGCCCCAACTTTCGACGTTGATAAAAAACACGGTTGCCGCGCCGACCTCGCTGCACGCAACGGTCCTCTGCTTCAAGGACGGACTGCCGACAGCGCGCTTCAAATTGACCCCTGCCACAGTGGAGTCTCTGGGAAAATGCAGCGACTTTATGGTCGTTGATTTTTTCTGGGCCAACCGGGTCGACGGGGACTTCGCGCTTGTCGGCAGGGACACCGATGGCTACCGGGTGCCGTTCAATACCTTGCTGATCACCAGCATACTTCCGACAGCATTCTTCTATCTGGCCATCATCCTTCTAGCCATCGTCACGGTGTGCTTCTCAAAGGTTGTGCGAGGAACGAACCGCATCAAGAAGTTCTTTCTCCGCGCCCCCTTTGCGATCTCCGGTGCGCTGCTGGGGGCGGCTATGTCTCTGGTTGGCCTGATCTAGTTTTCGAACTATGCAGAAGCCTGGTCAGGCATGCATCTTATTCGGCAACATCTGGACCGCGTTTTCCGCTGCTTCAACCATGGCGCTGTTGTTGAAGTGGACGTGGGCGCTATACGCCCGACCTCGGTTCGCACAAAGCCCTGTCTATTATATGAATGGCCGCTTCGGGATGATGCACGAACGCGACATTCGCACCTTGGTGCATATCTCATAAAAAACGCACCGATCCTGCCCTGCCTGATAAATCAATGCAAAACTGTCACGCAAATATCAGGTGCTAATCAAACGCCGGTTTTCAAAAACAGCACCCGTAGGGTGGGCAATACTTGCCCACCACCCCAACCCAAAAAACAAACCTTAACAACTCCCTAAAAAATTCTAAAAACCATATAAAATCAGTATGATACAGGATTCCCCGCATGCGGGGGAGGGTGTATCCGGGGCCCCAGGCCCTCGAAAACCGGTCAAATCCACCGCTATCGCCCCCTGTCAGGCCATGTTAAAATCGCCCCATGCCCGCCCTCTGCCGTGCCTGCCTGTCTGAGATTCCTGAAAGCCCGCGCTGCCCTGCCTGCGGCTCTCCAAGGGTTCTGTCTCACCCCGAGCTCGCAACCCTCTCCATCGCCCACATGGATTGCGACGCCTTCTACGCCTCCGTCGAGAAGCGCGACAACCCAGACCTGCGCGACAAGCCCGTCATCATCGGCGGCGGCCGCCGCGGCGTCGTCTCCACAGCCTGCTACATCGCCCGCATCAAAGGCGTCCGCTCCGCCATGCCGATGTTTCAGGCCCTCAAGCTCTGCCCCGAAGCCGTCGTCGTCCGCGGCCGGATGAACGAATATGTCGCCGTCTCCAAACAAATCCGCACGATGATGGAAGAACTCACCCCCGACATCGAACCCCTGTCTCTGGACGAAGCCTTCCTCGACCTCACCGGCACCCAGCGCCTGCACGGCCACCCGCCCGCCGTGATGCTGGCCAGGCTGGTCAAACGCATGGAGGCCGAGCTTGGCATCTCCGGCTCTATCGGGCTCAGCCACAACAAGTTCCTCGCCAAGGTCGCCTCCGACCTCGACAAGCCGCGCGGGTTCTCCATCATCGGCAAGGCCGAAACGGATGACTTCCTGCGTGACAAACCTGTCTCCCTGATCTGGGGCGTTGGTGCTGTCTCCCGCGAGGGGCTCGAAAAAGCCGGCATCCGCACCTTCGCCGACCTGCTGCGCTGGGACCGCAAGGAGCTTGGCGCGCGCTTCGGTTCCATGGGCGACCGGCTCTGGCATCTTGCGCGCGGTCAGGACAAGCGCCGCGTCAGCGCGCATGCGCCGGTGAAGGGCATCTCAAACGAGACAACGTTTCACGATGACACCGCCAGCCTGGCTATTCTCGACGGCCATATCTGGCGTATGTCCGAGAAGGTGTCAGACCGCGCGAAGGCAAAAGGCATTGCCGGGCGGGTGGTGACGCTCAAACTGAAAACTGCTGATTTCAAATTGATCACGCGGCGGCTGTCGCTCAGGGATGCGACGCAAATGGCAGACAAGGTCTACCGCACCGCGCGAGACCTGTTTGACCAACTGGGCGATCAGGGCCCTTACCGGTTGCTTGGTGTGGGTCTCTCGGACCTCATCCCGGAGGGTGAGGCCGACAGGTCTGGTGATCTGCTCGACCCGGAGGCCGGAAAACGCGCCGAGGCCGAGCGCGCCACAGACAAGATCAAGGAACGCTTCGGCGCCGACGCCATCGTCAAAGGCCGCGCACTGCGATAGAGTACACGCAGCACGCGGTCATCTGCGATCAGGTGTGATGCTTTTCGGCAAATTCTTTGTAGTCATGGATCAAGTGCTCAAGCTCGTCGAGCTCCACATTGAAGTCATGGAATATCTCGTATTTCTGATCCATGTTCAGCTCTTCGCCCTCGACCAATTTCTCCAGGTTACCCTTGATGACCCACCAACGGTCCAAAATGCGGTCAAGATCGTCGCGGATCACCTGCGTTGGGGCTGCTTCGATGCCAGCGGCGGGCAGACCGTCGCGCAGCGCCACCAATGAATTCTCGTAGATAAGCATGGTCTTCGTCAGATCGGCGCGACCCTCTTCCGAATGGTAGGCGGTCCAGATTTCGCATGCGTCTTTTGCCATCTTCTGGGTTAGCATGCGTTGACGGCCTGCAATGCTGATCAGCATCGCATGGGCTTGAGTGATCTCAAACGGATGTGTGTATTGGCCCGAAATGTCGGTGGCGAGCACCTGCGCTTTTTCCAACAGGCTGAGGTTATGGTCGTCAATGACATGCGCGCTATCGACGTCGTGACCGTCCTTCAGAACGGCTTCCACCGCGCCGTGGGTCTCTTTCCATTCCTCTTCAAGCAAGTCGATGTCATGCAGCGTCCGTCTGCGCTTCTCCGGGCCAAAGATGTGTAGCTTGTCATTGCCAACACGAAGTGCCTCCAGAATGATGTCGATCTCATGCATGGCCTCTTCCAAGTGGAAATGGCTTTCTTCCACCGCGACATCGGAGGTCAGGCTACAAGACGCGGCGGCAACACGCTGCGTTAGCATGGATAGGCGTTCGGAATAGCGAATGCGGTCAGCGCTGTCCGATTCAATGCCCTGTACCAGCACATCAGAGTCGTGGATCGCGGCAAGGCGTTCCAGCGCTTCCTTTCGGTCTCCCAGTGCGTCGCTTGTCGATGCGACCGAGAGCATCCCGGCCAAAAGTGTTGTTCCCAATAGAGTAAACGTTTGCATTTTTGTCTCACAATTTAGTGGCAGCAGTGGTGTTGTTTGCGGCAACTCTATAGTTTGAATTTGGGAAAATTTGCGTCACTGATGTGATCTGAATGTGAAAGTTAAAACTTACAGTCAATCTGTCGCAAAAATTAGACGCCGTGAAAGTAACAGCGATTTTCGGCGTCGAAATTTACGGCATTTGCCCGTAATTTGTTCATTTTACGAACCACAATTGTTGGCTCTGAAATGTCCGCAGGCCTGTCGGTGCGGTCGCGTCTACTCTGCAGCGACTCGCAAATCCTTGCGGCCTATCTCGGCAATTTCTCCCAAGATCTGCGTCATCAACGTCCGGAAATTATCAAAATTTCCGTTGGGGCGGACCCTGAGCTCATTCATGTAGAGCGAACGGTCGATCTCCACTTGAATGGCGTGCTGCCGACGCGACGGGGATCCGTAGTGCTGCGTGGTAAAGGCACCGGCGAAAGGCGCATTGCGGCTGACACGAAGACCCGCGTTCAGGAAGATGCTCTCGATCCGATCAACAATTTCGCCGTCCGCTGAGGCGCCGAACCGGTCGCCCAAGACAACCTCAGGTCGCGGCATGCCGTTTTGCGTCACCGCATCAACCGCCTCATGTGGCATCGAATGGCAATCAACCAAAATAGCTTCGCCAAAGTCGCGTCTGGCGTTGCCGACCAGTGCCGCCAACTGATCATGATAGGGACGCCAATAGCCGCTGATCCGCTCATGCGCCTCCGCAAGCTTCAGCTTGCCGCGATAAATCGCGCGGCCATTGGAAACCACACGCGGGATCACCCCAAGGCCGCTTGCAATGCGCGGATTATGTGCGATCTGGCGCACGCCATCGATCACCGCAGGGTCCAATTCGTCGGCCGCGCGGTTCAAATCCAGAAATGCGCGCGGCATGTTGGCGCAAATCAACGGCGCCCCAAAATCGACCACCGACGCAACCAGCAAATCCATGAACGCATCTTCCGAAGACCGGATCGCCAGCTCGTCGAGCACTGTTTTGCGCATGAAAGACCACGGGTAGTGCCGCCCGCTATGGGGGCTGGCAAAGACCACGGACGTGGTCTGCACGTCGGGCAATCGCAATTTATAGGCGTCGGTGTTCATGCAGCTCCTCTACACAAGAGTATAGGCCTTTTTATGGCGGCTTCAAAAGCCCTTGAACCATATTCCGACTCCTTCTATAGAGCGCGGACCCCTGTGCTTTTGCGCAGACCACTGGCTGTGGACTTGCAAGGAAAATAGGGTTAGATGGGCGCTTAGCTCAGTGGTAGAGCACTTCGTTGACATCGAAGGGGTCACTAGTTCGAACCTAGTAGTGCCCACCATCGAAATTCCGCCCCATTGCCCAAACCGGGCGGGGCAAACTGAAACCAGACGGCGCAAGCGCGCTGGACGACAATTGGAGACTGACATGAAGGTCAAGAACTCGCTTCGCTCCCTGAAGTCGCGCCACCGGGATTGCCGGATTGTGCGCCGCAAGGGCCGTGTTTACGTGATCAACAAAACACAGCGCCGGTTCAAAGCTCGCCAAGGTTAAGCCGAAACCAGGGTTGAGACGAACCAAAGACTAGAAAAAGCCGCTCCAAACTGGGGCGGCTTTTTTCGTTGTCGCCATTAAAAAAGCGCGCCTCGCATCACCAAGGCGCGCCCCGCCCGATCCGAAGATCGGGCCACTGAAGATGGATCAACCTGAGGGTTAGGTCCATCTGGTTGTTCAGTTTATTTCACGTGGCGCTCAGCGGCTGAGTCGTTGCCCAGTGCGAAGAACGCTTGGACTTCTTTGACGTCTACTGAGCGGGCGCGGTCGAAGTTTACTGTGTTCTCAGCAGGGCTGTCGTTCACCAGAGCCAGGGCTTCAGCGGCGCCGATTGGGTTGCCGACAGATGTTTCCGAGACGATGCGCTCAGCGGCTGAGTCGTTGCCCAGAGCGAAGAACTCTTGCGCAGTTTCAGCGGCAGCAGGAGCGGCCAGGGACAGGGATACGAGGGCGGTTGCGATGATGGTTTTCATTGTGTTTCTCCAGTGTGTGTTGGCCTCTTGGGCCGTTATGTGTATCGGCGTGTTGCCGTTTGATGAGATGAATATGCGCCTTGTGTGGGCCCATCTCAATACACCAAAACATCTAAAATAGCATATTTAAGTGCGTATTCGCACATACAGTTCCCCCGACCGCGCAACCCCTCACGCCCGCGTGAGAAGCCGATCACAACGCGTGAGAATGGTGAAATATTGAGAAAATTCGACCAAATTTGATCGCGACTTAGTCGTAGCTGCGCGAATCCTCGATCAGCACACCGTCTTTGGGCAAACTGCCTGCAGCGACAATTTCAATCGTGCCGCGGAGCTTTAAGAGCTCTTGAACCGACACTGAATAGTCACCGCCCGATGGCGCCTCGATACGGACGATCATACCGTCAGCATCGCCTTCGCGCGTTGCAATCACCCGAGCACGCCCAATCTCGGGATGCCGGTTTACAAGCGCCGCTACCTGTTCGGGACGCACGAACAAACCTTTGATCTTGGTGGTCTGGTCGGCACGCCCCATCCAGCCTTTGATGCGCTTGCCCGTCCGCCCGCAAGGTGACATCCCCGACATGAAAGCGCTCATATCGCCAGTCCCAAACCGTATAAGCGGATAGTCGGGATTGAGCGACGTCACGACGACCTCACCGACCTCACCCTCAGCGACAGGATCACCTGTGCCCGGCGTCACGATTTCGACGATCACACCCTCATCGAGGATCATCCCCTCCATTGCGGCGCTCTCATAGGCGATATGGCCCAAATCGGCGGTCGCGTAGCATTGTAGGCAGGTGATGCCGCGGTCTGCATAGGCCTGCCGCAATTGCGGGAACAAAGCGCCGCCAGATACAGCGGCTTTTGAGAATCTCAGGGGGACGCCCATCTCTTCGGCTTTGTCCAAAATGACCTTCAAATAATCCGGCGTCCCGGCATAGGCCGTACAGCCGATGTCACTGGCCGCGCGCACTTGCAGTTCGGTCTGACCGGTCCCCGCCGGAAGCACTTTCGCGCCAACAGCCCGGGCTCCGTTTTCAAACATCATTCCTGCGGGCGTCAGGTGGTACCCAAAGCAATTCTGCACGATGTCGTCACGCCCGATACCAGCCGCATGCAGGAAACGTCCAAAACGCCACCAGTCATGGGTCACGCCGCCGGGCTCATAAATTGGCCCCGGGGATTGGAACACATGCGCGACATCACCGACATAAAGGCCCCCAAACGGCGCGTCCGCTTTCTGCTTCTCGCTCAGCTCCGCCTTTCGAAAAACCGGTAAGGAGGCCAGTTCAGAAAGCGACGTAATGCTAACGCCTTGGGATCGCAGCCTGGACAGATGATCCGCTTCGCGGGCATCGGCCGAGCGTGTCTCTAATTCATCGAAATAGCGCATCCCACACCCGCTTCGTTCTGTTAAAAATACTCAAATCCCGGTCAGCTCAACCAGCGCTTCCGTCTACGATAAGAGCGCACGTCGCGGAACGATTTGCGCCCCTCCTCACTGACCCCAAGGTAGAATTCTTTGACATCCGGGTTCTCGCGCAGCTCGTGCGCGGGGCCGTCCATCACAACCCGTCCCGACTCAAGAATGTAGCCGTAATGCGCGAAGCGCAGTGCGACATTTGTGTTCTGCTCTGCGAGCAGAAAGGACACGCCCTCTTGCTCGTTCAGCGATTTCACAATCCCGAAAATCTCTTCGACCAGCTGCGGCGCCAGCCCCATTGACGGTTCGTCCAGCAAGATCGTTTCGGGCCGGCTCATCAGCGCGCGGCCAATGGCGCACATCTGTTGCTCCCCGCCGGAGGTATAGCCCGCCTGGCTGGTACGCCGTTCTTTCAGTCGGGGGAAATAGGTATAAACCTTCTCCAAATCGGCCGCGATCGCGCCACGCCCATCACCGCGCGTATAGGCGCCTGTCATCAGGTTCTCTTCAACGGTCAGATGCTCAAAGCAGTGTCGCCCTTCCATAACCTGGATGACGCCGCGCTTCACCATGTCCGCCGGGTCCAGTCCCGCGACACTGTCCCCACGATAGGCGATAGAGCCCTTGGTGACCTCACCGCGCTCAGAATGCAGCAGGTTCGACACAGCCTTCAGCGTCGTGGTCTTTCCCGCGCCATTCCCGCCAAGCAGCGCCGTGATCCCGCCTTCTGCCACTTTCAGCGAGACGCCCTTCAGCACCAGAATGACGTGATTGTAGATCACCTCAATATTGTTGACCTCCAAGAGGGTCTTGGTCTCGCTCTCACCAGAACCATCCAGCATGTCAGCACTCCGTCAAAGGTTGAAAACCCCGGCCCGCAATCCACGGGCCGGGGTTGAAATTTAGCAAGCTGGCGTAATGCCGGCCTCATCCGCATATGCCTTGGAATCTTCGGCAACCAGCGCTCCGATCACCTCCTGATCCGATGGCTCATAGCCCGTGATCAGGTTCCACTCACCGGCTTTTGCGTCCCACTGCGCCACGGCACCTAAGCCGTTGCCGCCATGGTTCTCGCAAGACACTTTGAATTCCGGGCCGAAGTTCGGCAGACCCAGCGCAGCCATTTTCGCTTCTGTGATCTCCAGGGCCTCCATACCATCACGCATTTGACTTGGCGTGATTTCTGCAGTGCCGTGGATTTCCTGAGCGGTCTTGGCGGATTCCGCAGCCAACATCGCCGCGTACATGCCCCGGTTGTAAAGCACGGTACCAATCTGATCGCCCGCGCCAGCAGCCTTGCCAGCATCAATCACGTATTTCTGCATGTCCTCAAACAAGGGGTAGTCCATCCCGAGGTTGTGGAAGGCAAGCGCCTTATACCCATCCGCGCCGTCACCGGCCGGAAGCACATCGTTTTCAGACCCGGACCACCAGACACCAATGAAATTCTCCATCGGGAAACGAATGTTGGTTGCTTCCTGAATGGCGACTTGGTTCATCACCCCCCAGCCCCAGAGGAACACATAGTCCGGGCGCTGCTGGCGAATTTGCAGCCATTGCGATTTCTGCTCCTGACCTGGATGGTCGACAGGCACCAGCATCAGCTCAAAGCCATGCTTTTTGGTCAGCTCCTCAAGCGTGCGGATCGGCTCCTTCCCATAGGCGGAGTTGTGATACACAAGCGCGATTTTCTTTCCGGAAATGTCGCCGCCATTCACATCCAAGACATGGTTGACCGCGTGGCTGGCCCCGTCCCAGTAGTTGGCCGGAAAATTGAACGTATGCGAGAAGACCGCACCGTTCTTGGCCGACGTCCGCCCGTAGCCCATCGTCAGAATCGGAATGCCGTCCGCCGCAGATTTTGGGATCAGCTGATAGGTGATGCCGGTGGACAGCGGTTGGTACACCAAGGCGCCCTCACCTTTCGTGGATTCGTAGCATTCAATCCCCTTCTCAGTGTTGTAGCCGGTCTCGCACTCCAACACGCGCGCCGGCACCCCACCAATGCCGCCGTCACGCTCGTTCAAAAGCGTGAAATAATCCTCATATCCATCCGCAAATGGGATGCCGTTCGAGGCGTAAGGCCCGGTCCGGTAGCTCAGCGACGGGAACACAAGGTCCGCCATCACCGGGCTCGCGGCCATCACGGCCGCCACGGTCATGCTCAGTAATTTCATCAGTTATTTCCTCCCATTGGTTTATCCGATAGTGCCGGTTGCCCCGGCCTTGTTATGTGCGCCGCCGCTAATGCGGGAACGGCCACAGTCTTAATTTCTCCTTCGCCAGACGCCAAAGCTGCGCCAGCCCGTGCGGCTCCATGATCAAGAAAATGATGATCAGACTGCCCGAGACTATAAATTGCAAATGCGCCGCCAGATCGGTGGGCCACCCCAATCCGCCCACAAACACGTTCTTTAAAAAGACGGGCAGCAGCACCATGAAAGCAGCGCCAGCGAAGGACCCAAAGATCGACCCCAGCCCGCCAATAATAATCATGAAAAGCACCAGAAACGACTTGTCGATCCCAAAGCTCTCGCCCACTTCCGCGGCCCCCAGATAGACGCTGAAAAACAGCGCCCCTGCGATACCAACGAAAAAGCCCGACACCATGAATGCCGTCAGCTTCGCCTTCATCGGGTTCACACCGATGATCTCAGCTGCAATATCCATGTCGCGGATCGCCATCCATTTGCGCCCGACCGAGCCACGCGTCAGGTTGCGTGCCACAATCGCGCAGAAGGTCACGAAGACCAGACAGATCATGTATTTCGCCCAAGCATCCGTATTGGGCCCGGTCACGATCACACCGAACACACTGCGCTCCGGCGCTGAAATCTGGCCGGAGGCGGAGTAGTTGTAGAACCACGCCACCTTATTAAACAGCCAGACCAGGAAAAACTGCGCCGCCAGCGTCGCCACGGCCAGGTAAAACCCTTTGATCCTGAGCGACGGCAGGCCAAACAACGTCACAACCGCCGCTGTGATACCACCCGATAAGATCACATGGATCACAATGGAGATCTCAGGAAACCCCGTCATCAGCTTGTAGCAGCTATAGGCCCCCACAGCCATAAACCCACCGGTCCCGAGCGAGACCTGCCCGCAATAGCCGGTCAAAATATTCAACCCAATCGCCGCAATCGCGTAGATCAAAAACGGCACAAACACCGCGTTAGCCCAATAGTCGTTGATGAAAAACGGCACGACCAAGAAAGCCACAAGCAAAACCGCATAGTAGCGGTATCGGTCAAACCGGATCGGAAAGGTCTGGCTGTCCTGCGAATAGGTAGTCGAGAAATCCCCGGCTTCACGGTAGAACATCAGCCCCGCCCTCCCAAAACGCGCTCAACACGCTTCGTTCTGTCAAAAATACTCAAATCCACGGCTGCCCCGTCAAACGCGTTCAATGATCTTCTCCCCAAACAGCCCCTGCGGGCGGAAAACCAAAAACAGCAGCGCCAGCACGTAAGCGAACCAGTTCTCCGTAGCGCCCCCCACCATCGGCCCAATCAAGAACTCGAACAGCTTCTCGCCCACGCCAATAATCAGCCCGCCAATGATTGCGCCGGGGATCGAAGTGAACCCACCCAACATCAGCACCGGCAGCGCCTTCAAGGCGATCAATGACAGGGAGAACTGAACGCCGGATTTGGCCCCCCACATGATGCCCGCCACAAGCGCGACGAACCCCGCAATCGACCAGACCAAAATCCAGATGAAGTTCAGCGAAATGCCCACCGACAAGGCCGCCTGATGGTCATCGGCCACAGCCCGCAAAGCGCGGCCTTGCTTGGTATATTGGGAAAACGCAATCAGCGCGGCCACGAGGATGATTGCCACGATGGTTGCTGAGATATCGAGGTTGTCGATGAAGAACCCGTAGCCAAAGGCCTCAAACGTGGTGACATCAATCCAATCATTGATCCCCTGCGGCAGGCCGACATCAAGCTTCTTGATATCGGCGCCCCACATGATGTCGCCGACGCCTTCCATCACGAAGGCCAGCCCAATCGTGGCCATAAACAACAAGATCGGTTCTTGGTTCACGAGATGCCGGAAAATAAACCGCTGCACCGCCCAAGCGAGAGCGACCATCACAACCATCGTCAAAAAAATCGCCAGCAGCGCGGGCACATGCCATCCAAAATGGTGGATATCCGTGCCAAAGATCGCGTTGATCAGATGCGCAAACGGCACCTGCCCCTCCATGATCCCCACCAGCGTCAGGGCCGCGAACAGCGCCATGACCCCTTGCGCGTAGTTGAATATCCCCGACGCCTTGAAGATCAAAACGAACCCCAAAGCGACCAGAGCATAGAGCACCCCCGCCATCAGCCCGTTCAGCGTCACTTCCATCGCAAAAAGAAGTTGGTCAGGCATCGCTTAGCTCTCCAATTCCGTTTCAACGACACGCAGCTCATGCCCACCGCGCGTTTGACGCTTCTGGACGCCGATGACAGGTTCAATCCACTCATGGCTCAAAAGGGCCACCTCTGCGTCACTGCCCGTGACAGTGTCGGGCACATAACGCTGATCGGTGAGTTGAGCGCGAGCCCAAGCATCGAACGGTGCAACCTCTTCGCCCTGCGAAAAGAAAACCCGGCATGCACTGAACCCGTCGCTGGGTCGTTTTTCCAAGATCATCAACGCGCCACCCTGCAGTCCCGCGAAGGCCGTTTCACTCTCCGCCAATCCTGGCAATGGCACTTCGGACAATCCTTGCGTGATCGCAGGAACTCCGTTTTCAAAGGCCAACAAACACCGCTGCTCAAACTCGTCCCACGCCCCCGCCTGCGCGCCGCCGGCCAGCATCAACGCTGCGCAAAACGTCACTACAGGGTGTGCACGGGGTGTGTACGGGTTGTGTACGCCGATTTTAGTCATGTGAGACCCCCAAATACGCATCAATCACCTCCTGATTGTTGCGCACTTCGTCGGGTGTCCCGTCGCCAATTTTGCGCCCGTAATCCATCACAACGACCCGGTCGGACAGGTCCATGACGACGCCCATATCGTGTTCAATCAGCGCAATCGTGGTGCCAAATTCGTCGTTCACGTCGAGGATAAAGCGCGACATATCCTCTTTTTCTTCAACGTTCATTCCCGCCATCGGTTCGTCCAGAAGCAGCAATTTCGGCTCCGCCGCCAGGGCCCGCGCCAGCTCCACGCGTTTCTTCAAACCGTATGGAAGCCGCCCAACAGGGGTTTTTCGGATTGCTTGAATCTCAAGGAAATCAATAATCTTCTCAACGACTTCCCGGTTTTCAACCTCTTCCCGCTCGGCCTTTCCTTTCCAGAAAGACTGCGCAAACAGCCCGGTCTTCATATGGGTCAACCGTCCCGTCATAACGTTGTCCAAAACGCTCATCCCGTTGAACAAAGCGATGTTCTGAAAGGTGCGTGCAATGCCCTGCTGGGCCACCTGGTAGGGCTTCATTGCCGGGCGTTTTGAGCCACGAAACCAAACCTCGCCATCTTGCGGATGATAGAACCCCGAAATGACATTGAGCATCGAGGATTTTCCGGCCCCGTTAGGCCCAATGATCGCGCGAATTTCACCCTCGTGGATGTCAAACGAAATGTCCTTAATCGCAACCACCCCACCAAAGCGGAGCGTGATATTCTTCATCTCCATCAAGGTGTTACCGATCTGGCGACCGTCTGACGTCACATAGTTTCCCGACATTGCGTTCATGAGTATCCCCCTCGGGATGGCGGGCGGGGCGATATCGAAGATGAGCGTCGCACCGTCATTCCGCAGCCACCTTCATCGGCGCCACAACCCGCGCATCGCGAATTTCCAAATCGGCCTTAATCGACCCTTTGCGTCCGTCTTCATAGGTCACTTCCGTCTCGGTCGAGACACGTGCCGACCCATCATAAAGCGCCGCGATTAAATCGGCGTATTTCTCTTCAATGATCCGACGGCGCACCTTCTGGGTCCGCGTCAGCTCCCCATCATCCGCATCAAGTTGTTTGTGCAGCACGATAAACCTGTGCACCTGACATCCTGCCAGCATTGGGTCCTCAGCGACGGAGGCATTCACGTCCTCAACATGGGCCTGGATCGTGTTCAACACCTGCTCATGTCCCGCCAATTCTTGGTAAGACGAATAGGCTATGTTGTTGCGTTCCGCCCAGTTCCCTACGGCGGTCAGGTCGATATTGATGAAGGCTGTGCAGCGATCGCGGCTATTGCCAAATACAACAGCCTCAAGAATATTCGGGAAGAATTTCAGTTTGTTTTCAACATATTTCGGCGCGAACAACGCTCCGTCCTGCATCTTCCCGACATCCTTGGCTCGGTCTATGATCCGAAGATGTCCCGACCCTTCTTCGATGAAACCCGCATCACCTGTCGCGACCCAACCCTCAGCATCTTTGGTATCCGCGGTGCTTTCGTCATTCTTAAAATACTTCACGAAGACACCGGGGGAGCGGTAGAACACCTCTCCACTATCGGCAATTTTCAACTCTACGCCCGGTGATGCCACGCCGACCGTATCGGATCGCACCTCGCCATCCGGTTGCTGGGTGATAAACACGCAGGCTTCTGTCTGGCCGTAGAGCTGTTTGAGATTGATCCCAAGCGAGCGGTAGAAGTCGAATATCTCAGGCCCGATGGCCTCGCCTGCGGTATAACCCACACGCACACGGCTAAACCCCAATGTGTTTTTCAATGGGCCATACACCATCAAATCGCCGAGCTTGTATTTTAGCCGGTCTAGGAAACCGACAGCCTCCCCATCCAGCATCGCTGGCCCTACCTTCTTGGCATGGGCCATGAAATGGTGAAACAACCAATGCTTGAAGCGACCCGCATCTTCCATGCGGATCATCACATTGGTCAGCTGGGTTTCAAACACGCGTGGCGGCGCAAAGTAATAAGTCGGCCCGATCTCACGCAGATCCTGATGCATGGTCTCCGGGCTTTCGGGACAATTGACACAGAACCCGGTCCAATAAGCCTGCCCGATGGAGAAGATGAAATCGCCAACCCATGCCATTGGTAGATACGCAAGGATCTCATCACCCGGCCTGAGATCATCGAATTCGGATGAGTTCTTTGAGGTTTCCACCACATTTCGGTTCGACAGCACCACGCCCTTAGGCCGCCCGGTGGTGCCGGACGTGTAAAGCATGACGCAGGTCGTATCGGCATCTTGGGTCGCCAAGCGCGCCTTCAACACGTTTTGATGGTCAGCACTTGCCGCCAAACCTGCCTTCTGTAAGTCTTCGAATCTGGACAGTTTCGAGTGATCGTATTTTCGCAGGCCGCGCGGGTCGAGATAGATCATATGGTCGAGGCCGGGCAGCTGGTCCTGCACTTCAATGACCTTGTCGACCTGCTCCTGATCCTGCGCAATAACAAAGCGTGCCCCGCAATGGTCGAGCACATAGGCAATCTCTTCTGCAACCGCATCTTGATAGAGCGGCACCGGCACGGCCCCACATTTCTGCGCGGCGACCATCGACCAATAGAAATACGGCCGGTTGCGCCCGATAATGGCCACGTGGTCACCTTCGTTGATGCCAAGCGTCATCAGACCCAAGGCGAGCGCGTCGATTTCCTGTTCCGTTTCAGCCCAGCTCCAGCTTTGCCAGATACCGAATTCTTTTTCGCGGTATGCAGGCTTCCCCCCATGGCGTGCGACGTTGCGCGCGAGAAGCTGCGGAATGGTCTGAAACTCTGCGGATGCAGTTTCAGTTGGTGCCAAGATATCCTCCCAGAACAAGTCACCTGCCCGGATTTATGTCCGATGCGAGCCCAATACTGTGCGGGCGGGGCGGCATCCGTCAAATAGTTTTTTGAACAATCGTTCATATAATTAGAAAAAGGCCGACCTGACGCATCCAAGATTCCATGCTAAGACATGAAACATGGATATTATTGCTCTTGGATTTTATGCCTGTGTCTGCGGGCTTCTTAGCATTTTCGCGCCGCAATTGGGCACGATCTATGTACGCCTAGGTGTAGGCGCTGCTGTCGGTGCCGTATCAGCCGTCGTTTTGCCGCTGGTGCGCGGTATGATGGGCGACTACTGACGCCGCCCGATCCTTTGTTCGGCAAATTATTCGGCGGCCACGGCCTCAACCGGCTTTTCGACTCGCACGGCGGAGAATTTGAACTCAGGAATTTTGCCGTAGGGGTCGAGCGCAGAATTGGTCAGAATATTGGCTGCGGCTTCCACATAGGCGAAAGGCAGGAACACGTTATCCTCCGACACCGCCCGATCTGCGCGCGCCATAACCGTGACCGTTCCCCGGCGCGTTGTCAGTTGGATCATACCGCCCGGTTCAACACCCAGCTTGCGCAGCGTTTTCGGATGCAGGGAGCAGTTCGCTTCCGGCTCAAGCCCGTCCAAAACACTGGCGCGCCGCGTCATAGAGCCCGTGTGCCAATGCTCCAGCTGACGGCCAGTAATAAGAATGAACGGATAATCCGCATCCGGGCTTTCGTCGGGCGCGATCACATTCGCAGGCGTGAACCGCGCGCGGCCGCCCTGGCGCGGAAAACCGTCGCCAAACACAATAGGCTGGCCCGGGTCTTCGGGGCTGAGCGACGGATAGGTCACCGCCTCACCCTCAAGCCGCTCCCACGTAATATTGTCGAGCGATCCCATATTCATCTTCATCTCTGCAAAGACCTGTTTGGGATGCGTATACGTCCAGCCGAGCCCAAGCCGCTTTGCCAATTCGGTCTCAATCCACCAGTCTTCTTTGGCGTCACCGGGGGCGAGATCGCGGGGCGGCCCATTTGGACCTGACGGTTGGTGTTGGTGACAGTGCCGGTTTTTTCGGCCCAGGCAGAGGCGGGAAGGATCACATCAGCATAATTCGCGGTTTCCGTAAGGAAAATATCTTGCACAACCAAATGGTCGAGCTTGGCCAAGGCGTCGCGGGCGTGATCTACATCGGGATCGGACATGGCCGGGTTTTCACCCAAGACGTACATGCCTTTGATTTCGTCATTGTGGATCGCGTCCATAATTTCAACGACTGTCAGACCTTTCTCATTCGAGAAGTCTTCGGACTGCCACACATCGTTAAAGGCTGATCTCACACCATCGTCGGTGACCGACTTGTAGTCTGGCAAGAACATCGGAATCAGGCCAGCGTCAGACGCGCCCTGTACGTTGTTTTGACCGCGCAGCGGGTGCAGGCCTGCGCCGGGGCGACCGACATGGCCGCACATCAGTGCGAGACTGATTAAACAACGGGAATTGTCGGTTCCGTGGATGTGTTGCGACACGCCCATGCCCCAGAAAATCATACCAGCTTGGGCGCCTGCGAATGTTCGCGCCACGTCACGCAGAACGTCGGGCGCGATGCCGCAAATCTCTGACATTTTTTCAGGCGTGAAATCGGAAAGATGGGCTTTCATCTCTTCCCAATTTTCTGTGTATCCTGCGATATATTGCTCGTCATAAAGACCTTCTTCGACGATCACATTCATGATCGCGTTCAGCATCGAGACATCCGCGCCGGGGCGGAATTGCAGCATATGCGAGGCGTAGCGTTTCAACCCCTGCCCACGCGGGTCCATCACGATCAGCTTACCGCCGCGTTTGGTGAATTGCTTGAAATAGGTCGCGGCGACGGGGTGGTTTTCGGTCGGGTTCGCGCCAATCACGATGGCCACATCGGCGTTTTCAATTTCATTGAATGTCGCGGTCACAGCGCCAGACCCCACGTTTTCCAGAAGCGCAGACACGGAAGACGCGTGGCACAGCCGCGTGCAGTGATCGACATTGTTGTGCTTGAACGCCTGACGGATCAGCTTTTGGAAAAGGTACGCTTCCTCATTCGAACATTTGGCCGAGCCAAAGCCCGCAATTTCACGTCCACGGCCCTTCATGCCGTTGGCAGCGAAATCCAACGCCTCATCCCATGTTGCTTCGCGGAAATGGGTGGACAGGTCGGACGGATCAACGTTCAGACTCTTGGCGGGCGCGTCTTCGCGGCGGATCAAGGGTTTCGTCAGACGGTGTTTGTGGTCGACATAGTCGAAACCGAACCGGCCTTTGACGCAAAGGCGGTTTTCGTTCGCCGGGCCGTCAATACCGTCAACCCATGCGATTTTATCATCTTTGATTTTGTAGGACAGCTGGCAACCCACACCGCAATAGGGACAAACTGATTTCACCTCATGGTCGAAATCTTTCAAATCGCCTTTCTGGTTTTCGTCCACGGCCGTGGCGGGCATCAAAGCCCCTGTTGGGCAGGCCTGCACACATTCGCCACACGCCACGCAGGACGACGCGCCCATAGGATCATCAATGTCGAAAACCGGGTAGGCATCATGGCCCCGACCGGCCATGCCAATCACATCATTGACCTGAACTTCGCGGCAGGCGCGCACGCATAGACCACAGCTGATGCAGGCATCCAGGTTGACGCTCATCGCGACGTGGGAATTGTCCAGGAGCGGGACGCGGTCTTTTTCCAATTCGGGGAAACGGCTTTCAGCGACGCCTTGGGCGTCAGCCATGTCCCACATATGCGAGGATTTATCATGCGCCGAATCGCGCTCTGGCTGGTCAGTGACCAGCATCTCCATCACAGTGCGACGGGCATTCGTTTCGCGTTCCCCTTGTGAGGAGACGACCATACCTTCGGAGGGTTCGCGGATACACGAGGCCGCCAAGACGCGCTCGCCATCAATTGACACCATGCAGGCCCGGCAATTGCCGTCGCTGCGGTAGCCCGGCGCGTCCTTGTGGCACAAATGTGGGATCGTCGTGCCCGCACGCTTGGCGACTTCCCAAATGGTTTCGCCCGCGTTCGCTTCTACTTCGGTGCCGTCGAGCGTGAATTTGATGGTGTCAGACATAGTCAGAGTCTCCCTTGACGGGGAGTTTAGCCTGAAACCCGCGCGCGTTTAGCCGTTCACAGGCGACCTAGAGACGCGGTTTTACGCCATGGGCGTTTCCGTTCGGAGACATCCGACGCATATGAGGAAAGTTGTCGAGGTTAGGATTTTCCAAACAGGCGGAAATATAGCCAGTCGGGCAGGAATTGGCTGCCGCGGAAAATCAGGCTGAAAAGCGTCGGAAAACTACGCTTGAAACCGCCGAATTTCATGTGGTTGAACATGATCTGCGCGGCCTCATCAGGCTGCATCAGGAAGGGCATGTTGAAATCGTTCTTGTCCGTGAGCTGCGTTTTGATGAAGCCTGGATTAGCGACCTGGACGTCAACACCGGTCTTGCGCAGGTCGCATTCCATACACTCTGCAAGGCTCATCGCAGCCGCCTTGGAGGCGGTGTAGCCGATGGAGCCGGGCAAGCCCCGAAACCCGGTGAGCGAGGATGTGATAACAATGTGCCCGTCATCCTTCGCAACCATCGGGGGTACGACATGACCTAAAACCCGAGCCATACCCGTCATGTTGATGTCGAGCATCGCAGTGACCTTCGCAACATCCCAATCTTGCGCGCCCATGGGCCAATAGACACCTGCAAGATGAACGTAGCCATCGATCTCGCCTACGTCCTTGGCCGCTCGGGCAACATCGTCGGCATCACTTACATCGATGGTGACATAGCGCGCAGCCGGACCAAGATCAGCAACAACACGCTTTAGATCATCTTCGCCCCGTGCGGAGACGATAACCTGCGCGCCGGCCGCGACCAGCTTATGCGCAAGCGCCTCGCCCAGCCCAGCAGAGGCGCCGACCAGCCAGTAGGTCTTGTCTTTGAAAGACCTCACGCAGCTTCTTTCTGATCCACATCGACTTTGCGCATGGTGGCGACCAGCTCAGCCACTTTTATGCCGAACTTACGGAACTGGCTGCGGTTCATGATGGTGCCGTTTTCAACGAGATACATCCAGTCAACCGCGTCCAACACGTGGCCGCCCGCATCGTCTGCGAGTTTAATCTTGTAGAGCAATTGCAAGGCCGACCCCTTTGATTCCCCACGACCATCGCCGATGACATCGGGCGCGGTCGCTTTGACCGAGCCGTCATTGCCGAGCGTCAGGGTCCAGCAACGATCCTGTACGGAGCCGCTGTCATAGTAAAAACGTTCGGTCATCGTCCCGACATTCCCATCCCAAGTGACATTCATATCGGCAGTAAAACGCGATGAAACGCGGCCAGATGGGCCGTAGATGATGCCTTCGCACAAAAGTGGGCCGCTCAAATGCTCGCGCAGGTTCAGCGCAGGTCCACTATCGACGTAATCGTCAGGCTGCTGTGCTGTGAAACTTAATTTGCGTTGATGCAAAAGGATCAGCGAGAGCACGACAATCGCGCCGATCAACAAATATGTTAGAACTTCCATACGTCAGTCCTCCAATGGGGTTATGGCCAAAAGGCCCATGGCTACGAGTTTCAGGATGCAAGGCACCAACGCGTAGAGAAGCGTAAGCGCCTGAAGGGCTGTGTCAGAATTGTCCGCCGCGCCAGACGTAAACCCTGCAAGTTGCAAAATCGGCAACAACACGGCGGCGGCGAAGGCGAGCGTAAATTTCGACACAAGGGACCACAGCCCGAATCCCTGCCCGCCATTTGGTGACACCTGCGCCATGCGCCGCGCGAACATCGCGGGCAAAAGCGTCAGGTCAGCGCCAATCGTGGCCCCAGAGGCCACACAGACGAGCGCAAAAATCCATAGATCGCCCTGCCCCAACGCCAAGACGATGGAGTAGGAGGCGATTGCGAGCGCCATGGCGCTCAGCAGTGTTTTCTTGGGGCCGATCCGGTCGGATAACCGTGCCCAAAACGGCGCCGATGCAGCAGCAGCCAGGAAGAAAAGCACCAGCAGCGGGCCTTCCCATCCGGGCGCGCCGAGGCGGCTTTCGACATAGAAAAGAAACAGAGTTGAGCTAACCGCCAATGGCGTTGCGTTGAACAACGCCAGTATTAACAAGCGCTTTGCGGTAACGTCTGCCAGGATCATCTTTATCGGCGCAGGGTCTTGCGTGCCCCCACCGGTCCATTCGGGCGTCATCCAGATCAGCGCGGCCAACACGAACAGGCAAAAGGAGACCGCGAAAATGGCAAAAGGGGCGTCGAAAATAGGTTCCAAAACACTTGGAGCGACAGCAGCGAGGCAAACGCCAAGCAGTGCACCGGTTTCCCGCCAGGCAGCAAGGCGGGTGTGTCCGTTGTTCAGCGATCTGGCTTTGGTGACGCCTTCGGCGTAGAAATTAATGGTCAGAAAGCTGAATGCCGTGAAGAGCCCGGTGATCATCAGGCCAAACCACCAGACCGCGTTGATCGGCGGCGACACTGCGAACAATCCGTACATGGAGGCGGCTAGAACAAGCCCCGCCCCCCAAACCGCTACGCTGCGCAGTTTGCCTAATCGTTCGCTTATCCAGCCCAAGACGGGGTCTTGCACCACGTCAAACAAGCGCAATCCGAACAGAACCAAGCCCAGCAGCGTCAGGCTGATCCCAAAATTGTCTGCGTAGAATTTAGGCGCATAAATATAGATCGGAAGCCCGGCGCCAGAAAGCACTGCGCCAAACAACGACCACGCCGGCAGGCGGGCCGCTTGAGCTGTGGCAAGCGCGCTCATCTTGAGACTTCTTCCGTAGGGGGTTCTGGCCGGGTGCGGAAAGATGCGCCTTTCCACCAGAGCTTTAATGCCTGCCAGTGGATCAGGCCCAGAACGCGGCGCGACCCGAGCGGACGTCGCAGGCAGGCGCGCAAGATCGACAGATTTGTAAGAGGTGCACGCCTACCAGTGAGCGTGGCCAAAAGCCCGTTCTTGCCGGCATTATAGTCAATCCAAATGCCAATCTTGTCGTCCCGAATATCAAAGCGGAACTGGTAACCACCTTCGACCGGCTGAAACGGTGACACGTAGAAAATCTTGCTGGCTTCCAGCGTGTCGGTGGGTTCGATAACGCGCTTATCAGAATGGGCGCATATGTAGGAGTGGCGGTCGCCATAGGTGTTGGACACCTCGGACACGACGACGCGCAGCTTGTCTTGGGCGTCGAAACCCAGCCAAAAACTGACCGGATTGAAGACATGGCCCAAGACCCGCGGTTGCGCCAGCAATGCTGTGCGGACCACAACATCGGCTAAACCATGTGCCCCGATCACGTCGCGGAACCACGCCGCGCCTTGCCCCTGCTTCGGCGCGCCGCCGTGATCACTTGTCCAAAGCGAAATGAGATTGCCGCGGTCACGGGAAAACAATGCGGGGCCGCGTGTGTCGCGCTCAAGGTCGAGCAAAACGTAATCTACGCCGTAAGAGAAGGCGTTTTCAATGTCGCCCTTGCGCCCGTGGAATGTCGTGCCGGCGATATGTTGGATGGTGTTCAAGCTGCCGCCACGCTGACGTCATGGGCGAGCAATGCATCCGCGACGTCAATCGCGCTGGACAGCCCGTCTTCATGGAAGCCGTTCTTCATCCACGCACCACAGAACCATGTGCGGTTGGTGCCGTTTGTGGCAGCGATGTCTTTCTGAGCCTTCAATGCGCCCAAATCGAAGACCGGGTGCATGAATGTATTGGTATCGTAGATCAGCTCTTCGCGGATCGGGCGGGTCGAATTCAGCGTGACAAACATTTGGTCATCAGCCGGGATTGGTTGCAGCGAGTTCATCCAATAGGTCAGATCGATCTCATCACGCGCACCGATCACATCTTCGCAATAGCTCCAGCTGGCCCAGACCTTACGGCGTTTGGGCATCAAAGACGTGTCTGCGTGCAGGACGGCCGTGTTGGGCTGATAGCGCACCGCTCCGAGCGACGCCGCCTCAACCGGGGAAGCATCTGCCAAAAGCGAAAGCGCCTGATCAGAATGTGTGGCGAAGATCACCTCATCAAATTCTTCCGCGACGCCGCCAACGGGTGTGACAGAGGCACTGACCGGGCCACGAGTGACGCCAGATATCGGCGCGCCGAGGCGAATATCTACGCCCTTCTGCCGCAGATCATTTTCAAGCCGCGTGACATACTGGATGGAGCCGCCTTGGACGGTGCGCCATTGATGTTGATCGTAATATCCCATCAGCCCATGGTTCTTCATGAACCGCACCAAGGCCTGGGCCGGGAAATCCATCATTCGTTCCAGTGGCGTTGACCAAATCGCCCCGGTGAGTGGCAGCAAGTAGTGGTCGCGAAACCACTTTCCGGTGCCAAGCAGGGCAAGAAAATCGCCGATGCTTTGGTCCGAGTCCGATGTCAGCTCGCTCGCGCGGGCATTGAAACGTTGGATATCACGCAGCATCCGAAGGAAGCGCGGATCGGCGACATTGCGGCGCTGCGCGAAAATTGCATCAACGCTGTGCAACGCATATTCCAACTTGCCACCCGCGACAGACACACCAAAGCTCATGCTGCTGTCGATAGTGGGCACGTCCAGCTCTGCGAATAGCTTGACCAAATTGGGGTAATTCACTTCGTTATATACGATAAATCCAGTATCCACCGGCTGTTGGCCAGACTTGCCTGCCATCACGGTTCGCGCATGTCCACCAAGGCGCTTGTCAGCTTCAAACAGTGTCACATGGCAATTCGCGGCCAGTCTTTGTGCCGCCCCCATCCCGGAAATGCCCCCACCGATTACAGCGATGCGCCTCGGCGCGACGGGCAAATTTTCAAAAGGCATTCATATCTCCAGCACGGAATTTTTCGTTGTATGTCATACGGTCACGCGCGCCTTCCGGATTAAAGAGAAATATCTGATCCAATTGCGCATTGGCGCCGTAATCATCACATGTTGAGCGAAGTAGAGACCGTTGAAGTGCCTTCCGGGTTGCCAACCGCCTTAAAAGGTGCAGCCATTAAGATGGCTGTCGACAAGTCAAAAAAGCGGCGAAAAACATCGAGCAATATGACTGAAGAACGAAATTGGATTGACTGCATGGCGCGGATCAAAGCCTCCCAAGATCGGGAAGCATTTGCCGAGTTATTCAGCCACTTTGGACCTAGGGTGAAAGCGTTTCTGATGAAATCAGGATCGAACATGTCAATGGCAGAGGAATGTACACAGGACGTGATGGTCACGCTCTGGCGCAAAGCGCATATGTTCGACCCCTCACGCGCATCTGTGTCGACCTGGATTTTTACCATTGCACGCAACCGGCGGATCGACCTGATCCGCAAAGAACGCAGGCCCGAACCAGATGAACTGACTTGGGGTCCTGAGGCGGAACCAGAACCTTCTGAGGTTCTGGGGTTGCAGCAAGAGAGCAAACAGCTTGTGGCCGCAATAGCCGAGCTGCCGGAAAAGCAGCGCGAGTTGATCCAAAAAGCATATTTTGGCGACCTGACACATTCAGAAATTGCCGCAGAAACAGGTCTGCCACTCGGCACGATCAAATCAAGAATCCGCCTCGCACTAGAGCGCCTGAGGCATGTAATGAAATGAACAGTGACATGACACCGATCAAACATCATTTATCCGACGCACTCTTGATGGGCTACGCAGCAGGCACGCTGCCTGAAGCCTTCAATCTTGTCGTCGCTACTCATATTTCGCTTTGTGATGAATGCCGGGCGCGCCTAGGCGCGTTTGAGGCTGTCGGCGGCGCAGTGTTGGAGAAAGTTGGCACTGCCGACATGTCTTCAACACTGTCAGACGTGTTTGACATCATCGACACGGATGCACCCCAGATGCGCTCAAAACCCAAAGCACCCAAATCGGATGTTTTCCCGGATGTGCTTCGCGACTATGTCGGTAGCGATCTGGACGGCGTAAAATGGCGATCCGTTGGGATGGGCGTGAAACAAGCTATTCTTGAGACGTCAAAATCGGCATCCGTCCGGCTGTTGCATATTCCAGCTGGCGCACAAATGCCGGATCATGGGCATCGCGGGACCGAATTGACTCTGGTGCTACAAGGCGCGTTCAGGGACGAGGCCGACCGTTTCGCACGCGGCGACATTGAGATTGCGACCGAAGCGGATCATCATACACCTGTTGCTGAGGAAGGTGCCGCCTGCATTTGCCTCGCCGCGACCGACGCGCCGTTGAAGTTCCAGGGCGTGATTGCCCGCATTGCGCAAAAATTCGCGCGCATCTAGCGTTTTGCAAAGACTGACAGAGGGGCTGCCTAACGGCGGTCTCTTTGGGTTTAAGGGCTAAGCATATCCGCCCACCCCATCTTTATAGTAAGGAATCAACTACTTGTCTTGATTGACCCCGGTCGTCAGATTGAGGTTATGAGTGGGGGCTCTAAGCAGAAGGGCCACTGGGGTGACCATATTTGGCGAGACTCGCTACACTCGTATCTATGCACCAGAAGCTCTTCGTTCCCGGCGCGTTGCGAGGCACGTGCTTCCGTTAATCGTTTTCTCCTCGGGCGATGAGACGGAGCCGCTTTGCGACGCGCCGGTGAGCATGGATATCTCGGCGCTGCACATGGTCATCATGACCTGCTAAAGCGTTACTCTTGAGCCTTACCCAGTGGGACCACATTGGTGTCCGCCTCCGGGGCCAGTTCTTCAAAATCGAAGTTATCCAATCGATCTGCTCGCTTTCCTGCGCGTGTGGCGGCGGTGATCACACCGGACACATCATCACCCGCCTGACGCAGATGCGTTTCCAGCTTGCCCGCCTTCTCACCGATGATTTCCACGTCTCGGTGCAATTGCCGCAAGGCTTTTCGGATTTCGCCCGTTTGTTCCCGCATCCGCGCGTCTTTCAAGATTGCCCGCATTGTGTTGAGCGTTGCCATGCAGGTTGTGGGCGAGACGATCCAGACACGCGCTGCAAAGCCTTCACGAATGATGTTGGGCAGCTTAGCGTGCAGTTCAGCGTACACAGCCTCTGACGGAAGGAACATCAACGCCCCATCGGCGGTTTCGCCTTCGATCAAGTAGCTCTCTGCAATCTTTTTGATATGGACGCGCACCGCCTGGCCCAAGGCTGTGCGCGCGCGGGCCTGCGCGTCTTTGGTGTCGGCATTTACCAGCGCTTCATACGCTTCCAGAGGAAATTTCGCGTCGATCACAATGGGACCCGGCGGGTTGGGCAATTTGATCAGGCAATCGGCCCGCTTGTTGTTGGAAAGCGTGGTCTGGAAGGAATAGCTGTCGGCGGGAAGCGCCTTGGACACGATATCGTTTAGCTGAATTTCCCCAAAAGCCCCGCGGGTCTGTTTGTTCGACAGGATATCCTGAAGCGACAGCACATCGCCTGACAACTTTTCGATATTGGTCTGTGCCTTGTCTATGGTCGCGAGCCGCTCTTGAAGCTGAGTTAGTGACTTGGTCGTCTTCTCGGAAGACCCGTGCAGCGTGTCGTTCATCCGTTCCTGCAGATCAGACATGGACCTCGCCGATTTCATCGCGCTTTCATGCAGACGTTCGGACATTTTCTGCTGCACTTCCGCCATACGCACTTCCATAGCTTGCAAGGTCATCGCCTGACTTTTTGACACGGAATCGAGCCCACCGCTGAGCTGCGCCTGCCCCTGACTTAGCGATTGCACGACGTGTGCGAGTTGGCCTACCTGTCCCGCCAAAGGTTCAGCTGCGCGCGCAGACCTTGCTGACGCGCGCAATGCAAAAATCAGCAGAAGCACGATCAGCAAAAGCAGCCCTGCCCCAATGAGCGCAGCCATGACGAACGGGTCGCTCAAGTCAATTTCCATGTCGCCGATCTGGATCATGTGCGCCCAAACAATCGTTCTATGTCGGCAAGCTTCAACTCCACATAAGTTGGGCGGCCATGGTTGCACTGACCTGAATGCGGGGTCGCTTCCATTTCGCGCAGAAGTGCGTTCATCTCGTCACCGCGCATGATCCGCCCTGACCGGATCGAGCCATGGCATGCGACGCGGCTGAGCACCGCTTCGATCTTGTCAGCAAGGGTTTGGGTGTCGCCCAGATCGTCAATCTCATCAAGAATGTCGCGCAGCATGTTTTCCGCATTGATCACCCCAAGGATGGCAGGCGTTTCGCGCACGGCAATCGCGCCTTTCCCGAAGGGTTCAATCGTCAGCCCGAAGCTGGCGAGGCTCGCCGCATGTTCCAACAAAAGCGCCGCGTCGCCGTCTGACAGTTCAACAATCTCCGGGATCAGAAGGGCTTGGGTTGCAACACCGTTCTCCGACATCTGGCGTTTGAGCTTTTCGTAAACCAGCCGCTCATGGGCGGCGTGTTGATCAACAATGACCATTCCGTCAGCCGTCTGCGCGATGATGTAGTTCTCGTGCACCTGCGCGCGGGCCGCGCCCAAGGGCGTGTCTTGCGGGGCGTCTTCAATCACGTCTTCGACACGCGCGGATGCCGGTGCAAAAGGCGCCGGTGCTTCGGCCAAGCCCGGCGACTGCATGTGGTAAGATCCGCGCAACGCTTGCTGAGACGGCATATCCATCTGATAAATGCGGCCCTGCGGCGCAAGCTGTGGTTCTGGCCGGAACGCGCCAAGCGTCGCGTCGGCGACAGTCGTTGACGCCCGATGTCCGGCCTCGGCCAATGCATGTTTCAGGGCGGAGACGATCAGCCCGCGCGCAATTCCAGGATCACGAAACCGGACTTCGGCCTTGGCGGGGTGCACGTTTACATCGACCTTTTGCGGATCGCATTCCAAAAACAAGGCGACGGCGGGGTGGCGGTCGCGCGACAGGAAGTCGGAATAAGCACCGCGCAACGCACCAACAAGCAACTTGTCCCGCACGGGGCGGCCATTGACGAACAGGTATTGCGCTGTCGCAGCACCGCGCGAATAGGTGGGCAAAGCCGCGAACCCGGTCAGCGTGATACCGTCGCGTTCAGCATCGATTTGCAGCGCATTGTCGGCAAAATCCGCGCCCATGATCTGGCGCAGTCGAGCGCCCATAGCTGCAAACAGATCGCCAGTTTGCGGATCAGCACGGAAAGTGACGCGACCCTGATCACCGCTAGAGATGTCGCGGATTGTGAAACCGACATAGGGCTCCGCCATTGCGAGGCGCTTCACGACGTCGCTGATGGCCTGGGTTTCGGACCGGTCTGTGCGCAAAAACTTCAACCGCGCGGGGGTCGCGTAGAACAAATCGCGCAGCTCTACCACGGTGCCCACGTTCAACGCGGCGGGGCGGATAGCGTCCTGTTTTCCGCCATTGACCGCGATGGAAAACGCTGTGTCGGAGCCTTTGGCTCGGGACGTTATCGACAGCCTGCCAACCGCACCGAGGGATGGTAAAGCCTCCCCCGGAACCCAAACGTATGGATGTTGAGCAGGTCCGACCCATCAATCTTCGATGTCGCGTGGCGCGACAGGGCAAGTGGCAGGTCTGCCTCCGACATACCATGCCCATCATCGGTGACGCGGATCAGGGTTTTGCCGCCGTCTTTGATCGCCAGCTCGATCCGGGTGGCACCTGCGTCGAGCGCGTTCTCCACCAATTCTTTCACGGCAGAGGCCGGACGTTCAACAACCTCGCCCGCCGCGATGCGGTTCACAGCGACCTCGTCTAGCTGCCTGATTGCGGGCAGATTTTGGCTTATGTTGCGGTCTTGGGCATTCATACCCCAAGGTTTAGCATGGGATATGTCGATTCGGCTATGTCAGAACGGTTTGGAACTCAATTGGTGCTTTCGAGCCCTTCGGGCTGACCAACAACGACGAAATGCAAATCCTCTGGCCGCAACAAACGCGCGGCGACACGTTTGATATCGTCCAGTGTGACGGCATTCACCTTGTCATTGCGCGTGTCTGCGTAGTCAATCGGCAGGTCATCCATTTGCATGCCAGCAAGAATGCTTGCGATCTGGCTATTGCCATCAAAACGCAGCGGGTAGGCGCCGGTCAGGTATTTCTTGGCCGTTTCCAGTTCTTTTTCCGTCACACCTTCGCTCGCGAGCCGTGCCCACTCATCGCGAATGACGTCAATGGCTTGCGCGATACGGTCATTTGATGAGGCCACTTGGCCCAGATAAAGATACCCGTAATCCTTTGGCACAAGGTAAGATCCAATGCCGTAGGTCAGACCACGCTTTTCACGCACTTCTTCCATGAGGCGTGAGCCAAAGCCACCAGCGCCCAGAACCTGGTTCATCACGTAGGCCGGAAAAAAGTCAGGGTCATGCCGATCAATGCCCTCATGGCCGAAAATAGCGACCGATTGGGGGGTGTTGAAAGGGACCACAGTGATGCCGGGCGATTGCAGGTAGCTCGCCTGCTCAGGCATGGGTGCGCCGGTTTCGGGCAATCCGCCCAGCAGATCATCAAGGATCACGCCAAGCTCCTCAGCGGTGATATCGCCAACAGCACCAACATAAAGCCGGTCGCGGGCTAGTACATCGCCGAACGCATTAACCACATCATCGCGAGTCAGGGCAGCGACGCTTTCCAGCGTTCCATTGCTGTCTGAGCCGTAAGGGTGGTCCCCCCAGTTCAGGCGTGCGGCAGTGTTGCTGGCAATGGAGTTCGGGTCCTTGGAATCGGACCCAATAATCGACAGGATCTGCGACCGCACCCGCTCCAAAGCGGCTTCATCAAACCGCGGCTCAGTGAGGGCAAGTTTCAGCAGAGCAACGGCTTCGTCCCGGTTCTCGCTGAGAAATTGCGCTGAGATGGAAAACGAGTCGTCGCCCACATCGAAACCATAGCTGGCTGCCAAGGCCTCCCGCGCGGCAGCGAAGGCGGTTGCATCCAAATCGCCAGCACCTTCTTCGATCAAGCCGGTCATCAGGTTGATCGCGCCGCGCTTGCCTTCGCGATCCAGCGATGCGCCGCCTTTGAACCGGATTTCAAGTGCCGCAAAAGGGATGGAGTGTTCTTCAACCAACCAAGCGGTGATGCCGCCCGGTGTTGTGACTTCCTGAATATCGATGGCGCGCGCCGGAACGCTTAGAAACACCAGCGTAACTGCGGTCAGGACAAAACGGATCATTGGGTCACCTCCCCGGTTTGTGTGGGTTTCTGGTACCAACCCGTCACAGCCTTGTTGCGATCAAACACCAGTTTCGCCGCGGCTATGATGTCCTCCTCAGTCACGGCCTCCAAAATGTCGGGCCAGGCTTGCACGTCTTCGACGGTCAGGCCGGATGTGAGTGCGGTGCCGTACCGGCGCGCCAATCCACCAACATTGTCTTGCGCGTAAATTTCGGAGGCGCGGATTTGCGTTTTCACACGTTCGAGCTGCTCGGCGTCAACGCCGTCCTCGATAAACTGCGCGACGACTGCATCCATTGCATCCTCCGCCTCTTGCAGGGTGACGTTAGGCGTAGGCACGATCACCAGGCCGAAGGTCGTGTCGTCATAGTTTACGCCACTATAGAAAGCCGAGGTATAGACCGCTTTCGGGTTCTCCAACTCGAGCGCCTGACCAAAAACGGAGGTCGCAGCGCTGCCGCCCAGAATATCGGCCAGCACTGTCAGCGCCGCAGCCGTTTCCTGATCTCCCCTGTCGCGTTCAGGGGCAAGGTAGGTGCGGATCACATAGGGTTGCGACACACGTGGGTCTTCATAGACCAGCCGGCGTTCGCTTAGTTGTGGCGGCTCTTGCGGGCGCTCGCGTTCGGGCAGATCAAGGGTTGGGGCAAGCGGGCCATAGTGTTCTTTTGCCAAAGCTTCGACTTCGGCGGGCTCCACATCGCCCGCGACAATCAAAATAGCCGCGTTCGGGGCGTAGTAAGTACGGTAGAAATCGAGCGCATCTTCCATATCAAGCTGCTCCATCTCATGGCGCCAGCCGATGATTGGGATGCCGTAGGGGTGGTTGATGTATTGCGCGGCGCTGCGCTGCTCAGCAAATAATGCGCCCGGGTCACTGTCGGTGCGCTGCGCGCGCTCTTCCAAAATCACGTCGCGTTCCGTGATGATGTCTTCCTCGGTCAGACGGATGTTGCGCATCCGGTCCGCTTCCATTTGCATCATCAGGCCCAGACGGTCGGCCGCAACGCGTTGGAAATATCCGGTGTAGTCCTGCGAAGTGAAGGCGTTGTCTGACCCGCCATTGGCTTCAACAACGGCGGAGAACTCGCCTGCCTCCAAAGTGTCGGTCGCTTTGAACAGCAAGTGTTCCAGAAAATGCGCAATGCCAGAGACGCCGGGTTTTTCATCGGCCGCGCCGGCCTTGTACCATAGCATATGGACCACAACCGGCGCGCGGTGATCTTCGATGACCACGGCCTCTAGCCCGTTTTCCAATGTGAAGGTCGTTACATTTTCGGCAGCAGCGGCAGGAAAAGTCAGAAGGGCCGCAAGAGGGGTCAGCAATCTGCGCAGCATGGGGCGTCCTTTGTTAGAAATATCTTGGCTCAGAGTATGGGGCGCGCGGCACGTGTTTCAACGCCGCCTACGCGCTCGTGAAGACATTGTGTAGAATTAAGACGGGTCTTCAATGCCTTCGGGCGGCGCAGAAACCGTCCGCACACCAAGCCGGCGCAACCGCTCCAGCTCGCCATACTGGTCGAGCGATTGCTTTTCATAGGCTTCGAAATAGACATTCACGTTAAACAAGCGCTCCAATACACGCCCATTGTTGTCACGCCGAAATTGAAGGTCTTCTTTGGCCAGTTGCTCACGGATGCCGGGGGTCACGCCGTAGCGCGACGCATAGTTGACCAAACCGCCATCGGAAATGCCACCATTGGGGTTACCGCCAAGCGCAAGTGTCGCATCTGCCAACGGGTTGGCATCGGCACGATTGGCACCACCCGGTGTGGGCTGCGGAAGGGCCGCGTAATCTTCAGGCTGCGTCAAAGGTTTGTTGGGCAGGATCGCGAATTCATCCGGCCCGTCGGTGTTTGATTTGATGTTGAGGAGGCTCGGCTCGCGGTTGCGCCCGCAGGCCGTCACAGTCAATGCCACCAGCACCATCCCGATCAGGATTTTGCTATTTGGTTCCATTGTCTGCCTCCTTAGCCCGCTTTGATTTTGTGTTTATCCGATTTGCGCGGGGCCGTCACGCGGTGTTTGCACCGTCTTTTTTCGCCTCATCGAATAGCACAATGGCGAAGGCGCCAACAAAGATCCAAATGTCGGCAATGTTGAAAATGAACGGATTGTTGATCCCACAACAAGACATGTTCAGGAAATCCGCGACCGCCCCGTAGAGCACGCGATCCAACGCATTTGCGAGCGCCCCGCCGATGATCAATCCGACCCCAAACAACGCAATAGGCCGCGTGATCGAACGGTTCGCCCACCAGAGTAGAAGCGCTGAGATCACAAGTGCGAGGGCAATTAGAACCCAGCGCGCGCCATCCGGGTTTCCGCCAAAGAACCCAAAATTGATCCCGTCATTCCAACCGAACTTGAACACCAGAAGCGGCGGCAAGATATCGAGCCGTTCGCCCACCTGCATGCCAAGCCCGCGCATCACCCACAGTTTCGACAACTGGTCGGTGGCAAAGGCGAACAGGAAGGCCAGGAAGACGTGCCGCATATCAGTGCCGGAAATGCCGCATACCGGTGAAGACCATCGCGAGGCCAAGCTCATCGGCTGCCGCGATTACCTCATCGTCGCGCATCGAGCCGCCTGGTTGGATCAGGGCTGTCGCCCCGGCCTCCGCCGCCGTGATCAATCCGTCTGCAAATGGGAAGAACGCGTCTGACGAGACGACCGAGCCGATGGTCGGGCTTTCAGACAGCCCCATCACATCGGCCATATCCTGAGCCTTGCGCGCTGCGATGCGAGTGGAATCCACACGGCTCATCTGGCCTGCGCCGACGCCGACCGTGGCACCGTTTTTTGCATAGACGATCGCGTTGGACTTGACGTGTTTGGCCACGGTCCACGCGAATAGCATATCGGCGACCTCCTGATCAGTAGGCGCACGTTTGGTCACCACTTTCAGGTCACTTGCCGCGATGTGGCCGACATCCTTATCCTGCACCAACAAGCCACCCGAGACTTGCCTGTAGGTCAAACCGCCTTGCCGAATGTCGGGCAGCCCGTCTGTGGTCAGCAAACGCAGGTTTTTCTTCTTGGCGAAAACCTCCAAGGCAACTGCGTCCGCGCCGGGCGCGATCACGACCTCTGTGAAGATACCGCTGATCGCCTCAGCAGTCTGACCGTCTAACGGCTGATTTAGCGCAATAATCCCGCCAAAGGCTGAGGTTTGGTCGCATTGAAACGCTTTCTCGTAGGCGTCCGCCAAGCTCGCGCCGCGCGCGACACCGCAAGGGTTGGCATGTTTGATGATCGCAACGGCGGGGCCGTCTTTGGGGTCAAATTCCGCGACCAGTTCAAATGCGGCATCGGTATCATTGATGTTGTTGTAAGACAGCTCCTTGCCCTGATGCTGGGTGGCCGTTGCCACGCCCGGCCGCGCGCTACCATCAGTGTAAAAGGCTGCGGATTGGTGCGGGTTTTCCCCGTAGCGCAGGGTTTGAGCCAGTTTGCCTGCGACCGCGCGGCGGCGCGGTGTCTTGCCCAAAGCATCCGCCATCCAGGCCGAAACGGCCGCGTCATAGGCGGCGGTGCGCGAATAGGCGGTCAAAGCAAGTGTTTGGCGAAACGCATAGGTGGTTTGGCCTTCATTGGAGTCCAGTTCAGCGAGCAATGCATCATAGTCTTCAACATCCGTGACAACGCTGACGAATTTGTGGTTCTTGGAGGCCGCCCGGATCATCGCGGGGCCACCGATATCAATGTTTTCGATGCAGGTGTCGTAGTCCGCGCCTTTGGCGACGGTTTCCTCAAACGGGTAGAGATTGACGACCAACAGATCGATTGGGCCGATCCCATGCTCATCCATGGCGGCGAGGTGACCCGCATCATCGCGCAGTGCCAGCAGCCCGCCATGCACCATTGGGTGCAGCGTCTTCACGCGGCCATCCATCATCTCGGGAAACCCGGTGACGTCGGCAACGTCACGCACGGGCAAACCCGCCTCACGGATCGCGGCGGCTGACCCACCGGTTGAGAGCAGCTCGACCCCACGGTCATGGAGCGCTTTGGCCAGCTCAATCAGGCCGGTTTTGTCAGAAACGGAAAGCAGGGCGCGGCGCAGGGGCGCAAGATCGGTCATATCTGTCCTTCATCGGGATCTAGGGCTTCGGGTCCGATGCCAGCTGCCTGGTTTCAGGCGGTGGTGCGCATGGAAGTTGGCGGCTCCTGCGCCTTGGCCAAAACCCAGCTGACCCGCGCCCCATACTCCATCACCCGCGAAGATAAAACGATCTGTTGGCTCGGACGCGGCTTTAAACGGTCTTTTTCCAGAAAAACGCTCCGATCAAGCCGCATTTCGACCTCACCGGCGGTGCGGAAGACCCAAACCTCCCGGTTTTTGAGCGTGAGGGAAATCGCGGTTCCGCCCATGTCGAGTGACGGCGATACGTCAGGATGCAAGTGAAAGCGGATCGAGAAATCGACGCCAGACAAAGCGTTCTGATCCATGTGGTCTTCGAACCTAGCGCGCGCGGCCTCGTCCAGCGCCCCCAGCGTATCATCGCCTTTGATCAGCCTGCCGTCTGCTTCCATTTCGAGCCTGCGAACATGGGTAAGCCCGAAGGTCTTAAGGTAAGCATCATGGCTAAGCAGCAAGGTTGCGCCCTCTTGCTTGGCTGTCACCTTTTTCGGACCGCCAACAAGAAGTTCGCTCCCGGCATGCGCTTTCAGGCGGGCTGATGAAACACCATTAATCGACAATGTGGAATGCGAAGGCGTCGCCCGGCCAGCACGGCGCCAGTCCGGCCCCAACATCGTCCCCGACCCGCAATTCACAATGACCGGATTGCGCGCGGAGGTTAGCTCGAATGCCAAACAGCTCGCATGTGCCTCCGCACTGCTTTTTTGCTTTGGAAAACTGCCAGCATCGACGATGACGCTGCTTGTTCCCAGCTGCACCCGCGCAAACCCCATCGGCATCATGGGCACTGTGTTGGTTGTTTCAGGATAGTTGGCGAGCACCTGATCAAGCAGCCCTTCTGCGCCACGTCCGCCGCCATGAAACCGCGCCAACCCGCCATCCGCATGCCGCAATGCACGCAAGGTCGGGGCGATGCGCAGCAGGGCTTCGCTATGGGCAGGTTGTACCGGGTGGCCCGCATCGCGCACTGCAAGCGCCGCCCAGGTCAGCAGCGTGAAGACCTCCAAAAGCTCTTCTGGATTGCGGGTGGATAACCCACCACTGGCATCGATTTCCGTCTCGCATTCGCGCGCAAGTGCTTGCGATACTTGGGCTACAGTGTGCCCCAGTCCATCCAAGCTGATGCCTGCGTAAAGTAGCCCGGTCAGCGCCTCAAACCGTGGCAAACCGGGCGCCGTGCCATCCCAGTTTCGCGCCAGATGTTTGGCCTGAACCGACAACGCGAAGAAGAAGCGCTTGTTTTGTTCCGCACTTTGGCCGTTCATCAACAAAATCGCATGGCTGATCCAGCGGATGAGCCGCCTGCCAACTAGGTTAGTAGTCCATGGCAACCCATGTCCCATGCCGTATTTTTCAATCCAGCCTTGAACCCAAGCCTGCGCCAGCCTTCGCGCCGCGCCGTCGCCAAGCGCCGCTAGATCATCGAGCCATTCAAATCCATGCAGCGCCTCGGCAAAAGCGCCGTCGGGCACGGTCAGGTCCCAGATTGAGCTGTCAGGCTGTTGGATCAAATGTCCTGCGAAACGGAAATTCCCTGCGATCAACTGCCGCCCACGCGCTTGGGAGCCCTTCATACGCGGTTCTGGCTGGTGCACGAAGCCTTTGACAGGGGCGGGTTTGCCGCTGAGCCGGGATTGGACGCGACCCAAAAGCGGCGCCCGCTGCGCTGCGTCGAGGGGGAGTTTTTGAAAGCGCCCAAACCTATGACCTGTGCCCAAATTCGACTTTGATATTGTTGTTAACGTGCAGCTGCGCGGCCTGTCACGGCTCAGCCCGGTTTGCGCAGTGAAATCATAAAGAAGCCGTCTATTCCGCCACACTCAGCCCAGAAATCAGGGCGCAATCGAAGCCCACCACCGGGATGCCTCCAGTCCGCCGGAATTCCCAAAACGTCCAGATCGGGGACAATTTCTTCCAAATCATGCCGCGCAATCGCCGTTTTGGCTTGCCGTTCCCCCTCTTCCGTCAACAGCGAACAGGTGCAGTAAACCAACCGCCCGCCGGGTTTGAGCGCAATCAGGGCGCGGTCGATCATTGCGGCTTGCAGCGCGAACAGCTCGTCAAGGTCTTTGCCGGACTTGGCGAAAGGTAGGTCGGGATGGCGACGGATCGTACCCGTGGCAGAACATGGCGCGTCAATCAGGATGGCGTCGTAGAATTGATCCGCCTCCCATTCCATCGCGTCGGCGATGACCAATTCCGCGCTAAGCCCCGTGCGTTCAAGGTTTTCGCGGACCCGCGCCATCCGGGGCTTGCTGACATCAAGCGCCGTGACCTGCGCACCCGCAGCCGCAAGCTGCATGGTTTTGCCGCCCGGGGCCGCACAGAAATCAAGGACCGGTTCACCCGGCTGCGGATCAAGCAATTTCACCGCAAGCGCCGCACCAGCATCTTGCACCCACCAATCACCTGCCTCAAAGCCTTCCAGGCTGGACACCTGACCTGCGTTTTGCAGGCGGATCGAACCCGTTGGGCGCAAATCGCCACCCAGCTGCGCGGCGAGTTCTTTTGCACCCGCCGGGTCTTTCGGCGTGATATCCAGGGGCGCGCCGGACAGATGGGCCGCCTCTATCTGCTGAACAATCTCTTCGTTAAAAATATGCACGATCCGACGGCGCAACCATTTGGGGAGCGTCGGCACCGGCAAGGTCGGCCAAATCTCGGGCCCCTCGACCGCGACCTGCCGCAACACGGCATTGGCGAGCCCCGACATGCGCCGTGATTGACGGTTACGGCGCATCAAGGTCACACTGCTGTCGACGACGCCATGCGGCGCCTCGCCCTCAACCAACAACTCGACAACCGCAAGGCGCAAAACGTTCAATGCTGTGACCGGTGGCAACCGGTTGACGTAGCGGGTAATGATCGCATCGGCGCGGCTGAGGTGGCGTAAAGTCGACAGTGTTAACCGCTGTGCGCGGGCTTTGTCGGCGGGCGACAGCCCGGACAGCGGACCAATGCCGCGCGTCAGATCGGAAAGCTGCTCCCGGTCTTCCGTGACACCATCGAGCAAACCAATCGCGCCTTCGCGGGCCGCAAACCCGCCCTTGTCCGGTTTCGATGTTGCGCGCTCTCGGTCGGCCATGCCTTGTCTCCTTCGATTTGCGGCGTATATCAGCAGGTATGAGCAAAGAACCAGACCAAGACTTGCCAGACGCTGCAAAGCGCGCTCTTGCCGAGGCGGCGGAGCGGAAGAAAAAGGCCAAAGACATGGAATTGCCGGTCGAGCTGGGCGGCCGCGACGGGCCCGAGCCGGTTCGCTATGGCGATTGGGAACGCAAGGGGATTGCGGTCGACTTTTAACTAGCAGGCCGTGCTATCTGATATTCAGGTCCGCATATTGCCCAGTGCCCCGGTCGGAGGTGAAGCGAATTTTGCTGCCATGAGCGCGCACCTCTTGGCAATTGGGACCCAAATCGCGTTTGCCCCAGTAGAGCGAGCGACAAAAAAAGCCGTCTTGCCATTGCCATGCGCCGCGCACGCCGCGTCCAAACGCGCGGCCGGTAATTTGCCCAGATGGCGAGACTTGCACCTTGATCCCAGTGAGCCGCAGGGTTTTACCGTCAACAAGTTCCAGGAACGCATCACGTGAATCGACCTTTTCGAACGCGAACGCCGGAGAGGCGGCAAATAACGCCACCACAATCATTGCTGAAAACCTAAATTTGGACATTGTGCCTCCACGGTTGTGTTAGAGATACGCACGGATGCCCGTTTTGGTTTCATACCATAGCGGAAATTTGCCGGTCTAGAGCCCTAACACGTCCATCATGTCATATTCGCCTGGGCCTTTGTCCTGACCCCAAAGCGCCGCTTTGACCGCGCCACGTGCAAATATCGCGCGATCTGTGGCCAGATGGCGCAGTACGATGCGTTCGCCAGCGGCGGCAAAAATCACGTCATGTTCACCCACCACGTCGCCGCCGCGAATTGCCGTAAAGCCGATGTCGCCGCGGTTGCGCGCGCCGGTGATGCCATCACGCCCACTGTCGCGTACATCTTTCAAGGCCACACCACGTCCTTCTGCAGCGGCCTCACCCAACATCAAAGCGGTGCCTGAGGGCGCATCAACCTTGTGTTTGTGATGGGCCTCAACAATCTCAATGTCGAAGTCATCGTCTAGGGCCTGCGCCACCATTTTGGTCAGCTTGGTCAGCAAATTGACCCCGAGGCTCATATTGCCAGCACGTACAATCGGCGCATGACGGGCGGCGGCAGATAGTTTCGCAAGGTCCTCATCAGCCATGCCGGTGGTGCCTATGACATGCACCGCACGGGCCTGCGCTGCCAATTCGGCATGGGCCACTGTAGCTGCTGGCGTTGTGAAATCGATGATTGCTTGGGCGTCTTTGACCACTTCGATGGCGTCAGAGACGACCGGCACGCCTGTCTCCGCCCCGCCCATGCAAGTGCCAAGATCGCGTCCGATCCAAGCATGGCCGTCGCGTTCGGTCACGCCAATGAGGCGGCATTTGTCCGAGGCGTTCACCGTCTCGATCAGCATTTGGCCCATGCGGCCCGACGCTCCGGTGATGACAATCCCTGGCAAGCTGGTCATAGCACGCCCCTTTTTGTTACAAGCGGGTGTGATCTAGGCCCCATTGCGCCACCCGCGCAAGGGGATTAAGTGGCAGGCCATGGCAAAGAATTCTCATTTCTCGGGGGGCGGCCCCTCTCAACGGCAATTGCGTGTGGGCGAATTGATCCGCCGCACGCTGGCCGATGTGCTCAATCGGGGTGACATCCATGACCCCGATCTGAACCGCATGTCGATCACCGTATCGGAAGTGCGCACCTCGCCCGACCTAAAAATCGCCACTGTTTTTGTGCTGCCCTTGGGCGGCGAAAAGCGCAAAGAGGCGATTGAGGCCCTGGCGCGAAACAAAGGTGAGCTGCGCCGCGCGCTGAGCAAAGAGATGACGATGAAATACTCGCCCGATCTGCGGTTTGTTCTGGATGACAGCTTTGACCGGATGGATGAAACGAGCCGCCTGCTCCGCCAAGATGATGTGCGCCGCGATGTGGACAGCGATTAGGGCCCTCCTTCTCGTTTGTGTCTTTTCGGGCGCTGGGGTCGCACAAACCTCCTGCGCGCAGACCACGCATTTGGGCGACAGGTATACGGTTTGCGCGGTAGCCGAGGTTGACCGGATCGGGCTGTGGTTGAACGATCCAAAAGGTATCCCGTTTGGCGAGTTTGATACACTCGACCAAACACTTTCTGAAACGGGTAAAACACTCGAGTTTGCGATGAACGGGGGGATGTATCACGATGACCGACGCGCGGTCGGGCTGTTCATCAACGATCAAGGCCAGCAGCAAAACCTGATGACCCGGGAAGGGCCCGGCAATTTCGGGCTGCTGCCAAATGGCGTTTTTTGCGTCAATGCCACGCGCGCCCGCGTGATCGAAAGCAGGCGTTTTGCAGATCTTGCGCCAAAATGCCGGATCGCAACGCAGTCGGGGCCGATGTTGGTCATAGATGGCGACTTGCATCCGAAATTTCTGGCCGACAGCACCTCGAAGAAACGGCGCAACGGGGTTGGTGTTGATGCGAATGGGACGACTTACTTTGTCATCTCGGACAACGCCGTGCGGTTCCACGATTTTGCGACGCTGTTTCGCGATGTGCTGAACGTGCCAAATGCGCTGTTTTTGGATGGCTCGATTTCGCGGATGCATGCGCCAGCGATGAATCGCAGCGATGGTGGCGCACGGATGGGCCCCATTCTGGGTGTTGTGACGTCTAGGTGATTGACGCGCAAGGGCGGCAGCGGTAGCAGGCGCGCTCTAGCTTCAAGGGACAGGTAAGCACATGGGACGCCGCAAAAAGGGACGCGACATTTCTGGCTGGCTTGTCGTCGATAAGCCTGCTGGCATCAGTTCGAACAACGTGGTCGGTAAAATTCGCTGGGCATTTAATGCCAACAAGGCGGGCCATGCGGGCACGTTGGACCCGGAAGCTACAGGTATTCTGGCTGTGGCTTTGGGCGAGGCCACTAAGACCGTGCCGTTTATCACCGACGCGTTGAAAGCCTATGAGTTTACAGTGCGTTTGGGTGAAGCAACCAACACAGATGATGCGGAGGGTGAGGCAATTGCAATCTCGGACCTGCGCCCGTTTGACGCAGACATCATCGACGCCTTGCCCGGTTTCAGTGGCGATATCATGCAGGTGCCGCCAAAGTTTTCGGCCGTCAAAGTGGATGGCAAACGCGCCTACGCTCTGGCGCGCGGGGGCGAAGATGTGGAGCTGGCAGCGCGTCCGCTTTTTGTTGACGAGCTGACAATGGTTGCGCGGCCTGACGTGGATCACGTGGTTCTGCACATGGTTTGCGGCAAGGGCGGCTATGTCCGCTCGATCGCGCGTGATTTGGGTGAGGCACTCGGATGCTACGGCCATGTCGTGTCACTGCGCCGCGTCTGGTCGGGGCCGTTTGAGCTGGAAGATGCAATCACGCTGGACCGCGTGGAAGAGCTGGCGAAACAACCCGAGCTCGACGCGTTGCTGCTGCCGCTGGAGACCGGGTTGGCAGATTTGCCTGAACTGCCCACAACCGCCGATGGCGCCGCAAAGCTGCGCAATGGGAACCCCGGCATGGTGCTTGCAGCCGACGCAACCTATGGCGATGAAGCCTGGGCATCGCTTGATGGGCAAGCAGTTGCCGTGGGGCGCTACAAGGCCGGGGAGCTGCATCCAAGCCGCGTTTTCAATCAGTAGTGTGCCATTTATTTCAATTTGGTGCACTGGCGCACCAAAAATCGGCGTAGAAGCGAAGAAACCGTCGATTCTGGTGGGCTTTGTTACAAAAGTGATCACGGAAATGAGCGGGTGATAAGCACCGCGTGAGCTGGGCTATCTTGGGCGACCCGCGCCAGACTACACCTTGGGCAACTTAACTCTTTCCCAAGGACTTCTCACAATGACACGCAATTCTATCTGGACCATCCTCGCCGGCGGCGCGCTCGCCACCATCGCTTTCGATCTGTTTGGCCAAGGGCTTGCCCCGCTCTTTGGCTTTGCCAAACTGGCCCCCGTTGGTCTTGCTTCCGGGACGTTGAAAACTGTTTTCGGCGCTTCGCCCAAAGGGGCAGCCGACGCGATGCACATCCTGACCGGCATGCTGGTCTATTCGCTGGGCTGGGTTCTGGTTGCCCGCCCCCTACAAAAGCTGATCATGCCCAAGCTGCACTGGCTGATCACAGCAGTGGTCTACGGCGTTGGGCTTTGGGTCTTTGCGCTTTACGGCGTCGCGCATCTTGTTGTCGGCATGAAGCCGTTCCTGGGCTTCACCGGGATCACTTGGGTCGCGCTTTGGGGGCACATCATCTACGCCTTGGTCGCGGCCTATGTGATTGAAATGAAACCTTTCAGTCAGTCACAACGCCAACAAGCACCAGCAGCCGCTTGAACAACGGATCATGGCCTGCGACAAGGCGGGCCATGATCACCCGGACGCATCTTAAAGACGACGCAGCCAGCACGGCAACCTATTCGGATTGCGAGTGTTACCGCTACGCCCTCACCCGAATCTGGGATGAGGCGGGCGGTAAAATCGCGTTTGTGATGCTGAACCCATCGACAGCCACTGAGGTGCAGAACGACCCAACAGTTGAACGCTGTGAGCGCCGGGCGCGGACTTTGGGATATGGCGCGTTTCGGGTCTGCAACATCTTCGCCTGGCGCGACACCGATCCGTTCAAAATGCGCAAAACGGCAGAACCGATTGGCCCCATGAATGATACTGCCATAGCTGAGGCCTGCGACTGGGCGGACAGGATCGTCGCGGCTTGGGGTACGCATGGCGCGCATTTGAACCGTGGCCCGGAGGTTGAGGTCTTGATGCGCGCAACCGGTAAACCCTTGTATCACTTGGGCTTAAGCAAGGCCGGGCACCCGAAACATCCGCTTTATATTGCCTATGCACAGCAGCCTGAGCTTTGGGACTAAGGAATCGCTTCCCTTTTTAATCTGGTCGCCCTATACGCGCGGTTCTACCTCCACGGGCCTTGCTGGACGACATCCCGGCCTGCGCCATAACCCTTAACCTTTAAAGGAGACCCCGATGTCGATTACTGCTGAAGAAAAAGCACGCTTGATGAAAGAATACGGCACCAAAGAAGGCGACACCGGTTCCCCCGAGGTGCAAGTCGCGATCCTGACATCGCGCATCACTACGCTGACCGAGCACTTCAAAACCCACAAGAAAGACAATCACGGTCGCCGTGGTCTTTTGAAAATGGTTGCTCTGCGTCGCAAGCTTCTGGACTACACCAAAGCCAAAGACGAAGAGCGGTATCAGACGCTGATCAAAAAGCTGGGCATTCGTCGCTAAGACGGCCTTGCATACGAAGAATTTCAAACGCTCGCCTCTGGCGGGCGTTTTTCGTTTCGGGGCTGTTTTGTACAAAATGGGGCAACTTAAAAATTGCCCCACCCCAATTTGCACAGAATTTCATGGTTAAGATCGGGTTAACGCGACGGCTTGGCCCGCGCGTTGCATCGGCATAGGCTGTGGCGATGAATAAACATGTCCTCCTTCTTGGTGCCTCTGGCACGATAGGGCGCGCGGCGGCGCAGGCGCTTTTGGCGGATGGGCATCGGGTGACGTGCTTTTTGCGGAAAGAAGCAGTCGGGCTTTCGGGCTGCGAGGTTATGCTGGGTGATCTGGAGCAGATGAAGCTGGCCGAAGGCGCCTATGACGCAGTGATTTCTTGCATTGCGTCACGAACGGGCGCGCCCAAAGATGCCTGGGCTGTCGAGCATGACCTACAGCTATCGGTGATGGCGCAGGCACAAGCGGCCGGGATAGAGCAGTTCATTTTGCTATCGGCCATCTGCGTACAAAAACCACATCTTGCATTTCAGAAAGCCAAGCTGGCCTTTGAGACGAAACTACGCGCCAGCGGGATGACTTGGACCATCGTGCGCCCGACGGCGTTTTTCAAATCCTTGTCAGGCCAGATTGAACGGGTGAAAGCGGGCAAGCCGTATCTGGTCTTCGGCGACGGGACGTTGACGGCTTGTAAGCCGATCAGCGACGGCGATCTGGGCCGGTTCCTTTCGACCTGCGTCACAGATGCCGACAAAACCAACCGCGTTTTGCCGATTGGCGGACCTGGGCCCGCCTTGACGCCGCTCGACCAAGGAGCAGCACTTTTTGAGGCTTTGGAAATGGCACCGAAGTTTCGCAAAGTTCCTGTCGCGGCGATCAAAGGCGTTATTGCCGTGTTGAGCATATTGGGCAAAGTTGCGCCGCGTATGGCCGAAAAAGCTGAGTTGGCGCGGATTGGGCACTACTACGCTACAGAATCGATGCTGGTGTGGGACCCAGAGGCCCAGAAATACGATGCTGAGGCGACGCCAGAGTTCGGAACAGACCGACTTTGCGACCACTTTACGTTAGGGAAACGTGACGATTTCGTGGACGAGCGTGGCGCGCATGCGGTGTTTTAGTGACGTTAACGTCAACCTGCGGCTGATAAGTCACAAAAACGTGGGGACGCCCGCCCGAAATGTCGAAAAAGTCCCAAAAATTTTGAAAAACGCACTGTTTCCGAATTCGGGCTATTCGCCAAGGTCCCCAGAACGTAAAAACGCTACAGGTTAGCACCATGTAGCGTTCTGTAACGATTTTGCCTGGAAGCAAGTGTGTGGGGTTAAAGAGTTCGTGCTGGCCGCCCTCTAACAATCATTGGTTTACCAACTCGAACCTAGATTCGCATAGTATGGCTTCCCTTACCTTCTGAAATTGCTGCCGATATCGAGATCAGCCATCGGCGAGAGCGCGCCGCCGGGTTGCGTCTCGGCTATCAGAAACACCCCAATTCTGTTAAGTGTGCGGCATGAAATCTTCTGCTAACTGGGACGCAACGTCCGACTATGAACGCCGGTTTGATGCCGCGACCTGCGAGCTCGACGCGGCGGGCATTTGGCCCTCGAACGCGGTGCCACCCTATATGCGGTTTTTCCGGCAACTCGGGCTCACCCCGATCCCGCCGCATTACAAACCGATGTGGCGCAGCTTTTTGGGGTCGATCATATATTTCACCGTTCTGATTGGCTTGATTTCTGTTCTGCCCTTTTGGGGCTCGGATGACGGGCCACGTTCCGAGGCCGTGACCCTCACCCTGTGGCTTGGACCGCTGATTGGCACCTACATGGGCTGCTATTATGCCTATGGACGATGGAAGTATCAGCTAAGCCGCTGGGATGACTTGTAAGCCGTCGCTGCAGCGCCAAAAGGCGCAGCAATCCCACACTTTCCAAATGCTCAAAACCCCTATATACGCGGGCTTATCTGAGACGTGGCACCCCGACCCCGGTGCCATACAAAGGAAAGAGGGGTCGGCGGCAATGGGGCCGCCATTGAAAATGGGAGACGCGGGAAGGCCCGCGAGTGCTCCCTGATAGGAAACGATACATGTTCAATGTGACCAAAAAATCCATCGAGTGGGGTGAGGAGACTCTTACGCTCGAATCCGGCAAAGTAGCCCGTCAAGCGGACGGCTGCGTGATTGCCACATACGGCGAGACCTCCGTTATGGCCGCCGTGACTTTTGCGAAACAGCAAAAACCCGGTCAGGACTTTTTCCCGCTGACTGTTCATTACAACGAAAAATATTACGCAGCTGGTAAAATTCCGGGTGGCTTCTTCAAACGCGAAGCCCGCCCGACCGAAAAAGAGACGCTGACATCGCGTCTGATCGACCGCCCGATACGGCCTTTGTTTGTACCTGGCTTCAAGAACGAAGTTTTGGTGATCTGTACTGTGCTGAGCCACGATCTGGTCAACGACCCAGATATGGTTGCGATGATCGCGGCGTCCGCGGCGCTGACCATTTCGGGCGCGCCGTTTATGGGCCCGATCGCGGCCTGCCGCGTAGGTTTTGAGGATGGCGAATACATCCTGAACCCGGAAATGGACGACATGCATGAGCTGCGTCAGAACCCTGAGCAGCGTTTGGACCTTGTTGTTGCGGGCACCAAAGACGCCGTGATGATGGTTGAATCCGAAGCCTACGAGCTGACTGAAGACGAAATGCTGGGCGCTGTTGAATTTGCGCATGAGCAAATTCAGCCTGCCATCGACCTGATCGTCGATTTTGCCGAAGATTGCGCGAAAGAGCCGTTTGACTTCACACCGCCAGATTACAGCGACCTGTACAAGGCCGTTGCGAAAGCCGGTGAGAAGGCCATGCGCGCCGCCTACGCGATCACCGACAAGCAAGAGCGTACCGCCGCTGTCGCTGCCGCAAAAGAAACGGCGATGTCGAAGCTGACAGAAGAGCAGCTTGAGGACGAAAACCTCGGCTCCGCTTTGAAGAAGCTGGAATCCACTGTGCTGCGCGGCGATGTCGTGAAGAACAAGAAGCGCATCGACGGACGTGCTTTGGACGAAATCCGGGACATCGTTTCCGAAGTTGGCATCCTGCCACGGACACACGGTTCCGCCCTGTTCACGCGTGGCGAGACACAAGGTCTGGTTGTCACGACTTTGGGCACCGGCGACGACGAGCAGATGATCGACAGCCTGTCAGGCATGTATAAGTCGAACTTCCTGCTGCACTACAACTTCCCACCCTATTCGGTTGGCGAAGTGGGTCGCTTCGGCCCTCCCGGCCGTCGTGAGATTGGTCACGGGAAACTGGCTTGGCGTGCGTTGCAGGCGGTTCTGCCAGCCTCGACCGACTTCCCATACACAGTGCGTCTGGTGTCTGAGATCACTGAATCGAACGGCTCGTCTTCGATGGCATCCGTTTGTGGCGGTTCGCTGTCCATGATGGACGCAGGTGTGCCTTTGAAAGCGCCGGTTGCCGGTGTGGCCATGGGTCTGATCCTGGAAGAAGACGGTAGCTACGCTGTTCTGTCCGACATTCTGGGTGACGAAGATCACTTGGGCGACATGGACTTTAAAGTGGCGGGTACCGAGAACGGGATCACGTCGCTGCAGATGGACATCAAGGTTGCGGGCATCACGCCTGAGATCATGAAGACCGCTCTGGCGCAGGCCAAAGAGGGCCGGATGCACATCCTGGGTGAAATGAACAAAGCGCTGTCCTCGGCCAGCGAGTTTTCTGTCCACGCGCCACGGATCGAGACCATGCAGGTGCCAACGGACAAAATCCGCGAAGTCATCGGCACGGGCGGTAAGGTCATCCGCGAGATCGTGGAAGTGTCCGGCGCCAAGGTCGACATCAACGACGACGGCATCATCAAGATCGCTTCGCCAAACGGCGAGGCCATCAAGAAGGCCTATGACATGATCCACTCGATCGTGGCTGAGCCAGAAGAAGGTATGGTTTACACCGGTACCGTCGTGAAGATCGTCGACTTCGGCGCCTTTGTGAACTTCTTCGGCAAGCGCGACGGGCTGGTGCACGTGTCCCAGATCGAGAACCGCCGTCTGAACCATCCTTCCGATGTCCTGAAAGAGGGCCAGGAAGTGAAGGTCAAACTGTTGGGCTTCGATGATCGCGGCAAAGTGCGCCTGTCGATGAAAGTGGTCGACCAGGAAACTGGCGAAGAGATCAAGAAAGAAGAAACGGCTGAATAAGCCCTTCTGATTGATGATTTTGAGAAGCCCCGGCTGCGACGCCGGGGCTTTTTACGTTTACGTAACGTCTTTTCCAGAATCGACGATTTTGCCGTTAACACTGATGGCAATCTGGGAGGATTAACTATGAAACACATATTTGCCGTAGCAACGGCCTGCATTGCGATTGGTGCGGGCGCACAAGCGACTACGATCACCGACGCGTTTACTAGCTTCTATTCATTGGGCGACAGCCTGAGCGATGACGGCAAAGGGCGGGGGCCAACTGCCTCACCCTATTTTGGCACGCGATATTCCAATGGCGAAGTTTGGGCGGAAGACATCGAAAATCTGTTCATCGGCCAATCGAAGGACACTGAGAATTACGCGCTTGGCGGTGCAACGGCGAATGGGCCGGAATTAGGTGCTGGCAACCCTGCGCGCGCCTCGACGCTGAGCGGTCAGGTCGGCGCGATGTTAGAAGATGTCGTCAGCTCCGCTATTCAGCCCGGTGCCAACCCTTTGGTGTCCGTTTGGATGGGCGCGAATGACTTGTTCGGCATCGCCGGGACCCCGCTTTCAATGCCTTTGGCCGATACCGAGGCTGGCCTGAAAGCCTTGGCGCAAGGTGTCGCGGGGCTGGTCGCGCAATCTATCGGCCAGCTAGCGCTTAATCCGTTGCAAAACTTTGACAATTTCATTGTGATGAACTTACCAGATTTGGACGCTTCGCCACTCTACACGCTGGCATCGCCACAATATGCGCAGAACGCGGCCATCGTGACGGAAGCCTACAACACGGCCTTGTCGAGCAACATGGCGTTTCTGGAAAGCAGCTTGGGGATCAACGTTTTCGAAGTGGATGTGAACGCCCTGTTTGACACAGTGAACGGGCCCGACAACCCGCTGAGATATCTTGACCGGACCAACCCATGTGTCTTTGAAGCCGTCTCTTTCAATTGCGCACCGACGGACCCAAGCGTTGCAAGCCATTTCTTGTTCCAAGACCTCGTACACCCGACGCGCCCGGCACATGCATTTCTCGCTGAGCGCTCAATCGCGGTCGTTGAAACGGAGCTGAATGCCGTGCCGCTTCCAGCCTCAGCGCCTTTGATGATCGCAGGGCTTGCGATGCTTGGATGGCAAGCGCGCCGACGCGCCCAAGCGTAAGACTTCAATCGACGCCCAAACCATGGCCCCGGTGGATACGCCGGGGCCTTTTACGTTTTCGTGAGCAGACCACATTAAGCACACTGAGCAGGCTCAGACATTTGACAGCTGCGTGAAGACCTACAGGGCAGAAATCGTTAACATTCTGTTTTTGTTAACTTTTATTTCCTCCTAAAAATTCATGTTCGCGTTGCAAATGCCCGCAACCTCACGTTTGCAAGAGCTAGCGGCGTCTCACGCCCACGTGAAACCACCCGCGGCATTTTCCTGCCTAACCTGCCCGAACTTGGCGCGGTTCGCTGTTCTGGCGGGGCACGCGACCGAGATGTATTCAACAGCGGATGTGTAAATATGATCACTAAATCTACCCTTCTGGCCGCAAGCACGGCCCTTCTTTTTGGAGCGGGTGCGGCTGGCGCCACGACGCTTTCCATCACTTTTGAAAACGACAATGGCTTTGGTTTTCTGACGACGCCTGTCTATGCCGGTTTCCATGATGGCGGTTTTGACGCGTTCGACGCAGGTGACGCTGCAAGCGCAGGCGTCGAACAGGTTGCTGAGCTGCCAATCCCACCTTTCATTGCGACCCAAGGCAACCGTTTGGCAGCTGAGCGGATCGCGAACCAAAACGGTGACGGCGTGGATTCCCAAGGCGCGTTTATCGCCAATGGCGGGCCTATTGCGGATGGCGCTTCGGCCACGATTGAGGTCGATATCGCCAATCCCGGCGTGAACCAATACGCGTCCTTCCTGGCAATGGTCGTGCCGTCCAATGACACGTTCTTTGGCAATGACGACCCGCTCGCGTATCGTTTGTTTGACGATGCCGGCAATCTGATCCTGAACAATATCAGCATCACCGCCGGAATGATCTATGACGCGGGCACGGAAGTGAACGAGTTCGCAACCTCCACGGCTGCGGACATCCTGCTCAGCAATGAAGAGAATGGTTTGATCACCTCCATCTTTGACAGGGATGGCGATGGTGACAACGGATTTGAAAACCTGGCCCAGCTGTTCGGGCTTGGTGATGTGTCTTCTATTAGCCGCGATACGGAATTCTTCCGCATCTCGATCAGTGAGGTCGCTCCGGTCCCACTTCCAGCGTCTGCTCCGATGCTGTTGGCGGGTCTGGCGCTGCTTGGCTGGCGCGCCCGAAAAGCCGCCCGCGACTAAAAGACACAGACGTCACGAGTATCCAAAGCCCCGTTGAAAAACGGGGCTTTTTTGTTGGAGCGCAGCGCCTGTGTTACAAAGCCGTTACGCGACTGTCACAGTTTCGAGTCGCGTTTTTTCTAAGTTCTTCACAGCAAGTTTTTTTGCCAAACCAGCTACTAAGGAGCATTTTAGATGAGAGACGACACCTACGATCTGTCTTGGGACGAATGGGACGAATTGCAGAGCCCCCGCCCGGATGAAACCGATTTCGATGACGTTGTAGAAGTGGCCCTGAGCCGCCGTGGCTTTTTGAGCGGTGTATTGGCTTTTGGGTCCGGTGCCGCCGTGATGGGCGCAGGTTCGCTGATGGGGACAACCTCGGCACAAGCGGCAACGTCGCGCTTTGGCTTCAAGCCGGTTCCGATCGCGACAGACGCCTTGGTGCATGTGCCAGAAGGGTATTCCTGGGACGTTTTGGTCAGCTGGGGTGACCCGCTGTTTTCCGACGCGCCTGAGTTTGATCATGCGACCGGCGGCGATGTTGCGTCATCTGACCGCGTATTTGGCGAGAACACGGATGGCATGGAACTGTTCACCATTGGCAGCCGCCAAGTGATCGCGGTGAACCATGAATATGTGAACACCAAGATTAACCTGCCGCAAAACGAAGAGGGCAAGGTGGCGAGCGCCGATGACGTTCTAAAATTGCAGAACCTGCAGGGCGTCGCCGTGTTTGAGGTTGCTGAAGGTGATGACGGCTGGTCCGTTGTGATCGACAGCCCGCTGAACCGCCGCATCACGCATAACACGCCGATGAAGATCTCGGGGCCTGCTGCTGGGCATGATTTGTTGAAAACGCCGGCTGATCCAGAGGGCATGACCGCTTTAGGTACGATGAACAATTGTGGGGCCGGCAAAACGCCTTGGGGCACCTACCTGACCTGCGAGGAAAATTTTAACGGCTATTTCGGGTCGACCGACGACGGCTTTGAGCTGCCCGCTGAATACGCCCGTTACGGCATCAAGAGCGAAGGGCGGTACAATTACGAAGGGTTTGATCCGCGCTATGACGTGTCAAAGAACCCAAATGAGCCGAACCGCTTTGGCTATATCGTTGAGATCGATCCGGCCAACCCGGATTCGATGCCGGTGAAGCGCACCGCTTTGGGTCGCTTCAAACATGAAAACGCGGCGGCCACCATCGCCCCTGATGGGCGCGTCGTCGTCTATATGGGCGATGATGAGCGTGGGGAATTCATGTATAAATACGTCTCCAACGGCATCTACACGCCGGGCGGTGACGCCTCGACGCTGCTGGATGACGGCCAGCTTTACGCCGCGCGGTTTGACGTGGATGGGCGCGGCAAGTGGATGGCTCTGACGCCATCGAGCACCGGCATGGGCGAGGCGGAGATTGCGATCTTCACCCGCATGGCGGCCTCGAAGGTGGGCGCGACGACCATGGACCGCCCGGAATGGGTCGCGGTGAACCCGATCTCTGTTGAGGGCTATTGCTGCCTGACCAACAACAAGAACCGCGGCCTCAAAACCAATGCAGGTGGTGACGAAACCCCGGTCGGTGGCCCGAACCCGCGTGAGGCCAACAAATACGGCCAGATCGTGCGCTGGTTCCCGGCGGATGAAGATCATACATCGGAAGAATTCACATGGGATCTGTATGTGATGGCGGGCAACCCGAACGTGCATAGCGATGCCAAGGCGGGGTCAAGCAACATCAATGCGGGCAATCTATTCAACTCGCCTGACGGGATGATGTTCGACAGCACCGGCCTTTTGTGGATCCAGACCGATGGCGACTACAAAAACGAAGGTGACTTTGAGGGTATGGGCAACAACCAGATGCTCGCGGGCGATCCGGTGACGGGCCAGATTGAGCGGTTCATGACCGGGCCCTATGGCTCTGAGGTGACGGGGATTACATGGTCGGCGGACAAGCGCACGATGTTTGTTGGCATTCAGCACCCCGCGGCACCGTTCCCGGATGGCGAAGGCAAGCTTGCACGATCCTCCATCGTGGCGATCAAACGCGACGATAACGCGATGGTTGGATAGGCTTTTAGCCCACAAATTTAGGGGCCTCGGCGTTTGCGCGCCGGGGCCCTTTTTCATGTGCGTGGCCGTTGCGCCACAATTTTTGGCGCTCACAACGCTGTTATTATTTCTTCAGCGGATTACCGCTATGCTGCCGGCGGTCTGCCCTCGCGAAGAACTGCCAGAGGGCCAAAGGGGATTTGACTATGGATCGACGTCTATTTTTGACGGCGGGTACGGCTGCAGCTGCAACGCTTGCGACACCTGCCCTGGCGCAACGGCGGGTTTGGAGCCTGCCGGAAGAATTTAAACCACGCGTGATTACCTTGCAGGGCGAGTTGCCAGCAGGCGAGATACATGTCGATCCCAAGACCTTCGCGCTTTATTGGACCCTGCCGAAAGGCAAAGCCATCAAATACACCTGCGGCGTCGGGCGCGGTGATTTGTACGAATCTGGCACATTTTGGATGGGCGCTAAGAAGGAATGGCCGTCCTGGACGCCCACGCCAGATATGATCGAGCGCGAGCCTGATAAGTACAAGCAATGGGAAGATGGCCGTCCCGGTGGGCCCGGCAACCCGCTTGGCGCGCGCGCGCTATACCTGTTTACACGCGGCGGGCGCGACACGTTCCTGCGCATTCACGGCACGACCGCGCCATGGACCATTAATTCCGCAGTGTCGAATGGCTGTGTGCGGCTGACCAACGCGCATATCGCACATTTGTATCAGCAGGTACCACTTGGCGTGAAAGTGGTACTGCACCCGAAATAGGGTTCGCGTTTCAGAAATGAAAAAGGCCGGATCACAATGACCCGGCCTTTTGTGTTTTGGGGCGTTTGACGTTAGCCCGGCGCTTTGACCGTGCGCAGGTAGGGCAGCACGGTTGTGACAGTACCGAATTTTGCTTCTGCATCCTCGGTCGAGACCGCAGGTGGCACGATCACGTCTTGGCCAACCTCCCAGTTGGCGGGGGTCGCGACGCCTTTGGCCGACATTTGCAGCCCGTCCAAAGCGCGGATGATTTCCGCGAAATTACGTCCAACTGTCATCGGGTAGGTCATCATCAGTTTGACCTGCTTGTCAGGTCCGATGATGAAAACGGAACGAACCGTGGCGCTGTCAGCCGGTGTGCGGCCATCGGGAAGCACATATTCAGCCGGCAGCATGTCGAAGGCTTTAGCCAATTCCAGACCTTCGTCGGCGACGATGGCGAATTCCGCCTTTGCTTCGGCCACTTTTTCGATATCGGCTTTCCATTTGACGTGGTCAGCGACGCCGTCGACAGAGACGCCCAGCACCTTGGTGTTGCGTTTGGCCCATTCATCTGCCAGTTGCGCCACGGCGCCAAATTCAGTCGTGCAGACAGGCGTAAAGTCCTTGGGGTGGCTGAAAATCACGGCCCAGCTGTCGCCAACCCAATCATGTAGCGAAATCTCGCCCTGATCAGTCGTGACAGTCAAATTTGGTATGGTGTCGTTGATACGCAGGCCCATCGCGGAGCTCCTTTGCCAGAAATTTGCATTAACCAAGATATACGACGCGTGGGGCGAATTACAGCCCCCTATCTGTGACTTCGTGGGCCGCGCCGGCATGGCGTGCAACCTAAAACAGGGGAATTGCGCGTCGCCAGTGCTTGCCGGAGGTCCGTGTCGCGGCATCTATAAAGCTTGTCGCTCGGGTCGGATAAGGCGGGTTGCGGATCTCCTAAACCACCCCCAATGTGCGCCACGATGGACCGGAGGACCTGCCCCATGAAAAACGCTAAGAACTTCTATATTGACGGCGCCTGGGTGGCCCCGTCGCAGCCAAACGACTTTGACGTGATCAACCCCTCGACCGAGGAAGTCTGCGACACGATCTCTTTGGGCAGCGAAGCCGACACCAATGCCGCAGTATCCGCCGCGCGCGCTGCGTTTGACGAATGGTCACAGACACCCAAGCAAGACCGCATCGCACTGCTGAAGACCCTGTCGGAGGTTTACAATGACCGCGCCGAGGAAATGGCGCAGGCGATTAGCCTTGAGATGGGCGCACCGCAAGATCTGGCGCGGGCGCAGCAGGTTGGCGCAGGTTCGTGGCATTTGGGCGGCTTCCTGAAGGCGATGGAGACGTTTGAATTTGACCGGATGCACACCGCGACCGAAGCGACGCTGTATGAACCCATCGGGGTCTGTGCGTTGATCACACCGTGGAACTGGCCGATGAACCAGATTGTTTTGAAGGCCGTCCCCGCTTTGGCGACAGGGTGTACCGCCGTGTTGAAACCATCGGAAATTTCGCCGCTATCGGGCATTCTGTTTGCAGATTTCATCCATGAAGCAGGCTTCCCCAAAGGCGTGTTCAACATGGTCAATGGCGACGGGCCGGGCGTAGGATCACAACTGTCGGCGCATCCGGAGGTCGACATGGTGTCCTTCACCGGATCATCGCGCGCGGGCAAACTGATCTCAGTCGCCGCCGCCGAAACGCTGAAACGCGTGTCGCTGGAGCTGGGCGGCAAGGGCGCCAACATCATCTTTGCGGATGCGAATGAAAAGGCAGTGACGCAAGGCGTCGTGCGCTGCTTCCGCAACACAGGGCAGTCGTGCAACGCGCCTACCCGGATGCTGGTGGAACACTCGCGTTACGAACAAGCTGTCGAGCAGGCGATTGCCATGGCGGAGAAGACCGAAGTCGGCCCCGCATCCGAGGAAGGCAAGCATATCGGCCCGCTGGTCAGCGAGATGCAGTTCAACAAGGTGCAGGACCTGATCCAGCAGGGTATTGATGAGGGCGCAAATCTTGTAGCGGGCGGCGTTGGGCGGCCTGAGAATTTGAACCGCGGCTATTATTGCCGCCCGACCGTGTTTACGGACGTGACGCCGGATATGGAGATCTACAAGCAAGAGATCTTCGGCCCCGTCCTGTCGATCATGCCGTTTGAGGATGAGGCGCATGCGATTGAACTGGCCAATGACACCCCCTATGGGCTGACCAACTACATCCAGACCGAGAATCTTGAAAAACGCCGCCGCGTGGCGCGCCGTTTGCGCTCGGGCATGGTTGAGACGAACGGGTCGGGCTTTGCGCAAGGATCCCCGTTTGGCGGTTACAAGCAGTCGGGCAATGGCCGCGAGGGCGGCGCGTTTGGGCTTGAGGAATTCCTTGAGGTCAAAGCCGTCAGCGCTTGGAACAGCTAAGCAGACTCTACGTGGTCTGCTTGCTCAACTCATCGGCAAGCAGATCATAGACAAGCCGGATGCGTTTTGAAGTGTGAAGCTCCCGGTGGGCGACCAACCAGATCGGGATCGGAATCGACATATCCGGGAACACCATCTGCACTTCCGGGGCGAGTACATCCGCATCCCGGCTCATCGCGCCAATGCCGAGGCCGGCGCGAACCATGGCCCATGCCGCAAGCCCGTTGGCAGAGGCGTAGCGGATATTGGCCTCACTGATCGACAAGCCTTGGTCGTTGAGGATGCGTACCATTTCAGCATGGTCATCGTAGCCGATAAAGTCGCAGCCAGAGATCTCTTGTGCGGTTTTGGGCCAACCGGCGCGTTTCAGATAGCCCGGCGTCGCAAAGAGATGGCCGGTGGTTTCACCAACTTTGCGCGCGATCAGGTCGGGTTCCGTCGGGCGGGCGTGTCGAATGGCGATGTCGGCCTCCCGCCGGAGCAGGTTTTGGACAGAGTTTTCCGCGATCACATTGATGCTGATGCCTGGCGCCAATTCGCGAAGCTTCAGCAGCATGCGCGGCAGGTGATAGACGGACATGATATCCGTGGCGGTGATCGCAACATGCCCGTCAACCCGCTGCGACTGCCCCGACGCGGTCATGGAGACATGGCCGGCCGCATCCCCCATCGCGCGCACATGCGTCAGCAGCTCGCGCCCTGCATCTGAAAGCACCAGCGAGCGGCCCACCCTCTCAAAAAGCGTTACGCCAAGGCTGTCTTCGAGCGCTGAGACCTGACGCCCCAGCGTGGGCTGTGTTAGCCCGAGGGCGCGGGAGGCGGCAGAGAGCGAGCCTTCCTGCGCAGTTGCGAGAAAGGCGCGGGCCTGATTCCAATCAAAGTTAATCGCCTGCCAATTCATGCATATATGCATATCATACCGGCGTTTTTAGGCAATTCACGGCTGCCAAACGCATGGGTATGCCTTGGCTGAAAGGAGACACCAATGACCCAATCAGCCGCTTTCTGGGACAAGATCGCGCCCAAATATGCAAAAGACCCAATCAAAGACGTGGACGCGTATGAACAGACGATGGAGCGCGTTCGCAGCCATTTGTCGCAAAGTGACAATGTTCTAGAGCTTGGCTGCGGGACCGGCGCGACCGCATTGCTGCTTGCGCCGCACGCCGCCCGCATCACCGCAACCGACATCTCGCCAGGCATGATCGCGCAGGCTGAGGCGCGGCTGACGGGTGGGGAAAACGTTAGCTTCAAAGTCGCCAAAGCGGAGGCGTTGACGGGGTCGGAGGCCACGGCCGATGTCGTCACCGCCTTCAACCTGATGCATCTTGTCGACGATTTGGACGAGTTCGTCCAACAGGCCGCCGCCTTGGTAAAACCCGGTGGTTTGTTTGTCTCAAAAACCCCATGCCTGCGCCATTTCAATCCACTGATCCGCTTGCTGATCCCAATGATGCAATTGGTCGGTAAGGCGCCGAAATCGGTGCTGATCTTCACAACGGAACAGCTGGAAAATGCCATTTCGCAAGCCGGGTTTGAGATTATCGAAACCGGGTCATACCCGGCCAAACCGCCGAGCCGGTTTATCGTTGCACGAAAACGCTAAAAGGGCGCTTTGGCTTTGAATTCAACGTGCCGCCCGCCTTCGGGGTGGCGCAGTTTCAGGCTTTCGGCGTGCAGCATCATGCGGGGATGGGCTTGCCAGTTTTCTGAATAGAACGGGTCGCCTAGAATTGGGTGCCCGATCTCCTTCATATGCACGCGCAATTGGTGGGATCGACCGGTTTTCGGAAACAGCCGCATGCGGGTGACCCCGTCTTTGACCGGCCCGCGCCGCCATTCGGTAAGTGCGGGCTTGCCAGTGTCGAAATTGACATGTTGCAGGGGCCTGTTGGGCCAGTCGACGATCAGGGGCAGGTCAATCTCACCTGACTTTTCGGCGACCTCACCATGAACGAGCGCAACATAGGCCTTTTTGGTATGGCGCTTTTCGAACTGCAGGCCGAGATGGCGTTGTGCGGATTTGGTCAGCGCGAAGACCATGACGCCGGACGTGTCGCGATCGAGCCGATGCACAAGCAGCGCGGTCGGAAACGCGGTCTGGATCCGGGCGATCAGACAGTCGGCCAAATGCGCTCCCTTGCCCGGCACCGACAGCAGCCCGGCGGGTTTGTTGACCAAAAGCAGCTCCGCATCCTCGTGGATCACATCAAGCGGGTCTTGAGGTGGGTTGTAGTCGTCGCTCATGTTTTGCGCCCCCGCAGCATTGAGACGGAATAGAGCACCAACGCCGCCCAGATCATCGGGAAAGCAATGGCGCGGGCTTGGCCAAAGGGTTCTTTGAAGATGAACACGGCGACCAGAAAGATCATCGTCGGCGCCACATATTGCAACATAGCGATGGTCGCGAGGCGCAAGCCCTTGGCGCCATTTGCGTAGAGCATCAAGGGCACGGCGGTCACGACCCCTGCCCCTACCAGCAGCCAGATATTGGCGGAAAAATTGCTTTCGCCTGCCTGTCCCAAATAGATCCAATACCCCAGCGCGGGCAGTGCGAGGATCAGCACCTCCAACAAGAAACCCTGGTTTGGGCCGATTGGCAGTGAACGCTTGCAAAGGGCATAGAACCCCCATGACAGCGTCAGCCCCAAAGCCGCCCAAGGCAGACGCCCGGCGTCATATGTCAGCACGCAGACCGCCGCGAAGGCCAAAGCAATTGCGACCCATTGCAGCTTGGTCAGCCGTTCCTTCAAAAGGGCGAAGCCCAGAAAAACGCTGAAAATCGGGTTGATGTAATATCCCAGCGCAGCCTCCATCGCGTTGCCGGAGGTAATCGCCCAGACATAGATGCCCCAATTGATGGAAACGAGCGTGGCCGTGACGCAGCCCATGGCCAACATTTTCGGGCTCATCAACGCGGTTTTGATGTCGCTTGTGCGCCCCAACGCAATCAGCACGGCCCCTGCAATCGGGATTGACCAAATCACGCGGTGGGCCACGATTTCAACCGCCGGGATGTGGGACAACAGCTTCATATAAAGCGGCAGGAACCCCCAAAAAGGTAGGCCGACAGCGCAAAGCCAAAACCCGCAAACGTATCGCCAGTATCATTGGAAGTGTCCTGTGCCATGCGGACTTTGAGCACTGATTTAACGGGCGGCGCAAGGGGCCTTGCGCCGCTACGAAGCGATCTAAACCTTCACCCGCTCCGACGTTGGATCATAGAAGGGCTTCGAGGAGACCTCCGCCTTGACCCGCGTGCCTGCGACATCGATCTCGTAGTCCGAGGCCAGAACATCGGCAAGTTTCTCGCCGGGGCATTGGATATACCCCATGCCCATCGCCGCACCCAGATGGTGGCCATAGGACCCGGACGTTAGGTAGCCAGCAAATTCACCATCCCTGAAGACAGGCTCTGCATGGTACAAGAGCGGCTCAGGCTCAGAGAGCTTGAATTGCAGCAGTCGCATTTGCAGGCCTTCGTCTTGCTTCTTGGTGATCGCATCGCGGCCAATGTAGTTGGGCTTGTCCTTTTTCACCGCAAAGCCGAGGCCCGCTTCCATCACGTGATCCTCTGACGTTATGTCATGGCCGAAATGGCGGAAGCCTTTTTCGATGCGACAGCTATCCATCATATGCATACCGCAGAGCTTCAGGTCCATTTCCTGGCCCGCCGCGTGCAGCGTTTCAAAGACATGTCCGGCTTGATCGGCGGATACGTAGATTTCCCAACCAAGCTCACCCACATAGGTCACGCGGTGCGCGCGGGCGAGGCCCATTCCGATCTCGACCTCTTGCGCGGTACCGAACGGGTTTGTGGCATTGGTGAAGTCGTTGGGGGAGACCTTCTCAAGCAATGTCCGCGCGTTGGGACCCATGATCGCAAGAACGCCCTCACCCGCCGTGACATCGGTGATGACCACGTTGAAATCGCCCGCATGGCGCTGCATCCAGGTTTGATCTGCCAGCCGGGTCGCTGCCGGGGTGATAACCAGATAGGCAGTTTCCGACAGGCGAGTGACCGTGACGTCGGCCTCGATCCCGGCCTTGGAATTCAGGAATTGCGTGTAAACGATTTTGCCCACGGGGCAGGAATAATCGCCGCCGCCGACATAGTTCATAAAGGCCTCCGCATCGCGGCCTTCCACCCGAATTTTCCCAAAGGAGGACATGTCATACATGCCGACATTGGTGCGGATCGCATTGTGTTCCGCCGCGACATTCGGGAAGAAGTTTTGCCGCTTCCATGAATATTCATAGGCCGGGTCCTGGCCCTCATTCGCGAACCAATTGGCGCGTTCCCAGCCCGCGATTTCGCCCATCACCGCGCCTTCATTCAGCAGATGCTGATGGAACGGCGTGCGCCGCACGCCACGCGCGGTTTTCTTTTGCAGATAAGGGAAGTGGTCGGCGTAGAGCAGGCCCAGCGTCTCCTTTGAGCGCTCGAACAGATAGGTCTTGTTGCCTTGGAATGGCTGCATGCGGGAGATATCGACATCACCCAAATCGAAAGGTTTTTCACCCGCGTCCATCCATTGCGCAAGCGCTTGGCCCGCGCCACCAGCGGATTGGATCCCGATGGAGTTGAAGCCACACGCGACCCAGAAATTGTCCAGCTCTGGCGCGAGGCCCAGGTGGTAGGCGTCATCGGGTGTGAAGGACTCGGGCCCGTTGAAGAAGGTGTGAATGCCAGCTTCTGCCAGCATCGGCAGGCGTTCGACGGCAGCCTCAAGGATTGGCTCAAAGTGGTCGAAATCCTCGGGCAACTGGTCGAACTCAAAATCCTTCGGGATGTCGAGCGTCCATGGCTTGGACACAGGCTCAAACGCGCCCAGCAGCATTTTGCCTGCGTCTTCTTTGTAGTAAGCGCATTCGTCAGGAACACGCAGCACCGGCATTTGGGTCAGGCCGGGAATGGCTTCAGTGACGATATAGAAATGCTCGCAGCTGTGCAGCGGCACGTTGACGCCCGCCATTTTGCCGACGCTGTGACCCCACATGCCGCCGCAATTGACGACGTGATCAGCGGTGATTTCACCCGTCTCGCCGTTCTTGTCTTCCCATGTCACGCCCGTGACGCGGCGGCCTTCTTTTTGGATACCCGTGACCAGATACCCTTCCTTTACCAACGCACCATTTTGGCGCGCCCCTTTGGCAAGCGCGAGCGCGATATTTGCCGGATCGCCTTGGCCGTCGAGTGGCAAGTAGACCCCACCTGTGACACCTTCGATATTGATGTGTTCGTAGCGTTTCTTGACCTCTTCGGCGGAGATCGGCTCTGCCTCAACGCCAAAGCTGCGCGCCATGGCAGCCTGTCGGTTGATCTCTTCGAGCCGTTCTTCGGTCAGCGCGGCCGTGATCGAACCGCAGCGTTTGAAACCCGTTTCAACGCCAGTTTCAGCGGCCAGATTTCCGTAAAGCTCCTGGCTGTATTTCGCCAGCTTCGTCATGTTCTTGGTCGCCCGCAGCTGCGCGATCAGACCGGCGGCGTGCCACGTGGTGCCAGAGGTAAGCTGTTTGCGTTCCAACAGCACGATGTCCTTCCAGCCCTGTTTGGCCAGATGGTAAGCAACAGAACAACCAATCACACCGCCGCCGATGATGACGACGCGGGCAGAGGTAGGAAGGGTCATGGGTACATCTCCGAAAACTTGGCTTTGTAGAGGGCGATCATGTCCTCTTCTGTGGCGCCGGTGTCATAAGGTGGGGTCGTCAGAGGTTTGACCTCTGAGACAGTGATTTTAACGATTAGGTTGATGCGGTCGCACAGATCGCCCCAGACCTGCTGGAAGCGCGGGAAGATCGCGTCAAATTCCGCCGTATCGCGGCGCACCATCGCCCCGGTGCCGCGAAGCCGGGCACCCTTACGCGTAAAAGCATCGACAAAATTGACCTCGCATTCGGGGTTATGCGTAAGGTTGCTGACCGTTTGCGGCGACCGGATTTCACCGAACGCGATGGTTTTGTCGTCAACCACAATGAAGGTTCCCTTAGGCGACACGGACGGATGCCCGCCCGGCGTGATTGTGGCGATATGGCCAAGGCGCCAACGGGTGATCAGCTCTTGCGTCGTGACCGGGATCATTTGAACCTCCGCGTCAGTTCGGCGATATGGGCGGGGCCAACTTCGCAGCAGCCGCCGATGATATGCGCGCCTGCGTCGGCCCAGCTTTGCGCGTGGTCTGCGTAGGCCTCCGGACCCAGATCGGTGCGGGTGTCGAGCACATCAACAGTGGCGCCGATATGGTCAAACGTATCGGCAATCGACGTGAAACCGTTGGCATAGGCCCCGATCAACGGGCCAGAGCCTGCAATGAGCGGCACTGCTTGCGTGATTGCCTCGGGGCGGGAACAGTTGACCAAAAGCGCCTCTGGCTGGAATTGCTCAATAAGGGGCAACAGATCGACCAGCGGCTCACCTGACCGCAGCTTGGTGCCGTCATTGTCATCGACGGAAACGGCCAGCCAAACGGGCTTGCCGGTTGTTCCCGCGCCCATCAACCCGCCTTTTGCCTGATCCACCGAGGCCATGGTTTCCAAAATATGCATGTCGACATAGGGCAACTGATACGCGGCGATCTGCGCATAGATTTCAGCCGCCTCGTCGGCAGGCGGGGCCTTGTCGGGTTGGTAGGAAAAACCAAGCGGACCCATGCCGCCGGCCACCAGCCCAGACCCATGCGCGTCGCGTGCATCACATGCCATCTGGCAGGCCAGATCGGATAGCTGTTGCAGGCGGTTTTCCAAACCATGAGAAACCAGACGGTCCGGCAACACCGAATAGCCGTTGGTCGTGGCAATCTCAGCGCCAGCAGCGAAGAAATCGTCATGAACAGCGCGCACCAAGTCGGGTTGGTCCAACAAGGCCTGAACCGACCACAAGCCCGTCGCTTTGCCTGTGCGGGCAATCAGTTCCTGCCCCATGCCGCCATCAAGGATCGTCACACTCATGAGCGCGCCCCCTTTGGTGACGCGCAAGGCGCGGAAGGGAGGTGGGCGGGTCCGCCGCCGGTCACATGCGAAACGCTCATCATGCGCGGATACGCTCGTTGGCCGGATCCCAGACCGGTTGGTCTTCTTGCACCACTGCCTTCAAGCGTTTGCCGAAGACTTCCACCTCAAGCTCTGTCCCGGGAGCGGCCAGTTCGGCTTTCACAATGCCAAGGCTGATGCATTTGCCAGTGCGGTAGCCCATGCCGGAGGATGTGACCTCGCCCACGACCTCGTCGCCATTCCAGACGGTCGACATATATGGCGCATCCTGCTCCCCGGGTTCCATCACCATAGTGACAAAACCCTTTTTGCGTCCCTGCTGCTTTTCGTTCTGCAGCGCCTGTTTGCCGGGGAAGTCTTGTGGCTTGTCGAAACGAATGAACCGCTCCATTCCGCCTTCGAGCAGGGTGTAATCCGTGGACAGATCGCCTTTCCAGGTGCGGTAACCTTTCTCCAAACGCATGGAATTCAGTGCGTACATCCCAAACGGCGTTGCACCAGCCGCACGCACCGCGTCATAGACAGTGGCGCTGTGATCAAAGGCGCTGTGGATTTCCCAGCCCAACTCCCCCGCGAAGGAGATGCGCATCAGCTTCACAGGCTTGCCCGCGATCTCGCTGTCCTGATGGGTCAGCCAGCCGGTGGTCAGATCCGCATCGGGCGCAAGGCTTGCGATCATGTCGCGCGATTTGGGGCCTGTGACCAGCGCCACGGACCAATCCTTGGTGATGTCGGTCATCGTCAAGGAGCCGTCCGCTGGCAAACGCCCTTTGAGGAATTCCAGATCATGCCACTGCGCAACCGCCGCTGTCATCAGCCAGAAATCATCCTCACCGAAGCGAATGATGGTCACCTCTGTCACGATCCGCCCGCGCGAGTCCGTGAAATAGCCAAGGTTCATCCGGCCCGCTTTTGGCAGCGCCCCCGCGATCTGGCCGCGCAGCCATTCAGCGGCACCTTCACCTGACAGAGTGTAGCGAGAGAAACCCGGCATATCCAAGACGCCGGCGCTGTCGCGGCAGGCCTCAACCTCTTCCTTGATCCGAGCTTCCCAAGGGCCATTGCGGTCCCAGGTATGTGTCGCCTCCTCGGAGGTGTCATCGCCGTCTTTGGCGAACCAATTGGCGCGTTCCCAGCCGTTGTAGGCGCCCATTTGCGCACCAGACGCCAGCAGCGTGGCGTGGTTTGGCGATAGCTTCTTGTCGCGCCCGGCGGGCCATTCGTGATGCGGGAAATGCATCGCGTATTCGTGGCCGTATGTTTCCAGCGCCTTCGACAGGCAGTAGTCGTGGTCAGCGTAATCGGTGTAACGACGCGGATCGACGGCCCACATGTCGTCTTCAGTTTCGCCATGCATGATCCATTCCGACAACACCTTGCCCGCGCCGCCGCCTTGGGCGATGCCGAAAGTGAAGGAATGCCCCTCGTAAGCGTTTTTGACACCGGGCATTGGGCCGATCATCGGCAAGCCATCGGGCGCATAAGGAATTGGCCCGTTGATGTTGCGTTCGACCCCGCCTTCGCCCAGCAGCGGCAGGCGTTCCATCGCATCTTCGATGTAGAACTCAAGGCGTTCCAGATCATCGGGGTAAAGCTGGAAGGAGAAGTCTTCCGGCATCGGATCATCTGGCGTGACCCAATGGGCCTTACAATTGCGCTCATACGGGCCAAGGTTCAGCCCTGCTTTGTCCTGACGCAGGTAGTAGCTGATATCCACGTCGCGGATCATGGGCATCTTATGGCCCTTCTCCTTGGTCCATGCTTCCAGCTCCGGTATCTGTCCAGTCAGGAAATACTGGTGCGACATGACGACCATCGGCACGGTGCGGCCACCGAAGGGCTTGAACATCTCGCCCACGCGCTGCGCGTAGTAACCGGCGCAGTTGACGACCTTCTCGCAGCGGATATCGCCCTTGTCGGTTTTCACGATCCATTCGTCGCCGTCACGGTCAATGCCGGTCACGGGGCAGAACCGTTCGATCCGTCCGCCTGCGTCGCGCGCGCCCTTTGCCAGAGCCTGCGTCAGCTGCGCCGGGTCAATATCACCATCGAGCGGATCCCAGAGCCCACCTTCCAGATCATGGATTTCCATGAATGGGTTGAGCTCCTGCATTTCCTTGGGCGTCATGATGTCCATTTGCAGGCCCTGATACCGACCCATACCGGCGACGCGCTCAAACTCCTGCATCCGCTCCTTGGAATGCGCCAAACGCAGCGCACCCGTGACGTGGTAGTTCATCGGATAGTCCACCTCGTCCGCCAGCGTGCGGTACATCTCCAACCCGTAGCGTTGGATGTTCATCACCCCCATGAGCCCGCGAAGTTCGGGCAGTTGCCCGCCGCGTGCCATGTGGACCCGGCTGTCAGCTCATTCTTTTCAAGCAGAACGCAGTCTTTCCAACCGGCCTTGGCCAGATGGTAAAGCGTCGAGGTGCCGACAGCACCACCGCCGATGATGACCACACGGGCCGTTGTTGGAAAATCTGACATGGCTGTCTCCCTCAGTCGATTATCAGACGCGCCGCTAGGCCGCCAAAGAGTATTGCAGTGATTTTGTTCAAGATGCGCACCCGCGTGCGCAAGGCGTCCGCAAAGGTGCCGGTGATGATCGCAAGCGTCATCGCAAAGATGAAACCATTTACTAGAAAGATCGCGCCAAGGATCAAGATTTGCATCCAAATCGGACCAATCGCTGGGTCCGTAAATTGTGGAATGAAGGCAAAGATAAACAGCGCCGTTTTGGGGTTAAGCACGTTCGTGACAAAGCCACGCCCGAAGGCGCGCTTCATACTTTGCGCGGATTTCGTGTCTGCAAGAGCACCGGACGCGGTCCAGCTTTGCCACGCGATATAGAGCAGGTATGCCGCGCCGACATAGCGCACCAAATCATAGGCCGCTGGATTTGCGATCAAGACCGCAGACAGACCGGCCGCCGCCGCGCCAATATGCACCAAAACACCAATGTTCACTCCAAGCGCCGCGCAGATGCCAACTTTTGGGCCCCCTGCGATTGAAGACGCGCTGATGAAGACAAAATCGGCACCAGGTGTGATGTTCAGCAGCAAGCCCGCGAGGACGAACGCCACCAATAGGGCCGGATCAAAGCTGAAGAAGACCTCAAGCATATGTATCAGTACCTCTCAATGTGGGGCGCATCATCCGCAAGCGCGTAGTAGCAGCCTTTGTCGCGGGTGAAGATATGCTTGCCGGGCTTCAAATCATTGGGCTCTTCGATGCAGCCCGCGGCTATGCCGACGCCGTCCTCATCGTTCATCCGGTAAAACAGGCTGGAGCCGCAGGCGTTGCAAAAGCCCCTCTTGGCGAAATCGGACGAGGTGTACCACGTCAACCCCTCATCAGCGGTGAAGTTCAACGAAGCCCAAGGCGCGCGCGTTGCGGCCCATTGATGCCCGCTGGTACGGCGGCATTGGCTGCAGTGACAGAAGGTGACTTCGCGCCGCAGTTCAGGAACCTCAAAAGCGACCGACCCGCATTCGCAACTGCCTCGATACATCACGCCCTCCCCGGTGTGGAGGCACTGCCCAAGAGGACGCCGTAAATGACAAAGCAAGCCGCCATCACGCGGCGGACCCAGATATTCAGAATTGCGCTCATAGCGGACCGACCAAGCCCGGCGCCGATGGCCGTGTAGGTCAGATAGCTGGCGACGGTGATGGCCAAAGCTGTAGGCATGATCACCCACATTTGCGACCAGACCGGCACATCGGGTTGCACAAATTGGGTAAAGGCAGCGAAGTAGCCTGCGACGGATTTAACGTTGATTGTCGCGATCAAAAACGCACGACCGTAAATCGAACGGGCGGACACATAGCCAGGTGCAACGGGCTTGCCCGCGTTGAGCCAGCCACGGATGCCGAGATAGATTAAGAAACCGGCGCCGATCAGCTTGCCGTAGAAAAATGCTTCGGGGACGGAGGCCAGCAATGCCGTGATGCCCGCGGCTGAAAGCAGCAAAAATATCGTGGCTTGGGTCAGGATACCCAACACACCCCAAAGCGAACGCTTAAATCCGTGCGTCATGCCGTTGGTCACGCAATTGACCGCATTGGGGCCCGGCGTGGTGACTAAGACCACCCAGAAAAGCGCGAATATGACCCAGCCCTCAAACGACATCAGTACACCGGCGGCGCAATAACCCAGATCACAACGGCCGGATCTGGGTGCGGGTTCATCCAACGGAACGGTTCACCCTTCACACGAAAACTATCGCCTGCGTTCAGGAGGTGGGTGGTGCCGTTAATCCAAAGGTTTAGCTTACCGGAGACCACATAACCGACCTCCTGCGTCGGTCGCATAACCGGGTCGACGATTTCGGCACCGGGCTCAAAAGTGGAATGCACCATCTCAAAATCATCGGTCAGATCCGGGGAAAGAAGCTCCTCGACCAGCCCAGCCTCACGTGAGCCAATCGGGCGGCGCGCACCAGCACGCACGACGTAGCCTTGCTCCTGGAACGGGACCGCGCCTTGGCGAAACAGGCTGGAGACGGAGACATCGAGCGCCTTAGCAACCATCCTTAGATCGGTCACACCGGGTTCGGATTTGTCGCGTTCCACTTGGCTGAGCCAACCGACAGACCGCCCCAATTTGTCTGACAGCTCGATCAATGTCATCCCGCGCGCCTTTCGCAGGGCGCGGAGGTCTGCGCCAAGCGTTTGGGTCCGGGATGGCGTGTCGAGTTTCATGCAGCGCTGCGATCTCGTGAAATTTTGTCTCCGAATTTCACGTAATGGAAAAAACGCGAGTCGTGCAAGCTTTTTCGCAACGCCACTATTTTATGCATCTCTGGCGTCCTCAAAGCAGCGCCGCTACGGAGATCGGGCGATCACTTTGAAACCGGCGGATAGCCGCGCCGCCCTAGCCGACAAACCTGCCAAAAGTCGCGCATCTGCCTCCGGCGCGGTTGAAAAAAATGAACCGCGCAAATCTCCTATTTTACGGATTTTGGATCGAATTTTTTATTGGGAGCTATTGCAAAATGAGCCTTCATTCACTCGCGGACACGGTTTTAAGCGACACAGAAACCTTCCTAAAAACCAGCCTAAGATTTATTCATTTCATCGGAATGGCTTTGGGGCTGGGCGGCGCGACCTTGATGGACCTGATCATGCTGCGCTTCCTCCACGCCAAACCTTTTACCCCCGAAACGGCCGCAGATCTGGCCTTCGCCGCAAAAGTGGTGACCGCCGGACTTGTTGTACTTTGGGTCACCGGATTGGGATTTTTGGTATATTACGCAAATTTTGAACCGGATAAACTGAGCAACCCCAAGGTGCATGCCAAACTGCTGATCGTTTTGGTTCTAACCTTCATCGGCCGCCTGATACACACGCTGGTCTTGCCCACGATGCAGAGCCAAATCGGGCAGCCCATTTTGCCCGGCTTGTCCCGGCGGCGGCGATCGCTGTTTATCATTTGCGCCGCAGTGTCCGCGACGTCTTGGTATTTTCCAGTCGCATTGGGTGCGTTCTCTCAACTTAACAACACCGTCCCGATGTATGAACTGCTGGCGGTCTATGGGTGTTTGACCATCGCCGCGACACTGCTGCTGTCTTTGATGTTGCGCGCTATGTCGCGCAATGTTCGCAATCATAGCCCTGCCTGAGGAGGCGCCGCAGACAACGACGAGGCAAAGATGCGCGCCGCGGGCGCTCATTCAGGTCAGAGCAGCGCTAGGATGCCTGTGCGAAACATGCATCCAGAATGCGCGAAAGCTGCGTTGCATCCTCTTGCGAAAACGCGTCTGGTTGGTCGCTATCGATGTCAAACACCGCAAGCAAATCGCCTGCGCCATTGACGACAGGCAGTACCAGTTCTGACCGGGTTGAGGACGCACAGGCGATGTGACCTGGGAATGCGTCCACATCCGCCACCAGCTGCACCTCGCCCGTACGCGCCGCCGCCCCGCAGACCCCGCGCGAAAACGGGATGACAAGGCAGCCATGCCCACCTTGATAGGGCCCGATCTTCAAAAGCTCAGGCCCCACGACGCGGTAAAACCCGGTCCAGTCAAACCGCGCGTCGCTGTGATGCACTTCGCAGGCGATAGTTGCCATCAACGCGACCGCGTCGGTTTCGCCCTCAGTCAGGCTGGCGATAACCTGGGCGAGTTCGGTGTAATTGACCATCAGTCGCGCTCAATCGCGATTGCAGTGCCTTCGCCGCCGCCAATGCAGATCGCGGCGACCCCACGTTTCAGCCCGCGCGTTTCCAGCGCATTCAGCAATGTCACCATGATACGCGCACCAGACGCGCCGATCGGGTGGCCCAACGCACATGCCCCGCCATTGACGTTCACCTTGTCGTGGTCGATCCCCATTTCATGCATGAAGGCCATTGGCACAACGGCGAAGGCTTCATTTACCTCCCACAGGTCGACGTCGTCCTTTGTCCAGCCAATACGTGTCAGCAGCGATTGGGCAGCCGGAACCGGTGCGGTCGTGAACCAGCCTGGCGCTTGCGCGTGGGAAGCATGCCCGACGATGCGCGCGCGAATTGGCAAGCCATGATCTGCCGCGGTTTGTTCCGACGTTATCACCATTGCTGCTGCCCCATCGGAGATTGACGAAGAGTTGGCTGCCGTAACCGTACCACCCTCGCGGAAGGCAGGTTTAAGCTGCGGAATTTTCTCGGGGCGCGCCTTAGCTGGCTGCTCATCTGTCGTGATCGTGATGGGCTCGCTGCGCGTCGACTGGGTCACTGGCGTGATCTCTTGGGCGAATGAGCCCACGCTCTCAGCCGCCAACGCGCGGTTTAGCGAAGCAAGCGCATAGGCGTCTTGAGACTCCCGCGTGAACTGGAATTTTTCGGCGCAATCCTCAGCAAAGGAGCCCATAAGGCGGCCCTTGTCATACGCGTCCTCAAGCCCGTCCAGAAACATCGAATCCTGCACATTTTGATGCCCAATCCGCGCGCCGCCCCGCATTTTCGGCAATAGATACGGCGCAGAAGTCATGCTTTCCATGCCGCCTGCGACCATTGTATCCGCATGGCCCAGCGCAATTTGATCATAGGCCATCATCGCGGCCTTCATCCCTGATCCGCACATTTTATTTAGGGTTGTTGCCGGTACATCTTCGCCCAGACCTGCTGCAAAACCTGCTTGCCGCGCGGGCGCCTGCCCTTGCCCTGCAGGCAAAACGCATCCCATCAAAAGTTCATCAACAGTTGAAACTGTTGCCTGTTCCAGAGCCGCACTAATCGCCGCCCCGCCAAGCGTCGATGCGCTGAGATTTGCGAAATCCCCCTGAAAGCCGCCCATCGGGGTCCGGCTGGCCCCGGAAATCACAACGCGCCTCATCGCTAAACTCCTCCGAAAATTGTCCGTTGTTGCATACCGAATGGTAACGAATGGAGTCTAGACGTGACGCTGTTGAATTTTCGGAGCCGAACAATGGACCTTAGCCGCCGTCACGAAGACAATCTTTTGATACTCACGCCAGAGTCCGACCGGATCGATGCAGCAAGCGCCATCCATCTTAAGGATCAGTTTCGTGCCGCTGTCGAAGATTGCAACACCAGGGTGGTTATGGACCTGTCAGGGATCAGCTTTATGGATAGCAGCGGGTTGGGCGCTATGGTGTCCGCCTTGAAACTGCTAAAAGGGCGCAAGTTGGAACTTGCGGGCCTGACACCTGTCGTCGCGAAAGTTTTTAAACTCACGCGCATGGACCAGGTGTTTATTATTCATGAAAACTTGGGCGCTGCGCTAAACGCCGATGGCGCCAATGCAGCATGAATACCCCCCAAAGCCACGCTAAACCAGCAAGGTCCAGGGACACTGCTTGCTATATTCAAAGGGCAAACAGGCGGGTATGGCATCCGCATGCTGATGGCTGAAATACGTGAAGCGCTGCAAGAAAAAGAAACGCTTTCGATGGAATTGCTCAGCAATGCAGAGCTTGTGATCAGCGAAGTGCTCAACAATATTGAAGAACACAGCTACGGTTTTGAGCCAGACTGCCCGTTGCGTGTTTCTGTCTCGCTTATGGGAAATAACAGTCTGGAAGTCGAAACCCAGGATTTCGGCGAGCCGATGCCGGGGCTAAGTCTGCCGCCCAAAAGCCTGCCAAATACAGACGTCCCGATAGAAGACCTGCCCGAGGGCGGGTTTGGCTGGTTTCTTATCCATACCCTCGCTCCAGAAACGACATATGAACGGGTTGGGCGGCGCAATATTCTGACGTTTAGGCTTCATGAGGATTGAAACAGCGGATTGGGAGCCAATGCCAAAGAGCTTACTGTTTCCATCGGATAAACGTTCGCCAGAGATTGTTTTCTCAAAACATCGCGATGCCTAATTTCTGACATGCTTTTCACCAATGGACGGCCCAATTCGACGCGATACAGGAAGGGTAGCTGCATAGCTTCCCTCGGCGTCGCGTTTATCAGCCCCCACCCAGATGCGTGGCGCCGAGGAACCTAAATCCCCGCAATTTATGACGCATCGTTGCTCAACGCCATATTGCAATGTCGCGTTTTTTTGTTTTCGCTAAACCCTCATAGACACTGGTAGTCGAGATGCTGGATCGCTTGGCATAAGCCGGTGCTATCCATTCGCTCCACTGCAGCGGGATGGTTTAGCTTAAACAATCAGAAACTCGCAAATCATTGATATCGAGCGGAATTTGCTCCCAAGCCGTGCGATTTATTCAGCCTGCGTCTAGACAATCGCCCCGCGTCTCTTATCGTACGATCCCTAAACGAATTCACAGCAGGTCCCCATGCGCGATTTCCATCTTCCCGGCCGTTCAACGGTTTTCGCTGAAAACGGCATGTGTGCCACGTCGCATCCTTTGGCGGCTAAGGTCGCGATCCAGATGCTAGAAGCGGGTGGAAACGCAGTAGATGCAGCCATCGCGGCCGGGCTTTTGCTGGGAATTTGCGAACCGCAAATGACCGGGATCGGGGGTGACTGTTTTGTTTTGGTCAAACCCGCTGGCAGCGAAGATATCATAGCGCTCAATGGGTCGGGCCGTGCCCCAGCGGGGCTTGATGCAGCGAAACTACGCGATGCTGGTCAGAAAACTGTCCCTCTTTATACCGCTGAAGCTGTGACCGTCCCGGGTGCGATCGACGCATTTTGCCGCCTATCAAAAGACCACGGCAAGATTGGGCTTAAAGCGACTGTCGCTCCGGCGATCTACTATGCCGAGAAGGGCGTCCCGGTTGGACCCCGCACAAGTTTTGATTGGGTGGAGGCGGAAGCAACGCCGCAGGGCGCAGCAAAAGATTTCTATCTTTTGAATGGTTCTGCGCCTACGCCCGGTCAGGTGTTTCGCGCCCCGGCCCAGGCAGAGGTGCTTCGTTTGATCGGCGAACACGGGCGGGCTGGATTCTACGAAGGCGAAGTCGCGCAAGACATGGTGGCATCGCTTCAAGCCGCTGGCGGGACGCATACACTCGATGATTTTGCAGCAACCGCCAGCGACTACACAGATCCAATTTCAGGCGACTACAAGGGCACTGAGTTGGTCGAGCACCCACCAAACGGCCAAGGCGCGACCGCAATCTTGATGAACAACATTTTGGCGCAGTTCGATATGGCGACGATGGACCCTATGGGGGCCACCCGAGCGCATATTGAAGCGGAGGCCGCGAAACTCGCCTATGACGCGCGCAACCGTTTCTTGTCAGATCCGGACCACATGGCGCGGCTGGATCACATGGTTTCACTTGAAACGGCCGCTAGATTGGCAGCGCTGATCGATCCCAAACGCGCGATGCCATCAGCCGCACAACTAACCGAGCAGGTTCACAAAGAAACAATCTACCTGACAGTTGTTGATCGCGACCGTATGGCGGTGTCGTTGATCTATTCGATTTTCCACAGCTTCGGCTCCGGCATTGCATCGGATAAGTTCGGTATCTTGTTCCAAAACCGAGGCGCAGGTTTCACGCTGGAAGACGGACATCCCAACGAGGCGAAGGGTGGAAAACGGCCCATGCACACCATCATTCCCGGCATGTTAAAACGAGATGGTAAGGTCATCATGCCATTTGGCGTGATGGGCGGGGCGTATCAGCCCAATGGACATGCTCGGTTCATGACAAACATGGTCGATTTCGGCATGCATCCGCAGCAGGCGATTGACGCACCGCGAAGCTTCTCAGACGCAGGCGACATGAAGGTTGAACGTGGATATTCAGATGCCGTGCGGCAAGAGCTGAGTGATATGGGGCATTCGGTCAGTATCCCCGAAACACCGATTGGCGGCGCGCAAGCGATCTATATCGATCCTGACACTGGCATGCTTCAAGGCGCATCGGACCCGCGCAAAGATGGCTGTGCCCTAGGTTACTGAACGCGCTTAGTTAAAGTCGAATTGCAACGGATAGCTGCTGCGCCCGTCAAATGTGCCAAACATCGCGCCCAAATCCGGATGATGGACAGGCTCGCCAGTTGAATCCAAAATCAAGTTTTGCTCGGACACATAGGCCACGTAGTAGCTTTCGTCATTCTCCGCCAAGAGGTGATAGAAAGGTTGATCCTTCCGCGGGCGCGAGGCCTCAGGGATCTTCTCATACCACTCATCTGAATTTGCAAATTCGGCATCGACGTCGAAAATTACGCCTCGAAACGAGTGCTTTTTGTGACGAACGATTTGGCCAAGCGTATATTTGGCGGACTGTTTAAGCATAACAATTGCAACCCCTTGTACCGCTAGATAGACCGAGCAAGGCGGGTTTGTCTATAAAATCAGTCTCAAAATTAAGGAAACAGTCTGTGAACCTGGCTCTGACAGTGCTGGAAATCGTGGCGCCGGTCTTCCTTTTGGCGGGGATCGGTTTTGCCTGGGTCAAGCTGGGTTTTGAGTACCGAATCGAGTTCGTCACGCGCATGGCCATGACTCTGTCTGTGCCTTGCTTGATTTTCGCGGCCCTGATGCAAACCGACATCGCGCCGAGCGCATTAACAACTGTGTTTCTGGCCACGATCGTCACTTATGGGCTCATTACGCTGGCCTGTTTCGCCTTGGTGAAACTGGGCAAGTTGGAAACCCGAACCTTTCTGGCCCCGCTGATTTTTGGCAATACCGGCAATCTTGGCCTGCCCTTGGCGCTGTTTGCGTTTGGCGATGAGGGTTTGGGTTATGCCGTCGTGATCTTTGCGATGATGGGCATCTATTCCTTCACATACGGTGTTTGGCTGGTGTCAGGCGGGGGCGATTTGCGGAAGGTCGTGCAAGAACCTTTGGTCGGCGCCACGCTTCTCGGCGCATTTTTTTTGTGGCAAGGCTGGGAAACGCCACGGTTTCTGACCAACACAATCGAGCTTATCGGCCAGATGGCCATCCCTTTGATGCTGATCACCTTGGGCGTCGCCGTTGCACGGCTGAGCCCCGGGGCCGTGACGCGCGCGATTGTTTTGTCAGCCGTGAAGGTGGTCATATGTGCATCGGCGGCCTGGGGTGCCGGCACGTATTTCGCATTGCCGCCGGTGGCTTTGGCGGTTTTGATCTTGCAAGCGACGACGCCCGTGGCGGTGACATCCTACCTTTTGGCGGCAAAATATGAGGCGGATTCAGACCCTGTTGCAGGGCTTGTCGTCGTTTCTACCTTGATGTCGGTAGGCTTTATCCCGCTGCTTCTCGCATTTTTGATCTAAGCTGAGGCATCACACGCTTTGCGAAGCGCGCCTTTTGGCGTATCATCGAACAAACGCCGGTAAACAGGCATTAATACGAGCAGGCTCATGTTTCGACCTTTCCGCGCTATGGCGCTTCTTTTGTTTTTGGCCGCATGCGGTTCATCTGGCGGCAACGCGCCGCGCAATCTCGACAATGCATGCGCGATCCTCAACCAGAACCCCAGTTGGCTGCGGGAAATGAAGCAGGTTGAACGTAAGTGGGGCGTGCCGACCCATGTGTTGATGGCCACGATCTACCAAGAGAGCAAATTCATCGCCGACGCACGCACACCACATCAATACGCGCTTGGGATCATCCCGAAGGGGCGGCAATCGTCCGCATACGGGTTCAGCCAGGCTTTGGATGGAACTTGGAAGGAATATCAACAGGCCGAGGGCGGGTTCCGCGCCAAGCGCAATCGCTTTGGTGACGCCGTTGATTTCATGGGCTGGTATATGGATGGCAGCGAGCGGCGCTTGGGCATCTCAAAATTCGACACCCGTAACCAGTATCTGGCCTATCACGAAGGGCGGACCGGCTTTTCGCGGGGCAGCTACAACAGCAAATCCTGGCTATTGCGCGTCTCGAACGAAGTCGCTGCACGCGGCGAAACCTACCGCGCACAACTGATTGGTTGCGGCAAGATTTAGTCGGACAGCCCGCGTGAATTCATTTCCTGGGTGATGCTAAATTTGATCGCCGGGATTGAGGCCGTTTCCTTAAGTTCCTGCAGAATAACGGTCGTTTTTGAGCCGTATTCATTAGTGATGACCCATTGGCGCAGCTGCACCGGATCGCCCGTGAACTTTAGCTGAATATTGCCGTATTGCGGGTTTTCAGGGTCTTGCGCAGTGACAACCGTCGCTTCGCCTTCTTCAGAATGACCGACGATCATGCGTGATTTATTGAAATCAATATTTCGCGCGAGGATCAGGTTCAGGGGCGTGCGTTTCAGCGGGAATTGGTCGGGTGCAACATTCGATTTAGGGTCGAAAATAGCGACCGTGCTGCCGCCCGCGAGGACCAGGCTTTTATTGGGCGGATCATATTCAAACCGTGCCCGGCCCGGGCGTTTGATGAAAATCGTACCCGTATCGATAGAGCCATCATCGTTGATCTGCGTGAAGGCGCTTGTTGCGGATTTTATGCCGTTGATATAGCGCGCAAGATCGTTGAGCGGGATTTTGTCAGCCAAAGCAGGCGCGGCCAAAGCCAGCGTCATCAAAGGCGCGAGGAACATGTGTTTCATCATCATACACTCTTAGTTAAGCAAAAAGGGGCGGGTTAAAACCCACCCCTCTTCACAATTCTGAAATGTTGCGACACATCGCCTAGTTTTGCTCTGGGACCAAGATTTCGCGTTTGCCTACGTGGTTGGCAGGAGATACGAGGCCTTGCTCCTCCATCTGCTCAACCAGCCGCGCGGCTTTGTTATAGCCAATCGCCAGTTTGCGCTGAATGTAGGAGGTTGAGCATTTGCGATCCTTGATAACGATCTGCACCGCTGTGTCATAGAGTGCATCTTCGCCGTCCGTGTTGCCGCCAAGGCCTAGAACCTGATCGATATCTGAGGATTTTTCCTCATCCGGACCCTCAACGACACCAGACATGTATGCAGGTGGCCCGAAGGATTTGAGGTGGTTAACGATTTCCTCAACCTCCTCATCGGACACAAACGGGCCGTGCACGCGTGTGATTTTGGACCCGCCAGCCATGTAAAGCATGTCGCCCATGCCCAGCAGCTGCTCAGCCCCCATTTCGCCCAGAATAGTGCGGCTGTCGATTTTCGACGTGACCTGGAAAGAAATCCGCGTTGGGAAGTTAGCCTTGATCGTGCCGGTGATCACATCGACCGAGGGGCGTTGCGTGGCCATGATCAGGTGGATACCGGAGGCACGCGCCATTTGCGCCAGACGCTGGATACAGGCTTCGATCTCCTTGCCTGCGACCATCATCAGGTCAGCCATCTCATCGACGATCACGACGATATAGGGCATGGCTTCGGGCTGGAATTCCTCAGTCTCAAAGATCGGATCACCAGTTTCATCGTCGAACCCGGTTTGTACGGTGCGCGAGAACATCTCGTTCTTCGCAAGCGCTTCCTTCACGCGGCCATTGTATCCGTCAATGTTGCGAACGCCCATTTTGGACATCTTGCGATAGCGCTCTTCCATCTCGCCGACGGTCCATTTCAGCGCAACAACGGCCTTTTTGGGGTCTGTTACAACCGGAGACAAAAGATGCGGGATGCCGTCATAAACGCTGAGTTCCAGCATTTTAGGGTCGATCATGATCAACCGACATTCTTCCGGCGTCAGCTTATAGAGCAAGCTCAGGATCATCGTGTTGATGGCCACGGATTTACCGGAACCCGTGGTCCCCGCGATCAGCAGGTGGGGCATCTTGGCAAGGTTTGCGACGATGCTTTCGCCACCGATATCCTTGCCCAAGGCCAGCGGCAGTTTCTGCGTACCATCGCCAAAGTCGCGGGAGGCAAGGATTTCGCGCAGCACGACCATTTCGCGCTTTTCATTTGGCAGCTCGATCCCGATGACGGAGCGGCCCGGCACAGTTGAGACACGCGCACTTAGCGCGGACATGGAACGGGCGATATCATCGGCCAAGCCGATAACGCGGGAGGCTTTCAAGCCGGGTGCTGGCTCAAGCTCATACATGGTGACGACTGGGCCCGGACGGACCGAGACGATCTCACCTTTGACGCCGTAGTCATCAAGCACCGCTTCCAACATGCGCGCGTTTTCTTCCAACGCTTCGTCAGACAGCACGTGGCGCTCAACAACCGCTGGGCTGGAGAGAAGCGCAAGCGGAGGCAGTTCAAAATCGCTACGGCCGTCACCGAAATTCAACGCAGGTTGCGCCTCGGCTTTGGCACGGGTCGAGGGCGCGGGCGCCTTGCGGACCGGTTGCTGCACAACGGCTTTTGGCTGCGGGGTGTAGACTTGGCGTTCAACCTCTGGCGCGATTTCCGGTTCTTCAAAATACGCGTCTTGCACAGGCTCCGCTGGCGAAATGTGTAAAGGATCAGGGCCACGACCGCGTGTAAGCTGTGGTTCAGCACGCATCATGGGCGCGCTGGTGTCCGCCTCCAGAACCGGTACGCGCCGGGCACGGTTTTTGATGACATCGGTGATGCGGGACTTGATGCGATCCTCGGGGTCCAGTTCGTGGATCATCACCTCGTCCAGTTCTGGCTCCGGCGTGGGCTCAGTGACGCGTTTGACCAATCCCGGCATACGGGCAAAAAGGCCGGGCTTGTTGTCAATTTCGGGATCAACCACTGCGTCCGCCATCACAGGGCGATGCAGCGATGGGCCTTCCACGGGCATCTCATCTTCATAGGTAGGGGCGTTAAGCCGTGCTTCTTTGCGAGCCGCGCGCACGGCGGAGGCCTTCTGCGCCGCCATCACCGTGCCTTTGGCTGCCCCGCGGGAGGCCAAACCAAGCGCTTTCGCGATGCTGGCATAGGTCAGGATCACGCCAACGAATGCGAAGCGCGCGGCGGTGCGAATTTCTTCCTTGTCGAAGCCCAAGACGAACAGCGATAGCCCCAACAGCGCAACAAAAACGATTGCGGCCATGACTTTCAGACCAAACACAGCGCTGATGGGCAAAACACCCAAAACGGCACCAAGCACCGTGTCGCCGAACAGCCCACCAAGGCCAAAGGAATGGGTCCATTCGCTGAGCGGCACATGGGACGACGCGTAGATAGAGGCCAAAGCGACCGCCAGCGGTGCAAAAAGCAAGCGGCTGACGGCGCGTTCTTCGCCGCGATGAAGCACGAAGCGCAGGCCCCAAACCAAAGCAATGGTCGGAATCGCCCAAGCGCCAAAACCCACAATCACAAAAAGCGGGGAGGCCAACGACGCACCAAAACGCCCCAACCAGTTTTGCGCAGGCTCGTCCGTGGCAGACAACCAGCTTGGATCTTCGGGCACATAAGACACCAGCATCAACGTGACCAAGACCCCGAATGCCAGCAAGGCGAGGCCAAACAGCTCCTTGCCGCGCTGTTCAATCGCTGCTTGCATGTCGCTGTCCAAAAACGGATCGCGTTGCCTTGCCTGATACGCCATATGCTTGTTCCTCACCTTAACCGTAGATGCAGTTCTTCAGGGCCGTGAGCCCCGGCTGCAATTCTTCCATTGGGGCGACAAGCGCCGCCCTGATATATGTCTCGCCTGGGTTGCCGCCTGCCGCATCCCGCCCCAGATACGCGCCGGGCAGCACTTTGACGCCTGTTTCGGTCCAGAGCTTTTTCGTGGCTTCTTCGCCGTTGGCGACAGGTAACCAAAGGAAAAACCCGGCCTCCGGCGCTTCAAAGCCTTGAACGCCTGAAAACAGCTCATCGGCAAAGTCGAGCTTTTCGCGGTAGAGCGCGCGGTTAGCTTCGACATGGGACTCATCGGCCCAGATTTTCTCAGCCACGCGCTGCAAGGGCAGCGGCAATGGGGCGCCCGCGTAGTTGCGCAGGCTTTTCATTTGTTTGATGTTTTCCGGGCCGGACGCGCACAGGCCAGACCGCAAGCCAGCTAAATTTGAACGTTTCGAGAGCGAATTGAACAGCACCACGCGTTCCGGGTCTGCGCCGATTTCTGCGGCAACAGTTAGAACGCCGGTCGGCGCGTCTTGACGGTAAATTTCCGAATAGCATTCGTCTGCGAAGATCTTGAAGTCATACTGCTCAGCAAGCGCGATCAAATCGGCCCAATAGTCGCGTGTGGCAACCGCGCCTTGCGGATTGGACGGTGAACAAATGTAGCAGATCGCAGTACGGTTCAGCACGTCTTCAGGCAAAGCGCGGAAATCGGGAAGGAACCCAGTCTCACGCGTCGCGGGCACATAGACAGGGTCCGCCTCAACGGCGAGCGCCGCGACCGCGTAGACCTGATAGAAGGGGTTTGGCGTTAGAATGACCGGTTTTTCGCCATTCTTTTTCTCGGGGCACAGCGCGAGCGAGGCGTTAAACAACCCCTCCCGCGTGCCGTTCAGCGGAAAGATTTGCGTATCCGCGTCAAAATCGACGCCATAGCGCCGTTTGATCCAGTGGGAAATCGCCGCGCGCAGCTCGGGCGTCCCATCATTTGGCGGGTAAGGGCCGAAAGCGTCAGTGTTTTGCGTGATGATCTCGGTGATCCAATGCGGGAAAGGATGCAAAGGGGAGCCGATGGTCATGTTGATAGGTGCACCACCCGGCTCAAGGCCAGACAACAGCGTGCGAAGACGCGGAAACGCGTATGGGGGCAGGTTCGAAAACCGCTCTGGATAGGTCATTGGACCGCTTTTACTGCCTCAAGGAACGGGATCTTTTGCCCCGTTTTCCTCAAGTTACCCAGCCACCACGCTTCGGTCCAGCAAAACCCGGGGCGTTTTGGCAAAGCGCTTTGGCAGTTGTGTCTTTTTAGCCCAAAGTCGTCTCAGCCGCCGCCCCCAATCTTAGGAGCCGTTCCTCCGAATTCGGAGCAGAGAGGAACATGATTCCAGCCGACGGTACCTCTGTCGGCAAGCTCAACCCGGCAAGCCCCATCAGATTGCCAATCCGCGTATTGCGCAGGGCCAACAAGTTCTCGGTCACGTAATAATCGCTGTCATTCATCAAGCGATCCAAATTGGGCGGTAGAATGGGCGAGGTCGGTAAGATCACAGCGTCAAAACCCGCTGTTTTCTCGTGCCAGACCTGCTGAAGAGACTCTAACTTGGCCCAAGCCGCCAGAAAATCGCGTGCAAGCGTGTCTTTTCCGGACCGGAATCGGTTCAGAATTTCAGGGAACATCGTGTCAGGGTTGGCCTCAATCTCAGTCTGCCATTGGGCGTATGCTTCCGTGGCAAAAAGTACGCCGGACAACGCAAGCGCTTCGGAGACCTCCGGAATTTCAGAATGTGTGATCTGCGCGCCGGACTGTTTCAACCGCGCACGCGCAGCATCGAAACCGGCCTTGGGGGCGTCGCGGATATCGTCAAAAGCCTCTGTTTGCAACACCATCAACCGCGCGCCGTCCAAAGATGCGCCGCGCAAATCGGCCGGTGTACCACCTTCCAACGCCGCCAGCATCTGGGCGGCATCCTCGACGGAGCGGCACAAAGGCCCAACAGTATCGAACCCGGCGCAAAGCGGCACAGTGCCTTTGACAGACACACGCCCGATGGTGGTTTTCAGGCCCACCAAGTCGTTCCACGCCGCCGGAATACGTACCGATCCACCTGTATCAGACCCTACTGTGGACGCCGCAAGGTTGAAGGCGACCGAGGTCGCGGAACCCGAAGAAGACCCGCCAGACACCGCAGTATGATCATTCACACAAGGCGATGTCGCCGTGACAGGGTTGAGGCCAAGACCAGAAAATGCAAGTTCGGACATATGGGTTTTGCCAAGGCACACAAGGCCAGCTTCCGTCCCGTTGCGCAGGACTTCCGCGTCTTGGTTCGGCACGCGACCTTCCAGCAATTTTGAGCCCGCCTCAGTTACCGTGCCCGCACTGTCAAACAGGTCTTTCCAGGAAATCGGAACACCATCCAGCACACTACGACGCAGGCCCAGCTTGGCGCGTTCTGCGGCCGCCTCGGCCTCCGCAAGCGCGCGGTGTTCAGTCAGCCGCGCGTAAATCCTGTCGGAGAACTTATGCGTCTTGGCTGCGGCCAAATAAGCTTGCGTCAGGGCAACCGGATCAATCTCTCCCGCGCCGATCCCCCGGCCCAAATCCGATGCTGTCATGGTTAACCACGCCTCAGACATATGCTCTCTCCCTTGGATGCTTTTACGACGGTAGCGGCGCATCGGCGCATGGACAATCCCGCAAAGGCCCTCATATTGCAGGGCATGAAAGATCAATCTGATATCACTATCGTCGGCGGGGGCTTGAACGGCACCGCATTGGCAATTGCGCTCGGGCAGGCCGGCTTTGACGTAGCGCTTGTAGACAGTCTGCCTGTCGATACACGCAGTTTGGCGCAGTTTGACGGACGGTCCTACGCGCTTGCGCTTGCGTCGATCCGGGCGCTGCAAGCGATTGGTATCTGGGAAAAAATCGCCGCTGACGCACAACCAATGCTAGAAATCAAAGTCACAGATGGACGCGCCGGCGAAGGCCCTGCGCCGTTTTTCATGCATTTTGATCATGCCGAACTGGAAGAGGGCCCAATGGGCCACATGGTCGAAGATCGTCACCTGCGCCGCGCCTTTTTGGACGCGGTCGATGCAATGGACACGATCACGCATATCACCCCGGCGACCGTCACAGATCAAAACGTCGCAAATGGTTGGGCAGAGGTTACCGCCGACGGCAAGACCTTAAAATCGCGCCTTTTGGTAGGCTGTGACGGACGACGCAGCGGCGTGGCAGAACGTGCAGGCATCAAACGCAGCTTCAAAGACTACGGGCAAACGGCGCTGGTTGCCGCGATTGGCCACGAAAAACCACATGGCGGGATTGCGCATCAGTTCTTCATGCCTGCGGGACCGCTTGCAATCTTGCCTTTGACCGGCAATCGCAGCGCCATCGTTTGGGCCGAAAGCACGGCCCGCGCCACAGAATTGAGCGCGATGACTGATGACGCATTCATCGACGCGCTCAAGCCAGCTTTTGGTGATTTTCTTGGCGATATCCGCCTTGCAGGCACGCGCTTTTCCTACGCGTTGAACCTGACAGAAGCTGAAACCCTCACAACAGCGCGGGTCGCCTTGGTGGGCGATGCCGCACATGGCGTCCACCCGATTGCAGGCCAGGGATTGAACCAAGGGCTGCGTGATGCGTCTGCCTTGGCGGAGGTGGTCACAGATGCGATGCGCCGCGGCGAAGATATCGGCGCGATGGATGTTCTGGAACGTTACGCGCAGTGGCGTCGCTTTGATGCGACCCTGCTTGCGCGCGCGACGGACACATTCAACACCCTGTTTTCAAATGATAACCCCGGCATTCGCACTGTGCGTGATATTGGGCTGGCAGTGGTGAACGCATCCCCAACACTCCGTCGTGGTTTCATGCGGGAAGCGGCGGGATTGACCGGCGACTTGCCACGGCTGTTAAAGGGGCAACCGCTCTAGTCTTTGTCGAGGTTGCGCGCCTCATCCAGCAGCATGATTGGGATGCCGTCGCGGATTGGGAAGGCGATTTTGCCTGCTTTAGACACTAATTCCTGACGTTCCCCATCATAGCTAAGTGTGCCTTGCGAAACCGGGCAAACCAACCCGTCAAGCATGCGGCGATCAAATCCCAGATCACTCATTGCAACAATTCCTCGGAATGGCCGCCGCGCAGGGCAAATTCGATCAGCGTGACCAAAGTTTCGCGCCGCGTGGACAAAGATGGAGCTTCTAGCAGCGCTTGTTTCTCTTCCGGCTCAAACGGGCACAGCATGGACAGCGAATTGATCAACAGCTCATCTTCAGCCTCTTTCAAGCTGTCCCAATCTGTTTTGAGATCTTGATCAGCAAAGTATTTCTCCAGCAGGATCAGGAACTTATCGCGGTTGAATTCCTTGTCCTTCTCGACAAACCCGAGGTCACGTTCGAAGCCGCTCCAACTGACTTTTGCTTTGCGATACGGACTGAAACCAGTGATTTCTTCCTGCACGCGAAACCGCGAAATACCTGACAGGGTGATCATGTAACGCCCATCTTCCGTCTCGGAAAACTGCGTGACGCGGCCGGCACACCCGATGGCATGCAATTGCGATTTCCCGCCGGGTCCGTCATGCGGCTGCACCATGCCAATCAGTCGGGAGCTGGTTTTGAGCGTGTCCTCAAACATCTGCAAATAGCGCGGCTCAAAGAGATGCAGCGGCAAGCGCGCGCGGGGCAGCAAAAGCGCACCGGGCAACGGGAAAACCGGGATCGTGTCGGGGAGGTCAGCGGCTGAAAACATGACCTACAGCTAGCGCGCCACCACGATCAGGCAAATATCATTGACGACAAGCGACGGCGCCCATTCAGCACCAACGGATCTTCCGGCTTGAGCGCGTCAAAGACGGTAAAGAGCTGGGCTTTGGCAGCACCGTCGTTCCAGTCGCGATCGCGGCGGAACAGCTCAAGCAGATGGTCAATTGCACCTTCGGCATTGCCAGACGCATGCAGCGCAATTGCCAGATCATACCGCGCCTGATGGTCATTTTCATCGGCGGCGACTGATGCTTCCAGCTCCGCCAAGGGGCCTGCGCTTTCGGCTTGCTTACTCAGATCCAGCTGCGCTTTGGCAGTTTCCAGCTCGGGTGTCTCTTTCAGTTCATCGGGCGCGTTGTTGATCAACGCCTCAGCCTGATCAACCTCACCCATTGCCAGATGCGCGCGGATCAAACCGCCATAGGCCGCAGCGCTTGCCGCGTCTTCGCCCAGGATCGCCGCGAAGGTTTGGGCCGCATCGACAGCTGCGCCTTCTTCTAGCATTGCTTCCGCGGCCTCCAATGCTTCGTCCAGACCGCCACCGGGTTCGCCACCACCAAGTGCCACCAATTTGTCGACAAACGCCTTGATTTCCGATCCGGGCAGCGCGCCTTGGAATGCATCAACAGGTTTGCCTTGAAAGAAGGCGTAAACCGTCGGGATCGATTGGATCTGCAACTGCCCGGCGATGCCTTGGTTCTGGTCCACGTCCAGTTTGACCATCTTGACCGCACCTTTGGCGGCGATCACGGCCTCTTCCAATGCAGGGCCCAGCGTTTTGCACGGGCCGCACCATGGCGCCCAGAAATCGACGATCACCGGAACTTCTTGCGACGCTTCGATCACATCGGCCATGAAGCTCATCTCTGAGCCATCTTTGATTAGGTCTCCGGCGGGGGCAGCACTGCCTGCGTTTAATTCGAGCATATCGGCCTCGGTCATGAAAATTCTGTTAGCGCCTATATGAGGGCGCAGGTGCTAAAGATCAAATGTCGCGAAAACCGGCGCATGATCTGACGGCTTTTCCCAACCGCGCGCATCGCGCAAAACGCGTGAGCCGTGCGCGGCGCTTGAGATATCCGGCGTCGCCCAAACATGGTCAAGACGGCGGCCTTTGTCAGCGGCGTCCCAATCACGGGCGCGGTAAGACCACCAGGAATAAAGCTGGCCTTCAGGGATATCTTGCCGTGTGATGTCGACCCATTTGCCCGCCTCCATCGTTTCGCTGAGATGTTCGACCTCAATCGGCGTATGGCTCACGACTTTCAGAAGTTGTTTATGCGACCAGACATCGTCTTCACGCGGGGCAATGTTGAGATCCCCAACAAGGATCGACTTTTGTGGGTTTGTAGCGGCGAAAGCGTCGCGCATATCGGTCAAATAATCGAGCTTTTGGCCGAATTTCTCATTCACGTCACGGTCAGCAACGTCGCCACCAGCTGGCACGTAATGGTTGTGAATGGTCACACCGTTTTCCAATTTGCCCGCAATATGACGCGCATGGCCCAGCTGGGCGAAGTCTTCGGCTCCAGCCTCGACCATAGGAATTTTCGACAGGATTGCGACGCCATTATAGCCCTTCTGGCCGCGCGCAACCATGTGAGTGTAGCCGAGCGCATGGAACCCATCGACCGGGATTTTATCGACCGGGCTTTTACATTCCTGCAGGCAAAGCACGTCGGGTGCTTCTTCCTCCAGCAGCTTGAGGACAATCGGCTCACGCAGACGGACGGAATTGATGTTCCAGGTGCAGATCGTGAAAGACATGGCGGCGCTCCTGCGTTGATTTGGCGTCACGTTAATCTGAGCGCGGCGGAGTTGCCAGCGGAGCTTTGCCGCACCAAACAAACGGCGCCAGAACGCTATAGACCGTCGAGATATCTAGTCAGCGCAGCTTGAAATTCTGCGGGGCCCTCAATTTGGGGAATATGCCCGAGATCATCCAAAACTATCAGCTCAGAGCCTGGTATAAGCGCGTTCAGTTCTTCACCCTGCGCCAATGGTGTAGCAGTGTCCTCCCGCCCCCAAATGATACCAACGGGCAGGGTTAGGGTCTGATAGTGCGCCCTATCCGCGCTCAGCGCGCCTTTCGGCGGGACCAACAGGGTCGGCAACCATTGCGCAATACTTTCCGTTGCGCCGTTCACTTTGAACGGCTCTTTCAGAATGGCTAGGTTGGCATCATTTGCCGCGTCTTTGCGGTGCAAGAAACGTTTCAGCAGCGGCTTTAACGCCAACGGGTTGGTAATGGTAAGCGACACCGCCACCTCCCGCAGCCAGAGCGGGCGCAACAGCCATGGCAGGGTTTTGTCCGGGTCAGCGCCCAATCCCAAAGCCCCGTTCACGATCACAAAGCTGGCGAAAGCATCTTGCTCGCGCATCACAGCTTCCGTGGCCGCACCTGCCCCAAAGGAATGCGCCACCAGCGCTGGCTTGATGCGCATCGCTTGCGTCAACGCCAGAATACGCGCGGCTTGCTTGGTGCGGCTGTAGTCGCCTGTCTTGTCCAGTTGCGAATACCCCATCGGCGCCAGATCGAAGCTGATGGCGCGGTAGCTCTCTGCCGCCAAAGCGGTGCTGGTCTCATCCCAAAACTTTGACCACCCGACTGACCCATGCACCAGCAAAACCGGCGTACCCGTTTCTGGGCCTGTTTCGCGCACGTAAACCTCGCCCATCTCCGTTACAACAAAATATCCGCCAGCCGGCACGTCGCTGAACCGGTAGTCGCTTTCGCGCAGCACCGCAGCGCCGCGAAACCCGGCGCAGACGCAAATTAACACCGCGACTAGAACGACTAAGGACTTAACAATGATGCGCATGAATTGGCTCGCTTTCTCCCGCGATCTGGCCAAAAAAACGCCCGGGCGCAAGGCCCGGGCAGTCCAACAGGGAGGTGCCGCATCATTACCCCGACGCGACCAGGGGAACTCTTATACGTTTAGACGATAGCCGCCGGATTCGGTCACAAGAAGGCGCGCATTTGACGGTTCTGGTTCAATTTTTTGGCGAAGACGGTAGATATGTGTCTCCAATGTGTGCGTTGTCACGCCCGCATTGTAGCCCCAAACCTCATGCAGCAGCACATCGCGCGCCACCACACCATCGGTGGATCGATAGAGGAATTTCAAGATATTCGTTTCTTTTTCCGTCAGGCGGATTTTCTTTTCATCCTCAGTGACGAGCATCTTCATCGCGGGTTTGAACGTATATGGCCCAAGCTGGAAAACGGCGTCTTCAGATTGTTCATGCTGGCGCAGTTGCGCCCGGATGCGGGCCAACAGGACCGGGAACTTGAACGGCTTGGTCACATAGTCGTTGGCGCCGGCGTCGAGACCCAAGATTGTGTCCGCATCACTGTCATGACCCGTCAGCATCAGAACCGGGCATTTCACGCCTTGTTTACGCATCAGGCGACAAAGCTCACGGCCATCTGTGTCAGGCAGGCCGACATCAAGGACGACGAGGTCGTAGATGGCTTCCTTGGCCTTCTCCATCGCGTCGGTGCCGTTTGCGGCTTCGAACACGTCGAAATCCTCAGTCATAACCAGTTGATCTGAAAGGGCTTCGCGTAAATCGTCATCATCGTCGACGAGCAGGATTTTCTTCAGGTTAGCCATGATTGGTCCTCCTTGGTTGGAACGAACATCTGCAAAATGGACGACACGGACAACTCACGCGCCCGTTATGTCACGCCGTCGTGTGGGCAGGACGTCAAATGTTTCAAATTCTGTCACTTCGGCGTATGGATAGCGGAGAATTGTTACAAAATGAGCCGCGATGAGTCTGCTGCCCGACATATATGAGCTTCTCGCCCGCGCCCGCGCCGACCTGCGCATGGGCGTTCCCGTGATCTTGGGCACGCGCATGATCCTTGCGGTAGAAACACTGGGCGCCGACCGGTTGGCAAGCCTGCATGCAGCCAATAGCGCACTGGTGCTGACGATCACCGGGTGGCGCGCGCGGACATTGAAAACTGCCGCATATGACGGCGACGTTGCGCGTATTCAGGTGCCGGGCGATGCGCCGATGAGCTGGCTTCAGGCCTTAGCCGACCCTGCCGATGATCTGAACGCACCCATGAAAGGCCCGCTCAAGACATTGCGCGACGGCGATGCCACAATTGAACGCATTGCGATTGATCTGGCCAAGTCCGCGCGGCTGTTGCCTGCGGTTTTAAGCGCACCGATTCTAACGGGCCTCGATCTGACGATGCTGACCCGGATCGATGCGCAGGCTGCGAAGATGGCTATCGAACAGGCGCGTCCGCTTGCGCCCGTGGTCAGCGCGACCTTGCCGCTGGAGGTCTCCGAGGCTGGACGCTTGCATGTTTTCCGCCCAGATGACGGCGGGGAAGAACATTATGCGGTCGAGATCGGCCGCCCCGACCGAGGGAAGCCCGTTTTGACACGCTTGCATTCGGCGTGCTTCACCGGGGACCTGCTTGGGTCACTCAAATGCGATTGTGGGCCGCAGCTACGCGGCGCGCTTGCGCAAATGGGCCAGGACGGCGAAGGCGTGCTTTTGTACCTCAGCCAAGAAGGCCGTGGGATTGGGCTGGCCAATAAGATGCGCGCCTATTCGTTGCAGGATCAGGGTTTCGACACGGTTGAGGCCAACCACCGGCTGGGCTTTGAAGATGATGAGCGTGACTTCCGCATTGGTGCGGAGATTTTGCGTTCCATGGGGTTCTCAAAAATCCGGCTGATGACCAACAATCCGCGCAAGGTCGACCGGCTGACCAAAAGCGGCATGGAGGTGGTTGAACGCGTGCCACTTAAAGTAGGTGAAGGGCGGTTCAACCGCGACTATCTGGCGACCAAGGCCAAGAAATCGGGCCATCTGTTGTGAGCCCGCATGACTTGGTTGTCACCCGTTGGGGCTGCCGGTTCATGGGTCGTAACTTTCCCTGCGCAATCGGCAAAGGCGGGATCTCTGATCGCAAGAAGGAGGGCGACGGCGCGACCCCTGTTGGCACACATCGTATTGTCGGCATGCTGTACCGACCAGATCGTATGAGCCGACCTGCAAACTGGGCGCTGCCAATCAGACCAACTGATCTGTGGTCTGACGATATGGGGCATGAAGACTACAACCTCATGGTGCGCGCGCCCTACCCCCATAGCCATGAACGGCTGGCCCGCGCGGACCCGCTTTATGATCTGGTGATGCTGACGGATTGGAATTGGCCCTATGCCGTCAAAGGTCGTGGGTCAGCCATCTTCATCCATGCTTGGCGCAAACCGAGACACCCCACCGAAGGCTGCGTGGCATTTCGCCCCGACCATTTGCATTGGATCGCGGCGCGGGTGCGCCACCAAACTCGGCTGATTGTTCAACCGTAGTCGCGCGCCCCAAAAATGGCAGATCCTACGCGCACATGGGTCGCGCCCTGAGCAATCGCGCGTTCGAAATCACCACTCATGCCCATGCTCAGCCCACTAAGACCATTGCGAGCGGCGATCTTAGCCAGCAGCGCAAAATGTAGGCTTGGCTCTTCCTCAGCTGGCGGAATGCACATCAAACCAATCACCGGAAGGCCTAGGTCGCGGCATTCGGTTATAAACGCATCCGCGTCTTCAGGCATAGCGCCTGCTTTTTGGTCCTCTTTTCCAGTGTTGATCTGGATGAACAGGTCTGGGCAATGGCCCAACTCCTGGCTTAGCGCGGCAAGTTTGCGGGCCAGCTTGATCCGGTCGACGCCGTGGATCACGTCAAAAAGTTCCATCGCTTGTTTGGTTTTGTTGGTTTGTAGTGGGCCAAGCAAATGCAGCTCGACCTTGTCATACCGCGCGCGGAAGTCAGGCCATTTGCCCGCCGCTTCCTGCACCTTGTTCTCACCAAAGACGCGGTGCCCTTGACCCAGCACGGCTTCGACACGCTTGTTCGGTTGAACCTTGGAAACCGCAATCAGTTTGGTGCCGCCAACACTGCGCCCCGTGCGCGCCTCTTCGGCTTCAATACGGGATTGAATTTCGTGCAATGACATGGGCGGGCTCCTGCGGTCGTTGTACTCACTGATCACCACATCCCCGCACAAAAGAAAAGAGCGGGCACAAGGCCCGCTCTCTAAAGTCTTCTCTAGGAAGGCTAAGCTTAGAAGCTCAGGCCAAGACCCAGCGAGAATGTGTCGGTGGAAACGCCTGCTGCGTTTTCGCCGTCGCCGTAGCCGAAGTGCACAACTGCACCGCCGCCCAGGTCGTAAGCTGCTGCGATACCGAAGCCATCTGCGTCGGTGCCGTCGTCGAACTCAACTTCGCCGTAGTTTGCGTGTACAGAGAACGCGCCGGAGGAGTAACCAATACCCACACCCAGGTTGTTGTCCGCGCCACCGTTTGCCAAGCCGTCGTTGTCATCCCAGTCAGCGTAAACAACGCCAACGGACAAGCCGCCTGCGAGTGTTGCTGTCGCGGAGATACCGGTTGCTTCAGCTTGTGTACCAGTTGCCAGAAGACCGCCTTCTTGGTGGCCAAGGCCCAGAGCGATTGTTGTGCCGCCCAAGTCTACGTTGTATTTGAAACCAACAGCGTAGCCAACTTCGCCAGTGCCGTTGTCATCGTCGATCGATACAGCAAAGCCGAAATCGCCGAACGAGTAGTCGTAACGCAGGATTTGGCCGTCAGCGGAACCGTCCAGGTAGGAGCCAACGTAACCAGCGTGCGCAGTTTCGTCGTCAGCCAGGGAGCCTGGGTTGCCAACGTTACCAGCTTCAGTCAGTGCCCAGTCCAGAGCGCCGTCTGTGTCACCCATTGTGACTGTACCAAAACCACCTTTGATGAAGATGGTCGCGCCACCGTCGTCAGTGTTGTTGTTGGTTGCTTGGTTGTTAACTGCAACACCACCAGCAATGGAAGCGTCACCAGCTTCGTCGATGTCTACAGACGCACCGAACTCAAGGCCACCGTCAGTTTCACCAGTCATGGTAAATGTCGCGTCGATGTCTGTGAAGAATTCTGTGGAACGACCGGCGATGCCTTGGTCAAAGATACCCATCTCGGCGCGGCCGGACAGGGATACATCAGCAACTGCGGCGCCAGAGAAGGCTACCAATGCAGTGGATGCGAAGAGAACTTTTTTCATCGTTTTCCCTCGAAGGTTGTTATTAGTGCACCTCAATACAGGAATCTGAATTGAGCTGTCCCCTATTTCTGCCCATCCCATCGCGTTTGCAAGTTTCTCTGAGCGGCCTGTTATATCTCACGCCTCAACTGGTGCGCCTTTGCCACACACGTCAAACGACGCATGCCCGTAGATAACGCAACACATATTTCTTGTGACGCCGCCTGAGGTCCGATAAGACAAGCACAAGCCTATATATAAAGGGTAGGGGCACGATGCCAGTTGCGAAAACACTCAAGAACCTAAGCGCTGTTGCTTGCGTTTTGACGCTTGCTGCATGTGGCGGCTCAAATTTCAGTGGGCCGTTCAGCGGTGGCGGAAGTGGCCAGGATCGCGGCGAAAAAGGCGAAGAATTCCCGCGGACATTCGACAGCCCCGCCCGCCAAGCCGCAGCGGAGCGAGGCGATTCCATCTTTGACCTCTTCGGCAATCGTGACGATCCGAATGTCACCCTTCGCGTCAACAAGTACCTCTGGAACGCGTCGCTGGATGTGCTGAATTTCATGCCTGTGCAGCGCGCTGACCCGTTCACTGGCACGATCTCTACGGGTTATGGACGTCCGCAAGGTGGCAGCCGTGCGTATCGCGCAACCGTCTATATCACTGACCCGGCGCTTGATGCCCGTTCGCTGCGTGTCGCGTTGCAAGGCCAGAATGGATCCGCAGTCAGCGCGGAAACCGTCCGCGCCATTGAGGATGCCATTCTGACCCGGGCGCGCCAGCTACGTATTCGCGATACGAAACTCTAGACCCCGCGACCAACACACCATAGTAAAGCGCCGGGCCTATTCGCCCGGCCTTTTTCGTTCCCCGAGGAAACAATATGTCCCGCTATAACGCCCGCACCGTCGAACCCAAATGGCAAAAAGCTTGGGACGAGGCTGAGGCCTTCCTCGCCAAACGCGACCCATCCAAGCCAAAATACTATGTGCTTGAGATGTTCCCCTACCCATCAGGTCGCATCCATATCGGGCATGTGCGCAACTATACGATGGGCGATGTGATCGCGCGCTACAAATCCTCCTGCGGCTTTTCGGTGCTGCATCCGATGGGGTGGGACGCGTTTGGGATGCCTGCCGAAAACGCAGCTATGGCCATTGGTGGCCACCCCAAAACCTGGACCTATGACAATATCGCGGCGATGCGGGGCCAGATGAAGCCGTTGGGCCTGTCAATTGACTGGACCCGCGAATTTGCGACCTGTGATCCGGAATATTACGGGCAACAGCAGGCCTTGTTCCTAGATATGCTCGATGCCGATCTGGTTTACCGCAAAAATGCGATGGTGAACTGGGACCCGGTCGATATGACCGTGCTGGCCAATGAGCAGGTGATCGATGGCAAAGGCTGGCGCTCCGACGCGCCGGTCGAGCGCCGCGAGCTGACGCAATGGTTCTTCAACATCTCGTCCATGGCGGATGAGCTTTTGCAGGCCATTGACGGGCTCGACAATTGGCCCGCCAAGGTCAAGCTGATGCAATCCAATTGGATTGGTAAATCGCGCGGCATTGAAATCCCGTTCCACCGCATGGATGGTGAGGCGGCGATCAATTGCTACTCGACCCGGCCCGACACGATGCGCGGCGCAAGCTTTATCGCAATCTCACCCGAACACCCCGTGTCTCGCGCTTTGGCCGAAGAGAACCCTGAGCTGACGGCTTTCATCGACGAATGCCGCAAGATGGATACGACCGAGGCCGCGATGGAAAAGGCCGAGAAGAAAGGCATCAATACCGGGCTGACGGTCAAGCACCCGATCTATGACGGCGTTGAGCTGCCCGTATGGGTCGGCAATTTCGTGTTGATGGATTACGGCACGGGCGCGGTCTTTGGCTGCCCCGCACATGACCAGCGAGATCTTGATTTCGCGCGGAAATACGGCCTGAAGGTTCAAAACGCGTTTTACATGCCCGGTGACGAAACCGAAGTCGCGGATGAAGCTTTGGTTCCCACCAAGTCTGAGAATGTCGTCTATATCGACCATTTTGCCGGCCTGACGGAAGCAACAAGCCAAGAGGGTATCGACGCCACAATTGACTATTTCGAGGCGAAGGGCCTTGGCACCGGGCAAACCAAGTTCCGTCTGCGCGACTGGGGCTTGTCGCGGCAGCGTTATTGGGGCTGCCCGATCCCGGTCGTTCATTGCGACACTTGCGGCGTGGAACCTGAGAAGAAGGAGAACCTGCCGATTGTCTTGCCCGACGATGTGTCTTTTGACATTCCGGGCAACCCTTTGGACCGCCACCCGACATGGCGTGACACGCCATGCCCTAAATGCGGCGAGCCGGCCAAGCGCGAAACCGACACGATGGATACGTTCGTTGACAGCTCGTGGTACTTCGCCCGCTTCACCGCGCCCCGTGCGGAAACACCAACCGATATTGATGACGCCGACTATTGGATGAATGTCGATCAGTATATTGGCGGCATTGAGCACGCTATCCTGCACCTGCTTTATTCACGCTTCTTTGCCCGCGCGATGGGCAAAACCGGCCACTTGCCCCAAGGCACGGAAGAACCGTTCGACGCGCTCTTCACCCAAGGCATGGTGACACACGCAATCTACCAAACCCGCGACGACAAAGGCCGCGCCGTCTACCACCTGCCCGAAGATGTCGATGAAGCAAACGCCACATTGCGCGCCACGGGTGAGCCGGTTGAGGTGATCCCGTCGGCCAAAATGTCGAAATCCAAGAAGAACGTCGTCGATCCGGTCGATATCATCGACCAATATGGCGCCGACACTGCTCGCTGGTTCGTGCTGAGCGATTCCCCCCGAGCGGGACGTCGAATGGACCGCATCGGGTGCTGAGGCCGCATGGAAATTCCTTGGCCGGGTCTGGCGGCTGGCGGCAGATCTTGAGAACGGCGACGACACAGATGAGGCGCTGGAACGCGAAACAGCAAAGGCGATCCACGAGGTCACAATCGGGATTGAGACCTTCGGCTTCAACAAATCCGTGGCCAAGCTCTATGAATTCGCAAATGCGATCCAAAAGTCGAAAGCCGGGCCCGGCGCCAAACGCAAAGCGGTAAGTGCGCTTGCTCAGCTGATGTCCCCTATGACCCCGCATCTTAGCGAAGAGATCTGGCAGCATCTCGGTCATGATGGCCTGATTGCACAAGCGCCTTGGCCTGTCGCCGATGAAAGCCTGCTGAAAGAAGACACGGTCACGCTGCCAATCCAGATCAACGGCAAACGCCGCTCAGAAATTCAGGTGCCCGCTGATCTGCCGAAGGAAGAGGTTGAAAAGCTGGCCCTCGCCGATCAAGCTGTGATCAAGGCTTTAGACGGCGGCACGCCCAAAAAGCTGATCGTAGTGCCGGGGCGCATTATCAATGTCGTTATCTAGACGCACAATTCTGCTTGGTCTCGCAGCCCTTCCGGCCTGCGGGTTTGAACCTGTCTATGGCGAACGGGGCTCTGCGTCCAATCTGCGTGGCGCCATTAAGCTGGATACGCCCGACACGCGCAATTTGTTCCAGTTGAACGAGCAGTTGGAACTGCGGCTTGGGCGCAGCGTTGATCCGCGATACGGGCTCACCGTGCGGCTCGATATCGCGGAAGAAGGTCTGGCGATCACAGGCTCGAACGACATCGAGCGCTATAACGTGATTGGCGAAGCGGATTTCGTTTTGCGCGAAATCGCGACGAACACGCCGGTGCTTAGCGATAGCGTCAGCACGTTCACCGCCTATTCCGCATCACAGCAACCCGTTGCGACCTTGTCGGCAGCACGTGACGCACGCGCGCGTTTGATGACCGCCTTGGCCGACAGGATTGTCTCCAAACTGCTCCTCGCAGGGCCGCTTTAGGATGAAGCTGAACGCACGCGACGCGCGCGGTTTCTTCGCTAAACCAGACCCTAAACGGGCCGGTTTACTGATTTATGGCCCCGATGCGATGCGCGTCGCGCTCAAGCGTCAGGATGTGATCACAGCACTGGTCGGTCCAAATGGCGATGAGGAAATGCGTCTGACCCGCATGTCTGGCGCCGAACTGCGCAAAGAGCCGTCGATGCTGTTGGACGCGATCACCGCGCAAGGTTTCTTCCCCGGACAGCGTGTCGCCTTTGTTGAAGAGGCAAACGACACCGCAATCAAAGCCATTGAAGCCGCCATGGCTGAATGGCGCGACGGCGATGCCTTTATCGTGATCACTGCCGGGCAGCTCAAACCGACCTCCAAGCTTCGCAAGCTGTTTGAGGCGCATAACAACGCCTATGCCGCTGCGATCTACAATGACCCGCCCGGTCGCGATGAGATCGAGGAGACGTTGCGAAAAGCCGGTGTGGTTGAGATCAGCTCGGAGGCCATGTCCGACCTAGTTGACCTTGGCCGCGTGCTTGATCCGGGCGATTTCCGACAGACCGTTGAAAAGCTGAGCCTCTACAAACACGGTGACACGACCCCGGTTGGCGCAGAAGATGTAAGCAACTGCGCGCCCGTAATCACAGAGGCCGGGCTCGATGACGCACTCGATATCGTGGCGGAAGGGCGCTTTGCAGAAATTGGCCCGATCCTGACGAAGCTGGAAGGGCAAGGCGTTCAACCCGTGCGACTGTGCATCGGCGCGAACCAGCATTTTCGTAAGCTCTATTCCGCCGCCTCAGACCCCAGTGGTCCGGAGGCAGGCCTCGCCCGCGCGCGCCCGCCTGTGCCCTATATGCGCAAAGACCGTTTGGCGCGTCAGGCACGCGGATGGGGGGCAATTAAGCTGGAACAGGCTCTACGACTTCTCGTGGATACTGATTTACAACTTCGATCCGCTCAGCCCGTGCCGCAAATGGCGGTGATGGAACGCGCGCTGATCCGTCTGGCCATGATGGCAAGGAGCTGACATGTACACCGTCATCGGAACACTCAACAGCCGTGCTTTCCGCGTCCTTTGGATGCTAGAGGAACTCGGCCAAGACTACACCCATCTCAAAGCTATGCCACAAAGCGCCGAGGTATTGGCCCGTAGCCCGCAAGGCAAAATCCCAGTGCTGCTTGATGGTGAGGCAACGCTCACAGATCTCGTCAGCAATTCTCACTTACCTGGCCGACAAGCACGGCGCGCTGACCGCCCCGTCCGGCAGTTTGGCGCGCGCGCGACAGGATGCGATGCTGCACCGTATTTTGGACGAGTTTGACGCTTGCCTATGGTCCGCCGCACGCCACAGCTTTGTGCTGCCGAAGGAACACCGCATCCCAGACGTTAAACCGACGCTCAAGTGGGAATTTGCGCGCGCGGAAGCCAACTTGATGCGCGATATGGGCAACGGACCCTTCCTGATGGGGGCAGAGATCACCGTGCCTGATATCGTCCTGACCCATTGCCTAGGCTGGGCAATCACAGCCAAATTCCGCGTATCAGAGCCAGTTTTGTCCGATTACTTGAACCGTATGAAGTCGCGCAACGCCTACAAAACCGCTCGCGAAAAAGCCGCCTAGCGCAGCGCGTACCGCGCCGCAGCCGTACCTGCCCAAGCGCCCGTAGCCAGACACGCCGTGATCAGATACCCACCCGTTGGGGCGTCCCAGTCCAGCATTTCCCCAGCAACGAATGTTCCTTTGCGGGTTTTCAGCATCAGGTCTGCGTTGACGGCCTGACGCGTCACGCCACCCGTTGTCGAGATCGCCTGATCTATCGGCGCAAGCCCATCATAGGGAATTTGCAGCGATTTGACCTGCGCCGCCAAACCCGCACCTGTGGGCATGGGGCGCAAGACCTCGTTCAGCAACCCGATCTTGACCGGATCAAGCTTCAACGCCTTGCGCAGGTAAGTTCCCATGCTCATCTTGCCGCGCGGCTTTGTCAGCCGCTTTTCTACACTTTGCTCGGACAGGTCAGGCAGTAAATCAATGCTCAGTTCAGCATTCGCACGCAGCGCGGATGTCACGCTGTAGATGCCCCCGCCTTCCAGCCCTGACTTTGTGATGATAGCCTCAGCTCGGCTAACCTGATTGCCGGCTTTCAATGCAATATTCTTTAAGGGCGCGCCGAAATGGCGCTCCATATGCGCGCTCCAAGCGACGCGTAGCCCAGTGTTGGATGGCTGGAACGGCGCAACGGGCACGTCTTGCGCGTGGAACTTGTCAATCCAGTGCCCATCAGACCCTAACCTTGCCCAACTGCCCCCTCCAAGTGCGAAAATGGTGACATCTGATGCAATGGTTTCGATGCTATCAGCGCGTTCAAACACCGTGTCCGCACCATCCCACCCGGTCCAGACCAGCCGAGTATCAAAGGCAACGCCCAAATCCTGCAAACGCGCAAGCCAGGCACGTAGTAAGGGCGAGGCCTTCATTGCTTTGGGAAACACCCGACCCGTGCTGCCAGTGAAGATTGGCTGCTCCAGTTCCTCCGCCCATGCCATGACCTCAGCGACACCAAAGGCGTCTATCATTGGGGCCAGCCAATCAGCGCTGTCGCCATAGGCCCGCAAAAAGTCAGCGTCTTTTTCGTCCTTGGTCAGGTTCAAGCCCGACTTACCTGCCATCAAAAATTTCCGCGCGACGGAAGGTTTTTGGTCCACCACACGTACCGCCAACCCAGCCTGCGCCATGACCTGCGCGGCCATCAAGCCCGCTGGACCCGCACCTATGACCAAAGCGCTAGGCACCGATCATCCCCTTGATTGCCGCAACGTGGGGCGCATCCGCCGCACAGCAATCACGCGCCAGCTCATGCGCTGTGTCGATCAACGCGTCCTGTGCAACAAGCCGATCAAACAGCCCCCAGGACAGCGCTTCCTCTGCCGTAGCCTTCAGCCCGCCCATTAAGATTAACTTCGTGCGAGCAGGGCCTATCAACGCGGCCATGCGGCGTGGATCGCTGGGTTGCGGCAAAAAGCCCAGCTTCATCACAGGGTAGAACAGTTTCGCATCCGGCACCGCGATGCGCAGGTCGCAGGCCAAAACCATACCGCAGGCGCCACCCGCCAACGTACCATTCAGCGCGGCGATGCTGAGCCCGTCAAATGCCGCGATTGCGCCTGACAGGTCTTCCCACAAAGGGCTGGTCGCGAGTCCAGCTTTGGCTGCCTCCAAATCCGCACCGGCGCTGAAAACCTTGCCCGCACCAGTCAGGATAAGCACTTTGCCGTCGAAACCGCGCACCGCGTCTACCAACGCTTGCAACATTTCCGCCGTCAGGGAGTTCGCCTTTTCGGGCCGGTTCAGCGTCAGCACCAACACGTCGCCGTCGCGCTTCTGTTCAATCATCGGTCACACTTTCGAAACTTGCCGCAGCCTATAGCTGGTGCGCACGACTTGCACGCGCCTGCTTAGGGGACTACCTCCCTTGCAACCGCAGTAAAAGGCCCCGCCATGACGCTTTCCCTTTCCGACCTCGCTCAAACTCTGCTCGCGCATGCCAAAAAGGCCGGGGCGGACGCCGCCGATGTCATTGCTATTGATGGCACAGCTGTTTCGATTGACGTGCTGGGTGGCAAACTGGAACACGCGGAGCGTGCGGAAGGTATCGACGTTGGCCTGCGCGTGCTCATCGGGCAGCAACAGGCCTGCGTCTCATCATCCCTAATAGACCCTAATACACTGCAAGAGGTAGCTGAACGCGCCGTTTTCATGGCCCGCGAGGCGCCGGAAGATCCCTATATCGGGCTGGCCGATGCGAACCAGCTTTCAAAGAAAACAAATGCTGACGGGCTGGATCTTTTCGATCCCAGCCCCGAACCAGACGCCGCAACGCTAGAAGACGACGCGCGCCGCGCTGAAGCCGCAGCTTTAGCCATCAAAGGCGTCACACAGGTTCAGGCCGCAAGCGCGGGTTACGGCAGCCGCCGCGTTCATTTGGCGACGTCGAATGGCTTTGCCGGCGGGTTTCATCGATCCAGCCGGTCGACATCCTGCGTGGCGATCACCGGTGAAGGGACCGGAATGGAACGCGACTACTTCGGTGAAAGCCGCATTTACCAATCCGACTTGCCGGACCCTGAAACTATTGGCCGTATCGCAGGCGAACGTACTGTGGCCCGCGCGGGCGCACGCAAGCCCAAAACGGGCGCCTTTCCAGTGATCTTTGAAGAACGGATCGCGTCATCCCTGATCGGCCACCTGCTGAGCGCGACCAATGGCGCAATGATTGCGCGCGGGTCGAGCTGGCTCAAAGATGCGCTGGGCGAACAGGTCTTGCCTGCGGGCCTTGATTTGGTGGAAGACCCGCTGCGCGCACGCGTGTCGGGCTCCCGCCCGTTTGATAGTGAAGGGCTGGCAACCGCGCCGCGCACAATTATCGAAAACGGCGTTCTGCAAGGCTGGACGCTGGATTTGGCCAATGCGCGCAAACTTGGGATGGACAGCACCGCAAATGCATCGCGCGGCACAGGCGGGCCACCGTCGCCGTCACTGACAAATGTGGCCTTAACGCAGGGCCAACAAAGTCTTGATGAGATGTTGCAAGATATGGGCACTGGGCTGCTCGTGACATCTATGATCGGGTCCACCATCAACCCCAATACCGGTGACTATTCGCGCGGGGCGTCGGGGTTCTGGGTTGAAGGCGGGCAGCTCGCCTATCCGGTCAATGAATGCACGCTCGCGGGCAACTTACGCGACATGATGAAAACCATTCGCCCGGCCAATGACGCGCGGACGCATTTGGGCCGCGTCGTTCCCAGCCTAGCGGTTGAAGGATTGATCCTTGCCGGTGAATGACGACCTGACACTATTGGCTGACGCGGCACGCGCCGCGGCTGAAATCGCCAAGCGGTATTTCAAACAAACGCCGGAGGTTTGGGACAAATCCGGCGGCCAAGGTCCCGTAACCCAGGCTGATCTGGAAATCGACGCAATGCTAAAGGCGGATTTGATGGCCGCGCGGCCTGATTATGGCTGGTTGTCAGAGGAAACCGAAGATGATCAGACACGCCTGAAAGCCGACCGTGTGTTCATCGTCGACCCGATCGACGGCACACGCGCGTTCATAGCGGGGGAGAAGACATGGTCGCATTCCCTCGCGATTGCAGAACGGGGCAAGGTCATCGCCGCAGCGGTTTATGTTCCGATGCTCGAAAGGCTCTATTCCGCCTCAAAAGACGATATTTCGCGTGTGAATGAAACGCCCATCCAAGCGTCAAAGCAGGAAAACATCGACGGCGCGACCGTGCTGGCGGCCAAGCCAAACCTGCAGCCAGAGTTTTGGAAAGATGGCACCCCGCCGCTTGCGCGGCACTTTCGGCCCTCTCTTGCTTATCGGCTAAGCCTTGTGGCGCATGGGCGGTTCGACGCTATGCTGACCTTGCGCGACTGTTGGGAATGGGACATCGCGGCGGGGGATCTTTTGGTGCGTCAGGCCGGTGGCGTCAGCACCGATATGTCGGGCGCTGAGTTGCGCTTCAACAATCCGCATCCGAAAACCAACGGCTGCGTGGCATCCGGTCAGGCCTTGCACCCACAAATCATCGACCGTCTGCGTCCCGCCAGCTGAACTTTTTCTCACCGGGGCCGGTCCCCTCTGTCGCGGGGCAGATCATTGCACTATGGTCGCGGCAAAGAACAACGGGAGACCCCATATGGCACAACGGCTGCATCTTGTCTTCGGCGGCGAGCTGATCGACCCCACCAAAAACGCCTTCAAGGACGTTGAAGATATCGATATTGTCGGCATGTTTCCCGACTACGAAACCGCATATAACGCTTGGAAGTCAGCCGCTCAGCGGACGGTTGATAATGCCCATATGCGCTATTTCATCGCCCATATTCACCGTCTGCGCGACGAAGCCGAAGCCGCCAGCCCGACGGAAGAGCTTGATTAAGCCATGCCGATGGGCCTTTCACCTGGGCTCGCGATCTATCTTGCGCTCACCGACAGGCTGTCGGGCTATGCGGAACGCAAGCTACAAGACAGGCTGGCGCGCGGGAAAGAAGATGCAGACCGCATTGATGAGCGGCGCGGCATCCCCGCGCAGCCGCGCCCGGACGGGCTGCTGCTGTGGTTTCATGCAGCGTCCGTCGGGGAATCCCTCTCGCTTCTGAACCTGATTGAACAAATTCAGGACGAATTCCCCGACGCCAACACCCTGATCACCACGGGCACGCGCACATCCGCTGATCTGCTGGAAGCGCGACTGCCGCCCGATACAATCCATCAGTTCGTCCCCTTGGATGTGCGTGGCTATGTCCGGCGGTTTCTTGACCACTGGCAGCCCGATATTGCGATCTGGACCGAAAGCGAACTTTGGCCATCGCTTATTTCAGAGACGCGGCGGCGCGGTACGTCTATGTTCCTGCTCAACGCGCGCATGTCTCAGAAATCGCATCAGAATTGGCGGTGGGTACCGGGTATTTCGCGCGCAGTGCTGCGGTGCTTTGACCATATATTTGTGCAGGATGAGAAAACCGCTTTTCGACTGCGGCGCCTTGGAGCCGCGCGTGAAACGCTTGAAGTCACGGGCTCGCTGAAAGCCGCCAGCGGCGCATTGCCCCATGACGAGGCCGAGCGACAGCGCCTCGCCGAAATTCTGAAAACACGGCCTGTTTGGCTAGCGGCGTCAACCCATCCGGGCGAGGAGGACGCAGCCGCCGCCGCGCATCGTATAGCTTTGAAAACCTCCCACCGGCTGCTTTTGATCATTGCACCGCGCCATCCGGAACGTGCGCCTGAAATTGCGACCAAGCTGCGCGCTGACGGTTGGAAAATCTGCGTCAGATCCGAAGGCCGCGACCCCGACCCGTCCACTCAGATTTTTCTGGCCGACACGATGGGGGAGATGGGGCTTTGGTACCGGTTGGCGCCCGTGACTTTTCTTGCGGGCTCGCTTGCCGATATTGGCGGGCACAACCCATATGAGCCTGCGGCTCTGGGATCAGCCATATTGCACGGGCCGCATACGGAAAATGCGGCCGAAATCTACAGCCGCCTTGATGAGGCCGCAGGCGCGCAGCTGGTGCGCAACGCGTCCGAACTTGGTGAGGCCGTGATCGATCTTTTAGAGCCTAATAAGGCTGCAACACTGGCGCATGCCGCATGGGAAGTCACCTCAAGCGGGGCGAGCGCGACGGAACGCGCATTCGCACGCATCACAGAAATGATCGACGCGGTTGAGGCCATGCGGTGAAGGCGCCGGCGTTTTGGTATCAGCCCAAAGGATGGCAGGCCCGGGCATTGTCACCTTTGTCCCGGCTTTACGCCGCCGGCACCGCGCGGCGGTTGCGAAACGCAACGCCGCAACGCCTTGATACTCCGGTCATCTGCATTGGCAACATTAATGCAGGCGGCACTGGCAAAACCCCCACGACGATTGCGCTTGCCGAGCGGCTGATTGCACGTGGCAAAACCCCGCATATTGTCAGCAGGGGTTACGGAGGAAGCCTTGAGGGGCCTGTTCAGGTCGACCCCAATACCCACAAAGCGCCAGAGGTCGGTGACGAGCCCTTGCTTATTGCAGCCTTCGCGCCGGTTTGGGTTGCGAAAGATCGTGCAGCGGGCGCGCGCCGTGCCGCTGAGGCCGGGGCCGATATCGTGCTGCTCGATGATGGGCACCAAAACCCGTCTCTATACAAGGATATATCTGTTGTTGTCGCTGATGCGGTGCGCGGGTTCGGCAATGGTTGCGTTCTGCCTGCAGGCCCATTGCGCGAACCGTCTGCAGTTGGGCTGGCACGTGCCGACGCGCTGCTAACCATCGGAACACCAAAGGCGCAGGCGCGCTTTGCCGGGCTTCATGATGTCCCTGACGCCCTACCGCATCTGGTTGGCCAACTAACCCCGCTACAGACCGGTATGGACTGGCAGGGCCTGCACGCGCTTGCTTTTGCGGGTATCGGTATGCCGGAGAAGTTCTTTGCCACCTTGCGTGGCCTAGGCGCGGATATTGTGAAGCAAGAACCGCTCGACGATCACCAACCCTTATCTGACGCATTGCTGACCCGATTGGCGGCAGAGGCCACGCAGCTTGGCGCGCAACTGGTCACAACAGAAAAGGACGCGGTGCGCATGCCCGCGTCCTTTAGATCACAAGTCCTGACCGTGCCCGTAAGGCTGCAAATCGAAGATTGGAGCGCGTTGGACGCGCTCCTCGATGCGCTTTAGAGCTTGGAGTCCAACAGTTCTTTCAAATCGGCATAGGCCATGTTGGATTGTAACTCCCCGTCAATGACAAAGCTCGGGGTCGCACGGATACCGTCGGCTTCAGCATTTTCCTGAAACACGGCTGTCATCGCGCGCGCTTTGTCACCATCTTGCAGACATGCATCTAGCTGAGCATCGCTCATCCCGGCCAATTTGCCCATCTTCTTGAGGTTCGCCGCGATCTGCGCCGGGGCCCCTTGGGTCCAGTCGCGCTGGTTTTCATAGATCAGATCAACCATCCCAAAGAAGCGTTCTTCGCCACCACACCGTGCGGTCATGCCAGCCCAAAGGCCCGGCCCATCAAAATAGACCTCGCGGTAGATGAAGCGCACCTTACCAGTGTCGATATAGTCGGCCTTGAGTTGCGGAAAGACCTCCTTGTGGAACCGTTGGCAATGCGGGCAGGTATAAGACGCGTATTCGATCATCGTGATAGGCGCATCTTCGTCGCCCAGCGTCATTTCCTGCACGATGGAGGTGTCGATGTCATCTGCGGTTTGCGCCTGCGCAGCACCCGTTGGCAAATCCAGCGTGGTCGGGCGTTCCAGTATCAAGAAACCCCCAATTGCAGCGGCCAGGATCACCGCCCCTGACAAAATAGTGTTGCGGTTCATTCTAGTTCCCTTCTTGCGCGCCATGGCGCTGTAAAAAATTCTGGGCCAGCGTGTCTATGGCACGGCGTAGACCCTCATCCTCGACCCCATCCGACAGCGCGGCGGAGGCTTGCTTGATTTCTTCAGATACGGCTGGCTTTTCCGGCGTAGGCGCATGTTCAAACCGCGCGCGACCCTCGTGAAAGCCAACAGGCGCGGTCTGCGTGATCGCAACGCGGCTGATCGCCGAATAGCCATAGCAGGCATTTACCCGCTCTCGGATCTGCGGCAGCTGCATTTGCACCATCGGCGCATTCGCTCCGGTCACCAGAATGGTCAACGTCGCCCCGAACCCATCGCGCGAATAGCCCATCTTCACCGGCGTCGCGAGCTTGGCGATATCGCTGCCCACAATTTCCTGCCAATGGGTCAACAGCCGCATCACTGCAAATCCGCGCTTTTCACCTGCGGTTTTGACCGGCGTTTTGATCAGCCCCGACATCGCCGCAAACCCGCGCCCACGTCTTGGCGCGCCGCTGCGTTTCGCATATGTCGATTTGGCTGCCATGCTGTCCTTTCGCTCACTTATCCCTACATTACCTTTGACCCGGCTGTGAAGCACCTGAACTGCGATAACGGAACTATAAACTTTGCGTGATTTGCCCGACCCTTTTGAGCTGCTTGCCTGGTACGACAGCAACGCACGCGCGATGCCCTGGCGCATAGGGCCCGCCGACAAACAGGCAGGTGTGGTACCAAACCCCTATCATGTTTGGCTGTCGGAAATCATGTTGCAGCAGACCACCGTCGCCGCCGTGCGCGACTATTTCACCAAGTTCATAGCGCTTTGGCCCAACATCACAGACCTCGCACGGGCCGAGGACGCTGATGTCATGGCCGCTTGGGCCGGGCTTGGCTACTACGCACGCGCGCGGAACCTTCTGAAATGCGCCCGGACGATTACCGCTGATCACGCTGGCCAGTTCCCAAACACCCAGGAAGCGCTTCAGACGCTGCCGGGCATCGGGCCCTATACATCCGCAGCAATTGCCTCAATCGCCTTTGACCAACAAGCCACGGTGGTGGATGGCAATGTCGAACGTGTCATGTCCCGGCTCTTCGCTGTTGAGGTACCGCTGCCCACCTCCAAACCCGCACTGACTGAGCTTGCGACGCAGCTTACCCCAACGACGCGACAAGGCGATTACAATCAGGCCGTCATGGATCTCGGTGCCACGATTTGTACGCCGCGCTCCCCTGCCTGCGGTATCTGCCCGTGGCGCGCACCATGCATTGCCCGCGATGCCGGTATCGCGGCTGAATTGCCGAAAAAGCTGCCCAAAAAGGCGAAACCGACCCGCCATGGCATCGCCTATGTCGCGCGCCGCGCTGATGGCGCCTGGCTTTTGGAAACCCGCCCCGAAAAGGGGCTTTTGGGTGGTATGCTTGGCTGGCCCGGCTCCGATTGGGGCGACGCACCCGCGCCGAACCCGCCGCTCACTGCCGAATGGCAAGACGCCGGAATGGAGGTCCGCCACACCTTCACGCATTTCCATCTCAAGCTGAAAATTATGGTCAGTTGGGCCGAAACAGAGCCTAATTTGGGCCAATTCATCGCACATAATGACTTCCGTCCGGCAAGCCTGCCGACGGTCATGCGCAAAGTCTATGACGCGGCGTCGCCTCTGCTTGTCCAGAATTGAGCATAATTCAGTGCTAGGCTAACATAACGTTAGGCCAAACGTCGTAAAACAGAGCATCATGACAACTCTAAGCCCCGCACAGGTATCCAAATTCACCACGGCCGCGCCCTTCGCGCTGTCGATGATGCTGATCCCGCTGGTCATCCTCGCGGCGACCCAAGGTGGCTGGATCATCGCGCTGATCCCGCTTTACGGCTGGGGCATGTTTTCCATTCTCGATGCGTTTGTCGGGCTCGACACGGACAATGCTGATCTCAATACCAGCGATGCTGATCTGTTCTGGTACCGCGCGATCACGATGCTCTGGTTGCCCATCCAACTCATCACGATCTACGGCACGATGGCCTACGCGCTGAGCGCTGAACACCTCTCCACGCGGGAGGTGATCTGGCTGTTTTTCGGCATTGGCATCGTCACCGGCGTCATCGGCATCAATTTTAGCCATGAGTTAATGCATCAGCGCAATAAGCTCGAACGTTGGCTGGCCGACCTGCTCCTCGCCTCGGTCCTCTATAGCCATTTCAGGTCCGAACATCTCCTCAACCATCACCGCTATGTTGGCACGCCAAAAGACCCCGTCACCGCGCGCTACAATGAAGGTTTCCACCGGTTCTTTTTCCGCGTGCTGCGTGACTGCCCCCAAACCGCATGGGAGGCCGAAACGAAACTCCTCGCACGCAAAGGCGCCAAGCCCACAGACCTGAAAAACCCGTTCTGGCGCTACACTGCGCTGCAACTCATCTTTCTCGTATTGGCGGCGCTCATCGGCGGCTGGGCCGGGCTGGGTCTTTTCATCTTCCAAGCCTTTGTCGCGATCTGGCAGCTAGAGCTCGTCAATTATATTGAGCATTACGGCCTCACCCGCGAACATCTCGGCGACGGGAAATACGAACACGTCAAACCCCGTCACAGCTGGAATGCCGCACAAAAGGCGTCGAACTGGCTCTTGATCAATCTTCAGCGCCATTCAGACCACCACTACAAACCCGACCGGCGCTTCCCGCTGCTGCAAACCTACGACGAAACCGACGCGCCACAGCTTCCCTATGGCTATCCGGTCATGACGCTTGCAGCGATGGTCCCTCCGGTTTTCCGCCGCATCATGAACAAACGCGTGCGCGCCTGGCGCAAACAATACTACCCCGACATCACCGATTGGATGCCCTACAAAACAGCAACCAATCCAATGCCGCGCTAGCCCGCTCCATTTGGTTGAAAGTACCCTGTGAGGATGCCTCTGCGGCGGAGAGTTAAACTCTCCAAGAGCAGAAAACATAGCGCGCGGCGCAGCCGCACAATTGGGTTAGGGATCAGGGCCCACCCTCACCAATTGTTTGCCAAAATTGCCACCTTTCAGCATTTCCATGAAAGCTTTAGGTGCATGTTCCAACCCTTCGGCCACGCTTTCGCGTACCTTGATGGCGCCGCTGCCCACCAACGGCCCGACCTCTTGCTGAAACTCCCCCATCAGGTGGAAGTGGTCGAAAATGATGAACCCCTGCACCCGCAAGCGCCGTGTCAGGATGTTGCGCCAAACGGCGGGCAAAGGCTGCGCTTCCGCGATCCCTTGTCCCGAATACCACGAAATCGCACCGCATACTGCGATCCGCCCGCCGGTGTTCATACGGGTCAAGACCGCCTCCAACGTCTTGCCGCCCACATTGTCGAAATAGACGTCTACGCCATCGGGCGCTTTGCTCTGAATGGCGGCAGACAAGCTTTTCGCTTCGGCGGCCCGGTGATCGAAGCAGGCGTCAAAGCCAAGTTCTTCGACCGCAAAGGCGCATTTCTCGGGCCCACCGGCTACCCCTATCACGCGCATGCCTTTGGCTTTGGCAAGTTGCCCGACCATGGCGCCCACAGCCCCGGTTGCGGCGGAAACCACAATCGTTTCACCCGGTTGCGCAGCTGCAATCTCGTTTAACCCGACCCAGGCCGTGATCCCCGGCATGCCCAACACGCCGACTGCCGTCGAAATCGGCGCGACAGATGGATCAACCTTGCGCGCACCGTCCCCGTTTGACACCGCATGGTTGGTCCAGCCAAATTGCCCCGTCACAATGTCGCCAACTGCAAATTCCCTATGGTTAGAGACTAAAACCTCGCCCACAGCACCGCCTTCCATGACCCCGCCGATCGCCACCGGCGGGGCATAGGATTTCACGTCATCCATTCGCCCGCGCATATAGGGATCAAGCGACAGCCAAATGATGCGTACCAGAAATTCTCCGTCTCCCGGCGCGGCAAGCTCGCGCGTTTCAAGCGCAAAGTTCTCAGCGATGGGCGACCCTGACGGGCGTGAGGCAAGCGTGATGCATGTGGCAGATGTCATGAAAGGGCTCCAAAAAACGATTGCCGCCACCCTAGCCCTATGCGGGAAAAAAAAGCCCTACCGCTCTTTTGGGGGAGCAGGCAGGGCTTAAGTTTTGTGCCGCGGGCGGAGCCGCAGGCACGGGCGGTAACCTCGTGTAATTCTTTAGATCAATGCAATTCCGCACGGATTTGCTGGCGCAGCACATCAATTGGCACCAAAACGCCATCGCGTTTGAAGGCCCAATAGGTCCAGCCGTTGCAGCTGGGCGCGCCTTCCAAATGCGCACCAACCTGATGAATAGAGCCTTTCACATCGTCGGCGATCAACGTCCCGTCAGCGCGCACCTTTGCCTTGTGACGCTGATTGAGCGACCATAGCTCATCGCCCGGGTTCAGCAGGCCACGTTCAACCAGAACGCCGAAGGCCACGCGGGGCTGTGCTCGCTTTGATTGCGTCACTTCCAGAGAGGAGCGGTCAAATTTGCGCACCGCTTTCAAGCGCTTCTCGGCGACGTCGCGATAGGCTTTTTCGCGCTCGATCCCGATATAATCACGGCCCAATTTCTTGGCGACAGCACCGGTCGTGCCCGTGCCAAAGAACGGGTCCAGCACGACATCGCCGGGGTTTGTCGTCGCCACCAACACACGGTGCAGAAGCGATTCAGGTTTTTGTGTCGGATGTGCCTTCTCGCCCATCTCGTTTTTCAAGCGTTCATGACCGGTACAAATCGGCAGCACCCAGTCGGATCGCATCTGCACGCCTTCATTCAACGCCTTCAGCGCCTCGTAATTGAACGTGTATTTCGCGCCCTCAGCTTTCGAGGCCCAAATCAGGGTTTCATGCGCGTTCGTCAGGCGTTTGCCACGGAAATTCGGCATCGGGTTCGACTTGCGCCACACCACATCGTTCAGCATCCAGAACCCTTGGTTCTGCAGTTCATTCCCGACGCGGAAGATGTTGTGGTAGGATCCAATGACCCAAATTGCGCCATTTGGCTTCAAAAGCCGTTTCGCTGCCTTCAGCCAGGCTTGGGTGAACTGATCGTATTTCTTGAAGCTCGCAAATTGGTCCCAGTCATCGTCAACCGCATCAACTTTGGAATTGTCGGGCCGATGCAGGTCGCCGCGTAGCTGCAGATTGTAGGGCGGGTCTGCGAAAATCAGGTCTACAGAGGCCTCTGGGAGGCTGTTCATTGCCTCGATGCAGTCGCCATCCAATATTGTATTCAGCGGCAACGCCTCATGCGTCACCTTGGAAATCTTTCCCATTATCAGCCCCAATGCTGCGCCTTTGCGGCGCTTGTTCATTTGTTGGGACTAAGATGAGTCAAACCGATTCGTCAGTCAAAACTTATAAATTTCAATTGGTTAGAAAAAATCATCGACACAAGATATTGTGGACCGGTTTATAGGATCGCCGATGATGTGGTGTGACCCCGTGTTGCTCTAATGCACTCATATGCTCCTTGGTGGGGTAGCCCATATTTTTGCCCCAATTGTAAACGGGGAATTGTTGCGCCAATGCACACATGATCCGGTCTCGCGAGACTTTCGCCAGTATTGATGCGGCGGCAATGCTTTGCGAGCGCCCGTCGCCTTTCACCAAGGGCGTCGCGGGCAGGTCTAGGTCACGGGGCACTTTGTTGCCGTCGACCAGCACATGGCCAACGCCAGAAATACCCGCCACAGCGCGGCACATCGCCAGATGCGACGCATGGTAGATATTGAGAGCGTCGATCTCTTCGACACTTGCCTCGGCAATGCAAAACTTTGCGCGCGCTTGAATCTCGTCAAACAGCGCCTCGCGCTTGGCAGCACTTAACTTCTTGGAATCGTTCAACCCTTCGGGAATATCGTTTGGGTTCAATACGACCGCCGCGGCGACCACGGGGCCAGACAACGGGCCACGACCCGCTTCATCAACGCCAGCAATGCAGGTCACGCCATCTGCGATCAACGCCGCCTCAAATGAAAAATCTGGTCCTGCCATGTCTTGTTCAAACACCGGCCAGCCGGGAAAGGCAAAGAGAAAAGGGGCGACCTGAGCGGTCACCCCCCACTTCTTACACTCGTTAAAGGGGACGACCTTGTTCACAGGCGCCATCCGTTGTCGGACAGGCATCTGCGTGTATAGAAATAGCGCGGTCCGCTATTGGTTTTGTTCTGGCGCAGGCAGGCTTGTGGCAGTTGTGCTGTGGCGTGGCGTTGCATGCAGCGGGCACTGTAGACTTCGCGCGTGCCGCGATGGGTCCATTGTTCACGCACACATCTCGACGGGGCGCGTTTGATGGCGCGCTGTTTCACCGTGTTACCGTATCGCGGCGTGTAGATTTTGCTGGTTTGTGCACGCTGCCGTGCGGCCTGCTTGCGCTCGTTCTTTTTCTCAATCTGGTTGGCGATAATGCCAAGCACCACAAGCCCGCCCAGCACTTTGAAGACATCTTCATCGGCGCGGGCAGGCGTCGCGGTCAGGGATGTCGCGGCGAGCGCGGTGCTAAGTGCAATGGCGATAAATGAGCGTTTCATAACGCGTTCCTCCGATTTGGATGCGGCCGTGATGACCGGATACATCCAAATTGAAGCCCCATCGCCGCGCTAAACAATTTCGCCACGCTGAAACCGGCTTGCGGCAGTTTGTTATTGAATAACCCGCGCGACTTGCCCCATCTCAACCCTATGAAACATCGTATATATTTAAGTGCCGCCCTGATTTGGGTCGCAATGGCGGGTGCGGCGCAGGCCGGATGCTACGCCGATTACAAAGCCAAGAAGGACGACCCTTTGCAGTTGCATTACGGGGTGATGGAATTGCCGGCCTCCGCCTGTGGCAGTGCCTCCAGCGCCGCCCAGGCCATTGCGCCGCGCCTTGCCAAAGCGGGCTGGACGTTGCTCAATGTGCTATCGGTCTTTGACGATGCGGGACTTGCGGAAAGGAAAGCCAGTGCCGGACGCTACTACCTCCGCTTCTAAGATGACGCCCGGGCGGGTGATCACGGTGGGTGTCGCGGCGATTGTGCTGATCCTCGTTGTGGCCGCCGTGGTGCTCTTTGCCAACTTGCCTGATGCCAACGCATTCAACGCACGTGTTGAACAGCTCTTCATTGAGAATGACACGCTGACCGGCCCGGCCGAAATCAAGCTTCTGGAAATCCTCGCAGGATCAGGCACCGCGTTTTCCGAGACATTGGCCAGCTACCGCTTCATCATCTTCGTGCTGATGGTTTTTGCAACGGCGCTGCTGATCGCAACCTTGGTGTCGTTGGTCTCACTCGTTGGCCTCGCCCGGCGCATGGCGGAGGTCGAAAAGTCCGGCATTCAGGTCAACGCGCTGACGGTCCATCGCGGCGAACGGATCGTGCAGATCAACGATATGGAATTCAAACTGACCGAGGCCGCATTGGAAACGCTGTCGGTGCTTGCGGAAGCCCGGATCGACGACGACATATTGTCAGGGATTGAGATTGAAAGCGTGATCTCAGGCAAGCCCCTCACCGATTGCGACGAGGCCGCAGGCGCTGTGCGCATCAAACGGCTTCGCGACCATTTGGGCAATCAGATGATGAGCGAGCTGTTGATCAAAAACATCGCGCGCAAAGGCTACGTGCTGGCCGTTGAGCCTGACGCCATCAAGATGGTCTGATCGCGACCGAGGTCGCGATCAGAACTTTGCAATCAGGTTGATGAACATACCTTTGTCGTCCAGCGTCACATCCGTCAGATCATCGGAGAAGCGGCCAAAGTTGTACCCGATCCCGATCTTGGCGTTGTTGCCGACATGCTTATAAGCCGCACCCAGCAGGCCGAAATTCTTCGACCCTGCATCGGTCAAATCAAGCATCCTGCCCTCAACCAGCAGATCCCATTTGTGGACAAGATGGTAGCGCGCATTGACTACGCCCAGCACCGCGTCATTGCTGACAAAGGCCGTACCAGCGCCCGATGATGTCTCAGACAGGCGTGCGCCCAACTTGCCACCGATGGTCCAATGACGGTTCACATCGTAAATCGCGTCGACACTCAGCACATGGCTCTTTTGCTGCGCGCCCGGCGTATCGGTGCCATCGATGCGCTGCCCATACAGATCGTAGAGATACCGGTATTTGAACAGCAGGTTCAGCTTGTCATTGTCGATAGGTCGGTAGGCGTAGCCCAGGCTCACATCTGTCAGACGACCATCAAGGATCGACGATTGATCCGTGTTGGTATCGGCGTACTCGAAGTTGAACAGCAAGCGGCGCTCTTCGTCGATCTTGTAGCGCGCCGTGACGTCCAGCAGGAACGTGTCGGCATCGCGGCTGGTGCCCGACAGAACACCGCGCTCATGCCGGTACTCGACCTTACCGCGCGCCGAAAGCTGTTCATCCTTGTAGCTGACGCCCAACGACAGCGCGGTGCGGTCAAAATCGCCGTCCACGTCATCCTGCACCCGGCCCAGCTTGATCGCGCCATCATAGCTCAGATACTGGCTGACAGCGTATTCGGCGCCGTAAGCGCTGGTCAGGCTGTTGTGGCGGCCAAACAGGTCATAGGTGTTCTCCGCATAGAAGCTCAGCTGATCGGTGACCTGCTTCTTGCCACCGACGATGTATTGCCCTTTGTCGCTGCCATAGCTGGTGCCGTTGCCGATCTGACGACCCGGGTCCAGCTCGTAGCCAAAGTAGAAGCTATTGGACGCATCACTCTCATAGGTCGCCAACAGGCGCCCACCGACGCCGTAGCTGCCATCTGAGATTTCAGCATCAACCTTCCACTTGTCGGAGAACCGGTAGCTGCCGCCGACACCAAGCCGGTTGTTGTCACGCAGCCCGTTATTTTCAACCGTGCCTTGGGCGAAGACATAGTAGCTCAACCGCTCATTGGCCTTGACGTCAACGCGCGCCGCAACGTCGGTACGGTCACCATTGGTCGCGCCCGTAAGCTTGTCGATATGCTCAGCCGCGAAACTATAGGTCACGCGCTCAGTCGGTGCATAGCTCAGCTCAACCGCCAGCTCCCGGTTATGGTCGCCTACGGCGTTGCTGTAGTCATCGTAACGCGCGGCCCACTTCAGCTGTTCGTTTGGCGCAACTTCGACGGCAAAGCCCCAAAGGTCTTCGTCGCCAGTGGTGGCCGTGACTTGATAATCGAGGGATGAGAACCCTTGTTCGCGTTGCTCAACATAGGCCGACACAAAGCCCGGCGTGGCCAAACCAAGATCGGCGAAATCGGCCTTTATCTCGGCCTTGATCGCCTCACCAGAGCCGCCGGTTGCCGCCGTGTTGTTGATGATCAAACCGCCATCGGTCGAAAAGGACGACCCAAAACCCGGACCCGAGCTGCGCGCATAGTCAAGCCGCGCGTAGCTGCGATCACCGAAGCTGTAGACCACATCCGCGCCAACGACACGTTGGTCAGCGGTACCGGTGCTTTCCTTGATCGCCGACAGACCAAAGCTCAGCTGTTCGGTGACTTGCATCTGCGCCCGACCACCGTAGGAAAACCCGTCCACATCGCTGGCTGTGGGCGAAAACTCATACTGAGCCACAAGATTGTACTGCACATCCCCGCCGGGGTTGGTGCTGATAATCCCGTTGGTCCCGGCATCATTCAGCGGGTTGGTCAGGATGATGGAGCCCTGAATGTAGTTGATGTCATAGTCGCGCCCCGGTTGCAGGGTCGCGCGTTCGATGACGCGGCCTGTGGTGCGGTCGCGCACCTCAATCGTCAGGGTTTCTGATCCGACCAGCAAATCTTGGCGCTGCAAGAAGTAAAGCGAGCCGCCGGTGCCCTGGAACACGTCACGCCCGGGTAAGGTATCCGGGTTGGCCGCATAGGCTTGAATTTGGAAGGTCGGTTGGCCCTCCCCCGTTTGCTGCTCCGTCGCATAATAGCCCTGCGCGCCGTAAAGGCTGCGCTCGTTGCGAACAAACTCATTGCCGTTCAGACGCGCTTGGAAATCGCCCCATTGGGCGAAATTGCCATCTTTCTCAGCCCGTACAAAGAACCGGCCAGAGGTCGGCGCATCATTGACGGAGGTCGAGTCGTCACCAAAGACCGGATAGGTTTCATCGGGATCAATCCGGTTCAAAAGCGACCGCGGGTCCTTTTCGTCGAAATTCGACAATAGGTCGCTCAGGTCTTCTTCACGCGTGTCCGCAGACGCCGTCACGGTCAGGCCGCTGGCGTATTTGCGTTTCGTGTAGAAGGCCAAACGGCCGCGTTCATAAGTGCTGTCAACCAGCGGGTCATCACTGTCGCGGAACCCGAATGTCAGCTCGGCTATGCCCACGCTGAACGCCTCGGACCGCGGGATCTCAACGTCCCGCGTAAAGCTTTGGCCGGTTCCCGACACTTGCACATCAATCGCGTGGCGGCCCGGCGGCAGAATGCGTTGGATCACCATGTTGCCGCTCGCGTCGGGACGCACGGATTGGCCAAGCGCATTGACCCGCGCGCCTTGCGGCACGGAATTCGACGACACGGTGACCGCCCCGCCATTTACCGGAATGCGCCTTATCGCCGTTGTGTCCACGCCTTGCTCAACGCCGTCCACCAACTCGCGTCCGTTCTTTTCGCTCAGCACCAGCGGCGCGGTCTCATCAAAGCGCCCACGGCTGTCATACACACGGTGCACGACGACCAAATCACGGCCCTGAGGCAGGGTCAGCTTTGCTTGCCCACCGGGTGTGATCGGCGCGCGCGCCACAAGGCGCGGCCCGCCCGTGGCTTGGCGGTCAATGATCCGTATCTCGCCGCGTTTGACGAAGGCGGGGTAGTTCAGGCGGCTTTGGAAGGTGACAGTTTCACCCGGTTTGCGCGCCCGATCCGGGCCCAAAATGCCCAGATCAAGCCGTGGCACTGCGCCAAGCCCATCGAATTGCACCCGGATGTCCGCCTTTTCCAAGGCCACGTCGGTGCGTCGCACGGTGTCAATAATGCGCGGGTCGGCGTCAATTGGGACGCCGTCGATCGACAAGACAAACCCGTCTGCATTGTTGACCTTTCGGCCTTCCAACTCGGTATTGGCGCCGGTGGGTGTGCGCACGACCAGCTCGGCATTGTCCTGCTCGCACCCCTCCGGCAGCGTGGTATAGGGCGCCGCGCAAATGTCCGGCTCCCCATCTTGCGCAAGCACCCCAGAAGGGCTGGCCAACACAAGACAAGCGACACTGCCAAGAAGGGCGGTTTTGGCCTTTAAGGACGGTGAATTCAGCATCTCAAACATCCTCACTGCACACGCGTAACGGTAATTTCGACATCAAGCTTGTAGCGGCCATAACGCTTCCAACGTTCACGTATGTAATCCTCCACGGCGCGTACTCGGGCCTGGGTCAGCTTGCGGTCCTCGCCCTTGTGGTAATAGGCGATCCGGATCACTGACGGCTGGTCCTGCATGCGCTGCATCAACCGGTCCAGCCCCTTTTCAAGGCGCTGTTTCAGCTCGTCACTGCTGCGCTCAAACGCGGTGCCGGTCAGGTCAATGTCAACGATGCGCGAGATTGAGGCCCCGAAGTTGATCTTCGCTAGCTTACCGGCTGTCACACGAAGGACGCGTGGGTTCTCCGTGGTCATGCGGTAGCCGCTCGGCAGAGTGCGGGTGTCGACTTTCAGGATGATATTCCCACCGATGGCCCCGTCGGGCAGCTCGGCGCATGGCACGTGGAACCGGCCATATTCATCCGTCGTGATCAACGTGCCGCGCACGGTGGCCACACGAACCCCGGCCAGACCCGGCTCGCCCTCATGGACCAAGACCCGGTTATCACCGGTGCCGCGATATTCCGGCCCATCCTGATACCCATTGGAATTCAAGTCATCGAAGACCTTACCTATGATATCCGTGCAGTCGAAAATCTCATCCGGGATCCGTTGGATTGTCGCCTCTGCGATGTTGGACAACAGCGTGCCTGTGTTGTCATAGACACCCGCCTGGTTGGTCAGCGCGCCGACCGGCGCATTTGCTGCAACGCGGGCCGACAAAGTGATCGTCAGCGTACCGCCCGGCAGAATGCTGAGACTATCGAAACTCACCTGACGCCCGGAAATGACGCTGCTTGGCGCGAAAGGCGCACCGTCAACGGTCGCGGAGCCCGGGATGAAGGTCAGCCCGACCGGCATCGTATCAACGACGCTGATATTGGTCACCGGGCCGGACAGAGCGTTCGACGCCACAATCGTGTAAGGCACAATCTCGCCCAGCCGGAAATCGGTGCGATTGCCCGTCACTTGCTTGGCAATCGTCACACCACTTTGGTCCGACGGACCCGGCAGCAAAGTCGGCACACCTGGGCCGCCCGGCACATCAGGAACTGTATCCGGACCGCCAGATGCATTGGTGCCCGCGTCAGAATCGTCCGTCCGTGTCGTGCCCGCTGGGTCGTCGCCACCCGCCGTCGCCATGTTGCGCAGCGTCACGGGCGCGCCCGTGAAGGCAGGGTTCACATTAACGGTGAAGGTCACCACATAGCTGTCGCCGGGGATCAGGGTACCGCTGGGTGTAATCAACCCGTTGGTCCCGTCATAGCCCCCATTTGCCGTCGGCAAGGTCGAGCCCGCGCTGATCGTACCCGCCGTCACGGCTGGCGCCACGGCCACCCGCCGGAAGGCGCTGCCCAGCTGCGCCACGCTTGTCAGGTCGTCTTCGAGCGTCAGCGTGTCGAGCGTAACATTGCCCGTGTTAGTCACCGTGATCTCATAGGTGGCGTCATAGCTGCCATCGCCCTGAACCCCACCCACGGCGAGCACCGATTTAGTGGCGCCAATCTCAGGGGTCACCGCTGGCGTTGTGATCACTGTCGGCACACCGCCACCCACAGGGTCGTTGGGGTCATTGGGTGTGGTGTCGGCTGTACCGTCTGGCTGTGTATCCGCATCGGAATCGTCGCCAACGTCGTCAACACCCGCAACGCCCCCGGGCGTTAGCCCAGTTGCACGCGCTGTGTTTTGTAACGTTGCTGGCGCGCCCGCAGCTGCCGCGTCTACATTGACCGTGAAAACAACCTGATAGCTGTCACCGGGCTCCAAACTGCCGTCCGCCCCCGTGATCAGACCGTTTGTCCCGTTATAAGCAGCCCCGTTTGTCGTCGGCGCCGTTGAGCTACCGGAGGTGTTGGTAAGCGTGACAACGGGTGCGGCGGTCACGCTTTGGAACGCGCTACCCAGTTGAGTAGCGGCTGTCAGATCGTCCACCAGGGTCAACGGCGAAAGCGCTGTGTCGCCCGTATTGGCCACATTGACCGTATAGGTCACATCAACCGAGCCATCCCCGAGGATGGGGCCAACGGAGGCTCCTTTGCCAACATTCAAAGAAGGGGTTGGGCAGAAAGGTACTTTCAGCTCGAACTGTGTCGAGTTCAGCCCGTTAAAAGCCGTTCCGTTCGTCTTATGAATAACTTGGAACCCAGTCAGTTCGCCACTCGTTCCGACATCAAACTCCGCAAAGTTCGACAAACCCGCCCCCACAGGGCCGATAATCTCAATAGTCCGACCGTCCGGTGAAATCGTTGTGCTTGTCGTGGCAGCGTTTGACCCGTTCACAACCCAGGTGAAGCCGACCGTCGGGTTAATGGCCGTAATGGTAAGTATGTCGCCATTCTGGTTCATGTTCGACCCAACAGCGCCAAAGGTGGGCCCAGCAACGATACGCACAGGTATTTTTTGCGCAAATTCGTACTGGTTGTAGGTATAGGCCTGATCGATATTTGCCGGCGCTCGGTCCTCATAGCGAATGACAGCACCCGAGCCGGAAACGCTGTGATTTGGATCATTGAAGCTGGTGGTCCCGGAGACAGTCGTTGCAACCACGGGGTCGCCCGCGATGTCTTGGCTGAAAGAGCCACCTGCGCCCGACAGACCCGAGACATTCAGTGAAGCACCCGAGAAAATATCGGGAAGGGTACATTGTGCCTGATCCGAACCGGTCGGGGTCGGCGGTTGCGGCACTTGCGGTACGTTGATCACCGTTGGAACGCCCTCGCCCGGTCCGTCATCGGCCTCATTGGGGATCGTTTCCGGCGTGCCATCTGGGTTGGTGTCGGTATCGGAATCGTCGCCCACAGCGGGTGGCCCCAAAGGTGGAATACCGGTGCCGCGCGCGGTGTTTTGCAACGTTGTAGGTCCACCAGCGGCGTTCGGATCCACATCGACGGTAAACACCACGGTAAAGCTGTCGCCGGGTTGAATCGTTCCGTCGAGGCCTGTGATCAGCCCGTTGGTGCCGTTATAAGCCGCGCCATTCGTAGTCGGCGCCACAGAGGTCCCCGAGGTATTGGTCAGCGTCACAACCGGCGCCGACGTCACCCCGTTAAAGGCGCTGCCAAGCTGACCCGCAGCGGCCAGATTGTCCTCAAGCGTGACGGGGGACAAAACGTCCGGCCCGGTCCCGGTGTTGAGATATGTGACCGTATACGTGACTTCAAACGTGCCATCAGGATCAACCGGCCCGACGGAGGCGCCTTTGCCCACGTTCATCGAAGGGCTTGGCGCGGGCGGTGCCAGAACAGTTGGCACACCCCGACCCGGAGGGTCATCCGGCCCGTTTGGCGTTGTATCGGCGCTGCCATCGGGCTGCGTGTCGGTATCCGTTTCGTCAAACACATCGGGCCCGGTGGGCGGCGTGCCCCCAGCAAGCGCTGTGTTTTGCAGCGCCGCTGGTCGGCCAGCGGCGTTCGGATCGACATTGACCTCAAAGACCACAGTATAGCTGTCGCCCGGCTGCAAGGTCCCGTCTGTCCCGGTAATCAACCCATTGGTGCCGTTATACGCGCCACCATTGGTGGTCGGGGCAACGGATGTACCAGACGTATTGGTCAGCGTCACAACAGGGGCCGACACAACGCTGTTAAAAGCGGTTCCCAGATTGTCCGCAGCCGTCAGATCATCGACCAGGGTCAGCGGCGTCAACGGCACGGTGCCAGAGTTCTGCACGGTGATCGTGTAGGTCGCATTAAAGGTGCTGTCAGCCAGAAGCGGATCAACGGACACGCCCTTGCCCGCGTTCAGACTGCCCGGCACATCGCAGGCCACAACCTGAACGGCGTCTATCGCATAGCGCTCAGCAAGATCAGCAGTCGCGACACCACCCGGGAATTGGCGCCCATTGATTTTTTCCGGGCCAATTTCGATGCTTTGGACGCTGCTCAAAACGCTGGCGAAATCTGCCAATGTCGCAGGCCGGTCCGCGCCAGATGTCGGGTCAAATGTCCATTCCGGCGAAGGTGCCAGACGGGCCTCAACAGGAACCCATTGTCCCGCCGCCAATGCCGCGCTTGCTGATCCTATTGGGATCACCAGCTCCAGACTTCCGCCCGCACCGTTGATGACGATTTCGGGGCGCGTCTGCTGGTAATTGCCTGCGACGACGCCCGGCGCCCAATTGAATCGCTCGAAATAGATCGCGCCGTTGACCGCACCCGACCAATCCACATTACCCAGAGACGGGCTGGTCCAGATCGGTGAATTATTGCTGCTATCAAAGCTGGAGATAAAGCCGCCGCCGGAGGGGCTGACCACACCGCCGCCGGAATTCAGCGATGGGTGGTAGGTCGCATCCGTGATGGTCCCGTTGACATTTCCAACGTTGTTTTGCGGCTCCAAGTAGCCAACCGGTGGGTTCACGGTCTGGCTCGATGTGTAACCCGCATTGGTACCTGCATCGAACAGCTCGCTATACAGGGTGGATGTCGGGGTACACTGGCTCGTTGTCTGCGGCGTCACAGGGTTGAGCATTTGTGGCGGCGTCGGGATGGTGATCTGCGTCGGAACGCCGCCCCCAATAGGATCATTGGGGTCATTTGGCGTCGTATCAGCGCTGCCATCAGGTTGCGTATCGGTGTCGGAATCGTCACCGATCGCGGGCCCGCTCGGCGGTGTGCCAGTGGCGCGCGCTGTATTTTGCAAAACCGTGGGCGCTCCGGCAGCGTTGTTGCTGACATTGACTCCGAAGGTCACTGTCACCACGTCGCCGGGCTGCAAAAGGCCATCCGCCCCGGTCAAAAGCGCGTTGGAGCCATTGTAGCCCGCGCCCGTGCTTGTCGGCGCGGTTGAGCTGCCTGAGGTATTCGTCAGGGCCACCACAGGGGCTGCGACAACGCTTTGGAACGCAGTGCCCAGTTGGTCGCCCGCCGTTAGGTCATCGACCAGCGTAATAGGCGTGAGGCTCAGGTTGCCGGTGTTTTCGATCGTGACCGTGAAGGTCACGTCGAATGTCCCATCGCTTTGCAGCGGACCAACAACGGCTCCTTTGCCAACATTCAGCGCGGCAGTGTTTGGAATGGTCGTCCGCTCAACCTGTTCACCGGCAAGCCCGGCATCGCTGTCTGACACTGTGCTGTAGGAATTGGGGATCAAGTCTTCGTAGGTGATCGTCGCCTGATTATCGACAAAGCCCGTGTTGATATCGGCTTGGGTCAGAACATAGTCTACGGTGTAGACCATTGAAGCGCCCGGCTGCAGATCGGTTGGGGTCCCATTGCCACCATCAAGATCGTTGCCACCGCTCTGCAAACCAGGGACCGGTGTCGTGCCTGTGCCCGTAAAGGTGGTCTCGCTGATTGCCACGTTATAGGCCGTGGTCGTGCCGTTATTTGCCACTGTATAGGTGTAGCGAATGATGTCGCCGGCCTGCGCTGTGCCCGCGTCGCCAACAATATTGGTGATCAGCTGTGAGGCCTTCGTCAAATCCAGCTCGGGTGGCACACAAATCAAGGATGTAAAAACGATATTGTCTACGCCGACGTCGTTGCCGCTAGACCCGTTGGGCTGCGAGTTGAACAACACTAGGTTGACGTTGCTGGTCCCCGTTGGTGCCGGGACGACCTCTACCGTCGTTGTGCGCCAAATATCGTCATTGGCGACACCGACGACCGAACTGTTACGCGACGCAAGCTGCGAACCGGTTCCCGTATCTTCGATGATAAGGGTAAAGTTTGGCACATCCCGGCAGCCTGCGCATGTCCCTGCAAGCGCGGTCGACAATTGGAAACCTGCCAGTGATGCACCGGGCGGAATCGCCCCCGGGGTCAAATTGACGTTGTTGACCCGGTAAAACTCACCCTGCCAGAATTGGCCTGGTTCGTTCCTCCCGCGCATGTTGACGCCTAGGAAACGGCCTTCTGTATTCCCATCGGCATCTACATCTCCCGCGGTCCGCATAAAACTGGCAGAAAGATCAATTGAGCGCCCCACCGCATAAAAATCATCCCCGATTGTGCCCGACGCCCTGAAACCATGGTTCAACACATTTGGGTCAGATGTCCGGCCTGGTCCTGTCCCGAAGTCTTGACTGTAAACCGTGCCAAGCGCGGTCATGTCCGCAACGCTACACGCCGCCTGCGCAAATGCGCCCGTCGGCAAAAGCAGAAACGCCAGTATTTGGGCTAGATTTCGAAGGCTGCGCTTCAATAGACGGGAAGCAACACTCGCAAATATAAGCACCGCATTGCGCCAAAGGCATAGCACACAGAAACTAACCCAACCAAATGGCGTCATGCTCTTCTCCCCATCGTTTCGTCCGACATTTCTTTGGCTCTATGCGCGCTCTAGCTGGAACGCAGTTCGGCCGGTCATCGGTTCGGCGTAACCGTAGTCGCTTGCAGGGTTAGGGGGAAAGTCAGCTGTGCAGTGACGCACAGCGCGAAGTGTATTTTTTCACATCAACTGAGCTAAATATGACACATTTATGACAAGCCAAAAGACACCTAGCTATCTCAGAGCGCGCATGTTCTTTGAATTCACTATCGTTCTCACCTGCAACATCCGATGGGAAAACACATGGAACAGCTCGCAGTAATCACAGGCGGTGCCCGCGGCATTGGGTTTGCCTGCGCACAGGCTTTGGCCGCCCAAGGCAGCAAAATCGCGCTGTGGGACATGGACCCGTCAGCACTGGCGGAGGCAAAAACGGCCCTCGGGCCGGACACTGCCACTGTAACCGTCAATATCAGCGATTGGACCAGCGTCTCGGAGGCCGTCGCAAAGACCGAGGCCGCGCTCGGCCCGATCACTCAGCTGGTCAATTCTGCAGGCATCGCCGGCCCCAACATGCCAATAGAAGACTACCCGCTCGACGACTGGAACGCGATTGTGTCGGTGAACCTCACAGGCTCCTTCCACCTGTTGCGCGCGGTGCTACCGGGCATGAAACAGCGCGGCTACGGACGCGTCGTGCTGATCGCCTCTGTGGCGGGCAAGGAAGGAAACCCAAACGCGTCGGCCTATTCGGCCTCAAAAGCAGGGGTGATCGGCCTGACCAAATCGGCCGGTAAAGAATGCGCCGATCTTGATATCGCGATCAATTGCGTGACCCCGGCCGCCGCGCGGACCCGCATCTTTGATCAGATGAGCGAAGAACATATCAACTACATGCTGTCGAAAATTCCGCGCGGCAGGTTTCTTGAGGTTGATGAGGCCGCCAAGATGATTAGCTGGCTTTGCTCGGAAGAGAACAGCTTCACCACTGGCGCCGCCTTTGACCTATCCGGTGGGCGGGCGACGTATTAGACCCTAACCCCGCCCAAAACCTGAATTTTCCGAACTATTCAAACGCCGCGTCGTCATAATCGCTGGGCCGCAATGGCACCAACGCCCGAATGCTCAGATCCGTGCGTCCCTTGCTGATCTCGGAACGAATTGCGGCCTGAACGGCCCGCGCGATGAGCGTTTCGTCAAACTGCAACGCGCAAATATATGGTAGCCCCGGAACGGGCGGTGTCTTTCCAATGACGCGAAGTTTTCGTGCCACGGTGTCAAAACGCTCGATATCCCGCCATGTCACCGCATCAATAGCGGCCACATCCGCAAGCTCGTCAGCCACAGCGCGTGCAGACAATCGATGCGCGCCGGTTTCCAATTTCGCTGAAAACCCAATACCCCGCTTGGCCAGAAATGAGATCGGCCCATGATAGCCCGATTGGCTGTCCCTAGCATTGAAGGCAAGCGAGGTACCATCAAGCCCTGCAAGCTCGAAACGTTTAGAATTCGCGCTAACCACAAAGACAGAATTGTAGAAGCCAGGCGGACAGCCCTCCAATCCGTAATCCGGCGTGCCGACGATCTTCACCTGACCGCGCAGACGCGTACGGTACGGGTAGCCGCAGGTCTGGCTCAGCATAAGATGAGGGTTCAGCCAAAATTCATCGCCGACGCCATCAGTGCTAAGGGTTTCAGGCGCACCCATTCCGTTTTGGCGAAGGGCGTCGCGGATCGCCGCCCAAAATGACAGGTGCGCCGCGTCCAATTCGGGGCGCGCATACATCGGCAGGCTCGCGACAGGTCCTATAGGTGACACACCGCGTTCTAGCTCGCATGATCTAGGTCAAAGACCGTGATGCCGTCGGCACCGCCTTGGCAAGATGCCACCAAACCCTGCGCGATCAGCTTATGCTCTGGATGCTCCGCGTAAACCGCAAGCGCGTCGGCATCCGAAAAATGCGCCACGAAACCATAGTGATATCCTTCGGATTTTTTCTCAAAATCACGGTTTGGTCCGTAGGTGACCGAACCCATCCCGTCGACGATGCCCGACAGTTGCACCAAACGCGTCATGAGCGTTTCAAGCTGCCCCATGTTAGCATCAGGTTTCAGAGCAAGAAAGACGCAGTGAACTATCATTTATCTCGGGCCTTCTGTTACAAGTCGGGACGGCAAACGATGCCCCGCCACTACATTCCCTATACACGCTTCGACGCCAATAGTAGCTTCAAATCCCAAGCCAAGTCGCGACAGGTTCGAGCGCAGCTTGTCGCTGGCGCAGAATACCTGTTGATCCCCCAAAACGCGCCAACACATTGTCAAAACGCGGTCGCCTCGTCCCTTAGTCCGACTAAACGGCAAAGGATATTTTTCAGGCAGTTTTGGTGACCCCGGCAGGATTCGAACCTGCAACCTGCCCCTTAGGAGGGGGCTGCTCTATCCAGTTGAGCCACGGGGCCGTTTTGTCCGTTCTGCGATGATCATTGGCGGGAGGCAACAAAAAAGGGAGCGCACAGATTGGCCCAAGCGCGCTCCCTTTAGTGTGGTAAGGCACAGGGGAAGCCCGGGCCAAACCGAAATTGTTAGCGTTAACATAGACAGGAAATCGCCTTTGGACAAGCCCTTTGATACGCGGTATCAAGGGATAATCTCTTACGATCAAAGGCTGAAGCGTGACCAGTAGATCAGACCCCGACTACCGCCCGCAACTGACCTTAAGAGACGTATCAGAAGCCTCTGGCGTCTCCGAGATGACGGTGAGCCGTGTGTTGCGAAACCGGGGTGAAGTTTCTGATAAGACACGCGAAAAAGTACTTAATGCCGCGCGTGAGCTGGGCTATGTGCCCAATAAAATCGCGGGCGCGCTTGCCTCCAACCGGGTTAATCTGGTCGGCGTTATCATCCCCAGCCTGTCCAACATGGTCTTCCCTGAGGTGATGATGGGCATTTCCAGCGTGCTTGAAGGCACGCCGCTGCAACCCGTCGTTGGCGTCACGTATTATGAACCCGAAAAGGAAGAGGAGGTCATCTTTGAGATGCTCTCCTGGCGGCCCTCCGGCCTGATCGTGGCGGGGCTTGAGCATACGGACGCAGCCCGCAAAATGATGGAAAATGCAGGCGTGCCGATTGTCGAGATTATGGATGTGGACGGCGCCGCGATTGATGCCTGCGTGGGGATCAGCCATGAGCGAGCCGGACGCGAAACAGCGACCGAAATCCTGAAACGCGGCTACCGAAAGATCGGGTTACTGGGCACCAAAATGCCGCTCGACCACCGTGCTCGGAAACGGTTTGAGGGATTTACAGCAGTACTGAACGAGGCCGGTATCACGCTTGCTGACGAGGAATATTATTCGGGTGGCTCCGCGCTCGCCAAGGGGCGTGAGATGACGCAAGCCATTTTGAAGCGCTCCGGTGATTTGGATTTTCTGTATTATTCCAATGACATGATCGGCGCCGGCGGGCTGCTCTATTGCCTTGAGGCGGGTGTCGCTGTGCCCGATGATATCGGCATGGCAGGTTTCAACGGGGTCGAGCTGATCGACGGGCTGCCAAAGCGGCTCGCGACGATGGACAGCTGCCGATCCGAGATTGGTAAAAAGGCGGCGGAGCTGGTTCTGGCAAGCCTCGACAAATCGGCGGAACAGGGCTCGCGCCATGTTGAAATTTCACCGGTTTTCGCGCCCGGCGACACGGTCCGGTAAAAGAAAACCGGCTTTCTCAGCCAAAAGTTACCAAATTCTTCATGTTTGCTGACTAAATTCGCCACCCAATCCTGAATCGCAATCCAATGTTGAGGCACTGCAGATGGCCAACGGCGCAAGCCGGGCAGCAGGAGACATTGTTGACGCGGTTATGCCTTTTCTGCGGCGCTACGGGCGTGCGTTGTCAGGATGCCGGGCCACCGGCGATGCGCTCGCCGCCCGCGCCAAGAAAAGCGTCCGGCCCCATATCAGCGAAGTGTCCGTGCGCGCCATTCGCATCGCGCTGTTTCAAGGGCTGAACCGCACATGGGAAACCCCGCGCAACGGCTCGCTCAGCCAGGTCGCCGCGCTCAACAAGCTCAACCGGATGACCCCGCACACGCGGGAGACGCTGCTCTTGCGCACGATTGAGGAATTCTCCTTCGCCGACATCGCCGAAATTCTTGAAACGCCGCCCGAGGCGGTGCCCGACCTGTTCGAAACCGCGCTCAACGAAATCCCCTATCGGACCGGCACGCGCATCCTGCTCATCGAGGACGACGTCTTGATCGCGATGGATATGGCCAATTGCGTCAGCGATATGGGCTGCATTGTCACCGGCGTGGCGCGCACCGCGGCGCAGGCGGTGGAAATGGGCAAGGATACGCAGCCCGAGCTGGTGATCGCCAGCACGGAGCTGGCCGACAAATCCTCCGGGCTCAGCGCGGTGCGGCAGCTGACGCATGCCAATCCCGCGCTCGATGCGGTTTTCGTCTCGCCCTACCCCGAGCGTCTGCTAACCGGCGTGCCTGGTGAGCCGGTCTTCATCATCGCGAAACCTTGCCTCGATGATCAGGTGCGCAGCGCGGTCAGCCAGTCCTTCATCCTTAGCGGCGCCTAGCGCGCGGCCGGTTTTGGCCCAGCAAAATACCAGATGATGAAGCCGATGATCGGCAAAATCAGGACAAGCAGGATCCAAAGGACCTTCTTGGGCGTCTCTTCGTTGGAATTGAAGATCGACACGATCGCCCAGATATCCAGGACGAAAACGATCAACCCACCTAGAGATTGAAACATGGCACTCCCCTTTTCGCGTGACCCGTTCATGGGCACCTTAACAAGCCCAGGCGCGATGTCGATCTCTTGCCGCGCACGCGGCGAAATCACGCGCTCTTGTGATTTGTTTTTCACCGCCTTCTGGGGGAGAAGTGGTGAGCCCTGATGGGTTCGAACCATCGACCTACTGATTAAAAGTCAGTTGCTCTACCAACTGAGCTAAGGGCCCACGTGAGGTGCCCAACTAATACCACGGCACGGACCCGTCAAGGGCTAAATCTAAAGTAACAGTAACGCTGTCGACCTGTATTTTCACACCATCAATAGTTGATAAGAACGGACCTTGTTATGCACCTCAAATCCCTGCTTGTTTTTGCCTCTTTCCTAGCCTTTGCGGCCTGCTCGCCGGTCAATGAAACAAAAATGTCAGACGGCGCAAAAGCTGTTGGTGGAAACCTGTTCATTGTGCCGAACAAAAACAAAGCATTGGGTGGTGACGGGTTCTTGGTGCTCAACGGTGAGATCACGCCAAAGACCTCCTTCATCTTTCAGGCATTTGCTGCACAGAACAAGGTCGAAGGGCTGATCATCGGTTATAGCCCGGGCGGCAACACAGCCGCCGCGCATCAGATCGGTCGCACGATTCGCGCCAATAAGATCAACACCCTTGTGCTTGCAGGCTGTTTCTCCGCCTGCGTTGACCTGTTTGCCGCTGGCAAAAAACGCATTATCACAGATGCGGGCAAGCTTGGGCTTCATTCCTGGAAAGGTGGCACCTCGCAGGCGCAAGCGCTTGCCGTCGCCCAAAGCTATTGGGTCGAAATGGGGTATCCGCGTTCCATCATGCAAAAAGCCTTCAAGGTGCCGCATAAACAAATGTGGGTGATTGACGCAAAACGCGCACGCAGTCTGCGTTTGGCGACCGAAATAGTCGCGCCAAACGGCTAGCCCACTTTCCAGACCATATTTGCGTCGCTATATGCAGCGCTATGACCAAAGGCAGCACACATCCTTTGCCCTTCATGAAAATGCATGGGCTCGGCAATGATTTTGTCGTCATCGACCAGCGGGACGGTGACGCCAAAGTCACGCCCAGCCTTGCCCGGGCGCTGGGCGATCGGCACCGCGGCGTCGGCTTTGACCAGCTCGCCGTGTTGGACAACGTCGATGGCGCCGATATTGGCCTGACATTCTACAATGCAGACGGCTCTATAGCCGGGGCCTGCGGCAACGCGACACGCTGTATCGCACAATATGAAATGTCCCGATTAGACACTGACGCGATGACATTGCAAACCGAACGCGGCCTCTTGCAAGCTGTGCAAACCGCACCTGGTCTTGTCAGCGTCAATATGGGCGCGCCGCTTTTGGACTGGCAGGATGTGCCGCTTGCGCAGGCCATGGACACGCTCGCATTGCCCATCGACGGCGCACCGTCGGCCACTGGCATGGGCAACCCGCATTGCACCTTCTTTGTAGATGATGTGATGGCCGTCAATCTGGACGCGCGCGGCGCAGAGATGGAACATCACCCGCTTTTCCCGGAACGCACCAATGTGCAATTCGCCCAAGTGATCGGCCCGGATCACTTGCGTATGCGCGTCTGGGAACGCGGCGTCGGTGTGACTTTGGCCTCCGGCTCTTCCTCCTGCGCTGTCGGTGTTTCCGCTGCCCGAAAGGGTCTAACATCGCGCAAAGTGGCAATTGACCTCGACGGCGGTCGGATAGAAATCGACTGGCGCGACGACGGTGTGTGGATGACGGGCCCAACCGCGCATGTGTTTTCGGGTGAGTTGACCCCTGCCTTTCTCTGCCAGATCAATGACCACTAAGCCGCCCATCTTCGCCACGCTCGGCTGCCGTCTCAACAGCTATGAGACGCAAGCGATGAAGGAGCTTTCCGCTGGGGCTGGCATCAGCGACGCCGTCGTCGTCAACACCTGCGCCGTAACGGCCGAAGCCGTCCGCAAAGCCCGTCAGGAAATCCGCAAACTGCGTCGCGACAATCCGACCGCCCGCATGATCGTCACCGGCTGCGCCGCCCAGATAGAGCCTGAAACCTTCGCCGCCATGGACGAAGTCGATGTGGTCATGGGCAACACTGAAAAGATGAACCCCGCCACATGGGCGGGCCTCGCGGGCGATTTCATCGGTGAGACCGAAAAGGTCATCGTTGACGACATCATGTCCGTTACCGAAACCGCCCAGCACTTGATAGACGGTTTCGGCACCCGGTCCCGCGCCTATGTGCAGGTCCAAAACGGCTGTGACCACCGCTGCACCTTTTGCATCATCCCTTATGGTCGCGGCAACTCGCGCTCCGTTCCCGCAGGCGTCATCGTCGATCAGATCAAGCGCCTGGTGCAAACCGGCTTTAACGAGGTCGTCCTGACCGGCGTCGATCTGACCAGCTGGGGCGCCGACCTGCCCGCCACGCCAAAACTCGGCGATCTTGTCATGCGCATCCTCAAACTGGTGCCTGACCTGCCGCGCCTGCGCATTTCCTCCATCGATTCGATTGAGGTGGACGAGGCGCTGATGCAGGCCATCGCGACCGAGCCGCGCCTCATGCCGCATATGCACCTGTCCTTGCAGGCTGGTGACAACATGATCCTCAAACGAATGAAGCGCCGCCATCTGCGCGACGACGCCATCAAGTTTTGCGAAGACGCCAAAAAGCTGCGCCCCGACATGACATTTGGCGCCGATATCATCGCCGGTTTCCCGACTGAGACCGACGCCATGTTCGAAAACTCCCTCAAGCTGGTCACCGATTGCGATCTCACGTGGCTGCACGTCTTCCCCTACTCCCCACGCCCCGGCACGCCCGCCGCCAAGATGCCGCAGGTGAATGGCAAGGCAATAAAATCACGCGCCGCCACGCTTCGCGACGCAGGCCAAGCGCAAGTTGCCAAACACCTCGCCAAGCAAGTCGGGAAACCCCACCAAATCCTGATGGAAAACCCCCGCATGGGCCGCACCGCGCAATTCGCGGAAGTCGCCTTCGAACAAGACCAGCCCGAAGGGCAAATCGTCCGCACAACCATCAAATCCGTGGCCAAAAACCAGCTCGTCGCATGAAGCCCATCCTCTATTCCTTCCGCCGCTGCCCCTACGCAATGCGCGGGCGTCTGGCGCTGGTTTCTGCAGGAATAGAGACTGAATTGCGCGAAATCCTTCTCCGTAACAAAGCCCCTGAATTCATTGAGGCGTCCCCCAAGGGCACGGTACCGGTGCTTGTCACCAAAGATCAGGTCATTGAGGAAAGCCTCGACGTCATGGACTGGGCGCTCGCCCAAAATGACCCCGAAAACTGGCTTGATTACCCTGCTGAGGGCCGCGCCCTGATCGCCACCTCGGACGGCCCGTTCAAAACCGCGCTCGACCGCACCAAATACCACACCCGCCACGACAGCGACCCCGCGATTGAACGTGAAAACGCCGCCAAATTCCTCCGCCAGCTCGACGCTCAACTGGCCGGCAAACCGTATCTATACGGCCCGCACCCAACGCAGCCCGACATGGCAATCCTGCCCTTCGTGCGCCAATTCGCCAACACCGATCGTGCGTGGTTCGACGCGCAGCCCTGGCCCGACCTGATCCGCTGGCTCGACGCGTTCCTCGTCAGCGACCGGTTCGCACGCATCATGCCGAAATTTCCCAAATGGCAGGCCGGCGACCCGGTCACGCTCTTCCCGCAATAATCGCCCTTGGACTGCCCCGCGCGCTCCCCTAGGCTCCGGCGAAAGAGGACGACACGATGCACCCAAACCCCGCTTTCCGAAAAGAGGACACCGCGCGCAACATCGCTTTCGCCCGCGACCGCGCCTTCGGGACGCTGGCCATCAACGGCGATGATGGCCCCCTGACCAGCCACATCCCGGTGCTGCTGAATGAAAGCGGGGCAGAGGCCGAGCTGCACCTCGTCCGCTCCAACCCCATTGCGCGCATCACCGCCCCTGAAAAAGCCGTCATCACCATCCTGGGCCCCGACAGCTATATCTCGCCCGATTGGTACGGGGTGCCCGATCAGGTGCCCACCTGGAACTATGTATCCGTCCGGCTCAAAGGCGTGTTGCATCCGATGCCACATGCAGATCTGCACGCCATGCTCGACCGACTCAGCGCGCATTTTGAGACTCTATTACTGCCCAAAACACCTTGGAAAAGCGAAAAGATGAGCGACGGCGTCATGGAAAAAATGATGCGCGCGATCCTGCCTTTCCGGTTTGAGGTCACCGATATCGAAGGCACATGGAAGCTGGGCCAAAACAAGCCGGATGAGGTCCGTATCGCCGCTTCAGATCATGTCGCAGCCTTCGGCCAAGGTTTGGAAATCGCAACGCTCGCCGCCCTGATGCGCGGCGCAAAATAACGCAATCGGAGGACAAATTATGAAGCTCTATTACGCCCCAACCTCGCCCTATGTGCGCAAAGTCGTCGTGCTTTTGAAGGAAACCGGCCAATTCGATGACGTCGAACTGGTCACCGCAGGCGGCACCCCAATCGATCCCGGTCCGAACCCAATCCAGCTGAACCCAATCGGTAAAATCCCAACCTTGGAACGTGCCGCAGGCCCTGCGCTTTACGACAGCCGGGTAATTTGCCGCTTCTTCGATGACCGCGTTCAGGCCGGGCTCTACAGCTCCGGCGCGCGGCAGTGGGAGCTTTTGACGCTGGAGGCCACCGCCGACGGCATGATGGATGCCGCCATTCTGGGCGTCTACGAATCGCGGCTGCGCCCCGAAGACATGCGCTATCAGCCATGGGTCGACGCCCAATGGGCCAAAATTGCGCAAAGCCTCGATGCGTTGGAAACCCGTTGGATGAGCCATCTTTCGGGTCCGCTGAATATCGGCCAGATCGCCGTTGGCTGCGCCTTGGCCTATCTCGACCTGCGTTACCCGGATCGCGAATGGCGCAAAGGGCATGACACGCTTGCGGCCTGGCTCGAAGAGTTCGCCAAGCGCGACAGCATGACATCCACGGTGCCGCCCGCGCAATGACTGTGCGCCGCGCAACATGTGACGAAGACCTCACCACCTGCCTCACTATCCGGCGGGTGGTGTTCATCGAAGGCCAAAACGTCCCAGAGCATGAAGAAGTCGATGGCCGCGACCCTGAATGTCTGCATTACCTGCTTTGGCAGGGCGAAAAAGCCGTTGCGACCGCGCGTGTGCTACCCAAAGGCGAGGTGGCAAAGATTCAACGCGTGGCCGTCCTAAAGGAAGCACGTTCAGGCGGAATAGGGTCTATTTTGATGCGCGCCATTCTTGATGATCTGCGCGAAAACCACGCATTCAACAGTGCCATTCTCGGCTCCCAAACCCACGCGATAGGTTTCTACGAAAAGCTGGGTTTCACAGCCTTTGGTCCTGAATATGACGACGCAGGTATCCCGCATCGCGACATGACCCGCGCGCTTTAGCGCAATTGCCGCGTGGCCTCCCCCAAGGCAATCGCGGCTGCAATCGCCACATTCAAACTACGCCCGCCACCCGGCATGTCGATCCGCAAGGCGTCATCTGCCGCCGCCACGACATGGTCTGGCACGCCCGCGCTTTCCTGACCGACCAAAAGGCAATCGCCCGGTTGAAATGTAAAATCCCACAAATCGGTGGTGGCTTTGGTGCTCAATAAAACCAGCCTGCCCTGACGCTCCGCCTGAAAGGCATCCCAGTCATTGTGATGTCGGACATCGGCCTTTTCGCCGTAATCCAACGCACGGGTGCGCAGTAATTTCATCGAAAACGGGAAGCCGCAGGGTTCAATCACATGCAAAGGCGCATCAAAACAGACCCCCAACCGGACCAAAGATCCCAGATTCGGGGCCAGATCCGGCTGAAACGCGGCAATTTGGACTCTGTTTACGCAATGGTGCGACAATTGGCTTGCCTCTGGGTGCTTTCCTGACTGGACGAGAGACCTAGCTTACCTTTATCAACCGCGCGAGGGCCTATGCACGGATTCCGTGGGTGGGTTACGTGAATTTGTTCGGCAATATGTCCAGCGCCGAAGAGCTAATGGAGAAGTGTCCGTGTCCAACGCAGACGATCACGCAGGCAACACACGCCGCGATTTTCTATATTACGCAACCGCAGGCGCGGGTGCCGTGACCGCAGGGGCCGCCATTTGGCCCTTGGTCAACCAGATGAACCCATCTGCCGACGTTCAGGCCTTGGCTTCGATCGACGTTGATGTGTCCGAGGTAGAGCCCGGCACACAGCTGACAGTCAAATGGCTCGGCAAACCTGTGTTTATCCGCCGCCGCACCGAGACAGAGATTGAGGAAGCGCGCGCCGTTGAATTGAGCGAACTGCCAGATCAGGGCGCCGAGAATGCGAACTTGCCGGGCGCTGATGCCGCCGATGAAAACCGCTCGCTGGACGAAGCGGGCGAATGGCTGGTCATGATCGGCGTTTGTACGCACCTGGGCTGCGTGCCTTTGGGCGACGCTGGCGATTTTGGTGGCTGGTTCTGCCCGTGCCACGGTTCGCACTACGACACTGCTGGACGTATCCGTAAGGGCCCTGCGCCTAAAAACTTGCCCGTTCCCGTCGCTGCGTTCGACGGCGACACGCTGACACTCGGTTAAGGGAGAGAAACTCATGGCTGGTATCCCACACGACCATTACGAACCAAAAACGGGCGGCGAAAAGTGGCTGCACTCTCGGCTGCCCGTCGTAGGCCTGCTCTATGACACATTGATGATCCCGACCCCCAAGAACCTGAACTGGATGTGGATCTGGGGCATCGTGCTGACATTCTGTCTGGTGCTGCAAATCGTCACCGGCATTGTGCTGGCAATGCATTACACGCCGCATGTCGATGAGGCCTTCGCCTCCGTCGAACACATCATGCGTAACGTCAATGGCGGCTATATGCTGCGCTACCTGCATGCCAACGGCGCCTCGCTCTTCTTTGTGGCGGTCTACGCGCACATCTTCCGCGGCCTCTACTACGGCTCCTACAAAGCCCCGCGTGAGGTCACGTGGATCATCGGCATGATCATCTACCTTGCTATGATGGGCACCGCCTTTATGGGCTACGTGCTGCCATGGGGTCAGATGTCCTTCTGGGGCGCAACTGTGATCACCGGCCTCTTCGGCGCGATCCCGGGTATCGGCGAGACGCTGCAAACCTGGCTGCTCGGTGGACCAGCGGTGGATAACGCCACGCTGAACCGCTTCTTCTCGCTGCATTACCTGCTGCCCTTCGTGATTGCCGGGCTGGTGATCGTGCACATCTGGGCCTTCCACACCACTGGCAACAACAACCCTACCGGGGTTGAGGTCCGCCGCACCTCCAAGGAAGACGCCAAAAAGGACACGCTGCCCTTCTGGCCGTATTTCGTGATCAAGGACCTGTTCGCTCTCGCCGTGATCATGGTGGTGTTCTGGGCCATCGTCGGCTTCATGCCGAACTATCTGGGCCACCCCGACAACTACATCGAGGCAAACGCCTTGGCGACGCCAGCCCACATCGTGCCCGAATGGTACTTCCTGCCGTTCTACGCGATCCTGCGGGCCTTCACTGCGGATGTCTGGCTGGTGCAGCTGGTGGCCTTCGTGACCGGCGGCATTGTGGACGCCAAGTTCTTCGGGGTCGCGGCCATGTTCGGCGCAATAGCGGTGATGGCGCTCGCGCCGTGGCTCGACACATCGTCGGTCCGCTCCGGCCGCTACCGCCCGATGTTCAAATGGTGGTTCGCACTGCTTGTGGTCGATTTCTTCGCTCTGATGTGGCTCGGCGCCATGCCAGCGGAGGAGCCTTACGCGACCTTCTCGCTGATCGCCTCGACCTACTGGTTCGCCTACTTCCTGGTGATCCTGCCGCTCTTGGGCGTGATCGAGAAGCCACTACCACGGCCTGCCACCATCGAGGAAGACTTCGCGGCGCATTACCCCGCCAAGTCCAAATCTGACGCGCCATCGGCGCAGCCAGCTGAGTAAGAGGAACAAGACCAATGCTCAAATCACTCTCACTCGCAGCAGCAACTGCACTGGGCCTGTCCTCCGCCGCCTTCGCGGCGGGTGGCGCCGGCCATGTCGAGGATTTCGATTTCTCCTTCGAGGGTCCGTTCGGCACCTATGATCAAAACCAGCTGCAGCGCGGGCTCAAGGTCTACACGGAGATCTGCTCTGGCTGCCACGGCCTGAAATTCGTGCCGCTGCGCACTTTGGCAGACGAGGGCGGGCCGCACCTGCCTGAAGATCAGATGAAGGCCTATGTGGACGCCATGTTCATCGCCGATGAGGCCGCCAACCAGCACCTCTATGACCCCGAAACGGAAGAGCTTCGGGCGCTCGCGCCCACCGATCATTTCCCGGCGGTCAATTCCGCGGGTGCGCCCGATCTGTCCCTGATGGCCAAGGCGCGCGCCGGGTTCCACGGGCCATATGGCACCGGGATCAACCAGTTCGTCAAAGGTATGGGCGGTGCGGAATACATCGCCTCGCTGCTGACCGGTTACACTGGTGAGGAGAAGGAAGAGGCTGGCGTTACGCTCTATGAAAACAAGGCCTTCCCGGGCGGCTGGATTTCCATGGCGCCGCCGCTCTATGGCGAGGATGTCGAATTTGACGACGGCCACGCCAATGACCTGCACCATATCTCGGAAGACGTCTCCGCCTTCCTGATGTGGACGGCTGAACCAAAACTGATCGCCCGCAAGGAAACCGGCTTTGTCGCCGTGTTCTTCCTGACCGTGCTCTCGGTGCTGTTGTACTTGACAAACAAACGCCTCTGGGCTGCCGCTAAAGGCAAGGAAGAGTAACTCTTCTCAAAGACTTTCCAAAAGGCGCGCCCGCAACGGCGCGCCTTTTTTATGGCCTGCGCATTGCTAGCTGTCGCGACCGGGCTCGCTCGGGTTGCTAGAAAACAAAGCAATCTTGTTGCCCTGTGGGTCGCGCAAATACCCGACATAAAACTGCGGGCCGTAGCTGGCGCGAAATCCCGGCTGACCCTCATCAACGCCGCCTGCTTCAAGGGCTGCGGCATGAAGATCACGGACAAGCGCCTGGGTACCCGCCTCAAACGCGACCATCGTCCCATTCCCGGCAGATGCCGGACGCCCATTGAAAGTGGGTTTGACGTAGAAATCTGGCAATCTCACAGTCTGTGCCGACACCACTGGCAACGCATAGCTCAACCCTTCTGGCCCCTCAGATAGGACATACCCAAGAGCAGGCAAAAACGCCGCATAGAACCGTTTCGCACGTGCGATATCATCCGCACCAATAGTGACATAAGCGATCACACGAACGGCTCCTTTCAGGGTTTTCAGTTACGGCAGTGCACTCACGCTATGCCAACCCAGTATTCCAGACAATGAAGGCGTGACGCCGAGACAAAAGACTGGCTTTTTCCGCTCTCACAATGTAACATCTATTTACATTCTAAAATCGCTAGGAGAAAGGAGGCGCCCTTGGGGGATTGTCTGTAATTATCATATGTCTTGAGCTGGCTTTTGTCTGGCTCATCTATTTCGCTTTCGGTGTCGCGACAGAGCATAACCTGCCGATCTGGCTGACCGCCCTTCTGGTCATCATCGTCGATCGCACCGTCACTTCCATCACATCTTTCGCCAAACGCAGACGCGCGCGTTTGAAACCCTAGCGCCGCTCGGGATAAAAAGCGCACGGCCTCCCCCTTCATTGTTTCAAAAATATTCCGGGGGAGCGCCGAAGGCGCGGGGGCAGCGCCCCCACTTTGGCAACAGTCATTGGCGGCGCTTGGCATTTGCCAAACAGCCCGCTATTTGGAAGCTCACTCAGGAGCTTTCCGCATGTCGATCAACAGTTTTGGCCATCTTTTCCGCGTCACCACCTGGGGCGAAAGCCACGGCCCCGCTTTGGGTGCCACGGTCGATGGCTGCCCGCCCAATGTGCCGCTGACGGAAGACATGATCCAGGTCTGGCTCGACAAGCGCAAACCCGGCCAAAACAAATACACCACCCAACGGCGCGAAGCTGATCAGGTGCGCATCCTGTCGGGCGTGTTTGAAGGCAAGACCACCGGCACGCCGATCCAGCTGATGATCGAAAACACCGATCAGCGCTCCAAAGACTACGGCGATATCGCCGAGAAATTTCGCCCCGGCCATGCCGATATCACCTATTGGCAGAAATACGGCATCCGCGACTATCGCGGCGGCGGGCGCTCCTCAGCCCGTGAAACAGCGGCCCGCGTCGCCGCAGGTGGCGTCGCACGCGAAGCCATCAAAGCGCTCGCACCGGGCCTAACCATCACCGGCTATATGGTGCAGATGGGCATTCACAAGACTGACACGCGCGACATGTCGCAGATAGACCAGAACCCGTTCTGGGTGCCAGATGCCGATGCCGCTGGTGTTTGGGCAGATTATCTCGATGGTTTGCGCAAATCCGGTAGCTCTGTCGGTGCGATGATCGAAGTTGTGGCCTCTGGCGCGCCTGCGGGCCTCGGGGCGCCGATTTACGCCAAGATAGACACTGATCTGGCCGCAGCGATGATGTCGATCAATGCCGTCAAAGGCGTCGAGATTGGCGCAGGCATGCAAGCCGCCATGCTCACAGGCGAAGAAAACGCGGATGAAATCAGCATGGGGCCCGACGGGCCCGTCTACAGCTCAAACCACGCGGGCGGCATTTTGGGCGGTATTTCCACCGGTCAGGATCTGGTGGTGCGTTTCGCCGTCAAGCCGACCTCGTCCATCCTGACGACCCGCAAAACCGTGACCAAATCCGGCGAAGACACCGAAATCATCACCAAAGGCCGCCACGACCCCTGCGTCGGCATTCGCGCCGTGCCGGTGGGGGAGGCGATGATGGCCTGCGTGATCCTCGATCACATCCTTTTACACCGCGGCCAGAACGGCGGAAATCAAGGTTCGATCGGGTAAACAACCGGTTAAAAAATTCTGGAAATGCTTTGAAGCCAACGCCTTACAAGATTCCCCGCATGCGGGGGATCATTGTTTTTGCTTCGATAGTTGCACCGCAAGAATACCAGCCGTGATCACCGCGACCCCAATCACGTCCCAAATTCCCAGCGCCTCGCCCAGCAACACGGCGGCAATCGCGACCCCGAAGAACGGGTTCAAAAAGTGAAACGTCGCCGCCTTAACGGCGCCAATCCGACCCACCAGAACAAACCAGATAAACGTCGCAATCACCCCGGGCACCAAGGTCGTGTAGGCGAAAGCCAGACCCAACTCCACATTCCAATCGATGGTCATGTCTTCCAGAAATGACGCGACCACGCCCAACACCGCCGCGCCCACCAGCATCTGAAGCCCGACCACCATCATCAAGTTCCCACCGCTCGACGCCCCCCGCATCGCCAGGGTCGCGACAGCCAGCGCCAGCGCCGCAATGATACACAGCCCCAGCCCAGCCAGATCCAACGTCCCCCCCAACCGCGCGCCCATAATGATCGCCACGCCAAGAAACCCCGTAATCAACCCTGCAATCCCCAACGCCGGCAAACGGTCTTTCAAAACAACCCAGCCAATCAACCCAACCAGCAACGGCATTGTCGACGCAATAATCGCCGCCAGCGACGCCTCAACCGTCTGCATCGCCACAAAGTTAAGCCCCAGGTAGATCGCGTTCTGGCAGACTCCAAAGATCACCACCGCCCGCCACTGCCCCCGCGTGAGGCGCCAGCTCTGTCCCATCGCCCAGGCAATCGCGATCGCAATCACACCCGCCACCAAGAAGCGCAGCGCCGACACCGTCAACGGCGGCGCTTGCGTCACGATTATCCGCGCTGAGGTGAAGGCCGACGACCAGATCAGCGCAAAGGCCAACCCCATCACAATTGCTTTGATATCCACCCGAGCTCCTTGGCTTCGTTCTGGCAGAAATACTCCCGCCGGAGGCGCAAAAAAATAGAGCGCGCCGCAAGGCGCACATTCGGATCAATTGCGCCAAAAGAAAAGGGTCACCCGTGGGCGACCCTCAAAACTCTGTAAATGCGGACGGGCTTAGCCGTTCACGCTGTCCTTCAAAGCTTTCGCAATGGTCATTTTGACCACTTTGTCCGCCTCTTTGGAAATCTGCTCACCCGTGGCCGGGTTGCGCACCATACGTGCTGGGCGCTCGCGGCAATAGATTTTGCCAACACCGGGCAAAGTCACCGCGCCACCACCGGATACTTCCTTGGTGATGATGTTGATGATCCCGTCCAAAGCCGCCGCGGCGCCTTTTTTGTCGGTTCCGGCTTCTTCGGCCAGGGCTGCGACCAGTTGTGTCTTGGTCATTGGTTTCGACGCCATAAGCTGTCTCCCTCTAGTATCCCATTATTTGGGCGTTATTGCGCGAATCTAGCTGAATATAGTGGGGCCGCACAACAATTAGTGTGCCAAAACCCTTATTTTTCTGCGTTTTTCCGCTGTTTTTGTCATTTAAAGGAAGGCAGTTTCCTCGAAACTACGCAATTTGCGGGAATGAAGCCGTTCAAGAGGCATCTCGGCAAGGCGCTCCATCGCCTTAATCCCAATCAAAAGATGGCGCGCGACTTGCGTTTTATAGAAATCTGAGGCCATTCCGGGCAGCTTCAATTCCCCATGCAGCGGCTTGTCTGAGACACAAAGCAAAGTGCCGTAGGGCACCCGAAACCGGAAGCCGTTTGCCGCGATAGTTGCGCTTTCCATATCAAGCGCAATGGCGCGCGACTGGCTCAAACGATGGACTGGGCCAGATTGGTCGCGCAGTTCCCAATTGCGATTATCGATGGTCGCAACGGTGCCCGTCCGCATAATCCGCTTCAGATCGTAGCCTTGAAGTTCTGTCACCTCTTCTACGGCATCTTCCAGCGCGATTTGCACCTCAGCCAAGGCAGGAATAGGCACCCAGACCGGCAGGTCATCGTCAAGCACATGGTCTTCACGCAGGTAAGCATGCGCGAGCACGAAATCACCCAAAGACTGGGAGTTTCGCAGCCCCGCGCAATGCCCAACCATGAGCCAGGCATGCGGACGTAAAACGGCAATATGATCCGTCGCTGTTTTGGCATTGGAGGGCCCGACGCCGATATTGACCAATGTGATCCCGGACCCATCCTCTTTCTTCAAATGATAGGTCGGCATCTGCGGCATCTTCGCCACCGTGGGGATAGCAGATTCGGCATCTGACAAGACGTGATTTCCGGTGCTCACAAAGGCGGTGTAGCCGCTGTCGGCATCGGCCAGCATTGCACGCGCATAGGCCTCAAACTCATCGACATAGAATTGGTAGTTTGTGAACAGAACATGGTTTTGGAAATGCTCCGGATCGGTCGCTGTATAGTGCGACAACCGCGCTAGCGAGTAATCGATCCGCTGCGCAGTGAAACCCGAAAGGTGGCTAGAACCGTCCGGATGCGTCGCGCTGTGACCATTTACAATGTCATCATTCGTGGTCGAAAGGTCGGGAACATCGAAGACATCACGCAACGTGAACGCGATTGCCCCATCTTGCGGGACGGTCATAGCGTCGCCCGCAGCGGCAGCGAAATGCACAGGCATGGGCGTCTCGGAAACGCCGATTTGCACGTCAACGCCGTGATGATCCATCAAAAGCTCAATCTGCTGCTCAAGATAGTGCCGAAACAGATCGGGCCGCGTGATGGTGGCCGAATACGTCCCGGGGGAGGCCACATGGCCAAAACTCAGCCGGCTATCAACCTGCGCAAATGTCGTCGTCGTCAGCCGTATTTCGGGGTAATAGGCACGATACCGCGTCGCAGGATGACCGCCGGCAAGGGCATCATTGAATTTCGCGGTCAGAAAATTCGTCGCTGACAGGTAAAGCTCACAGAGCCGGTCGACCGCTTGTTTTGCGTCAGAAAACATCTCGGGATCCGGAACATAGATGGTTTCAATCGGCAAGTTTGCGTCGGAAATAATCATGCGCGGTCCTCAAATAGTTCGGTCATTTCAAATTTCGTCACATCCACCAAGCCCAGATCAGAAATCCGTAACTCCGGTATGACAACGAGCGCCAACAGCGAATGCTGCATATAGGCGTTATTCAATGTGCATCCGCAGGCCTGCATCGCCGCGACCATTTGGTCAGCTCTAGCCGCTACCTCTTTGGCAGGACGATCCGACATCAGGCCCGCGATGGGCAACTCGATCAGGGCCAGCTCTGCGCCGTCTTTCCAGACCGTGACGCCGCCACCAACCTCCCCCAGCCGGTTTGCTGCTTTCGCCATCAATTCACGGGAGGTGCCGATGACGATCATATGGTGGCTGTCATGCGCAACGGTGGAGGCTATAGCCATTTCGCCCTGGTAGCCGAAGCCTTCGACCAGCGCATTGACCACATCACCGGTCGCACGGTGGCGCTCGACCAAGGCAATCTGAGCGATACCGTTTTGACTGGAAATAAGACCCTGTTCTACCTGAACTTGCCGTTTTAGCGCTTTCGTTGGTGCCTGGTTTTCAACGACACCTATGACATTGGCGGTCAGCTCTGTCGAAGACTTGGGCGCATGTATCTCAAAATCTGTGGCGACGAGCTGTTTGCCCAGCTTCACCGTCTCACGCGCATGGACCGGCCATTCAAGATGCGGGCAATCGACTTTGATCTGACCGGCTTCGGCAACCACCTGACCCTGCGCAATGACCGTTTCGATTGGCAGCGTCGCTAAGTCAGAGGTGACGATCACATCAGCACGACGTCCGGGCGCGATGGAGCCTAGTTCACGTTCCAGTCCGAAATGAGTGGCCGTGTTGATCGTGGCCATCTGCAACGCGACAAGCGGATCGCAACCGCAAGCAATCGCGTGCCGAACGACACGGTTCATATGGCCATCATTCACCAGCGTGCCCGAATGGCAATCATCCGTGCACAGGATGAACCCGCGCGGGTCGAGGCCCTTCTCGGTCACGGCTGTGATCTGGGTTTCCACGTCATACCAAGCCGAGCCGAGCCGCATCATCGACCGCATGCCCTGGCGCACACGCGCAATCGCGTCGGCCTCACACGTACCTTCGTGATCATCCGCGGGGCCACCAGCGGCATAGGCATGAAAATCGGGGCCAAGGTCGGGGGACGCATAGTGTCCACCAACAGTTTTTCCGGCCTTTTGAACTGCAGCAATTTCGGCCAGCATTTGCTGGCTGCCATTGATGACACCGGGGAAATTCATCATTTCCCCCAAGCCAATGATGCCCGGCCAAGACATGGCCTCCGCCACATCATCCGGGCCGATTTCATACCCTGTCGTCTCCAAACCTGGCGCGGAGGGTGCACAGCTGGGCATTTGCGTATAGATCGAAATGGGCTGGATTAGAGCCTCATCATGCATCATGCGTACACCTTCGAGGCCCAACACATTCGCGATCTCATGCGGATCAGTGAACATGGTCGTCGTGCCATGCGGGATCACGGCGGCGGCAAATTCAGCCGGTGTCAGCATGCCGCTTTCAATATGCATGTGTCCGTCGCACAGGCCGGGGATCAGGTAACGCCCATCCGCTTCGATCACTTTGGTATCGGGACCAATGCAACGGGACGCGTCGGGGCCGACATAGGCGAAGCGACCTTCGGAGATGGCAATCTGCCAGCCATCCAAGACCTCGCGCGTGTGAACGTTTACCAATTTGCCGCCACGGATCACCGTGTCAGCCGCCATACGGCCAGCGGCAACAGCAACCAAAGTCGCCGTGCAATCAGACCAAGATTTAAGTGAGTGCCGTCCCATGTACCAAGTGTCATGACAGACACGGGTTGTGCAAGTCGCAATTGTGGTAGCACTGGTGCGCTCGGCGTGATTTGGTCACTTCAAAGAAGGAGCATATCATGGATGGTACCCGTACAAATATTGACCATTGGGAAGAACGCGTCGATCTGGCCGCCAGTTTCCGATGGACCGCACGCTTGAATATGCATGAGGGCGTGTCGAACCATTTCTCACTTGCGGTGAATGAAGACGGTACAAAGTTCCTGATGAATCCCAACCAGGTGCATTTTTCGCGCATCAAAGCTTCTGACATGCTGTTGCTGGACGTGAATGACCCTGATGCACTTGAAGGGCCCAATGCGCCGGATCTGACGGCGTGGGGGTTGCATGGCGGATTGCACCGACATTGCCCGCATGCACGCTGCGCCATGCATGTGCATTCTGTGCATGCGACCGTGCTGGCTTGCCTCAAAGACAAAACGCTGCCGCCACTCGAACAGAATGCGGCGATGTTTTATAATCGTCAGGTGGTTGACGACAACTATGGCGGTTTGGCCTTCGAGGAAGAAGGCGAACGCTGCGCCAAGCTGTTCGATGATCCGAAGAAGAAGGTCATGATCATGGGCAACCATGGCATCATGGTGATCGGCGACACTGTGGCTGAGACGTTCAACCGGATGTATTTCTTTGAACGGGCCTGCGAGGTCTATATTCGGGCATTGCAAACCGGCCAACCCTTGGACATTTTGCCCGACGATATCGCAGCGAAAACCGCCGATGAGATTGAAAACTATCCTGAACAGGACATTCGTCACCTGGCCGAACTAAAAGCGATTTTGGAAGAAGAAGGCTCTAACTTTGCCAAATAAACTTTCTGAGGCGTGCGTCGCAGCCGGGAATCAATAGGAAGACCTTTCATGCAATATGGCCTGAATGAAGAGCAGGAGATGATCGTCTCGACCGTGCGCAGCTTTGTCGAGAATGAGATCTACCCGCATGAGGACCTTGTGGAACGCACCGGCGAAGTCCCCGAGGAAATCGCGCATAACATCAAACAGAAGACCCTAGATTTGGGGTTTTACGCCTGCAATTTCCCTGAAAGCGTCGGTTGCGCAGGATTGAACCACGTTGATTTTGCACTGGTGGAGCGGGAGCTTGGGCGGGGATCGATGGCGCTCAACCATTTCTTTGGGCGCCCCCAAAACATCTTGATGGCGTGCAAGGACGATCAGGTGGAACGCTATCTTATGCCTGCCGTGCGCGGCGAGAAGATGGACGCGCTCGCGATGACAGAACCCGGCGCAGGATCGGACGTAAGGGGTATGAAGTGTTCCGCCGTGAAAGACGGCGGCGATTGGGTGGTCAATGGCAGCAAACACTTCATCTCAGGCGCGGAGCATGCCGACTTCTTCATCGTCTTTGTCGCGACTGGTGAAGACGACACGCCACGCGGACCCAAAAAACGTATCACGACCTTCCTTGTTGATCGGGGCGCCCCCGGCTTTACAGTGCGCGACGGGTACAAGTCTGTGTCCCATCGCGGTTACAAAAACATGATCCTGGAATTCGACGATTGTCGCCTTCCTGAAGCACAGGTTCTGGGGGAGGTAGATGGCGGCTTTGCGGTGATGAACGAATGGCTCTATGCCACCCGGATCACGGTTGCGGCTATGTCTGTTGGCCGCGCGAGGCGAGCGTTTGACTATGCACTGAACTACGCGGCGGAGCGGGAGCAGTTCGGCCAGCCGATTGGCAAGTTTCAAGGCGTGGGCTTCCAAATCGCCGATATGATCACTGAGATAGACGCCGCAGACCTGCTTACACTGGCCGCCGCAGACCGGCTCGATAAGAAAATGCCGGCCAACCGTGAGATTGCATCCGCAAAGCTCTATGCGACCGAGATGTTAGCGCGCGTCACCGACGCTGCCATACAAATTCACGGTGGTATGGGACTGATGGATGACTACCCGCTTGAACGGTTCTGGCGCGATGCGCGCGTTGAACGCATTTGGGATGGCACGTCGGAAATCCAGCGCCACATCATCAGCCGTGACTTACTGCGACCCCTCGGAGCCTAGGACGTGAACTCACTTTCTCGATTGTTTGATCCGCGCTCGATTGCTGTGATCGGAGGAGGTGCATGGTGCGAAGCCGTGCTGGAACAGGTCCAAAAATTTGGGTTTGGCGGCACGATTTACGCGGTGCACCCGGCGAAACCTGAGGTGGCAGGAGTCAAAGCCTGGGCAGGCGCGCACCTGCTACCGGACGCTCCTGACGCCGCGTTTATCGGGATCAACCGGGAGGCCAGCGTCGGCGCAACGGAACGTTTGTTCAAGAAAGGCTGCGGCGGCGCGGTATGTTTTGCGTCGGGCTTTGCTGAAGCCACGGCGGAGGACGCAACAGGCGCCGACGCAGAGGAACGGTTACTACGCGCAGCGGGCGATATGCCGATCCTGGGCCCCAATTGCTACGGCTTTATAAACGCCTTTGATAGGGTCGCAATTTGGCCTGATCAACACGGTTTGGTGCCCGTCGAAAAGGGTGTCGCGATCCTGACCCAATCATCAAATATTTCGATCAATCTAACAATGCAGGCGCGTTCCTTGCCCATCGGGTACATGGTCGCCTGCGGAAATCAGGCACAGCTTAGTCAGGCGGAAATCGCCGAAGCCTTGCTAGACGACCCGCGCGTCACGGCCATTGGCTTGCATGTAGAGGGTTTTTCCGACTTACGCGCTTGGGAACGGTTCAGCGCCAAAGCGCATCAACAAAATATCCCTGTGGTCGCGCTGAAGGTCGGAACGTCTGAACAAGCACGTGCTGCGACCGTGTCACACACCGCGTCTCTGGCGGGCGAAGATAGCGGCGCGCAAGCGCTGTTGGACCGACTTGGGATCGCGCGCAGCCCCGACCTGCCAAGCTTTTTGGAAACCTTGAAATTGATGCATATGGCGGGCGCGCTTCCTTCGCGCAACGCGGCGTCGATCAGCTGTTCTGGCGGTGAGGCGTCGCTTGCCGCAGATCTGGGGGAGGCGGCTGGCCTAACCTTCCCAGCACCCAAGGACGGCCAAAAACAGGCTCTACGTAAGGCACTTGGACCCAAAGTCGCACTCGCCAACCCGCTGGACTACCATACCTACATCTGGCGGGACGAGGATACGATGACCGAGGCTTGGAAAGCCATGACCGGGCCGGACATTGCGATCACCATGACAATTGTTGATGTGCCCCGCCGTGATCGCTGCGATCCAAAAGACTGGGATTGCGCGGTGAATGCCGCGATCCGGGTACGACAAGAAACGCAACGACCCTTTGCAATGGTTGCCAGCCTGCCTGAGTTGATGCCCGAAGAGGTGGCAGACCGCCTAATCGCCGGCAGCGTCATCCCCTTCAACGGGTTACGCGAAGCTGCGGAAGCGATCCGCGCCGCTTGTTTGCCCGAAAGGGCAGATAGCTCATTACTGTTGCCGGGCGGGGACAGGACGTCCGAACTTCTCAGCGAGGTTGAGGGCAAGCGCGCGCTTTGGGCCTATGGGCTGCCAATCCCTGAAGGCATTTTGCTTGATGATCGCACCGATTTGACCGCAACCGCCGCACTTGCCTTTCCCCTTGTGGCCAAGGTGCAAGGTCTGGCCCACAAAACAGGCGCAGGGGGCATCGCACTTGGTTTAGACACTGTTGAAGCGCTGGAAGACTGTTTGCCAACACTGACGGATGGCCCGGTTTTGTTGGAAGAAATGGTCACCGGCACTTTGGCGGAACTACTGGTCGGCGTTGTGCGCGACCCGGTGCATGGGTTTGTAATGACCCTTGGCGCCGGTGGGACCTTGGCCGAGCTCTGGGATGACACGGTTTCGATGCTAATCCCAGCTTCACTGGACACCATTGATGACGCGCTGCGTCGCCTGCGAATTGCGCCACTGCTCGACGGTTATCGCGGCAAGCCCGGCTGCGATCGTCCCTCCATTCTGGCAGCTATTGACGCCGTGCAGGCCTATGTGGGTGAAAATGCCGAAAAGCTTGAAGAGATAGAGATTAATCCGTTGCTATGCACCCAGACCGACGCCGTCGCGGCGGACGTCCTGATCAGGAAAGCGCCATGACAGAGCCTAATCCAGTGAAAACACGACGCGAAGGCGCCATTTTGGAGGTCACGTTGGACCGTCCCAAGGCCAATGCAATTGACCTCGCGACCTCCCGCATCATGGGAGACGTATTTGCTGATTTCCGCGATAGCCCAGAACTGCGTGTCGCTATCATCACCGGCGCGGGGGAAAGGTTCTTCTGCCCCGGCTGGGACCTGAAAGCCGCTGCAGATGGTGATGCGGTCGATGGCGACTACGGCGTCGGCGGTTTTGGCGGTTTGCAAGAATTGCCGGGCCTCAACAAACCCGTCATCGCCGCGGTGAATGGCATTGCCTGCGGCGGCGGGCTAGAACTGGCATTGAGCGCTGACATGATCCTCGCTGCTGACCACGCCAGTTTTGCCCTTCCAGAAATCCGCTCCGGCACAGTGGCTGACGCCGCATCTGTCAAATTGCCCAAGCGCATCCCATACCACATTGCGATGGAGTTGCTATTTACCGGGCGTTGGTTCGATGTTGACGAGGCGCATCGCTGGGGTCTGGTCAATGAAATCATGCCTGCCGACAAACTCATGGACCGCGCTTGGGAACTTGCCCGGCTTTTGGCCTCCGGGCCGCCATTGGTTTATGCCGCGATCAAGGAAATCGTGCGCGCGGCTGAAGATGAGAAATTTCAGGACACGATGAATCAGATCACGTCCAGCAGTTTTGAAACCGTGAAAACGCTGTATACCAGCGAAGATCAACTGGAAGGCGCGAAGGCTTTTGCCGAAAAGCGTGACCCGGTCTGGAAAGGCCGTTAGGCCTTTGTGAAAATCGCTAAATAGGCTGTATCGCCAGCATGTGCGCCTTGTTGGGTATCGTTATATATTGGCGTTTCACGCAGGGTTAGACTCTTTATTTGGTTTTTCAACGTTCCCAGTTTTGCTTCAAACCCGCGTGCAGCGAAATGTTCAGCGTTGATGCTTAGCGCAAAAACCGCGTCTTTGGCGGCGATGCGCAAAAGCTCGTCAAATGCCTCTGGCCCAACATGTCCGTGGGTGAAAGTGCCGGCGCTGACGATGCCGCGATACTGGCCGTTTTCCAGTTCCAAACGGCCAGTCAGATCGCCTTCAAAAAGGTTTTCGTAGCAATCCTTCAAAGCGGCTTCGGCCAACATGGCTTGGGAAATATCTGTGCCGTCGACGTCGGTGATACCCAGTTCTTTCAATGCGACACCCACCAAACCGGTACCGGCGCCCACATCCAGAACCGGACCTTTACCACCGCTGCGCGCGAAAGCTTCTGCGACCGCTAGAGGCAACTGGTAGCCCGATGCTTCGGCAAAACTTGTGTCATAGGTTTCCGCCCATTCGCCGTAGAGCTTGAGTGAGTCTTCGGGCGTTTTCAGGTCATAGGCGGTGTCGAGGTTCGGTTTGGTCATGTCGTAATTTCATCCGCACTGTAGCCTTGTAGGAACAACAGCGCCGTCAGATCGCCATGGTTTACCTTGAACTGTGCCTCAGCCTGGACTGCCGGTTTAGCGTGCAACGCGACGCCCATCCCGGCACGGGTCAGCATGCCTAAATCATTGGCCCCGTCGCCGACGGCCAAAACGTCGTTATCTGTCAGGGCTAACTTAGCGGTCAGATCATTCAATGCATCAACTTTGGCCTCTTTGCCAAAGATCGGTGGGACCACATCGCCCGTCAGCTTTCCATCTCTGATCACAAACTGATTGGATCGATGTTCATCAAACCCCAAATGCTCCGCGACGGGCCCCGTAAAGGAGGTAAACCCACCTGAAACCAGCGCGGCATATGCACCGTGTGATTTCATTGTCGATAGTAGTGTTTTTCCGCCTGGCATATAGGTAATCTGATCGTTCAAGACAGACTCTATCACGCCCTGATCAAGTCCTTTTAAGAGCGCAACCCGTTCTCGCAATGCCCCTTCAAACGCGATCTCACCATTCATGGCCCGAGCAGTGATCTCTGCCACTTTCGCGCCAATACCGGCGCGCGCAGCCAACTCATCGATACATTCCTGCTGAATCATCGTACTGTCCATATCGGCAAGCAGGAGCTTTTTCTTGCGACCGGCCGCCGGGTGCACGGCTACGTCCAGTTTCATCTTTTGCAGGTCGTTCCAGACGGTGTCAAAATTGTCTGGCTGCGCATGGATCGGAAACTCTGCCGCGACATCCGGCATCAACCAGATAGCATCCCCGCCGCCCCAAGCGTTGCGCAGTGACTCGACCAAAGAGGGTTCGAGAACAGGCGTTTCAGCCGAGGTCAGAAGAGTGGCCACGAACATGCGCGAAGTTTCCAATCGTAGTCAGGTGCGTCGCAAAAACTATCTCAATCGCCGCTATAGCCCCGGATTCGCGGTTGTGGAACCCGCTGCGTGCGATTATCCCCGCGAGTGGGACACCCTTCCCCAACGAAGGGCATATATCTGTGAGGATACCATCAATGGCTACTCAAGCTCCGGTCACGCGGCCGGTTAACCCGCGTTTTTCGTCTGGCCCTTGCGCCAAGCCCCCCACATTTGAATTGACCAAACTGGCCGACGCGCCTTTGGGCCGCTCGCACCGCGCAGCGCCCGGCAAGGCGAAGTTGAAAGAGGCAATCGACCTGACACGCGAAGTATTGGGCGTGCCGGATGATTACCTGATCGGCATTGTGCCCGCGTCAGACACAGGTGCCTATGAAATGGCGATGTGGAATTTGCTGGGCGAACGCCCGGTAGAGATGCTCGCCTGGGAAAGCTTCGGCTCGGGCTGGGTTACCGATGCGATCAAACAGCTCAAGATCGAGGCTGAGGTCAAAACCGCAGACTATGGTGAGATCGTAGACTTCGCGACGGTCGATTTCGACAAAGATGTTTGCTTCACCTGGAACGGCACAACTTCCGGTGTTCGGGTGCCATCAAAAGACTCTATTCCTGCGGAGCGCGCTGGTTTGACCCTGTGCGATGCGACCTCTGCTGCCTTTGCGATGGACCTGCCGTGGGACAGTTTGGACGCAACAACTTTTAGCTGGCAAAAAGTGCTCGGTGGCGAAGCCGCGCATGGCGTTTTGATCCTGTCACCTCGCGCGGTGGAGCGGTTGGAAAGCTACACACCTGCGTGGCCGCTGCCAAAAATTTTCCGCCTGACCAAAGGCGGCAAGCTGATTGATGGCATTTTCACGGGCGCGACGATCAACACGCCATCCATGCTCTGCGTTGAGGACTACATCTTCGCTCTCAACTGGGCCAAATCCGTAGGCGGGCTTGAGGGCCTGATCGCGCGGGCCGACGCCAATGCGAAAGCCGTGAATGACTTTGCTGATGCGACCGATTGGCTCGCTAACCTCGCCGTTGACCCTGCCACGCGGTCCAACACCTCTGTGTGCCTAAAATTCACCGATGACCGGATCACCGACGGCGCGGCGTTCGCCAAGGCAATCGCCAAACGGCTCGATACCGAAGGTGTCGCCTATGACATCGGCGCCTATCGCGATGCCCCTGCCGGCCTGCGCATTTGGTGCGGTGCCACGGTTGAGACGGCGGACATCAAGGCCTTGATGCCTTGGATCGCCCACGCTTTTGACGCCGAGATTTCGGCTTAACTTCTCCAATTTCTATTTAGAAGGAGCCTGACCATGGCCCCCAAAGTACTCGTCTCTGACAAGCTGTCTGAAACCGCTGTTCAAATCTTCCGTGACCGCGGCATCGATGTGGATTTCATGCCCGAGCTGGGCAAAGACAAAGAGAAACTACAGTCTATTATTGCCCAATATGACGGTTTGGCCATTCGGTCGGCCACCAAGGCGACTGAGAAACTGATCGCTGCGGCGGACAATCTTAAAGTCATTGGCCGCGCCGGGATCGGGGTCGACAATGTCGACATTCCGGCGGCCTCGAAGAAGGGGATCATCGTGATGAACACGCCCTTTGGCAACATGATCACCACTGCTGAGCATGCGATTGCAATGATGTTTGCCGTCGCGCGTCAGATCCCAGAAGCATCGGCGTCGACCCATGCAGGCAAGTGGGAGAAGTCAAAGTTCATGGGTGTTGAGCTGACAGGCAAGACGCTCGGCGTCATTGGTGCCGGCAACATTGGCGGTATCGTCTGCGACCGCGCTGTTGGCCTGAAAATGAAAGTCATCGCCTATGATCCCTTCCTCAGCGAAGAGCGCGCGGAAAAGCTGAATGTCACTAAGGTGGAGTTGGATGAGCTGTTTGCCCGGTCTGACTTCATTACCATGCACGTACCCGCAACGGACAAGACACGTGGAATGATCTCGGCCGAGAATATTGCAAAGATGAAGCCTGGCGTGCGGATCGTGAACTGCGCGCGGGGTGGTCTGGTTGACGAGGGCGCCTTGGCCGACGCGTTGAAATCCGGCCATGTCGCTGGTGCTGCCTTTGACGTGTTCGCAGTAGAGCCCGCGACCGAGAGCCCACTTTTCAACCTTCCAAATGTCGTCGTAACCCCGCATCTGGGTGCCGCCACCACCGAGGCGCAGGAAAACGTGGCCCTGCAAGTAGCGGAACAGATGTCGGACTATTTGCTGACAGGCGCCGTGTCTAACGCGCTGAACATGCCGTCCGTGACGGCTGAAGAGGCCAAGGTCATGGGCCCATGGGTGAAGTTGGCCGAGCATTTGGGCGCTTTCATCGGTCAGATGACAGACGAAGTGCTGCAGGAAATACAGATCACCTATAACGGATCCGTTTCTGCCATGAACCTAGAAGCGCTGAACTGCGCAGGCGTAGCTGGCATTATGAAGGCCACAAACCCCGACGTGAACATGGTCTCAGCCCCGGTGATCGCCAAGGAACGCGGCGTGAAGATCAGTACAACGACGCAGGATAAATCCGGCGTGTTTGATGGCTACATCAAGATTAACGTTGTCACCGATCAGCGCGAGCGCTCGATTGCGGGCACAGTCTTCTCGGACGGCAAGCCACGTTTTATCCAGATCAAAGGCATTAATATCGATGCGGAGATCGGGGAGCATATGCTCTACACAACCAACGAAGACGTCCCCGGCATCATCGGTACACTCGGCCAGACCATGGGCGAGAATGGCGTTAACATTGCGAACTTCACCTTGGGCCGAGCAGGCGCAGGCAAGGAAGCGATTGCGTTGCTATACGTAGACGCACCGGTGCCTGATCCGATCCTTGCGAAACTGTCAGCAACAGGCATGTTCCAGCAGGTCAAAACCCTGCGATTTGACGTCGCCTAGTGCTGTATGTTGTCGGGGATATCCACGGGCAGTTAGCACAGCTTGAGCGTGCACTTGCGTTGATCGAGGCGGATGGTGGGCATGATGCGCCCGTGGTCTTCGTGGGTGACTACACGGACCGTGGCCCCGACAGCAAAGGCGTCATTGAAAAACTGCTCTTTGGGCTGGAACAGGGTCGAAACTGGACGTGCCTGAAGGGCAATCATGACCGCATGTTCTCGTGGTTCATGGAGGTTTTTCCAAGGCAGGAACCTTATTTACCCGTTGACCTGACCTGGCAGCATGAACGCTTGGGCGGACTGACGACATTGGCCTCCTACGGGGTCGATGTTGGCGGCCGTCCGCGCCTAAGCGATGTCCATGCGCAAGCGCGCGAACTGGTACCGCGGGCTCATATCGACTTTCTCGACCAGTGCGCCTTGTCACATGAAACGCCTGAACTGTTCATCGCACATGCCGGTATCCGACCGGGCGTCGCGCTCACAGAGCAATCCGAGCATGATTTGCTCTGGATCAGGTCAGAGTTTCTGGAAGACACACGCCCACATCCAAAGTTGATTGTGCATGGTCATACGGTTGTTGATTTCCCCGAACATCGCGGAAACCGGATCAACCTCGACGGTGGCGCCGGGTACGGACGCGATTTATGGCCCGCGCGCTTTGACGGGACAACTTGCGTTCTTTTGACCGATCAAGGCTCTATTGCGCTCAATCCTGCCTGATCAGGCTTGTGATTGCAGCGGCGCCCAAGGCAGTCACAATCCAGCCAACGGCCTTGGCAATCCAACGCATCCACCACCCTGCACGCCCCCAGTCTGAACGGGAGGTTGAGGGCGCCCATGCGTCCTCCTGCCCCAGAGACACAATTGGGACCAACAGATCAGCGGCATAGGCGTATGCGTTGAATGTCTCCCAGTCCTGACCAGCTTGTCCGGGCGCGGCCCAAAATTCGGCCGGATTAGACGCATGGGTTTGCGTCGCGGAAATCCAATCCGTTGAGACCAAAATCGGGGCCGCGTTTGGGGCCATGTCACCCGCGTCCCAGGTTTGATCGAAGAACCAGCCTAGGCCCAAGACCAGCAACACTGCGATGACGACAGCGCGCGCCGGACGGTAGCCATACCCAATCGAAAAACGCAGAAAACTGTCGACCGTCCAAGACAACGCCCGCCAGCCGGCAAAGCTGCCACGCTCCGCCGCGAGCCTACGGTTCTCGGCCTTCAGAAGCCGTTCCTTGTTCATCAACACGGTGCGCGCGTCGTTCCGATGTCCCATGCGCCCCATGACGTATGCGAGCTGCTCATAGGGTTGGGCTGTAAAGGGCGTGTCCTCGGGACGGCGGGCGAGCCATTCAAGCCGTGCCTTGATATTGGTCTCAGCGTGGCGGGAAAAATCGGTGTAGGTAAATCCGTCCAGCCGGATCGGATAGGCGGCGCCCGGGCCGATAGGTTCGTCTTTAAGCCGTTCGACATGCGCTCCGGCGAGGTTAAACACCCCCCGCGAGATTTGATTGTCCTTGAGAAATAGGATGCCGCCCACTTTGGCGCGGGCAAGGCTGATGGCGATGTTTGAGCCGTGCTCCTCCGTCGCGCCGAACACAGCACCGGACAGTGTCAGATCATTGAGGTTTATGGCAGCGTTGGAGATGAACAGGTCATGCTCAACCCGTGCCGAAGACAAGAAAATCTGGCCCGAAGTCACAAGGCTCGTATCGCCATCCGCATAAGGATAATTGCCCAGAAACAGCGAGCCTGCGACGCGTAGCGACGGCGCAAATATGGCATCTTGAGAGGTCGAGGTGATTTGCGCGTCACAAATCTGCAGATCGCCGTCAATCGTGGCGCCTGCGAGGCTGACTTCACCGCGAATATGTGTGCCTGCCCGCAAATAGATCGACCCGGAGAAGCGCGCGTTGTCAGCAACCAACCCACCGATATGGCACCCTGACACATGCAACCCACGTAGATTTGCATTTGTCAGATTGATCGGCTCAGACACGTGACAGGCGGTCATTGAAATGTCGCGGGCACAATCGCAACCTTGCAGATCAAGCGCGCCTTTGATCCAAGCGCCGCGCAATCGCACGCCTTTGTCATGCAGCGGCGCAGACAGCAGCAGATACCGGATCAGATCAGCGCGGATCGTGACGCCATCGTCAGAATTTGCAGGTAAGGTGCCGTCAGCAAGCGTTGTGCGATTGGGATCGCCCGCCTCATCAATCAGTTTTTGTTCGGCAAGGGTGAAAGGGGCGAAGATCTCAAGTACTGTCATGGCGCGACGTAAGCATGCAGGTGCCGCTACCGCAACAGCTTCCACAGGCTCCATGCGCCGGTGCCAACTGCAAAACTACCGCCAAAGACGAAAAGTTCGATCCCGACCAGTCCCGTGGGGACGCCTCGGACAACAAAAGTTGCCACAATCAACCCGCAAATAATCAGGCTGATGACAACGCGCATTTTATGCTCTGCGCGGGTGGGTCCGTATTTGCTCATGATCGCAAAGTTAAGGCTTGGGCGCGGGAAGTCACGCTGCGTTATTGCTGCCGGTGGGTTCGTTCTGGGTTACGCTGCGCCAAATCGAAAGGATCACATCATGAGCGATATCGTTATTCTGGGCGGCGCCCGCACAGCAATAGGCACCTTTGGCGGGGCTTTGGCGGGAACCACCCCCATTGACCTGGGCGGCATCGTGTCAAAAGCGGCCTTGGAGCGTTCCGGCGTCGAAGGCGGCCAGATCGGGCATGTGGCTTTTGGGCATGTGATCAATACCGAACCCCGCGATATGTACCTGTCCCGCGTCGCCGCTATGAATGCGGGAATCCCTGACACTACCCCAGCGATGAATGTGAACCGCCTTTGCGGGTCTGGTGTTCAGGCAATTGTCTCGGTCGTTCAGTCTCTGATGCTTGGCGATTGTGACTTTGGGCTGGCCGGCGGATCAGAGAATATGAGCCGCGCGCCATATATTTTGCCACAAGCCCGTTGGGGCCAGAAAATGGGTGATGCGGGCGCGCAGGACATGATGCTTGGCGCTTTGAATTGCCCCTTTGGCACCGGCCATATGGGTGTCACTGCAGAAAATGTCGCGCGTGAGCATGACATTTCACGGGAGGCACAAGACAGCTTCGCCCTCGAAAGCCAAACCCGCGCGGCGAAGGCAATTGAGGCAGGGTATTTTGCGGAACAAATCACCCCTGTTGAGGTTCGCGTCAAACGCGACACGGTGAATTTTGAGATCGATGAGCATCCGAAAGCCTCTACTTTAGAAACGCTAAGCGGATTGCGCACGGTATTTCAGAAGGACGGCACGGTCACCGCAGGCAATGCATCGGGGATCAATGACGGCGCGGCGGCATTGGTGTTTGCCCGCGCTGACGCGGCAGAGAAAGCTGGGCTGAAACCACGTGCAAGGGTCATTGGCTACGCCCACGCTGGCGTGCGACCCGAAGTCATGGGGATTGGCCCGGTTCCGGCGGTCGAGGCGCTATTCGCCAAAACAGGGCTGTCGGCGGGTGATTTCGACGTGATTGAATCCAATGAAGCATTCGCGGCGCAAGCGCTCGCTGTGACCAAAGGGCTTGGCTTGGAACCTGCCAAAGTGAACCCAAATGGCGGCGCGATCGCATTAGGACACCCGGTAGGTGCCACCGGTGCGATCATCACCGTAAAAGCCCTTTACGAGCTGGAGCGCATCCAAGGCAGCAAGGCATTGATCACTATGTGCATCGGAGGCGGTCAGGGTATCGCTTTGGCCATCGAACGGCTCTAATCAAGGAATACCTGCGTCTTTGCGGACCGTCCTTTGGCGTCAATGACCGTCACTGTCAGATAGCCTCGACCGGCGGCAGTGAGTTGCATTTGCCGTTCCCAACTGCCGGTCTGGATCGGATTGCCATTCGCGAGCCAGCTGAACGGAGCGGCCCCGTCCTGAACTTGGACGAAAAGGTCGCTTTCATAGGGAATGCGGACACCATCGGGTGGGAAAGCGATCTTAGGATGGGTCCGGTCGACCTTTTCCGATGTGCCAGCTTCGAAGATGCGCAAAGGCGCGGGCAAATCAGCATTCGCGACCATCAAGGCATCTGATGGCGGCGGCGGCAAGGATGTGACTTCGGGTTTGATCCGGTCGAAGACCTCAAACAGAAGTGGCGCGGCGTGCGAAGCCCCAAATGCGCCGGGCACTGGCGTTCCATCTGGGCGCCCTATCCAAATGCCAACAACATGCGCGCCGTCATACCCAACTGCCCAGGCATCGCGGTACCCATAGGAGGTTCCGGTCTTATAAGCCAAACCCGCTCTGCCGCCAGATATTGGCTTTGGCGTGCCTGCCAATATGTCACCGACATACCAAGCAGATCGCAAAGACATAAGTCGCTTTTTGGCAGAGTTAGGGTCGTTTTGGATCTCCCGTAGCGATACGACAGGACCACCTTGCGCAAGGCTGGCATAGAGCTGCGTGAGGTCATGCAAATTCACCCCGACGCCACCCAATGCAACCGCAAGCCCGGGCTGCTCCCCCGGCACAACGATATCCGCGCCGGAGCGTCGCAAGGCCGCAGTCAGGTTCGCAGGCCCAATACGATCCAGCAAGGCGATGACTGGCAGGTTCAGCGACAATTGAAGTGCTTCTCGCACCCTGACTTGCCCGCGAAAGGTTCCATCAAAGTTTTGCGGGGCGTAGTTACCAAACAATTGTGGTCGGTCATCGATCAGCGTTTCAGGATGGATCATGCCGCGGTCAAACCCTAGCCCGTATATCAATGGTTTGAGCGTTGAGCCGGGGGATCGTAAAGCACGCGTCATATCAACATAGCCGAGCCGGGCGTCACTTTGATAATCTGGCGACCCAACGGATGCCAAGACCTCCCGCGTCTCATGATTGGCCACTACGACAGCAAGGGAACTACGTGACCCAAGGGTCGTCAATTGCTGCGTTGCGAGCTGTTCCAATCCACGCTGAAGTAGCCCATCAATTGTTGTCCGAACACGCTCGTTTGGGGTGTTCTTTCGTACTCTGTCAGCCAGATGCGGGGCATGTGCCGGAAAGCGGCGGCGTTGCCCCAATATTTCCTCAGTCTTTGCAGATTGAGCTATGTTAGGGTCTAAGGCTTGAAACTTGACCATGCGCTCCAACACCCGATTGCGCGCTTTTTCGGCAATGATAGGGTGCCTGTCAGGCCGCCGCGCGGCGGGGATTGCGGCAGCGCCACCAGCAAAGCAGCCTGAGCCGTGGTTAGGCGGCCGGGTTCCCTGCCAAAGTAGGCCAGAGAGGCCGCTCGGACACCTTCAAGATTGCCGCCAAAAGGGGCACGCTGAAGGTAGAGATGCAATATTTGCTGCTTGTTGAGCCTGCGTTCCAGTGCAAGCGCCACACGAACCTGACGCAGTTTTCCTTTGAGATCGCCGGTTCCGCTGTCTTCCAGAAGACGCGCGGTTTGCATCGTCAGGGTCGACGCACCAGAGACAACCTTGCCATTAAAAATCGCCTGCCCCAATGCTCGCAACACCGCAATCGGATCAACCCCGTGATGGCGGTAAAAGCGCTTATCTTCGTAGGCGATCAGCATCTCTAAATAGCGCGGATCGACTTCTGAGACCGGAACGTGCAGCCGCCAACGGCCATCATCGACCTGATATGCGCGCAGCAGATCACCGTGCCGGTCTTGCACCTCAACCCCGGTCGAAACGACGAGCGGTGGGATTTGCGTATCAGAAACCCATGCATCAATCTGATCCCTGCTAGTAGCGGCAAGAAAGAGCCCGGCGGCCAATACAAATATCTGACGTGCACCGGATTTCATTTGGTAACGACGACTTGGCCCGTTGATGTCCAAGCGCGGTAGATTGGACGATACATGTCTTCGACACTTGCGGCAGGGTGATGGTAGGTTCCGGGGGCAATGGCGCGCAGCATGTAGGCTAGTTGAAAAGGCTCTAACCCAGCGTGATCAACCGCCGCCAAGAAGCGATCATCACGAAATTCCGTGTTCTGGACGCGATCGCTGATCTTTAGCCAGTCAAGTGCTGCGACATCGCCTCCGCGCAACAAATTGGGGTTTTCGATCTCAAAACCTGCAGGCAATGGATCGTTTACCATCAACCGCCCCTCACCGTCATTGAACGGGGTGACGGTCAGAACCGCAACCAGCCGCGCGCCTGATACGACCTCCGCCGGTGAGGCGCGGACACCTTCCAGCGTGTAGTAAGCGCGCTCGATCTTGTAGCCGTTGCCACCTGCAGCGGGCGCTTGAATTGGCACGCCGAATGAGGTGAGCGTGACGCGGGTGTTCTCGTTTGACACATTCTGAATTTCAACCGGCGTTAACGCCTCTTGTTCAAGGACCTGCACCAACGGACCCGTGACCGCCTCACCGTTGAGCGATAGGTTTGATCTACCACTGTCCAAAAGCGCGTTTGCTGCCAAAAGGGACCAAACTTGTTCCTGTGTGGATCGCGCCTCGTCAATGCCTGCCTTTGGTGAGACACGGTCCGACAGGATCGCAAAATCAACCGCGTTTGAACCTGCTTCTGCGGCAAGGGTCAAAACAGCCGCAGCATCCCGCAAGGGCGTACCGTAGTCACTGCGCCAACTTTGCGTCGTGGGTGTGGTCTGCTTTAAGCGTCCATCTGCAAGACGGAACATCGCATCTGCGCGCGTGGGATCACCATAGGCAGCAAGCGCCGCACCCAGTTGGGCAAGCGCCATGGGGGTGGCGAAACTGTCGGCTTTGACATCTGCATAATAGCGTAGATCACCGATTGAAGCGTCGCCATTGCGCGCCAGAACAAGAAGCGCATAGGCCAGCCCTTCGCCGCCCCTCTCGAAATCCGGTGCTCGGTTGACTTGATTGCGCAAATTATCGAGCGCCTGGCGTAATGCCCGCGGCTGGACATCATAGCCCTGCTCCGCTGCGCGGCTGAGGAAATCGGTGACATAGGCATCAAGCCAGAAATCGCCCCGCCCGGGTCGCCACAGCCCAAACGCGCCGTTCGCTGATTGGTTGGTCAAGATCTTGTCGACCGCCACAGAAATGCGTGTTTTCAGGTCATCGCGCGCATCGAGCTTCATCGCGACAGCGACCTGATCGAGATAGAGAAGCGGCAACGCACGGGAGGTTGTTTGCTCCGTGCATCCGTAAGGATAGCGATCGAGAGCATCCAGCAGGCCCGGCGCGTCGAACCGTGCCAATGGCCCTGCAGAAAGCGTCGCGCGTGCTGTTCCGGGCTTGAATTCTGCAAATAGGTTTTGATCGAGCGTGAAGGTGCTGCCCGCCGCCAGTTTGAATTGTCGGCGCTGCTGCACGACTGGGTCATTTTGTCGAATTGCGAGGTTTAGGGTCTTTTTCAGAACCATTCCGTTGGGGGTTTTCAATCCAACTTCGATCTGTGCGGCGCCAGCTTTCCCGGCGCGAAGCGGTATTGATAAAACGCGCGTTTCTTGTGTTCCGAGCGTTACCGAAGACGGCTGCAGACCAAGCGTCGCGCCAGTGGCTGTTACGGTAAGCGGCATCTGCCCTGTTGGTCCGGTAGCATGGATGATCTCAAGCAACAGCTGGCTCTCATCCCCGGGCGCCAGAAATCGTGGCAGGCTAGCGGATACAACGACCGGATCGCGCACCAACACGTCTTGCGCGGCCTGGCCAACACCGGTTTCTGACCAAACAACCGCCATCAGACGCACGGTTCCGTTGAATTCCGGCAGATCGAAACGCGCATGCGCCATCCCGTCGGAGCCGACAGTGATCGGGCCCAAGACATAGGCCAGCAATGCCTCCGTTGGGGGCGGGGATTGCGCGCTAAGGCCTGCTTGCGCGTCGCCGCCAGATCGAACACGCCCCATAGCACCGGATTGGCCATCAATGAGACGGCCGTAGATATCGCGCAGCGCCATGCCCAGCTTGCGTTGCCCGAAATAATGATCAGAAGCGGAAGGTGGTTTGAAACCGGTCAGGTTCAAAATGCCCAGATCCACAGCCGCGATCTTCGCATAGGCCGTCTCCCCCGGTTGGATGCCGTCCACTTTCAACGCGACATCCAATGGTGCGCGGGGCATAGCCTCGACCGGGGCTTGGAAGGTAGCTGACAGTGCTGCGGTGCCAGGATCGACAGTCCCATGAGCAAGACCCAGCACGCGTGACGGGTTTTGACCGCTCGCACTGTCCATAGGACGTAGAACTTGTGCCGCGACGTAGACGCCGCTGCCCCAATCATCGGTTACAGGCAGCTCAATCACATTCTCGCCGGCGGCAACTTCAACCGATTTCATTTCAATGAGCCGGTTTGACATGACCGTAACAAGTGCTGTGCCCGCATGGCGCGGAACGATGCGGAACCGCGCCGTATCACCGGGCCGGTAGCTGGGTTGATCCAAAGACGCCTCCAACAGGTCGGGTGTGTCGCTGGCATCAGCGGTCGCATACCAACCTGCATATGCCTCCACCGTGCTGGCGACATAAGGCCCGTCGATCCGTTCGACCTTGATCTCGTAGCGCCCCCATTCGACCGGGGCGGAGACTGTGACGCGTTGATCAGCGCTCAGCTCAATCTGACCGGTCGCAATGCGGCTTCGCGTCGTCACCGGGTCCCAAGACCAATTTCCGAAGCTGGAATACCATTGGTAGCGCGTCTCGACCCTGTTGATCGTCCAGCGCACCCGCATCGCAGTGCGTGTCAGGTCAGGGGCCACAGCAATCAGATCGAACGCCGCTTCCGAGTTTTCGGGCATGACGCCGTCAGTCAAAGGTTTGATCCCGATTAACGCAGCTTCACTCAGCACTGATTTCGTCATGCGACGCTCTACCGGCCGGTTGGAACCTTCGCGAACACGCACGGTGATTGCGGCTTCCAATGGCTGCATGACTTCTTGAAGCTCAGGCAGGGTGAGCGCAACTTGGGCCAACCCCTCTCGATCGGTTTTCACTCCACCCTCAAGGCCCCCGCGTTGCGCACGCAGAGGCACGTCATAGCGACCAAATACAAAGCCCGGAAAAGCTTCCAATGCGGAAAGTGGCTGTAGGGTCACATCACCCTCAACCGCCAGGCCCGCACCCGGGGCACCAAAGAGATAATCGGCCTGCACAGATACGCTTGGTCGTGCGTTTTGCGCGGTGATCGGGCCGTCTGGCATAGACAGGGCGACATCTATGCGTTCGGGCAGGAAATCCTCGACCAGTAGTTTTTGTGCGGCGAGCGGCGCGGCATCGACATCACCAAACACCGCAAGCCGCCACGTCCCGCGTGGCACTGAAGGCGACAAGGGCAGCGCAAAAACACGCCCTCCCGCGCCTTGATCTGCCAAGGTGGAACGGGTGTATTCAACACCGTCGGGACGTGTCAGCACTGCTGTTAGCGGCAGACTTAGAAGCGCATTGGCACGCGCGTCCCGTGCCAAAGCCAAAGCGTGGATCGTTTCACCGGCGCGGTAAGCGCCACGTTCAGTGGTCAGGAAAACGTCGACAGGTGGCGCGGCCGAGCGGCCTTCCACACCACGATCAGACAGGTCGAATTCCGGATCGGTCAAGCTCATGAATGCGAAGTCGTCGCCCTTCTTGACCGTGATCAAGCCCGGGCTCTGTGCGCCCACACCTAGCGTGAGACCCGGATCAAAGCGAACATAGCCGCGATCATCCGTTTGCGCCTCGGCGAGCACCTCATTTCCGCGGGACAGCAGCGCAACCTCGACCCCATCTTGCGCCGATGCGTCGGTCAACCCGCGCACAAAGACATGCAGCCCATCGGTTCCCGAAAGCGAAGTTACGCCCAAATCGCTGACAACAAACCATTGCGTGGCAGGTGGGCTTTGGAAACGGTCGACGCCCGGAATACTGGCCATCAAAGCATAGACGCCCGGGCGCATTTCATCGGTCATTTGCCGGATCGGCAACCGGGTCGTCACATCGCGGTTCAGCGTTGTTTGCACATCCCCCGTACCCTTCCAGATTTCGGCACCGAGCTGGCTTTCGAACCGGTCCAAATTGTAAGCCCCTATAGGCCGACCAAAGGACCCGCTTTGCATCGCGCGCAGGATATTGCGATCGCTGACCCGGTAGAGCGTTAAATCAAGTTGGCCGGTATTGGTTGCGACCACTGGGATCGCAGGCTCAGCGCTTGGGGGCAAAATATAGGCCCTGCCGGGAAACCGGACTGCTGGGGTCCGGTCGCGCACATATTGGGCGATTTCAATAGGTTTTTGTAGAACCTCACCAGAGGCGGATGGCAGCCCCTGACGCAAGGTGAACACATAGCGCGTGCCATGCGACAACCCGGCGAAACACAATTGCTTACCTTCGGCGTCGACGCTGATGCCTGACGTCGCCGATTGCACGAAATCATCATAGGTAACCCGCTGATCCAAAGCCTCGGTAAAAACGGCGCAGATTCGCGGCGCCAGGCTGTCACTTTCAACGCGGGTCTCAGACAGGTTGAACCCGTACAGGCGCAAGGCGCGATCGAGCTGCTTGGCGATATCGGAACGCGCCGCGATTTGGTTTGCGGCCCTAAGTGGGGCGATCATATCGCGGCCCCGCCGGTTTGCCTCTAACCCCCTTGCGATCAAAGACAATGCGTTGATCTGTTCAGCATCGGACCCAGCGCGCAGATAGGCATTGATTGCCGCCGAAAACCCTGTGGCATTGAAGCGTCCACGCTGCCGGGCGGTTGCGCGCGCGTGATCAAACGCATCGCGCGCGTATTGCGCCCAGAGGTCGGAGCTGTCAGTTAAAGTCAGACCCGCACCGACAAAATTCAACGCCGCATCGAATTTCAAGGCGTTGCGTTCCCTTGTTGCGGCGGCTGTGTAGTCCTCAACCGCAAAAAACGCGCCAACCGTGTGCCGATCCGACAACGTGTTTGCCTGCACCCGTGCGGCCTGCAAATCAGACTGCGACAGGTAGGTTAGCTGCGGCGCGCGGGTTTCGGCCTGTGAAATCTGTTGCGCGCTCGCCTGCCGTACCTGCCCGGAAACTGCGCCTACAAAAGCCTCGCTTTGGTTTACCTCAGCTTTAGGGAAACACGCATTCGAGCTTTGATTGAAAGTAAATCCCTGACATTTCTGATCAAGCAGACAAGCCCGTTTGCAAGCCTCCAAACTGGTGTCGAAAATGCTTGTCAGGTCATTTCCGAAAAAATCGACATCGGGCGTTATCGTCAGGGTCCGCTCAGGGATTGCGCTTTGGGCGGCGCCCTGTAGCGGGATTAAAACAACCAGGGCAGCGGCAAGCGCAAGACGCATCGACATGGGCAAAATCCTTCTGACAATGCCCCAACCGTGGCATGCAGGTCGCCATCAATCAACGTAGATCCATTAATCGGCCCTTCACCTTCGGAAGCCTATACCACGCGCGAGTAGACGCATTCACCACGTTCGGAACCGATGGACAGCGACCAATTTGAAGAAGAGCTGGCGAAGGAACGGCGCGGCAGGCTTGCCGCCGAACGTATGCTCGAACTCAAAAAAGAAGAATTGGTAACCGCCAATCGGCAATTGTCCGAACATGCGTTGACGCTATCGGGCCAGATTATCGACCAACGCGAAGTCGTCACCAACTTGCAGGGCGAAAATTCCCGCGTCAGTGAGGATCTGGAACGCGCCACCGTCAAGGCGGTCGAAATGGAACGCCTGCTATGGGCAGCGCTCGAATCCATCCCGGACGGGTTTGCGATCTTTGACCCGGAAGACCGCCTAATCGCCGCCAATAAACCCTATCTACAAGTGTTCGAGGATGCTGGCGGGATTGAACCGGGCGACAGTTTCCAATCCATCGTTGAGCTTTGCATTGATGACGGGCTGATCGATTTGGGCGGCGTGCCAGAAGATGACTGGTACGACATGATGCTTGATCGCTGGTGTCACCCTACAATCGAACCTGCGACACTGCGGTTTTGGAACGGCATGTATGTGCGGCTGAATGATCGACGTACGGCTGATGGCGGTGTTGTCTCGCTCGTGCTCAACATCACCAGCGACATGCACCGCGAGCAAGAGCTGACGGAAGCGCGTGACAAGGCGCAGGCCGCAGATCGTGCGAAATCTGCCTTCCTTGCCAAGATGAGCCATGAGTTGCGTACCCCGATGAATGGTGTTGTCGGGATGGCTGACCTGCTGCTTGAACGTGAGTTGGATGAAGAGGCGACGCTTTATTCCGAGACGATCAAAAATTCGAGCCACGCCCTACTGGATATCATCAACAACATTCTCGACTTCTCAAAGATCGAAGCAGATCGGTTTGAGCTGAACATTGCACCATTCGATCTGGAACAGCTGGCACAGAACGTCTGCCTGATCCTGGGCCCTTCTTTGCGTGACAAACCGGTCGAGCTGCTGATGGATTATGACCAATTCCTGCCGACGGAGTTTATGGGCGACGCAGGCCGGCTGCGCCAAATCCTGCTAAACCTGTTGGGCAATGCCGTGAAGTTCACCGAATCTGGGACGATTATGTTGCGCATTGTCGGCCTAAGCGATGCCGACGATTCCGCATGTCAGCTGCATTTCACGGTCGAAGACACGGGCATCGGGATCCCGCTCCAAATGGTGGATCACGTCTTTGGCGAATTCAACCAAATTGAGGATGAGGCCAATCGCAAATATGAGGGTACCGGGCTCGGACTTGCGATCACCCGCAAGCTTGTTGAGACGATGGAAGGCGACATTTGGCTCGATAGTCTGCCCGGCCATGGGTCATGCTTTGGGTTCAAGGTCACGTTGCCCTGCGCCACCATTGGCGAAGGTGCCCGGCCAAATGTTCCGACCAATCTAACGGATGTGCTCGTTCTGACTGACAACACGCTTGAACGGTCGTTGTTGGAACGGCAGCTCAATTTACTGGGCTTGAACGCACAGTTTGTAGCCACAGTAGAAGACTGCAAAACAGCGCTGCTCCAGAGTAGTTTTCAAGTGCTCCTGACGCGCCCCAATGACCAAGATGCGGTCCGACAGCTCCTTGTGGAGACGCAGAAAACGGTCGCAATTGTCAGCTTCGCCGGGCAATTTGATGAAGTGGCCGACCTGCCAAAACCCTTCACGCAATCGGGTTTGTTGAATGTTTTGAGCCGCGCCAATGAACCATTGGAACAAACGCGCCCGGTCAAAGTGCTAGCTGCCGAGGACAACAAGACGAACCAACTGGTGCTTACAAAAATGCTGGCGCATCTCGATATCGATCTGACTTTGGTCGAAAACGGGCAGGAAGCGGTCGACGCGTTCAAAGCAGATCGGCCAGATATCATCTTTCTCGATATCTCAATGCCAGTGATGGACGGGCTCGAAGCGGCCGGATTGATCCGGGAGACACAGGGCGACATGCACATCCCGATGGTTGCCATGACCGCGCATGCGCTCGCTGGCGATGAAGAACGTATCAAGGGTGGTGGGTTCGACCACTACATGACGAAACCGCTAAAGAAGGCAGAGCTCAGCGCATACATTGAACAAACGGAACGCGAGATCGCAGGCCATGTAAGGCTCAATTTGGAAGAAACCCGTCACTAAAGCGCATATACCCCGTCACCAGCCCATCCCAGTTTTGAATTGGGCCAATCGTATACTTTTTCGCCGCCGGGTGATTGGCATCCAGCACCCCATATTTGATTAAAAGTCCCGCGATTGCGGCCTCGGCCGCGCGTGTACCGCCATCAGCAATTTTGAGCGCGATCCCGATTTGTTTTTCCGGCAGTATCGCGACATAGACCGCCTCAGCACCTGTTTTGATGGCGACTTTGGACCCAATGGCGCGCATCAGTTCCGTACAAGCGCGCCCTTCACCTGCGACAAGCTCAGGATACTTCATCATAGCCTCAACCAAACCATGCGCGGCCTGCGCGCGTGCGCCAGATCCCGTTTTGGTCATTGCAGACATGGCGCGCGCCAATCCGTGAACCGTTGTCATGAAATTCGGGGCGGAGCATCCATCGATGCCATATCCGGGCGAGGCCATCCCGGTGACATCTTCAAACGCATTGCGAACGGCGCGCTGTACCGGATGGTCAATATCCACATAGTCGGGACCTGCCCCTAGATGTTTTGACAAAGTTAAAAACCCACAGTGTTTGCCAGAACAATTGTTATGACGCCGACACGGGCTTTCATGTTTCCGGATCAAAGCATCGCGCGCAGGTAAGTCTTGGGGTTCTTGCGGCCCGCACCGAAATGCCTCTTCTGTCAACTGAAGCTGTTCCAACCAATCCGTGACTTTTTCGGTATGGATCGCGGCGCCGGAATGTGACGCGCAAGCCAGTGCCAATTGCGCTTGGTTCAAACCAAAACGCTTTGCTGCGCCACTTTCGACCAGTGGCAATGCCTGCAGCATTTTGCAAGAAGACCGCGGAAAGATCAGTCTCTCCGCATCACCCCAGCTTTCGATGATTTGCCCGTCAGAATCGCAGATCACCGCATGGCCTTGATGCACAGATTCAAGGCGCTCCCCACGCCAGATTTCGACCATATTTACGGCTGCCACTTTTGTGATCCTCTTTGGATGCGAAATTCCGCCAATGGGACTTCCCCATACGCTTCTTTTTGCGCTATATTAACGCTATCGAACAGGTTAACCGGTCGCGCAGAACGATACGAGGTGAAAACACCCGCTCACGCGACAAGAGGCAGACACAGCTGGAGCTGTAGAATTATGAAAACACTGATGAAATGCATTGTTGTAACAAGCGCCCTGGTCGTGTCTGGGAACGCTTTTGCACAAGAAGAATCGACGAACCGCGTGAACGCAGTCACCGATTGGAGCGTGTTTGTCGAAGACAGCCCGACGCAATGCTGGGTTGTCAGCAGCCCGAAAGAGACCGTCAACACCAAGGAAGGCCGCGTTGTTGCCGTTAACCGCGGTGATATTTTGATGTTTGTTAGCTACTGGCCCGGCGCTGGTAAAATGGGCGAAGTCTCATTCACCGGAGGCTACCCGTTCGCTGATGGCAGTACCGTCAGTCTCCAAATCGGCGACACCAAGTTTGAGCTGTTCACAAATGGAGAAACCGCTTGGGCCGCCTCCGCTGACGATGACAACAAAATCATCACTGCAATGAAACGCGGCGCGGATGCGACAATCTCAGGTGTGTCATCGCGCGAAACGAACACGCGCGACAAGTTCTCGCTTTTGGGCTTCACCGCCGCATTGGAAGATGCCGAAAAACGCTGTTCAAGCTAGGTTCTAAACCGGTCGGGGCGCTGTGCGTCGCGAAATCGGGGGTGCAATTGCGAGGCCGAGGCCCTATATCAGCGCAATCGCCCCCTTTGGACAGTGCTATGACCACCACCGCGCCGATCACCCAAGATGTATTGACCCTACCGCGTAAATTGCCGGCCGGGCCTATCAACCTTGTTGGGCTCACTCGTGAGCAGTTGAAAGATGCGTTGGGCCAAGCGGGTACCCCTGAAAAACAAATCAAAATGCGCAGCAACCAGATATGGCAATGGCTATATCAAAAAGGCGTGCGCAATTTTGACGAGATGACCAACCTTGCCAAAGCCTATCGCGCTGAACTGGCTGAGCATTTTGTCATTGAACTGCCCGAGGTTGTGTCCCGCCATGTGAGCGAAGACGGCACCCGGAAGTACCTGGTACGTATTGCCGGCGGGCATGAGGTAGAGGTCGTCTATATCCCCGAAGAGGGGCGCGGCACGCTTTGCGTGTCCAGCCAAGTCGGATGCACATTGACATGTTCTTTCTGCCATACAGGCACACAAAAGCTGGTGCGCAACCTTACAGCAGGCGAAATTATCGGCCAAGTTATGTTGGCACGAGACGATTTGGGGGAGTGGCCCGAACCCGGGCAAAACCCTGCGGAACACCCCAGACTATTATCCAACATTGTGCTGATGGGCATGGGCGAACCGCTCTATAATTTTGAGAATGTGCGCGATGCGATGAAAATCGCGATGGACCCTGAAGGGATTTGCCTCGGCCGTCGCCGCATCACATTGTCGACCTCGGGTGTGGTTCCAGAAATCGCGCGCACCGCTGAAGAAATCGGGTGCCTGCTGGCCGTTTCTTTTCACGCCACGACTGATGAGGTGCGCGACAAACTGGTGCCGATCAACAAACGTTGGAATATCGAAGAGCTACTTTCTGCGTTGAAAGCCTATCCAAAGCAGTCCAACAGCGAGCGCATTACCTTTGAATACGTGATGCTCAAAGGCGTGAATGACAGCGACGAAGACGCACGACGTTTGGTGGACCTGATCAAAGGCATTCCGGCGAAAATCAACTTGATCCCCTTCAATGAGTGGCCCGGCGCGCCCTACGAGCGCTCCGACTGGAAGCGGATTAAAGAGTTTTCAGAGATCGTCTATAAGGCGGGCTACGCATCCCCAATTCGTACCCCACGGGGAGAGGACATTATGGCCGCGTGCGGTCAGCTGAAGTCTGCGACCCAACGCGAACGGAAGTCTCGCAAACAGATCGAAGCGGAAGCCGGTCTCGGGAACGCTTAACCGTCGCAACAAAAAAACGGCGGGAATAACCCGCCGCCTTGAATCATGTCTAACCCGTTTCGCTTAGTTCGCAGCAACAGCCGCTGCGAAAACCAGGAACAGGATTGGGACCAGAACGCCGCCTGCGGAGGATGTTGTTTCCTCAACAACTACTACGGGCTCTTCTTCGATGATTGGCGCGTCAAGGTTGCCAGCGTACGCAGATGTCGCTGCCAAAGCAAATGCGCTTGCAAGTGCGATTTTTTTCATTTTGTTTTCCTTCATACGATGCCCGCTTCACTGGCCACCCCGGCTCATGTGCAGACATTCGAGTGTTACCTAACAGAGTTCTATTTCCATAGAGACGGTGAATTTACAACGAAATGCGCCTACAATGCCAAGTCGCTCGCCCAATTGTCGTCAAATTAGCAACACTTGTGTGCCAATTTTGGTTTTCCCAAAAACCTCAGCAATGTGCTCATTATAGAGCCCGATACAGCCATTCGATGACCGACGCCCGATCTTGCGCGTGTCATGGGTCCCATGAATGCGATAATAGGTCCAGGTCAGATACAAGGCATGAGTTCCAAGCGGATTGTCAGGGCCGGCGGGTACAAAATCCGGCCACTCGGGATTGCGCCGCTTCATTGCAGGTGTCGGGCTCCAAGTTGGGCCGTCGACTTTGCGGATAACGGAAGTCCGACCGCGGCGCGTCAAATCTTCCGACAACGGGACGCTAGACGGGTAAAGCGCATAGCCCCCATCTTGGGTCCACATGTGCAAGGCGCGACTGTCCAGATCGACAAGGATCGCCCCATTTTTCAACGTGTCAAAATAGGGGCGCCAATCAAGCGCTCGGAAGCTGGAAATGTTACGCCGTGTGGCATCACCACCACCGATTGGATCGGTCGATTGCGCAATGGCGGGTGCGGCAAGCAAGCCGGCGCTTGCGCTCAGAAGAAAAGTCCTGCGGTCGAATTTAAAATTGGATGAATCTGTCATAGCGGTAATCTCCGAAGTATTTGCAGCGGACGCTATGGCGTTTTGGCCGCAGTCGCAAATCAAAGAATCTTGCATTTGGCGGTTTCCTGCAGGTTGATTTGCGCAGCAGTTGCGAACGGTCTAAGGGTGATGCGTTGAAATTGGGATGGCTGATTATGATCCGCTCCGCGTTACTTTTGATTGCGTCTTTGGGTGTTCTGGCTGCTTGTACGCCGCAGCCACCTGCAATTGGCCCTGATGGGCAAGCCTTGCCACAGGTCTATCGAATCAAGTCTTCCGACACCGCTAAAATTCAGTTCCGCGTGTTAGACTCGATCAACGCGTTGCGTGCCGGTGCAGGGCAATCGCCACTTGAACTGGACAGCAAACTCAATGCCGCTGCGGCCACCCATGCACGCGATATGTCGGTGCAAAACCGCCCTTGGCATTTCGGCTCTGACGGCTCTTCGCCTTTGGACCGTGTTGCGCGGGCAGGCTACACTGGCAAGCTTGTGGGCGAAAATATCTCGGAAACCTATGAGAATGAGACGGCAACGCTCGCCGCATGGATGGAACTTCCGCAAACGCGCGACGTGATCCTTGACGCGGATGCGCGCAAGCTTGGCTTTTCTTGGTTCCAGGAAGATACAGGCAAGATTTGGTGGACGTTGATCACTGGGACCTAGGCCAATCCTGGCCGCATATGGGTCAAGGCAGAATATCGATAACTGTGCCAGTTTTGACCATCGCGTAAACCTCACGCATTTCTTTGTTCGTCACCGCGATACATCCAGCAGTCCAATCAGGCCCGCGTCGCTTGTTCGGATTAAGGTTTGGCTGCCCGTGTATGAAGATGTCACCACCCGGCGGTTTGCCGAGCCGTCGTGCTTCCGCACGGTCGCGGGCATTGGGATAGTTTATGCCAATCGATAGGTAGAACGAGCTGTTGGGATTGCGGCGGTCGATATAGTATCGCCCCTCCGGCGTACGACCGTCGCCTTCAAACTGTTTGTCACCATTTGGGGCAAAGCCCAGATCGAAATCATAGGCTTTCAAAACACGTGTGCCGTTAAGTAGGTACATCCTGCGCTTTTCTTTTTGCACCAGAATGCGCGTCACCTGCGGGCCATCGTAGTCAATAAACTTTGATGAGCATGCCGACAACGCAAAGAACGCCACCAACAAAAGCCCCCGAAACACTGCCGAAACCATGCGAACCACTACCCTTTTTCGGGCGACACTAACAAAAAAATTCCGTTACGGGAATCGCCTGAATTGATTTAGGGAAAATGTATTATTCAGACTCTAACAAAGCCCTGAGACCGGTCCGATAGTCTGGATAACGTAGCTTGACGCCCAGCTCAGAGGTTAGCAAATCGTTTCTGACTTTCTTGGATTCAGCGTAAAAGCTGCGCGCCATCGGGGTCATGTCAGCAGTTTCAAACGCGACTGCAGGTGGAATTGGAAGTTGAAGCAGCTCTGCTGCATAGGCAATCACGTCCTCAGGCGGTGCCGGGTCATCATCGCAAAGGTTGTAGATCGCACCGGGGCGCGGACGCTTAATTGATGCGTACAGCACCTGCGCGATGTCTTCGACATGGATGCGGCTGAACACCTGACTCTGTTTGATGATACGGCGCGCTGTGCCATTGCGAACTTTTGCAAATGGCCCCCGGCCCGGCCCGTAGATGCCCGCGAGACGGAATATATGCAGCGGAAGCCCGGTTTCTTCTGCGAGCCTTTGCCAGGCGGCCTCCGCCTCGACACGTAGCTGTCCACGTTTCGTGCTTGGGGCCAGCGGGGTGTTTTCGTCGACCCAACCGCCTTTGTGATCGCCATAAACGCCGGTCGTTGACAGATATCCTACCCATTGAAACTGTTCGGAATGCTTGGCGATCTTTTCCCGAACGCTGAGCAAGACAGGATCGCCATCCGCCGTCGGGCCAGCGGAAATCAGGATATGAGTCGCTTGTTCAAGCAATGGATCAATCTCGGCGCCCGGCCAAACAACTGCATGTATACCTGAACCGGCCAAGTCCGAGGCATTTTCGGGTTTGCGCGTCGTACCAGTGACCTTCCAACCATCGACCAATAGATGCGGCGTTAATGCTTGAGCGGAATAGCCATGACCAAAGCTTAGCAAATGATGTGTCATTGCAACCTCCCGACGGCCCAGCGTGCGGCATCGGCAACCGTCTCGTCCTTGTCTTGCGCTAAGTTCTGAGCAGAGCGCTTCAACCGTTCTGATCCAGAATTTCCGATAGCGTACAACACATTCCGCACAAAGCGATCACGCCCGATGCGTTTGATGGGCGAGCCGCTAAAACGGGCGCGAAAAGCCGCATCGTCCAAGGCGGCCATCTCAGCCAAATCGGGCAGCACCAAATCCTTGCGCGCGGCGTAACGCAGTTCTCGCGCATCGCTGGCAAATTTATTCCAAGGGCACACCGCCAAGCAATCATCACAACCATAGATACGGTTGCCCATCATCGGGCGCAGATTTTCATCGACGGGCCCGTGATGCTCAATCGTCAGGTAAGAAATGCAGCGCCGCGCATCCAACTGAAATGGCGCTGTAAACGCATCGGTTGGGCAGACATCCAGACAAGCGGTGCAGCTGCCACAGTTCTCGCTTTCAGGTGCATCAGGGTCTAATTCGACCGTCGTAAAAATTACGCCCAAGAAAAACCAGTTTCCTAGGTCGCGCGACAAAAGATTGGTGTGCTTACCTTGCCAGCCGAGACCCGCAGCAGCCGCAAGTGGCTTTTCCATAACCGGGGCGGTATCGACAAACACCTTGATCTCAGCGCCTTCCGACTGCTCAATCAACCAGCGCCCGACGCGTTTCAAACGCTTTTTCACCAGATCATGATAGTCGCGGTTGCGGGCGTAGACAGAGATATTGGCACGATCGCATGCTTTCAGATTGTCCATCGGATCATGATCAGGCGTGTACGGCTCTGCCAACATGATGATGCTTTTTGCCTCGGGCCACAGCGCGCTTGGATCGCCGCGCCAGTGTTTGCGGTCAGCCATCCAACCCATTTGACCGTGGTTGCCTGCATCTAAAAATGCGGTCAGCCGTGGCATGGCCTCAGGGATGGCGTCCGGGCGGCAGATGCCCATCTTCGCAAAACCCTCGGCCTCAGTTTGCGCCCGCAAGCGCGCCTTCAAGCTCAAAAATCGAGGTCCGAGTAATGCGTGGGTTGCGGGAATCCAGAGACCTGGTCGGCAAGAAGTCCCCGAAAGGCTGGTCGCGATTTTATCTTCGCGTACCAGTCTTTGACATTAGCGTTGCGGTTCCAATCGACGTCACGAATATAGTCTAAACAGCTAAAATGCGCCGCTGCTGCGAAATCTGCGAGGCTCATATGGTCGCCCGCAAGCCAGCGACGCTGATCCAGTAGCCAGCCCATATAGTCGATGTGGTACTTAATCTTCTGCGCCCCAAGTTTCACATTTCGGCTCTCGGGGTAGCCTTGGCCCATGATTTTCTTGTTCACGCGTTCATACAGCAGTTTCGACGTGACCTCGGAATGAAACTTGTCATCGAACCAAAAGACGAGGCGGCGTACTTCTGCGCGATCCTCAGGCGATTTGGGCAGAAGCGCGGGGTCTGGCAGGGTTTCTTCAAGGTATTCGCAAATTGCCTGGCTGTCGCTGAGCGTCTGACTGTCAATTTTTAGAACCGGCACTTTACCTGCAGGGTTGCGGCGCATGAATTCGCTGGATTGTTCCCAATACCGCTCTTCGATTAGCTCTACTTCGACCTTCTTTTCGGCCAAAACGAGCCTAACCTTGCGGCAAAACGGGGAAAGCGGGACGTGGTACAAGCGGTTCATTCAAAAATCCGACCGAAAGAGCTGAGTGCCCACTCTTCGCAAGCTTGCCGAGGTTTTTCAAGTTTCGAAACAGGTTGAGCGCCCGTCTCGGCGGATTGTTTCGGCGCCGCTCATGATCTGACGCGCCCGACGTTGCAAGAAAGCGGTGGGCCGTTTCGCTGACCGCGCCTTGGGATTTGGCAGCACCGCAGCAAGCGCAGCTGCTTGGCGGGCGGTCAGGTCTTTTGCGTCTACTCCGAAATACCAAGGAGCAGCGGCGGCAACGCCAAAGACACCTTCGTCGAATTCAACGACATTCATATAGACCTCAAGGATCCGTTGTTTCGACCAAAAGGTTTCAACGATCGGGGTCAAAGCGGCTTCCAAGGCTTTGCGGGTGTAGTTGCGGCCGTGCCAAAGGAACACGTTTTTTACTGTCTGTTGCGAAATGGTAGAGGCCCCGCGGCCTGATCCTTCCTCAAGTGCGACACGAATTGCGGACATGTCAAAGCCCCAGTGATTGCAAAAGTTTGCATCCTCTGCGGCCACGATAGCGCGGGGCATGTGCGGGGAAATATCCTCAAAATCGCGCCACATTTGGCGGATGTTGTCGTTGCGTTTCCGCTCTTGCTCAATGTAGATCGTCGTGGGCGGATTTACGAACGCGTAGACGCCAATCAGCACCAGCACCAAAACCAGTATCACGCCAACAGCACGCAACCCCCACCTGAGAGCCAGAAACGGAACAACACCGATCCACCAGAAAAAAGTCCTGTTAGGCTTTTTGTTTTTTGCTGCCTTTGCCACGACAAAACCTTATCTTGATCTTTAAACGTGTCAAAGCGACACAAAGGGCGTTGGTCAAGTCTGACCGATGCGGATCGGGTGAAAAATGCTGCGGAAGACCACTAAACTTGGGATAGCGATGCTACTGCTCGCGGGGGCGGCCTTTGCACATAGCGGGGTCAAGGACCCGCAAGTGATGGCGCGGATGCAAGTCATGAGCAAGATCGCAGATGACACGAAGCAGCTGGGCGAATTTATTAAGGGCATACGTGCCTTTGAACCTGCAGTCGTACAGCAAATCGGGCGTAGGTTAAGCGCGCATGCAGACCAAGTTGTACCACTGTTTGAAGCCGAAGCGCATGATCCGAAATCCGAAGCAAAGGATGCGATCTGGGCTGATTGGCCCGGATTTCTACGCGCAAACGAAGCGATGCAAGAGGCCGCGCTTAGGGTCGAGGCAAGCGAAACGACGGACGCGTTGAAAGCAGCTTTCACGCAGCTTGGGCAAAGCTGCACCGCGTGCCACAAAAGTTACCGTTTGGCAAAATGACTAGCCGCAGATCACCTTTGTGATCTCGCCGTTCCCGTTTACATGCAGATTGACGCGATCAGCGACGTAAACTTGTGAGACGATCAATCCAGGCTGCACGACGCGGATATTTGCACCTTCTGGAAAGGTCACCGCGGCAAATTGTTGACCTACAAACCCTTCGAAATCGCCGAGTTTGCAGGTGTCAGGCAACCGTTCTTCGAGGCCGCTCACAACGTCTTCTTCACCGCTGATTTCAGCGTCGACGGTGTCATCAACCGGTGTGCAGGCAAGCATGAGGACGGGCAGCAAATACATCAATCTGGTCATAAATGTAGGGTTACCCCAAGGCACATGTACCGGCAAGCATTCAGCGGGAACACATGACTTTTCGGCATGATTGGAATTGATTTCGCGCAAATGATGGATGAAGCTGCCCTGAATTTAAGAAGAAAGGACCACAGCCATGCGCACAAGAGCCGCCGTCGCCATCGAAGCGGGCAAACCGCTGGAAGTTATGGAGGTCAATCTAGAAGGCCCGAAAGAAGGCGAGGTGTTGGTCGAAATGAAGGCGACCGGGATTTGCCATACCGACGAATTTACACTGTCAGGTGCGGATCCCGAGGGCATGTTTCCAGCAATTCTGGGCCATGAGGGTGCCGGTGTCGTTGTCGAAGTGGGCGCAGGTGTGACCAGCCTTGAGGTTGGTGATCATGTGATCCCACTTTACACGCCCGAATGCCGCGAATGCGAATATTGTCTGAACCCCAAGACAAACCTGTGCCAGAAGATTCGCTCAACCCAGGGGGCTGGGGTTATGCCTGATGGCACGTCGCGGTTCAGCATGCTCGATGGGACGCCGATCCTGCATTACATGGGATGTTCTACCTTCGCCAACCATTCTGTTGTGCCTGAAATTGCGCTCGCGAAGGTCCGCAAGGACGCACCGTTCGACAAGATTTGCTACATTGGTTGCGGGGTTACGACCGGTATTGGCGCGGTGATCAACACAGCCAAAGTTGAGATTGGGTCGCGCGCGATTGTGTTCGGACTGGGTGGCATCGGTTTGAACGTAGTCCAAGGCTTGCGGCTTGCTGGCGCGGATCAGATTGTCGGTGTTGATCTGAATGACAGCAAAGTCGCAATGGCCGAAAAATTTGGGATGACCGATTTTGTGAACCCAAGCGAGATTGACGGTGATCTGGTCGCCCATCTGGTGGAGCTGACCGGCGGCGGCGGTGACTACACGTTCGATGCAACAGGCAATGTCGGCGTGATGCGGACTGCTTTGGAATCAGCGCATAAAGGCTGGGGCGAAAGCGTCATTATCGGCGTCGCGCCTGCGGGGGCCGAGATCTCAACCCGACCGTTCCAACTTGTGACGGGCCGCGTTTGGCGCGGAACCGCATTTGGCGGTGCGTCAGGTCGTACAGATGTGCCGAAAATTGTGGATTGGTACATGGACGGCAAGATTGAAATTGACCCGATGATCACCCACACGATGGGTCTTGATGACATCAACAAAGGGTTTGACTTGATGCACGAAGGCAAGTCGATCCGCTCAGTTGTGCTGTATTAGGGTCTAAACGCCGTATCTGGCTAAAAACGTTTCGATCGCGCCGTCAATGACGCGGTCGATTTGCGCGGGCTGTGGTGTTTCAAGCATATTGAACACTTTCTTAACGAAAATGTCCGCTTTCATGAGCGCTTCAAATTGTTGCGCCGCGAGCCGTACATCATCGATCTTTAGTTCCCCACGCTCCACAGCATGAGTGAAATATTCGCTCAGCCGGTCTTCCATCAATTGTGGGCCAGACATGTAGAATTCCTGACCAAGCTCCGGGAAGCGGTCAGATTCAGCAACGCAAATTCGAAAGATACGTTGCGCAAATTCTGACGTCAGGAACTCCATCATCGAATGTGCCATATGGCTGAGAACTTCGCGTACAGGCAGGTCCTTGCGCTCTACCTGAATGGCGCGGTCCGCTTGGCGCGCGCATTCTTCCTTGGCCACTTCGACGAACAAAATGCGTTTATCTGGAAAATAGCTGTAGAGAGTCGCCTTCGACACGCCGGCTTCGCGCGCGATGTAGTCAACGCTTGCGCCTTCGAACCCTTCGGCCAAAAACACCTTACGCGCACCAGCTACAACTTGCTCGTATTTGCGCCCACGTTTGATTTCTGCCGCGTTGCCGTCCAACAGCATTCTCCCAGTCCGTCCCGACACCAACTTAGACCACACGGTTTAGTTCCGACAAGCCTTGCCCGACATTTCACGAAAAACAAAGGCGCAAGCCTGCGCTTGCGCCATCAGTTTTCGCCGTTGGTGTATTAACCTTTTCCGACCGGAATCTCGACAATCCAGCCGCCAAAACGGTCCTCACCAGTTGCTGGCAATTCAATACTTGGCAAAGCCGTCGGCGACGCGGGCGCTGATTTCGTCGGAGCTGTGACCGGTTCTGGGAAGGTCAAATCTGGCAGGAACACCCCACCAAACCCACCGGCAATCATCGGTGTGGCACTCAAAAACGCAACCGCAGCTGCGATATGAAAAACAGTTGATTTCGATAACATCTTATCTCTCCTGAAAGCTAAACTGATCGGTTCATTACGCCATAAGTAGACCGATCAGTTTAGCGCATCAACCCAAAATTGAACTGATCGGTTCATTTTGAAAGATAGCGCCAGCGAAAAACCCATGCTAGCTAGCGCCCATGCTGGAGATATTCCTGAAAACACTGCCTTTTTTCGCGATCATTGGGCTTGGGTATTGGGCCGGTCGCACGCGCTTTTTCAGCCAAGAGGCCACAGCCTACCTGACAAAGTTCGTGTTTTACTTCGCGCTGTCGGCCATGTTGTTCAGCTTCTCGGCGAACCTGAGCCTGACTGACGCATTCGATTCGAAAGTGGTCTTGGCGTATTTCTTCGGCACCCTTTGCGTTTACTTGATCGCGAGCGGTGCTTCCCTATTCCGCCATCTGCCAATCGAACAGGTCGCGATTGAGGCGCAGTGTGCGGTCATTGGCAATGTGGGTTTTTTGGGTATCCCGATGCTCGCGCTGCTGTTGGGGGAAGCCGCGTTAGGGCCAATCATGATGGTGCTTGCGGTTGATTTGATCTTTTTTGGCAGCCTTGTCGTCATCCTGATCACAGGTTCCCGCGACGGACGATTGTCACCATCTGTGCTAAGAACAGTTGGGTTGGGGCTTATCAAAAACCCCATGATAGTGTCTATTTGCCTTGGCTTTGCATGGTCGGCATCTTCACTTCCAATATCAAATCCCGTGAACGAATTTCTGACAATTCTCGGCGGTGCGGCTACACCTGGCGCGCTATTCGCCATTGGCGCATCGCTGGCCTCCAAATCCGCGGAACGGATTGAAGTCGCGGGCTGGCTGAGCTTTTGCAAACTGGTTTTGCATCCGCTCGCCGTTGCAATCTTCGCGCTTTGGCTTTTGCCCGTGGACCGATATGCGGCCGCTGTCCTGATTTCAGCCGCAGCACTTCCGGTCGCTGGCAACGTTTTCATGATCGCGCAACACTACGGGGTTGCCCCGGCCAGGGTGTCGGCATCCATTTTGATTTCGACTATGATCAGCATCATCACCGTTTCGCTTGTCATAGGCTGGGTCGCCGTTTAGCCCTTGGGCAAGCGAAAGGGATTTGCCATGGAAACTGTATCTGAAAATGCCTGCTTCGGCGGCACACAGGGCGTCTACACCCACACCTCTGCGACGACCAATTGCGATATGACATTCGCCGTGTTCCTACCGGAGGAAGCACGCGACGGCCCGGTGCCGGTTTTGTGGTATCTATCGGGCCTGACCTGCACGCATGAAAACGCGATGATCAAAGCTGGCGCGCAGGCTTGGGCGGCGGAACAAGGCATCGCGCTGATTTTTCCCGATACCTCCCCCCGGGGCGAGGGCGTCGCAGACGACGAGGCCTATGATTTGGGCCAAGGCGCAGGCTTTTACGTCAACGCAACCGAGGCACCTTGGGCCGAACATTTTCAGATGTATGACTACATCACCAAAGACCTGACCGCGTTGGTCTTTTCGGAATTTCCTTTGGATGCAACACGCCAGGCGATTACGGGCCATTCGATGGGCGGACACGGCGCGTTGACGATTGCGATGCGCGAAGAAGGCCGGTTCAAATCCGTTTCCGCCTTTTCACCGATCTGCAATCCAACGGCCTCGGACTGGGGCAAAAAGCAACTCGGTGCCTATCTTGGGACCGATGACAGCGCTTGGGTCGACCATGATGCGACCCTATTGATGCTCAAACAGGGGTTTGACGGCCCAATGTTGCTCGACACCGGCACCAAGGACCAGTTCATGGATCTGCTCATGCCGGAGGCCTTCGCCTCCGCCGCGTCCACCAAACGCCAGCAAGCGATCATTCGGTATCAACCGGGTTATGATCATTCCTACTTCTTCGTGGCCAGCTTCATGGAAGACCACATCGCCTTCCATGCGGAAGCGCTTTACACATGACCATCGAGGCCGTCATTTTTGACATCGGCAATGTGTTGATCGAATGGCAGCCAGAGCGACATTACGACTATTGGATCGGCGAAGATCGCCGCAAAGCAATGTTTGCCGACGTTGATCTACATGCCATGAATGATCGGATCGACAGCGGTGAAAACTGGCGCGATGTGATTTATGAGACCGCCGATCAATACCCCGAATGGCGCGACGAAATTATTCGCTGGCATCGCGACTGGATCGCGCTTGCCTCCCCCGTTATCCCGCATTCGGTGCATTTGCTGCGCAGCCTCCGCGCAAAGGGTGTTCCGGTCTTTGCCCTGACGAATTTTGGTGTTGAAAGCTTCGACTACGCCGCAAGTATTTATGCGTTTCTCAATGAGCTTGACCGAAAATATGTCTCCGGCCATATGAAGGTCATCAAACCGGCCACGCGGATTTACGAAATGGTCGAACAGGATTGCGACATCGCACCCGCGCGGCTTCTCTTTGCCGATGACAGGGCTGAAAATATCGCAGCAGCAGAAGCGCGCGGATGGCAAACGTACCTGTTTGACGGACCTGCGGGGTGGGCTGAATGCCTCATCTCACATGGGCTTTTGACCCGTGAAGAGGCTGCGTACTAAGCGGGCGCCAGTTCAGGCCGTTTTTCACGGATTGGCAAATGGATAAGCGCGCTGAAAGCACCGACGCCCACACCAATCCACCAAACCAACGTGTAGTCGCCTGTGACGTCATATAGCCGACCACCCAACCAAACGCCCATAAACGACCCCAGCTGGTGTGAGAAAAACACGATCCCGTAGAGCGTTCCCATGTAGCGCAGCCCGTAAATATGCGCGACCAGGCCAGAGGTCAGCGGCACAGTCGCCAGCCAAAGGGAGCCCATCGCGAGACTGAAAATGATCACAGTTTCTGGTGTCATGGGGGTCAGAATGAACCAAGCCGCGAGGATCGTCCGACCTGTGTAAATGCCCGCAAGCAGGTACTTCTTAGTATAGCGCTTGCCAAGATATCCCGCCAGAATTGTCCCTCCGATATTGGCGAGCCCGATCAACGAAATTGCGAGTGCGCCAAGCGCGGAGGTTGTGGTCACGCCCAACCCAGCCAGTGTGCCACCCGGATCAATTGGTCCGCAAATCTCCGTCACAAAGGCAGGAAAATGCGCTGTCACAAAAGACAGTTGGTACCCGCAAGAAAAGAAACCCATGAAGATCATCAGATAAGACGGGTCTTTGAACGCCCGTGTGAGCACCGCGCCCATGCTTTCTTCAAGCTCGGCCCTGCCCGCCATGACAGGCGCCCGCATCATCGGCAGGGCAAAAAGGGTGCAAAGCATCACGGCGGCGAAAATCAAAAAAACGGTTTGCCATGGGAAAAAGCCCAAAAGCACCTCAGCCGTTGGCGCGCCAAAAACCTGACCTGCTGAGCCCGCTGCCGTTGCAATGCCCAGCGCCATTGACCGGTTTTCGTCCGATGTGGCCCGGCCAACCATGGCCAGAATCACACCAAATCCAGTGCCAGCAATGCCGAAACCCACCAGTATTTCAAGAAGTTGGTGCCCCCCAGGCGTCACGGCAAAGCTCGACAGGACCAACCCAGCCGCATACATCAGCGCGCCGAGTATGATTGCTTTGCGGTCGCCGATTTTCTCTGCAATCGCTCCGAAAATCGGCTGCCCAATGCCCCAAGCAAGGTTCTGAATGGCAATGGCCAGGCTAAATTCGGCGCGTGGCCAACCGAACTCCTCAGCAATCGGGATTTGGAACACCCCAAAGCTGGCCCGCACGGCGAAACCCACCATCATGATGATGCATCCGCCGATCAGGATCGGGGTGAACAGGGAGCCGCGTGTTTCAGACATGGGGCGACGGTCCAAGAAAAACGCTATGGCGTCAATTCAACATTATTGCGGTTCATCATAAGTGTTCCTAATGAGAACCAAGATGAGTTTGAAAACCGAATATGACAACCGCGTCGCCGCCGGCACGTTGACCGCCGATCCGGTGCAACTGGCCGCTATGCCGCTTTTTGACCGCGTGTTGACGGAGATGGATCAGGCGACCGGCAAGAAAAAGTTCCTGGGGATCTTTGGCACAGACGAGGTTCCTGTAAAGGGCTTGTATCTGTGGGGTGGCGTGGGGCGCGGCAAGTCCATGTTGATGGACATGTTTTATGATTTTGCGCCGGAGCCTCGCAAGCGCCGCGTGCATTTCCATGCCTTTATGCAAGAGGTGCATGAAGGGATGACTGCTGCGCGCAAAACAGGCGTCAGCGACGCCATTGCACCCGTCGCAGACCAGATCGCGAAAGACGCCAGGTTGTTGTGTTTTGACGAAATGCAAATCACCGACATCACCGACGCGATGATTGTCGGGCGTTTGTTTGAAAGCCTTTTCGCGGCTGGGACCGTGATCGTTGCGACCTCGAACCGGGTGCCGGATGATCTTTATAAAGACGGGTTAAACCGCAACCTGTTTGTGCCATTCATCGAACTGATCATGGATCGGCTCGAAGTCCATGAACTGGCCAGTGAGACCGATTACAGGCAAGATCGGCTGGCCGGATCAAAGGTCTATTTCAGCCCTGCCAATGCTGAAGCCCGGGCACAGATATCTGAGATTTGGAACAAGCTTGCGGGCCCGGATACCGCCCCACTTTCCCTGCGCGTCAAAGGGCGCGATGTTGTTCTGCCGGCTTTCTCTGGCGGGGTGGCGCGGGCAAAGTTTTTCGATCTTTGTGGTATGCCACTCGGGGCTGCGGATTATCTTGCATTGGCCGAATCCGTGCGGGTTTTGATCCTTGAAGACATCCCTGAATTGTCACGCTCGAACTTCAATGAAGCCAAGCGGTTTGTCACACTGGTGGACGCGCTCTATGAGGCGAAAGTCGTGCTCATCGCGTCTGCCGCGAATGTGCCCGAACGGCTTTATATCGAAGGCGCAGGCTTGTTTGAATTTGAACGGACCGCGTCGCGCCTGCGCGAAATGCAAAGCGCGGATTGGGCCGTGATCTAACGCAATGCGCCCTCCACACAGTCCTCGTCAAACCAAGCAAGGATGCCCGAGATAATTCAGTTTCGGTGGCAAGTGCTTTGTGGCCAACCATGAGCGCGAAGGCGTTAGAAATGCAGGCTGGGCCGCGGGGCCTGTAGACCCTATTAAATCCGGGAATAGCTTGAAAAGCTCATCTCGCACCAATGGGTCTAGTGCCGCAAGCGCGCGTGTCCCCGGATAGAAGCTTTCAGACGGGCGGCCATTTGCAAAAATGATCTGATGGCGCTCGAAGATCAAATGGACATACGTGACCGACTGGGAGCCCTTCATCTCGCGCACCAAACCACCTTTCAACCGGGAGAGCTGGCGCGCACGCACCAATTGCTCGCCCTGCTCAGAGCGGATCAACATTGCATGTTGCGGCGACACGATCAGCGACCGTTCCGCCCCAAGTGCGCCGGACTGGAACAGAATTGGCCGCAATTCGGGGTGCTGCTCAAGCTCAGGTCTGCGCAATCTGCGGCAGGCCACCAAAGCAATCGGCTGCGGGCCATTGTCAGCGGTCAAGACCATGTCGCCCGGACGTAACGCTTCGACAGCGACCTCTCCGCTCGGCGTTGCAATCATTGAACCTGCCGCAAAGCAGACGACCCCCGTGTTGTCGGTTGTGAAGCTTTGGCGGTTTGCACCTGTGAAGCTGAGGCTCCCGCCCCCCATGTCGGTATTGTCGGAATAATCTGCTGTGCCGCCATTGGCGATGGAGTTGGATTGGTTGAGGATCCCGTCATCGTCAAAATCGGCGCGCAGCTCTGACAAGCTGGAGTAGAAATCGCCAAGGTCCACAAAGTCATTATTGGTCGTATCGCTGTCCCCAAGCGCTCCCGAATTGCCAAAGTTGAAGTCGGCGATGGTATCGTCACCATCCCCTGCCTCATAAACGAAGATGTCATCCTCGCCGCCGCCAGTCAGACTGTCATCGCCGGTGCCGCCGTCAATCGTGTCTTCGCCACTGCCGCCTTCGACAGAGTCGTCGCCTGCGCCTGCATCGATGCTGATCCCTGCGGTGTCATATGATGCAAACACGCCGTCGGCCTGATCGGTCAGAACAAGCTTTTCGATTTCCGCGAAATCCAGCGTATCGGTTCCATCTGTGGCGGTCCCTGCTTCATCGCCGGAATAAACGACCGTAACACCGCTCGTTAGCGCCCCAAGGTCGAGCACATCTTCGTCGGTTCCCGCCTCCCCGCCCGTGATGGTATCGGTGCCGAAACCATCATTAATAACAAAGCTGTCTTGCCCAGAACCACCATCCAGGCTGTCAGCTCCGGTCCCGCTGACAAGGGTATCGTTACCGGCCCCGCCGAAGATGTTTAGCCCTACGCTATCCGTTGAGCCATCAACCACGTCGGCCTGATCGGTCAGGATGAGCTTTTCGATTTCTGCGAAATTCAGTGTGTCAGTTCCGTCTGTGACCGTTCCTTCCTCGTCCCCAGTATACGTCACCGTAACAGGACCAGTTAGCGCGCTGAGATCGAGCACATCGTGGTCAGTTCCACCCTCGCCACCGGCGATGCTGTCACTGCCAAACCCATCTTCAATGATGAACGTGTCGGCGTCATCGCCGCCGTACATTGTGTCGGCCCCGGTGCCGCCGCGCAGCGTGTCGTTGCCACCTGTCGCGACGATACTGTCATCGCCCGTGCCCCCATCGAGACTGTCATCACCGTCGGAATTCATCAACGTGTCGTTGCCGTCACCCCCGATCAGGGTGTCCTGGCCAAGACCTGTTGTCAGCAGATCGTCGCCTGCGCCACCCTCGATATAGTCGTCCCCATCTCCACCAGAGATCGTATCGGCCCCGTCGCCACCGAAAATACTGTCATTCTGGGTGCCTCCGCTGAGACTGTCATCGCCCGTGCCGCCGGTTATCAAATCGTCGCCCGCGCCGCCCAAGACGGTAGTACCAGCGCCACCCGAGCCTGATCCGACCCCAAAGAACAGCGTGTCATCTGTCGTGGAACCGCCATTGTGAAAAATGCGGAAGGTCTGGGTGTTGCCATTGGCATAGGTGACTAGGAAGTCGTTGCGCCCTGCCGAAGAGCCCGTATTGGCAATAGTGGTCGGCGCCTCAGGCAAAACGATCTGATCGATGCCCGCATCAAACTGCAGAAGTTGCAACCTGCCGCCGTCGTCCGTATCGGCCACATACACTGTGTCAGCCGCGCCGTCGCCAGCATTCGCCCCACCAGTACTGACGCCTTCACCGAGCACAATGTTCGTGGTCGAACCGCCATCTGTATCCCAGATGTAGCTGTCGCCACCGGCGGTTCCGGTTTCGTTCTGGCCATCGACAATGGTTGTACCTACAGGGGCCGCCGCATCTGCGTCACCGGTGTAGATCGTGTCATTCCCGTCCCCACCTTCGATGGAGTCAGCGCCAGAAACGCCGTCAATTACGTCGGCCCCACCGCCGCCATAGATCGTATCATCACCAGCGCCGCCCAAAATCGTGTCATCGCCCGCGCTGTAGCTAATGAAGACGTTGCCGGACATCGCCATGGCATAGCTTCCGGTTAGGTCCGTGAAGCCCCCATTTGCGGGATCAGCGACCCAGTTCGCTACCAGATTGGGATCAGAACCGTCAGCAACCGTACCATGGGTCGAATTGATCAGCTCCCCCGGTGAACGGATGTCGCCATAAAGCCGGGTGCCGTAAATCGTCCCTTCGAAAATTTGTGTGTCGCTGAATCCGCCACCGGGGCTATCCTGCTCCTGCCCAAGGGCAAACGTGCCACCCGAAGCGATGCTCGCGCCGGTTGCATGGGTCCCGCTGTAAACGCTTGCACCATTCGCAAAAAGTTCCAATTCGCCGGACGCACTGTCCCAGGTCACGGCGATAGTTTGTACATTGCCGTCGAAAAACGGGGCTGCCAGCACTCCGGTGTCGACAAAGCTGTGGTTTATGCCAATGCGAAATTCACCACTACCCTCAATGGCAATGGAAAACTCATTGCCGTAGGTGCCGGTGTCATAAGACGCAAGCGGCGGCCAGTTTGACCCATCGAGTGTGGCAGTAGAGCTAAATGTGATCTCGTAAGTCAGTGCCGTCGACGGGAAGTCCGTTATATTTGACGCGACACCGACCCCGTCGGTGCCAGTCTCATTGAAGGTCACACCTGCCAAGTCGCCTTGCAACAGGTCATCGCCCGCCCCGCCGTCGAGACTGTCACCATCGGTGCCGCCCATTAGCGTGTCGTTGCCGTCATCGCCCTCTAGCGTGTCACGACCTGCAGTGGCCACGATCAGATCATCACCGGCACCGCCAACGAGGCTGTCGTCACCAGCGGAATTCATCAATGTATCATTGCCCTCGCCACCCATCAGCGTGTCTTGGCCAATACCTGTTTTCAGAAGGTCCGCACCGGTGCCACCCTCGATATAATCATCACCATCTCCACCCGAAATCGTGTCGGCGCCTGCACCGCCTTCGATACTGTCGGCGCCGGCGCCACCCAAAATTGTATCTGCACCGCCACCCGCGAGAATGGTGTCATCACCATCACCCGCATCGATCGTGTCCTCGCCTTCCGTGAAAGCTAGAAGGGCATCGCCGGAGACGGTCATTGTATGACCACCAATTGCGTCTTCAAATGCTCCCGTCGTTTCATCGACCAACCAATTAGCCACAAGACCGCCACTGGTCGGCGGCGCGTTTGGGGTCAACGCAGAGTTGTAGATTTCGTTATTTGAGCGGACCTGATCATAGAGGCTGACCCCGTAAATCTCACCTTGGAAAATTTGAGTGGTATCGTAAGTTCCGCCTTCGGAATCTTGTTCTTGGCCAAGCGCCAGGGTACCGCCCTGTTCGAGCAAAACACCTGCCTGATGCGTACCCGCGAAGACACTAGCCCCGTCGACGAAAATTTCTAACGCGCCATTCCCGCTGTCCCAAGTCAAGGCCAACGTATGGATATTGCCATCAAACAGCCCAGATGTGTCGACGCCCGTGTTTAGCGTAGCCCCTGCAACATGCACCAAGAGGGCGTTTGATTGGTCGAAATACACCAAAAACTCATTGGCTTCGTCCGGTACAGCATAGGATATCAATGATGATCCGCTCGAATTATCGGTTGATGCGAAAGTGATCTCAAATGTCAGTCTATCAGTCGGGAAATCGGCTATGTTGCTCGCTGTCGCGACACCGTCCACACCAGACGCATTGAAAGCAATACCCGCTAAATCACCGACGATGAAATCACTGCCCAACCCACCTTCGATGCTGTCATTGTCGGCGCCACCCTCAAGCGTGTCGCGCGCCGTGCCACCTATAAGGGTGTCGTCACCATCGCCACCGATAAGTTTATCGCCGTAAACATGGGTATCATTTGCGTCAGAGAAGCCAGAGAAAATACTGTCATCGCCTGCGCCCCCATCCAATATGTCGACGTCTTGCGTGCCGTAGTCGTCGCCACTTCCAAGTGTATCATTCCCGGCTTCGCCATAGAAAGTCTGGTTTAGATTGTGGCCCCAGAGATAGTCGTCCCCGCTACCACCATGACCGATGGCATTTGAGGTCGAAGAAGACGTCGTGATCGTGTCATTTCCGTCACCACCATGGCCGGTGTAGCTACTTCCTAAATGGATATTGTCGTCGGCCGTGTCGCGTCCAAACCGCGATATGCGTCCATCTGGTCCTGTGACCTGAACAAGCCCGGCCGAATACCAGTCAACAGTATAGGTCCCATCGGCGAATTCCAAAGTTTCGACCGCCGAGATTGTGTCGTCGCCTTCGGGGCCTGAGACCAGAAAGTTCCCGACGCCATCGGCACGAAATTCATACTCAGACGCACTTCCTGTGAAAATGATGGTGTCCGTGTCTAAGCTACCGGCAATGACGTCGTTACCAGTACCGTTTTGCGTCGTGTCGAAATATCGAACCAAGGTGGCGCCACCCAGCGACACATCAGGCGTTCCCGCATAGTTCCCATCGCCAACCGTGTAGGTCGTCGATCCATCACTGATCTGAACCATTCCAGCATCGGGAACAGACACAACGGAATAGGTCATGGGCAAGCCGCTGAAATCCAGCGTATGCCCGCTTTCCGTTTCCGAAACCGTCGCCCAAAAAGATGGATCATTCCAATTGGACGTTGTTATCGAATAGACTGCCATGGCGATTTCCCCACTCAAACTTTTAAAAAAGCTCTTTTGTGAGTAAGGCCCACGCGCCAAGAAACGTTTAAAATCGCGGGCAAACGCTTTCGTTAGCGGTTTGAAAAGTATGGAAAATTTAAGTTGGTTTTGGGATGAATTGGCCCGAGCTGAAGCCCACTATTGCATCGCCGATCCATTGTCGCGCAGAACCGATCCCGCCAGATAGAGCGACCCGCAGATCAAAATGCGTGCCGTAGGATCCCGTGCAACGATATGATCAATGGCTGTCCCGACATCGGTCGCTATTCGCGCGTTGATACCAGCTTCAGTCGCGGCTTGCGCCGTGTCGTCGGCCGGGAGTGTATTTACCTCCCCAGGGATAGAGACGCCCTGCAACGTTGTGACATGAGGCACGAGCGGGGCCATATAGCCCGCGACATCTTTGGTGTTCATCAACCCACAGATGAGATGCGTGTTTCGCTTGGGCAGGCGCGTCAGCGTCTCAGCCAAAGTTTCCGCGCAAGCAGCGTTGTGGCCGCCATCGAGCCAGAACTCAGCCTTGGGCGCACGGTTGGTAAGCGCCCCTTGCCCGAGGCGCTGCATCCGCGCGGGCCAGTCAACATTGGTGCAAACCGCCTCGCACGCCGCTTCATCAAAGCCCAGATGCCGGAGCGCCGTGATCGCGGTACCTGCGTTTTGAAACTGATGCGCACCGATCAGCGCAGGGGGCGGTAGGTCAAGCAAACCGGTTTCGTCTTGGTAAATCAATCGACCGCGTTCTTCCGACACATGCCAATGCTGTCCTTGCACCATCACTGGACAGCCGAGCTTTTCGGCGCGGGCCTCGATAACCTCCATTGCATCGTCGGTTTGTGCCGTGATGATGGCAGGACGGAGCCGCTTAAGAATACCAGCTTTTTCGCCCGCGATTTCAGCCACAGTGTTGCCCAAAAATTGCGGATGATCGAAGGAAACGGGGGTGATAATGGTAAGACGCGGGTTTTCGAGGATGTTCGTAGCATCAAGCCGCCCCCCGAGGCCGACCTCAAGAAGACAAAAATCGGCTCTAACCCTGCTAAATGCTAGGATTGCAGCGACGGTTGTGATCTCGAAATATGTGATCGGCTCATCGCCATTGGCGGCGTAGCATTCGTCGAGCACCTCGGTCAGATACTCCTCGGAAATCAACTCACCCGCGAGGCGGATACGTTCATGAAAGCGCGCCAAATGCGGCGAGGTGTAGGCGTGAACCGTCTTGCCTGAAGCTTCGAGCCCTGCGCGGATCATGGCTTGGGTTGAACCTTTGCCATTGGTGCCCGCGATGTGGATCACCGGTGGCAGATCATTTTGCGGGTTGCCCAACGCGTCGAGCAACCGCCAAACCCGGTCAAGCGTCAGGTCAATAATCTTGGGATGCAGGGCCATCATCCGGTCGAGAATGGCGTCGCTGGTCTGCGCGGTCACTTTTTGGCGTCCGCCTGTCCGGCGGGTTCTTTTTCGGCCTCTGGCGCGGGCAGGTCACCTTTGATCGCCGGTCCCACGCCCATCAACATGCGCGTTATCGTCACCAACTCATCCTTCATATCTTTGCGGTGGGTGACACGGTCGAGCATGCCGTGGTCCAACAGATATTCTGCGCGCTGAAACCCTTCAGGCAGCTTTTCGCGGATAGTTTGTTCGATAACACGCGGCCCAGCGAAGCAAATCAACGCGTTAGGTTCCGCGATATGGACGTCACCCAACATCGCATAGGACGCAGTAACGCCGCCCGTTGTGGGATGGGTCAGGACCACGATGTAGGGCAACCCCGCCTCTTTCAGCATGTCGACCGCGATGGTGGAGCGTGGCATTTGCATCAGGCCAAGGATGCCTTCCTGCATACGCGCGCCCCCAGCGGCGGAAAACAGGATCAACGGGCGTTTGAGCTTCACCGCACGTTCAGCTGCGGCGATGATGGCGTTGCCGACAAACATGCTCATGGAGCCGCCCATGAAGGAAAAATCCTGCGCGCACGCCACAATAGGAGTGCGACCAATCTCACCCTCGGCGACAAGCATCGCTTCGACCTCACCGGTTTTCTTGCGGGCGTCTCTCATACGGTCGGGGTATTTTTTCTGATCGCGGAATTGCAGCGGATCGGCGGTAGGCTCGGGAACCTTCACCTCAGTGAAAATTCCGCCATCGAACAAAGCACCGAACCGTTCGCGCGGCGTGATGACCATGTGATGGTCGCAGTTGGAGCAGACATGAAGATTTTCCGACAGCTCCCGGTGGAACAACATGGTCCCGCATTCGCTGCATTTCGTCCAAAGGTTCTCCGGCACCTCGCGGCGGGAAAAGATCGAATTGATCCGGGGGCGGACGTAGTTGGAGATCCAGTTCATTGCACCCTCTTGTCTGGTTGCAAATCAGTTAATCGTCGCGCGCAAGAATTGCAATCAGCGACGGTTGAGCCAAAGCCGGGTCAGCCCCCAGATGACAAAAAGAAAGAGCAGATTGAATATGACACCAATTGGGTGGAAGGCATCATTCGCGGGCATAGGCTCCATCAACGCATAGGCTGCAGCTGACAGATCACCGGGAGATGCGACAAACAATGTTGCGGACAGGTTGTTGATCAGATGCATCCCAAACGCAGCACCCAGATTGCCGGTGATGCGTGTGAAATCTGCGGCAATCAGCCCAAATACGGTCAGCACCCCAACGGTGCTTATCATGCGCTCCGTGCTCATCTCAGGCTCCCAATGGGTGAGGCCGAACAGCAGGGACGGCACGAACATCCAAATCCACGGGGAACGGAACCGCGCCGCCAATTGCTGCATGAGGTAGCCGCGAAACAGCAGCTCCTCAGCGCCGATCTGGATAAGGAACAGTGGGACCACCCAAAGCAAATTTAGGACCCAAACAGAGAACATATGCTGCTGCGTCAACTCTTCAGGCAGCCCAAAGAAAATGGTGACTTGAAACGGGAACGACAGCGCGGCTACTACCAGACCCGCCCGGGCAAAGTCTTCCATCGCTGTGTGCGTCGGTCCAAACAGCGTCGCCAGCCCGCGCTTATGCCACGCGGCCATAGTGCAGACCCCCAACGCGTAGGGAATGAACGTCGCCAAAACCACAGCCATGTCGATTGGGGCGGCAGCTTGCACGATCTCGGAATTCAGCGCCTCAAAATCCTCAGTGACGTCATAAGCGCCGTCGCCCAACAAGGCATAGAAAAATCCAATGACAAACCCGTAGCCGAAAATGAACACGGCGATACCGCAAGGGATGCCCAAGACCATGCGCCAAATCTGTGGGTATCGGCGGGCGGGGGCGATGAAACTCTCAAACTCCGGCGTTCTGAGCGCTGTCATCCTTCTGGCGCCAACCAGCGGCGCAGCATCCACCAGACCAGCACAACCGCAACCATGTCTACCGCTATGAGCGGCAGCAGGGTATCGACATCCGCCATAGTAAAGGATGTCAGATAAAGCGACAGGCCGGACATCTCCCCCTCGATTGAGACTAGGAACAGCGCGAAAAAGTTATTGGTGAAGTGGAAGCCTATCGCCGCGCCAAGATTACCCGTGATCCGGGTTAAATCGGCGGCGACAAAGCCAAAAAGCCCGGTGGCGGCGATGAAAGCGAGGGCGAGGGTGTCATCAACTTCCGGGTTGTAATGCGCCAAACCAAACAGGATCGCCGGAATAACGAACCAGATCAGCCCGGATTTGAACCGTGCGGCGAGCGCCTGCATCAGATAGCCGCGAAAGATCAGCTCTTCCGATCCGGTTTGAATCAACAAAAGCGGAAGTGCGACCGGCAGCAGCGCCAGCCAGCGAGACAGCTCCAGATTTGGGGTCAGCTCGTCGGGCAACACCACCGAGGTGACACCACCAACGACCACAAAGGTGAGCGCGCAGGCCACGACGGCACGTGAAAAGTTACGACAAGCCGGGCGAAACGGCCCGATCAGCGATGCAAGTCCGCGGCCATGCGCCCCAGCCGCCGCAATCGCCGCCAGCCCCATGAAGATGAAGGTACCAAGAAGCACAAACATCGCCTCGGGGGTAACAGCGCTGGTAAGTCCGGCTTGCAAGGCAAAGACCTGTTCGGGGAACATGATCCCGGCAAGCACGAACAGCGCTATAATCGGGACGATGTAGACGAAAGCTGCCACCACAATGCCCGCGATGATCCGAACGATGCTTGGATATGCCTTTGCCGGCTCAACAAAGGCCTCGAATTCGGGGGTGCGGAACATGGCTTGGGCCTCTTTTGATTTGAAAATCAGCGTAATGGCCCCGCTAGGTGCGTGCAATCACGCTTGTGCCGCATGCGCGGGGCGATTATTCCCAATTGCAACGCTTACCGGGAGGCCTCCATGCTTAAGAAACCCACCGACAAAACCAACTTGCCCAGCCGCCATGTGACCGAGGGGCCCGCACGCGCGCCGCAGCGGTCTTATTTCTACGCCATGGGTCTTGGCGATCAGGAAATTCACCAACCTTGGGTTGGCGTGGCGACTTGCTGGAACGAAGCCGCGCCCTGCAACATCGCGCTGAACCGGCAAGCACAAGCGGTAAAACTTGGCGTCAAGCAAGGTGGCGGTACCCCTCGAGAGTTCACAACTATTACCGTTACTGACGGCATCGCTATGGGGCATGAAGGGATGCGGTCTTCACTCGCATCACGCGAAGCAATTGCCGACACGGTTGAGCTGACAATGCGTGGCCACTGCTATGATGCGATTGTCGGACTGGCGGGCTGCGACAAGTCCTTGCCAGGCATGATGATGGCCATGGTTCGACTGAACACGCCGTCGGTCTTCATCTACGGCGGCTCCATTCTGCCGGGCAAAGTGCCGGCGGGTGCGGATGTGCCCGCCGAATATGCCAATCGCGACCTGACAGTGCAGGATATGTTCGAAGCCGTGGGCAACCACCAAGCTGGCAACCTGTCTGACGCAGCATTGGACGTTTTGGAGCGCGTAGCGTGCCCATCGGCGGGCGCTTGCGGCGGGCAGTTTACCGCCAATACTATGGCTTGCGTGTCCGAAGCGATTGGGCTGGCACTGCCAAATTCCTCTGGCGCCCCTGCGCCGTACGAATCCCGCGACCAGTATTCCATCGCGTCTGGTGAAGCGGTGATGCACCTGATCGAAAAGAACATCCGTGCCCGTGATGTTGTGACGCGTAAGTCGCTGGAAAACGCGGCGCGGGTTGTGGCTTGCACCGGTGGCTCCACAAATGCTGGCTTGCATCTGCCCGCCATTGCGCATGAGGCAGGAATTGAATTCACGCTCGAAGATGTGTGCGAGATTTTCCGCGACACGCCGTATTTCGTCGACCTGAAGCCGGGCGGTCAGTATGTCGCCAAAGACCTCTATGAGGCAGGCGGTGTTCCTGTGGTGATGAAAGAGCTGCGCAAGGCAGGGCTGATTCACGAGGATTGCATCACCGCGACGGGCAAGACCATCGGCGAGACGCTGGACGACTGCAAAGGTGAAGCGGACGGCAAAGTGATCTACCCGGTTGAAAACCCACTATCGAAAACGGGCGGTGTGGTTGGCCTAAAAGGCAATCTGGCCCCGGACGGCGCGATTGTGAAAGTTGCGGGTATGGAAGTTCAACACCAGATTTTCACCGGCCCGGCACGGGTGTTTGAGTCAGAGGAAGACGCATTCGCCGCCGTGCAGGAACGCGCCTATGAAGAGGGCGAGGTCCTGGTGATCCGCAACGAAGGCCCTGCAGGTGGACCAGGAATGCGTGAGATGCTGGCGACCACCGCCGCTTTGTCGGGCCAGGGCATGGGCAAGAAAGTTGCGCTGATAACGGATGGGCGTTTCTCCGGCGCGACGCGCGGTTTCTGTGTCGGCCATGTTGGACCAGAGGCCGCACATGGTGGGCCGATTGCACTGCTGAAAGACGGCGACGTGATCACGCTGAACGCGATCGAGGGCACAATTTCGGTCGGCCTCAGCGATGATGAGCTGGCCACCCGCAAAGAAAACTGGAAAGGCGACCGTGAGACGATATACGCCTCCGGTGCTCTCTGGAAATATGCGCAGCTTGTGGGCAGCGCCAAGTTTGGGGCCTGCACCCATCCCGGCGCCGCCAAAGAAAAACACATCTATATGGACCTCTGAGGGCGTGGCTGATTGGGGGATGAAAGCGGGGCTGCTTTTGGCGAGCCTCGCACTGGCAGGATGCGCGGGCGGGTTTCCGGACCTGGGCGGGTTGATGTCGGGCGCAGTGGATGATGGCCCGAAAGGGCAAAACAAGATCACTGTGACGCGCAACAACGTATCGCTCGCAGCGCCCGAAGGATTTTGCGTCGATCCTGTTTCAACCCGAAACGGCGCGGCTGAGGCCTTTGTGGTTTTCGGCAATTGCGCAGCGATCACCGGGAACAACAAGCAGGCGCAACCCTATGTTAAGGCAGTTGTCACAGCGACCGTGTCGAGCAGCGGATTGACCGGCGAGGGCGCGATTGCGCCGCAAACTGACGCGTTGGTCGGCTTCTTCCAAAGCAATGCTGGCAAAACGGTCTTAAGCCGCAGCGCGGATCCTGGCACTGTTCAGATCGCGGATGGATTTTCAGAAGATGGCGCGGTTTACCTGCAAGTTGCCGATCGCAGCCCACCGCATGTCACCGGCGCAATGACAAGTTACTGGCGCGGCTATTTCGATGCGGGCAGTGCCGTGGTGGCTTTGTCAGTCATTGGTTTGCAGGATGCGCCGATCTCGGGACCCGAAGGGCTAAGCGTGCTGCGCCGGTTTACAGACCGCAACGCGCGTGCCCCGTTTTCAGTAGCGGCAACGTCCCCGAATGACGTCGCACAACGCCCGATACAGCGGCCAACCCAACGCTAGGCGAGTTGTTTATTTCCTTGAAACCATTGTTTGCAATATAGAAACAATGGTACCCGTATGCGGGCAGCTTTCAGGATCACGGGACTTAGATGATTGACCGGGTCAGACAATTTTTCCGACGCCGGGTGCATCGCTACAGTCTGCGGCGCTGGGAAGCGGCCGCGCGCGACGCCGCTCATATCGATCTGTCGCAATTGCGGCAAATGCGCAATCAAGCCAAACAGCTACGCAAACGGGTCGATCTGGTCAGCCACATTGCCGATGGCCGCTTGGCCTTGCCAAGGATCGGGACAAACGCCATGCGCAAACCGGCCCAATCGGACTGGGCCTACCGGCCGGAGCTTTGGCGGGGCCCGGTCTCCCCGGTTGGGCATTCTGCAATCAAGACACGCACTCGCATCGGCAGCGCCGTCACTTTATTTCATGATTGCAAAATCTCAGAGCTGACGCTGCGCCAAGTGCGCAACAGCCGCGAAAGCGATTTGGCCCCATTTGGGCTGCGCATGGATGTGTTCAAGTTTGACGGTTCTTTCTTGAGCCTTGTGCTTGACCTACCGCCAGATGCCATTGATGGGCTAAAGCGTACCCACATTCTTCGTGTTGATGCGGAGATCGAGACCGAAAAACCGTTAGAGGTATTTGCACGGCTCAACATCAAATATGGTCCAAATGTCGAGCAGGTCGTGCGCGAAATGCCGATTGGCAATGACATAGCGGCTGTAGAATTTGACCTCGCCCACACCAAACTCAGCGAAAAGCGGTTGGAACGGATGTGGCTGGACCTGATTTTCGAAGGACCGGAAATGAATGAAATCAACCTGCGCGACGTGACGTTCAGCCGCCGCCGCCGCGCTGATTTTTGAGGAGGGCGCCCAATGAGTGACATGGTTCTGACGAGGACGCGCATTCAAGCCGGTGTTTATGAAGGCGTCGTTCAAAGCGAAACAGAGCCACGCGTCGAGGCGCGGTTTGCCAATGCGCCAATGGGAGAAGTGGTGTTGACGCCCGTCCCCGAACGGACGGCGCGATGGAACCTGCGCCTCACTGTGCCCGCCACGATCTTGACCGATGGCCTCCAAACCGTGCTTTTGGTTGATACCGCGACCGATGAAGTTTTGGACAGTTTTTCTATTCTGACTGGGCAACCGGTAGAGGATGATCTGCGCGGAGAGGTCGATTTGCTACGCGCGGAGCTGGACATGCTGAAGAAAGCCTTCCGTCGTCATTGCGTTGAAACGAGTTAAGGCGGCTGCCCTAACCGCATTTTATCCCCGATAGTTCGTCCGCGGGGGCCAGCCCCCGCACCCCCGGAATATTTTTGAAACAATGAATGTGACGCGGCGTTCTGGGTGACGTGTGCGTCACCTTCCGCCAGATTGGCAGTGTTATATGGGAGAGACACAGATGGCCACCTATCCGCATCTATTGGCGCCTTTGGACTTGGGTTTTACCAGTTTGAAGAACCGCGTGTTGATGGGTTCGATGCATACCGGGTTGGAAGAAACCAAAGATTGGAACCGGGTGGCCGAATTTTACGCAACACGGGCACGCGGCGAGGTCGGTTTGATGGTCACGGGCGGCATGGCACCAAACCGAGAGGGTGGCGTCTTTCCAGGTGCCGCAGGTTTATTTACTGACGAAGACATTGCCAACCACCGGATCGTGACCGACCGGGTGCATGACGCAGGCGGCAAGATAGCGATGCAAATCCTGCATGCCGGACGCTACGCGTATGGGCCCGAATGCGTCGCACCGTCTGCAATCAAATCCCCAATTTCACCCTTTCCACCGAAAGAGCTGGATGAGGAAGGGATAGAGAAACAGATCGCCGACATAGCGACCGCAGCGGCGCGCGCCCGCGAGGCGGGTTATGACGGCGTCGAGGTGATGGGATCCGAAGGATACTTCCTGAACCAGTTCCTTGTGACCCATACCAATAAACGCGACGACCGCTGGGGCGGGTCCTATGAAAACCGCATGCGGCTGCCCATTGAAGTAGTAAAACGCGTACGCGCCGCCGTACGCGACGACTTTATTGTGATCTACCGGCTGAGCATGATTGACCTGATCCCCGGAGGCTCCACCTGGGAAGAGGTCGTGTTGTTAGCCAAAGAAATCGAGAAAGCGGGCGCCACGATCATCAATACGGGCATTGGCTGGCATGAGGCGCGGATTCCCACGATTGCGACCTCAGTGCCACGTCGTGCGTTCACATGGGTTACGCAGAAGCTGATGGGAGAAGTTTCGATCCCAGTGATCACCTCCAATCGTATCAACACGCCTGAGGTCGGAGAGGCAGTCTTGGCAGATGGCTGCGCTGACATGGTATCGATGGCGCGGCCATTTTTGGCAGATCCGGATTTTGTAGCGAAAGCTATGGCGGGCAACGCCGCGCAGATCGCGCCTTGTATTGCGTGCAATCAGGCCTGTCTTGATCACACCTTTGGCGGCAAGATCAGCTCCTGTCTTGTTAACCCGCAGGCGTGCTATGAAACCGAGCTGGTAGTTGCACCGACTGAAACCACAAAGTCAGTCGCCATCGTTGGCGCCGGCCCCGCTGGGCTTTCGACCGCTTTGACGGCCTCAGACCGAGGACACAAAGTAACGCTGTTCGAGCGCGCATCTGAGATCGGTGGTCAGCTGAACATGGCCAAGCAGGTGCCGGGTAAGGAGGAGTTCTGGGGGCTCGTCGATTGGTACCGAACCATGCTGAGCGAAAGTGATATCGATCTTCGATTAAATACCGAAGTCAACGCCGATGATCTGGTGGGTTTCGACGAAGTGGTGATCGCCACGGGCGTCGTCCCACGTGACCCCGGCATCTCAGGCCAGGACGGGCCAAACACGGTGTCCTACCGGGAGCTTTTGCGCGGAGAGGTCGAAGCGGGCGACAAAGTCGCTATTGTTGGTGCAGGTGGCATCGGCTTCGATGTGGCTGAATACTTGGTGACAGAGGACAGCCCGACCGAAGACTTGAACGCTTGGCTGGCAGAATGGGGCGTTACGGACCCTAGCGATGAGCGCGGCGGTCTGGTGCCGACCGGCCCCCGCCCTGAAAAACCTGCGCGGCAAGTCACGCTTTTGCAGCGAAAGTCGGAGAAATTGGGACGGAATCTTGGTAAGACAACCGGATGGATTCATCGTGCAGCATTGAAATTAAAGCAGGTAGAGATGATCGGCGGCGTAAATTACGAACGTATCGACGCCCAAGGGTTGCACGTGTCCTACGGTGAGGCGCGCGAGAACCCACAGGTGATCGAAGCTGACACGATTGTACTTTGCGCAGGACAAATCAGCGAACGCGGGTTGGCCGACGCACTGATCGAACAGGGTGTGACGCCCCATGTGATTGGCGGGGCAGACGTTGCGGCCGAACTCGACGCAAAACGCGCAATCGATCAAGGCGTGCGCCTGGCAGCAATGCTGTGAACCGCAACGGGAGGACCTTCCATTGAGCGAGTGTCATGGACCTTAAGACCCGAAGGTTTTGACTTGTTCGGGTGCACCGGGGCCGGGTATCTCCACAAAAATACATAAGCGGAAAATAGCCGAGCCATGCTCAGCGAACCCTTTGTTCAGGCCTAATTTTGAGAGCGCGGATGTGGCAAGGAAGCGTAAAACGGCGCATCAGATCTGCTGTACAAGGTGACTCGTGCCACACTTAAAAAGTTAATATTCGTTAAGAAAAACAGGGAAATGGAGGTTTCGCTGTTTCCGCGCCATAACCAATCCCTAGAGAAACCGCTGAATAGCCCCAGTCAGATCACGGTTCTGCCCCAATTGGCGATCAAACATCCCTCAAACGTCAAGAGTTAACTGAGGGGTCCCTAATGGATCGTCTGACAGAAATGGAAGCCTTCGCCACGGTGGTGGACCAAGGCGGCTTCACCGACGCGGCACGGAAAATGGGGATTTCCAAATCAGCGGTCTCCAAACACGTGTCTTCGTTGGAAAGTCGCTTGGGGGCCCGTTTGCTGAACCGGACGACCCGGCGCGTCTCACCGACCGAAATTGGGTTGGCTTATTATGATCGCGCACGTCGCGTTCTAAATGATGCAGGGGAAGCGGACGCTTTGGTGTCCTCCATGCAATCTGCGCCTTCTGGGCTGCTGCGTATCTCCGTTGCGACTGATTTTGGTGTGAACCATATGTCGCCAATCTTGGGCGATTTTCTGGCCGATTTCCCAGATATCACCGTGAACATGGTCCTGAACAACCGCTATGTTGAGTTGATTTCAGAAGGGTTCGACCTCGCAATCCGTATTGGCGAGATGGAAGACAGCTCCTTGCGGGCTCGTAAGCTGACCGAAACCACCAAACGCCTGATCGCCGCACCCGGGTATTTTGAGCAATATGGTCGCCCCGAAAAGATCGACGATCTGAATGATCACAAACTTCTTCATTATTCGAACCAGTCCGCCGGCAATGTCTGGAAGCTGACCGCACCCTCGGGAGAAAAGCGTCAGGTTCGCACGCAAGGTTGGCTCACTGTGAATGACGGACAATCCCTGCTGAATGCTTGCGTCTCTGGCCTCGGCATCGCTTATTTGCCAAGCTTTCTATACGCAGAAGCGCTTGAACAGGGTCTTGTTGAAGAGGCAATGCCCGGTTTGCCCACTGAGGAACAAGGCATCTATGCAGTCTACCCACCCGGCCGCTACACGCAGCCAAAAGTGCGGACCTTCATCGATTTCCTGGTTGAGGCCTTCAAGGAAAAAGGCCCCGAGAACTGGTAGCGCCAGAGTACGAATTCCCCCTCGTGCCGGCCGTGGTTGGCGGCACAACTTAACGGGTCGAGGTGAGTATTGCCTCGACCCGTCTGTTTTTTGTGCGGCCCTCTTCCGTAAGGTTGCTTGCTGCGGGCGCGAGGTAGCCAACGCCTTCAGCCTCAACCCGGCCCGCATCCACCCCAAGCGACAACAGCCAGGTCCGTGCTGCCTGCGCCCGTCGACGCGAAAGCGCAATGTTACCTTCGAGGGAGCCGTCTGCGTCGGTGTGCCCCACCAAAGCAATACTCCGATCTGAGTTCGCGATAAGATACGCAGCCAGAGTGTCGAGTGTGTCGTACCTCTCCTCAACCAATTCCGAAGAGCCGGTTCCAAATTGCACGTCCTGTAGAACGGCGGAACCTTGTTTTTCCAAACGGTCGATCAGGGGCGAAATCGGTCCAGAAGGCAGATTTGGCGCAGCAATCGCCACTGGCGCATCGCCGCCACCAACTTGGATCATCTGCACGTAGCCAATTGTGTCACTACGGCTGATCAAGAGGCTGAGGTATTCGGGCACAGCCCCGCCCAGACGTTGCGCAGCGAGGTAGCGAAAGTCGCCCAAATCGACATGCATATCCGGCTCGGGCAGGACCGGTGTACCGAAACGAAAATCAAATCCACCACAGGCGCGCGTTTCACACTCATAAAGCAGTTCGAACCCTATAGACTCGATCTGTTGACGCAGATTGTCGGCAATGCCGAGCGTCGTACCGGATGCAGATTGCACCTTCCAAGACACGCTTTGCTGCGGGCCTTCAGCGACCAACGTTGGGATCAGCCCGCCCTTGTAGGGGCCAATCGGTAGTTTGTAGCTGGCGAAATCCTGCGTCTGGGCAAATGTCTGTTCCGCCGGACCGGAAAAACTGAGCTCTAGCGCAAGGGCGGGATGCGCCAGACCTAGCGCCCAAGCATATGGCAGAAAGAATCTCACCGAGATGCGGCGTGATAGTCCGCGTTGGGGCGCATATCGACCGCCGACGCCATGCGATTGGTCATGTTGTAAAATCCAGCGGTAGACGCGATGTCCCAAATATCACGGTCTGTGAAGCCAACCTTGCGCAATTCCTCACGATGCTGTTCTTCGATTGTGTGGCTGGCTTCTGTCATCAGGACCGCAAAATCGAGCATGGCGCGTTGCCGGGCGGACAGGTCAGCGACGCGGTAATTCATAACCAAAGCCTCACCCAAATGGGGATCACCCGACAATTGCCGCACGGCAGCACCATGGGCCGTAAGGCAGTAAAAGCAGCGGTTAACAGCAGAGACGGCGACCGCGATCATCTCGCGTTCTAGCTTTGTTAGACCCGAATCCGCCAACATGACATCATTGTATAGTCCGGAGAATGCATTGAGCTTTTCCTCGTCGAAGGCGTAGGCCTGCAGCACATTTGGAACAAGGCCGAGCTTTTCCTGACAAATATCAAAGTACTTCTCGACGCGCTCCGGTAGCGGGTCGATCATCGGCAGGTCGAGTGCGGTGACTTGGCTCATCTGGGCGTGCCTTTATGAAGGTTTAACGCGGTAATGATAGCCGGGCTGCGCTGACATGCCCAGCACCTGATAAAGCGCATTTGCAGGTATGTTTTTCTTGGTGACAAGCAGCGCAAGTGTGTCAGCACCATGTGCCTGTCCCCATTGCGCAGCAGCGACCACAAGCGATTGGGCAAGGCCTTTCCGCCTATGGGGCTTCAGAATTTCGAGTGCATGGATCATCGCGCAACCAGCACAAAGGCCCACATAGACTGATCCCGCTGCGCGGCCATCAATGCGACCTAGTATAGCGGTCTTTTCGCATTTGGCGCGTTCCATGATGGCCAACCGATCTTGACCAATACCGCCATCAGCCCAAATGTCGCGCATGATTTGCAATGGCGGCCAAATCGGAAATGCTGTGACCAAAGGTAAATCTTGCTGCGCAATTGGGCCGATTGGGGCTTGGTAAAGCAGGGTCTCGTCAACGAGTTCATAGCCAATTTGGGCTAGAATAGGGTCTAATTTGTCATCATACGGTAAGGTGAAAAGTGGTGTCTGGCCCATTGCCGTCATCCGCGCCTCTGCATGAGCGATATCTGACAATGAAAAAGGACCAGTCGCGTTTGCGGCTGTGACACGTTTCCCCCGCCTGCGCTTTGGCGCAATACCCATGGCCCGTCACTGATCAAAGCTTCCGGGGGCCAGGTCACTTCCAACGCGCGCATGAGTCTTGGGCGATCCATTAGAGGCCCAGCGCCTCCGACAATTTCGACAAAGCATCCTGTAACGCCGCCCGATCGGTGCCGCGCACCACGATATTTGATCCGTGTATTCCGTCACGCTGAAAGGGATATGATCCAAAGGACAGCTCCGGCATCGCTGCGGCGATGGTCCCCAATGGTCCCGCGAGGTCGCCCTCGCCGCGTTCGACGCGCAAAGTCTTCGAAAGTAGTGGCGCGCCACCTGTCAATGTCGGCAGTACACTTTGAACCATGGCGTTGAAGATCGCCGGCACGCCAGCCATCACATGCACATTGCTCAGCTTGAAACCCGGCGCAGTTGAGACCGGGTTGTCGATCAATGTGGCGCCGTCCGGGATACGGGCCATGCGCAGCCGCGCCTCGTTTAATTCAGACCCTGTTTTGGCGTAATGTGCTGCCAAAAGCGCCCGCGCGTCTTCGCGAACATCTACATTCGCGCCGAACGCCGCACCGATTGCATCAGCGGTGATGTCGTCATGCGTAGGCCCTATGCCACCCGATGTGAAAACATAGGTATAGGCTGCGCTCAGCGCTTGGACGGCGTCGATGATGCGATCATGCTCATCTGCGACGACGCGTACCTCTTGCAACGTGATGCCCGCATCCGTCAATTGACCCGCAAGATGGTGCATATTTGCGTCGCGGGTGCGCCCTGACAAGATTTCATCGCCGATCACAAGCATGGCTGCGGTGGGGTTGGTCATGGGTGCGTTCCTTCAAGCTCGCGCGAGATGTAGCGCGCCGGGGTGGAAGCTGCCAGCATTCTCTCCTATATGGGCGATAACACCATGACTCGGGGCATTTGCACAGTGGACGACACGCATCAGGGCCGCATCACCAAAGAGGGCATCCGCATCTATCAGGACGCGGATTTCGCTGGCATGAAAAAGGCTGGCGCATTGGCGGCGCGTATTTTGGACGACGTTGCAGATTTAGTCGTTCCTGGCACCACGACCGAGGCACTGGATGCGTTCATCGAGGCCGAAGTCGTCAAGGCCGGCGCAACCTCCGCCACGATTGGTTATAAGGGTTATGAACACGCGTCCTGTATCTCGGTGAACCATGTCGTGTGTCATGGGATCCCAGGACCCAAGACGCTGAAAGAGGGCGACATTCTGAACATCGACGTCACTGTGATTGTTGACGGATGGTTTGGCGACACGTCGCGAATGTTTGTCGCTGGCAAGCTGAGCCGTAAAGCGGAACGCTTGATCCAAGTCACGCATGATGCGCTGTTCAAGGGTATTGAGGCGGTCAAACCCGGTAACACGTTTGGCGACATTGGCCATGCAATCCAAGCCTATGTAGAGGCGCATCGCATGTCTGTGGTTCGTGATTTCTGTGGCCACGGCCTAGGTCGCGTTTTTCATGCCCCACCCAACGTGCTTCACTACGGGCGCAGCGGCACCGGCGCGGTGTTGGAAGAAGGTATGTTCTTCACCATTGAACCGATGGTCAACTTGGGACGGCCTGAGACCAAAGTCTTAGCTGATGACTGGACCGCCGTGACCCGCGATAAGTCGCTATCAGCGCAGTTTGAGCATTCAGTTGGCGTCACCGCCACTGGCGTCGAGATTTTTACGCTGTCGCCGAGCAATAAGTTCCACCCAACTTACACGGCTTAAGACGGTTTTAAATAGAATCGTTCCTATTCTGTTCCCATGACAGATCAGAGTTACCAGTTTGAGGCAGCCACGCTGCCAGGTTTTGAACCCATTCGCCTACCGCATATCGATGCGCCCGAGGCTCGTTTGGATGGTCATCGAGGAAGGCTTCGTGAACGTTTCATGAACGTCGGACCTGAAGCGGTTGATGATCAAGAAGTGCTAGAATTGATCTTGTACCGCGCGATTCCGCGTCGCGAAGTTCGGTCGCTTGCCCGGCGCCTGCTTTTCCGGTTTGGCGATTTCAACCGTGTGATTTCGGCAGCCCCGGCACGTCTGTCGGAAGTTCAGGGCGCCGGAAGTGCTGTTGTCCAAGAATTGAAGATCGTAGAAGCCGCCGCACATAAGATGGCGCGCGCCAAGATCATGAAGCGCGAAGTCCTATCGAGCTGGGACGCCCTACTAGACTATTGCCAGACCCGTATGGCGCATTTGGATATCGAGCAGTTCCGTGTCCTGTACCTTGACCGCAAGAACGTGTTGATTGCGGATGAGGCGCAGGGCACGGGCACGATCGACCATGTGCCCGTTTATCCACGAGAGATCATCAAACGCGGGTTGGAGCTTAATGCCGCGGCATTGATTTTGTTGCATAATCACCCGTCAGGCGACCCGACGCCTTCACCCGAAGATGTCGAGATGACAAAGGCGGTTCAAGTGGCCGGAGATACGCTTGGGATTGTGCTGCATGACCATCTGGTGATCGGTAAGTCGCGGCATAGCTCCCTACGTGCTGAAGGCTACATTTAGACCCTATTTAAGCCAAACTTCGACCCGACGATTTATGGCTCTGCCCCAATCGGTATCGTCGCATGCCATCGGCAGCAACTCCCCAAATCCATTGGCAGAGAGTTGAATTTGGCTGAAGTCGGCAATGGGGGCAGCCTCCCGCACGCGAGAAAGGACCAGTTCCGCACGCTCAAGGGCTAATGCTTTGTTGGCAATTGCGGGACCTTCACTGTCACTGAAGCCCACAAACATCAGCGATTTTCCATCGAACCGGCCGGTTTCAAGCGCTTGGGCGAGACGCTGAATGTTTTCACTCGATTGCACGTCGAGGCGGACGCCGCCTTCGAACCGGAATGTTGTAGAAAGACGGTCACGACTGCGTAGCGCTTGGATCAATCGCTGCAATTCGGGCAGAGGTGTCTCTGAATTGATTTGCGTGATGGCATTGGCAAGGCGATCACCAAGATCGTTGAAATCCGTGTGCGTGATTGCTTGGTCCACGAAGCCCGTTCGACGGATCACGAGGTCAGCGGCAGGAGAGCTGGTGAAGGCCAGAAATTCCCGCGCCAGCAAAGGAAGCCTGCGTGGTGGTATGTAAAGCATGAGCGGCAGTGTGAGTGGGTAATCTTCGGATCGCAGGGTCGCGACGCGGGCCATTTGTTCGAAACCACATTGACCCGACAAACGCATCGGAACCGCATTGCCCACACTGCTTAGTGTTCCAAGTCCCAGCGCGAATACGTCGTCTGCAACCATATCTGCAAGTTTATCAGGGTCGACGGTTTGCTTTGCTGTGTTTGGCTTATTTGCGCCGAACGGAAGCAAGACGCGCTCCTCAAATGCTTCGAAAACACCGCTGTTTGACGTCGGTGCCAACGCGACTATCGGGGCGTCTCCACCCCCGAGCTCAGACCAGTTTTTTATGTCTCCCGCAAACACATTGGCCAAGTTCTGCAATGATAGAGCCTGAATTGGCTGTTCCAACGCCGTCATTGCAACCAGACCATCAAGCGCGAGGACGCGGGCGCGCTTGTTATGTGACAGCGGGCTCGGATCAGCGTTTTTGGCCAAATCTATTTCCGCCTTCGAAGGCTCACGCAGGACCATCGCGATATCCGCGGCTTCCGCTATCAGATCAGCATATCCCTCAGATGTTGTACTGGACCTCAAAGCAAAACGCGCGCGGACGCGTGTGTCATCGCTAAGCAGAAATGTGGAGTGCGTATCGTCCTCGACCTCTCGCGTTACGGAAAACTGGTTCCGTGCGGCGAAGGCTTGGATCAGCGCAGGGATCAACACATCGCCCATGTGGCGCGTACCGGAGAAGGTGACCTCCGCGATGAAGGCATCCAGATCCGGGCAGCCGGGGCCATTGCAGGTGACGCCTTCCCCATCCAACGTCAGGGGCCCGTAGATCGAGATCGACACGGTAAAATTCGCCGTCATAGCTAAGCAGCGTCCCATCGATCTGGATTGCGCCATCGCGCGACGTCAGCGAAACATCCTGCGCAAAGGCAGGAGCCGCGCAGAGCAGGGCTGCGCAAAGCATGCGTTTGATCTTGGTCAAAAGGTGGCCTGTTTTTATCCCGCTGCAAGTCTCAGATCTTGCAGGATGTTTTTCAACAAAAACATCTCACCAACGCGGGCGCAACCAGGTGCCGCCAGTTTTAATGCATATCGCACGGATGGTAGGCCGGGGGAAAACTTTAGAACTTCTCCCTCGGACCCTTGGCTACAAGTTTCAGCGCGAATTTCCCGTGAGAGTGACAAGCGCACGGTGCCGGGCGTTTGTTCTGGATCGGTGTGATGCGACAAGATCTGCAACGTACCGCCGTCGCCCAGCTGATATTCGGACATAGTAAGATATTTGGGCGCGTTCGAATGTAGTTCAGTCTCCGAACCGGCTTTCCAGGCGATTGCGATGCGGGTGTGGTCTTGAAGATCGGGAACATAGGCTTCCGAAAAAAGGCCCTGTTCTTGCCCAAAGCGCAGCTCTATGCGCCCGCTGGCCTCAAGTGCTGGCAGCTCAAGCACTAGCTCCCCCGAATAGGGAAGGGTCACGTCAAAGCTGAGACCCGCATGGGTAAGGGTTACGCGCGCATCCGGTTTGCATGGCGCAGAGATATCGACACGCAGCATAGCACTTGGCTGCGCGGTTACTGTCAGGGTCTCATCACACGGGAAACCAAACGCACTGATATTGGCTTGGTCGCGGATTCGGGCCTTGGTGCTTTCGTCACTAGGCAGCTCAAATTTCGCGAGAGATTGAAACCCGTTTGGCGCAGGCGGCAGGATTGGAAGGGGACCTTCAACGTTGGGTAGAGACGCGCGTATTGTCAGCGGAATTCCGTCTGCATGCGCGCAAAGGGGTAAGAATGCGAAAGTCGCCGCCAAAACATTGGCGCGAAAACTGCTCATAATACTGCCTCATCGACCGAATTGTTTCGGTTCACGTTACAATCAGCAGTGACGTCGAAATGTGGCGAAAATGTGGCAAACCGGCGTGATGTGCGCCAATCCGCCTTGTTTTCCTAGCTTAGAGAACCGTGGCAATGCTTGAATTTCTTGCCAGAACCACAGGGGCAGGGCGCATTTCGACCAGGGTTGCCCCACGTTGACGGATCGTTCTCGTCGAAACCCGGTAGCGCTTCACCGGCTGGCGCTTCGGGTTCGGCAGGCGCGAGACCGGCAGCCGCGTTTTGTTGCGCAAGAAACTGCTCCATCATTTGCTGCTGCTGTTCTTCGGTCAACGGCACCACACGGGACAGTTTCTCGGACACATCGGCGCGCAAACCGTCGAGCATCCCTTCAAACAGTTGGAAGCTATCGTTCTTGTATTCGTTTAGCGGGTCGCGTTGCGCATACCCACGGAAGCCCACGACCGAGCGGAGATGTTCGAGTGCCAGAAGATGTTCACGCCACTTGCCATCAATTGTCTGCAACAAAAGCTGTTTTTCAATGTTGCGCATGTTCTCAGGGCCGAAATCAACGGCTTTCTTGGCCATGAATTCGTCAGACGCCTTGTAAAGCCGCTCCGCGATCTCGTCGTTGTCGACGCCTTCTTCATCGGCCCAGTCAATGACGGGTACATCGATGCCCAGCTTTTCCATCACGGCAACATAGAGCCCTTGGGTGTCCCACTGGTCGGCATAGGTTTTGGGCGGCATGTACTGGTCGACCAGATCGTCGATCACCTGATGGCGCATATCCTGGGCAATCTCGCCAACCTCTTCGGCCTCCATGATTTCCATCCGCTGGCCAAAGATGACTTTCCGCTGGTCGTTCATCACGTCGTCGAATTTCAGCAGTTGTTTGCGAATATCAAAGTTGCGACCTTCGACCTTGGCTTGCGCTTTCTCAAGCGATTTGTTGACCCAAGGGTGGGCGATTGCTTCGCCTTCCTTCATGCCCAATGTATTGAGCATTTTATCCAACCGGTCCGATCCAAAGATGCGCATGAGATCGTCTTCCAGCGACAAGAAGAACGAAGATTTGCCAGGGTCCCCTTGGCGACCAGACCGACCACGCAACTGATTGTCGATGCGGCGAGATTCGTGGCGTTCAGTCGCCAAAACGAACAGACCGCCAGCGGCTTTGACTTCTTCTTCTGCCTTGGCATGATCGGCTTCTATCTTGGCGCGGATCGCGTCGGCGTCGCCTTCAGGATCAGCGGCAAGCGCTTCCATGATCTGCATCTCTACATTGCCACCGAGTTTAATATCGGTACCACGTCCCGCCATGTTGGTCGCGATGGTGACAGCGCCCAGCTTGCCAGCGTCAGCGACGATCTGGGCTTCCTGTTCGTGCTGGCGCGCATTCAAGACATTATGCGTGATACCCGCTTTTTTCAGCAGGTCCGACAGGTATTCGGATTTCTCAATCGACGTTGTGCCGACCAGAACTGGCTGGCCGACCTTGTGCGCCGTTTCGATTTCTTCGACGATGGCCGCATATTTTTCCTGTGCGGTGCGGTAGATGGCGTCATGCTCGTCGATCCGAGCAATAGGTTTATTGGTGGGCACTTCGACAACGCCGAGGCCGTAGATTTCGAGAAACTCTTCAGCTTCTGTCGCCGCGGTCCCTGTCATTCCGGCCAACTTCGAATAGAGACGGAAGTAGTTCTGGAATGTGACAGAGGCGAGTGTGACGTTTTCGGGCTGGATATCGCAGCCCTCTTTCGCCTCAATCGCCTGGTGCAAACCGCCCGACAGGCGGCGCCCTTGCATCATGCGGCCTGTGAACTCGTCAACAAGCATCACTTGCCCATCGCGAACCATGTAGTCCTTGTCTTTGTGGAAGGCTTTGTGGGCTTTCATCGCCTCGGTCACATGGTGGACCATGGTGGTGCTTTCGGGATCATATAGCGTTTGACCCTCTGGCAGCAGCTCGTTGTGGTGCAGCCATTCTTCTACGAACTCGTTGCCCTCATCGGTGAAAGTTACAGCACGGGTTTTCTCGTCGAGCTTGAAGTGATCGTCTTGAATCTCGGGGATAAGCTTGTCGATCATGATATACAGGTCCGAGCGATCTTCCGAAGGGCCGGAGATGATCAACGGTGTCCGCGCTTCGTCGATCAGGATCGAGTCGACCTCGTCCACGATGGCGAAGAAATGGCCACGCTGGGACATTTCCTCGAGCGAGGACCGCATGTTGTCGCGCAAATAGTCAAAACCTAGCTCATTGTTGGTGGCGTAGGTAATGTCAGCGGCATAGGCCGTTTTCTTTTCGTCGTCGGGCTGTTGCGGATAGACCGCGCCAGTTTTCAGGCCCAGCTGCGTGAAGACATTGCCCATCCATTCTGCGTCACGCTTCACGAGGTATTCGTTGACGGTAACGATATGGACGCCTTTGCCTGCGAGCGCGTTCAGATAAGCCGGGAAACAAGCAACGAGGGTTTTGCCCTCCCCGGTTTTCATTTCAGAGATATTGCCTTGATGCAGGAAAATCCCACCCATTAGCTGCGTGTCAAAGGCGCGCAGTCCCAAGGCGCGTTTGGCCGCTTCGCGCACATTGGCAAAGGCTTCCGGCAGAAGGTTGTCGAGATCCTCACCCTGTTGGGCGCGCATCGACAAGTCTTCGGTCTTTTGCTTCATCTCCTCGTCGGAGAGCTTTTCAAACTCGGGCTCTAACTCATTTATCTTGGCGACCAGCGGGCGCACAGCCTTGACCTTGCGGTCGTTCGGCGTGCCAAACACCTTCTTGGAAATCGAACCCAAACCGAGCATATTCTATAGCCTCACTGCGGCGCATTAGGGACCGCTTAACATCATCGTGTGACGGTTCGCCTTGCCTCATTGGCGGCGGACCCATATCTCATTGCCCAAGACGATGCCGCCTGCAGACCTAAGGGGATGTAAGAGGCGGTAGATATAGTGTCAACGGCGCGGGGGTCCCGCGACCCAACAGGAGCCAAGATTAATGGGCAAATTCACTACACTTCTGCGTGCCACCGGCCTTGCCGTCACTGTCGCGATGCCTGCCGCCGCGCAGGACGCGGGCACCGTTCTGGCCAACGTGAACGGCAAGGACATTACCGTCGGCCATGTGATCGCGCTGACCGAACGGTTGCCAGCGCAATATGCAGAGCTCGACGACCAAGTGCTGTTTGACGGCATACTGGATCAGTTGATCCAACAAGCCGCACTTGCGGATCAAGTTCGAGACAGCACAGAGCCCGCAGTAACCCTGGCGCTGGAAAACGAAGTGAACGCATTCCTATCGAGTTCTTTCTTGGCACGCGAAGGCAGCGCCGACCTCCCAGAAGCCGAGGTCCAAGCTGCCTATGACGCACGGTTCGCCGAGTTTGTGCCTGAAGAACAGTTTTCTGCCGCGCATATTCTTGTCGAGACCGAAGAAGAGGCGCTGGAAATTGTCGGAATGCTCGAAGGCGGCGCAGATTTTGCGACATTGGCGAAAGAACGTTCCACCGGTCCTTCCGGCCCACGCGGCGGCGATCTGGGCTGGTTTGGCAAAGGTCAAATGGTGCCTGCTTTTGAGAACGCAGTGCTTTCTCTGGAGAATGGCACATTCTCGCCGCCTGTAGAGACGCAATTCGGCTGGCACGTTGTTAAGCGCAATGACAGCCGCAACACGGCTGCACCTAGCTTGGACGACGTACGCGAGTCGATTGAAAACGAACTTCGTTCCATGGCACTGACAGCGACAATCGACCGGGTTGTAGAGGAAGCGGATGTATCGCGGACCGTTGTAGAGATTGATCCTTCCATCATTCGCAATGTAGACCTCCTGTCGGAATAATCTGACCAAGGAGCCTGCTGCATGGCTACGATCACCGACCTGTCCCCGCTTGCGCCAGCTGGCGGGTTCCCAAACCTGCCAGCCGTTGACGGCATCCGCTTTGCGACTTATGCGGCGGGCGTCAAATATCGGGGCCGTACAGATGTGATGCTTGCGGAGGTCTGCGCGGGTGCTTCTGTAGCAGGCGTGTTCACGCGCTCTTCAACGCGGTCAGCGCCAGTTCTGGATTGCCAAGCCAAGTTGGGAAAGGTCATCGAGCCGAAGGCCGGATTTGGCATTCTGGTCAATTCTGGAAATTCGAATGCGTTCACGGGTCGAGCTGGAATAGAGTCTGTTTCAGCCATAACTGAGGCCGTTTCGCAAAAGATGTCGATCCCGCTTGAACATGTCTACACCAGTTCTACCGGCGTGATCGGGGAACCGTTGCCGCATGATAGGGTTGTTGATGTCCTCGATCAATTAACAACCAGTCTTGAGGCATCGGCTATTAAAGCTGCGGCCCATGCGATCATGACAACTGACACGTTCGCCAAGGGTAGCAGCGCCCATGTTCTCATAAACGGCGAAACAGTGACGATCACGGGGATTGCAAAAGGCTCAGGCATGATCGCGCCAGACATGGCGACGATGCTGGTCTACATTTTCACCGACGCGAAGATCGCGCAGGCTGATCTGCAGGCAATGGTGTCGCGCTTGAATGAGACAAGCTTCAACGCGATCACCGTGGACAGCGACACCTCTACGTCCGACACGCTTTTGGCTGTGGCGACGGGCAAAGGTGCTGATGTGACAGGTAGCGAAGCGTTTGAGGCCGGATTGTACTCAGTCATGATGGATTTGGCGCATCAAGTCGTTCGCGACGGCGAAGGTGCCACAAAATTTGTTGAGATTTCAGTGACGGGCGCTGCCACGCAATCAGACGCGAAACGCGTGGCGATGTCCTGCGCGAACTCTCCCTTAGTGAAAACAGCAATTGCGGGCGAGGATGCAAACTGGGGCCGCATCGTTATGGCGGTGGGGAAATCCGGTGCGCAAGCGGATCGCGACCTTCTGAGCATTTCCTTTGGCGATATTTTGGTTGCCGACAAAGGGTGGCGCGCTCCCGGGTATTCGGAGGAAGCCGCCAGCGCCTATATGAAAAGAGATCATATCCAGATCACTGTTGACTTAGGATTGGGCAATCGGCGGTTTACCGCTTGGACCTGCGACCTGACTCATGGCTACATTTCCATCAATGCAGACTACCGCTCATGAAGGTCATTTTGGTCTCCGCCGTCGCCCTGATCGACATCGACGGACGCATCTTGCTGGCCCAACGGCCCGAGGGGAAATCGATGGCAGGACTTTGGGAATTTCCAGGCGGGAAAGTGGAAGCGGGCGAAAGCCCGGAAACTGCTTTGATACGGGAATTAAACGAAGAATTGGGCATCGACACCTGGGAAAGCTGCCTCGCACCCCTGACATTCGCCAGCCACGCCTATGAAGATTTTCATCTGTTGATGCCGCTTTTCGCCTGCCGAAAATGGCACGGGACGCCGCAGCCGAAAGAGGGCCAAACTCTCAAGTGGGTTCGCGTCTCAGACCTGCGTGACTATCCGATGCCGCCTGCGGATATCCCGCTCATTGCAATGTTACGTGATTTGATCTGATTCTATGCAAAAAAACCTCTGGCCTTCCAAAAATGTGGCGTTATTTTGACAGATACTCTTTTGGGGGAAAGACACCATGCTAAAAACTGTGACCATAGGGTCTTGTGTGTCGATTCAAGGTATTTTTGTTAAAGCTCTGTCGGACGGACGCATTTGCATTCGCGTAGGCGAGCAGCTCTTTCAAGGGCGGCCGGTAACAGCCGGATAAAAGATTAAAGGCTGGGTCTACGCGATCCAGCCTTTTACATTTTCTGTGATCACTTCAGACAACGCAGCAATATGCGCCGGTTGATCGTTGAGGCACGGAATATAGGTGAAGTCCTCACCGCCCGCTTCCTCAAAGCTTTCCTTTATCTCCTCGTTGATCTCTTCGAGCGTTTCGATGCAATCAGCCGAAAACGCCGGCGCAATGACCGCGATCCGCTTGCGGCCCGCTTCGGCAAGGCGTGCAACCTCTTCGACTGTGTAGGGTTGCAGCCATTCTTCCGGTCCAAACTTGGATTGGAATGTTGTACGAATTGATCCCTCGTCCCAGCCCAACCGCTCGCGCAGCAGGCGCGACGTTTTCTGGCATTGGCAATGATAGGGATCACCTTCCATCAGATAACGCTTAGGCACCCCATGGTAGGAGGTCACAAGGATGTCGGGCTTGTGTTCGAGCTTTTCGTAGGCCTCCTCAACGGAGCGGGCAAGCGCGTCGATATAGCTTGGATGCTCATAATATGCGGGAACCGTGCGCACAGAGGGTTGCCATTTTTCTTCCATCAAAGCGCGGAAAAATTGATCATTTGCGGTCGCAGATGTTGCACCTGCGTAGTGCGGGTAGAGGGGGAAGAACAGGATGCGGTCGCACCCCTGCTCTACCAGCTCACGGACCTTGGATTTTGTTGACGGGTTGCCGTAGCGCATACAGAAATCAACGACAACTTTGTCGCCGAATTGCTTGTGCATTTGCTCTTTGATCGCAGCTGTCTGGTCCTTGGTAATGGTCAGCAACGGGCTTTCGCCGGCCTCATGGTTCCAGATAGATTTATAGGCTGCACCGCTAGAAAACGGGCGTTTTGTCAGGATGATGCCCTGCAGCAACGGCTGCCAAAGCCAGGCTGAATAGTCGACCACACGCTTGTCTGACAGAAATTCGCTGAGATAGCGGCGCATCGGCCAATAGGTATAATCATCCGGCGTGCCTAGATTGGCTAGCAAGATGCCAACCTTGCCAAACCGCACCTTTGGGTGATCGACATCAGCATGTGGGAGGTCAGTAAAGGCGCCGTCTTTCATCAAATATCTCTTTCGTCAGTCTTGAGCGGTCGGGCGTCTTCACCCATTTCGACGGTCTTGAGCGCGTCGGCGAGGCGCGCCTTGGCGGACCCGGGTTTCAGCGGTTTTTGTTGGCTGTGATCCGGCGCCCAGCCTGTCAGATAGAGCAACTCGAAGGTCGCGACCACCCTATCGCCCAACCTGGGATAAAGTGTCGCCATTTGGTCAAACATAGCGCGCCGGACAAACCGTTTGTCGCGGGCGGCCATGGCATTTGTTTCGCCCATCGCGCGCAGATCCTGCATCAATGCCAAAGGCGTCGCGTAGCTGACGGCGCGCGGATCGGCATCGGCCACTGGCAGCGCAAACCCTGCGCGTTGCAGCAGTGCGCCTGCATCGCGGATATCAACCATGGGCGAGATGCGCGGCGAAAGCCCACCGGTGACCGCAACTTCAGCCTCACTGATCGCTCCACGCAGCTCTGTCAGGGTTTGCCCGCCTAACATCGTGACCAGCAGCAAACCATCCGGCTTCAGCGCTCGTTGGCACTGCACCAACTGGCCGACCGGATCATTGGCCTGATGCAGGCACATGGCGTGAATCACTAGATCAAAGCTTTGCACGGGCAGATCAAGCGTATCGTCATCCGTAACGACAACCGCACTAGGGAATTCAGCTTGCCAGAAATCACAAAAACCAGTGACGATCGCTAGCTTGGTAAACGTCCTGTTAATGTCTTTCAGTCTTTCCTTTAGCTCAACCGCTGCTTCCGCATGCAAAAACAACGCGGCACCTCCGGCCTGCGCACGTGAACGACGCGCCAGCAGGGCCTTGCGGTCAAAAAGAAGGGGCGGGGTGGACATTGCTGCCTCGCAGTTGAATTGGTCAGGTACTTAAGTCTCGGGAGAGCGAATGCAAACCGTCTTAAAGCTGCTTTACCCATCACAATGTCTGACATGTGGCGAGTTGGTCGAAGAAGACGGTGCGTTGTGCGGAACCTGCTGGCGAGACGCCAGCTTCATTCGGGGCGCAAAATGCAGTCAATGCGGCGTCCCTTTGCCGGGCGAAGAAGATGGGGCGCAACTGCGCTGCGACGATTGCATCCGCATTGCGCGACCCTGGGAACGCGGAGCGGCAGCATTGATGTACAGTGGTACAGGGCGGCGCGTCGTTATGGCGCTCAAATATGGCGACCGGACGGATTTGGCCGCACCGGCCGCAAAGTGGATGATTGCGGCATTACCTGATATTGCGCCGGAAAGCGTTGTCGTACCGGTCCCACTGCATTGGCGGCGATTTCTGAAACGGCGCTACAATCAGGCCGCGATTTTGGCGTGCGAGATCGCAAAACAAGCCAAGCTAGACTATGTTCCTGACGCGTTGCACCGCCCAAAGCCAACCAAACCACTGGACGGGCACACGCGTGAAGCAAGGTTCATCGTCTTGCAAGATGCGATCCACGCAAACCCTAAGCACGCGGCCTCTCTCGCCGGAAAATCGGTGGTGTTGGTGGACGATGTCATGACCTCGGGCGCAACGCTGGCGGCGTGCACCGAATCTTGCCACCAAGCCGGGGCCGATCACGTTGATGTGCTGACACTGGCGCGCGTTGCGAAGGATGCGTAAATCCCTATGATCGCGCCAGATCGAAAGGATACCCCATGGCTAAAGTTGAAATCTACACCTCACCGCTTTGCGGCTTTTGCCATGCGGCCAAACGGCTTTTGAAGTCAAAGAACGTTAAATTTGAAGAAACCAACGTTGCGTTGAACCCGGGCGAGAAAGCCAAAATGATCCAGCGCGCAAATGGTGGGCGCACCGTGCCACAAATCTTTATTGATGGGACCCATGTGGGTGGCTGTGATGACCTTTACGCGTTGGAGCAAGCGGGAAAACTAGACCCTATGTTGGCCTAAATGACCCGTGTTGGCCTGATCCAGCTTAATAGCAGCGATAGGCCTTCCGAGAATTTGAAAGCTATGCTGGACGGCATTGATCAAGCCGTAGCCGATGGGGCGGACTTTGTTCTTACGCCAGAAGTCTCCAATTGTCTGTCGCTCAGCCGGACACATCAGAACAAGGTTTTGGCGCTCGAAGAAGACGACCTGTCGCTTCCCACTCTGCGCGAAGCCGCGAAAAAGCATGGGCTTTGGCTGCTTATCGGCTCGCTTGGGGTGAAAACCGGAGATACAGACGGTCGATTTGCCAATCGCAGCCTGATGATTTCGCCCAAGGGCACCGTCGCTGCGCGCTACGACAAGATCCACATGTTCGACGTTCAGGTCAGCCCGACCGAAACATTCAAAGAATCGGATGGCTACCGCCCGGGTACGGCGACCAGTTTGGTGCAGACCGACTTCGCCAAGATTGGGATGACCATCTGCTACGACGTCCGTTTTGCCCATCTTTACCGGGCATTGGCGCAAGCCGGTGCGGAAATAATCACCGTGCCCGCTGCGTTCTCGCCCGTTACCGGGGCCGCGCATTGGCATGTTTTGCTGCGCGCCCGCGCGATTGAGACCGGGTGCTTTGTGATCGCGCCTGCCCAGACCGGACAACATAATGGGCGCAGCACCTATGGACATTCACTGGTTGTCGCGCCCTGGGGTGAAGTCCTGTTGGATATGGGGACTGACCCCGGCGTTGCATGCGTCGATATTGACCTAAGCACCGTTCAAGACGCGCGACGCCGTGTCCCGTCACTTTCACATGACAGAGCGTTCGAACCACCTATACTGCGCGGCGATGAGTGACACGAAGACATCAAATGACCCATTGGCCACGGCGCTGTTTTCAGAGCTGTTCATGGCCGACCAATTGGCGCGCAATCGTTTAAGCCGCGCATTGCCCAAAGGTATGGAGCTTTCGCATTTTTCTGTGTTGAACCATCTCGCGCATGTTGACGCGCCACGCAGCCCTGCGCGTTTGGCTGAGGTGTTTCACCTAACCCGGGGCGCAATGACAAATACACTGCATAAGTTGGAATGGGCCGGGCACATTCATGTCAGTCCCGATTGGGACGATGCGCGCCGCAAGCAGGTTGTCATCAGCCCAGCCGGAAGGTCAGCCCGCGACGCTGCATTGGCAGCCATCACGCCGCTGATCGCGGAAATCGTAGAAGCCGTCGGCAGCGATCAGATCAAAGCTACACTACCAATCCTGCGCCAAATCCGCGTGCGGTTAGGCAAGTCCGACTAAGCAGGTTTCACGCTTGCGGTGGTGTAGTTCACCGACAGGTCACGTTCAGACAATGACCAGCTCCAAGCGATTGGGTTAAAGACGAAGCCGGTCCGGTCAACAGGGTCTAACCCGGCGTTTTTCAGCAAATCGAACAGCTCGTCGGGGGTAATGAATTTGCTCCATTCATGCGTGCCCTTCGGCAACCAACGCATGACATGCTCAGCCCCGATGATGGCCATAAGATAGCTTTTGGGGTTCCGGTTAATGGTCGAGCAGATCATGATCCCCCCGGTTTCAAAAGCTGCTGACAAGCCGTTAGGTAGGCCAGCGGATCGGCGACATGTTCGACGACTTCCATATTCAGGATTGCATCAAACTGTTCGCCGGCTGCGGCCATAGCTTCAGCCGTGGTGTGACGGTAGTCGATCTGCAAGCCGGATTGTTCGGCGTGAACCTGCGCAACTGGGATGTTGCGCTCCGCCGCATCGGCGCCCACGACATCGGCACCAAGGCGCGCCATAGGTTCGGACAACAACCCACCGCCGCAGCCGATATCAAGGATGCGTAAACCCGCAAAAGCGTTGCGGGTTTTAAGGTCACGGTCGAACTCCGCCGCAATTTGGCTGGTGATGTAATCCAACCTGCATGGGTTGAGCATATGAAGTGGCTTAAACTTGCCATTTACGTCCCACCATTCGGCGGCCATCGCCTCAAATTTGGCAATCTCTCCTGCGTCAACAGTTGTCGTCATCTGTATCCTCTTTTCGGCATGGTTTCGCCGCGCTTGGTAGTTATATAGTGCGTTATGGACAGAACCGCAGGACAAAACCGCGCAGCCGCGCATCTTTACCCGGCCCTTGAGCCGTTCGACCAGCGCATGCTGTCAGTGGGCGACGGGCACCGCATTTATGTGGAGCAATGCGGCAACCCGGATGGGCAACCTGTAGTCGTTTTGCATGGTGGACCGGGCGGCGGTTGCAGCCCTGCCATGCGGCGTTATTTCGACCCTACACACTACCGGATCATCCTGTTTGATCAGCGTGGCTGTGGCCGGTCTCGCCCACATGCTTCGATTGAAAACAACACGACCTGGCATCTCGTACGCGATACCGAGACGATCCGCGAAGGGCTCGATATCGATGATTGGATCGTTTTTGGCGGCAGCTGGGGCGCCACACTTGCCTTGATCTACGCCGAAACGCATCCCGACCGGGTTTCCCACTTGATCCTGCGCGGTGTCTTTTTGATGACCAAACGAGAGCTCGACTGGTTCTATGGCGGCGGCGCCGGGCAGTTTTTCCCGGAACGTTGGGCAGAATTCGTCAAACTGGTCCCCGAGGATGAGCACCAAGATCTGATCGCGGCCTATGCGCGACGTCTGTTTTCCGGCGACATGCAGCAAGAGATACGGTTTGCACGCAGCTGGGCAGGGTGGGAAAATTCGCTGGCGGCAATGCACGTTCGCAGTTCAGGCGACAGCCCCTCGGACTATGCGCGCGCCTTTGCCCGTCTGGAAAACCATTACTTCGTTAATCAAGGATGGCTCGAGACCGACAATGCGATTCTTGAAAATCGAGCCGCAATTGAGCATATCCCCGCGTCGATTGTTCAAGGCCGCTACGACATGATCTGCCCACCGCAATCCGCCTACGCGCTCGCACAAGGATGGGAAAAAGCCACGTTGAGCATGGTGCCAGCAGCAGGGCATGCACTGTCCGAACCAGGAATTACTGCCGAGTTGGTACGTATTACAAATATGCTGCGTGGATAAAATAAGGGGTTTGACCCCAAAATTGAGATTTAATGACTCCAGTTTAGGGGCTTAGGGTTTACAGCCGCCACTCACCCGTTACCCTAGTGGCTCAGGGACATACGGGGGCATTTGCGAACACGTGTCAGGAATACTGAGAATTATTGTGCAGCGTTTGCTGCTGGGTCTGGTGACCCTATTCGTCGTTTCCATCATCATCTTTGTTGCGGTCAACGCGCTTCCGGGTGATTTCGCGGAAGCAATCCTGGGGCAAGGCGCAACGCCGGAGGCTGTTAACGCTATACGGGAACAACTTGGCCTCAACCAAAATGCTGTGTCTCGCTATATAACTTGGCTTGGTGGCGTTCTACGCGGTGATTTGGGCGTTCCGCTCAGCCAGGCCTTGTTTGCAGGGAACTTTGGCACCACAGCGACCGGTCCCGACGTAATCACCGTTGTTGATCAGATCATCCCAAAGCTGAAAAACACCTTCTTCCTTGCCGGTGTGAGCGCAGCAATCGCGGTGCCTTTGGCCGTGACACTTGGCATTTTGACTGCGCTGTATCGCAACAGCGCCTTTGACCGTGCTATGAATGTCTCAACGCTTTCTGCGATTTCCAGCCCAGAATTCTTCATCGCATATGTGTTGATCCTTTTCCTTGCCGTGTTGAACCCGATCTTCCCATCACTGTCGAATGTGTTTGAAGGGATGGAATTCTCGGAACGCTTGAATCGCACTATGTTGCCCGCGCTGACTTTGACGCTAGCCGTGACCGCACAAATGATGAGGATGACACGTGCTGCGATCATCAACCTTCTGGCATCACCTTATATTGAGATGGCGCGCCTGAAAGGACTCAGCCCGATGCGGGTGATCGTGAAACACGCACTGCCAAACGCACTGGCCCCAATTATTACCGTGATCGCGCTAAACCTTGCCTTCCTTGTTACTGGGGTCGTCGTGGTCGAAGTGGTCTTTGTCTATCCCGGCATCGGACAGTATTTCGTCGATAGCGTCAAAATTCGCGACATCCCTGCTGTGCAAGCCTGCTGTCTGCTCTTTGCCGCTGTCTACATCTTGCTTAACCTCACCGCTGACATCCTTTCGATTGTCTCCAACCCACGTCTGAGGCACCCGAAATGACTTTGATTTATCTCATCTTAGCAGCGATCGTTCTGGCAGGCATTGCCTATGTCTTCCGCATGGGTGGGCGATCCGCCACTTCCAATGCGCCGTTCTTCCGTGACATGCCCTTCGGCGTTGCATACGGATATGTTTTTGCGGCCGTCCTTTTGGTTTTTGGGGCTTGGCTTTTCGTTCAACCACAAAACGTGGATGGCGTGCCGCAAGCCGGCGTGATGTTCTTCCGCTGGGCGGTTCAACTCTTCATCGTTTTCGCGATTGCTGCCTTCCTGTTCAGGCTTTTGGGTCGCAGCGTTGGGACAGAAGGTTCGAAGAAGCTGTTCCGCTCCATGCCTTTGACCGCTGCTTTTGGGATTTTGATCATTATCCTTTACGCCGTCGTTTCGATTTTCGCCGGGGCCATCGCGCCTTATGGACAAGAAGAAGTCCTTGGCAACGCCAATGTCGTGCCTGGTGGCAACGTCGCCATGGGCGGCAATCCGGATTACCCACTTGGTACCGACCAAATTGGCCGCGATATCTTATCCCGCCTGATCTTTGGGGCACAAAACACGGTTGGCATCGCATTTGTCACCACATGCTTAGCCTTCCTCATCGGCGGTTCACTGGGATTTCTGGCGGCGACGCTGGGCGGCTGGCTTGACCAGCTTCTGTCGCGCGCAGTTGACGCTCTGATGGCAATTCCGGCTTTGATCTTCGCTTTGTTGCTGATCACAATTGCCACGGCTTGGGCCGGATCGGCTTCGTGGCAAGTTACGATTTACATGATCATCATTATCGCAGTCATCGATCTCGACCCGCGTATTTCGATTGTCGCGCGCTGTTGGCCTAAACATCGTCGTAATGGACTACATTGAGGCCGCGAAATTGCGTGGCGAAGGTTTGGGTTATCTTATCTTCCGCGAGATGCTTCCAAACGCGTATGCACCACTTCTGGCCGAATTCGGGCTACGGTTTTGCTTTGTGTTTCTCACCATCGCATCACTGTCCTTCCTCGGCGTCGGTATCCAGCCGCCGTTGGCTGACTGGGGCACAATGGTGCGCGACCTTGCACAGTTCATCAACTTCGCAGCCTTCGCACCAAATGTGGCCTTGGCTCCATTGCTCGCAGCAAGCGCAATCGCGCTTCTGACCGTGGCCGTGAACTTTGTGGTGGACTGGATGCTGCATAAATCTTCGGGCCTGAAAGAGTGAGGACACAAGAATGAGCGAACCGCTTCTCAAAATTCGTGGCCTCAAGATAGAAGGTCGTTCAGACGAGACCTGGAACCCAATCATCAAGGGCGTCGATCTTGACCTGAACAAGGGCGAAGTCATCGGTATGATCGGCGAATCCGGTGCCGGTAAATCCACTATTGGGCTCGCATCGATGGGGTTCACCCGGGACGGTGTGCGCATTTCAGAAGGGTCTGTTGTCTTTGACGGCGTCGATCTGGTGACTGCCTCGGCCGCCGACAAGCGCGCGCTACTTGGAAGCCGCATTGCATATGTCGCACAATCTGCCGCCGCCAGCTTCAACCCGGCACACAAACTGATTGACCAGCACACCGAAGGCCCAACGCAGCACGGCGTTTCGGGACGTGCCGAAAGCCAGGAAGACGGGATCGAGCTTTATCGTAGGCTACGGTTGCCCAATCCGGAAGAAATTGGCTTCCGGTATCCGCATCAGGTGTCCGGCGGGCAGCTACAACGCGCGATGACCGCCATGGCCATGGCCTGCCGCCCGGATCTGATTATCTTCGACGAACCTACAACTGCGCTGGACGTTACCACCCAGATCGAGGTGCTCGCGTCTATCCGCGATATCGTGGAACAGTTCGACACTGCCGCGATTTACATCACCCATGACCTCGCTGTTGTGGCGCAGATGGCGGACAAGATTAAGGTCTTGCTCAAAGGCGACGAGGTTGAGGAAGCTGATACCCGGACCATGCTGTCACAGCCGACCGAAGAATACACCAAGTCGCTTTGGGCGGTTCGCAGCTTTGAACGCCCCGCGAAACCTTCGGTGATCACTGGCGCCACGCCTGTTGTGTCGGTCAAAAACGTCACCGCGGCATATGGAACGGTCGATGTTCTGCACGATGTCAGCTTTGACATCCATGAAGGGCGCACTGTCGCTGTGGTTGGCGAATCTGGTTCCGGAAAATCAACTACCGCGCGCTGCATCACCGGGCTTTTGCCGCCCCGCATTGGCCATATCGAATTTGATGGCAAACAGTTGCCACTGGATTACCGCCAACGCGACAAGATGCAATTGCGTCAGGCGCAGATGATCTACCAGATGGCTGATACCGCGCTTAACCCACGCAAAACCATTGGGGAAACCATTGGTCGGCCCGTCGAATTCTACCTTGGGCTCAAAGGCAAAGAAAAACGCGCCAAAGTGGACACGCTTCTTGAAGAGATTGAGCTTGAGCCAACGCAGTATTTCCACCGCCTGCCGTCAGAACTGTCGGGCGGGCAAAAACAGCGCATCGGGATCGCCCGCGCGCTTGCGGCTGAGCCCAAGTTCATCATTTGCGACGAAGTAACATCGGCCCTGGACCAGTTGGTCGCCGAGGGTATTTTGAAACTGCTCGCCAAGCTGCAAGACCAGCTAGGGCTGAGCTATATGTTTATCACGCACGATCTTGCGACTGTTCGCGCTATCTCCGACGAGGTGGTTGTGATGAAGGACGGGGTTGTCGTGGAACAAGGCGAGAAGGCGGATATGTTCCAACCGCCGCATCACCCTTATACAGATCTTCTGCTAAGCTCGGTGCCCGAAATGGACCCCGATTGGCTGGATAATCTGCTCGAACAACGCGGAGTTGATAACATCGGCGACGCAGCTGTTGATAAGATGTAACGCGAATCACTCAGAAAGAGTGACGGGACAACGGACGGGGACGCCGTCAAAAATTTACCAACTGGGAGACTATACATGTCACAAATTTCAAGACGCGGCCTGCTAAAATCAGGTATCGCAGCAGGTGTGCTTTCAGCCACCGGCATGCCTGTCATGGCACAAGCAAAACGGGGCGGCCGCCTGCGTCTGGGTTTGGCTGGCGCCAACACCTCGGACAGCTGGGATGGTCGGACGCATTCGGACAGCTTCATGATCATGTGCGCCCACGGCGCTGTGTTCGATTGCTTGACCGAAGTGGGTGCAGACGGCCAACTGAAAGGCGAATTGGCCGAAAGCTGGGAAGCCTCCGCTGACGCGAAAACCTGGACATTCAAGCTGCGCAAGGGCGTGACATTCCACTCCGGCAAGCCATTTGGTGCGGACGATGTGATCGCGTCGCTGGAAATGCACACAGCTGAAGGTGCAAAATCTGCCGCTAAGCCAATCGTTTCCGCAATCTCTGAGATGAAAAAAATCTCCGATCACGAAATCCAGATGACACTGGCAGCCGGCAACGCCGACTTTCCGTTCTTGCTCTCGGATTATCACATCCTGATGTTCCCAGCCGGCGAGATCGACGAAGCCATTGCTTCAGGCAACGGTACGGGCCTCTACACTGTTGAATCCTTCGACCCAGGTGTACGGTTTGTCGGCAAACGCTACGCAAACCACTATAAAGACGACGCGGGCTACTTCGACGAAGTCGAGGTTATCGCGATCAACGATGCTTCCGCACGGATGAACGCTCTTATGACCGGCCAGGTTGACGCCGTGAACCGAGTGGACTTCAAAACCGAAGCGCTGCTGAAAGCCAACCCGCAAATCGAAATCTTCGAAGTGACTGGCAACCAGCACTACACCTTCCCAATGCAAACAGGTCTCGATCCGTTCTCTGATCTGAAAGTGCGTCAGGCGCTGAAGCACGCTGTGAACCGTCAGGAAATGGTCGACAAGATCCTGCTGGGTCACGGTAAAGTCGCCAATGACCACCCAATCGGGCCTGCAAACCAGTACTTCGCAGCCGACTTGGCGCAAAACGACTATGATCCAGACAAAGCAGCAGCTTTGATCAAGGAAGCCGGTCTGAGCGGGTTGAACGTGGACCTGTCTGCCGCAAACGCCGCCTTCGCAGGTGCCGTTGACGCAGCGCAGCTCTATCAGAACTCCGCCAAAGCTGCGGGTATCAACATCAACGTGGTGCAAGAGCCCGATGATGGTTACTGGTCCAACGTCTGGCTGAAAAAGCCATGGTGCGCCTGCTATTGGTCCGGCCGCGCCACCGAGGACTGGATGTTCTCGACCGCCTATGAAACCGGCGTTCCTTGGAACGACACAGGCTGGGAAAATGCCCGCTTCCAAGAGCTGCTTCTGACGGCACGTGCGGAGCTCGATTCCGGCAAGCGTCGTGAGATGTACACCGAAATGCAGATGCTGATGTCCACCAATGGCGGTACAGTGGTTCCAATGTACGCGAACTATGTGGATGCGCATTCGACCAAACTGGCCAACTCCGGCACAATCGGCAACGTGTTCCAGATGGACAGCTCTCGCTTGATGGAGCGCTGGTGGTTCGCGTAAGCGATTGACAGTCGACCGAATAGAACGCCCCTTCGAAAGGAGGGGCGTTTTTCTTTGCCTATACATTCGCCCGAAAGGGGCGTAGGTGAGCCGCTTGAGTTTTCAGAAAGCCTCCCATGATCGAGACCATCGCCCGCGCGCTTGAAAAGCGCGAATACACGACCCTGACGCAGGTTCAGGAAGCTGTAACAGACCCTAATCATGCGGAAAAAGACCTTTTGGTTTCGGCGCAAACCGGGTCTGGCAAGACCGTCGGGTTCGGGTTGGCGATTGCGCCGACACTTTTAGGCACATCGGATAGATTCGACCGCCCCGCCGCACCTTTGGCATTGATCGTCGCACCAACCCGCGAACTGGCCCTTCAGGTCAAACGGGAACTCGACTGGCTTTACGAATTTGCCGGCGCAACTGTCGCATCAACCGTTGGCGGCATGGACATGCGGACCGAAAAACGTGCCCTGGAACGGGGCGCGCATATCGTGGTCGCCACCCCGGGCCGTTTGGTTGACCATATCAAACGCGGTTCTTTGGACATGTCAGACATCCGCGCCGTGGTTCTGGACGAAGCGGATGAAATGCTGGACCTCGGTTTCCGTGAGGACTTGGAATTTATCCTGTCGGAGGCCCCGGAAGAGCGGCGCACATTGATGTTTTCCGCCACAGTACCAAAAATGATCGCGCGGCTAGCCGAGAATTACCAAAAACCCGATGCCGTGCGCTTGGCCACAGCGGCAGAAAAATCCCAACACTCTGACATTGAATATCGTGCCATGCTGGTCGCCGGGAACGACCCCGAGAACGCCATTATCAATGTGTTGCGCTTCTATGAAGCGCAGAATGCGATCGTGTTTTGCAACACCCGCGCGACGGTGAACCGGCTGACGGCGCGTTTTTCGAACCGGGGTTTTCAAGTGGTGGCTCTATCAGGTGAGCTAAGCCAGAACGAACGCACCCATGCCCTACAAGCCATGCGCGACGGACGCGCACGGGTTTGTGTCGCCACCGATGTCGCCGCACGCGGGATCGATTTGCCCAATCTGGAACTGGTAGTACACGCAGAGCTGCCTAATAACGGCGAAACGCTGCTGCACCGCTCGGGCCGCACTGGGCGCGCGGGGCGCAAAGGGGTTTCCGCAATTATCGTGCCACAGCGTTGGTCGAAAAAAGCAGAGCGTTTACTGAAATTTGCCAAAGTTCAGGCCGAATGGGGTGCCGCACCAACCGCCGATGAGGTCTTGGAACGCGATCAGGAACGCATGTTCGCGGACCCATCTTTCACTGATGAACCCGCGAAAGACGAGGTCGAATTCGTCTCTAAATTGGCGGAAACCTTTACGTCCGAGCAAATCGCTGCTGCCTATTTGCGCCTTTACCGTTCGCGTCAAACCGCGCCGGAAGATTTGGCAAAACCATCAACCAAGGACGCCCCGAAACCGCGTCAAGAATTCGGTCCGTCACAGTGGTTTTCAATCTCAGTTGGTCGCGATCAGCGGGCAGAACCACGCTGGTTGCTGCCGATGCTATGCCGGATGGGTGATATCTCCAAAGACGATATCGGTGCGATCCGGGTGCAGGAAACGGAAACCTTTGTTGAGCTGAAAAAAGGCTCTGTTGCTGGATTTGAGGCCGCACTTGGCCCCAACATGGTGCTCGAAGAAGGCGCTAAAGTCACCAAACTGGACCATGTTCCTGATACTTCTGCGCGCCCGCCGCGCTTCGACAAAGGGCCAAAGCCCGGTGGCAAACCGCATGGCGGCATGGCTTCGAACCGACGCAAACCACTAAGTGACGCCGGCGATCCACGAAAAGCACCGAAAGAGCCGCGCGAGTGGAAAGAAAAGAAGCCGAAGCGCGACCCAGAAACCGTTTCTGATTTTAAGGGCAAACCTGCTGGCAAGCCGCGCTACGACGACAAGCCTAAAGGTAAGCCGAAACCGAAATATGACGCCAAGCCCGGCGGGAAACCAAGCTACGACAGCAAACCAAAACCGGCGGCCAAACCAAAACACGATGAGAAGCCGGTAGCGAAGGCGAAACCTGCCGGTAAGCCAAAGCCAAAGTTCGCAGGCGATCCGTCAAAGTCACTGCGGTCACGCGGCAAACCCAAGGCTTTCAAAGGAAAGGGTGGCGATGCGCGCCCGAAACGGCGGGGACCGTCGCGTTAATCGCAGAACGTTAACCGCTTGGCCCTTGCGGTCGGCAAAACCTTCCCCTATATCGCTTGCAACAGCGGCGCGCTGGTCTCCACCCCCAGCGCCCACCGGGAAACATCAACGGGCCGCGCGCCCGTTTTTTTGTGCCTCAACTTTTAGTTTCAAAACGTAGCCTAAGGAAACCATGTCCGACCTGATCGCAAAAGCCGCTATCGACCGCCGTCTGGCCGAGATCGCCAAGCCCGTTATCGAAGGGTTGGGGTTTGAGTTGGTGCGCCTACGGTTGATGGGCGGAAAGACCGATATCTTGCAGGTTATGGCGGAAAAGCCCGAAGGCGGGATCGAGGTCGAAGACCTTGCCAGCATCTCAACCGCTTTGTCGGCGGTGATGGACGTGGAAGACCCTATTTCAGGCGAATATAACCTTGAAGTCTCTAGCCCCGGCATCGACCGGCCCCTGACACGGTTGAAGGATTTCGACATGTGGCAAGGTTATGAGGCCAAGATTGAAACAGAAGAGCTGATCGACGGCCGCCGCCGCTTTAAGGGCGAAATTGCCGGTACGGATGGCGACGAGGTTCTTATCAATATTGAAGAAGGCACGGTCGGATTGAAATTCGACTGGCTGACCGACGCAAAACTGGTGCTGACGGATGATTTGATCCGCGACGTGCTTAAAAACCGCAAAGACGCGGGCGAGATTGACGAAACCCAATTCGACGAAGTCCAACAGATCGTCGATGGTGAGGAGGAATAAAGAATGGCAATTACCTCAGCAAACCAGCTGGAACTGCTGCAAACTGCAGAAGCCGTGGCCCGCGAAAAGATGATCGACCCGGAGCTGGTCGTGGAAGCGATGGAAGAATCGCTCGCCCGTGCCGCCAAGTCGCGTTACGGGGCTGAGCTGGACATTCGCGTCTCTATCGATCGCAAGACCGGCAAAGCAACCTTCACCCGGGTGCGCACCGTTGTCGCTGATGACGAGATCGAAAATGACCGTGCTGAGCTGAATGTTGAGGACGCCAAGGACTATCTGGACAACCCGGAAATCGGTGACACGATTGTGGACGAGGTACCCCCTGTTGAAATGGGCCGCATCGCCGCACAATCCGCTAAGCAGGTTATTTTGCAGAAGGTCCGCGAAGCTGAGCGCGACCGCCAATACGAAGAATTCAAAGACAAGGCTGGCACAATCATCAACGGTCAGGTCAAACGCGAGGAATACGGCAATGTTATCGTTGATATCGGCCGTGGCGAGGCGATCCTGCGCCGGAATGAGAAGATTGGTCGCGAGGCGTACCGCCCAAATGACCGGATCCGTGTCTACATCAAGGATGTGCGTCGCGAACAGCGCGGCCCGCAGATTTTCCTGAGCCGGACCGACCCGCAATTCATGGCGGAGCTGTTCAAGATGGAAGTTCCTGAGATCTATGACGGCATCATCGACATCAAAGCAGTGGCACGCGACCCCGGTTCACGCGCAAAGATTGCCGTGATTTCATACGACAACTCTATCGATCCAGTTGGCGCCTGTGTTGGTATGCGCGGCTCCCGCGTTCAGGCAGTCGTGAATGAGCTGCAGGGCGAAAAAATCGACATCATTCCTTGGAACGAAGACACGCCGACCTTCTTGGTGAACGCGCTTCAACCCGCCGAGGTGTCCAAAGTTGTTCTGGACGAAGAAGCTGAGCGTATCGAAGTCGTTGTCCCCGAAGAGCAACTGTCGCTGGCCATTGGCCGTCGCGGTCAAAACGTGCGTCTGGCATCGCAGCTGACGGGCCTTGATATCGACATCATGACCGAGGAAGAAGAAAGCGCGCGCCGTCAGGCCGAGTTCGAGGAGCGTACAAAGCTGTTCGTCTCCACCCTCGACCTCGACGAGTTTTTTGCACAACTGCTTGTTTCCGAAGGCTTTACCTCCCTTGAGGAAGTTGCCTATGTCGAGGTCGACGAACTTTTGGTAATCGATGGCGTCGATGATGACACTGCGTCTGAGCTGCAGGCGCGTGCCCGCGACTATCTGGAAGCGCAGAACAAGAAGGCGCTAGATCATGCTCGTGAATTGGGTGTTGAGGACAGCCTTATTGCATTCGAAGGCCTGACACCCCAAATGGTGGAAGCGCTCGCCGAGGATGATGTCAAAACGCTGGAAGACTTTGCGACTTGCGCCGATTGGGAGCTTGCCGGTGGTTGGACCACAGTTGGCGAAGAGCGCGTAAAAGATGACGGCGTATTGGAGAAATTTGACATGTCTCTGGAGGAGGCGCAGAATCTTATCATGACGGCGCGTATCCAGCTTGGTTGGGTTGATCCTGCCGATCTCGTCTCGGAAGAAGAAGGCGAAGAGACTGAAGCCGCTGAAGAAGGGACCGAGGCCTGATTTCAGGCCTCGAGAGTGCCGGCTATGAGCCGCGGCGGTCGAGAAAAGAACCAGGACGGGCCAGAGCGGCGCTGCATCGCAACCGGTGAGGTAGGCGATCCTGCTCGGATGATCCGTTTCGTTGTGGGACCTGAAAATCAGGTCGTCCCCGATGTCATGGGCAAGTTACCTGGTCGTGGCATGTGGGTCAGTGCAACCAAAGACGCGCTCGCGACGGCGATAAAGAAAAAGGCGTTTTCGCGTTCTGCCAAGATGCAGGTCGTGGTCCCTGATGATCTTTTTGATCAGACGGAAGCCCTATTGGCGCGCCGCTTGATCGATTTGATCTCTCTGGCGCGCAAAGCGGGCCAAGCGGTGACTGGATATGAGAAAGTAAAAGGCCTGCTGGAGACGGAACGCGCCCGTCTTTTGGTTCAGGCCTCTGACGGGTCAGAGCGGGGCAAATCGCGCCTGCGCTCGCCAGAGGGAAAAGACGTATTTATCGGCAGTTTGACCGCCCAGGAATTGGGTTTGGCATTCGGCCGCGAAAGTGTGATACATGGCGCCTTAACGGCGGGTGGACTCAGCAAGCAAGTCAAAGCTGAGGGCATTCGTTTGAAGGGCGTCCGCGGAATGACGAGCGGCAAAAAGGCCCTCAAGCAAGGAAAAGACGACGCATGAGCGATAGTGACGGCAAAAAACCTCTGGGCCTAAAAGGCGCCCGCCCCGGCAATGTGAAGCAAAGCTTTAGCCATGGGCGCACCAAGAATGTGGTGGTGGAAACCAAGCGCAAGCGCGTTGTGGTACCGAAACCCGGTGCCGCAAATGCGCCTGCGCCAAATGCATCGCCACGTGGTTCCGACCCGTCGAAACGCCCGGCTGGCATTTCGGACGCGGAGATGGAGCGCCGAATGAAGGCGTTGCAAGCCGCCAAAGAACAAGAGGCGGCAGACGTCGCCCGCCGTGCAGAAGAAGAGAAGAAGCGCGAAGCAGACCGCGAACGTCGCCGCGCCGAGGCCGAAGCCAAAGAGCGTGAAGACAAAGAACGCGAAAGCGCGTTGCGCGCCCGGGCTGAAGAAGAAGAAGCCAAGAAACGCGAAGCCGAAGCTGCCAAAGCACGCCCAGCTGCAGCAGCAGCGGCTCCTGCGGATGCAGCCGCGCCCGCTGCTGCGCCATCTGGCCCGCGTGGTGGTGGCAAAGCTGCTCCGACGCCAGTGCGCCGCGAGCGCGAAGACGACCGCAACAAAGGCAAAGGCCGCCAGGATGACGGTCGCCGTTCCGGTAAGTTGACCGTGAACCAAGCGCTTCGCGGCGGCGAAGGCCGTCACAAGTCCATGGCCGCGATGAAGCGCAAACAAGAACGCGCTCGCCAAAAGGCAATGGGCGGAAATATCGAACGCGAAAAGGTGATCCGCAATGTGAACCTGCCTGAGGCGATTGTCGTCTCTGAGCTTGCAAACCGTATGTCCGAGCGTGTCGCTGACGTCGTCAAGGCGCTCATGACAAACGGCATGATGGTGACCCAAACCCAGACGATTGACGCCGATACGGCTGAACTGATCATCGAAGAATTTGGCCACAACGTCGTGCGCGTTTCAGACTCCGACGTGGAAGACGTGATCGAAGCGACCGAGGATAAGGACGAAGACCTTTCCCCACGTCCACCTGTCATCACCGTCATGGGCCATGTCGACCACGGCAAAACCTCTGTGTTGGATGCGATCCGCAATGCCCGCGTTGTTGCTGGCGAAGCAGGCGGTATCACACAGCATATTGGCGCCTATCAGGTTGAGCAGGGTGGCCAAAAGCTGACCTTCCTCGACACGCCCGGTCACGCGGCGTTCACGTCGATGCGGGCACGTGGCGCGCAGGTCACTGACATTGTCGTGTTGGTCGTCGCTGCCGATGACGCCGTTATGCCGCAAACGATAGAGGCGATTGCCCACGCGAAAGCTGCCGAAGTGCCGATGATCGTTGCAATCAACAAGATCGATTTGCCCGCAGCAAACCCCGACAAAGTGCGCACCGATTTGCTGCAGCACGAAGTCATCGTCGAGAAAATGTCCGGCGAAGTGCAAGACGTCGAGGTTTCTGCGATCTCAGGTCAGGGCCTGGATGGGCTTCTCGAATCCATCGCCTTGCAGGCCGAAATTCTTGAGCTAAAGGCCAACCCAGATCGCGCCGCCACTGGCGCCGTTATCGAGGCACAGCTCGACGTAGGCCGCGGCCCGGTCGCCACCGTCCTGGTGCAAACAGGAACGCTCAAGCAAGGCGACATCTTCGTTGTTGGTGAGCAATGGGGTCGCGTTCGTGCCATGGAAAATGACCAAGGCAAGCGCGTCAAAGAAGCCGGACCATCGGTACCTGTCGAGGTTCTTGGCCTGAACGGCACACCTGAGGCCGGTGACGTGCTGAACGTGGTTGAGACCGAAGCACAAGCGCGCGAAATCGCAGAATATCGCGAGAAAGCCGCCAAGGACAAACGTGCCGCCGCCGGTGCTGCCACAACGCTCGAACAGCTGATGGCAAACGCAAAAGCAGACGAAGACGTCTCCGAAATGCCGATTGTGGTGAAGGCTGACGTACAAGGCTCCGCCGAGGCTATCGTGCAAGCGATGGAAAAAATCGGCAATGATGAGGTCCGCGTCCGCGTGCTGCACTCAGGTGTGGGCGCGATCACAGAAAGCGACATCGGCCTGGCCGAAGCCTCCGGCGCACCCGTCTTTGGCTTCAACGTCCGGGCCAATGCACCCGCACGTAACACCGCCAACCAAAAAGGCGTCGAAATCCGATACTATTCGGTGATCTACGACCTGGTGGACGATGTGAAGCAAGCCGCATCTGGCCTGCTTTCTGCCGAAATCAAAGAGACGTTCATTGGTTACGCATCGATCAAAGAGGTCTTCAAAGTCACCGGCGTCGGTAAAGTTGCAGGCTGTTTGGTCACCGAAGGCGTCGCACGCCGCTCAGCCGGGGTACGCTTGCTGCGAGACAACGTGGTGATCCATGAAGGCACACTGAAAACGCTCAAGCGCTTCAAAGACGAGGTGCCCGAGGTGATCTCCGGTCAGGAATGCGGCATGGCATTTGAAAATTACGATGATATCCGATCCGATGATGTGATCGAGATTTTCACCCGAGAAGAAGTCGAACGCACCCTCACCTAGAACACAGAAAACCCCGCCCACACCCGGCGGGGTTTTTTCATCTCCATTTGATTCTCAAATACTCAAATAAATTTTGGTGTGCGCCGAATGCGTGCCATTCGTTCACTTTGCGCTTCGCGCCATGGCCCCCTATATGAAACCAACAGGTGAAGGAGCACGTCAATGGCACAAGAAGAATTCCCCGGCTGGCATGGCACAACGATCATTGGCGTACGCAAGGGCGGCAAGGTGGTTGTCGCGGGCGACGGTCAAGTTAGCCTAGGTCAAACTGTCATCAAAGGCACAGCGCGCAAGGTGCGCAGGCTTTCTCCAGGCGGCAATGATGTGGTCGCCGGATTTGCTGGTTCCACCGCTGATGCGTTCACGCTTCTTGAACGCCTCGAAGCCAAACTTGAAACAACACCAGGCCAGCTTGCCCGCGCGGCGGTAGAGCTCGCCAAAGACTGGCGCACAGATAAATACCTGAAAAACCTCGAAGCGATGCTCATCGTCACAGACGGCAAAGACCTCTTTGTCATCACCGGGGCGGGCGATGTGCTTGAGCCAGAACATGATGTTGCAGCCATTGGCTCAGGCGGAAACTACGCTTTGGCAGCAGCCCGCGCCCTTATGGGCACGGACAAGGATGCAGAAACTGTCGCGCGTGAAGCCATGGCCATTGCTGCAGACATATGCGTCTACACCAATGGAAACCTCACAGTAGAGGCGATTGGCGATTAAATGCTGGCGACACCCAACGGCACGTTGAACTTCTCGCACCAGATCCAAACCTCGTTGTAGTCATCCGGGTTGATGCCTGCCGGGATCTTGTAGGTGGATTTGCCAGAGTTCGACGTCAACGGACCCATCAACGTCTTTGCATCATAGCCATCTTTACCAAAGGCCACTTTCGGGTCAGGCGCGCCGTCGAAGAAGAAATCATCCAGCAGTACGACTTCATCTTTCAGCACTTCGACCGTGCCGCTTGTGACGTGGTTGCTTGCGCCTTTGAATGTACCCAAACGCCCATGCCCACCGGCAAAAGCAGGGGCGGCAGCAAGGGCGGACAGGGCGGCGAAACCCTGCAAAACGGTGCGACGTGTCGTCATGTCAGATCTCCTAGATATCATTCTGATTTGGTAGCGATATTGATCCAATACAAGCGCCACGCATAGCCCTTCACACGCAAACGTCATCTTCCGTGCGCGGACCGGTGATCAGGGCCTTGAGTTTCCCGACCCATCGCATAAGTCTACGGGACGCTCGACAAACAAAGGTAGACAACGTGACAGACCTCACCCCGCGCGAAATCGTCTCGGAACTTGACCGGTTCATCATCGGCCAGAAAGACGCCAAACGCGCTGTCGCTGTCGCGCTCCGCAACAGGTGGCGGCGCAAGCAGTTGGGCGATGATTTGCGCGACGAGGTGTATCCCAAGAACATCCTGATGATCGGACCCACCGGCGTCGGCAAGACCGAAATTTCGCGACGTCTGGCCAGGCTGGCACGTGCTCCGTTTTTGAAAGTCGAAGCGACGAAATTTACCGAGGTTGGCTATGTGGGGCGCGACGTGGAACAAATCATCCGCGATCTGGTTGACGCGGCAATTGTGATGACGCGCGAACATATGCGTGAGGACGTGAAAGCTTCCGCTCATGAAGCAGCTGAAACGCGCGTGATTGAAGCACTCGCCGGTGAAGGCGCCCGTGAACAAACACGGGAGATGTTCCGCAAGAAACTGCGCGACGGAATGCTGGACGACAAAGAGATCGAGTTGGAAATCGCCGACACCTCCAACCCGTTTGGCGGGATGGAGATCCCAGGTCAGCCCGGGATGGGCGGCGGCGGGATGATGAACCTGGGCGATTTATTCGGGAAGATGGGCGGGCGCACCAAGAAGGTGAAAACCACCGTCAAATCCAGCTATGAGCTGTTGATCGCAGATGAGGCGGACAAGCTGTTGGATGATGACAGTATCAAACTTACAGCGATTGAAGCGGTGGAGCAGAACGGGATCGTGTTTCTGGATGAGATCGACAAAGTCTGTGCCCGGGCGGATGCGCGGGGGGCCGATGTATCGCGTGAGGGAGTGCAGCGGGACTTGTTGCCGTTGATTGAGGGGACGACTGTTTCGACGAAGCATGGCCCGGTGAAGACCGATCATGTGCTGTTCATCGCGTCGGGGGCATTTCATGTGGCCAAGCCGTCTGATCTGCTGCCGGAACTTCAGGGGCGGCTGCCGATCCGGGTGGAGCTGCGGGCGCTGACGGAGGATGACTTCGTGCGGATCCTGACGGAGACAGACAATGCGCTGACCTTGCAATATACGGCGCTGATGAAGACGGAGGAGGTGACTGTTTCTTTCGTTCCTGACGGGATCAAAGCACTGGCGAAGATCGCGGCGGATGTGAATGAGGCGGTCGAGAATATCGGGGCCCGGAGGCTCTATACGGTGCTGGAGCGAGTCTTTGAGGAGCTGAGCTTTTCGGCGCCTGATCGGGCAGGGGAAGAGATCACGGTTGATGCTGAATTTGTGGAGCAACATCTGGGTGAACTTTCCCGTTCCACCGATGTCAGCCGCTACGTTTTATAGAGCCCCGCATGCGGGGAATCTTGTAATCCTCTGAAACAAAACGACTTCTCAAATTTTTTAAGACCTTATTAACCCGCCCTATCGGGGGGCGCGCGCCTGCGCTATAGCGGTCGATATGGGCACGCTCCACTTCATCCGTGACAACCTGAAATTCCTGTCGGCGGGGTTCCTGCTGACCTTTGCCTCATGCTTTGGGCAAACATTCTTCATTTCGATCTTCGCGGGCGAGATCATGGCGGAGTTTGAACTGAGCCATGGCGGCTGGGGCGGGATCTATATGATCGGCACGTTGGCCTCAGCGATCCTGATGGTCTGGGCGGGGGCGCTGACGGATGTGTTCCGCGTGCGCCGCCTTGGCGCTTTGGTGCTGGGCGCGCTGGTGGCCGCGTGCCTGTTCATGGCGATAAACCCAGTCATATGGCTTTTGCCGGTTGTGATTTTCCTGCTGCGATTTCTAGGCCAAGGCATGGCGTCACATTTGGCGTCCGTGGCCATGGCGCGCTGGTATGTGGCGGCGCGGGGACGCGCGCTTGCCCTTGCATCTTTCGGATTTCTGCTGGGGGAGGCATTGCTGCCCATCATCGTGGTTGCGGCCTTAACCGTGATCGGCTGGCGCACATCCTGGGTGATCTCGGCTTGCGTCGTCGCAGTGATTTTGCCCGTGCTTTTGTACCTTTTGACGGCAGAGCGCACGCCGCAGGCCGTTGCAGAAGAAAACCAATCGGTCGGACTTGGCGGCAAACACTGGACCCGACCCGAGGTGGTCAAACATTGGCTGTTCTGGATGCTTGTGCCGGTCATCGCCGGGCCGTCGGCCTTTGGCACAGCATTCTTCTTTCATCAGGTGCATCTGGCCGAGATCAAAGGTTGGTCGCATTTGCAAATGGTGGCGCTGTTTCCTGTCTACACGGTCACGGCGACACTGATTTCACTGGTCACCGGATTTGCGATCGACCGGTTTGGCGCGGGGCGGATTCTGCCCTTTGTGCTGATCCCGGCAGCTATTGGGTTTTTCATTTTCTCAGTCAGCGGCGGGCTGACTGGGGCTGCGATTGGGGTGATCTTATTTGGTGTCTCAAGCGGGATGAACGCGACGCTGCCTTCGGCGTTTTGGGCGGAATATTTTGGGACACGGCATCTGGGCGCAATCAAAGCGCTTGCGACTGCCTTGATGGTTTTGGGGTCAGCCATCGGGCCGGGATTGACCGGTTGGGTGATTGATTTGGGCGTAGATTATGCCGCGCAGATGGTGTGGGTGGCGGCGTTCTATGTGATTGCCGCCGGGATGGCCTTTGTTGGGATTTCGCGGGCTGAGAAGGGTCTAACTAAGGGGTAAATTCAGCCCCTTTGTTCAGTGTCGCGACAACCTGAAGATGTTGCCATAATCTGGCCTCGGTGACTTTGCAGCAAAAATACTGTATGCATTGCGTATTCAACAATGAATTTTTCATTAATTGGGGGGAAGTTAAATGGCACTAAAAACGTTCAGCGCTTTGTTTATCATAAGCATCATTGCCGGGTGCAGTTTGGTCACGCCGGGTTTTCGTTGGGACACATTTACCTCAACGGGACAAGTCTTTGTGTACGAAGGAAAGCGCTATGATGTCTACGAGGGTACGGCCACCGCGACAGTTGAAGATAAGGATGTTGAGAAAAAAGGCTTGGTCCTATTCCCGGAAGGCACCAGCAAAAATGCGCGCCGAACAGACAATATATCGGCTGTATGCTGGGATCTAACGAAAGGTTGCGAAAAAGAGTTTGGCAGACAACTTCGGGATGCGAATGCGCCGGTTCGTGACGAAGGTATGGGTTACTAGAACCGCCTTACCGCAACCTTCGCAAATAGACAAAGAGCGCGCCGGAACCGCCTTGGTTTTGGCTGGCCTCGGTGACTTGCAGCACGACTTGGAACAACGGGGCCTGGCGTAGCCATTGCGGCACGGCGTGTTTTAACACCCCGGTACGCACAGGGATCGGGCCACCGTCGTCGCGCATTTTTCCTTTGCCGGTGACAACCAATACCAAGCGTTTGCCAGCGGCGTGGGCGTTCAGAATGGTTGAAACAAGGGCTGGATGCGCCTCGTCCTGGGTCATACCGTGCAGGTCAATTTTGGCGTCAGGGCTGATCTTGCCGCGCTTCATCTTGGTGTAGGTTTTGCGGTCCATCGCCACGGGCGCTGTGGGCGGCGGCAGGGCCGTTTGTGCGGGCTTTGCCTTCTCACCAATCTTGAAAGGCTGCATTTTGAGCGGCGCTTTGGCAGGCGGCGCGGGCTTGGGTTTGGGTCGGTCGACAAACAGGGTTTGCGGGGTTTTGATCGGCTCAGCCGTTTCTGTCACACGGGCCCATAGGTCCTGTTCATCGGGTCTGAGACCACGGGGTTTGCGGCGTGACATGCATCAACCCTCCGGCGCGAGGGCGTAGGCGATCTGGATCGGCATCAGCACGACAAGGCGACCGGGGTCTTTGATTGTTCCGGCGCGACGGCCAGCCTTGGAACCGGTACCGTAGTAAATATCGGCACGCTGCGCGCCTTTTATGGCGGACCCCGTGTCCTGCGCGATCATCAGGCGGTTCAACGGCTCCTTGCCGCGCTTTTCGATCCAGACCGGCGCGCCAAGTTTTGTGAAAGCGGGGTCGACCGCGATAGAGCGCATTGGCGTGATCGAGCGGTTCATCGCGCCGAGCGGGCCTTTATGGGCCGGGACCTCCGACACTTCGCGGAAGAAAACGTAGGACGGGTTGTGCTGCAAAAGCGCGCGGCCATCGACGGGGTTGTTGCGAACCCAGCGCTTGATGACCTGCGCGGAGACCTGATGCGGCTGGTAGACGCCCCGGCGGACGAGTTCCTGCCCGATGGATTTGTAGTTGCGCCCGTTTTTGCCCGCGTAGCCAACACGAAGGGCACCGCCTTCTTGCAGGGCGACGCGGCCCGACCCCTGAACTTGCAGGAAGAACACATCGACCGGATCGTTGACGTAGACGATTTCGAGGCCCCGGTTTTTCAACAGGCCCTGCGTTTCGATTTCTTCGCGGGTGAACCAGCTGGTGCCGGGCGTGATCTCAGGCGGCATTTTGTAAAGCGGGTGCTGGTACGGGCCAGTGCGGCGACGGGAGCCTTGAAGCTCAGGCTCGTAATACCCGGTGAACAGCGCGGTGTCGTTGGGGTTGATGGCGACCGGGCGGAAGAACAGCTCGAAATAGGTGCGGGCGTCGGGCTGACTGGTGGCCAGCGCGCAGAGCGAGGCCCATTCCGGGTCATCCATATCGGGGCAGGTGTCGAGGAACACATCGAGCGCGGCCTGATGATCGTCATCGGCCCAGCCCTTGAGCTGGTCGAAGGTCAGGATTTCGTAGTCCGGCTTGGTCTCCGGCGTCGCGGCGGCAGGATCAGCGGACATAAAAGCCCCCAATGCCAAGGCCGCGAGCCAGCGCATACAATGGCCCTATTCGCCCGTGGCGACGAGCTGCCAGTTGGGGTTGTCGGAACCCATGACCCGCTCGAACGTCCAGATGTCTTTCTGGCGTTTGACCTCGTTCAGGTCGCCATCGACGATGTCGCCAGCGGCGTCGCGCACCACGGAGGTCAGCTCCCCCACGAAGCGCAGCTTCAGCTCGGCGAGCTTGCTGTCATCATCGAATTCGGCGTCCAGCAGCGTTGTTTCGCGCACGCCCACGAAGGTGGCGTCGACGGTGAGGCCCTGCTCGGCGCGTTGGTCGATGACCTCCTGAAAGGTTTCAAAGACGTCCTTGGACAGGAACGGCGCGATTTCGTCGATATCGCCGCTTTCAAACGCCATGAGGATCATTTCATAGGCCTGCTTGGCGCCGCCCATGAAGTCGCTGACGCCGAAAGAGGGCTCGACGCCCTTCATCTTGGCCAGCGCGTCGGCGGCGGAGCTGTCTTCGGGCACGTTGTCGGTGATGTCGCGGTCGGGGCCGCCTTCGATCACCTCAAACCCGCGGCGGGCCTCAGCGGCTGCGTCATTTTGACCGGGCATGGGAAGCGGCGGCTTTTCAAAGCCTTCGCGGGACCCCAGCACGTTTTTGAGACGCAGGATAAGAAAGACCGCGATGCCGGCCAGCACTAATAGTTGGATCATTTCGCTGCTCATTAGGGTCCTCTGTGGGGGCGCGGAATGGAAAATCGTTGGTTCCGTCCTTATGTAGGTGCAAGGGGGCCCCGAGTCCACCTAAGCGAAACAAAACCTGAGGTCTGGCCTATGTGGCTTTTTCTGCTTTTTGTCACGATCCCGATTGTGGAGATCGCGCTGTTCATCCAGGTCGGCGGCTGGCTGGGGCTTTGGCCGACGTTGGGGATCGTCATACTGACCGCGATTTTGGGCACCGTGCTGGTGCGCGCGCAGGGTTTGCAGGCCATGGGGCAGATCAAAACCAACCTCAACGAGCTGCGCGACCCGACGGAAGCTTTGGCGCATGGCGCGATGATCCTGGCCTCTGGACTGCTGCTTTTGACCCCGGGGTTTTTCACCGATGCTGTCGGCTTTTCGTTGCTGATCCCGCCGGTGCGGCTGGCAATTTTTCATTGGGTGCGCAAACGGGTGAAAGTGCAGAGCTTTGTGGACACCGGACAGCATCCGGGCCATCAGCCGCGACCAAACCCTAGCAGAAACACTGGCGGCGACATTATTGACGGCGAATTTACCGATCTGGAAGACCCAACGCATAAGCCATCCGGGCCGCCCTCTGGCTGGACACGGCACTAGTCTCAGGACGCCAGTTGAGACCCGAGCAGCTTCCTGTTAGAGGGATCAAAACGAATTTACACGCTTCAGGAGTAGCCAACATGGCCGAAGAAAACGGCGCCGCCGCAGAACCAGTTCAACCCAAAATGCAGATCATGGCGCAGTTCATCAAAGACATGAGCTTTGAAAACATCGCCGCACAAAAAGGGCTGGGCGAGGGCGACCCGACGCCGGATATTCAGGTTCAGGTGAACCTCGATGCCAAGAAGCGCGGACAAGAGAACCAGTATGACGTCACCGTCAAGCTGGAGATCAACGCCAAGACCAAGGAAGCCGGTAAACCGATCTTCCTGCTGGAAATGGAATATACCGGCGTCTTCATGGTGGAAAATGTACCTGACGAGCAGCTGCACCCCTATTTGCTGATCGAATGCCCGCGCATGCTGTTCCCGTTCATCCGCCGCATCGTATCTGACGTGACCCGCGACGGTGGCTTCCCGCCGCTGAACCTTGAAAACATTGATTTCCTCGCACTCTACCGCAACGAAATCGCGCGCCGTCAGGCCGCCGAAGGTGCAGCACCGGTCGGCACCGCCTAAAATTGCGCGAACAATCACACTCAAAGCCGCGCTCACCCAGCGCGGCTTTTTTTGTTTTGTAGGCGAAAGTGATGAAGCTCAGCTTCGAGACCAACGTCACGATGCTGCACATTTCCCTTTGATGCTACGCAAGCAGGCGGATGAACCCCTTGCGTTGATACATGGCGGTCTGGATCAGTACGGCTACACCGGTCACGGCAAGAACAACCTGCGCTTCGACATGGATAATGTACGTCAGACAAGATGCGTTGACGGCAACAAGCCAGAGGCACCAAATCCGCAACCGACATCCAGAACGCGATCACCACGTTTGACATTAAGTGTGGGCATGACGACAGCGCTGTGGTGTGACAAGCCACCGACCAGGATATGCTGATACTTGATGATATATGGCGGGAGGATTTCGTTCCAAAACTCGACAAACGAAGAGGTTTCCCGCGTGGCCGACGGCAGTATTTGGATACTCATTCTGGGCTCCATGTGCTGGTATTTCACTGAAGTCTGAATAGGCGGCCCTCACTTTCGAAGCTTGCAGGGCTCATGGGGAATTCTTGGGTATTTCTCCACAAAACCTCCACGCCTTCCTCAAGCATCGGCCAGACCCAAATGCGAAGAAAGCCTCACAAGACCATTGTCAAAAACCTGTCTGGAGAATGAAAATGTTAGATTGTCAGCCGTTGGCTGTTGAGCTTGAGGCCTTAGAGAACCCCGTTTTGTCGTCGTTCAACGCGAACTGGAAAACCGTTTCGGAACGCTTTGGTGCGGCCCATGCTTTGCCTGAGACGATGGGCCCGTTTGCTGCTGTAGATGAAGCGACGCCCTCTGCCCTAGATGATCTCACTTCGTTGGTAGAAACACGCGTATCGCCTGTCCTTATTGTGCATCAGCACGAAATCACCGTGCCCCGCGGATTAATTGAGCTAAACCGCCTCCGAGGGGTCCAAATGGTTCCCACGCGGGCACTATCGGTGGATCAGGTTGTCGCGTTTGCCTCTTTGGGTGCGGCCGATGCGGTTGAAATGTTGGATCTTGCTCAGATGACGCAGCCGGGACCGTTTGCCTTGAAGACCTATCAACTTGGCGATTTCATCGGCCTGCGCGTCAATGGCGCGTTGGTTGCAATGGCCGGTCAACGCATGAGGTTTGGCGGGTGGACCGAGATCAGCGCGGTTTGCGTTCATCCCGACTTTCAGAAACGTGGGATTGCCCGGCAATTGGTCACGTCCATGATCGACAGAATTCACCAATCCGGAGCAAAGCCATTCCTTCATACATTCGCGGACAATACCGTCGCGATCGACCTTTACCGCTCTATGGGGTTTGAGATCAGAACAGAGATGAATATCTCACAAATGACTGCGGAGCATTAATGGCTTCCCGCACAAGGGAGAGGCATGACTTGTGCCTCTTCGCGCGCGTTTTGTCGTAGCGGGTTAATTCCGGCTTTGGTCGAAACCGCGCTCTCATATGGCTTGGCTGGCACTTTACAGATGCACATTCAACCCAGCCTTCTGCCATCCCGCAAACGCCTTCTTTACCAATGGCCCGGTGAAGTAGTGAAACACCATCTCATGTTGGATGTGCGCTTCGAAAGTTGGAAACACCTTGAGAAGATCAGCCTTGGCGGCGTCGGCACGTTCCTCATGCCCAAGCTCCGCGTGAAACCAAGCGAGATGCGCGTAATACCATGCGAAGCCGGGCATCGGGACTTTCTCAATTTCTAACAGTGCGGCCTGCCAGAAATCACCCAAAGCAAAACGCCAGGCGTGGGCATAATGATACCAGCCGGGATGGATCGGGCTGAGGTCGATAGCCTTATCCAACAAGGGTATGGCTTTGTCGAAATTACCGAGGAATGCATAACAATGGCCGATCTCGGCCAGAATATCTGCATGCCCGGGATTCAGGTCGAGCGCTGATTGTGCCGACAGGCGAAAGCCCGGCAAATCACCGGTATGAAACTGACAAAGCGACAAGACCATATGGGCAAACCCGCTTTGCGGGTCGCAGGCAACGGCGCGTTTCGCGGCCTCTAGCCCAAGCCTTGTGGACTCTACATCCTGACGTTCATTCAGATGATAGCGGCGCTCCTCCAACAAAACTAACGCGTAGGCTGACCAGCCCTCCGACGAGGCTTCGTCGCTCTCCAGCAACTGCGGCAGGCGCGTGCGTAGTTCAGCGTGCAGCGTCGGATCATAGGTCTTGTAAAACTCATAAAACTGACCCACGGCGGCATAGACATCCCAGGTGGCGGTCTGTGCCTCCGAACGGTCGCGCCGGATCAGGCTGCCCGCCTCGCCGTGGCGGCTCGCGATGCGCCCGGCGGTCAATTGGCCAATCTCGTCCTGGATGTCGAAAATCGCATCTGGCGTCGCGTCTCGGTTGAACTGTTCGGTGAAGATCAGCGCGCCTGTTCGTGTATCGCTGGCCTGTATCGTCACGCGAAGGCGCTGCGGAGAGCGGCGCAAACTGCCCTCGATGACAAAATCGACCCGATGGGTCTTTTGCATCATTTCGACACTTATCTCTGACCTTTGGAGGTGAATCGCCGTGAGATGCGAGAGCACCCGCAAGTCCCGAAACCGCGTGAGGTTTGCGATGATCTCTTCACTGAACCCATCGGCGATATACTTGTCTTCGGGCGCAGCGCTGAGGCTGCGGAAGGGCAAGACTGCGATGATTGGTACCTGCCTCGGCTGCGCGGCTGCTATCTTTATTGGGGCCGCGACGAATTGGAACCCGCGCCCATGGATGGTCTTGATGACCCTCTGAGCCTTGCCCGTATCGCCAACCACGCGTCGCACTTCCTTTATCGCTGTCGACACCGTCGCTTCAGTCACGATCCGGTCGCCCCAGACCGCTTCAATCAGATCGTCTTTGCTGACAACCCGGTCGCTGTGACTGATCAAATGGTCCAGCAACCGGAAAACCTGTGGGGTCAAGGCTTGATCCTGCCCCGCCCGTTGCACGACGAAGCGGTCACGGTCGAAGCTCCAGCCTTCGAAGTTCATCACGCGTTCCATAAGAAGATTTGACCTGTGAACCCATAAAAATGCAAATAGTCTCAGAACTGGCTTCATTTTCTCAGGTCTTTCTCAGGCAATCCTCAAGCATGAGGCCCGGCACCGCAGCATAACGCCCTCAGAAAACTGGAAAGAGGCACATGCCATGAAATACCGAAATCATCTTCCTCAACTCAACGGCCAGCGCATGCTGACCGACGGCGGATTGGAAACGACCCTGATTTTCCATGACGAAATCGACTTGCCGCTCTTTGCTGCCTTTAAAGCCTTCGACACCGAAGCGGGCAGCGCTGCGATGGACCGATACATGCGGCGCTATGCCGAGCTTGCCGTGGCGCAGGGCTGTGGCTTCGTGCTCGACACGCCCACATGGCGGGCCAGCGCGAAATGGGCGGCAGAGCTGGGGATGACCGCCGAAGAGCTGAAAGAGGTTCACCGCGAAGCAATCGCCTATCTCTTGGCATTGCGCGGCGAGTATGAAACGCCTGCGTCGCCCTTTGTGATTAACGGTGTCATTGGTCCGCAGGATGATGGCTATCAACCGGCGCAGACCCTTACCGCCGCTGAGGCGCTGGAGTACCACGCGCAACAGATCATCTGGTTCACCGAGATGGGCGCAGACATGGCTTCGGCTATGACAATGACCTATGCAGATGAAGCAATAGGAATTACGCGCGCTGCACAGGCCTCCGGGTTGCCAGTTGCAATTAGCTTCACAGTCGAAACCGACGGATGCCTGCCAAGTGGCCAAACCCTGGGTGAAGCTATTGCGCAGGTAGATTCCGAGACAGCGGATGGCCCGGCATTCTTTATGGTCAACTGCGCACATCCAGATCACTTCAGAGAGGTTCTCTCGGGAGAGAAGGCTTGGCAGCACCGGATCTATGGTGTGCGCGCCAATGCCTCCCGCATGTCCCACGCCGAGCTTGATGCTTGCGAAACGCTCGACGATGGCGACCCGAAAGAACTGGGCACGCTCTACCGTGATCTCGCGCAACGCTTGCCAAATCTGACCGTGATTGGCGGCTGTTGCGGCACTGATCACCGCCATGTTGCGGAAATGAGCAGGGCGCTTAAGACGCCCTAACACCCCGATCCCGTTTCCGACCACGTAACGGAACTGGCTGCACCTGCAGTCGGGTGCTCCCGCTCGTCTGCCTCACATCTGAAAACCCAAACTTAAGGACCAAAATAATGTTAAAAACTACCCTTCTCATCGCCTCCCTTGTAGCAGGTCTTGCCACGCAATCTTCAGCCGAGGCTCTATCGGGCTTTGACGTGGCCGAAGATCACACGCGCTTCGCTTTTGCGGATACGCCGGTGCATGACAGCGGCATGCCCGCCCATGGCAATCCGTTCGTTACGCAAGGATATATCTACCCAGCTGGTACGCTGGCTGGGAACAAGACCGGCGTGCTTGAAGATGGCAGTCCGGCCTATCCTGACAAGGTGCTGGGCACATGGACGTGCGATGGGTGGTTTGTCGGTGAAGGTGGCGATGCGACCTCTGGCGTCTGGTTGATCTCCCGTCAGGTGATGCAGTTCAACACCGGCGAGGTGGTGATCACACAAGGTACTGAGATCGCCGATGTGAACGTGCCAAATCTGCGCCCGATCACTGGGGCAACCGGAGACTACGCACAGATCGAGGGTGCCATGTCACAAACCCTACTGGGCTTCACTGAGTTCATGGGCGTGAATGTGTCTTTTGAGATGCCTGAAGGTGAGGATTCCGCATTCCTGGATCGTGATGATCAAGGTGAAGGGAATAACGACGGCCAGCACGCTGCGGGCTCTCATCTTGACTGGGACTCCGGCTTTCCGGTCGGTCCGATCGACAACAGCTGATCCTCCCAAACCCTGCACCCGAGAGGTCGACGGCTTCTCGGGCGCTCACGCCAAAGAGAAAAACAATGAATGTAAAAAACCGCCACCTAATCCGTCCCGCAACCAGTGACGACGCTACCGCGCTTGCGCGGCTCATTGATATCGCAGGTGAGGGCATTCCAACCTGGCTCTGGGCCAAATCCTGTGTTGGAGGCCAATCGCCATTAGACATAGGCACAGAGCGCGCCCGTCGTGGAAAAGACGGATTCTCATACACCAATGCGCTTGTCGCAGAAGATAACGGCGCCGCGCTCGGTATGGTGCTAAGCTACGCAATTACACAGGCACCAACAGAAAACCCCGACGATCTACCAGCCCCGATTGCGCCTTTCGTTGCACTGGAAAAGCTGTCGGTCGGTACCTGGTACATCAATGCACTGGCCGTGTTTGAGGGTCATCGTGGCAAAGGCATTGGCTCGAGCCTTATCAAAGCGGCAGAAGACGTGGCAGTTCTCAACGGATTTAACACTATGAGCATTCAGGTCTACGGCCAAAACACTGGCGCTGTTCGGCTCTACCGAAACCTGGGCTATGCAACTAGCACTCAAGAACCGGTAAGGCTCCATCCAGCGCCGCCTTACTATACGGGCGATGTGTTGTTGCTACTCAAGCGATTGGCTGACCAGTGAACTGGGTAGCGTCAACAACCGGTTTGATGACAGGCGCTGCGTCGCAAAATCTGAACCGTCGCAAACGCAAACAAATGCTGCATCAGTGAAGCCTGAAAAAAATGTCTGCTATGTGTGCTAAGCGGACTTTTGAATTCAGTGCAGTTGCTTCCAAAGTGGTGCGTCGCCGAGTTGGTTTAGGAAAGCGTCGTGGGCATTTTTTTCTTCACTTGTCAGACGGCTTGGCAGTGGCGTCGGGCGGGCGGTGGGGCGCCAGTCGTCGGAGGGGCCGCCTGCGTTTTGACCGCCTGTACCGCTCAGGACCAGGTCGGGTTGGCGGCCGCCGATCAGCTCCAGATAGACTTCCGCCAGAATTTCACTGTCGAGCAGGGCGCCGTGTTTTTCGCGGGCGGTATTGTCGATGGCGAAGCGGCGGCATAGCGCGTCGAGCGACGCGGGGGAGCCGGGGAATTTCTTGCGCGCGATGGCGAGCGTGTCGAGGGCCTGATCATTGGGCAGCAGGGGTTTGTTGCACCAGCCGAGCTCCGCATTCAGGAATTTCATGTCGAAAGCGGCATTGTGGATGACCAGCTTGGCGTCGCCGACGAAATCAAGGAAGGCCTGCGCGATATCGGCGAAGACAGGTTTGTCTTTCAGGATTACCTGACCGGGTTGCGCGGGTTGTGGCGGGGTCAGCAGATCGGGGCCGATGCCGTGCACCTCAAACGCGCCGGCGGGCATTGCGCGTTCGGGGTTGATATATTGGTGGTAGACGCGGCCCGTGGGCATGTGACCGCTGAGCTCAACCGCGCCGATTTCGACGATGCGGTCGCCTTCGCCCGGCTCAAAGCCTGTGGTTTCGGTGTCGAGTACGATCTCACGCATGTGCTGCCCTTAGTCTTTCGACCAAGTCTTGCACCTGCGCGCGGGCGCCGTCCAGCGTGGCGGTGTCGATGACGGTATCGGCCTGTGCGCGTTTTTCGGCATCCGGGGTTTGCTTGCGCATGATCATGTTGAAGGTCGGCTCATCCATCGTGCCGCGTGCGAGGACACGGGCGCGCTGATTTTCGGGCGTGGTGGAGACGACAACGACGTGGTCGACCTTTTTGTGGGCCCCGGTTTCAAAGAGCAGGGGGACGTCGAACACGATCATCTCGGCGCCGTTGTTTTGCTCGGCGAAGTCACGGCGGTCTTGCTTGACCAGCGGGTGGACGAGGCTTTCGATTTTGAGCAGCAGGTCGGGGGATTTCTTGATTTCCGCCTTGAGGACATCTTTGCTGACCGCGCCGTCCACGATTGCGGCGGGCACGAGGGTTCGGATGGGTTCAATCGCCTTGCCGCCCTTAGAATACAGGCGACCAACGGCGGCGTCGGCATCCCAGACCGGGAAGCCGTGATCGGCCAGCATTTGCGCGGTTGCCGATTTGCCCATCCCGATAGACCCGGTCAGGCCAATCAAGATTGGGCCCTGTGTCACCTTAGCATTTCCTTACGCAGCGTTTCGTCGATTTCGGGGGTTTTGCCGAACCAGCGTTCGAACCCCGGTGCTGCTTGGTGCAACAGCATGCCGAGCCCGTCAACCACAGCGCAGCCCTTGGCATGCGCGGCGGCGAGCAATGGCGTTGTCAGCGGCGTGTAGACCAGATCGGTGACGAGCGCGTTTGCGTTCAAGTTGTCGAGGGAGAGTTTCAGATCCTCCTTCCCCGCCATGCCGAGCGAGGTGGTGTTGATCAGGGTATGTGCTTCATCGAGGCGGGCGGTGATGCCGTTCCAATCGACGACTTCGATCTTGGCGCCGAAATGGGCTTTGAGCGCATCAGCGCGGGCGCGGGTGCGGTTGGCGAGCAGGATATGCGGGACGCGTTCATGCAGAAGGGCCGCGACAACCGCGCGGGCGGCGCCACCGGCGCCCAGCACAATCGCCGGGCCATCGCTTGCCTGCCAATGCGGTGCGTTTTGCTTGAGGTTCGAGATGAAGCCGACGCCGTCAGTGTTGTCGGCGTGCAGCTTGCCGTCGCTTTGAAAGGTCAGCGTGTTGGCGGCCCCGATCAGAGCGGCGCGGTCAGAAATGACGTCGGCGATATCGAGCACGGGCTCTTTATGCGGGATGGTGACGTTGACGCCCTGAAACCCGGCCTTGGGCAGAATGTCGAGCACATGGGCCAGATCGCTGCTGGCGACATCCATTGGCACATAGTGGCCATTGATGCCATAGCGTTTCAGCCAATGCCCATGCAGCTGCGGTGATTTGGAATGCGCGATCGGGTGCCCGATGACACCGGCCAAAGGGATGGGTGGAAGGCTCATCCGTCTATCGCCCCTCTTAGACTTAGGTAGTTCAGGATATCCAGCAATGGCATCCCCAACACGGTGAAGTAATCGCCCATCACGTGAGCAAACAGTCGCGCGCCTTCGGCTTCCAGCTGATAGCCGCCAACGCAATATTTAATCTCATTCCAATTGCGGTCTACATAATCGCGCAAATATGCGTCGGAAAAATGGCGCATGGTGAGTTTTGCCTCTTTCACCGCGCGCCAGACCGGTTTGGCATCTTCATAGATGACCGCCGCCGAAAACAGCCGGTGCGATGTGCCGCGCAAGGATTGTAGTTGCGCGATGGCGTCATCTTGGCTTTGGGGTTTTGACAGCAGGGTGCCATCATGATCGAGCACTTGGTCGCTGCCCAGAACAAGACGGTCGCGATACTTCGACGCCAGTTTTTGGGCTTTATATTCGGCCAATGCGTCGGCAATATCGCGGGGCTTGGCGCCCTCGGCCAAAAGGCTGGCGGTGATCGTGTCTTCATCAATGCGGGCGGGCATAGCTTCTATCATCACGCCGGCATTTTCCAGCAGCGTGCGGCGAATTTCGGATTGAGAGGCAAGCAAAAGCGGCGCGGGCATGTGGGTAAGTCTGAGGGGAAGTGGCAGGAAAACGAATGGATTAATATTTAGTTATCCCCGCCTGTTTGGCAGAAGAGTGGTTTCATTAACAATGCTCTAATTTGGTCCCAGAGGTTATTGGATGTGTGCTGTTGCAAAGATGGGCTGTGTGGGAATCGGTGACGCGGGAGTTACCCAACAGGATATCAACAGAGTTCAATCTATCTAATACATTGAAATATAAAGATTAAATATACTTCTCGTGATAAGTTTTCTGGCTTTTCCCACATGACGCAAAACTGTGGACACCTATTTGATCCCCGTTATCCACAGGCCCTACATACAACAACATCTTTTCTTTCTTCTTATTGTATTTAAGAGGGATACTTGAAAGCGAGAGGCACTTGTCCGACTTTTTCTATTCTTTGTACCCGTGGGTGAAGGCGGTCCATATCATGGCCGTGATCTCCTGGATGGCTGGGATCTTCTACCTCCCTCGTCTGTTTGTCCATCATACTGAGAAAGTCAGTGTGGGTGGCGCGACGGACGCGCTGTTTCAAATGATGGAAATGAAGCTGCTGCGTGTCATCATGAACCCGGCGATGATCGTAACTTGGGCCGCTGGGTTATACATGGTGGCGCTTGGGGTGATCGATTGGTCTGAGGTCTGGCCTTGGCTGAAGCTTATCTGCGTTCTGGCGATGACCTGGTTTCATCACTGGCTGGGAAAGCGGCGCAAAGACTTTGTCGCTGGTCAGAATGTACTGACGGGCAAACAGTACCGGATGATGAATGAAGTGCCGACTGTGCTTATGATCGTCATCGTGATCTCGGTCGTCGTGAGACCGTTTTGATTGACTCGCAGGGTACGGGCGCTTAGTTGAGAAAAAAACAGCGCGCCGTCCGGTGTGGCTGATTTCCGAATTTACATTGAAACATCGTGCGGGCCCGTCTGGGTCGATTGGCGCGTGTCATAGGAACACTTTCATGTCTGATGAAATTGAGATGTCCGAAGAACCGACATCTGACGAAAAACTGAACCTGTCTGATCTCAAGAAGCAAAAGCCGGCTGATCTGGTTGATATGGCCGAAGAGCTTGAGATTGAGAACGCGTCCACCATGCGCAAGGGGGACATCATGTTCTCCATCCTTAAGGAACGTGCGGATGATGGATGGGAGATTTCTGGCGATGGCGTGTTGGAAGTGCTGCAGGATGGTTTCGGCTTTTTGCGCTCGCCCGAGGCCAACTATTTGCCGGGCCCGGATGATATTTATGTCTCGCCCGAGATGATCCGTCAGCATAGCTTGCGGACGGGGGATACAGTTGACGGTGTGATGGATGCGCCGAAAGAAGGTCAGAACTATTTCGCGATCAACAAGGTGACCTCGATCAATTTCGAGGAGCCTGAGAAAGCGCGTCATAAGGTGAGCTTTGACAACCTGACGCCGCTTTACCCTGATGAGCGGCTGAAAATGGAGACGGCGGATCCGACGGTCAAAGACCGCTCTGCCCGGATCATCGATCTGGTGGCGCCGATTGGGAAAGGCCAGAGGTCGCTGATCGTGGCGCCGCCGCGCACAGGTAAGACCGTGCTGCTGCAAAACATCGCGTCGAGCATCGAGCAAAACCATCCTGAGTGCTATCTGATCGTTCTGCTGATCGATGAGCGCCCTGAGGAGGTCACAGACATGCAGCGCAGTGTGAAGGGGGAGGTTGTGTCCTCTACCTTCGATGAGCCTGCCACGCGCCACGTGGGCGTCTCTGAGATGGTGATTGAGAAGGCCAAGCGCTTGGTCGAGCATAAACGCGATGTTGTCATCTTGCTGGATTCGATCACGCGACTTGGTCGTGCGTTCAACACGGTTGTTCCGTCTTCGGGTAAAGTTCTGACCGGTGGTGTGGATGCGAATGCGCTGCAACGTCCGAAACGGTTCTTTGGTGCCGCGCGGAATATCGAGGAAGGTGGATCCTTGACGATCATTGCGACAGCGCTGATCGATACCGGGTCGCGCATGGATGAGGTGATCTTTGAGGAATTCAAAGGCACGGGTAACTCCGAGATCGTTCTGGACCGTAAGGTGGCTGATAAGCGCGTCTTCCCGGCGATGGATATTCTCAAGTCCGGTACGCGGAAAGAGGAGCTGCTTGTCGATGCGAAAGATCTGCAGAAAACCTTTGTGCTGCGCCGTATTCTGAACCCGATGGGGACGACGGATGCGATTGAGTTCTTGCTGGGCAAGCTCAAGCAAACAAAGACCAATGATGAATTCTTCGATTCGATGAACGCCTAGGCTATTCGGGCGCTCATCCCTGATTTTTTGTTTTAAAACAAAAGGTTAATTGGGATGGATACGATTTATGCGTTAGCCTCGGCTCGGGGGAAGGCGGGGGTTGCGATTATCCGCGTGTCCGGTCCTTTGGCGCAGGATGCGTGTGTGTCTTTGTGTGGGGCACGGGTGAACGGTCGCAGTGTGCGACGGTTGACAGACGCGGACGGAGTGCTGATCGACGAGGCTTTGGTGCTGGGGTTTGAGGCCGGTCGTAGCTTCACCGGCGAAGACGTTGTCGAGTTTCAAACCCATGGCAGCCCCGCGATTATTTCCGCGGTTCTTGCAGCGCTTGGTCGGGTCGAAGGTCTTCGCTTGGCGGAGGCAGGTGAGTTTACCCGCCGTGCGTTGGAGAACGGGCGGTTGGATTTGGCGCAGGTCGAAGGGCTCGCTGATCTGATCGATGCGGAGACGGAGGCACAGCGGCTGCAGGCGATCCGGGTGTTTGACGGGGCGCTGGGGGAACGGGTTGAAGCTTGGCGGCGTGATTTGATCCGGGCTGCGGCCTTATTGGAAGCGACGATTGATTTTGCGGATGAGGACGTTCCGGTTGATGTGACGCCAGAGGTGAAGTCGCTGACAGCTGGCGTGTTTGCGCAGCTGCAGGATGAGGCATCAGGCGCGCGTGCTGCGGAACGGATCAGGGACGGTTTCGAGGTGGCGATTTTGGGGGAGCCCAATGTCGGCAAGTCGACTTTGCTGAATGCGCTGGCGGGTCGCGACGCGGCGATTACGTCCTCAGTGGCGGGGACGACCCGGGACGTGATCGAGGTGCGGATGGACCTTGGCGGGTTGCCGGTCACCTTCCTTGATACGGCAGGTTTGCGCGACACGGATGATGTGGTAGAGGCGCTGGGTATTGAACGCGCATTGCAGCGCGCGGACAGGGCCGACCTGCGTATCTTGCTGACGGCTGGGGATGTGCGGCCAGCGGGATTTCAACCGGGCCCGAATGATCTGGTTGTCGAAGGCAAGGCGGATGTGTCGGGGTCTGGCGTCTCTGGCCTTACCGGGGAAGGCGTCACGGATTTGGTTGATCAGGTGACTGCGCAGCTTGAAATGAAGGCAAGCGGCGCTTCACTGGCGATCAGGGCGCGGCACTTGGAGGCGCTGGAAACGGGCGCTGCCTCTTTGCAAAACGCGTTGGATGAATTAGATCGCGGCATGGAAAGATCAGAATTGGCGGCGGAAGAGCTAAGAATCGCTATCCGCGCGCTCGAATCCTTGGTCGGTCGTATCGATACGGAAATTCTGCTAGACGAAATTTTTGCGAGCTTTTGCCTCGGTAAGTAAGGGACATGTTTCACGTGAAACATTCAGAGTTCGATGTGATTGTGATCGGTGGCGGCCACGCAGGGACGGAGGCGGCTGCTGCGTCTGCACGCGTTGGCGCCAAGACTGCGCTGGTGACGCATAAAGCGGCCACCATTGGCGTTATGTCCTGCAACCCGGCGATTGGTGGGCTTGGCAAAGGGCATCTGGTTCGGGAGATCGACGCGCTGGATGGGCTTATGGGCCGTGCTGCTGATGCGGCGGGCATTCAGTTTCGCTTGCTTAATCGTAGCAAGGGCGCCGCGGTGCAAGGCCCGCGGGCGCAGGCAGATCGGGCGTTGTATCGCAGAGCCATCCAAAGCGCGATTGCCGCGCAAGCTGGGTTGGATGTGATAGAGGCTGAGGTTGCAGACCTAAAGATTAGCGATGGGGCTGTGGCTGGTGTTATCTTGGGCGACGGGTCTGAGATTTCTGCAAAAGCCGTTGTTTTGACGGCCGGCACGTTTTTGCGCGGTGTTATCCATGTGGGAGACGTTTCGCGGCCCGGTGGGCGTGTCGGCGATGATCCGTCAGTAACGCTTGCAGAGCGGATCGATAGCTTTGGTCTGCCGCTTGGTCGTTTGAAAACAGGCACACCGCCGCGATTGGATGGGCGTACTATTCAGTGGGACGCGCTTGAAATGCAGCCGGGTGACGCGGACCCGGTGCTGTTTTCCTTCATGTCCGATCGGGCGAAGGCGGACCAAATCTCCTGCGGAATCACGCATACCAACGAGAAAACGCATGAGATTATCCGTGAAAACCTAGAACGCTCGGCCATGTATGGCGGTCATATCGACGGTGTTGGCCCACGATATTGCCCGTCCATCGAGGACAAAGTCGTTCGTTTTGCTGATAAAACCTCGCATCAGGTGTTCCTGGAGCCTGAGGGGCTTGATGATCCGACGATCTATCCCAACGGCATTTCGACGTCATTGCCCGTGGACGTGCAGGAAGCCTATGTCCGATCTATCGCTGGGTTGGAGCAGGTTGAAATTCTGCAGCCGGGTTATGCGATTGAATATGATTATGTCGATCCGCGTGCTTTGAAACACAGTTTGGAGCTAAAGGATGTCGCAGGGCTTTACCTAGCCGGGCAGATAAACGGGACCACCGGATATGAAGAAGCTGGTGCCCAAGGCTTGTTGGCTGGTTTGAACGCGGCGCGGGCTGCGCGATACCAAGACGCTGTGAGCTTGAGCCGGTCTGATGCTTATATCGGTGTCATGGTGGATGATTTGGTGACGCGCGGTGTGAGCGAACCTTATCGAATGTTTACGTCACGGGCTGAGTTCAGACTGACATTGCGGGCGGATAACGCGGATCAACGGTTAACGGAACGTGGTATTTCACTGGGCCTGGTTGGTGATGCGCGTGCGGAACGCTTCCATTCGAAAATGGATCAGTTGGACAATGCGCGGGGCGTTTTGGAAGATAAAGCCGTTTCACCGCAGGACGTAGCTCCATCTGGAATAAAGATCAAAGCAGATGGAAAGCGGCGCAGTGGGCTGGATTTGCTGGCATTTCCGGATGTGAATTTTGCAAAGGTTGCCGAAATTTGGCCTGAACTGGCAAATGTGCCTAGCGAGATCGCTGAACAAATCGAACGGGATGCACTTTATGCGAACTACATTGACCGGCAAAACCGCGATGCGATGTCTTTGAAAAAAGACGAACGCGTTACGATTCCGGTGGATTTTCCGTTTGCTGAGATTGAAGGCCTGTCGAATGAAATGAAGTCGAAGCTTTTGAAGCACCGGCCCGAGAGTATCGCGCAAGCAGCAAAAATTGACGGGATTACACCGGCGGCTTTGACGCTTATCCTGGCGACATTGAAGAATAAGGCCAAGAAATCTGCATGAGGGCTGATGAGACGGCTCAGAGGGCTCTACAGCAGGTCGCCGATGTTTCACGTGAAACACTCGACCGATTAGAAGAATTTGCCGCGCTTTTGGTGAAATGGAACCAGAAAATCAATCTGGTGTCGCCTTCGACGCTGCCTAATCTTTGGGAGCGCCACATTGTTGATTCTGCCCAAGTCGCAAGATTTTTGCCCGAAACAGCGGGCACATTGTGTGATATCGGATCAGGTGGCGGTTTACCCGGGCTTATTCTGGCGATTGTCGCGGCTGAGAGCCATCCGAACTTGAAGGTCAGCATGATCGAATCTGATCTGAGGAAATGTGCGTTTCTTCAGACGGTCTCTGCCCAGCTTGATTTAGGTGTGACGGTGTTAGCAAAGCAGATCGAGCACGCTGATCCGCAGGCCGCAGATGTTGTTTCTGCACGGGCGCTTGCCCCGTTGCCCAAGCTTATTGGCATGGTTGAGCGTCATTTGGACCCTGCTGGGCGTGGCTTGTTGATGAAGGGCGCGAATGTTGACGCTGAGATAGAGGAAGCGCTTGCGTCACGGGCGTTTGATCTTCAAAAACATCCAAGCAGGACGCTGAGCGATGCGTGCATTCTTGAAGTTTCAAACATTGGGCCAGGCTGATTAATGACCACGACACCGCGCATTATTTCAGTGGCCAACCAAAAAGGTGGGGTCGGGAAGACCACGACGACGATCAATCTGGGCGCAGCGCTTGCAGCGCGGGGCAAGAAGGTTTTGCTGATTGATTTGGATCCGCAGGGCAATGCGTCTACTGGTTTGGGGATTGAGCAAAAAGACCGCAAAGTCTCGACCTATGATCTGATTTTGAACGAAACACCGCTGGAGCGCGTGGCGATCCCGACGGCAGCGCCCAACTTATGGATTACGCCTGCGACGACGGATTTGAGTTCCGCCGATTTGGAGCTGGTCTCAACAGCGCGGCGTGTGTTCTTGCTGAAGGATGCACTGCGCAGCGCGGACGCGAGCGCGATGGGGTTTGATTACATCCTGATCGATTGCCCGCCTTCGTTGAACCTTTTGACATTGAACGCGATGGTTTCGTCTGATTCTGTGTTGGTCCCGTTGCAGGCAGAATTCTTCGCGTTGGAAGGTCTGTCGCAGTTGATGCTATCGGTGCGGGAAGTGCGGGAAACCGCCAATTCAGCGCTGCGCATCGAAGGTATTGTGTTGACCATGTATGACCGCCGCAACAACTTGTGTTATCAGGTTGAGCAAGACGCGCGGGAGAACTTACAGGACCTCGTTTTCAAAACGATGATCCCGCGCAATGTCAGGCTGAGTGAGGCCCCATCTTTCGGGATGCCGGTTATCAATTACGACCCGACATCGCGTGGCGCTGTTGCCTATAAAGCGCTGGCGCGCGAAATTTCTGAACGAGCTTAGGGGGTTCGCAATGGCCGAAAAAGAAAAACGCGGATTGGGCCGGGGCTTGTCGGCATTGATGGCGGATGTGGATGTTTCGGATCGCGACGGGCGTGGGGCTGCGCCAAAGGCCGCGGATCAGAGCTTGCCGATCGAACAGGTTGTCCCGAACCCGGACCAGCCGCGCCGCGATTTTGACGAGGAAGCGCTGAAAGAGCTGTCGGCGTCGATTGCTGAGAAGGGGATCATTCAACCGCTTATCGTGCGGTCTGATCCGAAATCAGATGGGCGCTACCAGATTGTTGCGGGGGAACGCCGCTGGCGGGCGGCGCAGATGGCGCGGCTGCATGAGGTTCCGGTTGTTATCCGCAGTTTCTCTGACAGCGAAGTGCTTGAGATTGCGATCATTGAGAATGTGCAACGTGCCGACCTGAACGCGGTGGAAGAGGCGTTGGGCTACCGGCAGTTGCAGGAAACCTATGGCCACACGCAGGAGCAGTTGTCGACGGCATTGGGAAAAAGCCGGAGCCATATTGCGAACCTGATGCGGTTGTTGAACCTGCCGAAGGAGGTTTTGACCTGGTTGCGGGAGGACAAGCTGTCTGCCGGGCACGCGCGTGCTTTGATTACGGCAGATGATCCGACTGGTCTTGCCAAAATTGTGATCACAAAAGGTCTGTCGGTGCGTGAGACGGAAAAGCTTGCGAAATCTGGCGTGACGAAAAGTGCCAAAGAGTCTGCGGCGACAGCGCCTGCCGAGATGAAAGATGCTGATACGCGGGCGCTGGAAAGCGACTTGGAAGCCGCGCTGGGGATGAAGGTCAACATTGACCACGTCAAAGATGGCGAGTCGGGTAAGCTGACTGTCAATTACAAGAGCTTTGAGCAGTTGGACGAACTGTGCCGCAAGCTTTCGAAGACAGTGACGGGCTAGGTTAAGAGCTCTTTCAGGATTGCATTGAGCAGGGGACGTTTCTGGGCTGGCACGGAGAGCACGTCCGCGCCTAGGTTAAGGAAACCCATTTCTACCAAGCTATTGATTTTATTGGAATAATTTTCCATGAAGCCGTCTGAAAGCCGGTTCAAATCAGCACCTTTATCAATGCGCAGCGCCATCATCAGATATTCGTTGTCCCGCGCGTCGGTTGTGAGCGTTTCACGCGCGCTTTCGCCTGTACCTTTGGTTTCAACATCCGACAGCCACGCCGTTGGCATAAGACTGGTTTCGGTCGCGATGCGGTTTGCGCCGATAGTCAGCCGCCCATGTGCGCCCGGACCGATGCCCAGATAGTCGCCGCCGCGCCAGTAGATCAGATTGTGACGGCTTTCCTGACCGGGGCGCGCATGATTGGACACCTCATAAGCGGGGATGCCGGCGGCTTGGGTGAGTTCTTGCGTCAGCTCATACATATCGGCGGCGCGATCTTCGTCGGGTAGGCCGCGCAGCTTCCCGGCTGCAAAGCGGTCGCCGAAGGCCGTGCCGTCCTCGATCGTCAGCTGGTAAAGCGACATATGACTGGTTTCAAAAGAGAGGGCTTGGTTAAGCTCTGTGCGCCAGTCGTCCAGTGTCTGGTTTTGCCGCGCGTAGATCAGGTCAAAACTGACCCTGTCAAAGGTGGTTCTGGCGATGTCGAGCGCGGTTTGCGCTTCCGCCACAGAATGAAGACGTCCGAGAGCTTTTAGGTCGATGTCTTTTAAGGCCTGAATCCCAAGCGAGACGCGGTCGATGCCGGCATGGCGGTAGGCTTTGAAACGGGCGGCTTCTACCGATGATGGATTTGCCTCCATCGTGGCTTCGAAATCATTGGCGATGGACCAGTTGCGACGGATGCGATCCATGATTTGGTCGATCAAGTCCGGATCCATCAGGCTTGGTGTGCCGCCGCCAAAGAAAACCGTGTCGAGGACGCGTCCATCGGTTTCGGCTGCGACGCGATCCAGTTCGCTCAGATACGCGCGGGCCCAGCGGTTTTGATCGATGGACTTCACTACGTGGCTGTTGAAGTCGCAATAGGGGCATTTCGCCTGGCAATAGGGCCAGTGAATGTAGAGCCCGAAACCGGCTGTGCGCCAAGGTTCAGGCGTCAAAGGCTTTCACCAGTTTTGCGAATGCGTCGGCCCGGTGGGAGATGCGGTTTTTCTCTGCCCAATCCATTTCGCCGAAGGTGATGTCATAACCTTGAGGTTGGAACATTGGGTCGTATCCATGGCCATCTGCGCCGCGCATTGGCCATTGGAGCGTGCCTTCGACTTTGCCTTCGTACACCTCGTCATGGCCATCGGGCCAAGCCAATACGAGGGTTGCGCGAAACCGCGCTGTCCATGGTTTTGGTGCGCCAGTCTCAATGATTTTGGTATGGGTTTTGGTCATGGCCATCACGAAATCGCGGCCATTTTCCGTCTCCGCCCAGTCGGCGGTGTACACACCAGGGGCACCGTCCAAAGCGTCGACTTCGATACCGCTGTCGTCAGACAAGGCGGGCAGGCCGGTTGCTTTGGCGGCGGCATGGGCCTTGATTCGGGCGTTGCCGACGAAGGTGGTTTCCGTTTCTTCGGGTTCGGGCAGGTTGTGCTCCGCCGCGCCTTGGACGGTGATGCCCAAGGGTTTGAAAAGATGCACCATTTCTTCCAGCTTGCCCGCGTTATGCGTGGCCACAAGCAAGGTATCGCCGGTGAATTTACGCATCAGGCGACAGCGGCTTTCTGGGCCGCGACCAGTTCCGCCACACCTTTTTCGGCCAAATCCATAAGCTGATTGAATTCAGGGCGGGAGAAGGTCGCGCCTTCTGCGGAGCCTTGGATTTCAACCAAACCACCGGCACCTGTCATGACGAAATTGGCGTCGGTGCCGGCATCGCTGTCTTCGACGTAGTCAAGATCAAGGACCGGCTGACCGGCATAGATGCCGCAGCTGACGGCGGCGACGTGATCGGTCAGGGGATCAGATGTAATGTCGCCTGCTTTCATCAGCGCGTTAACGGCCAAACGCAGCGCAACCCAGCCGCCGGTGATTGAGGCGCAGCGCGTGCCGCCATCGGCCTGAATGACATCACAGTCGATGCTGATCTGACGTTCGCCAAGGGCAACGCGGTCGACACCTGCGCGCAGTGCGCGGCCTATAAGGCGTTGAATTTCTTGTGTGCGGCCCGACTGACCGTTCTTCGCTTCGCGTCGCATGCGGGTGTGGGTTGCCCGTGGCAGCATGCCGTATTCCGCAGTCACCCAACCAAGGCCGGAATTTCGCAAAAACGGGGGCACACGTTCTTCCAAAGTGGCGGTGCACAGCACGTGGGTTTCACCGCATTTGATCATGCAGGACCCTTCGGCATATTTGGTGACGCCGGTTTCGATTGAAATCGGGCGCATCGTGTCTAAATCTCGTCCTGAAGGTCGCATGCCGGCTCCTGTAAATTGGGTTGTCTGATGCATACGCCCCGCGCCGTTCGGGTTGCAAGCACCTTTGGCGCTCCTTAAAAAGGCATGTCGTCGGAGCATTTGAATGAGCATTGAAAACGCCAGCCTTCTGAACGAAATGACGGACCGCTCCCGGGAGGTGTTTCAGCGGATTGTTGAGGGGTATCTGGTGAGCGGCGATCCGGTTGGATCGCGCACGCTGACCCGCGAAATGTCTGAAAAAGTCAGCGCTGCAACCATTCGTAACGTGATGCAGGATTTGGAATATCTGGGGCTGTTGGGCAGCCCGCATGTGTCTGCGGGACGGATTCCGACGCAACAAGGCTTGCGGATGTTTGTCGATGGCATGCTGGAAGTGAGCGATCTGAACGATGCGGATCGCAGCCAGATTGAGCGGACGGTGAAGACCAATCAGCCTGATGTGACCACGATGCTGGACAATGTCGGCAACGCGCTTTCGGGTCTAACACAGGGCGCAAGCCTTGTTTTGGCGCCGAAACATGAAGCGCCGATCAAGCATATCGAATTTGTCAGCCTGGCCCCGGATCGTGCCTTGGTGGTGTTGGTCTTTGCGGATGGGCATGTTGAGAACCGCGTGTTTGAGCCGCCCTTGGGGCAAACGCCGTCGTCGATGCGAGAGGCCGCAAACTTTCTGAACGCTATGGCTGAGGGGCGCACGATATCAGAGCTTCAGGACCGGATCGTTGCTGAGATCAAAATCCGCAGGCAAGAGCTTGATGAACTGGCCCGTCATATGGTCGAGGCCGGGATCGCGGTTTGGGAAAATGAGGGTGAGCGCAACGAACGACTGATGGTACGGGGCCGTGCCAACCTGTTGGGTGAGGAAGATGACGAAGGGCTGGACCGAGATCCGCACGCTGTTTGATGACCTCGAACGTAAGCGCGATATCGCCGAATTTCTGGAACTGGCCGAAGATGGCGAGGGTGTGCGCATTTTTATTGGATCAGAGAACAAACTCTTTTCACTTTCGGGTTCCTCTCTGGTCGTAAGTCCCTATATGAACGCTGATCGAAAGGTGATTGGCGCCGTTGGTGTGATTGGTCCTACACGTCTGAATTACGGACGTATCGTGCCGATTGTCGACTACACCGCGAAACTGATCGGCAAGATGATTTCGGATGGTTAAGGCCCGGACATGAGTGACATGAGAGACGAAGAAGAATTTTTGGAAGACCCGCTTGAGGCTTATGCCGAGGAAGAGGTCGATATCGTTGAAGAATCTGCTGATGAGCTGGATGAGCTGCGCGACGAGAACAAGCAGCTGAAAGACCGGCTGCTGCGCGCCATGGCGGATGCGGAGAATATTCGCAAACGGGGCGAACGTGATCGGCGTGAAGCTGAGCAGTATGGCGGTTCAAAACTGGCCCGTGATTTGATGCCTGTTTACGACAATCTGAAACGCGCGCTGGATTCGGCGGACGAGGCGCAACGCGAAGCCGCGAAGGGCGTTTTTGAGGGCGTTGAGCTAACCCTGCGGGAGCTGATTTCGGTCTTCGGGAAGCACAAAATCGACCCTATTGTGCCGGAAGTCGGCGATAAGTTTGACCCGCAGTTGCATCAGGCGATGTTTGAAGCGCCTTTGCCTGACACGAAGGCGGGCGACATCATTCAGGTGATGACCGAAGGGTTCATGTTGCATGACCGGCTGCTGCGCGCGGCGCAGGTCGGGGTGTCATCCACGCCCGGCTAGGTCCTTAAGTTCATAAAGAAGCTGCAAGGCTTCGCGGGGGGTCAGCTCGTCGGGTAGAATGTCTTCCATCCGGGCATCCAACTGCGAAGCCTTTTGCTTTTGAGGCACCGGGGCCGGGGTCGCAGCAAAGAGCGGCAGGTCATCGATCAGGGCTTTTGGATTTGCAGCGCCTTCTCGTTCGCCTTTTTCCAAAGCATCCAGAACCACGCGCGCGCGTTCGACAACGGCGTCGGGCAATCCAGCAAGTTTGGCGACCTGAACGCCGTACGACCTGTCGGCCGCCCCCTTGCGCACTTCATGCAGGAAGATCACGTCGCCTTCCCATTCTTTGACGGCGACGGTGGCGCAATCGACACCGTCGAGCTTTGAGGCGAGCGCGGTGAGTTCATGGTAATGCGTCGCGAACAGCGCGCGGCAGGAATTGACGTCGTGCAGATGCTCCATCGTGGCCCAAGCGATGGACAGCCCGTCATAGGTGGCAGTGCCCCGCCCGATTTCATCGAGAATGACCAAGGCCCGGGCATCGGCCTGGTTCAGGATCGCGGCGGTCTCGACCATTTCGACCATAAAGGTCGAGCGACCGCGTGCGAGATCATCTGAGGCGCCGACCCGGCTGAACAGTTGCGAAACGAGGCCAATATGGGCGTTGGAGGCGGGCACATAAGACCCTATTTGGGCCAAAAGCGCGATTATTGCGTTTTGACGCAGGAAGGTCGACTTACCGGCCATGTTGGGGCCAGTGAGCAACCAGATGTTTGATTTATCGTCCTCTACACTGAGGTCGCAGGAGTTTGCGACAAACGGCGCACCACTTTGCGCACGCAGGGCGCGTTCGACCACAGGGTGACGCGCATCGCGGATATCAAAGGCGCGGGTTTCGTCAACTTTGGGCAATGTCCAGTTTTCGGCAACCGCAAGATCAGCAAGCGCGGATGCGAGGTCAATTTCGGACAATGCGTCGGAGGCTTGGGTGAGCTGCGCACCGGCTTCAGCGACCTTTTGGCTGAGTTCCGCAAAAATGCGCTTTTCGATTTCTGTCGCGCGACCGCCGGCGTTGAGGATTTTGGTTTCCAATTCGGACAGCTCAACCGTGGTGAATCGAACCTGATTGGCGGTGGTTTGGCGGTGAATGAAGGTTTCCGACAAAGGCGCGGACAGCATCTTTTCGGCGTGGGTGCTGGTGGTTTCAATGAAGTAGCCAAGGACGTTGTTGTGCTTGATCTTGAGCGCGGTGATGCCAGTTGTTTCTGAGTAGTCTGCCTGCATTTCCGCGATGACTTTGCGGCCCTCGTCGCGCAGGTGGCGCATTTCATCAAGCTCGGCGTCGTAGCCGCTGGCCACAAAACCGCCGTCGCGGGCGAGCAGGGGCGGTTCGGCGACCAAAGCGTCAGTTAGCAGCGCGATCAGATCATCGTGCCCTTTTAGATTGTTCAAAGCCGCTGACAGGAGATCAGGTAGGTCAAATTGCGAGAGTGTTTCTTGCAAGAATAGACACTGTTCCAGTCCATTTCGTACAGATGCCAGGTCGCGCGGCCCCGCGCGTTCCAGTGAGATGCGCGAGAGCGCGCGGTCAATATCGGGGACTTTTCGAAGTGCGTCGCGCGCCAGGTCACGGGCTTTTGCCGTGTCGAAGAAAAAGGTCACCGCGCTTTGGCGTTGGTGCAATGTTGCCAAATGGGTTGTTGGGCTCGCGACACGGCGGTCGAGCAAACGGCTGCCCGCTGCTGTCATGGTGCGGTCGATGACGGACATCAGCGATCCCTCGCGCCCGCCTGAAAGCGCGTGTGTCAGCTCAAGATTTCGTCGCGTCGCGGCATCGATTTGCATGACGCGGCTGGCTTCTTCTTTCACCGGCGGATTGAGGCGCGGCATTTGGCCTATTTGGGTGATTTCGAGATAGTCGAAGATCGCGCCCATGGCGGACAGCTCGGCCCGGGTGAAACTTCCAAATGCGTCGAGTGAGCCGACTTCGAAATGGTTAAGCAGGCGTTTCTCGGCCGACGTGCTGTCGAAACTGGACCGGCTAAGTGGGATCGCGGCGAGGCCGGTGTCTGTAATCAGCTCATCAAAACTGTCGAAACTGGCTTCTGATAGCAGCAATTCTTGTGGGGCAAGCCGTGCGAGGTCAGGCCCGAGCCGCACTAAGGGGCAAGGCGTGACGCGAAATGCGCCCGTCGAGATATCGACCCAAGCCAAAGCGCATTCGCCGCGAATATCCGCGAAAGCGGCAAGAAAATTGTTGCGCCGGGCGTCGAGCAGGGTGTCTTCGGTGAGCGTGCCTGGGGTGACAAGGCGGACAACATCGCGTCGAACGACTGATTTAGAGCCTCTTTTCTTCGCTTCTGCCGGGTTTTCCATCTGCTCGCAAACGGCGACGCGAAAGCCTTTGCGGATCAAGGACAGCAGATAATTTTCAGACGAATGCGCGGGGACGCCGCACATCGGTATGTCTTGGCCCAGATGTTTGCCGCGTTTGGTGAGGGCAATATCGAGCGCTTCGGCGGCTGCGACGGCATCGTCGAAGAACATCTCGTAGAAATCGCCCATGCGGTAGAAAAGCAGCGCGTTGGGGTACTGGGCTTTGATCTCCAGAAATTGTGCCATCATGGGCGTCACGGATGCGCTGGTCGTGGCCACGAATATCCCCCTGGTCGCGTGTTCGGGCGAGTCTACAAACGCCGTTCGGCGGGTGAAAGGGGCAATCGGTTGTGTGACGGGAAATGCGTGGTTAACAATGATCCTCGGCCCAATAGGAAACTAAATCATGACCAAAAGCACGCGCGTGACGCCCGAAGAGGCGCTGAGCTACCACCTTGAACCGACACCCGGGAAGATCGAGATCAACGCCTCGACCCCGATGGCAACGCAGCGCGACCTTTCGCTGGCGTATTCGCCGGGCGTTGCCGTGCCGGTGGAAGCGATCGCGGAAAATCCTGACACGGCCTATGACTACACGACCAAAGGCAACATGGTTGCGGTCATTTCAAACGGGTCAGCGATTTTGGGGCTGGGCAATTTGGGGGCGCTTGCGTCCAAGCCGGTGATGGAAGGCAAGTCGGTATTGTTTAAGCGTTTCGCCGACGTGAACTCGATTGACCTAGAGTTAGACACTGAAGACGCCGATGCATTCATTAACGCGGTGCGTTTGATGGGGCCGTCTTTTGGCGGGATTAACCTTGAGGACATCAAGGCGCCGGAGTGTTTCATTATTGAACAGCGGCTGCGTGAGGAGATGGACATTCCCGTCTTCCATGACGACCAGCACGGGACCGCCGTGATTTGTGCGGCGGGGTTGCTGAATGCTTTGCACCTGACGGGCAAGAAAATCGAAGATGTGAAGATCGTTTTGAATGGTGCGGGGGCCGCTGGGATTGCGTGTGTTGAGCTGATCAAGGCGATGGGGGCCAAGCACAACAATTGCATCGCTTGCGATACGAAGGGCGTCATTTACCAAGGGCGCACCGATGGCATGAATCAGTGGAAATCGGCACATGCGGCGAAGACCACGGATCGGACATTGGAAGACGCAATGAAGGGGGCTGACGTGTTTCTGGGCGTGTCGGCAAAGGGCGCTGTCACGCAGGAGATGGTGAAATCCATGGCGGACAACCCCGTGATCTTTGCGATGGCGAACCCCGATCCAGAGATCACGCCAGAGGATGCGCATGAGGTGCGGCCGGATGCGATTGTGGCGACTGGACGGTCGGATTACCCCAATCAAATCAACAACGTACTGTGTTTTCCCTATCTTTTCCGGGGGGCGTTGGATATCCGCGCGCGCACGATTAATGACGCGATGAAGATCGCTTGCGCGGAGGCTTTGGCGAAGCTTGCCCGTCAGGATGTGCCCGACGAGGTCGCCATGGCCTATGGGCGCAAACTGACATTTGGGCGTGATTACATTATTCCGACGCCGTTTGATCCGCGGTTGATTTTCACGATCCCGCCAGCGGTTGCGAAGGCCGGGATTGATACGGCGGTGTCGCGAAAACCGATTGTTGATTTTGAACAATATGAGGCCGACCTGCGTGCGCGGCTGGACCCGACGGCGAGCATGTTGGACGGGTTGTTCAACCGGGCGAAAAAGACGCAAGCGCGAATGATTTTTGCCGAAGGCGATGACGTGCGGGTGTTGCGTGCGGCGGTGTCTTATTCGCGGTCTGGCCTTGGGCAGGCCTTGGTCGTGGGGCGCGAAGATGATGTACGCGAGAAGTTGGATTCTGTCGGGTTGTCAGACGCTTACCGCGAATTAACAATCGTAAACGCGCGCAATTCGGAGCATTTGGACGAGTACCGGAACTTCCTGTATCAGCGCTTGCAGCGCAAAGGCTATGATCATCAGGATGTGCATCGGCTTGCGGCGCGTGACCGGCATGTGTTTGCGGCCTTGATGCTGGCGCATGGGCATGGCGACGGTTTGGTAACGGGCGCAACACGCAAATCTGCGCAGGTTTTGGGTCTATTGAACCACGTTTTTGATGTGTCGGAGGCCGATGGCGCCGTTGGTGTGACAGCGCTTCTGCACAAGGGGCGGATTGTCTTGATTTCCGACACTCTGGTGCATGAATGGCCTGACGAGCATGATTTGGCACATATTGCGATACGTGCGGCGGGCGCTGCGCGGTCATTGGGGCTAGAGCCACGCGTGGCATTTGTCAGCTTTTCGACATTTGGGTACCCGGTCAGTGAGCGGGCTGAGAAAATGGCGCATGCGCCAGAGGTTTTGGCGCGGCGCGGCGTCGATTTTGAATTTGACGGCGAGATGACTGTTGATGTTGCCATGAACCCTGATGTGATGGCGGATTACCCGTTTTGCAAATTGACGGGCCCTGCGAATATTCTGGTGGTCCCGGCGCGGCATTCGGCGTCGATCTCTGTCAAATTGATGCAGGAAATGGCTGGCGCGACAGTGATTGGCCCGATCTTGAGCGGGTTGGATCAACCGGTCCAGCTTTGCGCCTATACGTCGACAGCCAATGACATTTTGAACATGGCAGTGATGGCTGCGTGTAAGGTCGGGTAAGGCGGGCGGGTGGGCCTGTGACCCACCCGGCGTTTTGCTACGCTGAGCCGTCCCAGAAGGATTTGACCTTCTTGAAGAACCCGGACAGCTCTGGGTTGTTTTCCTGGCTCATCTGTTCAAATTCCTTCAGCAGTTCTTTCTGCTTGGAGGTCAGATTGACCGGGGTTTCGACCGCAAGTTCGATGAACATGTCGCCTTGGCCACTGCCGCGCAGCGCGGGCATGCCCTTGGCGCGCAGGCGCATTTGGCGACCGGATTGGCTGCCTGACGGGACTTTGACGCGGGATTTTCCGCCGTCGATTGTCGGCACCTCGACATCGCCACCCATCGCGGCGGTGGTCATGGAGACGGGCACGCGGCAGAACAGATCAGCGCCGTCGCGTTCGAATAGATCGTGCTGTGCAACCTCGATGAAAATGTAGAGATCACCGGATGGGCCGCCGCGCAAACCGGCTTCACCTTCACCAGCAAGGCGGATCCGTGTGCCTGTTTCGACGCCCGCAGGAATGTTGACAGAGAGGGAGCGTTCTTTTTGTTCCCGCCCTGCCCCGCCGCAGGTTTTGCATGGGTTTTTGATGATCTGGCCGACGCCGGAACATGTTGGGCACGTACGCTCAACAGTGAAGAAGCCTTGCTGCGCGCGTACTTTGCCCATCCCGGAACAGGTCGGACAGGTTTGCGGCTCGGCGCCGCCTTCGGCCCCGGTGCCGTCACAGGAGGTACAGGACACAGATGTTGGGACGGTGATCGCTTTTTGCAGGCCGTTGAACGCGTCTTCGAGCGTGATGCGCAGGTTGTAACGCAGATCTGAGCCGCGCGAGGCGCGTCCGCGCCCGCCACGTTGCTGCCCGCCCATGAAGTCGCCAAACAGGTCTTCGAATACGTCCGAGAACGCGCTTGAGAAATCGCCGCCACCGGGGCCGCGTTGCCCGCCGCCGCCCATTCCGCCTTCGAACGCGGCGTGGCCATAGCGATCATAAGCCGCTTTTTTGTCAGCGTCTTTGAGGACTTCGTAGGCCTCATTGGCTTCTTTGAATTGCGCTTCTGCGTCTGGATTGTCTTGGTTGCGATCTGGGTGCAACGCCTTCGCTTTGCCGCGATAGGCTTTTTTCAACTCATCGGCTGAGGCCCCTTTTGGGACGCCAAGTACGTCGTAATAGTCACGTTTTGCCATTTACACAGGTCTCCCCTGAAAACCCATGAGACCGGCCGCTTTAGTTCGGCCGGCCTCAAACAGTTTGGGTTTCAGCGCCACTTACGCGCGTTTGTCGTCGTCGAGGTCTTCGAAATCAGCGTCGACAATATCGTCATCTACGCCGCGTGGCGTGTCGTCGGGCTCGGCGTCGCCATCGGGTGCGGCGGCCGCTTCATCCTGGCTGGCCTTGTAGATGGCCTCACCCAGTTTCATCGACGCTTCCGTCAGGTTCTGGATGCCGCCTTTGATCTTGCCAGCGTCTTCTGTTTCCAGAACTTCCTCAAGCGCTTTGATTGCCAGTTCGATGACCTCCACAGTGGAGCCGTCGACCTTGTCGCCGTGATCTTCGAGCGACTTTTTGGTGCCGTGGATCAGACCTTCGGCCTGGTTCTTGGCTTCGACCAGCTCTTTGCGTTCTGCGTCGGCTTCTGCATTGGCTTCGGCGTCCTTGACCATTTGGTCGATCTCGTCGTCGCTGAGACCGCCGGAGGCCTGGATCGTGATCGCCTGTTCCTTACCGGTACCTTTGTCTTTGGCGCCGACCGACACGATGCCGTTGGCGTCGATGTCAAAGGTCACTTCGATCTGCGGCAGGCCGCGTGGTGCTGGTGGGATTTCTTCCAGATTGAACTGGCCCAACATTTTGTTGTCGGAGGCCATCTCGCGCTCGCCTTGGAAGACGCGGATCGTTACCGCGTTTTGGTTGTCTTCAGCGGTTGAGAAGATTTGCGACTTCTTGGTCGGGATGGTGGTGTTGCGGTCGATGAGGCGTGTGAAGACACCGCCCAAAGTCTCGATACCCAGAGACAGCGGGGTCACGTCGAGCAGAACAACGTCTTTGACGTCACCTTGCAAAACACCGGCCTGAACGGCGGCGCCCATGGCGACTACTTCGTCCGGGTTTACGCCTTTGTTAGGCTCTTTTCCGAAGAATTTTGTAACCTCTTCGATAACCTTTGGCATCCGGGTCATACCACCGACAAGAACGATCTCATCGATATCACCAGTCGAAAGTCCCGCGTCTTTCAGCGCTTCTTTACATGGCTTGATCGAGTTTTTGATCAGGTCGGAGACGAGGCTTTCCAGCTTGGCGCGGGTCAGCTTCATGACCATGTGCAGTGGCTGGCCACCTTTCGGGTCCATCGAGATAAACGGCTGGTTGATCTCTGTCTGCTGGCTGGAGGACAGCTCGATCTTAGCTTTTTCGGCAGCTTCTTTCAGACGCTGCAGCGCCATTTTGTCTTTCGTCAGATCGACGCCACCGTTTTCCTTTTTGAACTCATCCGCTAGGTAGGAGACGATGCGCATGTCGAAATCTTCACCGCCGAGGAACGTGTCGCCGTTGGTAGACTTCACCTCAAAGAGGCCGTCGTCGATTTCAAGGATGGTGATGTCGAATGTACCGCCACCAAGGTCATAAACGGCAATGGTTTTGGTTTCTTTTTTGTCGAGACCGTAGGCAAGCGCCGCGGCAGTCGGCTCGTTGATGATGCGCAGCACTTCGAGGCCCGCGATCTTGCCGGCGTCTTTGGTGGCCTGACGTTGGGCGTCGTTGAAATAGGCTGGTACGGTGATGACCGCCTGAGTGACATCTTCGCCGAGATAGCTTTCAGCGGTTTCTTTCATCTTTTGCAGGATGAAGGCAGAAACTTGCGCGGGCGAATACTTGTCGCCGCCAGCTTCGACCCACGCATCGCCCTGACCGCCATTTACGATATCGAACGGCATGTTCTTTTTGTCTTTCGCGAGATCCTTGTCGTCGAAACGACGGCCGATCAGGCGTTTGACGGCGAAGACTGTGTTGGATGGGTTGGTCACCGCTTGGCGTTTGGCGGCTTGGCCAACCAGACGCTCATCGTCAGTGAAGGCCACAATGGATGGGGTCGTGCGAGCGCCTTCAGCGTTTTCGATAACGCGAGGCTGCGAGCCGTCCATGATTGCGACGCAAGAGTTTGTTGTTCCGAGGTCAATACCAATGACTTTGGCCATAGATGTAGGTCCTTCTTTCTTTCGGCGATGTGGCGGAAGACAGACCCTTTGTGGCCCCTGCCCTCCAATCCCAATGAACCGGGGATGGCTCCCCATTCGGAGTTCTGGCGGTATATAGGTACGGGGCTCAGGTGCTGCAAGGCGCGTTTGGACAGGAAATTGCTGAAAAGACTCGGAATTTAACCAATTTTCTTGAGCTCCCGGGCGTGGGACCCTTAGGTGAGGCCATGCAGGGCCCTATCGAACTTCGCGGATTCAAAATTTATCCAGAATTCTTAACGCTTGCCAAACAGCAAAGCCTTGTGGGGGAGCTGCGGGCGGCGATTGCGGATACGCCGCCCTTTCAGCCGATTTTGTCCAGCGGCAAACGCATGTCGGTGCGGATCACCTCGTTTGGGCAGCTGGGCTGGGTTCCGGATCAACGCGGCTATCAATATGGACCGCGTCACCCAAACGGCAGGCCATGGCCCCCGATCCCACAGGCCTTGCTGAAGATTTGGGAGGCGGTGTCCGAGGTACAAACGCGCCCGGATTCTTGTCTAATGAACTACTATAGCGATACGGCCAAAATGGGGATGCACCAGGATCGGGGTGAGAGTGACTTTGACCGACCGGTCGTGTCTGTCTCGCTTGGGGACGAGGCGCTGTTTCGGATGGGCAATACTACCCGCGGAGGCAAAACGGAGAGCATTTGGCTGCGATCCGGCGATGTGGTCGTGATGGGCGGCGCGGCCCGCTTGGCGTTTCACGGGATCGACCGGATCCGATTTGGTTCGTCCTCACTGTTGAAGCAAGGCGGTCGGTTGAACCTGACGATGCGGGTTGCCGGTTAAGTTTTAGCGCCCGGCCATCCAGCTGATGGATGCGTGCTTGCGAGTGTAAAATTCGCCCATCAGGCCAATCATGATCAAAACGATGCCAACATAGATCGGGTAGCTGACCGAGCTGAAATGCGGGTTGTAATTGATGAATGCAAATCCGCGCGCTTGGTCGATCGCATGAAACAGTGGGTTCCAATCGAAAAAGGCCAGGATGTAGCCGGGCATAGTGTTGGCAACAAACATTTTGCCCGACGCGATCATGTTGGCGCGGCTATAGACCATCTGTAGGGTCTGCGCGACACCGGGAAACCACGGTTTGATGGCCAAGAACACCATGCCGACTGCGACACCTGTGAACCAAGCGACCAGGAACATGCCGACAGTTGGGATCGGCTTGTAAAAGACAACCGGGTGCCAGGCGACATGCACGAAAAACAAGATCAGCGCGGCTGACAGCACTTGCAGATAGAGTGAGGACAAAGCGGACGATGTAATGGCAATCGCAGTGTTCATCGGCGCGTGTTTCATCATCGCGGATGTCGGGCCTTCCGAGCTCATGACTGCGCCGACGGCTTTTGTGTGGGTTAGAAAGAGGAAAATGCCGGACAGCAAATACAGGATGAAATCGCCCCGGATCGCGGTGCCGCGCATGCCAAGAACGGTAAACATCAGATAGAATGCTGCGACAAAGACAACGGTTTGGAACACGTTGCTGGCAAGCCCCACGAAGGCATTGCGATGGGTTTTTCTGATTTGCCGGACGGTCGAGAAATAGATCAGCTCTGACAGCCCGAGCGCCGAGCGGAAATGCGAACTGCGTTCTTCCGTCCTGAACATTTTTGCCTGCCTTTTGCCTTCGGTGTCTGATCTTAGGTCAGAAATCTTGCCGTTTGGTTAGGGACACATCATAAGGGGCCCCAAATTGCAAAGCAACTCGGACGCTGATGAGGCCCTATGGATTATCAAAAAATCGCCACCGTATTTCGCACGCTCGCCTTGGAGGCGGGTGACATCATTATGGATATCTACAATTCCGACGATTTTGAAGTGAAGTCAAAATCGGATGACAGCCCTGTGACAGCGGCGGATGAAGCGGCGGACGCGCATATCTCAGCCGGTTTGGCCAAAGCGTTCCCGGACATTTTGGTGGTGACCGAGGAACAGGCCGCCAGCCATTCTGAGAGCGCGAAAGACTTCATTATAGTGGACCCGCTCGATGGCACGAAAGAGTTTGTGAAACGTCGGGGCGACTTCACGGTGAATATTGCTTTGGTGGAGAATGGTACACCGACGCGTGGCGTCGTTTATGCCCCGGCGAAGAACCGGCTATTCTTCACTGACGCGAGCGGCGTGTCGATGGAAGAAGAAGGGCCGTTTGATGCTGAAAAACAGGGTCTAACAAAAGCAATTTCGGTGAAGACGCCTGACAATGACGCGCTGATTGTTGTGGCGTCAAAATCGCATCGCGACCAAGCGACGGATGACTACATCAATAAATACGCTGTTGCCGACATGACGGGTGCTGGGTCGTCTTTGAAATTCTGCCTGGTGGCGACGGGTGAGGCGGATTTGTACCCGCGTCTGGGGCGCACGATGGAATGGGACACGGCTGCCGGCGACGCGGTTTTGCGCGGTGCTGGTGGGTCGGTTGTTCGCTTTGATGACCATTCGGTCTTCACCTATGGCAAGCCCATTTATGAAAACCCGTTCTTCATTGCATATGCGCCGGGCGTGACATTGAAGTCTGCCTAGTGTCGGTCATTATCATCATCCCTGCCCGCTATGCGTCGACTCGATATCCGGGCAAGCCTTTGGTAGCGCTTGAAGGGGCTTCTGGGCAGAAACAGACTCTGATTGAGCGCTCCTGGCGGGCGGCGATGGAGGTTTCGGGCATAGATCGCGTTGTTGTCGCGACCGATGATGATCGCATCAAGGATGTGGCTGAGGGGTTTGGGGCTGAGGTTGTGATGACGTCCCCCGATTGCGCCAATGGGACGGAACGCTGCGCCGAGGCGCACGATGCGCTTGGCGGCGGCTATGATATTGTGGTGAACCTTCAAGGTGACGCACCTTTGACGCCCGCCTGGTTTATCGAGGCGCTTGTTGACGGAATGCAAAAGGATCCGGCGAGCATGGTGGCGACCCCGGTTTTGGCAACCGATGGTGCTGCGTTAAATGGATTTCTGGAAGATCGCCGCGCCGGGCGCGTTGGTGGGACGACCGCGGTTTTTGATGCGAATCGACATGCTTTGTATTTCTCGAAGGAAGTGATCCCGTTTACGTCGCAAGATTACGCCGATAGCGATGTCACGCCGGTGTTCCACCATGTTGGCGTTTATGCCTATCGACCACAGGCTTTGTCCGAGTATATATCGTGGCAGGTTGGATCGCTCGAATCGCTTGAAGGCCTTGAACAACTTAGATTTTTAGAGAACGGCCACGTGATTTTATGCGTCGAAGTAGACGCCCGTGACCGACAGTTTTGGGAATTGAATAACCCTGAGGACGTTCCTCGCTTAGAAAAAATGATGCGTGAGATGGGACTGGGATAATCCCCGTTTGTTTCCCCGTGACACATAATCGCCTAAGATTATGGTACACCGGTCACAAATATGACGTGATGTTTCGCGATTAACGACCTGATTAATGATATCAGCGTAGACTCTTAATATTGAGGCCAGAATGAAACGCAAAGTAACGAAAGCTGTTTTCCCCGTCGCGGGGCTTGGAACACGTTTTTTGCCTGCAACCAAATCGATCCCGAAAGAGATCATGACTTTGGTGGACCGACCGCTTATCCAATATGCGATTGACGAGGCGCGGGCCGCCGGAATTAAGGAATTCATTTTTGTAACCTCGCGCGGCAAAGGCGCGCTTGAGGACTACTTCGATCACGCGCCAGAGCTGGAAACCTCGCTTCGCAAGAAGGGCAAGAAAGACCTGCTGGCTGCGCTGAAAAATACCAATATGGAAAGCGGTGCGATCGCGTACATGCGCCAGTACAAGGCGCTGGGCCTTGGTCATGCTGTGTGGTGCGCCCGTCGCTTGATCGGCAATGAGCCTTTCGCAGTGATCTTGCCGGATGACGTGATCGCGGCGGAAACGCCTTGTTTGCAACAAATGGTCGAAGCACATGCCGAGACCGGTGGCTGTATGGTAGCCGCAATGGAAGTTCCGCCAGAAAAAGCGCCGTCTTACGGTGTTTTGGATGTGCGCGAAGACATGGGATCAATTGTGTCGGTGAACGGCATGGTTGAAAAACCCAAGCTCGAAGATGCGCCGTCGAACCTGGCCGTGATTGGCCGCTACATTCTGACGCCTGATGTGTTGAAAAACCTCAACAAGATCAAAAAGGGCGCGGGTGGTGAGATTCAATTGACCGATGCTATCGCGCAGGAAATTGAAAGCGACCGCGGCGTTTATGGCTACCGTTTCCGCGGACAACGCTTTGATTGCGGCTCTAAAGCGGGCTATTTGCAAGCAACTGTGGCATTTGGCCTTGCGCGTGCAGAGCTGAGGGACGAATTTGGCTCCTATCTGGACGAAATGGTCTCGATGCGGCAGGCGGCCGAATAGTCCCAAAAGGCTCTGGTGGAATGACGAAAGTATTGGTGACCGGCGGCGCTGGCTATATTGGCTCGCATGCGTGCAAGGTTTTGGCGCAGGCGGGCTACGTTCCGGTCACTGTCGATAACCTGTCCACCGGTTGGAAGGATGCTGTGAAATTCGGTCCGTTCGAGCAGGCCGATTTGCAGGATCGGGCGCGCTTGGACGAGATTTTTGCGACGCATCAACCAGAAGCCATCCTACATTTTGCGGCGTTTAGCCAGGTCGGTGAATCCATGGCGGATCCGGGTCTATATTGGCGCAATAACGTCATTGGGTCGCTGACCCTGATAGAGGCAAGCGTTGCTGCTGGATGCAAAAACTTCGTTTTTTCGTCGACTTGCGCCACCTATGGCGAACAGGATGGAGTGGCCTTGACTGAAGACAGCCCGCAAGCGCCGATTAATGCCTATGGCGCATCCAAACGCGCTATAGAGGACATTTTGGAGAATTTCGAAGCCAGCCACGGCTTGCAGCATGTGATTTTTCGGTATTTCAACGTCGCGGGTGCGGATCCGGATGGGGAGGTTGGCGAATTTCATCAACCTGAGACACATCTCATTCCATTGGTTCTGGATGCGGTCGATGGAAAACGCGACGCACTGACGATCTATGGGACGGATTATGATACGCCTGATGGCACCTGCATTCGCGACTATGTTCATGTGATGGATTTGGTCGAGGCCCATGTTTTGGGTCTAAAATGGTTGGTTGACGGCAAAGGCAGCGCCGCGTTCAACCTTGGCACAGGCAGCGGATTTTCGGTGCGTGAGGTAATTGATAGCAGTAGCACGATCACAAATCGCGAGGTGCCGATCATTGAAGGCGCGCGCAGGCCGGGCGATTGCACTAAGCTTGTTTCTGGTAGTGACGCAGCGCGTGAAAAACTTGGCTGGACGCCGACGCGCTCGACGATGGAAGCGATGGTGAGCGATGCCTGGCGATGGCACCAAAACGGGCATTACGACAAGTAACGCGGTCTTGCCGCCGCGTGCTTTTTGGAGGCGCGCCTTGGATGGGTACCGTATGCGGTGGAAGCGTCGCAGGTTCTTGTGGCGCGCGTTTCGGTCCCGGCATTCGCTGAAACTGGTTCAAGACAACACGGATGCGTTTGATGCGCAGTCTATCATCGTGTTTTGCACCTTTCGAAACGAGATCGAGCGGCTCCCCGCCTTTCTGAGGCATTACCGCGCATTGGGCGCGACTGGGTTTGTCTTTGTAGACAACGACAGCGATGACGGTTCGTCTGATCTGGTGTTGGGTGAGGTGGATTGTTCGATTTGGCGCACTGGCGCTAGTTACAAACAGGCTCGGTTCGGCATGGATTGGATGAATTATCTGCTGCGCAGATACGGGTCCGGTCGATGGTGCGTCACGGTAGATATGGATGAACATATCGCCTTTTCGGGCATGAATAGGGTCTATTTTGGTGGCTTGACGAATTGGATGACGTCGCAAGAATTGCCAACCCTTGGTGGGCTCATGGTCGAGCTGTATCCCGAAGGTCGGATTGGTGGCACACAGTTTAGTAGCGGTGATGACCCATTGGAGGTTTTGACCCATTTTGATGCTGGCCCATACCGCGCTCGTCGTCAGAGGCCGATGCAAAATCTTTGGGTGCAGGGCGGGATGCGGGAACGCGTGTTTTTTCAAGATGCGCCGGAGAAGTCGCCGACACTGAATAAGATTCCGCTGGTCAGGTGGCGCCCGGGATATGTTTACGTGAATTCGACGCATTCGATGCTGCCGCCGCGGATGAACGAGGCTTATGTTGATGCCAAAGGCAACCTTCAACCCAGCTTGGCGCTGGTGCACACGAAATTTCTGCCGATGAGCGTTGCGCGTGCGGGTATCGAAAAGCGCCGTGGCGAGCATTTTACCAACAGCGTTCAGTTTGACGACTTTTATGACGCTCTGTCCGAAAACCCGACCTTATGGTTTGAGGGCGCGCAACGCTACGAGGGGCCTGAACAGCTGGAAACGCTGGGATTGATCCGATCAGGTGGCTGGACGTGATAGAAATATGACGTTTTTTCAATTCTCTTTAATATTTGAGACAATAAATCATAATTGAGGCACATTGTTTCGCCAAACGGATGTTATACGCGGCGGTGGCGCCGAAATAAGAGGCCTGAGCAAAGAACGTGAAGTTGCTGGAACGACATCGATTGCGGCGGGAGCGTCTGCGATATCGACTGCGTGCTTTCCGCAAGCGGCGGGAGGTGCAAACTCTTGTCGACCGCACTGCGCAAATCGCCCCCACTGATGTTTTGTTGTTTTGCACGCTGCGCAATGAGCGAAGGCGACTTCCGTACTTCATCAAATATTACCGTGAACTCGGCGTTGACCATTTTTTCTTCGTCGACAACGGATCCAATGACGGGACGACCGAGTACCTGAAAGCACAGGCTGATGTGTCGCTGTTCTATTCCACTCATAGCTACAAAAAGGCCCGGTTTGGGGTCGATTGGATGCAATGGTTACAGCGTCTATACGGACATGACCATTGGTGCCTGACGGTCGATGCAGATGAGTTTTTCGTCTATTCGTTTTGCGATACCCGACCCATTCGCGCGTTAACGGATTGGTTGGATGCGTCGTCGATCCGGTCTTTTGGATGTCTAATGTTGGATATGTACCCAAAGGGTCCGATCAATTCGGTTGTGTATGAGGAGGGTGAGGACCCTATCGAGATCGCGCCGTGGTTCGACAGCGGCAACTACACAATCGAACGCAATCCGTATTACTGGAACCTGTGGATTCAAGGTGGGCCACGTGCGCGGCAGTTTTTCGCGGAGGATGCGAAACACGCACCGGCGATGAACAAAATTCCGCTGGTGAAGTGGCACCGCAGCTATGTCTATCTTAGCTCAACTCACATGCTTTTACCGCGAGGGTTGAACCTGGTTTATGATGCGAAGGGCGGTGAGAAGACCTCGGGCTGCCTGTTGCATGCAAAGTTTCTTGATACCTTTGGCGATAAATCGTCGGAAGAAATGAAGCGGCAACAGCATTATGCGAATAGCCGCGAGTATCAGGCCTACAATCAGAAATTGGACGAAAATCCTGATCTTTGGTGCCAATGGTCAGAGCGCTATATCAATTGGCGACAGCTTGAGATTTTAGGGCTTATGTCAAAAGGAAATTGGGCATGAGCGTCGGGTTTGTGATGCTGGTTCATGAGGCGCTGGACCGCGCCGCGCAGGTTGCACGGCATTTGCATGATCACGGAAAACCCATTGTCATCCATGTCGATCTTCGTGTGGCTGATGAGGAATATCATTGGTTGAAGCGTAAACTCTCCGATTGCGAAAATGTGCTCTTTTCGGAGCGGCACGCCTGCGATTGGGGCAGCTGGAGCATTGTCAGCGCGACACAAACTGCAAGCGAGATGATGCTCGACCGGTTTGAGCATGTCAGCCATGTCTACCTGTCGAGTGGGTCGTGCCTGCCTTTGCGACCAATCGAGGAATTGCAGAGCTATCTGGATGAACGCCCTGAGACTGATTTTGTTGAATCTGTGATGACTGATGAGGTCGATTGGACTGTTGGCGGCCTTGATCGAGAACGGTTCACCTTGCGGTTTCCGTTCTCATGGAAACGCCAGCGGCGATTGTTTGACCGCTATGTTGAACTGCAGCGTCGGTTGAAGATGCGACGCAAGATCCCGGACGGGATGGTCCCACATCTTGGGTCTCAGTGGTGGTGTCTCAGCCGGGCGACCTTGACGGCGATCTTGAAGAGCCCCCGGCGTGAGGAGTTTGAGACTTATTTCAAACGCGTTTGGATCCCTGACGAAAGTTACTTTCAAACGCTTGCAAGGCTCTATTCCAGCTCAATTGAGAGCAGATCACTGACACTGTCGAAATTTGATTTCCAAGGGAAGCCGCATGTTTTCTATGATGATCATATGCAACTTTTGCGGCGCTCTGACTGCTTTGTGGCGCGCAAAATTTGGCCAGAGGCAGAGCAGCTCTACAGCACCTTCCTGGCACCGGCGGATCGTGGATTAAAGCGTGTTGAACCCAACCCACTTAAGATTGACCGCTTGTTTTCCAGGGCCACGGAACGTCGCACGCGCGGACGGTCGGGGCTTTACATGCAAGGGCGCTATCCGGGTGTCGGGTTGGAAACCAGTCGCACGGCGAGCCGGTATTCTGTGTTTCAGGGGTTTGACTACCTCTTTGAAGATTTTGAGGCCTGGTTGAGCAGGCGCACCGGCAACCGCGTTCATGGGCATCTTTTTTCGAAGGAAAAGGTCGAATTTACGGGCGATGAGCCGCTCTTTAACGGATGCTTGTCTAACAGTGCTTCGCTGCGTGACTACAATCCGGAATCCTTTCTTACGAACCTGATCTGGAACACGCGCGGGGAACATCAATGCTTCATGTTCGGACCACATGACGCGCAAGATGTGTCGGAGTTTTTCGTCGCAGACCAGAATGCCCAGATTTCGATCATCACAGGCGCATGGGCGATCCCGCTTTTCCATTCTCAACGCTCATTTGAGGATATCCGCCGTGAGGCGGCTTATTTGCAGCGCATCGAAGCGAAGTATCTTGAGACGCTCAAGCTGACTTGGGTGAAAGCGCGCGTGAATATGTGGAGCCTTGCGGAATTTATCGAGGACCCAATGGAGAAGCTTCAGATGTTGCTAGATGAATTGGGCGGCGGCGCGCAGCGTCGTTTGAAAGAAGTGCCGAAGATGGCGGATCTTACAGGCTTTGGACAATTTTTGCAGGAACTCAAAAATCAGGGGATGAGCCCGTATTTGATGGGTGATTTCCCTGTTGTTGATCAGGATACCCTGTCGGATGCGGCGAGCGGGTCGCGTCCTTATTTGGTGAAATAGATGCGGTTTACGTCTTTTGTGATCCTCGCTGAAATGCGAACCGGCTCTAATTTCCTTGAGGCGAGCTTGAACAGTTTTGAGGGCATTTCGAGCTATGGCGAGGTGTTTAATCCGCATTTCGTGGGGCAACACAATAAGGATGCCCTGTTCGGGATTGGGTTGGATGCGCGGGAGGCTGAGCCGCTAGCGCTGCTTGATGCTCTGCGGGAAAACACGGATGGCTTGGCCGGATTTCGATTGTTCCGTGACCATGATGCGCGTGTTCTAGACCATGTTCTCAACGACCGGGAATGCGCGAAAATCGTTCTGACGCGAAACCCTTTGGACAGCTACGTTTCGTTGAAAATCGCTGCCGCAACTGGGCAATGGAAACTGTCGGATATGCGCCAGCGCCGCGAGGCACAGATCACGTTTGATAACACAGAATTTCGAAAGGAATTGGGCGCCAGGCGCCAGCTTCAGGAGAAGGTTTTGCGCCAACTTCAAGCAAGCGGCCAAGCGGCGTTCTACATCGCTTATGAAGACGTTGGTGATGTTGAGGTTCTGAACGGGCTCGCGGCATATCTTGGTGCTGAAGATCGTATCAAATCAGTGTCTAACAAAACGAAAAAGCAAAATCCTGGTGGTCTGCGAGACAAAGTCGCGAACTATGAAGATATGGTCTCTGCGCTGTCTGCGGTTGACCATTTCGCTCTGTCGGAACTGCCGAATTTTGAACCAAGACGTGGACCTGGAGTGCCGGGCTATCTTGTCGCGCCCTCTGCGCCGCTGATTTACCTTCCCATAGAGAATGGATTGGAACATCAGCTTGCTGGCTGGCTTGCACAGTTGGATGGCGCAACGCCTGCGGATTTGCAAAGCGGTTTTTCACAGAAGGATTTGCGGGTTTGGAAAAAAGCGCACCCGGGCCACCGGAGCTTTACAGCGGTGCGTCACCCTTTTGCGCGCGCGTACCATGCGTTTTGCGACAAGATTTTGTCCCATGAGGATGAAGACTTTGCCGTTGCGCGGTGTGTGATGGCCAAGCGTTACGGGGTTGAGACGCCTCCGCAATCGGTCCAAGATTTAGACGCCCATCGTTCTAGTTTCGGAACGTTTCTTTCATTTCTGAAAGGCCATCTTGCTGGTCAAACCAGTCTGCGGGTTGAGCCACGCTGGGCCACCCAGTCTTCGGTTCTGGAAGGTATTTCATCGGTCCAATCGCCCGATCTTTTGATCCGGGACACTGATCTGCACCGCGATCTGGGTCGCTTGGCGCAGGATATCGGATATGACGCGCCGGATATTCATATTCCAGAGGAGGCTTCGCCATTTTCCTTGGCACAGGTCTATGATCCGGAGCTAGAGCGCTTGTGCCGACAGGCGTATCGCAAAGACTATATAAATTTCGGCTTTACCGATTGGGCGCAAAGTTAAGCTGCCTGACTATTTTCGGTATCGGTCAGGATCGTGAGCAAGGTGGTTGCGTCGTCATTGGCGCGTAGCTTGGCGCAAATTTGCTGTTGTCTGAGTGTGCGCGAGACCAAGGCGAGCGCTTTCAAATGTTCAACACCTGCGTCGCTGGGCGCCAACAAACAGAAAAACAGATCGACAGGCTGCCGGTCTGCGGAATCAAAATCGACAGGTTTATCGAGGCGCAAAAACACCGCAACAACATGGTCCAGGCTATCGATGCGGGCATGTGGCAGCGCTACGCCCTGACCCACACCGGTGGGCCCAAGGTTTTCACGGTCTTGCAACGCATCAAACACATCGGACTGAGAAAGGTCATAGCAAGAGGCAGCGACTTCAGACAGTTCCTGAAACAGCCGCTTCTTGCTGGAAATAGAGGACACGCTCCGAACTGAGCCGGGTTGCAGAATGTCGTTAATTTTCATGACCGCTCTCAAATTACGGCGCAAGGCCGTCAGTTGGTGCTGGAAGGATCGATCCAGCCGACATTACCGTCTTCACGCCGGTACACGACGTTGATCCCTTTGTTTCCCTCGTTGCGGAATACCAGCACAGGGGCCCCCGCAATCTCCATTTGCATAACAGCTTCGCCGACAGAAAGCGATGGAATCTTAGTTTCCATTTCGGCAACAATCATAGGTTGCAGCGTGTCTGGTTCGCTCTCTTCCGAATCTGCTGTTCCGGCGAGGATATAGGAGGAAGCTTCCGAGAGTTCAACTGGTTGTGAGCGTTCTTTGTGGTGATCTTTCAGCCTGCGTTTGTAGCGGCGCAACTGTTTGTCCATCTTCTCGGAACACCCGTCAAAGGCGGCATAGATTTCGGTTTCATGGGCCTTGGCCTGAGTCGTTAACCCAGTGCTGAGATGGACGGTGGCTTCGCAGACATATTCATGCGCGCTTTTTGAAAAGACGACTGTCGCATCGGTCGGGCGACCCGCATATTTTCCCAACATTCCAGAGAGTTCCTGTTGAACATGGCTCTGAAGTGCTTCTCCGATATCGATTTGTTTGCCGCTGATCTGGTAGCGCATGGCGTCTCCTTTATTCGACACTTGGCTGGTCGGGACCTGCCGCATGTATTGAAGATTTTGGTTGATCAATGACATGCGCCCAGAGAGTGGGCGTTTCCGCAGGGCCGTTCAAAATAGGTATGGCCAAAACCAAGGAGGTTCGCGATGTCATTGACCCCATTTGGCGGTAGGAGGGGGCCTTGAGTCAACTGAGTCGTGTCGAAAAACGTCGCGGTTTCGTGCTTGGTTCCGCGAATTTCAGGTAATTCGAAAGTTCTGGCCCAGATACACGCGTCGTACGTTTTCGTCCTTAACCACTTCTTCGGTTGTTCCGCTCATCAGTACGTGCCCATCGTGCAAAATATAGGCGCGGTCCACGATTTCGAGCGTTTCGCGCACGTTATGATCTGTGATCAGCACTCCGATCCCGCGTTTCTTAAGATCAGACACGAGGCCCCGAATTTCACCCACCGCAATCGGGTCGACGCCGGCAAATGGCTCATCCAGAAGCAGGTATTTTGGGTCGGCCGCGAGGCATCTGGCGATTTCGGCGCGTCTGCGCTCACCGCCCGACAGTGAAAGAGCGGGCGCACGCCGTAAATGACCGATCGAGAACTCGTTCAAAAGCTCTTCCAAACGTTCGCGGCGTTTGGTGCGATCGCGAATTGCGATCTCCAGAATGGCGAGGATGTTGTCCTCGACGCTTAGGCCACGGAAGATCGACATCTCTTGCGGCAGATAGCCAATGCCCATTTTCGCCCGGCGATACATTGGCAAAAGGGTCACGTCGCGACCGTCAATCGTGACTGTTCCCGCCTCCGGCGTTACGAGGCCGGCGATAGAGTAAAAGCAGGTGGTTTTGCCGGACCCGTTTGGACCGAGCAAGGCGACGACTTCGCCGCGCGCAAGGTCGAGCGATACATCACGGATCACGGGCCGTCTTTTGTAATTTTTCCGCAGCCCATGGATTTTGAGGCCCGAAAGACCTTCCGTCACCTGAAAGTTTGGCGCGGTCGCCATCAGTCGGTGCCCCCACTGCGGAAGATCGTTTTCACGCGGCCCGTCATTTTGCCGCTGCCATTTGTCAGGTCGACGGTTAACTGTTCGCCCGACAGAGCGTTTTGCCCTTGGGTCAAAATGACGTCGCCAGACATGACAATTTGCGACTGGCCGACGTAGTAAATCGCTTCTTTGGCCTCGGCCGCCTCTGCTCCGTTTACAAGCGTCACGCCTTGCGTCGCGATCAACTGATCAATCCGGCCCGTCACTTCGCCATTCGTCGTTGCGTATTTTACTTGAACCTGGCCTGCGCTTAACCGCATTTCTCCCTGCCCCGCGACGACATTTCCACTGAACGTGGCCTGTCCTGAGGATTGATCGACCGTTAGCTCATCGGCGGTGATTTCGACCGGCAGCGATGCATCATGTTTCAAACCGCCAAATGCCACGGTTGCGCCTTGGGCGAATACCGCAGTGGCTGCGCAGCAAAGTGTGACGCAAATGAGTATGAAAGAGCGAAATAACGTCATGGAACCCTCTAATTCTTTGGCTCGTATACCAGCTTTACGCCTTGATTGAAAACCAGAACCTGACGACCGTTCAGTGCTGTCAATTCCATTCTACCGGCGGTCAAAATCCCTGCGGGGGCATCACCTATGACCGGACCAGGCGAGGTGAATTGCGTTTCGGTCAAAGACGCGGTCAGTTTTTCAGAGCGCAGACGATACCCGTTTGAGGTGGTGATATCGACCATGCCGCGTAGCGTCATCAAGTTAGCGTCGCCGTCATAGTCAGCCGCGGTCGCCGTCGCGGTTAGTTCGGTGCCAGTGTCTAACACGACGGATGCCATTGCATTTGTGATGACGACTTTTTTCGGGTTGCTGGCATTCGGCGTCGCGTAATCGGCGGTGACCGTCACGCGTGCGCCATCGGATGTGACGCCAGAAAATTTTGGTGCTGCCAGGCGCTGTGTTTTGGCGATGCTTTCGGCGTCTTCTTCAACAAACGGGATCGCGTCTTCTGGGTTGATCGAGCGCGAAAACAGGAAAAGGGTCGACAGCAATCCCAATGCAAGAAGTGGCAAAGCGATTTTAGCGAATTGGACAAAACGGGAATAGCTGTTGTCCGCGACCGCCATTAAATCACGCCTGCTCTGAGGCAGTCTTGGAGCTTGATCAAACCAACTGGGGTCGCGTCCTCTTCGACGCGGGTGACGAAGAGCGAGGTGATTTGCCCTTCATCCATGAGCCGCACCGCCTGTTCAGCAAGAGCATTGCCGGGCACAGTTTTAGGGTTTGGTGTCATCACGGCCTCGGCAGTTTGGTCAAGCAAGCCATCCATATGGCGGCGCAAGTCGCCATCTGTGATGATACCTGCCAAGGTTCCATCTTCATTCAGAACGGCCACGACGCCGAACCCTTTTTGGCTGATTTCGATAAGCGCGTCTGCCATTGCGTCGCCGCGCGCGCAGGTTGGCAAATCATCGCCGACATGCATGATGTCGGACACTTTTGCGAGCTTTGCGCCAAGTTTGCCACCTGGGTGAAATTCGCGAAAATTCTCTGGCGTAAATTTGCGCGATTCCATCATCGCAATCGCGAGCGCATCGCCGAGCGCGAGTGTCATGGTGGTTGAGGTTGTTGGGACGATGCCGGTGCCACAGGCTTCTTCCGCCTGTGGAAGCAGCAAGGCAATGTCGGCTTGGGTCATCAATGTCGATCCAGCTCGGCTTGCGATTGCAATCAACGGGATCCCAAAGCGACGTGTGTAGGCAATCACGTCTGATAGCTCCGGTGTCTCACCAGAGTTCGAAAGCAACAACACAACATCGCCAACCGCCATCATTCCAAGATCGCCGTGGCTGGCTTCGGCCGGGTGCACGAAATGTGCGGGCGTGCCCGTTGAGGCAAATGTTGCCGCGATTTTTCGCGCGATGTGGCCAGATTTGCCCATGCCGCTTACGATGATCCGGCCCTTTGTGGACATCAGGGCTTGTGCGGCTTTTACGAAATTCTCGTCGAGGGACTGACCGAGCAGCTCCAAGGCCTCCGCCTCACGCGCAATGACGCGGCGGCCGGTGTTCATAAGCTCGCTTTTGGTCATTTTGTCCTACACTGCTGACTTAATGCGCGAAAATATCAGTTTCTGGCCAGCCTGCCAAATCCAGGCGTGCGCGCATTGGCAGGAAGTCGAAACAGGCTTGGGCCATTTCTGTTCGCCCCTCTCGTGCGAGCATGATGTCGAGCTTTTGTTTTAGTTCATGCAGATACAAAACATCAGACGCAGCATAGTCTAGCTGGGCTTTCGAAAGCTCAGATGCGCCCCAATCACTGGATTGCTGCTGCTTTGAAATGTCGACACCCGTGAGCTCTTGAAGCAGGTATTTCAAACCGTGCCGGTCGGTATAGGTGCGGACCATCTTAGAAGCGATCTTTGTACAATAAACGGGCGCCGTCAGCGCGCCGAATGCATTGAACATTGCCGCAATATCGAACCTACCAAAATGGAAAAGCTTCAGAACGTTTGGGTCAACCAGAAGTCTGCACAGATTTGGGGCCTCTGACTGGCCGAGTCGGATCTGAACCAAGTGTGCATCGCCGTCGCCGCCCGACAGTTGGACAACACAAAGCCTGTCTCGACGCGGGTTCAACCCCATCGTTTCACAGTCAATGGCAACGATAGCGCCCAGATCTAGATCACCGGGAAGGTCGCCGACATGTAAGTGGTTGGCCATTCAAAAATTCCTGTATTGCCCTGTCGGGGGATAGTTGCTTTGCGATGGATATTCAATAACGCAGCAACGCAACCTGATCGCAGGGCGTCAAAAGCAGTTTTAGCGGGAACGCTAAGACTTCCTTGAGCGACCTAGCCCTAGTTGTGGAAATTGAAAGAATCGTCGTCGTCATCAAGCGCGTTGAGATATTCGACAAGTTTCACATGGTCATCTTCTGCAATGAAGGCGTTAACCACATTCTGCCTTCCGACTTGGTTTTGCAGCATGACGGTGTCGCGCAGCGTTCCTTCAATGGATTTGACAATTAGTGTTTCGATTTTCGATTCAAGATCGACGTCGGGCTCTGGTGCTCGAGAGTTTGCGCCGTTCAAAGACCTTAAGATCGCGTCTTTGATCACCGCAGGCGACATTGTGTCCTTTGACACAAAATCGTGGCAACCGGCCCGGAAGGCAGAGACGGCGATGTCTGTCTGATTGTCGCCTGTGATGACAACAACGCCAGCTTTGGTTGGCCGGTCGTGTGTGTGCAGGAAGTTTAATGCATCAAGCCCGTCGCCATCTTGCAAGTTATAGTCCAGTAGGATCAGGTCGAATTCTGATGACGCCAGGTTTTGCTTCATCTCGTCGAGAGAGCCTGCCTCGACGACATGGATGTTGAGGTCAGATTGCGCGCTGAGACGTTTGATATGCTTGCGGTCAAATTCACTATCATCAACCAACAGTGCATGGATCATCTGCGGGGTTGGGGGCGTTGCTTGCTCAATGCTTACACTCTTTACGCTATTCATTTTCTTACCTTTGCTTTCGCATTTGAAGTAGCTCAATTCTACAAAAAGGGTCTAAAGATCGATGCCGTTTAGGATTCAATTTGAGGAGGGTTTTAGCAAACATGTTCACTTTGCTTTTGCGCTAGTTCGACATGAACATGGAGGCCCCTTTCGTTGGGGGCCGTGTGCAGCGACAAAGACCCACCGTAGCGCTCAGCTATTTTTTGAGATATCGGAAGCCCCATACCCGTTCTCTGGTACAAGCTACTTGCGTTCAAAGACGACATGACTTTCAGCGCGCGATCCCTGTCATTGGGACTAATTCCTGGGCCGTCATCAATCACATCGATGTAGAGCGAACCGTTGTCAATTGACGCAGAGACAGAGATTTTTCCGTGCTTGCCAGTATGATGAATGATTGTATTTGAGATGAGAGCCGACAACAGTGTAACCAGTTCACTCTGTGCGACATGAGTGGGTTCCGTAGGCAGATCCACGGTCAGTTCAAACCCATCAGGGAGAGGAAATTTCTCTAGCGCCATGTCAAGCGCTGCGCCCATATGGGTTTCCGCTGAGTCAACGCTTTGCCCGGCGCGCGAATAGGTTAGCAAATCTTCCATCATTTGGTCGAGCCTGCGGGCGTGTTTTGTCAGCAGCTCGACGTTTTGACGCGTGTTGTCGCTGAGCGAATGCCCCTCGGCCACGATATCTTCGGCGATCCAATTGGGGACCTCACGCAGGGCGCGTAGGCTTGCGCGGACATCGTGGCTAACGATGTAGATAAATTCATCAAGTGTATCTTGACCAACGGACATTTAGATTGCGCCCCTCGTGACGTCGGACCTATCGCTCGTTTGAGGCGATGCAGCTTCGGTCACCAACAAAGACTGGGCCAACTCGATCATGGTATGCTCGCGAAGTGGTTTTTTCACAAACGCCTTAATATTCGGGTTCGAAACAGCGCGCTGGTGCAAACTGCGCGGCAGGGGGCAAGCCAGCATTAGGGCAACGTTGACGTGTTTTTTTGCGAGATTATCATGCGCCCGCTCCAACAATTCCAAACCATTCATGCGCGGCATATTAACATCCATCAGCAGCAAATCCGGCTGCTTAGATGTTGGATGGGTGAGGTATGTCAAAGCGGCTTCGACTGTTTTGAATGCAATCGTCTTTCTGGAAATATTGCCCTTCTTGCAGGCGCGAAGACATGCGACCTGGTCGAGCTCATCGTCGTCGACAATCATAATGCTGTCGAAAAAATAATCTTGGTCCGCCATGTTGTCCTTACCCCCGAGTGTTTCTGAACATCAGTGCACGTGCTGTGATGTTGGAAGTTCGCAATGGACGAAATACTGCTTGATGGCTTCCAGCATGTCGTACAGTGCGGCTGATGAGTTGGGTTTGACGAAGTAGCCGTTCGCAAGGTTTTGGTAGGCCTTGTTGACATCCGTAGCACTGCTGGATGTGCTGAACACAACGACCTGGTGTGTTGAGATGCCAGATGTCGCCCGCATTTCTTCGAGAAATTCATGCCCGTTCATACGCGGCATATTGATATCAAGCAAAATGACGAAAGGCTCCGGCAGGGATGGTTGGCTCGCATGTTTCTTCAATAAATCAAGCGCTTCGAGACCATCACGCGCGCGCGTGACGGCGCCCTTCATCCCGGCTTTTGTGAATCCGCGTTGGAGGATTTCGACGTCCAAATCGTTGTCGTCCACCAACAGAATATTCGGTTGGTCCTGCATCTATGCTGCGTCCTTTTGCAATGTAGTGGGTGTTTCAATTGGGTTGGGCCATTGGAATTCAAACCGGCAGCCCTGACCATTGTTGGAGGTAAGCTGCACTTTAAAACCGTGCTGCTCGACGGTTTTCTTGACTGAGGCCAGCCCTATGCCAGTGCTGCCGGGCGTTGGTTTGTCGACCAAGGTCTGAAACGGCTCGAATACCTTGGTCTGGAACGCCTTTTGAATACCGGGCCCGTTATCAATCACAGTGACGGCGAGAGAGTTCCCTAGGTCTCGAATGGAAACATCTATTTTCAGAGCATCTGGTTGGTGGTGATATTTGACAGCATTGCCAACAAGATTCTCCAGAATCCGTATGAAATTGCGGCTGTCGAACCGCACGGATGCGACATCTGAAGTGAACTGCATGCGCTCTTCGCTCAGATTGAAGTCCAAGCGTAGCATGTGTTCGATTTCTGACGAGACGACGTGGTCTGAAAAGGTGGCGTCATGGCCTATCTTTGAGAACTCGATGATGCTGTCAGTCAGCGCATTGATCCGGTCTACGCGCTCCAGAATACGGGTCAAATTATGGGCAACTTCGGGCTTCGCGATGTCGGAACGCGTATAGTCTTCCAAATCCTCCTGGATCATTTCGGTGAGCCCCCCAATCCCGCGCACTGGGGTCTTCAGATCGTGGGATGCGACGTAGACGAATTGCTCCAGTTCTTGGTTGGTGGCGGCGAGCTTTTCCTTTTCGCGGCGCAGCGCCGCGGTCACTTTTCGGGCATAGGTTCGTGCTTTTTTATTAGCGCGGGTCATCACAAAAAGGATGACGACAATCAGCCCCTCGATCACTAGCCCGCCAAAGAGAACGACATTTGGCTGAACATAGGAATTCTGGTTCCGAAAGTTCAGGTTGGTCGCTATGTCAAGCGTCCAAGTTCTGCCGTATAGATCCAAATTGTAGTCGCGCCGAAACATTGGATTGGGATCGTTTTGTGGATCTTCATCGCTGTGTTCATCATAAATCAAGGTGCTTTCGTCGCGGATGCTGAAACGCACATCGCGGTTGGATTTGGCCAAAAGGCCTTCCATAAGCTCTTGAACGATGAACGGCGCGTAGACAGCCCCTAAGGCGCTGTCTTGACGGGTCTTCATGTCTGATGGGCGGCCGTTTCGATAAAACGGGGCGTAGAACAAAAAGCCCGGTGTATTGCTTTCATCCTGCACCAAAATGATCGGACCGGTGATTTGTGCGGCACCTGTATCCCGGCTTGCAAGTGCGGCAGTACGTCGGTTTTCCTCATGGGCCACGTCCAAGCCCAGCGCGGCGCGGTTCATGGCAAGCGGTTCAATGTAAGTGATTGGCATCGCAAGCGGTTGCGTGTGTTTGGGGTAGACCGAGAATTGCCTCTGTTGACGTCGCTGCTCAGCCTCAAACTGTGAGAGTTCGTCGGATGGCACAAACCGAATGACACCGATCCCATTAATGCCGGGATATCGTTCGGGGAGCCGCAAACTGTCGGCAAAACGTGTCCATTCGGAATGCGGGACCGTTTCACCATGCGCATCGATTGCGGCGACACCGGCCCAAAGCGCGTCCTCATAGCGTTCCATCCGGTCGTGCAAAAGCCCGATAGAGCGGTCGGCTGCGGTTTCGAACCGGGCTTCCACGCGAGAACTAATTTGGTTCTTTGAAAGTTGCCACGCCGTGATTGTCAGCAGAAAGGAGGCGATCACCACGATGATATGCGACACCGAAAGTGGAACGCTGTCTTCCAAGTCAACATTCGGAATCGCGACATCTGGCGTCTCAGGCTTCATGAAACCGACGTAAGACACAGAATTTAAGATTTAGTGTAGGCGAACCGGACCTGTTTTCTCACGTCGTTGTGAGCTCCTCTCGCGTCGACCGCAATTTGCTGGAGCTTCCAAAGCGCAGGCTTTAGCGTGCCGAAAATCCCGGTTAGATTTGCGGAGAAACATAGCGCCATGACCCAAGATTTGAACACGCAGCCAACGGCGGCAGACATCATTGGGCAACAGCTTTATGCGGCTGGCGCACGATATGCGTTTGGGATCCCCGGTGGCGAAGTCCTGGCGATCATGGATGCGCTGGACCGCGCGGGTCTGTCGGTGAATTTGGTTAAGCATGAAAATTCTGGCGGGTTCATGGCTGAGGGCACTTATCATGCTACCGGCGCACCAGGGGTGTTGTTCGCGACAATTGGGCCGGGTATCGCAAACGCGGCCAATACAATCGCCAATGCTTGGCAAGATCGCGTGCCGCTGATTGTTTTGACCGGATGCGTTCCGGCGACGGATGCGCATACCTACACACATCAGGTTTTTGATCATGTCGCGATGCTTAGACCTGTCACTAAAGCTAGCTTTAGGGTCGAATCCGGGACCGCGGGCATTCTGATCGACAAGGCCTTGAAAATTGCGACGTCGGGGCGGCCGGGCCCTGTGATGCTAGATATCCCGATTGATGTCCAACGGGAGACCCGCACAGACTGGATACAGCCACGCCACCAACCCGAGGCGGCGATGGTGCCGGCGCCGGGGCCGCTCGCGCAAGCCGATGAATGGTTAGCAGCGGCCAAACGACCATTGGTGATTGCAGGTGTTGATGCGTTAGACGACACGAATACGCAGGCAGTTGCTGGCTTTTGTCAGGGTCGAAATATACCGCTGATCACGACCTACAAGGCCAAAGGAATTTTGCCTGAGGATCACATTTTGGCGCTTGGTGGCGCCGGGCTGTCGCCGGTTGCTGACAAGATTTTGCTGCCCCTGGTGGCGCAGTCGGATTGTATCATCATGGCGGGCTATGACCCTATTGAGATGCGCCCGGGATGGCGCGATGTTGTGACGCCGGATCAGCAGGTGATTGACATCACTGCCGAGGGCAACACGCATTACATGCACCAATCAGCTTTGAATTTTGTTGGCGGTATTGCCGAAACACTTGACTTGCTTGGCCCGTCTGGCGCGACGCGTGCGTGGGTCGAAGGCGATGTGGCGGAGGCCAAAGCGGCATTGCTTGAAGCGTTCAGATCATCAGAGGAATGGGGCCCGGCAGCAGTTGTCGATGCAGCGCGAAACGCCTGCCCGCCCGGCACGATTGCAACTGTCGATAGCGGCGCGCATCGGATTGTGCTGTCGCAGATCTGGCAGGCCGATGTGCCACGGGGGCTGATCCAGTCGACCGCGCTTTGTACGATGGGGTGCGCCGTGCCTTTGGCAATGGGCCGCAAGCTTGCAGAACCAGACCGCCCGGTCATTGCCTTCGTCGGCGATGCGGGCCTTGAGATGTTTCTGGGGGAGCTTGCAACCGCGCGCGATTTGAAACTTGGCGTGCCTATTGTGGTCTTTGTCGATGAGCAACTTGGCCTGATCGAACTGAAACAGCGCGGCAGCCAAATGCCCAATCTTGGGGTCGAATTTGGCGGAACAGATTTTACCGCCGTGGCGCAGGCGATGGGCGGCTACGGGGCTGAATGCCATGATCGCGAAAGCCTGAATGCCGCAATCACAGATGCCTTTGCACGCGACAGCTTCACCCTTATTTCGGCTGTCATCGGTCGCAATGCCTATGATGGGCGTATCTAGGGTTGAACAGTATGCGCTTTTGGCGGCAAATGCGGGCGGTACCCGAATTTTAGGGCGCACGCCGCGCGTTTTTGCTGTGGCGGGCCCTTAGACTGACAGAGGATATGGCATGAATAAGATTTACGCTGATGCGGCGTCAGCCCTTGACGGTTTGTTGCAAGACAACATTCAGATAGCGGCTGGTGGGTTTGGTTTGTGCGGGATCCCGGAGTTGTTGATTGATGCGATTGTGGCGAGTGGGGTGACGGGTTTGACGATTGCGTCGAACAATTGCGGGGTTGACGGGTTTGGCTTGGGCAAGCTGCTCGACACGCGGCAGATCAGCAAGATGATGTCCTCCTATGTGGGCGAGAATGACGAGTTCATGCGGCAGTATCTGGCGGGTGAGCTGGAGATCGAGTTCAACCCGCAGGGCACTCTGGCGGAGCGGATGCGCGCGGGCGGTGCGGGTATTCCGGGGTTTTACACCAAGACCGGCGTCGGCACGGTGATTGCCGAGGGCAAGGAGCATAAGGAGTTCAACGGCGAGACCTACATTATGGAGGAAGGCATCTTTGCTGATCTTTCCATCGTGAAGGCGTGGAAGGCCGATGAGACGGGCAACCTGATCTTCCGCAAGACGGCGCGGAACTTTAACCCTCCGGCGGCGATGTGCGGCAAGGTCTGCGTGGCGGAGGTCGAGGAAATCGTACCGACGGGCAGCCTTGACCCGGACCTGATCCATGTGCCGGGCATCTATGTGCATCGCTTGATCCAGGGCACGCATGAAAAACGTATCGAACAACGCACGACGAGGGCAGCATAATGTGGGATCGCAATCAAATGGCCGAGCGGGCCGCCGCGGAGCTGGAAGACGGCATGTATGTGAACCTTGGCATCGGGATCCCGACGCTGGTGGCGAATTATGTGGGCGATAAGGACATCACGCTGCAGTCGGAAAACGGGATGCTGGGCATGGGCCCGTTCCCGATTGAGGGCGAGGAAGACCCGGACCTGATCAATGCGGGCAAGCAGACGATCACGGAGCTGAACCGGACCTCTTACTTCGACAGCGCGACCTCGTTTGGGATGATCCGAGGCGGCAAGATCGCGGCGGCGATTCTGGGGGCAATGGAGGTCGCTGAAAACGGTGACCTGGCGAACTGGATGATCCCCGGAAAGCTGGTCAAAGGCATGGGCGGCGCGATGGACCTGGTGGCGGGTGTCGGCCGGGTGATCGTGGTGATGGACCACACGAACAAGCATGGCGACAGCAAGCTTTTGAAAGCCTGCACCCTGCCGCTGACGGGCAAAGGGGTGGTCGATATGATCATCACCAACCTCGGCGTTCTGGAGGTGGTCGAGGGCGGGTTGAAAATCCTCGAGCTGGCCGACGGCGTCTCTGAGGAGCAGCTGAGGGCGGCGACGGAAGCGAAGATTGTTTGAGAGCCTCAATGACCTGAAATACCAAACCCCCGCAGGCGCCCCGCATGCGGGGGTTTTTGTTACGTATTGTTATTATTGAGAAAGAAAAATTTCTTTACGATTTGGTAAGCTCTAAATCAGGGCGCCATTAAACGCGAAAATAACGCTTAGGATCCGTAAAATCTGGCCAGACGCGCGTGGCTGTCCTAGTCTTTCGTCATTGTAAGTCTTGGGATTTTGGGATGCGTTTTGTTTTAGCTGTTTGGCTTTCGCTATGGCCCCTGTTTTCGTTGGCGCAAACCACGCAAACAATCGAGCCGATTGTTGTTGTAGAGGAGGACGTGGGCTGGACCGACGTTTTGGAACAGCTGACGCGGTGTTTTGCGCTCAGCGGTGATGAAGTCGCTAAGATCGATGCGGTCATCAATGAGGTTGGGCTGGTCTGGACTGACGGCCTTGAGTTGGTTCTGGAAAGCCTGTGCTTTGATGACGGGTATGTCGATCATCGAAACTGGGACGAAACAGAAGACCTGCCCTGCAACCCGGCTGACATCGAAGGGATTGTCCCGTCCCACCGCAAGATTTCTGGCCAAGCCTTGTCACGCTTGCTTGGGGATCCGAGCTTCCGCCCGCTTTTTCGCGACAACAAATTGCATATTCAGTGCGCGCAGATCGTTGGCCAAATCCAGCTGAACTACAAACATATTGAGCCGTCATTTGCACTTTGGGACAGCCATGTCCTTAGCGGCGTTAACATGATCGAAGCGAAGTTTGACCGGCTTTTGTCGTTCAATAAGTCCGTTTTTGAGCGCGCTATTGAAGCAGATCGGGTGGATCTAAATGGCCCCCTTCATATGAGAAATGGGTCTCATTTTAAGTCTTGGCTGGATTTATCGGGTGCGCAGGTCAAAGGAACACTTGCAGCGTCCGGGTCGATCTTTGAGGGCGAATTTAACGCGAGTGGCCTCGACGTTGCAGGCTACGTTTTTCTGCGCCGGGGTTCTGTTTTCAAGGAGAAAGTTAATTTCTTAAACGCGAGGATTGGTCAGAATCTTGAAGCGACTGGCTCCACTTTTGAAGGTGATTTTAGCGCGAGTGGGCTTAGCGTTTCTGGTTCGGTTTTTCTGCGCGATGGCGCGATATTTAAAGAAAAGGTCGACTTCTTGAATGCCAAGATAGCGGGCAATCTTGAGGCAACTGGTTCCACCTTTGAAAGCGCTTTCCAAGCCAACAGTATTGATTTAGCTGGCTCAGCATTTTTGAATGGGGGGCAACCTTCAAAGACGAAGTAGGCTTTGTTTCCGCTAAAATTGGGCGCAGCTTGGATGCGGTCGACTCAATTTTTGAGGGGAATTTCAATGGCAACGACCTTAAGGTTTCAGGCTCTGTTTTTCTGCGAGGCGGGGCAATTTTTCACAAGGAGACTATTTTTTCTTCCGCTAAGGTTGAAGGCAGCCTTGAAGCGACCGGCTCGACGTTTAAAGGTCGATTCACCGCCAATAACCTAGATGTAGTAGGTTCCTTGTTTCTAAGCGGCGGCGCTACCTTCATTGGTTTGGTAAATTTGTCTGGAACCAAAATTGGCGGCGATTTGAATGCAGAACAGTCCAACTTTGGCGGAGGTTTATCTGCCGACGGTATCGTCATTTCAGGACATCTATTTTTGCGAGGCGGGTCATATGAAGATGATGTTTCGTTGATCGGAGCTCGCATTGGGAGACATCTACAACTTTCTGGAAGCACCTATGAAGGTCAGATTGACCTGACAGGAGCACGTATTGAAGATGAGCTGCTTCTTTCCTCACCGCGAGATATTCATGGAAAACCAAATTGGGGGTCAGATGTACGCCTCATTCTGCGCAACGTGGATGTGCATGCTTTGCAGGCGGAGATGGGTGCTTGGCAGCGGGATCACGGTACTTGGGTTGCGACGGATTTGACCGGATTTCGATATGAACGGCTCGGGGGCCTGAACGCGGAAGAGAGCGAGAGTGATGTCAATATGGCGGATGCGACATCGGCGCAGCTGATTAGTTGGATTTCAGATGGGCAGCGGCTGGGGCGCACGCGTTATGATCCCCAGCCGTTTGAACAATTGGCGGTCGCGTTAGAAGCTTCGGGCGCGGGCGCGATTGCTGAGGATATTCGGTTTGAAAAATTTGAACACCAGCGTCGCTATGACGGGACGCCTTTGAGCGAAAAGTTGGGGCTGTTTGTGTCGCGCTGGTTTATCGGACACGGAACCGGTGTGCGGCCCTATTTGCATCTTTTGACGTGGTTTTCGCTGTTGGTGTTGGCCGGAATTTTGATGGCCTATCGGAGCAAGGCCCCGATTTTAGAGCGACCGACGCAGAAGCTGTGGTATTCGATGGAGAACGCCCTGCCGCTAGTCGAGTTGAAAGAAGCCCATAAAACGATGGAACATGGGGATGAATGGGCGGAGAGCTTTTTCCACCTGCAGAAGATCCTGGGCTTTGTGCTGGCCACGGTGTTTGTCGGCGCTTTGACCCTGCTTTGAGGCCGCCTAGAGCAACCCCAGCAAGTATTGCCCGTAGTCGGATTTTTTGAACAACTCGGCGCGGGCGCGGAGTTGGTCGGGGGTGATCCAGCCTTGCTCGAATGCGATTTCTTCGGGGGAGCCGGTTTGCAGGCCTTGGCGGGATTGGAGGGTGCGGACGAAATTTCCGGCCTCCAACAGGCTGCCATGGGTGCCGGTGTCGAGCCAGGCAAAGCCGCGGCCCATGCGTTGGACGGTGAGCGCGCCATCGGCGAGGTAGGTTTGCAGGAGCGAGGTGATTTCCAGCTCCCCGCGCTCTGACGGTTGAATGGATTTGGCGCGTTCCGGCGCGGTGCCGTCGAGGAAATAGAGGCCGGTGACGGCGTAGTTGCTGGGCGGTACCTCGGGCTTTTCGATGATGTCGGTGACGGTGCCGTTTTCGTCCATGGCGACGACGCCGTAACGCTCCGGGTCGGTGACGCGGTAGCCAAAGACGGTGCCGCCTGTGGTGGTTTCGTCAGCCGCGGCGAGCAGCTCAGGCAGGCCGTGGCCGAAGAAGATATTGTCGCCCAGAACCATCGCGCTGGGGGCGCCGGCCAGGAAATCCTCCGCCAGCAGATAGGCCTGCGCCAGACCATCGGGGCTGGGCTGGGTGATGAAGGTCAGGTCGAGCCCCCATTGGCTGCCGTCGCCCAGCAGGCGCTGGAACTGGGTCTGATCGTCGGGCGTTGTGATGACCGCGATTTCGCGGATACCCGCCAGCATCAGCACCGAGAGCGGGTAGTAGATCATCGGCTTGTCATAGACCGGCATCAGCTGCTTGGAGACCCCGATGGTGATCGGGTAGAGCCGCGTGCCGGAGCCGCCTGCGAGGATGATGCCCTTGCGTGTCATGAGGATGCTTTCAGTTGCTGCACGATTTGCGCGACGCTGTCACGCCAATCTGGCTGATTTATGGCGAAGTTAGACCCTATCTTGGCGCAATCGAGCCGCGAATTGAGTGGGCGCTGCGCGGGGGTTGGGTAGTCTTTGGTGGGGATGCCGGTGACCTGGACGGATTGACCGGCGGCCTGGAAGATGGCCTCGGCGAACTCGGCCCAGCTGGCGTTGGGCGCGCCGGAGAAATGGTAGATGCCGGTGGTGTCTTTGGTCAGGGTTTCGGCGATGGTGATGCAGGCCTGCGCGATGGCGTCGGCGGGGGTCGGGCCGCCTATTTGGTCCGCGACGATGCTGAGCGCGTCGCGATCGGCACCGAGGCGCAGCATGGTTTTCAGGAAGTTCGCGCCATGGGCGGAGAACACCCAGGAGGTACGCAGGATGGCGTGGACGCCGCCGGCGCTTGCGATGAGCTGCTCCCCTTTCAGCTTGCTGCGGCCATAGGCATTGATGGGCGCGGTGGGCTGGGTCGGGGTGTGCGGCGCGGTGCCGGTGCCGTCGAAGACGTAGTCGGTGGAAATATGGACGAAAGGGATGTTCAGCGTCGCGCAGGCCTTGGCCATGGCGCCCGGGGCCTCGGCGTTGATGATGGTGGCGAGGGCTTCTTCTTCCTCGGCCTTGTCGACAGCGGTGTAGGCGGCGGCGTTGATGACGGCGGTTGGCCGTTCGGCCATGATCAGCGCGGCGCAGCTTTCAGGGTCGGAGAGATCGGCGGTGTAACGCCCGACGCAGTTTGTTTGGGGGAAGGCCGCAAGCTCTGTCGCGACCTGGCCGGTTTTGCCGAAAACGAGGATGGTCATGTCAGGCCTTTCCGAGGCGTTCGCCGACGCCTTGGCGTGATTGCAATGCGCGCCACCAGTCTTCATTGGCCAGATACCATTCGACCGTCTGTTTTAGACCCTGTTCCAGCGTTACAGAGGGGCGCCAGCCAAGTTCTGTGCGGATGCGCTCGGGGTCGATGGCATAGCGCAGATCATGGCCGGGGCGGTCGGTGACATAAGTGATCTGTTCGGCGTAGGGTTTGTTTTTGGGGCGCAGCTCATCCAGCAGGGCGCAGATCGTGGTGACGATATCAATGTTGCGGGCTTCGTTCTCACCGCCGATATTATAGGTCCGCGCGTTATGGCCTTTTTGCAGAACGGTCAGGAGCGCGTCGGCATGATCTTCAACATAGAGCCAGTCGCGCACGTTTTCGCCCTTGCCGTAGACCGGGATATCTTCGCCCGCGAGCGCATTCAGGATCACAACCGGGATCAGCTTTTCAGGGAAATGGTAGGGCCCGTAATTGTTGGAACAGTTCGTGATCACAAAAGGCAGACCGTAAGTCTCACCCCATGCGCGAACCAAGTGGTCTGAGGACGCTTTCGAGGCGGAATAGGGACTATTTGGTGCGTAGGGTGTGTCCTCGGTGAATTGGCCTTCGGCGCCCAATGTGCCATAAACTTCATCGGTGGAGATGTGGTGAAAGCGAAAACCTTGTGGCTTCCCGCGGGTGTTCCAATAGGTCAGCGCGGCTTGCAGCAAGGTGAATGTGCCCATGATGTTGGTTTCAAGAAAGTCGCGTGGGCCGTCGATTGAACGGTCGACATGACTTTCGGCGGCGAGATGCATGACGGCGTCAGGTTGGTGGGCGTCGAACACGCGGGCCATTTCGGTGGCGTCGCAGATGTCGGATTGTTCGAAAACATACGCGTCGGAACCGGCCACCATCGAAAGGTTTTCAAGGCAGGCGGCGTAGGTCAGTTTGTCGGCATTTACGATCTGATGCCCGTCTGCGATGGCCTGACGCACAACAGCAGAACCAATGAAGCCCGCGCCCCCTGTTACCAAAATCTTCATCTCGTCATCCTTGGGTTGGCGCTAGGGAAAGGGCGATTCAAAATCGGCAAAATCAATGGCGTCGGCGTCCTTGCCGGACAGTTCCGGGGTGTTATCGCCCAGTCGCCAGTCAATGCCCAACGATGCGCTGGCATAGTGAACGGCGCCGTCGCTTTCGGGCGCGTAGAAATCGGTGCACTTATACAGAAGCTCTGAATTAGGCTCTAGCGTGGAGAATCCGTGCAGGAAGCCTTTGGGCACCAAAAGCTGTTTGCCGTTTTCCGCGCTGAGAACCACTGAGACCGATTGGCCATAGGTGGGCGAGGATTTTCGGATATCGACCGCGACATCCAGCACCGCGCCGCCGCCACAGCGCACGAGCTTATCCTGCGCATTTGGGGGCGCCTGGAAATGCAAGCCGCGTACCGTTCCGGGATTGGCGGAGAGCGAGTGATTGTCCTGCACGAAATCGAAGTCAATGCCGTGGTCACGCAGCAAGTTGCGGTTCCACGTTTCCGAGAAATAGCCGCGATCATCACCGAAGCGTTTCGGCGTTAAGATCAGAACTCCATCAAGCTTTGTCTTCTCAATCTGCATTTAACACCCGAAACTCTTTCAAAGAGACCTCATTCAATCCCAAAATCAGCGCGACCAATGGAGCAATATGCCTCGAACCCGGCGTCTTTTGCGTCTTTTGGCGCGTAGACATTACGCAGGTCGGCCATTCGCGGAGTTGCCATGGCACGTGCCATTTTGGTCAAGTCGAGCGCGCGAAATTCGTTCCATTCAGTAAGAATCACCAGCGCATCGGCGTCTTTCGCGGCTGTATAAGGGTCATCTTGCCAATCGACGCCGGGCAAAAGTGCTTCGCCTTCGTGCTGCCCCTGCGGGTCAACGACGCGCAGTTTTGCGCCACCACCGACAAGCGCCGGGACGATGGTCAACGACGGCGCGTCGCGCATGTCATCGGTGTTGGGCTTAAAGGTGACGCCCAGCACCGCGATGGTCTTGCCATTAAAAGAGCCGCCGCAAATATCGCGCAGCTTTTCTATCATGCGGGTTTTGACGCCTTCATTGACGCGCATCACGGCCTCAGTGATCTGCATAGGGGCTGCATGTTCCTGCCCGATCCGCGCGAGCGCGCTGGTATCTTTTGGGAAACATGACCCGCCATAACCGGGCCCGGCATGTAGGAATTTATTGCCGATCCGATTGTCGAGCCCCATGCCGCGCGACACGGATTTGACGTCAGCACCAGTTTTTTCGCAAAGCGCAGCGATTTCGTTGATGAAGGTGATCTTGGTCGCAAGAAAGGCGTTCGCGGCGTATTTGATCATCTCCGCGCTTTCAAGATCGGTGGTCATGATCGGGAAGTCGCGCAGGTATAGCGGGCGGTAGATGTCGGCCATGACCTTGCTTGCGCGATCCGATTCGACGCCAACGACCACGCGGTCGGGCTTCATGAAGTCTTCAATCGCGGCGCCTTCGCGCAGAAATTCTGGGTTGGAGGCGACATCAAATTCAAGCGACGGCGCGGCCTTGCTGACGACGTCTTTCACCTGCCGGTTGGTGCCGAGCGGCACGGTGGATTTGGTGACGATGACGGTGTAGCCGGTCGCGGCTTTCGCGATTTCTTCGGCGGCGGCGTAGACATAGGTAAGATCCGCATGCCCGTCGCCGCGACGCGTGGGCGTGCCAACGGCGATGAAAACCGCCTCCGCGCCATCGACGGCGGTTTTGAGGTCGGTGGTGAAGGACAGGCGGCCCGCTTCGACGTTTTTATGCATCAGCGTGTCGAGCCCGGGCTCATATATCGGGACCTCACCCTGATCGAGCAGCTCGATCTTGCGGGGGTCCTTGTCGACGCAGATCACGTCATGGCCGAAATCTGAGAAACACACCCCAGAGACCAAGCCAACATAGCCGGTTCCGATCATCGCAATCTTCATGAGCCAAATCCTTAAATAGATACGCGCTCAGGGGATGCGAATTTTGACTACAGCTGTCAACAGGTTAGGGCGGCGCGGGCGGAAACAGTCAGTTGTTTATGATAAATTTGTTGGATGTGCGCAGGTTCACCAGCCCGATCACCATCAGGGCCAGCGACAGCATGCAGACATAGAGCCAGGAGATATAGGCGCCCTCATATTCGGGGTAAAAACCCGCACGCAAGGTGCCGACGATATGGACCAGCGGGTTCCACCACAGGAGTGACTGGATCGCGGCGGGCAGCGAATCGAACAGGTAGAAGATGGCGGAAATGAAAAAGAGCGGCCGGGTGATGATGCGCCAGATGCTGCGCCAGGACGGGAAGATTTCGAACAGCGTGGCGTTCATCAGCCCAATTGACACCCCCAGCAGCAGCGCCATGCCCAAAGCGGCGGCGATATAGGGGATGCTGGCCACGATTGTGGTGCCGGAATGGACAAGCAGCCCGGTGAACAGGATCAGGCTGACGGCCACCTCCGTGATGCTGATCAGGATGAACCGACCCAGGATCACGTCGGTATAGGTGACGGAGGGGTAGAACAGCAGCGCCTTGTTCTGGCTGAGCGAGACCGAAATTTTGGATTGCGCAGCGTTGTAGATACCGAAGGGCAGGTAGCCGGTTGCATAGAAGAGCGGGAAGCTGCTGCCAAGCGGCGGCTGCTTGAACACCAGCGAGAAGGCCAGAGTGAAGATGAGGATGACGCCGATAGGCTCTAACAAGGCCCAAAGATAGCCAAGGGAGGAGCGACCGAAGCTTGTTGTCATCTCCCGCAGGAGTAGGGCCGCTACCACGCGGAGTGTTTGAAACGGAACATGGCGGCGCATCACCTTGGGCGCCGCTGGGGCGAGCGGCGGGAAGCGGGAGGATGGATTGGCGGCGGGTTGGCTCATCAGCTTTGTTATCCTTGGAAAGGATTAAGTAAGGGTTTCGCGGCACAGTGGGATTAACCAGTTTCTTGTGCCCCGCCCGGGCCGCTAGCGATAAAGGCCGCACATTCCATGCCCGACAAGGCCATTCCCCGCGCCGCGCGGCCCGAAAAGCGCGGATGCGCCGCCGACACCGGCTGCTGGTTGTGTCGTTCTTGATGATGGTTGTTGGACCTTTGGCGGGCGTTATCTGGTATCTGCATGAGCGGTCGCAGGACCAGTTTGCCTCAGAGATGTCGTTTTCGATCCGGTCGGAGGAGTTCGTGAACCCGCTGGAGTCGTTGTCTGGGCTCGGGCAATTGTCGACGGGCACGACCGCAGATGCAGAGATCGTGTATGAATTTATCGGCAGCCAGAAGATCGTGCGCAGCATCGATGCAGAGCTTGGGCTGCGCGCGCTATATGCGGGGTCTGATGACGATCCGGTGTTTACCATTTCGCCCGATGTACCGGTTGAGGAGCTGGTGCGGCATTGGCGTTGGATGGTGCAGGCCAATCTGGACAAAGGAAGCGGCCTGATCCATGTGATCAGCTTCGCTTTCGACGCTGTTTCAGCGCAAAACATCAATGAAGCGATCCTGCGGCAGTCGCAGGAACTGGTGGATACGTTGAGCTTTCGGGCACGCGAGGATGCCACTAAATACGCCGAAGCAGACCTGAATGACGCAAGCGAAAGGTTAAAGCGCGCGCGACAAAAGCTGAGCCAGTTTCGGGCGGAATCGCAGCTGATTGACCCAACGATTGACGTGCAAAGCCAGGGCGGCGTGTCTGCCGCGCTGCAACAGCAGCTGGCGGAAGCGATGATTGATCTGGACCTGTTGCAAGGAAGTACTTCGAACCGAAATGACACGCGGCTGGAACAGGCGCGGCGTCGGATTGAGGCGATCAAAACCCGGTTGGAGGGCGAGCGCGCGAGCCTGGCGTCCGAGGTGGATCGCGACATGGTGGCCATTGTTGGGAGTTATGAGGCGCTGATTGTGGAGCGCGAATTTGCGGAACAGGCCTTTCTGTCTGCGGCCGCCGCCTTTGACAGCGCGCGTGCGGATGCAAAACGGCGGACCAAGTATCTGGCGGTGCATATTGAACCGACGATTGCCGATGCACCGCTTTACCCGCGCACCATCCTGATCTCCGTCGTGGCTGGCACGCTGCTGGTGTTGATCTGGTCGGTCTTCTTGATGGTCGCCTATTCGATCCGGGACCGGCGATGATTGTGCTGAAGAACCTGACCAAATCTTTCCGGATCGGCGACGGGCGCAAATATATCGCGCGGGATGTCTCTGCCGTGTTTCCGGAACGCAAATGCGTCGCACTGCTGGGGCGCAACGGGGCCGGTAAATCGACCCTGTTAAAGATCATTGGTGGCACGATGCGCCCTGATTCCGGCGAAGTGTCGAGCACTGGCAGCATTTCGTGGCAGATCGGCTTTGCGGGCAGTTTTCACCCCGACCTGACCGGGGCGCAGAACACGCGATTCATTGCGCGCGTTTACGGGATCGATACCGGTGGTCTAGAGGATTATGTGCTCGATTTTTCGGAGCTGGGGGACAGTTTCTGGATGCCTGTGCGCACCTATAGTTCGGGCATGCGGGCGCGGCTGGCTTTTGGCGTCTCTATGGGTATTCCGTTTTCATACTACCTGATTGATGAGGTCACGTCTGTTGGTGACGCGTCTTTCAAGGATAAATGCCGTGCCGTTTTGGAGGACCGTTTGGACCGTGCCGGGTCTGTTGTGGTGTCGCATAGCGAGTCAGTTCTGAAGTCGCTGTGTTCGTCAGGTGCAGTGCTGGAGCAAGGGGTTTTGCACTATTACGACGATCTGGATGCAGCGTTGGAACATCACAGCGCGAATATGAAAGTGCCCGTCGCATGACCCCGCGCGGATTGGACGTGCTGCATGTTACGTCAGCGCATAATGTCACGGACACGCGGATTTTTGTGAAGCAGGCGCGGACGCTGGCGCAGGCGGGCTACCGCGTGGGTGTTTTGGGTCCGGGCGATGGCGTTCGGGATCGGGTCAAAGATGGCGTTCGGCTTTTGACGGAGCCGCGGCCAAAGGGACGTCTGCAGCGGTTTACGCTGTTCAAACAGACTCTATATATACGGGTTTTGGATTTCCGCCCGCTGATCGTACATCTGCATGACCCCGACCTGCTGCCTTTGATCGGCCCGTTGCGCCGTGCCGGGATCAAGGTTGTGTATGACGCACATGAGGATTTCAGCCAAGCGCCGCTGTCGCGCGACTGGCTGGGTCCGCATTGGTTGCGCCGGATTGTGGCGCGCGTGTTTGATCATGTTGAACGCTACGCTGCCGGGCGTGCGGATGCTGTCATCGTGGCGGATGTGCAGCTTCAACACCGGTTTCAGGGCGCGCATGTTTTGCGCAATTTTCTGGTCGGTGCTGAATGGGATGTTGCGGGGAAAAAACGCGATGATCCTGTGACCCGATGCATCTATGTAGGCGACATCACCCGGGCGCGCGGTGCTTTTCGGATGTTCGATGCGATGCAGGCAGCACGTGACGCCGGAATTGCGATGCGGTTGGAGCTTGTCGGGCCCATGGCGCCGGCGCTTTTCTCTGAGTTGGAAACCCATCCGGCGCGCGACCTTGTTTTTCTGCATGGCGCCCTGTCGCGGGCAGATGTGGCGCAGCGGCTTGCGGGCTGCGATGTGGCATTGTGCCTGCCGGAGCCGTTGCCGGCGTATCGGTCGTCCTTGCCGGTGAAATTACTGGAATATTTTGCGATGCGATTGCCCGTCGTGGCGACCGATACGGAGCGATTGCGGCGTGAAACGGATTTCGCGGATGGCGTTCATTTGGTGCCATGGGGCGCGCCTGCCATAGATGTGGCGGAGGCTATTCAGGCGGCGGTTGAGACGCCGGACGCGGTGCGCTTTGCGCTGCGTGAAACCGTGCTGGACGCGTATAGCTGGCAGCGGGAAGCGCCTGTTTTGTTGGCGCTGTATGATAGTATTTTGGCTAATTTAGGGTCTAAATTGGCGCATGAAGGCGAATTACCTCGAACGGTTCCGCCATTGCGTGCCCGGAGGCAAGACCGGCGGATCTGAGCATCGTTTCGATCGCACCTTTCTGAAAATAGAGCCGGTCGGCCTGGCTTTTATAGCAAGAAACGGCGCTGAGTTTCTTCGACAGATGCGGCTTATCAATCGCGATATGGGCGTTTTGAATGCTGTGGGTCAGGTTCCATGGCAGATGGTAGCCCAGCAAGGTTGTGCGTTTGAAGGCGCGTTCGGCCTCCTGCGCGAGGGTGAGGTGGTCTTGGTGGCGGTCTTGCAGTGACGGGCAGAAGACCAGATCCGGGGGATGCGCGCGGGCCTCGGCGACGAGGGTTTCCAAGACCTCCTGCCGGAATTCGGGGAAGTGGCGGACCGGGATGTCGAAAATGTCGAGCGCACCGTCACTGATCCCAAAGGCGCGGGCGGCGGCGTGCTGTTCGGACAGAAGGGTCTTCTTGTCAAAGCCTTTGGGCAGCGATTGCCAGGCGTTGCAAAAGATCAGCCATCTGATGGTGAACCCGGCCTCGACGAGCCGGGCGATGGTGCCGCCCATTCCGATCTCGCAATCATCGGTGTGGGCCGACAGAAGGAGGGCGTGTTTGGCTTTGTTAGGGCCTGTTTGTAGGATCATTCGGGGTAACGTTCCTTCAATACGCGGGCCGGGGAGCCGATCAGAATCACGTTTTCGGGGCAGGATTTGGTGACAACCGCGCCGAGCCCCACCAAGCTGCGCGCGCCGATGGTGGCCTTGTTCATGATGGATGAATTGGGGCCGATCCAGCAGCCTTCGCCGATATGGACGCTGCCGCTGACCTCTGCGCAGGCGATGACGAGGGAGCGTGCGCCGACATGCACGTTATGGGCGAGGAAAACTTGATCGTCGATCATGGCGCCGTCGCAGATGTGGGTCGGCTCTAACGTGCCGGCGGCGATGGTCGTAAGGCAGCCGATGGTGACATTGTCCTCGATCACGACGCCGCCGATATGGGGGAGCTGGAAATTGGAGCCGTCGAGATCGGTTTCTATGCCGAACCCCGCCTGCCCGATGGCGCAGCCCGCGCGGATGATGCAATGGGCGCCGACCTGCACGTCGCGTTCGAGCACGGTATTGGCGCCGATCTGGGTGTGGGCGCCGATCTTGCAAGACGGACCGATGACGGCGCCGGGACCGATGGAGGCGGCGTCAGAAATCGAGCTGGAGGGGTCAATGACGGCGCTGGCGTGAATGCTTGGCGGCGTTTCGGGCGCGAAGAACTTGGCGACCAGTTTGCCGAATGCAAGGCGCGGGTTGTCGACGGGGAACAGGGTTGAGCTGGCGTTGTCTTGCACCGCTTCCGGTTGGCAAAGAAGCAGGCCAGACGTGACGTTGAGCGCGGAATTAGGGATTTGCGGTTTCGTACAAAAAGACACTGTTCCGGCTGAAAAGCGACCTAGAGGGACTGGTTTCGCGATGGGCGTGCCGGGTGCTGCAATTGGGGTGCCATTGAATGAGGCGCTTAGATAGGTGGTGAGGCTTTCGATGGTTGGTTGGGTCATAGTTCGCTGTAAGCGTCGATGAGCTTTTGCTCCTGCGCCTCCCATGAAAACAGCTCGTTCAGTTCGGCTTGGCGGTTTGCGCCGCGGCGGTAGGTTTCGTAGTTCAACGCGACCTCCAGGAACGCGTCGGCAAGTCGGTCGGTATCGTCGGCTTGATAGCTTTGCCCCAGCCCATAATCGTGGACCAGTTTCTTCTTTTCGACCAAATCGGCGGCGACGATGGGAAGACCGGCGAGGATCGCCTCGAACAGCTTGTTGGGCATGCCAAATTCGTAGGACAGAACCAGCGGAATGCCGGGGGAGATGCTGGCATCGGCGGTTTTGATATAGTCGATGATCTGGTTCGGCGCGATGGGCGGGACGTAGTGCAGGCTGATCGCCGCGCCGTATTTCTTGTGTAGCGCGTTGATCCGGTTGACGACCGCGGGAACGGTGTTGCCGACCATCGCGAAGTGGATGCCGCCTTTATAAGTGCGTCGAAATTCAGGGTCCTCGGCGGCTTTGGACAGTCCAATGACCGATTGCTCTATGCCGCGGTTGAATGTGACGTTGCCAGTGTGGACGATCAGGAAAGCGTTCCGGGGGATCATCAATTCATCGCGCAGGTCCGTGCGGTCGCGTGTGCGCAGCCGTTCGGGGATCGGCAGTGGATCGCGGCGGGGACTGTTATAGAGCACGATAGGCCGCCGGATTTTGTAGGTTTTTTCTAGATATTCCGCGATTTTGTGGCCGACAGTGAGCACGATGTCGGCTTTTGGCAGATAGGTTTTTTCCAGCCGCACCACCTGCATTTTACGGATCCATGGCAGAGGTGGATTGCGGTGCGCCTCCAGTTCATGGCTGTCAAAAACCAGCTTGGCACCGCATTTTTGCGCGACTTTGGCGGCAACCGGCAGCGCGATGCCGTCATGGGCGTGGACGATATCGGGCTGCCATTCTGCAATTTCGTCTTGAAACACCATGCGTAGAGACATGTCGCAGAACCACGTATGAAACATCAGGCTGAGCTTTTTGAACCGCGCGTTTAGCAAGCGGCTGCCAAGCTTTGCGAGGGGTCTGATGGGGTTCATTAGGTGTCCTCCCCCTCTTGGTAGCGGTGTTTGATGCGAACCGTGTCTGACGGAAGCGGCGTACCAAAGAGCTGGTGTTTGACCAGCCCCACGAGGTTCCATTCCCGCCGGATATAGGTGACGCCGTTCAGCTCTTCGCGGATGGGCAGTTTGATGCCGGGTTTCCAAATGCAGTAAACCCGCACCTCATAGCCGCAGGAGGCAAGCGCTTCGGCTTCCTTCACGACCCGGTAATCGAGGTTGCAGATATTCGGGACGATCATCGCGACCCGCTTGTTTTTGACCTTTTGCAGCATGGCCGCGACACACACCCTTCTTGCCCCGGACGTTGCCGGAATTTGCACCAAAACACGGGCATAAGAGTGGAAGTTGGTTAATAAGCTCTTAGCGGAACTGGCGGATCAGCTTGAGCCATTTGTCATGGAGCAGTGCGAAATTGCCGGAGACTTTTGCACCGTCGGGAACATCTTGGGTGACCGTGGCACCGATGGTGACATGCGCGCCAGTGCCGATTGCGATCCCATTGGAAATGGCGGCTTGCGGCCCGATATAAGCTTTCGCGCCGATGACAACGCGCCCCGAAAGGCTGGCCTTTGCGCAAATGGTTGCGTCGGGCCCAATCTGGCAGTCATGCGAAATCGAGACCAGCAGAATCGATCAAACTGCCCGTGCTGATCCGGGTAAAGCCGCCAAAAATGGCGCGCGATATGGTGCAGCTGGATTGAATTGTGACCCGGTCGGCAATGTCGAGGCCCCCTGATTGCGGCAAAAGTTGCCCGGATCTGGTGGCGTCCCGTTCGAAACCCGGGGCGCCCAAATGCGTGTGCGGACCGATATGACAATCTGACCCAATGCGCGTGCGTGGCTCGATGACAGCGCCGGGCCCGATGGTGGTTCGGGCGCCAATGATCACGTCATGGGGCGCAATTTTTGCAGTGCCGTCGATCTGCGCGCTTGGATCGATCCGGGTTTTGAAACTGGTCCATTGCAGGTCTGGTTGTGCCACCAGGGCATGTTGAATTTGCGCCAATCCGATCAAGGGTTTGGCTGCGCTGACGACGCCAAGAGCGGGCGGAATTTCATCTACCAAATCCGGGGGCACGATCAGCGCGGTGATGCCTGTTTCAGCAAGCGCTGTTTCTAAATGTTGCGCGTTTGCGACGGGCGCAATTCGGTTTTCAAGAGGGGTCGAGAGCTTGCCCGCGAAGGCAATTTCAGCGTCACGCACCACCGTCAGGTCGCAGGATTTTAACAAGTCGGAAAGCAGGATCGTGCGGTTGGTGAACATGCAGCCAAACGGCTTTCGCGTTATTTCAATAAACTCGTTTTTAACATTTTTCGGGGAGTTATTTCAAGCGTGCCGCCTGACGATCCATGCCTGTTACTGAGTAGGACCCTGATGCAAACTGTTGGAATTTTTGGACTGGGCTATGTGGGAATTCCGCTGGCTTTGCGAGATCTCTGAAACCGGTGGATCCGTGATTGGCTTTGATATCGAGCCGGAACGGATTGAAACATTGAATGCCGGTCGCAGCCCGATCAAACATCTCGCAGATGCCGAGATTGCAGCGATGCGGCGCGACGGTTTTGAAGCGACGCTGGATTTTTCGCGCGCGCTTGAATGTGACGCGCTGATTATCTGCGTGCCGACGCCTTTGGATAGCCGCAGGCAGCCCGATTTGAGCTATGTGACGGCGACGATGGACTCGATTGCGCCCTATCTGCGCCCCGGCCAGCTTCTCAGCCTGGAAAGCACGACCTGGCCTGGTACGACCGAAGAGGTTTTGCTGCCTTACGTGATCAATTCCGGCCTGCAAGTGGGCAAGAATTTCTATCTTGTGTATTCGCCCGAGCGCGAAGACCCGGGCAACGCGAATTTCCCGACCCGCGCGATCCCGAAGATTGTTGGCGGACATACGGAGGCCTGTCTTGAAAAGGGTCAGGCTTTGTATGGGCGTTTTATCGACAAGGTGGTTCCTGTCAGCTCCACCCGCGCGGCGGAGATGGTGAAACTGCTGGAAAACATCCACCGGTCTATCAATATCGGCCTGGTCAATGAGATGAAGACGGTCACCGATGCGATGGACCTGGATATTTTTGAGATCATTGACGCGGCCAAGACCAAACCTTTCGGGTTTACCGCCTACTATCCGGGCCCAGGAATTGGCGGGCATTGCATCCCAATCGACCCGTTTTATCTGACGTGGAAAGCCCGCGAATACGGGCTTCACACGCGGTTTATTGAGCTGGCGGGGGAGGTGAATGCCTCCATGCCGCAATATGTGGTTGATAAGACCGTCCGCGCGCTCAATAAAAACGGGAAAAGCTTGAAGGACGCCAAACTGCTGGCGTTGGGTGTGGCGTATAAGCGCAATGTTGACGATATGCGCGAAAGCCCGTCGGTTTTTGTGATGGATATCTTGCAGAAATGGGGGGCGAATGTGGCCTATTCAGACCCTAATGTGCCGTCTTTCCCCAAAATGCGTGATCATAGCTTTGACTTGTCCTCCGTTGATTTGTCGCCCGATGTGATTGCCAGCTATGACGGGGTTCTTTTGCTGACGGATCATAGTGATTTTGACTATGATCTGATTGCTCAAAACGCGCAGATGATTGTCGACACGCGCGGCAAATTTCCTGATGCAACAAATGTCGTGCGGGCTTGAGCAGCGCTATGAAACGCTACGCCCTGATCGGTGCTGCGGGCTATATCGCGCCACGCCATCTAGAGGCGATCAAAGCGACCGGCGGGGTTTTGGACTGCGCCTTTGATGTCAATGACAGCGTTGGCATCATGGATCGATACTTTCCCGATGCAAAATTTTTCACCGTTTTTGAAGAATTCGAAGACTATGTACACGCGGCGAAGGATGGCGAACGGGCCGTCGATATCGTGTCCATTTGCTCGCCGAATTTTTTGCACCGGTCACATATCAGTTTCGCGCTGCGTGCTGGTGCGGATGTCATTTGCGAAAAGCCATTGGTGCTGAATTCAGACGATCTGAACATTCTTGGGGCATTGGAAACATCCGCGAAAAGGCGTGTGAATTCCATACTCCAGCTGCGATTGCACCCGTCAATTCTAGAATTGCGAGAGCGTGTTTTGTCTGCGCCAAAAGGCAAGATGCACGAGGTTGATCTTGGCTATTTCACCTCTCGCGGTGCTTGGTATCATTCCAGTTGGAAGGGCGATGACCGTAAATCTGGGGGCATCGCAACCAATATTGGCGTCCATTTCTTTGATATGCTCGGCTTCGTTTTTGGCGCGTTGGAGCACAGCGCGGTCCATCATAGAGCTGATGATTGCGCGGCTGGGTTTTTGCAGTTCGAGCGGGCGAAAGTGCGTTGGCTATTGTCAATCAACCGGGCGCATTTGCCCCGGCAAACACCTGACGGGCAGTCGACCTATCGATCCATAACTGTGGACGGCGCCGAGATCGAGTTTTCAGGCGGGTTTACGGATTTGCATACGGCAAGCTACAGCGCGGTTTTGGATGGGCGTGGTTTTGGCTTGGATGTTGCGCGCCCGTCGATTGATATGGTCGAAGCGATCCGTAGGGCAAAGCTAGAGCCAAAGGCAGGTGAGGCGCACCCAGATTTAGCGCAGCTTGTCGAGTAGGTCTGATGCAGTTCATTGACCTCGCGGCCCAACAGGAACGCATCAAACACAAGCTTGATCAACGTATCGCGTCGGTTTTGGCACATGGTCACTATATCATGGGCCCAGAAATTGAGGAGCTGGAACAGGCGCTTTGCGAATTCAACGGCGCGAAACACGCGATCAGTTGCGCGAATGGGACGGACGCGTTGCAACTTTCCTTAATGGCTCTCGGGGTCGGGCCAGGTGATGCGGTATTTTGCCCAAGTTTTACCTTTGCCGCGACAGCCGAAGTGGCACCACTGGTTGGCGCGACGCCCGTATTGGTCGATTGCGACCTGTCTACATTCACGATCGATCCAAATAGCCTTGCTCGTTGTGTTGAACTCGCAGTTTCACTTGGATTGCGCCCGTTGGTGGTGATTGCGGTCGATTTGTTTGGCCAACCCGCAGACTACGATGCGCTGACCGAGATCGCTATGTCGTTTGGAATGCATGTTGTTTCAGACAGCGCGCAGGGATTTGGCAGTCGTTACAATGGGAAAGCGTCCGGCCAAAATGGGGTGCTGACGACGACCTCGTTTTTTCCAGCGAAACCTTTGGGATGTTACGGCGATGGCGGCGCGATTTTTTGTGACGATGAAGATTTGGCCGAACGGCTACGGTCGCTCCGCGTTCATGGGAAAGGAACCCACAAATACGAGAATCTGCGGGTTGGCCTAAATTCCCGTTTAGACACGCTTCAAGCGGCAATTCTTTGCGAAAAACTGGCGATTTTTTCGGATGAACTGGCGGTGCGTGAAGATATCGCAACGGCCTATTCAGCGGCGCTTGCAGACTATGTCAAAACACCTGTGATTGCCGATGGGCGAGTGTCGAGCTGGGCGCAATATACCATCAAGTTGCCAGATTTGGTAGCGCGTGATCGGGTCAAACAAGAACTGGCACAGGCACATGTGCCAACCCAGATTTACTATCCGACGCCTCTGCATCTGCTGGCTGCTTATCAGGATTTCCCGAAAGACCCATCTGGTTTGGATTGTTCCGAACAGCTTTCAAAGACCGTTCTGAGTTTACCAATGCACCCTTACTTGGCGAGTGATGATCAGGAGACAGTCATTCGTAGCCTCAAAGCATGTGTGACCTGAAAGCATGGGTGTTCTTTATAGACCACTGGTGTCGATCTTGATGCCTTTTCATGCGGCACAGGGGACTGTTGCGGAGGCTGTTGCTTCTGTGCGGGCTCAAAGTTTTGAGGATTGGGAGCTGTTGATCGCGCAAGACGGGGTCGCGGATTTGGCGACCCGATATTTGGGTGACGCGATCTATGACCCGCGGATCAAAATTTTGGACCCGTTCAGATATGACAGCGCAGCGCGTGCGCGCAACGCGGCCCTTAAACGCGCGCGGGGGCGCTTCATTTCTTTCTTGGATTCGGATGATCTTTGGTTGCCGAGCAAACTGGATGTGCAGATTGACGAAATGTGCCGCACCGAAGCTGCGTTTTCCTGCACGGGATACTATGTCGAAAAGACACCGCACCGCACGATCCGGCGGGTTCCGCCGCCTGCGATAACACGGCAGTCCCTTTTGTGGGGAAACAGGATTGGGTGTCTTACGGCGGTCTATGATACGCGACAGTTGGGCAAGCAGCCGATGCCAGATATCGCAATGCGCCATGATTTTGCGCTTTGGCTAAAGCTGCTTGGCCGGACCGAAAAATGCATCGGTCTTTCGGATCCATTGGCTGTTCACCGCAGGTTCAAGGGGTCGCTTAGCGCTGATGTTCGCAAAGCGACAGTTGCGACCTGGTCGATGCTGAGACAAGAGGCCGGACTTGGGCCGGTCGCGGCGACTGGTGCGGTTCTGTCGCATTCGATTGGCAGGTTGGTGCGAGGCTAACCTTTGAATTGCATGGCTTGGGCATAATCTGGCGGCGATGGTTTGACACCTATTATGTCGTAGGATTTCTAGGTCCACTGGAATTTTGTCGCAATTCTCGGCATCGCAAATAAGTTGCGTGATTGCCGGTTAATTCTTTTGAGTACCTAGACGATGTCGCGAATGTAACCCAAATGGTCCGAGAAGTTTCAAAGGGGTCACGGGATTGTCGTCTCGGTCAGATCTGTGACGTCTGATCCTAGAGGTATTCTTCTGACAAGAGTGTGCCGGAACTGTCGAATACTCGATTATAAATGTCCCAAGTATATTCGTCATCGACGTCAAACAAAGCGACCCGCTGGTTGCCATTCTCGAAATCCGTGACCTTCTTGGTGAGCCGATCTGCAGCGTCGCGCGTCTCATTGATGAAGTTCCAGTTTCCGGAATCTGCGACGTCAAAGATCAGACGCGTCTGCTCGCCGGTATCGAAATTGGTGCGTTTGTCGTAGAGCGCATCATTCTCGTCGCGGTATTCGAAGATCGTTTCCCAGGTCTGAGTGGAGTCTATGTCAAAAATCACGCGCAGCTGCGTGTCATTGTCATAGTTGGTTCGCTTCTCGTAGAGCGCGTCGGCTGTGTCGCGGTATTCGAGGATTGTATCCCAGATTTCGGTGTTGGCGTCGTCGAAGATAACGCGCAGCTGAGTGCCATTGTCGTAATTTGTGCGTTTGTCGTAGAGCACATCGTCACCATCGCGATATTCCTCAATGGTATCCCATGTGTTGATCGCCTCGACGTCTGAGATCGTGCGTATCTGAATGCCGTTGTCGTAGTCGATCCGATAGTCATATTCCCGGCCCTGTTCGTCTTTGTAGGACGAGATTTGTTCCCAGGTTCGAGTGCCATCAGAGTCGAGATCGATGGTGACGGAGCTGCCATCGTCATTGCTTGTTGTATAGACGGTCAGGTTGGCATTGTTGTCATAGGTGAAGCTGCGTTGCGCGAATGCTTCTTCCGTACCGGCGTCGTGGACTTTCACTGTCTTTCCGGCGAGCGAAAAGTCGTCAAAGCTAGGATCGCCGAGGTCCCATGCACTGGTCAGGTTGGTGGTCAGCGATGCGACGACAGCGATGTTGCCAGTTGCGGCAACGGCCTGAATGGCCAGATCCCCGATTTGAACCATGCCGCCGACCGTGCCCAGCGTATAGGTTTCTTGCCCTTCAAGGTGGACAATATCGCCAGTCAGCACGCCTGTTTGGGTGTTCACATCGGAAAAACTGTAATCGAGAATTTGGCCGCGATTGGCGCCGAAAACGAAAACGTCGTTGGCTGCGCCACCGGTGAGCGTGTCATCTTGCCCGCCGCCGTAAATCACATCGCGGCCAGCGCCACCGTTGAGGTCATCATTGCCCGCGCCGCCGACCAGAATGTTGTCGGCATCATTGCCCAAAACCTCATCATCGCCGCTGCCAAGAATGACGTTTTCGATCACGGTATCCGTGTAGATCGACAAATTTCCGCGTAATCCGCGATAATCGGAAATGGAACCGGGTGTGAGGTCGATGCGATTTGCGGTGGTGATGTCCGAGAAATCCAAAAGATCGACACCGCCATCATCGATGATCGTGAATGTCGCGCTGTTTTCGGAAAACATGTCGTTGTAGTAGCCGCCGGCGGTTGAGCCGTCGCCATAGACAGTGTTGCCAGCGCGGATTGCGCCATCGACGCCGTAGAGCGCCTGCATCGCCGCGATGTCGCCTGTCATCGGGGTCATGACATAGGCGAATGACGCGTCGATTGCCGTATTTTCAGACTGGCTGAAATACGACATGACGCTCATTTGCCAGCTGTCATTGGTGTAATTGTTGTCGACGCCGTAGCGCGCGCTGCCGTTGTAATTGCCGCCATGCCCAAGCCCCATGGCATGGCCGATTTCGTGGATATAGGTTTGAAGCGAATAGCTGGAATAGTCGAGATTTGCGCCGCCTGCGCCATCGTTTGACCAGTCATTCTGGATCCAGTCGGCGCCGATATTGATGGAGGCACTTACGATATCGCCGCCCGAGCTTGAATAGCTGGCATAGGCGCTGCCGGCGACCGCATCGTCAAAGGTTATGCCGTATTGGCCACTGGTCAGCGACGTCAGGTTGAAACCGATGCCGGTAACCATGGTCCATGCGCTCATGGCGGCGAGCGCGAAGGCTTGCCCGCCCGCGTCCAGTGCTGAAATATCGACATCAATGTCGTCGCCGGGGCTAACATCCCAAGAGTAAGTGGTCGGTGTCGAGGATTGGCCGGACCAGACCCAAAAATCTTCGGTCAGCTGCTCGACGACCTGCGCGACCGTGTAGGTTTCAACCTCCGGCGCTTCGCTAAAGGTTGCAGTAAGCGCGTAGGTGCCTGTGTCGTTATTGCCGTAATCCTCCGCCGAAATATAGTAGGTGCGGTCTGTATCGCTGGTGTTGTTGAAGTTCAGCGTTGAGCTGTCAGCCGTGTAGCTGGATTCATTTTTGACAAAATTGCCTTCTGAATCGTACAGCCGCACGAATGGATCCTGCACCGACCCGGCGCCTGACGCTGTCATAACGATGTCGACGGCGGTTTGTGCGGGGACGATGATGCGGATCCAATCGGTGTCACCAATTGTGTCTATGGCGCCGTTAAACACGTCACCATCGGAAATTGCGGCTGTGCTGGCTGTCGTGCCGGGCTGATCGCCGTTTTCGTTTATGGTTTGATTGACCTCATTGGAGGCGCAGTCGCAGGCATAGTCGCAGCCGCATGGACTATCAGCGGCGGACGGATCGTGGCCGCCGGGTCCGTGCTGATGCGCTGCTTCATTTGCGCCGCGTCCGTTTTGACTTTCCTGTGCTAAGATCATGCCAACCCCTTTCGGTTCGCAGAAAGATGCGCGACGCCCTGGCAGGGACCAGTGGCTTTGATCCGCATGTTTTCGGATCGCCGCAATACTCGTAAAAACTCAATTGGCCTGATTTCTATGATCCGGTCCGTTAACATCGCGCAAAGATCGTGGGGCGCAAAATTATTGGCGAAAAACCGCTTGTGGGTAGGAAGATCCAGATTGGCGACAGCCATTTTCATACCGTTTACAGTTTCACGCCACCCGCGCATTGGATCGCAAATTCGAGGGCGTTTCGTAAAGCTCAAACTCTTTAAAATTTGGATCAACCGGGGGTGTATGAGGCCAAGTTTGACCGGGTTATTTGCAGCTATTGCTGGCCTTTTCGTGGTGCGTTGGTTTTGATGGGCGCGGTCAGGTTTTGGGGTGAGCATGGACACAAAGGTTGCATTGGTGACGGGCGCGGCCCGTGGGATCGGGTTGGCAACGACGCGGTTGTTTCTGGATCAGGGTTGGGCGGTCGCGATGGTGGACCGCGACACGGAGGCTTTGACGCAAGCCACGTCTGAGGGCGCGCAGCAATTCCTATGCGATGTCTCGGACCCGGATGCGGTGGCGGCGCTGATCGTAGCGGTTAGCGCCGCATTTGGACGCATAGACGCGGTCGTCAACAACGCGGGCGTTGCCGATTTCGGCCCGATTGAGGAGACGGATTTTACCCGCTGGCGCCGGGTGATGGAGACGAATTTGGATGGTGTGTTTTTGGTTTCTCAGGCGGCGATCCCGTCTTTGAAAGAAACACGCGGGGCATTGGTCAATATTGGTTCTATTTCGGGGCTGAGAGCGTCCACATTGCGCGTGGCCTATGGCACGTCAAAAGCGGCGGTGATCCAGTTGACTAAGCAGCAGGCGGCGGAGCTGGGCGAGTTTGGCATCCGCGCCAATTGCGTTTGCCCCGGTCCGGTGCGCACCAAGCTGGCGATGGCGGTGCATACCCAGGAGATTATTGACGCCTACCATGACGCGATTCCGCTGAACCGCTATGGCACCGAGCAGGAGATTGCTGAGGTGATCGTATTTTTGTGTTCTGAGAAGGCCAGCTACGTGACGGGGCAGGTTATCGCCTCAGATGGCGGGTTTGAAAGCACCGGCGTCGGGCTGCCCGCTTTGCGCAACTAGCGCCCGTCCAGGTCGCTCGCCCCTTGGACGCCCCACCCCGATGGGCATGAAGACTGCGGCGAGTTTCAGGCCGGTGCCACGCGAGGGTCGAGGCGACAAAACGCGTTTCAGACGATTTTCAACAGTTTGGGGAAAACGGGCGGATTGTAGGTCAAACGACCCCAAATTCTTAACAAAACCTTAAAGCGTGCCAGTTTTGGCCATATTTCACGACGATTTTGTTCATGATTTTGAATTGGTGGAGTTTTTTCATGAAAACTGTTTCGCATTTGGTTGTTTTGTTTGGGGTGCTGGCAAGCCCTCAGCTTGCAGCTGCGCAGCAGATTGAATTGCTGACCGATGACGGGCTTTTGAGCGTTGCAGGGACGTTCCAGGGATTTGATGGCACGATGATTGCTGTCAAAACCGGCTATGGCGTCATTCGTGTTCCGGCGTCCGAGGTGGTTTGCAAAGGCGCATGTCCGCCGGGCGTTGCCGTTGAGCTGAACGACACAGAATGGACCGTTTCATTTGAAGGCAAGCGGCAGAAGGCGTTGTTTAAGGCTTTGCTGTCACTGGATTTCGTAGCATCCAACGCGGATGTATCGATCACGACCGCGAGCGATAGCGTTGTGATCGAGTCTGAGAACCCGTCGGGCATTTCGACCCTGAACTATACCCATGATGCTGGAAGTGCAGATCTGCGCTTTGAACTTGGGAGCCGGGCCACGGCGGCGGCGCTTCCATTGGCGGCTGGCAGCCCGCCGGAGCGTCAGGTTTTTGAGCTGGCGATTGAACCGTTTGGTATCGTCTTGGGTGCCAAAACCGGGGTCGATGCGCTGCGCTATGAAGACGTCGCGATGATTTTCTCGGGCGACTACACCAATTGGGAACAACTCGGTGGCAGCAATACCGAGATCAAACCATTTGTTGCCGCGACGGCGCAAAGCCAGCTTGAAAGCTTGGAGGCCGGAGTGCTTGCGCCCTTTGGCCTGACGCCAAGTAAGGCGATTTCGCGTATGAGAAATGATCAAGAGCTTGCCTTGGCCACCACGCAAACAATCGGTGGGATTGGTTTGGTAACTTTGACTGCAATTGATCCATCAATTGCGACGCCGATCCGCAATGCTTGCGGCGGGCTGGTTTATCCAAACGCCACCACAATTTCTGCGGGAACCTACCCACTGACGGTTTCGAGCTATGCCGCCCTTGCGCCGACCTCTGGTCCGGACGCGACGACGAAGCTGCTGGACAGCCTGTCAGGCGACGCGATCCAAAACGTGATCTCAGCATCAGGTTTTGCGCATCAACGGATCGACCAGATCTCTTCTGAGATAAAGGGCGAACGGCTTGCGTCGATCTTATCGGCCGAATGGCCGGAAGACCTGAAAATCACCGCTGGGCAAATGTTAAACGAGCTGTTTGTGGCAGAGCAATTGTCGCTGCGATTTGATGCCGACCCTGCTACGGATGCCGCGCGGGGCCGGATGCGTGGCGACTTTGTCCGTTTGGCCGAGGCGATTGAACGGGGCGATTTTGACAACCATGAGATCATCTTTGTCGGGTTTTCGAACCTCGATACTGCGGCGCGGGCGATTCAAAGCTCAAAACAGGCTGCACAAGATGTTCTGGCGGCCTTCAAAGATGTCGCCCCGGCGGCCTGGGATAATGAAGCCATTAGCCTGAGCGCCCATGGATACGGAAGCGTGGGTGTTGAATGCGTAGCCTCTGTGGCGGGACGCGAAGAGAGCTTCATCGAAATATGGGTCAGGCCAAAAATCTGACGCAAACATTGGCGTCGCACACTTAGTACGGAGACACACACCATGCGCACTACCAAGAGGCTTGCGACTTGCGCGCTGTTTGCGGCTGTCGGGCTCAGCTCGACCGCCGCGTCTGCATTGGCGGAGGACGCAGTGCAATGCGGCGTTCCCTATACCGTCAAAACAGGGGACACTTTGGGCAGTATTTCGGCGCGCGCCTATGGCTCGACCAAGGAATTTTCGACGATCTACACTGCCAATTCCCAAGTGATCGGACCCAATCCGGGCGCGATTGAGATCGGGATGCAATTTGAAATTCCGTGCCTCAACGCCGCGCTCGCGCCGTCGACAGCGGACGCTTCGACGATAGCGCCTAAGACGACGACGGGCGCGCTTCCCTTGCCGGATCCAAGTACGATCCGCTTCGTTGTAGCGACCGACTGGGCGCCTTTTACCAATGAAGATCAAGAGCAGGGCGGCATGTTGGTCGAAATTGCCAATGTCGCGATGGAGAACGCTGATGGCGGGGAAAACTACCAGATCGATTTTATCAATGATTGGGGCGCGCATTTACAGCCACTGATCTCGGATCATGCTTATGATTTCTCGCTGGCTTGGTACCGCCCGAATTGCGACATCAAGGAGCGTTTGGGCGACGGGTCCAAATTCCGGTGCAACAACTTGGGTTGGTCACAGCCGCTTTTTGAACAGGTTTTCGGGTATTTTACCCGTAAGGAAGAGCTTGTTCTGAACACGCATGACGACCTAATGGGCAAGACCATTTGCCGCCCTGCGGCGTTCTCGCTGTTTCAGCTGGAAGAGCATAACCTGGTTGAGCCGAACATCACCTTGGTGCGCGCACCCTCCGCGAAAGCGTGTTTCGAGGATTTGAAGGCGGGTCGCGTAGACGCGGTTGCTTTTTCGACCGACGCTGCAGCCGGGTTGATCAATGAGCTCAAAATTGGCGATATGGTCACGTTCAACGAGTCTGTAAGCCAGGTTGTGACGATGCATGCGGTGATTTCAAACACGCATCCGCGGATGCAGGAATATCTGGACATACTCAATTCCGGGCTGACGAAGATCAAGGAATCGGGCGATTGGTTTGGCATCGTGCGCCGTCACATGGTTGCGCACCGGACCAAATCGACCACTTAGGCGCCTGTTAAATCAAAGAAACGGCGCGCTGTGCTGGCGCGCCGTTTCTTTGTGCCGTCAGCTCCAACCTTTGCTGATCCAAACCTCGACACGGCGGTTCACGGCGCGACCGGTTTCGGTGGTGTTACAGGCGGTTGGTGCGATTTCGCCAAAACCTATATGCCCCATTTTAATGGCGGGCAGGTTGTTTCCGACAATGTCGGAGAAGGTTTTGAGCACCTGACCGGCGCGGTCTGTGGAGAGGGCGCGGTTGTCTTCAAAGGCGCCGACGCTGTCGGTGAAGCCCACGAACATGACGCGCGTCCCTTGGGGCCGATCGGCAAGGTAGTGGGCGAGGCGAACCATATCCAGTTCACCCCGCCCGTCCAGTAGCGAGGACCCCGTATCAAAGCGGAATGTGGTTGAAAGGCGATCATAGTTGACCATCCGGGCGCGCATATCGCGCATTGTGTCTTCTTCGAGCGGATCGGCGGTCGGATTAGCCAAGGCTTCGGCCCGGGCGCTCCGCCCGGATTGGGGCTTGGTTTTGATGCCGAGATCGATGAAACCCGCTTTCGCGATCACGTTGTCAGCGCTTGGCGACATGGCGAAATCGAGAAACGAGGAAGCGCTTTCCGAGGGGCGGTCCTTGCGCGTGTACATGTAGAGCCGGCGCTGAAGGGCGTATTCTTCGGTCTTGGCTGAGAACGCGTCAGGCCTGGTCAAGATGCCGCATTCATTAATAAGTTTCAAAGGCTTGGCGCCGCGCTGGAACGCGTAGCCGACAAATCCGATTGCGGATTCGTCGCGGTTGACCATGGCGGCCATTTCGTTGTGGTTCTCTGCGGTTAGCGCATCGCGCTTTGGTTTGGCGTCACTGTCCGCGAAAAGCCGATTTTCGAACACGGCACGTGTGCCCGATCCGCTCTGACGCGATATCAACGTGATTGGCTGGTCCACCCCACCGAGCTGCGACCAATTTGTGATTGCGCCGGAATAGACATCGCGCAGTTGGTCCATTGTGATGGCATCGATGGGATTTTTGGGATGGGTGATGACGACCAGACTGTCGACAGCAATGATATGTTCCTGCGCCGCCGCCATCATTTGCCCGGCGCCACTGTCTTCGAGCGCTTTGGCCTCTTCGGGTTTGATGCGGCGCGACGCCATGCCGATGTCGGCGGTACCATCGAGCAGCGTTTTAAATGCAGTGCTTGAGGAGGTTGGGGTCACCAAATAGCTGCCGACGGGTTCCCCGAACCCATCCTGCGCGACCAGCTTCGCCAGCATTTCGCCATTTGTATTGGTGATGGTGGCCTCCGCGTCGCGGAATGAGGCGTAGCCTTCCATAAGGAGCGGCATAACACCAAGTCCAACCGTATCCGACCCGGCGAAGGTGACATCGGCGGTTGTTGTTTCAAAAACGGGGCAGGCGTCGCCCTCGCAACGGACACGGGAGGCTGCGATGCGCAGATCGCCCAGGCCGGTTTTGACGTAGTAGTGATCATCGCGGAAGTCGATCAGCTCTGCCACGAAATTCACAGTGCCGTCGGCGGATTTCAATCTGACGGTTTCTGCCAACCCTGTGGTCGGAAACAGCGTTGCGGCTGCAAGTGCTGCGCCACAGAGCGCGGATTTATTTCGGGTGGTTTGGTGGCGCTTCACTAACAAGGTCCTCGTTCACACTTTTCACAAGCGGTCGCGGGGTAAGCGCAACCTGTTGCAAGGACGCCCGCAGCACCTTCGCGAGGGTATGGGTTTCCTTACTCCACGCTCTGTTTTTTGGGTGAAATGAGAAGTTTTTTAGGCTTAAGCGCGGAAAATTGGCGGCAATTCTTAATTATTGGTCTGACCGACAATTTCCGACGGTGTCGTTTAGGCGCGCGCCCAAGCAGTGGCGACGGACGCGACTGAATTTGGTGCGCTTGCAACCAAGGCTTTGGTTGTTTCAGACACAAAGAAATTGACCAAGATGCCGTCGGGCAGCCGGCCATCGACGGACATCAAAAAGGGTTTTTTCCGCTGCATGTTCTTTTCAGTCAGCTTGGCTTCCAGCTCGCTTATTTTGGGCATCGCGGTGCCTTGCAGGCTGTCGATGATCGCGGCATCGCCAGTGGAGCGGAGCGCCTCCGCCCCGTCAAATTCGACGCTTGCAATAAAAGCGTCGCCTAACAACGCCTCAAATTGTTCCAACAGAGTTGGGGGCTTTGCGTCGACGTCGACCGACCAAAGCTCCGCCAGCTTTCTGATGCCGACACCGGCGTCAGACTGCCCGGATGAGGCGGCTTCGGTGGTGCGCTTCATCATCAAGGTGCCGTCGCTGGCCATCAGCTGCTGCAATAGCTTTCCAACTGTTTGAAGCAGATCGCCTTCATCGGCTGACAGCGTTTGTCCGATCACGTCTTGCGGCGGGGTCAGATCATCCGATGCATTCGCGACGCTGCGCAGACGCCGTCCGCCGGCGTTTAAAGATACAGACGACGCGCCCACTGAGAGCACGATGACGCGGGGCAGAATGGTGTTATCGACGGTATGCAATACCTCCGCCATCGCAGAGGGCGAGTTCGAGGGACCAAGCACCATTGCCCCATCCTTGAACGTGCCGGGTTCGGCGAGCGCATCAAGTTTGCGTTGAAGGTCGTCATTCATTGGCGTCGCCGCCGCTAATCTCGTCCAGGCACTTCTGTGCCTTTGGCACGAGCGCAGCGAAATCCGTGTCCAACGCGCAAACACAGCAAAGCGCATCTGTGGGTTCCTGCGATGCCCGCAAGAACAACCACATCTTGTCGCGCGATGCCACGAAAGCGGTGTTGCCGCCTTCGAGCATAAGATCAGCCTCAAGGCACATCGTGTTCAATGTGTCCTGGCTTTCGGCCGTGTTAGAATTTGTAATCAGAACCATGCGCGTGGCCAAATCAACAAAGGCCAGCGTTTCGCAGCCAGTCACCTGCTCGCACAATGTATCGAGTAGTTTTTGAACCATCGTTTATCCGACGTGTTAACCTGTCCCGTCTTGGGTAAGGCAATCGCCGTTGAAATGGAAGCAGGCTGTTGCCGAATTTAATGGGACGCGGGTGCATCTTTTGCGCTGCCTTGCTCGCCCGAGAAGATCGAACGCAATTGATTGGGCTCTGCAGATTTGCGTTGCGGCACGGAAGATGCGTCGTCTGCCATATCGCTCATCGACAAAACCTGACCGGTTGCGGCTGGCCTGCGTGGGCGGGCGGAGGGCGTGCCGGTACCGGAGCGCACTCGCTTGGGCATGATCCGACCTGCATTGGCACTGGCGGGCGGAGCTATGACCGGCTCGGAACTGTCAACGGTGATGACTGGCTGCGCGCTGTCGACCATCACGGCGGGGCCGTCATCCATCGAAAGGTCTGGCTGCGCGGGCGCGGGGTCTTCGCGCTGTTGTGTGTCGACCGCCTGTTTCAGCGATGTCATCGGCGCGTTTACAACGCTTGGTTCCGCGGCGGGTGCGGGCTCAGGTTGTGCCTGTGCGGTCTCTTCCGGGGATTTGACCGGTTCGACATCTTGTGATGAAGCCGTTTCAAAGACGGATTTGGTCATGCCCGAAACGGTGCCGTTCAGATCGTCAATGAGGGGGATGAGGTGTTCCAGGAAGGCACCGCCGCCGCTTTGCTCAAACGCTTCGAAATCTTCACCAGCTGCGAGCGCCGCTGTCAGCGAGATTGGGAAGGTCGCGCCAAATTTGCCCTCGGTTTCCTTGCCGAGACGGGCCAGCACACGGAACTTGTCGCGCTCAGATGTAAGCTTGTCGAATTTCGTTACAAGCAGGACCGAGCGTTCGCGCACTGCTTCTGGGATTGTCTCCCAGACGGCGGCCTCGGACTGACGCCATGCCTGTGTGGCATGGGTGCACCAAAGGATCGCATCAACTTCGCCCAGCATGCGCTGCCAAACCTCGGCCGACATGTTCGGATCGGAAATGCCCGGGAAGTCGATCAGGTCGCAGACCTGCAAAATATCGGCCTCAAAAAACAGGCGAATGACGCGGGTAGCGTCCACATCAATGCCTTCGAGCTGATCGAGGGAAACGGGTTCTTCCGCGCCGCTGACGTCAACGCGGAACGGGGCGTCGGTGCCGTGGGTCATCCAGACCGGCGACAGGCGCGTCGCGGTCACCTTTTCCGGCAACGGCCGTGCGCCCAGAAGCAGGTTGGACAATGTGCTTTTGCCGGCGCTGAATTCACCCATCAAGGCAATACGTGGTTTGCGGGCTGCGTCGGTCATGCAGCGTCTCCTTCGTTGTGGTCTGGTTGTGCTGTTGCGGTCGGGCGGGCGGGCCGCGCCGGGCGATCTGTGTCAAGTTCGGCCTCTGCCGGAATGTCATCATCGACGGCGAATTCTTCGAACAGAATATCGAACAATGCGTCACGTTCTTCCTGCTTGGTGATGCCAAACAGGTCTTTGAGTTCGCGCACCGAGATTTGCGACTTGTTGCTGACATCGGTCAGGATCCCGGCCTGTTCGGACAGGAATTCGTTGAGTTCTTCCAGCGCCATGCGCCGAATGTCCTCTACCTGACCATCCTTGAGGTCGTTCACGATAGGAAGCGTTTCGGCTTCGATCAGTTCATAGAATGCATCTGCATAGGCGCGGTACCCTTTGCGGCGTTTCCACCAGCCATCCCACCAGGAAGTTTGCAAATCCAGCGCGATGGTTTGGCCCAGCGTCACGGGTGGCGGGAATTCAGGGACTGCAGGCGGTGTGATCGTGAACCCGTCGACATCTGCCGACAGCAGATTGTGATAGGTATGGGTCAGCTCTTTTGCGGCGGCATCGAATACCGCTTCGCATGCGCCGGACACAGACTTTCGCATCGACTGGTAGCCGGAACGAAGTAGGATCCGCAGCCCGTCGGGGGAGTATTGCCAAAGCTCGCTCTCGCCCTTGGTTTCAAGGTGCTGGAGCAGGGATTCAAGGGCACGGTCAAGGAAGCGCTTATGCGATTGCTCGATGCGCCGCGAATAGCCTTCGACCAACCCGTTGATTTGTTCGTTCAGGGTCGCGTGGAAGCGTTCTTCTATCCCGTCGAGCCGTTTTCCAAGCATCTCGGGGTCGATCATCTTCAATTGCTGGTCGTTGAGACGCAGGGAGACGATCGAGCTTGACGCTTTAAGCCCGTGCAAATGGTTCGTTGCACGTTTGCGGATCGCGTTCATCATCTCGCGGCCCTCGCCAGCGACAATGCGACGGGCGATTGCGTCATAGAGAGCAGGCACGCCTGAGAGGTCCCAGACCTGTTCGGCTGTCAGCAGATCTTGTGCGTCGTCACTTGCGCCCGCGTAGTTCTTGAGCGCGGCGGTGCTGTCTTCAACGATGTCCTCCACAGTTTCGCGCAGCGCCATATTGGCCCAGTACGCTGATCCGAACAGCACTTCGATGTTTTCCGGGCCGTGATTGTCGGCCAGTGTCTTCAGGATTGAGGCCTGAATTTCAGGGATCTCGTCCTTAGGGTTGGCCAACTCGTCGATGCGGTTGACGAAGATGACGACCTCACGCGCTTTGACGTTGGAGATCAGGCGAATGAGCCCCATATCCATCGAGCTGAGCGCCTGAGAGGCGGACAAAACGACGACACAGATGCGGCTGCCGCGCAGCGCGTTAATCGTGATCTGTTCGCGCATCATGAACGTGTCGTTCACGCCGGGCGTGTCGCGGATGCACAGCGGCACAGGCATCGACGGCGCGTTCAAATAGAGGTCTGCGGATTTTGTGATGTCGGCGAACTGGCCTTGCGCGTCCAGTAGCGCGGGGTCACCAAAATCGTCGCCCATGCACACGTAGCGCTGCATCAGCTCATCATCGAGATGGCGGTAATTGTGGGTCTGACCGAGCATCAGCTCAAACTTGCGGCCAAGGCGTGCCTTGGTTTTCTCGCGCATCTCGGCGATTTGTGTGCGGACTTTTTCAAATTCGTCGGAGGCGCCTGCGCGGCTGGACAGCTCGCCGATGCGACCACCGTTTTCGACCAGATGGTCCCATTCGGATTGGTCGAAGAATTGGAAGGATGCGACGGTTCCGGCTTCGGTCACCGGGGTATTCAAGTGCAACGACGTGACCACAGAGGTCCATGGGTTGACGTCGGCTGGCAGCAATTCGGGGCGGCCCGCCATGGCGTTTACCAGTGAAGTCTTGCCCGATTTGATCTGCCCGATCATGGTGATCGAGGGCTCAAATTCATCAAGAGAATTCAGAAGTTTCTGCGCTTTCTTGGTGGCCTCAGGGCCGCCGAAGCTTTCGATGTCGAGCAGAGCTTCGCGCAGGTCGAGCAATTCTTCTTGGAACATATCCAAGCCACCCAGGCCATTGCGCGCAAACTCGGGCGCCAGGGCATCCGTGTTATATGCTTCCGGTGCGTCGACCGGTTCTTCGCCATCAGGCGCGATGTTCTCTATTTTCATTGCTCGGCTCCCACACACAGTCCGTCGATACTCGTTCGTTTTCTCAGTAAGAGCTCCACCGCAGCTTTGGCATGAGGCCCCTGAGAGTTAGTAAGACTGACTCCGCGCGGCATTTTTGTGGCACCAATTTGATTTAAATTGGAAACAAACAGTCTCGGTATGCGAAATGGTGTCCCGATCAACGTCCTGTCCTAAGCGGCGAGGCTCGTCTGCATTTCCTGCTTCAGCTGCACCATCAAGCTCAACGCGTCGGAGGCGACGCTGTCACCGGGTTCCAACTGGATCAGTTGGATCAGATCGGCTGCATCAACGGCAGCGTCGCAAGTCCGCGTGTAAACCGCGTCGTTGCTGACGCCGCTATTGGACAGGTAGTCCGCCAGCCAAGTGACGGTGTCGACGCAAGTGTCGATCACAGTCGCGTCGTTCAGTGTACCGGCGGAGAGACCTTCGATCATCACACCGCCTTCAGCTGAGAGCTGTTCAACGGCGATCTCAATCGCAGCTTTTGATTCCGGAGCGTAGGCTTCGATTGCAACGGGCTCGACAGTTTCGACGGCCTCAACCGGCTCAACCGTAGCTTCTGGTTCGACGGGCGCGATTTCTTCCTGAGGTTCGACAGGCGTCTCGGGCACCGCTGCGGCTTTCGCTGATGAGAAATCGACCTGACGCAAGAATACATGGGCCTGATCCACGGCGCTTTGGCGCGCGGCTTCAACGTCGCGCAGAATTGCTGAAATCAGTGCCATACCGCCAGAGCTGCGCAGCGCGTCTTTGTCGACGGACCCATCGGGCTTGCGTGCGGCGACGGCGGTTTTTGTACCGATTGGCAGCACTTGTTTGAAGAAATCCCGGCCTTGCGCTTTGCCATGGCCAAGACGTTGGCTCAGGGTCGCTTGTCCGGCGGGGTCGTCGGCTTTTGTCAGCATCAAGAACGCGTGGTCTTGCACCTTCTCGGGTGCGTAGCTCCACAGATCTTGCTCGTCCTCGTCAAAGCTACCGCTGCTGCACCAAAGAGCGATGTCGATACGCTTTGTGGCCCAGTTGATGGCGCGTTTCTGCTCTGCTGGGTCGGCGCCTGCGACGACTTCCATCATTGAAAGTTTTGTCAGCGACGGAAGCGGCAGCGACATTTCCGCGAAAGCCGGTTTTAGCGCGGCAAGCGCGGTCATATCGTTGCCTTCCATCGTCTGGGTGGACCCATCGCCCAGGGTGCATTGCATCGACGGCTCGGCGCCATGCGACAGCTGCAACGTCGGCAGACGCAGACCTTCAGGGATGACATTTGTGCCCAAAAGCAGGTTCAACAAAGTCGATTTGCCGCTGCCCGGCAAACCCAGAACGCCAAGTCGGAACGGGCGTTCAATGCGTTGCAGAATACTCTCCGCCCGGCTTTGCAGCGGCGCGGAGAGGGTTCCCGAGGCGATTGCCTCTTTCAGGTCGTGATGCGCTTCCTGCACGTCACCTTGTGCGGACATTTACTTCTCTCCGACTGAAATCTTTGCGGGCGGTTCGATCTCGGCTTCTGCTTCGGCCTCGATCTCTGGCTCCTTGACGTCCTTACCTGTTTTCGCGGCCTTGCTGTTTTTTGACTTGAACGCGGGCATGTCTTTCTTGACCTCGTCAAGCTGCACGACGCGGGTAACGCTGGAGGTGTGCTCTTCCACAACATCCGTTGGTTTCGGGGCGATGACCCGTTCCATCGGCTTGTTGTGGTTCAGCTTGATCACCGCAAAGGAAACGTTGTCTTGTTCCGGGTCCGCGAGGGCGTAGATGGCTTCCAGAAGGTAGCCCGCGATCTCGGCGGATTTCCGGCGGCGGTAGCGATGCAGGATCTTTTGGATTTTAGCTTCCTCAAGATATTGCAACCCGTCGCTGGAGACGACAACGATATCGCCGACTTTGATCTCAAACGGTGTCGTCGGACAATCCGATTTTGCAACACGGTCGCCCAGGATTACTGATGTCAGGCAGTTGCGGTCGGGATGGTTCTTGGCCGCTTCTTCGTCCAGCAGGCCCTGTTTGGCCATGAAGTCGATCTGCGGGGCCATGGAATGGTCCTCGTTGAGCTGGCTCAGCTTGCCACCGCGCATCAGATAGAGCGGGCTGTCACCGATGGACATCCAGAACATCCGGTTTTCAACCATGATTACGGAAACCAGCGTGGCGCCCATGCCGCGCACCTCTGGGTGCTCTTTGACATGGTCTTTTACCGCGGTGTTGGCATTGGCCGTCGCAATGGCCATGAAATCCGGGATTTCCTTTTCCTTTTGCACGAAATTCGCGCTTTGGAACTTCAGCTCTGAGAAGACCTCAGTGACGACAATCTTGGAGGCGACATCGCCTGCCGCGTGCCCGCCCATACCGTCGGCCAACACGACAATGCCAGTGTCGGCGCCGAACGGGAAGTCGGTCGTAATCGCGTCTTCTTGGTAGCTGCGACCGCCTTGGCAAATCGCAGAGGCCACATCAAATCGGGGTTCAGGCGATCGCCACATCGTCTGTCTCCTCGTCGCTAGAGTCTTGATCGACCCAGTTGAATTCTTCCGAGCACGCAGCCACGAAGCGCAGGGTTGTTTCGCCAACCTTGATCTCGTCGCCCGTTTTCAGGTCCTCGTTTGAAATGACGGGCTTGCCATTCAACCGAACGATGTTCTTTTTGCCGCCGTGCCCCAGAATATAGCTGTGGGTATCCGGGTCGTAGACGATTGCGGCGTGGTTCATGCGCGAAATCGCATTGTCGCCGAAATCGAGCTGAATTGCCTGATCTTCGGCGCGCCCGATCTGCGACATGCCGGCTTCTAGGTTAAAGCACTCGCCGCGTCCGGGGCCACTGGCCACCATCACCCAGCCGACCGGGAATTTAGCCCGTGCGGTTGGCGCGACTGCTTCGGCTTTTTCAAAGGCGGAAACTACGTCCCCTTCGTTGTCGTCAAAGCCTAGCAAGCGGGTTTGATTGCGCCGCCGACGCCGTGGCGTAGGCTTTTCTTCTGGTACCTCAGCTGCTGCGTCATCGCCATCAAGATCCCAGATGCTGACCGGCGCGGCACTTGCCTTTTGCGCGGCCTCATCGGCGACCTGAGCGTTGATTTTTTCCAAAATCTCCGCGGAAGCGGCGTCAGGAGCTTCAGGCTCGGGCGCCTCGGGTGTTTCCGCTGGCTTGGCCTCGGCGTCATTGTCAGCGACAACTTTGAGCGTCACCTCGCTATCAGCATCGGGCGCAGCCATCTCTTCCATCACCGGAGCGATTTCAGGTGTCTTCGCTTTGCGCGGCTCTGCGAGATCCTCTGCCAGAGTACTGGGTTTGGGCGCGCTCGCGGATTTGCGGGAAAGAAGATCTCGAATGAATTTCATGGGTCCTGTCTTTCTTTTCACTACTCTTTCAAAGCGGTCTTAGACGCCGCCGGCATAGGTCATCGCGACGACCCACATTGATCCTTCGCGCGAAACGGCAAAGCTGAATTCGGTTTGACCGTTCGACAATTCACGGTCGATGACATCCTTCAAGGACGTGCGATCTTCGATCCGCTCGGATGTTGTCATCAGGGCGATAAGCTCGTCACCAATCTCAAACTCAGATGATCCGTTTGGCAGGGCCGAGACCACTGTGGTCCAGGTTTCCCCGTTGAAGCGGGTCACAAAGCTTGTGCCGTTCAGCAGCGCGGTTTCCTGAACAATCGGGAATTCCCAAGTCTGTTCAAAGAGTTGACCGTCACCTTCCGGCTTGAGCATCAGCGAGACCAGCTGCAAAGCGTTGTCGCTTGGCTGGGCGCTGTTGCGCAGGACGTCGGAAATGTCAGACATGCTTTCGACGGCTTGACCATTGACGGCGACCACTTTGGTGCCCGGCTGGGCCCATGTTGGTGCCACGATATCGACTTCGCCGATTACGTTAGTGCCGTTCTGGCCGGTGAAGGGCAGGTCCAGAGACCATGCCGACAAGACATTTGTTGTTCCAATCGTTGAGGCTGCGGCAATTTCCGCCTGACGCTTCGCTTCGGCCTCTGCGGCAGCTGCTTCCGCGAGGCGCGTGGCCTCAGCTTCTGCGGCGGCTGCAGCCTCAGCTTGGCGCTTGGTCTCAGCGATTGCTGCTGCTAGATCGGCCTCTTCTTGGCGCGCTTTTGCTTCGGCTGCTGCGATTTCGGCTTGGCGCTGAGCTTCGGCTTCCGCGGCTTCGATTTCTGCGAGGCGCTGAGCTTCTGCTTCTGCTGCTTCGATTTCTGCGAGGCGTTGCGCTTCTGCTTCCGCTGCTTCGATTTCTGCGAGGCGTTGAGCTTCTGCTTCTGCAGCTTCGATTTCTGCGAGGCGCTGAGCTTCTGCTTCGGCTGCTGCGATTTCGGCCTGGCGTTGAGCTTCGGCTTCTGCAGCTTCGACTTCTGCGAGGCGCTGAGCTTCTGCTTCTGCGGCTGCGATTTCAGCTTGGCGTTGTGCTTCTGCTTCCGCTGCGGCGACTTCCGCTGCGCGCTGCGCTTCGGCCTCTGCTGCTGCGATGTCTGCGAGACGCTGAGCTTCTGCTTCCGCGGCTGCGATTTCAGCCTGGCGCTGCGCCTCGGCTTCTGCGGCGGCGGCTTCTGCCAGGCTTGCAGCCTCGGCTTCTGCGGCTGCGATTTCAGCTTGGCGTTGCGCTTCAGCTTCTGCGGCAGCGATTTCAGCCTGGCGCTGTGCCTCTGCTTGAGCGGCCGCGGCTTCTGCGATACGGGCCGCTTCTGCCTCTAGCTCGGCTTCGAGTTGAGCTGCTTCCATTTCAGCCTGAAGGATCGCTTTCGCTTCCTCGGCTGTTTGGTCGGTTGTGGTCGCGGCAGGCGGTGTTCCGTCCCCTGACTGAGGCGTTTCAGTGCCGGAGCCGATGATATCAAGGAAGGACGGTGTGGTAACGGCAGTGTCCGCTTCCGCTACCGCGCCGATGTCATCAGATGATGGCGTTCCTGCAGCGTCGGCATCAACCTCAGTCGGGGCTGCAGCGACGTCTTGCGTTGGAGTTACGGCTGGGGTGGCGTCCACCACCTCTGCTTCTGAGTTCGCTCCACCTGGGAATTGAATAATGCCTGTGCCGACAAGGCCACCAACGGCCAAGATCGCAATGACTGCGGCAGAGCCGAGCAATGGCACAAGCTTGGAGTTTTGCTTTTTCTCTGCGGCAACTGTTTCGGCTGCGGCGGAAGATGGTGGCGCTGCAATCGGGGTCACAACACGTGACATCCGGCGCTTACCTTCCATCATATCAAGCCATTCTTGTGCCGACTGGATGCGGTCCTTGGGCAAGATGCCAAGCGACTTATCAATCGCGGCGAGGAATTTCTTATCGTAGCCCTTTACCCGATCAACGAGCGGCTCATACGTGTCTTTTTCACCTGCCGCGATTGCAGCGAGGCGTGCCTGGCTGTTGGGCGGCACGTCACCTTCGATGAGGTGATAGAACGTGGCACCAAGAGCGTAGAGATCGCTCGAAGGCGTCTGTGCGCTGCCTTGAACATAGAATTCTTGCGGCGAATAGCCGTCTTTGACGACGCGCAGTGCAGATAGGACGCGGCTTTTCTTGGTCGCTTCCTCACGTGCGGCGCCAAAGTCAATCAGCACGGGGCGCAGGTCGGCATCGATCAGAATATTATCGGGCGAGATGTCGCGGTGCAGGATATCCTGGCTGTGAATGTAGCCAACAGCGCCGAGCACGTCTTTAAGAATGCCCTTGATCTGTGGTGCGGTCAGGCCGTGGTTTTTGTCTTCAAGCGTATCCAGAAGATCGCGCCCTTCAACAAAGTCCAAAACCATGTAAGCCGTGGCATTGTCTTCGAATACCTGGTGCACACCGACGATATTGGGGTGTTCCAGCTTCGCGAGGCTGCGTGCCTCTTGGACGAACAGGTCAACGACCGATTTCAGCTCTTTGGTGTGCGCACGTGAGCGTGGCTGCACGATTGCACGCGACCGGTGGCAGAAGGATGACGGGAAGCATTCCTTAATGACTACCCGACGGTCCAAACTGTCACGAGCAAGATATGTTATGCCAAACCCACCCGAGTTCAGAAATTTCTCGATCTTGAATTGTCCGTGCAAAAGTTCCGTGCCCGGTGCGAGCTCGTCTACGAAACTTTCGTCTTCGATCTGTTTTTCCTGCGCATTGCCCATAGCAAGACTTACCTTCAACCTAGTTAGACCACAGCTAAACCTGCTGCCTTTGGAGGGATTTTTTACAGTTAATAATGTCTAAATATGGGCAGACGTTTGATGTTTCTGAGACGGAAACACTTTGTCTTTTTTACCTTGGATTGTGCCGCAATTTCCGTAGTGCCCGTCACGATTGCCCTTAAAAACAGCGAGATTTCGCCAATACCGGCTTGTGAACAAGTTCGGTGTTTACGTGGGAATGCGCAGCGGAAGTCAGCGAATATGGACTCTAAAACCCTGCGCTGACCGCAGGTTGACCAAGCCGGTTATTGTATTTGAAACGTGAACATTGCTTCGATGGGACCGTCCGCTGTTGCGTAAGGACGGTGGTCATTGGTGTTCAGACCAACACGCAGAGTATAGTCCCCCGCCTTTAGTCCCCCGATACTAAAACTGTCTTCATACAACCGCCCGAGCTTCAAACCATTGAGGTAGATATGGGCATGGCCTTGATTTGGAACATGCGCCGCGCCGTCCTCAACCAGGACAAATTCGAAGTTCTCGACGTCGAGAGTGATGTCAAACCCGTCCGCGTCGACACCTTTGGGTGGTTGCAGGATGAGTATGGGGGAAGGATCAACCTGAACCGAATGCGCCATCCCGTGCTGCATTGCACCCATTCCGTCTTCGGCCGTGTGGCGCATTACCCTGGTTGCCAGCTCAGTCCCGTCATCGAACATCAGTGAGATCGGTTGGAATGCGCCTTCTGCGAAGCTGCCAGCGGGCACAGACAGCATGATATGGGCGCCATCCATTGCAAGGATACCGTTTGAGTTTTGCGGAACAACCAAGGGTCCGGTCCGGCTCGGGCTCATCATCGAAACATTTGCACCTGTGGGAGATGACACTCCGGTCAAGGCAACCGCAGGTCCGTCGTTTTGCATGTTCAGCGTGACCATGAACATTTGTCCGCCATTCCCTATTGGGATAGCGCGGGCGTCTGTGATGGTGATTGCATTCTGCTTGGGGGCGAACTGAAAATAAGCGACGGCGCCAATCAAAACCATTGCCAGAACAGCGATCCATCGTTTCATTGAGCTTGTCCTCGAAGATCTAATTGTGTGTATGCTAACAAAATGAATTGCTTTCGAAAGAGCCTTTCTCTTTTCGCTATCACTTTTTCGGTTCTCGGGGGACCTGCGTGGGGACATGCAGCGGAACAGGGGTTTGTTCTGCTGCTTCCGACGACGGCCTATATCACCGCGGGAACCTGCGCGGTCGTGGTCACGATATTACTGTTGCTTGTCTTGAAGGGAAACCAGCTTGAGCGGCTCTTCAGGCCGCGAGACACGGGTCTGGATATGCGTTGGTTTGCGCCCCAGCATTGGACATCTCTTGGGGCATCGCTTGTGCTGGGTGGCTTGGTTGCTATCGGGCTGTTTGGCCCGACTGATCCGCAAGCGAACCTTCTGCCGCTCGTCCTATGGACTGTCGTTTGGATGGCATTGTTTGTGGTGCAGGGGTTTTTCTTTGATATCTGGCGCTGGGCAAACCCTTGGGTTGGCCTGCACCTGTTGATTGATCCGCAGGACCGACCGGTGCTGCACCTTCCAGAACGCTTGTCCGTTTGGCCAGCGGTGGTCGTGTTTGCTGCATTTCAAGGATTTGTTCTGGCGGATGTCGCCCCGAACGATCCGACAAGACTGGCCACCTTCACACTGGGGTATTGGGGGTTCACGCTTGTCGGGATGAGCCTTTTTGGCAGGCAAGCCTGGATGCGCCAGGTTGAATGCTTCAGCGTTCTTTTTGATATCATAGGAAAGGTGCGCATTTTTAACAGCGGAGAAACAGTCAGATTTGGTGTACCAGGTTGGCAAGCAGCGCGCGTGGATATGAGCCAAGCGGTTTTCATTCTCATCCTTCTGGCAGCGGGCAGCTTTGACGGATTGTATGAAACATTCTGGTGGCTGGGGCAGGTGGGCGTGAACCCACTGGAATTTCCCGGACGCACCGCGATGTTTTGGACAACGACGATTGGGCTATTCAGCGCAATACCGCTTCTGATTTTGCTTTTTGCGGCCTCGGTCTGGATTGGTCTTTTGGCTGTGATGCGTGGTGATGTAGCGAATCAAGTCACCCTAAAGGAGGCGTTCATCGCGTTTTCAATTTCGCTTCTGCCGATAGCAATCGGGTATCACTTTGCTCACTATCTGGTCACCTTCCTAGTCCAGTTTCAGGTGGTTCTGGCCACGGTGGCCGATCCGCTCGCGCTTGGGTGGAACCTGTTTTGGCTCGATAGCATGCGGGTCAAGGTCGGGTTTTTGGCGGTTCCGAGCACGGTCAAAGTCATTTGGATCTCGCAGGCGGCTGTCGTTGTTTTTTCACACATTCTTGCGGTGTTGCTAAGCCACAGAGCGGCGGAGCGCCTATGCGACAACCGGCGTGACGTGTTCTGCATTCAAATTGGTTTGTCATTGCTTATGGTTGCTTACACGATCTTCGGACTGTGGCTTTTGGCAAGCCCGCGCGGTGTTTGAAAAAAATCTAGACTTTTTGTTTGCATACACACAAGCTGACATCAAATCGACAAAGGTCAAAAACCAAACTGGGGAGACTTGCTGTGACACACGAGATCAAGAAACCGACTAAAATAAATCGTCGAAACACGTTGCTTGGCCTTGGGGCCAGCGCGGGTGCGATGGCCGCGACTGGTGTTTTGCCGGGATCACTTGGTTTCGCGCAGGCCCAAAGCTCGGCCCCCATCAAGATCGGGTTTCAAAAGCACGCGACTGGCATCGGCGCCGCTTATGGCCGCTGGTACGGTGCCACAACAGATGCCGCCGTCAAACGGATCAACGACAATGGTGGCATCAACGGCCGCCCAGTTGAGATCGTGGTCGAAGACGATGCAACGGATCCGGGTCGCGGCGCCGAAGTTCTGGAGAAATTCGCCAACCAGCATGATTGCGATGTCGCTTTTGGGACCTTGTTCAGCCATGTGGTCATTGGGTCCGCACCGCGCGCGGGCGAACTTAAGCTGCCATATTTTGTTGTCTCCGAGGGGCACCATGTGGCCAGCGGAATGTTGAACCGCTACACGCTTCAGCCGGGTATCACGGACGTCAAAAGTCAGGTTCAATCGATGGCACCTTTTGTCGGTAACAACCTCGGCAAGAAGGTCACGATGATCTACCCCGACTTTGCCTTTGGTCATGATCACCGCGATTTCTTCTCGGCCGCGATTGAAGCGCAGGGCGGCGAAGTTGTGGCGAAGATTGCCATTCCACCGACTGAGACGACCTTCACGCGCTACTTCCCGAGCATTCCACGCGAAACCGAAGTGGTCTATCACGTCATGGTCGGCCCCGCCGTGCTGACATTTGTGAAAGAGCTTGGCGAGTTTTTCGGGCCCAGCCGACCAGAGATTTTCGGGTTCATCGACAGCCTAGAGGCCGTTGATATCCAAAGCCCCGGCCTTGAGTTCCTTGAGGGGACGTATTTCTGGGAGGGCATGCCGCGTTATGCGCAGGCGGATCAGGCTGACTACGAAAAGGCGTATCGCACGGCTGTGGGCGTTGATGATCGTGGCGCATCGATTGATGACCCTGCCAATGTGTCGACCTATGCGCATATGTTTGGCTGCTGGGAAACGCTCAACATTATCAAGGCCGGGATGGAGGCCGCGGACTATCAAGGACCGGCTGATCGCACGAAGCTGATTGAGGCGGTGGAGGCGATGACAGATTTTCCTGCTTCAGAGGATCATCCCCAGGGTGACAAGCTCTTTAACGGCAAAACGCATCAGGTCTTTGGCAAGCAGTACATTTCCAAGGTCACGGATGGCCGCCTTGTTCTGGAGCATACGGCGTCCATTGAAGATGGACTGTACGAGGATGAGGTCGACTATACGGCCCAGTCTTTCTAGTCCGCTGATGACCATCAAGTAAGCGAGACCGCCAATGGAATTTGGGCCTCACTTGATGCTCGCCTCTCTTGAAGGGGCGGTCATCTCGGCTATCCTTGTTTTGACGGCTATGGGCCTGAGCATTGTTTTTGGGGTCATGCGCGTTGTGAACGTGGCGCATGGCGAATTCTTTATGCTTGGGGCGGTCCTTGCTTGGGTGGTCACAACGACGCTTGGCGGTCATCCGGCGATTGGGTTTGTCGCGGCATTGTTGATTGTCCCTGTGATGGTGGGCTGCCTTGCCGCCGGTGCGGACAGGTTGATTTTGAAACGGCTCAACTATGACCCTGACCGGACCATCGTCGCCACGATCGGGATGCTCTACATCATCCAGCAATCGACGCTGATCCTGTACGGCCCGGAGGCCCGCCCGGTGCAAGCGCCGTTCAACACGAGGCTGTCCCTGCCGTGGTTTGAATTTGGCGAAAACGGTTTTGCGATGATCTGGCCGTGGGGGCTGAGTACCACTAGCTACAAATTATTCGTGATCGCGGCCGCCGCCACCGTACTTGTCGCGCTTTGGTTGGTTCTGACGCGCACAAAGATCGGGCTGATCATGCGCGCCACGCAACAAGATAGCGACACGGCACAAGCCTTCGGGGTGCCGGTGGGCAAAGTCTATTCCTACGTCTTTGGCTTGGGCGCGGCATTGGCTGCGTTGGGCGCGGTGCTGGTGGTTCCCATTCAACAGGCACATTATTTGATGGGCGGCGACCCGCTGTTGCTGGCCTTCATCGTTGTCATAATTGGCGGGCTCGGCAGCATGCCAGGAACCGTGATCGCAGCCCTTTTGATCGGCATGAGCGATGGGATCATTTCGGTGTTCTTTTCACCAACACTTGCCAAGATCATAGCGACGTTCCTTGTTGCGATGGTCCTGGTGTTTCGCCCGCAGGGTCTTCTTGGGCGAGCCGAGACATGACGCAGGCGACGAAGTCCACCATTCTGCATGTCAGCGTATTGGCCATTCTTCTGGCCCTGTTCTTTGTCTTGCCGACCTATCATGTCGGGGTCTTCTCACGGATCATGTTGCTGGCGATCTATGCGATGGGGTTTAACCTGTTGTTTGGCTACACGGGCCTTCTGAGCCTGGGCCACGCGATGTTTTTTGCGGCGGGCATGTACGGTTTCGGCCTGGGTGTGAACCTGTTTGGGTTGCCTGTCGCATTGGCCTTTGCCCTTGGGATTGCGGCGGCGGCTTTGCTAGCCTTCATCGTTGGGTCCTTGGCGCTGCGCACCGCCGGTGTCGCCTTCATGATTGTGACGCTAATGTTTGCGCAGACCGTCTATCTGGTGATCTTGTATTTTGGTGAATACACGCGCGGCGACGAGGGGTTTGTGATCCAGCAAGCGCAGCGCAGTCTGGCCGGTATCGATCTGACGACCGAAACAGCGCGGTTTTTCACGGCATACATTCTGTTCGCGGTCAGCTTTCTTGTGATCGCCAAACTGGTCCAGATGCCCTTTGGCAAACGCCTTGTTGCGATCCGTGAAAATGAGGAACGCGCTCGAATGCTGGGTTATGATGCGACCAGTTTGAAGCTAAGGGCGCTGGTTATTTCAGGGCTGTTCTCGGGCGTCGCCGGTGCCGCTTATGCGTTGCTGTTTGGGTATGTCGGGGCCAGCTTTGCCGCGGTGCATTATTCCATCTTCCCGCTGCTTTGGGTTCTGCTGGGTGGTGCGGGGACAACCATTGGACCGCTGATCGGTGTCATATTCATGTTCTATCTGATTGACGTCTCAAGCAGCTATACCAACGCTTACATGCTGATCGCCGGTGTCGCACTGGTCCTTTTGACCCTGTTCGCTCCGCAAGGGCTGGTCGGAACACTACGCAAGAGGGCGTTCGCATGGCTTCCGTAAGTGTTCTTGAAGCGCAGGGTCTGACAAAGATTTATGGCGGCGTGGAAGCGAATGTCGATATCGATTTTCAGCTACGCAAAGGCGCGATCACGGCCCTAATAGGCCCCAATGGCGCAGGCAAATCCACCTTTGTCGGAATGCTCAGCGGGCGCACCATGCCAACCCGCGGGAGTGTCAGATTTGAGGGACAAGACATCAGCAACTTGCCTGCGCATAGGCGCATTCAATTGGGCATGGCATATACGTTTCAGATCACCTCAATATTTCCGGGGCTGACGGTCTATGACAATGTTGCTTTGGCGGCGGGGCTTAAACTGGCGACAGACAAACAGGCCCATGATGCCAAGACACGTGAGGTTCTGGCCCGGATCGGACTTGCTGAGCGTGCAGAGCAGACGGCGGGCGATCTAAGCTACGGCCACCAACGCGTTCTGGAAATCGCTATGGGTTTGGCGCAGGATCCAAAGGTCTTCATTCTCGATGAACCCACCCAAGGCCTGTCCGAGCAAGAAGTAGATGACTTTGTGACGCTGATGAAATCGCTCGCAGGCGAGACAACGATTTTGCTGATCGAACATAATATGCGTGTCGTGAATGAGACCGCAGACTATGTGACGGTCCTGGATCAAGGGCGCCTTCTTGCGTCGGGAACCCCTGCTGAAATTCGCAAGAACGCAGCTGTTCAGGCGGCTTATTTGGGGTCAACTCCCGATGCTTGAGATTAGCGATATTCATTCGGGCTACGATCAGGTCAAAGTCCTGTTTGGCGTATCTTTGTCGGTCAATCCGGGCGAAATTCATTGCTTGATGGGCCGAAACGGGGCGGGCAAGTCCACCATTTTGAAAGCCATCATGGGACAGCTTCCTTTGTCGCAGGGGGAGGTGCGTTTGGACGGTGAATTGCTCAGCGATATCCCTGCGCATTTGGTTCCGCGCAAAGGGGTGGGCTACATCCCGCAAGGTCGGCGATTGTTCAAAGAACTGACAGTGGCGGAGAACATCGAAATGGGCCTGATGGCCCGCGGCGAAGGGGCAGATACCCGCGATTGGGTGCTTGATCTGTTCCCGCGTCTGCGCGAACGGCTGGATCAAGTTGCGGGGACGCTGTCGGGCGGGGAACAACAGATGCTGGCGACGGCGCGGGCGCTGTGCCTGCGCCCAAAGGTTCTTTTGCTCGATGAACCGACCGAAGGGTTGCAGCCCTCCATGATCGAATTGATCCGTCAGGTTGTGGTTAAGATGAAAGCCGAAGGCTACGCGATCATCCTTGTTGAACAACGGGTTGAGGCTGTTCTGTCGATCGCTGATCGCGTGACGTTTATTGAAAACGGACAAAATCGTGAAACTGTCGACGCGTCTGCGCTGCGGTCCGAACCGGCTATGTTGACCAAGTATTTGGGCGTCTGACGGCCTGCGCCAAACGGATGAGCTTCATCACGATCTGACTGGCTTGACGTATCAGTGCCAAATGTTTGTATGCTAATAATAAAACAAGGGAGACTGGTCGCGATGGAAAAGCTTGTCATTAAGAACATTGGTCAAATTCTGTCTGGCAAGATGGAAGACCCGATTTATGACGGCGATTGCATGGTCGCCATTGACGGCAAGATCACCGCTTGGGGGAAAGAGAGCGATCTGGATTGCGACGAGGCGACGACCGTTGTTGACGCGCATGGCGTGACTCTGGCGCCCGGTTTGATCGACAGCCACATTCATCCAGTCGTTGGCGACTACACCCCTAGGCAGCAGCAATTGCATTGGATCGATTCAACGCTGCATGGCGGTGTGACGACGCTTATTTCCGCCGGCGAAGTTCATATGCCGGGCCGGCCGAAAGACATAGTTGGTTTGAAAGCAATGGCGATTGCATCGCAGCGCTGGTACGAAAATTTCCGCCCCTCCGGCATGAAGGTGCATGCGGGTGCACCCGTCATTGAAAAGGGCATGGTCGAACAAGACTTCAAGGACATGGCCGATGCGGGTGTCAAACTTCTGGGCGAAGTGGGGCTTGGCACTGTCAAAGACGGGAAAACCGCGCAAGAGATGGTGGGCTGGGCTCGCAAATATGGCATGCAAAGCACGATCCACACGGGCGGGCCGTCGATCCCTGGGTCGGGATTGATTGACGCGGACATGGTCATAGAAACCGGCACCGATGTGATCGGACATATCAATGGTGGCCATTCCGCTCTGCCCGACGACCAGATCATTTGTCTGTGCGAAAGTTGCAAAGCAGCGTTCGAGATTGTCCATAACGGCAACGAACGCGCGGCGGTGCTTACGGTCAACACCGCGCGCGAGTTGGGCAAATTGGATCAGGTCATTCTTGGCACTGACGGACCAGCCGGGTCAGGTGTGCAACCATTGGGCATTTTGCGGATGATCGCGATGCTGTCGGCGTTCGGCAACGTCCCGGCGGAGATCGCTTTTTGCTTTGGAAACGGTAATACTGCTAGACAGCGGAAGCTAGACACCGGGTTGATCGAGGCGGGTATGTGCGCTGACTTTGTGTTGTTGGATCAGGCGCAACACGCGCCGGGCAAGACAATGCTCGACTCTGTGCAGCTTGGAAATCTTCCGGGTGTTGGGATGACCGTCATCGACGGCGTCGTCAGGAGCGAGCGCAGCAGGAACACCCCACCAGCACAGCGACTGCCTGAGCGGCTTTTGTGATCTTCTAGAGGTCAAAATTTTTGCGCATTTCCGGGGACCTTGGACCGCCCCTGTGCCTGATGTTGCGCTAGGACAGTTTTTTGAGAAGCGAAAGCAGCGTGTCTTGTTCACGTTTGTTGAGCTGAGACAGCGTTTCTTGCGTGATTGCTTTTCCGACCGTTTCAAGTTCGGAAATCAAAGCCAAGCCATCCGCGGTCAAAGATATGACCGACCGCCGTTTGTCGGTTTTGTCTGCTTCTGAGCGCACCAATCCCTTGGTTTTCAGTCGGTCGACAACGCCCTTGGTTGTTGCGATATCCATCGCCGCCAAGCGGCCCAGATGGTTTTGGGTCACATGCCCATGCTCTGACAGACGCATCAGGGTCGAAAATTGCGTCGGGGTCAGGTTACCGAAAATGTGATTTTGAAAGATCAAAGCATGCCTCTGGCTCGCCAGACGCAACAAAAAACCCACCTGATCGTCCAGGTTGTAGGTTTGGTTTTTTTCTTTCTGGGCAGAGTCCATTTGAAATGGCCTTTGAAGCGATAGCTGTCACATGATTGCATAACCCGGTTGGGCATGCACGCCGAGACTGGGTGTCAAACCTAGCGGAGTCCGTCCTCGCCTGTGGCATCTTCATGTGTCAGACCGCCGACGCGGGGAAGCGGGCGCCCGCTGTCCGTCACTGCAACCGCCACCATTATTTCATTCGCGCGTGGTGCGTCATTCAGCCGGACCTCGATACCGTCAAAATGGCTGCGCACATAGGCCGCGTCTTTGTGGCCCAGCGGCACATCCAGCACTTGACCCGGGCTTCCCATTTTCTTCGAAGACGCCACCAAAGCTGCCCCTTTTTCCACGGCAGCACGCAACGGCGCGCCCAGCTTTGGATGCAAGATCGCGGCGGCATGTTCGAGTTCTCCGTTCTCGCCGACCATTGCGGATTTGCCGTAGCTTTCCGCATCGGCGGGTGCGATGCCCAGTGCCGCAACGCATTTATCGCCCAGCAACGCGCCAAGCTCCGCGCCGATATCCATGAGCAGGGTCAGGTCCTCCTGATACTGCCCGGCAAAGGGGTTTTCGATCACGGCAACAGCGACGGCCTTTCGCGTCGCTGGCAAAATCTCGCGTCCGATTTCGCGATGGGTTTCTTCAATATTGACCGCGATTTTTCTGATTTTAGCGCTCATCTTAAACCATCCTTTCCCTCAATATCGGCAGCTGCGAGACCACCGGCCCGATTGTGAATGCGCGCGCCTGTGCTCATCACCAGCACGAAAGCAAGTTCATTGGCGCGCGGCGCGTCACTGGTTCCGACTTCCATGGAATCAAAATGGCTGCGCACATAGGAGGCGTTGATATGCGTGATCGGAACATCTAACCGCCCGCCTAAACCGCACACTTTTTTGGAGGACGGAACGATTGCATTCGAATTGTCCAACAACTGACGCATCGCGTAGCCGCCAGGTGCGTGCCAGAGCGCGCCATGCTCAAGCTCACCTGCTTCGCCGATCAGCGCGCCTTTGCCGTAGCCTTCGATCTGGTCCGCACCGCCCAGCGCCTCGATCAGTTTTTGCGCCATTTGCAGGCCAAGCGGCTTAAGGTCTTCCATGAAATGTTGGATGTCAGGCTCATACCGCCCGGCGAACGGATTCTCGATGATGGCGAGCGTAGCCGCGCGTCGAAGTGAGACCGCCGGGACGGGCCCGCCTTCGTGAAAAACCTCTTCGGTCGAGGTGACCATTTTCCGCAAGACGACGTCAGGCATGTGCGAGTATCCTTTCAGGACCTAAGAACTGGGGCGACCGGGTGGTGCAGTTTTCAGCGCCAAGGTACAGCGCCGCGCCCAGGATCTGTTTATGCGCGACCAAGCCATTTGCATAGGTGAGGCCTTTACCCAAGGCTTTGTGCATTTCGGCTTTGGAAAGCGCGCCAACGTTCGCAACCGCAAGCTGATCACCCAGATCACTTTCGTCTACAAGATCACTGGCAGGGCGGCGCAGGATGGCGGGGTGGTCCCCAATATCGACCGCGTTTGCAATCAGGGTCGCTGCGACATCCGCTTTGGCGGCGTTGCTGGCCAAAACCGTGACGTTGTCGGCAATCCCTAGGCTCAGGCTGCGCCCATGGCGGCTGCTGGACGCGATCCCGCGTACTGGATCGTCATAGCTGATTTCTACGCGACCCAAGTCACGGCCATCATGGCTTGCAATAGCTGTCGTGTAGGTCGTGCCAGCGGAAAGATGCAGCGCGATGTCGCCGCCGTTATTGACGTAGGCGCGCTGCATTTCTGCGGCGGCCGTCATGGCGCTTAGAACCTCATCCGCGACGGCGCCTGCGACGGCGGCCATGGGTGTTACGAAAACGCCTGTGCCATGGGCGCGGGTCGCGTGATCCATACGCCTTGCGACTGCGCCTTGCGGCCTGTCGCTTACTGGTGTGATAGGCGCGCGTAATATCGCAAGCTCCGTCACAAGCGTTTCCAGAATCGTCGCAAACCGATCTTGGGCTGCTGCAAATGCGCGGGGCTTGTCACCGTCTACGCCAATAATCAAATCTATCGGCCCATGCTGCAAATGAAGCCGGGTCCCGCCAGACAACAAGTGCGCTGTCGGACCCATCAAGACCCGTCCTTCTTGGACCAACGAAAATTGGCATGTGACATGGGGTCATGGCCACGGGTGTTTTTCCCGACTTTGCGCAGGTCTTCTGTCTGGGTCGCGGCAATAGGTCGGATTTCGTCCATGTGACCACCGAGTGTGCGATAGTCACTGACGCGCAAGGAGAACTCGATTGGGGCAACCAGTGCCGGGGTTGGGACATATCCAAATGAGCCTGAAGGCATATCAAGAACATCAACCATGACGGTGATCCCGCCGCCGGGCCAAACATAGCTGTCGGCGCCGCCGCAAGACACGTGGGTTAATGAATCCTTGACCGACCGGGTTAGGCGGATCGGGTTTTCTGTCACGCCAGCCCGAAGGCTGCCGCCCGCGCCGCCCATGAACAGCACCGAGCATATCGAAGGCTCGCAATTCTCTGCGATCAGCTCGGCCGAAGCGGTCAGTGTGTCCGGCATCGCGGCTGGTTGCGGGATGAGGTCTGCGTCCAGCTCGTAATATGCGAATTGCTCCCCGGTCGTTGATACCATCAAAAGCCGCAAGCCTTCCCAGGCCACGGCCGGTTTGAATGGCCCAAGGATTTTCAGCGGATCATCGATGTCTGTCCCGCCCCATCCGGTGCCCGGCTGCGCTACCTGAAAATAGCGTCCGGGCGTGGACCTGCGACCGATGATTTTGATGCCTGTTGGCGGAACATCCAATTGTTTGCCGGCTTCGTGCTCGGACAGGACGCCTGTGATGTGATCGTCGACGACCACAACATCGTCGGCATGATGGAGCCATTGCTTTGCAAACATCCCGATGGTGGCCGACCCGCATCCGACCCGCATCAGTTTTTCTGGCGTCCCATTGATGATCGGTGCCTGGCCCGCTTGAATAACAACGGTTGTTGTTTGATCGCCGTCGCCGATCTGCACCTCGACGGCCTCGCGATTGCACAGTCCCAAAAGCGCGTCACAGGTGACACGCCCTTCCTTCTTGGACCCACCTGTCAGATGTTCGACGCCACCCAAAGACAACATCTTCGACCCGTATTCGGAGGTCATGACATGCCCGATGGGTTCGCCGTCCACCCGCACGACGTCGCGTTCGTGTCCAATGTGGCGATCCGTGTCGATTTTCACTTTGACGCCGCAGTAGGAAAAAATCCCCTCCGTCACGATGGTGACCATATCGACGCCTTCAACCTCTTGGCTGACGATAAAGGGCGCGGGCTTATAGTCAGGATAGGTCGTGCCAGCGCCTACGGCGGTCACGAACGGGCGGTCCCCTTTGACGATATCGCCGTCCCAATCATCTGATGTGCCATCTTTGAGGAACGGAACCAGTTTCTGATCGGTTCCTTCGATGATCGTCAGCGGATCAAGACGGATCAGATCGCCGCCGTGATTTGCATAGCGGTCACATGCACCAGATTTACCATCCGCGATGAAGCACATGACAGGACAAGCGTCGCAGCGGATTTTTTCGGGCTTTGTGGCATCCTTCATTGCGTTTTTGCCTTTATCGCTGCGCGCACTCGGGACGGAGTCGCCGGGACCTGCGTGATCCGAACGCCAACTGCATCATGTATCGCGTTCAAAATTGCCGGGGCCGTGGGGATAAGAACATGTTCCCCCAAACCTTTGGCGCCGTAGGGCCCGTGTTCGTCCGGCTCTTCGATGATGATGGTTTCGATTGGGGGAATGTCGCCGATGGTGGGGATCAAGTAGTCGTGCAGATTTTCCGTGCGCCCGGGCAGGTATTCTTCCATCAAGGCCATACCAAGACCCTGCGCTATCCCGCCATGAACCTGACCTTCGACCAGCATTGGGTTGATTGCCTTGCCGACATCATGGGCGGCGACGAACTTTGTCGGCTTGGTTGTTCCCAGTGCGGTATCAATCTCAACCACGACCAAATGCGCAGCATAGCCAAACTGGGCGTAGGGCACGCCCTGACCATTTTCATCCAGTGGCAGTGTGGGCGGGTCGTAGGTTTCTTCAGCGCGAAATACGAAGGCTTCTGTGTCCGGCGAGAGTGAGCTTAGCAGCAATTCTTGTGACCCAGCGCTGTCTGTCGCGACAATGCGACTATTCCCAATTGTTAGCTCAGCGTCGGGCGCCACGTTCATCTTTTCCAGAATGCTGGCGCGCAGCGCTTCACCCGAAAGGCGGGCGGCATTTCCAGATACATAGGTCTGACGGGAAGCAGAGGTCTTGCCCGCATCCGGGGTGACATCTGTGTCGGGTCCAATGATTTTGATCTGTGCCACCGGAACGCCAAGGGCGGTTGCAAAAATCTGTGTAATCACGGTGTTTGCGCCCTGCCCGATATCCATCGCGCCTTGGTGCAATACGACTGTGCCATCAGCCAACACACCGGATTTGATCGTGGACGGGTTTGGCAAAGAAGTGTTCCCGCAGCCATACCACCCAGCCGCTATACCGACCCCGCGTTTCACGGTGGCATTGTCTGTGTTGAAGGCGGCGGCGTCTGCGCGTTCCTGCGCCCAGGCGGGTTTCAGACTTTCAAAACAGGCCTTTATGCCAACACCCTGCTTGAACATTTGGCCACATACCGTTGGCATATCGTTTTCAAGCGCGTTGAGAATGCGGAATTCAAGCGGGTCCATACCAAGTTTCTCGGCCAAGACGTCAAACAGACTTTCTTGCGCAATCGCGGATTGCGGGACCCCGAAACCGCGAAATGCGCCTGCGGGTGGGTTGTTTGTGTGGATGCCTTTGGATTCGGCGCGGTAATCCGCGACGCGGTAGGGGCCGGACGCGTGGACTGGCACTCGATTGGCCACGGTTGGCCCCCAGCTTGCGTAGGCGCCAGTGTCAAATTCGCCATAAAAATCAAACCCAGAAATCTTGCCTGCCCGCGTTGCCCCGATCCGCAGGCGAATGTCGGACGGGTGCCGTTTGGTCGACGACTGCATTGATTCAGTACGGGTATAGGTCAGGCGCACGGGCTTGCCCGTCTTCAGCGCTGCAAGGGCAAGGTATGGCTGCACCGTAATATCCAGTTTGGACCCAAATCCGCCGCCAACACCCGTTGGAACGATGCGGATTTGGGAGGCGTCCATCGCCAGGATCGCCTCCAGTGCGTCGCGGTCCATCACCGGGGCCTGGGTGCAGGCATGGACGACAACACGGCCGTCAATCACCTCAGCATATCCGGCCTCAGGCTCAATATAGGCATGTTCGACAAATCCGCTTTCATAGTGGCCTTCAACCACAATGTCCGCATCGGCCAAAGCCGCCTGCGCATCACCACATTGTACAAAGCCGCTGCACATCACGTTGCGATCCCGCCCCGCGTGCAATTGGCCTGCTTGTGCCTGCTGCGCGGACGTGACGTCCAATACGGCGTCTTGCTCCTCCCATGTCACCGGGAAATCATCTGGGTCCAAGGCGTTGATCGCATCCGGCGTACCGATCACGGCGGCGACCGCCTCCCCGCGGTATCGGGTTTCGTCTTCGGCAAAAACGGGTTGGTCGACAAATTGCGGAATCACGCCGAAGGCGTTTTGTCCCGGAATGTCTGCGGCTGAAATCACCGCCTCAAACCCATGATGCGTTGCGAGGTAGGCTTGTAGATCGCCAAGCTTAAACCTAGCCCGCGCATAGGGCGAACGGATGACAAAAATCTCAAGCGTGCCTGAAGGGGCAACGTCATCACCAAAGGCCTCAGTGCCTGCCAGTTTTCCGGCGCCATCGACGCGTTCTATTGCATCGCCAACTTGTCCTGACGCTTCCTGTGTTGACGGTTCAGCATACATAACGGCGTCGATTATTTTGCGGTAACCCGTGCAGCGGCATAGAACGCCGCCGAGCGCATCTTTAACATCTTCTTCGGTGGGGTTGGGGTTTTCGCGCAATAGTGCGACCGCCGAGACCATCATGCCCGGCGTGCAAATCCCGCATTGTGCGGCGCCTTGTTTTTGAAAACTGTCTGCCAACGCTTCCGCGACTGGGTCAGACCCGCGCAACCCGCGCAGCGTTTCAACATTTTTGCCTTCGGCCTGTTGGGCAGGCATAAGACAGGCGCAGACCGGCGCGCCATCGACTAACACGGTGCACGCACCACAATCGCCCGCATTGCAGCCAATTTTGACGTCCCGCGCATCCATGTCTTCGCGCAGCAATTCGGACAGACGGGTGCCGGGGGCGGGAAAGCCTTCAACGGGGACACCGTTCAAGACAAAAGCGGAGCCTTTCAAGGAAACGCTATCGTCCATTTCTGGCCGCCCTTTTGATGGCGCGGGCGCATTGTTCCGCGACCACATCAAACCTGAACTCCGAGGTTCCACGCACATCATGAATAGGCGCGAGCTCCTTGAGATGCTGTGTATCAATAGTGACGTTATCGGCAGTTTGCCCAATCAGGCTGGCTTCGAGCGCCGACAACCGGCGAGCAACAGGGGAGCAGGCCCCAACAGAAATACGCGCCTCAGTAATTTTTCCGGTGTCATCGCAGGCAATATTCGCGGCCGTCATCGTGATAGAGATCACCAAGTATCGGCGGCTTCCGAGCTTTTCAAATGCGGACGCCATACCTGGCGGCTGAGCTGGCACAATGATAGTCGTAACAACTTCATCTGGCGCAAGCGCTGTGCGCCTTGCCCCCAACAGGAATTCTGAAAGTGGCAGAACGCGTTTTCCCGTAGCTGAACTTTCCATTTCCACCAACGCGTCCAGCGTCAACAAGGGCGGTACACCATCCGCCGCTGGCGACGCATTGCAAAGGTTCCCCGCAAGAGTTCCGACGTTTTGAATTTGAACACTTCCAACGTCGCGGGCTGCCTGCTTGAGCGCGTCAAAAGCAGGCGGTAGGTCAGCTTTGATAAGCTGAGACCAAGTCACCGCAGACCCAATCCGAAACCCATCGTCAAATACAGATATCGTATTCAGCCCCTCGATCCGTGTCACATCCAGAAAAAAGGCCGGGGGTTTGCCTTGTTGTGCAGAGGGGTAGACGTCCGTCCCGCCTGCGACGATCTTCCCGTTGCCTTCTGCGACGATCTGCAACGCCTCAGCCAGTTTTACAGGAGTGTGGTACATGCACCTCGCCCAAGATCTGAGTTTTGTTTGCATGCAAATGATATTGATGCGCTGTTCACGTTGTCAACATGGTTCAGCGCATTTGAAAGATGAAAAAGCTAGCCGCAAACTGCCTGAAACTCTTGTCGGACACCGAAAGACCCGGCAAGGCAGATGCCAGCTTACTTATTCGCAACCATTTTGGGGATTTTTGAGTGATTTGGTGCCAGGAGAGGACTCAATACAGCAGCCTTAAGTATCTGAATAAAAACGAATATGCTTGTTTTGAAAATACCTGATATACACACCGGTACCCGGGCACAATTTTAGTTTAGAGGTTCGAGTCCTGACCCAAATTCGGGCATTTCCACGCTTAGAGTGTAGTCGTTCGCAACCCAGTTCAAGCGACACAAGATCGCTAAGTTGGTCAAGGAGACCATCGGTGATAAGCTAGTTACACGATTATTCCTGAGCGATGGACAGGATGTATCACGGCAAGATACCATACTCTCTATGGGCGATATGCCAACGAAAGATGGCTGCGTCGCTGATAATGATGGCAACAGGCTCACGTTTTGTTGGACATTATCAGACCATCTGCCAAAACCCGAGGACTATATCATCAAGCGTTCTGATCTAGAGCTTGAAGCAACATACCTGATTGGTGAATGGGAACGCGAAATTACCTACTCCCAACATCTCGCACCTGCCTTTGTTGACCGCCCAGATGCGCCTGTGATAACAGCGGATCAGAAGGTATACTGAGGGTATTCGCGAGTGAAATATGTAGCGGGGGCGGACGCGGCGCCAAATGTGCGCATCGCTTCTGGGGTGGCATTTGAAGTACTTGAAACGCCTGCAGCCATTGAAGAATTAGTTGATCTGGCTGAGAAATCCCATGCAGAAAGCCGGTTTTCATATATACAATTCGCACCAGAAAAAGTTCGGTTAATTATCAATCGCGCTCTGTCCGATCGCAAACGCCATGGTATCTTGCTGTGTCGGTATAATGGCAAGATTGCAGGGGCCGCTCATTGTACTGTTGGTGAGTATCATATTGGAACTGGTGTATTAGTCACGACCGTGCACAATTTGAATGTCGTTAAAGACGTTCGTCATTCACTTAGAGGTGGGCGTGTCGCACTTGGTTTGCTCAAAGGCATTGAGAGTTGGTCGCGAGCGCGCGGAGCCTCTGAGGTCCTATTCCACGTCTCATCAGGAGTCGATTTGGGGCGAACACATAAATTTATTAAGCGTATAGGGTATGACTTTGCAGGAGGAAACTATGCAAAAAATATTCAATAAGAAGGTGATCTCGATTATCGCCCTGTTGTTTTTGGGGGCTATTACTCTATATCGATTTTCTTCCGCCCAAAGTGAACCGAATGAGGACAAAATACTATCTAGATTAGTTCAAGGCTCCGGCTTTCAATTACAGGAAATTTTTCCAGAAGCGAGTATGATATGTGGAATAGGCGAGTTTAATAGTAGTAAGAAAGTACTAAAGAGTTTCGGTGTTTCATACCCATACTGGAACGACAGGTTTGCTCTAGAAAATGAAACCTATTTCTACTTAATATCAGATAACAAAATTCTGCTTTCTGAATTGTCCAATGGACTTTTCAGAGAGGCCGATACTGAGAAATATATTTTAGGTTGGCCGGTCAACACGTGCTTTTCTGACTTCAAGTCAGTAGTAACTATTGAAAGAAACATGAGTGTGCCAGTAAAGGGATTGCCCAAGAATACTGGTTCAGTTCAAATTCCATCACGAGAGGTCATAAGAGTAATAATTGCAGAAAAATAAGTAAGTCAAATCTGGATTTATACGGGGGATTAGTCTTGAGTATTAAAGATATAGTTAGAGACACATGGGGCAAAATTGTCGCCTTTAAGGCTAGAGAGGCGGAAGAATTTGCGTCGAACATTGGTTTTGATGGCCTACAGAACGGGCGCTATGAGACGAATGCACTGGCTCACGCATACGATACGGCCAAAATAGCATTTGGTAGCCCAAGGGTCCCTGGACCTATGCTGGATCAAAACGCTCGAGATTTGGGGTATGCCAAAGAGATTCTTGGCGGAGACTATAGTCCAGGCGAAGGGCTTCAGGGTGTAACAAACCCAGATGCAATTAAAGACCTTTACAATAACGAAGTTGGAATAAAGATTGGGAGTATAGGGCGGGAACTAGGCTTGTCGTGGGAAGAAGTCAAAAAAGCCATAGAGTACGCTGCGTTCAACGGCGATCTGATCGTTGATGAGTTCAACGATCCTAGGATGACGACGGCTATTGACAAAATTATCGATCGAAACCCACCTATTGACCTTAACGAAGCGGTTAAAGCAGCAACAAACGGGCAAACTGGTATCTATTATGATTCAAATGGGAACGCCCGCCCATATTCATTTGTTGATGGTGCAATAGGAGACAACGTTGTCGGCGATGAATATAGTTATGACTACACGCGAGACTTGTCTGCTGACTACAGAGATTGGGCAAGTGATACAACAACAAACGAGGATGGTGAAGAAAGTCCTCGCCCACAGCCACGGCCAGATAATTCGACTGACGGTACTGCAAAACCTATTTTACTTGATCTCGATGGTGATGGTGTCGAGGTTTTAGTTAACGGATCGGTAGCTTTTGATTGGGACGCAGATGGTTCGCGAGAGTTTGGCTCTTGGATTGGACAAGACGACGGATTTCTTGTCATTGATTTGAACTCAGATGGGTCAAGAGGAAGTGGCGACGGAGTTATTGATCAAGCTAAGGAAATAGTTTGGTCAAATTGGGGGAATGAAGGTGATACTGATCTTCAAGCAATCAGTCGAGCTTTCGATTTAAACAATGACACTAAGCTCGATAGTGCGGATTCGGTATGGAGCGAGTTACATGTATGGCAAGATTCCAATTTGAATGGTGAGACCGATGATGGTGAGCTTAAGACACTATCAGAAGTGGGAATTAGCCAAATTGATCTGACATATGATGATCAATCACCATTTGATGACATCGAAGACGATGTTTTCTTTTTTGGAGTGACCAGGCATGGTTTTTCTTCATACTATAAAGGAGATGAAAAGATTGTTGGGGGTGTTGGCGACTTTTCCTTCCTGTATGAAGGAATAGGTTTTATTCGCGAAGTCACTTCCATTGGTCACCGGTATAATTTTGAGAATGGCCGCAACGTGGAATTTCTCGACTTAAATAAGATGCTAAATGGATTACATTTTTCAGAATCTCGTTCCTACATGCTTTTACACGATGTAGATGCATCAATTGTAGAAGAATATCCAGCTAACGCTGTTCTTTCGGTGGGCTTCAATGGAGCGGTGGGTGATAACGCTAGCAATTCCATTGATGCCTCTATGGCTTCTCTGGGCGTTTTCATCGAGGGGAAAGGCGGCTCTGATCAGCTTTTCGGCGGCGCCTATCAAGACATTCTGGATGGTGGAGATGGAGTTGACAATCTGATTGGAGGTAACGACTCCGATATCTTGATCGGCGGCGCTGGTAACGATGTGCTCAACGGTGGCGGCGTCTCAAATGGATTTGAATCTACAATTGGGGGACAATTAGCTTCATATCGATCAAATTTCGGTTCGACCGGCACTTATAGTGATCACGTAAATGACTTGAATGGTGATCAAGTCGACGACTTGTTGAACATCCATTCTGGTAATGGTGGGGTTTGGGTCTATTCGTCCTTAGGCCGTGGCGACGGCACGTTCGAACCAGTCGTCGCAGGCGGCCATGGCGAATACCAAGGTGGTGTTTCTGGCCAGCTGCTTTCAGCTCGAACGAACTTTGGAACATCGTATGTTGAGCATACGGGCGATTTTAACGGTGATGGATTGGGAGATGTTGGGATCGTCCACACAGGTTCGAACGGTGTTTGGGTATATTCTGCTCTCGGTAACGGCGATGGGTCGTTTGGGGAACTGGTTGGCCGAGGTGTAGGCACTTATAACGGGGAGCAATCAGGTGAGCTCTCTTCTGAACGAACTGATTTTGGCAGCACCAATCTCTATACTTCAAAATTTGCTGACTTTAACGGTGATGGTATCGACGATCTTGGTCTGATCTATTCCGGAAGTTCAGGTGTATGGGCTTATACTGCTTTGGGAAACAGCGATGGAAGTTACCAGACCTTAATCGGCGCGGGTTCCGGCCAATACGGGGAGGAACTTCGGGCCAGCTTGCTTCTGAAAGAGCTTCGTTTGGCAGCAATAGCACCTACCAAAATGATGTTGGTGATTTTAATGGTGACGGGGTCGCCGATCTTGTCGTGTTCTATTCCGGCTCAGCCGGAGTTTGGGCATACACCGCACTCGGTAACGGAGATGGAACATTTCAGACGGTCACCGGTTCTGGAGATGGTGTATACCTTGGCAACACATCAGGACAGATAGATTCTGGGAGTGCTACTTTTGGGTCAACTAACCAGTTTGATAAACGGATCGGCGACTTTAATGGAGACGGTTTTTCGGACCTAGCCGTAATTTACTCATCGTCGGGAGGGCTCACAGCTTACCTGGCTGAGGGTGATGGGCTAGGAGGTTTTGAAAGTGTTGTTGAACACCAACTGACCAATAGCCTTCCAGATGTCGGTGGCAGTTTCACAAACGACGTAGGCGATTTTGACGGCGACGGTGTCGACGATCTGGTTATTACGCACTCTGGAACAACCGGTATCTGGAGTTTTGTCTCACTTTCTGACTCCGACGCAGGAGACTACCTAAATGGTGGGGATGGCAATGACCACCTCATTGGTGCGATAGGACGCGATACACTTATTGGTGGGACTGGAGATGATACCTTGGATGGTGGCGTTGGCGCAGACCTATTTGTTTTTTATTCCAACGAAGACAGTGGAACCGACACAATCGTTGATTTCGAAGACGGAAGTGATTTGCTACAAATTGCTGGTCTTGATTTCAATGATTTGGGCATTTCTCAGAATGGCTCCGACGCACTAGTGTCTTGGACCAACGGGGCAGTTTCAATTCAAGGGGTAGATTTTTCGCTTCTAACCGAAGAGGACTTCCTGTTTGTATAGGAACCGAGCATCATTTGACGTGGAAGACTATAAGAACTTAGGCGCGGGTACCGACTAAATGGCGCTTAAACCCGGCCTTCCCGAACTTCGCCAAGCGCGTCGAGCCGGCACTTGGCTGTTGGGTAGTGTGTTTTTGTTCAGTGTTTTTGTAAATATCCTGATGCTGACGGGCCCGCTTTATATGCTTCAGGTCTATGACCGGGTGCTGGCGTCGCGGTCTGAGGAGACGCTGGTGGCGCTGTCTCTGCTGGTGGCAGCACTCTATATGTTGATGGGGGTGCTCGACTATGCCCGTGGGCGGGTCCTGGCCCGCTTTGGCGCGCGGTTTCAGACGGAATTAGATGGGCGTGTCTTTGATGCAGTGATGAAGCGATCGCTATTGCCGAAGTTTCGGTCTGCACCGTCATCGGGTCTGCGTGATCTTGAGGCTATGCAATCGGTTTTCACCTCTCCGGCGATGCTCGCGCTGTTTGATGTGCCGTGGACGCCGCTATTCATTGCTGCGATTTTTGTGTTTCATCCGCTTTTGGGCTGGATGGCGCTGGCAGGCGGTGTGACACTGATCATCGTGACGCTTTTGAACAATTGGTTGACCCGTTCCAAAACGCTTGAGGCGCAATCAGCCTCCGCACAAGCGCATGCCTTCTCGGAGCAAGCGCGGCTTGCAGCAGAGATCGTGCGCTCACAAGGGATGAGCAGATCAATTGCAGGTCGTTGGCACAAAGTGCGCGACAGCGCGGTTCAGCAAACCATCCGGGCCAGCGACTGGACAGGGCTGTTCTCCGCACTCACCAAATCCTTCAGGCTATTGTTGCAATCAGCGATGCTGGGCATGGGGGCTTGGCTTGTCCTGCGCGGCGAACTCACAGCCGGGGCCATGATCGCGGGCTCTATACTGTTAGGTCGCGCTCTAGCGCCTATTGAGCAATCCATTGGACAATGGCCCACGGTGCAGCGCGCCCGTTCCGGTTGGTCCCTGCTCGGCAAGCTCTTGGAAGAAACGCCGCCGGATGCAGAGACGATCAAGCTACCGCGGCCAGAGGCGCAGCTTCGGCTCAAAGGCGTTTCGGTCTTCGCTCCTGATGCAAAGCGTCCGACGCTTTACGGGATCACGCTTGACGTGCAGCCGGGACAAGTTTTGGGCGTCATTGGCAATAGTGGAGCGGGAAAGTCAACGTTGGCCAAAACCATTCTCGGTCTCATGCGCCCAGCAGCAGGCGATGTGCGCTTTGGGGGCGCCACCCTTGATCAATATGATCCCGACGATCTGGGTGGCTTTATCGGATACCTGCCGCAGCAGGTGACCCTCTTCAACGGCACTGTGGCCGAGAACATCGCCCGCATGTCAGACAGCCCTGATGAGGCGCGGGTGATCCAAGCCGCGCAAAAAGCTAACGCGCATGAGATGATCCTGAACCTACCCGTTGGTTATACGACCATCATTCAAGGCCAGGACAGTCAGCTCTCAGGCGGGCAACGCCAGCGTATTGCACTAGCGCGCGCCTTCTATGAAGACCCGGTGCTTCTTGTCCTGGATGAACCAAATTCGGCATTGGATGCAGAGGGGTCAGCCGCGCTGAACCGCGCCATTCGCGAGTTTAAGGGGGAAGAAAAGGCAGTTGTGATCATGACCCACCGTCCGAGCGCCATTGCCGAATGCGACCGGTTGATCGTGATGAAGGAAGGTAAAATTGAAGCGGACGGCCCGCGCGATGAGGTGATGCGCTCGATGCTGCGCAATGCTGATGACATTCACAAATCGATCAATACATCGGTCCAGACTGGGGCAGAAGCGTGAGCGACGCATACCAAAAACCAGTTTGGCGGGCGCGACTGCCGCTAGCGATTGGCTTTCTAGCTCTGGTGATCTTGATCGGTGTGATTGGCGTGTGGAGCGTTCAGTCTCGGATTGCGGGGGCTGTGATCGCGTCTGGCTTGATCCAACTGGAAAGCAATCGCCAAGTGATCCAGCACCCTGAAGGCGGTGTCGTGGGCGGTATTCTAGCGCGTGATGGTGACCCTGTGGCGGCCGGTGATATTGTTTTGAGCCTCGACAAGACATTGTTGCAATCAGAGTTCGCCATCGTCGAGGGCCAGCTGTTTGAGATAATGGCGCGGCGGGCCAGGCTAGAAGCAGAGCGCGATGGTGCGCTAGAACTGACTCTGCGAGACGAACTTCGAGAAGCTGCTGGTGAGCGGCCCGAGGTGCAAGATCTGATTGATGGGCAAACCCGATTGTTTGACGCGCGCGTGGACTCGTTGGCACGCGAAGCCAAACAACTTCAGGAACAGATTGCCCAAGCCCATAACCAGATAGCTGGGGCTCAAGCGCAGCTGCAAGCGTTCAAAACCCAGGATGAGCTGATCAGCAATGAGCTTGCCGATAGCGCTGAGCTGTTCGAGAAGGGCTTGATCCAAGCCTCCCGCGTCTCGTCTTTGCAACGGGAGCAAGCCCGACTCTTGGGTGAGATTGGCCAACTGGATGCAACTATTGCGCAGCTTCGCGGCCAGCTCGCGGCGCTCGACATACAAGTCATAAAGCTCACCACCGCCCGGCAGGAAGAGGCCATCGCGACCTTGCGCGACCTTGAGTATCGTGAGATTGAGCTGGCCGAGCGACGTTTATCTGTGCGCGAGACCCTGTCGCGTATGGACATTCGCGCGCCCGTTTCCGGTGTCATCTACGGATCAAACGTCTTCGCTCGCCAAGCCGTCGTCTCACCCGCCGAGCCCATCATGTATGTGATCCCGCAAGACCAACCGCTGATTGTCGCCACGCGGATCGAGGCGATCCATATTGATCAGGTACAGATTGGGCAGGAAGTCTCTTTGCGCTTCACCGCATTCGACCAACGCCTCACGCCAGAGATATTCGGCCGCGTAGCCAACCTTTCAGCCGATGTCTTCACCGATGAGGCCACGGGTCTGTCCTTCTACCAGGCAGAGCTCCTGCCCGATGACGGCGAACTCGACAAGCTCGGAGGCCAAGACCTACTACCTGGCATGCCGGTCGAGGCCTACATTAAAACTGGTGACCGCTCTCCGCTGAGCTATCTCGCGAAACCGCTGACAGATTATTTTACGCGGGCGTTTAGAGAAAGTTGAGCGCGTTTTTTTTAGGATGCCAAAAATAGCTCCGTTTAATACCCATATAAGAAAAGCGGCTCCAAACGAAGCCGCTTCCGATTATTTTGCACAGGCCACGAAGGCTATTTGATTTTTAGCTCGTCCGCTTTCTTGCCCGCTTCAAGCGCTTCCTTGAACCAAGCAGGCTGACGGCCTTTACCAGTCCATGTAAGGGCTGGGTTTTCTGGATGAGCGTAAACAGGTTTACCTGGGTTTTTTGGTTTGGCGCTTTTGGTCTTTTTGTTCGTTGGTGCGTGGGATGGAGCGCCGAGCAGTTCCTCCAGTGTAAAGCCGCTAGCATTGGCCGCCTTTTTGAGCGCAGCAAGGGCTTGCTTCTTCTCTTGTTCTTCCAGTCGCTTTAGTCGCGCTTGAATTTGTTTCTCAAGCTTCAGTAGTTCTTTGCGATCTAGGTCTTTGATCGAGATGCTCATTTTGGTTCCTTCGTGGTGGTAGCACCGTCTAACAAAAAGTGGCATTCCAATACAAGGTTTTGATTTCGAGCTTTTAGCTCGGCGGTGCTGTTCTTGTCGTTTGGAGTTCAGCCTTGCTTGTAAAATGAGTGGTAACGCCTGCATCGAATTATTGCTTATTCACTTCGCCCAGATAAACTGACGGTCTCTCGGGAGACTTGTCGAAACCCGAGCATCGCGATGCTCTTCAATTCTGGAGATATCGTGATGAAGATACTATCAAAACGTCAGGTAAAAGAGCTTGTCTTGTACTCACCCCAACATATTGCTCGCCTTGAGAAGGCAGGCCAATTCCCTAAGCGGGTACCGCTGGGCCCGAACCGGGTGGGCTGGGTTGAACGTGAGATTCTGGACTGGCTCGAAGAGCGCCTCTCGCGGCGATAAATCAAATCGACACTCCTGTATTAAGGAGCTGGGCGGCCGGGGTTGCAAACCTGGCCGTCCGACCCGAGGGCGCGGTAAATGAAAGCCCGCTGCGGTGCCGAACTCAACAAAAAAACGATCAGGCAGTCATTGGATTCTGAAGTTATCGTTTGTTTTTCATATAAGGGCTTATGCGCTTTTTGGTCTGCAAAGCCGACATTGGTTCTAGTTGCCTAGACGACAGTCATGCGGGACTTTGCTGCCTTTCACCATAGTTGCACCGACGGCGGCTTTACAGTTGCACTACCCAAGTTTTGCCGGATCATGGCCGCATGACGACTGGCTCAAAAAAACGGTGGCGGACCTCTGATCACACACCAATTTTCTACTGGCTTCGTGGTGCTTTCCTTGTGTGGCTGACGATCCCTGCCAGCGTTGCTGACATTTTCATTGCGCCACAATGGTTCGCGCCACACTGGCAGTGCGACAGCTTAGGTATTCCGCTAATGCAAGCCTACCGACTGGCACTACCATACGCTATCTTCGCTCTTCTTCTTTCCGGCCTACTCACCTTCGTTTCAACGAGGAAAAGGCTTGGTGGCAAAGATATTTTCGATCTTCGAGTGCGCAAATCTGTGTGGAATTTGTTCGTCACTCTTGTAGCTGCGATTTTGATTGCACCATTGGTCTACGACATAGGGCACTACATCTTCGACGCACTTTTTGTACAGACGTGGACAGAAGACTGTGCGGGTCGGGCCGAGGAAATAACAGTGTCTCTTCGACGTCCTTTTTTGCAGGTTCTCCCCGTTGTCGAGGCATTGCTAATTCTTTGGTTACTGCACTTGCGCGCATTTGCTGTTTCACCACAGCAGAGTTGAAGAGCAGCCGTTGGTAGCTCGCGCAGCATTGGTCAAATTGGGCTCAAAGCAGACCTCGGATGCATCGCAGCATCAGCCAGGTCAGTACCGATTTGCCTAACACGCTCGGCCCATACCGGCCGTTCGTCATCGTCAAGACGCTGCATTGCCGCGTTGCCAAAAGCAGACCTTGATTCCAAAGGCACCCACGAAGAGGCCAAATGCGGCGTACCCATCGGGTTGATCCGCTAAATATGCCTCGTCGAACTACTGCCCTGTTGACATAACGCAATTCTGAGTGCAAAAATCCCCAAAAACGCAACCCCAAAGAATCGGAGCAGTTATGGGGGATTTTGTGAAAACCCGCTTTCCCGTCGCCATTTATCGCGGCCTTGTTATTGATCTGGAAGACCGCCTCCGTGGTGAAACGCTGAAAGCACATCGTATGGTTCAGGACCACTCGGGTCTTGATACGCTCCGTGCACGACGTCTTGAGGGAATGTCGCGTTTCTTCATGAACGAAAAAGGGTTTCAGGAAGTCTGTGAACTTCATGGCGGTAAGTTGCTCGATGGTGGCATCATTCCCGGTACGGACTTCAAGGTGTTTCAGCCGTTCATGCGTTTCGAACATGAAGGGCAGGGCTTTATCCTTGGCCTTGCTGCAATGCCGGAACCCAGCAAGCTGCCAGTGAAGAACAAGTCTCGGAAGGCTGGCGTGACGCTGAACTATCGTCTCTCGCCACATTTCGACTTTGACGGGACCGCTCCGAAAGTCGGTGACATTTGCATTCTGTTTCTTTTTGCCCGTGATCCCGAACAAGCAGGCAAGATCAAAGAAATGGCCATTGGCGTCATTGACTCCGATTATGAACAATACCTGTTTTACGAACGGATCGACCAGTACCTCGCGGATGACGGGGATGTGTCGGAACCCAGCTCGCCGTTTCCCACACCTCCTGCGTCGCCTGCCAGCGGTGCTGTCCGTCTGAAACGCACAATAAAGAATTTTGTGCCCCCAGAATCGCCATCTACGGATGACGAAAAGGACGGCAAGGCGTAAAGAGTGCCATCGGCACTGACAGGAGGGAAAAATGCGTGTGGGAACACCCGGCTTCGTGCCGGAACGTCTCGTTGAGGCCCGCGCAGCTCGGCGCGTTCAAAGCATGAAAGAGCTGGCCCGCATGTTGGGCGTCAGTCCCAGCTCAGTATCGCGCTGGGAAACCGGCAAACAAGCCCCTGAAGCGGAAGCCTTGGCAGAGCTTGCCAAGGCTTTGCGCGTTCGGCGTGAATTCTTCTTGCGCCCTGTTTTCGACAGCCCGCGCCCGCTGTTTTACCGCAAGCTGGTCAGCACACTGAAACGCGACCGCGAATATCAGGCATCCCAGGTGAACTGGTTGCATGAGATTGGCGATGTCTTGCAGCACTATGTGGATTTTCCGGAACTCGATATCCCTGACGTTTTGGACGGAGCCAGCTACAGCCAGCTCCGGGATGAGGATATTGAAGACATTGCGGGTTACCTGCGTGCCCATTGGCAGTTGGGGGAAGGCCCCTGCACCAATGTTGTTGCCGTGCTGGAAAAGATCGGTTGTGTTGTCGGCTCTATTGAGATTGGTACCTCAAAGCTGGACGGAGTATGCAGTTGGTCGAAATCGGAAGACCGGCCTCACATATTGCTTTCTTCAGACAAGATGAATTTACCTCGGCGCCAGATGGATGCGGCGCATGAACTGGGCCATGCTGTTTTGCATAGGAACGTCAGCGCCGAAGCGTTACGCGACGATCTGAAGGAGATCGAGCGTCAGGCTTTCCGGTTCGCCAGCGCATTTTTGATGCCTCAGACCACCTATGTCCCGGAGATTCCGAATTATTCACTTGCCGGTCTGCTGTCGCTGAAAGAACGCTGGCGGGTATCTGTAAAAGCCCAAATCAAGCGCCTAGTCGATCTGGAAATCATCCCTCAGGACCACGCAACGCAGCTCTATAAGACCTATTCTGCCAAAGGCTGGAACCGGCAGGAACCTATGGACAAGGAATGGGCGGTGCCAAAGCCGCGTGTGCTGCGTGATGCTCTGTGCTTGATCGTGGATTCCGGCACGCGTACCAAAGAGGATTTATTGTCCGTCGAGTTCACCATGCACCCCGGTGACATCGAGAACCTGGTCAATCTCCCGTCTGGCTGGTTTAGCAAGAAGACAGGTGATGTGGTGTCTCTGACCCTTAAATCTGATGCTTCGCGCGAAACCATTTCTCCTGCAGGGGGATCGGTCATCCAGTTTTCTCGGCGTGAATCGTCTTAAGAGAAAGCCAGGTCATGCGTGTACCCATCGACATTTCAGAAGAGGATTTGGACGGAGACTACGGGACAGTGCTAGGGCTGGTCATCACCTGCACCCGCTGTCGCCACTCGGTGGAAGTATTTGGGACAGAAGATAACTCGGTGAAGCGGGGCGCCGTCATGTTACGGGAAGAATGCCCGTTCGATGAAGACAATTTCTATACTGCATGACACTTAGATCGCCTGAACATGGATTAAATTCAGCTAGCGATCCCAATGCAAGACGGGGTTTTGGGGTACATACCAAAGGTCTCTCACCTCAGTGTCGTCGCTGTTTGGCGTGGGATTGGCGTCTCGAACTCTAAATGTCGTCGGTATCTTTACCGCGCTGCCAAAGATCAGTGCATGTTGTTTTGGTAGGGACGGCAGTCGTCTCAAGACGGTATCGGAGATGAAAGGCGTCATTTGCCTGATCTGCGATAGGTCATCAGGATTCTGTATGCGATGAACTATGAAATTGTTGCATTGTGACAGCACTGTCTTCGAGAGCTCGCTCGGCCGCTGTGATGCAACCACCAAGAAAGCTCCGTACTTCCGGCCCTCTTTTGCGATCCGTTGAAAAGTAATCCCTGCGTCGATAGCGAAGCGACTTGGACGTTCCGAAACATAACGATGCGCCTCTTCGAGGATCAGATGCACCGGCATCTTGTTTCGCGGGTCTGCGCGGCGCATCCGCTCAAAGATCAGCCTGGCAACTACAGCAGAAGCAAGTTCCACAATTTCGTCCGCAGCATCATTGAGATCGATGATGCAGATTTGTCGATCCTTTCGGTACCTGGCGCCATCTGGAACGAGACCAAGAAGCCTATCAACAAATTGAGTCGGTTCTCTGTCGTGGTCACTCAAGTCTTCGACTGAAGCGCGCAGAAACTCAAAATCTGGGTTGTCCGACACGGATTTCAGCCGCGTAACCATCTGAGAGCAGTAGTCTCTAATTTGTTTGTTTCCGTTCGCTTCCTCGTAGTGGAGAGCGAGATCCAGTGCGGCCTGCAGCCTCTCGAATGAGAAAGGCTTGTTGGCATAGGTCGGTAAGACAGGTTCGTCCTTAACAAAAACAGACAGGAACTCGGACAAACCGACCGCGTCAGCAAGGGATCCGAAATTCACACCAAGCTGATGCCTAATTTGTGCGATGTTGATTTCGTCAGTATGAAATGACGCCAAGATTGCGGCAAGACGATCTGACTTGCTTGGGCTGCTGGCATCACTCTGGAGGATCGCCAGCAAGGTTTTCGCCAATACATGATTGCGTATCTCTGCGATACCGTTTGCACTCTCAACGACCCCTTCGTCTTGTTCAGAGAACAAGGTCGTGAGGCCGAGTGCGGTGCGAAGAGCAGGTTGCTGAGAGCGCTCGCTCGCCCGCAACAACAGAGCCCATTCATCAACAGTCATGAACCAATGCGGAAGACGAAAGCGGTCGACTAAACCGGCACCGATGAAGCCCTCCTCAAGTCCTTCTGCTTCAGCGTCCGAACTGGTTGCTTTGAAGTAGCTGGCATCGATTTGCCAGGGCATATCTTCAAAAGCTTGACGATACTCGCCGTTGACGTCGAAAATTACAAACGAAGCGCCTATAGCCCAAAACTCATTCACGCGCTCAAAGACAGACTGGATAATTGATGCAACAGTGCAGGACTTCCCGCTTCCTGTGTTTCCAAGAACTGCAACGTGCCCACCAAAAAGGGCGTCGAGCTGTGCTTTGACAGGATAGTTCTTGAAGATCGCAGAAGTGCCAATCTCAATTGTATGTGGGATTGTTCCTAGCTTCTCTATTCCGTCAGCATCAACCTTCGTAGCGCCATCAGGTACTTGCTCTACATTGAATATTCGGTCCAAGTCCTCGTCGCGTGCATAGAGCGCATCGGCATAAAGTGGTGGAAAAGTGGATACACCAAATTTGAATGAGCCACCTTGGACAGGCATCGAGCCTACCGGAATAACATCAAGATATTTTGCTGCCGTCGCCTTATCCATCTCAGCTCCACCGCCGAGAGATGGAGAATGGTCTTTCTCACGAAGGCCTATGACTTCAAGTACGATACTCTCAGATTGCATAGGCACAATTAAGTATGAACCGAGGGTCGCGACGTAGTGAACGTCATCGAACCCAACCACTGTGAAGTTGTCACTGCCTCTGTGCAGTTCGACAACCAAACGGTCGGCAGACACGCTGACGATCTTGCCGATGGCGCGGCTTTTATCACTCTTCGCCATCTTCAACGCCTTGTTGTTTTGAAAGCAGCCGCTTGAACACTTTTTCGATGGCCTGATCTTCCTTTTGATCAACGCTGAGCGGCATCAAATCTTGCACGATGGTATCGAAGTAGTGTGCCTTTTTCTGGTTCCCTTCGTCAGTGCCCCATATGAACCAGATTCGAGGATCACCGAGTGCCGCTAGCTCCTTTGTCACTGGATTATTCGCATCGTCAGGATTGAGAAATGCGATGAGCCTGAAGCTAGGGAGTGTGAGCCCCTGAAATATGATGTTGTTGATGTGTTCGTCACCAAAGCTGAAACCCATAACAAACAAGACGCTTTGATCTTGAACGATCTGCCTCTGAAACTCTCGGAACATGTCTGAGTAGGGCGAACCAAAGCTCGCCGTTTGTTTGGAAGGCGTTGGATAGATCATGACGCGATCCTGCGTTGGATCGAGTTTGCCGGCTGACTCACGGATCGGATAGAGGCCGGTCTCTTCTTCGGTCCAATTGATGGAGCCATGCAGTTTACAGAGATGGACATAGCCATCGACTGCAGCCCACCTCTTCGATGAGATATCGAGCTGTTCGGCCAGTGCCCGCCGGTAGGTAGCAGGGTTGAAACGGCGCTCTACAGTGCCGGCGAACCCGTTAGAGTAGGGAATACCGGATCGATCCATCGCCCGTTCGTTGAAAAGGTCGTAATTGGTGGTGAACACCCAAGGTGGCGCAAGCCCGCGAGATCGAGTTGAGAGTGACTGATAGAAGCGGCGGTAAAGAGACACTACGCTTTCGTCGCCTTGTGCGAAACGGCCTTCAGTACATTTTTGGAGAATGAATTTCTTTATTCCAGCAATTACTCCGTCAACAGTATCGATTGCGTCTTTCACATCGACTTTGTTACTCGTTCTGCAGAACTGTTGTGCGGTCATCAGTACTTCCATCAGTCGTTCTAAGTTCCAATGGAAATCTTGGTGAGTCAGGTCGATGCCGAGTTTCTCGAGGAGTGTCTCCTGTTGCGCATTTGAAACGTAGCTGACAGCAGGTGGCAAACCGGCTGGCGTTTGCAGAGTGCTTTGGAACTCCTGCGCAAGCGGTCCCATGGTCGGTATACCCAACTCTTCTTCACCTTGCATAAATGAGGAGCATCCTGAGCCAATGAGAAAAGACAGATTCTTTGAGCCGAAAACCTCTGCCAAATGCCGTTGGATGATGTCGACGCGCTCTATGAAATTGGTGTCGGCCGGGAGTTTATCAAACTCGTCTTTGCTCCCTTTTCTAAAGTTAACCAATTCTCTTACTCCAATCCTAATGTCGACCTTCGCCACGAATACACTGTGCGGATTTTTCCCTAATGTTGGGGGGATAGGTCGGTCTTACCACAAAACGATACTTCGGCTTGGATTGTGAATGCCAGCCTGAAGGGTCGGAACGGCCGCTTTTGCCCTACGTAGTGCGGGCACTGCAATACGCAGCGAACGACAGCTTTCCGCCCGCCCTGCTGCAAAGGGTTGGTCTGGCGAGGCCAAACAAAGGTCTGCTCCGGGCTGGCACCGGTCATTATATGTGTTCTACCCTAAGGGCAGCTTTGGACCGCGTGGTGTATAGATCATGCCCTGCGCACCATATGTTCACGTCAATAAAATCAACAGGATAGGGTGTGTACAATTTCGGTGCGGATCACATATGGCGTGCAAAAACCAAGAATTATGCTCACCCATTGGTGGTAGATGCCGGGCGCGGGCTCTATCGTTTCTGTGGCGGACTCATAAAATAATTGACTTACTCGCGGTGTATCTCACAGGTTTACGTGAAGTTATTTTAAGGATACCGCACCATGCGACACTATTTTGTTGCAGTTTTTTTCCTCACTGGATGTGCCCCTACAGCTGATTTTGACCTTTATCAGAGGGCTATCACGGATTTCCAAGATGCAACCACGGTCGTTTCAACAGCTGCGACAGAAAGTATCCTCTCTGTTCGCGCAGAGGACCAAGACCGTATTCTTGCTGACCTGAAAACCGCTGCAAATCCATGCGACGTGGTCGCTGTCCGCCTTCGCGCCGAAGCAGGCGCGGGACCCGCAGATTGTGCTGTCGCTGCGGCCAAGCTCATTGAAGAAGGACGTTTCAGCGAAGAAGCTCTTCAAGCCCGCCGCGAGGCCTTCGAGGTCATGGCCGAATATAGCGCTTTACTCTCAAGTGTCGCCTCAGATGATGTTCCAACGCGCTGGCGCGCCGCAATCCAAAGCCTTGGCACCTCGGTTGCAGGCCTGGTCGAAACACTAGAAGACTCCCAGGCTCAGGCAGACCCCGGCACGATCCAACAGCTCGTCGGTACCGATGGCTCTGGCCCCCTGACCCAAATCGCGTCGCGGCTCAGCGAGGACACTTGGCTTAACCCAAAACGCACTGAAATCCTCGATGCTGCTGTTACGCGTATCAACCCACAGATCAAACGCATCAGCGCCCTTCTAGTTGAAGATTTCACGGCTGCATCCCAATCCCGCGCACTATTCGCAACCAGAGAGAAAAACGCGCTCATCTTTGCCTATGGCGATGCGGTTGACGCCGCCACGACCATTCCTACTAAAGACGACGAAGGTAGTTCCCTCACCGACGCAGTAATCGAGAAAGCCCAAAAAGCTGCTGACGCGAAGCGCGAAAAAGCCCTTCTCGCCCTCAACACCTTCCTGCGCGCAGATGAAACGGCCGCGAAACAACGCGTCGCTTTTGTGGCGGTGATGGACAGTTTCGACAAAGCCATCGACGGCCTGACCACCTACGCGCGCTCTGAGAAAACCCGCGAAGACCTCGCCCAATTCATCTATTTAACTGACCGCTATGCTCAATTGACCAAGCAATTTTTAGAGATAACGAAAAAAGAGGATTAAGGGCCGTCCATGTCACTCAGAAAAGCCGAACGTAGCCTCCGCGATGACCTGCACGACATCATCGAAACACTTCAAAGCCTCGCCATGAGCACAGAGCATGGGCTGAAATTCCCCGAACGCAAACTGATTAACGGCATTGCTAATGCACTCCTCGATCAATGGATTGAACTGGAAGCCTCTCGCTTCAATCTCGCTACTGCTGACTACACTAACGCGGCAGCAGTGGTTCGCACCAACATCGGCATCGTGGAAACGGATTTGCTAAAACTGGAAAGTGTGATTGCAAAAGTTGAAGAAGCGACTGCTCTCTTCTCCGCTGTGGATCAACTGCTGCAGGTGGCCCTCGCTTTCAAGCCTAAGTCCAAAGCCAAATAACACACTAAAGCCATATCTTCCCAAAAGGTCTGTTTGGCGTTCTTGCTATCTGTTCGTCCCCTCCCATAAGCGGCTCCCGTAAGGCCGGGGTTTAACATAATGAAACCTATCAGCCTCAAAGTTTGCATTACTGACCAGAAAAGGCTTTGGCTCGAGGTCTTCGATTGTTTGTAGCAGCTCCAAAACTTGTCAGGTAGAAAACCTGCAAACGTACTCACTCACCACATCCGATCCGCCAACTCCAACTGCTCTTTCCCGAGCACGGTTGCGTAGATCGCCGTCGTTTTCATGGACGCGTGGCCCATCCAAAGTTGGATCATGTGAAGCGGGATGGACGCCAGAACAGCCCGCACACCGAAGGCGTGGCGCAGGCCCTTGGGGCAGGCTTTAGCCCCCGTGATCCCAGCCTCACTCATGACGCCCTTGATCCAACGATAGGCGGTGATGCGGGCGATAGGTTTGCCTTCTTCTTCCCACAGCAAACCGCTTCCGCCTTGTACAAAGGGCGCACATTCAGGAATGAAAGTTTCTGGTAGCGGCACTTCACGCATCACGAACTTGCGGCGCTTAAGCGTACGCACCGACAGCACCCGCTCTTCAAGCTGAAAACTCTCGGTCGTCAGAGACAGCGCTTCCGAGATACGCAGCCCGGTATGGGCAAGTGTCAGGGCAAACAGGCGCTCGGGCGGGGGGCGCTTTCGAGCAACCCTCATAAAGCGCTTCACCTCACTTTGGTTGAGATAGAGGCGTTCATTGCGCTCGTTATACAAGCGCATATCGCTTCTAGCTTGATGTGTCATGGGCATGCGGAGTGCCACACCACCTACATTTTGATTGATACAGTATTGGCAATTTTGTATCAGCAACGATTTTATCGTTATCTGCCAATGGGATATAGGCGACGCGACTTCATTTTAAGGCGTCTCAAACTGGTTAAAAACCTACCTAAGACATTGCTAACGAAGACATTGTACAAAATTGCCAATTTTGTATCAGGCTCAGCTGGGGATAGAGGCACGCTCCAACAGGGGAACCTGAACGTGAAGAGTATGTTTCTGTCTGCGGTAGCACTGGCTGCCGCTCTTATTTTGCCAACCAACCTGTCTGGTGCGACGGTCGATTTTTCGCTGGAGAAGATCGACGGTTTTGAAGTCGTGCGGTTCGATGTCGATAATCCGTCGGATACATTTCTGTTTAATGTACGGGTAGAAGATCAGCCCGGCGCGAAGCTGCAAGGCACTTCCAATCCAGCCGTGTTCGGCTGGACTGATATCACCCGCACGATCGTCATTGGTGGCAATCCTATCACCTTCACTAGCAACGGCTTTGGGACGCCACCGATGTCAAAGCGCACGTACTACATCCGTGATGCACTCGGTGCCGCTGCCATCAACTGGGCTTTCGCTGCCTTTGAACCTGAGTACACAGACGACCTCAGAGCTGCGCTCACACCCAACCCGGCGACTGTGCCATTGGCTGCAGCTGGCTGGCTGCTCTTCGCCGGTATGGGCGGCTTAGGGCTGCTGCGACGGGTGCGCGCATGATGCGAGCAATACTAAGTCTCAGCGTCCTTGCTCTGGCAGCCTGCCAGACCACGACGGAAACAAGGGTTGACGAAAAACCAGCCGTTACCCAGGTGGCCAGCACACCGGCTGCCTGGGCCAACACCATGCCGCAATATCCGATCCTGCATGACCGCACGATCAGCCAAGACCTTTGGGTCTTCACTCATGATGCGATCAACACTTGTGGCACCAGCAGTGACCACGTGCGGATTTGGGCGGTACGGAAGCACTTTAGCGACGGCAAAACGTTCCCAGACATGGTGCTGAACCCTAAACCTGGGCGCACCGCTGATGATGCGTTTATCGAGGCGGTGCAGGCGTATATCGCTTGCGCGAAGATAGTAGGGCAGAAGTACGAGGGGTAGGGGCGGCGGTTGCTACACCTGCAACGGCTCTTCTGTTACAAACCAGTATCGTCCCATTCGTTCATAGAACGAAAGCATGGCTTAAGTACACTCACCCGAGCAGGGCTAGGAGCGGGCTAGCAGCTGCTTCTAGCCTTTGTCACAAGGGTAATCTGGTAAGGTCCTTTGACGTTCTAAGTATGCTTGTATAAGGGTTTACAGAGGGTTGGATTTTTATCCGGAGGTGTAGACACAAATAACTGTCTCATCGGCGAGCTAGGTATCTCCGCTGTCCTGGTACCTCCGTCGGCCCTGCTGCTCCTCAGTGGTGACGTCGAGCGTTCGTATGTCAAGCGTACGCTCGGCTACCGAACAATTCCTTCACTACTGCAAGAAATCGCTTTTTTGGCGCGTCGCTCAGTCTTTAGGCTCGCTATCGGCAGCTACGAATAGCTATTGGCAAGTTAATGTTGTTTAACTTTTGACTTTCGAACTTCCATCGACTTAGAACGCGACCAAGCGCGACGCAGCACAAACGTCTTGCCACCTTGGAAATCCGCCAGCAAACACCATTGTTCGAAACCGTGCAGTGTTGTTTCCGACCAGTTCGCTAAACTGACGCTCGCGCGCCTTGCTCATAAAGACGGACAGGACAAAGAGTGGGCTCTTAAGGCCGTAGTGCTGATGATGCAATTTCTGATCTAGTACCTCTTGGTACTGCGAGACTGATCGCTTGAGCGACTTCCTAGCCGCCGGTGACCGGACTGGTTCAGTGCCGCGATCCACCTCAAGTGCAAAAGCTCGGTACCCATCTGCATATTTGATCGCAAAGAGCTGATCGGGGACGACAGTACCGCGCTTGAGCCGGATACCCACAGGTACATCTTTAATCGCGAGGATGCGCGCCGCTTCGATGTATTCAAGGCCAGCCTTGGCGACGTTTATTGCAATCGCACTTGAGACACTCGACACCCAAAACCCATGCCACCAATGTCCGGTCGGGCGCGTGCTCCGCTCAAGTGTTTGGTGGTATGAGAGACACTCAAAGCCTCGCGGCCCCAGGTCATAGGCATACGGATTGAAGTCGGCCTTGGCGATGTCTTCTTGCTGCTGTGGCAGACGCAGATACCCGGCCTCTCGCAGCGCCTGCAGGCGACGAAGTGCTGTGTCTTTGCAGCGATGCGTATCGCGCGTTGCCTCATAAAGAAATTCACTGCTCTGGGGACCGTGACGGTCAATCTGCGCAAACCAACGCAGTTCTCGAGCGGTGGGACAGAGATTAGGAGAAACAGTGGCTTTGGTGTGGGTCATAGCCGCACCATCGCTGGTTTTAGAGCTCAGGCGAAGGAGCGATTGGGTCGTCACCATCGTTTTTTGGCGGCGTCACCTCCGGTTTCTCTGCGTCTGGTTCGCTATGAGCAGCAGTGGGCCGCCATGGTTCGGCATAGCATTTTCGGCTGTGTTGCACGATCGCTTCACGTTCGTCTTTTGTGATTTTCGGCATCCGCTCCAGGACGCCAAACGGGAAGGCAATCGGAACCGCTTTTTGGGTCGATCCACGCAGGAAGGTGGCGAAGGTGCCTTTTGGTTGGCCTTGGATCATGGCGGCGTCGGCGTGCATTTGGCTCGCCAAGGCGCGGGCATCTTTAGCGGAGACGCCACCGGCTAATTTAATCGAGGTATTGGCTTCCATCGCGTCGGGCAGGCCAGCAGATAGCTGTCCTAGGAATTGGTGCGCCATGGTGAGGCCCACCCGATACTTGCGTGCTTGGCTCAGGATTATGCCGATATTGGCGTCGAAGTAGTCTTGCGCCTCGTCGATATAGACGTGGACGGGCAGCCGCTCCCAATCAGGAATGGTGGCGCGTTCCTGGGCTGCCTGGGTGATGAGCGCGATGAAGAACCGCCCAAAGATTTCGGTCCCTTGCTCTTTGAGCAGAGACTTGCTGGTATTGATGAGAATGAGTTTCCCGGCATTCAGTTCAGTGAACATATCGAATTTAGATCGCGGGTTGGAAAACATCCGCTCAAACGTCTGGTTCTCGAGCACACCATACAGCCGCCGCAATACCTGCGTCTTGGTGGCATTGAACTCTTTGCTGTCAAATTCGGTTTGGAAGAACCGGCGCGGGGTCCCCTCCAGCTTGTCGATATACGCCTGGTATTGCTCGGTGCCGCCGGGCTCAAGGAGCTCCTGCAAGGTATGGATGGTGGCATTTGGAATATGGAACATCAGCCGGGTGACATAGCGGAACACCACGCTTTGTTTGGCGGTCATCCCGGCGGACAAGAGTGAGCCGAGAACAAAGTCATAGAGCTCAATAATTGAGTTGGTGAGCCGCTCTTGCTCGAGGGCGGAATAGTCACCAAAGCGCTCCATCCCCACAGAGAAGAGGTTGAGACAAACCGGAAAGGCAATGTCCTCGGGATCGATCAACACGATCTGTTCGGGCGGCAGGTGTTTTGCCGCCAAGATCGTGCGGATGAGGTCACCCTGGCTATCTATCACCACCACTGACTTCTGGTGGCTGGCGATGTCCGGCAGGTCATCTGCGATCAGATGCTGCAAGGTTTGCGTCTTGCCGTGGCCGCTGCCTGCCACCACGTGCATATGCTCAAAGCGTAGCTTAGCGGGAATGGCAAAAGGCGTCTTTAAGGCGAAGAGATCAGCCAGCAAGGTGCCTTTGAGGTAGGTGGCAACCGCATCATCACCGGTATAGTCGTTCGGGTATATCGGGTTGGTGCGGTGGGTCTGGCGCAAGTTGCGATCCAGCTGATCCCGTAGCGCTTTAAAGTGGTTGTATCCGGTGTCCTGAAATAACGGGCTGATAACTTCATCAATGGTCGGCCCATGAGGTGTCAGGAATTGCTCGACCGACACGAGAACATCTCCCTCCATCGGCGGAGCTGCTCGCGCAATGGGCGCAAGTGATTGACTGATCACCGCCAGGGCAGACAAAAGCATTTTTCGGTCATTTCTAGCTTGCCCTTGGCGCGCTAGAAGATCGCGATAGCGTCCGCCTTCAACCGTGTTGCAGAGCTCTGGCGGTGGTGGAATATCGGGCGAGAGACCTTCTGCCTCGTATAAGGCACGACCAATTTCGAGCAACTGGATGCGTAGCGCTTCTGGGGTAGCGCTTGGCCAGTGCTCCGCGAGCGCAGCTTCAAGCTCTGCGTCGCTCAGCCTGACCTGCCCTAATATGGCATGCCGGTAGAGTTGCATAGTTTCGGCTTTTGCGAGATTCTCGAGCCGCGTGGGGCTCTCGAGCCACAATCGCACGCCGACATAAGCGCCGATGCCAATTAAGAAAAGTGGGGTGACTACGATCGCCAAAATCACCAGGCCAATGCAGATCAAGGCAGCGCCGACTAAGCTGCCAAAAAGTTCACCAAACTCACGACCCATTAAAATTCCACTACGAAGTCATCAGCCAGCTCAGCGTTGTCACTGATATATAGTTTGAGCTGTTGCAAGGCATCGAGCAACGCCTCCTCATAACGCTTGGCGTGCGCTGGGTTGGCAGCGAGAAACCGGTCGGTTTTGCCGTTGATGAGATCGTTGATTACCAGCTCAAATTTCGCGTCCCGGTCGTCGACTTTGGCGGTGGCAGGTCGTCGATCAAGCAGCTTGGTTGCCAACAGTTTGCGTAGTCGCAAAACCTGGATTTCTTCATGAGTGAAGAGAACCGTACAAGCCACTTGATAGAGTGTTTTCTTAAACAAAAGACCACGAGTGACAGTTTTATGTTTGAGGCTCACCCGCACGTCACAGCTTCCGTATATGGACGGGTGGGCGGTTCAAGGGCGCTGGTGGGAGCATTTTTCGCGCGAGCGAACTTCATCTGCGAAAAGCAGATGAAGTCAGGGAACAACTTTTCCCAAAATACTCCGCTATGTTCATCCAAGTGTCGCGCTGGTACCCATACTTTACCCACACAGGGGGTGGGGGTGCGTATGGGGGTCATGAAGGTCACTCTTGGCCCGCCATCTTTTGGGTCAACTCTTGCAAGTACGCTTTTGCTGTGTGCTCTCTTTGGAACATTTGATCGCCGACCATATACACGCCGTTTTTGTGCACTATCTGCGGAATTGCGGCGGTGTCGGTGGTACTGTGACCTTCGCCAACTGCTGGAAGCACGGCAGTTGGCGCCGCGTTTTCCAGTGAGGCACTAGAGTGATCACGCCCTTTATAGGTCGCAGTTTCCATACCGTCGCTTGCGGGTGTTTCGCTGGGCACTGGTTTAGGGCTCATACCTGTGTATGAGGCGGCCAAACTCTTGCCTTGTTGCAGCGCTTGTCTTGAGACTTCCAATTGGTCACGGGCGACCTGAAGCGATTGCTGGCTATACTCGGCGCTATCAACGCCTGCCCGTCCCATCTGCACTAGAGCAAGGCCGTAGAAGCCTATCATGGAAATAATGATACCGGGAGCAGCCGCGAGTATTGCCTGCATCGCACCCGCATTCCTCCCCAAGCTTGATCCCGCCGACAATCCACCAAACGCGACGATCCCGCCGACAACAATCACAACCCAGCTGCAAATACTCAAAAAACTAAATAGGCCTCGCGCGGCTTCATATGAACGCATTAAAATTTCTCCCTTCTAATATAATCGAAGGCTGCCCGCGTGGCCGGTTTTATGTCAACCAAAAAGCCGCCCGGTTAGAACGGGCGGCTTTCTCTGAGGATACAACGCCTGATGGAGACGTTGCTTATCCCATGGCGGCAGCCAGCCTATCCGGCGGGCCGTCGATCACCTCCTCGGCCAACGCTAAGGCGTCAAAGACAATCATGTTGCGCGGCTCCGTTTCAAAGATGCGGCGCTTTTTCTGAGGCAGGTATCCGATTAAGTCGGGATGTCGCGCCACAGCGTTTTTGGCTTCCTCATACTTCGATTGGAAGACGCGCGGTCGGGGTACCTCGACATCAAGAACATAGTTGTGGCTAGCCAACTCCGCGATGGAGGCAATGAGCTGGCGAGAGCGACTGCCTTTGCGGCAATCCTTGTCGCACTTCTCGGTCACGACCACACCAGGCTTGAGCGTGTTGATCAGTTTTTGGACGAAGGCAACGAGATCAGTGGCATTGCCTGAGACGGTCGTCGTTACCGCCCAATCGAGCAACTGCGTGCCTTCAAGGAACACATAACCAACACGACCAGACGATACTGCCACCGATAGAACCCTAAGCGCTGCCATGAGCTTGGCTCTCGCTTAATCGGCGCTTCATACGCGCTAACGAACTGCGGCGGTTAAAGGTGCCCATTGCCTTCCGGCCAGGTTCTGGAAGCGTTGTGAGTCTTACCGATAAGTGCTTCTTCCGCTCGGTCATCATCTCATCGAAGAGGCTTTCAAAAGACCGGCCATAGAGGAGCGACAGATCAATGATTTCGGTGAGGCTAGGGCGGCGATTGCCGTGTTCTAGCTGTGAAACCACTGGCTGATGGGTATCTAGCAAATGTGCTAGATCATATTGGGTGTAGCCCGCTTTCTTGCGTGCCAAGCGCAAGTCGAGGGCAAATTGAGAACTCATACTTTGTACTTACTGATTAATTCCTCGTGCACGAGGATACTCAGTCTATGTCGCCAAGGTGCCTGTCTCTAGCAGGCAAGTTATGATCTGACATTATAGGTTCGGCGGGATCGCGATAGAGAGGGCAAACGTATCGCGAAGTGCGGGTGCGCGGAACCGGACCCCTAACGGGTCCGGCCACCAGCGAACGCTCGCAACTGCGTGTTCGTCTTTTCCATGCAAAAGAACAGGGCTCAGCAACATCTCGCGACTGATGCTTCTAAGCCCCGGAGAGCGGCTGAACTAGCCGAGGCTGACTGTCTAGTATACGCGACTGAAAAATAATTATTTCAGTGCGGGACAGATTCGAACACTTGGCAAGGGCTTGGACTAGATATCAACTTAAATCACCGGGCTTCTTAGTGACCACTGTTGCAATCAAGTGATTGACGAAAAAACCATTCTGAAAGCTCAAGGCGACCGTCTGCATTGTTTCCACTCCACCATCAGCAGTTTGAAAGATAGCAAAAAACACAAGCGGAGAAACAAATATTGAGAGATAGGTGTCACGAGAGTTTCGAAATGATTTCACAATGTGCGAGAAGGGTATCCGAGAGGTCTTTCGCGTCCATACATATCTAAACGCTTGTCCAAGTACGATCCCACAAAAAAGTGGAACTGCAATCCAAATAATCCCATCCAAAATTGAAGCACCCGAACTGTCAAAGTTCGCGCCGTACGCTGGAAGGAAATCAAAGGAAAAAATGATTGCTCCAACCATCAAAATGCATGCAAATAACTGTAGTAATAAAGTCATCGTATTTCCTAGTTCTCTGCCCATGCCAACATGCTACTTAACGGCTCGAAGTCACCGCACTTTGCAACCCTCACTTCAGCTCCGCTATAGGTGAAAGCAAAATTTCTTACCGAGATTTGATCGATTTCGTTTATCAACTTTCGCACTTCGGCTTTATCTCCGAGCAGGAAAGCAGCTGAATTTTTGTAACTTAGGGTGTTTAGTCGTTCGCTGTCGGTGCGCGCCACTCCATAGTTCTCAATGGCTTTTTCAGCTTCCACCATGGCTGCCGAAGCGTTGGGGCCATCACAAAGTTGAATATGCGCTTCGGCCAGGGTTTCCCAGATGCCGATTAGCGACCTAGCGTCAGAGGTCTCTCCGATTTGCCGCTGAAGAATTTCAACTGCTTTGTCTGCCTCGTTTCGTAATATGTGTATACGGGCCAACTTGAACTCGGCTATTTGCCGTCGATTGCTAACCCATTCTACATCGAAACTATCGTCGTTGGCCGCAAATTCATCGACCAAATCGAGAATTTGCTCGGCGATAGGTGAGGCACATTCAGTATCATAGTCTCGCTCGCATTCGAACAATATTTCGAACAACATTTGAATGCGTAAATCTGATGACAGGTTTTCTAATTCTGAACTTTGCGCGACCGATTCCAGATGTTTACGAACAGGCTCTATAACTTGCAGCTCCCCATACAGAAATCCAAGCGTCAGATCGGTATTGAAGCGATCTGCAATATCATCACGCGCTGACAAATCGCGCAATAGTGCAAACCAAGCGGGAACAACGGTCCCTTCAAACTCACTTGTTAGCGAAACGCTCGCAATTTTCAGTACTTTTTCTTGTGCAAAAGGTATGCTGAGGTCCTCAGACATTGCAACGTTAAGTGAGTGAATCCCGGATATTGACCATTGCTGCATGTTCCAACGAACTTGTTCTGCGAACTCAACGCAGTTGAAAGAAGGTTCTTCATGTAGCCCCATGTAGTCCGCGCCACAATCGACAAACATACCCTCGCCACCTAAGAAAGCCAAGTAACTGTAGATTGGATGTCCAGGAGTTTGAGACCAATCGCGATCTCCGTACCATGCAAACCAAAGCCGTTGGTCTATCTCTGCCCCCGCTCCGTTGATGAACTGTGTCGCCCATTCAAATCCCTCGTCATTGGGGTCCAATAAAATCGTTTGGGCAAGCGCTACCCAGAAAAAGTGCTCTAGCGGAGCGATGTCTCTCATTGCCTGCATCACTGCTACAGGCTCAACAGCGCAACTTGATGGGTTTCCCAACAGTAACTGAGCTTGGCATTCCATCAAATAGAGGTCCCATGCCTCTTCTGGGGAACCATCGATTTGATCTCGACGCGCAATAACATGTTGTGCGAGGTTCCTGCGCTCTTCCCAAGAGGAGCGAAACCAAGCAAACGCTACGGACTGCAAGCTTGCCGGAGCAAATGACTGTGAGCAGGGTGCGCCACAATCGGTTGGATCGATCTCAGGAACTTCTGGTACCAGGCCCAAAAAGCCATTTTCGCTACCAAAAACTTGGACACTACGTGCTGCTATGCTTTCGAAACGATGTGAGAGGTTGTCGTGCTGCGCCCGGTTTTGGTTAAGAAACTCCCACGCGCGGTTCAGAAAATTGCGGTCCGTTGGAGGCTTTGCACTCGAAAAAACGGCTTCCAAAAATGCTTCTCTGAACGCTGGTTCTGCCAACATTATTGCGGCTTCGTTGTCTGCTTCACGTTCCCACTCCCGAACCGTCGCCGCATCTGTTGAAAACCTCGGGTCCAGGGTGGAATGGTCATAAAAATGATGCGCCATTTCGTGACCGAGCACCAAACGAGAAAAGAACGTGGGTTCGACGCTGCCACCCAATAATTCAACCATTTCATTTGTGGCAAACCTGAGGGCAGCAAGATCACAAAATATATACCTAATCTCGTCTTGCTTTATCGCCTTACACACTGAGTCATCATTGAGCCCAAGTCGTACAAGGTCTTCCTTCGGCAAAATGTAGACATTTACCAATTCCGGTTGTGGGAGCCCCTGAATATTGATGTGAAGCCAGCCCGTATTCCTGTCCGTCTGATATCCAAGCACCAAGCTAAAGCTGGGCGGCAACGACCTGTTGATGAATTCGTAGTCCGATTCCCGAAGAACTAATCGTCCTTCCGAATGCAGTTCTCGAAGAGCCTCGGTGTAGGCCTCAGCTCTTTGCCCGAGGAAAGTGGTCAGAAAGCAAGATAATCCAATCGCAATGCAAGTAACGATCCGCATAAAGTGGTTTCCATCAATACACAGTATAAATTCGGCTTTCGGAGAGTTTTTAGGCTACTCGTCATTTTGTCAACTTTTCAAAGTCTTCAAATTCCTCCGAAGGGCCTAGTTCCCAACGCTGAGCCCTTTGTTTCGATTTACTAGCTGCTATGATGTCGCAACGTAAAAGCCGCCCCTGCTGGAGCGGCATAATCTAGTACTCAGATGCCAACATGATCGTGAGAACGCGATGCGTGCAGCCCTCGTTGGCAGGGTTCTCGGAGCCTTGCTGCATTGTGGGATCGTAGTAATCGAGCTTAAAGAAAACCTTCTCGCCGTCTAGATCGATTGCGCCAAAGTCGTGCTCTCCCCACGGGTCATTATCACCTGAGAACTCGTCGAACTCTCGCACGGCCTTAACCGCGGCAACGGCGAACTCGCCGCCTTTTGTCTGAATGCCTGCGGTGAGCATGATTGACCCTTGACCTTGGCCTGTGGTTCGAAACTGATCATTCAGTTCACGGATGCGGTTATTTGGCGGTTGCTCGGGACGGGACCAAACCAACTCTGTCTGGTTCTCACATCTACGGCAGAACGCCTGGTCGTGGGTGGTTTCGAGCTCCCACAATCCGGTTTCTAAATTCCAGCAGGTCCAAGCCTCTTGTACCACCCGTTCTGATCCACAAAGCTTGCAACGCGGTACAGAGCCGATATCGCCAGCTACGTTTTCTTGCAGTATTCCCATGGTTTATCTCCTTCAGCATGGAGCGAGCAGGAGGAATTCCCGCACGCTCCGCTGAAGGCGATGGAAGACCGGTCTGGGAGTATTTTGCCGGTGCTCACGTGTGATACATAGCAGTCAAAAAATACGCTCAAATTATGCCGAATGTCTTGGCTGCTAGTTGGAACCGCTAGATCGACAATACTTAGATTATGCGCACTCCTATCATCGGCCTGGCATTCCGTCGCTATCTAGAACCGGCGGCGTTTGGCATTGCCTTTCATGACCGCCTGCTCCACACCTACGCCATCGGCCAGACGGGCACTGGCAAGACAACGCTGTTGCAGAACCTGGCCTGGCAAGATGGTCGGTTAGGAAACGGTTTTTGCCTGATTGATCCGCACGGCGATCTCGCCGATAGCCTGCACGAGCACATCAAGTCGCCCCACCTATATTGGGAGGTTGCAGACCCCGCCTGCCGACTTGGATACAACCCACTCAAACGCGTCAGTGAGCAATACCGTCCATTAGTAGCTTCCGGCCTGATCGAGACGCTCAAAAAACAATGGCCAGACGCCTGGGGCGCGCGCATGGAGCATTTGCTACGTCACGCGATATTGGCACTATTAGAGCAACCACAGGCCGACTTACGCGACCTCATGCGCCTTTTTGTTTTCAAGGGATACCGTAGACAGGTCACCGAAGCGCTCACCGATCCGCAGGTACGGTTCTTTTGGAAGCATGAATTTCCAGCGTTGAACTATCAGACCAGCGCGGACGGAGTCTCACCGATTGCCAATAAGCTGGGTGCGTTTCTGGCACATCCGGCCGTACGAAATGCTCTATGTGAACCGCAAAAACCTCTCAGCTTTCGGTCCATCATGGATCAGGGACAGATACTGATAGTGAACTTAGCCAAGGGTCGGCTTGGTGCGGACGTATCTAACGTAATGGGCGGTCTTATCACCTCTAGCATACTGCAAGCGGCGTTCACGCGTAACGGCGTACCAGAAGTCGCTCGCAGGCCATTTTTCCTCTACGTGGATGAGTTTCACAACTTTACCACCAAGACGTTCGCCGGCATGCTGTCTGAGGCTCGCAAGTACGGTCTTGGTCTGATTTTGGCGCATCAACACTTATCGCAGATAGATACCGATGTGCGCGACGCCATAATTGGGAACGTCGGCAGCCAGATCGTATTTCGTGTCGGTGCGAGTGATGCGCCGTTCTTTTCCACCCAGATGCCCGCCTTCTCAGCCTTTGACTTCCAGAACCAACCCAACCACCGCGCCAATGTCTTGCTCACCCATCGAGCCGCGCGACTAAAGCCATTCACTGCGTCAATGTATCCGCCATATCATGGGAACGCATAAGTTGACTGCTAGGAAGGCTTAGCCTGCCGCGTATGCTGAGCAGTATGACGAGAGACGAACACCTAGAACGCCATTTCGAACTGTGCAAACGCGTATATGAGCGCATGAAACGCGATGGTTCTTGGCCATGGAAGGAAGAGCCAGATTCGCCAAATTCATCAAACATGGTAGAGTCCAAAGACAACGCTAATAATCCATGAAACCTTGTTTTGGATACATCCGAGTGTCGACCCAGAAGCAAGGCGAGGGGGTATCGCTCGAAGCACAAAAAGACTCTATCATGGTTTTTGCGAGTCAAAACGGTCTCTCAATTGTCGAGTGGTTTGAAGAAAAAGAAACCGCTGCCAAGTCTGGGCGTCCTGTTTTCAATCAAATGTTGCAGCAACTAAAGCAAGGCAAGGCACAAGGGCTTGTCATGCACAAAATTGACCGCTCAGCGCGCAACCTGCGGGATTGGGCGCTCGTGTCGGAACTTCCTAAGCATGGGGTTAAGCCATACTTCGCCGTTGATGGCATTGATATGGAGACACGCGGCGGACGCCTTTCTGCGAACCTACAAGCAGTGATCGCCGAAGACTACATCCACAACTTGCGAGAAGAATGCATCAAGGGTCTGCGCGGTCGATTGAAGCAAGGTCTGTATCCCTTTCGCGCGCCCATTGGTTATCTAGACAATGGACGGGGCAAACCCAAAACGCCGTGTCCTGAGAAAGCTCCACTCATCAAGCTTACCTTCGAACTATATCTCTCTGGTTCGCACTCCATCAGCTCGCTGCATGCCGAGATGGCAAGGCGCGGCCTTACCAATCATAGCGGAAAGCCTGTTTCAAGGCGTGGGATCGAGACAATTCTTCGCAACCCATTTTACACCGGAATAATTCACATTAGGCGCACTAACGATACCTATGACGGGGCCCATGAACCGCTTGTAACGATGCGCCAATTTAAGCGGATACAGGATATCAAGTCGGGAAGAGCGGGAAAAAAGGTCACGCGCCACAATCACTTGTATCGCGGATTGTTTACGTGTGCGGAATGTGGACGCTCGATGGTTCCCGAACAACAGAAGTCGCACGTATACTATCGCTGCCAAACGAAAGACTGTCCTAAAAACACGATCCGCGAGGACCGTTTAGAAGCGGCAATACAGGCTGAGTATGGACGTCTCGCTATGAAACCTGAAGATATTGAAAGCAATTCACAAGCGTGGCTTGCACATTTGGAAGCGGAAGAAAGAAACGGGTTGAAACACTCTATCGAACTCCGCATCGCCAAAGTAGAAGAACGGCAGCAAAGCCTTACTGACCTATTAATTGACGGCGTCGTTAGTCGTGACACATACAATGACCGCAAGCATAAACTGACGCTTGAGTTATTTAGTCTGCGCGAAGAGCTTGCAGAATTAGAGAAATCAGACCTTTCGCGCGACAACCTTGTGAAATTTCTCGAACTTGTTTCTAGCGTTGCAGAGCTTCATATTTCGCTAGATAGCGACGAAAAACGCCTCCTGCTTAAAAATTGCTTCTCGAACCTGCAGGTGCACGCAAGCGAGCCTTTGTTTGAGCCATATTTTTGGCTTGTAAGTCGAAAATTTGACGAACTGTCCCCTAAGGTGCACCAGCTCGCACCACTTCTCGAACTTTTATCAAAATCTGGTATCTCTCGCGAGAGTTCGAACCGAACAACCCATACGCTACGAGGCTAGTTCAACACTGTGTATTCTTGCAATATTGGCCTGGCCGCTGATCCCATTTAACGCGAGCTTTGCAAAGACGGTTGGAGGTTCTAAGGCTTGGCCCGATGAGCGTGTCGCCCCGCTTTGACAATTAGACCTTGAAACAGAATTTCGACCTCTAACTAGCATGTTTTTGCTATCTTATTTTAACGAGTTGTTTTTGATTTCTTAACTCTTTCTTTCTAAAACTGCGCGATCTATTCGCTTGGGCAAATAGCACTTTTTACCAAGACACCAAAAGTATGTTACACTGACATGGGTCGTACGTAGATTGAGCCCTGTCATGACAGTTCTCCTCTGCGAGCTGGATGAATCATCATGACGATGTTGTCCAGCTATCAGAGGAGAAACAAAAAGTTGTCACTTCTATTGGTTGTCTCACTTATTTTGGTCTGGCTGATTGGTTACGCCGTGCTCATCAAAATGTTCGTTGCGGGTCACTTGAGTATTGAGCCAAGACAAGTGGGCTCGAAAACTAGAAACGCCCCAGAACGCGCAGAAGACCTTAATCTGGTCTTTCTTTTGTGGCCCATCTCTCTCAAGTGCTTGTTATTGCGATATATAATTAAGCATGTACAGCTCATCTTGGCTAAGTGAAATGGGCAAGCGAGACCGAACAAGCTTCGGTCTCGTTTTAGTTAGGCGCCTGTTGCAAGGCAAAGCGTGCGTTTCTTTTACGATAGAGCTTGCAATTGCGCGCAATTGCGCATAAATGCGTGAAAATTCTTGATATATCTCGAAATGATGCGTAAAGATGGATAAATACAGGCTTCCAAACCTAAAAGCTCACCTGGCCTCTCTCGGCATGACGATTACGGAGTTCTTGCAAGAGGCTTTTAAGGTAGTCGGGCCAAGGAACGTGGGTGCTCGGACCTGGTCCGCGGCTCTAAACAAGTCAGGCGCGGGCGAGGTCAGCGTGAACAGAATTATTTTGGTTACACAGGAAACGCTCGGGGCTTTGGGAAAGCCATGTCCTAAGGAGGCGATCAAAAAGGAAAAGGTATAAAAATATCGTAAACAAGGTTTGGGGGGACTACTCAATGAAGTCATTTTTAGAGCCGATTTTGAGGCATGCAATAAACGCAATCGAAGAAAGTATGTAAGGTGTTTGGACTTTATAAGGACCCTTTTTCTGTTGATGGCAATAAGCTTTTAAAACAGCCATCCATGGCAGATACATATCGGGCTATTCTTCGCGAGCATTCCGTGAATAAGATAAATCGGATTATCGAAAATGACACGTTTGAGGATTCGTCCTCGGTTTATGAGCGCTTTTTTCTTGATAGCGAAGCCGAGGTATGGATTGTCGCGCGTGGTCTCAAGCGCGAGATATTCGAAAGAAGTAACGTACTTGCTGCGGTAGCGAAGTTTTTGTCCTTACCAAATTCAAAGCTGATCTTTGATGTCTCTTTGCGGAATCCCCAAGACACCACTCCAGTTACTTCCACCGAGTTCTACAGAACAGTGACAGACGCTAGCAGTGGCACCGACAAATTTGAATTGAATTTTTACGATGGATCAGATGATTCATTCCTGAAAGAGCTTCCAAGTGTTTCGTTTGGTGATGACAGAATGTATCGCAGGCGTTCGTTTCAAAAGACGGGTGACTATTCGACACATGCTAACGCTGATGTGAACTTCAATGATCCAATAATGCTAACGCATCTTAAAGCTCAAACCGTTGAAGGCCTTAAGGCTGAAAAACGTATAGGGTAAAAGATGGACAGCGTACTTGAGTCCAAAGATATCATACTTGCGTTCTTTGGGTTATTTTTATCAATAGTATTCTCGCAAGGGTTGTTTGAGAAGATCGTCAAGTTCGTTATTGAACTTGCATTTAGTATCATCCCATTTGGCTACGAAATGAATGATGATCAGAGTGGGAAACTCACAAAAGAGCATACGGCTAGGCTGCATAAGTTCCAGATTGAGAGAACTAAGAAACTTGAGAAAGTTGGCAAATCAATAAGTTGTAACACATCGGTTGCTATGACTTTGTTGGTAGTCGCAGTGACCGTGACATCGTTCAAATTCGTTGGTGCAAACATTCAAAACATTGAGATGATTTGGGGTCTTCTTTTGACCCTTTTGTTTGTTTATCCGACTTACTTCATCTGGACAGTCATACGAGACGAAAATTTTTGGTCAACCGTACCCGCGATGACCAGCAGTAAATACAATATTTTGCTCACAATTGAATCGACGATTCTTATAGCGTACGCTGTATTAAACGCAAGAGATGCGTTTAGCTATTGGGCTTATTTTGTTTTTGGAATTGTATTCATTCTAGTCGCTTTGAGACTTCATAGGATTCCTCACATCAACTCTACCCACCGGAGGGCTGAGGACTTCAAAGACGACGAGAAATTCTACTTGCATGACATAGGAAAAGAGACAGTCTTAGTTCTCGTCGCCTACTTGGTGCTTTCACTTTTACACTTCGTAACCTTCGATTTTGTTAAGATGACCGCAGTTGGGCAGTACATTGAAATGCATCCTGTCAGGTCATTTTTAGCACTTTTCTTGGTACCTTTCCTGGTGTTTGTTTGTCAGTTTTTCCGTATTGTTGGTCTGAGACCTATAGCTAGCTTTGTGTTTTTTATAGAAAAATCTCGTTATTCCGCCTGAGGCTGCCATCGTTACGGCGCATTCATTATTTCCTTTAAATATTGAACACTAAGACTAGGCAGTTGATTTTTGCATCGAGGATGATCGAATTAAATGGGCGCCGTTTCTGACCCTGCTTCCATATCACGAAACCCGTCACACAAGTCCGCCCATACCTGCATCAGCTGCACTCGCTGTTCCCAGTAGGTTGTGCGGTTATATGTGCGACGGATGGCATTAGGGTCTTGATGAGCCAGCATGGCCTCGATTACATCCGGGTTGTGCTCCCGCGAATTTAGAATGGTGCTTGCGGTCACTCGAAAGCCATGGGCTGTCACCTCCTTCCCCGAATACCCTAGACGCCGCAATACTGTGTTAAATGCGTTCTCGGATAGCAGCTTGCGATTTGACTGGAGAGACGGAAACAGGAGCTCTACGCCTTTGATTTCAGACCAGTTCTCCAAGACAATCTCATATGCCTGTCGGGACAGGGGCACTGTGTGTTCCCGGCGCATCTTCATTCTCATGGCTGGGATGATCCAAGTACGGGCTTCGAGGTCAAACTCATGCAGTCGCGCGCCTCTAGTCTCGCCAGGACGAGTACACGTTAGAATTTGGAACTTCATGGCCGCGGGAATGACCGGCCAGCCAGGATACTCATCAAGGCGGCGCAGGAGCTGCCCAAACTCGACCTCATCGATTATCGCTGCGCGTCCGGTCACCTTAGGTGGCAAAAGTGCGTCCTTGAGTGCCGCAGAAGGGTCCGCTGGAGCGCGCATGGTGACCATGGCCAAGCGAAAGACGGCCGAGATGGTCGCGCGCAGCTTCTTGGCGGTCTCACGGCGTCCTGAGCGCTCGATAGGCTTGAGGAGGTGCAAGAGCTCAGCAGCAGTTATCTGATCAATAGGACGGCCATGGAGTGGCTTCGCCAGATCATCTATGTGCCAGCGCTTCTTGCGCAGAGTGGCGTCAGCTAGGCCACGATCTACCAGTGCGTCATAGTATTCATCCGCCACTTCTTTGAAGGTCATACGCGCCTTCACATGAGCATCGATGGCATCGAGCTTCTTCTGGACAGAGGGATCAAGACCATCCACCAGGAGTCGTTTGGCGTCATCTCGTTTGCTTCGTGCGTCAGCCAAAGAGATGAAAGGATACTGCCCCAGGCTAAGAAGCTTCTCGCGCCCCATGAATCGGTAGCGAAACTGCCACAGCTTTGATCCAGTTGGTTTCACCGTCAAATGCAGACCCAAACCGTCACTCAGTCGATAGGCCTTATCCTTTTGTTTTGCTTTGCGAATCTGTAGATCAGATAGAGGCATTGCGGGTATCGAATCCAAATCAGCTAAATTGTCGGCTGATACCCACATCAGTACCCGTAAAACGATGCGATTGTGCGGGTATCGGCGATCAGCTATGTTCAGCTGTATAGCCGAAAAACCCTTTTTTTTCAACGATTTTGAGCAACTATGTTCGGGATGAGTGGTGCCCAGGAGAGGACTCGAACCTCCACACCGTTGCCAGTACTAGCACCTGAAGCTAGCGCGTCTACCATTCCGCCACCTGGGCAGGTGTCGTGAGCGCGGTGATTAAGCTCGGTTCGGTGGCGTGTCAACGGGATTCGCTTGGCAAATGCGACACAAATCCAACTTGTCTGGGCGCAGACAGGTGGGTAAACCCGTTTTAGCCAATTCAAAGAGGTCTTCCATGTCCAAGCTCGCAACGGTTTACGGCGGTTCAGGTTTTGTAGGGCGCTATGTCGTGCGTCGGCTGGCCAAGGCTGGTTGGCGTGTGCGGGTGGCGGTGCGCCGTCCAAATGAGGCGATCTTTGTGAAACCTTACGGCGTTGTTGGTCAGGTAGAGCCTGTCTTTTGCAACATCCGTGATGACGCATCCGTAGCTGCGGTGATGCAAGGCGCCGATGCCGTCATCAACTGCGTCGGCACTTTTGACAAAGGTGGCAAGAACAATTTCGACGCGGTTCAGCATGAAGGCGCGGAACGCATCGCGCGTTTGGCGACCGAGCTGAGCGTTTCGCGTTTGGTTCATATCTCCGCCATTGGTGCTGACGCGCAAAGCGAGACGCTTTATGGCAAGTCCAAAGGGCTAGGCGAAGAAGGTGTGCTGGGGCATTTCCCGGCAGCGATGATCCTGCGCCCCTCAGTCGTATTCGGACCCGAGGACGAATTCTTCAACCGGTTCGCCGATATGACAAAGCTTGGGCCGGTGTTGCCGGTGATTGGCGCTGAGACGAAATTCCAGCCTGTCTATGTCGATGACATCGCAAAAGCGGCCATGGCCGGGGTTGACGGTGCGCAAGGCACCTATGAGTTGGGCGGCCCCGACGTCAGTACCTTCCGCGAGCTGATGCGTCAGATGCTTTCGATGATCCAACGTCGCCGTCTTGTTCTGAACATTCCATTTTTTGTGGGCGCGATAATGGGTGGCACATTTGATCTGCTGAAGGCGTTGTCCGGTGGTTTGATCAAAGGCCCTGTGACTGCCGATCAGGTGCGCACGCTGCGCGCGGACAACGTTGTCAGTGAAGGGGCTCAGACGCTTTCGGATCTGGGGATCACGCCGACGTCTCTGGAAGCGGTTCTACCGGATTACTTGTGGCGGTTCCGCCCATCAGGACAATATGCGGCCATTAAGGATTCCGCCAAGAACCTGCGCGCGGATTAGGCGTAGGCATAGACCAGCAGCACAATTCCAAGGATGACACGGTAGATCACGTAGGGCGTGAAGCTAACCGATTTCAGCAGACGCATCATTAAGGTCAAAGCGAACAGCGCCGCGATGAATGACAGTAAGGCCGCAATGGCCGCGTCTTTTGCGAGCGCTGCGTTTGCGTCGCCGATCACTTCGATGCCTAACAAAAGACCAGAGGCGAGGATTGTCGGGATCGACATCAGCATGGCAAGCTTCGCCGCGTCCTCCCGCGCGTAGCCTAAGGACCGCGCGCCGGAGATCGTCGCGCCGGACCGCGATGTGCCAGGGATCAGCGCAAGTGCTTGCCACAGCCCCATATGAAACGCGTCTTTGATCGACCATTGCGGCGCGGTTTTAGTGACGGCGCCCTTTTGGTCTGTCCAATAAAGCACCAGCCCAAAGATTAGCATGGTCCAGCCGATCAGCGCGACGGATCGCAAGTAAGCATCGAAACCGGTGAGTTTGAGGATCAAGCCGAACAGCAGCACTGGTACCGTCGATACGATCAGCAACATTGCGAGCCAAGCGCCTTGGGTGTCGATTTTTCCCCGGATCAGGCGTGGCACGCCATTTGCTGCAACCCGAACATCGGCGCGGAAATATAGGATCACTGCGAAAAGCGTTCCGACATGCACCGCAATGTCGATCATCTGACCCTGATCTTGCAAATCAGTCAGCGCAGGAAGCAGAATCAGGTGACCTGACGAGCTAACGGGAAGAAATTCCGTAAGCCCCTGTATCAGAGCCACCAATATAAGATGAAAGAGCGACATTTCGCGTCCGAGAGGTTCCTATTCGAGCGCCAACCTAAAGGATTGGAATCATAAGAAAAGTCCCCATTTAGGTCCGAGTCGGATCTTTAAGTGCGTCTTTGAGGGGAAATATTTTGTCAAAATCACAAAAATATTTCATTTAGGTCAGCTATTATGACTTTTATTTAATCCACTAGGCCAGTAACAAACACCTCTGACCAAAGGAGTGACCCATGGCCAAAGACCCAATGCTCAAATTCGTCTCTGTCGAGCGTGACATGCCTGAGAAGCGTCCTCCGAACCTGCGGGCGCAGGATTTTGACGAGATCTATGCAGAATATGCCGAGGCCAAAGCCGAAGAACAAGCGAGCCGTTGCAGCCAATGCGGCGTGCCCTATTGCCAGTCGCATTGCCCGCTTCACAACAATATCCCGGACTGGCTTCGTCTGACCGCACAAGGCCGTTTGCAAGAAGCCTATGAAATCAGCCAAGCGACGAATACGTTCCCCGAAATTTGCGGCCGCATCTGCCCGCAAGACCGGCTATGTGAGGGCAATTGCGTCATCGAGCAATCCGGGCATGGCACCGTTACGATCGGTTCTGTCGAGAAGTATATCACTGACACCGCTTGGGAAAACGGGTGGGTGAAGCCCGCCGCGCCGTCGCTTGAGCGTCAGGAGAGCGTGGGCATTATCGGTGCGGGACCCGGTGGGTTGGCGGCTGCTGACCGTTTACGCCGCGCCGGCGTTCAGGTGGTTGTCTATGATCGCTATGACCGCGCGGGTGGCCTGCTGACCTACGGAATCCCGGGTTTCAAACTGGAAAAAGATGTCGTGATGAAGCGCATTGACCAGCTGGAACAGGGCGGCGTGCAATTCAAGCTGAACTGCAATGTTGGTGAGGATATCTCATTTTCTGAACTGCAAGACACCCATGACGCTATTCTGATTGCCACGGGCGTGTACAAATCGCGCGACCTGCCGGGTCCCGGCGCTGGTGCGAAAGGGATCGTGCGAGCGATTGACTATCTGACCGCCTCCAACCGCAAGAGCTTTGGTGACGCTGTCCCTGAATTTGACTCCGGTGAGCTGAATGCCGAAGGCAAGCGGATCGTGGTCATTGGCGGCGGTGATACGGCTATGGATTGCGTGCGCACCGCGATCCGTCAGGGCGCCACATCCGTCAAATGCCTCTATCGCCGTGACAAGGCCAACATGCCTGGCTCACAGCGCGAGGTGGCCAATGCCGAAGAAGAAGGCGTCGAATTCGTCTGGCTTACCGCGCCAAAGGGGTTCACCGGGGACGCTGTAGAAGGTGTCATGGTCTCCAAGATGCGGCTTGGGGCTGCCGACGCGACGGGTCGCCAGATGCCAGAAATCATCGAAGGCGCTGACTATGTCGAGGGCGCTGACTTGGTCATTAAAGCACTGGGGTTTGAGCCGGAAGAATTGCCGACACTTTGGGGCGTTCCAGAACTAGGTGTGACCCGCTGGGGCACGGTTAAGGCCGATTTCGAGACGCATGAGACCAACTTGCCGGGCGTTTATGCCTGCGGTGACATTCAGCGCGGCGCGAGCCTTGTCGTTTGGGCTATTCGCGATGGGCGCGAGGCGGCTGATGCGATGATCGCGCAAATGAATGCAAGCGCGCAGGTCGCTGCCGAATAGATGGGGCAGCATCACGCGCCAGATCTGCTGGAGTTTGAAATGCTCCATGACAGCGATCCTTTGCGGATCGAAGCCGCGCGTGGCACCACGCGGCGGTTGCTGGTGAGCTTTACCTCCGTGGGCAACAAGCGAAAGGCATGGCCACAAAAGGAATTTGTGAGCATGGCCTCGCAGCAAGGCCGCAATCACGTGATCACTGTGACCGATATCAGCCGATCCTGGATGAACGGCAAAGGGATAGCGTGGCGCGTGCAATCGGTGATCAGCGACTATGTTCTTGCGCATGGCATCACGCAGGTAATGGCGCTGGGTACAAGTATGGGCGCCTATTGCGCGCTCATCCTTGGACGGTTGATGCCTCTGACCCGCATTATCGCTTTCGCGCCGCAATATTCGGTGCATCCCGAGATTTTGCCCGAGGAAACACGTTGGTGGTGGTTCCGTAAGGAGATCGAAGATTGGCCCTATCCGGCGATTGATACCCTGCCCGCTGCACCTGCGGAAATTTACATGTTTCACGGTGATACCGAAGATGAGCAGCGCCATTGGCGCCTTTTTGGTCGCGCGGACAACCTAAAGCACTACATCTTTGCAGGGGCGGATCATGACTTCGTCACGCGTCTCAAGCAGGGTTCTGTTTTGCGCAAGATCGTGACAGCGGCGATTCACAACAGACCTGGCCGGATGGGCAAGGTCGTGGCGCGCGCAGGCGGGATGAAACGTGCGCATTACGACGCGTTCGAAGCGGCGCAGGACTATTTCAGAGATCACCCAAGGCCGAATCGGCCCGCAGGGTTAGCGTCATAAGCGCACAAAATATCGGGCGCAACCACGCCCAAATGGACAACGGGTGCTGCACAGCTGCACCGACACAATAAGGAGACGAGACATGACCACGTTCGACCAAGGCTGGGTGGCTCAGGAAGAAACCAAACGCGAATGGATGGCTAAGAACAGCCTCTATCGTGCGGAGGAGGAACATGCCTCCTGTGGGGTTGGTCTTGTGGTGTCCATCGACGGCAAGAAGTCTCGCAAAGTGGTTGAGAACGGGATAAACGCGTTGAAAGCGATCTGGCACCGCGGCGCGGTTGATGCCGATGGGAAGACTGGCGACGGAGCGGGCATTCATGTCCAGATCCCGGTGCCTTTTTTCTATGACCAGATTGAACGCACGGGGCATACGCCGGACAAAGACCAGATGATCGCCGTTGGTCAGGTTTTCTTGCCGCGCACCGATTTTGGCGCACAGGAAGAATGCCGCACAATCGTTGAGACCGAAGTGCTGCGCATGGGTTACCGCATCTATGGCTGGCGCCATGTACCGGTGAATGTCGAATGCCTGGGCGACAAAGCCAATGCGACACGGCCCGAGATCGAGCAAATCCTGATCTCCAACAGCAAAGGCGTGGATGAGGAAGAATTTGAGCGGGAGCTTTACGTCATTCGCCGCCGGATCGAAAAATCCGCGTCGCATGTCAAAGACCTGTATATCTGTTCCCTGTCCTGCCGGTCGATCATTTACAAAGGCATGATGCTGGCGGAGCAGGTCGCAGATTTTTATCCCGACCTGATGGATGCGCGTTTTGAAAGCGCCTTTGCGATTTACCACCAGCGCTATTCGACCAACACTTTCCCGCAATGGTGGTTGGCGCAACCCTTCCGCATGCTGGCGCATAATGGTGAGATCAACACGCTTAAAGGCAATCTCAACTGGATGAAAAGCCATGAGATTCGCATGACGTCTGGCGCATTTGGCGACATGGCGGGGGATATCAAACCAATCGTGGCGTCCGGTTCGTCCGATTCCGCTGCGCTGGATTCGGTTTTTGAAGTATTGGTACGTGCGGGTCGTTCTGCGCCCATGGCCAAGACAATGCTCGTGCCCGAGGCCTGGTCGCAGCAAAACGAAATGCCCAAGAAATGGCAGGACATGTATTCCTACTGCAACGCCGTGATGGAGCCGTGGGACGGCCCCGCTGCATTGGCAATGACCGATGGCCGCTGGGTTGTTGCGGGGCTTGACCGTAACGGTTTGCGCCCGATGCGTTACGTTGTGACTGGCGACGGTTTGATGATCGCAGGGTCAGAGGCTGGGATGGTCCCAACTGACGAGGCCACCGTGCGCGAAAAAGGCGCGTTGGGCCCGGGCCAGATGATCGGCGTGCACATGGGCAAAGGCAAGCTGTTCCACGATGAAGAGCTGAAAGACAAAATGTCTGCGGCTTTGCCGTTCGATGAATGGTGTGAACGGATCACCCACCTTGATGAGATCACGATGGGCGTGCAGGAAAAAGCGATGTTCAGCGGCGCTGAGCTGCGCAAACGCCAGATCGCGGCGGGCTATTCGATTGAAGAACTGGAACAAATCCTGGCGCCCATGGCCGAAGATGGGAAAGAGACGCTGGCCTCTATGGGCGACGACACGCCCTCCGCCGTCTTGTCGAAAAAATATCGCCCGCTTAGCCATTATTTCCGGCAAGCGTTTAGCCAAGTAACCAACCCGCCCATCGACAGCCTGCGCGAATTCCGGGTGATGAGCCTGAAAACGCGGTTCGGGAACCTGAAGAACGTGCTGGACGAAGATTCTGAGCCAGACAGAAATTCTTGTGCTCGACAGCCCGTTTGTTGGAAACGCTCAATTCGACAAAATGTGCGAGCAGTTCAACGCAGAAATGGTGACGATTGACTGCACGTTCCCACGCGATGGTGGTGTCTTGCGCGATGCATTGAAGCGCATTCGCGATGAGGCAGAGGATGCAGTGCGTTCCGGTGCTGGCCATATCGTTTTGACGGACCACGCGCAGGACGCGGACCGTGTCGGCATGCCGATGATCCTAGCAACATCTGCCGTGCATTCGTGGCTGACCCAAAAAGGTTTGCGGACCTTCTGCTCGCTCAATGTGCGCGCGGCGGAATGCGTGGACCCGCATTACTTTGCGGTGCTGATCGGGTGCGGTGCGACGACTGTGAATGCCTATCTAGCGGAAGACTCTCTCGCTGACCGTATCGAACGGGGCCTGCTTGATTGCACCCTCACCGAAGCGGTTTCGCGGTATCGCAACGCGATTGATCAAGGCCTGTTGAAGATCATGGCGAAGATGGGGATCTCGGTGATCTCCTCCTACCGTGGTGGTCTGAACTTTGAGGCTGTTGGCCTGTCGCGCGCGATGGTCAATGAATTTTTCCCCGGCATGCAGTCGCGTATTTCCGGCATCGGGGTGACTGGTATTCAGTCCAAAACGATGGAAGTTCACACGCTCGGCTGGCGTGGCGGGCAGGATGTTTTGCCGATTGGCGGCTTCTACAAATCGCGGCGCAGCGGCGAAAAGCACGCGTGGGAGGCGCAGACCATGCACTTGCTGCAGGCCGCCTGTTCGCGCGCCAGCTACGACCTTTGGAAGCAGTTCAGCCAGACCATGAAATCCAACCCGCCCATTCATTTGCGCGACCTGTTGGATATCAAACCGTTGGGTGAGCAAATTGCGATTGAGGAGGTGGAAAGCATCACCTCCATCCGCAAACGTTTCGTGACGCCCGGCATGTCGCTCGGGGCGCTGAGCCCTGAGGCGCATAAGACCCTAAATGTGGCGATGAACCGGATTGGGGCGAAGTCGGATTCAGGTGAGGGCGGTGAAGACCCGGCGCATTTCGTACCAGAGCCTAACGGTGACAACCCGTCTGCGAAGATCAAGCAAGTGGCGTCCGGGCGCTTTGGCGTGACCGCCGAATACCTGAACCATTGCGAAGAGCTTGAGATTAAGGTCGCCCAAGGTGCCAAACCCGGCGAAGGTGGCCAGCTGCCGGGCATGAAAGTGACAGACCTGATCGCGCGGCTGCGGCATTCGACGAAGGGCGTGACGCTAATTTCGCCGCCGCCGCACCACGACATCTATTCGATCGAGGATCTGGCGCAGCTGATTTACGACCTCAAGCAAATCAACCCGCGCTGTAAGGTGACGGTGAAATTGGTCGCGGCCTCTGGCGTCGGCACAATTGCTGCGGGTGTGGCGAAGGCGAAGGCAGATGTGATCCTGATTTCCGGCCATAATGGCGGGACGGGTGCGTCGCCTGCGACCTCGATCAAATATGCGGGCCTCCCATGGGAAATGGGCCTGACAGAGGCGCATCAAGTCCTTGCGATGAACAACCTGCGGGAGCGGATTACTTTGCGCACCGATGGCGGGCTCCGCACGGGGCGTGACATTGTTATGGCTGCGATGATGGGGGCCGAGGAATACGGCATCGGCACCGCGGCGCTGATCGCGATGGGCTGCATTATGGTGCGGCAGTGTCAGTCGAATACCTGCCCGGTGGGGGTCTGTACGCAGGACGAGGAATTGCGTGAGAAGTTCACCGGCAACGCCGACAAGGTGGTCAATTTGATCACCTTCTACGCGCAGGAAGTGCGGGACATTCTGGCCTCCATCGGGGCGCGGTCCTTGGATGAGGTGATCGGGCGGGCTGATCTGCTGACGCAGGTTTCGCGCGGCTCAGCGCATCTGGATGATCTGGATCTGAACCCGCTGCTGATCACCGTCGATGGGGCGCATGCGATCAAGTATGACCGTAACAAGCCGCGGAATACTGTACCCGACACGCTGGATGCGGAGATCGTGAAAGACGCGCAGCCTTTCCTGAATGATGGGGAGAAGATGCAGCTGTCTTACGCCGTGCAAAACACTCTCCGGACGGTGGGCACGCGGGTGTCGAGCCATATCGTGAAACGGTTTGGGATGCGCAATGATTTGCAGCCGGATCATCTGACGGTGAAACTGACTGGCTCTGCGGGGCAGGCTTTGGGCGCGTTCGCGGCGCCGGGGTTGAAGCTGGAAGTGTTTGGCGATGCGAATGACTACGTCGGGAAGGGTCTTTCTGGCGGGCGGATCGTGGTGCGTCCTGCGCAGGAGAGCCCGTTGGTGGCTTCGGAGAACACGATCATTGGGAACACGGTTCTGTATGGGGCGACGGATGGGCAGTTATTTGCCGCGGGTCGTGCTGGGGAACGGTTTGCTGTGAGAAACTCAGGCGCGCAGGTCGTGATTGAGGGATGCGGGACCAATGGGTGTGAATACATGACCGGAGGGGTTGCTGTTATTCTGGGATCTATCGGGGCCAACTTTGGGGCTGGGATGACCGGTGGGATGGCGTATCTTTACGATCCGGATGGCAAGGCGGCTGACTTGATCAACATGGAAACGCTGGTCACGTGCCCGGTCACGGTCGATCATTGGGAGGCTCAGCTGAAGGGTCTGATCGAGGCGCATGCTTTGGAGACGGGCAGCCAGAAAGCGGGCCGTCTGCTGCGGGATTGGGACCTTGAAAAGCGGCATTTCGTGCAGATTTGCCCGATTGAGATGCTCAAGCATATCCCGGCGCCTTTGGGCATCGAAGACGAGGCAATTCCGGCCGAATAGCCGATCCCCCGCATGTGGGGAATCTTGTAAGGCACTGATAAAAAACAAGTAACGCCGCGCTGTTAGTGCGGCGTTAACCTTTTTGACTTGATGATGGGCAACGCGCTGCGTGCCGAGGCGCGTTGCCAGTTTTGGTCAACTATAGCCCCCAACTGAAGCCGGTTTCCTGTTCTGATCTGTCCCACAGTTTTTCCATAACGCCCTTGTCATAGGCATGCGGTTCTAGTGTGCCTTTTCCAACCGGGCCTACAAATTCCATCCGGCCTGTGGGGCCGTAGATCGCGCGCTGTTCTAAGCCGTTTTCAGTCGCGCACATGATCTCGGGGTATGCGCCTTTTTCGGCTGTTTGCACCATTGGGGATTTGGTCATAAGCCACCAGGCGATCCGCGTCATCAAACCGCCGCTGGTACTGATCAATGACGTCGCGGAGGAGCCGGGATGGCAGACATAGACCTCGACATTTTTGCCTGCCGCTGCAATGCGATCCTGCAATTCATAAGCGAACATCATCTGCGCCAACTTGCTTTGGCTATAGACGGGATTGGCGCTGTAGTTTTTGTCCCAATTCATGTCGTCGAACTGGATCGTTCTGATCCCCAACTTGTAGCCGAGGCTGGCGACAACGACGATCCGACCTTTTGAGGCTTCGATTTGGTCAAATAGCATCCCGCAAAGGACAAAATGGCCGTAGTGATTTGTTCCAAGTTGGCTTTCGAAACCGTCCTTGGTGAATTTCTGTGTTGGGACCTGCGCGATGGCGGCATTACAGATCAGCGCGTCTATCTTGGGCAGGGTTCTCAACGCCTCTGTCGCTGCGGCGCGGACGCTTGCGAGTTCAGCCAGATCCATGCGGATGAAACTGACATCCGCATCTGGGCCGAATTCTGCTTTCAGATCATTGATTGCCGCAACTGATTTCTCAGAGCTACGGTTCAGCATCACCACTTTTGCACCTTTTGACAGCAGGATGCGGGAGGCTTGAAAGCCCGCACCGGCGTTGGCGCCGGTGATGACATAAGTTTGCCCCGCGCATGAGTTGAGGCGTTCTGGCGTCCATCCTTTGGGCCCGAATGTCGTATCTGCCATCGACGTGTTCCTTGTGTTTCCAGCCAGCGGCTGCAGATCATGTTGACTAGGTAGATACGTCTCTGATGGGAGAAAAAATAGGCGACATACTCGCATATACTTGCCCAATTGTATCACGACGGTTGTTTTCTTCGTATGAGCGGCGCTAGATAAACTGTATGAGCAAACTTCAGATCAAACAGTTTATCGAAAGCCGAACCGACAAAGACGGTCTGACAGAAACCGGCGTAAATGGGGTGCGGTTGTTCCGCGCTACGACCTCAATACCCTGCGTGCCGGCGGTTTATGAACCATGTGTCGTGGCTATTGTAAGCGGGACGAAAGAAGCCGTTTTGGACGGTCATAGATACATTTATGACGACAGCCAGTATCTGTGTTGTCCGATGTCGATGCCGGTGATTGCAGGAACGCCCAAAGCATCGCCGGACGCCCCGCTTTATGGGGTTTTCGTGTCACTTGACCCACGCATGATGGGCGAGTTGGCGATGGAAATGGAAAATGCCAGCGGTGCCCTACCGTCTGCCAAGGGCAGTTTGCGCGCGCAGGCGATCAAGCTTGCTGAATGGGATTTCTCCTTTACTGATGCTTTGCTGCGGCTGTTGCAGCTTGGGTCTAGCGAAACCGATACAGCGGTCCTTGGCGAGGCGCGCCTGCGCGAGCTGTATTATGCAATATTGAAAGGCGAGGCGGGTGCCTTTGCGCGACATGCTTTCGGCGCTGGGAATGCCGTCGCGCGGTCGATCGCGCATGTGTCGTCCAATTTGCATGCCCCGGTTTCAATAGATGACATGGCCATGCGTGCAGGCATGAGCCGGGCTGTGTTTCATCGCAAATTCAAACAGGTGACAACGATGTCGCCTATTCAATTTGTGAAATCATTGCGCCTGAACACTGCTGCGATGAAGATTGCGGGTGGTTTGGCCGTCACTGAAGCCGCGATGGGCGTGGGGTATGTGAGCCCGTCTCAGTTCAGCCGGGAATTCAAGCGCGTCTATGGACAATCGCCCCGACAATGGGCCGACGCCCAACACGTGCCGGCGGGCATAAAATAGCGTTGTGATAGTTTGAGGTTTAGTCGGCCAGCGGCGTGCAGGCACCGCCTTGGGCGCAGTTTTCGAGGCGTTTGACCGTTTCGACATCGGGATCCTTGAAGGCGAAGGTGAAGCACGGGTCGACGTTGAATGTCAGGGCGCGTTCACCGGTGCGCTCGACGAAGGCGATGTAGGGGCTTTGCGGGTCCAGATCGCCGCACCACGTGGCCGCGCAGGTCAGGTTGACCGTGACGGGGACCTCAAAATTCTGGGTGAATCCCGCCTTTGTCAGGACCCGTCCGCGGAAATCGGCGATGAAGGTTTTTGTGGCGCCTTTTGGCTGCGCGTCGTCGGGCGGGGTGAAGGCGAAGCTGCCGTTCAGGATGAAGTAAGTTTTGTCGGAGGCGACCGCCTCTTTGTAGGAGTTCGCCACGTCCGGCCTGAGGCAGGACAGCGCAATCGCGGGCTGGGCCGCGAGCGCGAAGAGCAGGAGGGCTGCAAGGTGGCGTGTCATGACGGTATCTTTTCGCGGTTTGCCCGGGCGGCTCAAGCGGCGCGTTTTGGGGGCGCGAATTGAGCGATGTGTCGCCGGGTCAGCTGCCCACCAGCGGGCGGAATTCGGCAATGACCTTGGAATAGGTGTCGCGCTTGAAGGGCACGATTTTGTCCACCAGATCGTCCATCGCCATCCAGGTCCAACGGGAGAATTCGGGCTCTTCCGTTTCGATGTTGATGTCGCTGTCCTGACCCTCGAAGCGCAGCAGGAAGTATTTTTGCTCTTGGCCGCGATATTTGCCCTTCCAGAGCTTGGAGACCATATCATGAGGCAGGTCGTAGGGCAGCCATTCCTCCGTTTCGGCGAGGATCGTGACCTTGTCGGGGGTGAGGCCGGTTTCTTCTTCCAGCTCGCGCAAGGCGGCGTCGCGGGGGGCTTCGCCCTTGTCGATGCCGCCCTGGGGCATTTGCCAGGCCGGGCCCGGGTTGTCGATGCGTTGGGCCGCGAAAACGCGGCCCGCTTTGTTGACCACCATCAGCCCGACGCAAGGCCGGTAGGGCAGTTTCGCGATGTCTTCAGGCGTCATTATTTGCCCGCGGCCGCGATGGCTTCGAGACCTTTGAGAATGTCGAGCGCGTAGGCCAGTTGGTAGTCTTCTTCGCGCAGCTCCGCGGCTTTTTCGGCCTTTTCGCGTTCTGCCTCGATGATGGCGCGCTCATCTTCGGAGATGGAGTCGTTGCTGAGGGAGCCGCGCAGGTCCGCCTCGGAGCGGTTTGAGCGTGTTTCTTCCTCGGCGTTTTCCTCATCGGGGCGGCGGCGGGGTTGCACGACGATGATGTCGGGCGACACGCCGAGCGCCTGAATGGAGCGGCCCGACGGGGTGTAGTAGCGCGAGGTGGTGAGGCGCATCGCGCCGTCGCCGCGCACGGGCACCACGGTTTGCACCGAGCCTTTGCCGAAGCTGTTTTCACCGACGACCACGGCGCGGCCGTGATCTTGCAGCGCGCCTGCGACGATTTCGGAGGCAGAGGCCGAGCCGCCATTGATCAGGACCACGATGGGTTTGCCGCCGGACAGATCGCCTTCGGTGGCGTTGTAGCGTTCACTGTCGCGGGGGTTGCGGCCCCGGGTGGAGACGATTTCGCCCTGATCGAGGAAGGCGTCAGACACGGCGATGGCCTGGTTCAGCAAGCCGCCGGGGTTGTTGCGCAGGTCCAGCACGATGCCGTTGACCTTGTCGTCGCCGCCAAGCTCTTCGATCTGCTTTTTCAGACCCGCCTCAAGGTTGGGGTAGGTCTGGCGGTTGAAGGTGGAGACGCGCAGCACGACGCTGTCGCCTTCCGTGCGGGCGCGCACGGCGGTCAGCTTGATCGTGTCGCGGATGATGGAAACGTCGAATGGCTCATCCATGCCTTCGCGCACGACGGTGAGGATGATCTCGGAGCCCACGGGGCCGCGCATCAGCTCAACCGCTTGTTCCAGCGTGAAACCCAGAATGCTGTCGCCATCGACGGCGGTGATGAAGTCACCGGCTTCCATGCCGGCCTTGTCGGCTGGCGTGTCGTCCATGGGGGTGACGACTTTGACGTAGCCTTCTTCTTGCGTGACCTCGATGCCAAGACCGCCAAATTCGCCGGAGGTCTGTGTGCGCATGTCCTCGAAGTCGCTGGCGGATAGGTAGCTGGAATGCGGGTCGAGTGAGGTCAGCATGCCGTTGATGGCGGCTTCGATCAGCTCGGATTCATCGACGTCTTCGACATATTGCGCGCGGATGCGTTCGAAAATGTCGCCAAACAGATCGAGCTGTTCGTAGACATTGGCTTTGCTTTCCGATTCCTGCGCCAGAAGGGGCCCTGTTACCTGAGTTGTCACAGCAACGCCTGCGGCTGTTCCCAGCAATGCTGCCAGCATGAATTTTTTCATTTTTCTATCCTTACTCTGCCGTGAACCAGCCTGCCGGATCGATGGCCGTGTTATCTTTTCTTAGCTCTATATAAAGCGACTCTTGCAGATTACCGCCACCACCTTTGCTTGCGGAGATCAAAAAACCGTCACTGTCGGGTGGATTTCCCCCATCAGACCCAATGCGTCGCCTTGTGACACGATCTGCCCGCTTTCGGTAAGCGGCTGGCTGAGACCCGCGAGAATCAGCAAATAACCGCGTCCGGGTTCCAAAATGACGACCGATCCGTAGTCCAGAAGCGGGCCTGCGTAGCGCACGGTTGCGGGCCATGGGGCCGTGAGCAGTGCGCGCGTTGGTGTCGCCAATGTCCAGCCGGGGCGGGAGAGGTTGTTTGCGTCAACTTCATTGAAACGTTGCAAGACGGTGCCCGCAACGGGCAGCGGCAAACTGCCTTTGGCGGTTTCGAAGTCGGCGGCATTGGCGGTTTCAGCGATGCTGAGCGTGGCGAGGCTGTCGGCAAAGCCTTGCAGCGTATCGGCGGCAGAGACGAGCTGCGTCATCTTTGCGCTGTCGGTGATGACGCGGTCGGGAAGCTCGGTCCGGTCGGCGACGGCCTGGGCCAGCGTGGTGCGGGCGATTTGCATCTCATCAAGTGCTGCGGTCAGCTGGCCTGCGGCGTCTTCTTGCAAGATGCGCAGCAGTGACAGTTCGCCCAGCTGCGCTTTTAGTTGTTCGGCCTCGGCCTGCAGGGCGGGGGTGACATCAGACAGGATCATGCCTGACCGCGCCGTGCCGATGGCCCCGCTTGGATGCATCATCAGCAGCGGTGCGGGGGATCGCCCGATGGTTTGCAGCACGCCCAGCAGCCGCGACAAGCGGTCTTCCTTGGCTTCAAAATCCAGCAGGATCGCGCGTTCGCGCACGGCCACGCGTCTGAGCCCTTCGCGCAGAGCGCCGAGCCCTTCTTCATAGGCGCGCACGGTCTCGGTCAGGGCCTTGATCCGGGTCGAGGATTTTTGCGCGCTATCAAGCTGGTCAGCCGCTTTTTGCAGCATTTGCGCCGCGCGTTTGGCGGTGGTGACGGGGTCGGATTGCGCGAAAGCGGGTGCGCTTAGTGTGAGCAATAATGCGGTGAGCGCGGCGCGGATCACGAGATCAGCGACTTTCCGGTCATATCTTCTGGCTGGTCGAGCCCCATCAGTTGCAGAATTGTGGGTGCCAGATCAGCGAGACGACCGTCGGTCAGCTTGGCCCCATCGGGGCCGCCGACCATGATGACAGGCACCAGATTGAGCGTATGCGCGGTGTGCGGATTGCCCGTGTCAGGGTCGATCATGATGTCGCAATTGCCGTGGTCCGCCGTCACGATCATCGCCCCGCCGGTCACATCAAGCGCCTTGAGCGCGCGGCCCAGCCCCTGATCGACGGCTTCACAGGCCTTGATCGCGGCGTCCAGATCGCCGGTATGGCCGACCATATCGGGGTTGGCGTAATTCACCACGATCAGGTCGTAACGTTCGTAGATTGCATCGACGAGCTTTTCGGTGACCTCCGGCGCGGACATTTCAGGTTGCAGATCGTAGGTGGCGACGGCGGGGCTTTGGGCCATGTAGCGGGTTTCGCCTTCTTCGGGCTCTTCCCGGCCGCCATTGAGGAAGAAGGTGACGTGGGGGTATTTTTCGGTTTCCGCCAGCCGGAACTGGCGCAAGCCTTGGGCCGCGACCCACGCGCCGAGCGTGTTGTCGATCTTTTGCTTGGGGAAAACGGTGGTCATGTAGTCGTTATGGCTGGCGGAATAGTCGACCATGCCCAGCCTTGCGGCCAGCTTGGGCAGCTGCGCGGTTGAGAACCCGTCGAAGCGGATATCGCCCATCGCAGCCAGAATTTCGCGGGCGCGGTCGGCGCGGAAGTTGAGGCAGAAGATGCCGTCGCCGTCCTTCATGCCTTTGTAGCCGCCGATAGTGGCGGGCTCGATAAATTCGTCGGTTTTGTCGCGGGCATAGGCGTCGCGCACCACCGATTGCGGGTCGGCATAGTCGGCGCCTTTGGCATGCACCATGGCCTGATAGGCTTTTTCGACCCGGTCCCAGCGATTGTCGCGGTCCATGGCGAAATACCTGCCGCTGACGGTGACGATCTGCGCGCCATCGGGCAGGTTCGCCTTGATGTCGCGCAGGAAGGTTTTGGCGGATTTTGGCGGCACGTCGCGACCGTCGGTGATGGCGTGGACCGCCACCGGGACGCCCGCATCCGTTAGCGCCTTGGCGGCCGCGAGCATGTGGGAGGTATGACCGTGCACCCCGCCGTCAGACACCAGGCCCATCAGATGCGCGGTGCCGCCGCTGGTTTTGAGGTCCTGGATGAAGGTGGTCAGCGCCTCGCGCTTGAAAAAGCTGCCGTCCTCGATGGCCAGGTCGATCTGGCCCAAGTCCATGGCCACGACGCGGCCCGCGCCGATATTGGTGTGGCCGACCTCGGAATTGCCCATTTGGCCTTTGGGCAGGCCCACATCCGGGCCGAAGGTCAGCAGCGTGGCGTTGGGGCATTCGGCGGTGATGCGGTCGATATTTGGGGTTTTGGCCAGCAGGGGGGCGTTGCCCGTTTCACTGTTAGACAGGCCCCAGCCATCGAGAATGCACAGAACTACGGGTTTTTTGCTGGTCATGACGCGCGCCTTTTGAGGTTGCGCGCACGCTACGCCGGGGCGCGGCTGCCTTCAACCATTTCGCGTGTTGAAATCTGCGTGGGCGGCGCACCGGCGATGACGGCGGCGGCGGGCACTTTGCCACGGATCACGGCGCCTGCGCCGATGATTGCGCCGTCGCCGATCTCAGCGCCGGGCAGGATCACGGCATGCGACCCGATCCAGACGTCGCGCCCTATGCGCACGGTAGCCTCCCGCATGGGTTGCTTGGTGACTGGGCTGCCGTGATTGAACCGGTATCCGGCGGCGGTGATCATGACATTGGGCCCCAGTAGCAGGTTGTCGCCAGCGACGATTGCGCCGCGATGCTCTCCAGCCCAAAGCGCGCAATGGGCGCCGATATGGGCGCCTGCGCCCAAGGCGATGTTATGGGCATTGGCGAAAGACGCGGTCGGGCTGATCGCGGTGCCGGGCCCGCAGGTGAGCGCGCGGCGGGGCGTGACATGGGTGTAGTTGTAGTAATTGATCAGCTTTGCCAGATGCAGCCAGGCCCGCGGATCAACGAGCGAGGCCACGGCCCGCAAGGCGCGCAATTTCGGGCCACGGAAGGTCTTGGGGCGCTCGATGAAAGTGGCGGGCAGCTCAGTGAGATGTGTGGTCATCGGTGAACCGGCAATTGGTCATGACCACGCCCAGACAGGGCTTTTGTTCGGCGATCAGCTTTTCGGCTTGGTCGATCTGCGGACGCGTGGTGTGGTCGGCGCGTGCCACCAGAAGCGCCGCATCATAGAGCCCGGCCGCGCTGACGGCGTCGTCAGTGCTGAGCACCGGCGGCAGGGTCATGAGCATGAGGTCTGGCGCGAAGTCTTCCTCGATTTGGGTCATGAGCGCGGTTGATTTGGTGGTTGCCAGAAGTTCCGCCGGGGATTCGGCGGGTTGGGTCGACAGGCTGAGCGCCAGATTTGAGCCGACCCGCAGGCAGGAGCTGTCAAATTCGCGGCGGATGCCGGTCAGGGCGCTCCAGATTGGGGAGACAGACGATAGGCCAAATCGCGTCGCCAGCTTTGGATCACGCAGGTCAAAGTCAAAGAGCATGATCCTGAGATCATCTTGCCGCGCCAGACTAAGCGCCAATTGCGCCGTCAGCTTGCCTGCGCCGCCGCCGCTGGTGGGTGCGGTCACGGCCAAACGCTTGATGCCATCGGTGCGGGTTTGGCGCAGCAACCGGCTGCGCATCAGGTCAATGGCGCGCTCATGCGCGATGCCTTGCGGGTCGTTAATCTTGGCATGGGCGGGGATCGAGACCTCGTTCAGCCGCATCCACGCGCGGGTCGGGTCGGTGAGGACTTTGTAGTCATCAGGGTTATGCGTGAAGGAGACCGGGCGCGCATTGTCGATCACCGGTTCTCTGGCGTGTTGGGTGGTGTCCTCCAATGTGGGGTCCGGGGCGGTCGCGTCTTGGGCGGCATGCTGCATGTGGTGGCTCCGATATTCAGGCGGGTTTTGGGAGGGGGATCACGGCGTAAGGCGCAATTTTCAGGCTGTTCATCAGGTCTTCGGGGCGCCGCAACACCAGATCGCCCCGGCTGCGCAGGATGCCCAGACCAAGGCCCGCCAGACAGGACAAAGCGATGCCCAGTGCCAGCGCGATTTTGCGGCGTGGCCCAGCGGGAAGGTCTGGCAGGGTGGCGGCTTCGACGATGGACAGACGGTCGCCTTTGCTGGTCAGCGTGATGCGTTCTTCGACGGCGGCATCTTCCAGCCGCGCGACGGCGTCTTCATATTGCGTCAGGGCAAGCGCGTGGGCGTTTTCCAGCGTTTCAAGCCGCAGTGCATTGGCTGGGATCAGCGCAAGTGCCGCGTCGATCTTGGAAATATCGGTGGAGTTCATCAGCTTGGGCGGGCCTGATTGTTCGGGCACGTCGGAGCGTTCAAGCTGTGCTGACAGCGACCGCACCTTGGGGTGCTGGCCTGAATAAAGTGCGGCGGCGGAGCGCAATTCAGACGCTATCCGGTCACGGGTCGGATCGGCAGAGACCGACAACCCGCGCGAGGCGCGTTGCAGCAACAGTGCTTTGCGCTGGTCGTGGTAGCGTGGCGCGTCTTCGGGTAGGGCACCTGCGTTGGCTTCCTTGAAGCGCAACAGGTCCTCAAAAGCGGCGTCGAGGCGCAGCTTTTGATCGACGACCTCCTCCCTGTAGAAGGACAACGCGCTTTCGGCGCGACCGGTTTTGATCTGGCTGTGTTCCGACAGGACCTGATCGGCCAAGGCGTTTGCAATCGCGGCGGCGAAGGCGCCGTCAGCGTCGGTGACGGCGATTTCGAGCGTCGTTGGCTTGCCGCGCCCGCTGGACGTGTCGAAGCTGATCGCGTCTTGCAGGGTCTTGGGGTCGGCGTCGCTGCCCAATGTCTTGAGCAGCGCGGTGAGCCGCGGCTGGGTCATCAAACGCGCCTCAATACTTTGCAGCTGAGCCGCGTGTTGCATCGATTCGGCGCTGACACGGGCTGTGTTAGACACGGATGTGGCTTCGACCAACAGTCGCGTGGTGGCGGTGTAGCGGTCTGGTAGAAATTCGATCGCGGTGAGGCTGGCGGCGACGCCCACAAGCGCTACCCCAACCGAAAGCGGGACCTGCCGTAGCAGCTTCCAGCGCCAGTATCTGATGCGTGCGTTGCTCATGCGTTACGACCAAACGGCGCGGTGATTTTAGCGAAAAGGCGGCTAAGCAGGCTCGGCTTTGAGCGCCGGGGCCATTCGAATTCTGAGCTGTCATAGAGCATGTTGCGTCCTTACTCACTGGCTACGATAGCTGTGAAAAGAACGCAGACAGTTTAAGACATAATTAATCGAAATCGTTTCTTTTCTTAATCCGAACAGCGACATGACACGGCAGTGAGTCGGCGTCTGGCGCTTGGAAAAAAGCTGAGAGAAGGAGCGCATTGTGATGTGGAAATCAGTCTTGATACTGATCTCGATCCTTTTTGGCGTGCCAGCATCCGCAAAGGATTACCTGATACAGCCCGGCGACACTTTGGTCTTGGAAGTTCTGGAAGACGAAGCGATGCGCCGGTCCGTGCTGGTGCTGCCCGATGGCAGCGTGTCCTTGCCGCTGGCGGGCACGATCCCGGTGGCGGGGCGCACCGTTCCGCAGGTCGAAGCGATGGTGCGCCAGAAGATCGGGCCCAATTACGTGAACCTGCCAACGATCCACATTTCCGTGTCGCGGCTGGCCGACCCGAAGCGCAGCGTGGCGGCGCGGGCCCGGGCGTCCGCGCCCAGAACCGCGCGGGTTGCCGGAATTTCGGTCTTCGCGATGGGCGAGCTGGGCAAGCCTGGCAAGCTGGTGGTGCCGCGTGGCACCACGATGATGCAGTTCCTGGCGGAGGCGGGCGGGTTCACCCGGTTTGCTGCGTCCAGCCGCGTCATGCTGCGCCGCGTGGACCGCAAGACCAAGACGATCAAATCCTACCGGATCGACGCCAAATCCATGATGAATGGCGGCGCGCAGATGGTGGTTTTGCAACAAGGCGACGTGATTGTCGTCCCGGAGCGCAAGCTCTTTGAATGAAGGACCGGCTGGCCGCGCGACGGCCAGCTTCGTGAACGCAGGGTGCGGTCGCGCAGGCGAAGATAGGGGCATCTGGCCGCAACCATATCCGGGCCAGGTGGAAACATCGGATAGCCTGGAGGAGCCCTATCCATGAAAACGCAACGCGTGCTCGCCGTCGCCTCTAAGGGCGGCCATTGGCGCCAACTTAACGCCATGACCGGCGCCTTTGACGGCCATGACGTCCGCTTCGTGTCGACCGACCCCGACATTGCCGAATTCTGCATCAGCGAATGCAGCCGCACCGAATGGTGGCGCGGCATTTTGGTGGCTTTGCAGGTGGCGTGGATCATCTTGCGGGTTCGGCCGCATGTGGTGGTGTCCACGGGCGCTTTGCCGGGGCTGGTCGCGCTGATCGTGGCGCGGATGTTTCGCGCGCGCACCATTTGGATCGATTCCATTGCCAACACTGAAGGGATGTCGCTGTCGGGCCGCCTCTCGCGCCCGTTTGCCGGGCTTTGGCTGACACAATGGCCCGACGTGTCGCGCAAGACTGGCGCGATCTATGCGGGGGCGGTGCTATGATCTTTGTGACGGTCGGCACCCAGCTGCCGTTCCCGCGCCTCGTTGAAGAAATGAACCGCATTGCGGGCAAGCTATGCGAGCCTGTTATTGCGCAAACCTGCGATGCGGGCACGCCCTACCCGAACCTGATTGTAGAGCCCTATATGAGCAGCGAACGGTATGGGGATGTCATTGAACGCGCCCGGCTGGTCGTGGCGCATGCCGGGATTGGCACGGTGCTGGCGGCGCGTCAGGCGCAGGTGCCGGTGATTTTGGTGCCGCGAAGGGCCTCGCTGGGTGAGCATCGCAACGACCACCAGCAGGGCACCGTGCGCCAGCTTTTGGGGCGGGACGGGATTACCGGGATATGGGACACCAACAAGCTTGAGGCGCTGGTCCGGACGGAATTTGCAGCACCTGAGCCACCGATCGCGTCAGGCCCGTCTTTGGACGGGTTGGTCACGACGCTGCGCAGCTATATCGGCTAGCAACGGCAGCCCATGCATGGCGCGCATCAGCGCAGTGGCCTGCGCCGTATTGCCTTCGACCATGTATTGCCCTGATTTGGCCAGTCCATAGAGGTACCCGGTGGGCAGGGACCACGGGTGAAACTTGCGCAGATACATCATCCGGGCGCGGTTTTTGTGATAGACAGAAAACGGCGCGGCGGTGCTGCCCAGCGTGGGTGAGCCGATGGCGGTGCCCGCGCGGTGATAGACGGGCGCGTTTTCGCATAGGGTAAGCGGCATGTCTGCGCGGCTTTGGGCCCAATCGACTTCTTCATAATACAAAAAATAGTCCTCGGGCATGGGGCCTGCGGCGTCAATGAAGGCGCGGGAGGCCACCATGCTGGCGCCGGAGATGAAATCGGCCCGTGCGGCGTCGGCGAGCGGGGCATCAGCAGGCGCGCCGAGGGACAGGTTGCCGGTCACGCCGGTCCAACGGTTGATGGTGCCCGCGTCGATTTGCACCCGGTGGGGCGCGTCCGCATAGAGCAAACGACAGCCCATCAGCGCGAAACCATCCGGGGCGTCCGCAAGGGCTTTGGGCGTGCCCGGCGGGATCAGCGTGTCGGGGTTCAAAATCCAGAACCGGTCAATCTGCGGAACCGCACGCAGGTGCTTGAGCCCAATATTGACCCCGGCGGCGAAGCCTGCGTTCTGACCGGCCTCGATCAATCTGACGGCGGCGCGGCGGTGTCGCGGGATCGCGCGGGGCTTTACAAAAGGCAGATCGCGCGCAGTGCTGCCAGACGCGGTGCGCCAGTTTGTGATGGTGGCGACCGTGTGATCGGGCGATGCGTTGTCGACAATCACCAGCTTGAGCGGCTGATCGCTGGCCAAAAGCGTGTCTAAACAGGCCTCGATGACGTCCGTCGCGTTGTAGGTGACGATGACGACACCAAGCATCAGGCGGGGGCCACGCGTTGGAAATTGGGCCGGAAGGGCCGCGCAAAGGGCAAAGTTTCGGATTGTGGGCTTGGGTTTGACCCGGTGCGCAGGGCCATCCATTGACCTGCGCCGAGCAGAAAGAAGCAATAGGAATAGATCGCGGTCCAGACATGGACGGTGCACAGCGTGAAAGTCAGCCCGATCATACAATAGAGCCACGCCATTTTTAGGTGCTGCGGCGCGGTACCACTGCGCGCGACGCGCCAGATGGCCAGCCCCATAAGCGCAAATCCGGGCAAGCCGTAGCGCACGGCAAGGGCCAGCCAGAAATTGTCCATGCTGCCGGAATACATGAAATGGGGGCGCAGCCATTCCTCCAGCCCGAGGCCGAAGACTGGGTTGGTCCAGACATTGATCATGCCCCATTCAAAGATGATGCCCCGCCAATAGGCATTGTGCGCCGAGAAGGTGGCGTAGCTGAGGAAGACGCGGATCGGGCTGCGGTTGGAGACCAGATCGATGAAAATGTAAGCTGCCAGCATCGCCGCCACTAGCCACCACCATTTCTGCGCGTTACGGACGAAAAACGCGGCCCATGCGATCAGGAAAAGCTGGATCAACACGGATAAGAACGCGCCGCTGGACAGGGCCAGGAAGGCGGTCAGCACGGTCAGCGCCAAAATGGCGAGGCGGCGCGGCAAAGACAGCTGTTTCATAAGGCCGACAAACGCCATGGCGGTGGCGGAGGCGCAGAACAGACCAAAATGGATCGGGTGGGCGAAGATAGCCTGGACGCGTTCGAGGCCCAAGCGCGCCTCGATATCGACGATGTCGACGCTTGTGATGCCCGGCAGCGCGCGGATGGCGTCAATCAGGGGCGGCGAGCCGGTCAGCGTTTCATAGATTGCAAGCGGTAGGCAGAGCAGCACCAGAGCTGTGATCGCCTTAATCAGGGCCAGAAACTGCGCGGCATTTGTGATGTAGCGGCGCGCCAGAAGGTAGCCGCAGAACATCTCCAGCAGCATGACGCCAGTATGCTCCACCGCTTGACTGGGCGTGTTCATCCACATCGCGACGCCCGCCCAAGGCACAAAAAGCAGCAGCAGAATGTCGGTTGCGGTGGGACGGTGGCGCACCAGTGACAGCAAAAGCGGGACCAGAAGCACAGCCAAATAGAGCCTAACACTAGTCATTTGCAGGGGCCCGGCCATGAAGCGGACAGGCAGCACCACGACGGCGAGATACAGAATGACCGGAAGCGGGAGGTTTTGGCGCGACAACATGAAGGTAAATTGCCGGTTAACCGTTATCATTCTGTAAAGATTTGCGCGGTTATTTTGCGTTTGCTTTGGAAAGAGGAAAGCGCCGTGACCGACCTGCCGATGCCAAGCCAAGGGCTGCAAAAAGCGCGACGACGCGGGCTGAACCGGCTTCGCCATTTTCGGGCGGGCTTGGTGGGTCTGCGCCGGCTTTGGTTGGTGAAGGTTTACGGCATGGATATTGATCCCAGCGCGCAGCTGTCGCTGTCGGCGCGGCTTGACCGGACCTTCCCGATTGGCGTGCATGTGGGTGCGCGCAGCTATGTGGCGTTGCAGGCGATGGTGCTGACGCATGACCGCACGCGCGGGATGTATCTGCACACCCGGATCGGGCCGGATTGCTTCATTGGCGCGCGGGCGATGATTTTGCCGGGTGTTGAGATCGGGGCGGGGTCCATCGTGGCTGCGGGTGCGGTCGTGACCCGGGACGTGCCCCCCGACTGCATCGTGGCCGGCAACCCCGCGCAGGTGATACGGCGCGGCATTCGCGCCGGGGCGTATGGCCGTTTGCCTGAGGCCGATTTGCGCGAACATGAGCTGGCGGCGGCGGGTTTGACCTAAGGTTAACGCAAGGCGCGCAGCATAATATGCGCGCGCAACGCTGAAATTTGTCGTGTTATCAGCCTGCTCGGGCGACATTTCTGCGCCTTTCCCAGTCAGAGTCCGCTCGTTCCCGCAGGACGGGGCCCTCTGCGGGCCTGACGTGCCAACCGCCTTTGGCGCCGGTGCCCCCTCGGCCGAGCCAAACGAAGGTGACCCTTATGATCACGATGCTTGGCCTGCCTTTGGCCGCGACCTCGAACCCGAAGGGTGGCGTTTTCGTGCCCTTGACCGAAATCACCATCAACAATTTCTCGCGCGACATGACGCTGTTTGACAGTGGTGCTGCGTTTGGCCGCGCAGAGGCGGACGTGGCGATTGGCGGCACCGGGACGGAGGGCGAGACCGTCGAGATCCGGCTGCTGCCCGAAGGCGACGCGCCGCAGGATTGGCAGGTTTTTGGCGTGATTGACGGGTCGGGCGACTGGTCAGGTACCCTGACCCTGCCGCGGGATACGCGGTGGCTGCGGGTTGAGGCGCGTATCCAGTCAGAGCCGGTGACCCGTGCCACCACGCCGCACCGTTTCGGGATTGGCCATGTGATCGCGCTTTGGGGGCAATCGGAAGTCGTGCGGCTGCATTCGACCTTCTACGACCAACTGCCCGCCGAACCCTTGTTGAACGAGAATAGCGTGCAGGCGATGTGGTTCGATGGCGGCCCGCAAATCAAGTATCTGACGAATGCGGACCCGCACACGGCGGCGCTGGCGGCGATGGCCAATGTGTTCATGGCGGAGCGGCCGGGCGAAAAGTTTGCGCTGGTGTTTCAGGCCGTCGCAGGCACCGGGTTCCGCGACCTTGTGGATGATGCGGAGCCGTCTCGGCTTTGGGCCAATGACGCCGCGCTGCACGCCTTTGCCACGGCGGATGGGCAACATGTGGGCATGCCGTCCGTGTCGTGGTTTGCGACGCCGGGGTCCTTCTCATCGAGCTATGAAGAGGGTCTGTTCCCGCTCTTTACCGGCAAAACCAGCGACGGCACGCCGGTCAGCTTCCCGACCACGATCCCCTATGGCACCGCGTCCAGCTACCAGGCGGATCACTGGTTTGGCGAATTCTATGACCCGGCCCATACGCGCTGGATCGCCTTTGGCCCGCATAAGTTCGACATTGGGGCCGACATGCAAAGCGCCACGGTGCTAGCCGGTGGTGCCACGCAGAATAACCTTCTGAACAAACAGCTGGCGCGTGAAAGCTGGCGTGAGATGGTGGTGAACCCCAATGCTGACGGGCTTTTCCTGCCCTTGGGACTGGAGCCGCTGACCTATCAAAACGGCTATGATGACGGCGCGGGCAGCTGGACGGATCAAAGCCACCCATCGGCGAACACGGATGACGGCTCGCCGATGTTTGGCCGCTTGATGGCGCATGCGATTTTGCAGTCGGCGGGCCTGACCAGCTGGGCGATGCCGGTCTTTGATCAGGCCGAATGGGAGCCATCGGGCACCTATGTCGAGATCTGGTCGAGCGCGGGCGACATCACCACGCCACGCCTGAAACGCGGCTTGCCCGCTTTGGGAAGCGGCCAGCCGCATTGGACGGATGTTCTGGGCTGGCAAATCAACGGCCAACCCGCTGAGCGAGCGGAGGTGGTCGGAGGCCGCGTGCGGTTGTTCCCCAATGCCGGAATTTTCGTCTCAAGCGATGTGATCCGCTTTGGCGAAGGCGGGGCCACGGGTATGATCAAATTCCCTGAGGACCATTTCGCGGGCACGCATTTGAACCTGCCGGTGGTCGATCACGGCTTGGCGGGGCTTGACGGTGTGCCGGTGCGACCCTTGCCCGATGACGCTGTGTTGACCAACACGCTTCCCGCCCCTGCCGGGGGCTTTTCGACCAGCGCGTCAGGGCCGTTCTTCTATGACCCGGCGACGCTGGGCGCGGGCGTCGGCGCGATGCAGTTCCATTTCGATCTTGCGCCGACCGTGCCGGGCTCCGGGACGATCATGCTGATGACAACGACGGGCAACTATCTGCGTCTGGAGGTCTTGCCCAATGGCAAGCTGCGTTTGCGCGTGCGCGATACGGGCGGGGTGGTCCATGTGGATTATGCGCAGACGGCGTCGGGTACGATCATCAACGGGGTGCAGGCAGATATCCGGTTCGCGCTTGATCTTGCCGCAGGCTTTGCGCGCATCTGGGTCAATGGCGTGCTGGTTATGGACGAAGGTTTCACCTCGGCCACGCCGACGTTGCCCAGCAACCGACGTTTGTTGTTGATGGCCACGGCGAGTGGGGCCAATCAGGTTGTGGCCGATGTCGACCGGCTGGCTGTTTGGAAAGATGCTTTGGGCGATGGATCGCACCCGGGCGGGGCGCCTTACAAAGAATATCTGGGGCCGCCCGCCCTTGTGAATGCGGATGCCTGGAAAGTCGGTGGCGACGCGACCTAGGCTGTGTTCAGGGTTTGGCGCAGGCGCAGAAAGGCCAGTGCCAGACCCGCGGTCTCTGCGGCGATTGCGATCCACAACATGCCTGTCAGGCTGCCGCCCTCTGCCAGCCAAAAATAGACAATCGGCAAGGCGCAGATGCGTGGCAGATTGCCAAGCGCTGCGTTCAGCGTGCAGCCTTTGGTCAAGGCGACGGTGGATGGCCCTGTTCGGGCGACGCGCAGCCCGTGCAGCACCGCGAGCAGGGGAAAAAGTGCCACAAGCGGGGAAAATGCGTCCCCCAATAAAACCGGGACGAACAGGCCCAACAGGCTTAGCGCCAAGGCAAGGCAAACTGCGATCATGGCGCAAATTGCGATAAGCTGGTTGGCCTGTTCGCGAAAGTCTTCAGGTCTTTTCACAGCGCATAAGCGCGGCAGCGCAAAGGTTTGCAAGCTGCGCCCGATGATGAGCGCGGGGGTCAGGGTCAAGGTGAAGCCCATTGCCAGAAACGCCAACTCAACCGGACTTTTAAGATGCGCGACCAGGATTTTTTCGCCGTGGAACACGCCAAGCAGCAAGAGCCCGTTCAAAGCCATTGGTGTGCCGAAGCGCAGCACGGCGCACAGGTGTTTTTTGTCGATTGCTATGGTGAAGCGGCGTTCGGCGACAAGGTGCGACATTAGCAGGCTGCCTGCGGCTTGGACAAATGCCGCAGTCAGCAAGACCCTGAAATCGCCATATTTTTGGTAAAGGGGCCAGATCAGAAGCAGGGCCAGCAGGGCCGGGCCAACCCCGATTACGATGGACGGGCCGAACCGATGCGCGCGTTGAAAACGATATGCGTCAAGATGCGCCAAACCGGTTAATACCGGCAAAATGGCGAGGGTACGGTACGCCCATGCGGCCTCCGGCGTGTTGAAGAACGCGGCGATTGGCCCGGCGAGACCATAGATCAGCACCGCGCCACAAAGCCCCCTTAGCAACTGGATGGCATGCAGAGAGCCCTGGAAGCGGGGCGCATCGCCGCGCCCGTCGCGGACCAGCATTTGATGCACGCCGAGATTTGTCGCCATCTCGACGCCCGTTGCGACGATGGCAAGGCCTGCGGCGATGCCGAATTGTTCCACCCCAATAAGACGCGCCGCAAAGATATTGCGCAGCAGGGTCAGCGCCGCAATGACGCTGTGGCCTGATAAAAGCGCAAGCAGCGGATAGAGCCTGTTTTGGCGCGGAAAGGGGCCTGTCAACGTTTCCATTTACACATGCTTAACCAGTTCACGGTTAACGAGGCGTAAATGGGCGAGGAGCTTCGTGTGGTGCAAGCGCAAGACATTACCGACCGGATCGTCAGCGCCGGTCTGTGCACGGGCTGCGGCGCCTGTGCGGCTTTGGCGCCCAAGTCGGTCTCGATCTCGCTTGGCGAGAGTGGGTTTTTGCGCCCCGACACCCGCGCCAGATTGACCCGCAAGCAACGCCGCGACATTGCGCAGATTTGCCCCGGCCAGCAGCAGGTTCCGACCGAATTGGGGGACCAGTCGCACCCGCTTTGGGGCTCTTACCGCAAAGTGTTTCAGGGGTGGTCGACCGATGCCGCGATCCGGTTTGACGCGGCGTCGGGCGGGGCGTTAACCGGCGTTTTGGCGCATTTGTTGGATACGGGGGAAGTTGACGGCGTCGTCAGCGTCGCGGCGGATCCGAGCAATCCATTGGGCAACGCTGTGGTGGTCAGCCGGACGCGTGACGCGTTGCTGGCGCAGGCCGCGTCGCGCTATGCCCCGTCGGCCCCTTTGTTGCAGGTGCCACGATTGCTTGAGGGCACCGCGCGTTACGCGTTTGTAGGCAAGCCCTGCGACATTGCGGGCTTGCGCAACTGGGCGCGGATTGATTCCCGGATTGACGCCGTTTTTCCCATCAAACTGTCGTTCTTTTGTGCCGGTGTCCCGTCGCAGCGCGGCGCGGAGGCTTTGGTGTCGCAGATGGGCGCCGAATTGGCAGAGGTTGCGCAGTTTCGCTATCGCGGGCGCGGCTGGCCGGGGCGCAGCGAACTGACCCTGAAATCCGGGCAGCAACACACGCTCAGCTACGCGCAAAGCTGGGGCGACGTGCTGTCAAAACATGTGCAGACGCGGTGCAAGATTTGCGCGGACGGGATTGGGCTTGAGGCCGATATCGTCTTTGCCGACGCCTGGGAGACGGATGCGGAAGGTTACCCGAAATTTGAAGAACGCGACGGGCGCAGCCTGATCCTTGCGCGCTCCCGACTGGGATTGCGGCTGGTGCATGACGCCGGTCAGGCGGGCGCGTTGGTGGTGCGCGCGATGCCGATTGATGCGGTTGAGCCGATGCAGCCCGGTCAGGTGCGCCGCCGGCAAGAGCTGCTGGCGCGGCTGATCGGGCGTGTTTTGGCCGGGTTTCCTGCGCCGCGCTACCGGCAGGCCGGGATTTGGCGCAATTCGCGCAGCTTGGGGCTGGGTCGGATGATGCGGGTGGCGTTGGGTATGATGCGGCGCAGCCTGCAACAACGCGGGTCCAACTCTTAAGCGCGTAACGCTTCGTTAACCGGAATCGCAACAGGGTTAAGCATGCTTCATATTTGTTTCATCATGCACGCGACACGGTCACGCAATTTGGGTGTCGGCGCGCTGACGGCCGCGCAGCTGGACGCTGTGCGCTCGATCGCCAAGCGGCTGCGACAGCCGCTAAAAGTCACCATTCTGGACTGGAATGACAGCGGCGCGCCCTGCGTTTCGGGCGATGATCTTGAGATCGTGACTGTGACCGGGCGCGACCTGTTGGCACCATCGGGCGTGTTCAAACACATGCGCGCGGCGGATGTGGTTCTGGACATCGGCGCTGGCGACAGTTTTGCCGATATTTATGGGCCCAAGCGGCTGCGACGGATGATTTGGATGAAGCTGTTATGTCTGGCCTCGGGCACGCCGCTGGTGCATGCGCCGCAGACATTTGGGCCGTTCAACCGGCCTGTCAGTAAGCTGTTGGCGCGGTTCATTCTAAGCCGGTCGGCATTGGTTGTGGCGCGGGACGTTGCCTCCGCCGTGCATTTGCGTGCGATGGGGGTGCGGCGCGAGGTTCTGGTTGCGTGTGACGTGGCCTTGCGGCTGCCCGGGCGACCCCGCGCGGTGAATACCGGGCGCCCCAAAGTTGGGATCAACGTCTCGGGCCTGCTGATGGCGGGCGGCTATACCGGCCGCAACCAGTTTGGGATGGATGTGGATTATGGGGCGCTATGTGCGTCCATGATCAAAAGCTTTTTGGCGCATCCCGACCGGCCTGAGGTGCATCTGATCCCGCATGTGATCAGCCCTGATATGCCGGTGGAGGATGATATGCACGCCATTCGGGAGCTGGCCGCGCGTTTTCCCGACGTTGTTTGCGCCCCGGCCTTTGACACGCCGTCAGAGGCGAAAAGCTACATTGCGCAGATGTCGTTTTTCACGGGCGCGCGTATGCATTCCTGCATTGCCGCGTTTTCCAGTGGCGTCGCGGTCGTGCCCTTGGCCTATAGCCGCAAATTCGCGGGACTGTTTGGCGCGTTGGGCTATGATCATGTGGCCGATTGCTGCGCGCAAACTGGTGCGGAAATCCATACGCAGGTGATGGATGGCTACGCGCGCCGTGATGCCTTGGCGGATGAGGCGCGCAACGGCCATCTGAACGGGTTGGCGCGGTTGCAGCTGTATGAAAAAGCGCTTGAGCGGCTGTTTCGCGACGTGATCTCAGAACAGAAAAAACCTGCCGCACGGGAGGCGACAGGTTTGGATCATAGCCTCGCGCTAAAATAGGTCTACCAGAGCGCGACAATGCCAGTGGCGGACGTGCCCGAAGACGCTACGCGTTCAACGCGGGCAGGCAGGATGGATCCGCCGGGCACTGCTTCAAACAACAGGGCAGCGCCATCAGCCATAATCACGCTGACATCGCCGCCCTGACCAACATAAAGCGCGCGGCTGATTTGGGTCAGCGCCGTTGTGTCGCTGGGTGTGACCTGTTCGCCGCCGCGTGCGGGTGAAATCGGGGTCGTGGGGAAGTTCGAAAATTTGTCCATAAAATCCTGCCAATCCATGTGATGGCGCCATGGGGTGACGCCGGAAACTAAGGGCGCGACAAGAAAACGTCGCGCGGACAGGGTTGTCTCAGTTTGAGGTTAACAAAGGGGAAGACCTGCGCGCGTTGCTTCGGCGCTTTTGCACGCGCGGCTGGTCGGGTGCGCGTCCCGAGATTTGGCGAAGTGTTGTCCAGATGATCCAAAGATCAAACCCAAAGCTGGCATTGCGGCGATAGATGCGATCCAGCCGCGCTTTGGCGGGGATGCAGCGTGTTCTATAGACGCGGTCGGTTTCATCAGGGTCGGCGCAGGTTGCCAACAAGGCTTCTTCCCGTTGGCTGAAGATGAGCGTGGCAAAGCCCGTGACGCCCGGCTGATTTTTCAAAACGTCGCGGTAAATCGCGGGATAACGGTCGACATAGGCGCGCAGCGGCGGGCGAGGGCCCACAAAGCTGATATCGCCGCGAATGACGTTCCAAAGCTGGGGCAGCTCATCAAGATGCCTGCGTCGTAGCCGCGCGCCAAATTCTGTGATTCTGCCCGATTTATGCCCGCCCGTGACGCCATCTTCCGCCTGTTCAGCGGGCCGCATCGTGCGGAATTTATACAGCGTAAACGGGCGGTCGACCCCGCGCATCCGTTCCGCGCGGTACAGAATGGGGCCGTCGCCTTGGCGCCAAATGCGGAAAGCAATCCAGCCGATCCAGGGCAAAATAAGCAGGGCAAGCGCCGTGGCGCAGACAAAATCGAACAGCCGTTTTCCCGGACGCATAGCTACCTATTGATACCGTTTAAATCCTCGATAACGGAAGCGTAGGGCGATTTGGTTGCGATTAGGTTAGTCATGCGTGAGATATCGAGATGGACCTGCGCGATTGCGGTTTCGGGCGCCGGAACAGGGGTCCAGTTTTTGCCCGCCGCGTCCAGCAATTCGGCCATGCTGACGGGCGGGTCTGCGGCAACATTCAGCACATCGGGCAGCGCGTGGCCTTGACCTGCAAGCACCAGCAGATCACGGCACACCAGCGCCAGATGATGCGGTCCGATATAGCTGCGCGACGGGACGCTGCCATCCGGGAATTGGTCGAGCGTGTAGTGATCGCGGTCCTGGCCCAACAGCGCATCGACGCCAGCCACATTGCTTATCCTAAGGCAGGTGGCGTTTTGATACGGGCGGGCAACATCTTCCATATGCTGTTTCGACCGCCCATAGACCGAAAGTGGCGCCAGCGGCATGTCTTCGCGGCACAGCGCATCGGTGTCGCCGTATACGGCGGCGCTGGAACATAGCAGCACGGGACGATGTCCGGCCTGTTCCAGGATGCGTTCGGCGATGGCTGGGTTGTCGGCGAAGCTGCGGCCGGGGCGTTCGTGGGTGACACCCGCAAGGTTGAGAACGGCGTCTGCCTGCGTCATGGCAGCGGCCAATTGGTCGGTGTCGCGCAAAATGTCGAAGGGCGGGGTTTGGTGCCAAATAGGCTCTATTTCACCCGAGTTTGGCCAGGCGGCGCGCAGCAAGCGGCCCAGTTTTCCCGCAGCGCCAAGGACCAACAGCCGCATCACCTACGCCCTGTGGTAGGGCGTGCCGGCCAGAATAGATGCGGCGCGGTAAAGTTGTTCGGACAGCATCACGCGGGCCAGCATATGCGGCCAGACCATCTTCCCGAAGGAGATCAGATGATCCGCCTCGCCGCGCAGATCAGGCGCAATCCCGTCAGCACCGCCAATGACGAACGCCACATCTTGCCTCCCGGCATCGCGCCACTTGGCCAAAAGCGCTGCAAATTCTGGGCTGGTCAGGGTTTTGCCGCGTTCATCCAGCCCGCAGACCAGCGCGCCTTTGGGGATGGCGCGACGCAGCAAATCGGCTTCAACCGATTGCTTGCCGCCTTTCTTGTCCTCGACCTCCGTGATTGTGGCCGGGCCAAGACCCAAGGCGCGGCCAGAGCGGTCGAACCGGGTCAGATAGTCTGAAATCAGGTCATGTTCGGGCCCCGCCCGCAGGCGGCCAACGGCGCAAACATGCACGCGCATCAGCTTGAGGTGGCGTCAGTGTCGCCCGCGGGCAGCCACATCTTTTCCAGCTGGTAGAATTCGCGCACTTCCGGGCGGAAGACATGCACCACGACGTCGCCGGTGTCGATCAACACCCAGTCGCCGGCGGCTTTGCCCTCAACCTTGGAGGCGCGGCCGAAATCTTCCTTCAGCTTCGCGGTGAGCTTGTCGGCCAGCGACGAGACCTGCCGGGTGGACCGGCCAGAGCAAATGACCATGTAGTCAGCAATCTCAGAGCGCCCGCGCAGATCTATCTGCACGATCTCTTCGGCCTTTTCGTCATTCAAAGAAGTTACAATCCACTCCAGCAATGCTTCGCTGGACAGGGGTGCGTCAGTGTCGACCGGGTTGGTCTTATTCGGGGCGGTAACTGCGCCCAGATCAGCTTGTTGAGACAGTGCTCAAACCTCCGTTAAAAAGGTGCCGCACCATCCCGGCACCGTGGATAGCCCTAAGATAGCAATAGTTTTGGGTAATCTCAACGTTTAGCGGAAAATTGAGATCCCACAGTAACATCAATTTTAAGGGAAATACTGAGACGGGCCTTTACCCTTTCGCTGTGGGCACTAGGTTAGTTCCGAACACGAAAGGGAGTGATTCTTATGAAATTCATGACTGTAGCGACATTCGCATTGTCACTGGCGGCCGCCCCAGTTTTTGCTGACGGGCACGCGACAGGCGACGCTGCCGAAGGCGAAAACGTTTTCAAGAAGTGCAAGTCCTGCCACATGATCGAAGCCGCTGACGGCACCGCGATCCAAAAAGGCGGCAAGACCGGCCCGAACCTGTACGGCCTGTATCAGCGCGTACCGGGCGCCTATGAGGGCTACACCAAATATGGCAAGTCGATCGCGGCTGTCGGCGAAAGCGGCGCGCTCCCAGATGGTTGGGACGAGGCAAACTTCGTTGAGTATGTCGCGGACCCCAAGAAGTGGCTGGCCCGCGTGCTGGACGACAAAAAGGCCAAGTCCAAAATGCAGTTCAAGTTGAAAAACGCTGACGATGCCGCGAACCTGTGGGCCTATTTGGTCTCGGTCGGCCCGGCCAGCTAAGGCTTTTGCCTCATGCGTTTAGAAAGGCCCCTGCTGATGCGGGGGCCTTTTTATTTGGACAACTGTCAAGCGTCGCTGGCAATGCTGCGAGGGCATAACCCGGCTAAAAATGTCGGCGTTGAGCCCACTCTTCAAAATGCTGCACTGCAAATGAACGTCCGCTTTGGCGTAAAGCTCAACCCAGCTTACAACGTGGTTTTCAGGCCTCCGTCTACGTGAGATAGTCTAACACAATCGAACCGGGCCAACCGCCGAAAGGACTGATACCCAAAATGGCACACAGCTTCGACCCTCCGAACGTTTGGAGCCCATTTGGAGCCTTCTCACAGGCAGTGATCGGCGGTAAAGGGAAGACGATCTACCTGAAGGGTCAGGTGTCGCTTGGACCGGACGGGGAAATTGTCGGTGAAGACGATATGGCAGCTCAAGTCACCCAAGTTTTGCAGAACATCAGCGACGTTCTTGGCACGATGGGTGGAAGAGCAAGCGACATCGTTTCCCTCCAACAGTTCACAACGGATATTCAAGCTTTCATGCGCTGTGGTGAAATTCGAACGCGGTTCTTTGAGGCACCCTATCCTGTGACAACCACGCTTGAAGTCGCGTCGCTCTATGATCCCAGGTTGCTTGTCGAGATCACGGCCGTCGCCGAGATACCGACAGACCGCTTTGTCATGCCCGAGGGGGCGCAGGAGAAACATCAATAGATCGCAAGACATTCGCGGTGGCTCATAGCAGGGTTCTTAGATGATGGATTTGCAGACAGTACTTCTTTTCAGCGCCGCCAGCCTGGCACTTTGCGTAACCCCGGGGCCAGATATGGTCTTAGTCGCGGCGAGAAGCGCGGCGCAGGGGCGCGTGGCCGGTCTGGTGACTCAGCTTGGAGTTACCCTTGGATCGCTCATTCACGCGGCCATTCTGGCGCTAGGTCTATCGCAGCTATTCCTGGCCGTTCCCTACGCCTACGACGTTGTCAGATACCTCGGAGCCGCCTACCTGCTCTATCTTGCATGGCAGGCTTTCATGGCGCATGAGAGCTTCGCTTCTAGCTCGGAACCATCGAAATGATTGTCGCTCATGACAATCTTCAGACAGGGCTTGCTCACCAATCTACTGAATCCAAAGGTTGCGCTTTTCTACCTGGCCCTCTTTCCCCAGTTTCTGAACCCGGAAACAGGCTCGGTCGCTGTTCAGATCATGGTGCTGGCGATTATTCTTCAGGTCATTGATTTTCTCGTGCATGCGGTGGTGATCTGGCTGGCTGGTGGCGTCAGAAGTTTGTCTGCAAATTCAGCCGCTATATCGAAATGGCCACGGTATTTCCTTGGGCTGGTATTCGGGGGTCTGGCGGCGAGGCTCGTATTTGATGGCCAACGGTGAACAGCAAGCAAAGCGGACCTTCAGCCAAAGTTTCTGAGCGGCAGAAAAGTCCCGCAATGCGTGAGTTCCAGTAGTCCGAAAATTGCACCTGCAGCGAAGATCCGTTTGCCGTGCGGGTCTCGATGGCTTTTAGGCGCGGTTTTCCACGACGGACCACAGGCGCTCCAGCTCAGATCGGGCATTGTCTATGTCGCTGGTGATTGCATCGACGCCCATCAAGGCGACGGTGTCGCGGGCCACATCCACTACATTGCCACTGACCAGAATAAGCGCGCCGGGCGACCAGATGCGGATTGCGAGGACCAGCTTGGCCAGCATGGGCACTGCATGCGCGCCAGCGGCGGACAGCCCGACGATCGGGTGATTGGCTGCGGCAATGCTTTCCATCACGGCGTCATGATCCTGATCAAACGACAGGTCGACATGCCAGCCATCGCTGCGCATCAGATCGGCGGCCATCTTGATGCCAAGCGTGTGCGTCTCACCCGGGACGCTGGCGAAAAAGGCGGACCGGCCCTGCGTCGCGACCGGCCCGGTTGACGTGATTGGCTTGAGGCTGCGCATGATCGCATAAATGCGCCCGCTGCCGGTTGTGACTTGGGCGAATGTGATTTTGTCCTCGGTCCACCAATCGCCAAGTTTGCGCGCGGCGGCAGACAAATATCGCAGATAGAGCGACTCGTCGCGGACGCCATCTGCGCGCAATCCAAGGATCAGTTTCGCCGCCGCGCGCTGGTCGGGACTGATCAGGGCGGTGGCCAAGCTTTCTATGAGGGTGTCGGCTACGGGAGCAGGTGTCGTTTCATATGCGCTTCGGTGTTTCGCCAAACGCGCAATGACCTCACGCGCCAATGACGCGACGACTTCCTCAGGGAATCGCGCTTTGAGATTGCTAATCTCAGAGTAGCTTTGTTCGAACACTACCGGTTCAAAAAGGTCATTGTCGTCATTCGTCACAAACTTAGCCCCTTCGACAAACTAAGTGCACGTTCACGTCAATTTGATTTACTCAGTATGTTGAATGTAGCGCGGAGTCTGATTCAGGCAAGCGTGGCTTTGCTTACCTTTTCTCTGACCCCTTTAAAGCAGGTCGTATTTGCGCAGCTTCACATAAAGCGACTGGCGCGACAGGCCCAGCATTTCGGCGGCAGCGACCCGGTTGTTTGAGGTCAGATCTACAGCCGTTTCAATGCACATCTTCTCGACCACATCGGTGGTGCTGGCGACAATGTCTTTCAGCGTCTGGCTGCCGATCAGCTCGATGACGGAGCGCATGTCGGCCTCGGTCAGCTGGCTGGCTGGCGTGCGCACGGCCTCGACCCGGCTGGCATCGCGGATGATCAGGGCAAACACATGCTCGCCGCTTGCGCCTAGCCGCGTGGTGGACACCTCGATCGGGCGTTCCGTGCCATGTTCCCCCACCAGCCGCGTCGCATAAAGCCGCATCGAGCCCGACCGCGCGGTGTTTTCCAGCAGCACGTTCAAATCAACGCTGCCACGGCTCAGAAATTCCGAGATCGGGCGCCCGCGGATAGATTGCGCATGGGTCACGTCGGCAAGCTTGAAAAAGGCCGGGTTGGCGCTGAGAATGCCGCCTGTCGCGTTGACAAAGACGATGGCATCGACCCCGTCCTTGTAAAGCGCGGCCATGCTTTCCTGCAATTCGTTGGACCGTGTCGTGGCCCCGCCATCGGCGTTGATACGGCACAGCACGACCTGATCGCCGGAAGACCGAAACAGCGTCGGCCGGATCGCAGCACTTTGCCCTGTTCCTTTGACCGTCGCGCCGATCTGGGCCGCCCGGTCGGAGCTTTCGGCATCCACCAAGGCGCGGATCAGCCCGTTGCCCTGTTGGGCGTCAAAAAGCTTGACGAAATTCGCGCCCATCAGCTCGTCGCGGCTTTTGCCAAAGAAGTTGGCGGCAGCGGTGTTGCAATCGGCGATAGCGCCGGAGGCTACGTTCACAAACAGCGTGATTTCGCTGCTTGAGGTCATCAGCACGCGGAAACGGGTGTCGTATTCGCGCTGCGCTTCGTAGTCTTTTTCCAGCGCGATTTGGGCGGCAACCAGCTGCTGCTGCATCTCGGCAATCGGGCGCAGGTCGCGGCCCAGCATCAGAATGGTTTTGCCCTGTTCCACCGGATGGAAGCTGTAGCGCATCGGGAATTCGGGGAAGGCGTCGGTTGCGAGGTGGTTCACCTCAACAGCATTCGTGGCGCCGCCCTGACCGGCAATATCGCCCAGCCGATTGCGGAATTTCGGCACGCTTTCCACGGTCAGCTTGTCGGACAGGTTGTGCCCCACCCAGCTGGAAAAATCGGTCTTTGGCATGAAGCTAGGGTTGCTCATAGCACCCGAAATCTCGCCGTCCGGGGTCACAAACAAAGCCAGGTCGGAGACCTGCGCCAGAATGTCCGACAACTGCTGCGGCTCAATCATCGGGACAAGGCCCGAGGTCCAGTTGTGGTTTGCCCGGGTCATCATGCGCGGCGGTCCTGTGAGTTTGGCTGCGGCATCAGGGTCAGGCCTCTTCCGTCACAAGGTGCAGCAAGCGCGCGTTAAAGCCGCAAAAACGAATTGCGGTCTCCAGATCACTGGTTGCCAGATCCGCGCCGGTTTCACGTGCCACATCATTTGTCACGGAAAGAACATTGCCCCCAACAACCACCGGCGCATTGGACGCGGGCTGCCGCACCATGTGCACGATGCTTTTTATGACTTCAAGGCTCTCATGCTCTGAGGCTGAAATCAAAAACGCGTCATATTGCGATTGTGCCGCTTTTTCACCCAAAGCGGCGACATCTTTGCCAATTTCAAGAGAAACCGACACTCCGGCGCGGCGCAGCTGGCCTGCCAGGATCGTTGCACCCAATGTGTGTTGCGCGCCGGGCGCGACGATTACCATGCAGCGCGGCGCGGTGCGGATCACATGCTGGTCCTCGGCGCACCAATCGGGCCCCAGCCCGCGCAACAGGCCTTGCAACCGGGCGGAGCCGATGGTGACGGTCGCAAAATCCATCGTGTCTGCGCACCAGGCCTCACCCAGATGGCGTGCGACTTCGGGGATGTAATTGTCGGCGATGTCAAAGCTCGTGATGCCCGCCGTCCGCATCTTTTCGATCACCACGCGTCCGGCATCCATGTCGCGCGACGACACTGCGCGTCTGAGTTCGCGGGAGAAGGTCGGGATCCGTTTCGGTTTCAATTGGCCAGCCATGCGCAGGTTTTTCGCCAGTAGTGATAGCGCTCTAACAGCGAATTCGCCAGAATTCACGCCCGTTTTTGGTACCATTTTGGGGGAGCGCTGCGACAAAAACTATCCTCCCTGCGATGAAGTGTCAGAAATTGGTACCGCGCGCGCCGTACCAACCCATTTGGGGGTAGATGGTTTATTAGTGCGGGCAATATGTCAAATGCTTATGACATTCTGCGCCAAAGCGCCAATAAGCATCTGCAATATATAAATAAAATTCCAACCCTCAGCCGAATGACGGATTTCTCAATATGTAAATCAAAGTTGACACATGGTGTAGCAAATGACTAAATTTTGACACGGTTAGACATCGGGGGACCTTATGATCGACGCAAATCCGCGTCAGCTACACGCCAAGCCGCTTTACACGTCGCAAGAACGTGCGCGCCGCGATCAGAGCATCTGGACCCTTGTTCAAGGTGTGCTCGCGCCGGTGCAATTTGTGGTGTTTTTGGTCTCTCTGGCGCTGGTCCTGCGCTATCTCGCGACCGGGCTCGGATATGAGATCGCCACCCTTTCGATCATCATCAAAACCGGCTTTCTCTACGCCATCATGATCACCGGCTCGATCTGGGAAAAAGTGGTGTTTGGCAAGTGGCTTTTCGCGCCCGCCTTCTTCTGGGAAGACGTGTTCAGCTTCGTCGTCATCGCACTTCATACGCTTTATTTATATGGGCTTTTCCTTGGTGGCTTTTCGCCAGCGGCCCTGATCGCAATCGCGCTGGCGGCCTATGCCGCCTATGTGGTGAACGCGGGTCAGTTCTTGTGGAAATTGCGCGTCGCGCGCTTGCAATCACAGGTGCCCGCATGACCGATCAAATGATCCCGCCCCCCACACTCGGCTGCCGCCAATCCCCGGTTCTTAAGCAACGTGGCCAGCGGGAGGTGTTTTGCGGCCTCACCGGCATTATTTGGCTGCACCGCAAAATTCAGGATGCCTTCTTTTTGGTCGTCGGGTCGCGCACCTGCGCGCATCTTTTGCAAAGTGCGGCTGGCGTCATGATCTTTGCCGAACCGCGATTCGCGACGGCAATTTTGGAGGAATCGGACCTTGCAGGCCTCAACGACGCCCATGCCGAACTTGACCGCACCGTTGAACAGCTGCTTGCCCGCCGCCCTGACATTCGCCAGCTCTTTCTTGTCGGCTCCTGCCCGTCGGAGGTGATCAAGCTGGACCTGTCGCGCGCCGCCGAGCGGATGACGCAGACCTATGCGCCAAAAGTCCGCGTGTTGGAATATTCCGGCTCGGGCATTGAGACGACATTCACCCAAGGCGAAGACGCCTGCCTTGCCTCCATGGTCCCAGTCTTGCCCGAAACCGACGCGCGTGAGCTCATGGTTGTGGGCGCATTGCCCGACGTGGTCGAAGACCAGATGCTGGGTCTTTTGGATGAGATGGGCGTTGGCCCGGTCCGCGTCCTGCCCGCCCGCAATATCGACGCGGATACAGCAGTCGGCGAAAACACCGTCTTTGCCCTGACCCAACCCTTCCTTGGCGACACCCATGCCGCGTTAGAGCGCCGCGGCGCCCGCCATTTGGCAGCGCCTTTCCCCTTTGGCGAAGAGGGCACCACCGCATGGCTCGCCGCGATTGCCAAGGAATTCGGCGTCAGCGAAGAGGTCTTCAGCCGCGTGACAGAAGCCCCGCGTCGCCGCGCCCGCCAAGCCATTGCGCAGGCGGCCCAGCCGCTGAACGGCAAATCCGTCTTCTTCTTTCCTGACAGTCAGCTAGAAATTCCGCTGGCCCGCTTTCTGACCCGCGAATGCGGGATGAGCGCGGTCGAGGTCGGCTCGCCTTATATCCATGACGCGCTGCACGGCCCCGATCTGGACCTGCTGCCGTCCGGTCCGCAAATCTCAGAAGGGCAGGACGTCGATCTGCAGCTCGACCGTTGCCGCGAAGCGCGCCCCGATCTGACGGTCTGCGGCTTGGGCCTTGCCAACCCGCTGGAAGCCGAAGGTCTCAGCACCAAATGGGCGATCGAGCTGGTCTTCACCCCGGTCCATTTTTACGAACAGGCCGGCGATCTCGCCTCCCTCTTTGCCCGACCCGTCCGGCGCAAGGACATTCTGGGGGTGGCCGCCGAATGAGCTTCGTTCTGTCAAAAATACTCAAGAAGCGCCCAGATGATCAGGGGTGTGCGGCCGCAGGTTTCTTTGAAACCCGCTTACCCGCACCGACCGAACTTCATGGAGGAACTCCATGAAGTTAACGGTCTGGACATATGAAGGCCCGCCCCATGTCGGCGCGATGCGCGTGGCCACCGGCATGACGGGCTTGCATTACGTATTACACGCCCCGCAAGGCGACACCTACGCCGATCTGCTCTTCACAATGATCGAACGGCGCGACCACCGCCCGCCCGTCACCTACACCACCTTTCAGGCCCGCGATCTGGGCTCTGACACGGCAGGTCTGTTCAAAACCGCCTGCCAGGACGCCTATGACCGGTTCCAGCCGGAGGCGATTATCGTCGGCGCGTCCTGCACGGCTGAGCTGATCCAGGACGACCCCGGCGGTCTGGCCGAAACCATGGGGCTCGACATCCCCGTCATCGCGCTTGAGCTGCCAAGCTACCAGCGCAAAGAAAATTTTGGCGCGGATGAGACGTTCTTTCAGATCGTGCGCCACCTCGCCAAGCCGATGGAAAAAACGCAGCGCGTTACCTGCAACCTGCTGGGCCCGACCGCGCTGGGCTTCCGGCACCGCGACGACATTCAGGAAATCACCAACCTGCTCTATGAGCTGGGCGTCGAGGTCAATGTCACAGCACCCATGACCGCCACGCCGTCTGATATCGCCAAGATGGGGCAGGCCCATTTCAACGTGCTGCTCTACCCCGAAACCGGCGAACAGGCCGCGCGTTACTGCGAGAAAACCTTCGGCCAGCCCTATACCAAAACCGTGCCCATCGGCGTCGGCGCCACGCAGGATTTCATCGCTGAAATCCGGGCGCTGTCCGGCAGCACCGCCCAGATCGACACGCAGGCCTTGCGCCAGACATGGTGGACCCGGTCCGTCGACAGCACCTACCTGACCGGCAAGCGCGTCTTCATCTTTGGCGATGGCACCCATGTCAAAGCCGCCGCGCGGATCGCCCGCGACGAGATGGGGTTCGAGGTGGCGGGCATGGGCTGCTACAACCGCGAATACGCCCGCGACATTCGCGCCACGGCCAAGGAATACGGGCTCGAAGCGCTGATCACCGATGACTACCTAGAGGTCGAACGCGCGATCGAGGCGCTGCAACCCGAAATGATCCTCGGCACGCAGATGGAACGCCATATCGGCAAGCGTCTGGGCATCCCCTGCGCCGTCATCTCCGCGCCCGTGCATGTGCAGGACTTCCCCGCGCGCTACTCGCCTCAGATGGGGTTTGAGGGTGCGAATGTGATCTTTGACACCTGGATCCACCCGCTGGTCATGGGGCTGGAGGAACATCTGCTTCACATGTTCCGCGATGATTTCGAATTCCATGACGCAGCCGGGCCAAGCCATCACGGTGGCCACGCGCCCAAACCGCTCAGCCCGGCCGCGGGTGAGGGGGGCTCGATGCCCGCCGAGACCGCACATGTCACCCCCGCCACGGATGTCATCACATGGCTCGCTGACGCCGAAAAAGAGCTAAAGAAAATCCCGTTCTTCGTGCGCGGCAAGGCGCGCCGCAACACCGAAACCTTCGCCGCCGAAAAAGGCCTGCAGGAAATCTCGCTCGACACGCTCTATGAGGCAAAGGCCCATTATGCGCGATGAGGTGATCCATAAGCCTTATAACTTCGTCATCGTGACGTTGGACCGGCACGTCGCCGGGCCTGCCGCGCGGGTGACGCCGAAGCTGGCGCTGGATTATCCCGGCCTGAACCTGTCCATTCACGCCGCTGCCGAATGGGAAAAAGACCCTAAAGCACTGCAGAAAGCACAAGACGCGATTGCTGAGGCCGACATTGTCGTCAATTGCGTGCTTTTCCTTGAAGACCATATCAAAGCGATCCTGCCCGATCTCACCGCCCGCCGTGACGCCTGCGATGCGATGGTCGGCGTGGTTTCCGATCAGGAAATCACCCAGCTGACCAAGATGGGCGATCTGGACATGTCCAAGCCCGCCAGCGGCGCGATGAGCTTGTTGAAAAAGCTCAAACCGTCCAAGGCGTCCGGCAAATCCGGCGCTGGGCAGATGAAGATGCTGCGCCGCTTGCCGAAAATCCTGCGCCTGATCCCAGGCAAAAGTCAGGACCTGCGCGCGTGGTTTCTGGCGATGCAATACTGGCTGGGCGGCAGCGACGACAATATTGAAAACATGATCCGCTTCCTGATCGGGCGCTATGCGAGCAACCCGGCTTGGGAAAAACACGATGCCGCGCTGCCGGTGGAATACCCCGATGTGGGCCTCTACCACCCCGATTTGCCGGGCGATCACATTGCAACAGATATCGCCGATTTGCCGCACTCAGACGCGCAGGTCACGGTCGGTGTGCTGATGCTGCGCAGCTATATTCTTGCCGGCGACACTGCGCATTACGACCATGTCATCCGCACGATGGAGGCGCGCGGCATGCGCGTCATCCCCACTTTTGCCGGTGGCCTCGACGGGCGCCCGGCGATGGACGCTTATATGGCGGGTCAGGTTGATGCGCTGGTCTCTCTCACCGGGTTCTCGCTGGTGGGCGGCCCGGCTTACAACGACAATGACGCCGCCGTTGAAGCGCTCGCGTCGCTGGATGTGCCCTATATCGCGGCCCAGCCCTTAGAATTTCAAACGCTTGAGCAATGGGCGCAAGGCGGTCAGGGCCTCAGCCCGATTGAGGCCACGATGCTGGTGGCCTTGCCCGAAATTGACGGGGCCACAAACCCAACGGTCTTTGCCGGTCGCCACGGCCCTGACGGCTGTGCCGGGTGCCAGATCAACTGCGCGGCGCAGGGGCAGGTCAAAGCCATGGCGCCCTGCATCGAACGGATCGACGCACTTGCTGAAAAAGCCCATCGGCTGGCCAGTTTGCGCCGCCGCGAAAACGCACAGAAGAATGTTGGCGTTGTGCTGTTCGGCTTCCCGCCCAATGCGGGCGCGGTCGGCACCGCCGCCTATCTGTCGGTCTTTGAGAGCCTGCACAACACGCTGCACCAGATGGCGCGGGACGGCTATGATGTGACACCGCCCGCCAGCGTCGATGCGCTGCGCGCGGTTGTGCTAAAAGGCAACGCACAGACTTTCGGGCAAGAGGCCAATGTTGCCGCCAAAGTCTCCGCTGATCAAATCGTCGCGCGCACCCCGTGGCTGGATGAGATAGAGGCCACTTGGGGCCCCGCCCCCGGCCGCGTGCAGTCCAACGGGCGTGAGGTGTTCATCCTCGGCGCGCAATTCGGCAAGGTCTTTGTCGGCGTGCAACCGGGCTTTGGCTATGAAGGCGACCCGATGCGGCTGCTCTTTGAGCAGGGCTTTGCCCCGACCCATGCGTTCAGCGCCTTCTACCAATATCTCAAGCATGATTTTGAGGCCGATGTGCTGCTGCATTTCGGCATGCATGGCGCGCTGGAATTCATGCCGGGCAAGCAAAACGGGCTGGGCGGCAATGACTGGCCCGAACGCCTGATCGGCAACATGCCAAACGTGTATCTTTATGCTGCCAATAACCCGTCTGAGGCCACGCTCGCCAAGCGGCGTTCCAACGCGGTCACGATCACGCATTTGACGCCGCCTTTGCAAAGCTCCGGCCTCTATCGCGGGCTGGCTGATCTGAAAGACAGCCTGACGCAGTGGCGTGCCGCACGGGCAGGCCCTGACCGCACCGGGTTGGAAGAACTTATCCGCGCACAAGCCGACGCTGTTGATCTGGACGCCTCCGATCTGGACACGCTCTGGCTGAAACTGCTCGAGACCGAAGATGCGTTGATCCCTGACGGGCTGCATATCGTCGGCAAGCCGCACTCTGCGGCCAGCATTGAAGACATGCTCGACCTGATGAGCTTTGACAGCGATCAGGCCCGCGACGCCGCGCGCGCCAACCTGTCCCAAGATCATGAGTTGCCCGCCCTCATGCGCGCGTTGAACGGTCAATTCATCAAACCTGTCCCCGGCGGCGACGTGATCCGCGCGCCAGAAATTCTGCCCACGGGCCGCAACATCCACGCCTTTGACCCGTTCCGCATGCCCACCGCCTTTGCCATGCAAGATGGCGCCGCGCAGGCGCAAGCGCTGATCGAAACCCATGAAAGCCTGCCGCGCACTGTTGCGCTGGTGCTCTGGGGCTCCGACAACATTAAATCCAATGGCGGTCCCATCTGTCAGGCCCTTGCGCTGATGGGCGCCAAGCCGCGCTTTGACAGCCATGGCCGCCTCTGCGGTGCCGATCTGGTGCCGCTGGCAGAGCTGGGCCGTGCGCGTGTTGACGTGATCATGACGCTGTCCGGCATTTTCCGCGACCTTCTGCCCTTGCAAACCAAACTGCTCGCTGACGCCGCATACCAATGCGCCATGGCCGATGAGCCGCTTGAGCTGAACCCGATCCGCCAGCACGCGCTTGCCTTTGCCCAAGCCCAAGATTGCGACATGCGCACCGCCGCGCTGCGGGTTTTCTCGAATGCTGAGGGCGCCTACGGCTCCAACGTCAACCAGTTGGTCGACAGCTCCGCCTTTTCCGATGACGCCGATCTGGCCGACGCCTACCAGGCCCGCAAATCCTTCGCCTACGGCACAGATGGGGAGGCAACACAGCAAGCCGCCTTGCTGCAAGACACGCTGAAAAACGTGGACCTTGCCTACCAAAACCTCGAATCCGTTGAGCTGGGCGTCACCACGGTGGATCATTATTTCGACACGCTGGGCGGCATCGCCTCCGCCGTCAAACGCGCCAAGGGCTGCGACGACACGCCGGTCTATATCGGCGACCAGACCCGTGGCGGCGCCAAGGTGCGCACCTTGCAGGATCAGGTCGCGCTTGAAACCCGCTCGCGCAGCCTCAACCCGAAATTCTTTGAGCCGCTCTTGCAGCACGGCCATGAAGGTGTGCGCCAGATCGAGGCGCATATCACCAACACCGTCGGTTGGTCCGCGACCACCGGCAAGGTCGATCCGTGGGTCTACCAGCGCCTGTCGGAGACCTTCGTGCTCGATGACGACATGCGCCAAAGGCTGGCCGATTTGAACCCGCAAGCTTCCATGCGGATGGCCAACCGCCTGCTGGAGGCGTCGGACCGCGACTACTGGACACCAGACGAAGACACGCTCGCCGCGCTGCAAAACGCAGCCGACGCGATTGAAGATCAACTAGAGGGCATTGCAGCCGAATGAACCTCAGAAGGGAAATATCATGAGCCCACTCGACAAAAGCATTCCGAATCTCGGGGGCGACGGTGAAGGATCCGTGCAAGTGCATGACACCTCAAAGATCGAAGGCGCGAAGGTGTTTTCGGTTTACGGCAAAGGCGGCATCGGCAAGTCGACGACCTCGTCGAACCTGTCAGCGGCGTTCTCAAAGCTGGGCAAACGCGTGCTGCAAATCGGCTGCGACCCGAAGCATGACAGCACGTTCACGCTGACCGGGTCGCTGGTCCCCACCGTGATCGACATCCTCAAAGAGGTCGATTTCCACTCTGAAGAACTGCGCCCCGAAGATTTCGTGTTCGAAGGGTTCAACGGCGTCAAATGCGTTGAGGCCGGCGGCCCGCCTGCGGGCACAGGCTGTGGCGGTTACGTTGTCGGCCAGACGGTGAAACTGCTCAAGCAGCACCACATGCTGGAAGACACCGATGTGGTGATCTTCGACGTGCTGGGCGATGTGGTCTGCGGCGGGTTCGCGGCCCCCTTGCAGCATGCCGACCGCGCCTTGATCGTCACGGCCAATGATTTCGACAGCATCTACGCGATGAACCGGATCATCGCCGCCGTGCAGGCCAAATCCACCAACTACAAAGTCCGTCTGGCGGGCTGCGTCGCCAACCGCTCCAAAGACACGGATGAGGTCGACCGCTACTGCAAAACCGTGGGCTTCAACCGCATCGCGCATATGCCCGATCTGGACGCAATCCGCCGCTCCCGTCTGAAGAAGAAGACGCTGTTTGAAATGGACGCCGATGAGGACATCGTCGCCGTCCAGAAAGAATATATCCGCCTCGCTGAGACGTTGTGGAACGGGACCGAACCTTTGGCGCCCGCACCGCTGCCCGACCGCGAAATCTTTGAATTGCTTGGGTTCGACTAAATGCAAACCTACGAGTCCACACGCACACAGGTCGAAACCTATTTCGACAGCACCGCGACCAAGACATGGGAGCGTCTGACTTCGGACGCGCCCGTTTCTGGCATTCGTGCGACGGTGCGTGCGGGCCGTGACCAAATGCGCCAGCTGCTGATTGACCAATTGCCCGAGGACCTGACCGGGCTGCGCATTCTGGATGCGGGCTGTGGCACCGGCGCTTTGGCGTTTGAGCTGGCCTCGAAAGGCGCCGATGTGGTCGGCGTCGATATCTCGCCGCAGCTGATTGAGATCGCGCGCAAACGTGCGCCCAAAGGCCTGCCCGGCAGCATGGGCTTTCACGCAGGCGACATGCTCGACCCAGAGCTGGGCGTCTTCGACCATATCGTCGCGATGGATCTCGATGATTTACTATTCTGCCGACGACATCGCCACGATCCTCGCCCGGATAGAGCCGCGTTTGCGCGCAACGATGGTCTTCACCGTTGCGCCGCGCACGCCGCTTTTGATGGCGATGTGGCGCGTCGGCAAGCTGTTCCCGCGCTCTGATCGGTCCCCCACAATGGTGCCCCATAGCGCAAGCAAACTTGCCACAAAGGTTACATCCGGCGCGCTGACGCCGATCGACCGTGTGACCTCCGGTTTCTATATCTCCCAAGCGTTGGAGTTCCGCCCGTGATCCCAAAGCAGGCCATAAAAGGCATGACCCTGCGGATGCTGCCTTTCTCGGATGCGGTCAGCGAGCAGCTGCCTTTGGGCCAATTGCTCCGACTGTCGCTGTTTCAAGTCTCGGTCGGCATGGCGGCGGTGATGCTGCTGGGCACGTTGAACCGCGTGATGATCGTGGAGCTTGGCGTCGCGGCCACCATCGTGGCCATCATGATCGCGATCCCCGTGCTGGTTGCGCCCTTCCGGGCGCTTCTGGGGTTCCGGTCGGACACCTACAAATCCGCCATCGGCTGGAAACGCATCCCCTATCTTTGGTTCGGCTCGCTCTGGCAGTTTGGCGGTTTGGCGATCATGCCGATGGGGCTTTTGGTTCTCTCAGGCGATCAGGCCGCGGGCCCGGAATGGGCGGGCGAAGTGGGCGCGGCGCTGGCCTTCCTGCTGACCGGCATCGGCATGCATATGACGCAGACAGCTGGCCTTGCCTTGGCCGCTGACCGCGCGACGGAAGAAACCCGCCCGCAGGTCGTCGCGTTGCTTTATGTGATGTTCCTGATCGGGATGGGCGTGTCTGCCGTGATCGTCGGCGCGCTTTTGCAAAACTTCTCCGCTCTACGGCTGGTCCAGGTCGTACAAGGCGCGGCGGTGGTCACGCTTTTGTTGAACATCGTGGCCCTGTGGAAGCAGGAAAAAGTCACCCCGATGAGCCGTGAAGAACGCGCGGCCCCACGTCCGCTCTTCCGCGACGCATGGAATGATCTGACCTCGGGTGGCGACGCCGGGCGGCTGCTGGTGGTCGTGTTCCTCGGCACGATGGCATTCAACATGCAGGACGTGTTGCTTGAACCCTATGGCGGCGAAATTCTGGGTCTGTCAGTGTCTGCCACAACGCTTCTGACCGCGCTTTGGGCGGCAGGCGCATTGCTTGGTTTCGGGCTGGCCGCGAAATGGCTGAAAGCGTCGGTTGATCCGCATCGCATGGCCGCGCGCGGAATCTTGATAGGCCTCGTGGCCTTCAGCGCCGTGATCTTCGCGGCCCCGCTGAACAGCGCCACGATTTTCTTCATAGGCGCCTTTGGCATCGGCTTAGGCGGCGGGCTGTTCGCGGTCGCCACGCTGACGGCGGCGATGACGCTCAACACCGAAGGCGCGGCTGGCAAGGGTCTGGCACTTGGCGCATGGGGCGCGGCGCAGGCCACAGCGGCGGGGCTGTCTATTTTCATTGGCGGCGCGGTGCGTGATCTGGTCAACACCGCCGCCACAAACGGCACACTGGGCGAGGCGCTCAGTTCAAACGCAACCGGCTATTCGGTGGTCTACCACACCGAGATCGGATTGCTCTTTGTCACTCTCATCGCGCTCGGGCCATTGGTCAAAGCCCGCGCCATTTCACAAACGCAGGCGGGGCCGGTCGGCTTGGCTGATTTCCCAACATGACCGGCACAAAAAGATAAGACGGAGGTTACACCCTATGCTTGGCAACACATTCTTTGGAAATTTCGATCTGGCGAGCGCCGCGATCTGGCTTTTCTATCTCTTCTTCGCGTTGCTGATTTTCTATCTGCAGACGGAAAACATGCGCGAAGGCTACCCGATGACCGATGATGACGGGGCGCCTGCGCCAAATCAGGGCCCGTTCCCGGTGCCAAAGGACAAGACCTTCCTCCTGCGCGACGGCCGTGGTGAGCTGACGGTGCCGTCGGGCCAGCGCGGTGATCGCGACAGTCTGGCTTTGCAGCGCACCGCTGAGGCCGCCGGTTCCCCCTATGTGCCAACCGGTGATCCGATGAAGGACGGGGTTGGCCCCGCCTCCTGGGCGCCGCGCAAGGACCACGCAGAGCTGGACGCGCATGGCCATGTCAAAATCCAGCCAATGTCCGAGCTGAGCGATTTTCACGTCTCCGCCGGGATGGACCCGCGCGGCAAGCCGGTCGTCACCGGCGACGGGGAGGTCGTGGGCCGCGTCATCGACATGTGGGTCGACGTACCAGAGCAAATGGTGCGCTACCTGACCATGGACGTGAACCCCGAAGGCGACGGCAACACGCGCCTGATCCCGATGAACTTCGCCAAGATCAAGGGCGACCGCGTCGTGATCCGGTCGCTTTACGCGCACAATATCGGCGACATCCCGAAGGCCAAAAAGGCCAACTCCATCACGTTGCTGGAGGAAGAAAAGATCATGGCCTTCTTCGGTGGTGGCACGCTCTATGCCGATCCGAAACGCGGTGAGCCGCTGATCTAAACCATCTGAAAGCCGGGCCCTTAGCCGGGGCCCGGTTCCGACCAAGGGGACAGTAAAATGCACCATGATGACTTCAAATTCGAACCGGTTCGCGGCTTGCCAGAGGCATTGCCCGCGGATGAGCACATCTTGTGGCAGGGCCAGCCCAACGCGCTGCGCCTGGCCAAGGATGCGTGGGGGTTGAACTGGGTCATCGGGTATTTCGTCCTGCTTGCGGTCTGGCGCATCGGGGTTTCCTCCACCACCGTGCCGCTGACCGAGGCGATGGGCCACGGCGTCCCCTTTCTGGCCTCCGCGCTTTTGGCCGCGCTCATCATATACGGGCTGGCCTATGTGCAGGCTAAATCCACCGTCTACACGCTGACCAACAAGCGGGTCGCCATGCGCATCGGGGCCGCGCTGACCATGACGCTGAACCTGCCTTATGTGTGCATCGGCAATGCCGATCTGGGCACGCGCAAATCCGGTCTCGGTACGCTGACTTTTGAGTTGATCGGCGACACGCGCCTATCCTACCTGATGACATGGCCGCATGTGCGCCCGTGGCATATGGCCAAGACGCAGCCCGCCTTCCGGTCGATCCCGGATGCCGCAAAAGTGGCCGCGATCTTTGCCGATGCCGCAGAAACCCGCGTCAGCCAGCCAAAAATCACCCGAATTGATCCAGATCATAGCGCCGCAGGCGCTGTCGCGGCGGAGTAAGCATCATGGCCAGCCAAACATCTTCCCTCGCCAATCAAATGAAGCATCGCGACCGCGAAATGGTGCCGCGCGTGCTGGTGCGCGCCATGTTCGGGCTGATGGTCGCGGCCATTGCCATGGTCGGCTACGCGCAATGGGCCGACGTGCCGCAATCGGGCGTCGTGCCCGACAGCCCCGTCGTCAAGGAGCTGCAAGTCACCCTGACCGGCACACGTGACACAGGCTTCGCCGTGATCGATGCCAATGGCACTCAGCTTGCGCATTCGAAGGAAGACAAAAAAGGCTTCATCGACGTGATCGCCACCTCTATCGAGCGCGAGCGCCTCGTCCATGACGTCACAGGAAATGACCCGCTGCGCGTCGTGCGCCGCGAAAACGGCCACACCGCTGTCATCGACCCCGCCACCGGTTGGAGCATCGAGCTGATCGGGTACGGGAAAGACAATGTTGCAGCCTTCGCCACGCTGATCGACTGAAACCTCATTTGAAAGGGACTTCGAAATGGGACTGATAACGCGAACCAAGGAAACCGCACCTTGCGAGGTGACGATCTCGCACCGGTTTGAAGAGCTGTCTGCGCATGTGAAATTCCTCAACGGGGCGGTCGTGAACCCCGGCGATTCAGTCTTGGTCCACGGGGCCGAGATCATGGCCCCCTACGGCGAAGTGGTTGTCGAGCCGCGCACCGCCACCATCACGCGGGCCTCATGGATTGAACGCCAATGGACCCGCTGGACCGGCGATTTCGAATTTATGGAGCTGTGCGAATTCAGCTTCAGCGAAGAGGTGCTGTCATGAACAAGCCAACACATTCCGCCTTCGCCAACACCGCTGAAGAAGCCATCGCCGCGCAGGATGCTTTGGACGGGCCAGAAATGACCTCGGAAATGGCCACCGAAGTCGCGATGCAGAACACGCTGCTGACCCCGCGTTTCTATACGACTGATTTTGATGAGATGGACGCGATCGACGTCTCCCCCGTTCGCGAAGACTGGGACAAGCTCATTGCAGGTATGAAGGCCGATCCGAACAAGGGCCATTTCAAGAAAAACGATGACTGGGATGCCAATTGGGAGGGGATGGATCCCGCCCTGAAAGCGGAATTCATCGATTTCCTGATCTCATCCTGCACCGCCGAATTCTCCGGCTGCGTGCTGTACAAAGAAATGAAGCGTCGTGGCTCGAACACTGATATCACCACTCTCTTCCAGCTGATGGCGCGGGACGAGGCACGCCATGCGGGCTTCATCAATGACGCGCTGCGTGAGGCGGGCATCCGGGTAAATCTGGGCTTCCTGACCCAGCAGAAGAAATACACCTATTTCCGCCCGAAATTCATCTATTACGCGACCTATCTATCCGAAAAGATCGGCTATGCGCGCTACATCACCATCTTCCGTCATCTCGAACAGAACCCGGACAAGCGGTTCCACCCAATTTTCCAGTGGTTCCGCGAATGGTGCAATGATGAGTTTTCGCATGGCGAAGCCTTCGCGCTGCTGATGAAAACCGATCCGGCGCTGACGGAAAGCCGCGTCAACAAAATGTGGATCAAGTTCTTCCTGACGGCGGTCTATTCCACCATGTGGGTGCGCGACCACCAGCGCCCGTTGTTCCATGATGCACTTGGCGTCGACGTGACATGGTACGGCCAAGAAGTGTTCCGCAAGACGTCGGAAATCTCCAAGCAGGTCTTCCCCTTCACGCTGGATATTGACCACCCCCGCTGGCGGCCAAATCTCGACCGGATGGAAGCGGCCTCGCGCCAAGTCGCCAAGGGCAAGGAAGAGGGCGGCATCGGCGGCACAGCTATTCGTCTGGCTGGCATGGCCAAGGCGGCTGTCGCCTTTGTCTCGATCCTGACCATTCCGGCAATTCACCATAAAGTGCCCGAAAGCCCCGTGATGGAGCCCGCATACTGATGATGGCCTCCCCCTGGATAGCCGCGATTTTCGCAGTGTTCGCCTGGTGGTTCTTCACCGGGGCGATCCTGCTGATCGTGCGCAGGTCCGATGGGGGCAAAGCCGTCGCGCATGCACGTTCCGTGTTTCTAAGCGTGCCAGTGGCGGCTTTGGGCTTTGCGGGTCTGGTCGTGTCTCAGGCGGACATGACGTTGACCAATGTCTACATTTCCTTCCTGTCGGTCTTGTTGATCTGGGGCTGGATCGAATTGGCCTTTCTCGCCGGTATCATCACCGGGCCGGAACGCCGCGATTGCCCACCCGGCCTGACAGGCATGGCGCGCTTCACCCGCGCCTGGAATACCGTGGCCCATCACGAACTGCTCTTGTTCGCGACGCTGCTTATCATCGTGCTGCTGTCCACCGGCGCCGAAAATACGTTTGGTATGTGGGTCTATCTGGTGCTGTTCGTGGCCCGCATCTCCGCCAAGCTGAACCTGTTTTTCGGGGTGCCGCGGATCAATACCGAATTCGTGCCGCTGCCTTTGCAGCATATCAAATCCTATTTCCGCCAAGGTGGCCTCACCTTCGCATTCCCGGTTGGTGTCACCGTGTTGACGCTCGCCTCGGCCTGTTTTCTCGAACGCACGCTTGCGTCGGAAACCGCGCCCTTCATCGTAGGCTTCGCCCTGCTCACCGCCCTCAGCCTGCTTGCCGCAATCGAGCATTGGCTGATGGTCGTCCCACTGCCCGACGCAAAGCTCTGGCGCTGGATGCTTCCCGCGCCCACTCTACCACAGGATAAAACCCATGAACTTTGATGCGCTTTTCAATGCCCAGCTCGACGCCCTGAAAGAAGAGGGAAATTACCGCTACTTCGCGGAGCTTGAGCGAAAATGCGGCAAGTTCCCCCTCTGCGCCAACCATGTCGACGGCGAACAGCGCGACGTCACCGTCTGGTGTTCGAACGACTACCTCGGCATGGGCCAGAACCCAATTGTGATCGACGCGATGGTCGAGGCCGTGCAGCGCACCGGCACCGGCGCGGGCGGCACGCGCAACATCTCGGGCACCAACCACGACCACCTGTTGCTGGAGGCGGAACTCGCCGACCTGCACCAAAAGGAAGCAGCCCTCCTGTTCACCTCCGGCTACGTGTCCAACTGGGCGGCATTGTCCACGCTAGGCAGCCGCCTGGAAAACTGCGTGATCTTGTCCGACGCCGGCAACCACGCCTCCATGATCGAAGGCATCCGCCACTCCCGCGCCGACAAGGTGCTGTGGAAGCACAATGATGTGGCCGATCTGGAGGCCAAGCTCGCAGCCCTCCCCGCAAACGTCCCAAAGATCGTGGCCTTTGAGAGCGTCTATTCCATGGACGGCGACATCGCCCCGATCCGCGAAATCGTCGAGGTCGCCGAGAAATACGGCGCCATGACCTATCTTGATGAGGTCCACGGCGTCGGCCTTTACGGCCCCCGCGGCGCGGGCGTGGCCGAACAAGAAGGCCTGATGGACCGCATCACATTGATCGAAGGCACGCTCGGCAAAGCCTTCGGCGTGGTCGGCGGCTACATCACCGGCTCTGCCGCGCTCTGCGATTTCATCCGCAGTTTTGCCTCCGGCTTCATCTTCACCACCGCGCTGCCACCCGCCGTGGCCGCCGCCGCAAAAACCTCCATCGCGCATCTCAAGCAATCCGATGCGGAGCGTATGCGGCAACGCCAACAGGTCGCCAAGCTGCGCGACGGGCTCGACCGCGCGGGCATCCCGCATATGATGAATGACAGCCATATCGTGCCGGTGATGATCAAGGATCCGGTCAAAACCAAAATGCTGGCGGATTACCTGATGGATGAATGGGGCATCTACGTCCAACCTATCAACTACCCGACCGTCCCAAAGGGAACTGAACGCCTGCGCTTCACCCCCTCACCTTTGCATTCCGACGATGACATCGCGCATCTTCTGACCGCGCTCACCGTGTTGTGGAAGCAATGCGCCATCGCGCATGCCGTGGCCTAACCTAGACAACGCCTTTGGCGCGCCAGCCGCGTGCCGCAAAACGCAGCGCAGGGATTGCCAGAATGAATGGTGAGACAAATCTCGACGTCTTGATTGCGTCGATGTCTGCGACTCTTGTCGACGGGTTATACGTCTTTGCAACAGTTCCGCCCGGTCAGAAAACCCCCGACATCGCCCCGCGCATGGCTTTCACGGAGGCGGAAGGCACGACCTACATCCTCCTGAAATCAGAAGCGGACGCGCTCAATCTCACATATGACTTCCCGTGCCGGATGATCACGTTGAACATTCATTCCTCGCTTGACGCGGTCGGCTTCATGGCCCGCATCGCGACGGAACTTGCCAAGCACGATATGGGCGTGAACCCGGTGTCGGGATACTTCCACGATCATTTGTTTGTCCCCGATGGCAGGCAGAGGGACGCGATGCGCGTTCTGAACGAGATGTCGAACTCTTAACCGGCTTTGCCAGCGGTCAGCTTTCTCAGCTAAGCCGCCATTCAAAGAAACTGGGTCCGGCTTGCTTCAACAGCTTCCGCGCCATTTCGCGCCCGGCCTCGGCGCCGTCTTCCACCGCGCAGCTCATATCGTCGTCAATTGATTCCGACCCGTCTGGCCGCAATACCTCGCCGCGCAGGCGCATGGCGGTGCCGTTCAGCTCTGACAACCCGGCAATTGGCGTCTCGCACGACCCGTCCAGTTCCGCCAAAAACGCGCGTTCCGCTGCCAGCTGCTGGCCGGTCGGTCCGTCATGGATCGCCGCCAGCATGTCTGCCGCGCGCGTATCGTTTTCGCGCCGTTCGATCCCAATCGCGCCTTGGGCGACGGCAGGCAGCATGTCCTCTACCTCAATCGCGGATTTCGGCACCTCGTCCATTTTCAGCCGGTTCAGCCCGGCCATGGCCAGAAATGTCGCCTCTGCCACGCCGTCCTCCAGCTTCTTCAGGCGCGTCTGCAAATTGCCGCGAAACTCCACCACCTCCAGATCGGGCCGCCGCAGCTTCAACTGCGCTTTGCGTCTTAAAGAAGATGTGCCCACGACAGTGCCCGCTGCCAGTTCAGACAGCCCACCTGCGCGCGGCGAAATAAATGCGTCGCGCACATCTTCGCGCGGCAAATAGGTGTCCAACAGCAACCCGTCCGGCTGCACCGTCGGCATGTCCTTCATCGAATGCACGGCGATGTCGATGCGCCCCGACAGCATATCGTCCTCAATCTCGCGGGTGAACAGCCCCTTGCCGCCGATTTCCTTGAGGGGCCGGTCAATGATCTTGTCGCCGGTGGTTTTGATCACCACTATCTCGAACGCCTCAAAGGGCAGATCGAAGGCTTTCGCCAGCCTTTCGCGCGTCTCATAGGCCTGCGCCAAAGCAAGCGGAGATCCACGGGTACCGATGTTCAAAGGCTTGGCGGGGCTGGGCAATTCATAACTCATAACAACCTTGTTAATGCTGTAAATCTAGCCTGACAACTCTTGTGTCGCGCTTCATGAAAAAGCATGATGGGCAGGCAATTTAGACAGGACCTGCGCCGCTATGACAAAAGACAAAACCATCCTCCGGGCTCTTGCTGGCGAGACGCTTGATACACCCCCCATCTGGATGATGCGCCAGGCCGGTCGCTACCTGCCCGAATATCGCGCCACCCGCGCTGAAGCCGGTGATTTCCTGTCGCTCTGCTACAATTCAGAACTGGCCGCTGAGGTCACATTGCAGCCAATCCGCCGCTACGGGTTTGATGCCTCGATCCTGTTTGCCGACATCCTTCTGGTCCCGCAGGCTTTGGGCGCCGATCTGTGGTTTGTCACCGGCGAAGGCCCGCGCCTGTCGACCATCACCACGGCGGATGAGCTGGCCAAACTGAAACCCGCCGATGATATCCACGACCACCTCGCGCCGGTCTATGAGACGGTCAAAATCCTGTCGCGTGAATTGCCGTCGGAAACCACGCTGATCGGCTTCGCGGGCGCGCCATGGACCGTCGCCACCTATATGATCGCGGGGCAAGGCACGCCTGATCAGGGCCCGGCCCATGCGCTGAAGGCGGAAAACCGCGCCGTGTTCGACGGGCTGATGGACCGTATCACACAGGCTACCATCGCCTATATGTCCAAACAGATCGAGGCCGGGGCCGAGGTTATCAAAATCTTCGACAGCTGGGCCGGGTCTCTGACAGGCGCGGACTTTGCCGATTATTCCATAAAACCCATGCAGCAAATCACCGCCGCCCTGAAAGAAAAGCACCCCGACGTGCCAATCATCGCTTTCCCGCGCGGCGCGGGCGAAAAATATGTCGACGCGCATGCGGCGATCGGCGCTGATTGCATTGCTGTGGATGACGGGGTGGACGCGGCATGGGTCGCCGACTATGTGCAGCCCGGCGGCTGCGTGCAGGGCAATCTCAAATCATCTCACATGGTCACCGGCGGCGACGCGCTCGTCTCCGAGACGCGCCGCATCGTGGGTGCGCTTAAGGGCGGTCCCCATATTTTCAACTTGGGCCATGGGATCACACCCGACGCCGATCCCGAAAATGTTCAACTGATGATCGACACAGTGCGCGGCGGTTAGGGCGTCATTGTTTTAAAAATATTCCGGGGAAGGCGCAGCCTGGGGCAGAGCCCCAAGCAACGGTTACTATCCGGTAAACAAAATTCGATCATCTTGTCAAAACAAGGTGTTACAGGATTCCCCGCATGCGGGGAATCACACCCATTTCGCCAAAGGCGGTAAGCTCATCAGCACCGCATTCGCATCATGGCCGGTTTCCAGCCCGAATTTCGTACCCCGATCATAGACCAGATTATACTCCGCATAGAGCCCGCGATGGACCAGCTGCGCGTGCTTTTCATCCTCCCCCCAAGGATCAGGATGCCGCTTGTCGACCAGCGGGACATAGGCCGGCAGGAAGGCTGATCCGACATCCTGGGTCAGCTTGAAATCCGCCTCCCAATCGCCCGTGTTGCGGTCATCATAAAAGATGCCCCCCACCCCGCGCGCCCGGTGGCGGTGCGGGATATAGAAATACTCGTCTGCCCAGGCTTTCAACTCGTCATACAGCCCGTCCCCATGCGGATCGCAAGCGCGCTTCATCTCGGCGTGGAAATGCGCGGTATCCTCGTCAAATTCCAAACACGGGTTCAAATCCGCCCCGCCGCCAAACCACCACGCATGCGGCGTCCAGAACATCCGCGTGTTCATATGCACCGCCGGCGCGTTCGGATTTTGCATATGCGCCACCAGCGAGATACCCGACGCCCAGAACCGCGGATCATCCTTCATCCCCGGAATACCTTTGCGCGCGGCCATGGCCATCTGCGCCCGCTCGCCCAGCGTGCCGTAAACGGTGGAAATATTGACGCCGACTTTCTCAAAAACGGTGCCGCCGCGCATGACGCTCATCTCGCCGCCACCCGCATCTGATCCATCCTCCGCCGTGCGTTTGGTCTTGGACACCTCAACGCGCCCCGACCCGCCATGGCGGTCTTCAAGCGCGTGGAATTCCGCCACGATCTGGTCGCGCAAGCTGCGGAACCAATCGGAGGCGCGGGTTTTCTCAGTTTCAAACTCGGTCATTCTGTCCAACATGTCATTCGTCTCATCGCTGTTCATCTTGTCGCATATCTATGGCGCGGCGCCACGGGTTTTCCTTGATCCACATCAAGCCGCCAGAAATGTCGTGATCGGCCTCAACACCGCGTCGGCATCTTCTTCGTGGGCCAAATGCCCCAACCCTGCGATCTCCACATAGCTGGCGTTTGGCATCTCGCGGGCGACCTCGGCTGAGGTTCTGGCAGGAACGGTCTTGTCGTTGCTTCCCGTGATCAAAAGCGTGCGCGCCATGTTCGAGCCGAGGCGTGACAGCAACCCATCCAAGCTCCACTGCGCCATCATCGAAAGCGCCCCATCGACATGCGCCCGGTCGCTGACCAAAGCGCGGTAATGGCGTATTTCGGTGTTTGATAGGTTTGATCCGGTGCTGTCGATCAGGCGTGTGACCGATCCGGGTCGGGAGGTGGAGGCCGTGAACATGCGCGTCACCCCCGGCACCGCAGCAAGCGCCCTGGCCATGATCGGAAACAGCATGCCCGCCAGTCCTTTGAAATTGCCCAAAGCCGCGTTGATCCCGACAATGCGCGGGATGGGCTGCATGTCTTCGGCCATCCGCAGTGCGATTGCGGCGCCAGCGGAATGCCCGATGATGGCGACCGGTTTCCAACCTTCTTGATCGCAGAGGCGCCGCAGATCCTCGCTCATTTCATCCAAACCGCAGCGGCGTTGCGCGCCCAGTTTGGTGAAGCCTTGCCCCGGCAGGTCAATGGCAATGGCGCGGTGATTTTTGGCCAGCTTTGGCATCAAATGGCGCCAGCTTTGGGTGGCCCCGCCCGCGCCATGGATCAGCAGTAACAGAGGCCCTTCGCCCAGCTCTTGCACATGCCATTTATGTGGTTTGCACAGCACAAAGCGCGAATGCTCAGACATCGGCCAGTCGTCTTTGTGGCGCGCCCAATCCACGGATCAGCTGTCCATCGCTTCGGTCACGGCGGCGGACAGTTTGCTCGCATCGGCGCGTGGCATTGCAATGTAGTGACCGCCCATACTGCTTGCGAGCTTTGCAAGCGCCGCCTCCGGGCGGTTGCCGGTGTCTATTATCAATGCGTCCACGCCATTCCTGCGCAAGGCCTGCGCCATGGTCTCGGCGTCTTCGCCTGCCTTTTGCCTGTCGGCGCTGCCGTCCAGTGCGATATTACTGCGCCCATCGGTGAGCAATACCACCGTCGGTGTCAGGCCCTTACGGGCGGCAATATCTGCCATATTCATCGCGGCGTTCAGCCCCGCTGCCGTTGGCGTGCCGCCGCCGCCGGGCAGGTCCGCCAAGCGGCGCTTGGTTTGAACCAGTGAGCGTGTGGGCGGCAAAAGCACGTCCGCCTCAGTGCCGCGAAAGGCGATCAAGGCGACATGATCGCGGCGGGCATAGGCCTCGGACAGCAACAGTTCGACCGCGCCCTTGGCCTCGCCCAACCGTGCCAATGCGGCGGAGCCGGAGGCGTCAACCGTGAAAATCAGCAGCCGATCGGACAGCTCTTTGTAGCGTTTTGCGCGCAAATCCTCGGGGCGGATGATCGCGCCGGTGCGGTCCGGTTGCGCCTGTTTGCGTATCTTTTGCCACGGGATCGCCGCGCGCAGGGTCGCCATCAAATCAACGCGCGCATCTGATTTGGCGCGGGTCTGCCGTGCGGGCATCGGGCGCCCCCGCCTGTTTCCGATCTTGCTTTTGCCGGAGCCCGCGCCTTGCGCCTGACGCGCAGCGCCGCTTTGAAGCTGGGCCAAAAGCCCGTCCGGCAACGCCGCTTTCACGGCATCGAGCAGGATCTCTTCCGGGATCTCAAACCCTTGGGACGTCTGCAGATCGCTTTGTTCTGGCGCATCGCCTGTTTGGTCCTCTGGTTCCGCTGGGAACTGCGTTGCGCGCGGCGCCAGGACGAGGGTCACCGCAAGGGTCACGTCATCCTCGGTGATCTCGTTTCGTCCATTCAACGCGGCATGCGCCTGCGCGGCGCGCAATGCGAAATAGGGTGCACGCAGGCTGGAAATGCCCAATTGGACGGCAAGCGTGACGATCTGTTCGCAAAGGGCGTCCGGGATGGCGATCTTGGTCAGCTCGGCCGATGTCGCGTGTTCGGGCGCCTCACTGGTGCCCCCAAACGCGACATCGTTCAGATCAATCTGGAAAGCCAGCCGATCAGAAAGGGCGGCTGCGATCCGCTCGCCCTCGTCGGCCCCTTCATCGAGTGCCAGCACAAGTTGCCCGGTTTTCGCATCGAGCTTTTGGGATAATGCGGTTACGATAGCGGGGTCAGCGCGTTCGGCCATGGGAAGAATTATACAGCGCCCCTTTTGGTCCAGCAGCCCGACGCGCTTAACCAGAGTGCCGCCGCTAAGCGTGGCGGCAAGGTCGAGCCCCCCATGCAGATCCTCATGCGTCATCGCCGGATGCAATCGCGCTTGGGTTGGAAGTTGGGTCTTTGCATGTTGCATAAACCTGTCGCGCACGGGGCCAGCCCGCGCCCGCAGCACTGCACCGCCCAGGCCTTTGGGGTCAATGGCCAGTAATGACAGTGCCGTCAGGCTATGCGCCCAAGCGTCCATCAAGCGCCCAGAACGTCTTCGACAATACGGGTGACGCGGGTGCCGCTTCCCGCATCGTCCAACGGGTCGCGGCGCAGACGATGGCGCAGCGCAAGGCCCGCGACGTCGCGAATATGGGATCGGGTCAGCGCGGTGTCATCGCGGAAGGCGGCATAGGCGCGCGCCGCTTTGAGCAATGTCAGCTCACCGCGTAACCCGTCTGAGCCCAATTTGATGCAAAGCTCCGCCACGTCACGCAGCACCTTTTCTGGCGTTTTCAGCTTGGTTAGAGCCTTTCTTGCCTGCAAAATCTGATCACGCAGCATCGCATCTTCCGCCTGCCAACGAAGCATGAAGGCGGTGTAGTCATTTTCAAACGCGTCGCGGCGTTTGATCACCTCAACCCGTTCATCAATATCGGTAGGGGAGGCTACATCGACCGAAAGCCCGAACCGGTCCAGCAATTGGGGACGCAGCTCACCTTCCTCCGGGTTGCCGGAACCGACCAGAACGAACCGCGCGGCGTGACGGATCGACAGGCCCTCGCGCTCAATCACGTTTTCACCCGACTGTGCGACGTCCAGCAACAGATCAACGATGTGATCTTCCAGCAGATTGACCTCATCAATATAGAGATACCCGCGGTTGGCCTTCGCCAATAGACCCGGCTGAAAAGCCTTTTCACCGCTTGTTAGAGCCTTTTCAATGTCCAGTGCGCCGGTGACACGATCCTCTGACACGCCTAAGGGCAGGTCGACGACAGGGGTTGGGATCGTGTGCGTCGTTTTGGTCTTCACCCCGGCCCATTCGGGACAATCAGCGGCGCGTTCGCTGTTCACGGGGCAGGTTTTGACGGCCTTGATGGGCGGCAAAAGGGCGGCAAGCGCGCGCACGGCGGTAGATTTGCCTGTGCCCCTGTCACCAAAGACCAAAACGCCGCCAATGGACGGGTCCACCGCGGTCAGGATCATCGCGCGTTTCATGTCTGACTGGCCAACGATGGCCGAGAAGGGGAAGGGCTGTTTCATGCACTTTCCAGTGTTTTGAGTGGGGACGTACCATTCCAGCTGCCGTGATCGGCAAGCACATGGAAGCGGGCATAAAGTTCTTCGCGAAACCAGCCCTCATCGCGCACGGCTTGGATCGCTTCTGCGTGGTATCCGGTGCGGGCGAATTGGGCCATTTTCTTTGCGTCGGGCCAGATCGAAAATGTGACCTGGTGCAGCCATGGGACCTCCCCAATGCCGATCTTGAACATGACGTTCGGATCCTTGCCGATCACGCCGGAGATATTCGGCACACGCTGCCAAAACCGCGCCAGGATTGACGGTTTTATGGTTGCGCGAGTGAGCGCTGCCAAGGGGCCATTTTCTGGTGTGTTAGACACTACAAACGGGTTCTTACCGCTCCAATAACCACGCGCTGAACTGGCCGACATGTAGACGGTCCAGTTTTCAATGGCTTTGGCGCGGTAACGCTCAAATATGGCGGCGTTTTCGACCTGCGCGCGTGCTGTTTTCATGTCGGGCCAGGTGGTCAGAATGGCATAGACGCTGGTGTTGGGGATCGGAGTGAATCCCTCGCCCGTGCCAGAGCCGCATAGCTTCCAAAACCCAACCCCCGGCAGGCGGGACATAGCGCCACGTGCAAGACCCATCATCGCAAAGGCCCACCCGCGTGCCGCGACGGTGTCGAAGCGAAAAAAGCTCAGGCAGACGACTTGTGGCATCTTTGTTGGAATCCCTTGGCTGTAAGTCAGAGTTTACACATTTTCGCATGAATGCAAAGAATTCTGACAGTCAATCTGTAAAGCAAACTAGACAGTCTGTTGGTGGATGCGTAGTCTTTTGAAATGAAACAAGACTCAGCTTCCCCGCAGCCCGACAATCGCGCGCTGGTCATTGGTGCCGGTCTGGGTGGGCTTTCCGTTGCGATGCGGCTGGGGGCGAAGGGCTATGACGTTACCGTGCTCGACCGGCTCGACACACCCGGCGGACGCGGCAGCGCGCTGGAACAAGACGGGCACCGCTTCGATCTTGGCCCCACGATTGTTACTGTGCCGCAAGTGTTTGAGGACCTGTGGGAAGCCTGTGGGCTCGATTTTCACAAAGATGTCGACCTACGCCCGCTTGAACCGTTTTACGACATTCGCTGGCCCGATGGCACCAAGTTCAAAGCTTTTCCCGACACGGATCGGATGAAGCAAGAGGTTGCCAAGATCAGCCCTGATGACGTTGCGGGCTACGAAAAATTCCTCAAAGACAGCCAAAAACGCTACGTTCTGGGCTTTGAGGGGATGCTGACGAAGCCCATGCACCGGCTTTGGGAAACCATCAAGGTGCTGCCCGAATTTGCGATGCTGCGCGCGGATACATCAATCTATGGCCTCGCCGCGAAGCGAGGTCAAAAACGAAAAACTGCGCATGGCGCTGTCGTTTCATCCGCTGTTTATCGGCGGCGACCCGATGCATGTGACATCAATGTACGCGCTGGTGGCCTATCTGGAAAAAGAGTTCGGCGTGCATTACGCGATGGGCGGTGTGCAAGCTATTGCAAAGGCCATGGCCGCCGTTATTCGCAGCCAAGGTGGCAAGATCGAATTTGGTGCCGAAGCGGACGAAATTCTAACGTTTAATGGGGCCGCTACTGGGGTCAAACTTACAGATGGACGCCTGTTCGAAGCGCCTTTGGTGGTCAGCAATGCCGATGCCGGCCACACCTATAACCAACTTTTGCGCAACCATAAGCGCAAGCGTTGGACGACCACCAAGCTGGCCAAGAAACGTTGGTCGATGGGGCTTTACGTTTGGTATTTTGGCACCAAAGGCACGGCGCAGGATTGGCCGGATTTGGGGCACCATACGATCCTGAACGGGCAGGGGTTTCAGAGCCTGCTGAAGGAGATTTTCATCAAGGGCAATCTGTCAGATGATATGAGCCTCTATATTCATCGCCCGGCCAAAACCGACCCATCGGTCGCGCCTGAAGGTGATGACACGTTCTACGTTTTGTCGCCCGTTCCGCATCTGGGTTGGAAAAACGCGGTCGATTGGGCGTCTGAGGAGCCACGGTACCGCGACAAGGTTTCAGCTGTGTTAGAGACTGTTATGCCGAGGTTCCGCGACAAGATTTCAACCGAAATGGTGTTTACTCCCGAGACGTTCAAAACCCGCTACCTGTCGCCCCATGGCTGCGGTTTCTCGATCGAGCCGCGCATCCTGCAAAGTGCTTGGTTCCGGCCGCACAATGTCAGTGAGGAGGCGAGGGGCCTCTATCTGGTCGGTGCCGGGACCCATCCGGGCGCGGGTTTGCCGGGCGTCGTTGCAAGCGCCGAAGTTGTCGCGAAAATGGTCCCGGATATGGCGCGCGCGAAGACCGAAATCAGGATGGCCGCTGAATGATTGCGCAAGAAGATCTGGACCATTGCCGGGCGGTGATCCGGACGGGGTCATTGTCGTTTCATGCGGCCTCTAAACTATTGCCGGCAACCGTGCGCGACCCCGCGCTTGCGCTTTATGCGTTCTGCCGTCTGGCCGATGACGAGGTGGACGAGGGCGACCATAAAGCCCGCGCGGTGTTGCAGCTGCAAGAACGGTTGGATTTGGCCTATGCGGGCACGCCGCGCAACGCGCCTGAAGATCGTGCCTTTGCAGCGATCATTGAAGAATTTGATATGCCGCGCGCCTTGCCCGAGGCGCTGTTAGAAGGCCTTGCATGGGACGCCGTCGAGAAGCGTTATGACACGCTGTCAGGTGTGCGGGACTATTCCGCGCGCGTGGCCTCGGCTGTTGGAGCGATGATGTGCGTGTTGATGCGTGTGCGCGACGCGGATGCGCTTGCGCGGGCCTGCGATCTGGGCGTTGCGATGCAGCTGACGAATATCGCGCGTGATGTCGGCGAAGACGCTCGGATGGGCCGGATTTACCTCCCGCTTGACTGGTTGGCGGAGGCGGGCATCGACCCCGCAGCCTTCCTTGAAAACCCACAGGCCACGCCGGCGCTAAAGCGCTGCGTGCGTAAACTGCTGGCCGAAGCGCATAGGCTCTATATCCGGTCCGAGGCGGGCATCGGCGCTTTGCCCGTCGCCGCACGAACAGGGATTTTTGCCGCGCGTTACATCTATGCAGGCATCGGCGGCGCGGTGACGCGCAACGGGTTTGATTCCGTGTCGCAGCGCGCGCGCACGACCAAAGCACAAAAGCTGGCCTTGATCACCAAATCGGCGTTGCGGGCGGGCGGAACAGTCGCATTGCCCAAATCACCGGTGATTTACGCCAAACCACTTCCAGAGGTTGCGTTTTTGGTCGATGCGGCAGCGTCGCACGCACCAAGCGCGCAATCCGGGCGGACAGCCGCGCTTTTAAACATCTTGGCGGAATTGAAAGCGCAGGAAACGCGCAACGGCTTCCCCGCGGAGTAAGAACAGGCTATGCCCTAGGCATGGATATCATGCTTTTCATCATATTTTTCATCACATGCGGCGCAGCCGGGGCAACGGGCGCGGCCTTCCCCCCGGGGGAGTGGTACAAGACCCTAAACAAGCCCAGTTGGACCCCGCCGGACTGGGTGTTCCCGGTCGCATGGACGTCGATTTACTTGCTGATTTCCTTCGCGGGCGCACGTGTCGCGGGGCTTGATGGCAGCGGTTATGCTTTGGCGTTTTGGGCGATGCAGGCCGGGTTCAGCACGCTTTGGACCCCGGTCTTTTTCGGGCTGCGCCGGATGAAAGGCGCTTTGTTTGTCATGGGGCCGCTTTGGCTAGCGGTTTTGGGTGCTACGATCACGCATTTTCAGATCGATACCTGGGCGGGTCTCGCCTTCCTGCCCTATTTGGTCTGGGTCACGGTTGCCGCCGCGCTGAATTTCACGGTTTGGCGGATGAACAAAGACGTGCCGCCGCTGGACCTGTCGAAAATCTAGAACCGCCATTTGGCGCGACGCGGCACGCGCACGGCCAACATCGGCTTCAACAGCGGCTGCGCGTAACGGTCCAGATCCAACGCTTCATGGACGCCTTGCACGCGTTCCCCATTGATCTGCGTTTCCACGACAGAGCGTGAATAAAACGGAGCATCCAGCATCGGTTTGATCTGTCGTGCGGTGGTGCCCGGATCGGCCCGCGTTTCGCGGCGCAAAGCCCAAAGCGTGCGTTTGAACGGCTTGGCGGGCGGCGCGTCGATCATTTGCGCGCGGCCCTGCGGATCAAAGGCAATCGCTGCGTCCAATGCTGTGCCGTCGCGGCGCTTGGCGTCATAAAAACAGGTCGATCCGGCTCCGGTCGGGTAGCGGCCCCAGGTCCAGTAGCTGAAATCTTCTTCCAGGCTGCGGGTGCCAAAATTGGCGTCGAAATAGCCGTGCCCGTCGAATTGCCAGCCCTTGGCTTCTAAATCGACCTTGATGCGCGACGTTGGCGCGAAAGGCCGCCAGACATGCGCGCCATCTTGGGTCAGCGGCAGCTCAACCTCCGTTAGTGCCGATGGCGTCACCGTGATCCGTCCCCGCACGCGTGAGACGAGAGGCAGGGATGAGACCTCATTGATCTCTATCACCAGCTCCGACCCGGTCCAGTGCATCGAGGATGGTCCGACCTGAAAGGTCGTGTCGCTGCGCCTCAGCGCGCTTTCGCCCCGGTCGGTCATCGTGAACCGCCCGCCGGGCCCGTAGGTGGCCACGTTGATGCAGCAGTTATTGGCTGGGTTGCCACGACCTGACCAATGATACCAGGGCGAGAATACGGACCCGATGAAGCCGATGACGGAAACCGCGTGGCTGCCGTCATCGCTTACGCCATCGACATACCACCACGCGTAGCCGCCTGCGGGGACATCGATGTCGAAGTGAGGTCGCTCAAGATCGCCTCGGCCGCATGCTTGGCGGAGATGGTCGCCATCGGCACCCCCGCCCCCGGATGCGCCCCGCCCCCCACCAGATAGAACCCCGGCAAGCGTGTCCGCGCTGTCGGGCGGTGAAACGCGGCCATCAGCCCATGTGGGGATCGCCCGTAAAGCGACCCGTTCGTTGCCGGGAACAGCTGCCCGAACTCCGCCGGTGTTGTCAGGCTGTCTGGCGTCGGTGGTGGGGTGAAGCCCAGCCCGAAACGCGCCAGTTGATCCAAAATGAGTGTCTGACATTGCTGTTTTTCCTCTTCACGTGGGCGCGCGCCGTCTGTGGCGGGCGGCCCGTTCATGATGATTTCAAAGCGCTCGGGCCCAGTGGGTTGGTGCCCGCCGAGGCGGTCTTGCGCGCAGATGTAAAGCGTTGGGTCATGCGGCATCTCGCCATTGGCCAACGGCCCGAATTCATCTTTGGGATCGTCACCAAAGAACACGTTGTGACCCGCCAATGGCAGGGCGGAAACCTCAGCAGCAAAGCTGTAGACGTAGGCCGACAGGCTGCGCGGTTCGGTTTCTTTGTGCGACACGACTTCCTCATCAAGCAGCCCGCTGCGCAGAGCGCGCGGGTCGCCGTTGAACAGAACCTGATCAAAGCGGTGTGTTGCGTCATGCGTCGACACGTCAAACGCGCCGTCTGGGCGCGGGGCAATGTGTTGGACATCTTGGCCCAACAAAAATTCTGCGCCGCGTGCTGCGGCCAAGCTGCGAATGGCTTGAGCCAGCTTATGCATCCCGCCTTTGACGGCCCAGACACCGCGTGCCTCCGCATGCGCGATCAACGACAATATCGCGGGGGAGGCGTCGGGCCGCCCGCCAACATAGGTCGCATAGCGCCCAAAAAGCTGCGCAAGCTTGGGTTCGCTGAACTGCGCGCGCAGGGTTGAGGCCAAGGACCGATGCGGCGCCATTGCGGCGATAAGGCTCGGCTGACGCAAAACGCGTTTGGTTAGGGTCGATTGCGATGGGGCCTGCGCTTGCATCATTGGCGCATCGAAAGCGTCAAACAGCGTGGCGGCGCGCTTGGAAAACTGTTGGAAGTCGCGCGCGGATTTGCTGCCAAAAACCGCGCTGACATTGGCCGCGCTTTCGGCCTGATCTGCCATCAGATCAAGTGTAGTGCCATCCGACCAGAAATGACGCGCGAGCAGGCTCTCTTGCTCCAGCGTCACATGGTCTTCGATATCCTCGCCAATATCCGCGAACAGGGCGTCAAACACGGGCTTCATTGTCAGCACCGTCGGCCCTGCGTCGACCGGACCGGCGACCGTTTCCATCGTCCGCATCTTGCCGCCGACGGTTTTGTGTCGTTCCAACACGCTGACTTTCAGACCGGCATGCGACAGGCGCGCGGCGGCGGCCAGCCCGCCAATGCCCGCGCCGATAATCCCGATATGTGGCCTGCTTTCGGACATGTCTGGTTTGGTCTCCTCACCTGTGAAGAGATTGACATGATGCGGATATTGTGTCCAGTTTAGTTGACACATGTCTGTACCAAAATACTGACACGGCGTGAAATGGGAGTATCTGATGGATTTTGCTACTCGAATCGATGACGCGATTTCCTCTGCGATCCGGTCGGGTCAGGCGGCGCCGTCGCCCGCCAAGCTCGCCTCCGCTTTGCACTACACCGTCACGCCCGGTGGCGCGCGCATCCGCCCAACGATCTTGATGAGCGTTGCGGCTGCCTGCGGCGACGACCAGCCCGAGCTTGCAAATGCAGCGGCGGCGGCGTTGGAACTGATCCACTGCGCGTCCCTTGTTCATGATGACCTGCCGTGTTTTGACAATGCCGACACCCGCCGTGGCAAACCCGCTGTGCACCGCGCCTTTGGGGAACCCTTGGCCGTGTTGACAGGCGACAGCCTGATCATTCTCGCGTTTCAGGTGCTGGCGCGCGCCGCCGTGCATGACCCGATCCGGGCAACGCAGTTGATTGATGTGCTGGCCAACCGTACCGGCATGCCGAATGGTATTTGTGCCGGCCAAGGCTGGGAAAGCGAAGACGAGATTGACTTGTCGGCATATCACCGCGCCAAAACCGGCGCGCTGTTTATTGCCGCCACGCAGATGGGCGCAATTGCCGCCGGGCAAGATGCCGATCAATGGGAAGAGCTTGGCGCGCGCATTGGTGAGGCATTTCAAGTCGCCGACGATTTGCGCGACGCGCTTTATGACGAAGAAACACTCGGCAAACCTGTTGGCCAAGATGATCTGCACGGGCGGCCCAATGCGGTCACCGAGCTGGGCGTTGAAGGCGCGATCGCCCGGATGCGCGACATTCTGGGTGGCGCGATCTCGTCGATCCCGAAATGTCCGGGAGAGGCGATCCTGGCCAAGATGGTCACCGCACAGGCCGAAATGCTGACGCCGATCAAATGGCGTGCGACCCGCGCGGCTGTGCCGGGCGAATAGCCCGCAATGAGCAGCGTTCGTACCGATTTGCCGACAAAGCAAAGGCAAGGCGCGGGCTGGATTGCCCGGCTCAGCGCGTCGCGCGGCTTTCAGAAATGGGCCGCGCATTTTCCGTTCACACGGCGCTTCGTGCGCAAGGAAGGTGAGGCGCTGTTCGACCTGCTGGCCGGGTTCTGCCATTCGCAAGTGTTAATGGCGCTGGTCAAGCTCGACGTGCTGGGCGTTTTGATGGAAAGGCCCACTGCGACACGCATGCTTGCGCATCGCTGCAGCGTGCCCGAACCCCGCATGCTCGTCTTGCTAAAGGCCGCAACCGCGCTTGGATTGGTCAAACAAAAGCGCAACGAAAACTGGGCCCTGACGCAACGCGGCGCGGCTTTGACCGGGGTGCCGGGGTTGACGCAGATGATTGCGCATCACGATGTTCTCTACCGTGATCTTGAGGATCCGGTTGCTTTCTTTCGTGGCGAGGGCACGACGGAGCTTGCCGCCTTTTGGCCCTACGTGTTTGGCGGCGACATGGACCCAGATGTGGCGCGCGACTATTCAGACCTGATGGCGCAAAGTCAGGTTCTGGTCGCCGAAGATACGCTGCGCGCCATTGATCTGGGCGGCGCCAAGACACTGATGGATGTGGGCGGCGGCACGGGCGCGTTTCTTGAAGCCGTGGGCCGCGCCTATCCCGACCTAGCGCTGCGCCTGTTTGATTTGCCCGAAGTCGCACCTGCCGCGCAGGAACGTTTTGCGCAGGCGGGAATGAGCGCGCGGTTTGATGCGCTGTCTGGGTCGTTTCGGACGCAAGATTTGCCAACCGGCGCGGATGCGATTTCGCTTATCCGAGTGCTCTATGACCACACAGATGAGACGGTCGTGGCCCTGCTGGAAAACTGCGCCAAAGCGCTGCCCTCAGGCGGGCAATTGATCATCTCCGAGCCCATGTCCGGCGGCGACAAGCCAACCCGCGCAGGGGACGCGTATTTCGCAATTTACACGATGGCGATGGGTACCGGTAAGGCAAGGTCTGCCGGTGAAATCAGGGGCTTATGCGAAGCCGCCGGGTTTGTTGATGTTCAGGCCCCACGCGCCGCGCGGCCTTTCATAACGCAATGCATTCACTGCAAAAAACCCTGACACGGAAAGTGTCTATTTAAGTTGACACATTAGTATGTCAGTTTTACCTTACGTATAACTCTACCCGATCTGACGCTGAGTCTCTGCGTCTTGGTCAGGCCAAAAAACTGAACTGGGAGGGGCCGGTGCGCGCTACGGCGGTAACACTACAAGGTCCAAAAGATCTGGGGCTTTCGAGCCTTAAATTGAACGACCCTCAAGCTGACCAGCTTGTGGTGCGTGTGTCCCATTCGGGTATTTCTACTGGTACTGAGAAGCTGTTTTGGACCGGTGAAATGCCGCCATTTCCAGGCATGGGCTACCCGCTGGTTCCCGGATATGAAGCCGCAGGCGAAGTCGTTGAGGCCGGACCGGAGGCGAATTTCAAAGTGGGCGACCGGGTCTTTGTGCCGGGCGCAAATTGCTACGATGGGGCGTTTGGGTTGTTTGGCGGTGCGTCCAGCTTGCTGGTGACGGATGCCAAACGCGCGACCCGGATCGATCCTGAGATGGGTCCGGAAGGTGCGTTGCTGGCCTTGGCCGCAACCGCACGCCACGCGATAGCCGGGCCAAATAATACAGTGCCCGATCTCATTGTCGGACACGGCGTATTGGGGCGCCTGCTTGCACGGCTTACCATCGCATCGGGCGCACCCGCGCCCGTGGTTTGGGACATTGACCCCGCCCGCCGTAGCGGCGCGAAAGGCTATGCGGTGCTCGATCCCGAGCAAGACACCCGCCGTGACTACAATTCGATCTATGACGCCTCAGGTCAGTCCAGCATTCTGGCTGATTTGATTGGGCGGATCGCAAAGGGCGGCGAGATCGTCCTTGCCGGTTTCTATTCTGACCCGATCAGCTTTGCCTTTCCGCCCGCCTTCATGAAAGAGGCACGGTTCCGCGTCGCCGCCGAATGGACGCGCGACGACCTGATCGCGACCCGTGCGCTGGTCGAATGCGGGGCGCTGTCGCTGGGCGGACTTATCACGCACCACCAAAAGGCCGCGGATGCACCGCAGGCCTATCAAAAGGCGTTCACCGACACGAATTGCCTCAAAATGATCCTGGACTGGGAGGGCTTCGCATGACGCTCGACATACCAAATCTAAAAGATGGCGGCTCGATTTCCGATTTTGACCAACGCTTGCGCGACGAGGCGGCGGAAGACTTGGCGGATATTATCAACGAGGAGCCGACCTCGAAGACGCAAATCATCGCCATCTACGGCAAAGGTGGCATTGGCAAATCCTTCACGCTGGCCAATCTCAGCCACATGATGGCGGAGCAGGGCAAGCGCGTGTTGCTGATCGGGTGTGATCCCAAATCTGACACAACATCCTTGCTGTTTGGCGGCAAAGCCTGCCCCACCATCATCGAGACGTCCTCCAAGAAAAAGCTGGCGGGCGAAGAAGTCAAAATCGGCGATGTCTGCTTCAAGCGCGGCGGCGTCTTCGCGATGGAACTGGGCGGGCCAGAGGTCGGTCGCGGCTGCGGTGGGCGTGGCATCATCCACGGGTTCGAACTGCTGGAAAAGCTGGGCTTCCACGACTGGGATTTCGACTACGTGCTGCTGGATTTCCTCGGCGATGTGGTCTGCGGCGGCTTTGGCCTGCCGATCGCGCGTGACATGGCTCAGAAGGTAATTTTGGTGGCGTCTAATGATCTACAATCGCTCTATGTTGCTAACAATGTGTGTTCGGCAGTCGAATATTTCCGCAAGCTTGGTGGTAACGTTGGGGTGGCGGGATTGGTCATCAACAAAGATGACGGCACCGGCGAAGCAGCCGCCTTCGCACAAGCCGTAGATATCCCGATCCTGGCGTCGATCCCGCAAGACGATGACCTGCGCAAGAAATCGGCGAATTACCAAATTGTTGGAACCGACGCGTCCAAATGGGGCAGCTTGTTTGCCTCGCTTGGCGACAACGTCGCTGACGCGCCTCCCGTGCGCCCCGCGCCGCTGGATCAAGACGGTTTGCTTGGCCTGTTTGATGCGTCCGAAACCGGCGGCGACGTGGTGTTAGAGCCAGCAACAGACGCGGATATGCGCGGCAAGAATTCGAAACCCAAAGAAAGCTTGGAGGTTGTATACGACGATGCTTGATCTTCAAAAATTGACAACATTGGAAGATGGTTTGGACAAGATCAAAACCATCCAACAACGCGCAGCTGAGCGTAGGGAAGCTGGGGAGGCCTTGCGCCAACGTGCACAAGCTGCAGTCCTTTACTCAAAAAAGCTGATCGAGGAATATTCGTCCACGTGAGTGATGAGGTCAAATATGACCACGCTGACGCGGTAGAGGTCGAAACCGGCACAGCTGTTGAAGGGCGCGATGCGCCGCTTCCGGCTGATGGTTTGGGCTGCCATTCCGGCGCGAAGATGGAGGAGGCTGCTCGCATGGCCGGTGCCTCCGACATCTTGGATCAATACGCCGCCGACTATCCGCAAGGACCACATGACAAGCCGCAATCGATGTGCCCCGCCTTCGGGTCTTTGCGCGTCGGTTTGCGGATGAAGCGGGCCGCGACGGTTTTGTCGGGCTCCGCCTGCTGCGTCTACGGCTTGACCTTCGTGTCGCATTTCTACGGCGCGCGCCGGTCTGTGGGCTACGTGCCGTTCAATTCGGAAACGCTGGTCACGGGCAAGCTGTTCGAAGACATCCGCGAAAGCGTCCACGACATGGCCGACCCGGAAAAGTACGACGCGATTGTCGTGACAAATCTTTGCGTGCCGACCGCCTCTGGCGTTCCGTTGCGGTTGTTGCCCGATGAGATCAACGGCGTGCGCATCGTTGGCATCGACGTGCCGGGCTTCGGCATCCCAACCCATGCAGAGGCGAAAGACGTGCTCGCAGGTGCGATGCTCAATTACGCCCGCAAGGAGATTGAGGCGGGTCCGGTGGCCATGCCCGCATCCGGCAAATCTGACCGCCCGACCGTGTCGTTGCTTGGTGAAATGTTCCCGGCGGACCCAATGATGATCGGGCAAATGCTGGCCCCGCTCGATTTGGCCGTGGGCCCAGTGGTGCCCTGCCGCGAATGGCGTGAACTTTATGCCGCTCTCGATTGCGGGGCGGTTGCGGCGATCCACCCGTTCTACACCGCTGCTGTGCGTGAATTCCAGGCAGCTGGTCGGCCTGTTGTTGGCTCCGCCCCTGTCGGTCATGACGGGACTGCCACTTGGCTTGCCGGTATTGGTGACGCGTTCAACATCCACAAAGACAAAATTGCCGCCGCTCAGAACCAGTTCCTGCCCGCGATCAAAGGCGCGCTTGCGGCGATGCCTGTCAAAGGCACGATCACATTGTCCGGCTATGAAGGCAGCGAGCTTTTGGTTGCCCGCCTGCTGATCGAAAGCGGCGCGGACATTCCTTACGTGGGCACCGCCTGCGCCAAGTCCGAATGGTCTGCCGATGATTGCGCATGGCTAGAAAGCAAGGGCGTCAAAGTCAAATTCCGCGCCTCGCTTGAAGATGATTGCGCGGCGATGGAAGCGATCAAGCCGGACCTCGCCATTGGCACCACACCGGTTGTCCAAAAGGGCAAAGAGCTGGGTATTCCGTCGCTCTACTTCACCAACCTGATCTCGGCGCGTCCGTTGATGGGCGTTGCGGGGGCGGGTTCGCTGGCGCAGGTCGTGAACGGTGCCATGGCCAACAAAGACCGCATGGAACACATGCGCGCCTTCTTTGAAGGTGTGGGCCGCGAAGATACCGCTGGCGTCTGGGAAGGGTCTCCGAATGAGCAGCCTCAATTCCGTGCGGTGAATGCCAAGAAACTGGAACGCGCCGCCAAGGCCGCCAAAGCGGCGGAGATGATTTAGTGGCAAAATATGAGACATATTTTGCCACCGGTGCAGGTAAGCGGCGTTCAAAGAAAGTTGCGGCTGCACACCGTGGTCAGGAGGGCGCTCCATGCTGATCCAAGACCACGACCGCGCAGGCGGATATTGGGGCGCGATCTACGCGTTCTGCGCCACCAAAGGCCTGCAATGTGTGATCGACGGACCCGTGGGCTGCGAAAACCTGCCGGTCACTTCCGTGCTGCATTACACCGACGCGCTTCCGCCGCATGAGCTGCCGATTGTGGTGACCGGCTTGGGCGAAGGTGAGATGGGCGCAGGCACTGAAGACGCGATGAAACGTGCCTGGAAAACGCTCGATCCAGCTTTGCCTGCCGTCGTTGTCACCGGATCAATTGCTGAGATGATCGGCGGCGGCGTGACGCCTGCGGGCACCAACATTCAACGCTTCCTGCCGCGCACCATTGATGAGGATCAGTGGGAAAGCGCGGACCGCGCGATGACGTGGATTTTCACCGAATTTGGCATGACCAAGGGACGGATGCCGAAGGAGGCCAAACGCGAAGAGGGCGCCGCCCCCCGCGTCAATATTCTGGGTCCGATGTATGGCACATTCAACATGCCCTCGGACCTTGCCGAAATCCGTAGACTGGTCGAGGGGATCGGTGCGGAGGTCAACATGGTCATGCCTTTGGGCAGCCATGTGGCCGAGATGCGCAATCTGGTGAATGCGGATGTGAATATCTGCATGTACCGGGAATTTGGCCGTGGACTGTGCGAGGTCCTTGGCAAGCCGTATCTACAAGCGCCTGTCGGGGTAGACAGCACCACGAAATTCCTGCGCAAGCTGGGCGAGATGCTGGGCCTTGACCCAGAGCCGTTCATCGAGCGTGAGAAGCATTCAACCATCAAGCCCGTTTGGGATCTGTGGCGCTCCGTCACGCAGGATTTCTTTGCGACCGCGTCCTTCGCGATTGTCGCCAATGAAACCTACGCGCGCGGGGTTCGCAATTTCCTCGAGAACGACCTCGGGCTGCCTTGCGCTTTCGCGGTCGCGCGGACCGCTGGCAAGAAGACCAACAATGACGAAGTGCGCGCCTGGATGCACCAGAAACGCCCGCTGATTGTAATGGGCTCAATCAACGAGAAAATGTATCTAGCCGAGATGAAAGCGGGCTTTGGCCCGTCCCCGGCCTTTATCCCCGCCAGCTTCCCCGGTGCCGCGATCCGTCGCGCGACGGGCACGCCGTTCATGGGCTACGCGGGCGCAACTTATTTGGTGCAAGAGGTCTGCAACGGCCTTTTCGACAGCCTGTTCCACATTCTGCCTCTGGCCTCCGACATGGACGCGGCCGAGGCGACACCCACGACCTTGCGACGCGATTTCCCATGGGACGCCGATGCGCAAGCAAAGCTGGACGAGATCGTCGCCAGCCACCCAATCCTGACACGGATTTCCGCCGCCAAAACCCTGCGAGACGCCGCCGAGAAGCGCGCGCTGGATCAGGGCGCTGAGCGGGTTGTCTTGGAAACCGTGGAAGGTCTGCAGCCAGCTTCGGGAGGAGCATTATGACTGATTTTACACATGAGACACCGGCGCGCCCGCGCCGGACAAGCTCGGTGCCGAAACGCGAATACTACGCGTATTTTGCCCTGATCTTCGTGGCAACTTTGCCGCTGTCCATTTTGACTTGGGGGCTGTCCGCAGCCCGCAGGATGGAGCTGCCGGAACGCGGCCCCATCAAATCTGCGTGGAGCCAAGCGCAGATAATTACGCCGAGAATCTTCTCAGCGTAAGCATCGACTTTCAATCTGTCGGGTCGAGACGATGGGTTACATGAGGTTCGCCACTCCCCCCGGGGTGGTGGATTAGGGCAGCGGATGAGCCGTTGTCGTAACCCAGCCGCGGGGGGCTCGCGGCGTCAGTATGATTTTTTCGAAGGAGAAAAAATATGGCTGATAAAACCGACCTGTCCTTCACAGGTCTTACAGATGAGCAAGCGCAGGAATTGCATGCGGTCTATCTGAGCGGTTTCTACCTTTTCGCTGCGGTTGCAGTGGTCGCTCACATTCTGACCTATTTCAAACTGCCTTGGTTCAGCTGGGGTTAAGGAGCATCAAGAATGGCACAATTCTACAAGATTTGGCTGATCTTCGACCCGCGCCGCGTATTCGTGGCACAGGGCGTGTTCCTCTTTTTGCTGGCAGCGATGATTCATCTCGTCCTGCTTAGCAACCCAGAGACCAACTGGTTTGACCGCGCCTTTGGTGCGGAACAAGCCGAGTAAGCTCAGCTTCAAGAAAACAGCTGCGGGCGGGGCGACCCTCTGCCCGTAGCAATCGACCCAACAGATTGGCGCGACCGGCCCGGACAGGCTCTGGACGCGCATAAGGAGACAGAAGATGGCACAGCTCACCTTCGAAAGAAAATATCGCGTTCGGGGCGGCACGTTGATCGGCGGGGATCTGTTCGACTTCTGGGTTGGGCCCTTTTACGTCGGTTTCTTCGGCGTCACGACGTTCTTTTTTGCCGCGCTAGGCACGATAATGATTTTTTACGGTGCCGCTTTGGGCGACACTTGGAACCCTTGGCTGATTTCCATTGACCCGCCGTCGCTGGACGTGGGCTTGGGCGTCGCACCACTGGCTGAGGGGGGCATCTGGCAGATCGTCACCTTCTGCGCCACGCTCGCCTTCCTGAGCTGGATGATGCGCGAGGTGGAGATTTGCCGCAAACTGGGCATGGGCTACCACGTGCCCTTCGCGTTCAGCATTGCCATTCTGGCCTATGTCACGCTGGTCATCATCCGCCCCGTCCTGATGGGCGCATGGGGCCACGGCTTCCCCTACGGGATTTTCAGCCACCTCGATTGGGTGAACAACGTGGGCTACGCCTATGGCAACTTCCACTACAACCCCGCGCATATGATCGCGATCACCTTCTTCTTCACCACCTGTCTGGCGCTTGCGCTGCACGGCTCGTTGGTGCTGTCGGCGGTGAACACGCCCAAGGGCGAAGAGATTGCCAGCCCGGATCATGAAGACACCTATTTCCGCGACTTGATCGGCTACTCGATCGGGCCATTGGGCATCCACCGTTTGGGCCTGTTCCTGGCGCTGCAGGCGGTCATCTGGTCCGCGATTTGTATCGTCATCTCTGGCACCATCTGGTTCGACACATGGGCCGAGTGGTGGGACTGGTGGCTTGAATTGCCTTGGTGGGCAAACCTTGAAGGAGGGGTAAACGGGTAATGGAATATCAAAACATCTTCACCCAAGTTCAGGTCCAAGGCCCACCCGAAATGGGCGTGGACCCGGGCGACATCGCCCGCGAACGCACCAAGGGCGCAAGCTTTAACAGCCTCGCCGGCCTCTTTGGCAACGCGCAGCTGGGACCGATTTATCTGGGACCATTCGGCGCGGTGTCTTTGGCCACCGGTGCCATCTGGTTCATGATCTGCGGCATCAGCTTCTGGGCGCAGGCGGGCTATAACCCCGGCGTGTTCCTGCGCGACCTGTTCTGGTTCTCGCTTGAGCCGCCTTCGTCTGAATACGGCCTTGGCATGGCGCCTTTGGCGGAAGGCGGGGCATGGGTCATTGCGTCCTTCTTCTTGCTGATCTCCGTCATTTCATGGTGGATCCGCACTTACCTGCGGGCCGAAGCACTGGGCATGGGAAAACACGTTTCCTGGGCCTTCGCCTCCGCCATTTGGCTGTTTCTGGTTCTGGGCCTCATCCGCCCGATCATGATGGGCAGTTGGGAGGAAGCCGTGCCCTACGGCATCTTCAGCCATCTGGATTGGACGAACCTGTTTTCGCTGACTTATGGCAACCTGTTCTACAACCCGTTCCACGCGCTTAGCATCGCGTTCCTCTATGGCTCCGCCCTGCTGTTCGCCATGCATGGCGCGACCATTCTGGCGGTCAGCCGCTACGGCGGCGAGCGGGAGATCGAGCAGATCGTGGATCGCGGCACAGCGTCCGAGCGCGCCGCTTTGTTCTGGCGCTGGACCATGGGCTTCAACGCCACGATGGAAGGCATTCACCGCTGGGCGTGGTGGTTTGCGGTGCTGACGACGCTTACCGGCGGCATCGGCATCCTGCTCACCGGCACGGTCGTTGATAACTGGTTCGTCTGGGCGCAGGAGCATGGCTTCGCGGACCCTGACCTCTAAGGAGAGAGACACATGTCTGACAATCACGACTACCTCGGAATGGAGAAAGACCCCAACCTTGAGCTGAAAGCCGGCGTGCTGATCTTGCAGCTCAAAGGGGCGGGCTACGCGGCAATCTTCTGCCTGATCGCCGTCTTTGCAATCTGGGCGCTCTACGGCATCGGCTTGCTGCTGCCAGAGGAATCCCGCGATGCCTCCGACCCAACACCGCTCAGCTATATGCTGCCCGGTGACGAGGTGACCCGCCTCTAGGCGGGCCTGAGAAAACCGGCGCGGCCTCGCCCGCTTGCGCCGACCCGCTTTCAGGTTGCCCGGTCCCTTGGGTTGCCTGGAAACGCTGGGGGCTCGACACCCCAGCACCCTCCTGTTGGCTACGGGAGACAGGTGGCACCGTGCGTTCCCGTATTGGTGTCCCTGTTCCCGGGCCAACAGGACATTTGCCAAAGTCGAGACCTGTCCAACCGTCGAGAAAGGACACATCATGACCAACACCCCGCATTTGGACCGCGTCACGCTGCCCTCTGATCTGAAGGGCATGACGGATAGTGAGCTTTCCGCCTTGGCCGATGAACTGCGCGCCGAGGTCATCGCCGCTGTCGCCACGACTGGTGGGCATTTGGGCTCCTCGCTGGGTGTGGTCGAGATGACCGTCGCGTTGCACGCCGTGTTCGACACGCCCCGCGACAAGATCATCTGGGATGTGGGTCATCAATGTTACCCGCATAAGGTGCTGACCGGTCGCCGCGACCGGATGAGCACTTTGCGCCAAGAAGGCGGTATCTCCGGATTCACCAAACGGTCGGAGTCTGACTATGACCCGTTCGGTGCCGCGCATAGCTCCACCTCCATTTCTGCCGCCCTTGGCTTCACCATCGCGCGCGATATGGGGGAGCCCACGGGCGACGCGGTTGCTGTGATCGGTGACGGGTCTATCAGTGCGGGCATGGCCTATGAGGCATTGAACAATGCAGGTGCCGAAGGCCGCCGCATGTTCGTCATCCTCAACGACAATGAAATGAGCATCGCGCCTCCGGTCGGTGCCATGTCCAAATACCTGTCTTCGCTTTACGCCTCCCCCATGGGTCAGTTGCACCACATGGCCGAAGGGTTCGAGGCCGCTTTGCCCGGTCCCCTACGCGACCACGCGCGCCGCGCCCGTCAGTTGGTGACGGGGGCTGTGGGTGGCCAAGGCACGCTGTTCGAAGAGCTGGGCTTTCAATATATCGGCCCCATTGACGGGCATGACATGGGCCAGCTTTTACAGGTCCTGCGCTCCACTCGTACATGGGCCACCGGGCCGGTGCTGATCCATGCCTGCACGGTCAAAGGCAAGGGCTACGCGCCTGCGGAAAATTCGGCCGACAAGTACCACGGCGTCTCCAAATTCGACGTCGCAAGCGGCACCCAAAACAAATCCCGTCCCAACGCGCCCAGCTACACCAAAGTCTTCGGTCAGGCCCTGACCAAGCTGGCCGATAGCGATCCGAAGATCGTGGGCATCACCGCCGCCATGCCCTCAGGCACCGGCATGGACATTTTCGCGGCAGCCCACCCGAAACGCATGTTCGACGTGGGTATTGCCGAACAGCACGGCGTGACCTTCGCCGCCGGCATGGCCGCTGGCGGTCTAAAGCCGTTCTGCGCGATCTATTCCACCTTCCTACAGCGCGGCTACGACCAGATCGTGCATGACGTGGCCTTGCAAAACCTGCCCGTGCGCTTCGCGATTGACCGCGCAGGCCTCGTTGGGGCCGACGGCGCGACCCATGCGGGCGCGTTCGATGTGGGCTACCTGTCTGCGCTTCCGAACATGGTTGTTATGGCCGCCGCAGACGAAGCCGAGCTGGTCCATATGGTCGCCACCGCTGCCGCCTATGAGGATGGCCCGATTGCCTTCCGCTACCCACGTGGCGAAGGCAACGGCGTCGAAATGCCGGAAGTGGGCGAGGTGCTGGAAATCGGCAAGGGCCGTATTGTGAAGACCGGCTCCGACATCGCGCTCCTGTCCTTCGGCGCGCATCTGGCAGAGACAGAGAAAGCGGCCGAGCTGATAGAGGCGCAAGGCGCAAGCGTCACCATCGCCGACTCCCGTTTCGCCAAGCCTTTGGATATGGGGCTGATCCGCAAACTCGCCAAATCCCACCGCGCGCTGGTGACGGTCGAGCAAGGCTCCCAAGGCGGCTTCGGCGCCATGGTGCTGCACGCATTGGCAGGGGAGGGGTTTCTGGACGGCAACCTCGCCATCCGCACCATGACTCTGCCGGATCGTTTCATCGACCAAGCCGCGCCTGATGCAATGTATGCCGACGCGGGGCTCACAGCGACCGACATCGCAGCAACAGCGTTGCAAGCGGCTGGAGTGCAAGTCGGCGAAAAAGCAACCTAAGCCGGGCCAGCGGCTGCCCGCGGGATGACGCTGCATCGGTCTTTCTACAGCCTTTTATGGCAGCCAAACACATCTTCCATTCAAACGGCGCGCGAGGATGGCAAAAGCGTCAGCCCGTCCGGGCGGGCAGCCGCTGGCCCGGCGCCTTCGGCTTGATTCCGGGCCTTTCACTCGTAGAGTTTTCCCAAAAGCAACGCTTCAGCAGCTTGCCGCCATGGATTGTTGTTAGAGAAAGTACCTTCAGGAAACCCCAGTTTGTGATCTTCGGAACCTGCAATTGCGGCCTCGAAGAAGCTTTCAATATCAAGATTTTCCCAACCATACATTGAACTATAAGGACCAGAGGGCGATACTTCTTCGGAACTCTTAGCGACGCGCCAATCGGCTAGAAGGGCTTTCAAGAACACCAAGAATGTCTGACCATCGACGACACACTCTAGTGCCTCGACGGTTTTGTCCGCGGCCGACTCGAAGTCAGTTTTGTTCAATTAATTTTCCTATTCTATGGAAGATCTTTGATGCATACAGTCTCAGAATTCGAGCCTTCTAAAAACCAAAAAAACGTCTGCCAACGATAGAAAAACAAAAAACGGGACCGAAACAGATACTGGACACCGAACGAGGTTGTAAAGCTGAACGGGAACCCAAATTCCAACGAAAATGATGATCGCACATAGTAAGAATGCGCCGATAATTGGGTTCCAGCTCACAAGCCGCGCCTAAAAAGATATGAAACTATCCAAAGCCATTCAACGAAAGAAGAAGCCCTCAAACCCCAATCAAATCCCCAAAGATAAGCTCGGCGTGTTTCTCAAGGTAGATCGCCAGCCATGGCGTAAACCGATCCGGGTGGCGTTTCACCTCGGCCATCAGGTCGTAATAGTCGACCCAGCGGGTGGCCATAACCTCGGACGGGTTGGGCTTAAGGGGCATATCCGGCGTGGCGCGGCTTAGAAACACCTCGACCACCTCATGCTCGATCAGCCCGCCGCCCACATCAGCGCGGTATTCGACCTGGCCGCGATGCTCGACCCGTTGGCCTGTGATGCCAAGCTCCTCATTCAGCCGCCGCACGGCACAGTCAGACGCGCTTTCATCCCACTCAGGATGCGTACAGCAGGTGTTCGCCCACAGCCCAGGCGTGTGGTATTTGCCCATGGCGCGCTGCTGGATCAGAACTTCCTGCCGCGTGTTCAGCACGAAAACCGACACGGCTTTATGCTTCAACCCCCGCAAATGGGCGTCCAGCTTCTCAACCGGCGTCAGGACGCCGTCGACCCAGGCGGGGATCATGATTTGGGCAGTGTCAGACACGGGTTTGGCTCACCAATCCTGTTAAATGCGCTAGGTTCTTAATACCGATTTTCAAATGCGCCAAGGGCCGTGCGGCCACCAGCTTTTTGTTCATATAAGCCTCAAAGGTCAGACGTTGAACATCAATATCGTGACAAAGGGACACAAACCGCTCCCGCCGCTCGTCCGAGCGGTAATAGGCGTTCTGCATCGCGCCCAGCACTTTGAAGACGGATTTGTGTTCCTTCATGAACATCTTGCGCGCCAGTTGCAGGTCGCGGGTGCGTCCGCTGGCCAGACAGGCGCTTGCGGCCATGGCGGCGACTTGGCCCCCGACCATCGCATAATAGATGCCTTCGCCCGATGACGGCGCCACAACGCCCGCCGCATCACCTGCCAAGACGACGTCTTTGCCATTGTCCCATCGGTCCAGCGGCTTCAACGGGATCGGCGCGCCTTCCTTGCGGATGGTTTTGCAGTCCGACAGCCCCGATGACGCGCGCAATGCTGCGGTCGCCTCTTTCAGATCCACGCCGTCAATGCCGGTGCCCATGCCCACAGAGGCCTGCGCGCCATGCGGGAAGACCCAGCCGTAGAAATCCGGGCTGATCGCGCCGTCATAGATCACGTCGCAGCGCAATGGGTCGTAGGATGCGGTCGGCTCCGGGGCCTCAATGATCTCATGATAGGCAATCACGTAAGGAATGGTGTCGCCGCCCGGCACTTCCTGCTGGCCGACCTTGGAGCGCGCGCCGTCTGCACCGATCACCAGCTTGGTCGCCAGCTCCAGCTCATTGCCGCTGATCTTATCGCGGTAGATGACCTTTGGGCCGTCCTCGTCGCGGTCAATGCGGATAAACGTGCCGGTATAACGATGCGCGCCCGCGCCCTTGGCGCGCAGCCGCAGGAATTCGTCGAAATGCTCCCGGTCGACCATGCCGACATAGCCATTCTCAATCGGGATATCGACCTGTCGCTGTGTCGGTGAAATCATCCGTGCGGTGTTGATCCGCGCCACAATCTGGCCGTCAGGGATACGGAAGTCCTGGATCAGCCGGGGCGGCACCGCGCCGCCGCAAGGTTTGATCCGCCCGTCCCGGTCCAGCATCGCCACACGTTTGCCGGAGCGCGCCAGATCTTCCGCCGCTGTCGCGCCACATGGGCCTGCGCCCACCACCACCACGTCATACATCGTCATTCCCCCGGTACCATGGCGCCTGAGGCGGCGCGGTTATCGTCCATAATGCGCGCGGCCATCACAGCCGACGCCAGAAAGAGTAGTGCTTCAAAGGTGAAAACAGCGCCGAAGGCCGGCCCGTCCGCCATGGTGGCGCGCACCACATCGACCGCCGCCGCGCCCGTCAGCCCGCCAAAGCCCGCAGCAATCGCTTGCGCGGCGCCCCACAGGCCCATCCGCGTGCCCTCGCGTTGTTCGCGCCCGTCAGAGGCAAGCGCCATCATCGCGCCAATGGCCGCGACGGCGAACATGCCATTGAAGAAGCCCAAACCGACGACAAGCGCGGTCAGCGGCAGCGCCAGTGACCCGAACCCGGTCAACGCAATCAGCGTCAGCACCGCGCCGGAGCCCAAGCACCCCGCAATCACCCAATGCCGCAAAGCGCCCAGTTTCAGACCTGTTGCGGCGATGCCGACGGTCAACATCCCGATGAACACGCCACCATTCTGCGCCCCGCTCAGCGATGTCGACTGGCCCGGGGTGAAGTCGAAGACCAGCCCGGCGAACGGCTCCAATATCAGTTCCTGCATGAAATAGGCGTTCATCGACAGGAACACGAAGATGGTGAAGTTGCGGGTCTTGGGCTCCGCCCAGATCTCGCGCATGCCGTCCATGAAAGGTGTTGGCGCGGCTGCGCGCACAGCGTCCACGCGCTGTTCGATCCGGCCAATGGCCAAGACGGTGATCGCTACGGCCAAGCCGGTCACAACGGCCACGACCGTCAAAAGCCGCGCCGGGGAATAAGGGTCCAGAAAGCTGCCCGCCAGCCCGGCGGTCATGGCGATGCCGAAGATCATCATCAGCCAGGTGATGGTCGCCGCCGCCGCGCGACGGTGCGGGGCGGTCGCCGTCGCCAACAATGCCAGAAGGGAGGTGCCCGACGCCCCAACGCCCAACCCGATCAGCGCATAAGCGATCACGGATAGCCCCAATGCAAGCGCGTAGCTTGAGGCAAACAGCGTCACGCCGAAAGCCGCCAAAAACCCGCCGAGGGCCAAAGCCACCATGCCGCCAATGATCCATTTCGTCCGGTTGCCGCCCGTGTCGGAGGTGAACCCCCAGCGCGGGCGCGACAGTTGAATGCCGTAATGCAGCGCCACCAACAGCCCGGGCAGAACGGCGGGCAAAGCAAACTCCACCACCATCAGCCGGTTCAGGGTCGAGGTGGTCAAAACGACCACGGCCCCAAGGCACATCTGCACTAGCCCAAGCCGCGCGATTTGCCCCCAACCCAGTGTCATACCAGCCCCCGTAAAGCGAAGGCCGCGATCATCATGCCGGACACGTAAAGCGTGATGCCCGTCCCGTTATACCAAGGCGCGTATTGCTTGGGGTCGCGCAGCAGCTTGCGCATCGCGGCAACCTGCAACGCCAAAACGGCCAAAACGCCCAAAGCATGCAACGGCTTGTCCCAGACAAACAGCAGCGCAATCACTGCCAGTTGCGGCACGGCCATGATCCAACAGGCCAGTTTTGCCGCGCGTTCGGGCCCAAGCGTCACGGGCAGGGAGTTCACCCCCATCTGCGTGTCGCCCTCAAGCGCCTTGAAATCGTTCAAGGTCATGATCCCATGCGCGCCGATGCCGTAAAGCACCGCGATCAAAACCGTCTCCCAGCGTGGCGCGCCGGAGGCCAGAACAGCCGCCCCGGTGAACCACGGCAATGTCTCATAGCTCAGGCCAACAAGCCCCGGACCCCACCAGCCAGAGCGCTTCATCCGCACGGGTTCGGCCGAATAGGCCCAGGCCGCGATCACCGCAATGATGGTCGCACCAAACCCCCAAGGGCCAAGCTGGTAGCCGACAGTCAGCGATAAGACCGACATTGCAAGCGCAATGTATAGCCCCCAACGCCCCGGAATGCGGCCTGACGGGATCGGACGGTCGGGCTCGTTGATCGCGTCGACATGACGGTCGCACCAGTCATTGGCAGCTTGGCTCATCCCGCAGGTGATCGGCCCGGCCAGCAAAACGCCCAGAAAAATAAGACCCCAATGGCCGCTTGCGGGCACCCCGGCGGAGACAACTCCGCACAGATAGGCCCACATAGGCGGAAACCATGTGATGGGTTTGATCAGACGCAGTGTCGCTGCTGGCTCAGGCAGCCGCCGGTCTGGCAGAGAACTCGACATACTCATAAGTGTAAACTTAGCGTTACACATGGAGAGTCGGCAAGTGTTATGTTTGCTTTACATCTGGGGTCGCGACCTCATGCGCAGGGCGGCAGGTTGGTGATCCCGGCCACTTTGAACACGCGCGCCACTTTTGCGCCGCGCATAAGGGGCATGAATGCGCCGTCTTGGCGTGTCCGGATGCTGATATCCAGTGTGGCGTCAGGGTCTAGTTCGTCAGGTGTTTTGCACCCGGCCAATTGCACGCCCAGCGATCCCTCACTTGCATCCGCATTCTCCGTCTCCCATCCGGCAATGAGCTTTTGCTGCGCGCGAAGTCGGACGTGGTCGGCTTCGGCGATTTGGTAAATACTGTCGCCATCGGGTGTTTTGCTGGCAGAAAGCGTGTAGGTGGCGGCGCTTGTCTCGCCCGTATCCTTCCGCTCGGCTGTAAGTATGATCTGCGCGCTATCGGGTTGAACAGCTACGCCGTCTGGCAGCCGAAGCGCTACAGCAATGTCTGCCGGATCAGCCTCCAGCGGTGACAGGGCAGAAAGCTGGGCGACTGTCCCGGGGACAAGGTTGGTGCATGCACTCAGCCCGATAAGGAGCGCGGGAAGAACGTATTTCATTATGGCCTCTATTGATGAGAATAAAAACTTAATGTAAAACAATAAAAAATGATTCGAAAAGAGGAAATCACATGGCCTTCTCTGCGCGGTTTGTTTCAATTGCCCGGGTGTCTTATTATTTGACGACGCTGGCGATGATTGGGTTGGCAGTCCTGACGGTTGGATTGTTCATGCTGTCTGAACTGGCCCGCACGGTTCTGGTTGATAATGCGCCTCAGGGGCTGAACATCCAGACGCCGCCATCGACGGTTATCGTTTACGCTTTGCTTGTGGTTGGCAGCATTTCCGTGGCTATTCAGCTCTTTGTTCTGTGGCATATGCGCTGCCTGTTCGCGCTATATGCTGAGGGCGAAGCGCTCAGCCGCGCCTGTGCGCAACATATCTCGCGCGCGGGTTTCGGGTTGTTGATCTATCCGGTCGCGGGCGTGTTCTATTACATGGCCTCCTCGGTGTTGTTGACCGTCGGAAACGCGGCGGGTGAGCGGGAGCTCAGCATAGGGTTCTCTTCCTTCGAGATCGCAGGCGCGCTTGGTGGCGCCATGCTGATCCTGGTCGGTAGCGCCATGCAGGAAGCGTCCCGTCAGGCCGAAGAAAACCGGGCCTTTGTCTAATGCAGATCATCATCCGCCTCGACGTGATGCTGGCGATGCGCAAAATGAAGTCGCGCGACCTAGCCCAGCAGATCGGGATCACCGAACAAAACCTGTCGTTGCTGAAGTCGGGCAAGGTTAAAGGCATTCGGTTTGAGACGCTGGCAAAGATTTGCGACGTCCTGGACTGCCAACCGGGCGATCTATTGGAAGCGTCGCGCGACTAATCGAGCGCCATGTTTCCCTCAGGCGCCTTGCCGCTTTCCCCCAAAACCCGAACCTCCCGCTGCGGGAACGGGATGGAGATCTCGTTCTCTTTGAAGATGTCCCAAAGCGCCAGATAGACATTGCCGCGGATGTTGGTCAGCCCGCCCGTCGGATCACGGATCCAGAAGCGCAAGATGTAGTCGACCGAACTGTCGCCAAAGCCCACGATGTGGCAAACGGGCGGCTTGGTTGCCAGCACCCGGTCCACGCCCTTGGCAGCTTCAATCGCCAGCTTGCGCACCACATGCGGGTCGTCGCCATACGCAGTGCCAAAGTAGATATCGAGCCGCACGAAGTCGTTGGAATGCGACCAGTTCACCACCTGATTGGTGATCAGGTCCTCGTTCGGGATCAGGTATTCCTTGCCGTTGCGGGTGACCACGCTGGCGTAACGCGCGCCCAGAGTGTTGATCCACCCGAACGTGTCACCAAGCGAGATCACGTCGCCCGGCTTGATCGATTTGTCGAGCAAGATGATGACGCCGGACACAAGGTTCGACACCACCTTCTGCAGGCCAAAGCCCAAGCCCACACCAATCGCGCCCGACAGCACCGCCAGCCCGGTCAGGTCGATCCCCACCGCCTTGACGCCAAAGTAAAACGCAAGCGCGTAGAACACGATCTGGATGACCTTGACGATCAGCACCCGCATGGACGGCGAGATGTTCTCGTTCGACTGCACCCGCGCCGTCGTGGTGCTGGTCACAAACCGGGCAAGCGCGAACAAGGCGCCGATGATCACGAACCCCTGAACGATCAACAGCAGGGATATGCGGAATTCCCCAACCTCAATCGCGGCGGTGTCCAGCACGCGTTCCGTCTCGTCCAGAATGCCCAGCACATAAAGCGTCACATAGGCCCAGGCGCCGTAGCGCACCATCTGGCGCAGGAACGGCGCGCGGATCAGGCGGGTGGTCAGGGCCACCAGCAGCCAGGCCGTGGCCAACGTCGCGATGATCCCCAAAAGGTGGCTGCGCGACGGCCATGTGACCTCCTGCATGGTCATCACCACGGCCCACATTAGCGCGACGAAGAAGATGGCGCGCAATCGCTGGTGCACCACCACCAGAATGCGCATCCGCCATTTGGGCCAGCCCTCGCGGGTGCCCATCCAGGCGCGGATCCGCGGCCCCAGGATCAGGTGCAGTACAAAGGCCAGGGCGAAGACGCCAACGGCAATGCCCAGCTGATAGGCGCTCCATGGTCGCATCAGTGATGTCAGCAGCGCTTCGGCCTGCCCAAACAGCGACTGGCCCACGTCCAACAGCTCTTCGACCTGCTCGGTGGTGTTGATGCCGTCCGTCTGCTCGGTGTGGTTCGCCATGCGGTGCCCTTTTCCCCGACCCTGCCACGCAAACCCCAAGCGGACAAGGCACATGCCCTTGCGGGACTCAGCCCGACCGTGTATCCGCACTGCTATGACACCCGTATTCGACATGGATGACCGCGCACGTCTGAACGAACGCTTTTACGGCGCAACCCATGCCGTTCTGGCGCGGCTACGTTAAGTCGCCGCCCCCGACGCCAAGACCATTTCCAAAGACATCAGGAGAGAACCAATGAGTTCCCCAAAAACGCTCTATGACAAGATCTGGGATGCCCATGTCGCCCATGAGGCCGAAGATGGCACCTGCCTGCTCTATATCGACCGCCACTTGGTGCATGAGGTGACCTCGCCGCAGGCATTCGAAGGCCTGCGCATGACGGGCCGCGCCGTGCGTGCACCGGAAAAAACCATCGCGGTGCCTGATCACAACGTGCCCACCACTGCCGGGCGCAACGACCCCAAAAACATGACAGAGGACAGCGCCATTCAGGTCGCGGCCCTCGATAAGAACGCCAAGGATTTTGGCATTCACTACTACCCCGTCTCTGACGTGCGTCAGGGCATCGTCCACATCGTTGGCCCCGAACAGGGCTGGACCCTGCCTGGCATGACGGTTGTGTGCGGCGACAGCCACACCGCGACCCACGGGGCCTTTGGCGCGTTGGCGCATGGTATCGGCACGTCTGAGGTCGAACATGTTCTGGCCACGCAAACGCTGATCCAGAAGAAATCCAAGAACATGAAGGTTGAGATCACCGGCAAGTTGCGCCCCGGCGTCACGGCCAAGGACATCACCATGACTGTGATTGGTGAGACCGGCACGGCTGGCGGCACCGGCTACGTGATCGAATATTGTGGTGAGGCCATTCGTGACCTGTCGATGGAAGGCCGCATGACAGTCTGCAACATGGCCATCGAAGGCGGCGCACGCGCCGGTTTGATCGCGCCTGACCAGAAAACCTATGATTACTGCATGGGCCGCCCGCACGCGCCAAAAGGCGCCGCATGGGAGGCAGCGGTCACCTATTGGAAAACGCTCTTCACCGATGAAGGCGCGCATTTCGACAAGGTGATCACCATCAAAGGCGAAGATATCGCGCCCTCCGTCACTTGGGGGACCTCACCCGAAGACGTCCTTCCGATCACTGCGACCGTACCGGCGCCCGGCGATTTTGAAGGTGGCAAAGTGGACGCTGTCCAGCGCTCGCTCGACTATATGGGTCTTGAGCCCGGCACGCCGCTGTCGGACATTGAAATCGACACAGTCTTCATTGGCTCCTGCACCAACGGCCGCATCGAAGACCTGCGCGCCGCGGCTGAGATCGTCAAAGGCAAGAAGGTCAAAGACGGGATGCGCGCCATGGTCGTGCCCGGCTCCGGCCTCGTCCGCGCGCAAGCGGAAGAAGAAGGTCTGGCCGATATCTTCAAAGAAGCCGGTTTCGAATGGCGCCTCGCGGGCTGTTCCATGTGCCTTGCGATGAACCCCGACCAACTGGCCGAGGGCGAACGCTGCGCCTCCACCTCCAACCGCAATTTTGAGGGACGTCAGGGCTACAAAGGCCGCACCCACCTCGTAAGCCCCGGCATGGCAGCGGCAGCAGCAGTGACCGGCAAACTGACCGATGTGCGGGAGATGATGTAATTTGACGGGCGTGACGCCTTGTTGCGCTCTCCAAATTTCTTTCTTGGAAAATCAATCATGCGACACTTGACCACACCGTACGGACACGAAGCGTTTACCTTAACCAATTGGCAAGGTTTGCCGACGCGCGTGTCACTACAGGGTGTGTACGGGATGTGTACGCAATGTGTACGCCGGATTTCCGGCAGGAGACTCAAAAATGGATAAATTCGAAACCCTCACCGGGATCGCGGCGCCGATGCCGTTGGTGAATATCGACACAGATATGATCATCCCCAAACAGTTCCTGAAAACCATCAAGCGCTCAGGGCTTGGCGTGAACTTGTTTGATGAAATGCGCTTTGATCGTCAGGGCAACGAGATTGCCGATTTCGTGCTGAACAAGCCGCAATATCGCGAGACGGAGATTTTGGTCGCCGGTGACAATTTCGGCTGCGGCTCCTCACGTGAACACGCACCTTGGGCGATCAAGGATTTCGGCATTCGCTGCGTGATCTCCACCAGCTTTGCTGACATCTTTTACAACAACTGCTTCAAGAACGGCATTCTGCCCATCGTGCTGCCGAAAGAGGCCGTTGATGTGTTGATGAAAGACGCTGAGAAGGGGTCGAACGCACGAATGACCGTGGATCTTGAAGCGCAGACTGTGACCTCGTCGGACGGGGAGGTGTTTAGCTTTGAGGTGGACAGCTTCAAAAAGCGCTGCCTGATCGAAGGGCTCGACGATATCGGACTGACGATGGAAAAAGCCGCCTCAATTGACACGTTTGAGGCGAAAGCAGCGGCAGACCGCCCCTGGGTCTAATCCGAAACATGCGCGATTTTAGGCCGGTTCCGTTGCGAGCCGGCCTTTTTCGTTGAAAAGGTGTTAACGTTAATTTTGTGGGGCTGTTCATCCTAGCGCCACTTATGCGCCACTTTTTGTCGTATATATAGGTGGTTAGGGCCTATGGACGCCCATATCTGGAATCTCCGAGATTCCGGTGACACAAGAATACCACTAATTCTCCCAATAAAATCCCTCAGTCTTATCAGAGAGTTGAAGGAGTTTATGAATCTGGGCAAAACTGAGGCAAAAATGAGGCACCTTTCGGCAATAGCCAAAGGCACAAGGTGGAACAGAGGGCGGCTAAGCATCGCTTTCGGCCAGTTTGAGGGGTTTGTAGACGTGTTTGCACGCGTATCTGGGGCGATTGTCCGGGCGTTTTTCGTCATGCTTTTGTTGATGACGCCAGCTCTTTTGCTGCCGGGCGTCACAGAAGACTCGCGTCAGGTCATTTGCCTTCTCGCCATCGTTGGTGCCGCAATCACACTGATTGAATATGGCTCACGCTACCCAAGCCTGATCGAATTCCGCAACGCGCCACCGTTCAACCGGATCCGCTTCTGCTCTCTCTTTTTGACGCTGTTTTTGCTGGCTGTTTTGTTCCGTGGGCAATACGAGCCGACGACGCTGACCCGCGTTGTCGCCGCAATTGGCTTGCTGATCGGCCATGTGATCGACTTCCCTTACAGCCCCGTGCGCCTGTTGATCCTGCTCCTGCCGGATACGTCGAACACCCAGCATGTCAGCCTGATCCGCGCCGCCGCGGGCCTGAGCTATTTGATTTCCCTTATCACTCTCGCAGTCTTCCTCATCGCCCTCCGCCTCGGCGGCTGGCCCAACAAGACCGAACCTTTCAACTTCTGGACCAACCTCCCCACCTTCGACCCCACCATGGGCGGCGATATCGTGGCACGCCTGAATCGCGATGCGCGGATTAACATCATGTTAGGTTTCTTCCTGCCATTCTTCATGCCAGCAGTCGCCCGGGCGGCGTCTGGGTTATTTGACGCGTCGATGATGGCGACGCCGCAGACCTTGGTTTGGATGATCGCAATATGGGCCTTTTTGCCGGCAAGCTTGTTCATGCGTGGCATCGCGATGAACCGCATTGCGGGCATGATCGACGACAAACGGCAACTTGGCGCACGCGCTGTGCAAGCTGGCTTGCTTACGGCCTAATTTGCTTGCTTGCGGGGAGCCCTCCTGCAAGCGCGGAACCCTACCGATTTGTAACATATAACGCGGAGCTGACCCGAAAGGGCCCGGGCCTTCTGGTGCGCGATTTGATGCGGTTTGAGGACGCGCTTTTGGTCGCCACGCTCACACGGATTGCACGATTGGCGCCGGATGTGATTGCGCTTCAAAGTTTCGACTATGATTATGAGGGCGTTGCTTTGACGCTGCTGCAAGAGCGGCTAGATGCGCTTGGTCACGAAATGCCATTCTCCTTTTCAGGCGCGCCAAATGCGGGGCTATCGACAGGGTTGGATTTGGACCGAGACGGAAAACTTGATACGGCGCGTGATCGTCAGGGTTACGGGTTGTTTCGCGGTCAAGGTGGCGTCGCGATGCTGTCGCGTTTCCCCATCGAACATGGGCAGGCGCGCGACTTGTCGCAACTTCTGTGGAATGATTTCGACGACGCAGAATTGCCGCAAGGGTATTTCTCGCCCGATGAGCTGGACGTTGTGATGCTGCACGACATCGGCGCTTGGGACGTGCCTGTTCAGTTTCCGGAAGGGCGGCTTCATATCCTTCTGGCGCAAACCGGGCCGCCCGTTTTTGATGGACCCGAGGATAGAAATGGGCTGCGGAATAGCGACCAGATCAGGTTTTGGACGAACTATGTGCAACAGCTTGATGCGTTATTTGTTCTAATGGGCGGGCTGAACAACGATCCGCTTGATGGCGAAGGTTTGAAGCCAAGTTTACTAGCGTTACTCAACGATCCGCTCCTGCAAGATGTACAACCAAAGGCGCCCGGGCTCGCGGGCTCGGACGCTTGTGACACTGTCGATTGGGCGCGCGACATTGGCAGCCTGCGTGTCGACTATATTTTGCCGTCAGCCGGGTTGGGAGTCGCGGCAGCGGCAGTGGAACGTGGAGAGCAAACCGGCGACCTGGGAGACTGGACGGCACATAAACCCGTCTGGGTTGACCTCTTCTGGAAGTGACGCGGCAAGCGCATCTTCCAAAGGTGTTGGTATGAAGTCAGGCAGCAGGGAATCTTTGGCCACTGATGCGATCTGGTGAGGCGTGTCCCAGAGATAGCGCATTTCCAGCAAGGCCCTTCCCATTGGCCAAAATGGGCTGGCGATCTTGATGGGAAGCCAAGACATTTCAAACAGTTTTTGTGGCCGCCCAGAGACACGCGCAATGGCCTGTGTTAGCTCGTGGCCAGTGAGGGTGAAACCCGGAGCAAAAATTTCAGTGTAGACGCCTAGGTCGTCAAGGTTCTCTGCGAGCTGCGCTGCCATGTCGGTGACATCTGGCAAAAATGCCCACGCATGCGGAATGCTTGGATTGCCCGGGTAGCTGATCCTACCGCGATGCGCCTTAGCTGTGATAATCTTGTCGAACCAGTTTCCACTGGCCTGCGTGTCAATGTAGTCGCCTGCGCGCAGAACAATGGTTTTGACGCCTGCGTCGCGATAGGCGCGTTCCATATCGATGCGAATTTGGCCAAACGGATTTGTGGCGCGATGCGGTGTCGTCTCGGACAGGGCTTCCGGCATGTCATGGCCGTAATTGTAGATGTTTCCAGGGATCAATACCGTGGCTCCGGTGTTCTTGGCGACGTCGATCACCTCTTGCGTCAATACTGGCACATCGCGAGCCCAATCGGGGTATGCCGGGTTCCACGCGTTGATGATCAGGTCGGCGCCCCAGGCCGCATCGGCAAGCGTGTCCTTGGCACGGTGAAAGCACCGCACATCCCACCCGGCCCAAGAGAAAGAGCTTTGCGCGTTGCGGCCAAATCGACCCGTTGCGCCCAGTATCAAGACTGTCTTTTGCATGACGTACCCTCGCTTCTGTTTACGCTAAGGTAGGCATTCATCTGTGAAAGGGAATTGAGATTTTTTGATGATATGGTATTCATTTTTGAATGCTAGATGGACTCCACAGCCTAGATTGGTCATTGGTTCAGGCCTTTATCGCGGTTGCAAACAGCGGCTCGCTTTCCGCTGCGGCGCGTGAAACTGGCAGCAGCCAACCGACGTTGGGACGGCAGATTAAAGCGATTGAGGCTCAGCTTGGCGTAACGTTGTTCCAGAGGCAGGCAAAAGGATTCGTGTTGACTGAGGCAGGCCAGCTTTTGTTGCCGGCCGCCATGGCAATGGCCGAAGCTGCAAACAAGTTCGCAACGACAGCGGCAGGACGGGACATGTCGGTCTCTGGCACCGTCCGGATCACAGCAAGTGAGTTCGTTGCGCAATATGTCCTTCCCGAGATTGTTGCCAAGATCAGACGATCACATCCCGACATCCAAATTGAACTAAACGCCACCGATCAAACCGACAATCTGCTGTTTCGGGAGGCTGATGTGGCACTGCGTATGTTTCGCCCAACCCAGCTGGAGGTTGTGACCAAGAAACTTGGCGTCTTGCGTCTGGGTTTTTTCACCTCAGACGACTATGCGGCGGTTCGTGGCGTTCCAAACTCGATCGAAGAGCTGATGGATCATGACCTGTTGGGATACGATCGGTCTGAGCGCTTTATTCGTGGCGCGGCTGAGCTTGGTTGGACGTTGACGCGGAATGACTTCGTCTTTCGGTGTGATCAGCAATCTATCCATGGCGAAATGATCCGCGCCGGATGCGGCATCGGAATTTTGCAATGCGATATTGCACATAAGATGGGATTAGTCCCGGTGTTGCCTGACTTTCCGATGCCAGGCCTAGAGCTTTGGTTGACCTCGCATGAGGCGCTGCGCAGCACGCCACGGGTCAACGCTGTTTGGCGGTATTTAGAGCAGGGGCTGGCGCCATGGCTCAGTCATGACAGCTCGATCCAGATCATGAACAGACGAGGCTCGTCTTGACGCTATGAGCACCCCGCGCTAGGCCGCTGGAAACACCATATACTGTAGCGGAGACTTCCCATGGCCAATCCTTCCCTTCTTATTCTGCCTGGTGATGGCATCGGCCCTGAGGTGATGGATCAGGTTGTACGCATCATTGACTGGTTTGGCGAAAAGCGCGGGCTGAAGTTTGATGTGGAGACCGACCTTGTTGGTGGGGCGGCCTATGACAAGCATGGCGTGCCTTTGGCAGATCAAACCATGGCCCGCGCCATGGAAGTCGATGCGGTACTGCTGGGCGCCGTCGGTGGGCCCAAATATGATGAGCTGGATTTCAGCCTGAAGCCCGAACGCGGCCTGCTGCGTTTGCGTAAAGAGATGGATTTGTTTTCCAACCTGCGCCCGGCGCAGTGCTTCGACGCTTTGGCCGATTTTTCGTCCTTGAAAAAGGATATCGTTGCCGGGCTCGACATCATGATCGTGCGTGAGCTGACATCTGGCGTCTACTTTGGGGAGCCGCGCGGCATTCAGGACGACAATCAAGGCGGTCGCGTTGGGGTGAACACGCAGCGCTACACAACAAACGAGATCCGCCGTGTCGCACGCTCGGCTTTTGAACTGGCCAAGCGTCGCAACAACAAAGTCTGCTCGATGGAGAAGGCTAACGTCATGGAGTCGGGCATCTTGTGGCGGGAGGAAGTCACCTGGGTTCATGAAAATGAATACCCTGAGGTCGAGCTGAGCCATATGTATGCCGACAATGGCGCGATGCAGCTGGTGCGCGCGCCCAAGCAGTTTGATGTGATTGTAACGGATAACCTGTTTGGTGACATCTTGTCCGATTGCGCAGCGATGCTGACCGGATCACTTGGTATGCTGCCATCCGCGTCGCTGGGCGCACCGGATGCAAATGGTCGTCCGAAAGCGCTATATGAACCGGTGCATGGGTCTGCCCCCGACATTGCGGGCCAAGGCAAGGCCAACCCGTCGGCATGTCTGCTCAGCTTTGCTATGGCGTTGCGGTATTCGTTTGACCTAGGCGATGAGGCCACGCGTCTGGAAACCGCTGTGCAGGATGTTCTGGCAAGCGGTGTTCGGACCGCGGATCTGATGCAGGCCGGTGATAAAGACCCGATTTCGACCACCCAGATGGGTGATGCGGTTTTGGCGGCGCTCGACGCGAGCCTGTAAACCTGCGAAGCTCACGCCATGAGTGACCCAAGCAAATCCAACGCTCGCGGCGCGCTATTTGCGCTTGCCGCGTTTGGGATTTTCTCAACTCATGACGTGTTCATTAAGGTGCTGGGGGGAACCTACTCACCCGTGCAGATCGTTTTCTTTAGCGTCATGTTTAGCTTTCCTTTGGCGATGCTGTATCTGATGCGGGACGCGACCAGTGGGACGTTGATCCCCAAGCACCCCTACTGGATGGCCGCGCGGACTGTGGCGGCGGTTGTGACCGGGTTTTCGGCCTTTTATGCATTTTCGGTGCTTCCACTGGCGCAGGTCTACGCGATTATCTTTGCGTCTCCGCTGTTGATCACCATTTTGGCCATCCCCATTCTGGGTGAGGTGGTACGGATAAGGCGTTGGATCGCCGTATTGGTGGGTCTGAGCGGCGTTTTGATCGTGCTGCGTCCCGGGCAGACAGAGCTGGAACTGGGCCATCTTGCAGCTTTGGCTGCGGCTATTGGGGGCGCTTTTTCTTCGATTGTGGTGCGCAAGATCGGACGGGAGGAGCGCAGCGTTGTCCTCCTGCTCTATCCGATGATGGCCAACTTTGTGATTATGGCTGCTATGCTGCCGCTGGTCTATGTCCCGATGCCAATTGAGGATCTGGGTCGCGTCGGCGTGGTCGCGGTATTTGCGTGGATTGCCGGGCGGTTTCTGATCGCAGCTTACAATTCCGGTGAGGCGGTGATCGTCGCCCCAATGCAATATTCGCAGATTATTTGGGCGACAGCCTATGGGTTTTTGTTCTTTGACGAGACGCCGGATATGGGGACTGCGTTAGGGTCTGGCGTGATCATCGCCAGCGGGCTTTACATTGTCTTGCGTGAGAGCCGCAGCAGCGACTCGGAGACACCGGTTCTGCGCACCAGATCACGGCCCGAGACCGGAACAACGCCACGCATCAGCCCTATGTTGCCCGACCACCTGCGGCACAATAAGGATGACGACGGTTAAAGTGGTTGCCAGATCTGAGAATTGTGTCACGAATGATAGCCTGGAATGACACAGAAATATCAGATGTGATGACTTCATGGCGCGACGACCCACGATCAAAGATATAGCGCAGGCTGCGGGCGTTAGTGTTGCTACGGTAAACCGGGTTCTGGCGGGCAATGTCGTTGTCCGCGAAGAGACCGGTCGCCGCGTTTCGGAAGCGGCGCATCGAATTGGTTATCATGGCACCAATTTGATTGAGCAGCGCCTACGCCCAGACCTACCGCGTGTCCGATTTGGGTTTGTGCTGCAAAAGGAACGGCAGAGCTTTTATCAAATGATGGCTGAGGAGCTTGAGAGCTCTGTCGGACAAATTCCTGGAATAAACGGTGAGGTCGTTGTTGAGTTTGCGCCGTCGCAATCCCCAAAGGACGTGTCCGCTGCGTTGTTGGCGATGGGGGATGACGTTGATGTGGTCGGAGCGACTGCAGTCAATCACCATCAGGTCAATGATGCCGTACGCACCCTGTCTGCCAAAGGCGTTCCGACCTTTGCAATGCTATCAGATTTTGCTCAAGGAGAGCGCATAAACTATATTGGTCTCAATAACTTAAAGGTCGGCCGCGGCGCTGCTTGGTTGCTATCTTCAACGACAAGGAAGCCCGGAAAACTTGCAATTTTTGTCGGTGGACATCGTTGGCATGGGCATGATCTGCGCGAGGCCGGGTTTCGGTCTTTCTTCCGTGAGCATCTTCCGCGCTTTGACGTTTTGGACACGTTGGTCAATCTGGAAACACAACAATTGACCCATGAGGCCACGCTAGACCTGTTGTCGCGACATCCCGACATCGTTGGAATTTACGTCGCCGGTGGAGGGATGGAAGGTGCCATCAGTGCGCTGCGCGAGGAACGTACCCCGCGCGATGTTGCTTTGGTTGTCAACGATCTGACACCTGACTCGCGCGCCGGGCTTGCCGATGGATATGTCACTGCTGCAATTGGTACGCCGCTGCAAAGTTTTTGTGTTGAGCTATTCAACCTGATGTCAAAGGCGGCGCTTGGCGAACGGTCAATGATTGCAGGACAGCATTTTCTCGAACCGGTTTTGCATATACCTGAACTTTCATAATGATACTTTCATATCATGCAACCGGTTGCAAAAGTATCATGATTGAGACGGAATGACTCAATTTGTTGACGGTGATGCCCCTCCTCCCCCAGCATAAGCATTAACTGGGTGCCCATTCTTTGGGCAGGGAGGCCCGAATTTTGCGACTGCCAACGTCTTTGAACCATGCAACTGCGCCTGGGATGGGGTTTAACGACCTTGTGTCGCTTGCCGCTAGCATAGGATGCAGCGGGATCGAGTTGCGCAATGATCTTGGTGGCGCAATTTTCGATGGCGCCTCGGCTGAGCAGGCTGGCGCAAGCGCGCGCGCCGCAGGTCTGGACATTCTTGCGATAGCCGAGATTAAGGCCTTTAACGACTGGTCGGATGACAAGGCGCGCGAGACGGAAGCGCTGCTGACAATTGCCGCGGCAAGCGGCGCCAAGGCGATCAGCCTTATTCCGCGGAATGACGGCTACGGGCTTGGCAATGGCGAACGTCAGGCCAATTTGCGTATCGCCCTGCGCGAGCTGAAACCGATGCTAGAAGCGCATAATTTGATCGGCCTCGTCGAGCCGCTCGGGTTTGAGCATTGCTCCATGCAGTACAAATCCGAGGCGGTCGAAATCATTGAAGCCTTACGTGCCGTGGACCGGATCAAGCTGATCCATGACACGTTTCATCACCATCTGGCTGGTGGCGGCCCCGTTTTTGCGCAGCACACGGCCATTGTTCACGTCTCCGGCGTTACGGATACATCCCTTTCGGTCCTTGAAATGGTCGATGCGCACCGCGTTTTGGTTGATGGAAATGACCGTCTGGGGAACTTGCCGCAGATTGGCGCGCTGATTGACGCAGGGTATCGGGGGCCGATCTCAATCGAGGCGTTTGCGCCCGAAGTGCATGCATTCACCGACCCGAAAGCAGAACTTTCGCAGTCACTTTCTTTCATCGAGTCCAGCCTTGCGGTTCTAGCTGCATGACCGGGGCGAGATGGATCAACGCCCCCGAAAACGGGGCTCCGGCGAAACAGAACTGGTGTGCCGGACACCAAATTTTGGGAGGAAGACCATGAAGAAACTTCTTATTGGCGGCGCGCTTGCCGCTTTGATGACCACATCAGCAATAGCACAAGACATCGGCGCGACATTCTCGCGTTTTGATGACAACTGGTTGACTGTTCTGCGTAACGGCATGACCGAATATGCCGCGACAATTGATGGCCTGAACTACCAGCAAGAAGATGCGACCGACGATCTGGCAAAGCAAATTGACCAGGTCAAAAACTTCGTTGCGAACGGCGTTGATGCGATCATCGTGAACATCGTCGACACATCTGCGGGTGCGGCTGTTTCGGCTGCGGCTGGCGACACACCACTCGTCTACGTCAACCGTGAGCCTGACAACGTAAACGAACTGCCACCGACCCAAGCGTTCGTGGCGTCCAACGAGATCGAGTCCGGCACGTTGTCGGCATTTGAGGTCTGTAAAAACCTGCGCGCAGCTGGCAAAGCTGGCGGAGCACGCGGCTACCTGATGAACGGTCAGCTTTCGAACCAAGCGGCTGTTCAGCGTTCCAAAGACGTGCATGACGTGATCGGCATGGACATGTGTAACTTCATGACCATCATCGATGAACAAACTGCAAACTGGTCGCGCGATGAAGCGCAAGACTTGATGACCAACTGGATGTCTTCCGGCGAGCCGTTTGACTTCGTTCTGGCCAACAATGACGAGATGGCTATCGGCGCGATCCAGGCGATGAAGGCTGCTGGCATGGACATGGCTGACGTGCAGGTTGGCGGTGTTGACGCATCTCAGGACGCTTTGCTGGTGATGGCCGCTGGTGACTATGACGTCACAGTTTTCCAAGACTCTGTTGGTCAAGGCACAGGCTCCATTGATGCGGCGATCAAGCTGATCAATGGCGAGAAAGTGGACCAGAAGGTCTACATCCCGTTCAAGCTGGTTACACCTGCGAATATGGGCGACTTCCTCGACAAAAACTAAGTCGAATTGCAAGACACGGGGCGGCGCTTTTGTGCCGTCCCGACCTACCTAAGCGCTGAACAGGGAATGGCACCAATGACAGATACCAGCCACGGCACTGGCGGGCTAACCTTCGACAAAACCAAGAAATCCTGGCCCAACGAGCTGAACATCCTTTTCGCGCTTTTTGTGATTATCGCGATCTTCGAACTTCTTGGGCAGACGCTGCCCTACATGAACGATCAAAGCTTCCTGTTCGACACAAGGGACCGTTTTGACAGCATCTTTAACGAGGCGCGACTACAGATCATTATCCTGCAGGTCGCCATTATCGGCATTATTGCGCTTGGGGTGACGCAGGTCATTATTACTGCGGGGATTGACCTAAGTTCCGGCCCCTTGGTCGCCGCCACTGCCATGATTGCTATGAGTTTCGCACAGACCGAGCTTGTCAATGGCTTTCCAAACCCGAAAGCGCTCTTTGGTATATGGGCCATGGATTTGCCTGTCCTCGTCCCGGTCATTGTGGGTTTGGCCTTTGGCGCATTTATCGGCGCCATCAATGGCGTGTTTATCGCCTATATGCGGATCCCACCTTTTATCGCGACATTGGGCATGTTCCTGATTTGCCGTGGCATCGCGCTCTGGTGGTCTGGCGGTAACCCGATCTCCTTCCCGACTGAAAGTTTCAAATTCATCGGCTCCGGCATGATGCCGGTTGTCTGGTTCTTGTCACTTGCAGTCATATTCCACGTGATCATGCGCTACACAGTCTATGGCAAACACACCTACGCGATTGGCTCGAATGAGGAAGCCGCGCGTATGTCGGGCATCAATGTGAAACGCCACAAGGTGACGGTCTACATGATCGCCTCAATGCTCGCGGCTTTCGCGGGCGTCGTCCTCGCCGCCAAGAGCGAAACCGCGCAGGCTGGTATGGGGGAATTTTACGAACTCTTCGCAATCGCCATGGCCGTCATCGGTGGCATCTCTTTGCAAGGTGGTCGTGGCTCGATCATTGGCACAGTATTGGGCGCGATGGTTTTGGGCGTCATTCGCTCTGGTTTTACCTACATCAAACTGGACGGGTCCTATCAACTGATGGCCATGGGCGGCATTATCATCGCAGCGATCCTGTTTGACCAATACCGACAGCGAAATCGGGCTTAGGAGATACTGACATGAGCGATATTGTTCTAAAGACCGAAAACCTGACCAAGCATTACGGCGGTGTTCACGCGTTGGTCGGTGCCAACTTCGAGATGAAAAAGGGCGAACACGTCGCCATCATGGGCGACAACGGCGCGGGCAAGTCCACTTTCGTGCGCCAGATTACCGGCGTTGAACAGCGAACCAGTGGCAAGGTTTCTCTGTACGGTGAGGAGGTGAATTTTTCAGGCCCGCTTGAAGCCCGCGAAGCCGGCATTGAAACTGTGTTCCAGACATTGGCTTTGGCGGATGACCTCGATGTGCCCGACAACCTGTTTCTGGGCCGCGAGATCACCAAGTTCAACTGGCTCGGGCCGTTCCGCTTTCTCGATTATAAGGCTATGCGTCAGGCGACGATGGAGGGGCTTGTGAAGACAGGTGTTAAGATCCCGAACATCCGCAACTCCATCCAGAACATGTCTGGTGGGCAGCGTCAGTGCGTTGCAATTGCGCGTACCGCGACTTTTGCCTCCAAGCTGACCATCATGGACGAGCCGACTGCAGCTTTGGGCGTGCAGGAGACGGCGCAGGTGGAGAATATCATCCGCACGTTAAAAGAGGCGGGCGAGCCCTTAATCCTCGTCTCTCACAACATGCGGCAGGTGTTTGATCTGGTGGATCGTATCATCGTTTTCCGTCGGGGTCGGATAGTGGCAAACCTTCGGAAAGAGGAAACCGACGGCCAAGACGTGGTGGCCTATATCACTGGCGCCAAGACGGGCGCGGAATATGAAGGTGCGGCCTAGATGATCAGGTTTGGAGTGCTGGGTGCCGGACGCATCGGGCAGGTGCATGCGCAAGCGATTGCCTCGGTGCGTGGCGCCGAGTTTGCCGCACTTTCAGAGCCGGTGGAGGCTGTCGCCAACCAGGTTGCGGCTGAATATGGGTGCGATTTGCGCAGCATCGAACAGATCGCGGCCTCCGACGATATCGACGCCGTTGTGATCTGCACGCCGACTGATACCCATGCGGACCTAATCGAGCAGTTCTGCAAGGCTGGCAAGGCCGTGTTTTGTGAGAAGCCGATTGATCTGCATTTGGGGCGGGTCAAGGCCTGTTTGGATGTCGTTGCCGAAACCAACGGCACTCTGATGCTCGGGTTTCAGCGCCGGTTTGACCCAGATTTCAATGCGCTGAGAGCGGCGATTGATGACGGCAAGATTGGCGAGGTGGAGATGGTGACGCTCACCTCTCGCGACCCCGGCGCGCCGCCTTTGGACTATATCGACCGCTCGGGCGGTATCTTTCGCGACATGACGATCCATGATTTCGATGTTGCCCGATGGATGCTGGGGGAGGAGGTTGAAACGGTTTACGCCTCCGCTTCGGTTCTCACGAACCCCAAGATCGGGGAGCATGGTGACTATGACAGCGCCAATGTCACGATGCGTACGGCAACGGGCAAACACTGCACGATCACCAATAGCAGACGCGCTAGCTATGGGTATGATCAGCGGATCGAGGTGCATGGCTCAAAAGGCTCTGTTTCAGCGGAAAACACGTTGGAGGCGAATATTACTGTCGCTGATAAGGATGGCTATCATCGCCCCCCGACGCTGGACTTTTTCATGACACGCTACACGGCGGCCTACGCCAATGAGATTGCGGCTTTTGTGAAGGCGGTTGGCGATGGTGCCCCGCCGCCGACCACGGGTGAGGACGGGTTGCGCGCGCTCGCTATGGCCGAGGCGGCACTTTTGTCGATCAAGGAGCGGCGCGAAGTCCGGATGTCGGAGATTCTGGGGTGAAAGGCTTCGATTTCGACCATCCCTTTTTTGACCCGTTGTGGCGGCGGGTTGCGACATTTGCGGTTTGCATTGGCTGGGGGCTGCTCGAATTCTCAAACGGAAATACGTTTTGGGGCGCGCTTTTTTGGGGGCTTGGCGGATGGGCTGGATACAACTTCTTTATCCAGAACCCGCATCGTGAAGGACCGAAAGAAGACTAGCGCAGGCCTGCCAGCACTTTTCGCGCCGCAGTGACCATAGGCGCATGTGTGTCCCGCAAGATTTGCACGCGGTCGAAACGTTTTTCATCCGATCCTAGGCTGTCACGTAAGGCGGCGCCAAAGGCAATTCGCAGCTCTGTTCCGATGTTGAACTTGCAAATGGCGGAACCTGTCGCCAGTTCTTTGCGCTGCGCAAGCGGCACGCCCGAGCCGCCATGGATCACAAGCGGTACATCGGTCACCGCTTCAATGGCGCGGATGCGTTCCATGTCCAGCCCGGCGCCCGCGTCTTCCTGCAGGTGCACATTTCCGACTGAGATCGCCATGGCGTCGACACCTGTTTCGCGCGCGAAGATTTCGGCTTCACTCGGGTCTGTTCCTGCCGATCTCTCCCCATTTGCGTAGCCGACAAAACCGATCTCGCCCTCGCAGGAGATACCCGCGTTGTGCGCCATCTCCACTATTGCCGCGGTCTCGTCGATATTTTGTTGCAAAGGCTTCCGTGAGCCGTCGAACATGAGCGAGGTGAAGCCGCTTTCCAGCGCTTCCTTACACTCTTCAAACGTGTAGCCGTGATCCAGATGGGCCACGACGGGTACGCTGACCTCATCTGCCAGATGTTGGAACATTGCGCCCAGAACGGGCAACGGCGTGTGTTCGCGGCATCCTGGCCCGGCTTGCAAGATGACGGGGCAGCCCTCAGCCTCCGCTGCGTAGGCATAAGCGCGCATATCTTCCCAGCCGAGGCACACCAATCCGCCAACTGCATAACCGTCCTTCAAGGCGGGTTGGAGGACCTCCGCGAGTGTGGCCAGTGTCATTTAAACTTCGCGATCATGTCTTTGATGCCGGGGATCGTTTCCAACTGATCGGCGTGCGAAGGCTGGAAATATTGGATCAGGCTGCGCTGCGACAACCCGCCCAGGATCGTGAAGTAATACATTTCATAACCCGGTAGCACCGCGCAGGGATGGTAACCGCTATCGAGGCAAATCGTGGAGCCGTCGACAATGTGATAGGCGTCGCCCGGCTTGCCGTCTTGCCGTTGCAGCATCTGAACGCCTGAGCCGTGGTCGGGTTTGAAGCGAAAATTATAGGTCTCATCATGACGTGTTTCTATCGGAAGACGGTCTGTGTCATGTTTGTGGCTTGGAAAGCCCGACCATCCGCCGGCCCCGACCGTGAACAGTTCGCTCACCAGAAGTCGGCCCACCTTGTCGTGGTATTTTGTGCCTAGGATATGCTTGATTTTGCGATGTGTCTTCGTGTCATCAGAGCCATATTGCACATGGTCAAGCTCGTCGGAGCGCACGGCGAAAGGCTCCAAAGTTTCGTCGTAGCGCGCACCTGCAATGAAAGCCTCCGTATCATCGGAGGTACAGACGAAGGTGGTTTTTGCGCCTGACGGTACATAAACGCCTTCAGGCTCTCCGCCCCAAACATCGCCGACGCGACCGCCGATCCCGTCAGCTTTGAAACCCTCGATTTCGACATTCACGCTGCCAGTTGCAGGCACGATACAGGTCTCATAGCCCGGCACCTGGTATTCGAACGCTTCGCCCTTCTTAAGCTTCACAATATTGAAATAGTTGAGCGGGACGGTGCTGTCGTCGATATCAACGATGGGTTTGTTTTGGTTGTCGAAAGGGGCGATATGCATGGGGTCCTCTTACGGTTGGCTTGGGCCGGGGTGGGCGTTCAAAAATGTCTCTAATTCTGCCAAATCGGGCAATGCAGGTGCGCATCCGGGTTTGCCGACGACGATTGCCGCGCAAGCCGAACCGCGATGGATTGCGTCCTTTAGATCATGCCCTGCCGCAATGGCGGCCATCAAACCGGCCATGAAACTGTCGCCGGCGCCTGTGGGCTTCAAAGCCTCGACTTTGTAGATGCCAGTTGTGATCACGTGGTCGTCAGCATAGGTCACTGCGCCTTTTTCGCCCATTTTGTAGATCACGATGCTGGCCGAACTGTTCGCCAATTCCTGTGCCTTGGCCTGGCCTGTCGCGATGTCGCCTGCCATAAAACCGAATTCTTCATCGTTCCCCACGATCATATCAGCCAAAGCGCCTGCGCGACTGAGCACGTCTTGTGCAACCTGCGGGGATGGCCAGGAATAGGGTCGATAGTCGATATCAAAGATGATCGGTAAACCGGCCTCACGGGCTAGATCAAACGCCCGGAAAGCTGCGCTGCGCGAGGGTTCCGCCGCGAAAACCGTACCTGCGGTGATTAAAGCGCCATATGCGCCATAGTCCAATGCTTCGACGTCTTCGACGGACATTTCGAAATCTGCGGCGCCGTTGCGATAAATCACGGATTGATGCTCTTCGACGCGCGTTTCATAGACGGCAAGCGAGTTGCGAAATTCGCCGCCAACGGGGCGCACGTGTTTGCGCCCAACGCCGTAAGACTCCAGCTGGCTTGTGCAAAACCTGCCGACGCTGTCGTCTGATACACATGTCACCAGGTCAGCTTTGCCGCCGAACCGGCAAATTCCAGCTGCTGTGTTTGCCGCTGATCCGCCCAGGCCAGATCGAAATTCGATTGCGTCTTCAGTTCTTGTGCCGGGTGGGTGCGGGAATACATCCATCCCTGCGCGGCCAATAACCAGAAAATTGTTCTGCTTTATGCCGTCAAGAAGCGCACTCATCTCAGACGCCCCTTCGTTGTTTGGAGCGGCTGCTTTCCCAGTCTTCATGAGCGGTTTTGACCTTGGGGTTGTCGGTCACATGTGGCGTTCCAACTTCCCACCATGTGTGGCCCTGATCGGTCCAACCTTCATAGGGGTCGACCTGCATGACGATGACGGATGTTTTGTCCGCCGCTCTTGCGCGTTTGAACGCGTCGCCCAATTCCGCTGGGTTAGATACAGTTTCGGCATTCGCGCCCATGGATCGGGCATGCGCTTCGAAATCGACGCCAAACGCCTCGGGTACGGTTGGCGTGTCAGCGATCAGGTTGTTGAAACTCTCGTTGCCAGTGTTGTTTTGCAGTTTGTTGATGACCGCGAAGCCGCCATTGTCCAACACCAGTAGAATCATCTTCTTGCGGGTCAGAACGGAGCTGTAGATGTCCGAATTCATCAAAAGGTAAGAGCCGTCGCCGCAAAATACGATCGTGTCCTGATCGGGCTCATGCTCGGATTGCGCGATACGCGCGCCCCAGCCGCCGGCGATTTCATACCCCATGCAAGAAAACCCAAATTCTACGTCCACGGTTCCGATATCGAGGGTGCGCCAATTCGCTGTGACCTCCGCCGGTAAACCACCCGCCGCAGCGACAACGCGGTCGCGCGGGTCGCAAAGGGCGTTCACCACACCGATGGCTTGCGCATAGGAATTCGGGCGATTGCCGGGTGCAACATTCTCAGCCACGTAGCTGTCCCAGCGCGCGCGTTCTGCTTGGGCATGGGTCGTCCAGCTTTCGGGCGCTTTGTAGCTGCCAAGGGCTTTGCCAATGGCAATCAGCCCAAGCTTTGCGTCGCCGACCACTGGCAGGCTTCGGTGTTTTCCTGCATCGTGACGCGCGGCGTTGAGCGAAATGATCTGCGCATCTTTCGCGAACGCGGTCCAAGAACCTGTTGTGAAGTCCTGCAGCCGGCACCCTACAGATAAAATGACATCAGCTTCCGCTGCGATTGCATTGGCCGAGTCCGACCCCGTCACACCAACCGGCCCAATATTGAGCGCATGTTCATTGGTGAAATTCGCGCGCCCGGCTATGGTTTCGATCACCGGAATTTCGTGCGTTTCCGCGAAAGCCGTCATCTCCGCGACAGCGCGGGAGTATTGGACCCCACCACCAGCGATCACCACAGGGCGCTTGGCAGATTTCAGAAGTTTCGCGGCTGCCATGACTTCAGCTTCATCTGCGCTTTGGCGACGAATATAGTGCAACTTTTCTTCAAACATCTCGATTGGGAAGTCATAGGCCCAACCTTGAACATCCTGCGGCAGGCCCAAGAAGGCGGGTCCACAATCTGCGGGGTCCAGCATAGTCGCAATCGCGGCGGGCAGCGACTGGATCACCTGCGCCGGATGTGTGATGCGGTCCCAGAATCGCGACACCGCTTTGAACGCATCGTTTACGCCCAGTGTCGGGTTGCCGAAATGCTCCAATTGCTGCAGCACCGGGTCGGGCAAGCGGGTCAAAAACGCGTCGCCGCAGAGCATTAACATCGGAAGCCGGTTTGCATGTGCCAAAGCTGCAGCGGTTAGCAAATTCGCAGTACCCGGCCCGGCCGAGGCCGTGCAGAACATAAACCGCTGTCTAAGATGGTATTTTGCATATGCGGCGGCGGCGAACCCCATGCTTTGTTCATTTTGCCCGCGATATAGGGGCAGTTCATCCTTGTGATCGTAAAGGGCCTCACCAAGGCAGGTGACATTCCCATGTCCGAAAATACCAAAACCGCCGCCGCAGAGGCGCGTCTTTTTCCCATCAATTTCAATGTACTGGGCAGCCAGATACCGAATGATAGCCTGCGCTGTTGTAAGACGAACAGTTTCGGATGTTTTGCTCACCTGTTTGCTCCCTGTAGCACAAAGATCTCTAAATCAGTCGAATGCCCTATTGACCTGACGGTCGACAGCAGGATAACCATTTTGCAACCGGTTGCAAACCGTTTTTGGAGGAACGCCCGACATGTCTGAAATCGGCATTGGGATTATTGGTGGTGGCTACATGGGTAAGGCCCATGCGGTTGCTATGTCATCCGTTGCGTCTGTGTTCGGGACTCAGCTTCGACCGCGCCTTGAGGTGGTCGCGGCCTCTAGCCAGGCGTCCGCAGAACGCTACCGCCAAGCGTTCGGGTTCCGCCGCGCGGCGGTGGATTGGCGCGATTTGATCGAAGATCCCACTGTTCAGGCGATCGTAATTGCGTCGCCGCAAGGAACACATCGCGAAATCGCGGAGGCCGCGTTTGCGCGTGGCTTGCATGTGCTGTGCGAAAAGCCATTGGGTGCCTCCGTTGCGGATAGCGAGGCGATGGTGGCCGCAGCAAAGGCCAGCGGATGCCGTAATATGGTCGGTTTTAACTATGTCAGAACACCGGCAACGCAATACGCCCGACAGCTGATTGCGGAGGGGCGGATCGGTGATGTGACCTATTTTCGGGGTGAGCATACCGAAGACTTTGACGCCGATCCGAATGGCCCAGCGACATGGCGCAGCCAGGGCGTGTCAAATGGTACGATGGGCGATCTGGCGCCGCATATGATCAACGCGGCGCATGCTTTGTTGGGCCCGATTTCTAAGTTGATCGCCGAAGTGGAGACAGTTCACAAAACCCGCGACGGGGTCGCTGTGACCAATGATGACCAGGCGCAAATCATGTGCCGATTTGAGAATGGTGTGATGGGAAGCATGTTCTTCAGCCGCGTCGCGACAGGCCGAAAAATGGGCTACGCCTATGAGCTACATGGAACGAAGGGCGCCATACGTTTTGATCAAGAAGATCAGAATGCTTTGTGGCTCTATTTGGCAGAAGGGCCCGAAGCAGAACGCGGTTTTCGCAAAGTACTGACCGGCCCCGAACACCCGGATTATCTGGGGTTTTGCCAAGGGCCAGGGCATGGGACAGGGTATCAGGATCAAATCATCATTGAAGCTAAGGATTTCCTCACAGCGATTGCCTCTGGTGAGGATATTTGGCCCAGTTTTGAAGAGGGCTTAAACGTAAACAAGGTGGTCCATGCGGCGCTCGCATCGAGTGCGGCGAATGCTTGGGTGACGGTCTAGTCGGGAATAGAAACATGATCAAAATTGGCAATGCTCCATGTTCGTGGGGCGTAGAATTTGCGAATGACCCACGTAATCCGACGTGGCGGACAGTCCTGAAAGAGAATGCGGAAGCAGGCTACAAAGGCATCGAGCTGGGCCCCGTCGGCTTCATGCCGGAGGACGTGTCGTTGCTAGCAGACGCACTCTCCGAGGCTGATCAAACCTTGATCGGTGGTGTTGTTTTTCGCGCCTTTCATGACCCTGACCAATGGGATGATGTGATGGATGGCGCAGTGCGAACATGTCAGGCTTTGAAGGCGCACGGTGCTGAACATCTCGTGTTGATCGACTCGATTGCCGCAGGCCGCGCGCCTACCGCGGGCCGCGCTGACGAGGCGGAGCAGATGGGCAAAGAAGAATGGACTGCATTCCGCGACAAGATCGCAACAATCGCCAAAATGGGGTCGGAGGAGTACGGGTTAACGGTTGGTATCCACGCTCATGCTGGCGGTTTCATGGATTTCGAACCTGAGCTTGAACGTCTGTTGAGCGAGGTCGATGAATGCATCTTGAAAATCTGTTTTGACACAGGCCACCACTCCTATGCGGGCTTCGACCCAGTGGCTTTTATGACGCGCCATATGGATCGGATCAGCTACATGCATTTCAAAGACATCGATCCAAAGGTGAAGGCCGATGTCGTTGCTAATCGTACGGATTTTTACAAAGCCTGTGGGCAAGGTATTTTCTGCAATCTCGGCGACGGCGATGTCGACTTTCCGGCTGTGCGTCAGGTGCTTGTCGATGCGGAATTTGAGGGATGGTGTACTGTTGAACAAGACTGCGATCCGCTACTTGACCCAGACCCGCTAGGGGACGCGAAAAAGAACCGTGGTTATCTGCAATCCATCGGCTTTTGAGGTGCTGACATGACACGTTTGAATTGGGGAATGATTGGCGGCGGCGAAGGATCTCAGATTGGGCCCGCGCATAGGCTTGGGGCCGGTCTCGACGGAGATTTCTCAATGGTTGCAGGGGCTTTGGATTATAACCCGGACGCAGGACGTGCCTATGCGCAGCGCCTTGGGATCGCTGAGGATCGCGCCTATGGGGACTGGAAGGACATGCTCGCGGGCGAAAGCGCGCGCGAAGATCGCATTGATTTGGTCACAGTCGCGACGCCAAACGCAACCCATTTTGAGATCACAAAAGCCTTCCTTGAAAAGGGGTTTCACGTGCTCTGCGAAAAACCCATGACCATGACAGTCGAAGAGGGTGAGGAGATCACAAAAATCGCCGCTGCATCGGGTAAAATTTGCGCTGTGAATTATGGTTATTCTGGCTATTCATTGGTTCGGCATATGCGGGCGATGGTCGCGCGTGGGGACTTGGGAGCCGTGCGTGTTGTGGTCGCTGAGTTTTCGCATGGGCACCACGCCGATGCGGCGCAGGCGGACAATCCCCGCATACGCTGGCGGTATGATCCGGCGCAAATGGGTGCTTCCGCACAGTTTGCTGATTGCGGCATTCACGCGATGCACATGGCGTCCTTTGTGACCGGACAAGAAGTCGAAAAACTCTCCGCAGATTTCGCGTCAACGATCACCAGCCGTGAGCTTGAAGACGATGCAATGGTCAACTTCAGAATGACTGGTGGGGTCGTTGGTCGGCTTTGGACTTCTGCCGTTGCTGTGGGTCGGATGCATGGTTTGACGATTCAGGTCTTTGGCGAAAAGGGTGGATTGCGTTGGGCGCAAGAGCAACCAAACCAGCTGTATTGGACGCCTACGAACGGTCGAGTTCAGGTGATCGAGCGGGGTGAGGCAGACCTTTCGCCCGAGGCGGATCGTGCGACGCGTGTGACCATAGGCCATGCTGAAGGGATGCCTTTGGCTTTCGCGAACATTTATTCCGATTTGGCCGAAGTGATCCGGGCTGAGAAAGAAGGTCGAGCCCCCGATCCAGCAGCAACCCACTACCCAAAAGCGGTCGATGGGTTACGGTCAATGGCAGCTGTGCATGCCTGCGTTGCATCCGCCAAAAACAATGGGGAATGGGTTAACGCCACTCCGCATTCGTTAACCTGAATTCGAAAAGCGGCATACATACCTCGAACAAGCTCCTTCGTGTAGATTGATGATATTAGCTGGGCTTTAAGGTCTCTCGTTCGACGATATGACATGGGAAAAGCCGGGCCTCTGGATAGCGGTTGGGATCGTCCATCATCGCAGTGACGAGCTCAATTGATGAGGCGATGATCTGCTGAATGGGTTGGTGGATCGTTGTTAACCCAATGTTGTTCCAACCTGCCATTTCCATGTCGTTCAAACCGATCAAGCCGATGTCTTCTGGCGTCTTCAACCCGGCAGATTGGATCGCGCTGAGCGCCCCGATTGAAAGCACGTCATCGCCGCAGAAATATGCGTGGGCAGGTCCGGTTTTGATTAGCTTCGCCATTTCCGATCGCCCTGCTTGGAAACTATAAGCGGTCGCGAAACTATGTGTTTGGCTGACACCAGGGGTCGTCCGTACGATTTCCAGGAAGCCGGACAGCCGATCTTGCGTCGAGGTGGCCTGTTCCGGTCCGCCCATGAAAGCCAGCTTGCGATACCCGCGTTCAACAAGGGTGCGTGCGGCCATGCGACCGCATTCAACGTTGTCGATTCCAACGACATGCACGTCCGGGCTGGTCGTGTGTCGACCAAAAGAATTGACGACGGGCATGCCGGCATCGAGGAAGGATTTTGCGAAACTTGGTGGCAGCGTTGACGATGCGACGATCACCCCATCGACAGAATACTGCCGCAGCAAATTGAGCGCCTGATCGCGGTCTTTCTGATGCGATAGATTGACTAGCAACGGCCGGAGCCCGCGTTCTTGTAAACCTTGTGTGAAAAGGTCGAATACCTCCAAAAAAATCGGGTTGTGGAAGTTGTCAGACACCAGCCCAATAAGCTTTGTACGCCCTGTCGTGAGCGACGACGCAAGCGCATTGGGGCGGTAGCCAAGCGCCGACGCGGCCTTTTGAACCTTGGCACGCGTTTTGGCGGAGACGGAGGCACCTTCGGTGAAAGTCCGCGAAACGGCGGAGCGCGACACGCCCGCCCGCAGGGCAACTTCTTTGAGGGTAACGGCCATGGGTGCTCCTAAAATTCAGCGGTATCGTAGCAAAGATTTGCAAAATCCTGCAACCGGTTGCATCATCTTTTGCAAAGGAGTGGCGCGATGTATGCGGAAGACAGCTTTTTCACCTTGGGTACCGGAGGCCGCATTGGGCTCATTTGCCTATCGCTGGCTCTGTTCGCGATGTGTTTATGGCTGGTCTGGTACGGCACTGAAGGTTTGAAACGGGTGTGGCGCGTCTTGCTGGCGCTCGGCATATTTTGGGCGTTTTTGTGGGTGTCTCCGCAAGTCTATTACATCTTCTACCTCATTCTGAACGATGGATTGCCGTGGCAAATCGTGATCCAGCGACCGCCAGATCCGTTGAAATTGATACGGATCATGACCTTCACTGATCGTGTGACGCTGACAGAACATGGGCAAGGGATGATGGCTTGGGCGTTGGTGGTTCTGGCGCTCTTGCGGCGAAGGTCTAAGGCGGGCTAGGTGGCGGTATGAGCGCGTCGCCAGAGCTATATGTCACTAATTTCAACCCAAATTTTACGGGTGTTTCGGCGACGATTGCCGGAGTTGTGACAGCCCAGACGTTCGATCTGCGTTTGGTTGGGGAGGCCCTACCGGGATGTCCTGCGCCAATTACTCGGGCGGACGCGCAGCGTTTGTCGCAAACTGCCCCAAAAGCTCGTCCGTTTGCGATTTGGCATGTGCGGCGCAACACTGAAATGCGCACGGGGATCTGGGTGCGGGACGTGCTGCGTAGGCCCGTAAAGCTGGTTTTTACTAGCGCGGCGCAACGCCGGCATTCGGCGTTTCCACGTTGGTTGATTTCGAAGATGGATGCGGTGATCGCTACGACCGATGAAGCTGCGAGCTTTGTGCCCCACGTGAAGGCTGTCGTGCCGCATGGAGTTGATACAGAACGCTTTTTTCTGACCCTGATCGTGTGTCGGCTTGGAAAGCCCTTGGCTATGGTGGCACGCGTGGTGTGGCCTGCGTTGGACGGATAAGGGCGGAAAAAGGGACAGATCGCTTCGTTGACGCCATGCTGCGAATATTGCCCGAGCAGCCCGACGTGACAGCGTTGGTGATCGGGCAAGCAAGCGGACGGGATCAAGGTTTCTTGGACGGGTTGAGACAGAAAGTGGCGTCGGCTGGATTGTCGGAACGTTTGCTCTTCGTAGGTGAGATCGAGGGAAAGCGGATGCCAGACGTCATGCGCGCTTTGTCGCTTTTGGTGCCGCTGCCACGTTATGAAGGCTACGGTATGACGCCGCTTGAAGGGATGGCCTCGGGTGTGCCGTTTGTGGCCACTGATACGGGTTATTTCAAAGCATTCTCCGGGCAATGTCGCGCCGGTTTGGTGGTCGCGCCGGATGAGGCGGCTGATGCAGTGAACACGCTTCTGTCGGAGCCCGCGAGATTGGACAAGATGAGTGCCGAAGCCAGACAAATTGCATGTGAAAGCTATGGTATTCAAACCGAGGTCGACGGCATCGCCGGTGTTTATGAGGGGCTTTGGGCGGGAGGCTAGCCGCGCTGCAAAGCAGATGCGGGGGTATCCGCCGCGCTCACATATCGCCCGTTGGGCAGTTGTTTTGCGAGTGCCTCATTGCGCGTCAGTACACGATGAAATTTCTTGCAAAATTTGCGTGCTTTGCTGCGACCATCATGAGCGATCAAGGACAGGTTCGCCTTAAGGAAAGGGCGGGGCAAGAACGCTCCAGCGCCCTCGGAGATGATAAGGTGATCGGTCCCTTCCATATCGGCCACGGTGCCATGCAACAATCGTTCTGGCCGTCCTAGTGGCCATTCCAATGTGTCCAACGGCACAAGTCCGAGGCGCAATCCGGGGCGCTGGGTTATTGGCAGAATAGCAATTGCTGCGTCGGTATTTGGCGCCGTCGCAAAGGCAGGCAGTTCAGGCCGTGCGTCGGGTGTACGGAACTGCAACTCATGCAAATTGGCGTAGATGCCACCTGCATTCATCAAGGCGTCATGATCCCCGGCCTCAGACATGCTGCCATTGTCCAGGACGATGATTTGATCAGCATTGCGAATGGTTGAAAGCCTATGCGCAATGATCAAAGTGGTGCGGCCCTGTGCGAGCCGGTCGAGTGCGTTTTGCACGACTTTTTCGGACTCCGCATCAAGCGCTGACGTGGCTTCATCTAACAACAGGATCGGTGTGTCGCGCAACAAAGCGCGCGCAATGGCGACGCGCTGACGTTGGCCGCCAGACAGGTTGGATCCACGCGGCCCAACTTGGGTGTCTAGACCGTCGGGTAGGTTTGAGAGAAACTGGCTGACATTGGCTGCGTCGAGCACCTCTTGCAGGCGGGCGTCACTGACGTCTTTGCGGCCCAGTACGATGTTTTCACGCAACGTCTCATCAAAAAGCAAAGCCTCCTGGCTGACGACAGAAAAAAGCGCGCGCAACTGTTCGAGTTTCAGGTCAGTTGTGGCGGTTTCGCCAATTTTTACATTACCAGACTGGGCATCAATCAGGCGGGTGAGCACGTTGAACACCGTACTTTTGCCCGCGCCAGACTGCCCGACCAAGGCCGTGGTGGTGCCATTGGGGACGGTGAAGCTAAGATCGTTCAGCACGGGAAGGTCGCCATATGCGAGCGATACGTTTTCGAAGCTGACGGAGTTATCTTTCGGTAGCTCGACGGTGCCTGAAGCTGCGTCTTTGACCTCTGGCTGGGTGTCCATCAACCCAAAAATACGTGCCAGACTGGCTTGCATCACCTGCCAATAGCCAGCGACATCGGCGAGCCTGCGCAATGGCTGAAATGCCAATGACATCGCCGCGAAAAAAGACATGAACTGACCGACGGTTTTCTCCCCACTGGCGATTTCTGGCCCGCCATAAAGCAAGACGCAGAAAAAGCCGAAACCCACCGCGATGTCGACAAGGCTTGGCACCGTGGCTTGGCCTGCGGTCGTTTTTACTGACGACCTTACCCAGTGGCGCGATAGCTCGGAAAAGTGGCCGGTCTGATAGGTTTCCATCCGGTTCAGTTTGATCGGCGTGATACCGTGGAAAATCTCGTCTAGCCTGGTGGTGCGGCGGCCCGCAATTTCCCGTAGTTGGTGGCTTTTGCGTCGGATATAGCGCTGCACGATAATTGACGGCATCAGCAAGATAGGCGCACCGACGACTGCAATCGCGGCCCATTTCCAATCAATGGAGATCGCGACGGCCATCAATGAGATCAACGAAATTGCGTCGCGCCCGGCCCCAGTGATGATGATGTTCCAAAGGCTTTGGATCGAACTGACATCGCCTTGCACCCGTTCAATCAAAGCGCCCGGCGATGACTTGGAGTGGAATCCGTTATCTAGATCCAGAGTGTGCCCCAGAAGATCGACTTGTAGCTCGGTCGAAGCAATCAAAGATGTGCGGGTCATCAACACGCGTTGCGCGAGTCCACTAAAGGCGCGGACGACGAACAGCGCAAAAATCGCGATTGCCACAAGGAATGCTTTGTCTGTTTGACCCTCGACAAAGACCACATCGAACATCGGTTGCAGCATGTAGCTGAGCAGGCCCAGCGTGCTGCCTTCGATGACCATCAAAAGCATGGCCAGCACAATCCATCCAAGATGCTTGTGTAGATACCCGCGCCAAAGTCGGCCAAACAGCTGAGTGGCCGGTTGAGACGAGATGGAAAGGGCTTGATCGGGCGCCTGAATTTGCAAGTTTACCTGCCTTTTTGCGGCGTCAGCGCCGAATTGGTGGTCACATTTAGCGTGATTGCGCCATTTGCGGCAAGCTTGCCCGCGCAATAGGGGTTTTAACCGGTGTCACATGGGGGTATGCAGCCGCGTCCGCAAGGACATTTCTTAAAACTCCAAAGGACCCTTAGGATCATGGGCTATAAAGTCGTCGTCGTTGGCGCCACAGGCAATGTGGGCCGCGAAATGCTGAATATCCTGGCCGAACGCCAGTTTCCCGTAGACGAGATCGTCGCGCTTGCGTCGCGCCGCTCGCTTGGTACGGAGGTCAGTTTTGGCGACACCACGCTCACGACGAAGGACTTGGATACGTTTGATTTTACTGGCTGGGATATCTCGCTTTGGGCCGTTGGCTCAGAGGCTACAAAGAAATATGCGCCGAAATCTGCGGCAGCAGGTTGCGTTGTCATCGATAACTCGTCGCTATACCGCTACGACCCAGAGATCCCGCTGATTGTTCCAGAGGTGAACCCAGACGCGATTGAGCAGTATTCAAACAAGAATATCATCGCGAACCCGAACTGCTCGACCGCGCAGATGGTTGTCGCGTTGAAGCCATTACATGACCGTGCCACGATCAAACGCGTTGTTGTGTCGACCTATCAATCGGTGTCGGGTGCCGGCAAGGATGGGATTGACGAGCTTTGGGATCAGACCAAATCGATCTACAACCCAACAGATGATAAGCCGCCGAAAAAGTTCCAAAAGCAAATCGCGTTTAACGTGATCCCGCAGATCGACGTTTTCATGGATGGTGGTGACACCAAGGAAGAATGGAAAATGGTCGCGGAGACGAAGAAGATCGTCGATCCGGCGATCAAAGTCACAGCAACATGCGTACGCGTGCCGGTCTTTGTGGGTCATTCCGAAGCGGTGAATATCGAATTCGAGGATTTCCTTGACGAAGACGAAGCGCGCGACATCCTGCGTGAAGCGCCCGGCATCATGGTGATCGATAAGCGTGAAGATGGCGGCTATGTCACGCCAATCGAATGTGTCGGCGACTTCGCGACGTTCATTTCGCGCATCCGGCAGGATGTGACGATTGAAAATGGGCTGAACCTGTGGTGCGTATCGGACAACCTGCGCAAAGGTGCTGCGCTGAACGCCGTACAAATCGCAGAGCTACTTGGCAATCGGGTGCTTAAAAAAGGCTGACTTGCCTAATTGTATGAGACATTGAAGACTGGGCCTCAGATCGCATTGATTTGAGGCCCTTTTCATGTTGCGCACTGCATTTATTCTGGCAACCGGTTTGCTTTCGGCTCCCGGTTTGGCCGCTGATTTTCAAGTCAACGCACCGGTTCTGGCCGCAAAGATCTACCCGCAGGGCGCGACATTAACGCGGGCGTTCTTGGTCGATCTACCCGCCGGTACGCATCGTGTTTTGCTACCGATGCCACGCGGAATGCGGTTCGATACGCCGCCGCAGATCGGCGGGTTGGGCGATTTGAAAGTGGGCGCTTTCGAGGTTTTGCCGGGCCATTTTGTTGATGCCGAACGCGTCTATTCACCGGCACAAACCTTGGCATTGGAGGCCAAGCGCGCAGCCGAGGATGAATTACAAACCGTGCGGGACCAGCTATCCCGGCTACAGGCAGCGGTCGCGTCTGATGAGGCGCGGATTGCCTTTCTGACCTCAGTCACCGCGAGTACCGAAAGTGGTTTGAAAGCCGCCGATATCCGCGAAATCGGTGATATGTTGGGGCAAGAGATGGCCGCCGCCCAGCTTGCCTTGCAGCAGGCAATCGAGGCGGCGCGGTTAGGCGAGACTGCTGTAACAGAAGCAGAACTTTTGCTCGCGCAGGCCAAACGAGATTTGGACCGACTGACGCCGCCTATGGCCCCCGTTGATATTTTGGCGATTACGCTCGATGCGCCGGATGCCATTTTTGCGAATTTGACGATGACTCATCTGGTGTCTGAGGCGTCTTGGCGACCGAGTTATGTGATGAATTTGGATCGCGGCCAGGGGGTTGTCGAGATTGAGCGCAAAGTCGTTGTTTCCCAGTGGACGGAAGAGCTTTGGTCAGACGTTGCATTGACGCTTTCGACGGCTGACCCGTTTGCACAGATTTCGCCCCAACCAGTTGAGCCGCGTGGCGCCTTTCTGGCTGATCTGTCACGACGCGGCAGCGTGTCGTCCTACAGTGGCAAATCCCGTGACGATACAGCTGCGCCCGAGCTCGCGGAAGCCTTGATTGTGGAAGAGCGCGCCGTGCTGCAACTTGAGGGTGAAAGCGTTCGGTACGACTACCCGCAACCTGTCAGCATTTCCTCCGGCGGTGCCGCATTGGCACTCACTCTCGATGAAACTGTCTTGGAGGCGGACGTGTTCAACAGAGCCGCCCCGCGCTTCGACCGGACGGCTTTCACGATCGCCCGGCTGCGCAACAGCCTGTCAGAGCCCCTTTTGCCGGGCGATGTGCAAGTGATGCGCGACGGTGTTTATGTTGGCCAATCCGCAGTAGCGCTCATACCAGCGGGTGGGGATGCGGAGTTGTCATTTGGACCTCTTGAGGGCATTCGATTGGGCTTTGAATTGCTCGACAATGATACGGGTGACCGCGGTCTCTTGAGCTCCTCCAACACTCGGCAACAAAATATGGAATTCACCGTCGAGAACCTGACGACAGAAACCAAGAGTGTTGAAACACTGTTTGCGCTGCCCTTCGCCGAACAAGAAGATTTAGAACTTGGCGTTGCTGCGCGCCCAGCGCCGGATGAAGGCGATTTTGACCAAAAACGCGGCGTCGGACGTTGGGACCTAGAGCTGGAGCCGGGACAAAAAACAACTGTGCGCATTCGCGTGGGCTTTACGTGGCCTGAAGGATCAGAACTCTTGTGGCAGCCGTGACAGCCTAAAAACTAAATTCGTCAATAGCGGGATCGTCTGGCAAGTCATCTTGATTTTGTGTGTCTTCGTGTTCGGCAAGTGGGATAAGCGGGATGGTTTCTGACAGAATATCGTCGCTTTGAAACTCCATCTCTGTGAGCCCGGGGTTTGCCACTTCGGCGTCGAAAGGCTGCAAGAATGCGAAACTGTCAGTTTCGCTCGTGTCGTCTTCGAACAATTTCAGCAAGACGCCACGGATCTCGACACTGGGGATCTTATCTAACGCAATCTGGAAGGATCCGTCTGTGTCCTGCGTGTCGACCAGGGCGAATTTAGATGCGCTTAGAAACGCATTCGCCTGCGCAGGGCTAGACAATGTGGGTAGCGGGCTTTGGTCAACGCAAAAGACTTGATCTCGCCAACCTTCGGCATCTGAAAAGACCAGGTTGAGAACGCGCGAGGTGCTACTTTCACCTTCGACACCCCAAGTTAGGTCAAACAGCTCGATTCGATCCGGCAATTGCCCATCATTGAGATGAGTGCCATCTAAAATCAGGTTGTAGTCGCTCAGAGAAACCTCGGCTGCCCCTGGTCTGCTTCCCACATAGCTGCAATCCAGCGTCGACATGCCCAAAGAGGATACGATCTGCACCTCAGAGTGTTGTATGTCTTCAACCATATGCGCTTCATTTGAGCGCATTTGATATCCGCTGATAGTGAACGTTGCCATCGGCCAACCCTTTACTGAACGGGTTGGACCTTAATCCGCGATTTCTGAACGCAGTTTAAACGCGAGGGCGATTGCGACGCATTTCTAGCCTTAACTTTAGTCAAAGTGCTCAGACAGGTATGAAACCCGTTGCAGGGGTGTAGTTTTCCAACGTGCCTTCGCCAGTATTGGTCCAAAGCGCATGCAGGCTAAGATGTCCGCTCTCAACAGCAGAATTAACGAACGGAAATCCAAGGAGGTTTTCGAGCGAGACCAGAACGGCTTCCTTTTCAAGGGCCCGTTTGCGAGCGGCGTTATCTTCGAGATGTTGAACACGCTCATAACCCGGGCGCAGAATATCCATCCAGCGGCCAATGAAACTCGTGTCTTGTTCCAGTTCAGGCGCACGTCCCGCGCACATTTCATGGCACCCTTCGACGCCGCCGCAATTGGAATGCCCAAGAACAATAATATGCGCTACTTTCAACGCTGTAACGGCATATTCAACAGCTGCGGATGTGCCATGATGATCAGAACCCGGCTTGAATGGCGGAACTAGGTTGGCGATATTGCGGTGAATGAAGAACTCCCCTTGGGTGGCGCCCAAAAGCGAGATCACATCAACCCGACTGTCGCAGCAGGAAATGATCATTGCACGAGGGTTTTGCCCCTCTTCGGCAAGGTGGCGGTACCACGTTTCGTTCTCGGCATAAGTGGTTGCTTTCCAACCGTGATAACGCTGCACTAAAATGCCTGGTAGCGGCTTGGCCAAATGCATAGCTCTGTCCCGTTCTCGTTCTTTGGCGGCGAAACTAGATAAGAATTTCAAATAATTCGAGCGGTAATTGGATTCCGCTGAAAGACTTTCTTCATGCCACTATTGCAATGAGGCTCCGGAAAGGTGCGCATGGGGCGCGGAATGGGACGAGCGTGGGACAATTGTCGAAACTGTCTGTAACAGAACCGGTGCGCGTGGATGGCGACCGGCTGGTCGAGCTTTGGGTCAGCATGGGCCAAGCCCGGGCGGAGGAGATGATCGGACTTTCCGTAGACAATCTCTGGCGTGGGCTTGAGGCGCTTGCCGGAGCGCATAGGCGACACGAATATGAAGTGATGGCTGAACAGGCACGAGGCTTGTCGCAGATTGCTGACAATCTGGGTCTGTGGCTTTTTGCAAAGGTTGCAAGGGATGTTGAAGCTTGTGCGCGTCGTGCGGATGCTCCGGCATTGGCGAGTTGTTTAAACCGCCTGCAACGTGTGGCTGGGCAATCGATCAATTCGGTATGGGATTTGTGTGACATCACCAGCTAGCGCAGCGCGACGGCGCTTGCACCTATGGTCGCGCCCGCTACGCTGGGGCAAATCCAGTTGCAGGAGCAAAGATGCTGCGTTTCGCCGACCCCGCCACCAATGCCATTCCACTTTTTATTCTTGAACCAAACCAGATCGACGACTGGGCCGTTGGCCAGCCGGAGCCGCATGGTGCCTGGGTGAATGCGTCGGGATTTGCCGGTAAGCCCGGCCAAACCTGCCTGATCCCGGGCAAGAACGGCGCTGTGATCTGTGCACTTGCAGGTGCCGGCGGCGATGAGGCGCGGGCGCGTGGGCGGTTCGTCTTGGCGCGCGCGGCGGCGACGTTGCCTGATGGCATCTATGCTATCGCTTCTGCGCATCCAGTGGCGGAGCTGCGCGAACATGCGTTGGGGTGGTTGCTGTCTCAATACAGTTTCGAACGCTACAAACCTGCGCCCCCGCATCTGGCGCGGCTGGTTTGTCCCGACGGTATTGACGGTGCAGCCTTGGAACAGATCGCAACCGGCGAAGCGCTGACACGAGACCTAATCAATACGCCTGCCAGCGATATGGGCCCCGATGCGCTTGAACGTGCCGCGCGCGACCTGGCGGAAGAGCACGGGGCCGATATACGGGTGATCGAGGGCGAGGAGCTTCTGTCACAGAACTTTCCGATGATTCACGCGGTCGGCCGCGCATCGTCCCAAGACCCGAGGTTGATCGACATGCGTTGGGGCGAGGCGGGTCCAAACCTTGTTCTGGTCGGAAAAGGCGTTTGTTTTGACACCGGCGGGCTGAACATCAAACCGGCCGGTTCAATGGGGCTGATGAAAAAGGACATGGGTGGCTCAGCTGCGGTACTGGGACTCGCGCATATGATTATGGCCGCAGGGCTGAAATTGCAGCTGCGGGTCCTGATCCCGGCTGTGGAGAATGCCATTGATGGCACTGCGTTCCGGCCACAGGATATTTTGACCTCCCGCAAAGGTTTGACGGTTGAGATCAACAACACTGACGCTGAGGGGCGGCTGGTTCTAGCGGACGCTTTGGCCTTTGCCGATGAAACCCCACCGGACCTTATGATTTGCATGGCGACGCTGACCGGTGCCGCGCGGGTCGCCGTCGGACCAGATCTTGCGCCGTTTTACACTGATGACGATGATTTGGCGCAGGCGATTACTCGGGGTGGCGAAGCGGCCCGCGACCCGGTTTGGCGCATGCCGTTTCATGACCCGTATGAGGCAATGATTGAACCCGGGATTGCGGATTTGGACAATGCGCCCAAGGGTGGGTTCGCTGGCAGCATAACGGCGGCATTGTTTTTGCGGCGCTTTGTCGAAAAGACGCCCCGTTTTGCACATTTCGATATCTATGGCTGGCAGCCAGCAGCCGCCCCGGCACGTCCGAAAGGCGGTGTCGGCCAAGGTACTCGAGCGTTGTTTGAGGCCCTGCCAGAGGTTTTGGGCTTATGACGGATACCCGCCTGGTACCTGCAAATGGTCGGGTTGCGGCCTCTCATCTCGAAGGGCAGGTCGCGTCGGCCAAATTCGTCGAGGGCGAGATGATGCAATGCCATGCGGCGGCGGCGGATATCTTGGGCAAACCGGGCGGGCGGCGGACATCGCAGCTGCTTTATGGTGATCTGTTCTTGAGCTTGGAGCGGCGCGCGGGGCATATGTTCGGCCAATGTGTGCATGACGGGTATTGCGGTTATGTCCGCGCCGACCTTTTGGAACCCGCACAAGACACGACACATTGGGTCTCCGTGCCACAAACGCATCTCTATCCCGGTCCGAATATGCGCCTGATGACACAGGGCGCATTGTATTTTGGTTCTGAGGTCGCGGTTGAAGCGCAGGAAGGTTCTTGGACAAAGCTTACCAACGGGAATTACGTGCCGAGTTCGCATTTGCTGCCGCTCACCGCGCGGTGGGATGACCCGGTTGGTGTGGCAGATCTGTTTTTGGGTACGCCCTATTTATGGGGTGGCGGGTCGCGCTACGGAATTGATTGCTCTGGGCTGGTACAGTTGGCCTGGCGCGTTTGCGGTCGGGAGTGCCCACGCGACAGCGACATGCAGGAAGCGGCGCTTGGTGTAGCGCTGCCAGAAACCGCGTCCGTGCAGCGCGGTGATTTGGTGTTCTGGAAAGGCCATGTCGGGTTTGTTGCAGATCAAAACCGGTTGCTGCATGCGAACGCGTTTCACATGGCCGTGGCCTATGAGCCATTGGATGAAGCGGTTGCGCGCATTGAGAAAAACGGCGGCGGGCCGATAACCAGCGTCAAGCGGCCTTAAGCCTCAATCAATCGCGCGGATCAGTTTTTTTTCGAGGACGCGCAGGACCTGCCGCAAGTCTGATCCACGTTTTAGGATTTGCCCATCCATCCCTATCACCGCGTATTGCTGCTGTTTGGCGGCAAGTTTGGGACGTTTTTCTATCCTGTAGATCGGGTGTTCGGCTGAGCGTCGAAAGATCGAGAAAACAGCAACATCCCTCAGCATTGAAATGCCGTAGTCGCGCCACTCCCCTGCTGCGACCATGCGCCCGTAGATGGTCATGATCGGACCCAGCTCAAGCCGGTGAAAAGCTACTTTATCGGGCTGTTTGGCCGCGACGAATGGCAATGGTGTAACCTCATTCATGACACCAGATTGGCCGCATCTGTGGATCAAATCAAGCATTGCCCCAAAAATGCCGCTGATAAAGCCAACAAGCTTCCTAATCGCATCTCAATTGCGCCCAAATCAAAAGCGATACCTGTCCTTGTAGCGAGTTAAGTCTCAGCCCGGCGTGGTCTGATCAGCCCCCACCCAGACGGCCGCGTCGGGTCTACAAAGCAAACAAGCCCGGCACTGATGTTCAGTGTCGGGTTTTTTCTTATTTCGGGACTGCGAAGGTCAAAGCGGCCCAATGGGTTTTCCAAACGGCGCCTTTCTCGACATCATTATTTGGCAGTGCTTCGGCCCAAACCGCGTCGACAAGATAGCTGTGACCCGATGTGACCGGGAAGCGCGCGATGCCTTGCGCGTCGGTGCGATAGAGTGTGATGGCTACCGCGCCGCTGGCATCTTTTTCAAACAGCTCGACCTGCGCGCCCACCCGCGGCTCGCCGTCAAGCAGGACCTTGACTGGCATTTCATCAAGCGCGTCGGTATAGGGGTTCGCGAGGGCTACAATTTCTGTTTTCAGCCCGACGGGTCTGTCCGATCCCGCACCGCTGCCAACCGCAACGAGCGATTTGGCGTAGCGGCGATAGCTTTCGACAAATTTGTCGCGGCTTAACCCGCGCGCATCATGCTGTGCGATGACGTTTGGAAAGGCCTTGTGGGCCACAAATTTTTCGAACTTAGCGAATTCGGTGTAGGTGAGGCGATTATCCTTGGTCTCATGCGCGATGATCAAAAGACCATCACCGGGTGCTGTCGTATCAAGCGCGGGGTTGTCACCAATCCGGCCCGCGACCTTGGTCGGGACATCGCCCTCCACCAAATCGAACCGCTCGATTTGACTGGGCCTATATGGGTAGCTTGAACCGTTGAACTCCTGACCCACGATGAGGCGCGCCTTTAGGGGATCTCCGGGTTGCACTTGATAGGCGGCTGGGTCTATCCAAAATTCATGGGCTTGCGCCGCACCGGCAACGCAGGCGAGAACCAGAAGCATCAAAACGGATTCAAACGTTCGCATGTCACACCTTTCTAAATGCAGTGCACCAAGGGTGGTGCTTGCAGCGCTGCTGTCAATGGGCGTGCTGATCACGTTCTTGTCTCAGGCGTTCGCGCACGAAATCAGGCCTGCCATTGCGGATGCAACTTTAAACCCCGAGCTTATAGAGCTGGAAATTAGACTTTCTGCTGAGGCGCTGGTCGCGGGAATCGACCTTGAAGGGCTCGAAGACACCAACGATGCGCCTGGGGCGGAAGCCTATGACGCATTGCGCGCTTTGCCAGATGACGCTTTCGCGGAAAGGGTGCGTGACGCGTGGCCGACACTGCGCGAGGGCGTGATTGTTGATGCAGATGGTAAGCGAACCTTGTTGGAATTGGACGGTGTCAAGGTCGAGCCGCAGTCCGATTTGGAACTGCCTCGCGATACGGTGATCAAACTTTCTGGCGTGCTGCCGGATAACGGTGCCGATGTGCGGCTGGGCTGGATTGCGGCATACGGTCCGATCATCATGCGCCAAACCGGGGGTGGCGATGACGCCTATGCGGGGTTCCTCGATGGCGGTGCATTAAGCGATCCGTTGCCCCGTGTGGGCGTTGCGACAGGGTCCGCCTTCAACGTCTTTGTGCGTTACATAGGCGTGGGTTTCGATCACATCATTCCCAAAGGCCTGGATCATATCTTGTTTGTTTTGGGCCTGTTCTTCCTGAGCCTGAAGGTTCGTCCGTTAGTTACCCAAATCACAATTTTCACCTTGGCTCATACAATCACGTTGGCGCTTGCGAGCCTTGGGTATGTTACCGTCAACCCCGTGATTGTGGAGCCTCTGATCGCAGCCTCTATTGTCTATGTTGCCGTAGAAAACATCTTCACGAATAAGATCACCTGGTGGCGTCCGATTGTCATTTTTGCCTTCGGATTGCTGCATGGGTTGGGCTTTGCATCCGTCCTTGGGGAGTTTGGACTTGCACCGGGACACTTCGTGGCGGGCTTAATCGGGTTTAATATTGGGGTCGAGGTCGGGCAACTGACCGTCATTGGCCTCGCCTATCTGGCCGTAGGCTACTGGTTTGGTGACAAGCCCTGGTACCGCGCCAGAATCTCGATCCCGGCCTCTGTCGCAATCGCCCTTATTGGGGCCTACTGGGCACTTGAGCGCGTGTTACTTTGAGCGAAATTTCTATGCCAAAGCCCAATATTGCGCGGGCAATCTTCGCTAAGTTGGGGGCTGTGACCTGTTTCATTGTGATGGCGACGCTGGTCAAAATCGCTTCTGACACGATCCCGGCGGGCGAGATCGTGTTCTTTCGCTCCTTTTGCGCTTTGCCGGTTATTCTGGTTTGGCTGAGTTGGCGGCGTGAACTTGCAACAGGGCTCAAGACATCGAACCTGCAAGGCCACGTGTGGCGCGGTCTGGTTGGCACTATGGGCATGTCGCTTGGTTTTGCAGCCCTGGGCCTTTTGCCATTGTCTGAGGTCAAAGCAATCCAATATGCGCAGCCGGTGCTGGTGGTTATCTTTGCCGCAATGTTTCTGGGCGAACGCGTTCGTATTTTTCGTCTCAGCGCTGTCGCATTGGGAATGACCGGTGTGTTGGTCATCATGTGGCCACGGCTCACGGCGTTCAGCGACGCGGGTGTCGATCCGTTTCTGGCGCTTGGCGCGGTATTGGCGTTCGGCTCCGCTGTCGCTGCGGGTTTGGCCCATGTCTTCGTGCGCAAACTGACGGCAACGGAGCCGACCGCCGCGATTGTGTTTTATTTCGGTGTGACTGCGTCCACGCTGTCATTGATCACCATGCCTTTCGGTTGGGTGGTGCCAAATACAAACGAAATTCTGCTTCTGATCTCAATGGGTCTGGTGGGCGGTATCGGACAGATATTGCTCACGTCGAGCTACCGCTACGCGGACGCCTCCGTGGTGGCGCCGTTTGAATATTCTTCGATCCTGCTAGCGATTGGTATCGGCTATTTTGTCTTCGCCGAGGTGCCGACGCTGATCATGCTGGTGGGTATCGCCTTGATTGTGGCAGCCGGTATTTTGATCATCTGGCGCGAACGTCAGCTGGGCAAAGAGCGCGCCCAAGCCCGCAAGGTGATGACGCCGCAGGGGTAAGCGGGAAAAGAAAAGAGCGCGGTAATCGCGCCCTCAAAAATCTTTGTCGAGTTGCCTTAGCTCCGGACCAGCTTCTCATAGCAATCGGAGACGTCACGCGCCAAGGCGCCGACCTCAAAATTATAGTCACCGATTTGGCCGACGGGAGTGACTTCGGCGGCGGTGCCGGTGAGCCAGCATTGCTCGAAGCCTTCAAGTTCTTCTGGCATGATGTGGCGCTCGTGAACTTTGATCTGGCGATCCTTGAGCATGCCGATCACCGTCTGGCGGGTGAGGCCGTTGAGGAAGGCATCAGGGGTGGGCGTGTGAACTTCGCCATCTTTGACGAAGAAGATATTCGCGCCGGTCGCCTCCGCCACATAGCCGCGATAGTCGAACATCATCGCGTCAGAGCAGCCTTTTGCTTCGGCGGCGTGTTTGGACATGGTGCAGATCATATAAAGACCGGCGGCCTTGGCGTGGCAGGGGATGGTTTCCGGGCTCGGGCGTTTCCATTTTGAAATGTCGAGCTTGGCGCCCTTCATCTTGGCGTCGCCGTAGTAGTTGCCCCATTCCCAAGCGGCCACGGCCATTCGGACTGGGTTTTTGGCGGAAGCGACACCCATATCTTCGCCCGCGCCGCGCCAGCAAATTGCGCGCACATATGCGTCGGTCAGACTGTTGGCCTTCAGGACTTCGTATTTCGCAGCCTCGATTTCGTCGACCGTGTAGGGGATTGGCATATCGATCTCTGCGCCGGAAAACCGCAGACGTTCGGAATGCTCGCGCGATTTGAAGATCGTGCCGTTGTAGCAGCGCTCCCCTTCAAACACAGAGGAGGCATAGTGGATCCCATGGGTCAGAATGTGCACATTGGCCTCACGCCAATCTAACAATTTGCCATCCATCCAGATGACGCCGTCACGATCATCATAGCCACCAGTCATTGCCGTATCCTCTCTAGCGCTTTCCATTTATTGCGCAAAACACGTCCGTATCGGACATAATATTTCAGAAATCGTAAGAATCGCTAGCATTCGCGTCTTGGAAAGTCAACAAGGCTGACATAAACTGCAGCCGACGCCCCGATCTGAAGCAAAGGAGGGGGACGATGGCAGACAATAGCATGGGGGGCAATCCCGCCCCGAGGCAGAGAACCTACTTTTCCTGACGGATGATCAGCTGAGGCGCGGGATTGAAGCGATGTTTTTCGCCTATCGCGGGTTCACGGCGGACCCGGACCGTATCTTGGCGGAAAAATCATATGGCCGAGCGCATCATCGCGCCCTTCACTTCATTCATCGTGCGCCGGCTACGACAGTCAACAACCTGCTCGATATTCTGGGCGTCACGAAGCAATCGCTCAACCGGGTGCTGCGCACGCTAATTGAAGACGGTTTAGTGGTGTCGAAAGTCGGCGTAAAAGACCGCCGGGAACGGCATCTTTTCCTGACAGATGACGGCCGCGATCTGGAACGCGTGCTCAGTGAGGCGCAGCGCAAACGGATGCGCGCAGCTTACCGCGAAGCGGGGCCCGAAGCGGTTGCAGGGTTCCAACATGTGCTGCAACAGATTATGGATCCAAAACTGCGCGAGCATTTCGAGCAATTGAAGGACGGGTCTTAGATGGTGGATTTGACGCAAAACGACTCGCATTTACTGATCGTCGATGATGACGAGCGGATCCGGACGCTTCTAAAACAGTTCCTCTCACGCAACGGGTTTTGGACGACAGCTGCGCGGGACGCTGACCATGCGCGTCGCTTGCTCGAAGGGTTGGACTTCGACCTAATTATCCTCGATGTAATGATGCCCGGTGATGACGGGATCACCTTTACCAAGGAGCTGCGCCAGACGCAGGACACTCCGATCTTGCTCCTGACCGCTAAAGGAGAGTCCAGTGATCGGATTTCTGGGCTGGAAGCGGGCGCGGATGATTATCTGCCAAAGCCGTTTGAGCCGAAAGAGTTGTTGCTTAGGATCAACGCCATTTTGCGCCGTGTGCCGCAATCATCCGAGGTAGCGGATCTGCCCAAGGTCTTGCAGTTGGGCGAGATCCGCTATGACATTGATCGCGGCGAGATGTGGCAAGGTGAGGATTTGATCCGCCTGACCGCCACGGAAGTGTCTTTGATGCGGATTTTTTCTGCCAAGGTGGGGGAACCAGTGACGCGCGCCAAGCTGGTCGAAGATTTGGGCCGCGACAAAGGTCAGGCTCAGGAACGCGCGGTAGATGTTCAGATCACCCGGCTGCGCCGCAAGATTGAAGCCGACCCAAAGCAGCCACGTTACCTACAGACGGTGCGCGGTGCGGGCTACATGTTGGCGCCCGATTGAGGCGTCAAATTTCTTGAGGCAAAAACCATGACCACAGCCCTGCTGACCCATCCTGATTGCTTGAAACATGTGACGCCGCCTGGCCATCCCGAACGGGTGAATAGGTTGATGGCGATCTATGCGGCTGTCGATACAATTGACGATGCGGCGTTGGTCCGCGTCGATGCACCGCTGGGCACCGAAGCCGATATTCTGCTGGCCCACCCGCAGCACCATATTGACGCGATCCGCGCGGCAGAACCTGAGACGGGCTTTGCGAGCCTGGATGCCGATACGCATATGTCGCCTGGTTCTTTCACCGCCGCTTTGCGCGGGGTCGGCGCGATGACAAAAGCCGTCGATATGGTCTTGGGGGGCGAGGCTGACAATGCTTTCGCCGCGATGCGACCACCAGGACACCATGCCGAAAAGGCGATGCAGATGGGGTTTTGCCTGTTTGGCAATGCTGCGATTGCTGCGAGACATGCGATGGAACGCCACGGCTTGTCGCGTGTCGCCGTTGTGGACTTTGACGTGCATCATGGAAACGGGACGCAGGATTTGCTTTGGGAAGAGCCGCGCGCGCTCTTTGCGTCAACCCATCAGATGCCGCTTTGGCCGGGCAGCGGATCGGCGCAGGAAAGCGGCGCGCATGGCAATGTGCTGAACGTGCCCTTGACGCCAGAAACGGGCGGCGCGGACATGCGCAAAGCTTATGAGCGGGTTGTTTTCCCGGCGCTGCAAGACTTTAAACCAGAGCTGTTGGTGATCTCAGCTGGGTTTGATGCACATACGAGCGACCCGTTGGCCAATCTAAACTGGGTCGAGGATGACTTCATCTGGGTGACCGAGCAGCTCTGCAACATCGCCGACGCACATTGCGCGGGCCGCGTCGTCTCGACTTTGGAGGGCGGATATGATTTGCAGGCGCTAAGCGCCTCAGCCAAGGCGCATTTGGAAGTTTTGATCGCGAGGGGCAAATGAGCGAAGCCGATGTAAAGACCATGTCCTTTGAACAAGCCATGGCGGAGCTGGAAAGCGTTGTCGACAAGCTGGAGCGCGGCGACGTGCCCTTGGAAGACTCGATTAAGCTCTATGAGCGCGGGGCCGAATTGAAAGCGCATTGTGCCACCAAGCTGGCAGAGGCCGAAGAAAAGGTCGCTAAAATCTCCACCGATGCGAAGGGCCAAGCGACGGGGACTACCCCTGTTGAAGGCATGTAAATGTTCGATGCCGCGTTGAAAGACGCGCAAACGCGCGTGCAAGCTGCTTTGGATGTGGCAATGGCCGGGCTCGATGGGACTGTCGCTGATGCGATGCGTTACACGTGTCAGGGTGGCAAACGGCTGCGGGCGTTTCTTGTTATGGAAAGCGCGCGCCTTCATAGTGTCGCCCCTTCGCAGGCCGATCGTGTCGCGGCGGCGATTGAGGCTGTCCACGCTTATTCGCTGGTACATGACGACCTGCCTTGCATGGATGATGACGACCTGCGGCGCGGCAACCCAACCGTACACATCAGGTGGGATGAGGCCGTCGCGGTGCTGACAGGGGATGCTTTGCAAACACTGGCATTTGAGGTCCTGGCGGATGCGCGCACCGGCGAGGCGGATGTACAATCTGCATTGATCGCCACGCTGGCCAAAGCTTCGGGCGCGCAAGGAATGGTTCTGGGGCAGATGCTTGATATTGAAGCGGAAAGCGCCGGGAGTCCTCTCAACTTGGCGCAGATCACGCGGCTGCAAGCAGGAAAGACAGGGGCTCTGATCGAATGGTCCGCTTGCGCGGGCGCTATTCTTGGCCGCGCTGACCCCACCCCACTGCGCCAATATGCCCAAGCGCTGGGTCTTGCGTTTCAGATTGCAGACGACATCTTGGATATTGAAGGCGACGCTACGAAAGCGGGCAAGCGTCTGCAAAAAGACGCTGATGCGGGTAAAGCGACCTTCGTGTCGCTGCTTGGAATGGATGCGGCCAAAACTCGCGCCAAAGCGCTGGTGGATGAGGCCGAAGCGGCGCTTGCGCCCTACGGCGCAGAGGCGGATAACCTGAAAGCCGCCGCACGTTTTGTGATCTCGCGCGACGCGTGAGCGTGGAAAGAGAATGATATGAACGACCGCCCCGTAACCCCCGTTTTGGACCGCGTCAGCGTTCCGGCAGACATGAAGGGTCTGACGGATGCGGAGTTAACGCAGCTTGCAACCGAACTGCGCGCGGAGACGATTTCTGCAGTGTCGGAAACCGGTGGGCATCTGGGTGCCGGGCTTGGGGTCGTCGAGCTGACCGTAGCGCTGCATGCAGTGTTTGACGCGCCCAAGGATCGGCTGATCTGGGACGTGTCGCACCAGTGTTATCCCCACAAAATCCTGACCGGGCGGCGTGACCGCATCCGCACGTTGCGGATGAAGGACGGGTTGTCTGGCTTCACCAAACGATCCGAGTCGCCTTATGATCCGTTCGGGGCTGCGCATAGTTCGACCTCGATCTCGGCGGCTTTGGGTATGGCGGTTGCGCGTGATCTTGGCGGCGCCCCGGAGCACGGGATTGGTGATTGCATAGCAGTGATCGGTGACGGCTCGATGAGCGCGGGCATGGCCTATGAGGCGATGAATAACGCGGGGCATTTGAAGAAGCGTCTGATCGTTATTCTGAATGACAATGAGATGAGCATCGCCCCGCCTGTCGGCGCAATGTCGACCTATTTGTCCCGACTTTACGCCGGTGCGCCGTTTCAGGAATTCAAAGCTGCCGCGAAAGGCGCGGTGTCGCTATTGCCCCCGCCATTTCAGGAAGGCGCGCGCCGTGCCAAGGAAATGCTAAAGGGCATGACAGTTGGCGGGACAATGTTTGAGGAGCTTGGGTTCTCCTATGTCGGGCCGATTGATGGGCACGATATGGAGCAGCTTTTGGCCGTGTTGCGCACTGTGAAAGATCGGGCGACCGGACCAATTCTGATCCATGCCATCACGCGCAAAGGTAAGGGCTATGCGCCTGCTGAAGCGGCAATGGACAGGGGCCATGCAACGGCGAAATTCGACGTCGTCACGGGCAAGCAGCAGAAAGTAAAATCGAACGCGCCAAGCTACACCAAGGTGTTCGCGAACTCATTGATCAAGCAAGCAGAGGCCGACAACAAAATCGTCGCCGTCACCGCCGCAATGCCGGATGGCACCGGATTGAACCTGTTTGATCAACGCTATCCGTCGCGCTGTTTTGACGTCGGAATTGCTGAACAGCATGCGGTGACCTTTTCCGCTGGCCTTGCAGCGGGTGGTATGAAGCCGTTTTGTGCGATCTATTCGACTTTCTTACAGCGCGGGTATGACCAAGTTGTGCATGACGTGGCGCTGCAACGCCTACCTGTGCGCTTTGCGATTGATCGGGCCGGGCTCGTTGGCGCGGATGGCGCAACACATGCGGGTTCGTTTGACGTCGCGTTTCTGGCTAACTTGCCCGGCATGGTTGTCATGGCCGCCGCCGACGAAGCAGAGTTGGTGCATATGGTGGCGACCGCTGTGGCACATGATGAGGGCCCGATTGCCTTCCGCTTCCCACGTGGGGAAGGCGTCGGCGTCGACCTGCCCGAATCGGGTGAGGTGCTAGAAATTGGCAAAGGTCGCATGATCCAAGACGGTGCCCGCGTTGCGATCCTGTCTTTCGGCACAAGGCTGAAAGAGGTGCAAGAGGCGGCAGAAAACCTGCATGCCAAGGGGATCACACCGACCATTGCGGATGCGCGCTTTGCCAAGCCGTTGGACCGTGATCTGATCTTGGATTTGGCCGCAAACCATGAGGCACTGATCACCATCGAAGAAGGTGCAGTTGGCGGTTTCGGCTCCCATGTCAGCCAGTTGTTGGCGGAAGAAGGCGTGTTCGACAGCGGCCTGAGATTCCGCTCCATGGTGCTGCCCGATACGTTTATCGATCAGGCCAGCCCAGCGGACATGTACGCAAGCGCCGCGATGAACGCGGAGCATATCGTGGCAAAAGTCCTGAATACTTTGGGCGTGGCCGATCTGGACGCGAAGCGGGCCTAGCGGTCTTTTAGAAGCGCCTCGATCTTTTCCAAACGCTCCTTGATTTCGTCGCGGTAGGCGTCGGTTTTCTCGTTGTCTTCCGTGGCGTGAGCATCTTGCATGGAATTCACGATCAAGCCCACAAGCAAGTTCACGACCGCGAATGTCGTGACCAAAATGAACGGCAGGAAGAACATCCAGGCATAGGGGTAGACCTCCATCACCGGGCGCACGATGCCCATGGACCAGCTTTCCAGGGTCATGATCTGAAACAGAGAATATCCCGACCGTCCCAAATCGCCGAACCATTCGGGGAAGGATGCACCAAACAGTTTCGTGGCCATGACAGAGCCGATGTAGAAGATCAGCGCCATCAGCAAAAAGACGGAACCCATGCCGGGCAACGCCGTGACCAACCCTTCGACCACGCGGCGCAAAGACGGCGCAACCGAGACGACGCGCAAAAGTCGCAAGACACGGAGAGCGCGAAGAACAGACAGCCCTTCTGATCCGGGAACCCATGAGATCGCGACGATGATGAAGTCAAAGATGTTCCAACCGTCGCGGAAAAATTTGCCGCCTAAGGCATATAGTTTCAGCACAAGCTCGACGGTGAAAATCCACAGGCATAGCTTGTCGAGAAACAGGATCAATGGCCCCGCCATGTCCATAGCCGGCTTTACTGTTTCCAGACCCAATAGGACCGCGTTGAACAAGATTACGCCGAGGATCGAGTAGCGGAACCGATTGCTTTCAACAAATCTTTGGATTTTCTCTCGGGTCACTCAGCTTCACCTTTCATTTGTTGTCACGCGATATGGGTCTTGGTGAAGAGCGCTGCAAGTTCCACATGAGACGACCAGCGGAACTGGTCGACAGGTTGCACCCATTCGAGGCGATAACCGCTATTTATGAATATTTCTGCATCACGGGCAAACGTGATGGGGTTGCAAGACACGGCGGCGATGCGGGGCACGTTTGATTGAGCGATTTCGTGGCTTTGTGCTTCAGCACCTGCGCGCGGAGGGTCAATTATGATGGCATCTGTTCTTTTGAATTCGTCTGTCAGAACCGGCCTGCGAAACAGATCGCGCGTCTGGGCTGTAATGCGTTTCAGGCCAGTCGCGTTGCGCCAACCCTGGTCGAGCGCTGCGATCAGGGCATCTTCGCCTTCCAGCGCCCAGACCTCTGCCTTTTCCGCGGCCGGAAGGGAGAAGGTGCCGCACCCTGCAAAAAGATCGACCACCTTTTTGGCATCGCCAAGTGCCTCCAAAACGCATGCGGTCAGCGCGTCTTGTCCGTGCCGTGTTGCCTGCAAAAAGGCGCCCGGTGGCGGGCTGACTTTCGCTGAGCCAAAACTTTGTGACGGTGGCGCGCGCAGGCCAATAACTTCACCATCCCATGCGATGCGGGCGAAACGGTGTTTCTCAGCAAGGCTTGCAACTTGAAGGGCCAGTTGTGGCCCCAACGGTTTGCAATTGCGCATGTCTAGGGCGATCCCGTTTTCGCTGACAGTTGCGACAAGCTCAAGTTCCGCTTTGCGCGACGCGGCGAGTATTGTCAGCAGTTCGAACGCTGGGATCGCCGCGACAAGTGCAGGGTCGAGCAATTGGCAGTCTGGTGTTTCGATCAACAGGTCTGAGCCGCGTGCGTGAAATCCGATCATTGCGCCTGATTTGGTGCGCTTGCCATGCAGCGTCGCGCGCCGGCGGCTTTGCGCCGGTGAGGTGAGGATTGGCTTGATCTCTGCTGTGATACCGCGCGCTTTCAGACCGGTTTCGATCACTTGCGTTTTCCAATCGGCGACAAAGGCGTCGTCAGCATGCTGCATCGCGCAGCCGCCACAGCTTTTGAAATGGCGGCAGGGTGGCTTCACACGTGTCGCAGTTGGCGTGAGGACGCGTGGCGAACCATCTGGCGCCAGTTCAATCTCTTCCCCGGGCAACACGCGGGGAAATGGGCCCTGATCACCTGCCATGCCGTCGCCGACGGCGGTCAGTCGTGTGATGATCATGCTCATATTGAATTACTCAGCGGCTGCGTCGCTCAACCCTATAAACCCGCCTGACTGGCGCTGCCAGTAGCGAGCATAAAGACCGTTTTGCGCCAGAAGCGCCGCATGGGTGCCTTGCTCGACAATACGTCCGGCCTCTAGAACGACGATGCGGTCCATGCGGGCGATTGTGGATAGGCGGTGCGCAATCGCAATGACGGTTTTGCCCTGCATCGCAGTTTCCAACGCGTCCTGAATATAGGCCTCAACCTCGCTATCGAGCGCGCTTGTCGCCTCATCCAAAACCAAAATCGGCGCGTCTTTCAACATGGCGCGGGCAAGGGCAATCCGTTGGCGCTGCCCGCCGGATAGCTTGACGCCACGCTCGCCCAGATGTGCGTCATATCCTTTCCGGCCTTTGTGGTCCTCAAGCCCAAGAATAAACTCATGCGCTTCGGCCTTTTTGGCAGCGGCGATCAAATCGTCCTCAGATGCGTCAGGGCGGCCATAAAGAATGTTGTCGCGGGCGGACCTGTTGAACATCGCCGTTTCCTGCGTGACCATGCCGATCTGCTGGCGCAGGCTGTCTTGTGTGACTTCGGAGACGTTCTGCCCGTCAATCGTCAGCGCGCCTTTTTCAACGTCATAAAGCCGCAGCAAAGCGGCTACGAGCGTTGATTTCCCGGCGCCTGACGCCCCAACCAGCCCCAGTTTCTCACCGGGTTCAACATGCAAGGTGACGTTATCAATACCGCCAGCTTCTTTGCCATACTGGAAGCTCACGTCGTCGAAGCGGATGGCGCCTTGTGTCACATTCAGCGGTTTTGCGGTCAAAGCGTCTGTAAGCCCGTGTGGCGGGGTCAGGGTGTTCATGCCGTCCTCAACCTCGCCGACATTGGCGTACATCCCCATGAGCGCAAAGCTGACCCAGCCCGTCATTTGCGAAATGCGGATCGCGATTGCGCCCGCGGCTGCGATATCGCCCGGGCTGGCGGTGCGGTTTTGCCACAGCATCACGGTGCCGCCGATCAGCAATACGGGCAAAATGCCTGCCGTCGTCATCAAGGCAAAGCGGAACCCGGTTGAGAGCCGACCAAAGGCCAAGGATTTGTCGCGAAGCACAGCCATGGCGTCGAGCGCGGATTGATCCTCATGCTGTGCATGACCGAACAGTTTAACGGTTTTGATATTGGTGATCGTGTCGACCACTTGACCCGTTACCATCGTGCGCGCGCCGGCTCGGGCCTTGGATCGTGCCCGGATGCGCGGCATGAACCAACGGATCATCATGAAGTAGCCAGCAAGCCATACAGTGAGCGCGAGCGCGATACGTGTGTCGATGGTCAAAAGCAGCAGGACCGACCCGACAAGCGACGCAAGCGCGAAGAAGACGACGTTGATGACCTCGACTACCACCTCGGTCAGGGCGCGGGCGGTCTGCATCTGCTTTTGCGCGATGCGCCCTGCGAAATCATTGTCGAAATAGTCGACGGCATGGCCCAGCGTCCAGCGGTGCAGACGGCTTTGGATCAACGGGTAGATGTTCGGTGGTACGGTAATGCTATTGAACGCAGCCGAGCTGCCAAAGGCCATGGGGCGCAGCACCAGAAAGAAGATGATGAATGTGGCGACGAGGCCAATATTGTCTGCAAAAAAGCTGCTTGGCGTGCCGGACGCGGCGGCGTCGATCACCCAACCCAACAGCAGTGCCGTGACGGCTTCCATCGTGCCCGCGATCGCGGAAACAGTCGCGGCAATTATCACAATCGGCCAGGTGCCGCTGAGGCACCATCGCGAGAAGGCCCAAAGTGTGCGCGGGGGCGGGCCTTCTGCAGGGGTAAACGGGTCGATGAGACCGGCAAGGCGGTCCAGGGCGGGCCTTAGTTTCTCGATCAATATGCCGCTCATTCTGCGGCCTGACTTGTGTCGAGAAACCCGCCCGATTGCCGTTGCCAGAACCCAGCATAAAGCCCACCTTCGGCGAGCAATGCGTCATGTGTGCCGTTCTCAACAATGCGGCCATCTTCGATAACAACGATCCGGTCGAGCTGAGCAATCGTAGACAGGCGATGCGCGATTGCGATGACGGTTTTACCCTCCATGACGCCGTAGAGCGTGTCTTGAATGGCGGCTTCGACCTCACTGTCGAGCGCGCTTGTGGCTTCATCCAGCACCAGAATCGGCGCGTTTTTCAACATGACGCGGGCAAGCGTGATGCGCTGCCGCTGCCCGCCAGACAGTTTCACGCCGCGCTCACCGACATGGGCGTCATAGCCCGTGCGTCCTTGAGGGTCAGACAGGGTCAGGATGAACTCATGCGCCTCTGCGCGTTTGGCGGCGTCTATCACGTCCGCTTCACTCGCGTCGGGGCGACCGTAAAGTATGTTTTCGCGCACGGAGCGGTGCAACAGCGTGCTCTCCTGACTGACCATACCAATGCAGCTGCGAAGGCTGTCTTGCGTCACGGAAGTGATGTTTTGGCCGTCGATCAAGATCTCTCCAGCCTCCGCGTCGTAAAACCGCAAGAGCAGTTTCACGAGCGTTGATTTGCCCGCGCCGGACCGCCCGACAATGCCGACCTTCTCACCGGGGGCGACGCTCATCGTCAGACTGTCGAGCCCGTTTACAGCGCCGCCATAGTGGTGGCTGAGGTTTTTCACTTCAATCCGACCCGATCTAAGCAGAAGCGGCTTGGCGTCTTTCGCATCGACTAGAGTGACGGGTTGCGCGATGGTTTCCATCCCTTCGGACACGACGCCAAGCGAGCGGAAAAAAGATGACATGGCCCACATGATCCAGCCGGTCATGGCATTGAGGCGCAAGGTCAGGGCGGTCGCAGCCGCAACGACACCGACGGAGGCCGTGCCTTGCGCCCAAAGCCAGATGGCCCAGCCGACCACGCCCACAATCAACAACCCGTTCAGGGTCATCAACATCAGGTCCATCAAGGTGAAAATCCGCATTTCCTTCGCGAAGGTTTTGCGGGTTTTTTCAATCGCCACTTTAGCGAAGTCGATTTCACGGTCGTGATGGGCGAACAGCTTCACGGAATGGATGTTGGTATAGCTGTCCACGACGCGGCCCGTGACTTCGGACCTGGCGTCAGACGCCGCTTTCGACGCAGGCCCCACCCGCTTCATTGTCCATGCTACCAACAGCCCGTACAGGATGATCCAAACCGCCAAAGGCAGCGCGAGGCGGGGATCCGCATCGGCCAACAGAATTGCTGCGCCCACGAAATAAGCGAGCGCGAAAGTGATGGCGTCAAACACTTGAAAGATCGCCTCACCCGCGGCGGGCGGCGTTTGCATGATCCGATTGGCGATACGCCCGGCAAAATCGTTTTCAAACCAGCCGACCGATTGACGCAGAACATGTTTATGCGCGCGCCAGCGGAACAATGTGCCGTAATTGGGCAGGATCGCGTTGTTTAGCAAAGCCACGTCAAGCGCCTGAAGCACAGGGCGCAAAAAGATTATGAACAGCGCGACGACCACGATCTCTAAGCCATGGGCCTGCCAGAACGTCGCGCGGTCAGCGGTGTCGAGCAGGTCAACCACGCGGCCCATGTAGTAGATAAGCCAGATCTCAACCGCCGCCACGACAATCGACATTAGCGCCGTCCAGAAAAACAGCTTCTTGAACGGTTGCGAATAGGCGCGCATGAACGGCCACAGCTTGGTGGGCGGGGCGTCGACCTCGTCATACGCCACATAGGGGTCGATCAAGTTTTCAAAGTACCGAAACATGCGGGCGCCTTTAATAAGCCGTTCCGTATCCGAGTTTTATGACAGGAATACCATCAGGGCCGAGGCGGCGAGCGCGGCGGCCATCACTGTTGTGAAGATAGTCCACGCTTGGGGGTGGTCAAAAGATAAGTCAGCAAAGATCCCGCATAGGTCCAAAACAGGCAAACAAACAGATTTATCGCCGAGAACGCGAAGGCGAGGCGTAGCGCCTCTTGCGTGGGTGGTATGCCCGCGCCGTAAGCGGCAGATGCCGCAAGTGCCACAGCCCAAACCTTGGGGTTAACCCATTGGAATAGGACCGCTTCAAGGAACGTAAAAGGGCGTTCCTTTGCTTTGGCATCGGGGCTTTGGGTTGATCGAAACAGTGCCCATGCCATCCATAAGATCCAGACAACTGCGATCAATTTGAACGCGAACGCAAGTGCGGGCTGTGCCAGAAGGGCGCCACCAACACCAAGCGCGGTCAGCCCGGAAGTGACGCCGACACCAGCCGCCACACCCAAAATGTGGGGCAATGTCGCTTTCAGGCCGAAGCGAGCGCCCGACGCAGTGAGCAGTATTACATTTGGCCCCGGCGAAAAGAGGCCTGCGAACACAAAGACGTAGAGCGGGTCGATCATTGCCCGAGCAGCTGCGCCTTGCCCAGCGTGAAACCCGAAGCGATCCAGCGTGCCTCCAACCGTTTTAGTTCGGCGCCTAGTGCTGGGCCTTCAAATTGCGGCATCAGATCGGCGGCATTGATTGGGAACGTGGCGTTGCAGGCGGTTGAGATCACGTCTTCAAGTTCGGGCGCGGGTGGCTGCTGGGTACTGGCGGCGCGAACCAATGCAACGCTGCGGGCATGGTCTGGCCCGTTACGGTAGGCCAACTCGCGCAAATCAGTTCCTGCCTCAAGGTCTACACGCATTTGCGCCAGACTGCGCGCATCTGCATTTGGCAATCGCCAGTTTTGCGAAATATCTTCCCCGCCCAGAGCCAATGCGCGCCGGTGCCAATCTGGCGTGAGCCTGTTCTCAAAATGGTTCAAAATGGTCAATGCCGAGGGTTCCGCGCCGGGCATCACGCGGTGCAAAACGCCTGACTGCGCCATGGCCGCGACGGTTGGCGCGGGTTCCGGGGCAGAAAGAAGCTTGATCATCTCGGCCCCGACCCGTTCCCGCGACAGGGTATCGAGCCCATCGGCGAGCTCGGCGCAAGCCGCCAATCCGTCGGCGTCAATCCCGCCGTCAGTTGCGCCATACCACGCGTAGAAGCGAAAAAAACGCAGGATGCGCAGATAATCTTCGCGGATCCGTGCATGGGGATCGCCAATGAAACGCACACTGCGCGCTGCAATGTCGTTGAGCCCGCCGACCGGGTCAGTGACCTCGCCCTTTGCGCCGCAATAGAGCGCATTAATGGTCAAATCACGCCGCACTGCGTCCTCCGCAATGGTGTTTGCGAAGGCTACGACCGCACGTCGGCCGTCGGTTTCGACATCCTTGCGATATGTTGTGATTTCAAAAGGAATATTGCTATGAATGATCGTTACAGTGCCATGATCAATGCCCGTTGGCACGGGGCGCAAGCCATGCCTCTCCGCCAATTCCAGCACTGCTTCGGGCAAGGCGTCGGTGGACATGTCGATATCGGCAACTGGCTCGCCCAAAAGCGCATTGCGAACGCAGCCGCCGACGCAAAGCAAGCTGTGTCCCGCCTCTGCGAAATACGCGAACATGTCTTGCGTCGGCTTTTGTGTTAGCCAGTCGCCTGTTGCGCGGATCATTGCGAGACCCTGTCGGCAAGCGCGCGCAACATCCGCGCCGTTGCGCCCCAAATGTAGTAGGGGCCGTAGGGCACAGTGTAGTAGTACCGGCGCGCACCGCGCCAGCGACGCCCTTCAATGACGTAGTTGCGCGGCTCAAGCAGATGCGCAAGCGGGACGTCGAACACTTCCGCGACTTCGCAAATCTCTGATTTTGGCGTGAATGGTGCCGTCTGTTGCGCCACAAATGGCGTGACCGTGAAGCCCGTCACCGTTTCGTGCGGGGGCAAGGTGCCAAGTATGCGGGCGGCGCCTTCTGGCAAAGCGATCTCCTCCTGCGCTTCACGCAGGGCCGCGGCCTCCAGGCTTGCATCTGCCGCGTCCCGTTTGCCGCCAGGAAATGCGATCTGGCCAGGGTGATGTTTCAGGCCCGAGGCACGTTTGGTTAGCGTGACGACCGGCACATCACCCAGATGGTTCAGCAAGATCAAAACGGCCGCATCACGCAAGACGCGGTTGTCGGGCAAGACCGTGTCCGGGTTCAGATCAAAATCTGATGAGGCCGCGCCGGGTTTCCCTAGCGCGGCCTCAATCCGGTCTATCAGCTCACTTGAGCGGGTCATCCAGACCCTCCGCCTCGAACCCAAGCGTCTTTGGGTCAAGCTCGTAATGCGCGCCGCAGAATTGGCAATCCGCCGTCAGTACGCCCTCATCGGTCGTCATATGCGCGATATCCTTCGCCGAATAGATCGACATAGAAGACCGAACTTTTTCTTCCGAACAGGTGCATCCAAAGGTAACGGGCTGTGCATCATAGACCACCGGGCTTTCTTCATGAAACAGGCGGACCAGCACGTCGGTGGGCGACACAGAAGGGCCAATCAGTTCCATCTCCTCAATCGTGTCGAGCAGGATGTTGGCGCGGTTCCAATTGTCATCCTCTTCGCCCTGCAACAAATCTGAGCTGTCCAACAAACCACCCTCGCCCGTTGCCGGGTCCTTGGCCATCAATGGGGACGCCTTTGGCATATGCTGCAACATCACGCCGCCTGCGCGCCAGCTGGGTCGTTCGCCAGGTTCCTGGCTTTGACCATAAGTCAGCGCAAACCGGGTCGGCAGCTGCTCTGATTGAGCGAAATATGTTCCCGCGCAATCCGCAAGACTGCCGCCCGCCAAGGGGGTGATGCCTTGGTAGGGTTTCATGTCATTGCCTTGATCAATCAAAATGGCAAAGAAGCCTTTGCCGATCTGCTCGAAATGAGGGGCATCAGGGATCAGCTCGTCTTTGTCATAGCTAGCATAGGCGCGCATGCGGGCGGGAGCGCCCTCCTTCGTGGGCCCATAATAATCAGTTGCGATCAGGCGCAAAGGGCCGTCGCCGCGGATTTGCAGTGACAGTTTCCAACGCAGATCAATCGTCTGCCCGATCAACGCTGTCAGCATTGCGGCTTCGGCGACCGCGGCTTCTACGGCGGGCGGGTAATTGTGCTGTGCCAACACTTGATCCAACACCCCGTCAAGACGCGCCACGCGCCCGCGGATGTCGGAGCGATCAAGTTGGAAGGGTAGGACCGTGTCGTCCCACGCGATTTTTTGTCCTAGTGTCATTGGGGTACCTTTTTCGCCGGGGACCGGCTTATCGCGTCTATATAGGCGGGGCAATGGCGCGTCCAAGGGGGCTATACATACAAAGCGACAAACTAGTTTTTGCATGGCTCGCGCGGTTCTTGCTAAGGCTCCTGCAGAAACAAGGGTGGAGTATGTCATGATCCGTCGGTTTGGAGAGCCTCGTAATTCTGCGAAACGCTACGTGCATCGCCCGGGCGCCTACGCAATCCTGTGGGATGGGCATGGGCTTTTGACAACATTTCAGTCTGAACCTGACCCCGAAGTTCAATTGCCCGGCGGCGGTATCGACCCGGGGGAGACGCCGATCAGAGCGCTGCACCGCGAAGTGATGGAGGAGACCGGTTGGACAATCGCCACACCTCGTCGTTTGGGGGCGTTTCGTCGTTTTGCGTATATGCCTGAATATGATCTTTGGGCTGAGAAGCTATGTCACATCTATTTTGCGCGCCCCGTTCTCCAACGAAGTGCGCCATTGGAGGCCTCACATACGGCCCTTTGGATGCACCCGGATGAGGCGGTCGGCCTTCTCGGAAATGATGGAGATCGCGCGTTTTTACGTATGTGGCGCAATCTGCTTTAAACCAGAAAGTCGCGTAGCTAGTCTTGCGCCTTGAGTTCGAAGATCAGTGCCGAAACGTCATCACCAAAGTCGTCGCTTTGGCCAAAAACTTTCAGTTCATCATAAAGCGTGTCTAAAAGTTTTTCGCCGCGCAGTTGCTCATGTTTTTGCAATAGAGCCTCCAGTCCAGACTCTTCCAGTTGGGTGCCCTCAGGGTCCTCGGCTTCGGTCAATCCATCGGAAAACAAAATGATCTGTTCGCCCGGGGCGAGGTGAAATTCGAAACTTTCAAATTCTGCGCCGGGGATCAGACCAATGGGCATGCCACCGGGACCAATCGATAAGATATCGCCATTTCTGCGGCGGATCATTGGATGCGGATGACCGGCCTGAACGCCGATTGCTTTGCCCGTCGACATGTCGACAATAGCCAAAGCCATTGTGAAGTAATGGTCAGTTTCTAATTCACGCAGTAGCGTTTCGTTCAATAGTTCAGCTGTTTCAGACGGATCGCGCGCAGCAAATGTGCCGTCGCCATTGTCGATTAAGGCAATGTTTTGCGATGGGGAAAGCCCGCTGAGATACCCGGCCAAACGCGCGGCCATCAAAGCGGAGGCGACACCATGACCCGATACGTCTAGCGAGTAGACGCCAACAATATTCTCACTGACTTGGAACTGTCCGACAAGGTCGCCGCCGACATGTCCGCTTGGGTGCAACATCATTGAGGCGGCCCCGCCCGAATACTCAATATGGGTCTCGCGCACCAACGAAGCCTGCAAACGGCGCGCCTCGACCAAATCGCTCTGGACAGAGTCGTAGAGCGATCTGATCGTCTCAAATGCTTCGTTAACAAGGCGGTTCTTTTGAATGAGCTGGCTGTGCATTTCAACAATACGCTCGCCCGCGCGCATCCGCGCCTTCAATTCCCCAAACACAAAGGGTTTGACGAGAAAATCATCTGCCCCGGAATTCAAGCCTGCCGCGACCTCCCGGCTTTCGCCTTTGCTCGTCAACAAGATGAAATACCCATATCCCTCACGGTCGAGCTGGCGGAACGCATGGCAAAATTCAGGACCATTCATACCCGGCATCATCCAATCGCTGATGACCATGGTCACATCGTGGGTTTTACAAATCTCAAGGCCTTTGATCGCCGAATCGGCTTCTATGATCTCATAGCCCCATTTCACCAGCGCCTTGGTCAGCATTTTCCGCTGCATAGCGCTATCGTCGACAATCAATACAAGATGTGGTGTCTCGGAGTTGGTAATACTCTCGTGTTCCCAACTCAAAGCCTGTTCGGTTTCGGATCGTTGTATTGGATTAATTTCGTTCATGCCGCCATATCACAGGCAAGGGCTTAATAAGCGGTGAAGCCTAAAATTAGCGAGGCTTTCCGATGTTCGAACACGACTTATTAACTCTGCGGCACTAGAGGTTTTGCGCGCTTTGGGGGCGGGCAGTTTGGATTGGTAAAGTGATGATAGATTGGGATCGAGTGAGTGAGTTGCGTTCTGATTTCGGCGAGGATGATTTCCTTGAAATCGTATCTATGTTCATCGCTGAGGTCGAAGAAAAGCTTGAAGAAATGCACCAAGAGGAGACGCAGAACTTGTCAGAGGGGTACCATTTCTTAAAGGGCGGTGCGGCCAATCTCGGTTTCAAGGATTTGCAAAAAGTGTGCTCGAACGCGGAGGCAGAAGGCGGTCGCGACATCCTCGAAAAAGTGCAAACTGTGTTTTTGCAATCAAAGGAGAGCTTCCTCGCGCAGACGCAGTAAGGCCCAGCAAAACCCGCGCGATTAAATCAGAAATTCTGAAAGCACCGGGTCATTTGTGATGTCTCGGTATTCGAAACCGTTCTCCAACATACGCTTGAACAGATCGGTGAATTCATCAGCCGTTTTAGCCTCAATCCCGATCAGAACCGTGCCGTAGTTCCGGGCCGACTTCTTAAGGTATTCAAACCGCGCGATATCGTCATTCGGCCCCAGTAAATCAAGAAAATCGCGTAAGGCACCGGGGCGTTGGGGCATGCGCAAGATGAAGTATTTCTTACGGCCCGAATAGCGCATGGCGCGTTCTTTGACTTCGGGAAGACGCTCGAAGTCAAAATTCCCCCTGACGTCACGCAAACAATTGTCTTTCCCTTGATCTGGCTTCGTAACCCCTCAAGAACATCCAGCACCAGTGCGCCGGCAGGTTCTAAGACGATCCCCTCTACATTGAGCATTTCAAGGATCGTTTCGCAAATCCGATCCTCTGGCGCGGCGAGCACATGGGCTGTGTTCACATGCGACAACTCGCTGAAATTTTTTGCTCCGATGCGCGCAACGGCTGCGCCATCCACAAAAGAATCGACATGGGGCAGCGTGACAGGCGCGCCTTGCTCCAATGCGGCTGCGAGGCTCTTTCCGCCCTCCGGCTCGACATAGCGAATGGAGGTTTCAGGGGATGCGGTTTTCAAAAACTTCGTTACGCCAGAAGACAAGCCGCCGCCGCCCACAGGCAGGATTAACATGTCAGGCGCGCGACCAAGCTCGTCGAGCATTTCAATCGCGACGGAGGCCTGCCCCTCAATAACATCTGCATCATCAAAGGGTGCTAGGAAATGGGCACCACTCTCCTCACAATAGGCTTGTGCGGCTGCAAGTGTTTGGTCGAAATAATCCCCGGTGAGCCGGATTTTGATCGCATCGCCTCCAAATGCACGCGTCTTTTCGATTTTTTGCTGTGGCGTTGTAATTGGCATGAAAATCTCGCCGGAGACGCCAAAGCTGCGGCACACATACGCAAAGCCTTGGGCGTGGTTTCCGGCGCTCGCGCAGGCGAATTTCGTTTGATCCGGGTTTAGTGCCCGTTGTTTGCGCATGGCATTAAACGCACCGCGGATTTTGTAAGATCTGACAGGCGACAGGTCTTCGCGTTTGAGGAAAATTTCGGCGCCAAACTTCTTCGACAGATAATCATTGCGTTGCAGCGGGGTCGGCTCGAACACATCTCGCATAGCAAGCATGGCGACGCGGGCTGCTGTCTCAAATTCGCTCATCTTTTTGGGGCTCCGCGGGCTCGAAGGTATGGCATGAAACTGTCGCTGGATTTGCGGCAGAGGTCAATCTGGGTGCTCCTTGGCCTTGCACCTGAGCGGGACGCGCGGTAACCCGCCCGCAAACGAGATGGAGATCGCGCGCATGTCTGCCCCCAAAAAAGTCGTCCTTGCCTATTCCGGCGGCCTGGATACCTCGATCATTTTGAAATGGCTTCAAACTGAATACGGCTGTGAAGTTGTGACCTTCACCGCCGACTTGGGGCAGGGCGAAGAGCTGGAGCCCGCGCGCAAGAAAGCCGAGCTTCTGGGCATCAATCCCGACAACATCTACATTGAGGACGTTCGCGAAGAATTTGTTCGCGATTTCGTCTTCCCGATGTTTCGTGCGAATGCGGTCTATGAAGGGCTGTACCTGTTGGGCACCTCAATCGCGCGGCCGCTGATCTCGAAGCGTTTGGTTGAGATTGCCGAGGCGACCGGCGCGGATGCTGTGGCGCATGGGGCGACGGGTAAGGGCAATGATCAGGTGCGGTTCGAGCTTTCGGCCTACGCTTTGAACCCAGACATCAAAGTGATTGCCCCGTGGCGGGAGTGGGACCTGTCGTCGCGCACCAAATTGTTGGAGTTTGCGGAAGCAAACCAGATTCCGATTGCGAAGGATAAACGGGGTGAGGCGCCGTTCTCGGTCGATGCGAACCTCCTGCATACCTCATCTGAGGGCAAAGTTCTGGAAGACCCGGCGGAGATGGCGCCGGGTTACGTCTATCAACGGACTGTGCATCCCGAAGATGCGCCTGATGAGCCCGAATATGTTGAGATCGGGTTTGAGAAGGGTGATGCCGTCTCGATCAATGGTGAGGCGATGAGCCCGGCCACGATCCTGACTAAACTGAATGAGCTGGGCGGGAAGCATGGCTGCGGGCGGCTGGATCTTGTTGAAGGGCGTTTCGTTGGGATGAAGTCGCGCGGGATCTATGAAACGCCGGGCGGGACGCTGCTTTTGGAGGCGCATCGCGGGATTGAATCGATCACGTTGGACCGGGGTGCGGCGCATCTGAAGGATGAGCTGATGCCGCGGTATGCGGAGCTGATCTATAACGGGTTCTGGTTCTCGCCGGAGCGGGAGATGCTGCAGGCGGCGATTGATGCGAGCCAGGGGCATGTGACGGGGTCGGTGAAATTGAAGCTTTATAAAGGCTCTGCCCGGACGGTGGCGCGGTGGTCGGATCATTCGCTTTACTCAGAAGCTCACGTCACCTTTGAGGAGGATGCCGGGGCCTATGATCAGAAAGATGCGGCGGGCTTTATTCAGCTCAATGCGTTGCGTCTGAAATTGCTCGCGGCGCGGGATAAGCGGCTGAAATGAGGCCGCCCCGCATGCGGGGAATCTTGTAAGCCTTTCAAACCAAACGGCTTTCGAAATTTCTTTACCCGATATTAACCTGCCCGCAGCCGTTGCGTGCGCAGGATGGCGTAGGCGGGTAGAGCGTCTTCGCACAGCTCGGCCAGAGCGCCGGACAGTTCGGGCAGAGGGCCGTCAGTGCCGGAAAATCCGGTGCTGTCATGGGCAGCGCTATACCAGTGTTCGGCCCAGATCCCATCTGCGGCATGGCCACCGGCGGGCCAGCGGAGCATGGCGGGGTCAAAATCCAGCTCAAGTGCCGCGCAAAGCGCACGCAGCATGGGTTCGGGGGCATCACGAAGATCTGCGCTGTCGACGACGATGCCGCCAAATTCTTCGAACAAAGCAATCTGCTGCTCTGACCCGATATCGTCGAGCGTCACCGTTTCGCGCTTGGTTTGATAGCTGGCCAAAACGCGTGCGGGGTGACGGATCAAAAAGACATGTTTGCACTCTTCCGCCCAGTCCAGCGGGGTGGTGTCGAGAATGTGCTGGCACATGTGTTTTTGATAGACATGCGCCGGCCCCGTGCGCGCGCATTGGGCCGCGGCCTTGTGCCAATTGGTTTCATGCGCGGCCATGATTTGCGCGGCCATCGGGTGATCGAGCCCGGTTTCGCGCAAATAAGCCGCGTAAAACGGTTCATCCATCACGGAAAAATCGGCGCGATTACCAAAACTATACATCATTGCCGTAGACAGGTTCCGCGGGCCGGACCAACAGGCGATTCTCATGATGGTTTCCTTTTCGCAACACGGGTGCGGCCGCGCGCAGGAGCGGTCTCATTTTCACCCCATTTTGGGGATTCACTGCCGCGTGAGCAACGTATAACCTGATAAAAAACGAAGTTTATAGATTGAGGAATAAGTCGATGAGTTTTGACGCCAATGTCGCAGATACGCATCCGGGCGAAACGCAGCAATTTGAGTTTCGCGGCAGTGCCAAGGAATGGTTCGGCATCTGGCTGGTCAATCTGCTTCTGAGCATCGTGACATTTGGCATTTATTCGGCCTGGGCCAAGGTGCGGCGCAAGAAATACTTCTACAATCACACCTATATTGCCGGGCGAAATTTCGACTACCACGCGACCGGCAAGCAAATCCTGATCGGCCGCCTGATCTTCATTGTGGGATATGTGATCTTTTCGGTCTCGTTCTCGCTTAGCCCGATTATCGGCGGCGTCTTGACCGTTGTTTTATTGGTTTTGGTACCATGGCTGATTGTCAAATCCATGCAGTTCAACGCCCGTATGTCGAGCTTTTCGAATGTGCGCTTTAACTTCGTTGGCAAAACGGGACGCGCCTTTGTGGTCTTCGTCCTGCTGCCGATTTTGGCTTATGCGGCCTTGATTGGACTCATCTTTGGCGCGGCCTATCTCGGGGCGGAAACTGGCGATTTTATTTTGCCGACGCTTTTGGGCATCGCGGCGGTTGCTGTGATGTTTTTGGCCTTCCCGATTGTCGACAAGGCCGTGAAACTTTTCGTCGTTAACAACGCGCGGCTGGGCAAAGCCGAGTTCGCACTCGATGTCGGGCTTGCGCCTTTTGTGAAAGCGATGGCCGCAGCACTGGCTTGGGTGGTTTTGGTCGGCGTCATTTTGATGATCCTGTTCGGCGCCACTGTTGTCGCGGTTTTTCAGGGGTTTGACGCCCCGGGCGGCGAACCTGGCGCTGAGATTATCGGGATGGTTGGCGTGATCTACGTCGCCTTCTTCCTGGCTTTTCTGCCTGCGACATTCATCTACCAAGCGATCGTGCGCAATGCGATCTACAACCATGCAGCACTTGAAGGGAACCACCGGTTCCGGTCGACGATCAAGCCTTTGGTCTTGTTCTGGATCGCAGTGTCGAACGCTGTGGTTGCGCTGTGCACATTGGGTCTGATGCTGCCCTGGGCACATGTCCGGATGCACAAATACATGGCCAATCAAACCTATTTGATCCCCGGATCTTCGCTTGATGCGTTTATTGGCGATCAGGAGGCGCAGGGCATGTCGGTGGCGGATGCCTATACCGATCTTGAAGGCGTCGATTTCGGGCTGCCTTTGTAACATGAGCGCCGGGGGGCATAGCGACCGGTTCGCGCTGGACGTGGCGGGGCAGGCCTATGCGGCCAACAGCTCTGCCTTGACGCAGGCGCGGCTTTTGACCCGCGCCGCACTGGGCGCGGATGATGTGCATGTCGATATTGTCGACGCGGACGGGGTCGTGATCACGGCGGCGCCGCTGTCCGAGATCACGGTAGACCCGGTCTTAGGATCGGTGGCGCGCAAGCTGCATTTCCCCGACGGTGCATTGTTTGAAAGCACGGATCGCGCCGGGATTGAGGTTTTGACCGGCCAGACCGCGGGCGACGCCTTGCACGGCTGGGAGGCGTTTCGCCCCCGTCTGATCGGCGTTTTTGGCGCGCTGGTTCTGGCGTGTTTTCTGCTGTGGCGCTACGGGCTGGATTTGCTGGTGAGCGCGGCCTTGGCGCTAACGCCGCCCTTTGTGGTCGAGCAGATTGACCGCGGCAGCATGCAAACGATTGAATTTGCGATGAAGGCCGAGGAGACGCAGCTGAGCGAGGCTGAGCAAGAGCGCGTGCGCGGGATTTTCAGCGATCTTCTGGCCGCTTTGCCGGAAGATCAGGTGAACGCGCATAATTTTTCGATGAATTTCCGCTCGATGCCGCGCATTGGTCCGAACGCCTTTGCCCTGCCGGGCGGCACGGTGATCATGACCGACGAGTTCATTGAACGTTTCCCGGGCGAGGACATTATCGCAGGCGTTTTGGGACATGAGATCGGCCATGTTGTTGAACAGCATGGCATGCGGCAGACCTACCGCTCGCTGGGTATCTATGTGCTGGTGGGCTTCTTGGCGGGCGACACGGGCCCGTTTCTGGAAGAGGTATTGCTGGAAGGGAACCTGCTGCTATCGCTGAATTTCTCGCGCCAGCACGAAGCGTCGGCGGATAAGTTTGGCGTAGCGTTGACCCGCGCCGCCGGGTACCAGCCTGCCGGGTTGAAAGAGTTTTTTGAATTCGTGTCCGAGATGGGCGCGGAGCCTGTGGAATGGTTGTCGACACATCCCAACAGCGACACGAGGGTTGAGCAGATCGAGGGCTATATCGAGGCGTTGGAGTGATCACCAAGCGGTGAGCTCACAGTTCTGTTGGTTGCTTTGCCGGGCGCCTGCACCATTTTGGCGGTGACCCATAGGAGATCCGTCATGAAGCCATTTCTGCCCGTTTTTCTTGCCGCCGCGATCAGTTGCCTGGCGGTGCCCGCCTTTGCGCAATCGAAGACCATCACCGTCGCGGGCGGGTGTTTTTGGTGCGTCGAGTCTGATTTTGAAAGCGTGCGCGGGGTGAGCGAGGCGGTGTCGGGCTTCACCGGCGGGCGCGTGGCCGAGCCGAGCTACAAGCAGGTGACCAAGGGCGGCACCGGGCATTACGAGGCGGTGCAGATCAGCTACGACCCGGGGACCTTGCCGCTGCCTGCGCTGTTTGACATGTTTTTCCGGTCCATCGATCCGACGGATGCGGGTGGGCAGTTCTGCGACCGGGGGGAGCTACCGCACAGCGATCTTTGTGAGCAACGCGGCGGAGCAGCGGGCGGCGGAGGCGGCGAAAGCGCGGGCCGAAAAAGCCTTGGGGCAGGCGATTGTGACCCCGATTTTGAAGGCCGCGCCATTTTACGCGGCGGACGCGTCGCATCAGGATTACTACAAGAGCAAAGACAAAGTGCTGACCCGGTTCGGGCTTGTCAGCAAGGCGCGGGCCTACAAGAAATACCGCAGCGCCTGCGGGCGCGACGCGCGGGTCAAGCAGCTTTGGGGTAGTGCTGCGCCGTTTGCCGGTTAGATGACGTAGAGCAGCCGTTCCAGCATCAAGATGATCAGCAGCACGACGAGCGGGCTGAAATCCAGGCCGCCGGTCGCGGGCAATAGATTGCGGATGGGGCGGAACAGCGGCTCCAGAAGCATGGTCAGCCCGTTCCAGATTTGCGCGACCAAGGGTTGGCGCAGGTTGAGGACCTGAAAGCTAAGAAGCCAGCTCATGATGAAATAGATGAAGATCACGGTCTTGATGACCGAGAACAGGGGCTGAATCACGAAGGCAATCTGGCTCATTGGGTCTTTTCCTTAAAACGCGCTGCGCTTTAGCTAGGGTGCTTGCTTGGGTTTCGCAAGCGGCAGGTGACGTTAGGTGATCGTTGACGTTAACGTAAAGGGACGCATGTTGAGCACTGAAAAGGAGTGCCCCCATGTATCCCTTCATTCGTTTGATCAAAGAATTTTTTGTATTTCGAAACGCCCCTGATTTGGGCCTGACCGACACACATGTGTCGCATCATATCTGCTGGCCCTGGGACATTGACCTCTGGATGGAGCTGAACAACGGGCGCACGCTGACGCTGTATGATCTGTCGCGTCTGCCTTTGGCAAAACGCGTCGGCTTGATCCAAGTCCTGAAGACCCAGCGATGGGGGCTGACAATGGCAGGCGCTTCGGTGCGGTATCGGCGTCGCGTTCGGATGTTTCAAAAGGTTGAGATCAGGTCCCGCGCAGTCTGCTGGGACGACAAGTTCCTGTATCTAGAGCAATCGATGTGGAGCAAAGGGCAGGCGACCTCGCATATTCTGTATCGTTCGGCGGTGACGGACGCTTCGGGGATTGTTCCGCCTGAACGTGTGATCGAGGTGTTGGCGCCCGATGCGGTCTCACCCGTGATGCCAGATTGGATTGCCGCATGGATTGCGGCCGAAGCACAGCGCCCTTGGCCCCCATTCTGACGTTTACGTCAATTTTTTAAGGGTAAAGCAATACCCCCTTATTAACCAGTTAAGGTAAGTTTTTCCTTGCCTCTAACAGGGCTGCGGTGGTTAATCCCCTCAAAGTCTGGGGGACAAATGTCGGCAATACCGTTGCAGAAGCGCGTGCGCGGTTGGATGGCTTTTGATTGGGCCAGCCAACCATATAACACGCTTTTGCTTACATTTATTTTCGGACCGTATTTCGCGGAAATCGTCTCGGACCTCTATATGAATGGCGGTTTGGACGAGACCGCTGCTGATGCGAAAGCGCAAAGTATTTGGGGCTTGGGGCAATCGGTGATCGGCTTGATTATCGCTATTTCTGCTCCGGTCCTTGGCGCGCTTGCCGACAATACGGGACGCCGTTTGCCCTATATCTGGGTGTTCTCTGCGCTTTACGTTCTCGGCGCGATGGGGCTGTGGCTGGCCTATCCGGATGATTTCAATATTGCCTTCGTGCTGATCGTCTTCGGAATTGGCTTTATCGGCATGGAATTCGCCACGACATTTACCAATGCCATGTTGCCAGACCTTGGGCCCGCGTCGGAAACGGGCCGGATATCGGGTACAGGCTGGGCCGTGGGTTATTTAGGTGGGCTTGTTGCTTTGGTGATCATGCTGCTGTTTTTTGCTGAAAACAGCGCGGGCAAGACGCTTTTGGGCATAGCGCCGCTGTTTGGACTGGACCCCGACGCACGCGAAGGCACGCGTCTGGTCGGGCCGTTTGCCGCGATATGGTATATGGTCTTTATGATCCCTTTCGTTTTGTGGGTGAAGGAAGATCGCGCACCCCAAGTACCCGTCTCTGGCGGTGTATCGAGCGCGCTCTCTGCGTTGAAAAATACGATCAAAAAACTGCCGAAGACGCCCAGCCTTACGGCATATCTTGCATCTTCAATGGTCTACCGGGACGCGTTGAACGGGCTGTACGCCTTTGGCGGTGTCTACGCCAAGTTGGTCTTAGATTGGAGCGTCATCGACATTGGGATTTTCGGCATTCTTGCAGTTCTCACCGGGGCGCTTTTTGCGTGGCTTGGTGGGCATGCAGATAAGCGGGTCGGTTCTAAGAACGTCGTTGTGGGTTCCATTCTTGTTTTGATTTTTGCGACCGTTGGGATCGCTTCCATCGCGCCGGGCGAAGTGGCGTGGATTAGCGTCAGCGCAGACCCGATGATCGCCGGGCGCACAATCTCTGACCTGGCGTTCTATGTTTGCGGCGCCTTGGTCGGGGCGGCGGGTGGCACGGTGCAAGCGTCTTCCCGCGCGCTGTTGGTCAAGCAGGCTAACCCGAACCGGATGACGGAAGCCTTTGGGTTATATTCGCTTGCGGGTAAGGCCACAGCCTTTTTGGCGCCCGGTTTGATCGCGCTTGTGACGGCGCTGACCGAGAGCCAGCGGATTGGCGTCACACCTTTGATCGCCCTCTTTCTTTTGGGCCTCATCCTGCTAATCTGGGTGAAACCAGAAGGCGAGGATGACGCGGTATGGGCCTCCGAAAACTAATTCCTTGCGGCGCTTTGGCCTTGTTATTGGCCTGCGGTGCGCCATCTGAACGCGACGCGGCGCCTGAGGTGCGGCGCGACCTTGGCCCGCAAGGCAAGCTGATTGCCAAGACATTATTTGGGGCGAAAACCAACGGCTCGGCGCAACCGCCTGCCGCGTTTGGCTCCTATGCCAAAGGCTGCGCATCGGGCTTGCAGCAACTGCCCGAGACCGGGCCGACCTGGCAGGCGATGCGGCTGTCGCGCAACCGCAACTGGGGCCATCCCGACACGATCGACATGGTTAAGGATCTGAGCCGCGTAGCCGTCAGGCAAGGCTGGGCGGGGCTGTATGTGGGCGATCTGAGCCAGCCGCGCGGCGGGCCGATGCTGACCGGGCACCGCTCGCACCAGATCGGGCTGGATGCCGATATCTGGATGAACCCGGCCAAGAGCATGACGCTGGATCGCTCGCAGCGCGAAGGCATTTCGGCAATTTCGATGCGCCGCGCGAACGGTGCTTTTGTGAACGACAAATGGACGCGCGGCCATCATGAGGTGCTGAAGGCTGCGGCCTCCGACCCACGGGTGGCGCGGATTTTTGTGTTCCCGGGCGCCAAGGTGCAGATGTGCAAGGACGCGACGGGCGACCGGAACTGGCTGCGCAAAATTCGGCCCTGGTGGGGGCATCATTACCATTTTCACGTGCGGCTGAACTGCCCTGCGGGGGCGCGCGGCTGCGTGAACCAAACCCCGCCGCCGCCGGGCGACGGTTGCGCCGATGCGCAGAAATGGGTGGACAACATTTTGAACCCGCCGCCGCCTGACCCGAACGCCCCCGCGCCCAAACCGCGCCGGGAGCTGCGCCTGGCTGATTTGCCGGGCCAGTGCGTGGAGGTTTTGCAATCAAACTGACATTGGCGCTTTTGGTGCTGCTGGGCTGGGCTTTAAACGCGCATGCGGCGCGGTTGGAACTGGTCGGGCGCTACACCTGGTCGGAACCTATGGACCGGTTTGGCGGGTTTTCGTCGCTTGAGCTGTCGGCCAATGGCACCAGCTTTCTGGCGACCAACGACCGCGGGCTGTTTGCGGAGGGCGTTTTGGTCCGCCGGGGCGGCGAGATTGTGGGCGTCAAAGGCGCGCGGTTTGAAGCGTTGCGGGACACGTTGGGCGCAGTGCTGCCGGGCGGCTACCGCGACGCGGAGGGGCTGGCAGTGCATCGCGGGCGCGAGATTTATGTGTCCTTTGAGGGGGTGCATATGATCCGGCTTTATGACCGGGTGGAGGGTGCTTCAAAGATCGTGATCGTGCCGCGCAGCTTTAGTTCGATGCAGCCAAATTCGTCTTTGGAGGCTTTGGCGGTAGATGATCTGGGACGGCTTTATACGATGCCGGAACGTTCCGGGTTGCTGAACCGGCCGTTCCCGGTGTGGCGGTTCGCCGATGGGGTGTGGGACGACCGTTTGCAGATCCCGCGCCGTGACGGGTTTTTGCTGGTCGGCGCGGATTTTGGGCCGGACGGGCTGCTATACGTGCTGGAGCGGTATTTCAACGGGGTTGCCGGGTTCGCCAGCCGGGTGCGGCGGTTCAAGGTTGGCAATGACGCGTTGAGCGATGAGACGATCTTGCTGACCACCGCGACGGGCGCGCATGACAACCTTGAGGGCATTTCGGTTTGGGGTGACGCGGATGGCGTCACCCGCGTCACGATGATTTCGGACGACAATTTCAAGTTTTTCCAGAGGACGGAATTTGTCGAATATCGGCTGGTGCCTTAGCGGCCCGGAATGGCATCGCGCGCTGGGGCTTTTTCCCAAGCGTCGATGACGTCCATGGCTTGCTGGCCGGTTTCGACAAACTTGAAGAGCTTCAGATCCTCGTCAGAGATAGTGCCCGCATCGGCGAGCGCCTCCCAGTTGATGATGGAGCGCCAGAACTTTTCGCCAAAGAGCAAGAAAGGAACGGGTTCCATCCGGCCGGTCTGGATCAGGGTCAGGGCCTCGAACGTTTCATCGAGCGTGCCGAACCCGCCGGGGAAGACGGCGAGGGCGGAAGCGCGCATCAGAAAGTGCATTTTGCGGATCGCGAAGTAGTGGAAATTGTAGCACAGCTCGGGCGTGACATAGGCGTTGGGGGCCTGTTCATGTGGCAAGACGATGTTGAGCCCGATGGATCGCCCACCGGCGTCAAGCGCGCCGCGATTTCCGGCTTCCATCACGCCGGGGCCGCCGCCGGTGACGATGACGTTTTCATGCCCGTCGGAACGTTCGGTCATGAGGCGGGCAAAAATCCGAGCCTCTTCGTAGTATTGCGACAGATCAGACAGTGTCTGAGTGCGGGCGGTGTCTTTCTTGGCGGGCTCAGGAATACGGGCACCGCCAAACAGCACGACGGTTGAGCGAATTTTCTGCTCGTCCATACCCATTTCGGGCTTCAAAAGCTCAAGCTGCAATCGCACCGGGCGCAGCGCGTCCTGACAGAGAAAATCTTCATCTGCAAAGGCAAGCGCATAGGCAGGTGAGCGGGTTTGGGGCGTGTCGGGAACCGCGCGCGCCTCGGTGATGTCTTGATGGGAATGGCGCAATGGGTTGGTAAGGGAATGCTCTGACATAGGGTCTCCGACGGCTTGTTTTTCGGCAGGCTAACGCGTCGTGCCACGCTGCGCCACGTAAAAGGCCCGCCCCGATTGAACGGGACGGGCCAAGTCTGATGTCGCGATATCAGGCGCGATTATGCGTTTGCTTTTTTGCGCCCGCGCAGAACTAATGCACCAACACCGCCCAGCAAAAGCAGGCCGGAAGCTGGCAATGGCACAGCGGTCAGCGTGATATTGTCCAAAGCGGCGCCATAGGGGCCACTTGTGCTGTCGGAGGCAAAGCTCATCCGCAGGCTTTCGGCGGACGCGGTGAAGCCTAACGTGTATGTTTGCCAACCCATATTCGACCGGCTTTTTCCGGTGCTGTCGAATGCGAAGGAGCCACTATCAGCGCCAACAGCGGCGGTCACGGAGACCACATCATTGGGATCCGCTGTGTTCGCGGCGAGGTCAAAGGCCAGCTGGTACTTTTGGCCGATTTTCAAACCCGTCAGAGTTTGCGCAATCGTGCCTGGGCTGCCACCATCAATGTTGATGCTGTACCGACCTTCAGAATGTTCCCAAAACGCGTTGATCAGGTCGATCGACCCACGTTCAATATCCCAACCCGTCAGAGCGGATGAGCCGACACCGTAAGTGGCCCAGTTGCCGACAACGCGGCCCGGATCCTCGAAGCTACCATTGACCACGGCGGCTTGTGCGCCTGTGCTTATCATGGCCGCGGCAAAACCCGCTGCAATTACATGTTTCATTTCGTTACCCTACTATACATTACATATTGCCCCCGATTTGATGGGAAAACGCGGCGGGCGGGCGGCTGCATTGCGGCGGAATTGTGCAAACAGCCCCCTAAATTTAGAACAAATTGTTTCGACATATTTTGCCTGCGGCCCCTTGTGCCCGGAAAGCACGGGTCTGACCCGCCTTGCATCGGAGGGCGCGTGCCTCTATTGCCGGGGAAAATTCAGACGAGGAAATGACCCATGTCCAACGCCCAACTTGAGACCGCAATCGAGGCCGCCTGGGAGGCGCGCGACACGATCACGCCAGCGACCACCGGGGAACAGCGCGACGCGATTGAAGACACGCTGAACGCGCTGGATGGCGGGTCTTTGCGCGTTGCTGAGCGCCAAGATGATGGCAGCTGGCATGTCAATCAATGGGCCAAGAAAGCGGTGCTGCTGGGGTTCCGGATCAAGGACATGGAGCAGCAAGACGGCGGGCCGCAAGGCACTGGTTGGTGGGACAAGGTCGACAGCAAATTCAAAGGCTGGGGCGATGATCAGTGGAAAGCCGCGGGTTTCCGTGCCGTGCCAAATTGCGTTGTGCGCAAGTCGGCCTTTATCGCGCCGGGCGTGGTTTTGATGCCGTCTTTTGTGAACCTTGGCGCCTATGTTGATGAGGGCACGATGGTTGATACATGGGCCACGGTCGGGTCCTGCGCGCAGATCGGTAAAAACGTGCACCTGTCGGGCGGCGTCGGCATTGGCGGCGTGTTGGAGCCGATGCAAGCGGGTCCGACAATCATCGAAGACAATTGCTTCATCGGCGCGCGGTCAGAGGTGGTCGAAGGCTGCATCGTGCGCGAAGGGTCCGTTTTGGGAATGGGTGTGTTCATCGGCCAGTCGACCAAGATCGTGGACCGCGAGACCGGCGAGGTCATGTATGGCGAGGTGCCGCCCTATTCGGTCGTCGTGGCAGGCAGCATGCCGTCGAAGAACGGGATCAACCTGTATTGCGCGGTGATTGTGAAGCGTGTGGATGAGCGGACCCGGTCGAAGACTGGTATCAACGAGCTGCTGCGCGACTAGGCCCTAGTTCCCAAGGCCAAACCATTTCTTGCGCAACGTGTCATAGCGGCCGTCTTCGCGCAGCCTGAGCAGGCTTTGGTTCAGTGGTTCGCGCAGCGCGCTGCCACTGGGCAAAGCGATACCGTAGTTTTCCGGCTTGAAGACGCGTGGGATCATGCGCGCTTTACCGGCGCCTTGCGTCGCCGCGTAATAAGACAGGATCGGGCCGTCGAAGAAGACAGCGTCAAGCTCGCCCGCCTCAAAAGAGGTTAGCATTGTGTTTAGATTTGCGAAGGTGATGACCCGGACTTCGCGCTGTTCCAGAAACAAGGCGGCCGTGGAGCCATCAAGCGAGCCCACGCGCTTGCCGTCGAGGTCATTGATTGACGAGATGTCGGATTGCAAAGCTTTGACCGTGAGCGCGGCGGTGACCTGCGCCACGAAGACCGACACCACAAAGAGGCTGGCCACCACCAGAAGCACGGCGAAAACCCGTCCGGGGCGGGAGATGGGCATGCGTTCCTCAAACCCGCCATTGACCACCAGATTGAGCGCCCACCAGAAGGACGGAAAGATTGCGTCGCGGGCGGTTCGGTCGAAATATGGCTGCCTTTTACGTTCAAACACCCACATTACCATACCGGCGCCAAACAAAAGCCCGATGGCGATGACCACGGCAGTGAGGATGTCGCGGGTGAATAGCGCGCCAAGCACTGAGCCGGTCGCCGCCTCATAGGGCAGCATGATCTGCAAACCGCTGTCGAAAATCGGCTGGGTGAAATCAAGCGCGGCTTCGCGTTCGGCGGTGATGGAGATATTGGCGATTGCGGCATCGGCGGTGCCGGAGGTCACCTGATCGAGCATTTCGCGGAAGGTATCGGCCCTTTGAAAGGTGGTTTCCGCGCCAATTTCAGCAGAGAGGAGCTGCCACAGCTCGATACTGAAGCCTGTGTGCGCGCCGTTGTTTTCCATTGAAAACGGCGTGCGGGTGACGGTTGAAACGGTGATTTGCTGGGATTGCGCTGCGACAATATTTGGCAGCATCGTCCAAAAGACGAGACATAGCATACGTATCATTTGAACCCCTCCGGCGGGGAGGCTAACCCCTTGCCCTCAAAGGCTCAATGGCCTTTACAAGGGGGACTGCAAACGGGGGTGGATGATGGCCAAGTCGGGAAAGACCCATAAGGTATACACTTTGCTGGTTCAGATCGGGCGCAAAGAAGGTGACGACCTGCCGGCGGACGCCAGCGGTGCGGCCTTGGTGTGCTATTCCAGCGGTGTTGATGAGGCGGAGGCGGTGCGCGAATGCGTGGCGCTGCTTAAGCAGGCCGGGTTGGCGCCGTTGGACGTCACCGGCTATGGCAGCCTGGATGAGCGATTGGCGGAAGGCCATGACATCGACGATGATGAGCGCGCCTTGATGCAAAGGGCGCTTGACGAAAATTCCGTTGTTGTGGCGCAAACCACGACGCTGTTTGAAGACGGCGACGCCTAGCTGAAATCAGCTTAGCTGTGAATGCCTGTGCGGTATTCGGTTGCGAAGCAACGCGCCTCAGCCTCGCTGAGAATTTTGCCGACGGACTGCCCGGATTTGGGCATGGATTCGACGGCGCAATTGCCTATTTTCAGCGCGCAGGCGCGGTCGAGTTGCAGCTGATACAGGCAGGATTTCGGCGCTAATTCCCAATGCTGGGCGCGGCGCCCGTCCTTGATGGCCCAGGCCGGTACGAGGACAGTTTCTTCGCCAAACAAGTAATCAGCGGCGTCTGAGGTGATGGCGATGCGGTGCTGCGCGCCGACCACGAGGTCCTGGTTCAGACCGAAATAGGGCGCGCGCATCAGGATGGCGGTTTTTGTCACCGGCGTGCGCAAAACATGCTGCAATCTGGCCGCGTGCCCGTCAGTATCGACAATCTCGTCGCCCGGGGTCAGGTCTTGGACGCGTTTTGGGCCCGAGGGCGTCATGACACGCGTATCGCCGCAGAAGCCTGTATGCGGCTGCGCTTGCGGACGGTCGTCCAAATTGGCCGGACCCCAATTTGCTGGGGTTTGGTCAAATTCGTAGCCGTTTACCTGTGCTTTGACCTCAAACACTGCGTCGAGTGCCCCCAAGATCGCGAGCTTATTGCCCGTGTGTTTCTTGTTTTTCGTCATAACTCTTTATCCAACAACGAGCGGATACACCGCTTCAACACCCATCCAGTACGCGACAAGCTGAACCAAATCATGAACCGCAAAGGGTCTTTTTGTGGAAATTTTGAGACAATTTCTACAAGAGATGGAGCGAGGCTATGCTGCATGGGCTTGCCTTAGCAGCAGTTGGGTTTCGAAGGCCTTAAGAGATGTGCGCGCGGCGGCGCCGTAGCCGAGCCCGGTTTCCGGGTCGATTTCGGGGAAGAGTGTACAGATTTCGTCAACGGTTTCTTGCGCGAAGCCCTGCATGGTCTGGGGCCCTGGCAGGAAGCTTTCGGTCAGCAACCCTTCGGAATAGATGACCTGATGCTCGTCAAACAGCACGTGGACATAGGTGACGGGGGTTCCGTCAGCGACGCGGCGCACGGTCAGGTCATTGACCAGATCCTTGGCAGCGACAAGCACCTCGGCCTGCCCGAAGTAAAGCTGGGCCGTCATGTCGCTGAGCATCACACGGTGCTGGGGGGAGACCGAGAGCGCGCGATGCGGACCAAACGCGCCAGCCGCGATTTGAATGGGCGCCATCACCCCCTGCGCCTCAACGGTGCGCTGCCCGACCCAGCGAATTTGCTGCATCCCGTTGTCGAGAGTTTGCACCAAGTCCCCTGCCTGCAATGCCTCCACCGGGCGTTCGCCGCGATCGGTCAGAATGCGGGTGCCTGAGACGAAACAGGGGATCGTATTGATCGTAACGAAGGCCACATCATCCACGCCGCTGGCATTTTCGGCCTGGTATGTGAAGTTGATGCTTTCAATATCGTTGTCGGTTTCAACGGTAAAGGTGCCATCCGCGTTGAGCGTAATTTCCTGACCGGTGGACAGGGTTACGGTGTCGCCTGCGTTGACTTCCTGCCCGTTGATATGGGTGATGGTCAGCGTGCCGCCGGTGTTGTCGGTATCGTTGCCCAACACATCGATGGTCCGCGTGCCGCCCTGGACGATGTCATAGGTGTCATCACCCAGCAGCACGTCGCTTTGGATGCTGTCGGCGGCGATCAGGAGGTTGGAATCGTAATTGCTGTCGCCAACATCAGCTATACCGATGCGGATGGTGTTCACCACGTTGGGGTTCACATCCAGCGTCAAGGTCAAGGACAGGGTGAACCCGTCCATCTCGGTATTATAGGCGTCATTTCCGTTGTCGACGAAGAGGTTGGCGTTGTTGCCCGCATTGATGTTGGCAATGTTGTTCGTGCCGGAACCAACCGCGATGTCGACATAGTTGCCGTTCACCCAGACGCCCACGACGTCGTTGTAGATGGAGTTCACAAATTCTGGGTATTCTTCGGAGGAATAGGTGAACTGGATCGACATTTTGTCGGAATCCGGCACGAAATCGACCGTCAGGATACTGGCGTCAAATGTGCTGGTTCCTGCGGCCGCATTGAGCAGGGGATCGTTGTTGGCGCCCGGCGTGTTGGTGGTGGTGTTGGTGCGCTGATTGGAGTCGCCTGTGGAGTTGGTGTAGCTGCTGGCGCGCCCGGTCGACAGGATAACACCTGTGTCGCCCGGTGTTGCGAATGGTGCCAGCAGGTCGCCATCTGAATAAATCGCCGAGGACTGGTTCCACCCTGAATAGGTCGCGCCGACAACGGTGGCGCCGTTGCCGAATATCGCATTCGCCATCTGCACTGCAGACGCACCAGTGTTGTAGGTCAGCTCTGCCGCTGCGACCATATCAGCCTCCGTCCCCGAAAGGCAGGCGAGCCACTGATGCAAGGCGTTTGCCTTGGCACGAAATGCTTACTCTTGATCTGCTCTGCGACACTATTGCGCGCCGCTTGCCCTGCCTCGGGCATTGTTATTGGGGGTAGTTAGAGGCCCCGGAGCCTTAAAAGAAAGGGGTGTTAACACTCTATTAAGGATTTCACGGGTGATTGCGACCCAGATGACACAATTTTGCCACGGTTGCGCGCCTTTGGACCGCATGCGAGACCTAAACCCCTGAAATGGTTGACGTAAGGATAGCCTGATGTCCGCAAAGATTGACCCGGTTGCGCTGACCGCTGACCTGATCAAATGCCCCTCCGTCACGCCTGAGGAGGGCGGCGCATTGGCGCTTTTGGAGGCATTGCTGAGCGGCGCCGGGTTTGAATGCCAACGGGTGGACCGCGGCGAGGTCAGCAATCTTTATGCCCGATGGGGCGCGAAGGGCGCGAACCGCAGCTTTGGTTTCAACGGGCATACCGATGTGGTGCCGGTTGGCGATCTGGACGCGTGGAGCGTTGACCCGTTCGGGGCCGAGGTGAAGGACGGGTATCTTTACGGCCGTGGGGCGACTGACATGAAGTCGGGCGTCGCGGCCTTTGCCGCCGCCGCCGTTGATTTTGTGCGAGATACACCGCCTGATGGTGCGGTGATTTTGGCCATTACGGGCGACGAGGAAGGGCCTGCGACAGATGGCACCACCGCGCTTTTGGACTGGATGGCCGCGCAGGGCGAGCGGATGACCGACTGCCTTGTGGGCGAGCCGACCTGCCCCGAGACCATGGGCGATATGATGAAGATCGGGCGGCGTGGTTCAATGACGGCGTTTTTTACCGTGCGCGGCAAGCAGGGCCATGCCGCCTACCCGCACCGGGCGTTGAACCCGGTGCCGGTGATGGCGCGGCTGATGGACCGGCTGGCCACCCATGAGCTGGATCAGGGGACCGATCATTTCGATGCCTCCACTCTGGCGGTGACCACGATTGATACGGGCAACCCGGCGACAAATGTGATCCCGGCCCTGTGTCGCGCGACGGTGAATATCCGGTTCAATGACGCGCATAGCTCCGCATCAGTATCGGACTGGCTGCGGGCGGAGGCCGCGCGGATCGCTGAGGAAAGCGGCGCGGGTGTTGAGGTGGCGATCAAGGTCTCCGGGGAGAGCTTTATCACGCCGCCGGGCGCCTTGTCGGCGCTGATCGGCGCGGCTGTTGAGGCCGAAACCGGCGTGGTGCCGGAGATGTCGACGACGGGCGGAACCTCCGACGCGCGGTTTGTGAAGGATCATTGCCCGGTGGTGGAATTTGGCCTTGTGGGCAAGACCATGCATGCGGTTGATGAGCGCGTTGAAATCGCGCAAATCCACCAGCTGAAGGCGATTTATGGCCGCATTTTGCGGGATTATTTTGCATAAAACCCTCGTTGTCATGGTGAAGGAGCCGCGCCCGGGCCGGGTCAAGACGCGGCTCGGTGCGGGCATTGGTCTGATCGCCGCCGCGTGGTGGTTTCGCCATCAAGTACGGCGGCTGTTGCGGGAGGTGAGCGACCCGCGTTGGGACGTCGTCTTGGCCGTTGCCCCGGATCGGGAAGGTCTGTTGAGCCGGGTTTGGCCTGTCTCTTTGCCGCGTATCCCGCAAGGTGGGGGCAATCTGGGTGACCGTATGAAGCGCGTGTTCATGAATGCCCCGCCGGGGCCGGTGTGCATCATTGGCGCGGATATTCCGGGCATTCGTCGTCCTCATATTGCTGAGGCTTTTGCCGCTTTGGGCGCGGCGGATGCGGTGTTCGGGCCGTCGGAAGATGGCGGGTATTGGTTGGTTGGTTTGAAGGCCCGCCCGCCGAGGGCGATGTTTGATCGCGTGCGCTGGTCGAGTGCGGATGCTTTGGCCGACAGCAAGGCCAGTCTGCGCGGGTTGCGTATTGCCGAGGTGGCGGTGTTGCGCGATGTGGACACGGTTGACGATCTGTGAGTGCGCCCGATCAGCGCGCGTGTTAGGCGTTGAACCATGAGCAAACTTCCCACCAAAGCCGACATCCTGCAGTGGATTTCTGACAACCCGACCAAGACCTCGAAACGCGACATTGCGCGGGCGTTTGGCATCAAGGGTCAGGCGCGGATCGACCTGAAACGCATCCTGAAGGAACTGGAATCCGAGGGGCATTTGGAAAAGCGGCGCAAGACGTTCCGCGACCCCGACAGCCTGCCGCCCGTCAGCGTGTGCCGCGTGATGGGCGCGGACGGGGATGGCGACTTGTTTCTGGCCCCGGTGGAGTGGGAGGGCGACGGCGACGCCCCGCGGATCCTGTTCATCGAGAAGAAGGGCGACCCCGCTCTTGCGGCAGGCGACCGCGTTCTGGCGCGGCTGACGAAAGTTGCGGGCGAGGGTTACGCCTATGAAGGACGTCTGATCCGGCGCATCGGGACCGGGCCGCAAAAGGTTCTGGGGATTTTCAAAGCCGCGTCTGAGGGCGGGCGGATCACACCGATTGACAAAGGGTCTGACAAGGAATGGAGGGTGCCTGCCGGTGCGACCGAGGGCGCAAAAGACGGCGAGCTGGTGGAAGCCGAACAGACCGGGCCGAAAGCGCGAATGGGGCTTCCGGTGGCCAAGGTGGTGGCACGGCTGGGCGATCCGGGCGCGGCGCGATCCGTGTCGTTGATTGCGATCCAGCAGCACGACATTCCCGATGAATTTCCGGCGGATGTGATTGCGCAGGCGGAGGCCGCCAAGCCAGTCGTTCTGGGCGCGCGCGAGGATTTGCGCGACCTGCCCTTAGTGACGATTGACCCCAGCGACGCGCGCGACCATGACGACGCATGTTTTGCAAGCGCGGATGATGACCCCAAAAACCCCGGCGGCCATGTGGTCTGGGTCGCGATTGCGGATGTGGCGCATTACGTGAGGCCCGGATCGAAGCTGGATATCGAGGCCCGGAAACGGGGCAATTCGACCTATTTCCCGGACCGCGTCGTGCCGATGCTGCCAGAAGCGTTGTCAGGCGATCTGTGCTCGCTTCATGAGGGTGTAGAGCGGGCCTGCGTCGCGGTGCGGATGGTGCTGGACGCGGAGGGCAACAAGCTGTCGCACCGGTTTGTGCGGGGGCTCATGAACTCCCCCGCTGCTCTGAATTATGAGGAGGTGCAGGCCGGCCAAGACGGGCAGCCAAATGACAAAGTGGCCCCGCTGATGGAGGGCGTGATTGCGCCGCTATACGCGGCCTATGCGGCGCTGAAGTCGGCGCGGGAGCGGCGCCAACCGTTGGAGCTGGACCTGCCGGAACGGCGCATTCAGCTGGATGACGATGGCAATGTGACAAGCGTTGCCTTTCGCGACCGGCTAGACGCCCATAAGCTGATCGAAGAATTCATGGTGCTGGCCAATGTTGCCGCCGCCGAGACGCTGGATGAAAAGAAAATGCCGCTGCTGTTCCGCGTGCATGAGGAGCCGTCACCTGAGAAGCTGGAAAGTCTGCGGGAGATCGCCGGCAGCGCGGGGTTCAACCTTGCCAAGGGCCAGGTGTTGCAGACACGGCATCTGAACCGCCTGTTGGAACAGGCCGAGGGCACGGAACACGCGGAGCTGATGAATATCAGTGCTTTGCGGTCCATGACGCAGGCCTATTACGCGCCCGAAAACTTCGGACATTTTGGGCTGGCCTTGCGCAACTACGCGCATTTTACCTCACCCATCCGGCGTTATGCCGACCTGATCGTGCACCGCGCTTTGATCGCGGCACATGGCTGGGGCGATGACGGCCTCGACGCGGCGGCTGAGGAGGGGTTGAAGGAGACTGGCGAGCATATTTCCACGACCGAGCGGCGCTCCATGGTGGCGGAGCGGGACACGACGGACAGGTATCTGGCGTCCTTCCTGTCGGACCGGATTGGGACAGAAGTTGAAGGCCGCGTCTCTGGCGTTGTGAGCTTTGGGTTGTTTGTGAAGCTTGATGAAACGGGCGCGGACGGGCTGGTGCCGGTGCGCAGCTTGGGGCGCGAATACTTCCAGTTTGATCGCGACGCGCAAACGCTGCGGGGCGAGAAATCGGGGCTGGTTCTGGGCCTTGGGCAGCGCGTCACCGTGCGTATCGCGGAGGCCACGCCGATGACGGGCGGGCTAACGCTGGAGCTGCTGGACGTTGAGGGCCGCAAAATGGCGCGTGGACCCAGCGGCGGCAGGCCTTCGGGTGGCAGCAAGCGCAAACTGGTCAAAAGCCGCAAAAAGGGCAGCAAGCTGCGCAAAAAGGCGGCGCGACGGACGTAAGGGCGTGGCTCTGAATGTCCGCTTTGAGCCCCAAAGTGTTATCTGTAAAGTCCGCCTTTAAGGGCTTCGGCACCGACTGCTTCACTTCCCATGTGCTTTATGAACACGGCACGCAAGTCAGACCAGAACGGGTCGCCTCGTTCTGACGACATACCTTCGGCCTCCAGCACCCAGGAAGCAAACTGGTCTGCCGTCACAACGCCAGATAACGGTATGTAATCAATGATATGGCGTGGCCTTCCGTCTACGACACCACCACAAAAACCCATCCCCGCACAAACGTCATGCACCATGCCATCAAATTTCGTCGGACGACCCAAGTGATACTCCAAATCCGTGATATCTACTCGAAAACCATTTGGGCATTAAGCGAAAGAAGTGTTGCCAAGTCAACGGCAGCTTCGTCCGCAAAGCAGCCTTTGCCTGAAACATCGACCTACGTCGCCGCGGAGCGCGTTTGTTTGCTGGCAAGTTGTTTTGTCCCAATTGTTGGCCCTACGGAGGGCGACAACTTAGCGGGTTCCTTGGGCATCATTTTCGAGCTATCGTAAGGCCAACAATAATCGGAAAAATCCGGGCGGTTTCATCATGAAAAGATTTGCGACATTTCTGGCTTTGGTGCTCCTGGCGGACCCGAGCGTTGCTGCGGAGAACTCCCCGCGTCCGGAGTTTCGGCCGATTGCCGAGGTCTCCCGCGCCAGTACGGCCGGTGTGGCTTTGGTGGGCGCCGAAATGGGGGGCGTTGCGCGGTCCTTGCGACCCCAGATACGCGCCGTGGCCGAGGGTCCGGTGGTGAACGTGGCTTCAAACGCGCGGTTTCAGAACTGGATCACAGGGTTTCGGGGCCGCGCTTTGGCCAAGGGCATCACAGGTGCGACGTTTGACCGGGCCTTTGCGGGCGTGACTTACGATCCGGATGTGATCAAGCGCGACCGCAACCAGTCGGAATTTACCAAAACGCTGTGGGACTATCTAGATTCTGCGGCCAGCGACACGCGTATCGCCAATGGCCGCGCGGCGTTGCGCAAACATAACGCAGTGTTGGACCGGATTGAGGCAAAATACGGCGTCGACAAACATGTGGTGGCGGCGGTCTGGGGGCTGGAAAGCGCCTATGGGACGTTTCGCGGCAGCAAGGATCTGATCGGATCGCTTGCGACGCTGAGCTTTGACGGGCGGCGCGGTGCGTTTTTCGAAGGGCAGCTGATTGCGGCATTGAAGATTTTACAATCAGGCGACGTGGCGCCGCGGTCAATGACCGGGTCCTGGGCGGGTGCGATGGGGCACACGCAATTTATCCCGACCTCGTATCTGGATTACGCGGTGGATTTCACCGGCGACGGGAAGCGCGACATTTGGGGGGATGATCCGTCGGATGCCTTAGCCTCGACCGCTAATTATCTGGCGCGGTTTGGCTGGGTGACGGGCCAGCCCTGGGGAGTTGAGGTGCGGTTGCCGGACGGGTTTGATTATACGTTGGCCAATCGCAAGACGTTGAAATTGCCGTCCGCCTGGGGGGCTTTGGGTGTGACAGGCATGAATGGGCGGGTTGTGCCCGACCACGGCGTGGGATCGATCCTGCTTCCGGCGGGCGCGCAGGGCGCGGCCTTCATGATTTTTAAGAACTTCGAGGTGATCGAGCGATACAATACGGCCGATGCTTATGTGATTGGGGTGGGCCACCTGTCGGACCGGATACGCGGGGCCGGGCCGATTGAAGCCAGCTGGCCGCGCGGCGACCGCGCCTTGAAATTTGCCGAGCGCAAGGAGTTGCAGCGACGGCTGACCGCGCGCGGCTTTGACACCAAGAAGATCGACGGCAAAATCGGGCCGCTGACAATCAATGCGGTGCGGGCCTATCAGCGGTCCGAAGGGTTGATCCCGGATGGCTATGCCAGCCTGCGGGTTTTGGAGCGGTTGCGGTAATCCAACGGAGCGCTGCGCGCGCGCTTTTGCTTGGCGCTTTTTGGTCTGTGAGCCCGCGATGATCTGGCGATGTGCCGGTTGGCAACCAGGCATTTGAATATTTTTGACCAAATGGAGAGGCATGCGGCGCCAGATTGGCGCTGTTGATCTATCGGGGGTGGCCTTTGAGGTCCGGGTGCGTTAGTGCGCGCGCAACACCTTCTTTACAAGGCAGACCGGTATGGACCTTCGCAATATTGCGATCATCGCGCACGTTGACCATGGCAAGACCACTTTGGTGGATGAGCTTCTGAAACAGTCGGGCTCGTTCCGCGACAATCAGGCCGTGGCAGAACGCGCCATGGACAGCAACGATCTGGAACGCGAGCGCGGGATCACGATCCTTGCGAAAGCGACTTCCGTCGAGTGGAAGGGCATCCGCATCAACATCGTGGACACACCCGGCCACGCCGATTTCGGCGGCGAGGTGGAGCGGATCCTGTCGATGGTGGACGGGGTTGTGCTGCTGGTGGATGCCGCCGAAGGGCCGATGCCACAGACCAAATTTGTGACCTCCAAGGCGCTTGCGCTGGGGCTACGCCCGATTGTGGTGCTGAACAAGGTCGACAAGCAAGATGCCGAGCCGGACCGCGCGTTGGACGAATGCTTTGATCTGTTTGCCAACCTTGGCGCGGATGATGATCAGCTGGATTTCCCGTCCATGTATGCGTCTGGCCGGTCGGGCTGGGCAGATATGGAACTGGATGGCCCGCGCAAGGATCTGTCGGCGCTTTTGGATCTGATCGTGGATCACGTGCCCGCGCCCGCGCAAATGGCGCAGCGCGACGCGCCGTTCCGGATGTTGGCCACAACCTTGGGCTCTGACCCGTTCATTGGCCGGTTGCTGACGGGCCGCGTTGAGAGCGGGACGTTGAAAGCGGGCGAGACCGTGAAGGCGTTGTCGCGCGACGGGACGAAGATCGAGCAGTTCCGCTGCACCAAGATCCTGGCCTCGCGCGGGTTGACGACGGAGCCGATTGACCTGGCGGAGGCGGGAGACATTGTGTCCTTGGCCGGCATGTCGAAGGCGACCGTGGCGGATACGATCTGCGCGGTCGATGTAAACGAAGCGATCCCGGCGCAACCGATTGACCCGCCGACGATTACGGTGACCTTTGGGATCAACGATTCCCCCTTGGCGGGTAAGGACGGCAAAAAAGTGCAGTCCCGCGTTATCCGCGATCGGCTGATGAAAGAGGCCGAAAGCAACGTGGCGATCAAGATCACCGACACGCCGGGCGGAGACGCGTTCGAGGTGGCCGGGCGCGGCGAATTGCAGATGGGTGTGTTGATTGAGAATATGCGCCGTGAAGGGTTCGAGCTGAGCATTTCGCGCCCGCAGGTGCTGTTTCAAGAGATTGACGACGTCCGGCATGAGCCGGTGGAAGAAGTCACCATCGACGTGGATGACGAGTATTCTGGTGCGGTGATTGAGAAGATCACCGGCGTGCGCAAGGGCGAGCTGGCCGAGATGAAGCAAGCCGGTGCGGGCAAGACCCGGATCATCGCGCACGTGCCGTCGCGGGGGCTGATCGGCTATCACGGCGAATTTCTGACCGATACCCGCGGGACGGGCGTGATGAACCGCGTGTTCCACGAATGGGCGCCGCATAAGGGCGACATTCCGGGGCGGCGCGCGGGCGTGCTGATCTCGATGGAGAACGGGGTCTCGGTGGCCTATGCGATCTTCAACCTCGAAGACCGCGGTAAGTTCTTCATTGGCAGCCAGGAGGCCGTTTATCAGGGCATGATCATTGGCGAGCATAGCCGGGAGAATGATCTGGAAGTGAACCCGCTGAAGGGCAAGAAATTGACCAACGTGCGGGCTTCCGGGACGGATGAGGCAGTGCGCCTGACGACGCCGGTGCGGATGTCGCTGGAGGAGGCGATTGCCTACATCGACAATGATGAGCTGGTCGAGGTCACGCCGAATGCGGTGCGGCTGAGAAAGCGCCATCTGGACCCGCATGAGCGCAAGCGGGCGTCGCGGGCGGGGTAGCCCCGCATGCGGGGATCTTTCTAACCGATTGAAATAAAACCAAAGCTAAAAATTCTTTACCTTTGGTTTACCACGAATTGGGGGCCAGTTGCGGCCCCCTTTTGCGTCTATTTGGACGCTGGAAGCGCACGGTGTTCTGCGTCTGAGCTGCTTTCAAACATAGTGCCGACGGTCCGAAAGACCGACAAGCTGTCCATAAGTTCGGTGTTGGTCGAAACGCCGATTTTTTCGTAGATCATCTGGATTTGGTTGCGCACGGTCTTGGGCGAACGGCCCGACATCTTTGCAATGGTGGCAACGCTTTCACCTGCCATCACCTCTTTGCAGACTTCCGCTTCGCGTTTTGTCAGATCAAACACGTCTTCCAGCAGGCCTGTGTTCACGGCATCGCGTTCTGACTGACCTACAAAAATCGCGAACATGCGTTCTTCATCGAGGAGGTGTTTGTCAGCCGCGCTTGCGTCGCGCATTGACGGGCGAAACGGAGAAATCGCCAGCATAAGCGGGCTGTCACCCGTGGCCACGCGCAATCCGCTTTGCACCATATCGCGATTGGCCTCTGCCAGTTTGTGGTAGAGATCAGCGGTGTCAAAACTGTCGGTCAATTGCAGGCGACTATCCTCAGTTTGGGCAAAGGGATCGCCGCGCTCCAGAACACGGCGACCGGCTGCATTGCCAAACAGGTATTTCCCCTCGGCATTGGTGACCAACATGGGCAGGATCACCCCGTCGAGAAAGCCGCTGAACACTTCTGTCGCCTTTTTCGCCAAAGCAAGCGCACGGGCGAGTTGGTTTGCCCTGCTTGCATGGGGAGCAAGGAGCCTGAGCGTTTCAAAAAGCGGATCGTGGAGCTGCGCTTCAAGCTTGGGGTCTTCAGGGATAGCAAATGAAATCAGCGCGGCGCGGTCACCGTTATGGTCCAGTTTGATGTGAATGGTATGGCAAAGACCTTCGGGCTTCATGTAGTCCAGATACATGGGCGACATCCGCCATTCCTGTTCATCAACAAATTTGCGGGACCGCGCCACAAAGCCGTTCGGCGTTTGACGCATCGCTTCTGCGACGGGAAAGCCGTTGATTTTATATGTCACAAGGGCGGGTTCGGTCGATATCGCGTTGCTATGCGCATCGCCGGTAAATTTGGTCGTTTGATGATCGCCGTCGATGCCTAAAACGATTGCTCTGACGCCTGGGTACATGTCGCAAATACGTTCCAAGAAGGATTGCCACTGCACATCCTCAAAGGCGGAATCGTAGACCAGGCCGATCAGCTCGGACAGCTCTTCCGGGGAGAGGGCGGGTTGTGACATGCGGACAGACTACAGAAACCGCGCTGGATCGCATGGGTAAATTTGCCCAAAGACCTATGGGCAATCCTGCTCATGCAGTGTCGGGCGAGATCGGGGAGGCTGGGTTCATCGTATTTGAGGAGCCCAAGACATGACCAACACAGCCTTTCTCGCCTACCCGCATACCCCGATGGACATAAGCGGACGCCCTGTTGCACGCTTGATCGTTCGGGTTGCGGCGAAAGTCGATGCCTTGAAGTCTTGCGCGGCCAAATTGGCTGGGTTGCCACGCATTTTGCCGGGTGCGTGGTATCTGTGATGCGGCCTATGTCTTCTGTGGGTCGGGTTTAACTGCGTTATGCAGGCTGACATGACCCGGGGTGATGACCTCAGCATACCAGCCGCCGTGACCACGCATCGCATTATAGCCGCCGGGGCCAATGGTGCGTTCCATTCTTGAGCAGGGCGCGCAGGGTTTGGTGAGTTTGATCCGCGCGGTCCCGAGCTGGAGAAGTTCGTGACGGAGCGCCGTGAGGTTGATGCCTGAGACGACGATGTTGCGCCGAAGCATATCTGGCGTGACCACAGCGCGCGCTAGGCGCGCGATGACGGAGAGGTGTTCGGCCTGGATAAGCGTGAGCGCGCGCGGACCGGCCGCAGAGTGATGGTCGCCCCGGAGGCCGTGCAGCAAAATTTCTGCATTTTCAACGATCGTTACAGGCGCGAGCCGTTCAGGGCGCAGGCCTATCCAATCGACGGTGCCCGCATGAGGATGGCGGCGCATCAGAGCGCGCAATTCAGACATTTTGCAGATTGAGGCAGGTTTTCTTGCGGGCGGGGAGAACGAATGTAGCGCCCTGGGCGTAGAGGTTTTTGACGTAATCCGGGTCCTCGCTGAAGATGATCAGAAGGGGACCGCGTTTGCCGATGATGGCGATGTTGTCGGGCAGCGTCGTGCCTGCGGGAATGGCTGCGGTTTGAATGGAGCCGGGCAGCATGGCGGCGGTGGCGAGGGTGAGCCAGCCGGTGAGGATCGTGACCAGAATTGCGAGCTTGCGCGTCATGACGGGCGGGCCCTCCGGGGGGAATATTTTTGAAACAATGAAGCCGGTTTAGTAGTCGTAGATATGCTCGACCGTAACAGGGGTGTTTGGATAGTCCAAAAACACTTTGTGCAGATCAGCGACCTTGGTGGCGATGAGCAACCGGTCTTGCGGGAAGCCGACGCGCGCGGTGCGGGAGATGAGTTCGTGGCCCTGGGCCTCGTAGAAATCGCCGCCGTCATGGATCATGGAGACGAGGATGTCGTCATTGCCGGCAATCTCGACGAAACTGCCGCCAGCATTGGCGATTTGGCGGGCGAGAGTGGTGAAGATGCGGTAGCGGGGGACCTCGGCGATCGTGATGTCATCTTGCTGCGACAGGATTTTGATTTGGGGCAGGTCGGGCAGCGGGCCACGGACAGCGATTTGCATGGTCAACTCGTCGGCGCCAAGGCCTGCGACGGCCTGGGCGATGAGTTTGGCATATTGGGTCTTTGCGCCCCATTCGAGGCCAAGTGCGAGGCGGCGTTCCCAGCCGCGGATATCGACCGGTTGCGCCTGCCAGAGCGTGTCTGACCATGTCGGGAAGTCGTATTTGTACCAGGGCACCTGTTGCAGGAAGGTGGCGTAATCCGCCGCCATGTCGGCTTCGACCTGATCTTGTGGCGTGGGCGCGAGGGCCGTGAAGACGCGGCCGATGGTTTCCTCATAGGCGGCTTTGAAGAGCATCTCTAGCGTGAAGGAGGCGCCGATTGTGTAGATCGTGGCCTTGGAATTGAAGCCCGCTTCGCCGAGCGCGTCGGCTTTTTGCGTGAGCCCGCAAAGCGAGGTCCAGAAGCCGGTGACGGCTTGCAGGTAGGGGAAGTTATGCGGATGGCCTGATTGGAGCGCCTCAGCATAGCCCTCATAGGCGTAGACGATGTGCCATTCGGGGTAGACCATATAGGTGCGCGCCTCGGGGCGGGTGTCTTGCGTGATATGGGTGGCGGGCTTTTGTACGAGAAAGTCGCCGCGGCACATGGTTTCGACCGCGAGGATCGGGATTGTGACGATCAAGATCAACGCAAGCAGGGCCGCACCCACCCATTTGGCGAGGCGTTTCATGCGCGGTCAAACAGGCGGGCCGCGATGACGGCGAATCCGCCTAGGGCAATATGCGGCGTGTTGGCGGCGAGCTTGATCAGGAAGCTGGGGTATTCGTACCAGCCATAGACGAAAATGCCGAAATCGAGGTAGCCCGAGCCTGTGACGAGGCCCATTGCGCCGTCGAGCAGGTAGAGCGCGCCGAACCAAGTGAGGAACAGTTTGGAGGCGCGGTGCGAGATCAGGCCCGCAACCAGCGCCCAAAGGCCGGAGGCCACATGCAGGCTGTCATCAAAGAGATCGAGCGCGAAAACCCCGAAAGCGCGGCCATCGGCGTCGATGATGCCGGGGATGGGCAGGTAGTTCAGCGACGCGGCGATGAACAGGACGACGGCGTAGCCAAAGGCGATGAGGCGCAGTGCGGTCATGTCAGACCCTCGCGATATATTGGTCCCACAGCGCGTTGCGGAACAAAAGTTTCGGATCCATCGCGCGCTTTTTGGCGGCGAAGGGGCGCAGGCCGGCATAGCCAGCGGCGATCTGATCAGGGCGCGCGTGGAGGCGGTAGGGCAAATAATAAGTACCGCCCAGCCGGATGGCCGCGTCAATCAGGGCTTGCGTCATGCGCTTGGCGTCTTCTTCGGCGCGCAAAGATTTTTCCTGGCTGAACAGCATCACGGCGGCGATGCGGTCCACGGGCGCGTAGCCGAGCCAGCTTTCGCGGTCGGGCTGGACGTAGCGCAGGGTGATGTTCAACAGCTCCTGATAGGAGGACGGGATAATGTCGCGGCAGGCGGCAACGAAGCCACCGAAATTTTCGGGGCTGATGAAGTATTCATGCAGGATGTCGGTGCGGGTGGGGTCGCGGTCGTCGAGCGTGATGACCGGCTCATTTAGCAGTGTGTTGCGCGTCGTGGCGCCGCCACCGATCATGGGGCCGAGCTGTGCTTCAAACCACCAGCGGCCGTGTTTGGCGATATCGCTGCCCAGCTGCGCGCGGAAAATGTCGCGGGCGCGTTTGGACAGCCAGCCGGAGCCGGGCGCGGGCGGTAGGTCTGCTTGATCCGAGGTCGGGCGGTAGGTGATCATCATCGCCTCTTCGAGGAAGCGGTCCTTAGCGATATCCATGCGCCCGTAGGCCATTTGTACGTTCGGCGTGCCTTTGATGGCCTGCACAAATTCAGGACCAAAATTCAGGGGTTCGACCATGGTATAGGTGGGTTCCAGCCGGGAATTAGGGACCATGTCGACCTCCATCTCGGTGATGATGCCGATGAGGCCGTAGCCGCCCATGGCCGCGAAGAAGATATCGGTGTTTTCCTCACGCGATGCGGTGATCAGTTGGCCGTCGGCGAGCATGATCTGGATTGAGCGGACCGTCGCGCCCATGGGCCCGAAGGGAACGGGCCAGCCATGGGCGTTGACGGAATAGGTGGCGGCGACGCCGAAATCATTGTTTGACTGCATGACGGCGGGCGAAAACCCTTCGGCGTCAAGGCGGGCGATGATGGTCGACCAGCGGGTGCCCGCGCCGGTGCGGTAAGTGAGGTTGGATTTGTCCAGCTCGATCCAGTCATGCGCCATGGTGTAGGTCGTGCCCATGCGGGCCATAGACTGGCCACCCATCGAATGGCGCGCGGCGGAGGCTATCACGGGGCGGTTTTGATCTGCTGCCTCTTTCAGCTCCGTGCGCAGCGCGGCGATGGTTTGGGCGTCAAATTTATCTGTGACGGTGATGTGTTTGGCGACTTTGGTGGGCGACAGCTCGGACGCGTCATTGAGCAAAAGCGGATCGCCAATGGGCGCGGTCAGGCTGGTGCCCATTGGGATCGGATCGGTGTGAAACCTGTTCATGCCCCAGCCGCCCAAAAGGGCGCCGGTGCCTAGCAGGAACGCTCTGCGACTGGTTTTGCTCATCTTTGCCTCGTTGCGCCCGATTTGTTTTGCTGCGCTCTTGCGGCGCATTTGGGTGCAGGTCTGAGGCTAGCGGAAAGCGGGGGTATGGGTCAAAGGGGTTTGTTTTTGCCGAGGGCGAAGTGCGGTTTTATGGCACACTTGGTTGGAGGGGGCTCTGCCCCCGCGCCTGCGGCGCCCCCCGGAATATTTTTGAAACAATGAAGCCTATGACGCTTCGCGGAACGCATTGAGTGCGGCCTCTGAGCGATAGAAGACAGGGTTTGTTGTGGTGGATTGATCCGGGTCGTAGCTGTAGCCGCCGGTGTCGAAATCTTTGAGGCCTTCGGGCGAGGTCACGCGGTTTTGGATGATGAAACGCGCCATGGCGCCGCGCGCTTGTTTGGCGAAGAAGCTGACGATCTTGGGGCCGCCGGGTTTTTCTTCGAGGAAAGTGGGTGTGATAACAGCGGGTTCGAGTGTTTTGAGGTCGACCGCGCCGAAATATTCCTGGCTGGCGCAATTGACGAGATACGTGGCGTTTTGGGCCGTGGCCTGCGCGTTTAGCTGCTGCGCGATTTTGTCGCCCCAGAATTCATAGAGCGAGTTGGCGCGCCCGGTTTTCAGGCGGCTGCCCATTTCCAGCCGGTAGGGCTGGATCGCGTCTTTGGGTTTGAGCAGGCCGTAGAGCCCGGACAGGATGCGCAGGTGGGATTGCGCATAGTCCATTTCGTCGGCGTCGAGGCTGCCAGCTTCCAGCCCAGTATAGGTGTCGCCTGCGAAAATCAGCGCGGCGGCTTTGGAGTTTTCAGGGCTTGAGGCAGCTTCAAAAGCGCGAAAGCGGTCGTAATTCAGCTGCGCGAGGCTGTCAGACAGCCCCATCAACGCGCCCAATCGCTTTTTGCTGAGCCTGCGGGCGGAGGCGGCCAGTGCGTTGGCTTCATCTTGAAAGTCGGGCTGGGTCACCGCCATAGCGACGTCGGACATGTCGAGTTTCTTGGCGGGCGAGATGACGGTCAGCATGGCGGGGTCCCCTTTGGTTCTGGGGTGAATGTAGCGGGGTTTGGCGGGGCCTCAAGGGGTGTTTAGGCCTCAGCCAAAACATCCAGAAAGGCCTGCGCGAACCGGTCGGCGCGGCGATCGCCCAGCAGGCGTTGCAGGGCGGCTTGGTCGCGCGGACGTTGTTCGGCCACTTTGGCCAAAAGCGAGGCCGAGCAGGTCAGCGGTTTGTCAAAGCCGCTTTCGCCGTGTTTGAGCTTTGATTGCGCCGCCTCCAAAAGATCAAAGAGCGACCCCGCCGCGCCGCCGGCCAATTTGCGGCGTGCCGGGTGCGGCATCTGCGCCTCAGCGCCGTTGATCACCTCAAGAAACCCTTGGCCGTAATTTTGCAGCTTCTTGGCGCCGACGCCTGAGATGCGGGCGAAGGCGTCGAGATCGCCGGGCCGGGTTTGGGCCATTTCGATCAGGGTTTTGTCGTTGAAGATGATGTAGGCGGGGACGCCCTGCGCTTCGGCAAAGGCGCGGCGTTTGGCCTTGAGTGCGGAGAGCAGCGGCGCGTCTTCTTCCGACACCAATTGGCGCACGCGCGGGCCTTTTGCGGTTTTGGTGATCGTGTCGCGGCGCAAGGTGATCGTGGCCTCGCCCTTCAGGATAGGGCGCGCCTTGTCGGTCATGAACAGCGCGCCGTGCCGGTCGGGGTTGGGGCGGATCAGGTCATGGCCCATCATCTGGCGGAACACCGCGCCCCATTCATGCTTGTTCATGTCGTCGCCCAGCCCGAAGGTGGGCAGCTGGTCATGGCCGCGCGCCTTGATCTTGTCGGTCATCTGGCCGCGCAGGATGTCGATGAGGTGGCCCGCGCCGAACCAACTATCGGTGCGCAGGATGGCCGACAGCGCTTTGCGCACCGGGGTTGTGGCATCAAAGGTCTTGGGCGGTGTTTCACACAGGTCGCAATTGCCGCAGGTGATGTCCGTTTCGCCGAAATAGCCGAGCAGGTTTTCGCGGCGGCAGGTCAGCGCCTCCGCCAGGCCCAGAAGAGCGTTGAGCCGCGCGTGGTCCGCGATTTTGCGGTCGGCTTCTGCCAGGCCTTCATCAACCTGCTGGCGGCGGAAGCGGATGTCGTCTGCGCCAAACAGGGTCAGCGTGTCGGCAGGTGCGCCGTCGCGGCCCGCGCGGCCGATCTCCTGGTAGTAGCTTTCGATGGATTTGGGCAGGTCGGCATGGGCGACCCAGCGCACGTCGGGCTTGTCGACGCCCATCCCGAAGGCGACGGTGGCCGTGACGATGAGCCCGTCTTCGCGGCTGAAGCGTGCCTCCACGTGGCGGCGGTCTTCGGGGTCCATGCCGCCGTGGTAATGGCACGCGCTGTGCCCGTCTTCGGCAAGCGCGCGGGCGAGGCTTTCGGTCTTTGCGCGTGTGCCGCAATAGACGATGCCGCATTGGCCGCGGCGCGCATTGGCGAAGTCGAGAATTTGTTTGCGCGGGCTGTTTTTGGCCTGAAAGGCGAGGTTCAGGTTGGGCCGGTCGAAGCCGTGCAGGAACGTAGTGGGCTGGACGCCGTCAAAGAGACGGGTCACGATCTCGGCCTGCGTTTCGGTGTCCGCGGTCGCGGTGAAGGCGGCGAGGGGCACGTTCAGCGCCTGCCGCAGCTGCCCGATCCGCAGGTAATCGGGGCGGAAATCATGGCCCCATTGGCTGACGCAATGCGCTTCATCGACGGCGATCATCGTGACATTGGCGCGGCGCAGCATGTCTTGGGTGGCGGTTTTGGCGAGCCGTTCCGGGGCGAGGTACAAGAGCTTGAGATGGCCTTCGCGCAGGGCTGCGAAGACGTCATCGCTTTCTTCCTCTGTATTGCCGGAGGTGAGGCACCCGGCGGAAACGCCCGCGGCTTTGAGCGCACGGACCTGATCGCGCATGAGCGCAATCAGCGGCGATATCACGACGGTCAACCCTTCGCGGCTGAGCGCGGGCAGCTGGAAACACAGCGATTTGCCGCCGCCCGTGGGCATGATGGCAAGCGTGTTTTCGCCTTTGCAGACGGCCTCCACGATCTCGGCCTGGCCGGGGCGGAAATTGTCGAAGCCAAAGACTTCTGACAGCAGATCTGTGGCGTCTAGCATGGGCGTTTTTTCGGCCTGTTATGTCGTTATTTATATGCTCGATTTTTATGGAGCATCCCATATTACCAAGCAGTGAACAAGGCTTGAGGGGCACAAGTTGTGCTGCGAATTGCTTGCAAGTAGCTATACGATGACTACATAATCACGGTGGCGCGGCGGGGATCGCGCCGCTGAATTTTGACCTATATGGAGGTCGCCTGACATGACCTTTTTCCAAACTACATCCGCAGCTTTGATCGCATTGGCGACGACCACGGGCGCTTATGCGCAAGAGGTCACTTTGCGGTTCCAGCATTTTGTGTCGCCGAAATCGGCGAACCCAACCTATTTCATGCAGCCCTGGGCCGATAAGATTGAGGCAGATTCAAACGGGCGCATCAAAGTTGAGCTGTACCCGTTCATGCAATTGGGCGGCAAAGCGCCAAACCAGTACGACTTGATCCGCGACGGCGCGGTCGATGGCGGCTGGGTGATCCCGGGCTACCAGCCGGGCCGTTTCCCTGAAGCGGAGGCGATGGAGCTGCCGTTTATGGTGACCAAATCGGGCGAGGATGCGTCCCGCGCGGCGTGGCAATTCACCGAGAAACACCTGATGGACGACTTCAAGGACGTGAAACTAATCGCGGCCCACATGCACGGCCCCGGCATTGTGCATAAGAAGGGCCCCGCTCTGTCGACGGTCGAAGATCTGGCAGGGCTGAAGTTGCGCGGACCATCGCGCCCGGCGACGCTATTGCTGGACAAGCTAGGAGCGGTGCCTGTGGGCATGCCCGTGCCCGCCTTCCCTGAGGCCCTGTCGAAGGGCGTTTTGGATGGTGGTGTGATCACTTGGGAGATGTCGCCATCGTTGAAACTGAACGAGCTGACGGATAGCCATACGGATGTTGCGGGCGACAAGTCGCTCTATAACCTGTATTTTATCTGGGCGATGAATCAAAACAGCTATGATGCGCTGCCCGATGATTTGAAGGCAGTGATTGACGCGAATTCCGGCATTGAGGCGAGCGCCTGGGCCGGTCGCGCGCATGATCAGGGCGATGTTGTGGGGCGCGATGCTATGGTCGCCGACGGCAATGAGATCGCGACCTTGAGCGAAGCCGAAACGGATCGTATCAAAGCGCTGGGCGTGGAAGTGACGGACGAATGGATCGCGGAGATGACTGCAAAGGGCCTTGATGGTGCCGCGTTGGTGGAAGACGCGCGGGCGTTTGTTGCTGCAAACGGATCGTAGCGTTTGAACAGATTTGGAAGGCCGTCCCATTGGGGGCGGCCTTTTTTATTGGTTGGTTTATTGGCCGGGCTCCAGCAGAGTGACGACGGTGTTGCCGTAGGTTTTGGTCTCTAGCACCGCGAAGCCTTTAGGCGCGGTTTGCGGGCGTTCTTCTTCCCAAACAATCAGCGCGTTGTCGGCGATCCAACCTTGCGAGAGGGCGCGTTCCAGCGCCGCAGCGCCCAAATTCTTGCCATAGGGCGGGTCGAGAAAGACCAGATCGAACGGCGCATATGGCGTCGGGCCCAGCTTGGTTGCGTCCTGGGTGAGCACGGTTGTGGCCTCGGCCGCGCGCAACTTAGCGATGTTTTTGCTGATCAGTTTGAACCCGGCGCGGCCGTTTTCAACGAAACACGCCCGCGCCGCGCCGCGCGACAATGCCTCCAACCCCAATGCGCCGGTGCCTGCGAACAGATCCAGCACGCGGGCGTCTGTGATCGGATCGCCAAACCGCCCGCCGCTGAGCATGTTGAACAGGCTTTCGCGGATGCGGTCGGTGGTGGGGCGCAAATGGGCGCCTGCGTCGCCTTTGCCAAGCTCGGCCAGTGCGATGCCACGATGGGTGCCGGCGATGATCCTCATGCGCGCAGAAGCGCTTTCATGTCGGTGTCAGGGTCAGCGATCACATCTGGCGCAGGGTGCTTACCGCCCTCGATCAGGCGCTTGCCAATCATGTAATTGCGCGGGTCGTTCATGGCGTCGACAGCCAGCAGTGTATCGCCCTTGTAGTACCAATGCGACACGGCGCCTTCAGTGGCGCGGACGACCACATTGTCATAGCCGATATTCAGTCCCGCAATTTGCAGTTTCACGTCATACTGGTCAGACCAGAACCAAGGTTTGGGCATATAGTCTTTTGCGGCGCCCATGATGTTTTCGGCGACCAGTTCGGCCTGATCAATGGCGTTGCCGACGCTTTCGATCCGCAGTTGCGCGCCGCCCAGCGGGACGGAGGCGCAGTCGCCGGCGGCCCATGTGCCCGACGCGGAACAGCGGCCCTGCAGGTCGGTTTTGATACCGTTTTCGATGGTAATGCCTGCGGCCTCAGCCACGCCCGTTGCAGGCATGATGCCGATGCCGACAATGGCGAAATCTATGTCCAGCTTGGTGCCATCGGCCAGCACGGCCCCGGTGACTGCGTCTTGGCCGAGCAAGGTTTCAAGACCGACGCCTTCGCGTATCGTGACGCCGTGTTCTTGATGCAAGTTGCGGAAATAGTCGGACGTTGCAGGGGACGCGACGCGTTGCAAGATACGCTCCGACGCCTCGACCAGTGTGACCTCAACCCCGCGCTTTCGCGCGACCGCTGCGGCCTCCAGCCCGATATAGCCGCCGCCGATGACCAGCGCGCGTTTGCCTGTTGTGACATGGGGCGCCATGGCGTCCACATCGGCCAGGCTGCGGACGGTGAAAACGCCGGGTAGCTGGCCGCCAATTGTTGCAGGCAGGTTGCGCGGGGTCGACCCGGTGGTGAAGGCCAGATGATCGTAGCTGAGCGTCTCGCTGCCCAGCGTCAGGGTCTTCGCCGTTGTATCAACTTTGCTTACCGGGGTGCCCAGGCGCAACGTGATCTTGTTGTCGGTGTAGAAGGCTTCGGGGCGCAGATAGAGCCGCGCTTCTTCCATCTCGCCCAGCAGGTAGGCCTTGGACAAGGGTGGACGTTGGTAGGGTGGTACAGGCTCATCGCCGATCAGTGTGATGTCGCCCTCAAACCCCAAATTGCGCAGTTTCGCGCAGAGCGAGGACCCGGCTTGACCGGCGCCCACCACCACAACATGTGTCATGCGAGTTTCCTTTTCCAATTGGCCTTCGCCGCTTGTGACCCTATATGACGGTTAATGAAAAACTCAATCATGGAAAGACCCGACATGACCATTTCTGTAGGCGACACACTTCCCGACGCAACGCTGGTCCGCATGGGGGCCGAGGGCCCGGAGCAGGTGCAGATGGCCAGCTTCACCAAGGGCCGCAAAGTGGTCCTGTTTGGGCTGCCGGGCGCTTATACCGGCGTATGTTCCGAGGCGCATGTTCCAAGCTTCATGCGTACCAAAGCCGACTTTGATGCGAAGGGCGTGGATGAGGTGATCTGCGTGGCCGTCAACGACCCGTTCGTAATGAAAGCCTGGGGCGACAGTACCGGTGGTGCGGAGGCCGGGATCACGTTCCTGGGCGATGCGGCGTCCGAGTTTACCAAAGCGGTTGGCATGCATTTTGACGCGCCGCCCGCCGGGCTGCATGGCCGGTCGAAGCGCTATGCGCTGATGGCGGAAGATGGTGTCGTGAAAGTGCTGCAGGTCGAAGACAATCCCGGCGTTTGCGATATCTCGGGCGGCGAGGCGCTGCGCGACGCGATCTGATCTGCGCGCGATACGGTTTCAAAAGGCGGCTCTCTGGGCCGCCTTTTTTGTGCCTTACGTCTGGGCCTGAACGATGGTGCGTGTTGGGAATGGAATGTCGATGCCACCGGCGTCGAGCGCCTCTTTCACACGGCGTTTCATATCGGCCTGGTACTGGAAGTAGTCGCCACTATCGCACCAGACGCGGACGAGAAAATCAACGGAGGACGCGTTGAGGTTGTTGACCTGAATAAACGGCTCCGGGTCGGATTTGGAGCGTGGGTCGGCCATGATCGTGTCGAGTATGATCTTTTCGGCATCGGCCAGATTTGCGCCGTAGCCCACGCCAAATTCCCATTCTGCGCGGCGGGTCGGGTAGACGGAATAGTTGATGATCGTGTTTCCCCAGACCTCAGAATTGGGCACGATGATCTGGAAATTGCCGACGGCGGCAAGCTCGGTGAAATTGAGCGAGATGTCCTTCACGGTGCCCATTTTGTCGTTGATCACGACGAAATCGCCCAACCTGATGGGGCGGAACAGGATGATCATGACGCCCGCTGCGACGTTTGACAGGGTGCCTTGCAAGGCCAGACCAATGGCTAGACCAGCAGCACCGATGATTGCCACAACGGAGGTGGTTTTCACCCCGAACGTGTTCAAAATGATCAGTGCCGCGAAGCCCAGGATCACGTAGCGCACGATGTTGGACAGGAAGTGGAACAACGTCTGATCGAGGCGTTTATGGCGGTCGGCCAGGCGGCGGATGCGGCCCGCCATCCAAGCGGAAACGATGAAAGCCAGCAATACGATGACGCTTGCGGTCACTATATTGCCCGCGGCTGTTACCAGAAATTCCAGCGTCATCAGGTCGGACAGGCTGCGTCCGTTCCAGATCGGGGTGTTGAAGAGATTGGTGAGGGTTTCCATAGGTGTCGCTTTACTGCGTCAGTTGCTCCATTGCGGATGCCAATTTCATATCCAGTTCCGAAAGGCCACCGGTATCGTGGGTGGTCAGCTTCACCTCGACGCGATTGTAGACGTTGAACCATTCGGGGTGGTGATTGAGTTTTTCGGCATGGATCGCGGCGCGGGTCATGAAGCCGAAGGCCTCGACGAAGTTTTTGAACTTGAAGCTCTTTTCAATCGCGGTACCGTCGGCTGTTTTGGTCCAGCCTGCCGCTTCCAAACTGGATGTGTCGAGATCAGTCATGGTCGTCTCCTGCGGTTTTCTTGAAGGGGCCGTAATCGGTTAAAATCTCAATTTCCTCAGAGATGGCGCCGCGTTCGGCGTCGATGTATTTGGCGATAGCGTCGCGGAAACCGTCATCGCGCAACCAATGCAGCGAATGGGTTTCAACGGGCAAATAGCCCCGGGCCAGCTTGTGGGAACCTTGCGCGCCCGCTTCGACCCGCGAAAGCCCCTGCGCGATCGCGAAATCGAGGGCGCGGTAGTAGCATAGTTCAAAATGCAGGGCGGGGTGATCTTCCTGGCAGCCCCAGTAACGGCCGTAGAGCGTTTGCCGTCCGATGAAATTCAGCGCGCCCGCGATGTAGCGCCCGCCGCGTTCGGCCAGCACCAGCAACATGTCGTCGCGCATTGACTGGTGCATTTCGTCAAAAAACGCCCGCGTCAGATAGGGCGTGCCCCATTTGCGCGCGCCGGTGTCTTGGTAAAACAGCCAGAACGCGTCCCAATGTTCGGGCTCCATGTCGTTGCCGGTCAGGCACAGGATTTGGCCGCCAAATTCGTTGGCCTGCTTGCGTTCCTTGCGGATGTTTTTGCGCTTGCGCGAGGACAGCGTCGCCAGGAATGCGTCGAAATCCGCGTAGCTGTCATTTTGCCAGTGGAACTGCTGGCTGCTGCGCTGAAGCAGGCCCATTTGCGCGCCCGCTTCGGCCTCCTGCTCGGTGCAGAAGGTGATATGTAGCGAGGATAGCTCATTATTGGCGGCTAGTTGCACCGCGCCTTGGGTCAGGGCGGCGATGCCGGTGTCGTCCCAGCCGGGCTTGGTCAGGAAACGCCGTCCTGTGGCGGGGGTAAACGGCACGGCCTGTTGCAACTTTGGGTAGTAGCGCCCGCCCGCATTCTCATAGGCGTGGGCCCAGTTGTGGTCGAAGATGTATTCGCCCTGGCTGTGGCTTTTCAGGTAAAGCGGCGCTGCGGCGATCATCTCGCCACCCGCGCGGGCGATCAGATATTGCGGCTGCCAACCCGTGCCCGGCCCGACCGAGCCGGAGGTCTCAAGCGCGCGCATGAAGCGGTATGTTGTGAACGGGTCGTTCGGGCGGCCGTCCTTGTCTTCCGGGCAGGCGCAGGCATCCCAGTCGTCGGGGGCGATGCCTTCCAAGCTGGCAAGTACGGTTATTTCGACTTCGGTCTGGCTCATACCTGCCTTTGAAACGCGTTTCGGGTTTCCTTTTGAGATGGCTTTCCACGTGGGCAGGTCAAGTGGGTTGGAAGCCCTCGAAGGTGATGTTGTCGGCAATTTCCATCGCGGCATCCGCCTGGGTCTGCGACCGGATCGTCCAGCACAAGACGCGTGCACCTTGCGCCTTCAGCTCTGCCACGCGCGGGCGTTCCAAGTCCTCGGCCTGATGCGAGATGAAACAGGCGCCGCTCTCTTCGTAATCTGGGATGTCACGCAGCCGGTCGCGCGTTGCCCGTGGCAAGGGCCAATCATTGCGATCATAGCCGCAGGTCACGATACCGCAGGGCAGGTCCGGGCAAAGCTGTTTCATCCGTTTGGTCGTGTGCGGGTTGAACGACATCAGGGCGACGGGGCCGTCATAGCCGCGCAGCGCTTGCGCGGTGCGTTCTTCCAATGGGCCGATGTTGTCGCCCATGGCGCCGTCTTGGTCTTTCAGCTCGATCAGCAATGGTACACGGCCCGCGACCTGGGCCAGAATCGCGCCCAGCGGTTCGATCATATTGGTGCTGTTGGTGAGCTGGGTGTCGCGCAAATCAGCGGCGCTGCGGGTTTGGATCGGGCCGCGGCGCCCGGTCAGCCGCGCCATGTCATAGTCATGAAAAACCATCGCCTCATGGTCATGCGACAATTGCAGGTCGCATTCGATGCCATAGCCCTGCGCAATAGCGGCGGCAAAGGCGTCGCGGGAGTTTTCAACGATCCCGCGCGCGCGGTCATGCAGGCCGCGATGCGCAATAGGCCGGTTGAGGAAAGCGTCTGGTAGCGTCAAGACTTCAGCAGAAAGATGCCTTCGATTTCAACGGCGACGCCCAATGGTAGCGCCCCGGCGCTGACGGCGGAACGCGAATGGCGCCCTGCGTCGCCCAAAGCTTCAACAAGGAAGTCCGAACAGCCATTGATCACCTTGGGTTGGTCCGTGAAATCCTTCGTGGAGTTGACGAAACCGGTCAGTTTGATCACGCGCTCCAACCGGTCGAGATCGCCGTCGCATGCCGCTTTGACCTGGGCCAGTAAGCTGATGCCGCAGAGCCGCGCTGCCGCTGCACCTTCTTCGACGCTCATCGTGTCGCCGACGACGCCTTGAACCAAACCGTCCGAGCCGTTCGAGATCTGGCCGGAGACGAAGAGCGTGTTGTCGACCCGGGTAAAGGGGACGTAATTGGCGGCAGGCGCCGGGGCGTCGGGCAATGTGATGCCAAGTTCTGCCAGTTTTGTTTCGAATTGTCCGGGCATGGTCCGCTCCTGCAAGTGATCAGTTTGCGCTGACGCTACTTGCAAGGCTTTTGAGGGGCAACCGCGATTAGGTCTCCCGGAAGGCCTTTTTGAAATAATCGGTGAGCGGTTTGATCAGATAGGCAATCGGCGCGCGGTTGCCGGTTTGGATGAACGCATCGACAGGCATGCCGGGCACCAGCGAAACTGCGCCAAGCCGGTCAATTTCGCCCGCGTTCAGGACCATTTCGACGCGGTAATAGGCCTGCCCGCTGGTTTGATCGGTGAACACATCACCCGAGATTGTGCTGACCGTGCCGAATACCTCCGGCGTGGTGCGCGCGTCAAAGGTGGTGAAATGCAGCGTGACGTCCTGACCCAGATAAACCTCGTCGATATGAACGGGATCGATCTGACCGGTGATCACCAGAGGGCGATCTTGGGGGACGATATAGAGAAGCGGATCGGCGGGGCGGATGACGGCGCGCTCGGCAAAGACCGTCAGACCGAACACGAGGCCTGAGACTGGCGCCGTGATCACCAAACGCGACAGTTGATCTTCGAGCGACAGGCGCTGTTCCAGCAGTTCGGATGCGCGAGCTTCAAGGTCGCGAAGCTGTGTGATTGCGTCTTCTTCGCGCTGGGTGCGCAGGCGCAGGATTTCGAGATCAGATTCTGTTATTCGGCCTTCATTTTCAGCCTTCAAGGCGGTCAGCTCACCCAATCGGCCGCGCAACCCGGCCTCTTCACGGCGCAAGGCCAGCACGCGCCCGGCTTGTGCGAGACCCTTGTCGAGCAGGTCTTGTTGCGAGATCAGCTCTTGCGCCAAGAGATCGAGTTGCGATTGCATCGCGTCTTGTTGCGCATCGATACCGTCGATCTGATTGGCAATCTGGGCTTTGCGTTTGGACAGCTGATCCAGCGCCTGATTGTTGGCCTGAACCCGTTTGCGGAACAGGCGTTCTTGCCCGTCGATCAGTTTGGTCAGCTCAGAGTGACCCTGACGGGCCTCGGCCAGGATGGGATGTAGTGTGATCGCTGATGTACCGTCACGTTCAGCCTGCAACCGGCCGATGCGTGCGAGGATTTCGAACAGCTGCGCTTCGACCACATTGAGCTGGGAGCGCAGTTGACGCCCCTCCAGCACGATTAGCGGGGTGCCGCTTTTCACTTGCGCGCCTTCGGTCACCATCACTTGGGCGACGACGCCCCCATCAGGGTGTTGGACGATCTGGCGGTTTTGTTCGACCTCGATCCGGCCAGAGGCGATGATTGCGCCCGCGATATTGGCCATGACACCCCAGCTTCCGAAACCGGCGAGCAGGATGACCACGGCGAAAAGCCCGATTGTCGCCGGCAGTTTGGCGGACCATTTTGTTGCTGATACGTTCATGTGATCCCGCCTGGTGCCGCTTTGCGTGCGATGGTTTTGTGATTTTGTACCGTGGTTTTGAGCACGTCGTCGCGTGCGCCGAAGGCGCGGCGCATACCGTTTTCAAGGACCAGAAGCATTTCACATTCGCGAATGGCGGAGGGGCGGTGGGCCATGATGATCACCGAGCGACCTTCCTCTTTCATCTGGCGAATGGCGGCGTTGAGCGCGTTCGAGCCCTCATTGTCGAGATTGGCGTTGGGTTCATCCAGCACCACGATGACGGGATCGCCAAACAACGCGCGGGCCAGTCCAATACGCTGCATTTCGCCGCCTGATAGCCTACCATTTGTTGCCGAATAGGGCGTGTCATAGCCTTGGGGCTGGCGCAAAATCAGCTCATGCGCGGCGGCTTTTTTGGCGGCTTCAACAATCTTGGCGGGGTCTGCTTGCGGGTCCAGACGTGCGATGTTTTCGCCAATCGTGCCATCAAAAAGCGTCACTTTCTGGGGCAAATACCCAACATGCTGGCCCAGCACATCGGGGTCATATTGATCAATCGCGGCGCCATCGATGCGGATTTTCCCGCCAGCGATGTGCCAGACGCCGATCAGCGCGCGCGCCAAAGTCGATTTCCCGGCGCCCGACGGGCCAATGACGCCCAGCGCTTGGCCGGGATCTAGATCAAAGCTGAGCATCCGCAAAGTGGCTTGTTTTTCGCCCGGTGGAATGATCGTAACCTGATCAGCCACAAGTTTTGCCTTGGGGCGTGGCAATGGGGTGCGAGCGGGCATTTCTGCCACTTCTGACAGCAGGGCTGTGAGACTTTGCCAGCCCAGTTGGGCGCGTTGCACCAATCCCCATTGCCCTATGGCCAGCTCAACCGGGGCCAAGGCGCGGCCCAGCAGGATGGAGCCTGCGATCATTGCGCCGGGTGTCAGTTGGCCGCGCAGAACCAAAAATGCGCCTAAACCCAACATGGCTGATTGCAAGAATAGCCGCAGCGATTTGGTCAAGGATGTGATCGAACCGGAGCGGTCATTGCGCGACAACGAACTGCTCAGCGCCTTTTGGCGGATTGTTTGCCAGCGGTTGAAGCTGGCTTCCCGCATGCCGAGGCCTTGAATGATCTCAGGCTGGGTCATGATGTCATCGCTGAGCCGGTTGGCCTGCATCGCGTTCAGGCTTGCGTCCAGTTGCGGTTGGCGCGTGATGCGTTGGTTGATCAAGGTGAGCAGGATCAGAACGGCGCCGCCGCCGACTGCCAGATAGCCGAGCATGGGGTGAAAAATGAAGATCGCGGCCAGAAATACCGGTGTCCAGGGAATGTCGAAAAAGGCCAGCAATGCGGGGGAGCCGAGGAAGGATTGGACGGCTTCGAGGTCGCGCAGCCCGGTTCTGTTATCTTGCTGACCAACGCGCGTCGATTTTTGGAGCATGGCTGAGAATACGCGTCGATCAAGTCTGTCTTGGAACCGTGCGCCAACCCGCGCCATGATGCGCCCGCGCGCATAATCCAAGACGCCCATCATCGCATAGAGAAACACCACCAGCAGCGACAGCGCGATCAATGTTTCCTCCGACCGGCTGCCCAGGACCCGGTCATAAACCGACAGCATGTAGAGTGGCCCGGTGAGCATCAGCAGGTTGACGAAGACGCTGAACAGAAAGGCGGTCCAGAACAAATGGCGGCTTTCGCGCCGCGCCGCCGTCAATTCAATGCGGCCCGAATGCAAAGGGTGTTGTCGCAAGTGCCTCGCCTTAATTGTGTGCGTCACAAAACGCTGGTACATCATCGGGATGAAGTCTTATCAAAGCGCTACCAGATGCAAAGATAAGCAAAGAATAGCCACTCTGGCGCTTTGGGCCGCGTGGGACTAAAACCGAATTAATTGGATTCTAATGTTTGTGGATTGAGGTCTCAGTTGCGTTATTCTTTTGATTTTAAGGTAAAAAACTTGGTTGTTTTGGCTGTTTTGGGCGCATCGTTGGCGCTGACGGCCTGCGCGCCTGCGCCGCGCGAAACGGGCATTGATGACCCTTTTGAGGCGGAAAACCGCAAGACGCATGCATTCAACCGGGGGTTGGACCGCGCGATAGTTCGCCCAGTCGCCAATGCTTACGGCAAAACCACGCCGACGCCTGCGCGCAAAGCGATCAGCAATGTGGCAGAAACGCTTGGATTGCCGAGCACGATCTTGAATGACCTGCTGCAATTCCGCATCGCGGATGCGGGCAGCAACACGTTCCGATTCTTGGTGAACGCGACCTTTGGTCTGGCTGGTACGATCGATGTGGCGACCGAGGCGGGGATCCCCGAAAAGCCCAGCGACTTTGGCGAGACGCTGTATACATGGGGCGTGAAGGAAGGAAATTACCTGGAATTGCCGGTTTTGGGCCCAAGCACGGCGCGTGCGGCGGCCGGCAAAGTGGTTGATACGATCACCAACCCGTTCAACACCGTCTTTGGCGGGACGGACCGCGTTGCGGCGACCGGCGCAGGGGTTTTGGCGAAGGTCGATGACCGTTACGAATTTCGCGAGCTAGTGGATGAAGTGCTCTACGAGAGCGCTGACAGCTATTCACAAGCGCGTCTGCTCTACTTGCAAAACCGCCGCTTCAAATTATCTGGGGAGCAGGATTTGGACTATTCCGACCTCTATGATGATATTTATGGATCGCAATGATATGATGAACCGTACTTTGATCAACCGGCGCCACTTTACGTTGGGCGTTGCCGCAGGCGCGGCACTTGCATCTACCCCTGCTTTGGCTGTGACCGGCGGGCAGGCCGAACGGCTCGTGACCTCCGCCGTGAGCGACATCAACAAAATTATTGCGTCGGGTAAGTCGCAAAACGCGATGATCCGCGATTTCGAGCGGGTGTTTAACCGCTACGCAGATGTGTATTTCATCGCCTTGGTGACGCTGGGCACGGCGCGGCGGACAGCCACCAAATCGGAGGTGGATGCCTATGTCAAAGCGTTCCGTGGGTATTTCACCCGCAAATACGGCAAGCGGTTCAACGAATTTGTTGGCGGTGAGATCACGGTGAATGGCTCGCGCCCGGTGAAGGGCGATGTGCAGGTCGACACGACCGCCAAGCTGCGTGGGCAATCCCCGTTCAGCGTGACGTGGTTGGTTTCGGACCGGAGCGGTTCAGCCAAGATTTCCAACATCATTATTGAGGGGATCAACACGCTGACATCGGAGCGCGCCGAGATTGGCGCGATGCTGGATCGGCGTGGCGGGTCTGTGTCCCGGTTGACGGCTGATCTGCGTAAGGCTGGCTAGACCTAATTCCCAAATATACTGCGGAGCACGCCGATCAGCGCATCTTCAACCGAGTCGGGGCGGGGTTGCTGGCGGTTGCCGCCGCCAACGACCGTCCGCCCGCCTTGCGGCACAATGGGTTTGACGCGTGGTGGCTGTGCGGGGCGGGTCATCGGCAATGGTTGGGCTGGTTCACCTTCGGTGACGCGGAGCATGGTTTCGCGCCAGATATCTGCCGGAAGCCCGCCGCCGGTGACGCCTTTGAGCGGCGTATTGTCATCATAGCCCATCCAGACACCCACGACATATTGCGCGGTGAAACCGATGAACCAAGCGTCTTTGGCGGCACTTGTTGTGCCGGTTTTTCCCGCGACCTCACGGTCGCTGAGCCGTGCCCGCCCGCCGGTGCCGTCGGAGACGACGCGGTACATCATATAGGTCAGCTGCTGCGCGGCCTGGGGTGAGATCACGCGTTCCCCGATGCCGCCTTCCTTGCCCATGAGCGGCTGGTTGTCGCCCTTGAGACGCAGTTCGGTCAGCCCGTAGGGCGTGACGGCGTTGCCGCCATTGAGGATGCCCGCATAGGCGCCGGTCATTTCCAACAGCGTGCTTTCAGAGGCACCAAGCGCCAAAGCAGGGCCATCGGCGAGCTTGTTGTCGATGCCGAAGCGGGTGGCGACATCACGCACGTTTTCGCGGCCCACGGCCTCCGACACGGAGACGGCGACCGTGTTGATCGACAGGCGCAGCGCATCGGTCAGGGTCATCAGGCCCTTGAAGTCGCGTTCGTAGTTTTTGGGCGAATAGGGCCCTGAGCCCGGGATGTCGATTGTGATCGGGGCGTCTTCGACCGTGCTGTCATATTGAAAGCCCCGGTCCATCGCGGCGGCATAGACGAAGGGCTTGAACGCGGAGCCGGTCTGGCGTTTGGCATCTGTCGCGCGGTTGAACCCGCCGGTGACCTTTTCGCGACCGCCGACCATGGCACGCACGGCGCCGTCGGCGGACATGATAACGATGGCGGCCTGCGCTTTGGAGCCTTCGCTGACCTTGGTCTCAAATACGTAGTCCAATGCGTCCTCGGCGGCCGTTTGCAGCCGGTTGTCGAAGGTCGAATGGATGATGACGTCTTCCGTGGTGTCGCGCGTCAGGAAGTCGGGCGCGGTGTTCATGACCCAATCGACGAAGAACCCGCCGGCGCGGGCTTTGGCGGCTTTCGACAAGCCTGCAGGCGCTGCATTTGCGGCGGCTTCGTCAGCGGAGGTGATATAGCCTTGTTCGCGCATCAGGCGCAGGACCGTCGCGGCGCGGTCGCGGGCGCGCTTCAGATTGGCGGTCGGCGCGTAGGTCGATGGGGCTTTCAAAAGCCCTGCCATCATCGCGCTTTCGGGCACGGAAACCTGCGCCGCGCCTTTGCCAAAATAGAGCTGGGAGGCTGCTTCAAATCCACGGGCGCCGCCGCCCAAATAGGCGCGGTTCATGTAGACCGACAGGATTTCGTCCTTGGTGTATTTGGCTTCCATCGCGAGGGCGTAGATCGCCTCCTTTCCCTTGCGCGCAAGGGTGGTGCGGCGGCAATCGGCCTCATAGGCGGTTTCCGTGGCCCATGTTTCGGGATCATATGGAACGCCCAGACACAGCAGCTTGGCGGTTTGCTGCGTGATCGTAGAGCCGCCATTGCCCTGCCAGGGTTTGCGGCCTTCGCGCATGTTAATGCGCATGGCGGATGCGATGCCGCGCGGGGAGACGCCGAGATGGCGGTAGAAGCGCTTATCCTCGGTGGCGACGACCGCGTTTTTCAGGGCCGGTGCGACGGATGTGGCTGAGATCGCGCCGCCAAACTGATCGCCGCGCCACGCGAAGACGACGTCTTCATTGTCGAGCAGCGTGACGGAGCCGCGGCTTCTGCCGTCTAGCAAGGCCTCAAGATCGGGCAGCGTTGTGTAGGTGTAGCCAACGGCGGCTAGCAGGATCAGGGCCGCCACGGCGGCGGCGCGCCATGTGATCAACCAGATCAGACGGAACAGGAAAACGAATGGCGCAAAGATCAGGCCAATAATGCCGCGTTTCTTGGCTTTCTTGCGCGCAGCCGGTTTTTTCCGCTTCGGTGCAGCGGGTTTTTTGGCGGGCTTTGTATAGCGCTTATCCGCGACCAAGGTGGGCTTGCGTCGACCTGAATTGCTCATGTGCTGAACCTGCTGCTCGTACGAGTCTGTTTCTTTTGTCTTAAAGATACAGGGAGGAATGCTGCGGGGTTAGGGGGAATATTCATCAAAGTTAAAACATTGAATGCCTAAAAAATAGGCAATGACTAATAATTGTGCAAATAATATGTGAAACGCCCGCCGATTCACCAAAAACCGGCGGTGATTCCGTTGAAACCTTCCGTGATCAGGCTGTTTGTTACCCCATCGCCCGCCCTAGCGAGGGGCTTTTCGAAGGGAAGAACAGTGAAACTGATTATTGCTGCAATCAAACCATTCAAGCTGGAGGAGGTCCGCGAGGCGCTGACCACCATCGGCGTGCGCGGAATGATGGTGACTGAGATAAAGGGCTTCGGCTCGCAGTCTGGTCACACAGAGATTTACCGCGGCGCGGAATACGCCGTGAATTTCGTGCCAAAGGTAAAATTGGAGATCGTCGTTGCCGATGCAATGGCCGACCAAGTGGTCGAAACGATCGCCACCACCGCCAAGACCGACAAAATCGGCGACGGCAAGATTTTCGTCCTCGATGTGGCCCAAGCGGTGCGCGTACGGACCGGCGAAACCAATGACGAAGCGCTGTAAGCGCCTGCACTCGAGGGAAATTCGTAACATGACACTCAACAAAATTCTTCCAATCGCGGCCGCTGCCGTCTTGGTGCCAAGCCTTGCGGTCGCGCAAGATGCGGCGCCAAGCTTCGACGAGATCGGCCCCTATATCATGACAACCCTGCTGTTCTGCATGGCGGGTTTCCTTGTCTTCTTCATGGCTGCTGGGTTTGCCATGCTGGAAGGCGGCTTGGTGCGTTCCAAGAACGTGACCATGCAAATGACCAAGAACATCGCGCTATTTTCCATCGCGGCCATCATGTACTGGCTGGTTGGCTTCAACACGATGTATCCGGGCGACTTTAACGGCTACTTCGCCATTGGTGGCCAGACCGTTCTGGACCCTGTGGGCGTTGCGGCTGCCGATGCGGCGCTTGATTACGCCTCTGTCGGGTCGGACTTCTTCTTCCAGTTGGTGTTTGTTGCCGCGACCGCGTCGATCGTGTCGGGTGCTGTTGCCGAGCGGATCAAGCTGTGGCCCTTCCTGATATTCGTCGTCATTCTGACTGGCCTGATGTACCCGATTTCCGGGTCCTGGCAGTGGGGCGGCGGCTGGTTGTCTGAAATGGGCTTCTCTGACTTCGCTGGTTCGACAGTTGTGCACTCCGTCGGTGGCTGGGCTGCTTTGGCTGGTGTAATCGTCTTGGGCCCACGTTTGGGCAAATACAAAGACGGCCGGGTCAACCCAATGCCGGGTTCCAACCTTGCGCTGGCGACTTTGGGGACGTTCATCCTGTGGCTCGGCTGGTTCGGCTTTAACGGCGGTTCGCAGCTGGCGATGGGCACTGTGGGCGATGTCTCTGACGTGTCGCGCATCTTTGCCAACACCAACATGGCTGCTGCTGCCGGTGCTGTCACTGCGCTGATCCTGTCTCAGGTGATGTACAAGAAGCCTGATCTGACCATGGTCCTGAACGGTGCTTTGGCTGGTCTGGTGTCCATCACAGCTGAGCCTCTGGCCCCAACATTGTTTGGCGCGCTTTGGATCGGTGCTGTCGGTGGTATCATCGTGGTCTTCACGATCCCAATGCTGGACAAGTTCAAGCTTGACGATGTTGTTGGCGCGATCCCTGTTCACCTGTTCGCAGGCATCTGGGGCACCATCGCGGTTGTTTTCTACAACTCCGATGCGTCGCTGGGCACACAGATCGTGGGTATCCTAGCTTACGGTATCTTTACCTTCGTCGCCTCCCTGATCGTCTGGTTCATCCTGAAAGCTATCATGGGCATCCGCGTCAGCGAAGAAGATGAAATCCAAGGCCTAGATATGGCCGAGCTGGGGATGGAAGCATACCCGGAGTTTTCCAAAGGCTGATATCTCCCTTTTGAGCCTTTGACACTTAGCCCGGACCAGAAATGGCCCGGGCTTTTTGCTTTTAAAGCTGGGTGGGCGCGTTATCCTCGGGGCAATGACAGCAGTGCCGGATGACCGCTTTGACCAATCCACTATTGGGCGAATTTGAGCCAGAGCCACTGGCGAAGATCATCTTTGTGTCCTGTTGTTCACCCCGGCGCACTGAGCAGCCGATGTGGCGCTGGATCGCGGCGCGACAGCCGGATTTGCTGCTGCTGCTGGGTGACAATATCTATGCCAAAAATACTGGCTGGCATATTGACGACATGGCGGAAAAGTATCGCACCCGCCTGAACGATCCTGAGTTTCGCTACGCCATTGACCGATGCCCGACGCTGGCCACTTGGGATGATCACGATATCGGGCCCAATAACGCGGTGGGCGACAGTATTGAAGGGCGCCAAATCGGCGCGACGGGGTTGGAACGGCGGCAAGAAGCGCGGTTGCAGTTTCTGAGCCATCTCAGCCCGCGTGGAGTACGCGCCGACCAGCTGACACAGGAACCGGGCGAGATCTATTGCAGCTATATGCTGAACGGCGTTTTGGTCATCATGCTGGACGGGCGGTTTTACCGTCAGGACATTCGCGAGGTCGGTGCGTCTGCACAGTTTCTGGGAGAGGCGCAGGAAGCGTGGCTCTGGGGACAGCTGCAACGCGCACAGGATGACGCAGTTTTGGCGACGGTGGTGTGTTGCGGTTCGACCATCGGGTCCAGCAACCAATTGGGCGAGGATATTTCGCACTACCGACGGTTCTACCCGGAATTTGAGGCGCGGTTCAAAACCTGCCCGAATCCGATTTTTCTGTCGGGTGATATCCATCGAAACGCCTATGTGCGGCATGTAGGGTTTGTTGAAGGTATTTCATCTGGTGTGGCGCAGACGCGGGGACGACGCGTGTCTGAGGATTTTCCCGACGGGCGGGAGGACACGGATAATTTCGGGTTGCTGGAGATATTCCCCGACCGCGCGCGGTTTACCTTTGGGGTGACCGATTACGGCCTAATCGAAGAGGTGTTCCCGATCACCGGTGTGCAGAAGGCATAAAAAAAGCCCCGGTCGAGCGCGTCGCCGGGGCTTTTCAATCTATGTGCCGGGATCAGACGTTTTCGTCGATCCAGCCTTGCAAAACACCCTTCGGCGCCGCGCCGGTCTTGTTGGAGACGACTTCGCCATCTTTGAACATGAACAGCGCCGGGATACCGCGCACGCCCATTTGAGCGGGCGAGTTGGGGTTTTCATCGACGTTTACTTTGACAATTTTGACCTTGCCTTCGTATTCGGCGGAAAGTTCTTCGAGCGAGGGGCCGATCTGCTTACAGGGGCCACACCATTCCGCCCAAAAATCAACGACCACGGGGACGTCGGATTGGCGGACTTCAGCATCAAAAGTGTCGTCGGTCACGGATACAGTGGCCATGAGAGATTCCCTCCGGGAGAAAAAGAGTTGATTGGGTAAGATACCTATGAAGCGCTGGGGCCCGCGTCAAGATATATGGGCACGTAGGAGGGCTTGCCTCACGATCTCGTGCGTGAGCGGCATGAGCGTGGCGGTTTGTGTCCATAGAATCGCGGTCTCAATGCGTTTGTCGGGGTAGATTTGCGACAGCGCCGCTTCGTAAGCCCCCAATTGGCGCAGGACGCCTTCGGGCACGTCTTGCGCGCGGGCGGGAACGTCGCGGTTGGATTTGAAGTCGATGGCCCGGACGGTGTCATCATTGACGATGAGTCGGTCGATCGCGCCCGCGACGCGCCGCCCGTTCAGCTCCGGCAAGGTAGCGGTCAGGCTGACCTCGACCAATGCGCTGGGGTCGAAGACGGGGGCGAGCTCGGCAGAGTCGATGACGCGGATGGCGTAGGCTGCGAGGTCTTCGGCCAAAGGGTTTTCGTAGCCCTGCAAGAGACGCGCGGCGCGCGGCGCGCGGTCTTCTGGCGGGCAATTGGCCAGATGTTCGAGCAGGCTGTGAATGATGGTTCCGCGCGCTTTGGCCTGCGCTTCTGTCAGGGTATCGGGCGGGCCGGGCATCACCTTGGCACCGCCAAGATCGGACGGCGCCAAAGGATCAAGCTTCGCGACTGGGGGCGGCGCGAGCCCAGTGACCCAGACCGGCAGGTCCGGCGTGGTTTGCGCTTTTTCGGCTTGCGCCGCGTCGATGGTCGCGGGCCAATCGCCGTTTGACAGGTGCAGGGCGAGGTCCGTGGTGGGTTCTGCGCCCGCGGCTTTCAGGCCGCGTTCCACGATCTCGTACCAGCTGTCGCCTTTGACGGGTTGCTTGCCCGCGCCGCAGATGATCAGCTGGCTTTCTGCGCGGGTGAGGGCGACGTAGAGCAAGCGCATGTTTTCCTGTGCGTCGAGCTGCTTCATCGCGTCTGTGACGGCGATCTGCTGCTCCGTCGCGTCAGCGGATTTGGATTTCCAGATCGGGCCATGCGCGCCTTGCAAGATGTCGTCGCGGATCGTCGTGGTCGTGGCGCCGGTTTGCGGCAGGATCACAATCGGGGCTTCCAGACCCTTGGCGCCATGCACCGTCATGACGCGGATAACGTCACCGGCGCTGTCGACCTGACGCTTGATGGTGACGTCATCGGTGGCGAGCCAACTGAGAAACCCGGTGAGCGTGGGCGCTTCCGATTGTTCGTAGTCGAGCGCTTGATCGAGCAATGCGGCGATGCCGTCTTCGGCCTCTGTGCCGAGGCGCGCCAGCAAACGGGTGCGCCCGTGATGCTGTGTCAGCGCGCGTTCGAGCAGGTCGTAAGGGCGCATGAAATCCGCTTTGTCGCGCAGATCGAGAAGCATCGCGTGCAGGTCGGGGAAATCGGTCGCGCGCGCGTCGAGCCGGTCCCAAAGGGTCCCGTCGCGACCGTGGGCGAGGGTGAACAGGTCTTGCTCCGACAGGTTGCCGAGGGGGAGCGGATGACCTCCGCCAGGGCAAGATCGTCTTGCGGGGTTTCGAGAAACGACAGCAGCGAGACCAGATCGCGCACGCCGAGCTCTGCGCCGATGCGCAGGCGGTCGGCGCCGGCCATGGGCAGGCCAAGGGTTTTGCAGGCGCGGATGATTTCATGGAACAACCCGCCCTGTGCAGAGCGTGACTGCACCAGGATCAGAAAGTCACCGGCTTTCAGGCGGCGGGTTTCGAGCTGGTCCTGGCCGTCTTTGCGCACTGCTTGGGTAATTTGCCCATGCGTGATCTGGTACCGGATATGTTCGGCGATTTTGCGCGCCAGCTGGACGGAGGGGTGATCCTGGCCGACAGTATCGACCGGGTCGAACCAGTCCTTTTCTTCGGGGGTTTCCTCACCCTCCACCCATGGCCAGAGGTCGACGCGGCCGGGCAGGGTTGCGCGGAAGGCACGGTGATCGAGCGGCGCGCCCATGCCGCGGCGCAGATCATCGGTGAAGACAGTGTCGACGAGCTGCAAGATGGGCGCGGCGGAGCGGAAGGAATAGAGCAGCTCACGCGCGGCGAAGGCTGTTTCGGCCTCAGCGTGGCGCTGCGCGAAATAGGCGCGCATCCGGTCGAATTCCGCCGGGTCGGCGCCTTGGAAGGAATAGATCGATTGCTTTTTGTCGCCGACCACAAAGATCGTGCGCTGCGTGTCACGCGCGCCTTGGCCGGTGAAGAATTCTTCTGACAGCAGGCGGATCACGTCCCATTGCATCGGCGCCGTGTCCTGCGCTTCGTCGACCAAGATGTGGTCAATGCCGCCATCGAGCCGGAACAGCACCCAAGCGGCGACCGAAGGGTCCGTCAGCAGGTCGCGGGCTTTGCGGATCAGGTCGTCAAAATCGAGCCATCCACGTTGCAATTTGGCGGCCTCGATGCGGGCCAGAAAGGGCTGGGCAAAGGCATTGAGCGCTTTGGTGCGGGCGTAGGATTGCAGCGCGAGGCGGGTGTCGCGGGCATCGGCTGTGCGGGTGCGCCAGTCATTGAACGCGTCAAAGGCGGGGCCCATGGATTGGGCGACTGGCTTTGTGGGAGGGAAGCTTTTGGGCCGATGCGGGGTCTTGGTTTTGGCGCCGGAGAGGAACAGGGTTTCCAGTACCGCCAAGGTGTTTAGATTGGGGTCGCTGAGATCCAGCCGGGCGAGCGCGCGCGCCAGTTTTTGATCGCTGTCTTTTCCGGCTTCAAGCGCGGGCAGGATGGTGGCGATGAGGTCAGCCTCAGTACCGGTGAACACGGTGGCGAGCAGCGTTTCGGCTGTGGTTTCGGGGTGCAGACCGAAGGCCTGTCGCAGGGCGGTATCTTCGCGCGGCGTTGCGAAGTGATTGCGATTGCGGATTATTTCCGACAGCAACGCATCGGGGTCTTCGCCTGTGAAATGCGCCGTAAACGCGTCCAGCGCATCTGGGTCAGTTGCAGCCATTTGATCGAGGACTTCGGCGCGCAATTGGGTGCCTGCGCGGTCGTCCATCTCGGTAAAGGCGGGGGAAACCTGCGCCTCTAACGGGAAGCGGCGCAGGAGTGCTGCGCAAAACGAGTGGATCGTCTGGATTTTGAGGCCGCCTGGCGTCTCAATCGCTTTGGCGAACAGCACGCGGGCCTTGCGCAGCGTGTCGCTGTTCAATTCGCCGCGCGCCACGCCAAGATCGAGCAGGCTTTGGGTCAGCGCATCGTCATCCATCATTGCCCAAGCGCCGAGGCGTTTGAACAGCCGGTTCTGCATCTCGGAGGCGGCGGCCTTGGTGTAGGTCAGGCACAGGATGTGCTGCGGCTGGGTGCCTTGCAGCAACAGCAGCGCCACGCGGTCGGTGAGCACGCGCGTTTTGCCGGACCCCGCATTGGCCGATAGCCATGTGGAGCGTTGGGGCGCTGCGGCGTCGATCTGGGCGCGGGTGGCGTCGTCAACCATGCGATACCTTTTGCGGCTGCGGCTCATCGGTGCGGTCCCATTCGCCCCAGCGCGCGAGGAGGTCGTAATCTTGCGACCAGCGTTCCTCATACACCGCGCGGCGGGAGGTGTAGCCTTTTTCAAGGTCCGTGTATTCGGCAATGAGCGCTTCGAGTTGGGCCCAAGTTTCCGCTTGTTCGTTAGGATCGGTTGGTAGGGCTATTTCCGCCGGGCTAGCGCCGAGGCCGATATAGCTGACCTGTTTGACGGGGGCGTTTTTGAAGCCTTCGTAGTCGAGCGCGCTGAGCAGCGGCAGCTGTTTGTTGAAGTGCTTTTGTACCTTGTCGCTGGGCAGCTGCCCGGTTTTGTAGTCGTAGAGCACCAGCGCACCCGCCTCGTCGCGGTCAATGCGGTCGGCGCGGCCATTGAGCTGAAAATCGAGCTGTGCGCTGGTTCGCGTGCCATCCGCCTCAAACGCGGTTGGTGCGGCAAGGGCGCGGCGGGCGCGTTCTGTCTGGATGAACCACGGGATCGCGCGGCGCAGCTTGGACATCCAGAAGCTGCGGGTGGCGGGCCAGCTGATATGGCGGTCGAAAAACTGCTGGGCGCGGGCTGCGAACAGGGTCTCTGCATTGTCGGGGAGAGTGTCTGGATGCTCCGCAATGAAGGCTTGCAGGATCTTGTGGATGACGTCGCCGCGCAGGGCGGCATCCGGCGTGGCCTGCAGGGGTTTGAGCGGCTTCAGCTTCAGGATGTGGCGCGCGTAGACGGCGTAAGGGTCGCGGATCAGGGTTTCGATATGGGTGACCCACAGCTCCTTCGGGCGCGTGCTAAGTGGTGGTTGCGGGGACGGGCGCGGAGCTGGCGACAATTTGATGCGCGGTGCCTCATAGGCCCGCGCGAGATCGAGCCATTTTTTGCCACGCGCCTGCATCTCGGCATAGGCCTGTTGCCCGCCATCTGGCAGGCCCTGCATCAGGTTGGACAGGCGATTTATCCAGCGGGAGGGCACGGTTTCGGCCTCCGCATCGCGGGTGGCGCGGGTTAGCCAAACCTCACCCGCTGCTATGGCTTGCTGGAAATCATGAGCAGACAGGCCGACGCGCGCTTCCGGCAGACGCAGGCCCGCGTCTTTGCGCATTTGCCGGTTTAGCCACGGATCGGGATCGGGCAGTTGCGGCCACGTGCCGTCGTTCAAGCCCGCAAGGATCACCAGGCCGGCGCCCTGAACGCGGGCTTCGAGCGTGCCCCAGACCATGATGTCGGGATGTGTGAAGAAGGGTTCCCGCACCTCTTCGCGGGCTAGGAGCTTGGCGATGAGGGCGGCGTAGTCTGAAGCGCTGTGCGGACCGGCGGAGGCGGCGGCGTCTTGCAGCTTGCGCATCAGGGTTTGCGCGGCTTCGCCCGCCGTTTTGAGCCACAGGTGCGGCGTTCCATTTTCGGGGCCTTTGGTCAGGCGCAGGGCTTGTTCGGCGTGCATCGTGCCGAGTGTTTCAAGCGCAGTCGTTTGACTGCTTGCAAGCGCGTCGAGACAGTCCCAAAGCCACGTGTTCCACGCGATGCTGCCGGGGTCTTCAGGCTCGCGATCCTCCGCCCAACGGGTGGTTTCGGCGCGGTTGATCACGGGGCCTGCGCCGCGCAACAGGGTCATTTCCAGTGACCGCGTGCGCGCCAGATGGGCGCGGCGGTCGTCGGCATAGATCAGCGGGTGCTTGAGAAGCGCCAGTAGGGCGGTGGGTTCAACCGGTTTGCCGATCATGGCGGCGCTGAGGCGCAACAGCCGACCCGGTGGCGACAAGTCCAGCCGCGCCCCGGCGCTGTCATTGGGTTCAATGCTCCACGCGGTCAGGGCGGCTTTGACGCGGCGGGCCAAGGTTTGGTCGGTGGTGATGAGCGCGGCGGTTTCGCGGTTTTCGACGGCCTCGCGCAGGCGCAGGGCGATTGTGAGAACTTCGAGCCGTTGGGTCGGGGCCTCCAGCAGTGTCAGCGTTTCAACAGCCTCGGACAGCGCCCCGAGTTTTGGGCCTTCGTCGCGCCACGCATCGGTGACGGGCGCGGGGCGCAGCGCAAGGGAGGTCAGCGCGTTGCGTCCGGGATGGAGCGGCTTGGCGTCTGACCAAGTCTGGATCTGGCGCAGGGTGAGGCCCAGTTCCTGCATCAGGGCGAAATAGCGAAATTGCGGGTGATCTTCGTGCGGGTGTTTCCCGCCGAGCTGGTCCCAGACGGCTTGCGGCATGTCGTTGTCAAAGCCGGGCAATAGCAGCGCGCCTTGGGGCAGCTGCGCAACCGCGCGCATGAACGCGCGGGTGGTACCGCGCGAGCCGGTGGAGCCCGCGACCAAAATTGGGTGCACGGGCGGTTTCGCTTGCCAGATTGATGCGAGACGTTCGACCGCATCACGTTGGAGGCGTTCTGTATCCGGGGGCGCGTCGAGCCCCAGAAAATCCTGCACCAGAGCGATGAATTTTTGGCTGCGCAACCAATGGGCAGAGTGATTTTCGACGTCGACTTTGGCGATGTCATCTGCCGTGACGCCTTCGCCCTGCATTTCTTCCAACAGGTCGGCGAGGCTGTCGGCCAGATCAAAGGCGGCGTCGCGCGCGGCGAGGCTGGCATCGCTGTCGATCAGCTTTTGGGTCAGCTGGGCCAGCTGCAACCGACGCGCGAGGCCGTCAACGGGTTGTGGCAGATCAAGGGCAGGGTCGGCGTGCAGCGAAGTCACAAGCTTGACCTGCGGCAGCAAATACGCGCCGTCTGCGTTGAACAGTTGACGGATACGGCGCTGCATGCGGCTGGTGTTGACGTAAATCTCGACACGGGCCATGGCCTCGGGCGGGTGATCTTTCAATCGGTGCTTGAGCCCGGCGACCAGCGCTTGCGGGAAGTCGACACCGATGGGCAGGCCGAAGACGCGCGGGTGGTCGCAGGGATCAAACATCGCGCAGCATGTCTTCAGCGAGCTTGATGCCCGCGGGGGTGCCGACATCGGCCCAGCGGCCGGGATAGCGCAGCCCGAAGGCGGTTTTCCGATCGAGCAGGTTTTTCCAAACGGTGGTAAGGGAGAACACTGTGTCCGGCACCTCCCTGATCACGTCGTGGCGGATGATTTGCGCGCCGGTATAGACGTCGCCCGCGCTGTCGCGCAGCAGCGTGGTGTCGTCACGCATGCTGAAATTGCCCTCGCGCGTGTACCCGACGCAGCGCCCCAGCGGGACCAGCAGCAAGAGCGCGTCCATGTCGTCACGCCATGCCTGCTGCAGCAGGTGCAGCGGGTTGGGACCCGCAAAAATGGCGTCGGAATTGAGGGTAAACAGGCTGTCGCCCTGCATTTGCGGAAGCGCGGCTTTCAGGCCGCCACCTGTGTCGAGTATGTCTGGTTCTTCGCGGTGCAGCGTTATTTCCGTCGGCAAATGCTGCGCGAGTTGGTCTGCGCGGTGATGGGCGTTTACGTGGATTGTTCCTGCAACGTCGCGCGCTTGGTTGATGGCGTGGTCAATCAGCGCCTTGCCCGCGACCTTGATCAAGGGCTTTGGCTGGGTGTTGGTCAGCGGCGCCATACGGGTACCAAAACCCGCGCCGAAGATCATGATGTCGCGCTTAGACATGCGCGGCCTTGATGCGCGCGATGATTTCCGGGGTGGGCGCTGGCAGGCTTTGACGGACCCATGTGCCGAGTGGTGTCAGGCTGGGGTGGTTCAGGTCCTGCAAGAGATTGCGCCAGACGCGCAGCAAAAGGTCTGGGTAGCTTTGCTTGCCGTCGCGCACGCACAGCCGTGTGAAAACGCCAATGATCCGCAGATTGCGCTGGGCACTACAAGTTGCGAAGGCTCGCTCAAAGGTGTCCGCGTCAGTGCCGGTTTTCTGAACATAGTGTGTGATACAGATCTCTTGCGCTTCGGTGCCCACGTCGCGGCGCGCGTCTTGCAGAAGGGAGGCGAGATCATAGGCCGGATGGCCCAACATCGCGTCTTGAAAGTCGAGCAGACCGACGCGTTCAAGGCCGGTGCGATCCGGGAGCCAGATCAGGTTTTCGGCGTGGTAGTCGCGCAGCACGGTGACGCTTTTGTCCGTAAACACTGAGTTGAGGGCATCTTTGACGAGGGTTTCAAAGGTCTGGCGCGTATCTTCTCTGACCGGTTGGCCCGCAAATTTTGCGTACCAATCCAAGGCGAGGCAGGCGGCTTGCGCCATTTCAACCGGGCCGTAGCCGGGGATGTCTGGCGGGTTTTGCGCGTGCAAATGCAGCAGGGCGTCGGTGGCTGCGAGATACAGCGTGGGCTCATTTTCGGGCGCGTCTTGGAGGACCCGTGCGAAGAGATCGTCGCCTAAATCTTCGATCAACAGGAACCCGTTTTGCGTGTCGCGGGCGTAGATTTCGGGCGCGTTTAAATCGTTGCGGCGCAGGTATTCTGCGATCTGGATGAAAGGGGTCGTATCCTCCCCTTTGTCCGGAGGGGCGTCCATGAACACGGCGCAGCTGCCGTTTGGTTTTTCGAGCCGGTCATACCTGCGGTTTGACGCATCGCCTGCGAGGGTATGGCGTCGGGCGTTGCCCCAGCCCGACAGTGTCAGGAAGGTCGCAATTTGGGCTTTGCGATCCGTCATGCAGCGAGCCTTTGGCGCAAGCTTGCCAAATCGTCTTGCGCGCCATGGGTTGCTGAAATGCGCGCGTGTCTGGCGTCTTCCGCGTCGGCGTAGCTGAGATCAATGGAGAGATGTTCGGGCGCGCTTTGGCCCAGCCGGTCGGGCCATTCAATCAGGCAAAACGCGTCGTCAAAGGCTGTGTCGAGGCCCAATTCCACCAGTTCGTCGGTGGCGGTCAGGCGGTAGAGGTCTGCGTGCCAGATCTCCAACGTGTCGGCCATATATGTTTGTACAATGGTGAAGGTCGGGGATGGGACGTCTTCATAAAGATCACAGGCCGCCAGCAATGTTTGGATGGTCTTGCGCGCGAGGGTGGTTTTGCCGGCACCGACGGGACCATCGAGCAAGATGACAAGGCCCGGATGCGCAATGTCGGCAAGCGCTGCAGCGAGCGCATCGGTCGCGGGCAGATCGTCAAGCGAGAGGTCAAAGTTAAGCGCGCGGTCCATTGGCGCAGTTTTACGCCAACACGCAGCGCTCGCAAGGCAAGATCAGAGCGTGGCGCCAGCAACCTCGCGCAGCGGCTCAGCGGTGGCGGTCATATCGGCGAAACTGGCCAAGGTCGCGCCGCCCGCAAGCGGCATCAGGCGGCACGCCAATTGGCGCCCGTCTTCAAGATCGACGGAGCCAAACCATTCGGCCCTGTCGCCGGCGTGGCCGACAAATTCACGGATATCGCCCCAAAGCGGCGTTGGCAGGCTCTTGCTCTGCCATTGGCGTGTGGCCTCAACGATGCTGGCCTGGCCAATGACAAGTTCGGGGTCGACGTCCCAAAGCGCGCAATAGGCTTCATTCGACAGGACCATGTTGCCGTCTGCGTCGAACACAGCGATGGAATCGGGAAGGTTGTCGATGAGCGATTGGCTCAGCTCTAGCTCACGGCGGAATTTGCGGGTGAGTGAAATTTCAGCCGAGATATCTTCGATCAGAAACGCGACGGCGCCTTCCGGGTGCGGCCTGCCGGTGACTTTGTAGGTCTGGCCGGTGGGTAGAACCCATGTTTCGGCATAGGTGCCGTCGACGGCGAGCTTGTCGAGCTCATTGATCTTGGCGCGCCAGTCCTTGAAATCCTTGCGTTCTGGCAACATCCGCTTTTCGCGCATTCGGTTGACGAAATCATAGAGCGTTGGGCGTGCGGCAAGCCATTCGGGTTCAAGCGTGGTGAGGTCCATCAGGGCGGGGTTGAACAGTTGCAACTGCCGCGTGCGGTCGAAAATAGCGAGGCCAATGGGCAATGCGGCGAAGGTTTGCGTCAGGGTCTGCATAAAATTGCGCAACGCCTCTTCGGCCTGGACCGTTTTGCTGGTGTCGGTGGCGTAATGCAGCGTGCTGTTGCCATGGCCGAAGCTGGTGACGTCGTACCAATGGGTGGTGCCGTCGGCCAGCGTGATGGGGGAGCGGCGGGGGTGCGGGGACTCGCCCAGTGCAGTGATGGAGGCACCTTCAAACAGGCGGCGTGGGGGCCAGCCGGTTTGCGGTGTTTCATCGGCCTGTTCGACCAGCGCAATATAGGCTGAATTGACCCAGTCAATTTCGCCCATGCGGGTTTCGCGCCAGATGATCGACGGCGAGGTGGACACAGTACCGCGCAGCACAGCCAATTCGTGTTCATTGGCCTCTGACACGGCGCGGTCGAGCAACACCCGGCTGGCCAGCAGATCGGGCAGCCCGGTGATTTTGAACGCGGCGCGCGGGCCGTCGCAATCGACCGCGACCTTGATCACCCCGGAGGTCGAGGTTTCCATCAGCTCGAACTGTGCGCTTTCTTTGCGGGCAGCATCAAATGCGAGGGTGAATTGCGGGAACAGCTCACCCAGCCGCTGGACAAGGCGGGGCAGAGGTCCGTCTTCGAGGTCTTCCGGCGACAGGGCGATCCGGGCGGAGGCGGAGGCGCTGACCAACTGGTCGCCGTCAAACACCATTTCCTGCGGTTCAGGTTCGCCAGTGTTGTGACCTTGTGATGTCTTGCGTGTCATTCGCGTCGAAAAGCAGGCGATGGCGCCCAAGGCCAAGCCAGCTAGGAATACGGCCAAATAGGGCGAGAGCAGCATTGCGGGCACAGGCACATCCTTTGGGAATGATCAGCGAAACGCTGGCAAGATTCCACAACTCGGTTAATGGTGCGTTAAATCTGGATTTGTGTGTTTTCCCCGAGACCCTTTGAGTGCCCGGTTTGGGTGTCGGCTAAAATCGCTGATGCGGGCCAGCTGACCTGTGCAATCGCGCCGGTGCGGCCGGGTTGTGCGCCGGCCACGGACCCTGTTGTGGCATTGGCGAATTGCACCTCGGCGCCGGTGCGTTCCAGCAGGGTTTTGGCGATGAACAGCCCCAACCCCATGCCTTCATATTCCGGCCTCTGCGCTACGTCCTTGTTGCGTTTGCGCCGCCTTATGAAAGGATCGCCGATGCGCCCGAGCAGATCGACCGGGTAGCCGCGCCCGTCATCTATGACGCGGATCGTGATGCGGTCCTGCGACCAGCTTGCGTCGATCCACACCCGTTGATCAGCGAAATCGACGGCGTTTTGGATCAGGTTGCGCAGCCCGTGTATGACCTCGGGTTTGCGGGTCACCAATGGCATATGGGCGTCGTCATCCTCTGGCATGGTGTAGTCGAAGGCGACCTGTTTGCCGCGGTCGAGATGCGGCTCGGCGGCGTCTTCGAGTAGCGCGCTGAGCGGCACGTTGCGCAAGTGCAGATCGTCTTTGCCCGCCCGGCCCATCGAATGGAGGATGTCGCGGCATCGGTCGGCCTGTTCGCGGATCAGGGCGGCGTCTTCTTTCAGGTCAGGGCTGTCTTCAAGCTCTTCCATCAGCTCAGCACTGGTCAGCTTGATGGTGGCGAGCGGCGTGCCCAGCTCATGCGCTGCAGCGGCGACCACCCCGCCCAGATCGGTTAGCTTTTGTTCACGCGCGAGGGCCATTTGGGTGGCCAGCAGGGCTTGGCTCATCGCGTGGGTTTCTGACGTGACCCGCCCTGCATAAATTGCCAGAAACACGATGCCGATCATGATCGCGACCCAGAAGCCTGCCAAAAAGACCAGCGGCATTTCGAGGATGGCGCCCTGTTCGGTTCGCAGTGGCACGTAGTAGCGGGCCAGCACGCTGACCAAAACCACGGCCAGCCCGCAAATCAGCAAGGCCGACTTGCTGCGTAGGGTCATCGCCGAGACGGTGATGGGGGCGAGGATCAGCAGCGCAAACGGGTTGTTCAGCCCGCCGGTCAGGAACACCAAAAACGCAAGCTGGGTGAGGTCGAACAGCAATGTCAGCGAGACCTCACGCTCCGACAGGCGGCGGTTTTCGGGGAAAATGGCGATTGTGACGATGTTTGAAATGACGGACGCACCAACAGCCAGCATGCAGGCCCCCAACGGTATGTCGAGCCTGAGCACCTGACTGGCGACAAAGATCGTGCCGCCCTGCCCCAAGATTGCGAGCCACCTGAGAATGATGAGCGTGCGCAGCCGAACGATGCCGTTGCGCGCGGAATACTGCCCGATGGCGGGGGTGCTGAACAGCATCAGCGGATTGTGATTGGCAGCGTCAACATGGCTGATTGATACTGGAGGCCGAATGGCGGATCAACGTGGCAAATCGGCGTGAAAAGGAAACGGCATGGACAAGAAACTGGTTTGGGTGGCGGCAGGGCTACTGGTGGTGATGCTTGCTGGGGTTTTCGGCTACACGATGATCAAAGGCTCAGGCGACGACGATGATCAGTTTGCACAATGCACCCAAGGCGCCGTCGCGGGCGGCGACATTGGCGGGCCGTTCACGTTGGTGTCGGGCGCGGGTGAGACCGTGACGGATACGGATGTGATAACCGAGCCAAGCCTGATTTACTTTGGGTACACCTATTGTCCGGACGTGTGCCCGTTGGATGTGTATCGCAACGGCGAGGCGGTGGACGCTTTGGCGCAGCGGGGCATTGACGCGACACCAGTGTTTATCTCGGTCGATCCGGAACGGGACACGCCAGAGGTGGTGGCCGAATTTGCTGATGTCATGCACCCCAAGATGATCGGACTGACGGGATCGCCTGAGCAGGTGAAAGCCGCCAGCCAAGCGTATCGCACTTTCTACCGGCGGCAGGCCGGGGGTGGGGATGACTACCTCGTGGATCATTCCACGTTTACCTATCTGGTGTTGCCCGAACACGGGTTTGTAGATTTCTTCCGCCGCGACGCGTTGCCGGAAGATATGGCCGCGACGGTGGCCTGCTACGCGCAGGCCGCGTCTTGATGGGTGGTTTGACCGGCTGGCAGATGGTGCTACCTACTGTCCAACACGGAACTTAATCGGAAAGATGTCCTATGGCCGAATTGCTGGACAAAATTGGTGATGACCGCTCGCTGCTGATTGTTGATGACGACGAACCCTTTTTGCGCCGTTTGGCGCGGGCCATGGAAAAACGCGGGTTTGAACCTGAGGCTGTTGAAAGCGTGGCTGCCGGAAAGGCTGTCGCGACTGCGCGCCCACCAGCCTACGCGGTTGTCGATCTTCGGCTGGAAGATGGCAATGGGCTGGACGTGGTGGAAGTGCTGCGCGCCCGACGCCCGGATGCGCGGATCGTGGTTTTGACTGGTTACGGCGCGATTGCGACGGCTGTGGCCGCGGTGAAAATCGGCGCGACGGACTATCTTTCGAAACCTGCCGACGCCAATGATGTGACCAACGCGCTACTTGCAGGCGATGACGAGCTGCCGCCGCCGCCTGAGAACCCGATGTCGGCTGATCGCGTGCGGTGGGAGCATATTCAACGGGTCTATGAGCTGTGTGACCGCAACGTATCTGAGACCGCGCGCAGATTGAACATGCACCGTCGGACTTTGCAGCGCATTTTGGCCAAGCGCAGCCCGCGCTGATGCGCGCTTTCGCGGGTTTTTGTGCTCTGGCGTTGTCCGCATGTGGCACGGTCGCGCCGCCGGTGCCCACGATCCCGTTTTCTTTGGACGCCGGTGGTGTCCAGCTTTTAGGCCGCCCGCAGCGCATAGATTTTGGCCGGACGGATCATTCCGCGGTTTTCGCCATGGAAAAGCTGCTGGGCTCTGGCCCCGTTTCGCAGGGCGCTTGCTTGCGAGGGGGCAGTTACGCCGCTTTTGACGGTGGTATTGTGTTGCACTTTGCCGGTGGTGATTTTGTCGGGTGGTCCCGCCGGGAGAGTGACGGAACCACCGCGCGTGCCGGGCGCGATTGCGCGCCAGCTTAGGTGCTGGCCAGACCTGCGATCATCGCCCCGAGCGCCACGATGTGGATCAGTATGATGGCGCGGTCGTTCCAGAGCAGGCCTACGACGAACCAGCCCAGCACACCGATCAGAAACAGATAGATGTTCCATGGCGTGATGGCGAAGGCTGTCGCGGCGTAGCCCAGGATTTGGATCGCTGCGGCCACCCATTTCAAGACGAATGCGATACGCTCTTTTTCGCCCAGACCGGGGAGGATGGTGTCGGTGCTGGTCATAGGAACCGCCTTGGTCCGGCGATGCTGTTTGCCTTGCTTGCGCGAGGGGACAGAATGGTCGTTTTTGATGATTTACGTCGCGGCTTTTGTTGTTTTTCGTACAAGGCGCGCAAGATTTGCGGGGTCATGATGAACCTCCTTCGATTGATTACTGGAAGTAGGAATAGGGGTTGTGACGGCGGGCCTCGCTGTCGGCCCGCTTGCGCGCCTCCGGGATGAACCGGTCGGCGTGATGCTTGTCATGGTGGCGCCATGGACGTTGATCCTGGCGGGTTGCGGTCATAAGGGCATCGGCGATGATTGAAAGCATGGCTTTCTCCTTTCTGATGTTGCGTTGCCCTATTTGTTGCACTTAGTGGCAAAATATGAGAGTCAGAAAGAATTCTGTAATGTAAGTTAGGGTTACATATGGAGTGGCGTGATATCCCCTCCCTTGCGGCGTTACGGGCTTTTGAGGCTATGGCGCGGTTGGGCGGGTTCTCAACAGCGGCGCGGGAGCTGAATGTGACCCATGCTGCAATTGCGCAGCATGTGCGCAGTCTAGAGGCCGAGTTGGGCCAAAGCCTTGTTGTGCGGGAAGGACGCGGTATGGCGTTGACGGAAGCGGGCCGGGTGTTGGCCGACGCGTTGCAGGACGGGTTTTCCCAGATTGCGCATGGCGTCCAGGCCACGCGTCAGGTCGGTGCGGATCGCCCGCTGCAAATCGCCATGACGCCAAGTTTTGCGGAAAACTGGATGATGCCGCGCATTGGTGGATTTTGGGCGGAGCACCCAGAGGTGAAGCTTGCGCTTGTTCCGGGCTATGAACTTGTTGATTTGGCGCGTGACGGGTTTGACATGGCCATTCGGTACGGGCGCGGGGGCTGGGACGGTGTTGATGCAGAATATCTGGTCAGCGCCGGCAACGTGGTCGTCGCTACCCCTGAGCGCGCAAAGGGGATCGAATGCGGCGATATCGCCGCGCTTCAAAAGCAGAAATGGTTATTGGAACCGGGCCGGGCCGAACCGCGCCTCTTTGCTGCGGAACAGGGGCTTGATCTGGATGCGGCCGATGTGACCAACTTTACCGCCAATACGATGGTGCTGGCCGCGACGCGCGCGGGCTATGGTTTGTCACTGCAGGGATTGGCCTTGGTTGAGGCCGACATCGCGGCTGGGCGTCTGGTTTGCCTGTTTGCGGCCGAGCAAACAGAGCTGGGGTATTACATATTGACGAAGCCCGGGCAGCGCGTTGACCGGTTGAAGGTTTTTGCCGACTGGTTGAAATCGAGCGTCTAGAGCGAAAGCCGTTTGTGGACGCGGTCAACGAGCGTGCCGTCTTTGAGCGGGACTTGGGGGGTGATCGAATGATCCACGAACCCCATTTTGGAATAATAGGCGAGGCCGCTGGTGTTGTCGGCGCGGATGGTGGCGTTTAGCACGGTAAATCCCGCCGCGATGCTGGCGGCGCGGGTCGCTTCAAACAGTGCCGTGCCAATGCCGCGCCCGGTGGTGCCAGGGCGCGCGAATGTGGCGATGCCACCGATATTTGCCTCGGGGGCGGGGTTGGGGCTCATCCATTGCAGACCTTCGATGCCATCTTCCGCCACGGCAACATGGAGAAAGGTCTTTGCGTTTTCGGGATGCAGGAAGCGGTCGAAATAGCTGGCGTCGAGCGGGTCTTCGTAGGCCGTGGTGCCACCAATTTCGATAATGGCGTTCAGGATCGCGGTGATTTGCGGGATGTCGGCGGGGGTTACGGGGCGGATTTTCATGACGAAAGATCCTGAAAGCGGGCGATGAAATCAGCTTTCACTTCCATTGGTGGGCGGGGCTTTAAGACGTTGGGCAGGAGCAGATCGCTTGCCGGCGCGCCGAAGAACTTGTTTGCCTCCTCGATTGAGAAGCCTGCGATTTGGGTCGCCTCCAGCCACGCAGAGATTTTGTCGGCTTTTTTGATTTGCTTTTTGACGGCCACAGGGATTGCGGCGGGCAGGCCGAAGCGCAGGTGGATTGCGGCGGTCAGGCGGTCGTCAAGCTCGGCGTAGCCCGGTCCCACAGCGGATTTTACAGGGGAGATCATGTCGCCGATGACGTATTCCGGCGCGTCATGCAGAAGGGCCGCGAGCTTCCATTTGGTCGGCGCGTCCGGGTTGGCAGCGCTGTATAGCTGTTCGACCAGCACCGAATGCTCGGCCACGGAATAGGGGAAGTCGCCATAGGTTTGCCCATTCCAACGGGCGACGAAGGCAAGCCCGTGGGCGATATCCTCGATCTCGATATCCATTGGGGTTGGGTCGAGCAGATCAAGCCTGCGTCCGGATAACATGCGCTGCCATGCGCGCGGTTGTTTGGCCATTTGTCGCCCCCTTGCTGCGGCACATTTTCTTCCATGGGCAAGACGCATTGTCGAGGGGGCGGTGAGGTGTTATTCGCAAGCAAATTTTGGATGCAGGAGCTGGTCAGATGGCCCAAGACTACGTTGTAAAAGATATCGAGCTTGCCGCCTTTGGCCGCAAGGAACTGGACATTGCAGAAACGGAAATGCCGGGGCTGATGTCGTTGCGCGCGGAATACGGTGAAAGCAAGCCTTTGTCGGGCGCGCGGATCGTGGGTTCGCTGCATATGACCATTCAGACAGCGGTTCTGATTGAGACGCTGGTTGAACTTGGCGCAGATGTTCGCTGGGCGTCGTGCAACATCTTTTCGACGCAAGACCATGCGGCGGCGGCGATTGCTGCGGGCGGCACGCCAGTTTTCGCGGTCAAAGGCCAATCTCTGGAAGAGCATTGGGACTATCTTGATAAGTCTTTCATGTTCCCAGACGGCCCCAACCTGATCCTTGACGATGGCGGCGACGCGACACTTTACATCCTGCTGGGCGCGCGCGCTGAGGCGGGCGAAGAAGTTCTGGCCGTTCCGACATCTGAAGAAGAAGAGGTGATCAAACAACAGATCGCCAAACGCATGGCGGCCTCCCCCGGGTGGTTCACCAAGATGCGCGACCAGATCAAAGGTGTCTCTGAAGAAACCACGACCGGCGTGCATCGTCTGTATGATCTGTTCAAGAACGGGCAATTGCCGTTCCCCGCGATCAACGTGAACGACTCGGTGACCAAGTCGAAATTCGACAACAAATACGGTTGTAAAGAGAGCCTCGTAGACGGTATCCGCCGCGCGACTGATACGATGATGGCTGGTAAAGTTGCCGTTGTCATGGGCTACGGCGACGTAGGCAAAGGGTCTGCGGCGTCACTGGCGGGCGCGGGCGCGCGCGTGAAAGTCACCGAAGTTGACCCGATCTGCGCGTTGCAAGCGGCAATGGACGGTTTTGAGGTCGTGCTTCTGGAAGACGTGCTGTCAACCGCTGACGTGTTCATTACCACTACCGGCAACAAGGACGTGATCCGCATCGAGCATATGCGCGAGATGAAGGACATGGCGATCGTGGGCAATATCGGCCATTTCGATAACGAAATTCAGGTGGCCGCGCTGAAGAACCACAAATGGACCAACATCAAAGAGCAGGTGGATATGATCGAGATGCCAAGCGGCAACCGGTTGATCCTGCTGTCCGAAGGGCGTTTGCTGAACCTTGGCAACGCCACCGGGCATCCGTCTTTCGTGATGTCGGCATCGTTTACCAACCAGGTTTTGGCCCAGATGGAGCTTTGGACCAATGGCGAGGCCTATAAGAACGAGGTCTACATCCTGCCCAAGCATCTTGACGAGAAGGTCGCGCGTTTGCACCTTGACCGCATTGGCGTGAAGTTGACCAAGCTGGCCAAAGAACAAGCGGACTACATTGGGGTTGCGCAGGATGGCCCATTTAAGCCGGAACATTATCGCTACTGATTTGGCGTTGCGCGCGACACTGACCGCGTGTGTGTTGGGGCTTTTGTCGGCCCCAGCGATTGCCGTGCCTGAGATCAAGATCAGGGAGGTGTTTTACAAGGTCGACGGCCTCACCGCCAAAGACCTTGGCGCACAGATGAAGCGGCGTGGGCCCAAGAATTATTGGGCCTACACGCGTTGGGACATCAAGTGGTCTGCGGCGTGTGAGGTGCGCGTTGTCGTGACTTACACAATGCCGAAACACACCAACCGCAGCGCGCTGAGCCCCGCGTTTCGGGCCAATTGGGACCGGATGATTGCCGCCCTGAAGCAGCATGAAGAACAGCATGGGGCGCATGGGATCGCTGCGGCGCATGAAATCGAGCAGGCCAACTGCAAGAAAACCCGCCCGATTGTTCGCAAGTATAACAGGGCCGACCGGGCGTTTGACAAAAAGACCAATCATGGGGCCAAGACGGGCGTGGTTCTGAACTGAGCATGTCAGCGCTGCGTTTTGTTTTCTTGTCGATCCTGCTTTGTGTTGTGCTGGGGCTAGGATATCTGGCGCTGATCCACCCTTCATCGCCTGTACCGCGCCACTGGAACCCATTGAAACGGCTTTACGTTGCGGACCCAGTGACGTTTCTGACCCCCTACAAATTGAACAGTGCGGCCAATGATCCCGCGTTGTGCATGGCGGTTTTGGGGCAGGCAGATTCAGCGTTCACGCCGATGGCGGATTTGGAGGTTTCAGAGAGCTGCGGGATCGAAAACCGGGTGGCTTTGTCGGGGATAGGCGGTGCTGCGCTCACCACTGTTGAGACAACCTGCAGCGTGGCTTTGCGGATGGCGATGTGGGAACGGCACAGCTTGCAACCGGCGGCGCGGGCGCATTTGGGCAGCGACGTCGTCAGGATCGGGCATTTGTCGAGCTACAATTGCAGGCCCATTCGCGGGTCGAGCACCCGGATGAGTTTGCATGCGACGGCGGAGGCGATTGATATCACAGGGTTTGCGCTGGCCGACGGCCGCCGCGTGAGCCTGATCACTGATTGGGACCGCGAATTGCCATTCTTTGAGACGATCCGCGACCAAGCCTGCCGGTGGTTTGAGACGGTCTTGAGCCCGGATTACAACAGCTTGCATGCCGATCATTTCCATCTGCAATCGCGCGGTTGGGGGACATGCAGGTAAGGTCGCCAAAGCCGAGTGCCTGCCGCACAGAATTTCCCCTTTGTTTTGGCTTCTTTAGACATTAACCTCTGATCCACGCCCGGCAGTTCAGGGCGATTGAGGCCTCAAATTTCGGGGTGAACACACTAAGGTGGGAGACGCTCATATGGGCAAAAGAGATGACCTGATCGCGCAATACGCAGATGATCTGAAAAACAAATGTGGCATGACGCCCGACATGGACCTGCTGACCAAGGTCACAATCGGCTGCGGCCCGTCGATCTATGACGCGGATGCCTCGACCGTTGCGGGCAGCCAGCCGGACGAGCTGGAAACCGTCAAAAACAACTTCTTGATCAAGAAATTGGGTCTCGCCGACAGCCCCGCGCTGATGGAAGCGATCAATTCCGTGATCGAAACTTATGGCAAATCTGAGCGCAACAAATACCGCGCGGTTGTTTATTACATGCTGACCAAGCATTTCGGCAAAGAGGCCGTTTACGGCTAAGCCAGCACGACCGATTTAACGCGACGCCCGCCCCATCATAGTGGCGGGCGTTTGCATTTGTGTCGAAATTGACATGAATGCTCGGGGCAATTTGTTTGCGTGCGACCGATCAAATCGCGTATTGTACGAGTGCGAGAATAGTCATGTGGTGCGAAGCGATGCAGCGCGTGGGGTAGAAACGGGGCTCCAACGTTTGTTGGGGTCCCGTTCTTTTTTGTTGGTCTGTTCAAAGCTCGTTTAGAGTCCGCCCATACCACAAATGATGCGCCATTCGGCTTCGGTCACGGGCTGCACAGACAGGCGCGAATTCTTGACCAACACCATATCGGCAAGGTCTTCGCGTGCTTTGATGTCATCGAGGTGCACGGGCGTTGGCAGCGACGAAATGGCTTTGATATCAACGCATTCCCAGCGCTCATCATCTGTGGTGCTGTCTGGATGCGCCTCGGCGATCACCTCGACCAGCCCGACAATTTCGCGGTCCTTTTGGGAATGGTAGAAGAAACCCTGATCGCCGATTTTCATCTGCCGCATGAAGTTGCGGGCCTGATAATTGCGCACACCGTCCCATTCTTCGCCAGCCTCACCTTTGGCCATTTGCTGGTCCCAGGACCATGTGGTCGTTTCCGATTTGAATAGCCAATACGCCATGGTTCGCACTCCTTATTCCGATGTCAGCGGGCGGGACAAAAGCTGCGACAGGGCTTGCGGGACGGTCAAGTCCTGCGCCGTCAAACCGGCCACCACCCGCGTGATCGGCATATCTACGCCGAAATTTTTCGCCACATCCAAGGTTGCCTGAGCGGTTGCGCGTCCTTCGACGGTTTTGCCTTCCGGTGGCATTTCGCCGGCCCCAAGTGCGAAGCCAAAGCTATAATTGCGCGATTGGGCGGAGGTACATGTCAGCGCAAGATCGCCAAAGCCTGACAGGCCGTTGAGCGTTTCGGGCTTTGCCCCCATTTTTAGCGCCAGCCGCACGGTTTCGGCCATGCCCCGTGTCATGAGTGCAGCGCGTGCGCTTTCGCCAAGGCCCGCACCCATGCAGACCCCGCAGGCAATGGCGATTACGTTTTTTAATGCCCCGCCCAGTTCGGCCCCGACCGGGTCGTCGGATAGGTACAAGCGCAACGTGTCGGAGGTGAGCGCAGTTTGCAGTTCAGACCCGAGGCCTTTGTCTTCGCAAGCAAGCGTCAGCGCGGTGGGTTTGCCTTCGCTAATGTCGGTGGCAAAGCTTGGGCCGGTCAGGACCGCGGTGGGGACGCCCAAGGTTTCTTTCAGCACGGCGCTGGGGCCGCGCCCGGTGGCAAGTTCGATGCCTTTTGAGCAGGCGATTGCGGCTTTGGGGGCCATGCTGCGACCCTTCAAATAGCCGGACATGGCCTGCATCGGGATCGCGACCAACAGCGTGTCTTGTGGGCCGACGATTGGGTCGGGGTCGAGCGTGATGCGGTCGGGCAAGGTAACGCCGGGCAGCCTGTCGGTGGTTCTGGTTTTCTGAAGCGCGGAAATATCGCGCCCGGTCAATGTCACGGGCTTTTCAATGGCAAGTGCCAAAGCTGTGCCGAACGCGCCGGCGCCTGCAACGATGATTTTGCTCATGCTTTGGCCCCTTTTTTACCTGACCCGAGCATGGGGCGTGCTGATTGATCGAGCGGCCAGCGAGGGCGTGCGGCGAGGGACATGTCATCGAACAGGCCCAACCGGAAGCGTTCGATCCCCGCCCAGGCGATCATCGCCGCATTATCAGTGCATAGCGCGAGTGGCGGCGCTGCGAAGGTGGCGCCCGCGTCCTGCGCGACCTGTTCAAGCGCTGCGCGGATGGTTTGGTTCGACGCGACACCGCCTGCCACTGCGATTGTGTCGACCCCGGCTTGGGCCAGTGCGCGTCGGGACTTTTCGGCCAGAACATCGCTGACGGCGGCTTGAAAACTTGCTGCGAGGTCGTTTTGGTCTTGGACGTAGAGGCCGCCTTGCGCCGCGATCAGCGCATCACGGGCGCGCAGAACGGCGGTTTTCAGTCCAGAAAATGACATGTCGCAATCTTCGCGGTCCAGCAGCGGGCGCGGCAGTTTGAACCGTTTGGCATCGCCTGATTTGGCGGCATGTTCGATAGCCGGGCCGCCGGGTTGCGCAAGTCCGATGAGCTTGGCGGTTTTGTCAAAGGCCTCCCCCGGGGCGTCGTCTATGGTGCCGCCGAGGCGGGTGAAGTCTGTGGCAGATGTGACGCGCAGAAACTGGCAGTGGCCGCCTGAGACGAGCAGCATCAGATATGGAAACGCCAAGCCATCCGTCAGGCGTGGGGTCAGCGCGTGCCCGGCCAGATGGTTAATGCCGATCAAGGGTTTGCGTGCGCCCGCGGCGATGCCTTTGGCACACATGACACCTGACATGACGCCGCCAATAAGACCCGGTCCGGCGGTGACGGCAATGGCGTCTATGTCTGAGAGTGTGGTTTCGGCTTGCTCCAAGGCCGCCTCGACCATGTGATCGAGCTTTTCGGCATGTGCGCGTGCGGCAATTTCGGGGACGACACCACCGAAGGCCGCATGCAGCCTCGTTTGGCCAAAGACGGTCGAGCTGAGGATTTGCCCCGCCCCGTCGGGCCCTTGCCGTACCACCGCGGCGGCGGTGTCATCGCAACTGCTTTCAATGCCAAGCAGGGTCAAACAGTTGGTCAAACTCTGGGCCATAGCGGGCTCCGATGTTGCGCGGGATGCAGGAGGCAGGTAACACCCAAGCATGATCCTTACAATGCTCAGACCCCGGTGATGCAGGTTTTGTTGACGCGCCCAGAGGCGCAATCGCAGCGCTTCGCATTGCAGCTGCGCCGTGCGATTGGCGGTGATCTGGGGGTTGTGATTTCGTCGCTTCTGGAACCAGAGTTTCTGGATTTAGAGGTAGATTTTAGCGCCTATGGCGCGGTTGCGCTGACGTCGCAGAACGGGGCGATTGCTTTTCGTCATCTCAATGGACCGGTGGGGATGCGGGCGTTTTGTGTGGGCGCGCGGACCGCGCAAGTGGCGCGCAGCGCGGGCGCTTCGACGATCTCGGCAAATGGCGATTTGGCGGCGCTGAACGCGTTGATCAAGCGCGAAAGCCATGGTGAGCAGCTGCTGCATCTGAGCGGTGCCGCGATTGCGGGTGACGTCGATGGAGCGGAACGGCTGGTGGCCTACCGTCAGCGCGAAATGACGCTAAGCGCGCGCGCCTTGGATATGCTGGAGGTCGACCAAGAGGTGGTTGTGCCACTTTTTTCCCCGCGAACCGCTCGGCTGTTTCAAAGCAATCTTTTTTCCGGGGTGCGGGCCAAGCTGCATGCTGTTTGCCTAAGCCCCGCAATCGCGCAGCCTCTGGACCCGGAAGGCTATGCCTCGATCCGCATTTGCGACGCGCCAAATGCGCCATCTATGTTGGCGGAGTTGTCGCAGTTGGCCGCAGCCCTGCGCGCTTGAGGCTTATTTGAATTCCGGTCTATGCTGCATCGGGGCGCATGTTCCGACTCGTCTGTGATTTCAAGAATGGAGGCCTGATTTGGCCAAAACTCCTAAGTCTTCGTCTGGAAAAAAAGGCTCCAAGCCGCGTGCTGAGGAGCGCGTGGAAGACGCAGAAATCGTCGAAACTGGGTCTGAAACCTCTGAGCGGGCCGTGTTTGATGACAGCATCAAGCCGGCTACGGATGAGGCGATGTCTGCGGAATCGTCGGCAGACGACGACAAGACGCCGGACGCGCCGCCAGCTGATGAGCATGATACTGAGCTTGAACCTGTTGACCACGAAGTGAACGACCAAGATCAAGCAAAGTTGGAGCCTGCCCCGGATGAAGATTTGGGTGAGGCGGATGATGTGCCTGACGAACAGCCAGAGCCCGTTAACGCGCCGGTCGCTGCGGAAAAATCCGGCGGAATGTTTGGGCCGGTGTTGGGCGGCGTCTTTGCGGGTGCGATTGGGTTTGCTATTGCCATGCTCGCTTTCCCGCAGGGATGGCAAGAACGCGACATGTCCGAGCTGACCGCGATCAAGGCGGAACTGGAAGCGGCCAAGGTCGATCTGGCAAGCAAATCTGAGATGATTGACTCAGTGTCGGGCGATGTAGCTGCGCTTGGCGACACAGTGGGCACGGGATTGTCCGACCTGAATGGCGCGACCGAGGCGCTCAAATCTGAAATTACTGCGCTGTCGGAGCGTCTGGACGCACTAACGCGCAGCGACGGCACGACTAAGCTGCCCGATGATGTGCAGATTTTGCTCAACACGCAGCGTGAGGAATTGGCGCAGCTGCAATCGCAAGTGGCCGACATGGCTGCGGCGGCGCAAGACCAGATGGAGGCAGCAGCGGCGCAGCAAATCAGCGCGGAGGAGGCCGAGGCCCGTGTGATCGCGCGCGGCGCTTTGCAAAAAGTGCGCCTTGCATTGGTCAGTGGCGAGCCGTTTGATGCTGCATTGGGCGATATTGCGGGGGCGGTTGAGGTGCCGGACGGGCTTCAAGCCGTGGCCGCTGAGGGTGCGCCGACAGCGGGCAGCGTGCAGGAGGCTTTTCCAAGCGCTGCGCGGGCCGCGCTTGCGCAGGCGATGCGCGCCGAGGCAGGTGATGACACGCAAAGCCGGCTGCAATTATTTTTGAAGGATCAGCTTGGTGCGCGTTCCTTGACCCCGCGCGAAGGCGATGACGGCGACGCAATTTTGTCGCGCGCGGAAGCGGCCGTGAAGGCCGAGGACTACGCGCAAGCTTTGACGGAAATCGAAGGGCTTCCGGATGCAGCACGCGCCGCATTTGACGGGTGGCGCGCACAGGTTGAGGCGCGGTTGGGCGCAGTCAGCGGATATGAAGCGGTGTCTGCCGCGTTAAACGGCAGTTAGGACAGTTTAGATGATTTGGTCTTTGGTTAAAATTCTGGTTTTCGTTCTGGTTGTCATTGGGTTGACCCTTGGCGTGACACAGCTTCTGGAAACCAGCGGCGAGGTGCGCATATCGGTGGCGAATACCGAATACACGCTGACGCCTTTGGTTGCGATTGTCGGCCTTATTGTGCTGCTTTTCGCGTTTTGGGTGGCGTTGAAACTTCTGAGCCTGCTGGTAGCGACCTTCCGGTTCCTCAACGGCGACGAGACCGCAATTTCGCGTTATTTTGACCGCTCGCGCGAACGCAAAGGGTTTGAGGCACTGGCGGATGGCTTAATGGCGCTTGCGTCGGGCGAGGGGCGGACCGCAATGGCCAAGGCGGCCAAGGCGGAGAAATATCTCAAGCGCCCGGAGCTGACCAACCTGATCGCGGCACAAGCGGCCGAGCAATCAGGCGACACACGCAAGGCGCAGGATGTGTACAAACGGCTGTTGAGCGACGAACGAACGCGTTTTGTGGGAGTGCGTGGCATCATGAAGCAAAAGCTGGCTGAGGGGGATACTGACACGGCGCTGAAATTGGCTGAGAAGGCGTTCGCCCTGAAACCCAAGCATGAAGAAACGCAAGATTTGTTGTTGAAGCTGCAAGCTGGCAATGAGGATTGGTCGGCGGCGCGCAAGACGCTGAACGCGAAGCTGAAATACGGTTCCCTGCCACGCGATGTCCACAAACGCCGCGACGCGGTCTTGGCGCTGTCGGAAGCTAAGGATGTGATTGCGGAAGGCAGCTCTATTGAGGCGCGCGAGGCCGCGATTGAAGCCAACCGCCTGTCGCCGGACCTGATCCCCGCCGCCGTAATGGCTGCGCGTGGCTACATTGAACAAGGCAAAGGCCGCTATGCGGGCCGTGTGCTGAAGAAGGCCTGGGATACCCAGCCGCACCCAGAACTGGCCGCCGTCTATGCCGAGATTGCGCCAGATGAGTCCCCGCAGGAGCGGATCAAGCGCTTCAATGGCCTGATCAAATCGGCGCCTGACCATCCGGAAGCCCGGATGCTGATGGCGGAGCTGAACATCGCAGCGGAAGATTTCCCGCAAGCCAAGCGCGCCCTTGGTGATCTGTCAGAAACAAGCCCCAGCGCGCGGACCTTGACGATCATGGCCGCTATTGCGCGCGGCGAAGGCGATGACGATGCGGTGGTGCGCGGCTGGCTGGCCAAGGCGCTGACCGCGCCGCGCGGCCCGCAATGGGTGTGCGACAATTGCCAGCAGGTGCATGGCCACTGGGACCCGGTTTGTTCGAACTGCCAGAGCTTCGACACGTTGAGCTGGACCGAACCTGCGGAGGTCGAAGCCTCCGCGACCACGGGCGCTGAAATGCTGCCGCTGATCGTGGGCGCGATTGAGGATAAATCCGACCCGGCGGAAGACGTAGAGGCCGGCGCGGCCGACGTGATTGAAGCGGAGCCAGTAGAGGCGGACGCTGTTGAGGCCGAACCCGTCAAAACCTAAATCTTAGGCGTGTGAGCGCCTTTGCATTCCGCGACGCGCTCCTTACATATGCCGTGCAAGGGTCAAACATCTTGTTTGACGCCTCCCCGGGAACCGTGAACATGCCAGACACTGCAAAGACCCAACTTTCGGTCAGCAATATGAGTTGCGCCTCTTGCGTTGGTCGCATTGAACAGGCGTTGAACGGGCTGCCTATGGTGTCAGAGGCCTCAGCCAACCTTGCGACCAAGAAGGTGACCATCAATTGGCAAGGCGCGGATGGCGCGACCGACACCGCCTTGGCCGCTTTGAAAAGCGCCGGTTACCCTGCCAGCCTTGTTGCACAGGATTCTGCCCGACGCGGATGCTGAGACGCCGGAGGCGCAGCTGCGGCGCGCTACAATTCTAGCGATCAGCCTGACGCTACCGCTGTTCTTTTTTGAGATGTTTGGCCATGCGGCCCCTGACCTGCATGCCCACTTTTTCGGTGGGCTGAACCCGTTTGCCGTGGGTATGGCCCAGTTTGGCCTGTGCAGCCTCGTCCTGTTCGGGCCTGGCTGGAGATTTTTAAACTGGGCGTACCGGCGCTGCTGCGGCGGCACCCGGATATGAATTCACTGGTGGCGATTGGTGCCTTTTCTGCTTGGTCGTTTTCGACCCTGACCCTATTGCGCCCGATTGGCCCGCATGGCGGGGGACATGCGCTTTATTTTGAGGCCGCCGCCGTGATTGTCAGCCTGATCCTGTTGGGCCGTTGGTTGGAGGCGCGCGCTGTCGGGCGCACCGGTATTGCAATCAGGGCGTTGACGCAGCTGACGCCAAAACAGGCGCGTGTCTGGCGTGATGGCGCGTGGCGTGACCAACCGCTTGAGCAGGTTCTGGTGGGCGACCGCATCCAATTGCGGCCCGGTGAACGCGTGCCGGTGGACGGCATTGTCGATACCGGCCAATCGAGCGTCGACGAAAGCATGATCACGGGTGAGCCGCAGCCAATTCTGAAAACAATTGGCGACAGCGTGACAGGCGGCACTATCAACGGCACCGGCGCGTTGGAAATGACGGCACAGGCGGTCGGAAATGACACGGTCATTGCCAGCATCATCCGGCTGGTGGAAGAGGCGCAATCGGCCAAGTTGCCGGTGCAGGCGCTGGTTGACCGGATTACCTATTGGTTCGTGCCAATTGTTCTGCTGATTGCATTTGTGACATCGGTGGTTTGGCTCGCGTTTGGACCTGATACCAGCTTTGCGCTCGTGACCGGGGTCTCGGTTCTGATCATTGCCTGCCCTTGCGCGCTTGGCCTTGCAACACCCGCAGCGGTGATCGCGGGAACAGGCCGCGCGGCCGAGCTGGGGGTTTTGTTTCGCAAAGGGGATGCGCTGCAAAGCCTGGATGGTGTTTCGGTGATTGCTTTCGACAAGACCGGCACGCTGACCGAGGGCAAGCCCAAGGTTGTGCAGATTGACTGCGTTGAAGGCGTTGTGCGCGATGATGTTTTGCGCCTCGCCGCCGGACTGGAAGCCAAATCGGAACACCCGCTTGCAAGCGCCATCGTAAATGCCGCCCCAGGCGAAATTATAGAAGCGGAGGCCTTTGAGAGCGTCAGTGGGCGTGGGGTCAAAGGGGTCGTCTCCGGGACGCCGGTTTTGATTGGCACCGCCGCATTTCTTGAGATGGAAGGTGTCTCACTGGAAACGGTGCCTGTTGCGGATGCGGTGGGATCGCGCGTGCTTGTTGCGCTCGATGGACGCTACGCGGCGAGTTTGTACATCTCGGACGCATTGAGACCCGGGGTCGCTGAGATGATTGCGACGCTGACGCGCGCGGGAATTCGCACCGCTTTGATCACAGGCGACACGAAGATCGCTGCGGACCACGTCGCCAAACAGCTTGGCATATCGCAAGTGCATGCCGAAGTTTTACCATCTGGGAAAGCTGAGGTGATAGCCCAGCTTCAAGCCGAATATGGTCGCGTGGGGTTTGTAGGTGACGGGATCAACGACGCGCCCGCCCTGGCGCAGGCTGATATCGGGATCGCGATAGGCACCGGGACCGACGTGGCGATTGAAACCGCGGATGTGATTTTGGTGTCGGGCGATCCGACAGCCTTGCCGCGCGCCTTGAAGATGAGCCAGGCCACAATGCGCACCATTCGCCAGAACCTCTTTTGGGCGTTTGCCTACAATGTCGCGCTTATTCCGGTTGCGGCGGGGGTGTTGTTCCCGTTTTTTGGGCTGCTGCTATCGCCAATGCTCGCCGCGGGCGCGATGGCCGCGTCTAGTGTTCTGGTTGTCAGCAACGCTCTGCGATTGCGCAAGGTCTCTGGCTAGGAGTGGCGCTGCAAAGTCCATAAAATTGTAGCTGTTAAACCTGCCTTCAAACTCTTGGCTTAGGAGTGCCCTCGAACGCCAAGTTGGGGGCAGCATGTCCGACGATTCAAACCGTCCGATTATCATCAAACGCAAAAAGGTGTCCGGCGGCGACGGACACCATGGCGGCGCGTGGAAAGTTGCTTACGCCGATTTTGTGACGGCGATGATGGCCTTTTTCATGCTGATGTGGCTGCTGAACGCGACGACCGAAAAGCAGCGTAAGGGGCTTGCTGATTACTTTAGCCCAACCATCGCGATTGCGCGCATATCAGGCGGCGGCGATGGCGCCTTTGGGGGCGATAGCCTGGCGTCGGAAGAAACACTCGCTCAGACCGGGCGCGGTGGATTTGTCGAACTTCCGCCGCTGGAATTGAATGCCAGCGACGTCGGCAGCGAAGATGAGGCTGGTAGCGCGGGAAATGACAGTCAAACTCTCGATGAGGTGATGCAAGGTCTCATGGGCAAGGGTGGTGACAGCCTGGTTCAGGAATTGGCCAAAAAGCACATCACTGCCAAAATGACGGATGAGGGGCTGGTTGTTGAAATTTCCGATCTCGAGGGATCCCCACTGTTTGACACCGAGACGAACGCGCCGACACCAGTCATGCGCGCAATCGCGCAGGTCGTGGTTGAGGCGTTTTCATTTGTGTCCAACCGGGTCGCCGTATCCGCACACAGTGCTGCTTTCAGCAAAGTCGTGGCAGAAAACCCAGCCTGGGAAATCACAACATCGCGGGCGCAAGCCACCAGAATTTTGCTGGAAGAAAACGGGATTGGAGCTGAGCGCATTGCTCGCGTCGTGGGCTTTGGCCAGCAGGAATCAGACCCGACAGACCCAATGGCGATCGAAAATAACCGCTTGGAAATCACGCTTCTTCGCGCCGAACGCGCCCGAAAATAGAGAGCATTTTATATGTTAGGCGGGAATTAAGACCCGGCGCGCATAGTCCCTCAAACTGTACGACCTGATGAAAGGTGCCACTATGACAATGTCTTCCTCGCTTAACGCTGGTGTTGCGGGCCTCGCGGCCAACGCCAGCCGCCTCTCGACCATTTCCGACAATATCGCAAACTCCGGAACTTACGGCTACAAGCGTGCCGAAACTTCGTTTCATTCTTTGGTGATTTCTAATGGTGCCGGCACTTATTCTGCGGGTGGGGTCCGGGTGGCAACGCAACGGCTTATTGACCAATCTGGCTCCTTGGTGACGACAGGCAATTCCACAGATTTAGCGGTCCGCGGGCGCGGGTTTCTTCCTGTTACGACGAGTTCAGCCATTGGCAGCGACGCTGACCAAGATTTTCCGTTCCGGCTTGCTACGACAGGGTCCTTCCGAACCGATTCACAAGGCTATCTTCGCACCGAAACAGGCATGACCCTGCTCGGCTGGCCAGCTGCCGCCGATGGTACTGTTCCGACCTTTACGCGTGACACGGCAGACGATTTGGAACCGGTCCGTATCAATGTGAACCAATTTGCTGGCGATCCGACAACGCGTATGGAACTTGGCGTGAACCTTCCCGCGACGGAAACCGAGGCAGGCGCGGCTGGGACACCGTTGGAGCTTTCGGTTGAATATTATGACAATCTTGGGACTTCGCAGAACGTAAGCGTAGAATTCGCACCGCAGATACCTGCAACCGGCAGCTCGAACCAATGGATCATGACGCTACGCGACTCTGCGTCCGGTGGCGCAATCATCGGTGAATATGAGATAGAATTTGACGATACACGCGGGAGCGGCGGTACATTGGACAGTGTTACGCTTCTGTCAGCCGGTGGTGCCTATGATACAGTGACAGGGGCATTCACCGTCAATGTTGCGGGCGGACCGCTTGATATCAGTATCGGGGGGTTGAACGCGGGCGTTGGCTTGACGCAGTTGTCCGATAGCTTCGCACCAACACAGATCACCAAAGACGGCTCGCCTGTCGGCAATATGATCTCTGTTGACGTTGATCAAAATGGGCTTGTCCAGGCAACATTTGATATTGGGATCACGCGAACCGTTTTTCAGATACCGCTTGTCGATTTGCCTAATCCAAATGGTCTCAGGGCCCTTGATGGACAAGTCTACCAAACAACCAAAGACAGCGGGTCATTCTTCCTCTGGGATGCGGGTGATGGTCCGACAGGAGATATTTTAGGTTTCGCCCTCGAGGAGTCTGCAACCGATGTTGCGGGCGAATTGACTGAGTTGATTCAGACCCAACGCGCTTATTCATCGAATGCAAAAATTATCCAAACGGTCGATGAAATGCTGCAGGAAACAACAAATATCAAGCGCTAGTGATACGATAGGAGCACGGTAAAATGAGCCTTTCCGCGGCACTTTCAAATGCAAACTCGGGATTGTCAGCGTCAGCGCGCTCGGCGGAAGTCATCGCGGGAAACGTCGCGAACGCGATGACAGATGGTTATGGTCGTCGGGAAATACAGCTTTCCGCACAATCGATTGGTGGAAAAGGCTCCGGGGTCGCCATCAATGGTGTCGAAAGAGTTGTCAATCAGACCGCTATCAATGAGAGGCGCCTTGCGGAAGCTGCAGGCGCACTCGAAACAACTAAGGTCGATTTCTACCGCTCACTTGAGCTCGCACTGGGTACGCCTGACAAGCCGGGTTCCATTTCCTCGCAGGTTGCTGCGATTGAATCAGCCCTTGTTGGTGCTGCGGCGTCCCCCGAGAACGAAGCTCAGCTAAGTAAAGTTGTTACGAACCTAAAGAGCTTCGTCTCGACAATTAATGAAGCATCGCAAACGCTGCAAAACAGCCGTGAGACCGCCGATCAATCTATCGCTAGTCAGGTTGCCGACGTAAATCTCGCACTTCAGGCTGTGGCCGATCTTAACAAACAGATCAGATCGATAAACGTATCGGGTGGCGATGCGACAGGTTTGATTGATGAGCGGCAAAAGGCAATTGATTCAATTAGCGCAGTAATCCCGGTAAAAGAAGTTCCTGATCAATACGGGACAGTACGGATTATTACGCCAAATGGTACCACGCTCGTTGAACAGACCGCCGCGCAATTCGAGTTCTCTCAAACCAATACAATCACTCCGGACATGACACTCGCCAGTGGGGCACTTTCTGGTTTGTCGTTGACAGGTACCGCGAGTGCAGCCGGTGATGCTCTTGACGCAATCCAGGGCGGGGCTCTTTCAGCCAAATTTGAAATTCGAGATCAAACTTCACTCCAAGAGCAAGACAAGCTTGATGCTTTTGCCAAGTCTCTGATCGATACGTTCTCTGATAGTACGCTTGATCCAACATTGGGTTCGCTCCCAGGTTTATTTACTGATGGTGGTGGCGTTGTCGTGCCAGGGAATGAGTTGGGTTTGGCGTCTCGTTTACAGATTAACGCTTCCGTAGATCCGCAAAACGGTGGCGAAGTCTGGCGCATACGCGACGGTCTAGGCGCTGTCTCTCAAGGCGCAGTTGGTAACCGTGCAATTATTAACGGGCTTACGAACCTGTTCAACGGAGATGCTGCAAACGGATCGTCCAGTCCGAACTCTGCAGTTGCTTTCGATGCGACTAGTATTGTTGCAAGTGTGAGCAACTCCAGAATTTCTGCGGAGACAACTGAGAGCTACCTAAGGGCCAATGCGTTTGCCTTCGAACAGGTCGAACTGTCTGAAGGAGTGGATACAGATCAGGAAATGCAAAAGCTCTTATTGGTTGAGCAAAGCTATGCCGCCAATGCGAGATTGATTGCCACAATTGATGAAATGCTTCAGGCACTCTTGAGGATTTAGTATGAATATCAATGGTACCAGTGATCTATTAAGCAGTCTGCGAAACCGGCGCGAAAATGCCGATTTAAGTGCGACTATCGATAGGCTCACACAAGAGATTGCAAGCGGGAAGAAATCTGATCTCATTGGAACGTCACCCAATAGTGTTGCGCAGCTCGCAGGTCTGGGGCGTTCTCTAGAACTTATCAGTTCCTATACTACCGCATCTAACCAGGTGGCTTTGAAGTTAGATGTAGTTTCGCAATCAGTAGAGACGATACAGAGTGGCATCAAAGGTTTGGGCCCCGATATACTTGGAAATATGACGGCAGGCCTAAGTGTTGTGGGCCCCATACTCGAAAAAGCCGCCGTTGCCTTTGATGTATCAATATCTGCACTAAGTGCGCGCGTTGGCGAAACATATGTTTTCTCTGGTGAGAATAGTACGACAGCGCCTTTAGTGTCTGCAGATAACATGTTGACTAGCCTTGAAGCTGCAACAAGTTTGATTTCTGATCCAAATTTATTCTTCAATGCAATTGACCAATGGTTCACGCAGCCTTTAGGTGGCTTTGAGACAACCGCCTACCAAGGCGGTGTGAGCGCAACGAGTAGTGTAGCGATCGGCCCAAATACTCAAGTGAACTCAGAATTTTTGGCCGATGACCAGGCGTTCCGACAGACAATGAGAGATTTGGCCACTATTTCCTTGGTCAATAGCGGAAAGTTTATTGGATCGGATCAGGATAAGTTGTGGCTGCTTGAACAAGCATCTCTCGGACTTATTCAAAGTGAAGCCAGTCTAACACAACTTGGAGCAAGTGTTGGTGCGACGCAGGAAATTGAAAGCACGACACGTGCTCGAAACGAGGCAGAAAGGTTTTCTCTCACACAAGCACTCAATACGCTTACGAAAGTAGATTTGTTTCAAGCTGCTTCCGAGTTAGAAGAGTCGCAAACTAGATTGGAGAGTCTCTACCTGGTTACGGCGAAGACGGCGCGACTTAGCCTTTCGGAGTATTTACGTTGATTTTCTTTCAAAGGCTTGTTGTCCTTTTTTTACTTACCGCCTTGCCAAGTGTTGCGATCGCAAACTCCGTTCGTTTGAAGGATTTGGTTGATTTTGATGGAGCTCGGGGGAATGACCTTGTGGGGTATGGCCTCGTAGTGGGTCTGAACGGCACCGGCGATGGCATACGAAATTCTCCTTTTACAGAAGAAATGATGGCAGCTATTCTCGAACGTCTTGGTGTCAATGTTGCCGGTGAACAATTTCGACCCAAAAATGTTGCTGCAGTCCTCGTAACTTCAGTACTTCCGGCTTTTTCTCGTATTGGTGGTCGCGTTGATGTCACTGTTTCGACCATAGGCGATGCAAAAAGTTTGCTCGGTGGGACTCTCATTATGACGCCATTGAGTGGCGCTGATGGAGAAATCTATGCGGTTGCACAGGGGAGTGTTCTTGCAGGTGGAATTAGTACGGAGGGCGATGCAGCCCGTATTGTTCACGGAGTTCCTACCTCTGGAAGCATTGTTTCAGGTGCACGCGTCGAGCGCGAAGTTGAATTTGAATTGAGTCAATTGAGTCAGATGCGCCTAGCGCTGCGTGAGCCAGATTTTTCAACTGCCGAGAGAATTGAAATTGCAATAAATAGAAAATTTAACCGTAGAGTCGCATTAATGCGTGATTCTGGCACGATTGATATTGCAATAGATCGAATAAATCTTCCGTCGACGGCTCACATACTCAGTGAAATTGAAAAAATCCGTGTAGAACCTTCGATCTCTGCGAAGATCGTAGTTGATCAACGATCTGGAACCATCGTGATGGGTGAAGATGTAAAAATCTCTAACGTCGCTGTTGCTCAAGGAAATCTAACTCTGACTATTGAAGAAACACCGATTGTTGTTCAGCCGAGTCCTTTCTCGGACGGCGAAACCATTGTTGTCCCACGTACTGAGGTGGGAATAGATGAAGGGGCTGGGACTGGCCTTGCGATTGTTCCAAAGTCTACATCGCTTTCAGAAGTTGTTTCAGGACTCAACGCTCTCGGAGTGAGCCCACTTGATATGATCGACATTCTGAAAAGCATCAAAGCAGCAGGTGCGATCCATGCTGAATTTATTATTCAGTAGTACTTTGCATTACCTATGAAGCTTTTTGCTGTGGTGATGACTTACCAGAAGTCCACCTCGCGTGCTTTCTATTAGGTCAACAATAGATTGATCAATTTTTGCCAGTTTGAAAATACTTCTGGCGTTGGTGTGTCGAGGCTTACCCCAAGACGGAAGAAACAAGAGTAAATTGAAGCGTCCAAACGGTTGAGAGATGCCGAACCTGGATTTACTGTTCCGCAGCAATGCGGACCGGATTGGCAAGGCCTCCCAATGATTTCTGATCATCTTTCCAGAAATTTGAAGCCAAGTGGCAGCTTGACAAAAGAAGGCGGTGTGGCGTGTTGGGGGGGCAGAGCGATCTGATTGGGCAATCTCGGGTGTGCGTTTCCATTCAGTGTGAGATTTCTTGCATCACAAAAATATTTTTTGGTTTCCTGAATACGGATTTGGCAGGTTCAGCACAATTCGCCTTCAAAGTCCTAGTAACCTGTTCTTCGTTGAAACGGGTTCCCTTCGTCGGGGTCCATTTTCGAAGAACAGGTTAGCTGACAGTTTCGAGCGTTCAGGTTGGACAGATCAAGCTGCCCAAGGTCTACATTTTCTAAGCGGATCCGGTCTTAGAAAGGTGCGAACCCATCGGAAGGCGCCGAAGGCACGCTCCAACGCTCTTTCGGCGTGACATTGGCGCCAGTTGCTCCCGGCTGTGGGATCTGGCCATGTTCGCCATACAACCACAAAACAAAGTTTGAGCGCGAGCCTTCTGTGATAGGGTCAGAGGCGTGCGGCACGCTGCCGTGGTGGATCAAGGCTGTGCCGGGTTCGAATGTCAGTTTCTCAACGCGGCGCGATGCTGAATCGATAAAGCTAACAGCGGAACCCGAAAAGCCCTCGCCCGGTAAGTTCAGGTTGATGTTCAATGTCACCGAGGAGGCGTCGGTATGGGGCCGCAGCGAGGTGTCTTTGTTTGCTTCCCACTGAATTGAGAACCCAAAGGTTTGGGTGTCATATCCCATCACGTCAGGAAACAGCAGGCGTGAAACGGGCCGCATGTAGCTGTTCATCAAGTCGCGATAGAAGGTCTGAAACCCAGGTGCCGCCAGATACCCTTCGGAACGAGGGTCAAGCATCGCACCACCACGGTTCAACGAGATGCCGTAGGGGGCGTACCGGGATATCGGCATTTGCAGCCTCATCCATGTAGGCGCGCAGAACACTGAGGCGCTCAGGGTCAAAGAACTGCGTTTTGTAGACGCCGGGGAAAACCTCTTCCCACAGGTCCTGAACAGCGGTTTCCTTTGTTGGATCGGCCCAGGCCGCTTCTACCGCTTCACGCAAGCGCGGGTCATAAAGCGTGCTGTCCAAAACTGGCTTGTCGGCAGTTTCCCATTCTTTCCATGCGTCTTGGAACAGGTCTTTGTTCTGGTCCCAGAATTGGTGAACTGAGTGGGCCCGTTGAAGCATGGCTTCACGCGAAGGCCGTTCAACGTTGCGGGCGCGTTCGAGTACTGTCTGTGTCATTGTAAGCTCCAAATATTTCCATATCGGGTTGTTTGTCTGCCACTGATGTATTGCCGCGCTCTTGCGATATAAATGGCTCACCTTGGATAACAGAATTCGGAAATCGCATATAAATGGCGCTGTGGGCCGTGGCGCAAATCGGTGGGCACGTCTAGGTGTCGGGTGCTGTCCACAAATTGCTGTTTCTGAAATGGGCTAACAGAAAGTCCATGAATACGCGGACCTTTGCGCTAAGAACGTTGGTTTTGGGGTAGAGCAACCAAAGTGCTGAGCGCGCCTGAACCGACCATTCGGGAAGGACGTGCACCAGCTGTTGTTCGGAGATTTCTTTATGAACGCTCCAAAGCGAGTTTAGTGAAATGCCAGCTCCGCTGAGCGTTGCAATTTTTTGGCTTAGCCCGTCATCCAGTATCAGGGGGCTTTTCGCGGCGCGCGGCGCAAAGCTGCCCGTCGCATTGTCTGGCCCAATAAGCGCCCTTTCTGACAGGTCCTGAAAAGCGATTAGCTGATGTGAGGCAAGATCGTCCGGGTGCTTGGGCATTCCATGTTCTTCTAGATAGGCGGGGCTTGCACACAAGATACGTTTGTCATCGGCCAGTTTTCGTCCTTTCAGGCTCGAGTCTTCAAGGGCCATGTTGCGCAGGGCCAGATCGAAGCTGCCTTCGATCAGGTTGAATTCCGTGTCTGACAGACGCAGATCTAGGACCACGCCGGGATGTTGTTTCACGAATTCAGGCAGGATCGGCGCGATGTAGAGCTGTGCAAATGTACTGGGTGCGGTAAAGCGCAGCGTGCCTGTCGCTTCAGCCTCTCCGCGGCCCAAAACGGCGAGGCCGGCGGCTTCCTGTGCAAGAATCTCGCGTGCGTAGGGCAAAAATTCCGCGCCTTCCAACGACAAAGATACCTTGCGCGTTGAACGGTGCAACAAATCAGCGCCGACGGTTTGTTCGAGTTTGGCCAGCCGTGCGCTGGACACCGCTGGGGCCAATCCCAGGTCACGACCCGCCGCGCTGATGTTCAGCTTTTCGGCGGCAAGCACAAAGAGGCGAAGAGCTTCGGTATCCAAGATTATATCCAAAATCAGAATTGAGAATGCCAAAATCGATTATTTATCTGCGAAACTCAACATCTATGTTGTCGGTCATAGCTGATTAAACGAGGCCCAAAATGACACGCACCGGATCTGTAAACTACCACGTCCACAAGCCAGAGCGGCAAGCGTTCGAGCTTGATGCAGGCGGTGTCGTTGGTCGCTTGATTTCGCCTGAACTGGTCGCGACGGAGATTTCTGTGAAAGATTTGCGCAGCGGGGATGCCTCAGCAAAATTTGACCAAGACAGCGTTGCATTTGCCCAAGCGCCAAGCGCCGTCGAAGATTTTGACGGCTCCGATTGGCAGGAAAAATACAACGCTGAGTTGACGCAACTTTTGAGCCAACAACTAGATGCAAAAGAGGTCGTGATTTTTGACCACACGGTGCGCGAGGATGATCCCAATTCCGACCGTAAGCCCGCACGCAATGTCCATAGCGATTATAGCCCTGAGGGCGCGCACAAGCGTCTGGTTGATATTTTGGGGGCGGATCGCGCAGCGCAGTGGGCTGAGGGCCACTATGCCTTCATCAATGTGTGGCGCCCCGTAGGAAACCCGATTAATTCTGCGCCATTGGGGTTTGTTCGCCCGTCCAGCGTCGAAGCTGAGGATTGGATATTGATCGACCTGATCTATCCTGACCGGCGCGGGCATATTCTAGGTCTGGCCGCAAACCCCGACCATGAGTGGCTGTATCGGTCAAAAATGACCCCTGACGAGGTCGCCTATTTCAACATTTATGACAATCGCGGTTTGGCTTCTATTGGGCACAGTGCGATTGATATGGTGGAAGACCCGAGCATAGTTTCAATTCGCAAAAGTATCGAGAGTCGGACGTTGATCAAATACTAGAAACCCGACCGCCAATGAATGGTTGCGCAGTTCGTGCCAAAAGCATCGCAATCACGACCCTAGCTTTCAAAAGGACGATCTCATGACCAAGACTATTCTCATCACAGGTTCCACTGACGGCATCGGCCTGCTGACAGCCAAAAAGCTGGTTGCTGCAGGACACAACGTTCTGTTGCACGGTCGCAGCAAGGACAAGCTAGCCAAAGCTCAATCCCAGGTGGGTGGTAGCACCGAGGGCTATATCGCCGACCTTTCCAAAATCGGTGATGTTACGGCTTTGGCAGATGCGATCCTCGCCAAACACGACCAACTGGACGTGATCATCAACAATGCAGGTGTGCTCAAGGTGCCGCAAACGCGATCAGAGGCTGGTCGTGACATGCGTTTTGAAGTGAACACTATCGCGCCCTATATTTTGACCCGTAAGCTTTTGCCAATCATTCCCAAAGACGGACGGGTGGTGAACCTGTCCTCCGCTGCTCAGGCACAGGTTGATGTCAGAGCGATGACGCAATTCAAACCCATGGGCGATATGGATGCCTATGCGCAGAGTAAACTGGGCATCACGATTTGGACCGCGGATATGGCCCGCGAAATGCCTGACGGCCCGGTGTTTATTGCTGTAAACCCCGGCTCTTTGTTGGCCTCTAAAATGGTCAAAGAAGGTTTCGGCGTTGCGGGCAATGACCTGAGCATTGGTGCGGATATTCTGATTGCCGCCGGGCTGGATGCAGACTTCGCCGGTGCCTCTGGCAAGTACTTTGACAATGATGCTGGCCGTATCGCTTCACCACACGCGGCAGCCCTTAATCCCGGCCACGTGGCTGAAGTCATGAAGGCGCTTAACCAAATTAGCGAGACTTATATCACCTAATTCGCTAGAGTGATCTCCACTCGGCGTTTCGAAGTCTTTGGGAGGGGACTTTGATGGATGAATTGGAGAAGACGACCGATCTGCGTGGTGCCATCGATGCCTCTTGGGCAAGGTGTGAACGTGAGTACAAGCTGAACCGAAGCACAGCGCGCCCGATTTTGCGTCTGCAGTCAACCGAAGTTGGACCCCGTTTAGAAGAGCTCATAGAGCGGACAGGTGGACGTCATGGTGTTTTCCGCCAATTGGCTGAGCTGGCCATTCATGCCGGGCGCTGTCTTGTCGTCACTGACGCAGACGGCATTCTTGTCAGGCTTGAGAACCACAGCGATGAGCCTGATTGGAACGGGATTGCGCTGGGGTCGGTCTGGGACGAACGCGTCGCGGGGACCAATGGTGTCTCGATGGCGCTTGGGATGGGGTGTGATGTCACCGTGAGGGGGAAGGATCACTTTTTCTCCCAGCTTCAGCCCTTTTCCTGTAGTGGCGTTCCGCTTCGAGATGCCCAGAATAAGATCGTTGGTGTGGCGAGCCTGTCCTCTATGGACCGTGGCGCGCCCACGGATGGCCTTTTTCCGAGCAGCTTCTGTCTGCCGCCGCGTCGCGCATTCAGCACACTTTGTTTGAACGGAATTTCAAGGACCATGCGATTGTCTCGGTCGCTGTCCCTGGGCGGCGGGACCTGATCAAGGGGCCGGAACTGATTGCGGTTGATGGGCAGGGGGTGATCTTGGGATCGACCTCTTCCGCCCATGATATCGCGGGTTATGCGGCCCACTCAGAACTGGTTGGCCAACAATTTGACGACGCGTTTGGGGCCGATATGTCCAGTCTGGACAGGGTTCCGGGTCGGGTGGTCAGTGTCCGCCGCGAACAAGGCCCTATGCTGGATCTTTGGTGCCGCGCGCCGATGCGCAAAAGCCGCCCGTTTCCGGGAGTGCCGGTGCCGCCCAAACCGCCTGTGCCGCGCCGGCAGTTGCCGCCGTCGATGCAAGATTTGGCGCAGGGTAGCGCCGCGATGCGGGCGCTGTGCGAACAGGCTCAACGATCCTTTGATCATGGGCTGCCCTTGTTGATCGAAGGTGAAACCGGCACGGGAAAATCGGCCTTAGTCAAAGCCTTGTTGGATGATCAATTTCAGACCGTCACAGTCGCATGTGCGACGCTGGAAGATACCTCAAAGAACCGAAACTATATTGATTCTTTGATGGAACAAGCCTCCATCGCTCATGTTTTGAACGGGCAGAATGTGCAACGAAGCGCATTGGTTTTTGACAACATCAATGAGATGCCACCCTTTGCACAGGCCGCGTTGCGTGATGTTTTGGATAATGCGCCCCTTGGTATGGCGGAGGGGCAAAGCGGCGTTCAAATCATTGCGACCAGCCGACGTTCCCTGCAAGCGGCCGTCTCAGAGGGTCACTTCCGCGATGATCTGTTTTTCATGTTGTCTTGCGGGGCGATCCAACTTCCGCCGCTACGCGATCGCGAGGGGCGGCTTGCATTGGCGCAAGGGGTCGCAAATCAGCTTGCGGGGCAGGACATTGCCATTAGCCTGGAGGCTGCTGAGACGATTGAAGCGGATGCGTGGCCGGGCAATGTGCGCGAATTGAAGGGCGCATTACGGCAAGCCCTGTTGCACGGTGATGGTGCCCGGATCACAGCACTGGATTTGGGGCGAAGAACCCATCGGTTGCCAGATGCGCGGCAAGCACTGGTTGGGCCATCTTGTTACGGCGAAGAACAGATGCTGGTCGATGCCTTGAAGGGGGCGCATTGGAACGTGTCCAGAGCCGCGCGCAACCTTGGGATCGGGCGTGCGACGATCCATCGAAAGATGAAGGTGCATGGCATCTCCCGACCGAATTAGCCAAGAGATGCGAGGGTGGTTCAGAACCGGTTAAAGCCGCCTTTTTGTGCTATGTAGATAGGCGAGATGCCCTCTAACACGCCCTTGATATATGGGGTCGCGTTGTCTGAAACGATCCCTGTACAGCTATCGATCAGCTCGAAGAAACGCCCGGCATAGCCTTCGGCAAAGCCCTTCACATGCAGGTCACCGTTTGCGGCATCCGCATACCGTTCCAGAATGTGCCACGTGCCGGTATCGCCAACCTCGTACCACTCATAGACGACTGTTCCTGGTTCCTTTTGCGTGTTCTCGACCAAGTCGTTCATCAGGTCCGTAAACGCCGCGCGATTCGCTTCGGGAACGACGACCTCAAGATGGATGTGTATGGTTTCGTTGGACATGGTTTCCTCCCGTGATTGATGTCCGTTTAGTGCACCAGCTTTGACATATGTGCTAAAGCGGCGGCGTGTAGGGTCTTGTTGTTGAGCTGTGTTCGGCCTGTTTCTGTCTGTACGCAGGAATGCGCGTCAGGGCGGACCGGCGGCAGGTTGAGGCCTTCATGAAAGGCGGATACCGCATCTGCGCCCGCCTCAAAATCTGGGCTCACAAGGATCATCGCGTGGGCCAAAACACGAGGGCGACCGCCGCGCACCGGGCGCCAGCGTTGTGCTGTGCCGACTAGCTTGCGCCCGGCGGCTGAGAGGTTCCATGCCCCGTCGCAAAAGCTACCGGGGGTGTTTCCGGTCTCAAGTTGAGGCATCTGGAGCCCGTCCGTTAGGACACGCACGAGCAGCCTGTAGCCGTCTTCAATGGTGAAACCTTTGGGGGCATTGAAGGCCAGTGCAAGGTTAGCAATGCCCGGGCCTTGCGGCACCGCGCCGCCACCAGTGGGGCGCAGATGGACAGGCCAATTTGCCTGTTCGGAGGCTTGGATTGCGTCGCCAAATCCTGGGCGCGCCTCATAGGCGCGCGGGCACACAAGGCCACGTTTCCGTGCTTGCCATAGCCCTGCTTGTGGCCCGTCTGCGGTGAAGAGCGTGGCCTCGTAAGCGAGGCCCTCGGCGGCAGTGTCGACTTGGTGCAGATCGTCGTTCAAACGGTAAGGCTTTCGATTTCGGTGCAGATGGTGGTCAGCAGGTCGCCGGCGGGCGCGCCGTCGAGTGCGCGGTGGTCGAAGGTGAGCGACAGGCCGACATGTGGTTTGAGTTCAATTTCGCCATCGGCCCCTCGTACCGCGCGGTCGGTCATGCAGCCAATACCGAGGATGCAAATTTGCCCGGCGTTCAGGATAGGCGTGAAATGCTCAACCCGTGTGAGGCCAAGGTTTGAGACAGTAAACGTGCCGCCGGTCATCTCCGTCACCGTCAGCTTGTTGATCTTAGCACGCGCGGCCAGATCTTGCCGGGCGGTGCGCAAAGCGCTGACATTCATCTCACCCGCCCCAAAAATTGCCGGTGCGACAAGCAGATTGCCGGGCAGTGCAATGGCAACACTGAGGTCGATGCCGTCGTGCAGATGCACCTCACGGTCTTGCGTCTTACCATTGGCATCGGGGTGTTGTTTGAGCGCCCGGATCACGGCGAGCATCAGCAGGTCCTCGACCGATGCTTTGGTGCCTGCCTCCGCCAGTCGCGCCTTTTCCGCCAAGAGCGACGAGGCATCCGCGCTGCCGTGATGGGTAAGTTGCGCAGCTGTCGCTAGGCTTTTGACCATCGCATCCGCGATCATGCCGCGGACGCCTTTCAGCGGGACAACGCGGATACCGGTTGGGACTTCGTCACTCATGCGATGGTTCCGATCACGCCGCCTTTGGGGACCACGGCGTCGGCTTCTTCTTTGATGTTGACGGTGCCTGTAGCGGGCGCGTTGATTTCATATTGCACCTTGGCGGTCATGATCTCGGCGATCAGCGCGCCTTCCTCGACGGTGGCACCGTTGCTGACCAGCCATGTGGTGATGACCGCGTCTTCGTCCTCTTCCCAGAGATCGGTCGGGATGATGATGTCTGCCATTTTTGCTCTCCTATGTTGAAAATGGGGCCGCTTTTGCGCAGCCCCATGATGCGCCTTCTAAGCGGCTTTCATGCTGTCAAAAGCCGCGACGATCTTGTCGGGGTTGGGCAGGCAATACTGCTCCATCACGCGGGCAAAGGGGATCGGCACGTCGGGGTAGGCGACCCGCTTGGGCGCTGCTTTCAGGACCGAGATGTCGTGCTCCGTCACACTGGCGATAATTTCGCCTGAAACGCCGTAAGACATGTAATCCTCATCCACCACGATGAGGCGACCTGTCTTGGCGACGGAGGCGCGGATCGTATCGCGGTCCAGCGGCACAAGGCTGACCAGATCAATCACCTCGGCGCTAACGCCTTGGGTCTCAAGCTGTTCGGCTGCTTTAAGCGCGTTGTGCACGCCCATGCCGACGCTGACGATAGTGACGTCTTTGCCTTGCCGCGCGACCTTGGCCTTGCCGATTTCAACGGTGTAGCTTTCTTCGGGCGTGTGGACCGTGGCGCCGGGTTCAGTGGCAAGCCAGCCCATGCCTTGTAGGCTTTTGTGGTACATGTAGACCACTGGGCTGTCGTCACGCATAGCGGCGGTCATCAGACCCTTGGCGTCATACGCGTTAGATGGGCAGACCACTTTCATCCCGGGCAAATGCGCGAAGGTGCCATACAGGCATTGCGAGTGCTGCCCGCCGTCAGAGTAGCCACCCCCGGTGGAGGTCATCAGCACCATCGGCACCTTAAAGTTGCCGCCTGAGAAATAGATATTCTTTGCCATCAAGTTGTAGATCGCGTCAAAGCACACGCCAAAGAAGTCGACGAACATCAGCTCTACCACCGGGCGCATCCCGTCTTGTGCGGCCCCGACAGCGGCCCCAATAAAGGCAGTCTCAGAGATCGGCGTGTCGCGGATACGTTCAGGTCCGAATTCGTCCAACAGGCCACGGGTGTTGCCGTAGACGCCGCCAAGCGCACCGATATCTTCGCCCATCACAAAGACGGATGGGTCGATCTGCATCTCTTGCTGCACGGCCTCTGCCATAGAGCGGGCGATGGTGAGTTTTCTTTCATTTGTCTTGTTCATTGGTCTTCTCCCTTCATGCGAATACAGATGTCAGCGCGTCTTCGGGCGCCGGGTCCGCACTCTCGCGGGCAAATTTGATAGATGCTTCGACGCGCGCGGCGCTTTCGGCCTCGATTGTGTCTAGCTCGGCTTCGGTGGCCACACCGTCTGCGAGCATCTTGGCGCGCATTTTGGGGATTGGGTCTTTCTCAAACAGCGCGTCTTTCTCGCCTTCGGGGCGGTACCCTTCGGCGTCACCCATGAAGTGTCCAGCGAGGCGGTAGGTTTCGATTTCCAATAGTGACGGGCCGTCACCAGCACGCGCGCGCGCGATTGCCTCGCCTGCGGCTTCATAGATTGCGTAGGGGTCATTTCCCTCGATCCGCTTGCCGGGAATGCCGTAGGCCGCTGCACGGTCGGCATTGTTGGCAATCGCGGTGGAGTCCTCCTTGGAGACGGAGATGCCCCAAGCGTTGTCTTCGATGACGCAGACAAACGGCAGCTTCCAAGTGGCGGCGAGGTTCATCGCCTCATGCCACGCGCCCTGATTGACCGCGCCCTCACCCAGAAACGCGACGGCAACGCCGGGCTTTTTCTGCATTTTGCGGCTGAGAGCGGCACCAACGGCTGGCCCCATGCCTTGTGCGATGATGCCAGAGCAGGCGAAATTCACATCCGCATCAAAGAGATGCATGTGCCCGCCGCGTCCGCCGGAGAGACCCGTTGTCTTGCCAAAAATCTCAGCGGCCATTTTGTCGAGGTCAACGCCCTTGGCGATGGCTTGGTGGTGTGGGCGGTGCGTTGCGGTGACAACGTCATCGGCCTGCAAATGCGCGCAGACGCCAACTGCAACCGGTTCTTGCCCGTCGCTCAGGTGCATCTCGCCCGGAATGGGGCCGTCGGCCATACTGAAAACCGGGGTTTTCCCCTCGAAGTAAATGCCTGCGATGGTCTCCTCGAACTTACGGCTCGTGACCATGTTGCGGTACATCCAATGTTGTTCGTCGCGAGTCGGTGACATGCGCCTCTCCTCCCTGTTGTGCCGGCGGTGCCGTGCTGAAACTGAGGAAACGGTGATGCGATGTTGGGTTTTCGACAAGTATTTGTTTGTCGGCGGCTAGTCTCACGGCTTCACCTGTCTCAATCTGAGACAGTTTGCGACATGCCGCGCAATCCGACATGCGGACCGGGCAAAATTCCGCTGCGTTTATACAGAAAAATCGAATTCTGATTTCTAAATTATGCCGTTTCATCTGATTTTCAGGGGAATAAGTTCGCGCTGTGAACAGCGGAACACTCCGCAAAACGAAACATCATTTGAGGACGAACCATGAAATATGAGAATTTCCAGACCTTCACCGTTGATGTGAAGGACGCTATCGCGACTGTGACTTTCGATTTCGGAACTGTGAATGTGCAGGGCCAAGAGATGCTGGCCGACCTCAACAGCCTGGCCATGCGGCTAGAGCGGGATCGCGACACCAAGGTTGTAGTATTCCAATCGGCCAATCCAGAAGTGTGGGTCTGTCACTATGATACTGAGTTGCTGAAAGACATGTCCGAAGAAGCCGTCTCGCGTGAGGACGCTCAACTTTTGGACCTGCAAGCGATCTGCGAGCGTATCAGCAAAGTGCCGCAAGCCACCATCGCCAAACTTGAAGGCTTTGCACGCGGCGGCGGTCATGAGCTGGCCTTGGCACTCGACATGCGGTTTGCAGCGCGTGGCAAGTATAAGTTTATGCAAATGGAAGTCGGCATGGGCATTTTGCCATGTGGCGGCGGCGCGTCGCGTATGGCGCGTCAAACTGGGCTAGGCAAAGCGTTGGAGATTATCTTGAGTGCGCAGGATTATGATGCCGATGACGCCGAACGTTTGGGCACCATCAACAAGGCGCTCGACCCTGAAGAAATCGGCCCCTACGTCGATGCATTGGCACAGCGGATTGCGAAATTCCCGGCCGAGTCGATTAATGCTTGTAAGCAGATGGTCTACGAATCCATCGACAAGCCGATTGATGAGGCGCTGAAGGCTGAGGCCTATTGGCTGTACCAAGCGACCAGCAAAACACCCGCGATCAAACGCTTCACAATTGCCGATGAGCAAGGGTTGGAGCATGACATGGAAAACCAGCGCAAATGGGGCGATCTGGTGATGGATGTGCAAGAGATCAACTGATCTCACATGAATTGGGCTGCGCCGCAGTACTGTGGTGCGGCCCTTTCGTTTTCTAAGACTTTTAAAACTCAAAAGGACCAATCCATGAAGGCTATTGCGCTCGACTGCTATGGTAGTGACGCCGCTTTTGAACTGCCTGCAAAGGGTCGAAGTGGGAGATTTGAAGCCGATGTTGGATACAGAGAGCTCTGGGTTCACGGGTGTGTGCAAAGCGCATGACCGTTTGGCCTGTGGCTGGGCCACCGGCAAAGTGGTCAACGAGGTTTAAGAAACAAAAGCAATCGCACCTACCGCTGTTGCCTATGGTGGGTGCGTCTGCGCATTTTGTCGTTTAAAGACGGCAGAAGCTCTACAAAAATTGAGGGACATCATGAACAAGGTCATCGTTTATTACGCCCATCCCGGCCAGCAGTTCAGCACTGCAAACCGAGCGATGGCCGAAGCCGCAAAACAAGTTGAAGGTCTCAGCTTTGTCGATCTCTATGCGGAATATCCGCGCCACGATATTGATGTCGCCAAGGAACAGGCGCGCTTACTGGCGCATGATATCATTGTGTTCCAATTCCCATTATATTGGTATTCAACGCCAAGTTTGCTGAAGGAATGGCAAGACCTTGTGCTGCAACACGGGTTTGCCTACGGCCACGACGGTGACAAGCTGGCTGGCAAAACGCTATTGCTGGCGTTGACCGCAGGCGGATCTGACGAAGCGTATACACGCAACGGCTACCAGCAACATCCGATCCGGTCGTTTTTGACCCCATTGGAGCAGACAGCCCATCTGTGCAAGATGGGCTTTGCCGTGCCTTATGTGCTGTTTGGCGCGCTTAAGGCGGCGCATACGGGTGATCTTGATCCGCATGTCGCGGGCTATACGCAGTTGTTGGAGTCCTTGCGCCATCAGCCGCCCTTATTGTCCAAACCCGATGACACGACTGTGCTGACAGCCGATGACATTCCTGCCTTAGAGAAAGTGTAACCGATGACTGATTTTTTGCTTCTGGCGTTCATTTTTCTGATCGCAGGTGTGATCGCGGTGCCCATTGCGTCGCGGCTGGGGCTGGGATCCGTGCTTGGCTATTTGATTGCAGGCATTTTGATCAGCCCAATCCTTGCGGCCCTCGGTGTTGATATTATTGCGATCCAGCATTTCGCCGAATTTGGCGTGGTGATGATGCTGTTCCTGGTCGGGCTCGAGCTTGAGCCGCGGATGCTGTGGAACATGCGCGCCAAGCTTTTGGGCCTGGGTGGTCTTCAAGTTGGCGGTACCACTGTTCTGGTGATGGCGGTTGCGATGCTGTTTGGCCTGCATTGGACCATCGCTTTGGCCGTTGGGTTGGTGCTAGCGCTGTCTTCAACCGCGATCGTGTTGCAGACACTTAACGAAAAGGGGTTGATGAAATCGCAAGGGGGGCAATCGAGCTTCTCTGTTTTGCTGTTTCAGGACATCGCGGTGATCCCGATGCTGGCCTTGATCCCTCTGCTGGCGATGCCTGAGCTGATGGATGTGGCCGTTGATGCCGCACACGGTGCTGACCATGGTTCTGACCACGGCGGCGACCATGGCGGAGGGCATGATGATAGCCATGGTGACGATGGTCATGGGCCCTCGCTTAGCCTTGTTGACGGTTTGCCTGGGTGGCAGGCGGCCCTTGTGACGCTTGGCGCCGTGGGTGCGGTGATCCTTGGCGGTGTTTACCTGACGCGGCCCTTGTTCCGGTTTATCGCGATGGCGGGACTGCGCGAATTGTTCGTTGCTGCGGCCTTGATGTTTGTGATCGGCATTGCGCTGTTGATGATCCTTGTGGGCCTGTCGCCTGCGCTTGGTACCTTCCTTGCGGGGGTGGTGCTGGCGAATAGCGAATACCGGCATGAGCTAGAATCTGACATTGACCCATTCCGTGGCCTGCTGTTGGGACTATTTTTTATCACCGTCGGGGCGGGCATTAACTTCGTTCTGCTGTTTGACCAATTGGGTTTGATCGTGGGTCTGACGCTGGGTCTGATCGCGCTCAAGGCAGGCGTGCTGTTGGCACTGGCCAAATTGTTCAAGATCGAAGGCGGGGACAAATGGCTCTTTGGGTTGGGTTTGGCGCAGGCGGGTGAGTTCGGCTTTGTGTTGTTGTCCTTTACAGTCGCCAATGATGTGATCCCGCAAGGGCTCGCCGATCAGTTGTTGCTGGTTGTGGCGCTGTCGATGCTACTGACCCCTGCCTTGTTCATCCTCTATGAAAAGGTGTTGGCTCCGCGCTACGTGCAGGGTCAGACCCGAGAGGCGGACGAGATGGACGAAGACGGTGATGTGATCATCGCAGGTCACGGTCGTTTCGGCGGAATCGTGAACCGGATGTTGCGAGCGGCTGGCTATTCAACCACGGTGTTGGACTACAGCGCCGAGCATCTGGACATGCTGCGCAACTTTGGCTTCAAAGTGTTCTTTGGGGATGCGTCGCGCCCCGATTTGCTGCACGCGGCGGGCATTGAAAAAGCAAAGTTGTTGGTGGTTGCGATTGACGGCAAAGAGCAGATCAATTCGCTTGTCCACTATGTGCGCGAGAACCATCCACATGTGAAAGTGATTGCTCGCGCTGTGGACCGACAGCACGTCTATGATCTGTTCGCGATGGGCTGCGTCGAAATCATTCGTGAGACGTTTGATTCCAGCGTGCGCACTGGCCGGTCCGCCTTTGAGCAGTTGGGTATGCACCCGTTTGACGCTGAGCTGGTAGCGCGCAAGTTTGCTGAAGATGATCGGCATATCTTGAAAGAGATGGCTGAGGTGCACGATCCTAACATCCCGACCCACGAGAACCAGGCGTATATCGAGAAATCGAAAACCCTGATTGCAGAGCGCGAAGCACAGATCTTTGGAAAACAGGCAGCCTATGATCTGACGACGGATCGCGGTTGGTTGCCGCCAACCGAGGATGATGTAGCGGCTGTTCTGGCAAACCACGCGGAAGCGAAAACAGGGTCAAGCTGACCTGTCGGTGATCATTGGGTAGGTAGCGGCTTCGAAAGGTACAGGTATGGACACTGTTGAACTAACAAAGGCCTTCGGCGCATTTTTTGCGATCATGAATCCTTTCGTAAACCTGCCCATCTTTCTGGCCCTGACTGCGGGCTTTACCGTGGCGCAGCAACGTAAGCTTGCGCTCAAGATAACGCTGTTCTCAGCGATTATGTGCCTCGTCATCCTTTTGGCGGGGCAGAAAATCATTGGGTTCTTTGGCGTCACGGTGGACCAGTTTCGCATCGCAGGCGGTATTGTTCTGGCCCATATCGCGTGGTCGATGCTGAACGGTAACAGCATCGCGTCGCATCATGGCAGCGATAAGGAACAAGGCCAGATGCAAGATCTGTCTGGTCTGGCTTTCTACCCCATCACCTTTCCGATGATTGTGGGGCCCGGGACCATTGCAACGCTTATCATTTATGCCGGACATGCCAAGGATATCACCGGTTTGATTGGCATTGCAGCGGTTGTCGGTGCGATTTTGGTGTTGCTGGGCGTGGTGCTGTTCTTCGCCTCGGTCTTTGGCAAAGTGATGACTGATACAATGCGGGTCATCATGACCAGATTGATGGGCATGATACTGCTGGCGATTGCGGTAGAGATGATCGTTGCAGGGGTCAAAGCTGTGCTTCCCGGGCTTTCATAGAAAGTAAACGACATGCCTGGTTGTGAGGGTGACACCTAACCGAAGGTTGCCAATGTAGAGGTCACTCAGAAGCGTTGTGCGTCGTGGTGTCATAGTCCGGAAAATCTGCGAATAGCACATGCTTGTGGTAGCTGTTTGAGGTCAGGGAAATAGGGCTGAAAACACTGGTTCACCCTTATCGTTTCACAGCCCTTGGCTTCCGGGCGGAAAAAGGATTCTGAAAACCACTATCCAACAAAACGATCCGACCGATCGTTTGGGTAGACGGATTCACGAAGCTTAGTGTGACAGGTCACTAGAAACATCCCTCCGTTTCTCAAAAATACTTGGTGTCAGCACCGGATTTTAGGGGCTTGGACTTGTGGTCCAGAAGGAGGAACGGATGCCCGATCGTATCGAAGATATTGATAATGAGACGCAAGAGCATGAGAAGGCCTGCGATTGTTCGGCAGATTGCCGGGACTGCATCGTCAGCTCTTTCACGGACAAATCTGCGGACGGGATTTCTCACACAAACAGAGGCAACGCGACGTCGTTGCTGCAAGATATTCGACGATCCAGATGTGATTTTTTCGGCTCTGTTACGAGCCCACTGAAGTAGGGGTTGACCCGGTCTTCATCCGGTTGGGAATGGGTTGATTGCTTCCGACCGAGCCGCTGAAACGAAATATAATTCTTTCTATTCAATTGCTTGAACGATTGGCGGGTCTCACTTCGCCAGCTTGGAACACACCCAAATCGCCGCGCAGTGGATGGATACACAAAATAAAGTGGCGCGGTTCACAAGAAGCCGAAATGCGGTTCGGCAAGTCTACCAAAGCAAGCGTGTGACCGGTTTGAAGTCGGCGCAGCCAACATAAGCAGACACAAAATAACCGCGAAAAGAGGAGGAAAAATTGAAACATTTTGCAACCACAGGGGCTGTTCTTGCCTCGTTTGCATCTGCCCCGATGGCACATGCAGAAACCACGAATTGGACCATGGCCTATCTGGGGCTGGCCGGGACCATCTATCAGGATGTCGCATTGGCGATCCCGGACCGCATTGCGGCGGCCACCGATGGCAAGCTGATCATCACGCCCAACTCGTCAATCCTAAAGGGCAACCGCTATCTGGAAGGCGTTCGCGACGGGGCCGTGCAAATGTCTTTGGTGGTCGCGGCTTACTATACCGGGTCCGAACCGCTTTTCACCGTACCCTCAATTCCGGGCATCTCGGAAAGCTTTGACGATCTCAAGGCGCTTTCTGCATCACCATGGGGCGAAGAATTCCGCGCCGTTTTCGAGGATGACTATAATTCCATTCAGGTCATGCAATCAGCGTTCTGCCCGCAAACCCTGTTCTCGACGGTCCCAATCACAACGCTGGAGGAATGGGACGGGCGCAAGCTACGGGTGAACAATCGTGGCATGGGCCTTGTTGGTGCTGAGCTTGGCGCGACAACAGTGTCGCTGAGTGCAGGTGAGGTTTTGCCGGCGCTCGAGCGCGGTGTCATTGAAGGCGTGATTACAGACAGTTGCTGGGCCCTTGGCGCCGGCTTTAACTCGGTGATTACAAACGCATCGGATTGGCGACTTGGCAGCGTTCTCCCAGCTCCCCTCGTTGTCAATAAGGACGCATGGGCCGCTTTGCCTGATGACGTCCGTGAGGCAGCGGCGGCGGAGTTTGCGGCCATTGAAGCTGAGTTTGAGCAGAAATGGCGTGACCGCGCCGCTGCGTTGCCCGGCATGTGGCGCGACGCGGGCGTGACCTTTGACGAAATTGGCGACTCTGAGATGGAGCGCGCCTATGACGAACGTCTCGTTGGTAAAGTGATCGAGGCCTGGCGCGCGGATATGGATCGCGTCGGTCTGGATGCGGATGCGACCCTCGCAACTGCGCGCGAAGCTGTGAAGTGAGCGTGTAGATGACCAATAGCGTCATAGAAAACGAGCTTGAGGCGACACCGCCTCAAGCCAGCCTGACCGCCCTTGTGGCCGTCAGCCGGTTCCTGGCGATCGCCTGCCTGCTGGCGATGTTCGTCAGCGTCAATATCGAGGTATTTGGGCGCAGCCTGTTCGGCTACGCAACCATCTGGGTCACCGAAGTGTCGACCTATCTTGTTATTGCCATCACGTTTCTTGGGGCCGCCTTTGTAGTTGGCCGCGACGCCAATGTGCGCGTCGATATGGTGGTCAACCTGCTGCCGAAAACGCTCCTGCCCCATATCTTACGGGGCCAAGCCTGGCTTGCTGCATTCGTTACTTTGATCATCTTGTGGAAAGCCACCGGATTTTGGTTTGAGAACTACGATTCCAGCACCCGCAGTTGGAGCCTGCTGAACACGCCCCTTTGGATCCCGCAATCGTCTGTGGTGGTCGGCATGGCGGCTTTGACCTTAGCCCTTTCTGCCGTGGGTACGGTGCGCCGCCATCTGCTGTGCCTCGCGCTTACCGTGCTGCTTGTTGTTCTCGCCATTTGTCTGGCGACCGATATCGTCGCTGTGCCGCTGTCCCAAACCCAGATGGTATTGGTCTTCGCGGTCGTTATGCTTGCCGGAGCCTTCATTGGGTCCGGCCCCTTGGCCTTTCTGGTGGCGTTTGGCACCAGCCTGGTGCTGTTTGCCGTCTTTTTCATGACGACGCAGATGGGGTTATCGTCCAAGTCATTTGCCCTGATCGGCATGTTGTTTTTCCTGCTGCTCAGCGGGTTGCCGGTTGTCTTCTGTCTGATGGCGCTTGGGATCGCCGCGATGCTGGTCTGGTTGCCCCCGGTGACGCTGAACTTCTCGGGCGAGCGGGCCTGGGACGCGACCAACACGTTTGAGCTGACAGCAATTCCGATGTTCGTCCTGATGGGGTCAATCCTGGTGCGCAGCAACGCCTCCACCGAAATGTTTGTGGCGGCTCGCTACTGGATGGGGCGCGTGCGTGGCGGGTTGGCATATGCTTCGATCATGGCGTCAGGGGTCTTCGCCGCCGTATCTGGTTCAAGTCTTGCGACCGCGGCAACGATGGGTCGCGTCGCTGGCCCTGAGATGATGGATGAAGGCTATAAGCCGCAGCTTGCCTTTGGTGTGCTGGCCGCTGGCGGAACGCTCGGCATCCTGATCCCGCCTAGCATCGCGATGATTATCTACGGACCCTTGGCGGGCGTGCCGGTCACCCAGCTGTTTTTGGCGGGCATCATTCCGGGGCTGATGATGATTGCGGCGTTCGCTCTGGTCACCCTCATCTGGTCGATGATCGACAAATCCGCAGCCCCTGAAGGGCAGACCTACCCGTTGATGGAACGCATCCGAGCCTTAAAAGGCGTGATCCCGTTTCTTGCACTGATGGCGATGGTTTTGGGCTCCCTTTACGCAGGCATCGCCACGCCGACCGAGGCGGGCGCCGTCGGTGTGCTGGGGGCGATCTTGATCAGCCTGTTCCGGGGTACGCTGAACTTAAAAGAGATGATTGGCGCCTGCGAAGAGGCCGCGATCGCGACCTCCTTCTTGTTGATGATCGCCGTCGGCGCCGCAGTGATGAGCTTTGCGGTGGATTACTTGCAAATGCCGCAGGCCTTGGTGCGCTTCCTTGGCGAAATGAACTTGTCCGATATCTGGCTCTTTGTGGCCATCGTCGTTCTGTACTTCATCCTCGGCATGTTTGTGGAGCCGATCAGCATGGTGCTGATCACGCTGCCGATCATCTTGCCGGTGATTGCCGCCGCAGGCTGGGACCCGCTTTGGTTCGGCATTATTCTTGTCATGCTGGTTGAGATCGGGCTCATCACTCCGCCCATTGGTATGATCCTCTACGTCTTGGCAGGTGTCTCAGAAAAACGCGCTTCGTTGGGTGAGATCGCAACCGGCGCGCTGCCCTTTGTTCTGATCTATCTGGTCATGGTGTTTTTCTTCTTTGCCTTCCCGGGCTTCGTCACTTTCTTGGTGAGGTAGAGCGATGGACACCGGCACTGCACCCGAATTTGACGCCAGCCACCTCAATAGTTGGATTGCCACCGAGCTTGCGGAAGATCGCATTGGGGCTTGTGCCGTCGAAATCGTGTCCCAGGGGGCCACGGTTCATCAAAACTGTCATGGCCACCGGACGCCCGGCGGAAAGCCGGTCTCGTTTGAAACGCAATTCTGGATTGCCTCGATGACGAAGCCGGTGGTTTCGCTTGTGATCATGCATCTGGTCGAGGCCGGTTGGCTAAATTTGAACGACTCCGTTTCGGAATTCGTTCCCGGTTTTGGTGATGCGGGTGTTTTGTTGGATGACGGACAAACCGAACCCGTCACGAGACCGGTTACAGTGTTTGATTTGCTGATTCATACCGCGGGCGTCACCTACGGTCAGTTCGGCGACGGTCCTGTGCACCGGAAATATAAAGAGGCCAAGGTTTACGATTTTTCGGTGACCAATGAGGTCGTGAATGAGCGTCTCGCAGCCGTGCCGCTCATGCAGCAGCCCGGCACTTGTTTCGAATACGGCATGTCGACCGATGTGTTGGGGCGCGTGATTGAGGTTATAACAGGCGACCCGCTCGACGTTGCTTTGCAGTCCATCATCTTTGACCCGCTCAACATGCGAGACACCGGCTTTGCGCCGGAGTTTTCCCGTGTCGCCGATTTCCCCGAAAGCAGCATCAAGAAAAAGCTGCCACCGGAGTTCTCGTCGCGGCCGGTATGGTGTTCGGGCGGCGCGGGGCTCTTTTCAACTGTGCCGGACTATATCCGCTTTGCGCGCCTGCTGCGCGGCAATGGAAGCTTTGACGGCGTCCAGGTCATATCGCGCGAAACCTTCGATTTGATGCTTCATCAGCACCTGCCACAGGATGTCACCTTTGGTGACTACACCTCAGCCCTTGGGATCACCGCACCCTGGGCAGAAAATGGTTTGGGGTTTGGGCTTGGATTTGCAGTTCGCCTCGAAGAGGTCGCTGAAGCGCCTGGAGGCGTGGGCGAGTTCTTCTGGCCCGGCGTGTCTGGTTGCAACTTTTGGGTCGACCCTAAGAACGATCTTATCGCCGTCTTTTTGACCCATGCCCCGGACTACCGAACCCAACACCGGTTGGGTCTGAAACGCGCGGTCTATGCCGGGCTCGCTGGTGCCAACACGACACGAAATGGTCGGCAAGCTGCTGATCTTAAAATGAATTAATCAATGGAAAAGGCACAGAGGAGGACACAATGCCAGACCTAGTAGACGTAAACGAACTCAATATGGCCGAAGACCTGGAGTTTGAAGCACCAGTTCCAACGCAGATGATTTCGAATGGGGAATTCACGCCCTTGCCGCAATCCAAACAGCAAAAGCAAGTTGAGGAGCGCATAAAAGAGCTCGCCGATGAGAACAGCAAGCGGCATGGCATGAGTCGCCGGAATTTTCTCAACACGACAGCCGGTATGGCTGTTGGCTTCATGGCGATGAACGAAGTTTTTGGCGGCGTCTTTGGTGTGACCGCTGCAGAGGCCCAAGAAGCGGGCGCTGCAGATGAGCGTGCAAATATGTACAAGGACCAATTTGTTTTTGATGCGCAGACCCACATGGTTCACGATGGCTTTGATCAAGAAGGCCTCTTGGGTCTTGGTTTCTTTGCCGGCGAAAACTGGAATCCGGCTTTGCAACAAGAAGAGCTGACGTTGGCGGCCTACAAATTCGACAACTACATGCGCCAGATGTACGTCAACTCCGACACAAAGGTCGCAGTTTTGTCGGGCGCGCCGTTTGATGATCCATCCTGGACCTTCATTTCCAACGACGCGATCATCGAGACACGCGACATCGTGAACAAGCTTGCGGGCACGAAGCGCATGTATGGCCACCATGTCATCACACCCGGCCAAGATGGCTGGATGGACAAGGTTGATGAGGCTCTGGACAACGGTGCGCCGATGGATGGCTGGAAGGCCTATACAATCGGCGATCCGCTGTCGGCGACGACCGAGCATCCTTACCGTCTGGACGACGAAGATCTGATGTATCCGTTCTACGAAAAAGCCATCAAACACGGAAAGACCAAGCTAGCGTGCCACAAAGGCCTGATGCCTGCTGACTATGAAACTTCATGGGCCGATAAATGGCAGTACAACACGGTTTGGGATGTTGAGAAGGTCGCCAAAGATTGGCCTGAGATGGACTTTATCATCTATCACTCAGGCATGCGTCCGTTCCTTGAAGACCCAACTGAGTTCCTTGCGGAGTTTGAAAAAACAGGTGAGCTGAAATGGGCCAGTGATCTTTGCCGGACTGTCTCTGAGAACGGTTTGACAAACGTCTATGCTGAGCTTGGCACAACCTTCGCCAATGCCTGCGTCACGCATCCACGTCTTGCCGCTGCGCTGCTCGGAACTTTGGTCAAGCACATGGGTCCAGATCGTATCGTCTGGGGCACAGATTCCGTCTTCTATGGCTCACCGCAGTGGCAGATTGAAGCCCTGCGCCGGATCGAGATCCCCGAAGACATGCAAGAGAAGCATGGCTTTGAGCCGCTTGGTGCGGCCGATGGTCTCGTGAAAAGCGCGATCCTTGGCTACAACTCGGCGCGGATGTTCAACATTGATTTGCGCGCAGACTTCCAGCCGATGTTGAATGACGGTGTCCAGCAGCTGAAGACCGACTTCGCCATGCTCGACGGTATCCGCGACAACACACGCTACGGATATGTCTCCCCGACCTAGGCAATGAAAACGAGTGCGGGCCCTTTTTTGTCGGGGCCCGCACTCCGATGATGCCGAGCTCTTTAACCCACGGACGAAGGAGACTCCCGTGCCCTCATTTTTTCCAAGAAAACGCCATCTCACCAACGCCGCAACCGCTCTTTTGGTGACCCTCGCGGCACCAAGCTTCGCATTTGCGCAAGAGTTCGGAACCACCGGCGCCGAGGTCTATGAGCAGACCTGCAACAAGTGCCACGGATTGATCACGGAAGAGTCGGCTTGGTTCGACTACCTGCGCGAGGATGGATCGCAGGTGCAGCTTGCCGTGATCCTTGCACGTGGCCCCACCTTGAACGGGATCGTAAATCGGCCCGTCGCGATCATCGAGGGCTACAAATACTCGCAAGCCATGAAAGATTTCGCGGCCACTGGCGCCGTATGGGACCGCGAGACCCTTGATCAGTTCATCACAAATTCGCGCGAGATGGTCAAAGGCTACATGGCGCTCAAGCTTGGCGAAGAAGACCGCAAACTGGTCTTGGACTACCTGACCAGTGTGGCTCTCTACCAAGAATAACCCAACCCTTTGCGCCGAGATTTCAGACAGAAGGACGGACCCCATGACAATTCAAAAGATAGGTCATTACATCAACGGTGAAACCGTCGCTGGCGATCAAGGCCGGACGCAAGATGTGTTCAACCCTGCAACGGGCGACGTCACCGGACGCGTCGCGCTTGCGACCACTGCGGATACAAACAAGGCGATTGCCGCTGCAAAAGCGGCATTCCCTGCCTGGGCTGCGGTGCCTCCGATCCGCCGGGCGCGTTTGATGAACCGTTTCCTGAACCTGCTGCAAGAGCGCAAGGATGATCTGGCACGGGCAATTACGGCTGAACATGGCAAGGTTTTCACCGATGCGCGCGGCGAAGTGGAACGCGGCATAGATATTGTCGAATTTGCCTGCGGAATACCGCAGCTGCTGAAAGGTGACTATACCGAGCAGGTTTCGCGCGGGATCGACAATTGGACCACCCGCCAACCCCTTGGTGTCGTGGCTGGCGTCACGCCTTTCAACTTTCCCGTCATGGTGCCGATGTGGATGTTTCCTGTGGCCATTGCTGCGGGCAACACCTTTGTCCTGAAGCCGTCGCCGACCGATCCGACGCCTGCTTTAATGTATGCCGATCTGATGAAAGAAGCGGGCTTTCCGGATGGTGTGTTCAACGTTGTCCAAGGTGACAAAGTTGCAGTAGACGCGTTGTTGGAGCACCCGGACGTCATGGCTATCTCCTTTGTCGGGTCCACGCCCATTGCCAATTACATCTACGAAACTGGCGCGCATCATGGCAAACGGGTTCAGGCGCTTGGCGGTGCCAAAAACCACATGTTGGTGATGCCCGATGCGGATTTGGACAAGGCCGTTGATGCGTTGATGGGGGCCGCTTACGGCTCTGCCGGTGAGCGCTGCATGGCGATCTCGGTGGCCACTTTGGTGGGTGATGTAGGCGACAAGGTTGTGCCTATGTTGGCCGAACGCCTGGAACATCTGAAGGTAAAAGATGGCCGCGAGATGGACGCCGAAATGGGGCCGATTGTGACGGCGGCGGCGCGCGACAGGATCACAGGATACATCCAGTCCGGCGTGGATCAAGGGGCAGATCTTGTTGTGGATGGGCGTACCCATGCGTTGGCAGGACAGAACGCTGGATTCTGGCTAGGCGGGACGTTGTTCGATCAGGTGAAGCCAGACATGACGATCTACAAGGAAGAGATTTTCGGGCCTGTTCTGTCTTGCGTGCGTGTGGCGGATTTTGCCGAAGGTATGAACCTAATCAATTCTCATGAGTACGGGAATGGCGTGAGCCTGTTCACGCGTGACGGTAATATCGCGCGCGAGTTTGGGCGTCACATCCAGGTCGGCATGGTTGGCATCAATGTACCAATTCCGGTGCCAATGGCATGGCACGGATTTGGCGGGTGGAAGAAAAGCCTGTTTGGCGACATGCATGCATATGGCGAAGAAGGCGTGCGTTTTTACACCAAACAAAAGTCGATTATGCAAAGATGGCCCGAAAGCATCAGCAAAGGCGCTGAGTTCGATATGCCGGTCGCGGAATAGGGCAGGGATGGTTCATGCGTGAGTTAAGCTTTGACTTTATTGTCGTAGGTGCGGGAACCGCGGGCTGTCTGTTGGCGAACCGGCTCAGCGCAGATCCCAAGAACCAAGTGCTGTTGTTGGAAGCGGGCAAGAAAGACACATACCCGTGGATCCATATCCCCGTTGGCTACCTCTATAGCATTGGCAACCCACGTGTTGATTGGATGTACAAGACCGAGCCTGACAAGGGTTTGAATGGCCGCAGCCTGATTTATCCCCGTGGCAAGACGTTGGGCGGATGCTCTTCGATCAACGGCATGATCTACATGCGCGGCCAGGCGCGCGACTATGACAATTGGGCTGAGCTGACCGGCGAACCAGAGTGGAATTGGGAACACGCGCTGGAAGATTTCAAAGCGCATGAGAACCACTACAAGTTGGATGAGGGCGCAGATCCAGAAACTGGTCACAATAGCCGCTTTTCCGATCTGCACGGCCATGGCGGCGAATGGCGCATCGAAAAGCAACGCCTGCGCTGGGATGTCTTGGACAGTTTTTCTGATGCAATGACAGAAACTGGGGTCTCCAAAACGGATGATTTCAATGGCGGCGACAATTCGGGCGTCGGCTATTTCGACGTGAACCAACGATCTGGGTGGCGCTGGAACACCTCCAAGGCGTTTCTGCGCCCGGCCAAGTCGCGCAAAAACCTGACAATCTGGACCGAAGCCCAGGTCGAAAAACTGACATTTGAGAAGGTTTTGGGCACAGGGTTGCGCTGCACAGGTGCTAAGGTGAACCGCGAGGGAAAAACCGTCACTGTAAAAGCCAATGCGGAGGTTATTCTATCCGCCGGCGCGGTGAATTCCCCACAAATCCTGCAGCTTTCTGGCATCGGCCCGGCCGACTTGCTCAAGTCCCATGGGATAGATGTAGTGCTGGACGCACCCGCCGTTGGGGAAAACCTGCAAGACCATCTGCAGATTAGGACCGTCTTCAAAGTGAACCGCACGAAGACGCTGAACACGCTTGCCAATTCACTGATGGGCAAGGCGGCCATCGGTCTGGAATACGCTTTCAAACGGTCCGGTCCCATGAGCATGTCACCCAGTCAGCTTGGTGCCTTCACGCGGTCAGACAAGACGCGCACCCATGCGAACCTGCAATATCATGTGCAACCGCTCAGTCTTGAAGCGTTCGGCGATGATTTGCATCAGTTCCCGGCCATTACTGTCAGCGTGTGCAATCTAAATCCGACCAGTCGTGGTCATGTGCGTATTCGGTCCGCAAACTACCGTGATGCACCGTTGATCTCGCCGAATTACTTGGACACGGACGAGGATCGCAAAATCGCTGCCGACAGCCTAAGGCAGGTGCGCGATGTCATGCGCCAACCTGCTATGCGGCCATATGAGCCTGAGGAATATAAGCCCGGCGTACAGTACCAGACGGATGAAGAATTGGCCAAGCTCGCAGGCGATATCGCGACTACGATTTTCCATCCGACCAGCACCTTGAAGATGGGGCGCAACAACGACAAAAGCGCTGTGTTGGACCCGCATCTGCGCGTGAAAGGGGCCACCGGACTGCGCGTGGTTGATGCAAGCGTTATGCCCGAGATCACTAGCGGCAATACCAATTCTCCGACGCTGATGATCGCGGAAAAGGCAGCCGGCTGGATCCTCCAAGGGGTCTAGGCGGTGCTAGATTTGGCTTGGGCTGACGCCAAAGTACTTTTTGAACAGTCTTGAGAACTCGCTTGAGCTTGAGAACCCGCATGTCATCGCCACCGACGTCATGGAATGCTTGACCAGCCCATGTTCCAACATCTCCTTGGCGGCCTCCAACCGGCGGTGCCGAAGGTGGTCCATCACGGATGGTCCTTGGGAAAACACCTTGTAGAGGTAGCTGCGAGAGATACCGCATTCCTTGGCAATCATGGCCGGGTTGAGCATCTCGTTGTGGTAACTTTCATCCAGGTAGGCAAGGACCCGTGCGCGGACGCATTGCACGGCCAACGTTTCCTCAGATTCGCTGTTTCCCGCCGTCAAGAAAAACGCAACGGTATCGAGCATCTGGTTTGACAGAAACCCTAGCGTGTCGTCACCCATGTCGCTCACGTTGGCAGACAGCTCGGATATGAGGTGCTGCATATGGTGATAGATCGTGTCGGGCTGCAGCACGCTGCGCGGCAATATCCCAACCCGGCGCCCCAACCGATATTCCAAAGCGGATACAGGGATTTGGATGTTAAACGTTGAATAGCTTTCGTTTACCTCCAGCCGGGCGGCTAGGTCGACGTTGATCAGATAGGCGTGTTTGGGCACAAGCCGCATGGCTTGATCGCCGACATGGCAATTTGCAGACCCACTTTCCGGAAAGGTAAGCGAAAAGAAGGGCTCGTCCCTCTGTGTTTCGGTGCCCTTTACGCATTTAAAGATCTGGTGGCCAAAATCAATTTGGTTAAACGTGAGAGCACCCACCCGTCGACTGTGCAGGCTCCCCGACAACCTCCCACCGCCAATTTCGGTGAGGTCTACCGGTCCCCAAATCCCTCCAAACACATGGCGCCAATGCTCCACGCAATCGTTACTACGTACGTCTGATGTTCTGCCGACGAGCGGCATGTTGGCTACATCGTTCATTGTTGTCGGCTCCTCCCTTGGGCGATGCAGCAATGGGGTTTGTCCCACAAATCTACATCACCAAACCGTCAATTTTTCCTGTCTCCTTTTACTGCCCTTTCTGCGTAGTGCCCTTCGGCTTTTTCGTGGCCCGCGAAGTTGGTTTCCCTAACGTAAGCTTATCCAGATGTTTGTTCTCAACCAATGAAAACTTTGCTTATCGACTGATTGTGGCGCGAACTGTCTCACCATGAGACAGTTCGCGAAACCAAGCCACTCGCTAAACGCCGTATATCGTTTGTCAGCTCAGATGATGCACCTCTTGCAAGCCGTAGACAGGTGTTGGAATCCCTTCCATCCGGGCTTTGATCTGAAGGGACAGGAATTGGGAATAATGCCGAGATTGGTGCAGGTTTCCCCCGTGCATCCAGAGGTTCGTTACATTTGTGGGTTTCCACATATTCCGTTCTTCGCCCTCCCAAGGGCCGGGATCTTTCGTTGTGTCAGACCCAAGCCCCCAGCATTTGCCAAGTTGATCAGCTGCGTCCTGACCCATCAGATCGGCAACCCATCCATTCATTGAATTGTACCCAGTTGCGTAGACCACGAGGTCCGCCACCAGATGCGTGCCGTCATCCAGGATCACGCCGGTCTCATTGAGTTTTTCTACCTGGCCACGCTTGAGTTTGACCTCGCCGTCAATGATTAGCTGACTGGCACCAACGTCGATGTAGTACCCAGAGCCGCGCCGCAAATATTTCATGAAAAGCCCGCTTTCGTCGTCGCCCCAGTCAAGCCAGAAGCCGGCCTTCTCGAGACCATCATAGAAATCCTTGTCCCGCTCTTTCATCGCGGCATAAGCTGGAATCTGGAATTCGTGCAGGATGCGGTATGGCAGGGACGCAAAGATCAGGTCGGCTTTTTCTGTCGTCATCCCTGATTGCACTGCGCGTTCAGAGTACAGATCACCAAGCGCCACATCCATCAGAGTGTCAGAGCGCACGATGTGGGTCGAGGAGCGCTGCACCATTGTCACATCTGCATCGGCTTCCCATAGCGCAGCACAAATGTCATGGGCTGAGTTGTTAGAGCCCACAACAACAACCTTTTTCCCTTCCAATCATCCGGCCCGTCATGCTCGGATGAATGCTGCTGAACGCCTTTGAACCTGTTCATACCCGGAAATTCCGGCATCCGCTTTTTGCCGGACATACCGGTCGCCATGATCAGTTGGATGGGCTCTAAGGTGACCTCTTTGCCGTCGCGATCGACAACCACGGCCCATTTGCCTGAGGCAGCGTCGAATGTAGCGGATTTGGCTGTCGTCTTGCTCCAATAGTTTAGCTCCATCACCTTGGTGTACATTTCCAGCCAATCGCCGATCTTGTCTTTGGGCGCAAAGACAGGCCAATTGTCCGGGAACTTGATGTAGGGCAGGTGGTCGTACCAAACCGGGTCATGCAAGCAAAGCGATTTGTAGCGATTGCGCCAGCTATCGCCCGGCCGTTCATTCTTTTCGACAATGATGGTTGGCACGCCAAGTTGCCGCAGACGCGCGCCCATGGCGATGCCGCCTTGGCCGCCCCCTATAATAACGCAATAGGGTTGCGTCTTGTAGCCAAGTTCAGCTTCCTCAAGTGCGCGTTCTTCGGACCACGTGGTGCGGTTTTTTGCGGCGCCATGATTTGCTCCGGCGGCGCGGTTGATTCCGGACGGTTCTTCATGGCCCTTTAGTTCGACCATGGTGGTTAGAAGCGTCCAGATTTTTGTGCCTTTCAACCGGATCAACCCATAGCCTCGCGCGACGTCGGTTTCGAACTCAATCCATGCGGTCGTCACGCCTCCGTCCTCTGCGGGGATTTCGCCTTCGGCAATCCTCCAGTTGCTGGGCTTGGTTGTGGCAAGCTGGTGCTTAAGCATGTCTGCAACTTGGTCTTTGCCTTCGACCGTTTTGATATTCCAGGTAAAGGAAACCAGGTCGCGCCAGTAGCAATCATCGTCAAACATGTCGCAGGCTTCCGCAATGTCCTCCTTGGCCAATGCGTCGCCAAATGCGTCCAAAAATTGCTGGGTTTGATCTGTAATTGTCGAGTCGAGCATATGTTCCTCCCGCTATTCTTTAAAAGATCTTTGATGGCTGCGCTGACGGTGACGAAAGAAAATTTCATCCGCAAGCCACGTCCGACTTAACTCAGGAACATCACATCCGACTGTCTCAATGTGAGACAGGTTCCGGCTGATCAACAAACCGGCGTTTAAACCCCAACTCAAAATACCTATCACACCCCGATCCGTATTATTGCCCGTCTTGACCCGGCTCATCGCGCTGCAAATGTACAACTGTGTCGATATGTGTGATCCGATAGCCGGGTGGAGGTACGAATTCTTCATCATCGCGCAAATCGAGAACACGATTCTCACTCTCGATATAGAAGTGCTTGTGAGCACCCGTGTCGGTGTCAAACCAAGCGCGTTCGCTCGGTACCGCAACGCGCCGCAACAAGCCTGCCTGCTCAAATTCGTGCAGAGCATTGTAAACAGTGGCCAAAGACAGTTTTTCGCCCTCCATAGCCGCCTCATTGTGAAGCATTTGCGCATCGACATGGCGACCCGCCGCATTAAAGAGCAATCGCGCCAAAACCCGGCGCTGGTGCGTGGCGCGTAGGCCATGAGCAGCGAGTAGTTCGTTCCAAGAGGTTGCGTCGGAAAGAACAGGCGCTTTGGCGATACGGTGTGTCATAGCCTCCCCTCACTTGTGCCTCTGCTTCGACTGCACCAAGAGGCATTTTTGGCAGTTGAATTCAATCGAACCACAAGCGGTCAGTTTGCCTTTAGCGGATGTCGATCTCTTGTGATCCAATCCCCAAATTTTTGTGTTTGCGTCCACTTCGTTTGCGGCTCGTAGGACGACCCGACGTGCACAACGAGCTATCGGGAGTGCTGTCCGCGTCAAAAATTCTGAACTTTTGCGGTTTTCCACGGCACCTTGCCCGGCCCTCAAACCTTGCGGATATGCCGCAAGAATTCAGGAAAAGTGTAATATTTGAAGGGAACGCCTGTTGAGTAATTTGGCGAATGAGGCATCGGCAGGTTGCGCGCCAGCAAGCATTGATAAATGCAATACGACTAATTGCGCTATGGCGTGGCCGTTTCGCATAGCGTTTCAAATTGTGCGCCGGGAGGAGAACATTCGGCGACGACGAATTGAAAACTTATTCCAGAGTATGGAGACCACCGTTTGTCTTAGCCCCCTATGACTGAGCCACCATTTGAGTGTCAGAGGAGGGATCGATGATGGCTCGGAAGCGGTATTCGGATGAAGATGCACTGAAGGTGTTGCGCGAGATTGACGTGCATTTGCACGATGGTTTGGATGTTTTGAGTGCGTGCCGCGAAGCCGGGGTTTAGGGCAAGACGTACTACTAATGGCGCAAGAAGTTTGGCGGGATGGGGATAGACCTGTCACGTTTTGATGCCGCCCCTTTGATAGCATTTACTGCGCCAAAGGAGGCTGACTATGGGACTGAAGCGGAGGGACGAATTCCGCGCTGATGCGGTGCGAATAGCGCTGAGCATCGGGCTGACTCGTAGAAAGGTTCTGATGATCTGGGCGTTGGCAACACGCAAGCACAAGGTCACCACTGATAGTGACCACAAGTTCAACATTGCGCCCAATTTGCTGGATTGGGACTTCATTGCAGATACGCCAAACCAGAAATGGGCAGGTGATATCAGCGACGTCTGGACCCGCGAAGGCTAGCTGTATCTCGCCGTGTTCCCGGACCCGCACTCAAGGCGTTTGATCGGATGGGGCATGAGCAAGCGCATGAAGCGTGATCTGGCGATCCGAGCGTTGAAGATGGCGATTGCAAACCGGTCACCGCCGCAAAACTGCATCTACCACACGGATCGCGGCAGCCAGTATTGCTCGCACGATTATCAAAAGACCTTACGTCAACATGGCTTTAAGGTATCAATGTCTGGAAAGGGCAATTGCAATGACAACGCCGCAGGCAGACTGAGATAGCAATCTTCGAATACATCAATGGCTTCTACAATCCGTGACAATGCCGTTCAGCATTGGGTTGAAAAAGCCCAATCGCTTTCGAACGGAAAGTAGCTAATACGAACACTTGGGGTGCCACAAGAACGTGACAGGTCCAACATCGGACTTGCGCTTGGGCGAGTTGTTCTTTCATTGCGGGTCGCCACTTTCATCAAGAGATCCACCTTAAACTATGGGTCGAATTTTCCTGGCCATCTCTTATCAACTGTATGCGGTAGAAGTCCTTCAAAGGCCGTACTTGGAACCAAAACGCAATATTATTGGTTGATAACTAACCCCATTTCGGCAAAAAGTTGTATTTTCACCGGATCGCATCTAAAAATTTTGAATATCAATTGTCTTTAGAAAAACACTATTTATTGTCGCTAGTAGAACTAAGAAGCATCTCTTCTTTGGCAAAAAGGGATCGCATTTTTTTAAAGCTGGGTAAACTTTTCTTTCATCTACTAACTTAGCTGTATCTTGAAGAACTATAGCGCTTTCTTGATCAGAGAAAGCATCAGACAACTGCTTAATCCCATGCAAGACTTGTCGCCTTCCTTCATCTTCTTCTACATCTCCTGAGAGCAACAATTGCATAATGTAGCAAACCCGCCTGACGGGCGTTTTTGCATCAGAAGGATGTATCGCATCACGCAATCGTAAAATTTTTGCGTCGCGCGTGAGAATACTAAGCCTAGTTCTTCGATCACCATTTTCAACCACAACACCATTTATCAAAACCCGCTCGTTCGGGCCAAGTTTTAATACCAGGCCGCTCATTGGGACTCAGGTCCCTTCAACCCGCGAAGTACAGACATATTGATGTCGATCAACGGTTCAATATCAGCATGTCCAGCGAGCACTTTCCTGGTGTGTTCTAATGTGAATTCAAACAAATAGAAGAGGCTAGCTTTCAAGTCTGCTGGATAAGAGTTTTCTGTATCGGCAACAGATGTAGCGATAATTGTCCACATGCGTCTGTTAGCGTCAATTGCTGATACAAGTGAAGGAAAGTCACCATCTAATCTTCCAACAGCTTTCAAGCGCGACGTCACTGATGCTATGACATCAAATTCGAGAGACTTGTTTGATTTTGTTGTTTGAACCAAGTCAGAGTAAGCGGCTTGAGCATATTGGATTTGTGACACTGGAGGTTTCTCCTCAATTAAAAAAACTGCGAGGCGCGCTTTGCGCGCCTCGCATAAAATCAATTACCGGAACAAAGACAAGATGCTCTGAGGTGCTTGGTTTGCAATCGACAGAGCTTGAACACCAAGCTGCTGCTGAACCTGCAATGCTTGGAGGCGGGCCGAAGCTTCTTCCATATCCGCATCGACCAAAGTGCCAATACCCGACTTCAAAGAATCTGTCAGTTTCCCAACGAAATCAGATTGAATTTGGATCCGACCTTGGGCGGAGCCAAACTCAGCGGCACCGTCGATTGAGTTCTGGATCAATACTTCGATGTTTGCGAGAGCCGCGTCAGCGCCAGCGTTTGACGACACGTCGATGGCGTCAAGACCGAACAAGCCACCAGACGCTTCGCCCCCTGCTGCCCCAACAGAAGTGAACGTTGCAATGGAGCTTGCGCTATCGTTGTCGATCTTCAAGATTTGTGCACCATTGGCGTCCGTTGTGACCTGAGTGGTCACGCCGGTAATCTCAGCGGCATCAATAGAAGCTTTTAGGCCATTTGCGACGTCCTCAAAAGTTTCGCCCTTGCCTGCAACGTAGGTTGCGACCGTTGAGCCGAGTGTGATGCGATAACCATCGCCTTCATTCACCTGAGCAACTTGAGAAAAGGTCACATTTTCAGCACGCTCGGCAATTTCCACTGTCGCGTCCGTCACCGTCGTACCAGTGAAATCGAGTTCGACGGTCTCAAATGCTCGTGTTGACGTGATTTCCAAATCGGCGCCATTGTCGTTTGCGGTCACACCTTCAAGACCGAGAGCATTGATTGCAGCAGCAACTTGGGTCACGGCTGCGTCTTGGTCGATTGCGCCAAAGTCAGCGCCACTGAAAGATAAAGTTGAACCGGCTACAGTGATCTCGAATGTGTCGCCAGACATATCCGCGTCAGTACCAAAAGTGATGGTTTCAGTGTTTCCTGTGTTCGCAACAGGTCCCGCGGAGGCAACGGCGTTGGGCGTCAAGGCAGTCCCAGTGCCGTAGGTTCCTTTCGATGTCGACAAGTCTTGTCGTGCGACAGTGATGTTGGAGGACGATACCTGCCCACTCTCTTGACGATCAAGAGATGACAGAATGTTCATGTCTTCAGTGCCGGAGAGCAAATTCAGGCCGTTGAACTGAGCGGCACCAACAACAGAATTGATTTGCGACGAAAGTGCGTCGATATCCGTTTGGATCTTGGAGCGATCAACGTTTTCCTCTTGAGCCGCAACAATCTTGCCTTTGATTTCTGTCAGAAGATCAGTCACGGTCTCAGCGCCTTGGCGAGCGACCGCGATTGTCGACTCACCCAGTGACAGGCTTTCAGAGATCGACTTAAAACCTTCAACGTCAGACTCCATCACCTTTGAGATAGCCCAGATCGCGGAGTTGTCTTTGGCGGAGCCGACGGCCTTACCTGTCGAAATTTCGGCTTGAACCTGGCCCAGGCTCGAATTGATACTTTTGAGGGTTTGAAGCGCAACCATGGCGCCGTTATTTGTCAGAATACTAGACATAGTCTTTCCTTATCATTTGACGCTTTCGACGTCAGTGTGTTCATGCCGCGAATGCGGATTAATGTCATTCTGACGCGCTGTCGGTATTTTTCACCAGACAGTCCAAATACTTTGGTTGACTACACACTGATTTGATTGAGCTAATAGATTGCTAATTTTGGAAAGGAAGTCTGTTTGAATTTTAGAGAATTTTGAAATTATGCCTTCAAAGATATGGATGGTGATGACAGTTTTCGTGACTTAATCTTTCCGCTGTTATCATATGTTTTTAGGCTCCCTATCGTTTGACGGATTTCACTAATTCTGGCACTTCCTGCTTTCATTCCTTCCATCACGGCTTCATATAAAGTGCGATTTCGGGCCAAAAGTTTCTCTAGATTTCGTGCGGCTTCCGGAGAAACTCGCGCAGTGGTGTTTTTCAGCGCGTCGAAGGCGTTTTGCTTCTCGGCAACGAAGCTCTCGAACTTTGAAAAATCTCCATTTCTTAGCATCTGATGCTCTTGTTCGAGAATCGCTTCAATTCGTTTGACGACATTGGTTTCATTTTTGATCATTATTCAGCTCCGACATGGCTTTAAAAATCTGCTCTGCAAGCCCTAAGCTGCCTTTTTCCGCAAGAGCTTGCGCCTGATGATCTACCATCAGTGATGAAAACTGTTCCTCGCCAATACCCCCTCCGAATCCATCCAAAGGATCCCCAAATCCAGATTGTTTTAGCATTTCTGCCAAAAAGACGGCCTCTAGGCTCTGTGCAGCTGTCCAGATTTTATTGTCCTCGGGCGGTAGATTTGGGGCTACAGTTGTGGACTGGGAAACTTGCATAAGGGATCACTCAAATTTTCTACATTTGAGACAACAATGACCGAAAGGCGTAAAGAATGAGTAATCAGTTTGGGCCAAAAAGCGACGACGCTAGGAGAACCTAAATATGATCGCGACAGAAAACGTTTTTGCCAGCAAGTCACTTCAATCGAACAGTGGTAAGCAAACAGCTCAAGACGCGGGCGCAGCTTCGGATGAAGAATTCTCTGCGGCATTCTCACGAGTAGCGGCGGAAGAAGCGTCCGTCAGGACAAAACACGCTTTCGAAAAAACAGTGCAGAAAGAAGTTGCCACAGGTGTCGATGAAGATCTTGTTCAATCCAGAGAAGAAGTAGACCCAAGCGCGGAGGCTCTTGGCGCAATAGAATTACCGAAACCTCCTGTGAACGAAAATAATGAGCCATTGCTGATTGCGGCGCCCCAGTCTGAAGGCTCAACCGTTGAGATTGAAAAATCAAAGGCAAAATTGGCTGATGGCTCCGTGGCACCAGGTGTCGCTAACTTGAGCACTCGGAGTGTTGAAAACACGATTGGTCTTTCGAAAGAAGGGCGCGAAGCGGATACGAAATTTGGGGGCCGGACGGAATCTTTTTCTGCCGATGTATCACAAGCGGTCGCAAGTAAAGCGCGTCGTGAGGTTGCAGCAACCGCGACGTGGGGTGGGACCGAGCTTCCACAAAGAGGCGAGGCCAATTTTGAGCAAAGCGTTCCACGCGGTGCAACCGTTTCTGACAAGAGCCTGCGGGCAGACGAGATGTCAATTCAACCAAATGTAGCGCCAGCCACTCAGCGTGGAAATGAATTGGATACGCAGATCAAGAAGGGTGGGCATGCGATGGTTCCTACCGCTACGCCTAACGATACAACAGATCTAAAAAACGCGCAAAAGGTAGACGCGGAAGCTACTCCTATATTGAATGGTCGTCGACCTAGCACCGATGTGTCGGCACTGACGCGATCGGCGGGGATTGGTTTAGCAACTCCGCCCCTGGCTTCGGCGAACGCCACGTTTGGGCAAGATTCTGTCTTTCAGATCGCAGCGCTAGGGGATAGTGACGTCGCAATTCCGCAACTGATGACAGATAGGGCGGCGGTGCCAGTTTCGAGTAGTGGTGCTGTGCCAGTTCCCAATCCTCAAGCATTCAATCCGCAGTCAATAAACCAAACAATTGCTGTCGCGATTGAGGCCAAAGCCAATGGAAAAGGCACAGATCACATTGAGCTGATGCTTGAACCGCAGGAGCTTGGGCGACTTCGAATCACGTTCACGCCACGCGAAGGCGGCATGTTCGTTATGCTAAGCGCTGAGCGCGCCGAGACGTTGGATTTGCTTCGGCGTCATTCGGCTGATCTGCAAAATAGCCTTGAATCGTTGGATCTTGGTGGGGCGCAGTTGGGTTTCGAAAGTAAACCTGACCCGCAAGAATGGGCGAAGGGTGAGCCTGAACTTGGAGACGATCACGCCCCCCAAGTGTCTCAAACAATAACACCGATTGCGGTGCCAATAAGCCTGGTGCACGACCGGCTCGACATCCGCGTTTAGAGAGGATTCTTTATGGAAGTTACATCAACACAACCCAGCGCGTCGCCAACGCCAGCAAGCCAAACAAGTGCGACTTCAACAATCAGCTCAGATTTTGAAACATTTCTAGTGATGTTAACGGCGCAGATGGAAAATCAAGACCCGTTGAACCCAATGGATTCCCAAGATTTTGCAACGCAGCTCGCCACGTTTTCCGGGGTAGAACAACAGGTCAAAACGAATGACTTGCTTGCGAGCCTGGGGACGCAACTAAACGCCTCAAAACTGGGCGAGATAGCAGGGTGGGTCGGTATGGAGGCGCGCATGGCTATACCGGCGCAATTCACGGGGGAACCGATTGAAATCGTTCCAAACCCACCCGTAATTGCTGACAAGACCGAATTGGTGGTTTGGAACAGCTCCGGTGTTGAAATGCAGCGCATTAATATTCCGGTAAGCGATGAAAGTTTTGAATGGGCCGGTACGGATGAAAACGGCGATCCTTTCCCGGAGGGCGAGTATAGTTTTGGTGTTGTCGCCTATCAAGATGGTGAAAAAATCGACGAGGCCGTGCCGGAGGTTTTCGTCGAGATAAAAGAAGTTCGTACACTTGACGGTCAGGCGCTTGTTGCCCTCGCGGGTGGTGAACTTTACCCATCTAGTCTGGTAAATGGACTACGCTGACTTGGTGCCCTGCTAGGCAACCAAAACGGCCAAGATGGTGAGTTGCAACAGGACAACCGCCCCAATTCCCAGGGGTACCCAAACTGGCAGTTTGCTGCTTGGGCGCGCAGTTGGCATTAAGTCTTTTGACAAGAGCTGCTCAACCATCTGGGGGAGTTTTGGCCCAAATCGGCTCAGCACAACTGCCGTTTTTCCTAGGTCCTTCAAAGCAGCAGCTGGCCCGATATTTTGACGTATGTAGTCTTCGACAACCGGTTGCGCGACTTCCCAGATGTTTATCTGCGGATGCATTGAGCGTGCAACGCCTTCGACGACAACCATGGTACGCTGAAGCAGAATGAGCTCTGTCCGCGTTTCCATGCCAAAGCGTTCTGTGACTTCGAAGAGGTAGCTTAACAAACGGCCCATCGAAATCTGGGATGCATCCATACCGAAGATCGGCTCGCCAACCGCCCGAAGAGCCTGCGCAAATGCGTCAACATCGCGATCTGCGGGGACGTAGCCTGCCTCAAAATGAACCTCGGCGACGCGGCGATAATCCTTGCGGATGAAGCCAATAATAATTTCGGCATAAACGCGTCGTGTATACGCATCAATGCGGCCCATGATGCCAAAATCATAGGCAATGATGTCGCCGCTTGCGCTGACCTTCAGGTTGCCCTGATGCATATCGGCGTGGAAATACCCGTCATTGAGCGCGTGGCGCAAAAACAATTGGAGCACGCGTTCGCCCAGAGCGCGGCGGTCATGGCCTGCCGCCTCAATCGCGGCAGTGTCGCCAAAGGCGATCCCCTCGGCCCAATCCATCACCATCACCTCTTTGGCAGACAGATTGAAATCAGCGCGCGGAACCACAAACCCGGCATCATCTCCCGCAATCGCGGCGTATTCTCCTGCCGCGGCGGCTTCCAGCCGTAGGTCCAATTCGCCCTGAACAACGCCGTCGAAATGGGCGATCACATCGCTTGGTCGCAGGCGGCGTGACGCGGGCGAAAATAGCTCGATGAAAGATGCAGCAAAGTAAAAGGCGTCAATGTCTTTGCGAAACGCCTTGTCGATGCCCGGGCGCAAGACTTTGACCGCTACCTCACGCCCTGTTTCCGCGAGGCGCGCATGATGGACTTGCGCGATGGAGGCCGCGGCCACCGGTTCCGAAAACTCGGAAAACAAAGTGTCGACGGGTTTATTCAAAGCGGTTTCGACCATGTTGGCGGCGACATCGCGTTCGAAAGGCGGCAGGCGATCTTGCAACACGCGCAACTGTTGCGCCAACTCGTCCCCCACAACATCCGGGCGGGTCGAGAGGACCTGGCCAAATTTGACATAGGCCGGACCCAACGCGGTAAGCGCTCGGGTCGCGGCCGGCATCGACGGATCGCCACGCAACCCCAGCCATTGGAAAGGCCAGACAATGATCCGCGCGGCAATTCGCAAGGGTCGCGGCGCGTCAAACGCGTCCAGAACCAGGCCCATCGCGCCGGTCCGCTCCAGTGTTGCGCCGGTGCGCACCAGCCGCCAAATATTGATCGGACCGCGCACCTAGATTTTCCAGCCGCTATGCAGGGCGGCGACGCCAAAGGTCATATTGCGGTAGCTGACATTTTCGAATCCAGCTGCACCGATCATCGTAGAAAACCGGTCTTGGTCAGGAAAATTCCGTATCGATTCAACCAGATACTTATAGCTATCGCGGTCGCCAACGATGGCCTGCCCCATCGCGGGGATCACGTTGAACGAATATAGGTCGTAGGCCTTTTGCATCATCGCATTGGGCAGTTGCGAAAACTCAAGCACCATCAGACGGCCACCCGGACGCAGCACCCGAAATGCTTCTGACAGCGCGTCTTCGACGCGGGTTACGTTGCGGATGCCAAAGCTGATTGTGTAAACGTCGAAGCTGTTATCTTCAAAAGGCAGCGCCATCGCGTCGCCGACAATCCAGTCAAGATGCTCGGACAAGGCCGCTGCCTCGGCGCGTTTGCGCCCCACGATCAACATGTTTTCTGTCATGTCCAGCACGATCGCTTCGGCCTGACCTGCGCGGCGCAAAAACCGAAAGGCAATATCGCCGGTGCCACCCGCCACGTCCAATAGACGTTGCCCCGCGCGCGGCGCCAGCCAATCCATCATCGCGTCTTTCCAAAGCCGATGGATCCCCGCGGACATGACGTCATTCATCAGGTCATAATTCGACGCCACATCGGAGAACAGGCCGTGCACCATACCGGCCTTTTCATCTTCGGGCACCGTTTGGCTTCCGAAATGCGTGGTCTTTGAAGAATTGTCCATCATCTTACCTTGCAACCGATCTGCTCTGCCCTTCCTTATAGGCCTGCTTGGGGCAAGGACAATGCGACCAAACACACATTGAGGAGCAAAGAGTGCCAGAATTGCCAGAGGTCGAAACCGTGCGCCGGGGGTTGCTGCCGGTGATGGAAGGCGCGCGGATCGCCGAAGCGCTTGTGCGCAGACCAGACTTGCGCTGGCCGTTTCCGGAAAACATGGCTGCGCGTCTGACCGGGCAAACGGTGGTCGCGATGCGGCGCCGGTCGAAATATATTCTGGCAGAGCTGGGTTCGGGCGAGACGTTGCTTATTCACTTGGGCATGTCAGGGCGTATGTTGATCGACGGCGCGCAAACGGCGGCATTCCATGCAAACTCCCAGACGCCGGGCAAACATGACCACGTCATTTTCAAGATGGAAGGCGGCGCCACCGTCACGTTCAATGATGCGCGTCGCTTCGGGGCGATGGATTTGATCCCTACGGACGCGCTGGATGATCACTGGCTGCTTAGCAAACTTGGGCCAGAGCCCTTCGCCAATGCCTTCAACGAAGACTATTTGATCTCAAAGCTTCACGCGCGCAACACGCCGATCAAATCCGCGCTGCTCGATCAGCGCATCGTCGCGGGGCTGGGCAATATCTATGTGTGTGAGGTGCTGCACCGGACCGGAATTTCGCCAAAACGCAAAGCCGGGCAGATTAGTCCGGCGCGGGTAAAAACGCTGATCCCGGCGATCCGGGATGTCTTGCAAGACGCGATAGAGGCGGGGGGCTCTTCGCTGAAAGATCACCGGCAAACCAATGGGGAGCTGGGCTATTTCCAGCATCGTTTCGCTGTTTACGACCGCGAAGGCGCGCCCTGCACGACGCCCGATTGCGGCGGCACTATCGGACGCATTGTTCAATCCGGACGCTCTTCCTTTTATTGCGCGCGCTGCCAAAGATGAATTGACGCGCTGCCTCCGGCTGATAGGTCTAAAGGCCAATGACCTGCAAGGAGGGTTCATTCATGGCGTTCAACACAATCAAAGTCGAGATTGAAGAACATGTCGCGACCATCACGCTCAACCGGCCCGATGCGCTCAACGCATTGAACGCGGAGCTGTTGTCGGAATTATCCGCCGCAGTGACGGAGGCCGAGGGCAACGAAAAGGTCCGCTGCATCATCTTGACAGGATCCGACAAAGCCTTCGCGGCGGGCGCCGACATCACAGAGATGAAGGACCTGTCGTTCGTTGACGTATTCTCCACAAACCTCTTCGTCGAGGATGCTGAAGTGATCAACCGGGCGCGCAAGCCGATCATTGCGGCGGTGTCTGGCTACGCATTGGGCGGCGGGTGCGAACTGGCAATGATGTGCGATTTCATCATCGCGTCAGAGACCGCGAAATTCGGTCAGCCTGAGATCAATCTCGGTGTGATGGCGGGGCTTGGCGGATCGCAGCGTTTGACCAAATTTATTGGCAAGTCCAAGTCTATGGACATGCATCTCACCGGGCGGTTCATGGATGCTGAGGAAGCCGAACGGTCCGGACTGGTCAGTCGCGTCGTACCGGTCAAGAACCTGCTGACTGAAGCGCGCAGCGCGGCAGAGAAAATCGTTGAAAAATCGATGATCGCGACGATGGCGGTAAAGGAAGCTGTGGATCGCAGCTATGAAACCAACCTGTCCGAAGGCCTCTTGTTTGAGCGGCGTTTGTTCCATTCGCTTTTTGCGACCGAGGATCAAACCGAAGGCATGACCGCTTTTGTCGAAAAACGCGAAGCCAAGTTTCGCGACAAGTAAGGGGCATTTTTCCCTTCCAATGCGGTCAATCAGCCTTTATACGCCCGCTATCCATGCGCGTGAGGTCCGCTTTGACCAGAATCACCCGGTTTCCTAAACCCGGGGTCGGGCCGATTGCGCAGCTAGTTCTAATTGACCCGACGAAAGGGAACCGACCATGGCCAATTCGCCACAAGCCAAGAAACGCGCACGCCAGAACGAGCGCCGCTTTGCTGTAAACAAAGCCCGTCGTTCGCGCATCCGCACTTACCTGCGCCGCGTTGAAGAAGCGATTGCCTCCGGCGATCAGGCCGCAGCTGCGGCAGCTCTGAAGGAAATGCAGCCCGAATTGATGCGCGGTGTGTCCAAAGGCGTGATGCATAAAAACACGGCTGCGCGGAAAATGTCTCGCCTGTCGTCGCGGGTGAAGGCTCTCTCTGCGTAAACCTGCAAAGATAGAAAAAATTTTAAACGCGCCGGAAAACGGCGCGTTTTTTTGTGGGACAAAGGGTTACGGGACACTCTTGATCGCTCCACGAGATCTCGAAACTCCAGAGTCTTCAAGTCAAGCGAGAAGATCAGTTGCGACAAGGCCCTCACTGTCGCTAGTTTCACTGAGCGATTCACTTCGTCTAGGGGGACATTGACTATGAGCACGGACGTCGGTCCGAGCGTTTCGGAGCTGTTGCCAGCTGAAACGTGGGACCTGCTAAAAAACGATCCGAAGGCCGTGCTTATAGATGTCAGGTCAAAAGCTGAATGGAGCTTTGTTGGGACACCTGACGTTTCGGAATTGGGGCATTCGGTAGTTTTTGCTGAATGGGCTCATTATCCGGGAATGTCTGCGAATGACCGGTTCGTCGAGGATGTCGAGCGTGCGTTGGATGGAACCATTCCGTCCAAGATGCTCTTCCTTTGTCGATCGGGAGTTCGGTCTCTTGGTGCAGCTGAGGCGATGGGGGCGGCCTTTAAGGCCAAAGGTCACTCCGTGCCATGTATCAGCGTTGCCGAGGGCTTCGAGGGGGATTTGGATTCGCATGAGCGCAGGGGGGCCTGAATGGTTGGAAGGCCCGGGGATTGTGTTGGAAGCAATCCTGAACAATTTTTGAGACGGGTTTGGAATGACTGACGAACAATGGGGACTGACACGCGACGCTCTTCGGGAAACTGTGGGTAAAAACAATTACCTCACCTGGATTGAGCCGCTCAAATACAACGGGTGCCAAGATGGCGTCGTTGAATTTAACGTAAAAACAACCTTTATGGGTGACTGGGTCGCGCGTAATTTCGGAGATGAAATCAAACGCCAATGCCTCAAACAAGGCACGCAAGTGGACCGTCTGGTCTTCGCGGTTGGCAATGCCAAAGAAACACCCGCCAAGACGACTGCCGCAGCGCCCGCACCCGCACCAACCCCGCGGGCCGCTGCCAGAAATGAGCCGGAAATGCCCGGCGCGCCTTTGGACAAGCGCTTTACCTTTGATCGTTTCGTGGTCGGTAAACCCAATGAATTGGCCCATGCCGCGTCCCGTCGCGTTGCAGAAGGTGGCCCCGTCACGTTCAACCCGCTGTTCCTTTACGGTGGTGTCGGCCTTGGTAAGACCCACCTGATGCACGCAATCGCATGGGAGCTTCAGACCCGCTCCCCCGAGTTGCGCGTCGTCTATCTGTCCGCCGAACAGTTCATGTACCGCTTCATTCAGGCCCTGCGCGACAAGCAAATGATGGACTTCAAAGAACTGTTCCGTTCGGTCGACGTGTTGATGGTTGATGATGTGCAATTCATCTCCGGCAAGGATTCCACGCAGGATGAATTCTTCCACACGTTCAACGCGCTGGTGGATCAAGGCAAACAGGTCATCATTTCCGCTGACCGCGCACCGGGTGAAATCGACGGTCTCGAAGATCGTATCAAGTCGCGCCTGCAGTGGGGCTTGGTCGTTGACCTGCACCCGACCGACTATGAGCTGCGCCTCGGCATCCTGCAGCAAAAGGTCGAAAACTACCGCGCCCAGTATCAAGAGCTGAAAATCTCTGACGGCGTGCTGGAATTCCTGGCGCATCGCATTTCAAACAACGTCCGCGTGCTCGAAGGCGCGCTGACCCGGCTCTTCGCCTTTGCGTCGCTGGTGGGCCGCGAAATCACGCTCGATATGGCGCAAGAAAGCCTCGCCGACATTCTGCGCCAGTCCGACCGCAAGGTCACAATGGACGAAATCATGCGCAAGACCTGCGACTACTATAACGTCCGCATGTCCGACATGATGTCGCCCAAACGCTCGCGCAACATCGCCCGGCCTCGCCAAATGGCGATGTGGCTGACCAAGAACCTGACGCAGCGCTCCTATCCCGAGATCGGCAAACGTTTCGGCGGGCGGGACCACACCACTGTGATCCATGCGGTTCGCAAAATCGACGAACTGAAAGCGCAAGACAGCCAGATTGCCGAAGACGCAGAGCTTTTGCGCCGGATGCTAGAGGCCTGAGGAAGGCTTGACCTTCCCGCGCTTACAGCGGACATTCCAAATAACATTTGCACTTGCGGGCGGAGAGGGTACCTTCTCCGCCCCAAATGTCTAAAACGCGATTGCCTAAAAAGGGATACGCCCCGATGAAAATCAGTGTCGAACGCAGCGTTTTGCTGAAAGCCGTGGGCCAGGCCCAATCCGTCGTTGAACGCCGCAACACGATCCCGATCCTGGCAAATGTTCTGATCGAGGCTGAGGGCGACACCGTCAGCTTCCGCGCCACTGACCTTGATATCGAAGTGGTCGACAAAGCACCCGCGCAGGTTGAACGCGCCGGGTCCACAACCGTGTCAGCCACGACGCTGCATGAAATCGTGCGCAAACTGCCTGACGGCGCGCTGGTCTCGCTCACCGACGATGGAGCGTCCGGTCGTCTGACCGTCGAAGCGGGCCGCTCCAACTTTTCCCTTGCGACCCTGCCGAAGGAAGACTTCCCGGTCATGGCAAGCTCGGAATACGAATCTAACTTTTCCGCAAATGCACCCGTTCTGCGCCGCCTCTTCGACAAGTCGAAATTCGCGATTTCTACTGAAGAAACAAGATACTACCTGAACGGCGTTTATATGCATGTCTCTGACGGTGATGGCGGCAAAGTGCTGCGCTGCGTGGCCACAGACGGCCACCGGCTTGCCCGCATTGATGCCGACCTGCCGCCAGAAGCCGCCAATATGCCCGGCGTGATCGTGCCCCGCAAAACCGTGGCAGAGCTGCGCAAATTGCTCGATGACGATGATATGCAAATTGCGGTCTCCGTGTCGGAAACCAAAGTGCGCTTTGCGACGCCAGACATCACACTGACCTCCAAGGTCATCGACGGCACATTCCCTGACTACACACGCGTGATCCCACAGGGAAACACCCGCAAGCTCGAAGTCGACGCCGCGGAATTCGCGCAAGCCGTCGACCGCGTCTCGACCGTATCCTCGGAACGCTCGCGCGCAGTGAAACTGGCGCTGGACGAAGACCGGCTGACGCTGTCTGTCAACGCTCCTGATTCCGGCGCGGCGGAGGAAGAGCTTGCCGTGGCTTACGGCGACGAACGTCTCGAAATTGGCTTCAACGCGAAATACCTACTCGAAATTGCGGGCCAGGTGGATCGCGAAAATGCCGTTTTCATGTTCAACTCCGCCGGTGATCCGACGCTGATGCGCGAAGGCAATGACCAGTCCGCGGTTTACGTTGTGATGCCGATGCGCGTTTGACGCCTGTGAATGGCCGACCTTTACCTCTCTGAGCTGACGCTTTCCCATTTTCGGTCGCACCGCTCCGTACAGATTACCTGCGACGGGCGACCTATTGCGATCCATGGCGCGAACGGTGCCGGTAAGACCAATATTCTTGAAGCCGTCTCGATGCTTTCGCCCGGTCGCGGTATGCGCCGCGCCAAAACCGATGAGATTGCGCGCGCACCCGAACGGCTCGGCTGGAAGGTTTCGGGCGTCCTGCGTTCTTTGGGGCAAATCCATGAGGTCGAAACCCGCGCAGAACACGGCGCAAACCGCGCTGTGGCCATCGACGGTAAAACCGCGCCTCAAATCGCGCTCGGCCGCATTGCCCGGATTGTCTGGTTGATCCCCGCGATGGACCGGCTCTGGATCGAAGGCGCAGAAGGTCGCCGCAGGTTCCTCGATCGTATGACGCTCAGCTTTGAGCCCAGGCATGCCGAAGTCACCGTCGCCTATGAGAAAGCGATGCGCGAACGCAATCGCCTGCTCAAGGATATGGTGCGCGACGCGATGTGGTACAAAGCGCTCGAAGATCAAATGGCGGAAAACGGGGCGGCGATCATTACCCATCGGGCCTCCACCATCGCCCGGCTCCGTACCGCGATGGAGGCCGCGCAAACCGCCTTCCCCACGGCTGATCTGTCGGTTGAGGGCGATCTTATCGACAGCAAAGACAGCCTATTGGATGCGCTCGACCGGTCGCGTCCCGACGACTTGCGGGCCGGGCGCACTCTGATCGGCCCACACCGCGCCGATCTGGGCGCGATCTACCGCGACAAGGGTGTCCCTGCCAGCCAGTGTTCGACGGGCGAACAAAAGGCGCTGTTGATCTCGCTCATCCTCGCCAATGCGCGCGCCTTGTCGGAAGACTTTGGTGCGGCCCCGATCATTCTGTTGGATGAGGTCGCAGCCCATCTCGACGCTGGCAGGCGCGCGGCGCTTTACGACGAAATCTGCGCCTCAGGTGCACAAGCCTGGATGACCGGCACCGGCCCCGAATTATTTGCTGAGCTCGGCGAACGGGCACAGCATATCGAGGTGTCGGAAGAAGACGGTCTTTCTGTCGTCACCGGTGTTTGAAATGCATGCTCTATTAACAAAGGTTAAGAAAGATCACCTTTCAAATTCTGTACAAAATGGGTTAACCGCTTTCAAAACCAGCCCCAATTTGTACAAAACATGACCATCACCCCATTCGAGCTGCTGTTTTACGCAGGCGGCCTCTTCATCCTCTTCATGACCCCCGGGCCCGTCTGGGTCGCCCTTTTGGCACGCGCCATGTCAGGCGGATTCCGAGCTGCCTGGCCCTTAGCTTTGGGCGTCGTCATCGGTGATGTCCTTTGGCCGCTAGTCGCCGTTTTGGGCGTCGCATGGGTCGTTGATCAGGTCAGCTGGTTTATGGATGTGCTGCGCTGGGTCGCCGTGGTCATGTTCGTGACGATGGGTATCTTGTTGATAAGAAACGCAGAAAAACAACTTTCTGAAAACTCGCGCCTGACCCGACCCGGCATGTGGGCGGGCTTTGTGGCGGGGCTTGTCGTGATCCTCGCCAACCCCAAAGCCGTGCTATTCTACATGGGCGTGCTACCTGGCTTCTTTGACCTCAGCCAGGTCACATGGCTCGACATCGTTGCAATCTGTTTTCTCAGCTTTCTCGTGCCACTTCTGGGCAATCTTGCGCTCGCCCTATCAGTGGACCGCGTCCGTGGCCTGTTGACGTCACCTAACGCGTTGAAACGCATCAATATAATTTCTGGTTGGTTGTTAATTGGCGTGGGCGTCGTAATCGCCATCAGCTAGTTGGGATTCCATCGAATTTTCCGACACGGCTCAACCACAATATATTGCGTCAATTGCGTGACAAACCTCTGAAAAAAGGCTAGATTTTGCTCATAAAAGTTGGGAAAGACCACATGGCCGAAGAAGAGCAAAATCAAGAAGACTACGGCGCCGATTCCATTAAAGTTCTCAAAGGGTTAGAGGCCGTACGCAAGCGGCCCGGCATGTATATTGGGGACACGGATGACGGCTCTGGTCTGCACCACATGGTTTATGAGGTTGTCGATAACGGAATTGACGAAGCGCTCGCTGGTCATGCCGACGCCGTAAACGTTAAAATTCACGCCGATGGATCGGTCTCCGTCGGCGATAACGGACGCGGGATTCCTGTCGGTATTCACGAAGAAGAAGGCGTTTCCGCCGCTGAGGTCATCATGACCCAACTCCATGCGGGCGGTAAATTCGACAGCAATTCCTATAAGGTTTCCGGGGGGTTGCACGGCGTGGGGGTCTCGGTCGTCAACGCCTTGTCTGATTGGCTGGAGCTGCGCATCTGGCGCGAAGGCAAAGAACATATCGCACGTTTTGAACATGGTGACACAGTTAAGCATTTGGAAGTGGTGGGCGATACAGACCGTACTGGCACCGAAGTGCGCTTTATGGCCTCGCTGGATACGTTTTCCAGCCGCGACTTTATGTTTGAAACGCTTGAAAAACGCCTGCGCGAGCTGGCTTTCCTGAACTCTGGCGTGCGCATCATCCTCGAAGACGAACGCCCCGCCGAAAAGCTCCGCAGCGAGCTTTATTACGAGGGCGGCGTAAAGGAATTCGTCAAATATATCGACCGTTCCAAATCTGCGATGATGCCCGAACCCATCTATGTCGTTGGAGAGAAAGATGAAATCGGCGTCGAAGTCGCGATGTGGTGGAATGATAGCTACCATGAAACCGTGTTGCCGTTTACCAATAACATCCCGCAACGCGACGGCGGCACCCACATGGCAGGCTTCCGCGGCGCGCTAACGCGCACCATCAACAGCTACGCGCAGACCACCGGCATCGCGAAAAAAGAGAAGGTCTCCTTCACTGGCGACGACGCGCGCGAAGGGCTGACATGTGTCTTGTCCGTCAAAGTGCCCGACCCAAAATTTTCCAGCCAAACCAAAGACAAGCTCGTCTCCTCCGAGGTGCGCCCAGCGGTTGAAAGCCTGATGAACGAAAAGCTGGCCGAGTGGTTCGAAGAGAACCCCAATGAAGCCCGCATCATCGTCACCAAAATCATCGAAGCCGCCCACGCCCGGGAGGCCGCGCGCAAGGCGCGCGAACTGACCCGGCGCAAAACGGCGATGGACGTTAATTTTCTGGCTGGCAAGCTCAAGGACTGCTCCGAAAAAGACCCATCCAAGACTGAAGTCTTTTTGGTCGAGGGTGACAGCGCCGGCGGATCAGCCCAAACGGGCCGGGACCGTCAGACACAAGCCGTGTTGCCGCTTCGTGGCAAGATCCTCAACGTCGAACGCGCACGGTTCGACCGGATGCTTGGCAGCCAAGAAATCGGTAACCTTGTTATGGCGCTCGGCACGGGCATTGGCCGCGATGAATTCGACATTTCCAAGCTGCGCTACCACAAAATCGTCATCATGACAGACGCCGATGTGGATGGGGCGCATATCCGGACGCTCTTGCTGACCTTCTTCTACCGTCAAATGCCGGAACTTATTGAAAACGGTCACCTTTTTATCGCCCAGCCGCCGCTCTACAAGGTCAGCCGGGGCCGGTCTGAGGTCTATATCAAAGACCAAGGCGGGCTCGAGGATTACCTGATCGAACAGGGCATCGATGGGGCCATGCTCAAGCTGCAATCCGGCGAAGAGATCGTTGGCGAAGACCTGCGCCGCATCGTTGAAGAAGCCCGCACCGTGCGCCGTATCCTCGATGCGTTCCCGACCCATTATCCGCGCCATATCCTTGAACAATCTGCCATTGCAGGGGCGTTTGATGGCGCCAAGCTTGAGGCGGATTTGCAAGGTGTTGCGGATACCGTAGCCAAGCGCCTCGACCTGATTGCCCTGGAATATGAGCGCGGTTGGCAAGGCCGCCCGACGCAAGACAAGGGTATCCGTCTCTGGCGCGTATTGCGCGGTGTGGAAGAAGTCCGCATCCTTGATGGTGGTGTGCTGCGATCCGGCGAGGCCCGGCGTTTGGGTCAAATGACGCCGTCCTTGCAAGAGACCTATTCCCAACCAGCGAAACTGATGCGCAAAGATCGCGAACAGCCGGTCTACGGCCCCATCGACCTGCTGCAATCCATCCTAGAAGAAGGCGAAAAAGGCTTATCTTTGCAGCGCTATAAAGGGTTGGGCGAGATGAACCCTGACCAGCTATGGGAAACCACGCTGGACCCAGATGCCCGCACGCTTTTGCAGGTGAAGGTCGAAGATATGGCTGAGGCCGACGATATTTTCACCAAGCTGATGGGGGATGTCGTCGAACCGCGGCGGGAGTTCATCCAAACCAACGCTCTGTCGGTTGAGAATCTGGATTTCTAACCTGTGTCGTCCGACGGCTTTACCGGGTTTGCGATCTATGGGGAGCGCTGCTCGGGCACAAATTATGTCGAGCGATTGCTAGAGCAGAACATTCCGCAGCTCAAGCGGACCAAGGAATATGGGTGGAAACACGGCTTTGTCGCGCCGCGTTATATAAAACCGGAGCATCTTTTTATTGCTGTGACACGGAACGCTTTGGATTGGTTGCCCAGTTTTTATCGGACGCCCCATCAGGTTGGGCCTTGGATAAATGACGCGAATTTTTCGCAATTCTTGCGTCATGAGTGGTCATGCGTGGCAACCGGGAGGGTCTTGGGGAAACCCAACAAACGGCTTGGGCTTGATCGCAGCGTTGAGATGATGGGCGAGCGTCATCCGATCACGGGCGCGCCGATTTCCAATGTGGTCGAGCTGAGAAACCTCAAGTTACAATCGCTTCTCAAGTTGCGTGCGCTGACGCCAAACGCGGTATTTCTTTCCTATGAAGCAGCGCGTGATGCACCTGTTGAGACGATTAACCTTGTGCGCGACAGGATGGGCCTGCCGTCGTCGAGCGATCTGGAAGCAATTGAAGACGATGTCTCAAGGACAATGCGCCGTGACGGTGCCGGCGACCGAAACTTGTCAGCCCTGCCTGAATTCACACAAGGGGATCTTAGTTTTGTGTTGGACGCGCTCGACCTCGCGCAAGAAGCCGTCTTTGGGTACACCTATGACGCATTGCCCTGACCCTCTGGCAGGTCCTCGCCCTGCGTGGCAGGAGGGACCATGGTCGAGATTCTAGAAACGGATATTCTGATTGTTGGCGGCGGGCCAGCAGGGCTTTCAGTCTCGGGCGCGCTGCAAGGTGTCGACTCCGTCTTGGTGCATCAGGACAAAGAAATTGGCAAACCTGTTCGAACCTCTGGTGGGTCATGGTTGAAAGACGTGCAGCGCCTTGAAATTCCAGAAGAATTCTACCAACGCATTGATCAGATGGACGTTTTTTCGGACACGCGCGAAGTCAATGTTGATATTCGTGACGCGCCAGCGGTGGTGCTCGACATAACGCGGCTCTACAAATGGCTCGGCGCGCGGGCATCGTCCGAAATATTTTGCGGCACCAAATTCTTGCGTACAAAGCGCGTTGAGGCGGGCTATTTGTCTACCCTGCGCACCGCAGGGGAGGGCGAATGGCAGATCAAATCGCGTCAGATCATTGACGCTTCGGGCTGGCATTGCGCCGTTCTTGAAAGCCTGGGCCTAAACCAGAAACCCGCGCGCGACGCGGTCGGGTTGGAATACGAATACCCCGTTGCAGGCGCGGACATGAGACGTGCGGTTTTGTTTTTTGGCGCTTTTGCACTGTCAGGCTATGGCTGGGCTTTTCCGACAAATTACGGGACGATGCGGTTGGGCGTTGGGGTCATACGTCCGGATTCCGATGCCTCGCCTAAGGACATGATGGCAGCGCTTTTGGCATCAGATCAGCTAGAACGAATGGCCATCCCACGCCCCGACGGCGAGCATGTCAATGCAGGTACGATCCCCTCAATCGCCTATGAAAAACAGCTGGTCTACGGGGATGTCATCCGCGTGGGGGACAGTGCGAACATGGCAACCCCAACGCTTGGCGAAGGGTTGCGCATTTGCATAAAACAAGGTCGGCTCTTGGGGCATGCTTTGTCTGAAGGGTCCCCCAAGGCACTGAAAAGATGGGAAAGACAAGCGGCACGTCAGCTGTCGCTTAACTATCAGATCGGGTTCTGGATCAATCGCGCGGCGGCCAAATACACGACAAAAAACTGGGAACGCTCGCTACGGCGCATGGAAAAAATGCCAGGTGCCGAACTGATGCGCTATTTTCAAAATGACTTTTCGGTTGGGATGATTGTGCGAAGGGTAACGCTTTTGATTTGGCGGAAATGTGTGGACCGATCTGCGCAGCTTTTTCGAAGGTGAGTGGGTCGTCAGATCGACTTTTGATTGACCCGTTTCGACAGCTCTGCCGCGCTTTCCACGCGTTCTGAATAGCGGTCGACCAGCTCGTCGCGAATGTCGCGGGTTAGGATCGTGAAGCGCATCAGTTCTTCCATCACATCGACCATACGGTTGTAGAACGGCGACGGGTTCATGCGGCCCTTTTCAAATTCAAGCCACGCTTTGGGGGTCGAGAACTGGTTCGGGATGGTCAGCAGACGCATCCAGCGGCCCAGAATGCGCAGCTGGTTGACCGTGTTGAAACTTTGGGAGCCGCCATTAACCTGACCGATGGCCAGCACCTTGCCTTGGGTCGGCCGTACGCCACCCAGTGCCAGCGGGATCCAGTCGATCTGCGTTTTCATGATGCCCGTCATCGCGCCGTGACGCTCTGGGCTGACCCAGACCATGGCGTCGCAGGCGGTGACCTTGTCGCGCAGCTCGGCTACTTTTTCGTGGCTGGCGTCTTCGGCGTCCGGCAAGGGCAGGCCGCGCGGGTCATAGGTCACGGTCTCGGCCCCGAATTTCTGCAAGATCCGCGCGCATTCCTCAGAGGCGGCACGCGAATAGGACGTGTCGCGCAGTGAGCCGTACAGCAACAAGATGTTCGGCGGTGGGCCGTCAAACGCGATGGGCTGAAACTGGCTGTCTTCAATATTGGGTGTGTCGCTCATCCGATATGCCTTTCGCCGCGTTTATGGGCCAGCTCGATCTGTCTTTGACGGTCGCGGAAGCGGGTTTTGTCGGCCTCCGACGTCTCGTCAATGCAGTGGTGGCAAGAGACACCCGGCTCATATTCGCCACGACGCAGGTCTTCGGGTTCCAGCGGGCGACGGCAGGCATAGCACAGCTTGTGCTTGCCTTCCTTCAGCCCGTGGCCAACGGAAACCCGCCCGTCAAACACGAAACACTCCCCATCCCAGGTGCTTTGGCCTTCGGGAATGCGCTCAAGATACTTGAGAATGCCGCCTTTGAGATGAAACACGTCTTCGACGCCCTGGCCCAGAAGGTAGTTGGTCGATTTTTCACAGCGGATGCCGCCAGTGCAAAACATCGCAATTTTCTTGTTGTGGAACCGGTCTTTATTGGCCTGCCACCAGGCTGGAAATTCGCCGAAGCTTTTGGTTTCCGGGTCGATGGCCCCCTGAAAAGTGCCTATCGCGACCTCATAATCATTGCGGGTGTCGATCACCGCGACATCGTCGCTTTCAATCAATGCGTTCCAGTCCTCCGGCTCGACATAATGCCCGGTGCCGGCGGTCGGGTCCACGTCGGGTTGGCCCATGGTCACAATCTCGCGCTTCAGCCGGACTTTCATTCGGTTGAATGGCATTTGGGAAGCAGTGCTTTCCTTATGCTCCAACGTGGCACAGCCGGGTAGGGCGCGCAGATGCGCCAGCAACGCGTCGATGCCATCACGTTTTCCGGCAACGGTGCCATTGATGCCTTCGCGCGCGACCAGAAGCGTGCCCCGGATCCCATGCGTCTCACACAGTGCCACCAGCGCCGGGCGCAGGCCGTCGGGATCATCAAAACGGGTGAAGTGGTATAGGGCCGCGACGGTGTACATGGCGCCCAGATACGAGGCTTGGGCGTTGCATTCAAGAGGGGAGCGGCCTAGCAATAGAGCAACCACAGGAGGTGGCTCATGCGCGATGCATCCGAAGCTTTGATCGTGATTGATATGCAAAACGATTTTTGCCCCGGCGGCGGCTTGGCCGTTGCGGGCGGCGATGAGATCGTCAGCGATATTAACGATCTGATGGGCGATTTTCAAAATGTGATCCTCACGCAGGATTGGCATCCGTCCGGGCATTCCTCTTTTGCTTCGTCGCATGCAGGGATGGACCCGTTCACCATGACCGAGATGGCGTATGGCCCACAAATGCTGTGGCCGGATCATTGCATTCAAGGCAGCGACGGTGCCGCGTTTCACCCCGATTTGAATCTCAACCCGGCCCAAATGATTGTGCGCAAAGGCTTTCGGCCGGGCATCGACAGCTACTCGGCGTTTTTTGAAAATGACCGGACCACGACAACGGGACTGGCGGGATATTTGCGGATGCGGTCGATCCAGAAGCTGACACTGGTGGGCCTGGCGCTGGACTATTGCGTGGCCTATTCCGCCATTGATGGCGCCAAGCTGGAATTCGACGTGACGGTCGCCTATGAAATGAGCCGCGCAATTGCCGAAGACAGTCTGAAGACCGCCGTTGAGAATATGCGCGACGCTGGCGTGACATTGGCCGCTTAAGCGGCACTGGACAGGCGCGGCCACATCCGCTCTAACTGCTGTTCGGTCAGGGAGGCTTCACATGGTCGACATCGCGACACGCGTTTACAATCACAAGTGGAAGATCGACCCGATCGTCCGCTCGCTGATTGACACGGATTTTTACAAGCTGCTGATGTGCCAATCGGTGTTTCGCAACAAACCCGACACTGATGTCACCTTCTCGCTGATCAACCGGACCAAATCCATCCGCCTGGCCGATATCGTCGATGAGGGCGAGCTGCGCGAGCAATTGGATCATGTGCGATCCCTGTCGCTGTCGCGCGGGGAAAGCACCTTTTTGCGCGGCAACACGTTTTACGGCAAGCGGCAGATGTTCCGGCCCGATTTCATGGAGTGGTTCGAAGGGTTTCGCATGCCCGACTACCATTTGGAAAAGCGTGACGGGCAATATGAGCTGACATTTGAAGGCAAATGGCCTGACGTGATGCTGTGGGAAATTCCCGCGCTTGCGATTTTGATGGAGCTGCGCTCGCGCGCGGTATTGAAAGACATGGGCCGGTTCGAGCTACAGGTGCTATACGCCCGCGCGATGACGCGGCTGTGGGAAAAAGTCGAGGCGCTGCAAGGCGTTAAGGACTTGCGGCTGGCGGATTTCGGGACCCGGCGTCGGCATAGTTTCATGTGGCAGGACTGGTGCGTCCAGGCCATGGGCGAGGGGCTGGGTGGGAAATTCGCAGGTACGTCGAACTGCCTGATCGCGATGCGGCGGGAGGTCGAAGCGATTGGAACCAACGCGCATGAATTGCCGATGGTGTATTCCGCACTTGCGCAAAGTGACGACGAATTGCGCCGCGCGCCCTACGACGTTCTGGCCGATTGGCATGAGGAACATGATGGCAATCTGCGTATTATTTTGCCCGATACCTATGGGACCGAAGGGTTTTTGAATAATGCGCCCGACTGGCTTGCGAAATGGACAGGTATTCGCGTGGATTCCGGGGATCCGGCAACCGCTGCCGAGATCGCGATCAAGTGGTGGACTGAACGCGGCGAAGACCCGCGCGAGAAGCTGGTGATCTTCTCAGACGGGCTCGACGTTGATAAAATTATAGAGCTGCAAACGCAGTTTGCAGGCCGCGTGCGGGTCTCCTTCGGGTGGGGCACGATGCTGACCAACGATTTCCGCGGTCTTGTGCCCGATGACGCGTTGAAGGCGTTTTCACTGGTCTGCAAAGCCGTCAGCGCGAACGGAAATGCGACTGTGAAGCTGTCAGACAACCCCAAAAAGGCCATGGGTCCGGCGTTGGAGATCGAACGGTATAAGCGTGTCTTTGGCGTCGGCGCGCAGCGCGAATTGGACGTCGTTGTTTGAAAACCCAGATGGGGGCCAGCCCCCGTGCGCTTCGCGCCCTCCCCCGGAATATTTTTAAAACAATGAAGGGGCGGGTTACGCGTTGAGGAAGCGGTGTGCGCAGCGCAATGCGCGTTCTGCATAGACCCGTTGGCGCGGGTCATCTTCAGGGCAACGCGCGATTACCCAGCCGCAGGATGCGAGCGCGCGTAGCAGAGTGAAAAGCGGCATCAACTGCGGGTCGCAGCCATAACCACGGCAGAGAGCGGCGGCGAGCGCGTTGCGGTTTGGGTGGTCTTGGTGTTGCACCAGCGCAGTGCCCAGATCGTATAACCGGTAGCCATAGCCTGCATCATCGAAGTCAATGATATGCAACCCATCCGCGTTTTGCAGTATGTTTTCCTGTAGCAGGTCGGCATGGATCAGTCCTATGTCTAAGTCTTTGATACTAGACAATTGCTGCGCAGCATTTGCGCGTGTTTTTTGCAGTAGTTCGACCTCATCAGTGCTGAGCGAGGGATTGTCCCAAAACCGGCCCCAATGCGGGTTTTCGCCAAGCAACGCGTCTTTGTCCCAGCTGGGGCGCTGCAACTGACCAAACTTCAGCTCGTCCGTGATCTGATGCATGTCGCGGATGGTTTGGCCGAGGCGTTCCATAAGGGTGAGGTGGTCTTGCAATGTGCCATCAAATGGTTTCCCGCCCTCCCCAATCGGCGCTGCGTCGATCCAGGATACCATCGACGTCACATTGCCAAGGGCGTCGCTCACAACCATCCCTTGCAGGTCGGTCAGGATGGGCCGGGGGCAGGGGAAACCTTGTTTTGCAAGCGCGTTTGTCCAATGAAGTTCCGCCCAGATATCGGCGGCAGTCTGGTAACCCGGGCGGTGTAGGCGCAAGGCTGCTTTGATACCGCCTGCGAGGGTGACCTCAAACACAGCGTTTTCGCGGTCGGCGATCAGGCGCGGCGGCGTTAGTGAGCCGCCCCAAGATGCACAGGCTTTGATCGCTTGGGCCGTCAAATCAGTCATAGGGCGTGTCATTCAAGACCGTGTTTAGCGTGTCCATGGCAAGGTCGGCATGGTCGCGCGTGAACGGCATAGGCGGACGCATCTTCAGCGTGTTCATATGCCGCCCGATCCGGTTCAACAGCACACCGCGCTTGCGCATTCCTTCGACGATGCGGGCGGCGAAATCTGTGGCCGGGCTGCCATCTGCATGGGCGAATTCGATGCCGAAAAACAGGCCTTGGCCGCGGGCCTCGACCTTGAGCGGATGTTCGACCTGGGCGAGGCGCGACAAGGCGTAAGCACCCGTTTCTAGAGCGTTTCTTTGCAAACCTTCGTCTTCCAACACATCAAGTGTGGCCATGGCCGCAGCGCAGCTGACCGGGTTGCCACCAAATGTGTTGAAATACCCAAAAGCGGTGCGGAAGGCCGCCATTATGTCAGGGCGCGCGATGGCCGCAGCACAGGGATGCCCATTGGCCATGGGCTTGCCGATGGTGACCACATCGGGCGCGAAGCCCAGCCAATCATGCCCCCAGAAATGGGACCCAAGCCGCCCGAAACCGGGTTGCACCTCATCACACAGGATCAGGCCGCCAGCAGCTTTGACGGCTGAAACCGTCGGATCAAGGAAGCCGGGTGCGACGCTCGGGAAACCCTCGTTGGCGAAGCTGGGGCAGAGCATAAGACCCGCAAAGCCATGTCCAGCAGCCTCCAATTCCGAAATCGCGCGGGCGATGTTTTCGGCGAAGACCTGCGCCTGATCTTCTTGCGTGCCACCCAAGGGATCGACAGAATTTGGCGCGGGCACCAGACGGATATGTCCGGGATAGCCGCCAATCGGCGGGCGGCGTGTGGACAGCGCAGAGACGGCGGAGGTGTTGCCGTGATAGGTGTTGTCGGTCGCGATGAATCCGGCTTTTCCGGTTACAGCTTGCGCCATGCGCAGGGCGATATCGTTTGCCTCTGACCCGGTGCAAACCATGATCATCTGGCTCAGGTCGTGGTCCAGCTTGGCGGTCAGCCGGTCGGCATAGTCGAGAATGCCTTCATGCAAGTAGCGTGTATGGGTGTTGAGTGTCGCAGCCTGCCGCGCAATCGCCTCAACCACATGCGGATGGCAGTGACCGACATGTGGAACATTGTTGTAGCAATCGAGATATTTGCGCCCGTTCGCATCCCAAAGCCAGACACCCTCACCGCGCACAATATGGACCGGTTCCTCATAAAAGGTGGGCACATTGGGGCCAAGTCGTTCGGCGCGGCGCGCCAAAAGGTCAGTCGTCATAGTTGATTTTCCCACGCATCGATTTGATTTCGCCGCGTTGCTTCTTGGCGGCGATGCGGCGCCTTTGGGACCCCAGCGTTGGTCGGGTCGGGCGCCGTTTTTTGGGCGTTTCGCATGCTTTGAGGATCAGCTCTTTCAGCCGTGTTTCGGCGATCTCGCGATTGCGGGCCTGGCTGCGCGTGTCTTGAACCTGCAGCACCAACGCACCCTCATTCGTCCATCGCCGCCCGGCCAAACGCTTCAATCGGGCTTTGACCGCCGGGGGCAGATGGGGGGACCGCTCGGCTTCGAACCGCAATTCGACAGCCGTGGAGACCTTGTTGACGTTCTGCCCGCCGGGCCCAGAGGCGCGGGTGAAGCTTTCGGAAAGCTCCCAGTCTTCGATGGTGATTTGGTCGTTTACGCGGATCATGGCAGCACCGTATGCGCGTGCGGGCCAAAGAGAAAGGGCCGCCGACAGCGCAGCGACCCTTCCGAGATCTGATGGAGGTGGGGTCAAGTGGATTGACCTGGTACCTCGGTGTGGTTCAGGGGGCTGCCCCTAAAAGCGCACCTCCGCACCTTGCTTGACACCTTCTTCCAATATCACTCTAGACATGGACACCTCCTTTCTCTGGTTGCTGTTGAGAATGATGGTGCCATATCTTGTGTATAAAACAAGATGTTTTTACACAGCCCTTTGCGAAAGTTTTGTAACGAGGATGCGGAACGGGACAAGTGCCACCAAAGCAACAGCCAGTTTCACGCCCCAATCAGCCACAGCCAGCGATACCCAAAGCGGCAAAAGCGGGCCTTGGCCAAGCAGCGGCACGCCTTCCCAAGACCAGTTCACAGCGGCGTCTGCGCCCGGGCCAAAGATGGTGACGGAAGCGGAAAAGGCGATGGTAAAGAAAAGCGCTGTGTCGACAGCAGACCCCACAATTGTTGAGACCAGCGGCGCTTTCCACCATGTACCGGCGCGCAAACGGTCGAAGATAGACACGTCCAACAATTGCGCCGTCAGGAAGGCGATGGCCGATGCCACGGCGATGCGCAGCGGTACGGCTGGTCCGAACTCGAGCATGATTTGCGACCCGATCAGCGAACAGATGATGCCGACGATGAAGCCTGCAAATACGACTTTGCGCGCGGCGGAGACGCCATACAGCCGGTTCATCAGGTCGGTGATCAAAAATGCAATTGGATAGGTGAAAGCGCCCCAAGTCAGCCAATTGCCGAACAAGAATTGCACCAGAATGTTGGAGGCGACCACCACAGCGGCCATGGCAAGAATGCCGGGGATAAGACGTGTCATTGATGTGTTCCGTTTTGACAAGGTAGCGGAGACTTGGAAAGTGAGGCGCGGTTTAGGAGATGCGTGCTCGCGGCGCAAGGGCTATCATTTGGCCAAGCGGGTTTAGAACTCAGGGCAGGCGTTTCGTGGAAGATGTGATCAACTGGCGGCGCGTGAATGCGCATGTGACAAGCTCTGGTCAGCCGACCGAGACGCAATTGGCAAAGATCAAAGCGATGGGCGTGGGTGACGTGATCAACCTTGGGCCGCATAGCAATAAGGGCGCTTTACCGGATGAGGCGGGCAGCCTAGACGCGCTCGGCGTCCGTTATCACTATATTCCGGTTGATTTTGATGCTCCTACAGATGCTGATTTTACCGATTTTTGTGAGACTCTTGCGCTCATTGGGGAGGCACCCGTTCATGTGCATTGCATCTACAACGCGCGGGTCTCAGCATTCTTCTACCGTTTTGCGGCTGAAGGGCGCGGCGGTGATGCGGAAGAAGCGTTCGCACGCATGGATTCGATCTGGCGGCCGGGCGACGTTTGGGCCGAATTCATTGGCAAGCCTGAGGATGCTCAGAAACCCAATCGGTACAAAGGTTATGACTATTAGGGCATGAAAAAGCCGATTTTCGGCCTCAAAGGCCGTATAAACGGCGCAATATTCGGAAATTGCCCCAGAATTTCCACAATTAAGTGCCACCCCGGTTCCGTTAGGTAAGTCTGATGGAAGGATGGCGTAGTGGAAACGCATGTGAGAATCCGGAAAAAAGTGCCCGAAATCAAGCGGCAATGCCATCGATGCAACGGCACAGGGCTGGCGCCCTGCCGCATTTGTGCGGGGTCCGGCCGCGTCATGATCGGTAAAACCTTTGACGGAAAACCGAATTTTGACCGCTGTTCAGGTTGCATGGGGCGCAAGACCGGTCGTTGCCCAAAATGTCAGGGCGAGCGGTTCGTTTAGACCCCGGCCTCCACAATCGCATCTGCAAGGATGGGGATCGACGCCTCGTTGAGGCCCGCGATATTCATCCGGCTGTCACCGACCATATAGATGCCATGGCTCTTGCGCATCGCCTCAACCTGTTCCGGCGTAGCGCCGAGGCGTGAGAACATACCGCGGTGATCTGCCAGAAACCCAAACCTATCAGACCCGGTGCGCTTGCGCAGCGTGTCGGCCAGTTGCTTGCGCAGCTTGAGCATGCCGGTGCGCACGTCTTCTAACTCAGCGGCCCAATCCTTGCGCAACGCATCGTCGGTCAGAATCATCGTGACAACCCGCGCGCCATGGTCCGGCGGGAATGAAAAGTTCTGGCGGTTCAGGAATGCCAGCGTTTTCTGGTTTAGCTCGGTCTTCGCGCTGTCTTGCGCAAGCGCCATCAGCAAGCCGACGCGTTCGCGGTAGACCCCGAAATTCTTCGAACAGCTCGCCGCAATCAGCATTTCAGGCTGCTTTTTGGCCAGGTGGCGCACGCCCCAGGCATCCGCCTCCAACCCGTCGCCGAAGCCTTGGTAGGCGATATCGACAAAGGGGATGAGCTGCTTGGCGATCAGCAGGTCCGAGACCTCCTGCCATTGCTGGCTGTTCAGATTCGCGCCGGTCGGGTTGTGGCAGCAGCCATGCAGCAGCACCACATCGCCGGGCTTGGCATTCGACAGATCCGTCAACATCCCATTGAAATCGACGGCGCGCGTATCGGCGTCAAAATAGCGGTACTCCGCCATGTTCATGCCGAGGTATTTGATGATCGAGGGGTGGTTTGGCCATGTCGGGGCCGACAGCCAGATCGTGGCCTCGGGGCTGGCCATCTGAATCAGCTCGAGCCCCTGACGCACGGCGCCGGTCCCGCCGGGTGTGGCGGCAGCGGCGAAATTATTGGGGCTCACCGTGTCGCCCAGGATCAGGTCCCGCATGGCGTGGTGGAAATCTGCCTCGCCGGCTAGCCCGGTGTAGGATTTGGTGGCTTCGACCTCCCACAGCTGCTTTTCTGCTGTCTTCACGGCGCGCATGATCGGGGTCAGTCCTGTCGCGTCTTTATAAACGCCCACACCGAGGTCGATTTTTGTCTCTCGCGGGTCAGCCTTGAAGGCTGCCATCAGGGCGAGGATTTTGTCGGCGGGCTGCGCCTTCAAGGTCTCAAACATGTCTTATCCGGTTTCTATCGGCAATTGGTCAAACTGGCCCCATTCGGCCCAAGACCCGTCATAAAGGGCGTGGTTGCGATGACCAATCCGTTCCAGCGCAAGTGAGAGGATTGCCGCCGTCACACCCGACCCACAAGTTGTGATCACAGGCTTGGTCAGATCGGCGCCGGAGGCCTCAAACGTCGTTTTGAGCTGCGGGACGGATTTCATCGTACCGTTGGCATTCAGCAAAGTTGCGTAATGCACATTGGTGGCGCCCGGCATATGCCCGGCGCGCATCCCTTCGCGTGGCTCGGGCTCAGTCCCCGCAAAGCGACCCGGGCCGCGGGCGTCCAGTATGGCGTGATCCCCTAGCTTGGCGGCTGCGGCGACTTGCGTGACGTCGCGCACCAGATGCGCTTGGCGTTGCACGGTCATGTGGCGTTCTTTCAAAACCGGGGGCAGGTCCTCCGTCTCGCGACCCTCCGCGACCCATTTTGGGTAGCCACCATCGAGCACGGCAATATCGGTCTTGCCCATCAGGCGAAACAGCCACCAAACGCGCGCCGCTGAAAACAGCCCAGCGCCGTCATAGACCACTACTTGATGCCCGTCGCCCACGCCCATGGCGCGCAATCGGGACATGAATTTTTCGGCCGGCGGGGCCATATGCGGAAGGGCGGACCGCGTATCGGCGATCTCATCAATATCAAAGAACCGTGCGCCGGGGATATGGCCGCGACCGTATTCAGCTTTCGCGTCGCGCCCGGCATCGGGCAGGTACCAGCTTGCGTCCAGAATGCGCAAATCCGGGTCGTTGATATGCTGTGCCAGCCAGTCGGTGCTGACCAAGGTCGTCGGGTCGTCTGACATGTTTCACCTGCCACTTCGGGATGCCTGACACCTAGCGCCAAGCCCAAGCGCTGTCTAGCGGGCGCGGTGGTTCAGGAAAGCGCCAACCGTGCTCATCACCAGAATTGGGGCAAGGACGGCGAGGGCGCCGTCAACCATGTCAACGCGGATATTGATATATGCAAAGCTACCGGCGAGCGCGCCAATGCAGCCGCCCACAACAAGGTTCAGAAAAAGTCCAAGGTTGAGCGGTTTAACAAGCACCGCCAAGACGTTACAGGCCAACATCCCGATGGCTGCATAGACGAAAGCCAATAACGGGAACTGCAACAATGGAGAAAACTCCAGCATCAATGCTCTTTCATCAACCGCGCCTTCTGGCGGTTCCAGTCGCGTTTTGCTGAGGTTTCGCGCTTGTCGTGGTTTTTCTTACCCTTGGCGATCCCGATTTTCATCTTCGCGCGGCCCACATGGTTGAAATACAACACTAGCGGCACCAGCGTCATGCCCTCGCGCTGGGTGGCGGACCACAGCTTGGCCAGCTCCTTCTTGCTGACCAGCAGCTTGCGGCGGCGGCGTTCTTCATGTTGGAACGTTTTGGCTTGCGCATAGGGTGGGATGTAGCTGTTCACCAGCCACAGCTCGCCTTCTTCTACCGCGGCGTAGCATTCGGTGATCTGCGCTTTGCCCGTGCGCAAGCTTTTCACCTCAGACCCTTCAAGCACGATACCGCATTCCACGTCATCCTCGATGGCGTAGTCGTAGCGGGCGCGTCGGTTCTCGGCGATCACCTTGTAGTTCTTATTTTCGTCTTTCTTGGCCATCCCCGCGATATAGGGGCTGCTAGGGGCGTTCGTCTAGGGCTAGCAGGAAAAGGTTTAGGCCAGTTTCTTCATGGCGCCGCTCGCCGGTTTGCCGAAACCCGTGCCGGTGGTAAAAGGCGCGCGCTTTTAGGTTCTGCTCGAAGACTTCCAGCGATAGCGGCACGGGATACGGGGCCAGCAACGCGCTGCCAATGCCGGTCCCTTGATGGATCGGATGCACGAATAACGCGGCCACCTCGCGCCCCAGCAAGGAAATGAACCCGGCCACACCGTCTTTGTCGGCAACCATCGTCTCGACATTAGGGATGTAGCTATGCGCGATATTGCCCAGCTCGGCCAGAATGAAGCTTTCGGGAAGCAGCGGATTGGTTGAACGAATTGCGGCCTCCCAACAGGTTAGGAGGCCGCTTAAGTCGTTTGGTTGATACGGGCGCAGGATCAGTTGATCAGCCCCGCGCCGCGCATGGCAGCTTTGATCTTCTCTTTGGTGCTGTCTTCCAGGCCGACATGCGGCAGGCGCACCTCTTCGCTGCATTTGCCCAGCAGGGAGACGCCATATTTCGCACCGATCAGGCCCGGTTCCGTGAAGATCGCCTCATGCAGCGGCATCAGCTTGTCCTGATAGGTCAGCGCCTTGGCGTAGTCGCCTGCGGTCATCGCATCTTGGAACTCCGCGCTGAGCTTTGGCGCGACATTGGCCGTGACCGAGATGCAGCCAACCCCGCCATGCGCGTGGAAACCCAGCGCTGAGGCATCTTCCGCCGACATCTGGCAGAAGTCAGGACCACACAATTCGCGCTGCTTGGACACACGCGCCATATCGGCAGTGCTGTCTTTGACGCCGATGATCATCGGGTGTTTGGCCAGCTCGCCCATGGTCTCGGGCGTCATGTCGATGACCGACCGGCCGGGGATGTTGTAAATGAAGATCGGCAATCCCACCTCGGCAGCCGCCATGTAATGCGCAATCAGCCCGCGTTGGGTGGGCTTGTTGTAATAGGGCGTCACGATCAGCGCGGCATCCGCGCCCACCTTTTTGGCATGCTCGACCAACCGCACGGTTTCAACCGTGTAGTTCGACCCGGCACCCGCAATCACAGGCACGCGGCCAGCGGCTGCTTTGACGACGCATTCCACCACGGCGTCATGCTCGTCATGGCTGACGGTTGGGCTTTCGCCGGTTGTGCCCATTGGCACCAGCCCGTGCGAACCCTGCTCGATATGCCATTCGACCAAGTGTTTGAGCGCGTCAAAATCCACTGCGCCGTCTTTGAACGGCGTGATCAGCGCGGGCATAGATCCCTTGAACATGACACGTACTCCTTGAGTGTTAATATAGCATGGGCCGGATAGCCTCGGCGGAACCTAGCTGCAAGTCCTGATCTTGCCAAGTTTGTGAGTTTGCGCCGGGCAAGGGCTGCGCTATCTTGCATGTCTCAACCCCGCACGAGGCCCGTTTTGATCCGCATTTTCTTCGCTCTTAGCCTATGCTTGATGGCTAGCTCGCCAGCACGCGCAGACAGCGATCTGGCAGACGCGCTCAGCGCAAGCGCCAAGGGCGATTGGGACACGGTGGCCCAACTGCGTGAAGATATCACCGACCCCATCGCGCGTGACATTATTGACTGGACCCGGCTGCGCGGCTGGCAGGGGACGTTCGATGAATGCCTCGACTTTATCGACCGCAACGCTGATTGGCCCGGCATGCCGCTTTTGCGCCAGCGCTGCGAATACAGCATCCCACGCTTCTATTCCGATATGTCGGGTGTCATCGACTATTTCTTCGTTCAAGCGCCCCGCACCGGCACCGGATCGCTGCGGTTGGCGGAGGCGTTGATCCGCTCAAACCGCAGCTACGAGGGCGCGCTTGAGGTGCAACGCGGCTGGCTCACCTTCAACCTCAGCGCGGATGAGCATGACGCCTTTGTCACCCGCAACGCCAAGACCCTCAAAGACCTGCACGAGCAGCGGCTCGACATGCTGCTCTGGCGTGACAGCGACGTAGCGATTGAGCGGATGCTGCCTTTGGTCAGCAAGGATTACCGCCGTTTGGCCGAAGCCCGCATTGCACTGCGTAGCAACCTTTCGGGTGTCGACGCGCTGATAGAGGCCGTCCCGGACAAGCTGAAAGACGACCCTGGCCTCGCCTTTGAGCGCTTCCTCTGGCGCGCGCGCAAAGGGCGGGAAGATGCGCTTGATATCATCGTTCAACGCTCTGTCTCCGCGGAAGCTTTGGGCAAGCCTGAGATGTGGGCGCCGCGCCGCCGCACCATGGCCCGGGCCTTGTTGCGGAACGGAAAGCCCGCGCAGGCCTATAGCGTCGCATCATCGCATTACCTGTCAAAAGGCTCTGCCTTTGCCGATCTCGAATGGCTATCAGGCTTCATCGCGCTGCGCTATCTGAATGCTCCCGAACAGGCTCTGGAGCATTTCCGCGTGTTTGAGGCCGCTGTTGCAACGCCCATTTCATTGGGCCGCGCGGGCTATTGGACAGGACGTGCCTATGCTGCCATGGGCGAGACGGAGGATGCGCAAAAAGCCTATGCGTTTGCGGCGAAATACCAGTCCTCCTTCTACGGCCAACTTGCGGCGGAAGCGGGGGGCTTGCCCGCTCCCACTGCGATGCTGGGCAAAGACGAATTCCCCGATTGGCGTGATGCTGCGTTCAATAACAGCTCCGTTTTTCAAGCTGCCCGGCTGTTGCAGCGCAGTGGTGTCCGCAGCCTGTCGGAGCGGTTCTTCGTCCATCTGGCCGAAACCCAAACCCGCGCGGAACAAGGCCAACTAGGCGACCTCGCGCTGGAACTGGACGAGCCGCATATCGCCCTGATGCTCGCCAAACAAGCGGCCCGGCAAGGGTTCGAGCTATACAAAACCTACTTCCCCATCGCCACACCCGCCGGGATGGAGCTGCCGGTGTCCGAGGTCTTCGCCCTCTCCATCGCCCGGCGTGAGAGCGAGTTCGACCCGGTCGTGATCAGCCCCGTCGGCGCGCGCGGGTTGATGCAATTGATGCCCGCAACAGCGCGGGAGGTCGCAGGCAAGCTTGGCGAAGATTACGACGCTGATCAACTCCTCTTTGATCCTGAATACAACGCCCGGCTGGGCGGCGCATATCTGGCAGAGCTGTCCCGGCGCTATCAAGGCAACCCGGTTCTTATGGCGATTGCCTATAATGCAGGCCCATCGCGCGCCAACCGCTGGATGCGCGACTATGGCGACCCGCGCGACCCCAAGATTGACGTCATAGATTGGATCGAAAACCTGCCTTTCCGGGAGACACGCAACTACGTGATGCGCGTCACCGAAAGCTTCCTGCCCTACCGCGCGCGGCTGACGGGTGAGCTGCCAGCGGTCAATTTGACGGCGGATCTGCGTCGCTGACTTTTGTACGCCAAAGCGTAAACAACCCCGCCGCGATCACCAAAGCCACGCCGATGGCGATATTCGTCTCGATGGTTTCGCCAAACACCAGCACCCCGATCACGCTCGCAAAGGCCAGCTGGAAATAGGCAAAGGGCTGCACGGCTGAGGCCTCCGCAAGCTCATAGACCCGGATCAGCAGGTAATGCCCGGCGGCCCCAGTCATGCAAAGAATACCCATCCAGACCCAGTCGCGGGCGCTCATCGGCTCCCAAAACCAGACGCCGATCAGTGTCATCCCAACCGCCCCGGCAACGCCTGTCCAGAAAAACGACGTTGCAGTGCGGTCTTTGCGGGCAGCATAACGTGTCAGCAGGGAATAAAGTGCAAACATTGTGGCCGATGTCAGCGCGATGAACGCTGCCGGGCTGAACACCTTGAGGCCCGGTTGCAGCATGATCAACACGCCGATGAAGCCCACCCCAATCGCCGCCCATCGGCGCGGGCCGACGGCTTCACCAAGAACCGGACCCGATAGCGCCGCAACGATCAAAGGGTAGCTGGCAAAAATGGCAAGGCTTTCAATCAGCCCCAGTAGCGTGAAGGCCAGCACCATGACGCAGACCTCCGCGGCCAGTAAAACTCCGCGAAAGACCTGCAATACCGGCTGCGATGTGCGTGCTGCGTTCGCGATGGACCCGGCCCGCCTTGCGCTCACCGTCAACACGAAGGCCGCAAAAAACCAATAGCGGATCATCACCACCATGATCACGTTGTATTCGCCCGCCAAATGGCGCGAGATGCCGTCCTGCATGGCAAAGATGAACATTGTCAGGATCATCAACCAGATGCCGCGCTGCGCGTCCGTCATCGCTTGACCCCGACCGACATATGCCGTTTGCGCCCAAATCCCGGCACACGGGTCACGTCAAACCCTGCGGCTTCCAGCCCGCGCCGGACATGGCCCGCTGCCGTGTAGGTCGCGAATGTGCCGCCTGTTTTGGTGTGCGCGCCGACATGCGCCAAAAGCGCCTCGTTCCAAAGCTCCGGGTTCTTTGCGGGCGAAAACCCATCCAGAAACCACGCATCCGCCTGCCAGTCTTGGGTCGCAAGCGTAGCATTGGCATCGCCCACTATCACTTGCGCTGTGATCCCGTCTGCCTCAAACGTGAAGCTGTCCTGCGACCAAGCGCTCAGCATGGGCTCAGCCAGATAGGCCAGCTCCGGGAAGGCTGCAAGCGCGGTCTCAGCTTCCGCCTTCGCCATAGGGAAGGCTTCAAAACTGGTGAACCGCAAAACCCCGGGGCCGCTGAATGCCTGCCAAGCGGTCAGCAGGTTCAACCCGGTGCCAAACCCCAGCTCGGCGATATGAAACCCATCGCAAAACCGCCCGGGCAGATCATTGCCCGCCAAAAACACATGCCGCGTTTCCGCCAAGCCGTCATCGAGTGAGAAATACGGATCATCAAACCGGGTGGAAACGGGTATCTGTCCGTCCCGCCATTCAAGCTCCGCCCGCTGGTCTGTCATGGTGTTCTGCCCTAGGTTCTGCGCCAGACAATGCGGAAGGAAGATCACCTTGTCCACGCCAGAAATGCGGCCGAGCGTTGCGCCAGATGTCACCGTCTTGGGCGCCGGTATCTTTGGGCTTTCCATCGCGTGGTCGTGCCTGACACGCGGGGCACGGGTTCGGGTGATCGAGCGGCGCGGCGTTGGCGCGGGGGCATCGGGCGGGATCGTTGGCGCCTTGGCGCCGCACACGCCCGAAAACTGGAACGACAAGAAGCAATTTCAATTCGACAGCCTGATCGCGGCACCCGACTGGTGGCCAAAGGTCGAACGCGCCTCCGGGCTGCCGTCTGGCTATATACGGACGGGCCGTGTTCAACCGGTTTTGGATGCCCATGGGTTGCAGCTGGCGCATACGCGCGCTGAAAACGCGGAAACGCTTTGGCAGGGCCACGCCGAATGGCGTGTGACCGAGACAAAGCGCGCCGCGTGGGAGCCGCCCAGCCCCACCGGTTTTTTGATCGAAGACACGCTCAGCGCGCATATCCACCCGCGTCTCGCGGTACAGGCGCTTGCAAAAGCGGTTCAGCGTGGCGGGGGCGAGATTGTGATTGGGCAGGGCACGCCCGCCGGAAAGGTGATCCATGCGACAGGCTATGAAGGGCTGTTGCAAGATGCCCATGCCTTGGATCAGCCGTTCGGAAACGGTGTCAAAGGTCAGGCGCTCTTGCTTGACTTTGATGCGAAAGGCGCGCCGCAGCTTTTTGCTGATGGGCTGCATATTGTGCCGCATAGTGACGGGACGGTTGCGATCGGATCAACGTCTGAGCGTGACTTTGACGCCCCCGCAACAACCGATGCGCAGCTCGACGCGGTTCATGCGCGCGCTCTGGCGGCGGTCCCGGCATTGCAAGGCGCGCCGGTGATCGCGCGTTGGGCCGGTGTGCGCCCGCGGACCAAAAGCCGCGCGCCGGTTCTTGGCGCGCATCCTGTCCATGCCGGTCAGTTCATCGCCAATGGCGGCTTCAAAATCGGGTTCGGCATGGCGCCGAAAGTGGCCGGGGTCATGGCGGACCTGCTCCTCGACGGGCACGACGCAATACCCGACAGTTTCAGGCCGCAGGCCAGCCTTCGGCAAAACCCATAGCTTGCCGAAACCTAGGCGGATCGAACCAAATCCACCTCCGCTTTCAAAGCCGACATCAGCTCTGTTAGGGCTTTTTGATAAAGCTCGCCCTTTAACTGCCCGCCCTCATCGAACGCGTCAAAGCTCTGGGCAACAAGGACTTCGGGCCCTTGCAAAATACGCGGGCGAAACGGCATCATCGCCAAACGCAGGTTGAACTGCGCGCGTTCGCCTCCCGCGCGGCCCGCCGTTGCCGACATGATAGCCACGGGTTTGCCCGCCCAAGGCGCGCCTTTCGTGCGGCTTACCCAGTCGAGTGCGTTTTTCAAAACGCCGGAAATCCCTTTGTTATATTCAGGACTGGCGATCACCACGGCATCCGCGCTGGCGATCTGGTCGGCAAGCTTTTGGACGATCTCTGGAATGCCCTCCGCCTCCTCAAGGTCGCCATCATAGAGCGGTAGTGACAGGTCCGCTTCGGTAAAGGATGTGGCGTTGCCGAGGCGGGCGGCTTCGCGGATCAGCAAACGGTTGGTCGCAGCTTTACGCAGCGACCCGGAGATGCCCAAAATGTTGAAATCGGTCATGGTAGCCCTCGATTAATCAGGATTTTGACAAAGATAGCCCGCCGGTGACCCAAATCACCTGCTTTGGGCGAAAAGAAGCGCCCTTACGATTTGCATATTTTCAACTCAATGAAACACCGGTACATGCCCGGCTTTTCAAAGGTTTGGCTTAATACTCGACGCCGATTTGCGCTTTGATGCCGGACCGGAACGGGTGTTTGATCAGTTCCATTTCGGTCACAAGGTCCGCGATTTCGATCAGTTCTTCCTTGGCGTTGCGTCCGGTAAGAACCACATGGGTCATCTCTGGCTTTTCGGCGGTCAGGAAAGCGGCAACCTCGTTCACGTCAATATAGTCATAGCGCATGGCAATATTGATCTCATCGAGCAGCACCATGTGGTTGGCGGGGTCGCGGATCAGTTCCTTCGCTTTGGTCCATGCGGCTTGTGCCATTTCAATGTCGCGCGACTTGTCTTGGGTCTCCCAGGTGAAGCCTTCGCCCATTGTGTGGAAGGCGCAGGTGTCGCTGAATTTGCTTAGGATCAGGTCGCGTTCCCCGGTGGACATGCCGCCCTTGATGAACTGAACCACGGCGCATTGCATGTCATGCGCGATGCAGCGGAAGATCATCCCGAAGGCGGCAGAGCTTTTTCCTTTGCCCTTTCCGGTATGGACAATCACCAGCCCCTTTTTGTCCGTCTTGGTGGCCATGATCTTGTCGCGTGCGGCCTTCTTCTTGGCCATTTTCATCGCGTGGCGGTCGAGGTCTTCGGGCGAGTCGCTCATCGGTCTCTCTCCTATATCTTGTATAATTTTTGGCTGAGGCCACAAAGGAATGCAAATCGTAACGCTTTCTTAACCATGGTGGCGGTAGGTCTTAGGTGTTGCCCCAGACAGGAAAACCCATTGAAGAACATCCTCCCATGTATCACGGCGCTCGTTCTGGCAGGTTGCGCAGCGCCGGGGGTAGATGTCTGGGGCGGCACGACATCCAAGCAATCGGCAGGCGGCCACAGCTTCACCGTCAACCATACGCGCAGCAGTGCTGAGGCGTATCGCACCAACCGCGCCTGGCGGTTGTCAGAGGCGCAGGTTTTTGCAAGCGCGGCGCTTGCGATGGAACGGGCCAGCGGTTGCAAAGTGCCGCCAGCCTCGCTGTCGGGCGATGTTGCTTTGGTGAAGGCCGAACTCATCTGCTGACCGCCTTTCGCATCGTGATTTCCGTTGTGCGATCATAGCCGGGATGCCGCCCCTCCGCCGTTTTGACAAAACCCAGCCGCGCAAAGGTTGCGTGGTTCTCGGTCAGCTCAATGCGGGTCTGCAATTCCAAAAATGGTTTTTCAAGTTGGGCAGCGCAGCTCTCCGCAGTGACGATGATTTGCCGTAGAAGGCCCATGTGTCGATGGCTTTTGGCGACTGCAAGCTTGCCCAGATAAAGGCAATCAGTCCGGGGCGTGCCGAAACCGCATGCGATGGGTACGCCTTCATGCTCGGCGATCCATAAAAAATGTTGTCCTGCGAAGGCTTGAATGTCCTGTTGAGACATCTGATGGAGGGAGGAGGGGGGATCAATACGCCCCGCCATATAGGCAAAGCTCTCATGAAGAAGGTGCAAAATGGCGGACCAATCGTAGTCGTTCTGAATGCGAGCGACCTTAGGCACTGGCAAGCTCACTCAGCAGCGCGCGGGCGGAATTTGATTTGGGCACCCAAAGCCCACGCTCAATCGCCTCGTTCAGCCGTTCAGCCATTTCGCGCAAGGCGGGCGCGTTGTGCTCCGCGATGAAATCCCGGGTCTCGTCATCTTCCAGAAACGCCTGATGGACGAGGTCGAAATGATGGCCCCGCACTGCGCCCGTGGTAGCGGCGAAGGCAAAAAGGTAATCGAGCGTCGCCGCCATTTCGAACGCACCTTTATAGCCATGGCGTTTGACCCCGTTGATCCATTTCGGGTTGACCACGCGGGATCGAACGACGCGGCCTATCTCATCCTCAAGGGTGCGGATGACGGGGCGTTCCGGTCGCGAATGGTCATTATGGTAGATTGGCCTGTCACGGCCCTGAAGCGTTGACACCGCCGCCGCTGCACCACCTTCGAACTGGTAGTAGTCATCACTGTCGAGCAGATCATGTTCGCGGTTGTCTTGGTTTTGCACCACGGCCTCGACCTGTGACAGGCGGGCGGTCAGCGCGGGTTTGTCCTGAACGCCGTCGCCGTCCTTGCCGTAGGCGTAGCTGCCCCATTCGATATAGGCCTTCGCAAGGTCTGCTTTGTCGGCCCAAAGCCGTTCGTCGATCATGGCTTGCAAACCGGCGCCATATGCCCCGGGTTTGGAGCCGAAGACGCGCGACGGGTTTTCGCCCTGCCGGGCCCGCGCGGCTGCCGGGTTCAGGTCGTCTGGCTCGTCCAAAGATTGAATGGCGCGGGCCGCGCTATCGACCAAGGCGATTTGCTGCGGAAACGCGTCGCGGAAGAAACCCGAAACCCTGAGCGTCACGTCCACACGCGGCCTGCCCAAAACGCCTTGCGGCAGGATCTCAAACCCGGTGACACGCCTGTTGGCGCTGTCCCATTTTGGTTTGCAGCCCATCAGCGCTAAGGCTTGCGCAATGTCATCGCCGCCCGTACGCATATTGGCCGTGCCCCAGGCGGTCAGCAGCATGGCGCGGGGCCAGTCGCCGTGGTCTTGCAGTTGCTTTTCGATCAGCAGATTGGCCGATTTCCAGCCCAAGGCCCAGGCGGTGGGCGTGGGGACGGCCCGGCTGTCCACTGAGAAGAAGTTACGCCCGGTGGGAAGCACATCCAAGCGCCCACGGGTGGGCGCGCCGGACGGTGCCGGGGCAACGAAGTGCCCCGCGAGGGCGCTGAGGAGCCCCGCCCCTTCTTTAGGGCCACATGCTGAAACGATAGGCTGAATGCGGGTTTTGATGTCTTCAAGAATGTCGTCTGACGCTCGACTGACGTCATCGCCCCACCCGCCATCCCGAACAAGCTGAATCGCCAAAAGCTCGATCCGTTCCAACGTATCGCCATGGCTGCGCCAGCCGTCAGTGCTGATGTTTTCCAAAATAGCTGGCCGCGCGCCGTCCCATGGTGCGGCCATGTCGCAATCAAGCGGGTCGAAATCCAGCTCCAAATCCTGCGCAATCGCACGGATCAGCGACGCGTTCACCCCTTTGCCGTCCCCGCGCGGCACGCGGGTCAGCGCAATGGTCAGATCGCGTTCCAGATCGCCCACGGGCGATTGGCCAAACACATGCAACCCGTCACGAATTTGTGCTTCCTTCAGCTCGCAAAGGTAGGCGTCCAGCTTGGCCAGGTCGCCATCCTCATCCTCGCCCTTCATGCCAACATCGGCGTCCAGCCCGGTGGCTTGGGTCAGGGTCAGGATCTCGCGGCGCAGGTGGGTGATCCGGCGTGGGTCGACACCTGCGGCTTCATAATATTCGTCAACCAACGCTTCGAGATCGCGCAAAGGCCCGTAGGTCTCAGCCCGGGTCAGTGGCGGGGTCAGGTGGTCGATGATCACCGCTTGGGCGCGGCGTTTGGCCTGCGTCCCTTCGCCGGGGTCGTTGACGATGAACGGATAGATATGCGGTGTCGGCCCGAAAACGGCCTCGGGCAGGCATTCGTCGCTCAATGCCGTGGCTTTGCCCGGCAGCCATTCCAGATTGCCATGTTTGCCCATATGCACGATGGCATCCGCGCCCCACGCGTGGCGCAGCCAGAAATAGAAGGCGAGGTAATTGTGCGGCGGAACAAGGTCGGGCGAGTGATACGTCTCGGTCGGGTCAATGTTGTAGCCGCGTGCCGGTTGCAGGCCCACAACGGCGTTGCCGAACCGGTGGATCGAAAGCTTGAAACCCGCGCTTTTTGTGGCCGGGCCCTCCGGGGGGAATATTTTTGAAACAATGAAGAACGGGTCGTTTTCAGGCTGCCCCCAGCGGTCTTCAATCCGTTGGCGCACCGCGTAAGGCAGCTTGGCGTATTCTGCCCTATAGGCCGCAAGCGACATCACCTCGCCGCCTTCGGTGTCGGCCCGATCTGTCAACCAGTTGGTCGGACCCGCCATGATCTGGTCCATCAGTGATTTGGCCGTTTCGGGCACGTCAACGCCGTAGCCCGCCTCTTTCAGCAGGTCCAAAGCGTGGACCGTCGATGCCGGTGTGTCGAGGCCCACGCCGTTTGCCAAGCGCCCGTCCTTGTTCGGGTAATTGGCGAGGATCAGCGCGGTTTTGCGCTCGGCCTCTGGCGTGCGGCGTAACCGGGCCCAGTTGGCGGCAAGCCTGGCCACGAAGCTGATGCGATCACCCCGCGCGCGGTAGGTGGCGATGGGGCATTCGGTGGCTTCGTCGAAAAACGCCTCCCCTTTGAAGCTGACGGCGCGGGTCAGAATGCGGCCGTCCACTTCGGGCAAGGCCACGTTCATCGCGATGTCGCGCGCGGAAAGGCCAGTTTGGCCTTCTTCCCATGCGCCCTCAGAGCTGGCAGCGAAGACGACCTGGAACACAGGCGAAGCGTTCGCCGCCGCCATCACAAGCGGGTTCGCCGGGCCGTCATCGCCCGCATGCGGGGAGCCGACGGCGAACGAGGTGGCGTTCAGGATCACCTCTGGCGGGGCTTGTTCAAACAGCGTTTGCAACGTGGCCTGGCTGACCGGGTCTTTTAAGGATGCCACGAAAATGGGAAGCGGGTTCAACCCTTCGCGCAGCAGCGATTTGACCATTCGGTTGATCGGCGCAAGTCCGGCCCCTTGGACGAGTGCGCGGTAGAAGATCAGTGGCACCACCGGCGCGCCGTCCGCCCAATTTTCTTGCGCAGTGGCCAGATCTGAAACGCCCGCGCCGGGCCAGTAGACGCCCGCGCGCAGCAACGGCGTCGCGGCTTGCGGCGTGTCAGACCCGTCCAGCATGGCGCTTGCATAGGCCAGAAAGTTGGTCGCATTGGCCGGCCCGCCCTCGACCATATAGGCCCAAAGCGCGTCATAATCCTCGCTTGAAACGGTGGACAACCCACGCAGTTCCGCGTCCGGTTTGTCATCGCCCGGCAGGGCAACGAAGGGCACGCCCGCCTCATGCAAATGCGCTGCATATTGCGTCAGCCCGTATTTCCAATAACCCGACCCACCGAGGCAACGAGCGATGACTATTCGCGATTTGGCAGCGCAGGCCTCAATATGCAGGTCAACGGACATGGGGTGCTGCAAATGGGTCAGGTTGGCCAGCCGCAGCGACGGCGCGCGGGACATCTCGGAACGCGCTTCCGACAAGGCCGCCAGCTCCGTATCGGCGGCGGAGATAAAGACCACATCCGCCGGCGTCTGGCCCAGATCGACCGGCTCGGTGCCATTGTCAATCGCGCCAGGCGTGGCGGCCAGAAGGTGCATGTTACAGCGCCTTTTCCATGAACAGGCTGGTGGTGTTGGGCTGGTAGTCGCCAAAAAGCGCGCATTCGGTGAAGCCGTGACGGGCATAAAGCTTCACCGCCGCCGCCAGTTTTTCAGCCGTTTCCAGACGCAACAAAGTGACACCCTCGGCACGCGCGGCGTCGTCCAAAGCAACCATCAGGGCGTCGGCAATGCCTTCCCCACGCCGCGCCGGGTCGACGAACATCGATTTCACCTCGGCATAGCCATCCTTTAGCGACAGCGCGGCTGTGCCCGTCACGGTGTCGCTGTCTTTGGCGACAAGGAAGCGGATGTTAGGTGTGCAAAGCTCTTCGATGTCGAGGAAGTAGTTTTCCTCAGGTTCGAACAGCTCCTGCATCAGCGCGTGGCTTTGCTTGAGAAGCGCGGTTGCCTGCGGGTCGCGGGGGTCACCCGGCTCGACGATCATGCCTGCAACGCGGCTTCAATCGCCGCATGATCAAGGCCCGCTTGTCCAATCACGACAAGTCTGGTCTCGCGTGGTTCCGCTGCCCCAAAGGGCCGGTCGAAATAGGTGTCGATGCGCGGGCCGACGGCTTGCAATGTCAGCCGCATCGGTTTGCCTGCGACAGCCGCGAAGCCTTTCAGGCGCAAGATGTCATGGGTGCGGATAACGGTTGCAACCTGTTCTGCGAAGGCCTTTGGATCCGTGATCTCGGCGCGGGTCACGACAAAGCTTTCAAATTCGTCGTGGTCATGCTCGTGATGGTGATGGTCGTGATCATCATCATGGTCGTGGTCGTCATCATGGTCATGGTGGTGGTGATGCACCTCGTGGCGCGCCTCCAGATCACCTTCCGCGCCGATGCCTTGGCCCAACAACACGTCCACAGGCAATTTCCCCATAGAGGTTTTCACGACCTGCACGCTATCGCGGCTGTCGCCTTTCAGCTGGGTCACCAGCGATGCGCTTTCATCGTCCGACAGCAGGTCCGACTTGTTCACAACGATCATGTCTGCGCAGGCCACCTGATCTTCGAACAGCTCTGACAAGGGCGTTTCATGGTCGAGGTTTTCGTCCAGCTTGCGCTGCGCGTCTACGGCCTCAACATTATGCGCAAACCGGCCTTCGGTCACGGCCTTGCCGTCGACCACGGTGACAACGCCGTCAACGGTCACTTGGGTCGAAATCTCGGGCCAGTTGAACGCGCGCACCAGCGGTTGCGGCAGGGCCAGCCCGGAGGTCTCAATGACGATGTGGTCGGGCTTGTCTTCCCGGGCCAGCAGTTTTTCCATCGTGGGCACGAAATCCTCGGCCACGGTGCAGCAGATGCAGCCGTTGGACAGTTCCATGATGTCATCCTCGGTGCAGGTCTCGTCGCCGCAGCCTTTCAGGATGTCGCCATCCACGCCCAGATCGCCAAACTCGTTGATGATCAGCGCGATGCGCTTGCCATTGGCGTTCTGTAGCATGTTGCGAATTAACGTGGTCTTCCCGGCGCCAAGGAAGCCGGTGACAACGGTGGCGGGTATCTTTGCGGGCATGTGAAACTCCTCCGCGCGGGTCCAAAATCAAGCAGCGGGCAGGCCCGAGCGGTGCCAGCACCTTGCGCGCCGGTCATGTCAGTTTTGGACTGTGTTTTAGGTGAAGAGGGCGGACAGGGCGGCAGACGCCACCACTGCAAGTGCCAGCAAAACGGCGCCAGCCATGCCAAGAATTTTTGCGCTAGAGGCCTGCTGTGATCGGGCCGCGGCGATCGCTTTCGCGTTCTTTTTCATCTCGTGTCTCCTTCAAGCCGTCACACCCGACGGCCGGGGTTCCAATAGATGCAAGGCTGGTCTCCTGGCTCGCGGGTCGTGATGCTTGGTCGGCCTTCCCGGTTTCCCAGTGGCGTTGTCGACCAGCACTCACCGCTTACAGTCGCGGGGGCGGCTCCGGCATTGCGCCCCGAATTGGGTCACGCGCACCGTATTCCCATTTTTCCCCGCCACGCTTTGCGCCACACGGGGAACCATGCAGACGCGAGCATGCGCCCTGCGAAAGGGCAGGGTCAAGGTCGATTACGACATGTCCTGTGTGTTTTGGGCCGAATCTTTGCGTCAAACGCAGCGGCGAAAGGTCTAAACCCCGGTCGGCGTCAGGCTGACAATGGCCAGAACGGCGAATGCGACGTGGCCGAAGGGGATCACGTTCAAAACCATGGTAAAGGGCTGTCTGCGTGTTTTGTGGCGGAAGACCTTCTGGCCCAGTTTTGTGCCGACCCAGCCACCCAAGGCGGCCAAGGCGATAACGTTTCCTTCGGGAATGCGCCATTTGCCCGCGCGGGCGCGGTTCTTGTCGATGGCGATAGCTACAAATGACACAACGTTTACGACAATGAGATACGTGTAAGCGAGCAGGATGATCAGCAGCATGGTTTTGTCCGTTTCTGGCCCCCGCGCTCACGTTAACCAACGTAAACGGACAAAATTAAGGAAGGCAGGTAGCAAAATCGGGGCAGTGATGCCTCAACATCCTGTGGATAAGCGGGTTTGTGCCGCCATATCTGGGGGTTTTGCGTTGACTCGCGTGGCCCCACTCCGAACAATCGACAAACCTTTGCCCCGATTCCGTGGATGACGCCCCGTTGCGCTTTTCGAAACTCAGACTGAACGGCTTTAAAAGCTTCGTGGACCCCACGGAGCTTATTATTGCTGACGGTCTGACGGGCGTCGTGGGCCCCAATGGCTGCGGCAAATCCAATCTGCTGGAGGCCCTGCGTTGGGTGATGGGCGAAAACCGCGCCAAATCCATGCGCGGCTCTGGTATGGAGGACGTCATCTTTGCTGGCGCAATGTCGCGCCCAGCGCGCAATTTTGCCGAAGTTTCACTGCAGATCGACAATGGCGAACGGCTCGCGCCCGCGGGGTTCAACGACCTCGACAATCTCGAAATCATCCGCCGGATCACCCGCGATGCAGGCTCTGCCTACAAAACCAACGGCAAGGATGTGCGCGCCCGCGACGTGCAAATGCTGTTCGCCGATGCCTCCACCGGGGCGCATTCGCCCGCATTGGTGCGTCAGGGGCAAATCTCTGAGCTGATCAACGCACGCCCCAAGGCCCGCCGCCGCATTCTGGAAGAAGCTGCCGGCATTTCCGGGCTCTACCAACGGAGGCATGAGGCGGAACTGAAGCTGAACGGCGCGGAAACCAATCTGGGCCGCGTCGAAGACGTGCTCGAACAGCTCGCCACCCAGCTTGCCCAGCTCGCCCGCCAAGCGAAACAGGCCGCGCGCTACCGCGAAATCGGTGATCAGCTGCGCAATTCCGAGGGGCTGCTTTTGTATCGCCGCTGGAAGGAAGCGGATGAGGCAAGCGCCGCCGCCAGCACTGAGCTGACCGAGCGCACCCAGATCGCGTCGCAATCTGAGCGGCAAGCCCGCGAGGCCGCAAAGTTGCGCGAAACGCAAGACGCCGCCCTGCCGCCGCTGCGCGAAGAAGAGGCGGTCGCCGCCGCGATCCTGCAACGGCTCGCCGTGCAGCGCGACACGCTCAGCGATCAGGAAGCGCAGGCCAAGCGCCAGATCGAAACGCTCACCGGGCGGATCACGCAGCTGGGTCAGGATATCGAACGCGAAGCCTCGCTGAACAAAGACGCGGGCGAAACCATCGACCGGCTGGAATGGGAAGAGCGCGAGCTGAACAAAGCGTCCGAAGGGCATACCGATAAGCTCGACCAAGCGGGTACTGAGGCGCGCGAAGCTGCCAACATCCTGTCGGATCGCGAAACGCAATTGTCCGAGCAAACCGAAGATGTCGCACGCCTTGCCGCGCGCCACCAATCTGCGCACCGTCTGTTGGAAGACGCCCAAAAGACCCGCGACCGCTATGAAGGCGAGGCCGAAAAAGCCCGCGCTGCGATGGGCGATGCTGCGGCAACAGTTGCCAAAGCTGCCGCCGATTTGGAAACGGCGCAAACAGCCTCGACGGAGGCCGCGACGCTGGCCGAACAGGCCGACGCTGATCTGGCGAAAATTGACATAGACCGCAGCGATGCCCAGTCCCGCGAAGAAACTGCCCGCGCCCAGCGATCAGAAGCGGAAGGCGAGGCAAACGCATTGCGCGCCGAAGCCACAGCGCTGGCCAAACTGGTCGAACGCGACACTGCCGATGGCAAGCAGTTGCTGGACGTGGTGCAGGTGAAATCGGGCTATGAGAAGGCCCTGGGTGCCGCATTGTCGGACGATCTGCGCGCGCCTCAGATTGCCCCCGATGAGCCCACCGGCTGGGCTGTGCTGCCCGGCTACACAACGCCGCAGGAATTGCCTGCAGGCGTCAAGGCTTTGACCACTTATGTCACCATCCCCGAAGTGCTCGCACGCCGTATGAGCCAGGTCGGATTGGTCGATGCCGCCGATGGCGCGCGGCTTCAAAAGGACCTTAAACCGGGCCAGCGGCTGGTCTCTGTCGAAGGCGATCTGTGGCGCTGGGACGGGTTCCGCACCGACGCCGAAGACGCGCCAAGTTCTGCCGCGTTGCGCCTGAAACAGCTCAACCGTCTCGAAGAGCTAAAGCAAGGTGTCGAACGCGCCTCCGCCGCCGCCGATGGTGCCCGCGCCGCGCATGAACACCTGACCCGTGAATTGGAAGAACTGACCGCCAAAGACCGTGCCGCCCGCGACACGCGCCGCGACGCAGATAAGCGTATGGCCGACGCGGCCCGCGCGCTCAGCCGTGCGGAGGGCGAACAATCCATGGCGCAGGGTAAGCAGGAAACGCTGGGCCTCGCCGTGACGCGCTACGAAGAAGAAGCCATGGCCGCCCGCGCGCGTCTGCAAGAGGCTGAAAAAGGCGTGTCCGATCTGGGTGATCTCGATGCGGCCCGCGCCCAAATCGAAGACGTCAAAATGACCGTCGAGGCGGCGCGCATGACCATGCTCGCCAAACGCTCCAACCATGATGAGCTGCGCCGCGAGGGTGAGGCCCGCCTCAAGCGCAGCCAGGAAATTACGACTGAGATCAGCGGCTGGAAGCACCGTCTGGCGACAGCCGAAAAGCGCATCGCCGAGCTGGAAGAACGCAAAACCAGCAGTGAAGCGGAACTGAAAGCTGCCAGCTCCACCCCAGATGAGATCGCCGCCAAACGCGACGAGCTGACCGGTGCTATCAATGACGCCGAGGCCCGCCGCCAAAAAGCCGCCGACGCATTGGCCGAAGCCGAAACCATCCTGCGTGAGGCAATTCAGACCGAACGCGACGCCGAACGCAACGCGTCTGAGGCCCGCGAGGCGCGCGCAAGATCCGAGGCCCGGGCCGAGGCCGCGCGCGAAACCGTCACCGTTGCCGTCGACCGTATCCGCGAAGAAATGGAAGTCACGCCCGAGGCCTTGCTCGAAACGCTCGACGCAGACCCTGACAGAATGCCCGCTTCCGAGGCGATTGAAAACGACGTCAACCGCCTCAAACGGCAGCGCGACGCGCTCGGTGCTGTCAACCTGCGCGCCGAAGAAGACGCCCGCGAAGTTCAGGAAGAACATGACAGTCTGGAGAAAGAAAAATCCGACCTGCATGAAGCGATTTCAAAACTGCGCACCGGCATCGCCTCGCTGAACAAGGAAGGCCGGGAACGTCTGCTGACCGCGTTCGAGGAGGTGAATGCAAGCTTCGCGACGCTGTTCAAACATCTGTTCGGCGGTGGCGAAGCCAAGCTTGTCATGGTCGAAAGCGACGACCCGCTTGAAGCGGGGCTTGAGATCATGTGTCAACCGCCCGGCAAGAAGCTGTCCACCCTGAGCCTGCTGTCAGGTGGGGAACAGACCCTGACCGCGCTCGCCCTGATCTTCGCGGTGTTCCTCGCCAATCCCGCGCCGATCTGTGTTCTCGACGAGGTCGACGCGCCGCTTGATGATGCCAACGTCACGCGGTTCTGCGATCTGCTTGATGAGATGACCCGCCGGACCAACACGCGCTTCCTGATCATCACCCACCACGCGGTCACCATGGCGCGGATGGATCGGCTCTTTGGGGTCACAATGGCCGAACTTGGCGTGTCGCAACTGGTCTCGGTGGACTTGAAAAAGGCCGAACAGATGGTGGCGTAGCCCCAAGGGCCTCAGGGGCCGCACGGCCAGATGCGCAACAATACCCGCAATACTGCTCAAATCTTCCTTAATACTGCCACAAAACGGGGCTAGCCCTGCGCCCATGTTACGTGCATTTTTCACCGCCCTCGTTCTGTTGCCGGCGCTGTTTTCAGTGCCCGCCTTCAGCCAAACAAAAGCCGCTCCTTTGGAGGCGCTCAAAACGCCTGCGCAGGCCCTGCCATGGCAGGCCGTTGGCCGTCTTGATATGCCAAACGGGTCTTGCACCGGTGCGTTGATCAGCCCGAAGCTGGTCCTGACAGCCGCGCACTGCGTCTATGACAAGGGCGAAATACGAGATGCGGAGACAATCGTCTTCCGCGCGGGCTACCGCAACGGCCGCGCTGCTGCGACGCAACGTGGCAAACGTATCGCGATCCATGCCGACTATGTCGATGATGGATCCAAAAACAGTTCTCCCAAGCTCGTGGCGACCGATGTGGCCGTGATTGAGCTGGCGGTCCCCATCGTAAATGCCGCCATCATACCCTTCGATCGCGACCGGCAACCGGCCTTGGACGCCCGCGTGATCGTCGTGTCCTATGCGCGTGGTCGCAGTGAGGTGGCGTCCCTCGAAGAGGGCTGCCAGATGTTCGCCCGCTTTGAAAACGTGTTGCAATATACATGTGACGTTGACCCCGGTGCCTCGGGCTCCCCGATCTTCGTGATGACGGATGCGGGCCCAAAAATCGCCTCGGTTATCTCCGCTATGACGGAACGCAATGGCAATAAAATCGCACTCGGCGCGCCGCTTGGTCCGGCGGTGGACCGCATCGTTCGCACATTGCAAACGACCGATGTTGACCCGCGTTTCGTCAATGCGTCTTCGGTCGGCGGCTTGCCCAACGCACGCAAACTTTCGACCCGGTCGGGTCTGCCGCAAATCACCCGATAAGCGCCCAGACTACAGCGGCGCCAAAAAGCAGCGCCCAGGTCTTCCACAACATGGAAATGCAGGCATCAATGTCTGCGGGCGCTAGCGCTTTGCGACCTTCTGGATGCACGAATGGAAAGTCACGCATCTCGCCATCATAGCTGCGTGGGCCAGACAGGGCGATGCCCAAGACACTCGCCATAGCCGCCTCAGGCCAACCCGCGTTGGGGGAGCGGTGCAGCGGGGCATCGCGTCGTACCAAACGCCAAAGGTCTAGCCGCCAAGCGGCAACAAGAATCAAGATTGCGGTCAGACGGGCCGGGATCCAGTTCAGGACGTCATCCAACCGCGCCGACGCCCAGCCAAATGCCTCATATTTGGGCGTTCTGTACCCGACCATGCTGTCCGCGGTGTTAACAGCTTTGTAAACGAGTATGCCCGGCAGCCCCCCGATCAAGAACCAAAAGACCGGGGCGACGACACCGTCGCTCAGGTTTTCGGCGGCGCTTTCAATTGCGCTTCGGGCAATCGCGGCCGCTTCCATGTCGGCGGTGTCACGCCCCACAATCTTGGCGACCGCACGACGGCCGTCCCCGATGCTTAGGCGTAGCGCATCGGCGACGTCGCGGACATGGTCCGACAGGCTGCGCTGCGCGATCAGAATAGCGGCGAACAGGATGCTCCAGATGTCGCCAAATGGCAGTCGCCCGATGATGGTGGCGGTTGCAAGCGCGCCGACGATCAACAAGATGATCATCCCGATGCCCATCATCCTGCGCGGTCCCCGATTGAGCCGCGCATCCAACCACCCAATCGCGCGCCCGATGATCACGGCGGGGTGCGGCACGCGGGACCAAAGCCAGCGGGGCTCCCCCAGTGTCGCGTCCAAAAACATCGCAATTGCAAGCATCTAGCGTGCCTCGCGATCTACTCGGTGGTCGGTGTGGTGCCCGGCAGGGGCGGGTGGCGGGTCACAAAATGCCCTTTGATAGGCTGCGGCCATTCGCGGTAGGGCACCTGGCCGCTGGTGCTTTCGGAATGTAATTTCGCGTAGCCGACAACCGCTTCGGCGGCTTCTTCAGACGGTTCAAACTCGCCCAATGTGTAGTTCAGCTTGCCCTCGGATTGGATTGCGACATTGCAGGCGCGATTGCAGCCCATCAGGCAGGAATGGCGGCGGGTTTCGACGCCGTCTACACCGTCTGCGGCGCGCTCAACCATGGCAGCGAAGCGCTCGCCATCGGTCTGCGATTGGGCGCTTTCGGCCCAATCTTCACGTTTGCACGTGTCGCAAATTGTGATCCAGCTGGTCATCTCGTCCTCGTGGTTTTCAGGCGTCCATCAACCCCATTTTGCAGGGCCGCGCAAGAACCCGCCGTCATACAAATGAGTTAAATTCACTTTACGCTTTGTTAACTAACGTAAAGGAAACTGAAGAGGTATCTTTAAGGGGAAAGGTACCGGCCACATTCGCCACATGTAGAGGGTCGGACATTCAATGAGAGTCCTAATTGTCGAAAGCGACCCAAATCTGGGTCAAATATGGTGCAATCACATTCGGCGTCTCGGCGCAGATGTGTGTGTGTTGCGCTCGCAAAGCGACGCCGTTGAGGCGCTGCAAGATGACGTGTTTGACGTGATCATTCTGGATCTTGAGCTGTGCTTGGGAAGCGCTATGGCCGTGGCCGATTACGCCAGCTACCGCCGCCCCGAAAGCAAGGTGATTTTTGTCACCTCGAACAGCTTCTTCTCAGACGGCACCATCTTTAATTATATGGCCAATGCCGCGGCTTTGATCCCGTCAGCGACCAAGCCGGAGGACATGGCCGCTTTGGTCGAACATCACGGGCGATAGGCGGTCTCAGCCGCGCCCATGCGGCGCGTTCCAGTCGATCACAGGGTTAATGGGCACGATCCGATGCGGGTTAATGCTTTCATGGCTGTAGTGGTAGTGGCGCACGATATGGTCGAAATTGACCGTCTCGGCCACGCCCTCCCATTGGTAAAGCTCCCGCGTGTAGGCCCATAGGTTGGGGTAGTCCACCAACCGCGCCCGGTTGCATTTGAAATGCAGGTGGTAGACCAGATCAAACCGCACCAAAGTGGTAAACAGCCGCCAGTCGGCCTCGGTCACAGTATCGCCCATCAGGTAGCGGTTGTCCGATAGGCGGGTTTCCAGCCAATCAAGCGTATCAAACAACGGATGCACCGCTGCGTCATAGGCGGCTTGCGTCGTCGCAAACCCCGATTTGTAGACCCCATTGTTCAGCGTGTCGTAGATGCGCGCATTCACCGGTTCAATCGCCTCTCGCAACCCTTCGGTCCAAAGATCCAGCCCATTGCCGGTCAGCCTGTCAAAGGCCGTGTTAAACATGCGAATAATCTCGGAGCTTTCGTTGCTGACAATCGTCTCGCGCTCCTTGTCCCACAGGATCGGAACAGTCACCCGCCCGGACACATGCGGGTCCGCCTTGAGGTAAATGTCGCGCGCAAAAGGCAGCCCGTAAAGCTGATCACCGGTCGCACCCAAATCGTCCGTTTCGAAGGTCCAGCCGTCGCCCAACATGTCGGGATGCACGGCAGAGACATCAATCAACCCCTCCAGCCCTTTCAACTTACGAAAGATCAGCGCGCGATGCGCCCAGGGACATGCGTAAGACACGTAAAGATGGTACCGCCCGGCTTCCGCCTTGAACCCGCCGTCCCCCGAAGGGCCCACGCTGCCATCAGCGGTAATCCAGTTGCGAAACCCGGCGGTGGTGCGCTTGAACGCGCCGCCCGTCGATTTCGTGTCATACCAGTGGTCTTTCCACTCACCTTCGACCAATAGGCCCATGGGTTGCTCCCTTTCATATTGCCAAACGGGCTTAACCTGCCCGTCATCACCTGTCATCACGCGTCGCCGCACAGAAATTGCGCAGGACGCAAACGGCACTTCGGGTGACGCTTCCCCCATTGCGGCCCCTTGCGCGGGCCGATAGACCTGTCACTCAGACGAGGGCCGCAAGGCCCAGAGAGGTTGGCGGCCTTCGGATCGACCCAAATAGGGGGTCCACCGGTTGCATCGTCAGATGGGCTCAAGCTGGCCCCCTCTCCCTATTTGGAAATGAGAAAGGTGCGCCCATGACCCGCTTGCTGTTTATCGCCTTCACGCTGATTGGCGCCCCCGCCGCCGCGCATGTCGGCCATCTGGGCCAGGCCGCCGGGCATGATCACTGGGTCGCGGGTATCGCCATCGGGGTTGCCATTGGCGTGTCGATCTGGGGTGCGATCAAGGGCAAAAAAGACCCCGAAGATGCACCCGAGGAAGAGGTCGAGGAGATCGAAGCAGAGGAGGAAGCGGCATGACCACATCCCCCGAAAAAGTCGGTGTCATGATTTGCGGCCACGGCTCGCGCAGCCAAGCCGCCGTCGATCAGTTCTCAGTCTTGGCCGAAAAACTGCCCGGTCATTTCCCGCCCGATTGGGAAGTTGAGTACGGCTATCTCGAATTCGCCAACCCGGTCATCCGCGACGGGCTCGATACCTTGCGCGAAAAGGGCTGCACCAAAATTCTCGCGGTGCCCGGCATGCTCTTTGCCGCGATGCACGCCAAAAATGACATCCCCACAGTGCTGAACACCTACGCGGCCAAGCATGACATCGCGATCAGCTATGGGCGTGAGCTTGGGGTCGATCCGAAAATGATCGCCGCCGCTGGCGCGCGTATCCAAGAAGCAGTTGATGCCGCAAATGCGCAAAAGCACGTTGCCAATGAGGACACCTGCCTTGTCGTCATCGGGCGCGGCGCCTCTGACCCGGATGCCAATGGCAATGTCGCCAAGATCGCCCGCATGCTCCATGAAGGCATGGGGTTCGGCTGGGCTGAGGTCGGTTTTTCCGGCGTCACCTTCCCCTTGGTCGAACCATGCCTGACCCACGCCGCCAAGCTCGGCTACAAACGCATCATCGTTTTCCCCTATTTCCTGTTCACCGGTATTCTGATCGACCGCATCTACGGCTTCACTGACATGGTCGCAGAAGCCCATCCCGACATCGAGTTTGTCAAAGCGGGCTACCTGAATGACCATGCAAAGGTTCTGGAAACTTTCGCCGAGCGAGTGACCGAGCAGATGGGCGCCAACCCACCGCCAAATTGCGGCATCTGCGCCTACCGGACGCAGGTTTTGGCGATGGAAGGCGGCAAGGACGTGACGATCCCGGCCGACGCGCGCAATCACCCGGCCTTCGCCGACACCCCACCGCCCACATGCGTTTTGTGCAAGTACCGGACGCAAGTGTTGGGATTTGAGGGGGAGGTCGGCGCGATTCAGGAAAGCCACCATCACCATGTTGAAGGGCAGGGCGCATCTGCCCCCGGCTCCAACGTTTCCGATTGCGCGCTCTGTGACACGTTTTGCACTGGCATGTGCCGCCTGCAGGCGCAAGCCGCGCATGATCACGGCCATCACCACCACCATGACCACAGTCATACACACGGCGACGAGCACGCCCACACGCACGATCATGATCACGAGCACCACCACGATCACGATCACCACCATCACCATGATCACGACCATCACCACGCGCCCTACCCACATGCCAAACATCCGCATGGCCCGGAAAGTGCGCGAAAGCTGACGCAGTCGAAGCTCAAAGCCTGATGCGCTTCGTTTTGTCAAAAATACTCCCGCCAGAGGCCCTTCAATCGGGGGCGCAAACCTGATGCGCCCTTACGAGAAGGACCCGCAAGCGATCTACGCAGCCAGTTTTGCCACCGTCGCGGCGGAGGCAAATTTGGCGCGGTTCCCAAACGGGCTCGACACGCTCGCGACACGTGTCATCCACGCCTGTGGAATGGTTGAAATTGCTGACCGGCTCTCCTTCTCTGACCACGCGTTCACCCTAGGCCATGCCGCTTTAAAATCGGGTAAACCGATCCTGTGCGATTGCGAAATGGTTGGCGCGGGCATCATCCGGCGCGTCTTGCCATCCGAGAACAAGGTGATCGTCACCCTGAACGACCCCACAACGCCCGACCGCGCCAAATCCATCGGCAACACGCGCTCCGCCGCCGCCGTCGAGCTGTGGGAGCCGCATATCAAAGACGCCATCGTCGCCATCGGCAATGCGCCCACCGCGCTGTTTCACCTGCTCGATTTGATCGACCAAGGCTTCCCGCGCCCGGCCGTCATTTTGGGTTTCCCCGTCGGCTTCGTCGGCGCAGCGGAGTCGAAGGCCGAATTAGCCGCCAACCCGCGGGGCTGCGAATTCGTGGCGCTGCGTGGTCGCAAAGGCGGTTCCGCAATGGCCTCCGCAGCGGTCAATGCGCTCGCCATCGGTGCGGGAGAAAAAGCAAATGGTTAACAACGCCGTACATAAGCGTGTCACGACGGGGTGTGTACGGGTTGTGTACGGGTTGTGTACGCCCATTTCGCGGGGGTCTTGGAATGGTTAACGCTCCATGGTTGCACATTGTGGGCATAGGTGAGGACGGCCTCGATGGCCTCACCCCCGTCACCCGCGCCGTCGTCGAAGCCGCAGAGGTGATCGTCGGTGGCGATCGCCATCATGAGCTGTCGCCAAATGTCACTGCGGAACGGGTCGCGTGGCCTTCGCCTTTCGATGCGCTCATAGATAAGCTATTGTCTTTCAAGGGAAAACGGGTTGTCGTCTTGGCAACCGGGGACCCGCTCTGGTTCTCCGTCGGGGCTCGCATAGGCCGTGCAATTGACCCCGCGCAGATCGTTTACCACCCCCAATTGTCCGCTTTTCAACTGACCGCCGCGCGCATGGGGTGGAGCCTCGCTGACGTTGAAACCCTCACCGTGCATGGTCGTCCCGTCCATCAGATGGTCGCTTTTATTCAACCAGATCAAAGGCTTATTATCCTGACAACGGGCCCAGAGACACCTGCACAGATCGCACAATTCTTGACCGAGCGCGGGTTTGGTCAATCGGAAATGACGGTTCTTGCCAATATGGGTGGCGAAAAAGAACAACGTTTTGAAGGGCTTGCCAGCGATTGGACGCATGAAGTGCCCGCGTTCAATACGCTCGCCGTTCACTGCATCGCAGCCCCTGACGCTGCTTTGCTACCACGCGTTCCGGGCCTTGCAGATGATCTGTTCAAGTCCGACGGAACGATGACAAAACAAGAGGTTAGGGCCGCAACCGTCGCCAAACTCATGCCCATGCGCGGTGCCCTTTTGTGGGATATTGGGGCGGGTTCCGGCTCCGTCGCCATCGAATGGATGCGCGCCGCCCGCTACGCCCGCGCCATCGGTATTGAGCCTCGCGCGGACCGCCGCGCCATGGCCGCCGAAAACGCGCTCGCTTTGGGCGCACCGAAGCTGGAGCTGGTCGAGGGCGAAGTCCCCGCTGCAATGAGCGGTCTGGCCGCCCCTGACGCTATTTTCATCGGCGGCGGTCTCAGCGAAGAAGTCTTTGATATCGCGTGGAAAAATCTGCGCCCATTGGGGCGTCTGGTCGCAAATGCGGTGACGCTTGAAAGTGAAAGCCTGTTGATTGCGTTGCGTGCAAAACATGGCGGTGAGCTGGTCAAAATCGGCGTCGAACGCGCGGAACCCGTAGGCCGTTTGACGGGTTGGCGACCGTCCATGACCGTCACCCAATGGAGCCTTGTAAAGCGATGACCGGCACGCTTTACGGCATCGGCCTCGGACCTGGGGACCCTGAGTTAATAACTCTTAAAGCAGCCCGGCTTATACAAGGCGCGTCGGTGATTGCCTATCCAACTCTGGCAGGCAGCGACAGCTTTGCTCGCTCCATTGCACAGGATTTGATCCCTGCCGGCGTGCGCGAAATCCGCATGGATGTCCCCATGAGCACGGAGCGTCAACCAGCGCAGGACGCTTATGACCAAGGGGCCAATGACATAGCTAAGTCATTGGAAAAAGGCGACAATGTTATCTGCCTGTGCGAAGGTGATCCGTTTTTTTACGGCTCTTTCATGTATCTTCACGCCCGTTTGTCCGAGCGGTTCAATGTCGAGATCATCCCCGGCGTCACCTCTGTGACCGCTTGTGCTGCACGCGCCGCGATGCCACTCGCTGCGCGCAATGAACGCCTGACCGTTTTGCCGGGCCCCCTGCCAGAAGGCGAGCTGCGTAGCCGTATCGACGGGGCGGAAAGCGTTGTGATCATGAAGGTTGGACGTCATTTGCAAAAGATACGGTCCGTGATTGATGCACTGGGTCTGACCGACCAAGCGACCTATGTCGAACGCGCGACACTGCCAGAGGAAATCGTTCTACCGCTCGCGCAAGCCCCTGAAAAGGCACCCTATTTTTCAATGATCTTGCTGACGAAAGGGGCCGATCCATGGCTCTAAACTCTATTCCGGCGGTGATCTGCCTGAACCGCGCGGGCGAGGCGACTGCGCACCGTATCGCGGAATTGCTCGGCGCGCCCGTCCATGGGCGCACGAACCGCGTTGATCAGGCTGACTTGTTTTTTGACAACGCATTGGACCATGTCCGAACGTTATTTGCGGCAGGCACGCCGATCATTGGCGTCTGCGCGTCCGGCATTCTCATTCGCGCCGTAGCGCCTTTGCTTGCGGACAAGACAACCGAGCCGCCAGTCGTCTCAGTATCGGATGATGCATCGGTCGTTGTTCCGCTTCTCGGTGGGCATCGCGGCGCAAACAGATTGGCCTCGAAAATCGCATCCGAGCTGGGCGCGACCGCAGCCGTGACAACTGCCGGCGACGTGGCTTTAGGGGTTGCATTGGATGAGCCCCCCATGGGCTATATGCTGGCCAATCCCGAGCGTGCGAAAGATGTGATGGCCGGGCTATTGGCTGGAAAAACCACGCAAATTGAAGGGGATGCGCCTTGGTTGGCTGATTTGCCCACAGGTAATGATCTTCGGATTTCTTGCACGACCGCGCCTTCGGACGCGGACCTCGTATTCCACCCACAGGTTGCTGCGCTTGGCGTCGGTTGCGCGCGCAATTGCGCGCCCGAGGAGCTGCATGATTTGGTTATGTCCGCGCTTCGTGAAGCCAATCTAGCACCCGGTGCCTTGAAGGCCATCTACACGCTTGATTTGAAGGCGGACGAGCCCGCGGTACACGCGTTGTCGCGCGCGCTAGACCTACCTGTTCGGGTTTTCGACGCCACCAATTTGGAAGTTGAAACGCACCGGCTGGCCAACCCATCCGAGGTGGTTTTTGCAGAGGTCGGTACTCATGGTGTGAGCGAGGCCGCAGCGCTTGCGGGGGCTGGCGAACACGCGCAACTGCTTGTGCCAAAACGCAAAACCAAGAATGCGACTTGTGCGATCGCGCTTGCCGAAGAGCCGATCATCGAATTGCGTGGCCGGTCCCGCGGCAAGCTTTCGATTGTCGGGATTGGGCCGGGTCAGCACAGCTGGCGCACGCCGGAGGCCTCCAAACTGGTGCAAGAGGCTGAGGAGCTTGTGGGTTATGGGCTCTATATCGATCTGTTGGGGCCCTTGGCTTACGGGAAACAACGGTCCGACTTTCCTTTGGGCGGCGAAGAGGATCGGTGCCGCTATGCGCTAGAACGCGCCGGTGAGGGACGTAATGTCGCCCTGATTTGCTCAGGTGATGCGGGAATTTACGCAATGGGCGCTCTGGTGTTTGAGCTGCTTGATCGTGGCCCCGATGAGATGGGTGTCAGCGACGCGGCGCGGCGGGTTGAGGTGATCTCTACCCCTGGCGTGTCAGCGTTGCAGGGGGCTGCCGCGCGTGCAGGCGCACCTTTGGGACACGACTTTTGTGCGATCTCGCTGAGCGATTTGTTGACGCCGCGGGAAGACATCGTAAAGCGCCTGCATGCCGCGGCTGAGGGCGATTTTGTGATCGCGTTTTATAACCCTGTGTCCAAGCTCAGGCGCACACTTTTGGCGGAGGCACGCGATATTTTATTACAACACCGCCCGGCTGATACGCCCGTGATGTTGGCGAGCTCTCTGGGCCGTCCGGAGGAACATATCCGCTACCGCAAACTGACTGAATTGGACGTCGATGAGGTCGATATGTTGACCGTCGTGTTGGTTGGGTCCAGCCATTCGAAGCTGGCGCGGCTGGGCGAAGGGCCGCGGATGTATACGCCGCGCGGGTATGCGCGCAAGATCGATGGGGATTTAGCGGAGAAGCGGTCATGACGGCCGACGCTCGCGCCTGTGGCGCATCGCCCCGCCCACCTTCCCGCGCTGGAGATGAGAGATGAAAGTTTATTTTATCGGCGCAGGACCCGGTGACCCCGAGCTGCTAACGCTAAAGGCGCAACGTGTGATTTCTGAATGCCCGGTTTGCCTTTTTGCAGGGTCCTTGGTGCCCGAAGCGGTCGTTGCAGGTGCGCCAGACGGCGCCTTGGTCATGGACACTGCGCCGATGACGCTGGATGACACCCATGCGCAGATTTTGGCGGCCCGAGAGCGCGGTGAGGATGTGGCGCGTGTGCATTCGGGTGATCCGTCATTGTACGGAGCTATCGCAGAGCAGATACGACGTCTCAAGACCGATGGGATCGCGTATGAGATCATACCAGGCGTTCCGGCCTATGCAGCAGCGGCCGCGGCTTTAGGGCAGGAACTGACCGTGCCCGAAATTGCCCAATCGATTGTTTTGACGCGTATGTCGATGAAATCGACCTCCATGCCGCAAGGTGAAACGCTGGAAAACTTCGCGCGTACAGGCACAACTCTGGCGATCCATTTGGGCATCCGCGCGCTGCGCGAAATTGAACGGCAATTGATCCCCTACTACGGCGAAGACTGTCCCGTCGTGGTGGCTTACCGCGCCTCTTGGCCCGATGAGCTGTTTTTGCGTGGAACGCTTGCTGATATTCGCGAAAAAGTACGGGCTGAAAAGATCACACGAACCGCGTTGATTCTGGTTGGACCGGCTTTGGGCGGTATCAAAGATTTTAAGGACTCGGCGCTTTATGACCCGCAAACACCCCATGTGTTGCGTCCTAAGCTAAAGGCATAGCTACATTTGGGATATCCGCTGATTTGAAACGAAGTTTTAGGAGATTTCGTCAATAGTGGTTATCATAGCGGTGTTGTTTATGAGGTGTCGAAATGTCGACTTTTTTGTCCAGTGAAGTGCGCGCCGGTCTTGAGCTCGCGCGGAAAACAGCGCTCAAACGCGGCTCGAGGTTACGGGTTCACGCGGGTGACGCAATTTTTCCCATCCTCCAATATCGCGATAGCAAATTTGGTGTGGATGCGCAGGCCGCCCCGCGATTGCGTGGATTGGTCGATATTTACGATGGTGGGCGCCATTTGTATCAAGCGTTGATCGTCACGTCACGCGAAGAGGATGGCTTGCGGGTCTATGAATTTAAGCGAAATACGATAGCGGCCGACAAACCGGCACTTGATTTTGTCCGTGACGAGGATGCACCAGCCGGCCTGCTGCCCTCCCACTAGTTCCTCAACTAACCATCGAATTGCCCGACGAGCCAATCGATGAAGGCCGTTTTGGCCGGTGAGCTAGAGGTGTCGCCTTCGAGCAGATAGTAGGCGTACGGCGTCTGCCAGCTATGGGGGTGCACCCGCATGAGCGTGCCGTTTTGCAGATCCTCCCTGTTTGTAAGCTGATCGCCCAATGCCACGCCTTGGCCCGAACGCGCAGCGGCATTCATGATTTGCATGTCCTGGAAGACGATCCCCGGCGCGGGCCGCGCCAAGCTACCGGCGTCTTCGCACCATTTTGTCCAATCGGACGTACTGTCGAGATGCAGGATTGGAAAGGCAAGCAACGTTTCCAGATCCATGCGTTCATGCTTTGATACAAGGCGTGGTGCGGCGACCGGGAAGAACGACACTTTATAGAGAAGACGCGCTGATGCGGGGCGTTGCGCCGCGCTGAGAAAGGTAATGTAGAGATCATCGTCACGCGTGCCAAGCTCGCCATATCCGCGCGGTGTGTTGATGACCAAGCTAAGGCCGGGATGCTGGGAGGCAAACTGGCTGATACGCGGGGCCAGCCAACTTGCGGCGAAGCCTGGAGCCACGTTTAAAACAAGCTTGCCGGTGGTCTCCGCTATCTGGCTTGCACGCGCGATTGTGTTCAGTGCTGGGGCGATCTCCATCACGTAAAGCCGAGCTTCGCGGGTGAGGCGAATGCCACGACCCTGACGGACCAACAGCTTATAGCCCAATACCTCCTCCAGACTGCGCATTTGGTGGCTGATCGCGGATTGGGTCAGGTTCAACGCATCGGCTGATTTCGTCATGCTGCCGGTTTGCGACAGGCTGACCAAGCTGCGGAGCATCGGAAGGCTAGGGTTCATTCATTAAATTTCTTCATCAGTTTTTTGAATATTCTCCGTATGACACGCAATAATTTTCATGTCATTCTCTTTTAAACGAAGGAGCGCAAAGCATGGATGCAAGTTTTTCCCGTCGCAAAATTCTCACGCCTGCTGAGCTGCGAAGCTTGTCTCAACGGTCAGATATGCGCGGATTTGCTCAGCTCGGGTCGCATTTCGGGGCGATTTTTCTTGTTGGGCTGCTGCACTGGCAGGCCCTGGGCAGCTGGTGGGTGGTTGTAACTGGGCTCGTTCTTGGTGTGTTGTTGAACTTTCTTTACGCGGGCCAGCATGAGCTGAGCCATGCAACTGTCTTCAAAACCCGCAAGCTGAATGAGATTTTCGGTCGCATCATCGGCTTCATCCAAATCTTCCCGCGCGATTTTGATCAGGTCATGCACTTCGCCCATCACCAATACACGCAGGATTGGGAACGTGACGGCGAACTCGTGCGCGAGCCCTATACGCTGGGGACCTACCTGCTTTGGATCACCGGTGTCAGCTATTGGCGCAACCGGATCGTTGGCAATATCCGTCGGGCGCGCGGAATTATTCTGGAACCCTACATTCGGGCTGAGGAAGAGACGAAAATCATCAAAGAGGCCCGTCTTCACCTGGCGCTGTACGGGGTGATCGCTTTGGTCAGCATCGCATTGGGCAGCTGGGCTGCGCTGACCTTCTGGATCATACCAATGATCCTGACCAAGCCTGTTCATCAGTTGCAAAATACGATTGAACATCTGGGTCTAAGCCACGAACAGGACATTCTGGAAAACACCAGGTCGACCCGCACCAACGCGTTGTTTCGGTGGCTGTGCTGGCAGATGCCGTACCACACCGCGCATCACACCTTTCCGGCGGTACCGTTTTGGAAACTGAAGCAACTCAACGATAAGATTGAAGAAAAAGCAGGCGAAGTGCACCGCATGGGTTGGATTGAATTCCAGATCGAGGTGATCTCAAAGCTACGCGCGAAGGATGAAAGCCAATATCCGATGGATGAGGTGTGGATCGTTCCGACTTCTGGCGGACGCTCTGCGCGTATCCCGGCCGAATGAGGCAGCTCAAGACCTACACGTCGCTTTGGGCGATGCAGCCGCATGACCAGACCGGTGTGAAGCTGCCATTGGAGCAGGTTTGCGAAATGGTCGCGGGCGCAGGATTTGACGGGATGGCGATCGATCTTGGCGCCTCGGACGTCGCTGTCGCGCACGCAGTGCGCCCGCACATGGAAGCCAACGGGATCACGCCGCTCATTGTAGCCTTTCCCAAGACGATCGAAAGTCTGGAAGATACACTTCATATGGCAAAGGATTTTGGCGCGCCCTTTGTTGATGTGATCGGGCAGGTGATGCCGATTACACTGGATGACATGGTGCCGGTGATCGAAACATGGATGGCTATGTCAGATCGGATCGGGATGCCGATCCAGTTTGAGACGCATCGCAATTGCATCACCAATGATCTCTACACCACGTTGCAATTGATTGAGCGGATCCCTGAGATGCGTATTTGCGCGGACCTGTCGCATTACGTTGTCGACCGGGAGTTCTGGTTCCCGCTGTCGGACCACGACATGGCGCTGATATCGCGCATCTTGGTACGTTCCGACAGCTTCCAGGGGCGGGTCGCATCACGCCAGCAAATTCAGCTACAGTTGGACTTTCCGCAAAACCAGAAATGGGTCGAACTGTTCAAAGGCTGGTGGCGCGAAGGCATGGCGTCGTGGCGGGACCGAAATGCGTCAGGTGACTGCATTTTCGTGTGTGAACTTGGCCCCCCGGAATATGCGATGACAGGCCCAGACGGGCGTGAGCTGTCGAACCGCTGGGAAGAGGCGCAAAAGATCAAATCTTGGGTTTCCGATATTTGGCAGGATTTGGGTGGGGATACCTGATTATTCGAATAATCTTCACATGATTTATCTGTTAGGCAGCGAATATTCGCAGAAATACCTTTGATGCGCGTCTCTTCGCAAGACCATTCCCGCGTTCAATGCGTTATCAATGCGCGACATATAGATTCGCTGCTTTAGGGGCCCGACATGATCCAGACACCATACCTTTTGTTCCTCGGCGATGCGCCAGACGCACTTGCGGCCAAAGTGGCGCAAGGCATCAAGGATTGGCGCCCTGAAAACGCGGTCGGGCAGTTCCGCATGGAGGGCTGTAAAGCCGACATGGGGATTACCGATATGACCCTGCAAGAGGGGCTGGATGCCGGTGCCAAGACATTGGTGATTGGTGTCGCAAACCGCGGCGGTGTCATTTCGGACGCATGGAAAGCAGTCCTCGTCGAGGCGTTGGAGCTGGGCTACGACATTGCCTCCGGCCTACACAATCTGCTGCGCGACGAAGATGAGTTGCAGCGCGCCGCCAAGGTTCACGGCCGCACACTGCACGATGTGCGCATTCCTTCAGTCGCTTACCCAATTGCCAGCGGTGTGAAACGCAAAGGCAAACGGATTTTGGCGGTCGGCACCGATTGCTCCGTCGGCAAGATGTATACCGGCCTTTGCATGGACGCAGAAATGCAAAAGCGCGGCATGAAATCGACCTTCCGCCCGACGGGCCAAACCGGGATTTTGATCACCGGTGGTGGTGTGCCACTGGACGCTGTGATTGCTGATTTTATGGCCGGCGCAGTCGAATATCTGACGCCTGACAATGATGACGATCACTGGGATCATATCGAAGGGCAGGGCTCGCTCTTTCATGCGTCTTATTCCGGTGTGACCCTCGCGCTGATCCATGGTGGCCAGCCTGACGCGCTTGTTCTGGCGCATGAGCCGACACGTACCCATATGCGTGGCTTGCCGGACTACCAGCAGCCGTCGCTGGAAGCGCTGCGCGATCTGGCGCTGACAATGGCCCATGTCGTGAACCCGGCCTGCAAAGTGATCGGCATTTCGATCAACACCCAGAATATGCCGGAAGACGAAGCGAAAGCCTATGTCGCCGAAGTTGAGGCGCGCATGGGGTTGCCGACGACCGACCCGTTCCGTTTCGGCGCCGAAAAGCTTGTGGATGCATTGGAAGCCCTGTGATCGAGGTCACGGCAGATACGTTTCGATTGGCGGAGGTGTTCACCATCTCGCGCGGGTCGCGGACGGAGGCCAAGGTTCTGACAGCGCATATCGCGCGAAATGGTGTGGCGGGTTGGGGTGAATGCGTGCCCTACGCCCGCTATGATGAGACCTTGGACAGTGTCACGGCGGAGATTGAAAATCTGCCCGCTGATATTTCGCGTGCCGCGCTGCATGATGCACTGCCAGCTGGGGCTGCGCGGAATGCTGTTGACTGCGCGCTTTGGGATTTGGAGGCGAAGGCCGCCGGAAAGCGCGTCTGGGACCTGATCGGCGTTGCAGCACCGCTGCCCGAGATCACTGCCTATACCTTGTCGCTGGCGGAGCCAGATGCAATGGAGGCGGCGGCGCGCAAACATGCGCAACGGCCGCTGTTGAAGATCAAGCTTGGCACCCCGGATGACATGAAGCGGCTTGAGGCGGTGCGTCGGGGCGCGCCCGATACGCCGATCATCATCGATGCGAATGAAGGATGGAGCGCTGAGGTGTATTCCGATCTAGCGCCACATTTGGTTCGCCTTGGCGTTAAGCTGGTGGAACAACCTTTGCCTGCTGGGAAAGACGATATGCTGGCGGAAATCGAGCGCCCGCTGCCGGTCTGCGCGGACGAGTCTTGCCATGACCGCAGCTCGTTGCCCGGCTTGAAGGGCAAATATGATGTCATCAACATCAAGCTCGACAAAACCGGCGGGCTCACCGAGGCGCTCGAACTGAAGCGCGAGGGGCTGGCACTGGGCTACGGTGTCATGGTCGGCTGCATGGTCGGATCATCTCTGGCCATGGCGCCTGCCACGATTGTGGCGCAGGGTGCGGCCTTCACAGACCTTGACGGGCCGCTGCTTCTGGCCGAAGACCGCGAGACACCGTTACTTTTTGACGCCGCCGGGGTGCATGCGCCCGCGGCCAGCCTATGGGGATAAAATCATGAGCCGCATTGTTTATCTGAACGGAGAGTATGTCCCTGAGGCTGACGCCAAGGTTTCGGTCTTTGATCGTGGGTTTCTGTTTGCCGATGCGGTTTATGAGGTGACCAGCGTGCTCGATGGCAAGATCATCGCCTTCGAGGGCCATGTAAAGCGCTTGCAGAGGTCTTGTGACGAGCTGGGGATCAAGTATCAGGTGGATGCCGATGCGCTTCTTGAGGTGCATCGCGAGCTGGTCGAACGCAACGGGATTGAAGAAGGGATGATCTACCTTCAGCTCACCCGCGGCAATCCCGGTGACCGCGACTTCGCGTTCCCGCCCGAGGATACTCCGCCGACGCTGGTTTTGTTCACGCAGACGGCGAACCTGTTGAACAACCCGAAGATCGAGACCGGTATGAAAGTCATCTCGGTCGATGATCAACGCTGGGCACGGCGTGATATCAAGACGACGCAGCTGTTGTTCCCGTCGATGGCGAAGATGATGGCGAAAGGCGCGGGGGTGGATGATGCGTGGATGATCGAGGATGGTCACGTCACGGAGGGGTCGTCGAACAACGCCTATATCGTGAAAGACGGCAAGATCATCACCCGCAATCTGGGGACTGAAATCTTGCATGGGATCACGCGGGCGGCGGTGCTGGCCTACGCAAAATCGGCGCAGATGGAAGTTGAGGAGCGGGCCTTCACGATTGAGGAGGCCAAGGCGGCGGATGAGGCGTTCATCACCTCGGCTTCGACCTTCGTGATGCCGGTTGTCGAGATTGATGGGGTCGCTTTGGGCGATGGAAAACCCGGAAAATCGGCGGCAAGATTGCGGGAGCTTTATCTGGAAGAAAGCCGGAAACAGGCGCTCTGATCACGGTTCCCCGCATGCGGGGAATTTTGTAAGTCGCTGATATAAAGCAACTTCCAAAATTTTTTTACTGTTTGTTTACTACTTGGTCGCGCTAGTTTGCGGGCCAAGCGCTGTGTCGAATGCGCTTTTTTTGAGTGCAAAACGCAACCCCTTCACCTAGCCTCAGGTGCATTGCAGCATTTTTACTTTTTTGTGCTTTTGATGATTTCGAGGTCCTAGATGATACAAGCCCCTCCCCCAAAAACCGAGAACGTTTCTGTTTTGTATTTCCATGGCATGGGAAGTCAGCGCCGTTTTGAAGAAACCAGCAGGCTGGTGGACAGGTTTGACAGATTTTTTGACGTGTCGTTCAAACGCGGTCACAAGCTGGGAAACCTGCGAAAAATAAACCCCCGCTCGGAATTGAACCGTGAGGCGGAGGGGGATGATGTTTCGTTCATTCGTGCGTTTCATCTCAAGGAATTTCAAAACTGGGACGGGCCAAAAACCAAACTGCGCTTTTATGAAGCGTATTGGGCCGATGAAATGCGTGAGGAACGGTCATACCGGGCTGTCCTCAAGTGGATATTGAGACAGGTTTCGCGGCCAATCAAAATGCTTTGGACGCCTTGGGCGGAACGGCAACGCGTCCGCCGCGCCACTTTGTTCGAGATTTTGGAAAACCCTGACCGATGGCCTGAGGGGACGTTTGAACGTGATTTCAGAACGCTTCTTGAACTCTACGCCAAGTTTGATCACCCAAGCTGGAGCCGTCGCGCGAAAGAGCTGGAAGCCGAAGAGAAAATTAAGATCAAACCGAACTTCAAAGGGTTCCTGCGGCAGATTGAAGAAAATAATCCGGGCAAAACAGGACGCGTCCAACGCTTAACGACATTGGCCAAACGGTGGCGTTGGACCCATGTGCGAACGGAAATGAGCAATTTTGTCTTGATGACAAGCCTGTTGCTGACAATTGCTTTGATCTTCTTGCTGGTTGCCGCTGGCATTTTGTCCTTGCTGGCAGGTGTGCCATGGGTTTTGCAAATGATGGGGCTGACCGAGACAATCACCATTCCCGATTGGGCGCAGGCCGGGCCAAAAAATGCCATTGTGATCGCGTTTGCACTGATCTTTGGCGGGTTGATGCGCGGTTTTCTTGTGCACCGTTTGGCAGATGTGGAGGCCTGGTCGACCTATGCGGAGACGGATGAAAAATTCGCAAAACGCGAGGCGGTGCTGAAAAAATCGGTCGATTTGCTCAGCCATGTTGTGAGCCAACCCGACTGCGATCGCGTGGTCGTTGTGGCGCATTCGCTTGGAACGTCGGTTGCCTATGACACGCTGCTGGCAGCGGTTCATGCCAACAGGGCCGTGAATGCCCAAGACCTGATGAAAGGGCGTGTCGATTTCAACAAGATCGACCATTTTGTGACGCTGGCATCCCCGGTGGACAAGATTTCTTACTTTTTTGAGAGCTTTCGAAGCCCGATCCGGCGGTATCGCAAAGTCTATGGAGAGTTGCGTGGCGATATCGGCACCGAGCCATTTCGAAAGTCAGGTGGTAAGCCCAAGGTGCATTGGACGAATGTCTGGGATGGTGCTGACATTATTTCAGGGCCACTGCATTCGCCGTCATCTTCGACCTGGAATATGTCGAGAATAGACAACGTGCATGTGAACAACCTGACGTATTTTGATCCCGGCTATTCGCACAACGCCTATTTTGACAATTACCGCGTTATCAAACTGCTCTACGATATCGTGTTTGAAAATAAGGGCAATTACACCTACCCCAATGTGCCTGACAAAGTGCTACCCAACGGCAAAACGAAACGAGGTGGGGATTACCGTGCCGTCGATTTCGGGCCGGGGACCGATCACGGCTGTTGGTCAGAGGTCTGGGGCGCAATCGTCATCGCGCCGTGGCTGTGGCTGGGGTATCTTATTGCAACAACTGTCGGGTATGACGACGCGGCCCTTTGGTGGCTACGCGCAGCTGCGATTGTCAGCGCGGTGCCTATTCTGTCGTATTTTTTCAAATGTACCCAGACGTCCAAATTGGCTGACCCGCTGGACTGACAACAGGTGGTCGTGGCGTTTTATTTAAAGAACGTCCTGAGCAGGCTGTCGCCAAGGACGGCGCCGATCTGACCTTTGATTTCCGCCGTGCCTTTGCCGGAATAGAGCAGGTGGTGGATATGGGCGATTTGGCCCGTGGACAGGTCGCGCACGTCGACGTCGTCGAAGCCGTAATTCGGAAGTTCGCTGGCGATGCTCGCCTCAAGCGTGTCGAGCGGGCGCTCGGCCCAGAGGGGCGTTGCAAGGCTGACGGCCAGCCCGGTTGCGGCAATAAATTTAGTGAAGCTCATGAGGGGCCTCCTGTTGCAATATCCCACCTTAACACGAGTTGCGCCGCGCAGGGTAGGCACGGTTGATCACGCCCGCGTTAGGTGGCGTCTTTATGCGCGACCTCGAACGCGGCTTTTTGATCGGCATTGGCGTCTGTTTGATACTGGGCCTTCCAGTCGTCAAAGGGCATGCCGTAAAACATCTCGCGCGCCTCCATCTTGCCTATTTCGATGCCGCGCTCGGCTGCGGCCTCCTGATACCAGCGGCTGAGGCAGTTCCGACAAAAGCCCGCGAGGTTCATCATATCGATATTTTGCACATCGGTGCGGGTTTGCAGGTGGTCACGGAGCGTGCGAAAGGCGGCGGCCTCCAGCTCCAATTGGGTTTGGGCGTCCATTGTTTCCTCCGTCTACAGGCCGGATGTGGCCAGCGTTTCTTGCAAGATTGGCGCGAGCCGGTCGGCCCATGCGATTTGTTGCGTTTGTGATGATATGAGGTCGTTTCGCAGCTCGATCAAGACATGGGGGCGGCCATGGCTGAGCGCGTGCTGGTCCATGCTGTCGCCTTTGAGCGCGCCATTATAGGGCTGGTTGTCGCCCGTGCAGAGGTCAGGCTCTGCGTTGAGGCGGTTGATCAGGGGCACTGCGAGGCGAGCGTCGTGAGCATAGAGGATACCGATCTGCCATGGGCGCTGCGGGCGGCCCCGCAGCTGCGGCGTGAAGGAATGGACGGAGACGATGACCGGGTTTTCGCGTGCGCCAAGCAGCTGGGCCTGTGCTGCGTGATAGGGGCGGTAGAGTCTGTCTATGCGCAGGTCGCGATCGGCCTGCGTGATGGTCTTGTTGGCGGGGATGATGGTGCCGTCATAGAGCCGCATGATCAGGGTCGGGTCGTCCGCGCCACGGTTGGGGTCGATCACGAGGCGGGAGAAGTTGGACAGGATTGCCGGCCCCCCAGCCGGTCGGCGAGCGCGCGGCTGACGCCGGCGGCCCCGATGTCATAGGCGATGTGGCGCGCCATGTCGGCTGCGGGCAGCCCCAGATCGCCGCCTGCCACAAAGCCCGGCACGGTGTTGGCGGCGTGATCGCAGGTGACCACCCAGCGCGAGGCATTGGCGTTTTGCGGCGCGTGAATGTCGAAAGGGCGGTGGGTCATCGTAAAAGTTCCGTTACATGCAGCGCCTATCTACGGGGCGCTGCGCAAAAGGGCCAGTTGCGATGACGCCCGGATTGCGCCATATGTGGCCCCGGCCCAAGATCAAAATTGAAATTCTACGAAGGAAGACGCCCGAATGAGACGCCTCCGCAAGGTCAAGATTGTTGCAACACTGGGTCCGGCATCCAACGATTACGAGATGATTAAAGCGCTGTTTGAGGCCGGGGCCGACGTGTTCCGCCTGAACATGAGCCATGGCGACCACGACGAGATTCGCGTGCGCCACCAGATCATCCGCCAGATTGAAAAGGACACGGGCCGTCCGATCGCCATTCTGGCCGATTTGCAGGGCCCCAAGCTGCGCGTTGGCAAATTTGCCAATGATGACGGGCATGACCTTGAGGTCGGCGCCAGCTTCCGGCTGGATCTGGACGACGCCGACGGGGATGCCACGCGCGTCCAGCTGCCGCATAAGGAAATTTTTGACGCGTTGGAGCCCGGCGCGTCGCTGCTGGTCAATGACGGCAAGATCCGCTTGCAGGTCAAGGAATGCGGCGCGGATTACGCCAATTGCGAAGTGACCGTGGGTGGTGTGATTTCGAACCGCAAAGGCGTAAACGTCCCGGACGTGGTGCTGCCGCTGGCGGCCTTGTCCGACAAGGACCGCAAGGATCTGGAATTCGTCTGCCAATTGGGGGTCGACTGGCTGGCGCTGTCTTTTGTGCAGCGCCCGGCGGATGTTGAAGAAGCGCGCAAGCTGGCCGATGGCCGGGCCGCACTGCTGTCCAAGATCGAGAAACCTGCCGCTGTCACGGCGTTTGACGACATTCTGGCGGTCTCGGACGGGATCATGGTCGCACGCGGCGATCTCGGCGTTGAGCTGCCGGTGCAAAACGTACCACCGATCCAGAAACGTCTGGTGCGCAAGTGTCGCGCTGTGGCCAAACCGGTGATTGTGGCGACCCAAATGCTGGAAAGCATGATCGACAGCCCAATGCCAACACGTGCTGAAGTGTCTGACGTCGCAACCGCGATCTATGAGGGCACGGATGCCATCATGCTGAGCGCCGAAAGTGCCGCGGGCTCGTTCCCGATTGAGGCGGTGACGACGATGAACAATGTCGCGGTTGAGGTCGAGAACGACTCCAACTATCGCGAGATCATTGCGGCGCAACGCGGTGGTAAGAAGCATACGGTTGCTGACGGGATCGTGGTCGCCGCGCGAGAGATTGCCGAGACCACCGATATCAAGGCAATCTGCTGCTTCTCGCAATCAGGTACAACGGCGCTGCTGGTGTCACGCGAACGGCCGCATGTGCCGGTGATTGCGCTGACCACGCTGACGGGCACGGCGCGCAGGCTGTGCCTGAGCTGGGGCATGCATTGCGTGATGACGGATTCCGTTGAACGGTTCAAAATGGCCGTGGTTGCCGCGGCCCGCGCCGCGCGTGAATACGGGTTCGCCACGGAGGCCGATCAGATCGTGGTCACTGCGGGTGTGCCGTTCAACCAACCCGGTACAACCAACATTCTGCGCGTGGCCCCTGTTGAAGAAAGATTGATTTTCGCAACCGGACCTGAATAACATCGTGAGCAGTTGTGGAGGGAGCCATGATTGCAACCGAATTTATTCTTGTTTTGGGGCTCGTCATTGGCGTTTTGGCGATCCCGGGCATTTTTTCATCCATTGTTGATGGTAACCCACCGCGAGCGGCGACGGTCGCGGTGGTCGTCTCGGGCGGCATGATCATTTACGCGATCTACAAGACCCCGGGTGGGTATTCGTTTAATGACTTGCCCAACATCATTGCGCGTGTCGTGGGCAGTTTGTTCTAAGCTGCGGAAACGCTTGCCAAGCTTGAAAAAGCGCCGTAGAAGGCGCGCTCGACCCCGTGGGACCGGCCTATATGGCATGCCGAGTCGCCGCGCATACCACTCAAGATCTGTAGGAGATGGAAATGCCGAAGATGAAGACAAAATCGGGCGCTAAAAAGCGCTTCAAGATGACGGCCTCTGGCCGCGTCAAAGCTGGTCAAGCAGGCAAACGCCACGGCATGATCAAGCGCTCCACCAAGTTTATCCGCACCGCGCGCGGCACGACGCTTCTCTGCAAGGCAGATGAGAACATCGTGAAAAAATACATGCCCTACGCGCGCTAAGGAGAGACTGACATGGCAAGAGTTACATCCGGCGTCACTACACACGCACGCCACAAGAAGGTCATCAAAGCCGCTAAGGGTTACTATGGCCGTCGCAAGAACACCTTCAAGGTCGCCCGTCAGGCGGTCGATAAGGCCAACCAATATGCAACCCGCGACCGCAAGGCCCGCAAGCGCAACTTCCGCGCTTTGTGGATTCAGCGCATCAACGCCGGCTGCCGTTCGATTGATGAAAGCATGACCTATTCGCGCTTCATCAACGGCCTGTCACTGGCTGGCATCGAAGTGGACCGCAAAGTTCTGGCCGATCTGGCCGTGAACGAGCCTGCGGCCTTTGCTGCTGTGGTTGAAAAGGCAAAAGCTGCGCTGCCTGCGTAAGTTTCTGTCGATTTGAATTGGAAAAAGCCCTGCGGTGAGCGGGGCTTTTTTCGTTTAACCCGGGCAAGTCGTGCGTGGCATCGCGATAAGTGGCTGCTTTGAGCCCCAGAGTCACCGATGCTGTGGTTTGCACGAGTGTCCGCTTCAGTTCGCATCTTTGTTCTTGTGCTCCGAAACATGTATCATGAAAACCAATCTGCTCGGTTGGTGTCAGCGACTGGGTAAACTTTAAAAAGTGAGATTATCTTGGCCTTTTTTTGTGATTGGACGATGCGTGATGCCAATGGAGCATTCGTTTTTGCTGTCGGGGGAGCAATTTTAGTTTGTTTGCTTCTCTTGAGACACCACCGGCCACTTAAAGAGCTCAAATACAATTCTCTCTGGGTAGGCCTATTTGGCTCAGGCATGATTGCGAACCTACTCTTAGGTTCCTTGATTTCTGAAGCAATCTATAAGGCAAGCTGTATTTGAATCTGCGGACATTGGGCTCTTCTTGTTAAACAGTCGCTTTGTCCCGCAAAGCAGACTGACGCGCAAGAAATAACAAAAAAGGCCGCTCCAGTTGGCGCGACCTTTTTTAGTTTCTGCGATCTACGCGCTTTACTCGGCGGCGTGACGGTAGATGGGGTCGAGGGCCTCCATCCGTTTTCTGTCCCGTTCCGATGCGATCAGGGCGCGGACCTTGTCAGCCTCTGCCTGATCCGCGCGCATGCGCAGCTGCTCGATGGTCTGCGCCATCTTTTCTGTGGTCTTGGTGTCGGTGTTTGCGCCATAGCCCAACTGGCGGGCGAGCCAGAACCCGATGGCGCCGGAGGCGGCGATCGTCAGCCCCAAAATGGCGAATTGCAAAAGCGCCGACAGTGTCATTGGTCCAGCTCCGGTTTCTTCAAAACTTTGAAGGCGACGCGGCGGTTCACGTCTTCATCTGTGGTGTCGCCCTGCGCCAATGGCATGCGGGCGCCGTAGCCGACGGGTTCGAACTGATCGGTCGAGATGCCAAGCGTGCCGAGAGCCGCGAGCGTGTTTTCCGCGCGCTTCCAGCTGAGTTTGAGATTGATCGCGTCAGAGCCGGTGCTGTCGGTATGGCCTTCGATCTGGACCAGCGCGTCGGGGCAGTCTTGCGCCATTTGGCCGACCTGGCGCAGCATGTCTTTTTGGTCTGTGGAGAGCGTGGCACTGGCTGTGCGGAACTGGATGGTTTTGCGTGCTGTGAAGGCTGCGAGTTCGGCCACACAGCTGTCATCGGATTGCGCCGTGGTTGGCGCCGCAATTTGTGGGGTCACGGCGATGACGGTGACCTGTGGCGCGGGTTTGGGGGCTGCGATTTCCTGGGGCGCTGGTGCAGCGGCGACCACGATGCGTTTCGGGGCCTCTAGCGGGGGTGTTGTGTCGGTGATGGCGGGGATGACCAACGGCGCGGGCGCGCTGATCAGTGCGATGTCATGAACTTGTGGCGGGTCCAGCGGCAGCGGTGGGTTAACGCGCGCGGCGTCGAGCCCCGCCCAGGCGGTCACACCGACAACCGAGAAGCCCAGCAGCGCCACGGCACAGGCACCCCCTTGCTTCACCAGCTCAACGCCCAGCGGCTTCATTGTTACTTCCCCCAACACGCACGGCCCGCCTTGCGGCGCCGCATCCTGACTAAACTTTTCTACTTGGCAGCTTGGTTTGACGCCGTCCCCAAACGGTTTTCAAATCGAACTCGGGCAAAAAGTTAATGATATGTTAAGATGCTTGATGTTGTGTCTTAAACCCCAAAAATAACTGTATTTTGCGGTTTTTTCGGCAGCGTGACTCTTAAGACTCACTCGCCCGCTTAGCGATTGAAATGACTCAATTTTCTTTTTTGGATTTGGCGGTTTCCGGCCCGCTTGCACTTGGGGGCGTCCGGATGTAGCACCGCAACAGTGAATTCTGGAGGCCGTCATGGACGATCTGAAGGCAAAATATCTTGGTCAGATTTCCGACGCGGCGGACGAGGCCGCGCTGGAAACCATCCGCGTGACGGCAGTGGGCAAAAAGGGTGAGATCAGCCTGAAAATGCGCGAGCTGGGGAAGATGACCCCGGAAGAGCGTCAGGTTGCAGGGCCGGCGTTGAACGCGCTGAAGGATGAGGTGAACTCCGCCATTGCTGCCAAGAAAGCGGGTCTGGCGGATGCGGCGCTAAACGAGCGCTTGAAAACCGAATGGCTGGACGTGACCCTGCCGTCGCGAGGCCGGCCTGCGGGCACGATCCACCCGATCAGCCAAGTGACCGAAGAGGTGTCCGCCATTTTCGCCGATATGGGGTTTGCCGTGGCCGAGGGCCCGCAGATCGAAGATGACTGGCACAATTTTGACGCGCTGAATATTCCGAGCCATCACCCGGCGCGCGGCGAGATGGATACGTTCTATATGCACCGCGACGACGGCGACAATCGCCCACCGCATGTGCTGCGGACACATACCTCGCCTGTGCAAATCCGGTCGATGCTGGACCAGGGCTCGCCCATCCGGGTGATCTGCCCGGGCCGCGTGTACCGCGCCGATTATGACCAAACCCACACACCGATGTTTCATCAGGTGGAAGGGCTGGCAATCGACAAAGAAATCTCGATGGCGAACCTGAAATGGGTGCTGGAAGAGTTCGTGAAATCCTTCTTCGAGGTGGACGGCGTTGAACTGCGCTTCCGCGCCTCCCATTTCCCATTCACGGAGCCTTCGGCTGAGGTCGATATCCGCTGTTCGTGGGACAACGGTCAGCTGAAAGTGGGCGAGGGTGATGACTGGTTGGAAATCCTTGGATCCGGAATGGTGCACCCGAAGGTGCTGGAGGCCGGTGGCATTGACCCAACTGAGTGGCAGGGCTTCGCCTTTGGGATGGGGATCGACCGGATCGCGATGCTGAAATATGGCATCCCGGATTTGCGGGCGTTTTTCGACAGCGATTTGCGGTGGTTGCGCCATTACGGCTTCGCCGCGTTGGATCAGCCAGACCTTGCGGCGGGCTTGAGCCGCTAACCCGTCGGGCGCGGCTGTTTCACATTTTCAATGCTTAGTTGAAGGCGCGGCAGATGGGTTTGAACAGCCCTGTGCAGCTCCAATCGGTGAGGTCGACGTGTTTTGCGTCGGCGAAATGTGCATTGTGATCCCAGGACGCAATGCCCAGTGCAATGGCAACCGCAAGCACCGCTATTGACGGGCGAAACACGGTGGCGACGATGTCGGCGATGAAGGAGGTCATACTATACCCAAAAACTTAAGAATCGTTACTACTGCCCCACTTCCGCCTTATTGCCGCCCAAATGTGGCGGGATTAAGGCAAGGTCAACGAATGCTTAACATATTGTGTTGCGTTTTACGGGCCTGCCGCCCCTTTTATCCAAGGCCCTGATGCGTTACCCCTCGCGCTGACATGAAATCTGCTGAATTAAGGCGAAGAGATGAAATTCACCCTGTCCTGGCTCAAAGATCATCTTGAGACCGATGCCACCGTTGACGAGATTGCCTACGCCCTGACCGACCTAGGGCTTGAGGTTGAAGGCATCGAAAACCCGGCTGAGCGTCTGAGCGCCTTTACCATTGGCTACGTCAACAAGGCCGAAAAGCATCCTGATGCCGACAAGCTAAAGGTCTGTCAGGTGCAAACGGCGGATGGCGAAACCCAGATCATTTGCGGCGCGCCCAATGCGCGCGAAGGCATCACTGTCGTGATCGCGTCGCCGGGCGTTTATGTGCCGGGCATCGACACCACGATTGGTGTTGGCAAAATTCGCGGGATCGAGAGCCACGGGATGATGTGTTCCGAGCGCGAGATGGAGCTGTCAGACGAGCATGACGGCATCATCGAGCTGCCGTCCGGTGAGGTGGGGGACAGCTTTGCCGATTGGCTGGCTGAGAACCGGCCGGAGACGATTGACCCGATGATTGAGATTGCGATCACGCCGAACCGGCCCGACGCTTTGGGCGTGCGCGGCATTGCGCGCGATCTGGCGGCGCGCGGGCTTGGTGTGATGAAGGCGCGCGACACAGACCCGATCCCGGGCGGCTTTCCTTGCCCGATTGGGGTGACGATTGAGCCTGAGGCTTTGGACAGCGGCGCTTGCCCGGTGTTCTACGGTCGGGTTATCAAGGGCGTGAAGAACGGCCCGTCGCCTGATTGGCTGCAAAATGCGTTGAAAGCGATTGGGCTGCGACCGATTTCGACTCTGGTCGATATCACCAACTTCTTCACCTATGACCGCAACCGGCCTTTGCACGTGTTTGACGCCGACAAGGTCAAAGGCGATCTGCGCGTGCATTTGTCGGATGGCGGCGAGACGTTTCTGGCGCTGGACGAGAAAACCTACACCATGCAGCCGGGCATGACGGTAATTTCCGACGATGCGGGTGTTGAAAGCCTTGGTGGGGTGATGGGTGGGCTGACCTCTGGTTGTACCGAAGAAACCACCAACGTCTTCCTGGAGGCTGCGTTTTTCGACCCGATCCGCACCGCGCATACGGGGCGCAGGTTGAAGATCAATTCGGATGCGCGCTACCGGTTTGAACGCGGGATTGACCCGAACTGGACACCGGTGGGGGTCGAACACGCGACGCGGATGATTTTGGATCTGTGCGGTGGGGAGGCCTCAGACGTGGTGATGGCGGGCGCGATGCCGGATCATGCGCGGGCCTACAAGCTGGACACGGACCGGGTGCAATCGCTGGTGGGCATGGAAATTCCAGCCGACGTGCAGCGCAAGACCCTGGAAGATCTGGGCTTTGTGATGGACGGCGACATGGCGCAGGTGCCAAGCTGGCGGCCCGACGTTCAGGGCGAGGCCGATCTGGTTGAGGAAGTGGCGCGGATTGCGTCGTTGACCAAGTTGCAAGGCAAACCGATGGCGCGTGTGGATGTGGGCGTCCCGAAGCCCATTCTGACGCCGATGCAAAAGCGCGAGCAGGCGGTGCGACGCACGATTGCAGCGTTGGGCTACAATGAATGCGTGACCTATTCCTTCATCGACGCCAAAGCTTCGGCTTTGTTTGGCGGCGGCGGCGACGCGAGCATGTTGGAGAACCCGATCAGCTCGGAGATGAGCCATATGCGGCCCGCTTTGTTGCCGGGGCTGCTGCAAGCGGCGGCGCGCAATCAGGCCCGCGGGTTTGCCGACGTAGCCTTGTTTGAGGTTGGACCTGCCTTCCATGGCGGTGAGCCTGCCGAGCAGCATTTGCAGGCGGCGGGGCTTTTGGTTGGTTATACCGGCCCCAATGACGTGTTGGGCGCGCGGCGCGCGGTTGATGTGTTTGACGTGAAAGCGGATGCGGAAGCGGCTTTGGGCGCGATGGGGGCGCCTGCGAAGGTTCAGATCATGCGCAACGGGCCGGATTGGTTCCACCCGGGGCGTCATGGGCAGATTTGTCTGGGTCCCAAGAAGGTGTTGGGTGTGTTTGGCGAGGTCCACCCGAAAGTGCTGGACGTGATGGGCGTAAAAGGCCCGGCCATGGCGTTCACCTTGTGGCCCGCTGAGGTGCCTTTCCCGAAAGCGAAATCCGCCGCGCGCGCGGCGCTGCACTTGCGCGACCTGCAAGCGGTCGAGCGCGACTTTGCTTTTGTGGTTGATGCGGATGTGGAAGCGTTGACGCTGGTCAATGCCGCCAGCGGCGCGGACAAGACGCTGATCGAAGAGGTGCGCGTCTTTGACGAGTTCATCGGTGGCAATCTGGGCGAGGGCAAAAAATCCCTGGCGATCACCGTGCGGGTCCAACCGATTGAGAAGACCATGACGGATGAGGAGGTCGAGGCGCTTGCCGCCAAGATCGTCGAGAAAGTCACCAAAGCCACCGGCGGCGCGCTGCGCGGCTGATCAGGAGAATGCGATGACCTTGAATGTGTACCTGTCGGGCGAAATTCACACCGATTGGCGGGATCAGATTATTGCGGCCTGCGCGGGTCTTGATATCGCGTTTTCCGCCCCGGTGACGGACCACGCGGCGTCGGATGATTGCGGTGTCGCGATATTGGGCGCGGAAGATCAGAAATACTGGCATGACCACAAGGGCGCGATGGTCAACGCGATCCGCACCCGAAAGGGTCTGTCTGACGCGGATGTGGTCGTGGTGCGATTTGGCGAGAAGTACAAGCAATGGAACGCCGCGTTTGACGCGGGCTACGCCGCTGCTTTGGGCAAATCGCTGATCGTTGTACACGGCGCAGAGCACCAGCATGCGCTGAAAGAGGTGGATGCAGCGGCCTTGGCGGTCACGGATGACCCTGTAAAGGTCTCCGACATTCTTCGATATGTGTTGGGCGGTACGCTGCCCGGTTAAGTCTGTGCGCCCGGCTTCAACGCGATAACGAGAGCTTGTACCACCGCAACGGCTTGGTATCGCTACGAGCCAGATCACCTTTGGCTTCCAGATCAAGCTGCACAGTTTTGGCCCACCACCCGGCGGTTTTGCCTTCAGGGAAGAGCTCGGGCGACAAATATGGCTGGGCGGCGTCCTTGATCTCTTTGGCAGTGAGGCCGGGCGGCATGTCGTTCATCACGCGCAACATCGCCCGCTTCATGTCTTCATATTTGGCACGGTCGACCCGAGTTACCTGACCCGGGACATTGACGTTTTCGACCTCGATCTTTGCGTCTGCCATAGTGCAGATGATATGGCAGACGCTTTTTTTAAGGCAAGTGTTAGTCGCGCGACGGGGTCACGCGGCCTTTCTGCACGGCTGGGCGGGCAAGGAAGCGTTCGACATAGGCGATGAGGTTGGGGTGATTGTCCCATCCGACCGCGTCTTTGGTGCCGTAAAATTCCAATGCCAATAGCCATGGGGCAATCGCGATGTCGGCAATTGAATAGTCCCCGGCGATCCAGTCTTTGCCGTCGAGCTCTTTTTCCAGGACGGCCAACAGGCGCTTGGCCTCGGCCATGTAGCGGTCGCGCGGGCGGTCATCTTCCCACTCGGACCCGGCGAATTTGAAGAAGAAGCCCATCTGGCCCAGCATCGGCCCAAGCCCGCCCATCTGAAACATCAGCCATTGCGTGACCTTGGCCTTGTCGGAGGCGGTTTTGCCGATGAGCTTGCCGGATTTCTCAGCCAGGTAGAGCAGAATGGCACCGGATTCGAACAACCCGATGGGTGCACCATCCGGCCCGTTCGGGTCGATGATGGCAGGAATTTTATTGTTTGGGTTGAGCGACAGGAACTCGGGGCTTTTTACGTCAGCGTCGGCGAGCGTGACTTTGTGGGCCTCATAGGGGATGCCCATTTCTTCCAGAGCGATAGAGACTTTGACGCCGTTTGGCGTAGGGAAAGAGTATAGCTGCAGCACGCTTGGGTCTTTTGCGGGCCACTTCTTGTCGATGGGGAAAGCCGAGAGTTCGGACATAGGGGAAACCTTTCTGAATTTCCCCTCTAACTTATGTGATCAATGTGCAGAAAAAAGGCGTGAAAACGTTAACCAATCTGGTAAGACGTCTGCGCAAGCGCACATAACAGAAAAATAAGCGCGGCTTCGACAACAAAAGGGACTAACAATGCTAAGCGAATTCAAAGACTTTATTGCCAAAGGCAATGTCATGGACATGGCCGTCGGTATCATCATCGGCGCGGCCTTTACGGCGATCGTCACCTCACTGGTGGCTGACCTGATCAACCCGATCATCGGGCTGGTATCTGGCGGCGTCGATTTCACCAACAACTACATTACCCTGGCCGGCGAAGTGGCCGCAGGCACGTCGCTGGAGGCAGCGCGCGAAGCGGGCGCCAACGTATTTGCTTGGGGTGCTTTCGTCATGGCCGTGATCAATTTCCTGATCATCGCCTTTGTCGTCTTCATGCTGGTGCGCTACGTCAACAAAGTAAAGGCTGCAGCCGAAGGTCCACAAGAAGAAGCGGCCGAAGAGCCCGCAGGCCCAACGCAAGAAGAGCTGCTGGCCGACATCTTGGGTGAGCTGAAAAAAGCCTGATCGCTCTGATCAAAGTTTCCAAAAAGGCCCGCCCAACCCGGCGGGCCTTTTTCTTTGCGCTTGTTGGCGGTGCTTGCACGAATTAGCTTAGCTGGCGACATTCCAGCGAAGGATTTGCGATGAAACCCGAGATTGACGCAACAGATGCCCGAATTTTGGCGGTTTTGCAAAGATCGGGCCGGATTTCGAATGCTGACTTGGCGGAGAAGGTGAACCTGTCCGCCTCCGCCTGCCATCGGCGGGTCGCGCGGCTTGAACATGAAAAGATCATTCGTGACTACGTGGCATTGTTGGACCCGCGCAAGGTTGACCGACCCACGACCGTGTTTGTTGAGATCACGCTCAGCGGGCAGGCCGATGAGGTGCTCGACGCATTCGAGCGGGAGGTCAAGCGCATCCCGGAGGTGTTGGAATGCCATTTGATGGCGGGCTCAGCCGACTATTTGTTGAAAGTGGTGGCGGCTGACACCGAAGATTTCGCACGGATCCACCGGCGTTCTTTGGCGCGCTTGCCGGGGGTGCAGGGGATGCAATCCAGCTTCGCGCTGAGGACCGTGTTCAAGACCACCGCCTTGCCGGTCTAGCCCAGCAGGTATTGCGCCCCGTAGAGCGTCAGCGCCCCCGCAGCGATCGCGCGCACGGTGCCTTTGGTGACATAGGCGACCGCGACCGTGGCAAAGGCCGCCGCCAGCCGCGCTATGTCCGGCTGGCCATCGGTGGCGGCGGGCCACAGCACCAGCGGCGCCACCAGCCCGGGAATGATAGCGGCAGGCGTGTAGCGCAGATGGCGCAGCAGCCATTCCGGGATTTCGCGATCCCCGACCAGCCCGATAAAGGAAAACCGTACCAGAAACGTGCCGATCCCAAGGGCAATAATGATGAACCAGATTTCCGCATTCGTGTAGGTCATGACATCCGCCTTTCGACCTCGGCACCGACGATCATGGCGGCAAGTGCGGCGATGAGCAGCCCCAGATTGAACGGCACCGCCACGAGCAACAGCGCCAAGATAATAGATGTCAGCGCCGCGGCCACATGCGCGAGCGTGCGCAGCGCGGGCACAATCATGGCGAGGAACGCGATGGGGACAATGAAGTCGAGCCCGTATTCCGCCGGGATCGCCTCGCCAATCACCGCGCCGACATAAGTAAACAGGTACCAAAGTGGGCAGATTGGGGTCACGGTCCCGAAAAAGTAAGCGACCTTGTAGGGGATGCTCGTCTGTGGCGCTTTTTCATATTCGGTGTGGGACAGCAGGTAGCTTTGATCGACAAGGAAATAGGCGATCAACGCGCGCTGCCAGGTCGGCGCCCGGCCCAGATGCGGGGTGAAAGAAGCCGAATACATCGCCATACGCAGGTTTACCGCAAGCGCGGAGGCGAGAACCACGATCACCGGCGCGTTTTCCGACATGAATTGCAGAGCGGTGAATTGCGATGCGCCCGCGATCACCAGCGTTGAGAAAGCCATGACCTGCACAAGCGGCAAACCGGCCTCGGTCGCGACGACGCCGAACAGCGTGGCAAAGGGGATGACGACGATGAAGAAGGGCAGGGCAGCCGCAAAGCCTCTTTTATAGGCCGTTTTGGTGGTGGTGGATTGCATCTGTCGGCCTTAGTGTGTCGTCTGGTTCGCATCAGGACGTCAGGAGGCTGCGAAGGTCAAATGCCAAATCGTGATGGCTCATATCAGATTGCGCCTTCGCCGGACGGGGTCGGGCTGACGCGCGCGGTTTCGGGCGTTGATCACACGGGCGCGGCGCAGCAGATCAACGTGGTTGAGGAACGTCCTTTGACGATTTTCCTGAACTCCCGCGAAATTGTCACCGCCATGACCATCGGAGATTACCCCGATTATCTGGCGTTGGGGTTTTTGCGCAATCAGGCGATGCTGACGGAAGCCGATGTGGTCACCGGCGTGGAATATGACGAGGAGCTTGGCGTCGTCGTGGTGCGCACCGAGGTTGAGACCGACCATGAAGACAAGCTCGCCAAGAAAACGCGTACCTCCGGTTGCGCCGTCGGGACCGTATTTGGTGACATGATGGCCGAGCTGTCTGAGGTCACTTTGCCCGATCTGGCCGTGCGCACGTCCGACCTTTATGCGCTTGCGGCCAAGATCAACACCACCGACAGCCTGTACCTGAGCGCCGGCGCGATCCATGGCACAGTGCTGTGTCAGGGCGCCGATACGCTGGCCTATATGGAAGATGTGGGGCGCCACAACGCGGTCGACAAAATCGCGGGCTGGATGCTGTCTGACAAGATCAGCGCCGCCGACAAGACGCTCTACACCACCGGCAGGCTGACATCCGAGATGGTGATGAAATGCGCGATGATGGGGATCCCCGCGCTGGTCTCGCGCTCTGGCTTCACGGCTTGGGGTGTTGAGCTGGCGCAGCAAGTGGGCCTAACGCTGATTGGGCGCATGCGGGGGCAGCGCTTCATGTGCTTGTCTGGCGCGGAGCGGCTGGTCTGGGACGCGGACTTGCAAAACGTCGCGGCTGAGCCGCGCAAGGCTGGCCGAAAAGGCGCGCGCCCATGACTTCATTGTTTCAAAAATATTCCCCCCGGAGGGTCGGGTAGATGCAACAACCGGCGGGTGTTATTTTGGCGGGCGGCCTGTCGCGCCGTATGGGCGGGGGCGACAAAGGATTGCTTGCCCTGGGCGGTCGCAGCCTGTTGCAACATGTGATCGAACGGTTGGAGCCGCAGGTCTGCGCACTCGCGCTCAACGCCAATGGCGATGCGTCCCGGTTCGACGTCGCCCTGCCCGTCGTGGCCGACAGCATTGACGGGTTCGCGGGGCCATTGGCTGGCGTGCTAGCGGGTATGGATTGGGCGGCCGAACAGGGCCACGCCCATATTGTTACGGCCGCGGCGGACACGCCCTTTTTCCCCTGCGATCTGGTGCCGCATTTGATGCTGGCGGCGGAAAGCGCCCCGATTGCACTGGCGGCGACGCCGGATCCGGAGCGTGGTCTGTCAAGGCACCCAACCTTCGGGCTTTGGCCGGTGTCTTTACGCCACGATTTGCGCGTGGCCTTGCAAGATGGGCTTAGAAAAGTGGTGCAATGGACCGATCGGCACGGCACGGCATTGGCCGAGTTCCCCGCCAAGCGGTTTGATCCGTTTTTCAATGTGAACACGCCGGAAGATTTGGTTCGGGCTGAGGGGATGCTGTCATGAAGGTCTTTGGCGTTGTCGGCTGGAAAAATTCTGGCAAAACCGGGCTGATGGAACGGCTGGTTTCTGAATTCACGGCGCGGGGCCTCAGCGTGTCGACGGTGAAGCACGCCCATCACAGTTTTGACGTAGACCGGCCCGGAAAGGACAGCGACCGGCACCGGGTCGCGGGCGCGCATCAGGTGCTTTTGTCATCGGCCAACCGCTGGGCGCTGATGACCGAGCTGCGCGGCGCCGATGAGCCTCCTTTGGCCGATCTGCTTGCCAAATTGTCGCCGGTCGATCTGGTGCTGATCGAAGGATATAAACGCGACGCGCATCCCAAGGTTGAAGCGCATCGTCAGGAAACCGGGCAACCTTTGATTGCATCTGAGGATGCCAGCGTGCAGGCCGTCGCAAGCGACGAGGCGTTGCCGGACATATCTGTCCCCGTCTTTGATCTCGATGACACGAAAGCAATCGCGGATTTCATCGCCTCCACTTTGGGCCTTTGAGCCTGTTTGACACCCATATCATCGTCGATTGGTCTGGCGGCAATGATGCCGGGCCGCGGCCCAAGAAAGATGCGATTTGGGTTGGGGTGACGTCTCAGGGCGTCACTGAGCCGCCTGCCTACTTGCGAAATCGCGCTGCGGCCGAAAGCTGGATCGCGGCGCGTCTGTGGACTGAGCTGGCCGCCGGGCAGCGCGTCTGCATCGGGTTTGATTTTGCCTTTGGCTACCCGCAGGGCTTTGCGCGCGCGGTGACGGGGGAGGACAACCCGCTTGCCCTTTGGGATTGGTTTGCCACGCGGGTCAAAGACGCGCCGGATCGCAATAACCGCATTGAGTTGGCCGGTCAGATCAACGCGATGTTCCCGGGCATCGGCCCGTTTTGGGGCAACCCGTTTCGAAACCGTGACATCGCGGATGTGCCGCGAAAAGGACTGGATCGCACCTGTACCACTTTCGCCGAAAAGCGGACAGTCGAGAAGCAGGCGCCAGGCAGTTTCACCTGTTGGCAATTGGCGGGGGCGGGCGCGGTCGGCTCCCAAGTCATCATGGGGTTGCCGGTTTTGGCGCGGCTGCGGCAGGCCTTCGCGGGTCAGGTTGCGGTCTGGCCGTTTGAGCCGTTGGACGCGCCGGTAGCTTTTGTCGAGGTCTGGCCCTCCCTCATTGCGGGGGCGGTTCGGGACGGGCAATATGGCGGTGAGATCAAGGATGCGGCCCAAGTGCGCATCTTGGCCGAATGCCTGTCGCGGCTGGACGCAGCGGGCCGTCTTTCGGCGATTTTGGCCGACGGGCGGGCGTCGCAGGGCGAGGGCTGGATACTTGGCGTAGGGTTTGAGGAAGAGATGGCGCAAATGGCGAAACCGGACCACAGCTTGCCCAATGACTGTTTCGCGCTGCCAGCGGGCGTCGCATGGACGCCGGTGGAGACGGCCCTGGCCTCGCTCAAAGACAGTTTGCGCCATGTCGTGGGCCCTGAGGTGATGTCCGTTTCCGATGCTTCGGGGCGTATTCTGGCGGCGGACCTGATTGCCGCGCGCGACAACCCGCCCGGCGCCAATTCTGCAATTGATGGCTATGGGTTTGCCTTTGATGGCCATGCTGAGACGATGCCTTTGCTTGAGGGGCGTGCGGCGCCGGGGGCTGCATATCAAAGCGCCGTTCCGGCAGGTCATGCGATCCGCATTCTGACGGGCGCGCTGCTGCCCGCGGGCGTCGACACAGTCGTGATGCAGGAAGAAGCGGTCGTCGATGGCGGGCAGGTGTCGATCACCGCCACGCTCAAGCCCGGCCAAAACGCGCGCAAGGCGGGTGAAGACATGCAGGCGGGCCAGATCGCTTTGCGCAAAGGTCACAAAATGCGCGCGCAGGATGTGGCGCTTGCGACGGCTTTGGGCTTGGCAGAGGCGTCGGTCTTCCAGCGGTTGCGGGTCGGCGTTTTGTCGACCGGGGACGAACTTGCGCCGCCCGCGCCGGGCACACCGGCAGACAAAACCTTTGACGCCAACAGGCCAATGTTGCGGGCTTTGGCCGCCGCTTGGGGGTATGAGCCAGTCGATCTGGGACACGCGCCCGACGACCGTGCGGTTTTGGACGCCACATTGCGACGCGCCGCGCGGGACTGCGACGTGATCGTGACCTCTGGCGGCGCGTCGGCGGGGGATGAGGATCATGTCTCCGCGCTGCTGCGCGAAGATGGGATGCTGACCCATTGGCGCATCGCGATCAAACCGGGCCGCCCCTTGGCGCTTGCGATGTTTGAGGGCGTGCCGGTCTTTGGCTTGCCGGGCAACCCGGTCGCGGCCTTCGTGTGCAGCCTGATTTTCGCGCGCCCGGCCCTGTCCGTGCTGGCGGGCGGCGCTTGGTTGGAGCCGCAGGGCTTTGATGTGCCTGCCGCGTTCTCCAAATCCAAGAAACGCGGGCGGCGCGAATATTTGCGCGCACGGATAGCGCCAGATGGCCGGGTTGAAGTTTTTGGATCCGAAGGATCGGGCCGTATTTCCGGGCTGAGCTGGGCAGATGGGCTGGTCGAGCTGGGCGATGACGCGCGGGAGGTCAGCGAGGGGGATTTGGTGCGCTACATCCCGTTTGGCAGCTTCGGGCTTTAGCGGTTCATGGGCCTTCGCGACGCCTGAGCGTTAGTCGAACGTACCAGCGACGCGGCCCAGCAGCATGAAGGCGCGGGCTGTTCGGGTGTCGGACAGGCGGACAATGTCGTCATCGGTGGCATGTTCGGCGAATTTGGCGAAGGTTTTGTCAAATTGGCGCAGGAAGTGGTGCACCGCGTCGCGAAAGATCGGATCGGAGCGCATCCGACCCGTTGCAAGGGCCAGACCCGAGCGGTCATGGATGCCGCCAATCCCCGAAATGCCTGAGCCACGCTGCCCGTCCGCAAATTTGCGCCACAGCTCTGGCCGGGACCGGTCGGGGCGCAGGTCGTCCATGTAGATGCCGTCCTGGCTGAGCAGTGTCAGCACGTCTTGCGAGGCGCGCACCAGCTTGCCGCTATTGTTGTCGGCAAGGGCACGGCGCAGCTGGCGGAAGCCTTCTGCGTCATTTTCATTTTCAGGAAAGTTGAGCGCACCGATGAAGTCGCTGACCGACAAGGCAGGTGCAAGCGCTTCGGGCGGTGTGCCCAGCGCCAGCCCGGGCTGGCTTTCGCCTTGCGCCACACCGGGTTGGATCAGGGCGGGCTGTTCTGCGGCGGGGGGCAGCAGATTGGCTTCGCGCGACGTGGCGAAGGTGGCAATTGCGAATTCGGTCTGCTTTTGGGAGGCCGCGATTTCTTCGAGCTTCTTTTCAACGGTTGGTTTCAGGCCAGCGGGCGCGAGCTGGCTTTGCTGGATATAGGCGTTGCGCATGGCGTCGATGGCGCCTTGCAGGCGGGCGGATTCCTGGCGCATGACGGCGGCGGTTTTGGCGACGGTTGTGCCGATCCAGATCAGCGCAATCGGCAGGAAAATTGCCAACATCGACAGGATCCAGCCCGATTGGGTGCTTTGGGTTTCCGCCGGGCGCAGAAACAGGAAGTAAATCACGACGCCGATCAGCCAGAGCCCGGTCAAGGCAATTGCGATAATGTCTGCTGCAACCAGCCCGCGATCTGGGCGGGCATAGGCACCCAAATGCATTGCCCCTTTCGCCTGCCCGGTTATGGGCTGCGGCGGCAATACTTCTTGGCCTGTCGTCTCGTCGTTCATTGTCCAGCCCCCGCTGCCCCGTTCAGGGGTCACTCTTAAATATAGGAGATTTCCAAAACCTCATAGTCTTTGGTGCCGCCGGGTGTGCGCACTTCGACGCTGTCGCCCTCTTCCTTGCCGATCAGGGCGCGGGCTAGGGGCGAGCTGATATTCAAAAGCCCGCTATGGATGTCGGCTTCCTGCTCGCCCACGATTTGGTAGGTTTTCTCTTCCTCGGTTTCCTCGTCGATCAGCTTGACGGTTGCGCCAAACTTGATGCTGCCAGACAGGGTTGTGGGGTCGATGACCTGCGCGAGGCCGATCATACCTTCAAGTTCCTTTATGCGGCCCTCGATGAAAGACTGCTTCTCCTTGGCGGAGTGGTATTCGGCGTTTTCCGACAGATCGCCATGCTCGCGCGCCTCGGCAATCGCCTGAATGATAGCGGGGCGTTCTTCGACCTTCAGCTGCTTCAATTCGCCGTCGAGGGCTTTGAAGCCTTTCGGCGTCATTGGGATTTTATCCATGTTTGTTTACTTCTTACTCTATGCGCATGCGTGCGCCTGTGAATTCACTTCACCCCTAAAGGGGCCTATTTGCAAGGGCTGTGGGGTGCGTCGCGTTTAGGCTTGTGCCGACGCGGTGCTTGCGTCCGCCGTGATCGCCGCAGTGGGCGTGGTTGGTTCGCCGTCGACGCCGCAAGCCGCAAGGGCCGCAAGCGCGAGTGCTGCCAGAAAACGTGTCATCCCAGTTTTTCCTTCCACCGGTCAATTTGTACCCGGACCTGCGCGGGCGCGGTGCCGCCATAGCTTGTGCGGCTGGCGACGGAGTTTTGCACGCCCAGCACGCCGAACACATCGTCCGTGATCGCGCTGTGGACTGCCTGCATTTCTGACAAGCTGAGGTCGGGCAGGTCGCAGCCCTTGTCCTCAGCCAGTTTCACCAGACTGCCCGTCACATGATGGGCGTCGCGGAAGGGCATATCAAGGGCGCGCACCAACCAATCGGCCAGATCGGTGGCGGTGGAAAAACCGCTGGCGGCGGCTTGCCCAAGCGCGGGCTGATTTGCGCTCATATCGCTGACCATGCCGGTCATGGCAGCCAAGGCCAGCATCAGGTTGTCGGCGGCATCAAAGACCTGTTCCTTGTCTTCTTGCATGTCTTTTGAATAGGCCAGCGGCAGGCCCTTCATGACGATCATCAGCGCTGTGTTGGCCCCGAAGATGCGCGCAACCTTGGCGCGGATCAGCTCGGCCGCATCGGGGTTTTTCTTTTGCGGCATGATGGAGGAGCCGGTCGAGAAGCGATCGGACAGCGTCACGAAGCGGAACTGTGCCGAGGACCAGATCACCAGCTCTTCGGCAAAGCGGCTAAGATGCATGGCGCAGATCGATGCGGCGGAGAGAAAATCGAGCGCGAAGTCGCGATCCGACACGGCGTCGAGCGAGTTTGCCGCCGGACGGTCGAACCCCAGAGCCGCAGCCGTGACGTCACGGTCGATATTGAAGCTGGTGCCGGCCAAAGCGGCGGCGCCGAGCGGGCTTTCATTCATCCGCGCGCGGGCGTCTTTGAAACGCGATGCGTCGCGGCCAAGCATCTCGACATAGGCCATCATGTGGTGGCCCCATGTGACAGGTTGGGCGGTTTGCAGATGGGTGAAGCCGGGCATGACCCAGTCGGCACCGGCCTCTGCCTGCGCAAGAAATGCTTTTTGAAGCGCCTCGATACCGGTGATGGCGGCGTCGATCTGGTCGCGGACCCAGAGTTTGAAATCGGTTGCGACCTGATCATTGCGGGACCGGCCCGTGTGCAGGCGGCCTGCGGGCTCGCCCACGATATCTTTCAGGCGGGCCTCCACGTTCATGTGGATGTCTTCAAGGGCAGGTTTGAAGTCAAACTTTCCGGTCTCGATCTCTGACAAGACCGTGAGGAGGCCTTCACGGATCGCCTCCGCGTCGTTATCCGTCAGGATGCCTTGGGCCGCGAGCATTGCGGCGTGGGCGCGGGAGCCCTGGATATCCTGGGCCGCCATTCGCTGGTCAAACCCGATGGAGGCATTGATTGCCTCCATGATCGCGTCGGGACCAGCGGCGAAGCGCCCGCCCCACATTGTGTTTGCGCTTTGGGTTTTGGAATTTGCGTCAGTCATCTGTGGCTGGCCTTGCTGGAGTGGCACTATGCGTCTGTTTCGATCCTTGGTCCTATACGCGGGGCTGTGCCTGATGGGCAACCCCGCGGCTGCCGATATGGGGCGGCTTATGGGGCTGGCCGTGGGCGAGTTGGGCCGCATCCAGTTCCACGCGGAACCGCGCGATCTGGCATTGTCGGGTTTTTTGGATGCGGATGGCCAGCTGACATCTCTAGACGCCTATCGCGGCACGCCGATCCTGTTGAATTTTTGGGCCCTGTGGTGCGCACCCTGCGTGAAGGAAATGCCTGCGCTAAATGCGTTGGATGGCGCCGTTGAGGGAAATTTCGAAGTGGTGACATTGGCTGTTGGGCGCAACGCCCGACCTGCGGTGGACGCGTTTTTTGCCGAGAAACAATTGGACAACCTGCCGAAGCTGTTTGACGCGGGAATGAAGCTGCCGCGCGAGGCGCGCGCGCCGGGGCTGCCCGTGTCGATCTTCATCGACGCCGATGGGCGCGAAGTGGCCCGCGCCGTGGGTGATTTTCATTGGGACAGCCCGGAGGCTATCGCGCTGGTCGAGGCTTGGGTGTCTGGATCATAGTGCGGCTGCGCCGCCCGCGATTGAATGCGTTCTTGGCGGGTTTCACCCTCCGCCACGCGGGCAGCCACCCAGAGTATTTCTGACAAAACGAAGCCTATTTGGCTTTGATCACCTGCAAAAGCGGCAGAAGCTGGCCCATGTCGGGTCCGTGCTGCATACCGGTGAGCGCTTTTCTGAGTGGCATGAACAGGCCACGGCCTTTGCGGCCGGTGGCCGCCTTCACCGCGGAGGTCCATTCCGACCACGTCGTGTCACTATGCGGGGCGGCTGGCAGCATACCCAGCGCCTGCGCCACAAAATCCGCGTCCTCAGCGTCGATCACCGGGTCTGCGCCGTCACGACATAGCATCCACCATGTCGCCAGATCCTTGCGCGTGGTGATGTTGTCGCGGGCGACATTCCAGAACGCGGACTGCAGGTCGCTTGGAACGCCGAGCGCGTCGAGATCGGTTTTGACGGCTGACAGGTCGAGCCCGTGCAGATGTTTCGCCGTGAGCGGATAGAGGTCTTCGACATCGAATTTCGTGGGTGCCGCGCCGAAATGCGACAGATCAAACCCGTCGATCAGCTCGGCCATCGAGCTGCGCAACTCAACCGGGTCGGAGGAGCCGATGCGCGCCATATGGCTGAGCAGGGCCAGCGGCTCGACGCCGTTGTCGTGCAGGTCGCGCAGGGCGAGCGTGCCGAGGCGTTTGGACAGCGCTTCACCTTGCGGGCCGGTCAGCAGGGAATGGTGAGCGAAGGCGGGCACGGTGCCGCCCAAAGCCTCGATAATTTGGATTTGAGTTGCGGTGTTGGTGACATGATCCGAGCCGCGCACGACATGCGTGATGCCCATTTCGGTGTCATCCACCACGGAGGCGATGGTATAGAGGACTTGCCCGTCGCCGCGAATAAGCACCGGGTCGGACACGCTGGCGGCGTCGATGGAAATATCGCCCAGAATGCCGTCGGCCCAATTGATGCGCGCGTGATCAAGCTTGAAACGCCACACGCCAGACCCGCGTTCTGCGCGGAGGGCGTCTTTTTCGGCGTCCGACAAATCGAGTGCGGCGCGATCATAGACCGGCGGGTTGCCCATGTTGAGTTGCTTTTTGCGCTTCAAGTCCAGCTCGGTCGGGGTTTCGAACGCTTCATAAAACCGGCCTGCCGCGCGCAGCCTGTCGGCGGCTTCGGCGTAGCGGTCGAGGCGAGAGGATTGTGTTTCCACCCGGTCCCATTCGAGCCCGAGCCATTCAAGGTCCTGCTTGATCGCATCCGCGTATTCAGGCTTCGAACGCGCCGGATCGGTGTCATCGAGCCGCAGGATGAACTGCCCGCCCGCCTTTTTGGCGATCAGGTAGTTGAACAAGGCGGTGCGCAGGTTGCCGACATGCAGATAGCCTGTGGGCGAGGGGGCGAAGCGGGTGACGGTCATGATTTTGGTCCTTTGGGGCTTGGCGCGGGTGAAACACAGCCCGCCGCGAAAGTCCATATCCGGCGGACGTTCACGCAGTCGTCATCCCCTTTTGCCATCCGCGCGCTATGTTGTGGTTAACAATATCCAACAAGGAGTGTTTCTGATGCCATCGATCCTGTCCCGCCGCAGCGCTTTGAAACTTGGGGCGGCTTTGCCGCTTGCAACGCCTGCGCTTTTGACCGCCACCTCGGCCCGCGCTGATGGGCATGCCGCCAAAGGTCCTGGCTTGTCGAAATTTCGTCGTGCCCAGCTGGGCGATTTTGAGGTGACGACCTTGCTTGCGGGCACCCGACCCGTCGAAGAGCCGCAAAAGATATTTGGTATGAATGTCGATGCGGAGACCTTCAAAGCAGCATCCGACGCGGCGTTTTTGCCAATCGATGTGGCGCAATTTTTCTTCACGCCGACGGTGGTCAACACCGGCAGTGAGGTGATTTTGTTCGATACCGGGCTGAGCCCTGACAGCATCACCGGCGCGCTGGGCGCGGCGGGGTATGCTGCAGGCGACATTACGCATGTGGTGATCACCCATATGCATGGGGACCACATTGGCGGGCTGATGGGCGACGCTGGCGAAACCTTCACCAATGCTGCCTACATCACTGGCGCCGTGGAGCATAACCACTGGTCAGGCGCAGCAAATGACACGTTCAATGCCAAGGTCGCGCCGTTGAATGAGAAGTTTTCGATGATTGATGACGGGGCGTCTATTGTGTCGGGCATCACCGCCATGGGGGCATTTGGGCATACGCCGGGGCATATGACTTATATGCTGGAGAGCGGCGGCAAGCAGCTGTTGTTGATGGCCGATCTGGCGAACCACTATGTCTGGTCACTGGCACACCCGGATTGGGAAGTGCGCTTTGACATGGACAAGGCCGCCGCTGCCGCGTCGCGCCGCAAGGTTTTGGGCATGCTCGCCGCTGACCGGGTGCCGATGGTGGGCTACCACATGCCGTGGCCCGGCATGGGCTATGTCGAGGCCAAGGATGACGGGTTCAACTACGTGCCTGTCACCTACCAAATGATGCTTTAGAGCTTTCCCTCGGCGGCCAGTCTTTCCCACGCGTATTTTACATAATCGCTGCGGAAGGAGTGGCCGCCCTCAAACAGGCAGAATTCGAGGATGTCACCGGCCGCATTGCGCTGGTCAAGGCAGTCGAACATCACGGTGCTGCGCGGCTCGGGCGCGCCGAAATCGCCAAATTTTGCGTACATCTTAAGACTATCGGCAACCGCCCCTTGGTGGGTGTCGGCGATGGGTCGCCCGGTGAGAGGAACCGTCGGGTCATCGTCGCCATGCATGTGGATGATGCTGGTCACGGGGTTGGCGCAGGTTGCGGGCGGTTCCAGCCAGAACGTGCCGGAGACGGGCGCGAAGCCCGCAAAGAGCGCGGGCCGCGCACAGGCCACATTCCATGTCATCATCCCGCCTGCGCTAAAGCCCGACATCATCATACGGTCCGTATCAATTGCGAATTTGGCCGAGGCGTCGGCAATGACGGCGTCGAGATAGTTGAACTCGATGCTGCCATCGATATTGCTGCGGCGGGGCGAATTCGGCAGCACCCAGTCATCATCAGCCGATTTCAAGGCAATGACGGCAAGGCCCATTTCAGACATTGCGTTCAGGAAACCCTTGTTGCGCATCATTCCCCTGGCCGAGCCGCGATAACCATGCGCCCAGACAATTGCGCCAACTTTTGTGGTGCCGTCATGACCTGCGGGCATTGAGATACGGTAGTGCCGTTCGCCGACCATGCAGTCGGTATCGGGGCCACAGGCGAGAGCGGGCGTTGCAAAAAGGGAGGCTGCAAGGAGGATGAGGGCGCGCATTTGGGGGCTCCGAGGCTAGGGTGCTTTCGAGCAAGCTAACGCCGAGCTTGGGAGAGACAAATCACAACTCTGGCAGATCGGATCGTTTTTGAGCCCAAGCGGCGGGCGGATTTATAGTATCCGACGCGTTGCTTCCAGAATGCGGGCTGCTGTCGCAGCCAGTCTCGACGGTTTTCTAGAGCTTGTTCACCGGTACTTTCAGCATCATGTTGCCCGCCGGATCGATGGGCATGTCGCCCGCGCGCATGTTCACTTGCAAGGCGGGGATGATCAGTTTGGGCATGGCCAATTGTGCGTCGCGTTCGCTGCGCATTTTCACGAACTCTTCGCGGCTGGTGCCGCCGCCGACGTGGATATTTGCGGCGCGTTGCGCGCCAACCGTGGTTTCCCACGCAATTGATCTGCCGCCGGGGCCGTAGTCATGGCAGACAAAGAGCCGCAAATCGTCAGGCAGGCTCAGGACACGCTGGATCGAGTCGTAGAGCTGCCCTGCATCGCCGCCCGGAAAATCTGCCCGCGCCGAGCCGCCATCGGGCATGAACAACGTATCACCCGCGAAGGCCGCATTTCCCATGATGTGAACCATGCATGCAGGCGTGTGGCCGGGCGTGTGCAGGGCAACGCAATCGAGCCCGCCGATTTGGTAGGTCTGGCCATCTGTGAACAGGGCGTCGAATTGCGATCCGTCGCGTTGGAATTCAGTGCCTTCGTTGAAGACTTTGCCAAACGTGTCCTGAACCGTTTGAATATGTTCCCCAATCCCGATTTTGCCACCGAGCTTGCGCTGAACATAGGGCGCGCCTGACAGATGATCGGCATGGACATGGGTCTCGATAATCCACTCCAGCGACAGCTTCTGGTCTTCGATATGAGCGATCATCTCATCGGCGCAGTCAAAGCTGAGCCGGCCCGCGGCGTAGTCGAAATTCATCACCGCATCGATCACTGCGCAGGCATTGCTGCCGGGATCTTTAACCACATAGCTGATCGTGTTCGATTGCGGATCGAAGAACGACGTTACGTCCGGTTTTTGGTCCATGTGAAGCTCAGGCAGCGAAGTCATTATGTGTCCCTTTCGCCATTCTACGGCGCAATGTTAGCATTGGTGGCGCAAAGCTCAAAATGCTGAAAATGTGATTGTTGTCAGCGTGCGCTCGATGCCGTCAACTGGGCTGATGTTGTCGTTGATGTAACGCCCGACGTCTTTTCCGTCGGGGACATAAATCTTCAGCAACAAGTCATATTCGCCGCTGGTCGAATACATTTCCGAATGAATTTCGCGCAGGGCAAGCGCGTCGGCGACCTGATATGTCGTGCCAGGCGCGCAGCGAATTTGAACGAAAACACAGGTCATGGGCGCATCTCCTAGTTGCTTCGGCTTTTGTCCGACGCGCCAGAATTTGCGAACGTCGACTTGGTCTGGAAAGCTTGCCTGTCTCAGCGATCCGTCGCAAGCCCTTGCGGCTATTCGCGCACCCGGGTCATCTGCGGATCGTAGAGATTTGCGGTTGTCGGTTGCGCCTTAACCATGCGGCCCAACATATCGATTTCGAGCGGTTCGTTTGCGTCCAGCACCGCGGCGTCCATATAGGCATAGGCGATGTTTTTTTGCGTTCGATGCCCGAAGCCGCCCGAGGTCACGGTGCCCACGACGCGGCCTTGTGCCATCACGGAAGCGCCGCCATGCGCGTGATCGTCGGTGCTGTCGACCAGAAGCGTTGTCAGCCGTTTTTGGGGCGGCGATTTCGCGCGTTCCAAAAGGGCCGATTTGCCCACAAAATTGTCCTTGTCCATGGTCACAAACCGGTCGAGGCCGGTTTCAAACGGGTCGAATTCGGTCAGAATGTCGGCTTTCCAGTGCAAATACCCCATTTCCAGACGCATGGATTCGACAGCCAAAGCGCCAAACAGCTTCAACCCGAGCGGATCACCAGCTTGGCGCAAGCTGCGATAGGCGGACCAGAGGGAGGCGTTGGGGATATGGATTTCATATGCCAGCTCGCCTGAGAAGCTGACGGCCATGACTGTCGCGGGCGCGATCCCGATGAAACATTCGCGAACTGACAGCCAAGGGAAAGCCTCCTTCGACCAGTCGCCGCGGCTGACCGTTTGCAGAACTGCGCGGGCCTTGGGGCCTGCGAGGACAAGGATGGTCTGGTCGTTAGTCAAAGAACGGATCGAGACATCCTCTGCGGGTGCAATGTGCTGCGTCAGCCAATCCATGTCATGGAATTCGGAGGCCGCTGCCGATCCGTACCAGATGCGTGCCGGTCCACGGTCGCTGGCGGGCAAATTGGCAATCGTGGCCTCTGATTTGACCATGCCTTGGTGATTGAGAAGATAGGCCAAGCCGACGCGTCCGGTTTTGCGTGGCAGGCGCCCACAGATCATGCGGTCGAGAAAGCTTTGCGCGTCGCGGCCGGTGATTTCGAACCTATTGAACCCATTGACCTCACACAGGCCTGCGGCGTTCTGGATGGCGGCGACCTCTTGCGCGACCACGTCATGCGCCTCGTCAAATTTGAAGCTGTGGGCCACGTGGAAATCTGGGGCAGGTTTGAAATATTCCGCGCGTTCCCATCCGTTCACGACGGTAAATTCGGCGCCTTCCGCCTCCAAGACGGGGGTGAGCGGTGTGGTTTTGGCCATGCGTCCGGCGGGGCGGTGTTCGTTCGGGAAGTGAAAGCGGAACTCGTTTTGGTAGTCTTCGATGGCCTTGAGCGCTGTCAATTCGACATTTGTATGCCCGGTGAAACGTCGTGGATCGAGGCACCAGGTGTCGTAGCAGGCCTCGCCATGTACGATCTGCTGGGCCAGAAGCCAGCCATGCCCGCCACCTTCGCCAAGACCCGCGCGCAGGCCGATGATGCAATACGCGTTGCGCTTGCCGGGGATTGGGCCCACCAGCGGCGCGCCGTCGATAGTGTAGGTGATCGGGCCGTTGACGACGGTATGGATGCCGACCTCTTCAAGGACCGGCATGCGGGCGAACGCGCCTTCCAACACATCGGTGATGCGGTCCAGATCATCGGGGCAAAGCGCATTGACGAAATGCGGGTCGATGCCGTCCATGCCCCAGGTTTTGCAGTCTTGTTCGTAAAAGCCCACCAAGAGGCCGTTCTTTTCCTGACGGCTGTAATAATCGCTGATCGGGCAGCGCAGTAGCGGCATCCTGTGGCCTGCGTCGCGGATCGCAGGGATCTCTTCGGTGACGAAATATTGGTGTTCCATCGACATGACCGGGTGGTGGATGCCCATCATCGCTCCGACCTCATTCACGCGGTAGCCGCAGGCGTTTACGACAACCTCGCAGGTGATGTCGCCCTGATCTGTGTGCACCGTCCAGCTGTCATCTGGGTTTTGGGTCAGGCCGGTTACGGGGGTGTTGCGGTAAACCTCGGCACCCGCTTTGCGGGCGCGTCTGGCGAGCGCTTGGCACAGGCTGGCGGGGTCAATGTCGCCGTCATTTCCATCCCACAACCCACCGAGAAGGTTGTCGGTAGAGATCAGCGGATGGCGGCGCGCGCATTCGGCGGCGTCGATCACTTCAAATTCGACATCCATGCCGCGCGCCATCGACGCAAAATGGCGGTAACCGTCCATCTGGGCCTGGGTATTGGCCAGCCTGATGCCGCCGTCGCCGTGATTGTAGCTGACAGGGTAATCGGGGTCGTCGCGCAGCTCTTGGTACAGCTTGATCGAATGGGTTTTCAGCCCGACCATGGTTTGGTTCATGCCGAAATTCGTGACCTGCGCGGCGGAATGCCAAGTGGTGCCGGAGGTCAGCTCATCGCGTTCCAGAAGGACCACGTCAGTCCAGCCTTCCTGGGTCAGGTGATACAGGGTTGAGCATCCGGCGATGCCGCCGCCAATAACAACAGTGCGGGTTTGCGTTTTCATGTGTCACCTTTTGAATTGCGTCATGTTACTGGCCCCAACTGCATCGCTTTGGTCAACGTTCCATTATGAAAATCTAAAATTTGAAATAAGAAATCCGAATTTTTAGGATTTAAGGGAAAGCGGTTGCGATATGCGCGTCCGTTGGTGTCCGGTTAACGTTTAGGGCATTCCGGAGGGCGAGACAGACATGCGACGTGCAGGACGTGACGCCCGTTTGGCAAAGCGCGCCAGACCGCTTGATGTTAACCCAGCTGCACCCGGCCAGAGGGGCGGGTTTTACAAACCGCTTTCCGAACCGGAAATCCAAAACATCTACCAAACAGCTTTGCGCCTGTTATCCGATCTTGGGCTTGGTGAGGTGCCGGATCGACTGTGGCAGGATTTGAGCGCGGCAGGTGCCACCGATCTTGGCGCGGGTCGCATCGGGTTTCCAAAAACGCTTGTCGAGGACGCGATTGATAAGGCCGCGAAGACGTTCGTTTTTCATGGCCGTGACCCAAATCGGTCGATTGAGGTGGGCGGCGACCGTGTTTATTTCGGCACGGGCGGTGCTGCGGTGAACACGCTTGATCTGGAGACCGGGCTCTACCGACCATCCACGCTGGCAGATTTGCATGATTTTACGCGCTTGCAGGATGTCTTGGATAATGTCGCCTGGTTCACGCGGTGCTGCATCGCAACGGATGTTCCGGGCACCTTTGATCTGGATGTGAACACGGCCTTTGCGCTGCTTAAGAACACCACAAAGCCTGTGGCCACGGCCTTTACGCTGGCCGAAACCGTCGACCCGATTGTGCGTCTGTTTGATATTGCGGCGGGAGGTGAGGGGGAGTTCGCGAAACGACCCTTCGTAAAGGCACATATCAGCCCGATCATTTCGCCTATGCGGTTTGGCGAGGATGCGGTTGACGTGGTCTACAAATGCATCGAGCACAATATTCCGATGTCCTGTATCACGGCGGCCCAGGCGGGTGCGACGGCGCCTGCAACTTTGGCCGGGTTTCTGGCGCAGTCTTTGGCGGAAACGCTGGCAAGTCTTGTCATGGTCAACACCCTGTCGCCGGGCTTCCCTATGGTGTTTTCAAACTGGCCATTGGTGATTGACTTGCGCAGTGGCGCCTTTGCGGGCGCGGGCGGCGAGGCGACCGTTTTGAACGCGGCGTCGGCGCAAATATCGAACTGGTTGGGGCTGCCTTCGGGAGTTGCCTGTTCGATGACCGACGCGAAGGCGATCGACGCGCAGCATGGGCTCGAAAAAGGGATGACAAGTCTGGCAGCGGCTTTGGCTGGCGGCAATCTGATCTATGAAAGCTCTGGCATGACGGCGTCGCTGTTGGGCGCAAGTTTTGAGGCATTTATCCTCGACAATGAAATGCATGCGATGACCTACCGCGCGCTGCGCGGCATAGAAGTCACCGATGAAAACCTTGGCTACGGGTCAATCTGCGAGGCGGTGCTTGGTGATGGGCATTTTCTGGGCAATGACCTGACCCATGCCGCGATGGAACGCGACTACCATTATCCGAAACTTGCTGATCGCGACCAACCCAAAACATGGGAAGATGGCGGTGCGCAGCAGTCTTGGGCGCGGGCCAAAACCGAGGCGCAGCGCATTTTGTCCGACCACCGGCCAAACTATCTGAGCACGTCGCAAGAGCGCGCGATCCGCGATCAGTTCTCGATCCTTTAGGGTCGTTCCTGCAGAACGTTGAAATGGCCTGCCAGCCAAGGATATTTGCGCGTCGTTGGTACGATCACGTGGCTGGTCAGCAAGCTGCGCATGGCCGTCGAGATCAAGGACGCAACATCAGTGGCGGCGGTATTGGCCTGATACAGCGATATCGTCCTGGCGAATGATTTTTGCGGAAATGGGAGCAATTTGATCTGGTCGTGAAACCGTCGGGCGCGTGCGAAATTGCTAGGCGTCGTGATTGCCCATCCGTCGCCCTGCGCGATCAGGCCGAAAATGGAGGCCGTGCTGTCCAGCTCGAACGCCGTGTCCAGCTTGACTTTGAGACGGCTGAGCTGCGCGTCGATCATACGTCCCATGATCTGCGACCCGGTATATCGCAAGAATGGAAGGGGAGATGGTTCGCGCAGCAACGCGCCGGCTGGGTCCGAGAAGCTTAACGGCACCGCCAAGACAAACGGATCGCGCAAAAGCGGGTATTCGACCAAATCGGGCAATGGTATCTGGGGCTGCGTCGCGAGGCCAATGTCGAGGGCGCGCTCTTGCAGCATTGCCAATATCTCATGGCTGGGTCTGGTGTGGCTGGCGAATTTGCATTTTGGTAAGGCCGTCCTGAGCATGCGGTTGATTTCAGGGCCAATATCGCTTTCAAAATCGTCGATCACACCAAGCCGTAGATGGCGGAGGTCGGACATTTCGTTGGATTGAAGGTCGCGATATCCTTGCTCCAACAGGGCCATTATCTCGTCGACATAGCGCAGATAAATGACGCCTTTTGCAGTCAGTGACATCGGGCGCGTGCCATGCTCGACTAGCTGTGCGCCAAGCAGCGTTTCGAGAGATTTCAATTGATAGGACACGGTGCTGGTCGACACATTCAGCCGCGTGGCCGTTTCCTTGACGGAACCCGACGCGGCCAAGGCGCGAAACAGCTGAAGCGCTTGCAGAGATGGCAATGAGGGCGTCATGATTTGGGCCTGCATCTTGCGTCGATCACTTCGGGTCGCCTATGTGCCTTGCCGCGCAATGAGATCTTTGTAGAGTTCCCTGAGGCGCATGAAAACGGGCCCCGCCTTGTCCGCGCCAATTGTACGACCGTCAATTTCGAATACCGGGGTTTGTGCACCGAACGTTCCGGTCAGGAAGGCCTCATCTGCGCTGTATGTGTCGACCAGAGAAAAGTTTCGTTCAAAAACGGGAATGGCATTTTCTGTGCAAAGGTCGATCACCTTTTGCCGCGTGATCCCGTTCATGCAGTAGTCCCCTGTGGAGGTCCAAACCTCGCCCTTGCGGACGATGAAAAAATTGCAGGCATTTGTTGTGTTCACAAAGCCGAAAGGATCGAGCATCAGGGCCTCATCGGCGCCCGCGCGAATAGCGTGATTCAAGGCGATGATGCAGTTCAGTTTCGAGTGCGAATTGAGCTTTGCGTCTTGGGTCAGCGGTAGCCCGCGGTGATGGGGCACCGTGTGAAGCCGAATGCCACGCTCGACAATGCTTTCGTCAGGCTTGGAGTGTTCGGCGATAATCACGATCGTGCTGCCAAATATGCTGAGATGCGGGTGCTGAAATGGCTTTTTCTTTCTGCCCCGCGTCACCATCAGCCGGATATGCACATCCGTGGTCATGTTGTTGGCCTGCAGCGTCTGTTGGATTGCTTCTTTGAGCTGATCGCGCGTCTTGCCAATGTCGAGGTCTATATAAAGAGCGGCCTCAAAGAGCCGGTCGAGATGCGCGTCAATAAAGGGCAGGGTGTTGTCATAGAGCCTTAACCCTTCCCAGACCCCGTCGCCAAGCATGAAGCCAGAGTCGTAGACGGACACTTTTGCGCTGTCTCGATGCAGAATCTCACCGTCGACATAGATCTGGATGTTGTCATTGCGCACATCTTCGGCGGATGCATGTGTCGATATAGTTTTGTTGGACAATCGAAGCCCCCATTGTCGTGAAGCGCTTGCGCGACGTCGCCAAACGTATCTTTCTGGTCATAGCAAGGAAAACTGTAGCAGGGAGTGTTTGGCGCCGCCAACAACAACTCGACCAGATGCTGGTGTCATGCGGCACTGTCAGCCGAAGCGGTGCAGGAATTTCTATGATGGTGGTATTTGTCGTTCGTCTATGACCTTGCTGCAGCCCGAATTTTCGACATGGTCGGTTTGCAGTGCAACTGGGTTGCGACGTGGACAAATCAGTCCTTCTGCGCGGTGCGTATCGTTTCAAAAACGCGTTCTGATGTGAGCTTCAAGAAATCATCGACCGGCAACGGGCGGGCAAAGTAAAAGCCTTGAACCTGTTCGCAGGCGCGATCTTGGAGCCAGTCGAGTTGTTCCTTGGTTTCCACGCCTTCGGAGACGACTGTTGCACCGATCTGATTTGCAAGAGTTAGGATAAGTTCAAGTATTGGTCCACTCTTGGGGAGCTGACTTATGAAAGACTGGTCTATCTTCAGGCAATTCAGCGGGAACCGTGAAATATAGGACAGATTTGAGTAGCCTGTTCCAAAGTCGTCGATCGCAATCCGGTACCCCATATCCGAGATCGTTTTTAGCTTCTCTTCAATCTCATCGAGGTCACCGACGAGTACGGATTCTGTGATCTCGAGTTCGATTTTGTGGGTTGGGAAGTTTTCGCGTTTTGAGATCTCGCAGAGCGCCTCCATCAAGCGCGCGTCGGCGAATTGGCGTGGAGAAATGTTGATCGAAACCTGCAAGTCCTTGCCGGCTTCGTTCCATTCGATTGCATTTGCACAACCCAGTCTCAAAATTATGTGGCCAAGTTCTTCGATCAGGCCTGTTTCTTCGCAAATCGGGATGAATTCGCCCGGCGCAACCAAACCACGCTCGGGATGACGCCATCGAACCAACGCTTCGGCAGAGACAATACGACCGGTCTTAAGCTCGATCCGGGGTTGATAGAAAAGTTCAAATTCCTGGTTCTCGACAGCGCGTTTGAGCTCTGTTTCGATTTGAGCTCGCGTGCGTGCCCGTTCCCCCATTTCTTCATTGAAAAATGTCGCGCGATTTCGGCCCCCTTGCTTTGATGCGTAAAGCGCAACATCCGCCTCGCGCATCACCTCCGCAAAGTCGGACTCGCGTGGGTTAAACGTTGCAATGCCGATGCTGACCGTGGCTTTAATTTTGGTGTCGTCATGCGTGATCGGTTCGGAAACCACCTCCTGAATGCGTGTGACGGTTTTCTCGAGCTCGTCCCGCCCCTCGATGTTTTCAAAAACGACTAAAAATTCATCACCCCCCAGGCGGACAACAATGTCATTGGCTCTTGCGGATGCACGCACGCGAGCGGCGATTTTTTGGAGGATGACATCGCCCATCTCATGGCCGTAGGTGTCATTGATTTGCTTGAATTTGTCGATGTCGAAACTCAGCAAGGCGCAGTTTTCGATATTATATTTTTCGAGCATCGCGATGTGTTGCATCAGGTAGCTGCGATTAAAGCACCCGGTCAGCTGGTCGCTATCAGCGAGATATCTCGCTTTGTCGCGGGCATTTTTGAGTTCGCTGACGTCAATTTCGGTGATCAAGATCGACGGTTTGCCAGTCACAGCGTCGGAGCAGGTTTTGGCCGAAACGTCATGCCATCTCATACCTGCTTTGGTTTTCACTTTGGCGATCATGCGGTGCTCGCCAAAACGCTCCAGCTTGCTGGACAGTATTTTGTAGTCGCTTTCATGCAAAAATTTTTCGGAAATGCGTATATGTGGCGATGTCGAGGATGCCCGTGCGGCTGGGTTCAAGTAAAAAGGAGAGCCACCTCTTTCGAACAAGGAAATCATCACATCGGTGTGCAGCAATGCTTCGGCGCTTCTGAGGCTTTCGGGCTCCTTTTCCGCATTGGACGCCACTTCGCATAGCATGGCCATGCGCCCGTCGGCCAATTTGAAACCCCGGAAAACCACTTGCAGGCTGGTTGGCACGCCCCCCGGGTAAAGGGTCCAAACCTCCCGGAAGGTCGTGTCAAACTCCAGAAAATCGGCCTGATACTGGCGCAGACGTTCGGCGACTTTGTTTGACATATCCTTGCTAAGGTCACGTTCGCGCAACGCGTCTTCTGACTTAGCTTGCCACAGGTCGCACGCACTTTCGTTGGCGTAGAGTATGCGGCAGAAATCAATGTCAAATATCCAAACTGCAGTCTCCAGCCTTTGTGACAGAAGACGCAGGTCTTCCGTCATTGCGACGGCAGAGACTGTATCGCCATTGACCGGCGACACAGATGTCAGATTGATGTCTGCTTTTCTCATTCTGAGCCCCAGGTGATCAGGCTGCCTTGACCTGCACCGCGCCCAGCGCGCTGAGCGGCTTGAACCCGTCGGTTGCTTCGACGGTGGCGACCCAGTGGCCGATGGCTGGAAAGTCGTCGAAGCTCAGACCGGCTTCATCCAATACATGCACATATCCAAAGAGGGCGATGTCAGCGATTGAATAGCCTTCTTCAAGCATGAACTGGCGTTTTTCCAAATGCGCGTTCAAACGCTCCAGGCCCGGCCGCGCACATGACTGCCACGTTGCGATATCGTTTGCACGGTCCTCTCGTTGCTCTGGTAAAATGGTCGTAAAGAAGCGGGCGGGCGAGATAAACGGTTCCAGTTTGGATTGCTCGAAAAACATCCATTGCAGTGCTTCGGCGCGCCCCGCGGGCGATTGAGGCATCAAGTTCGTGCCCTCGCACAGGTACCAGAGCATCGCATTGCTTTCACCAATGCCCATTTTTTCATCAACCTCTAGGTAGGGCACCACACCTAAAGGGTTAATTTTTAGGTAAGACTCTGACTTTTGCTCGCCGGAAAGAACATTGATGAGGCTAAGGTCAAAGGGTACCCCAAGCTGCGTCATGGCCAGCCATGGTTTAAAGCAATTTCCCGATCCAAGGCACGCGTATAGTTTTGTCATTTTGCAATCTCCGAGCTACTTTTGACGGAGACGTAAATGCCATTCCTTAAAGCGTATTAAACGCCTGAAACCTTTGCATTTTCAGTTCAAATAAAACTTTACCAAAACTGCCAAACCTTTCGTAACCATGATTGAGACAGTGCAGAAGAATGATCTCAGTCATGACCTGGAGTGACGAAGTGCGTACCGTGTTCTGAGCGCAAATTAACTTGCGTTGAGCCGAAGATTTTTTGTTCGTACAGGCAGCGCAGACGCGCGACGCCTCCGCGTGTGATCGAGTTAACCAATTAACAGAGTATTTACACCTGTTACTGTTGTTACGGTACATTTCGACCTATTTTGGGTTTATCGAAAATTCTTTGAAAAAAAATTTCGAATTAGCTGCAACCTTTGGGGGAATTATGTACCACTTTTCACAGTCCGCACTTTACCCGGTCGCGTTTGACCAACCGATTTCAGAACAGATTTGGCGTGCTAAATATCAAGACAGGAAGAACGGCAAGATTAATGACTTTGCTGTCGAACACACTTGGAGGCGCGTGGCCAAAGCGCTCGCTGCAGGCGAGTTCGAGGGCGACAAACCCATTTATGAGGAACAGTTCTACGAGGCCATGCGCGGGTTCAAACTGCTCCCGGCAGGGCGCATACTGGTTGGGGCAGGGTCGCAAAAATCGGTGACACTTTCCAATACGTTCGTCATGAAAACACTTCCTGACTCGGTTGAGGGGATCATGGACGTGGTGAAAGAAGCGGCGCTCACGATGAAGATGGGCGGCGGTATCGGGTTCGACTTTTCAACGCTGCGGCCCCGCGGTTTCGTGGTTGACGGGTTGGACTGTCCAGCCGCTGGCCCGCTGGCGGCGATGGATATTTGCGACGCTGTGTGCCGCATGCTTGTGACGGGTATGGGACGCGGCGCGATGATGGGCACGCTGCGCGATGATCATCCCGATATTGAACAGTTTATTGTCGCCAAATCAGATCCCGCGCGGATGCGCAATTTTAACCTTTCGGTGATGATCAGCGACGCTTTCATGCAGGCGGTTGCCGAAAAAAAGACATGGGATCTGCGCTGGAACGGCGAGGTTGTTAAGACAATCGATGCTGAGCTGCTTTGGACCAAGATCATGGAACAGAACTACAAAGCGGCCGAGCCTGGGGTGCTGTTTATTGACCGTATCAACGCGCTGAACCCGCTTAGCTACGTCGAGACTATTTCTGCCACAAATTCATGCGCTGAGCAGCCATTGCCGCCAAATGGCACATGTCCGTTGGCATCAATCAACCTTGCGCGGCTCGTGAAAACCCCGTTCCGGGATGCGGCGCGCCTGGATCTTGATGCTCTGAAAGAGCATGTTGGGACGGCTGTACGTCTGCTTGATAATACATTGGACGTTTCGGAATTTGCGACGCCGGAGCAGGTTCAAGAAGCGCAAGCGAAACGCCGGATTGGCATTGGCGTCACTGGCGTGGCCGACGCTTTGGTCATGCTTGGAGTGAAATATGGCAGCGCGGCGTCGGTTGAGCTGATCGAGCACTGGATGCGTACGATCCAAAACGCGGCTTATCTGGCGTCCGCACGGCTTGCGGCTGAGCGCGGGGTCTTCCCTGCCTTCGACCGCGAGGCGCATTTGACCAGCGCTTCGGTGCAAAACCTTGATGATGATGTGCGCGCAGCGATTGCGAAACACGGGTTGCGCAATGGCGCACTGACGACAATCGCGCCGACGGGCACGACATCAATGTTTGGGGGCAATGTGTCTTCAGGGATCGAGCCGATCTTTTCGACGAGCTACCGCCGTAAGATCACGCTGCCGGACGGCACGAAATCGGAAGAGTTGGTCGAGGACTACGCGGTCTACCTGTACCGAAAGGTGTATGGGAAAGACGCTGCGCTGGGCGAGGCGTTTGTGACGGTTGCAGACCTTAGCCCGACGGATCACTTGCGTATTCAGGCAGCGGCACAGAAATGGGTTGATAGCGGCATTTCCAAGACAGTGAATTGCCCTGAAGAAATCTCTTTTGATGACTTTCAGAATATCTACCGGGAAGCCTACAGGCGGGGCTGCAAGGGCTGCACAACTTACCGGCCCAATGACATTACGGGTTCCGTTTTGGCAGCATAATGGCCTAACTGGGGTATGACTTTTATTGAGACAGCCCTGCGCGGCGTCGGCGGGATCTTTCGCCGACGCGCACCCGACGACCCTATTGCGGCGCCTAAAGGCCCGACGCCAGCGGTGCCTGCGCTACCCGGTTGGGCACCGACGCATATGCACAAAAAGGGTGGTCTTTACCGGGTGTTGATGGCCGGCGTTCTTGAAACGGATCGGAGTGATGTCGTGATATATGATGATGCTGACGGCACGGTCTGGGTGCGCCCTGTGACTGAGTTCTATGATGGCCGCTTTTCGCCGTTGTCGGCCGCCCCGCCGTCGGGGATTGAACTTGATTAAATCATCGTTAACGCTCAAGCTATCTGGAATTGTTTTATAAAAGTCTATTTTTTTGGAACGCTTGAAGTTTGAAGATCTTTCCGATCTTCGCCAACTTACGCATCTGTCGACACCTGTTTGGATCTTTGATGCAGACAAACACAACATTTGGTGGGCGAATGATCAGGGACTGGCTTTCTGGAAGGCGGATAGCCTCTCGGAGATGCAGTCGCGCGACTTTTCAAGCGACAGCGTCACAGTGCGCGAACGCCTGCGTCAGATCGTCGATCTGGCATCGCATGAGACACGCGTGTCAGACACATGGACCTTGTACCCTGACGGGGTTCCGCAAACGGTCGTTTTGTCCTTCCAACCAGTCAAGATCGCCAACAATACCAATGGTATTCTGATTGAGCTGTTGCAGTTGCTCGAACGCGACGCGGACAACGAAACCTGGCGCTTGCTGGAGGCGGCGCGCGCGACCTCGCTGTTGATCACAACCTTTTCGCTGGATGGGCGTTTGCTTGCGCAAAACCCCGCCGCCTTGGCCTGTTTTGGCGCGCTGCGGCGTACATCGCAGGACGTAACCGATTTGCAGTCGCGGTTTCACGATCCTGTGGACGCAGACAAGGTTCTTGACCTTGCTTTGGCCAATAGCACTGAAAGCTGGGAGGCCGAGATGCGCACCCAAGGCGGTGTGCGCACACATATGGTTGGCGTTCGAAAAGGGCGTGACCCGATCACAGGCGAATATGTCATCGTCCTGAGCGAAGAAGATGTCACCGAACAAGCACGGCTGCGCGCCCGCCAGGAGAGCGAAAAAGAAGCGTTGAAAAGCGCGGTCGAGGAAAGCTCCGACAAGTTGCGTGTGTCGCGTGAACGCTACGAGCTTGCGGTTCAGACCGCCGCGATTTGGGATTGGGACGTTGCCGCAGACAGGCTCTTTTTGTCGCCAAGTTTCATACATGCTTTGGGATACACCAAAGATGAGTTTATGAGCCTGCTGGCGATGCATAGGTTCGACAGTATTGTGCACCCCGATGACCTGGCGGATTACCAGCAGAAACTGTCAGAACACCTGTTTCACCACGACCGTCCCCTGTCACATGAAATGCGCATCATTTGCAAAGATGGCCGTGTTCTTTGGTTTCATTGCCAAGGAAAATGCGTCTATGACGCGCGAGGCAAGGTCCTGCGCTCTGCCGGGTTGCTCACGAATATCACCAAGCGCAAAGAGCTTGAGGTGACGTTGCTCGCATCACAAAGGATGGAAGCCATTGGTCAGCTGACCGGCGGGCTGGCGCATGATTTCAACAACCTGCTGACGGTGATCCAAGGCAATGCGGAGCTGCTGGAGGAGCTGGAGGTGGGCGAGCCCGATCTGACGGGCGCGATTAAGAGCGCAGCACAGCGCGGCGCGGATTTGACGCGGCATTTGCTGGCCTTTGCCAAGCAACAAACGCTGATACCGAAGCGCGTTGATTTGAATGTTACGATACCGCGGATCAAAGGCACGTTGCTGCGTGCGATCAGTGAAACCGTCGAAGTGACCTATGCCGCCCCGACGGAGCTTTGGCCCGTCTACGCCGACCCGACCCAAATAGAGACCGCGATACTCAACTTGGCGCTGAACGCGCGCGATGCGATGCCCAAAGGTGGCGATCTGGTCATCACATGCGCCAACAGAACGGCAAAGGAAATGCTCAGCCTTCAAGGGCTGCATCTTGAGCCCGGAGACTATGTCGAGATTTCGTTGAAGGACCAAGGACGGGGCATGGATGCCGCGACGCGCCAAAAGGCGTTTGAGCCGTTTTTCACCACCAAAGGTATTGGCGAGGGCAGCGGGCTGGGCTTGTCGATGGTTTTGGGCTTCTCGCGCCAGTCGCGCGGCGATGCACGGATTGTGAGCGAGCCGGGGGAAGGTACCGCGGTTTATTTCTACCTTCCGCGCGCAAGCGGAACAGGTGCGAAAGAGCCAAAGGCGAAGCCGCAGCTGACTTTGCCCGGCAATGACGAACACATTCATATCCTTGAGGACAACCCTTATGTGTTGGAAACCGTGTCGCGCATCGTCGCGTCGCTTGGATATAAAGTGTCCACCTCTTCAACCGCGGATGAGGCGAGCGCTTTCGCACAAGATAACCCAACAGTGCATCTGTTTCTTGTCGATATATTGCTGCCCGGCACGCGCAGCGGTGTCGATTTTTCGCGGGATCTGAAGAAGGTTCAGCCGCAGGCAAAAGTGCTCTTCATGTCCGGCTATGCGGAAAGCGAACTTGTCGGGGCCAATGAGGACGATTTTGTCCTGATCTCCAAGCCGTTCGACAAATCGAGCATTTCGAAAGCGATCAACAAAGTGATGTTTGGCCCGGTTCAAGCTTAGCGTTGTGGCGACTGGCTACTGGTCTGAATGAAGTGCGTCTGCCTCGGCATTTGCGCCGCGCAGCATGAAGGCATGTTCCGAGGCGACAAAGAACATTGTAACGCCCAATGCCTTGAGCGTGGGCCCCTGGGCCGCGCTGCCGGCGAAGGTCATAAACGCCTTGTCATTGGCTTTCGCAGCTTCGCCCGTGCTGCGCATCGCCTCCAGCACTTTCGGATCTGATGGGTCCGTGGTTCCAAAACAGACTGCCAAATCTGCGGGGCCGACGAACAGCCCATCGATGCCATCGACGGCTGCAATTTGTGATGCTGCCTCGACGCCCTCGGGCTCTTCGATTTGCGCAATGATGACCGTCTCATCGATGCTTTGCTGAAGCACGTCGGACATTGGGCGGGTCGCAAACCCGGCCCAACGCGTGGAACCCGCATAGCCGCGACCGCCATGCCCGAACCGACCGGCGCGTGCGATGTCGCGTGCCTTTTCAACCGTGTCGATATGCGGCACCACAATGCCCGTCGCCCCGCTGTCGAGCGCTTTAAGTAACTCGACCGGCGCGCCCACAGGCACCCGCACCAGCGTCGGCATCTCGAGCGCACGCGCGATTGCCAGGCACATATCCAATCTGCCACGATCAAAGGGCGCGTGTTCGGCGTCAATGCAGATGAAGTCGAGATTTGATTTTGCTAAAACCTCGATCATTTCATGCGCCGGGGTCTTCAGGAAAGTTCCCACCAGCGTCTCGCCCGACAGCATGCGTGTTTTGAAGGATGGTGTCATGGTGCGGTGCGCCTTTGGTCAAGTGAAACGGATCACGCCATATTCGGCCAATGGTTCCAAGACGTCCAGCCACAATCCCCGGACGAAATCGGCGGTAAAACCCGGTTCAAAGCTCTATTTCGATCTCACCACCTGGCTCAGCGGCCCGCGACTGGCACAGGATGATTTCGCGGGTACGTTGGTCTTTTGACAGCACAAAGTCACGATGCTCGACATCGCCGGACCTAAGCCCGCATTTGCACACACCGCAAATCCCGTCGGAGCATTTCATATCGACGTGGATGCCGTTCTCAAGCAGCACCTCGCTGGCCGATTTGTCCGCAGGTACATGCAAACTGCGACCTGACCGCGCGAGTTTGAGCGTGAATGGCGTATTGACCCAGTCGGGCGTCTCCGGCGTGGCGAAATATTCCATATGGCGCGCGTCTTCCGGGAAGCCGCAGTTTTCAGCTTCTTGCAACACAGCGTTCATGAACGCGTCAGGGCCGCACGTGTAGACGTGCCAACCTTTCTGATAACCCGCCAAGAACGTGCCTAGATCGGCGCGCGTACCCTCTGCTGAGACATGTATATGCGCCTTCGCGGCCCAAGGGACCGCAGCCAAGTCGTCCAGAAAACCTGCACCCGCCCGGTCTTTCACCGAATAGTGCAGCTCAAAATCGCGGCCCGCCTTATGCAGTTCATGGGCCATGGCGATCATCGGGGTGATGCCAATACCGCCGCCCATCAACAAGTGCCGTGTCGCATCTGCGGCAACTGGGAAATGGTTGATCGGCGGGGCGATAAAGACTTTGCGCCCTTCGCTGAAAATTCGGTGCAGCAATGCCGAGCCGCCGCGCCCGTGATCTTCGCGCAACACTCCAATTTGGTAATGCGACCGGTCCGCAGGATCGCCAGACATGGAATATTGCCGCAAGAATTCGGGGGCTACGACGATATCGAGATGCGCGCCCGCCTGCCATGCGGGCAGATCCTGCCCGTCTTCGCGGCGGAACTCATACTTCGTGACCGATTCCGACATTTTCTCCACCTTGCTGACGATCACGGGGATGACCGGGCTTTCGGCGTCGTTTGAGTAGCGATGCACCACGCCGTCGAGTGTGCCGGCGTTCAGTCGGCGGCGATACTCCGATGCGCTGATCATCTTCTTATAGGCGTCGATGCCAGCCTCACGGTCCATCGGGAACGGGTAGGGGTAAGGATGGGGTGCCAATGGTGCGGGGTAGACTGCCAAAGTTTGATCTTCAAAACGCAGATCAAGGTCTTTTTGCAGCCCCCTTGTGTTGACGGGATGCCGTGTTGGGCGATAGCCGCCGTCCTCTTCCAGTTCGAGATCCCACCACCATTTTTTGACCGGGTTCAAATCGCCATTGCCAACAAAGTCATCGAGCTTGGCGAGCAGTGGTGCTGATTTTGGAATATGCATCGCGGCCCAGCGGAACGGGGCTTCCGCAAACAAACCCTCAAGGTTCCAAGGGCAGGTTTTCATGCAGCGCCCGCACATTGCGCCGCCCGGCGTTGTGATCCGGTAGGAGGTGCATTTTTGGCTGTCGGATTTCCAGATTTCATAGCCGTTGAACATCAGCTTTGGCCCGGCGGTGATCGCGCCGGACGGGCATTCGCGCGCGCATTTGTTGCAGCTTTCGCAAAAGCTCTGCAGACCGAAATCAATGGGCTTGTCATGGGCGAGTGGCAGGTCGGTGGTCACAACGCCTGATTTCAGACGCGGGCCCAGATACGGGTTCAGGATAACCTCGCCGATCCGGCTGACCTCGCCCAGACCTGACAGCAACAAAAGCGGCGGCTGCAAGACTTCGCCGTCAATCACTGTATGCGCCTTGGCGGAATACCCCAACCGACGGATTTGCTTGGCGATGACCCCACCCAGCAGCGAAAACCGCAAATAGGCGCGCATGGATTGGGCGACGGCGATCCAGTCATCGCCGCTGGAGCCCGCCATGGTTTCAAAACCCTGATCGACTATCATGGAGATTGCGTTGTCGTGTGGCGGCACCAGCACCTCACCGCGAGCATCATGGCTGTACCATGCCCAGTCTGGGCAGCGCGAAATGCCAACCGCGTCTACGCCCAAAAAGTAGCTCGCAGCCTTGATATGTTCTGCGGCGGCGACCGGGTCGAGCTTTTGTGGTGCGCCCTCCGGATCGCCGTCTTGCAGTAGCACGAAAGCCCCGAGCGCGCGGCGTTGCGCGGCGGAAGGCGCCGCTTTGAGGGCGTAGTGCCCGTTGGTTGCCGCTTTCTGATTGGTCTTTCCCATGTCACCAAACAAGGCCCGTGCAAACATGTCGGTGCGCTTGGGCACGCGTGCGACATTGGGCTCGTCGATATAGGTGGTGGGCGTGTCGACCCTTTTGAGCCGCTCAAACGGGTGTGCGCCGTCGACATAGCGGCGCTTGGCAAACAGCGTCCGGGTATGCGCCGATTTCTCCGTGCCTTTGCCGATCTGCCAGGCCAGCCCGTGGGTCTTTGACCGTGGTTGCCGGGCCAGCGGGCGCAAGGGCCTATCAGTCGTTACCTCAAACGTCGTCGTTACGGCAGCGAGGCCAAAGCCTGTGCCCAGATAGGGATGCGTCAGGGCGCCTTCTTCAACGGTCGCAACCCCCGCCGCGACGGCCAGCTGACCCAAATCCACATCACTGGAGGAGGCACTGTGCGATTTCGCGTCAAAGCCCAACACGCGTAGATAATTACCGATGACGCAGGCGGTTTCATTTGCCCTGAGCGCGGCGCGATGTGCTTGAGCATCTTTGATCCACTCATAGCCCGGCTCCGATGGGTCGGGATCGCGCGGATGCTCGTACAAAAAGACAATGGCATGGGTGTGGCCGCCGATACCAGTTGGCCCAGCCTCCATACTGTCGCGCAGATTGGCCATGATCACATCGATGCCTGAGGCCAGCGTTTTGGTCTGCCGGGTGCGCAATGCCTCCGCTAGCGCGTCAATGTCAGGGTTGCGATGTGGCTGCGCCAGAACAGCGCTTTGCGGAAGCTCACACATCCCGACGCAGCTTGCGTCCGCGAAATAGCCGAAGCTTTTGACGTGGTTGGCGCGTTCGGTAAGGTCGGATGGGCAGTCAGCCTTGGTCTTGTTGACCAGCCCGTCCCCGATCGCATCGAGCATCGCCTGATATTCAGCCATAGCGTTGACGATGCTTTGCGGCGCGTCGGGATGTGCGAAGCTTAGCGGCTCTGCGGGTGGGCATATGGTCAGGTCAGCACTGTCTTGGCGCAGCAGACGTTCCATCGGGTAGGGACCAAGATGTATGGGGCGCGATTTGGTGGAGAAGAACTTCATTCGCGCATCCTATCGGGCCGATGGCGTTTTGCCAGAGCAATGCGCCGGTTTTGCGCTTGCCTTCGTAAAACAAACGCGGGACATCCTGTTTTACCAAGTTTGGGAGGGCATAAAATGACGCTGGAGCAGCAACTGGCGCATTTGCAACGACTGGTGACGCACTCGCTGTCACTGTGGGATATGCCGCCAAATGCCCAGGCACGGCTCATCAACGTCTCAGAGAACACGACCTACCTGATCGAGGCCGAAAGCGGTTATAAATCCGTGCTGCGGGTGCATCGACAGGGATATCATTCAGTGCGGGCGATCATGTGCGAATTGGCATGGCTTGATGCGCTGCGCCGCGACGCAGGCGTCGAGACACCTATAGCGATCCCCGGACGCGACGGTGCGGTCTTGCAGCAGGGCGCTATCGCGGAGCTGCCGGGCGCGCATCAAATGGTGATGTTCGAGTTTATTGAAGGCAGTGCCCCGCGCGAAGATGGCGATCTGGCGCAAAGCTTTGAGCAGCTTGGCGCGTTTGCGGCGCAGTGCCATGACCACGTGATGATTTGGGACAAGCCGTCACCGTTTGACAGGCTGACATGGGATATCGAGAGCGTCTTCGGCCCACGCCCGACCTGGGGCAACTGGCGCGACGCGCCCGGTGTTGACCCTCAGATTAGCGCTGTTTTGGAACGGGTCGAGGCTTTGATCCGAACCCGGTTGCGCGCTTATGGTCAGGCGCCCACGCGTTTCAACCTGATCCATGCTGACATGCGGATGGCCAATGTCATCCTTGGTGCCGATGGGCCGCGGCTGATTGATTTTGATGACTGCGGCTTTGGCTGGTTGATGTATGACTTTGCCGCGGCGATCAGCTTTTTGGAAGATGACCCACGGATACCGGAACTGAAGCAGGCGTGGCTGAAAGGGTATCGCCGTTTGCGGAACCTGGACCCAGAAGATGAGGCGGAGATTGACACATTCGTCATGCTGCGCCGGATGGCCCTTCTGGCGTGGATCGGCAGCCATATCGAGGCGCCGGAGCCGCAGGCGCTTGCCGATGGATTTGCTGCGACCACGGCGCGCTTAGGGCAAACATTTCTTGATCAGCTTGGCTAGTAGCGTATTTCCTACAGAAATAGTCAACTCAATGAAAACGCGCTATGACCTACGAAGGAATCGCAAATTTGCGGCGCGGTGGTAAGGCATGGTGGCAATGCAGGGTATGAAGCTGGCACTCGGAAAGCTGGGCCATAGGGGGCTTGTGGCAGGCGCGGTGCTTGTCGCGGCGATCTGTGCGTTGCCGCATCTTGGTGTCGTGGCCGCGGCGTTCACGGGGTCTTCAGACACGTTGCAGCACCTGCTCGACACTGTTCTGGGCGGCTACATGCTGACGACCTTGGCGCTTGTCGCACTTGTAGGCTCAGGGACCGCTGCGCTGGGCACAGGCGCGGCTTGGATGGTCACAATGACCGAGTTTCCAGGCCGTAAATGGGTTGAGGTTGGGTTGGTCATTCCCTTGGCTTTTCCGGCTTATGTGCTGGCCTATGCCTATACAGACATCCTTGACCATCCGGGCATTGTGCAAACGACGCTGCGCACTGTGATGGGTTATGGCCCGCGCGATTACTGGTTTCCTGAAATCAGGTCTTTGGGCGGGGCCGCCGTCATGCTGATCCTGGTGTTGTATCCATACGTCTACCTGCTCGCGCGTAGCGCGTTTATGGGCCAGAGCGCGTCCATGTTTCATGCCGCGCGTTCGCTGGGGAAGACGCCCATGCAAACCTTTTGGAGCGTTTCGCTGCCCATGGCGCGCCCGGCGATTGCGGCTGGCGTCTTGCTCGCGTCTATGGAGACGATTGCCGACTTTGGTACTGTCTCCTATTTCTCAGTGCCGACATTCGCGACGGGTATTTACACGAGCTGGTTTTCCATGGGGGACCGCGCCGCTGCGGCACAATTGTCGTTGGGCCTGCTGGCATTCGCGCTGCTTTTGGCGTTCTTGGAACGCAGCAACCGCGGCAACGCGCGCTATGCGGCCAAGAAAGCCACCAATGCGCATGAAAGGGTCCAATTGGAACGCGGGACGGGGGTGTTTGCCTTATGCTTGTGCTGCGCGCCGATCCTGTTTGGCGTGATCATTCCGACCATAGCACTGGTGCTGATGGGGCTCGGATCTGAGCAAAACCTGTTGAGCCCGCGCTATCTGTCTTTCATCTCCAACACCGTCACGCTGGCATTGATTGCCTCCGCGCTGACCGTATTTGCTGCGCTGTTATTGGGGGCGCTGCATCGCAGTTGGGGGGCAAGCTCGCGGCCTCCGCTCTGTATTTTGGCAGGCTTGGCTACGCGGTGCCGGGTGGCGTAATCGCGGTTGGTCTGCTGGTGCCTTTTGCGGCGTTTGACAATGCGTTGGACGCGTGGATGCGAGCGACATTTGATGTCTCGACCGGTCTGTTGTTCACCGGTTCCATCTGGCTGCTGATCGCGGCTTATATGATCCGGTTTCTGGCGGCCGCTCTGGGGGCCTATGAGGGCGGGATTTCAGCTATCAGCCCCAACATGGATGCCGCGGCGCGGGTTCTTGGCAAAGGGGTGTGGGGGGTCGTTGGGCGCGTGCATATCCCGATCCTGACACCAAGCCTGCTAACCGCCGCCTTGATCGTTTTTGTCGACGTGATGAAAGAGCTGCCCGCGACGCTGATCATGCGGCCTTTCAACTTTGACACGCTTGCGGTCCAGGCCTTTCGTCTGGCGGCCGATGAACGACTCGACGGCGCTGCGGTGCCTAGTCTTGTGATTGCATCGATTGGCTTGCTTCCGGTGATTTTGCTCTGCCGTAAGGTCGGCAAAGCGCAGCGCGCCTAAGGCGTCGCCCGGGCCGCTAGGTCTTTGACAATTGGCCCCATCGCCTCGACGATCAGCGCAACGCCGGACGCGTTCGGATGGATGCGGTCGCCCTGCATGTGATCGCGCATGACGGCCTCCAAATCACCTAGATCGGCCAAACCTTGCATGAAATTGGGGAAGTGAAGCGTGCCGTAATCCTGCGAAAGCTCGGGGTAGATCGCTTCAAACGCCTGCTCATAGTCGGGGCCGAAATTGGGCGGGGCGTCGATGCCGACCAAAAGTGCAGGCAATTGCTTGGCGTCAATCCGGGCCAGAATGCCATCAAGATTGGCGCGTGCCGCCTCGGGCGGTAACCCGCGCAGCATATCATTGGCCCCAAGTGCGACGATCACCGCGTCCACATCTTCCGTTAGGGTCCAGTCGATGCGCGACAGCCCACCAGCGGTGGTGTCGCCCGACACACCGGCGTTGATCAGCACCACATCGAGGCCTTGGTCATCGAGATAGTTCTGCAACTGCGCCACGAAGCCATCCTCTTGCACCAACCCGTAGCCCTGGGTCAGGCTGTCGCCCAGTGCCGCAATGGTGATTGGCTCTGCGAGTGCAGGAAATGCGGTAAAAACACATGCGGCGTTGAGGAACCATAAACGGGTCCTATTTAAGGAGGGTCCAACCACGGAGATCGCCTTGTCCATTTTGACTTTGAAAGACGTGCGCCTGTCGCTTGCCGGCAATGCGGGATCGGTCGACATCCTGAAAGGGATTTCGTTGGACGTCGCCAAAGGTGAAACGGTCGGGCTAACGGGCGCATCCGGGTCTGGCAAATCATCTCTCCTGATGTTGATGGGTGGGCTGGAGCGCGCCTCATCTGGTTTGGTGCAGGTCTTGGGCCAGGACCTGACCCCGATGGGGGAGGATGCCCTGGCGCGGTTCCGCAGGGATCATATGGGGGTTGTGTTTCAATCATTCCACCTCATTGCGACAATGACCGCATTGGAAAACGTGGCTCTGCCTTTGGAACTTTCCGGAACACCAGACGCCTTTGCGCGCGCGGAAGCGGAATTGGCCACCGTGGGTCTGGCAGATCGTCTGGGCCACTACCCATCGCAAATGTCGGGGGGTGAGCAGCAGCGTGTGGCGCTTGCGCGCGCCGTTGTCGCCCGACCTGATGTGCTTTTGGCGGATGAACCGACTGGGAACCTTGATGCCGCAACCGGCCAAATGGTGATGGACTTGCTGTTTGAACTGCGCGACCGAACGGGGGCAACTCTTATTTTTGTGACCCATGCGCCGGAGCTTGCGGCGCGGTGTGACCGTATCGTCCAATTGCGCGACGGGCAGGTTTTGGATGACAGCCTTACCGTTGCCGCGCAATGAGCAGTTTGTCCGTCGCATGGACCATCGCGCGCCGCGAATTGCGCGGCGGGATAGGCGGGTTTCGGGTGTTTTTGGCCTGCCTTGCCATTGGCGTGGCCGCGATTGCAGCTATTGGGACGGTCCGTAGCGCGATCGAGGCAGGCTTAAGCGAACAAGGCGCGGTCATTCTGGGCGGCGATGCGGAGGTGCAACTGACCTACCGCTTCGCCACGCCGGAGGAGCGTGACTGGATGACCAGCCAAGGGGAATTGTCCGAACTGGTTGATTTCCGCTCTATGTTGGTCGGCGCGGATCAGGATCGCGCGCTGACACAGGTGAAGGCCGTTGATGATCTCTACCCGCTTTATGGCAAGCTCAGGCTTGACCCTGATATCGCTCTCGACGTGGCGCTTACGGGGCAGGCAGGCGTGCCGGGCATTCTTGTCGACCCGCTTTTGATGGACCGGTTGGGACTTGCCGTCGGGGATACGGCCAGCCTGGGAACGCAGGATTTCATTGTGATGGCGGCGCTTGAACGTATGCCCGACGGCGCCGGCGCAGGATTTTCCCTTGGCCCGCCGGTGATTGTGGCGTCGCGCGCTCTTGAAGGCTCGGGGCTGGTAGCGCCAGGGACGTTGTTTGAAACACAGTACCGCATCAAATCCGCGCGCGATCCGGCAGTGATGGAAGCTGAGGCCGAACAAGAATTGGATGGCACCGGGTTTCGCTGGCGCGACCGTCGCAACGGCGCGCCCGGGATCGCTGAGTTTGTCGAACGGCTGTCGGCGTTTCTGGTGCTTGTTGGGCTGACAGGGCTTGCGGTGGGCGGTGTCGGCGTTTCCGCCGCGGTGCGGGCCTATCTGTCAGAAAAGACTCAAGTCATTGCAACTTTGCGCTCCATCGGGGCCGAACGGCGCGTCGTCTTTCAGGCCTATATGCTGCAAATCGCGGTGCTGTCCGCGATTGGGACCGCGTTGGGATTGCTGATCGGGACGAGCGTGCCGTTCTTGCTATCGCCCTTGATCGAGGCGCGATTGCCCGTGCCGGTGGAATTCGCCCTGCGCCCTAAGCCGCTGTTTGAAGCGGCGCTTTATGGGTCGCTGTCTGCGGCGCTGTTCACGCTCTGGCCCTTGGCGCAAACCGAAGACATCAAAGCCGCCGCGCTGTTTCGCGACGCGAAGGCGGGCATTTCGGGCTGGCCGCGCCCGGTCTGGCTGTTGCTGTGCAGTGTGATCTTGTTGGTTTTGATCCTGTCCGCGGCCTATTTGACTGGTCTATGGTACCTGACCCTTTGGGCGTCGCTGGGTGTTATGGGTGCCTTCGCGGTGTTGTTGTTGGCAGCTGCGGGGATCAAGGCGTTGGCGCGCCTGCTTGCTCCGAGATTTCGCACCACGCGTCAGTTGCGCTTTGCGCTGTCAGCCGTGGGCGGACCCGGGCGGGAGGTGCACTCGGTCGTGGTGTCATTAGGGCTGGGCCTGTCGGTTCTGGCGGCGGTGGGCCAGATTGATTGGAACTTGCGAAACGCCATTTCGACAGATCTGCCTGAGGTCGCGCCAGCCTATTTCCTTGTGGATATTCAACCAGACCAGCTTGCGCCGCTGACCCGTTCCTTGCAGGACCGCGCCCGCGTCGACCGGGTTGAAAGCGCGCCTATGTTGCGCGGTGTGATTACGCAGATCAATGACATGCCGGCCCGCGATGTGGCCGGGGACCACTGGGTTTTGGAGGGCGACCGGGGCATAACCTACGCGGCCGCCCCGCCCAAAGGCACGAAGATCACCGCAGGTTCTTGGTGGGCCGAAGATCATGGCGGCTTGCCGCAGATCAGCTTTGCCGCGGAGGAGGCTGCGGAAATGGGTTTGTCGCTGGGCGATACGATGACGGTAAACGTGCTGGGGCGCGACATCACAGCCACGATCACAAGCTTTCGCGAAGTCGATTTTTCCACAGGTGGGATCGGGTTCATCCTGTCCATGAACCCCGCCGCATTGGCGGGCGCCCCGCATTCGCACATTGCCACCGTCTATGCTGAACAAAGCGACGAAGGAGCGTTGCTGCGCGCATTGGCGCAAGCCTATCCAAACGTCACTGCGATCCGGGTCCGCGATGCAATCGACCGTGTCTCTGAGCTTCTCTCAGGGATCGCAGCTGCCGTCACTTATGGCGCACTTGCGACATTGTTGACCGGGGCGATTGTCTTGATCGGGACTGCCGCCGCAGGTGAACGTGCGCGGGTTTACGAGGGCGCGATTTTGAAAACGCTGGGCGCGACACGGGCTGCTGTGCTGGGAAATTTCATGCTGCGATCTGCAATTCTTGGGCTGACCGCTGGGGTCATCGCGCTTTGCGCTGGGATCACTGCGGGTTGGGCGGTGACTTATTTTGTGATGGATAGCGACTTTCAGGTCGCATTGCCGTCTGCTTTGGCGGTCGTCGCAGGTGGGTTGCTGGCCACGCTTCTGACGGGGTTCTATTTTGCATGGCGTCCGCTTGCCGCGCGTCCGGCGCAGGTTTTGCGGGCACAAGGCTAGCGTGTTCGCAACGATTGCGCCGCGTCACGAACCACTTCGGAAATTTGTAGAAACTGATCGGAAAGCGGGCTGGTCTTGCGCCAGATCATCCCAACCTGTCGCGAGGGCTTGCGCGATTTGAACGCTGCGACGGAGACATCGGCGGAACGGGTTTCTATCGGGATGGCCATTTCGGGGATTAAGGTAACGCCGATCCCGGCGCCAACCATTTGCACCAAAGTCGACAAGGAACTGCCATCGAGCCCTTCACGCGGCAAAGCCGATTGAATATTGCAAAACGAAAGGGCCTGATCGCGAAAGCAATGACCTTCCTCAAGAAGAAGTAGGCGCATTTCGCGCAGGGTTTCGGGGCTGGGAACAGGTTTTTCGGCATCCGTGTCAGGGCGCACAAGTACAAAGTCTTCCTCAAACAAGGCGACCTCTGTGAACGCGGGCTCGGACACAGGAAGCGCCACGATCGCCGCGTCAATCCGCCCTTCATCAAGTTCCTCAATCAGCCGGGAGGTGAGCGTTTCGCGGATATGCAGCTCAAGCCCCGGGAACTTTTGGGTCAGACGACCGACGAAACCAGGCAAAAGGTAGGGCGCAATTGTGGGGATCACCCCAATGCGCAGTCGCCGCAGCAAACTGTCATCTGGCCCGCGCGCGAGGTCAGTCAGTTCGTCAACGGCCCTGAGTATGTCGCGGACCCGGCCTGCAAATTCTTCGCCGAAATGCGTAAGACGGACGCGGCGCGCACTTCGTTCGAACAGCGGTGTGCCAAGCGTGTCTTCCAATTCCTTGATCTGCATCGACAAGGCTGGTTGCGATATGGCGCATGTCTCAGCCGCGCGGCCAAAATGCGCTTGCTGGGCGAGCGCTTCAAAATACCGGAATTGTTTGAGTGTTAGATTTTTCATAAGAAATTCTTATCTCAACAATCAGGAAATTCAACTTAAACTAATTCTAAGAAGGTGGTAAATCGATGCCAGAGTGGGAGTCAGCCCACACCATTTTTTGCAACTCAATTCAGGGAGGCCACCATGGACGGCAACCAAGGTAGCGCATCGAAATGCCCAGTTATGGGCGGACGTGAAATCAACACAGTCATCCAAAGTATGAACAACAAGTTGTGGTGGCCCAACCAACTCAACCTGAAAGTGTTGAACCAGAACGCGCCGCAAAACGACCCGATGGGTGATGATTTTGACTATGCTGAGGAATTCAAAAGCCTCGATTTGCAGGCGCTGAAAGATGACCTGACCGCATTGATGACCGACAGCCAGGACTGGTGGCCCGCTGACTATGGCCATTATGGTCCGCTTTTCATCCGTATGGCGTGGCACAGCGCGGGCACCTACCGGACCTATGACGGCCGCGGCGGGGCCACATCGGGCACGCAGCGCTTTGCGCCGCTCAACAGCTGGCCTGACAATGGCAACCTCGACAAGGCGCGCCGTCTGCTTTGGCCGATCAAGCAGAAATATGGCCGCAAGATTTCCTGGGCTGACTTGATGGTTCTCACCGGCAACGTCGCATTGGAATCCATGGGGTTCAAAACGTTCGGCTTCGCCGGTGGCCGTGAAGACGTGTGGGAGCCCGAGGAAGACATCTATTGGGGCCCCGAATCCGTCTGGCTCGACGATCAGCGCTACACAGGCGACCGTGAGCTTGAAGACCCGCTTGCTGCTGTGCAGATGGGCCTGATTTACGTCAATCCAGAAGGTCCAAACGGCAATCCGGACCCGGTCGGGTCTGGCCGCGACATTCGTGAAACCTTTGCGCGTATGGCGATGAATGACGAAGAAACCGTCGCACTCGTTGCTGGTGGCCACACATTCGGTAAAGGCCACGGTGCCGGCGACCCTGAGCATGTGGGCCCAGAGCCTGAAGGCGCCGATGTGACTGCGCAAGGCTTGGGCTGGCTGTCATCATATGCCAGCGGCAAAGGCGTGGACGCGATCACATCGGGCGTTGAAGGCCCATGGACCGCGAATCCGACCAACTGGGACAACGGCTATTTCGATGTGCTGTTCGGCTATGACTGGGAGCTGACCAAGAGCCCCGCTGGCGCCAACATCTGGGCTGCAAAAGACCTTGATGACAGCGATCATGCACCGCAAGTCGACGGCTCGGACACCAAAGTGCCGTTGATGATGACCACGGCTGATATGGCGATGCGCATGGACCCGGCTTACGAGAAAATCGCGCGCCGTTACCATGAAAACCCCGCTGAGTTTGCGGATGCCTTCGCGCGCGCTTGGTTCAAGCTGACCCACCGCGACATGGGCCCGCATGTCTGTGGCTTGGGTGCGGAGAAACCAGCCGAGCCGCTGATCTGGCAGGATCCGGTTCCGGCAGTAGATCACGACCTGATCGGCGATGCTGACGTGGCCGAGCTGAAATCGCAAATCCTGGCGACGGGGATGTCGGTCTCAGATTTGGTTAGCGTGGCTTGGGCATCAGCTTCAACCTTCCGCCACACTGACCGCCGTGGTGGGGCCAATGGCGCCCGTATCCGCCTTGCGCCACAAAAGGACTGGGCCGTGAACCAGCCCAAGGTTTTGGCGAAAGTGCTGAGCGCCCTTGAAGGCGTGCAGCAAAGCTTTGGCAAGCCGGTATCAATGGCGGACCTGATTGTCTTGGGTGGCGCTGCGGCTGTTGAGAAAGCTGCTGGCGATGCCGGTCACGCGGTCACCGTTCCCTTCACCCCGGGCCGGACAGATGCGAGCGCCGAGCAGACAGATACGGCAAGCTTCGACGTGCTTGAGCCAAAGACCGACGGCTTCCGCAACTACGCAACCAAGAACCAGTACCGTACCCCGTCCGAACTGCTGGTCGACCGAGCGCATCTTCTGGGGCTTAGCGCACCGGAAATGACCGTGCTTGTCGGTGGCTTGCGGGTGTTGGCTGCGACTGTCGATGGCAGCAAGGCTGGCGTGCTCACCGATACACCAGAGCAGCTGACGACCGACTTCTTCGTGAATCTGATGGATATGGACACGAAATGGGAAGAGACCGGCGAATTTGACCTGTTCGAAGGGCGCAGCGCGGCCTCGGGCGACGTCAAATGGACAGCCTCATCGGTAGATCTGTTGTTCGGGTCAAACTCCCAATTGCGCGCTTTGGCGGAGGTCTATGCCTGCGACGACGCGAAAGGTGATTTTGTCGCTGACTTCGTGGCCGCGTGGACCAAAGTCATGGACGCGGATCGCTTCGAATTGGCGTAACCGTCCCAAAAGTTCTAAGAACGGCGCGCTTCACCCGAAGCGCGCCGTTTTTTTTAGCTGTAAGGGTGGGCAGTCTTGGACTACTTCGTGCCGGCGAGCGCGGCGAATTTGTGACAGGACGCGACATGGTCGTTAACCATGCCAACGGCTTGCATGAAGGCATAGACTGTCGTCGGCCCGCAAAATCCAAATCCCTCTTTCTTCAAATCTTTAGAGATCGTGGTGCTGAGCTCGGTTTTGCCCGGAACGTCGCTGAGAGCGGAGCGTGATGGCTGGATTGGCGTGTGATTCACATAGTTCCAAATGAAGTTGGAAAACCCTTCCCGAGCCTCGATCTTTTGCCAGGCCTTTGCGTTCTTGATTGTTGCGGCGATTTTGCCGCGATGACGCACAATGCCGGGATCCAGAACTAGCTTCTCAATTTCTGCATCACCCCAAGTCGCAATAACGTCTGGGTCAAATTCAGCAAAGGCGCGACGAAAACCCTCACGTTTTTTCAGGATCGTGATCCAGCTTAAGCCCGACTGAAACCCTTCGAGAATCAAGCATTCAAACAACGCACGGCTGTCATGTTCTGGCTGACCCCATTCATCATCATGATATTTAATATAGTCGGGGTTGCCTTCGCACCAATCGCACCTCTGGACCATTTCGCATCTCTTTCAACGGGTTAGACTTAGGATGGCGAGTTTAGTCAAATTAGAACAAAAGTGGAATATTTACTTCGATTTAACGGAGCCACGTGTAGCTGGGGCGACCGTAGCGAAGGAATTGGTTGTGACCGAAACTGGCACTTGGGACAATTATTCGAACCCGCTTGCAGCGGCGGTGTTGGAGCGTGACCGCAACATCATCGAAATGGTGCGCGAAGGCCTAAAGACGCGCAATGTCATGCTCGCTTTCCAGCCAATTATGCAAAGTAAAAATACGACGCAGCCTGCCTTTTTTGAGGGTCTGGTGCGCGTCATGGACAAAACCAAACGCGTGATCCCTGCCAGCGAATTTATTTCGGAAATTGAGCCGTTTGAGGAAGGGCGCATTATCGACTGCCTCGCCCTCGAAATGGGCTGCCAAGCGCTTATCGACCATCCAAGCCTGCGCCTTTCGATCAACATTTCGCCGCGCACGATTGGTTTGGATCGTTGGGAAACGGTATTTGAACGCGCAGTTTTCCGAGACCCGACCCTGGGCGAGCGGTTGATTATTGAAATCACGGAGGCGTCGGCCGTCAGCATGCCGGACGCTGTTGTTGATTTCATGACCCGGTTGAACCGCCATGGCGTGAGCTTTGCTTTGGATGATTTCGGTGCTGGATATACCGCCTTTCGATACTTCAAGGATTTCTGTTTTGATGTTGTGAAGCTTGACTGCCAATTCATCCGCAATATCCACGAAGATCAGGACAATCAGGTTCTGACGGAGGCGCTCGTCTCCATTGCCCAGCACTTCGATATGTTTACGGTTGCTGAGGGCGTTGAGCGTCCGCAGGAGGCAGAATATCTGATCAACGCGGGGCTCGACTGTTTGCAGGGCTATCTCTTCGGTGCGCCGCAACTCAGATTGCCAAATCAAACGAAAAGCAGCTTTGGCGCGACCGGCTAAAGTTTTTCTATCTTTCCAATTTTTAGAATGACACAGGGCGCTGTTTGCGCAGTTCGCCTGCTGATTGTTTGCGTCGCCATGCCTGCCTTGCTACTCAAACAAGAGAACACGCGGTCAGCGCGTGGGTTGGATTCGGAAATCGGCGTTGCCGTCGGAAAGGAATATTCATGACAAATGTGGTTATCGCATCAGCTGCCAGAACGGCCGTTGGCAGCTTTTTGGGGTCTTTCGCCAACACTCCGGCGCATGATTTGGGCAAGACAGTTCTTGAAGCCGTTGTTGATCGCGCGGGAATTGACAAAGCTGAGGTGAGCGAAACCATAATGGGTCAGGTGTTGACCGGTGGGCAGGGTCAAAACCCGGCCCGTCAGGCGCATGTCAACGCGGGTCTTCCGATTGAAAGCGCCGCTTGGGGCATCAACCAGGTGTGCGGTTCGGGCTTGCGTGCCGTTGCGCTGGGCGCCCAACATATCCAGCTTGGCGACGCAGATATTGTTGCCGCTGGCGGTCAGGAAAACATGTCGATGAGCCCACATGTCGCGAATTTGCGTCAAGGCCAGAAGATGGGTGATCTCAAATACATCGACTCGATGATCCGCGATGGGCTTTGGGATGCCTTCAACGGTTATCACATGGGCCAAACGGCTGAGAATGTTGCTCAGAAATGGCAGATCAGCCGCGATGCGCAGGATGAATTTGCCGTCGCTTCGCAAAATAAAGCAGAGGCTGCGCAGAAAGCTGGCAAGTTCGCTGACGAAATCACGCCATTCATTGTGTCGACTCGTAAGGGCGACCTGACCATCGATAGTGATGAATATATCCGCCACGGCGCAACGATGGAGGCTATGGCAAAACTGCGCCCGGCTTTCACCAAAGATGGGTCTGTAACCGCCGCGAATGCTTCTGGTCTGAATGACGGTGCTGCAGCGACGCTTTTGATGTCGGCTGACGATGCTGAAAAGCGTGGGATTGAGCCTTTGGCCCGCATTGTGTCCTACGCAACAGCTGGGTTGGACCCGTCCATCATGGGTGTCGGCCCGATTTACGCGTCGCGTAAAGCGCTGGAAAAAGCGGGCTGGTCGCCGGAAGATTTGGACCTTGTCGAGGCGAATGAGGCCTTCGCTGCGCAGGCCTGCGCCGTGAACAAGGATATGGGCTGGGACCCTGAGATCGTCAATGTAAATGGCGGCGCCATTGCTATTGGGCACCCGATCGGTGCGTCGGGCTGTCGTGTTCTGAACACCCTTCTTTTCGAAATGCAGCGCCGCGATGCGAAAAAAGGTCTCGCGACCTTGTGCATTGGTGGCGGTATGGGCGTCGCGATGTGCCTCGAACGCCCCTAAGCGAGGAAATAGGTTGCGCATAAATATTGCGCAACCTATCGTGCTTTAGAAATAAAATTACCTTAGATTTTCAGGAGGAAACATCATGTCTCGTGTTGCACTTGTGACAGGCGGCTCACGCGGTATCGGCGCGGCCATTTCGAAAGCGCTTCAGGCAGAAGGGTGCCAAGTCGCTGCGACCTATGCCGGCAATGACGAAAAAGCCGCGGCCTTCACGGCGGAGACTGGCATCAAAACCTTCAAATGGAATGTTGCCGATTATGACGCCTGTACCAATGGCGTGGCCCAGATCGAAGCCGAGATCGGCCCGGTCGATATCCTCGTAAATAATGCCGGGATCACACGCGACGCACCGTTTCACAAAATGACGCCTCAGCAATGGCATGAGTGTATCGATACCAACCTGAATGGCGTGTTCAACATGACGCACAACGTCTGGGGCGGTATGCGCGAACGCAAATTTGGGCGGATCGTGACGATTTCTTCGATCAACGGCCAAAAGGGTCAGTTCGCACAGGCCAACTATGCGGCAACCAAAGCGGGCGATATCGGCTTCACCAAGGCTCTGGCGCAAGAAGGTGCCCGGGCTGGTATCACAGTCAACGTCGTGGCACCCGGCTACATCAACACGGAAATGATGAGTACTATCCCTGAAAAGGTGATGAACGAAGTCATTCTTCCCCAAATTCCCGTTGGGCGCTTGGGCGAGGCATCAGAAATCGCGCGCGCTGTCGCTTTCTTGGCGTCGGACGATGCTGGATTTGTTACGGGCTCCACGATTTCAGCCAATGGCGGCCAGTACCTGTCCTAAAAGTAGATTGCTTATGGAAAGGGCCGGAGCATCAGCTGCTCCGGCCCTTTTTTTCTGCGTGGCGCGCTTGGTCAGGACCAGTTTCTAAGGGACGAAACCAGCTTTGGGATGGCGCGGAACAAGGAGGCAACGGCCTCCCCACGAATGTCATGTGCAGCTTTCTGTGCGGCGATTGCCTGTGGGTTGAGATGTGTTTCGATCATTGTCAGCTCCGTAAGCATCTGAATTTCTGAATTGAAACCAATATGCGGCCCCGCCAGCCAACCGACAAACGAGACTTTTCAAGCCTTCAGTTAAGTTATACTTATGTGAGCTATGGACAGGCTCCCACCCCTCACAGCGCTTAGAGCGTTCGAAGCGGCTGCGCGCCATATGAGCTTTGCTCTCGCAGCGGAGGAATTGAATGTCACGCCGGCGGCTTTGAGCTTTCAGATCAAGTCGCTTGAACAGCATCTTGGCGCGCCCGTGTTCCGACGCCTCAACCGCGCGGTTGAACTGACAGAGGAAGGCAAGCTGTTGCAGCCCGGCGTGCGCGACGGCTTCACAGCTCTGCAATCGGCCTGGCGCACTGTGACGCGTCGATTGAACCAAGACACGTTAACCATCACGGCAGGCCCGGGCTTTACCGCAAAATGGCTTGCGCCGCGTCTGTTTACCTTTGCCCAAGCAAACCCGGACATTGAATTGCGCTTTTCAGCTAGCCTGCAGATCGTCGATTTCGACCGCGATGATGTCGACGTTGCAATTCGTTTTGGGCAGGGCGGCGACAAGAACCTGTATTCAAAGCAGATCATAGATGAATGGATCGCGCCGATGGTGTCGCCTGTTTTGGCGCAAGACCTGTCGGAACTGTCAGACCTTGCGGATATGACGCTTCTGCATGACGACCACACCGTCTTTTTGAAGCCGCATCCCAATTGGTCTTATTTCTTCAAAGCCTGCGGGCTTCCTGAGCCCCGTCAGCAGGGTCCGCACTTTTCGCAATCCGATCATGCGATTGACGCGGCACTTGCGTCCGCCGGCGTGGTGTTGGGGCGTATTTCTATGACGGAGTCATATTTGCGGGACGGGCGCTTGGTGATTCCGTTCAAATCCGCGATGCGTCTTAACGCGGCCTATCGGATTGTTTGTCCGCTTGGGTCGGAAACCCGCCCCTTGGTGGCGAGGTTCATCAAATGGATCGAGGCGGAAACGGCAGACCTTTCCGGGTTCGAACAAGGACTCACTTTCCTCGATCCAAGTGCGATCACCTGATCCAAAACCAATTGCGGCCGCGTTTGAGTGTTTCAAACGAGGCCGCTGCACCTTAAATCTGAGGAGTGTCGCTAGGTTTGAAGCCGCGACATTTCCTCCTTTAATCGCAGTTTTTGTTTCTTTAGCTCGACGATAGACAAGTCATCCGCACCCGGGCTGCGATGTGCAGCCTCCACCATTTCAGACAGGGCTTCGTGCTTTCGTTTCAGCTCCGTCAGATGCGAAGTGATGGTCATGGCAATCCTCCTAAAAATGATATGGTGCCCCAGTGCAGCATATCTTTGCCAACCTGTCACGACATTTACGACGCGGCGGCGCAGAAGAAATCGTTAAAATTCTATGGCTTGCACGCCGCGCAAGATAGATTTCGCCTCTTGGGTATAGCTGTCGCTGTCCCGATCATGCGTCGATCCTTCATGAAGAATCAGCGGGTTAGACAAGGATGCGGCGGCGCGGGAGCCTTTGCGCGCGCGCAACAGAAATCGACTCGCACGCCTGTTTTGCCGTGCAGAAAGTGGCTTTATTTGTATCGCAGCTGCACGCCCATTGAGCGCGTTGATAACATCCGGCAGGCGCTCAATTATTAAGATTACCGTCAGCCAGCCCTTCGGCTTCAGTCGCTTGAGTGCCGAGTCGATCCAGATCGGAAGCTCCGTCACTTCCTGACGCGCGCGCGCGCGACCGTCATCCGTTGCTTTGCTGCCACCGATAAAAAATGGCGGGTTCATGATCACGTGGTCGAAATTCTGGCTTCGCAGCTCCGTTGGCATGTTGGACAGATCGCCTTCAAGCACGGTCATGGCAATCCCATTCTCCCGGGCATTTTTGCGGGCGAGGGCGGCATAGTCAGGCTGAATTTCGAGGCCGGTAAGTTCGACCGGGACGCGACGGGTCAGACACAGGCTGGCGGTCCCGACGCCGCAGCCCAGATCGAGCACCGTTTCACCCGGTTTGGCAGGGCACGCAGCCGCCAGAAAAACCGGATCTGTTGCAGCGCGGTACCCGTCTTTTGGCTGCCGAATGGTCAAAAGACCATCGAGGAAATCGTCTTTGGAGATCTGAGCCTCTGAAAACCCCACCGGCGCTACCCGTTCAGCTCGATATCATTGTCCGTGAGAACCGCGCGGGCGATGAAAAGGTCACGGTCGACCACCATCAGCCGCCGCGGCATTATGCCAATGCTACCTTCGAGCACACTCATGTGGACGTCCATTTCAAACACGCCTATGTTTTCCCCCTCAAGCAGGGCTTTGGCGAAGGCGATTATTGTGGGGTCGTTGCTGCGTAGAAGCTCTTTCATAGATGCGAGATAACGGCAGCCGGATAGGAATGTCGAGAGAAGAGGCAGCGTGACGATCCAAAGCGAAATGAGCATCAAGCCGCATGACCGTTTGCAGGCGGCCCTGTCGGATGATCTGACCCACGTGAACAGCTTGATCCGGGACCGGATGGCGTCTGAGCACGCGCCGCGCATTCCTGAGGTGACGGCGCATTTGGTGGATGCGGGTGGCAAGCGGGTGCGGCCGATGCTGACTTTGGCGGCTGCGGGTATCTGTGGCTACGCGGGGCCCTATCATGTGCATCTGGCGGCGACGGTTGAGTTCATCCATACGGCGACCTTGTTGCATGACGATGTTGTTGATGAATCCGAGCAGCGGCGGGGGCGGCCGTCGGCGAACCTGTTGTGGGACAATCAATCCAGTGTACTTGTGGGCGACTATCTGTTTGCACGGGCGTTCCAGTTGATGACGGAGCCGGGGCGGATGGATGTGCTTCGGGTGCTGTCGAACGCGGCGGCGACGATTGCGGAGGGGGAGGTGCTGCAGTTGACGGCGGCCTCGAACCTGGCGACGACGGAGGAGACCTACCTGAAGGTCGTGCGCGGGAAGACGGCGGCGCTGTTTTCGGCGGCGACAGAAGTGGGGGCGATGATTGCGGACGCGCCGGAGGCGGTTGTAAGGGCGTTCTTTGAGTATGGTGACGCGCTGGGGATCAGTTTTCAGATCGCGGATGATATTCTGGACTTCGGCGGGATCAGCGCTCAGACGGGGAAGAATGTGGGGGATGATTTCCGGGAGCGGAAGCTGACCTTGCCGTTGATCAAGGCGATTGCCGGGGCGGATGATGAGGAGCGGGCGTTCTGGAAGCGGACGATTGAGAAGGGTCAGCAGGAGGAGGGTGATCTTGAAACCTGTCTGGCCCTGCTGAAGAAATATGGGGCGTTGGAGGCGTCTCGGACGGAGGCGGTTCAGTGGGCTGAAAAGGCCAAGACATCCCTGAAAAACGTTCCCGATCATGCGATGAGAGAGATGCTGTCAGATCTGGCAGATTACGTGGTCGCCCGGATCAATTGAGGTGCCCCGCATGCGGGGAATCTTGTAAGCTACTCATAAGAAACGACATTCTAAAAATCTTAACGATTTAGAAAGGTGCGCCCCGCGCCGCCGAGCAGGCAGGGTTGCACCCAGAATTCGGGCTGATTTGCTTGAATTTCATGCGCCGCAGCGGTGGCGTCTTCCGCATTGAGGTATAACCCAAAACAGGTCGCCCCAGAGCCGGACATGCGTGCAAGTGCGCAGCCTTGGGTGGTTTCGATTTGTTGCAAGCTCTGCGTGATCACAGGTGCAATCGCGCAGGCGGCGGCTTGCATATCGTTGCGCTGGGTGGCGAGCCAATCGATAAAGGCGGCACGGTCAGAAAAATCTACGCGCGCATCTGGCATGGGCGAATTGTTCTTTTCGGTGATCGCCTTGAAGACCTGCGGGGTCGGCACTGAGATGCCGGGATTGACCAAGACGGCGTGTAGGCTGGGCAACGATGTGACGAAGGTCAATTGCTCACCGATGCCGCGCATCCGGGTGGTCTGGGAAAACAGGCAAACCGGGACGTCGGCGCCAAGCTCTTTGAGTTTGGCGGAGATCGCGGCGGTCTCATCATCAGTCAATTGATCTGGGTCGAGGGCTTTGTAGAAAAGCTGGTCGAGCGGCGTGTCGTCCCAGAGGCGCAACAGCCCACGGAACGCCGCAGCCGCGTCGGCGGACCCCCCGCCAATACCAGCAGCGGAGGGCAGGTGTTTGGTTAGCGTGAATGCAGCGCCTGTGTCTTGGGGCTGAAACAATTGGGCACATTTGAGGATCGAGTTGGAGGTATCGGCTGGGACGCCTTTGGCTTTCGGGCCCTCGATTGTCAGGGACAAGGTGTTTGCTTTGGCGATGTCGAGCCGGTCGCCGATATCTGCAAACATCACGAGACTGTCGAGCAGGTGATACCCGTCATCGCGTTGGCCGGTGATGTGCAAGGTCAGGTTGACTTTGGCGGGGGCGAATTCGGTGATCATGAACTGAGCACGCCGGGTCTTCTGTGTGAGACCCAATTTAGCAGAGCTGAGGGCAGGCCCCGACCGCGGGCGTCGGGCTGAAAGCCCCCGCCCATGGGGGCGGTCGGGGGCTGCCCGGCGGTTCCCACCGGGCGAAAGGTGGATGTCTTGCCCAAGCTCAGAATTGGTTTGGCCTTAGTTGTCAGAGCCACCAGCGGCTGCTTCTTCTTCATAAACCACGTCGAGACCGACCTCGATTTTGCGGCGAATGCGGTCGGCTTCTTCTTCCTCTGGGTCAAAAGACAGCGCGCGTTTCCATTGAAATTCAGCTTCCCGGAAACGTCCGACTTTCCAGTAAACGTCGCCTAGATGGTCGTTGACGATGGGGTCGACCGGCAAAAGCATCACGGCTTTTTCCATCGGCTCAACGGCTTCTTCATAGCGACCCAACCGGTAGAACACCCAGCCAAGGCTATCGGTGATATAGCCGCTTTGCGGGCGTTCGGCGACGGCGGTCTCGATCATCTCAAGCGCTTCGTCGAATTTGGTTTTCTGTTCCACCAGCGAGTAGCCGAGGTAGTTCAGCACGTCTGGTTGGTTCGGATTGAGTTCCAAGGCTTTGCGGAAGTCGACCTCCATATTTTCGAAGTCGCCAATGCGTTCGTGGATAATCCCGCGCGCATAGTAGACCCGCCATGAATTGAAATCATCGGGAGCGCGCAGATCGATGGCTTGGGAATAGGCGTCGATGGCTGCGGGTTCCTGATCGGTGCGGCCCAGAAAATCGCCCAGCACCGCGAAGACACGGGGGCGGTCAGGATATTGCCGGGAGAGGGCTGTCAGCACCTCAACCGCGGCGTCTTTTCGGTCGTCCTGATAGAGCGCCTGCGCGCGGCCCATTTCGGCGAAGAACAACGCGGGGTGATCTGCGGGGACCTCAGCATAGGCGGCTTGGGCGAGGGCGTATTGCCCAAGGTCTTCGAGCATTTCCGCCGTCATGATTGACGATTGCGGATGCACGGGGCGCAGGAAGTTGGTCAGGCGCGTATAGAGCAGCACAGTTTCAGGCGCGGCGCGGCCTTGCAGGATGGCGGCGAGCGTGAACAGCACCTCCGCCGCGCCGTCTTGAGGGGTTGTCGCGAAGGTGTAGGGGATCTGCTCGCCTGCGGCGATGCGCGCGCTAAGCGCTTCAAGCTCAGGGTTGAATTGCGTGGCGGCGGTCGCGGCCAGCAGTTCCAGCGCGTCATCGGGGCGTTCGAGCTGCATCAGCACCTGCGCCTGCGCTTCAATCCCGCGCGCGCTGAGGGTGAGGGGGCCGTGACGTTCGCCCGACAAAATGTCGTTGGCGCCTTCGAAATCGCCGACCTGAGCCAGCGTCAACGCCTGATGGTAGTAGGCCAGCGGCGCGATGTCGCCGTCCTGCGCCAGCGTGGCAAGCCTGTCTTGCGCCTGCGCCATGTTGCCTTGGCCAAGGTAGGCCCAGGCCTGAAGCAGACCGTCGATCAGCGGCGCGAGCCCTTCCGTCTGGGTGCTGCCTACGGCGGCGGGGGCGAAGTTGCCCTCCTTGAAGGCCGCGACCTTGGCGACGAGCGCGATGATGGGGGACAGGCCGCCGGCCTCAACATATGTATTTGAGACGCGGGCGGCGGCGTCCATGTTTCCGGCGCCGACATTGGCCTGCACCGCATTTTCCAGGATCGACAGATTGGTGGGGTCCTGGGCGACCGCGCGGGCGTAGTAGTCGACGGCCTCAGCGTAATCGGCGGACAGGCTTGCCTGACGCGCGGCGAGATAGGGCCCGGACACCTCCGCCTTGAGCGGGGCCGCGAGCATCACTGCCGCCAAGATCAACGCCGTGGTGTTTCGCAAATTCATTCGCAATGTCCGCCTGTTTTTCAATGCTTGCTGTGAGGTCAAGCTAAGCGGGGCGGGGGGCATTGTCCATGCGGCCCCGCGCCCGTGTTGGTCACATCTTGGACAGTTGGGCCGCTACATATTCGGGTAGTTCGGCCCGTCGCCGCCCTGCGGCGTTGTCCAGACGATGTTTTGGCTTGGGTCCTTGATGTCGCAGGTTTTGCAATGGACGCAGTTTTGGAAGTTGATGACGAAGGCGTTGTCGACGACCTCGTACACGCCTGCGGGGCAGTAGCGCTGCGCGGGCTCGGCGTATTGCGGCAGGTTGATGCCGATTGGGACCGCCGGGTCCTTGAGATGCAGGTGCGCGGGCTGCGATTCCTCATGGTTGGTGGCGGAGAAGGACACGTTGGTGAGCCGATCAAAGCTGAGCGTGCCATCGGGCTTGGGATAGTCGATTGGCTGATGCTTGGAGGCTTGTTCGGTCGCATCGGCGTCGTTTTTCTTGTGCGGCAGCGTGCCGAAGATTGAAAAGCCCAGCGTGTTGGTCCACATGTCCATGCCGCCCAGCACCAGCGACGCGGTGAGGCCGTAGTTGGACCAGAGCGGCTTGACGTTGCGCACCTTTTTGAGGTCGCGGCCGATGGGGCCGGTTTTGACCTCGGTGTTGTAATCCTCCAGCGTGTCGCCGCTGCGGCCTTCGCCGATGGCTTTGAACGCGGCCTCGGCGGCGGCCTTGCCCGACAGCATGGCGTTGTGGTTGCCCTTGATGCGCGGGACGTTGACCATGCCGGCCGAACAGCCCAGCAGCGCGCCGCCGGGGAAGGCGGTTTTGGGCATGGACTGGTAGCCGCCCTCGGTGATGGCGCGGGCGCCGTAGGCCACGCGTTTGCCGCCCTTGAGCAGGTCGGCCACCATCGGGTGATGCTTGAAGCGCTGGAATTCCATGTAGGGGAAGAGATGCGGGTTTTTGTAGTTCAGGTGCACCACGAAGCCGACATAGACCTGATTTTTGTCGAGGTGGTAGATGAACGACCCGCCGCCCGCGTTGGAGTTCAGCGGCCAGCCCATTGTGTGGGTGACGGTGCCCTCCGCGTGCTTGGCGGGGTCGATTTCCCAGATTTCCTTCATGCCGAGGCCGTATTTCTGCGGGCTTTGGCCTTTGCCGAGGTCGTATTTCTCGATCACTTGCTTGGACAGCGATCCGCGCACGCCTTCGGACAAGAAGACGTATTTGCCGTGCAGTTCCATGCCGGGTTCGGTGTTTTCGCCGATGGAGCCGTCCGCTTCCAAGCCGAAGACGCCGGCGATGACGCCTTTGACTTCATCATTGTCGCCGAAGACCAGATCGGAACAGGCCATGCCGGGGAAAATTTCGACGCCCATGCCTTCGGCAATCTCGGCCATCCAACGGCAGACATTGGCCATGGAGACGATGTAATTGCCGTGGTTGTTCATCAAAGGCGGCATCGGGAAGTTGGGGATGCGCAGCTTACCGGCCTCACCCAACATGTAGAAATTGTCCTTCTTGACCGGCACCTTGATGGGGCTGTCCATATCGCGCCAGTCGGGCAGCAACGCATCCAGGCCGCACGGGTCCAGAACCGCACCTGACAGGATATGCGCGCCAACCTCTGAGCCCTTTTCGAGCACGACGACATTGATGTCAGAATCAAGCTGTTTGAGACGGATAGCGGCGGACAGACCTGCAGGCCCGGCACCAACAATCACAACGTCATATTCCATGCTTTCGCGTTCGATTTCAGCCATGTTCCGACATCCCTGTTTAACGTATCTAAGCGGTGTTAGCGCCTTATTAGATAACGTTCAATCAGGCAGGTGCCATAGGCGCAAATGCGACGTTGCGTCGCCGCGTCAGGGCCCATGCGCCAAAGATCAGGATCATCGAGACATAGCCGTCCACGGCATAGTGCCAGCCATTGTAGACGGAGGCGAAGCAAATTGCGGCGAGAAAGACCACTGCGAAGGGTACAAGAACCTTGCTGCGTTCGAACAGGTACAGAGCAAACACGGTTGAAACACCAACATGCACGGATGGGAAAGCGGAAATGCCAGAGCCGATGGACTGGCTGTTTTCTGAATATTGGGTCCAGAGCCCTTCTTGCACAATGCCCAGTTTACTGGCAGTGATCCCTGTCGCCTCTAACGCGAGGTTGAGATCGCTGAACCGCGTTCCGCCAAGCAAGCGGTCGTAATATACAGGTCCGACAGAGCTGAACATGGTGGCCACGACATTGCCCAAGCCGATCCAACAGATCACGTGAAGCAGCAGGAAGCGATTTGTGCGCTCTTGATCGGTGTCGGTGACTGCGATGAGGACGGGCAGGAATATCGCCGGCAGCGTCCACATCCAGAAGTACAGCACGACGACTGCATTGGCGTGGATGTAGTCGGCAAAGCCATGCGTCCAGACCCAAGGATCGACCCCGAAATGCAGCATCGCATCTAGATTGGCGAGCATCTCATCGGCATAGAAGGGCACCACGTAGGGGATGGTTGTTTTAAACAGTGAAAAGGCTGATGAGAACATCATGCAGCCCAGAATTGCATAAATCGTCGGTAGAATGCGGTTGGCGATGCCCATATGCCGCGTGAAAAACAGCAAGATGATCAGGAAAACGCCCAGATATTTGGCGTAGACGAATAGCGATTTCGCCAAGCTCATCGATTTTACATAGACGAAGGCCAATAGGGTCGCAGGGTCTTCGCGTACAAGGAAAACCAACGCGATCCCGAGGCATAGATATACCGCCGAAAAGATTAAAAACTGTCTCATGCCCAAACGCTCAGGTTTTGTTTCCTAATGTTGATCTGGAAACTATTGGTTCAATCAGGCGAGATTGTGGCCCCCAACGGGACATAATTGGGCACCTGCCGCCGCTCGTCTTTCTGCTTGCTATGCGGGGTTTTACACCGGCGGGATTCGCTCTACGTAGCGCGGCACACGTCTTTGCTGAAGGGACACCGGAATGACGATCATGCGCCTTGTCTATTTGGGCCTCGCGATTTGGGGGACGATCCACCCGATGAGCTGGTTTATCGCGTGGTTTAATGAAAACGGCTATTCCCTAAGCGCGATGGTCGAGGCCTGGCATGCGAATGCTGCGACCTCCGGTCTGGTGTGGGATTTAACGATTGCGGCTGTGGCGTTGACGATTTGGGTGATCGTTGAAAGCGTTCAACGCAAAGCGTGGTTGAACTTGGTCGCAATCCCGGCGACGTTCTGCATCGGCGTCAGCTGCGGGCTGCCGCTTTACCTGTTTCTCCGTTCCAAGGCCTAACTTTATGGACCACTTTTTGTACCGCGACGGCGCGCTTTACGCCGAAGACGTCCCTGTGTCCGAGATTGCCGCCGCCGTCGGCGCGCCGTTTTACTGCTATTCCAGCGCGACATTTTCGCGCCATTTCAAGCTGTTCGACGAGGCGTTGGAGGGCATGGAGCATCTGGTTTGCTACGCGATGAAGGCCAATTCCAATCAGGCGGTGTTGAAGCTGCTGGGCGATTTGGGCGCGGGCATGGATGTGGTGTCCGGCGGGGAATACAGGCGTGCGCGCGCGGCAGGCGTGCCAGGCGACCGGATCGTATTTTCCGGCGTCGGCAAGACCGAAGCCGAGATGCGTGTGGCCATCGAAGGCGGCATCCGCCAGTTCAACATCGAAAGCGAGCCGGAAATGGCGGTGCTGTCGCGGGTTGCGGCGTCGATGGGGGCCGAGGTGCCGGTGACGATCCGCGTGAACCCGGATGTGGACGCCAAGACGCATGAGAAGATTTCAACCGGCAAGAAGGGCGACAAATTTGGCATCCCGATCAGCCGTGCGGTTGAGGTTTACGCCCTTGCGGCCAGCCTGCCGGGGCTGAAAGTGATCGGCATTGACGTCCATATCGGCAGCCAGATGGTCGATCTGGAGCCGTTCCGGCTGGCGTTTCGCAAAGTCGCCGCGTTGACGGAGACCCTGCGCGCCGAAGGCCATGAGATTTCGCGGCTCGATCTGGGCGGCGGCCTGGGCATCCCCTATGAGCGCTCCAACGCCGACCCGCCCCTGCCGCGCGATTTTGGGCAAGTGGTGCGCGAGGAGGTCGGCCATCTGGGCTGCGAGATCGAGATTGAACCGGGGCGGCTGATCGCCGGGAACTCGGGCATTTTGGTCAGCGAAGTGATCTATGTGAAGCAGGGCGAGGACCGCCAGTTTTTGATCCTGGACGCCGCGATGAACGACCTGATCCGGCCCGCCATGTATGGCGCGCATCACGACATTGTGCCGGTGATAGAGCCCGCCCCGGGGGCAGAACGCGCGGTCTATGACGTGGTCGGCCCGGTCTGCGAAAGCGGCGACACCTTCGCCAAAGGGCGCGAAATGGCGGGCATGGCGCCGGGCGGTCTGGTCGCCTTCCGCTCGGCTGGGGCGTATGGCGCGGTGATGGCGTCGGAATACAACTCCCGGCCGCTCATTCCGGAGGTTTTGGTGCAGGGGGATCAATTCGCCGTCATCCGGGCGCGCCCGACCTTTGACGAGATGATAAATCGCGATACTATTCCTTCATGGCTGTAGCGCTATGGTGTGCTGGGCCGCAGGATTCGTGATTTGAACGAGAACGACCGCAAGATTGAGCTGTACAATTTGCGCCGCCCGCTGGGGCTGACGCGGGCCGGGATGTTGGCGGAACAGGCCGTGCGCGGGCTTTGGCCGCTGTGGTCAGTGCTGCTGGTGGCGTTTTTCATCCTGTCGTTTGGGCTGCATAACAGCGTGTCGCTGGAAGTGTTCTGGATTGGCTGCGTCGCGTTTGCGGCGGCGATTGTCGGCGGGCTGATCTACGCCCGGCGCAATTTCCGCTGGGTCAGCGAAGACGACGCGGTGGACGCGTTGGACAAATCGATGCCGGGCCGCCCGCTGACGGCGACGTTTGATGACATGGCGATTGGGGCCGATGATGTGGCGTCGCGCAGCGTGTGGCAGGCGCATATCGCGCGGACCCGCAAGCGGCTGGCGGCGGCCAAGGCGGTAGAGCCGGATTTGAAGATTTCCAAACGCGACCCGTTCGCGCTGCGCTACGCGGCGCTGTTGCTGTTCGGGGTTGCGGTGCTGTTCGGCTCGATCTGGCGGCTGGGCGCGCCGCAGGGCGTTTTGCCGGGCACGCCGGGCGAGGCCGTGATCGCGGGCCCCAGCTGGGAGGCTTGGGTGGAACCGCCCGATTACACCGGCAAGCCCACGATTTATCTAAACGACGTAACAGTGGGCGCGTTTGAGGTGCCGACCAGCAGTGAAATTACCGTGCGCCTCTATGGTCAGGTGGGCGCGATCCCTTGGTCCGAAACGCTTTCCGGCACGGCACCGCCAACGGAACCGCAATCGGCCTTTTCGATAGACGTGACCCGCAGCGGCGCGCTGAGCATTGATGACCAGACATGGCAGGTGAACGCGCGCGCGGATGCGCGCCCGCATGTCAAACTTGATGGTGAGATTGAGCGCAGCCTTGATGGCGAGATGAAAATGCCTTTCTCGGCCTCGGATGATTACGGCGTCGAAGGTGGCACGACCACCGTCACGCTGCATCTGGAAGAGATTGACCGGCGCTACGGCCTAAGCGTTGACCCGGAACCGCGTGACGCATTGGTGCTGGACCTGCCAATGCCCATCAGCGGCAACCGCGACAATTTTTCGGAATTGCTGGTCGAAAATCTGGCGGAGCACCCCTGGGCGGGGCTGAATGTGCGCTTCTCGCTGGATGTGTTTGACGCGCTGGGCCAGGAGAGCCCGGATGAATTTGTCGACACCGCGCTGCCGGGGCGGCGGTTTTTTCAACCGATTGCATCGGCCTTGATTGAACAGCGCCGCGACATCCTGTGGTCGCGCGAAAACGCGAAACGTGTGAGCCAGGTTTTGAAAACCATCACCTTTGAGCCGGACGGGTATTTCCCGAATGAGACCGCCTATCTGATGGTCCGCCGGGCGATTGAACGGCTGGACGTGCACCGCACCTATGGGCTGAGCGAAGCCAAGCGCGATGAGATTGCCGCATTGCTGTGGCGCGCCGCGACCATGCTGGAAGAGGGGCGCTTGTCGGACGCGCTTGAGCGGCTGAAACGCGCGCAGGAGCGCCTGAATCAGGCGATGGAAGAAGGCGCGTCGGACGAAGAAATCTCCGAGCTGATGCGCGAAATGCAAGAGGCGATGCGCGAGTTCATGGAGCAGTTGGCGCAAGAGCCCAACCAGCAGGCGCCGGGCCAGCAATCTGAAAATAGCCAGGAAATGACGCGGCAAGACCTGCAAGATATGCTCGACCGGATCGAAGAGCTGATGAAGGAAGGCCGCACCGCTGAGGCGCAGGAACTTCTTCAACAGCTCATGGAGATGATGGAGAACATGCAAGTGACCGAAGGCCAGCCGGGCCAAGGTCAGCAGGGCCAAGGCGATCAGGCCATGCAGGGCTTGCAGGAAACCCTGCGCGACCAGCAAGGCCTAAGCGATGAGGCGTTCCGCGACCTGCAAGAGCAGTTCAATCCCGGCGCGCAAGCGGGCGAAAATGAAGGCAATGAAGGCCGCAATGGCGGGCAGGGCCGCGGCGAAAGCCATGAAGGCGGCGACGGGCAAGGTCAGGCGCAAAATCAAGGCGAACAGGAGCCGGGCGAAGGCAATTCCGGCAGTGGCGAAGACAGCCTTGCCGACCGTCAGGAACGCCTGCGCGACGAGCTGAACCGACAGCGCAACCAACCGCTACCGGGCGAAGGCACGGAAGCTGGCGACGCCGCACGCGAAGCATTAGAACGCGCCGATGAGGCCATGGGCCGCGCCGAGGAAGCCTTGCGCGATGACGACACCGCCGAAGCGCTGGGCGCGCAATCGGATGCGATGGACGCGTTGCGCGAAGGCATGCGCAATCTGGGTGAGGCGATGGCCGAGAACCAGCAACAGGGCCAGCAAGGCGATGCGCCCGGCCAAGCCAGCGATGACAGCCGCGACCCGTTGGGCCGTGAACCGGGTCAAAACGGCCAGATCGGCACGAATGAAGGGCTTTTGGGCGATGAGCTGGCGGAGCGTCGGTCACGCGAGCTGCTGGACGAAATTCGCCGCCGGTCAGGGGAGCAAGATCGCCCTGAGGTCGAGCGCGACTACCTTAACAGGCTGCTCGATCAGTTCTGAGAATTGTCACCGACCTGTTCGGTCAGGGCGTTGAGCTGTTCAAGCAAGGCTTGCGCGCCTGTGTCGAGTGCTGCGCGCAACGTGTCGATCATGTCGACGTAGCTTTTCAACATGCCTGCAGCGCCTGGGAAGCGTTCTGCCAACTCCGGCGCGTAGGCGTAGACGACCAAAATCGCGGCGATCAGCAACAAAACAAGGCCAAAGCCCAGCCGGAATGCGCTGCGCCCGCCAGTCTTTGTGGCCGTTTCGGACCCGTCGCTGTCAAGATCGGGATCAGGCGTGTCGGCAAGGGTTGAATTGATTTCCTCGATATCGGGCAACAGTTCGCGCTTGCCGCCTTCGGGACGGCGCGGCGCGGGCGCGAGGGCAGCTTCAACCTGCGCTGGGTCTTGGCTTTCGGCGGCGGGCGTCGGGTCTTCGAGGCCCAGATCAGTTTGCGTCTCTAACCCGCTGCTTTCGGCTGAACGCGCGCGCTTTTCGCGGGCGACTTCCTCATGCAGGATATCAAGCGCTTTTGGGTCGGTCTCAGTGCGTTTGGCGGTCAGTTCGGGGGGCGTTTCGGCCGGGCCTGCCTCCGCAGGTTCAAGCTCACCGGGTTTCACAAACCAGGTGTTTGAACAATTCGAGCATTGCACGTCCCGACCTTCGACCGGAAACAGGCTCGCCTCGACCTCATATTCAGCATCGCAATTCGGGCAAATCAGCCGCATTGTTGTCCCTTGTATCCGCCGGCTTGCTGGCGGGTCCCCGTTAACCTATGCACTCTTAACGCGGGAGAAAACCTATTCCAAGCGTTAGTGTTTCTGATTGATTGCAACTGTGCCCCGCTATGGCCTAATTGTCCTTAACCAAGAAACCGGAGCCGCCGCGCGTGATTGAATTTGACAAGGTTGCCTATTCCTACGGCGGCGGAGATCTTTTGAACGACCTATCGCTGCGGGTGCAGCCGGGTTCGTTTCACTTCCTGACGGGGCCGTCGGGGGCGGGCAAATCGACCTTTTTGAAGCTGTGCTACATGGAATTGGTGCCCAGTTCCGGGCTGGTTCAGGTGTTTGGCCAGGACGTGCGCGCGATGGGGCGCGACCAGATTGCCGCCGCGCGGCGGCGCATCGGCGTGGTGCATCAGGATTGCCGTTTTCTGGACCATCTGAGCTTGCGCGAGAACGTGGCCCTGCCGCTGACCGTCGCGGGGCGCGACCCGGGCGCGGGGGCTGAGGATTTGAGCGCCTTGATGGATTGGGTGGGGCTGCGCGCGCAGACCGAACAGCGCCCCGCCGAACTGTCGGGCGGGGAACGGCAACGCGCGGCGCTGGCACGCGCGGTGATCATGGACCCGGATGTGATTTTGGCCGATGAGCCGACGGGCAACGTCGATTGGGAAATGTCCCAGCGCCTGCTGAAGCTGTTGATTGAGCTGAACAAACTGGGCAAATCGGTGATTGTGGCGACGCATGACATGAACCTGATCCGGGCGGCAAAGAACCAGGTCTCGGTGCGGGTTTTGCGCATTGCCAACAAGTCGTTGCAACTGGCGGGGGCGGATTTGTGAGCCGCGTTTTGACCGTACTACGCGACCTGTTGCGGGGCGACCCTCAGGCCGACCGGGTTGTGCCGCCGACGGGATTTACCGCGACGCTGACCACGCTGACGGCAGCGTCGATGGCGTTTTTGACGGTGTTTGCGTTGGCCTTGTCGTTGGCCACGGAACGGCTGGCGGATCGGTGGGATTCGGAACTGGCGCGATCTTCGACGGTGCGGATTTCGGCGCCAGTGGCGGAATTGGAGGCGCAGACCCGCGCGGCGCAGGAGGTGCTGCGGCTGACGCCGGGCGTGGCGCGATCGCGCATCCTGGGCGACGAAGAACAACGCTTGTTGCTGGAGCCATGGTTCGGACCCGACCTGCCGGTGGACGCGCTGCCGATCCCGCGCCTGATCGAGGTGATCGAGGATGACGCGGGCTATGACATTGAAGGTTTGCGCCTGCGATTGGCCGCTGAAGCGCCCGGCGCGGTTTTGGATGATCACACGCGGTGGCGCAGGCCGCTGGTGTCGGCGGCGACGCGGCTGCGCAACCTGGGTTGGATCGCGATTGGGCTGATCGCCTTGTCGACGGCGGCGATGATCACATTGGCGGCGCGCGCGGCCTTGGCGGCAAATGCGCAGGTGATTTCAGTTACCCGGCTTGTGGGCGCGCGCGACACTTACATCGCGCGCGCTTTTGTGCGGCGGTTTACGTTGCGCACGGCGTTGGGCGCGCTTGTGGGCACTTTGGCCGGGATGGCCGCAATCGCGCTTCTGCCCGGCGCGGCCGAGGAAGGCGCCTTCCTGACCGGATTGGGCTTTCAGGGCGTGCATTGGCTGCTGCCGCTGCTTATCCCGATCCTGGGCGCGGTGGTCGCATTTTGGGCGACGCGTAGTGCTGCAATGTCGGTGCTGAAGGGAGTGACCTGATGAGCTATGCAATTCAATGGCTGCGGTCATTGCTGTTTATCATCGTGATGTATGCGGGCATGCCGGTCTATGCGCTGCTGTATCTGCCTTGGACTATTGTCAGCCCGCACGGTGCTGTGGCGGCCTGCCACGCCTATTGCCGTTATGTGAAATTTCTGGCGCGCTGGATGGTGAATCTGCGCTGCGAGGTGCGGGGCACGCCGCCGGAAGGCCAAGTTCTGGTGGCCGCCAAGCACCAGTCCTTCCTTGATATCATCATGATTTACGACGCGATCCCGCATGGCAAATTCATCATGAAGCAAATCCTGCTCTATGCGCCGATCCTAGGGCAATATGCCTACCGGCTGGGAAGTGTGCCGGTGAACCGTGGCAAGCGTGGCAAGGCGATTGCCAAGATGTTGGAAGACGTCAAAAAGGGTGAAAGCCTGCCGGGCCAGCTGGTGATTTACAGCCAAGGCACGCGGCTCGCGCCAGGGGTAAAGCGGCCCTACAAGGTCGGCACGGCAGTGCTGTATGAGCAGATGGGCACCGAATGCTACCCGGTCTCCACGAATGCTGGTGTGTTCTGGCCGCGCCACGGCATTTACCGAAAGCCCGGCACGGCGGTGGTGGATTTTCTGCCGCCGATCCCGGCGGGGCTTGGCAAAGAAGAGTTTTTGCAGCGGTTGGAGCAGGAAGTCGAAACCTCCAGCGAGGAATTACTGGATGAAGCGGGGTTCACGCGGCCCCCAGAGGTGGAGCAAAGCTGATGGAATTTGTAGAGCGCATCGAGGATTTGGAGGCGCTTTACGGCACCCCCGGTGAGGCTTCCCTTCTGAAAGTCGCGTGCCAGATGACGCCGACATATCGGGCGTGGATCATGGCCTCCCGCTTGTGCATCTTGTCGACCGTGGGGCCTGAGGGCACGGATGGCAGCCCACGCGGTGATGACGGCCCGGTGGTACGCGAGCTGGACGAACATACGCTGGCAATGCCGGATTGGCGCGGCAACAACCGTATGGATTCATTGCGCAATATCGTATCAGATGGCCGTGTTTCCCTGATGTTCATGGTACCCGGATCAAACAATGTCGTTCGGGTGAACGGGACCGCACGGGTCTGTGTGGATGCGGATTTGCTGGCTTCGTTTGAACAGAAAGGGCGGCACCCAAGGTCCGTGATCGTGATCAAGATTGCAGAGATTTACAGCCAATGCGCGCGTGCGCTGATGCGCGCACGGGTCTGGGCGGGCGAGGATGACAGCGCCGGGCTTCCCAGTGTCGGCGACATGTTGGCGGAAATGAGCTCCGGCGCATTTGATGGCGGCACTTATGACGCTGAATGGGGCGCGCGCGCCGCGAGCACCATGTGGTGAGGCTGCAATCACCGCCACGCGATACCAAAGAGGGACCATGACTGATTTCACCAAGACCCGCGCGATGTTCGATATCCCGGAGGGCATGATTTACCTCAATGGCAATTCGCTTGGTCCGATGCCAAAGGCCGCGCCGGATGCGATGCAGGGGTTTTTGCTGGATGAATGGCGCACCGAGCTGATCAAGGGCTGGAACACCAAAAACTGGTGGATGCAGACCAATGTTCTGGGTGACCGCGTGGCCAAGCTGATCGGCGCGGCCCGCGGGACCACAGTGGTCAGCGACACGCTGTCGATCAAGGTATTTCAGGCGGTCGCGGCGGGGCTTGCGATGGTGCCCGACCGGCGGGTGATCTTGTCGGATAACGGCAACTTTCCCACGGATTTGTATATGGCCGAGGGGCTGATGAAGCTGAAAGATGACGGCTACACGCTGTGCATCCCCGACCCTGAAGACGTGATGGACGGGATCTCCGATGAGGTGGCCGTGGTGATGGTGACGGAGGTCGATTACCGCACCGGGCGGCGGCACGACATGAAGGCGATCATCGACAAGGCGCATGACGTGGGCGCGGTGGTGGTCTGGGATTTGGCCCATTCCGCCGGGGCCATTCCGGTCGATGTTGCGGGCAGCGACACCGATTTTGCCGTGGGCTGCACTTATAAATACATCAATGCGGGGCCGGGTGCGCCGGCCTTCATTTACGTGGCGCCGCGGCTGCTGGACAGCGTCGAGCCTGCGCTGTCGGGCTGGTACGGCCACGAGGCGCCGTTTGCATTTGAGACGGATTTTCGCCCGATGCCGGGCAAGATTGACCGGATGCGCATCGGCACGCCGTCAATTGCTGCGTTTTCCCTGCTGAGCGCGGCGCTGGATGTGTGGGACCATGTCGATATGCACGATGTGCATGCCCGCGCCGTTGACCTGTCACAGCTGTTCATCCGCGAAGTGGAGGCCCGCTGCCCCGGCGTGAGTTTTGCCGGGCCGCGTGACCCGGATGCGCGCGGCAGCCATATCGCGTTCCAGTTTGAGCATGGCTATGCCTGCATGCAGGCGCTGATCGCGCAGGGCGTCATTGGCGATTTCCGCGCGCCCGACATTATGCGGTTCGGGATCACGCCGCTTTTTATCAATGAGGCCGACATCTTGCGGGCCGTGGACGTGCTTGAGGATATTTTGAAGCGGGAGACCTGGAAGGAAGACCGGTTTCAGGTGCGCTCCAAAGTGACCTAAGGGGGCTGCTAAAGCGTCAGGCCGCAGCGCTCGAATGCAGCGCGGGTCGCGGATTTTTCGGCCTCCGTCAGCTCCAGCATCGGGTGGCGCACGCGCCCGCCGACCTGACCCAGCAGCTCTTGCCAGTATTTGCCATGCGCGGTGGGTTTTCCGGCGGGTTTGGTGCTTTTGATCGCCGCGCGCACCGGGTCCAGACTGTCGCGTAGCTTGCGGGCGGCGTCGAATTTCCCGGCGAAAGCCAGCTGCGTGTATTCATGCATCCGCAGATCGGTCTTGGTTTGCAGCTGGTAGGGCGGGGAGGAGCACAGGTACAGCTTCCAGCCCAGCTGTTCGATATTGTCCATCCACTCATCTTCGGAGGAGGTGGAGACATGGATTTTGTCGCCGACCATCTGCGTGAGGCGCGTATACATCTCGCGCGGGACGGAATATTTTATCGCGACGATATTGGGCAGCTCGGCGATGCGCGCGCAGGTTTCCGGCGCCATCAGGTAGCCCACGTCGGGGTGGCTCCACATGGCGATGCCAATGTCCAGCCGGTCGCAGAGATATTTGTAGTAGTTATAAAGCACTTCGTCCCGGTCATGGCAAAAGCTCAGCATCGGTGCGTGGACGACCACGTAATCCGCGCCGCAGTCTTGCGCATGGCGGCCAAGCTCCAGCACCGTGTTCACGTTCTGATCAGAGATCGACATGATCGTCCCGGCTGTATCACCGCATTCTTGCGCCGCGATGGTCATGTTGCGTTTGCGTTCGTCCAGCGACATCGACCAGAACTCACCCTGCTTTCCGGCGATGAACAGGCCTTGGATGTGCAGATCATCAATCCAGTGCCGGATGTTGGCGCGCAGACCGGCCTCATCCAATGCACCGCTGTCGTCAAACGGGTTCAGGGCGGCGGCCCAGATGCCGCGCATTGTGTCACGGGCGTAGTCCTTGGCGTCGTGTTTGCTGTATTTCACGGGGGTAGGACCTTCCATCTGGGCGCGCGCGATAGGTCGAAAAATGCGGGTTCGCGCGGTAGATTTCAATTCGAAAGAGCGAAACTGGATATAGCCGGAAAGAATAGCCAGAGGGTTGGTTTTGCGGATATCTATGGTGCAAATTGACGGAGACTCAGATGAAAATTGGCCTGATCGGGCGCGGCGCCATTGCGCAATATGTCGAACAAAAGCTTGCGGAAAAGGGCCATAGCGTCGGCGCCTACCTGTTGCGCGCGGGGCGCGTGTTTGAGGATGGTGCCAGTGACGCCGTGGTGGTGTCAGATGTCGCAGACCTGCCGGATGGGCTGGACCAGATCGTTGATTGCGCCGGGCATGAGGCGCTGCGCGCCTACGGCGCCGACATTTTGCGGCGCGGGTTTGATATGACGACCGTGTCGCTGGGCGCGTTGGCGGACCCACAGCTTGAGCAGTCGTTGATGCAAGCCGCAACTGAGGGCGGGGCGCATCTTTATTGTGCGAGCGGGGCAATTGGCGCGCTGGATGCGTTGCGTGCGGCGCGCAGCGGTGCGGTGAAACGAGTGTGCTATGTCGGGCGCAAACCACCGATGGGCTGGGTGGGCTCACCGGCTGAAGACAAGCTTGAACTTGCGACGATGATAGGTGCGGCACAGGTGCATTTTGACGGCAGCGCGCGGGATGCGGCGCAAGCCTATCCAAAGAACGCCAATGTTGCTGCTGCCGTGGCGCTGGCGGGGATTGGGTTCGACCGGACCGAGGCGCTCCTGATCGCTGATCCGGGTGTCACCGAAAATATCCATGAGATCACGGCTGAGGGCGATTTTGGCCGGTTTGAGTTCAGGATTTCTGGCAATGCGCTGGCGGGGAACCCCAAAAGTTCCGCGCTTGCGGCGATGAGCGTTGTCGCCGCACTTGAGCAACGCGCAACCGCAATTCGCTTCTAAGGGGCGGCCTATGGCATCGAGCTATTCCCGGATCGTGGAACGCGCCAGCACGCGTTTGAAGCTTAAGCAACTGCGCTTGCTGGTGGAGGTTGGCAAGCATGGCAACATCCAGAATGCGGCGCGGGATCTCAATATCTCGCAACCCTCCGCGACAAAGATGATCAAGGACCTTGAGCTGGATTTTGAAGTGCAGCTCTTTGAACGCACCAATCGCGGTGTCGTCCCAACGGCCTTTGGGGAGGCGTTGATCCGCCACGGCAAACTGATCTTCGCCCAGATTTCCAACGCCGCGCAGGAATTGGATGATCTGAGCGAAGGCAATAGCGGTCGCGTGGTAATCGGCACGTTGCTGGCGGCGTCGTCTCATCTGTTGCCGATGGCGATTGAGTTGGTGCTGAAGGAAAGGCCCAAATTGCTGGTGAAAGTCATCGAGGGGACCAACGAAGTGTTGATGCCCGAACTGCGCGCGGGCGAGATTGATCTGGTGGTGGGCCGGTTGCCGACGCATCGGCATCGCAATGACCTGAAGCAGGAAAAGCTCTATGACGACGACGTGGCGCTGGTGGTGGGCTGCGATCACCCGCTGGCCAACCGCCCAGGATTGACGTTTGAAGCGTTGAAAGCGTTTGGCTGGATCGTCCCGCCGTTGGAGACCAGTTTGCGGCGGCAGCTGGACCAATATTTCATCAAGCATGACCAGTACCAGCCCCCCTTTGCGCTGGAATCCGTGTCCTACCTGACGAACCGCAGCCTGCTGCAATCGCAAAACTACATCGGTCTGATGCCCGCGCATGTCATCCTTGATGATCTGGATACCGGGCGCCTTGTGAAGCTGGACATCGCGCTGCCGTTTGGCACCGGACCGGTGGGCGTGTCGTTCCGCGGACGGGGGCAGCTGGCCCCGGCGGGCGTCGCGATGTTGGAGGCGCTGCGTGGCGCCGCGCAGTTGATCGTCTGACGCGGCGAATTGGGCGCGCGGGCGTCAGGTATTCCCCTTCTTGATATCTGTATTCGCCCATATCGCTTGAGTGCGGCGGCTGTTCCGCGGGAAGCTGGCGCGACCGTTTTTTGGCCAAGGCGTATGACCATGTATCCTGACCTGAACCTTTTCATTGGCGGCGCGTGGCGCAAAGCGTCTGACGATTTGCCCGTGATCAACCCCGCCACCGAGCAGCAGATCGGGCGGTTGCCGAAAGCCGCAATCAGCGACCTTGATGACGCAGTGCAGGCGGCGGTTGCGGGGTTTGAGGTCTGGCGCAAAACCGCGCCGCGCGACCGCGCCAACCTGATCCGGCGGGCCGCATCCCTGCTGCGCGACCGGCAGGACGAGATCGCGCATGCGATAACACTGGAGCATGGCAAACCCCTTGCCCAAGCGCGCCTTGAGGTGATCCGCGGGGCGGAATTCTTTGAATGGGACGCGGGCGAAGCGATGCGCACCTATGGCCGGGTGATCCCGTCAAAACCGGGCGAGACCTTCACCGTGCACCACCAGCCGATTGGCGTTGTGGCCGCTTTTTCGCCGTGGAATTTCCCGATGAGCCAGCCCGCCCGCAAGATCGCGGGCGCTTTGGCGTCCGGGTGCTCGATCATTCTGAAGGCCGCGGAAGAAACCCCGGCAGGTGCCATCTACATCGCGCAAGCCTTTGCGGATGCCGGGTTGCCGCCCGGCGTTTTGAACCTGGTCTTTGGCGACCCGGCGGAGATTTCGGGCCATTTGATCCCGCAGGATGCCGTGCGCCTTGTGGCCTTCACCGGCTCTACGGCGGTGGGGCAGCACCTGACGACGCTGGCCTCCCAGCACATGACGCCGGTGCTGATGGAGTTGGGCGGCCACGCGCCCGTGATCGTGTGCGAAGACACCGATGTGGAGACCGCCGCGCTGACGGGTGCCGTGCGCAAATACCGCAACGCGGGACAGGTCTGCACCTCGCCCACGCGGTTCTTTGTGCATGAGGATATTTTTGACCAGTTCCGCGACACATTTGTGGCGCGCGCCAAGCAAACCGTCGTCGGCAACGGGCTTGAGCCGGGCATTGAGATGGGCCCGCTTGCCAATGACCGCCGCGTGCCGGTGCTGGCCAGCCTTGTCGATGACGCGCAGGCGACAGGCGCGCTGCTGCTGACAGGCGGCGCGCGGCATGGCGACACCGGGTATTTCTTCCAGCCGACGGTGCTGGCGAATGTGCCCGATAACGCCCGGATCATGCAGGAAGAACCTTTCGGCCCGATTGCGATCCTCAACCCGGTCGCGTCATTGGACGAGGCGATCGCAAAAGCCAATGCGGTGCCTTTCGGGCTGGCGGGATACGCTTTCACCAACCGCGCTGATTATCTGGCCCAACTGACGGAGGAGGTCGCGGTCGGCAACCTGTCGATCAACACGTTGGAAGCCTCGATGCCGGAGACCCCATTTGGCGGCGTGAAATCCAGCGGCTATGGCCGCGAGGGCGGCAGCGAGGGGTTGGACAATTACATGACGGTCAAACATGTCTGGCATTCCAGCAAGATCGTCTGATCCCGCCTTTATGCTTCGGTGCGCGCCTGACAAGCGCCGTTGATCGTTCTTGACGCGCCCACGGATTTCTTCAATATCGCTGCCAGATGGTTTTCAGCCGCCGAATATGCGGCTGGAATGAAAAGGGAATACGGTGAGGAGGAGCGAACACGCGCCGAATCCGTAACTGCCCCCGCAACTGTGAGCGGTGAGTGACCCCGGCAAATACCACTGAGCCCGACGGGCTTGGGAAGGTAAGGGGAAACGCTGATCCGCAAGTCAGGAGACCTGCCATCACGCGGCGCTATGGCGCCGTGACTGCAACTGAACTCAGACGGGGTGTCTGGTTAGGAGATCATGATGGCGACACGAAACCACGCGTGCCGAAACACATGTCAGCCTTGCGCCCCGCTGCGTCGCGGAGGGCGATATGGACACAGGCACGGATCACCGGATCACAGTTTGCACCTCGTGCAGGCATAAAGGCACTGAGCATCGGCCAGGTTTTGAGCTGATCGAAAAGTTGCGCGCCGCATTCAAGGCGGCGGGCACAGCAATCCCTGAGGCGTTTGAGGTGTCGGGCGTGGCTTGCATGGCGGGCTGCGACCGCCCCTGCACCGTGGCCTATCAGGGCAGCGGTAAGGCGACTTATCTGTTCGGTGATATCGACCCTGCACTGGATGTGGACGACCTGATCACCTTCGCCGCGCAGTATGCCTACCTGCATGACGGCTGGTGCGCGTCGTTTGACCGCCCCGGCAAGCTGCGCAAATCGACGCTTGCCCGCGTTCCCGGCGCTTTAAGCGCGGTTGCAGGGACCAAGGCGCGCGCGTCATGATGGCGGCGGATCTTGACGTCAGTGGGGTCAGCTGGGCGCCGCCCAAGTCGCGCGACCCGTTGCTGCACACAACCAGTTTCCAAGTTGCGGCCGGGCAGGTGCTGGGCGTTGTCGGCCCCAATGGCGCGGGCAAATCGACCCTGCTGAGGCTGCTCTATCGGTTCCAAAAACCGATGACCGGGCAGGTGCGCGTGGGCGGGCAGGATATCTGGTCGATGACCGCGCGCGACGCGGCCACTCGGGTCGCCGCCGTGCTGCAGGAACAGGCCACGGGCTTCGGGTTGAGCGTGCGCGACATCGTGCGATTGGGCCGGACGCCGCATCAATCGGGCTTTGCCGCAGCGGGCGCGCATGGTGAACAGGTGGTTGATACAGTGCTGGAACAGCTCGACCTGCGCCTCTTGGCGGATCGCGATTTTGGCACGCTGTCGGGCGGGGAACGTCAGCGGGTGATGGTCGCACGGGCCTTGGCGCAAGAGCCGCAGGTGCTGATCCTTGATGAACCCACGAACCATCTGGACGTGCGCCATCAGCTGGAAATCGTGTCTCTGATCCAAGGTCTTGGTGTTACGATTGTGGTCTCCTTGCATGATCTGAACATGGCTGACGGGGTTTGCGATGCGGTGTTGATCCTCAAAGACGGCCATCCGCAGGGTTTTGGGCCGCCGGGTACGCTGCTGACCGATGCGCTTGTGTCCGACACGTTCCGCGTCGATGCCAAACGCGACATGCTCGCCACCAGCGGGACATCGCATTTTTCCTTTACTCTACCAAACTGAAAGACCTCCGAGATGAAACTCACCCTCACCACGCTTGCGGCGCTGTCTTTGGCAGGCTCTGCCATGGCCCAGACCACCGTGCAAAGCTGCGATCGCGCCGTGACATTCGATGCGCCGCCGCAGGCCGCGATTTCGAACGATGTGAACCTGACCGAAATGATGTTGGTGCTCGGCCTCGCGGATCGCATGGTCGGCTATACCGGCATTTCCGGCTGGAAAACGCTGGACGCGGGCATGACCGCTGGCATCAAGGAACTGCCCGAGCTGTCGGCGAAATACCCGTCCAAGGAAGTCCTGATCGGCGCGGATGCTGACTTTTTCTTTGCCGGTTGGAATTACGGTATGAAGGTCGGCGGGGAAGTCACGCCTGACACGTTGGACCCGTTCGGCATCAAGGTCTACGAGTTGACCGAAAGCTGCATCCATATTGGCGCCAAGGACGCCGCGTCGATGGATGACATGTATAATGACTTGCGCAATCTGGGCGCGATTTTCGACGTTTCGGCGCGCGCCGAAGAGCTGATCACAGGCTATCAAACCGAACTGGCCGCGTTTCTTGACACGCAGCCCGCGCTGGAGGACGCCCCCCGCGTTTTTGTCTATGACAGCGGCGAAGACGTGCCGTTCACCTCGGGCCGCTACGCCATGCCCAACGCGCTGATCGAGGCCGCAGGCGGCACCAATATCATGAACGATTTTGAAAAAAGCTGGGCCACGGTCGGCTGGGAAGCGGTTGTCGAGCGCAACCCCGAGATCATCGTGATCGTGAATTACGGGGAAGTCACAGCTGATCAAAAACGTGCCTTCCTGATGAACAACCCTGCGTTTGCCAGCATTGATGCGATCAAAAACGACCGGTTCGTCGTGCTTGAATATGTCGAAGCGACACCGGGCCCCCGCAATATCGAGGCGGTCAAAACCCTTGCTGCGGCCTTCCGGGCCGAGTGATCACGCATGGCGCCGCCATCGGCAACATCGCAACTCGGGACAAACAGTCGCTTTTGGGCGACGGTGGTTTTGGGCGGCTTGGCCCTGATCGGGTCTTTGTCGATGGCTGTCAGCGTGGGCGCGATAGCCGTCCCGTTGGACACGGTCTGGGGCATTCTGGTGAACCGGATTGCGCCCGGAACAATCGTGCAGGACTGGTCGCAAGGGCGCGAGGCCATCGTCTGGGACATCCGCTTCCCGCGTGCGATCTTGGCGTGTTTTGTGGGGGCCGGGCTGGCGATGGTTGGCGCCAGCCTGCAAGCGGTGACGCGCAACCCGCTGGCCGATCCGCATTTGCTGGGCATCTCGGCGGGTGGGGCGTTTGGTGCGATATTGGCGCTGCTGCACACAGGGCTGTTTCTGGGCCTTTTGACGGTGCCGCTGCTGGCCTTCGCAGGTTCCCTTGGCGCGACATTGATCGTTCTGGCGGTGTCGCAATTTGCTGCTGCGACCAGTGCTGACAGGTTGGTTCTGGCGGGCGTCGCGGTGTCCTTCGTCGTGATGTCGGCGGCCAATGTGCTGATCTTCATGGGCGATCCCAAGGCCACCCACACCGTCGTGTTCTGGATGTTGGGCGGGCTTGGTTTGGCGCAATGGGATCAGCTGATCTACCCGGCCGTCATTTTGCTGGGCTGCGGCGGCTATCTGTGGGCCAAATCGGGGACGTTGAACGCCATGACGGTGGGGGATGAGACGGCCACGACATTGGGTATCCCGGTGGCGCGCTTCCGGCTGAGCGTCTTCGTCATCGGTGCGCTTGTGACCGGCGTGATGGTGGCATTTTCGGGGATCATCGGCTTTGTGGGCCTGATGATCCCGCATATCGTGCGGCTGCTGGTGGGCGGCGATTACCGCCGCCTGCTGCCGATATCGGCGCTCTGCGGCGCGATTTTTCTGGTCTGGGCTGACATCATCGCGCGCACCGTGATGGCGCCTGACGATATGCCGATTGGCATCGTCACGGGTCTGATTGGTGGCGTTGCTTTCGTGTGGCTGCTGAGGCGGCGCATCTAGGGACGCGCTCAAAACCGCGCTCATACGTAGCTTTTGGTGTTGCATTGCCTCGGTGATATCGTATTTATGTTATATTATAACATAACATATTTGGAGCGCACCTATGTCAGATATTCGCCTACCGGTCACTGTTCTTTCGGGCTTTCTGGGGGCGGGCAAGACGACGCTGCTGAACCGGGTGCTCAACAACCGCGAAGGTCGCCGTGTCGCGGTGATCGTCAACGATATGTCAGAGGTCAACATCGACGCCGACCTGGTGCGCGCGGATACAGAGCTGAGCCGCACCGACGAAACTCTGGTCGAAATGTCGAATGGCTGCATCTGCTGCACCCTGCGCGACGATCTGCTGGAGGAGGTCCGACGGCTCGCGGCGGAGCGCCGGTTTGACTATCTGCTGATCGAATCCACCGGGATTTCAGAACCCCTGCCAGTCGCCGCAACCTTCGATTTCCGCGATGAATTTGGCGACAGCCTGGCCGATGTCTCCCGGCTGGACACGATGGTGACGGTGGTCGACGCGGCCAACCTGATGAACGATTACGCCTCGCATGACTTCCTGCGCGACCGAGGCGAGACGCTGGGCGAGGAAGATGAACGCACGCTGGTGCATTTGCTGACCGATCAGATCGAATTCGCCGATGTGGTGATCTTGAACAAGGTCGCGGATGCGGGGCCTGAAAAGGTGGATGCCGCGCGCAAGATCATCCGCAGCCTGAACGCGGATGCCGAGATCATCGAGACCAACCAATCCGCCGTGGCGGCGGAGAAAATCCTCGACACTGGTTTGTTTGACTTTGAAAAGGCGCATGAGCATCCAATGTGGGCCAAGGAGCTGTACGGCTTTGCCGACCACGTGCCCGAGACCGAGGAATACGGCGTGGCTTCTTATGTCTACCGCGCGCGGCAGCCCTTTATTCCGGAGCGTATTCTGGAGCTGTTCAACGGCGATCTGCCGGGCGTGATCCGCGCCAAGGGGCATTTCTGGATTTCGACGCGGCCCGATTGGGTGGCCGAATTTTCGCTCGCCGGTGCGCTGTCCAGCATCAAGCCGCTTGGCACCTGGTGGGCCTCCGTGCCGAAGGAACGCCAGCCCACCCATGAAAGCGCGCAAGCCTATATGCAGGCTCATTGGCAGGAACCGTGGGGCGACCGCCGACAGGAAATCGTGTTCATCGGCGCGGGCATTGACTGGGCCGATATCAAGGCGCGTCTGGACGCCTGCCTGGTCCCCGCCGTCACGGCCACTGGCCCCGATAACCTGCCGGTCTATCCTGACCCGTTCCCGATCTGGCGCCGCGTGGAAGACGCCGCATGAGCGTTGCATCACAAAGCGTAAACGACGCAGGCGGCTGCGTCGGCATTGCGGATGATGCGGCATCGCTTGATATGTTTTTGCGGCCCGCATGTGCGGCGGCGATCTGGCGCAGGCAACCGCCACGCGAGGTGCTGGATTGGCTCAATGCGCTGAACCCGGACGTGCTGCCAAGCGGACGGGTGATCTTGCCACCGGGTATGGTGGCCGGGGCCGTCGCGCAGCTTTGCGACATGTCGGGCCTGCCCGCTGGGCCAGAACGCGATTGGCTTGAAGGCGATATTGCATCGCTGGCGGCGGTGGTGTCGAAGCTGATGCCCAGCATTTTTCTGCGACTGCGTCTGGATGTTGTGACCACGAATGCCTGCCGACGGTTCCATGTTGATGCCATCACAGGCCGGTTGGTTTGCACCTATCGCGGCACCGGAACGCAATATGGTATGTCACAGTCTGGCGATGATCCGGCCCGGGTTTTCACGGTTCCGACCGGCGCGCCGATCATGTTGCGCGGCACGCTATGGCCGCCCAAACCTGCGGCTGGTCTTGTGCACCGGTCGCCACCTATTGAGGGCAGCGGGGAGACGCGGCTTGTTTTGGTGCTCGACCCTTTGGATGACCCGGACGAAAACGCCTGACGGCCCTTTGCGCAGATCTTAACCAGAACTGACAAATGACCCAATTTTGGCCCCAGTTTGCTGTTAACATATCGCAAACCAAGCGAGGGCGTGCGGCCAGACATGAGGCATCTCACCGAAAAACCGGTCTTTCAGATCCCCGGCCCATGGGGCGTGCCGATCCAGTTTGGCGGCTCGATCATGATGCTGCCGCTGGTCTATTTGCTGTTCAGCGCCGGGCCGGAAATGCTGTTTTACGACATTTTGTTTGTGGCCATGATCGTGGGGTCTATCCTTGCGCATGAGCTGGGCCATGCCTGGGGCGCGCTGGTGCAAGGCGTGCCGGTCAAGCGCATCATGATCCATGGCGGCGGCGGGTTTTGCGAACATGCAGGCGCCAGTGAGCTTGAGCAGGAAGAACTGATTGTGGCCATGGGTCCGATTGTGAATTTGGCGATCTGGGCCGTAGCCTCGCTGATCGCGCCCGTTTTGGGTGATCCGACGTTGCAATGGGCCTTGTACTGGTTGGCGCAGATCAATCTGTTTCTCGCGATTTTCAACCTGCTGCCGGTGATGCCGCTGGATGGCGGCAGGCTGTTTCAGCTGTGCCTCATACGGTTTTTCCCGGCCGCGACGGCGACGCGCATGGCCGGTTGGGTCGGTGTGGTGATCTGCGTGATGTGGCTGCCTGGCATGATCTGGGTGTTTTTCAGCTTCGGTTTCGTGCTGTTCTTCGTGCCGTTGATCCGCATCCACTGGCGGATGACGCGGGTGGGGTTGGCGCAGCGCTAGCTCTCGCCCTCCAAAGCGTATTGCGTGAGGACCTCCAGCGACACAACGTCCAGGGCGCGCTGATGGGTGGCCTGAAGGTTCACGCGCGGGGCCGCGCCTTCATCAACGGCTTGCAAGAAACGCGCCGCACACAGGCACCACCGGTCGCCGGATTTTAAGCCTTCAAAGCCAAATTCGGGCCGTGGGGTCGACAGGTCATTGCCCAGATATTTCGACAGCGCCAAAAATTCCGCCGTCATCACCGCGCAAACCGTGTGGCTGCCCTGATCCATGGGCCCGGTGTCGCAGCATCCGTTGCGGAAAAATCCGGTGACGGGGTCGGTTGAGCAGCTCTCCAACGGGGCGCCCAAAACGTTCAAAGAGGGGTCCATATTCATTGCTCATGCTCCTTCGGGGTCCAACGCACCCAGCGTCCGTGAAAATCTGCGCGGCCCAGCGTGATCTGCCGGTTCCCCGGCCACAGCCGCAGGGTCAGCGCGGCGCCATCGGGGTGATCATCGGCCTCCATGCCCATCCATGCAAGGGGGGCCTGTTTCGTCGCCGCCGCGCCCGCGATCTCAATCAAGGTGGCACATTTTTCCTGCGTCGCGGGGGGCAAATACTGCCATGCAATCGTGTGATAGATCAAATGGGTGGTGCCCTCGGTCGGTTCCGCCAGCCGGGTGGGCAGCCAGTCGGCGACATCGGCGCGGTCGACGGGCGCGCGGGGCAGGTCAAGGGCGGCGTCGGTCAGGGCGCGCCGTTCGGGTTGGTCGGGCCAGAGATACGCCCGCAGCGTCAGCGCGTCTTCGGGCCGCGCCAACGGGTTCAGGTCAACGCCGCGCCGCCCGGCCACCGTCACAGCGGTCTGAAACGGTGTCTCACCATGCCATTCGGGGGTCAGGGTCAGCGCCGGGTTTTGGGGACCAAGCGTCACCGCACCGGCTTGCAGCGCAAAGTGGTCAAAGTTGAGGTTCAAGCCGCCGCTCGCGCCGATCTCCGTCAGGGTCAAAGGCAGGTGAAACAGGTCCGACAGCAGCGCCCCGGTTGGGATCAGAGCGGCGGCGCGGCGCACTTCGTTGGTTTGCGGCGGGTTGGCCATCCAGCTGATCAGGCGCGCGGAATGGGTGGTCATCGCGCCCTTCACCGCCGCCCAAAGCTGGGCGTCGCTGACCGTCGCGGGCGGGTAGGCGTCCGCCAGTGTCTGGTCCCAGCCCTTCAGCACCAACGCATGCAGCCCGCCCGCCAGCCGCAACGGGACCGAATGACCCCGGCTGCTGGTATCGCCCGGCCAGGCCAGAATATGATCCATGACCGGGCTGCCGGGGTGCAGGTTGTCCGCGATAAGCCCCAGCAGGCGCGCCATGAAGGGGGACCCCAAAGCCGCACAACTTTCCGCCTGATCCCGGAAGACGGCACCCAGCGGCGTCACTTGAACTTGTCCATCAGCTTTTGCATCGCGCTGCGGGTGTCTTCGGGTTCGGTCTCAGGTGCCGCTGGCGGGGTTGGTTTCGGTTTCGGCGTGCTGGTTGATGAGCGTGGCGGCGCCACGCGCAGGCTGACGGCGTTCAGGAACCGCCCCGTGTCGTCATCCGCCAGATGGCCCGCCCCATCCGAGATGCCCCGCATCATGTCGTCCAGCCAGTCCTGATCGGCCTTGGCAAAATCGCGCAGCACGTAGCCCGGCACTTTGTCCTTATGGCCGGGGTGGCCCACACCCATGCGCACCCGGTCGTAATGCGGCCCGATATGCTGATGGATCGACCGCAGCCCGTTGTGCCCCGCATGCCCGCCGCCCGCTTTGCAGCGCAGCTTGGCGGGGGCGAGATCAATCTCGTCGTGAAAGACCGTCACGTCGGTGCTGTCGAGCTTGTAGAATCGCATGGCCTCGCCCACGGATTGGCCGGACTTGTTCATGAACGTGGTGGGTTTCAGCAAAACGATCTTTTCCGAGCCAAATTTGCCCTCGCTCAGCTGCCCCTGAAACTTGGATTTCCACGGGCCGAACCCGTGATCTTGCGCGATCCGGTCCAGCGCCATGAAGCCGATATTGTGCCGGTTGCCCGCGTATTTCGCGCCGGGGTTGCCCAGCCCTACCCATAATTTCATGCCCGATATGCCATGTTGTGATCGCGCGCCGCGCTGCTAAGATTTGCCCAGTCTTATCAGGGTTTGGTCCAGTGGCACAATTCGAACTGAACGGCGTCCAACTGCGCGTGCCCGCGCCGCTGATGACCCGGCGCATCCGTATGAAGCTTGAGGACGGCAAATACGAGTTTCAGGAGGCGCGCGCTGCCCAGCTTATGGTCCAACAAGGCGACAGGGTGCTCGATCTGGGATCGGGCGTGGGCTATATCGCCACGCTCTGCGCGCTACGGGCGGGGCCCGAAAACGTTGTGACGGTGGAGGCAAACCCGGCCCTGCAGGAGATCATCCGCACCAATCTGGACGCCAATGGCTGTCACGCCACCACCAGCCTGCACGGCGCGGTGATGGGGCAGGGGGGCGCCGATGAAAAGGTGACGCTCCATGTTGGCCCCGCCTTTTGGGCCGCTTCCGTCACGGGCGTCGAAGGCCGTGCGCAGTCGGCGGTCGAAGTGCCGGTTCTGGCTCTGTCTGAGCTTTTCGACACCCACAGGCCCACGATTGTGATGATGGATGTCGAAGGCGCAGAGGCCACGATGTTCGACACCCCATGGCCCGACCATGTGCGCGGCGTGACGTTGGAGCTGCACCCCAAACGCTACCCGGACAGCACGATCAAACGCATCTTCGCGTGCATGTCCGCCTCTGGGTTGATCTATTCCCCCGACCTGTCCCGCGGCGCGATGGTCGGGTTCTGCCGCGAAGGCCATCTTCTGGACGGGACCCCTGCAGATTTGGCCTGACGCGTCGTTTGTGTTACCTATGTCTTGCTTCGGTTTATTTTGACCGGGGGAATACCGTTTATTTTGAAGTAGTTATTGGAGAGTACTATGTCTGCATACAGACGCGAATCCGCGTTTCAAGCCCGCGTGTCCGCCGCCCAAGCCGCCAAAGACCGCCACCAAGACCCCCACCACGCAAACGGCGATGAGCAAAAACTTGCTAGTTGCAATTACCTGATGAGCTTTACCAAAGGGTTGGAGCATGACCTTGCCACCGGCCTAATTGACGACCCCGAGGCATTTATGGCGTTTCGGCAGGCGATCGACGATGGATTCATCGACGCGTTTACCAACCGGGTGCCTGTCTCGCAGATGCCCCCTAAAAAACCCGCCGATTATGGGAGGCACCCACAGCGGGGACAGCTTTTGATCTACAAGGCCCCGATTGCCAGGCGGTGACAATGGCGCCGGCGCCTGCGCTAGGTTCGGATGAGCTGAATTTCGAGATGGCGGAGGTCTACGAGCTGGCCCTGCTGCGCGACGTGGCGCTGTCAGAATTTGAAGGCACTGCCAGTGGGATGGTGAAAACCTCCGTCGATGCGCTGAATGCATTGGACTACGCGGATGACGGCTTCCCAAACCGCCCCCGAAAGACAGAGCCAAAGGGCTCGGGTGGAAAGGAGATTATCACTGGGCAGACGGCGTTCCGCGGGTCCACGCCCGGCGTCGAAAACGGGCCCTACCTGTCGCAATTTATGCTCATCGGCAATGGCGATGTCGCCAAGGGTGAGATTGGCTACGGGCCGCAGCTCATCTCGCAAAAGGTTGCTGTGGCAAATGATGATGACGACTATATGGTCACGGATACCAGCTGGCACGAGGTGCAGCAGGGCGTCGACGTTAATAAGTTCAATACAACCGGTGGTACTGGGCAGGACTTCAACGGAACCCGCCGTTTCATCTGCACGCCACGCGACATGGCGACTTATGTGCACACTGATGCGCTTTATCAGGCTTATCTGAACGCTTGCTTGACCCTTTTGGGTATGAAAACCCCGTTCGACCCCGGGTTCAGCAAGCTGGCGGGTATGCGCAAGAACGTTGCCAGTGGCGGTGTAAGTGATCTGAATGCGGGTGGTTTTGCGCTCTATGGCGGCCCCCACATCCTGACCATGGTCACAGAGGTCGCGACCCGGGCGCTCAAGGCGGCGCGGTTCCAGAAGTTCAATACCCATATCCGGGCTCGCCCTGAGGTTCTTGCCGCGCGGTTTGAAAAGGCCGCTGACATTGAAACGAAACACCCGGAGCTTTGCGGCACCCTATCAAAATCTGCCTCAGACCTCTCCGATGTGATTTCCCGCATCCGGGCCCACAATGCTGGTTTGGTGGGTGGCGCGAATACCGCTTATCTGCCTATGGCTTTTGCGGAAGGCTCACCAATGCACCCGTCCTATGCGGCGGGGCATGCCACTGTAGCGGGGGCCTGCGTTACTGTGCTGAAGGCGTTCTTTGACACCGGCACGCAGCTGATTGAACGTAAATCGGGAAGTGCCACACAGGTGGGCTTCTTTGGTCCTGACACGGCTGCGACCGATAAATTTGTGCATTTTATCCCTGTGGCTGATGATGATGGCAACAAGGCGCAAGTGCTACAGAAGTGTATTCGCAACCCTAAGAAAGGGCTATGCCCCCTCACTTTGGAAGGCGAGTTGAACAAGCTGGCGGCCAATATTTCCATCGCGCGGAACATGGCCGGGGTGCATTACTTCTCGGACTATTACGACAGTCTGCGGATGGGTGAGGAAATCGCCATTGGCATGCTGGAGGAACAGGCGTTGTGCTATCCGACCGACCCGGTGGTGATGTCGGTGCAGACCTTCGACGGCAAGTCCGTTCGCATCGGCGCCCGCTAAGAGGTACAAAAAAGGCGAGGTCCGAACGGGCCTCGCCTTTTCAAATCTTTGAGACATTAGAAGATTATTCTTCTGCAGCCGCTTCTTCTTCTGCTGCTGGTGCGTCTTCTGCACCCTCTTCGGCCTCGTCCTCATCGTCGCCAGCGGCTTTCAGGCCGGATGGTGCGGACAGGTTGGCAATCACGAAGTCGCGGTCGATTGTCGGTTTCGCGCCCGCAGGCAATGTCACCGACGAGATCGAAACGCTGTCGCCAATTTCCAGCTCGGAGATGTCGATCTCGATGCTTTCAGGAATGTCGGCCGCGGTCACGGTCAGCTCAACCTCGGGGCGGACCATCGACAGGACGCCGCCCTGCGTGATGCCGGGCGAGCTTTCTTCGCCAACAACCTCAACCGGGATGAACAGCGCGATTTTGGTGGTGCGCTTCAGGCGCAGCAGGTCGATATGGGTGGGCAGGTCCTTGACCACGTCGCGCTGCACGTTGCGGCAGATCACGCGGACATCGTCCTGGCCTTCCATTTTCAGGTTGAACAGGGTCGCGAGGAACCGACCGTCTTTCAACTTCTTGAACAGAACGTTGAACGGGATCTGGATCGCGAGCGGGTCAGCGCCGCCCCCGTATACCACACCGGGGACCATGCCTGCACGACGTGCTGAGCGGGCGGCCCCCTTGCCTGTCCCCGCGCGTGGCTCAACTACAAGATCAGGGATCTCTTTTGCCATTTGAATTCTCCAATATAGACGCGGCTGCCTCCAAGGGTGTCGGGCCGCTGTGAAGGCTCGCGTATAGGTGGGAATCGCGGGTTTGGAAAGAGGTTTGTTGCGGCGGCGGCAGCGCGGACAGATCGCGCCCGAAAACACCCGCTTTTTCCCATAAACTTCCGGCCTATGCCTGCTGGGGTCCCCCGGAAGTCCAATTCCCGAAACCATCGAAGGGCGCCAGATAGGGGCAACCGCAACGCTGCGGTGTCAAACCCTTCGGAAAGGACTTCAAAATGATGAAACACGCAAAACTGACCCTTTTGGCGGCGCTACTGGTGCCCGGAACAGCGTTTGCCCAGGTTAATATTGGCGACGAGTTGGGGTCGTCAGAAACCGCAATCCAGGCGGCGCTGCAAGCCCAGGGCTATACGATCGAAGAGGTCGAGCTTGAAGACGGCGAGATTGAGGTCGAAGCAGAATTGGGCGGCCAATTGTTCGAAATCGAGGTCTCGGCCGAGACGGGCATGGTGCTTGCCGTCTACGCGGAAGACGACGACAGCGAAGATGATGATGACAACGACGATGATGATGACGATGATGACGACTAAACATTTTGTGATGCGCCCCAAATGGGGCGCATGCGCGTCCCAGTTTTAAGGATCGAATATGTCCCGAACAGCCGTGCTTTGGTCCCTTTTTGCGCTTCAGGCAATCTGCTGCGCTTATTTCCTGATGGACGTTATCTGGGACCTGTTTTGGCCCTTATCGTTCAACCGCTTCGCTGAAAGCGATGTGCTGGAAGCGCTGGTGACGCTCGCGCTGTTCTTCGGCCTTGCGTTTACTGGCAACGAATTGCGCCAAATCCTGTCGCGACAAGGCCAGTTGGAAGATCAGATCAAGGTCGCCTCAGGTGCCTTTAACGAGGTTATGGAGGCGCGCTTTTCATCTTGGTCCCTGACCAGCGCAGAACGTGAAGTTGCGATCTTGGCGATCAAAGGCTTTTCCATCGCCGAAATGGCCGCGTTGCGGGACACAAAACAAGGCACTGTCAAAGCGCAATGCGCCTCTGTCTACCGAAAGGCAGATGTCGCCGGGCGCCTGCAATTGCTGAGCATTTTTCTCGACGATCTGATGGCCGACAACCTGATGAAGACGACGCCGTAAGGTGCCGAGTAAGGACCGCCATGAACCCTCTAGGATTAATTTTGATTGCTGTGACGGTCGCTGTTCCGGCCTTCCAGCTTTTCGCGCTTCCCGGTGTCCCCGATAAGATTGCGTTGTTTTCGCAATATTTGGGTTTGGCCGCACTTATCTTGATGGCTTGGGGGCAAATCCTATCGACGCGTTTGCCCGGTATAGAAACCCTGTTTGGGGGCTTGGACCGAATATATGTGCTGCACAAATGGGCCGGTATCGCCGCCATGGCAGCGATTTTGGTTCACGATACGATTGATGCGGAGATGCGAGGCCTTGGCCGGGACACAGCGCTGACCGAAATTGCCGAAACCTTGGGTGAGATTAGCTTATACGGGCTCTTGATCCTTGTCGTCATTTCCGTCGCAACCTTCATCCCGTACCATCTTTGGAAATGGACCCATAAAGCGATGGGGGCACTCTTTGCGGCGGGTGCGTTTCATTTCTTTTTCATCATGAAGCCGTTTTCCATGTCGGACCCGTCCGGGCTGTATACCGGCACATTTTGTCTCGCGGGTTTGCTGGCTTATGTCTGGACGCTGGTGCCCGACTACATGCGGCCGTCAAAGATGTATTCCATTGCTAGCCTTGAAGAAACGGGCGGCGCTTTGGCGGTAACGTTGACGCCAGTTGGCAAAATTCTCAAGCCGATCCCGGGTCAGTTTGGCGTGTTGCGCTTTCTTGGGTCGGGCAATGGCGAAGCGCATCCCTTCAGCTTCTCCGGGATTGACGCGGATGGAACGCTCCGCGTGACCGTCAAGGCACTGGGGGATCATACATCGCGCCTGAACGGCAGTTTGGAAATCGGGCAGGATGTCAGCATTCAGGGCCCGTTTGGTCGCTTTCGGTATTCAGGGACAGGCCCTGAGATATGGATCGCGGGCGGGATCGGGATCACACCCTTTCTTGCATGGGCGGATGCGCTCGACCCCGAAAGCCCAAAGGTTGCGCTGTTTTACTGCGCGAAATCACGCGAAGACGCGCCCCATATCGCGGAATTGGAGGCGTTGGCGCGCGCAAAACCCAATCTCGACCTTCACTTGGTGTTCTCGGATGAAATGAGACGGCTTTCGGCGCGGCTTATATCTGACGCCTCACATTGTGGTCTTTCGCATGCGAAGGTGTCCTTTTGTGGCCCGGTCGCATTGCGGGAGGCGTTGCAAAAAGGGTTACGCCAATACGGTGTGGGTCCGCGCCGCCTTCACTATGAAGAATTCGAATTTCGGACGGGCATCGGCCTGACCCGCCTGGCCGCGTGGGTCTTGGAGCGCCGTCAGCGAGATGTGTTTGTTACACCAACGAAAGCTGAAAGCTGAGAGCCAAAGACATTTCGGGCCTGTGACGACCCATTTTGGCCAAACGGACCAAAGATATGCGCTGCCAACAGATTTACGCGCTGGCGCCAGTCATGCCGGTCAAGATTGGTCTTGAGAGCCGAAAGCGAACTGACTACTGGCGAAGATATGTCCGTGCTTTCTGCCATACGCCTGTCCTACCAACCCGTCGCGGCCTTCATGATTGTGGGGCTCTTCTGGGGGTCGATGGCCGCGTTGGCGCCGCAGCTCAAAACGCAGATCGGCGCTGATGACGCCACGTTTGGGCTTTTGCTGCTGGGCACCTCCATCGGGTTGATGACCACGATGATCCTCGCGCCCATTTTTGATCGCAAGCTGGGGCAATGGGGCCTGCCGGTGGCCTCCGTTGTGCTTGCCGCCGCGTTCTTGTTCCCCGGCCTCGCAACAACGCCGCTGGCGTTTTTCGTGGCGATGATGCTGTGCGGGCTGGGCTCGGGGCTGCTCGACGTCACCATGAACGCCCGCGTGTCCGAGCTGGAAGCGGCGCATAAACGCCCCCTCATGAACGCCAATCACGGCATGTTTTCGGTGGCCTACGCTATCGGCGCTTTCGCCACCGGGCTGGGCCGGGAAGCCGCGATGAGCCCCGTCGTGATCTTCGCCAGCGTTGGCGTCGTGGCACTACTGCTGGCCAGCCAAACCCGCATGCAGGTAGCCGAGGTCGCGCAAGACGCCAAGGCGCGCGGCCGCTTCCCCTACGCCATTGTCGGGCTCTGCGGTGCGGTGGTGCTGATCGCCTTCATGACCGAGGCCGCCGTCGAAAGTTGGTCCGCGCTGCATGTCGAACGCACCTTGGGCGGGCGCGCGGCGGAGGGCGCGTTTGGCCCCATGATGCTGGGCATCACCATGGCTATAGGGCGGTTCGGCGGGCAGGCCGTCGCCGATAAATGGAGCGATCTGACGGTCATCTTCTGGGGCGCGGTGCTGTCCGCCGCCGGTGCGGTCATCGCGGCTACGGCCCCCACGCCGCTGATCGCTTATGTGGGGTTTGGCACGCTGGGCCTGGGCGTGTCCGCCATCGGGCCCATCGGGCTGGCCATCGTTGGGCGTCTGGTGCCGCCGGAGCTGCGCACGCTGGCCATTTCGCGCGCCGCTGTGATCGGGTTTTCAGGCTTCTTTATTGCCCCCGCCGCGATGGGGCTGATCAGTCATGCCTTCGGGCTGCGCGCAAGTTTCGCCGCCATTGCGCTGCTGGTCTGCGCGCTGTTCGTGCTGTTGCCGGTGCTCAGGCGGCGCGGCGCGTAATCAGGCCCACTCGCCCTCAAAACCCTTGGGGATCAGCAGGTTATGCTCGCCCAGATTGGCGATGTCGCGCTCCCCGCAAAGGGCCATCGTCGTGTCCAGCTCCTTGTGGATCACGTTCAAGGCTTCGGTCACGCCCTGTTCGCCCATCGCGCCCAACCCGTAGATGAACGCGCGCCCGATATAGGTACCCTGCGCGCCCATCGCGGTGGCTTTCAGCACGTCCTGACCCGACCGGATGCCGCCGTCGATATGCACCTCGATCTTGTCGCCCACCGCGTCCAAAATTGGCCGCAACATCTTGATGGAGCTCAGCGCCCCGTCCAATTGCCGCCCGCCATGGTTGGACACGATGATCGCATCGGCGCCCACATTCAGCGCCATTTTGGCGTCTTCGACGTCCAGAATGCCCTTCAGGATCAGTTTGCGATCCCATTTCTTGCGGTATTCCTTCACCGTGTCCCAATTCAGCCGTGGGTCAAATTGCTGTGCGGTCCAGCTGTGCAGCTGGGAAATATCGTCGACCGACTTCGCATGCCCCACGATGTTGCGGAAGGTGCGCCGCTTGGTCTGCAGCATCTTGAGGCCCCAACCCCATTTCGTCGCCAGATCCGCGATCACCAGGGGCGTTAGCTTGGGCGGGGCGGACAACCCGTTTTTGATGTCTTTGTGGCGCTGCCCCAAAAGCTGCAAATCCAGCGTCAGGACCATCGCGTCGCAGCCCGCATCCTTGGCGCGGCCCAGCAGGTTGTCGATGAACTGCGCGTCGCGCATCACGTAAAGCTGGAACCAGAACGGGGCCGTGGTGTTCTCAGCGATATCCTCGATCGAACAAATCGACATGGTGCTCAGCGTGAACGGCACGCCGAATTTTTCCGCCGCTTTGGCCGCCAAAATCTCGCCGTCGGCGTGCTGCATGCCGGTCATGCCCACAGGGGCAAGTGCGACCGGCATCGCCACGTCGCGCCCGATCATCTGCGTTTTGGTGGTTCGGTTGGTCATATCCACCGCCACACGCTGTCGCAGGCGCAGCTGGGCATAGTCTGAAACATTCTCGTCAAATGTCTGTTCGGTCCAGCTGCCGCTTTCGCAATAATCGTAGAACATCTTCGGGACGCGTCGTTTGTAGATGCGCTTGAGGTCCGCAATTTCGGTGATAGGCGCCATAACTTAACTCTTTTGGTCCGTATTGGTTAAGTTCTTTTACCAATTCAGCCAAGTAGTGGCAATCCATCTCTTCAGGCTTGATAAAAGTACGATATCGAACTAAATAGTACGAAATCGCACTAAATGGAGAATCGAAATGGACCTGACACGCAGAAAAACATTGGCAATTTTGGGCGGTGGCGTTGTCGTCGCTGCAGGCGGATTGGGGTATCGCGTCACCCGCAAACCCAGTGCCGCTATTCAACCTTGGGCGCAGGCCGGGCTTTATGACAGCCCGCGGATGCGCGCTTTGTCCTACGCGATCTTGTCGCCGAACCCGCATAACCGGCAGCCTTGGAAAGTCGATCTGAGCGTGCCCGACCAGATCACGCTCTTTGTCGACACGGACCGGTTGCTGCCCCATACCGACCCGTTTTCGCGACAGATCACCATCGGGCTTGGCTGCTTTCTGGAAACGATGCGGATCGCGGCCAGTCAAGATGGCTATGACGCGCAGTTTGACCTTTTCCCCGAAGGCGAGATGACCCAAGCGCTGGATCAACGCCCCATCGCACATATCCGTTTTGAAAAAGGCGGCACGCCTGATCCGCTTTTCGCCCAGATCATGGACCGTCGCACCCAGAAAGAGCCGTTCGATCTGTCCAAACCTGTCGCCGCCGATCTGCTGCCCCGACTTGAGGCCGCCTGCGTCAATGGCACGACCACGGGCAGCACCGTCGATGCAGGCGTTGTTCAAACATTGCGCGACCTCGCGCGCGAAGCCTTGGTGATCGAGGTGGAAACGCCCCACACATTCAAAGAAAGCGTCGATTTGTTCCGCATTGGCTATAAGGAAGTGAACGCCAACCCGGACGGCATTGATTTTTCTGGCCCGATCTTTGAGACGATGAGCACATTCGGGGTGTTCACGCGGGAAGCCGCGCTCGACACAAGCTCAACCGCCTATAAAGAAGGCATGAATGCGGTTTTGGAGAATGCGGAAACCGCGATGGGCTTTATCTGGATCACGACTGCGGGCAACAGCCGCATCGACCAGATCAATGCCGGGCGCGATTGGGTACGTATGAACCTGGCCACCACGCGCGAAGGCGTCGCGATGCAACCGCTCAGCCAGGCTTTGCAGGAATATCCCGAAATGGCGCAGCTTTATGGCGACATTCATCAAATGCTGGCGCCCGACGGGGGCACGTTGCAGATGTTTGCCCGTCTGGGATATTGCGCCCCGGTGCCACAAAGCCCGCGTTGGCCCTTGGAAGCCAAGCTTGTCTGAGCCATGGTTGCGCCATGGACCCAAAGACCCTTCCGCAGTATTTCAAGCTGTTCAATGAAATTGGCATCATTGAACAGCTCAGCCGTCACAGTTTGGAACAGCAGCTGCCAGATGGGCTGATCGCGCCGCATTTTACGGTGTTGAACCATCTGACCCGCGTCAAAGATGGCCAGACCCCGCTGGTGCTGGCCCGCGCCTTTCAGGTCCCCAAGACGTCGATGACGCATACGCTGGCCGGGCTTGTGAAACACGGGCTGGTTGAGATGCGCCCGAACCCTGAAGATGCGCGCTCCAAACAGGTTTGGCTGACGGATGCGGGTCGGAAGGTGCGCGAAGAGACGATTGTCAAAGTGGCCTCCGGGCTGGGCCCGATTGCCGATGTCGTGTCGCCCGAACAGCTGCAGGAAATGTTGCCAATTCTAGAGCGGATCCGCATCTATCTGGACGCCCGCCGCGACACGCATTGACCCTTTCTATTTGGTTAACAAATTTTGGAAAGCCTTTTTGATCAGCGGCTTACAAGATTCCCCGCATGCGGGGCGCGCGTAAAAAGGCCCGCCGCTGCTTGCACAGGGCGGGCCTTTCTTTTCAAAAGAGCAGGGTCTAGCTGATCGCCGCCGCCTTCACGTCGGCATCAATAAAAGGCAGGTATTGCTCGAAATTGTCGGAGAACATCTCCACCAGCTTGGCCGCCTGACGATCATAAGCCTCCGGGTTGTCCCAGGTCCGGCGCGGATCAAGAATGACATCAGCCACACCCTCGGCCGCCGTCGGCACCTCGAAGCCAAAGTTAGGATCATCGCGGAAGGTTCCCTTGTTCAGCGACCCATCCAACGCCGCGCTCAGCAGCGACCGGGTGGCCTTGATCGGCATCCGCGACCCCGTCCCGTAAGCCCCGCCGGTCCAGCCCGTGTTGACCAGCCAGCAGGTTGAGCCATGCTTGGCGATCTTTTCTTGCAGAAGCTTGCCGTAGACTTCCGGCCGACGCGGCATAAACGGCGCCCCGAAGCAGGTCGAGAAGGTCGGTTCCGGCTCCGTCACGCCACGCTCCGTGCCCGCAACTTTTGAGGTGAAGCCCGACAGGAAGTGATACATCGCCTGCGCCGGGGTAAGGCGGGAGATCGGCGGCAGAACCCCGAACGCGTCACAGGTCAGCATGATGATATTCTTCGGATGCCCGCCCAGCGCCGTATCGGATGCGTTCGAAATGTAGTGCAGCGGATAAGCGCAGCGCATGTTGGCGGTCAGGCTGTCATCTTCAAAATCCAGCTCCAGCGTGTCGGGATCGAAGACCATGTTCTCGACCACCGTTCCGAATTTCTCCGTCGTGGCGTAGATTTCCGGCTCCGCCGTGCGCGACAGGTTGATGGTCTTGGCGTAGCAGCCACCTTCAAAGTTGAAAGAACCGCGGTCCGACCAGCCGTGCTCATCATCGCCGATCAGCACCCGGTTGGGCTCCGCTGACAACGTGGTCTTGCCGGTGCCCGATAGGCCGAAGAACACCGCCGTATCCGCCGGGTTGCCCGGGGCATGGTTTGCAGAGCAGTGCATCGGCATAATGCCTTTTTCGGGCAGCAGGTAGTTCAGCAGCGAGAAGACAGATTTCTTGTTCTCACCCGCGTAGGCCGTGCCACCGATCAGGATCAGCTTCTTGTCGAAATGCATCGTGATGACGGTTTCAGTGCGGCAGCCATGCTTGGCTGGATCGGCTTTGAAGCTTGGGCAGTTGATGATGGTGAATTCGGGGATGAAGCTTTCCAGCTCGCTTGCTTCTGGGCGGCGCAGCATGTGGCGGATGAACAGCCCGTGCCAGGCGAGCTCCGTCACGACGCGCACATCGAGACGCTGCGACGGGTCCGCGCCGCCGAACAGGTCCTGCACGTAATAGTCGCGATCTTTCATGTGTTCCAGCATATCGGCATGCAGAACGTCAAAAGCGTCGGCGTCCATTGGCGCGTTGTTGTCCCACCAAATGGTGTCTTCAACGCTTGGGGTGCGCACAACGAATTTGTCTTTTGGTGAGCGGCCAGTATGGGTGCCGGTCGTCACCAGAAACGCGCCGCCTTTGCCAAGCGTGCCTTCACCCGCTTTAAGCGCGCTTTCGATCAGTGCAGGCTCTAAGTAGTTATAGTAGACCGCCCCAAGTCCGGTAATGCCTTGTGTTTCAAGTGTCTGCGCGGGATTGACGCGTCCTTGGGTCATGAGAAATGTCTCCTGTCGCGAGGGGTCCATGCCTCGCGGATCAAAAAGCATGTGGTGGGCCATACGCACATGACGCCGCAGCAATGCGGCAGGTCTTAGTTATAGCAACCAGCATGGGGCCGGGGAACAGGGAGAAAGCGCGGGGTTAGCGTTATCATTGGAAACAATGTGCGGCAAATTAGTCAAACATTAGGACTGAAATGCCCAAATGAGGCGCCGAAACCGATGATTCGGCACAAAAATATTGATTCTGAGAGGATCTCGGCGGATGATGCGTCAAAACAAAGAACAAAAATGAGCAGTACAAAGGGTTTCCCCATGTCCAAGATTGCGTTGGTGGATGACGATCGGAATATTCTGACGTCCGTCCAGATGACACTCGAAGCAGAAGGTTTCGAAGTCGAGACTTACAATGACGGCCAAAGTGCACTGGATGCGTTTTCGCGCAAGATGCCCGATATGGCCGTTCTCGACATAAAGATGCCGCGCATGGATGGCATGGATTTGCTTCAGCGCTTGCGCCAGAAATCCGAAGTGCCTGTGATCTTCCTCACATCGAAAGATGACGAGATTGACGAAGTTCTGGGCCTGCGCATGGGTGCGGATGACTATGTTCGCAAGCCGTTTTCACAGCGTTTGCTGGTGGAACGCATTCGCGCAATCCTGCGTCGCAAGGACGCGATTGAAAAAGACGACGCTGGCGAAGGCGAAGTCGCGCAAACCATGGTACGCGGCGATCTGGTGATGGACCCTCTGCGCCACACAGTCGCTTGGAAGGGCAATGACGTGTCGCTGACCGTGACCGAGTTTTTGTTGTTGCAGGCTTTGGCCCAGCGTCCCGGTTTCGTTAAATCACGCGACCAGCTTATGGACGTGGCCTACGACGATCAGGTTTACGTGGATGATCGTACCATCGACAGCCACATCAAACGTCTGCGCAAGAAGATGCGCACTGCGGATGATGACTTCTCCGCGATTGAGACCCTGTATGGGATCGGGTACAGATATAACGAAGAGTAACGATGACTTTGGCGTCGAGGATTGCCGTGGCGGACGCGAAACCAGTGCGTAATGCGGATTTGGAAATGGGTGAGGACTGGACCGAGCAGGATGTCTCGGTCGAGGATGAACTACAATCCAGCCGGAAGAAGCGGAATTTCATTTCGCTGAACCGCTCGCCTTTGGCGCGCAAGATTATCACATTCAATTTGCTCGCGCTGGTGATCCTAGTCGCGGGCGTATTGTTCTTGAACCCATTCCGCGACAGCCTTGTTGTACAGCGGGAGGCCGGATTGGTCTCTGAGGCTGAGCTGATTGCAGATGTCTTCGAGGCGCGTCTTGGGGCAGGAACAACTCTGCTAACAGCGTCTGGTGGGTTGGCGGCGGAAGAGACACTGAAAGGTCTCGATATTGCGCCGGGCGTCGAAGTGTTTGTCTTTGCCGCAGATGAGGCTTTGGTCGCCAGCACATTGGGCATGGAACGCGAACCGCTTGCAGGCACCGAAGCGTTGATGCCCGACAGCAACAGCACCATCATTACGAATTTTTTGAACTCCGTCTGGGAAGGCGTTTCAAGCGTTTTTGGCCCGGATGAGATTGTTCTACCCAGCATCACCGGCGAGGAAGAAGCGCGCAGGTTGCTGTCCAGTGCCTTGGAAGGTGAAACGCAAGTGCGCAGCGGTTTGGACGGCGCCAGCGGCAGCATTTTCTCGGTCGCGACACCGATTGAGCTGAGCGACGGCACCGTTGGTGTGGTTGCCCTGACCACTATCGCTGGGCAGATCGACCAGCTTGTGCGCGTTGAGCGTGAGCAAGTTTTACAGATGTTCGTGATCGCAATCCTTGTGTCGATTGGCTTGAGCCTTGTTTTGGCATCGACCATAGCCAACCCGCTGTCTGATCTGGCCGCTGCGGCTGAGCTTGGTCGCGATCGCAACGCCCGCAAGGTGAGCCCATCACGCGTTCGCATCCCTGATTTGACCGCACGCCCCGATGAAATCGGACGCCTTTCTGGGGCGATGCGCGGCATGGTTTCGGCACTTTATGAACGCATCGATGCGAACGAACAGTTTGCCGCCGACGTCGCGCATGAGATCAAGAACCCGCTGGCGTCACTGCGTTCGGCCGTGGGCACTTTGCATGTGGCCAAAACGGATGATCAGCGCTTCCGCCTGCTTGAAGTGATCGAGCATGATGTGCGGCGTCTCGACCGGTTGGTCAGCGACATCTCGAACGCGTCGCGTCTGGACAGCGAGCTCGTCAAGGAAGACGAAGAACCGTTCGACCTGATGAAGATGCTGAGCAATCTGACAGAATACCTGTCACAACAGGCCGCCGAGAAAGGCGTCGAGTTTATCCGCGATGTGCCGAATGAGCCGATTATCATCCATGGTCTTGAAGCGCGACTGGCTCAAGTTTTTGTCAACCTGATCACCAACGCGACGTCGTTTTGTGAAGACGGCGACGCGGTCCGCATTTGGGCGCGCCGTCGTGACAACCGCGTGCTTGTCGTTGTTGAGGATACCGGCCCGGGCATCCCGGAACAGGCATTGAACAAAGTGTTTAACCGGTTCTATTCGGAACGCCCTGAGCAGCAATTTGGCAATCACTCTGGCCTTGGGTTGGCGATCTCGAAACAGATTATCGAGGCGCATGGTGGTGTGATCTGGGCCGAGAATATCCGACCAACTGATGCCGACATTACCTCCGAGCCATTGGGCGCGCGCTTTGTTGTTGGCCTGCCAACCTAGTCTTCCTGAACAGCCTTCGTGCCCTCATGTCTGACGGCGCGCAAGAAATGCGTCACGCGACATGTGTTTGCGTGGCCGATGCGGCCGTGTTGATTACAGGAGGTTCGGGCAGCGGCAAATCAGGCCTCGCGCTACAGCTTTTGGCCCTAGGTGCGGAGCTGGTCGCGGATGATCAAGTCACCCTGACACGCAGCGGAGAACAGGTTATTGCGTCAAAACCGGACGGGTTGCCGGCCAAGATTGAAGCACGTGGTATCGGCTTGCTGGATGTCCGGATCCGGGTTGGCGCTGTGCCGATTGCGTTGATCGTCGACATGGATGTGCGGCAGACGCAACGATTGCCTGCTCCGCAGCACATCGATTGCTTGGGCATTCCCGTCACAATTTGGCGATACGTTGAAGCGGCGTATTTCCCTGCCGCTGTTTTGCTCTATCTTCGCGGCCAAGCTTAGGTCTTTTGAAAGACGCCTGAATGGCAACAGATTCGAAAACGGACAATGCAGTGGTGCTGGTGACCGGGCCTTCGGGCGCGGGGCGTTCGACCGCGATTAATGCGCTTGAGGATCTGGGTTTTGAGACAATTGACAATATCCCAATCTCCTTGGTGGCGCGCTTGCTGGATGGTCCGAAACTAGAGCTTCCGCTTGCCTTGGGGCTCGACATTCGTAACCGTGACTTTTCCCCTGAACGCGTGGCCCAGTTGGGACATGAGCTGGCGGAACGGCCCGGTTTGGATCACCAGCTGGTTTTTATTGATGCTGATGCAGATGTGCTGATCCGGCGGTATTCGGAAACCCGGCGCAGGCACCCGCTGGCGCCAAATGCCAGCCCGCGCGAAGGTGTTGAACAGGAAATCAAGCTGCTTGAACCGCTACGTGCGAGCGCTGATATTTTGATCGACACCACGGCCCTGACCCCGCATGAGCTGAAGGCGGAAATCGCGGGATGGTTCAAAGCGTCTGATGGCGGGTTGATGTCGCTGACGGTTGAGTCGTTTTCCTACAAGCGTGGATTGCCGCGCGGCGCCGATATGGTCTGGGATTGCCGCTTTTTGAAAAACCCCCATTGGGATCGCGAGCTGCGCCCGAAAACCGGCCAAGATGCTGATGTTGCGGCCTATGTGCGCACCGACCCAAGCTATGCGCCTTTCTTTGCGCAACTAAACGATATGGCAGAGCTTTTGCTGCCCGCATTCCGGGCTGAAGGGAAAGCTCATTTGGGTCTGGCGCTAGGCTGCACGGGTGGGAAACACCGCTCCGTTGCCGTAGCGGAAGAATTCGGCAAAGCCCTTGCCAATAAGGGGTGGCGGGTGTCTATAAGGCACCGAGAATTGGAAAGTCGCCAGGCTGGGGTTGGTTCGGGGCTTTGATATAGCACATAGAGGCGCAAGGGCGCGCCGCAACGGGGACGGCTCGGTTTGATTGGTATTGTTATCGTGGCGCATGGAGGGCTGGCCAAGGAGTATTTGTCTGCGGTCGAACATGTTGTGGGCGCCCAGGACGGTATCCGAGCGATCACGATTGAAGAAAATCACGACCGCGGATCAAAACAGGCCGAGATTTGTGCCGCCGCGGACGAGGTTGATACCGGGGCAGGGGTCGTTGTGGTGACGGATATGTTTGGCGGCTCCCCGTCGAACCTGTCTTTGCAGGCATGCAAACCGCAAAACCGCCGAATTCTGTATGGGGCCAATTTGCCGATGCTGATCAAGCTCGCCAAGTCCCGCCATCTTGAGGTGCCGCAAGCCGTTGACTTCGCCATGGAAGCGGGTCGAAAATACATAAACAGCTTCAACGGAATGACCTCGGATGACTGAGCAGTGCTTGCAGATTGTCAATGAAAAGGGCCTGCACGCGCGCGCTTCGGCCAAGCTTGTTGAGGTGGTCGAACAGTTTGACGCCTCGGCGACCGTCAGTAAGGACGGGATGGACGTGTCCGGTGATAGCATTATGGGCTTGCTGATGTTGGGCGCAGCGCGGGGCACCTCAATCGACGTCAAGACCCAAGGACCGCAGGCGGAACCGCTGGGTGCGGCAATTGCTGCGCTGGTGGCCGACAAGTTTGGCGAAGAGCGTTGACCCCCGCCGATGAGTGATCCCAACCAGCTGGACCCGAAGGTGGAGCCAGTTCCGGGCGACCCGGAATATGTGGCTTATGACCGTCGCAACCTGTCTTACGCAAATACGTTTGCCAATCCTTTCAAGCGTTTAGCTATTCAAACGATGGAGCTGTTCACCGGAAAGCTGCATCTTCTTTACCTTGTGCGGAAGTTCGAAAAACGCGGGGTTAAGTTTGGGCAGGGCTTCTGGGCTGATGCGCTGGACGTGATGGGTATCAAGCTGCAAACCCCTCAACATCAGCTTGACCGCATCCCGAAAACGGGTCCCGTCATTATCGTCGCTAACCACCCCCATGGGCTGGTCGACGGCATGGTGTTGGCCGAAACCATTGGCCGCGTGCGCACGGATTACAAGATTTTGACACGGTCCCTTTTGACCGGCGTCAACGCGATCGACCAGTTCATGATCCCCGTGCCGTTCCCGCATGAAGAAGACGCGCTGCAACAGAACCTTGAGATGCGCCGCCGCGCGATGGAGCATTTGAAGGATGAGGGCGTGATCGTCTTGTTCCCGTCGGGTGTTGTGGCGACGTCTGAGACATGGTTTGGCCCCGCGATTGAAAAAGAGTGGAACCCGTTTACCGCAAAGATGATACAACGCTCCGGTGCGGCGGTGGTGCCGATATATTTCCCGGGACGCAATTCGAGGGCCTACCAGATCGCCAATCAGATTTCGGCGACCCTGCGTCAGGGCTTGCTGATCTACGAGGTTCGCCACGCGCTTTACAAACCGCAGGCCCCGGTGGTCGGAGAACCGTTCGATCCAGAAAAGATCAGGGAATGGTCGTCAAACCCGCGCGGATCTCGTGGCGTGGTTGCGCGAAGAAACACTGGCCTTAGCCGCGCAAGCAAAGAAGTAGCTAGCGCGTGGGTTTCGGTGGATCGACGCGGTAGTCGTAAAAACCACGATCCGATTTGCGCCCAAGCCAGCCGGCTTCCACATATTTTGTCAGCAGCGGGCAGGGGCGGTATTTTGTGTCAGCAAGCCCATCATGCAAAACGTTCATGATCGCCAGGCAAGTGTCGAGCCCGATGAAATCAGCCAGCTCCAGCGGTCCCATCGGATGGTTGGTGCCCAGTTTCATCGCGCTGTCGATGGACGAGACATTCCCGACGCCTTCATACAGCGTATAAACCGCCTCATTGATCATCGGCATCAGGATGCGGTTCACGATGAAGGCGGGGAAATCTTCGGCAGAAGCCGCTGTTTTTCCAAGCTTTTCGACCACTGCCAGGCAAGAGGCATACGTCTCATCATCGGTGGCGATGCCGCGGATCAGCTCGACCAATTGCATGATCGGGACCGGGTTCATGAAGTGAAACCCCATGAATTTTTCGGGTCGATCCGTGCGGGAGGCAAGACGCGTGATCGAAATGGAGGACGTATTGGACGTGAGGATCGTGTCGGGTTTGAGATGGGGCAACAGATCGTCGAAAATGGCGTTCTTTACGGTTTCGCGCTCGGTTGCGGCCTCGATGATCAGATCGGTCGGACCTACATCGGAGAGCTTTAGCGTGCTTGAAATGCGCTCCATTGCGCCGCGATGCGCGTCCGCGGTGATCTTTTCGCGGGTCACCTGACGGGCGAGATTGCCGTCGATCAGAGCGACAGCGCGGTCCAAAGCATCTTGGGATACATCCGACAAAATCACTTCATAGCCCGATAGAGCGAAGACATGCGCGATGCCATTTCCCATCTGCCCCGCACCGACGATACCGACTTTTTTGATGTCCATGTGACCGGCACCCCTACCGCGTAAATCCGCAAATCCTGTGGCAACATAGGCCGCGCATAGGACCGGAAACAAGGGGCCGTGTTTCCTAAAAATTTGGGCAAATTTCGGGTTTAGCTTTTTGGAAAGGGCTGCGGCTCACATTGGCCTCATGTGAGTCGTGTGAGGTGGGTTATGGCCTATGAAAGACCGGGCGAGAGCCCAATTGATTATCAGCAATGCCGTTACGGCAACTCAAAACTTCTGTTTCGGGGGCCGCGTCGGGATACAAACAAGAAATATGGTGTGTTTCTGGGAAGCACCGAAACCTATGGGAAGTACATTCCCAAACCCTTTCCAGAGATCGTTGAAGACACGCTGGGGCATCCGTGCGTGAACCTTGGCACCGTGAATGGCGGTGTAGACGCCTTTGTGAATGATGAGGCAGTCCTGGCGCTATGCTGCGAGGCGGAGTTCACCGTGATCCAGATCATGGGGGCGCATAATATGTCGAACCGGTTCTATTCGGTGCATCCGCGCCGCAATGACCGTTTCTTGAAAGCTTCTACCTTGATGAGCACCATCTTTCGCGAGGTGGACTTTACCGAATTTGCCTTTACGCGGCATCTGCTGATGACTTTGAAAACGCTGTCGCCAGAAAAGTTTGTTGTTCTTGAACAAGAGCTGAAGACCGCATGGCAAGCGCGGATGGAGCTCCTCCTCAAGCGCATTGATACCAAAGTGATCTTGTTGTGGGCGTCTGAACGCAGCCCTGATGACGAAGATATGGGGCCCGAACTTGGGTCAGATCCGCTATTTGTGGATCGCGACATGTTGGACCGTATGGTTGCCAAGACAGATGGCTATGTTGAGGTGGTCAATACGCCTGAGATCAAGGGTTTGGGGACTGACGGGATGCTTTTCCCACAAATGGAAGCTGCCGCTGCGGAACATGTCCCAGGCCCCGCATTTCATGGCTTGGTGGCGACAAAACTACTGCCTGCCTTGGACGAAAAGTAAAAAAAGGCCCCGCAGATGCAGGGCCTTTTCTAAATCTAGTTGCGGGCTGATCAGAGCTTTTCAAGCAGCTCCGGTACGGCGTCGAACAGGTCGGCCACAAGGCCGTAATCTGCAACCTGGAAGATCGGTGCTTCCTCGTCTTTGTTGATCGCGACGATTACCTTGCTGTCTTTCATGCCCGCAAGGTGCTGAATAGCGCCGGAGATGCCGACAGCAACATACAGGTCCGGTGCAACAACCTTGCCGGTCTGACCAACTTGCCAATCATTTGGTGCGTAGCCAGAGTCAACCGCAGCGCGCGACGCGCCGACGGCGGCGCCCAGCTTGTCGGCCAGCTTTTCGATCATCGCAAAGTCTTCCTCAGACCCAACGCCGCGACCGCCAGACACAACGATGCCTGCCGATGTCAGCTCTGGGCGATCGGATTCCGCGACCTTGTCTGCGACCCATTCGGAAAGCCCCGGGTTTCCTGCCGCGCCGATATTTTCAACTGAGGCTGATCCACCCATGTCGGCCGCGTCAAAAGACGATGTCCGGAATGAGACGATTTTCTTCGCATCGGTCGTTTGTACTGTTTGCACTGCGTTACCGGCGTAAATCGGGCGTTCAAAAGTGTTTGCGTCGACAACGCCGGACACATCCGTCATCACCATCGCGTCGAGCAAAGCAGCGACGCGCGGCATGATGTTTTTCGCATCCGTTGTGGCAGGGGCGACGATATGATCGTACCCACCGGCCAGCGACACGATCAGGTCGGCGGCAGGTTCGGCAAGGCGTTTGCCATAAATCGCATCTTCAGCGCAGAGCACTTTTGCGACGCCGGAGATTTTTGCCGCTTCGGCTGCGGCTGCGGCGCAAGTGGCCCCGATGCACAGCACGTCGATATCGCCCAATGGGCCTGCGGCGGTGATTGCGGATGCGGTTGCGTCAACGGATAGCTCGCCATCGTTGACCTCAGCCAAAAGAAGTACAGCCATCTAGAGAACCCCCGCTTCGTCTTTAAGTTTTGTGACCAGCTCGTCGACGGAGCCCACTTTGACGCCCGCTTTGCGCGCTTCCGGCTCTTCTGTCTTCACAACGCTCAAGCGTGGCGAAACATCAACGCCATAATCTTCGGGCGTCTTTTCATCGAGCGGTTTTTTCTTCGCTTTCATGATGTTGGGAAGCGAGGCATAGCGCGGTTCATTCAAGCGCAAGTCCACGGTGACAACGGTTGGCATGCTCACTTTGATCGTTTGCAGGCCGCCATCAACCTCACGGGTTACGACAGCTTTGTCGCCCTCGATTTCCAGCTCAGATGCGAAAGTTGCCTGGCTCCAACCCATCAACGCGGCCAACATTTGGCCGGTGGCGTTGAGGTCATTGTCGATGGCTTGCTTGCCGCAGAGCACCAGACCGGGTTTTTCTTCGTCGATCACGCCTTTGAGCAGCTTGGCGACGGCAAGTGGTTCGATATCGGTGTGCACGTCGTCTGCAGCAACGATCAGAATGGCGCGGTCAGCACCCATCGCAAGCGCGGTGCGCAGCGTTTCCTGGCTTTGCTTGACGCCCACAGAAACCGCGATGACCTCGTCAGCTTGGCCGGCTTCTTTCAGCCGAATTGCCTGTTCGACGGAAATTTCGTCAAACGGGTTCATCGACATTTTCACATTTGCAAGATCGACCCCGCTGCCATCCGCCTTCACACGGACTTTCACGTTATAGTCGATCACACGCTTGACCGGCACGAGGACCTTCATCTGCGTTCTCTCCCAAAAATTGAAGCGCCCGGCTGGGCGCAGGAAACTGTTTGGCTAATCGTTAGCCGAGCGCCGTGACGGAAAATAGGTCAAAATCGACGCGCCCCGGCATTCTGACGTCGCGTCCGTGAAATTCAAGCGTATTTTTTCACGATGGCATCCAAGTTAGCGCTATCTATTTGCGCCGGGCACCCACAACACGTCGTCTTTGCCGTCATTATTGGCGATACGAGACGCCACAAAGAACCAATCGCTGAGGCGGTTCAGGTATTTCACCGCCGCGTCGTTGACCGATTCCATTGTGGCCAATTCCACCGTGAGCCGCTCTGCGCGGCGCGACACTGTGCGACACAGATGCAGTTGAGCGGCCAGGGCCGAACCACCGGGCAGAATGAAGGACCGAAGCGGTTCCAACGCGTCATTCATTGCGTCGATCTCTGACTCGAGCCGAGCGACCTGCGTTTGTGCGATGCGCAGGGGGAATTCGGCCTCCGCGTCCATCTCCATATCGGGTCGGCACAGGTCCGCACCGAGATCAAAGAGGTCGTTTTGGATGGCAGAAAGCTGCGCGTCGAGATCACCTGAGGCGTGAAGCCGGGCGAGGCCGACTGTGGCATTGGCCTCATCAACCGTGCCGTAGGCTGTGACACGCATAGAGTGTTTTGCAACGCGCGCCCCGTTGCCGAGCGCGGTTTCCCCAGCATCGCCGGTTTTTGTGTATATTTTGTTCAGAACAACCATTGGTTCAGGAGCCTCCCATGCGGCGGAAAAAGACGAAGACGAGGATTAGAGCGACGGCAACAGCCTGAGCGTAGATGCGGTAGCGCATGATTTTGTTGGCATGTTTGCGGTTGAAGTCACCGCCCTTTGCAAAGCCCCCGATGCCGATCATCAAAATGATCAGCACCCCGATACAGGCGAGCGCCACAACGATAAAAAGCGGGTCTTTGGCCATGGGCCGGCTCCTTCCATTTCTTTGTAAGCGACTTAGCGGGCGGCGCGCCAAAAGCGAACGCGAATTTAGCCTTTGGCCAGAATCCAATCAAGCGCGCGCGTCGGAAGCAGGCGTTTGAGAAGCGCCATGGCATAGGTCGGCGTGGTCACAAAATAGCGCGGGCGCGGGTTGGGATGTTCTAATGCGTGGATCAGTTTTTTGCTGACGGCGCTTGCGGGCAGCTCAAACGGGTCGGGGCCGCGCGTCTCATAGAGCCGCTTGATGAGTTGATCTTCATATTGCGCGCGCCGGGGGAATTTTCCCAATCGATCCAGCGTTCAAACGGGGCGATCGAGTTTTTCCGAATGTCTGACGTAATAGGACCGGGCTCGATCAGGATGATTTTGATCGGCGTGTCGCGCATCTCCAACCGTAGGGTGTCGGTCAGGCCCTCCATAGCGAATTTGGTCGCATTATAGGACCCGCGCCATTTCATTGTAACGAGCCCTAACACGGAGGAACAATTCAGGATACGGCCATGTCCTTGCGCGCGCATCACCGGGATCACGCGCCGGATCAGCGCATGATAGCCAAAGAAATTTGTTTCGAAATTGGTGCGCAAAGCGTCTGTCGGTAAGTCTTCGACCGCGCCGGGGGTGGCATAGGCGCCATTGTTGAAAAGCGCGTCCAACGTGCCGCCCGTGCGGCTCAGGCATTCGGCCAAAGCCACGTCCAATGATGCGGAATCGGTGTAATCGAGCGGGAAGCTCTCCAAGCCTTCGTCCCGTAGCCGGGCACAATCTTCCTCCGCTCGGCAGGTTGCGAACACCCGCCATCCGCGTTTCTGCAAGCTGTGGGCGGCGTCATAACCGATGCCCGAGGAACAGCCGGTGATCAGGATAGATTTCTGCGTCATGGACGCATCGCTAAGCGATCTGCGCTGTGCTGACCAGCCGCGATTTTAGCTCTCGCGGCTGATAAATTTAGCGGACATATAGGCCTCGATCCCGGACTCTAGAATGAAGACGCGTGCCCAGCCTGTGTCGAGCAGTTCAAGCACTTCGGCGCTGTCACCACGCCGCGTTTGGCCGACAACGCTGGCCCGTGTGGTGGCCCCTTTGCGCAGATTCACGGTCGAGCCGGTGACGCGCCAGATTTCACCGATGCCGGTGTCTGGTTGCGCGATTTCGGATTGCGGCTTTGGCTTGGCGGTGATTTTTGGCGCGACGGGTTTGGCCACGGCAAGGGATGGCGCGGCGGTCGTCGGCAAGGCAATGACCGCGACATCAGGTGTCTTTGCTGTGTCGGGGGTCGCCAAGGCTACCGCCGGTTTTGGCAAAGCAATGGCATTTGTATCAAGCTGCGCTTTCGGGCTGGCGGATACGGCGATCACGGGCGTGTCCACGCGATTATGTTCGGCCAGTTCGACACCTTTGGGTGGCGCCCCGAAAATCAGAAGCGTCAGATACAGTGTGGCGCAAAGGCCCGCGACCCATTTAAACATAACATCCCCCGATGCAGCAATTCCGTTCGGCACCTGTGCTAGCGCGTGGATGGCTGCGATTCTCAGGGGAAAAAATTTGCGCTGCGACTGCGGCAAGATGGCTTTACCGCCACCGACACGGGCGCTACACACGATCTATGTCAGATGAGACCACCGACCCCAACATGAGCGCCGCCAGCATGGTCGAGCCTTTGCGCCGCGCCATTGGGGACCGGTATCTGCAATATGCGCTTTCCACGATTATGCATCGCGCGCTGCCGGATGCGCGCGACGGATTGAAGCCGGTGCATCGTCGGATTCTTTACGCCATGTCGCGGTTGAAGCTGAACGCCACCGGCAAGTTTATGAAATCCGCCAAGATCAGCGGCGACACGATGGGCGATTTCCACCCACATGGCGACGGCGCGATCTACGACGCCATGGCGCGGCTGGCGCAAGAGTTCAATGTCCGTTACCCGCTGGTCGACGGGCAGGGGAACTTTGGCAATATCGACGGCGATAACCCCGCTGCGTCGCGCTACACCGAAGCGCGCATGACGATTTATGCTGAAGCCCTATTGGAAGGGCTCGACGAGAACGCTGTCGACTTTCGGGAGAACTACGACGGGCGCCTGGAAGAGCCCGTGGTGCTGCCTGCGAGCTACCCGAACCTGCTTGCCAACGGGGCCGCTGGGATCGCGGTGGGGATGGCCACGAATATTCCGCCGCATAACATCGAGGAGCTGATCAACGGGTGCTTGCACCTGATCAAAGCGCCAAATGCGCGTGATGAGACCTTGCTGGAACATATCCCTGGCCCTGATTTCCCGACCGGGGGCATCATTGTTGAGCCGCGCGAGAATATTTTGCAGGCCTACACGACCGGGCGCGGTTCTTTCCGGCTGCGGTCGCGCTATGAGGTGGAGGATATGGGGCGGGGGCAATGGCAGATTGTCGTCACCGAAATCCCCTATCAGGTTCAGAAATCCAAATTGATCGAGAAGATCGCGGAGCTGATCCAGACCAAGAAAATTCCGATTCTTGCCGATGTGCGCGATGAATCCACAGACGAGATCAGGCTGATCCTTGAGCCGCGTTCAAAGAATGTCGACCCGGATGTATTGATGGGGATGATGTTCCGCAATTCCGATCTGGAAACACGGTTTTCGCTGAATTTGAATGTGTTGATTGACGGGCTGACGCCAAAAGTCTGCTCGCTGAAAGAGGTGCTGCGCGCATTTCTGGACCATCGTCGTGATGTGCTGCTGCGCCGCTCTCGCCACCGATTGGAGAAGATCGATCACCGTTTGGAGGTGCTCGAAGGGTTCATTGTCGCGTTTCTGAACCTCGACCGGGTGATCGACATTATCCGCTACGATGATGACCCTAAATCGGCGTTGATGTTCGAGGATTGGGGCAAGACGCATGTCCGCGCCACGTCCGAAAAAGACTATGTTGGGCCAGCAAAAACAGGCGATGAGCCGTCTCTGACAGAAGTGCAGGCTGACGCAATTCTGAACATGCGTTTGCGGTCCTTGCGGCGTTTGGAAGAGCTAGAACTGAAGCGTGAGCGCGACGAGCTGATGGCCGAACGCGCTTCCCTTGAAGACCTGCTCGACAGCGAGGACCTGCAATGGAAGCGCATTGCCGACCAATTACGCGAAACCCGGAAGGCCTTTGGTAAATCTTCTGAGATTGGCGCACGGCGCAGCGAGTTTGCCGAAGCAGTCGAATTCGAAGATGTGCCGATTGAAGCGATGATCGAACGCGAACCGATCACCGTTGTCTGCTCCCAAATGGGATGGATCCGGGCCATGACGGGCCATATCGATCTGACCCGCGAACTGAAATTCAAAGACGGCGATGGGCCGCGCTTTATCTTCCATGCAGAGACGACGGATAAGCTTCTGGTCTTTGGTTCCAACGGTCGGTTTTATACGCTTGCTGCGTCCAACCTGCCGGGCGGGCGGGGCATGGGCGAGCCCGTGCGCCTGATGGTCGATCTGCCCAATGAAGCCCAAATTGTGGACTTGGTTCTGCATGATCCGGCGCGCAAATTGTTGGTGGCCTCAACGGCAGGCGACGGTTTCGTGGTTCCAGAGGCCGACGTCGTGGCGCAGACCCGGTCGGGCAAGCAGGTCCTGAATGTCAAGGACGACATCCGCGCCGTGATCTGCAAACCGGTAACAGGCGATCACGTCGCGATTGTCAGCGAGAATGGAAAATTTCTGGTCTTCCCAACGTCAGAGCTGCCCGAAATGGGGCGCGGCAAAGGTGTTCGGCTGCAGAAATACAATCAGGCCCGCGGCAAACAGGGAGCGTTGGAGCTGGATGGCGGTTTGTCCGACCTGACCACGTTCAATTGGGATGACGGGCTGAGCTGGGAAATGGGTGGCGGCAAAACCCGCACTGAACCCGACATGACCGAATGGCTTGGCAAGCGCGCGGGCGTCGGCAAACGCCCACCTTATGGTTTCCCGCGGAACAATAAGTTCAGCTAGGCATCAAGCTGCTTGAAGGTGAGCGCGGTTCCATTGATGCAATGGACCATCCCAACCGGGCTGATATTCAGCAAATGACCCAAATGGCTGCCGCAGCGGCGGCAATGCACCTCTGTCACGGCCTGACCGCTATCAGCCATCTGGCCGTATTCTGGCACAGGACCATCAATGCCTAATAGAACTGCGTCAGGAACAGCGTGGTGGAAGAACACCCAACCTTTGTCCAAAATGACTTTCCAACGCCCATCGAAACTGGTGAGATCGCAGCCTTTGCAATGGTATGTGCCGTCTCGCACCTCCGTCCAAAGCGGGCTGGTTTTTGGCGGCTCCGTCAGGCCTTTCCGGAGGATGAAATACTCAAATTCTTCGAGCTGGGCGAGCCATTCTGCTTCTGTTCTTACGACCTCATAGACCATGTCTTCGCCGGCGGGCGTTGTTTGCGAGGTGGCGGCGACGGGCAAAGCACCTATTCCGATCGCCGCCGCACTGGTTGAGGCAAAGAATTTGCGGCGCGTTATCTTCGTACTGTTTGAATGTTGCATTCGCATCTACCTTTTCTAGTGGGGTTTCGTCGGTGAACGTGCCTACTGATCTGAGCGCCCAAGCAATCGAGAACCGCTTGGGCGCTTTGCTTTTGATGACTAGTTGGTTGCTTCAGCCGCGCTGTCGCCATTCATCAAGATGACCTGCGCTTCGAGGATTTTCATCTGAGCCGTGGTGTCAGCTTTGAAAAACGCTTCGCGCTCGGCGGCGCTCATATTGCCCAGGGCAAAGCGCATTTGTGCGACGGAGAAATCGCCCATAGATGTGTCTTGCAGCATGATTTCAGCAGCCGAGTTGTTGCTCATAGCAAAAAGTGCAGCGGCCCGTTCGGCGGCGGATTCTGCCAAAACAGGTGTTGCAAAAGCCGCAGTTACGGCAAGCGTTGTGATAAGTGTTTTCATTGGTCTTCGCTCCTAGATTGTTTGGTCCAAATCCCGTTCCTGGATGGACAGCCTATGGTTAGTTCGGACGGCGTTCACTCAAAACGAACGTTGCCGAGACGGGGCGTGATCGATTTGTTTCTGGTTCGTGAGGCTCGCGTGATTTTGTGCGCGCCTTAAGGCACCGCCCAAACGAAATTGGGCGAAGCGCAAGCCCAAGATTTTGAACAACATTCCGGCGTATTCCTTGGAAACACGCGGCCTCGATCACGATCTCATTCGGATTGATTTTCTTCGGTGAAAGTACCGAAATTCTCCATCGAGCAGCGCTGCGCGCGCCTCAAAATCACGCCTAAGTGAGATCGATGACATGTTTTGTGGGTGAGTGGCCGCCAACTTTCTTACACTTTCTTCACGAGCGTATCTTTGGTCACAGGAATGAGAGCGAACCCGCATTTTTCCCCGCGCGGTGTGAATTGCCCTCTTGCCGTTCGGCCGCTATCAAACCCTGAGCCATTGGAGGGCAGCGCATGTTGCGATTTGGATTGATTTTGCTGGGATGTCTTGTGCTCAGCGCCTGCGCGACGCCCGATCCTGAGGTCGACGAAGCCGTTGATCTGGGTAATTTCCGCCTTGAAAGCAACGTCGGGGTGACCAAGACGGCCCGCAAAATGGGTGTGTCCCGGGACGCCACGGCTGAGGAATGGGAAACGGCGCTTGAGGCTGCCGTCGAGAAACGTTTCCGCAGGTACCAAGGCGACACCGCCTACACGCTGAGCTACTCGCTGGATGGTTACCTGCTGGCGACGAAAGGCGGGCGGCTGGCCTTGTCGAACAAGTCGGCCATTTTAGCGACGGTTCATATCTGGGAAACCGACCCGCTTGTGCGGCTTGAGGATCGTTCGACCCAACTGCTTGTGCTTGAAGGATTGGACGGGGAAACCGTCATCGGATCGGGTTTGTTCCGCACCAAAGAAGAACAAATGGCGCGCCTGTCTGCGCAATTCGCCAAAGCGATGGAACGTTGGTTGCGCGCCAATAGCGATCTCTTTGGGCGCGACGTCTCCGATCTTGAAAAGCAGGCGGCGCAGAAAGACGATGCGACGCAGCTTGCCAAAGAGATTACAGAGCCACAACCCGCACCACCTCGTCCACTGCCGCGACCGACAGAGGGTTGATTTTTCTTCCCATGGTGAATAGGTACCGCGCGAAGTGGAATCGGGGCAGATGATCCCCATAAAATGAAGGGCGCCTTTCGAGATGGCAAAAGAGAAGTTTGAACGTACGAAACCGCACGTAAACATTGGCACGATTGGTCACGTTGATCATGGTAAGACGACGCTGACGGCTGCGATTACGAAGTATTTTGGTGACTTCAAGGCGTATGACCAGATTGACGGCGCGCCTGAGGAGAAAGCCCGCGGGATCACCATCTCGACCGCTCATGTTGAGTATGAAACCGACGCGCGTCACTACGCGCATGTTGATTGCCCCGGCCACGCCGACTACGTCAAAAACATGATCACCGGTGCCGCTCAGATGGACGGCGCGATCCTGGTTGTGAACGCCGCTGACGGCCCAATGCCGCAGACCCGCGAGCACATCCTTCTGGGCCGCCAGGTTGGCATCCCGAAGATGGTCGTGTTCATGAACAAGGTTGACCAGGTTGACGACGAAGAGCTTTTGGAGCTGGTCGAGATGGAAATCCGCGAGCTGCTGTCCAGCTACGAATACCCGGGCGACGACATTCCGATCATCGCGGGCTCCGCTTTGGCGGCGATGGAAGGCAACAACCCTGAGATCGGCGAAGAGAAGATCAAAGAGCTGATGGCCGCTGTTGACGACTACATCCCGACGCCAGAGCGCGCCGTGGACCAGCCGTTCCTGATGCCGGTTGAGGACGTGTTCTCGATCTCCGGCCGTGGTACCGTTGTGACCGGTCGTGTTGAGCGCGGTGTCATTAACGTTGGTGAAGAGATTGAAATCGTGGGTATCCGCGACACCGCGAAAACGACCTGCACAGGCGTTGAAATGTTCCGCAAGCTGCTGGACCGCGGTGAAGCTGGCGACAACATCGGCGCGCTTCTGCGCGGCATCGACCGTGACGGCGTTGAGCGCGGTCAGGTTCTGTGTAAGCCAGGTTCGGTTCAGCCCCACACCAAGTTCGAGGCAGAGGCCTACATCCTGACCAAGGAAGAGGGTGGCCGCCACACGCCATTCTTCGCCAACTACCGCCCGCAATTCTACTTCCGGACGACAGACGTCACCGGCACAGTTGAGCTGCCGAGCGGAACAGAGATGGTGATGCCTGGCGACAACCTGAAGTTCGACGTCGAGCTGATCGCACCGATCGCCATGGAGCAAGGCCTCCGCTTCGCGATCCGCGAAGGCGGCCGCACTGTTGGCGCGGGCGTTGTGTCGAAAATCACCGAGTAACGACGGCTCCGCCGTCGGGTGGGCGGCAGGCGGTTTCCAACGGAAATCGCCGAGAGCCCACACCCCTGAAAACCTGGGGGACACCGGTTAGAAATAAAGAAAGGCCGCTTCCGAAAGGAGGCGGCCTTTTTTCTCGCTCGAAATGTCCGCCACGCGGGACTTTGCGGTCGTGGAAGTTTTGCATTTAAATGATCGCAATGCACGCTTAACTACAGCATCGGACAGCCCCTCGAGTGCAACCAGACAATCGCCGCAAGAACTAGGAAATGAAGCCACAACAGTGAATCCTTGCTGTCGGAAGGTCTGTATTTTGGCATCATTCATTCCTACATCCATTCGCAGTGCCTGAGGCCGCTCAACGCACAAAACCGGAATTCCATCCTCTTTAAAATCTTGCCTACAGCCTAGCCGCTGCTTGACCAGCCGCATCACCTGTGGCGAAGGCCGTTCCCATCACGCGGACGGAGGCATAAGCGCGTGGGTCAGCGCCGATGGTCCGGCCAGCGAAATACAGATTTTCTAGTCCTTTTGCGCGCAACGCGTCCAAGGGAATGGATGCCCAACCTTCACCGCCAACGGAAGTGTAGACCGGTTTTCCGGGGATTGCGTGATCCTCCATTGGCCAGGCGGCTTTTGCCTCGCCATCCTCACGGGCCGAGGGCCAGTTGCCTTTGTAGGCCTTGAACACAGCCTTTATCGCGTCGCGGTCGATCGCAACGTTAGGATCACGCCCGCCGGTCCGAACAGGGGCGGAGATCGCCTGAAGCTTGCCCCCCAGGTCGCCCGTGCGGCAGGGCACACCTGCGACCAGAGACAAGTTCGCATCCCCAGTGGCATCGACAAAACTTTCGGCCGACACGCGGGTGCGGCCGTCCATCCCAGCCAATGTAACGGATTGAATTTTTTCTGCCGTTCGTGTGGCAGCCGCGATGCGGGTGTGCAGTAAAACCTCCACCCCGTTGTTTGCCAGCACCCGGTCCAGTGCCAGCTTAACCGCCTCTGGTTCGAGTAAAATGATCCAGTTCAACGTCGTGGGTGATGAGAAAGGTTCACAATCAAGGCCCAGTTTGCGCAGCTCATCTAGAACCATATCAGCCGCGCCGCCGACTGCCTTGATAGGGTCCGGCCCTTGTTGGAAAAACCCACAATAGGCCAGCACCTGCGCGTTGGTCGCTGCCCCACCGAGGAAACCATACTTCTCAACCAGCAAAACGCGCGCGCCGGCTTTTGCAGCTCCTAGAGCTGCCCCAACACCGCCAGCACCGCCGCCGGCAACCACAACATTATAGTCGGATTTCGGCTTGCGCGTCACGTCCGCCAACCCAACAAACGGCGTTCGGCCATGCCGATGACCGCGCTGACCAGAACCCCGAGCAAGGACAGGATCACGACGCCCGCAAAGAGCCGTTCGAGATCATAGAGCGATCCGGCCTCAAGGATATACGCCCCGATGCCATACTCTGCGCCAAGCATTTCTGCCGCAACCAGCAGGATGATCGCAATGGCGAGACTGATACGTAGTCCTGACAATATTCCCGGCATCGCCCCGGGCAGGACGATCTTGCGCACGATAGACCACCAGGACAGGCCGAAGCTTTGGCCCATGCGGATCAGCGTGCGGTCCACATTGTCTACCGCGCCGTAGGTCGCCACCACGGTCGGGGTGAAGGTGCCAAAGGCGATCAGCGCGTATTTGGAGCCTTCGCCGATGCCAAACCAGATCACAAACAGCGGCAAAAGGGCGATTTTGGGAATAGGGAAAATTGCTGCCACCAACGGCACAAGGCCAGAGCGGACGTATGAGAACAGGCCGATCAGGATGCCTACACTGATCCCAACGCTGGCCCCGATAATAGCCCCCACGGTCAGGCGGGACAGGCTAGGGCCAAGATGTTTGAACAGCAGCCCGCTGTCATAAAGCTGGCGGAACGTCTCAAACACATCCGAGGGGCGCGGCAGGGACAGAGACGATATCCAGCCCACCCGCGTGCCCCATTCGACAATTAGCACCAGAGAAACGAAAACGACGACACCGACCCAGCGGCGCGATTTGGGGGCGAAGCCGCCCCCGCGAAAGACAACTGATTTCCCGGTGTCATCCATGAAGCAGCTCCGCATCAGCGGCGCGCGCTTCGTCGCGCATCAACTGCCAAAGGTATTTTTGTGTTTTCTCAAGATCAGCATCCCCAAATTCGCGCGCGGCAAGGGGTTTGTCGATATCGACCACCTCGCGAATTTTTCCCGGACGACGCGACAGCACAACAACGCGGTGCCCCACGCGCACGGCCTCGGCCAGATTATGGGTGACGTAAACGGCGGTGAACGGCTGGCGGGTCCAAAGCTCCACCAGATCATCCATCAACAACTCTCGGGTTTGGCTGTCGAGCGCCGAGAGCGGCTCATCCATCAGCATCACAGCGGGGTTCACAGCGAGCGCGCGCGCAATGGCCACGCGCTGTTTCATACCGCCGGACAACTGTTTGGGCAGGGCTTTGGCAAAGTCGGTCAGTTTGGTGCGCGACAGCACGTCCGCAATGATCTCATTGGCGGCCGCACCCTTGATGCCGTGATCTTCCAGCACCAGTGAGATGTTGCCCGACACCGACCGCCACGGCAGCAGCGCGAAGTCTTGGAATATATAGGTGAGCGGGTTCAGGCAATCTGCAGGCGGGTCCCCCAGCTGCAACACGCGTCCCCGCTTGGGCCGCTCCAACCCGCCGATAAAGCGCAAAAGGGTGGATTTTCCGCAGCCTGAGGGCCCGACGATACAGACAATCTGCCCGCTGGAAATATCCAGCGAGATGTCACGCATCACCTCGAAATCGTCATAGGAATGGCCAATGCCGTCCAGTCGAATATCCATCACGGACCTTTTGCATGAGATATGAGGGGCCAGCATTATGCCAGCCCCACTGTTGGGAAAACTCAGGCCCCGATTATGTCTACGTAGGACGTGTCCACCAGCTGTTCGATTGTGATATTTGCATCCACGAGACCTTCGGACTGGAACCAAGACAACTGATCTTGGATTGACGCGATATTGAGTGCAGCTCCCGCATTGATGCGCATGGTCCCGTTGATGATGGACGGGGCTGCCTTGGCGCGCTCGCGGTCGGTGTAGACGTATTTGTGGATCAAATCGACCATCTCATCCTGATCGGCGGTTCCGTCGATCATCGCAGCCGCGTAGTCATCGACACCTTTGGAAAAACCATTCAGGAATCCTTCGGTCATGCCACGTTCATCAGCGGCGTTCTTGGCGGAGGTGAAGACCGTCGTCACCTGATAGTCAGGGATATAGTCCGCCACATTGGCTACCATGTGCCACGCGCCTGCTGCAGCCAGTGGTTTGGCGATATGGGGCACAATGGACCACCCATCAACTTGGCCGGACTTCATCGCGCCGATAATCGCGCCGACCTTTTGCAAGGGCGTGAACTTGAGGTCGATGCCCTCGGCCGCCGCCATTTTGGAGCCCATGTAGTGGAAGGACGAGCCTGCCTGTGTGATGGCGTATTTTTTGCCGTCGAGGTCTTTCAACGTCTTGATCCCGGCCTGATAAGAGGCATCTGAAATCAGGTATTTCTGACCGTCAATGCCAGCCTCTTCGCTCAGCGCACCACCGATGACTTTGATCGCGCCCTTTTCGGCGAGGTTGATCAACCCACCCGAGACGGCCGTGACGGCGTAATCAACGTCTCCAGAGGCAATCGCGACAGCCATAGGCTGCGCTGCTTGGAAAAATTCAAACTCAACGTCGAGACCTGCATCTGCGAAATAGCCTCGTTCAAAGCCCACAAAATTGCCCGAATGCGACGTGAACCGAAGTGCGCCCACTTTGATCTTTTTGTTCATGGCCAATGCCGGTGCGGCGAGCCCCGAGGCGGCAACCGTTCCGCCCATCAAGGCCAGTGCCTTGCGGCGATTAAAAAGTGTCATGTTATCCTCCCTAAATGATCACTTGTCTTTGTTTAGTGCTGTAACTCCGCATTAACATCGTGCTGCAAAAGCCGTAACGCGGCGTCTTCATTTCGCGACAGCACAGCCTCTAACAAGCCTTTCTGACGCTGTTTCCGTGCCACCCAGTCAAGCTGGCCTTCGCGCAACTGCGCCAACCTGAATCGACGGCTCTGATCAAAGAACTTTCGGTGCAGATCGATCAGACGCGGGCTGTCGCATGCCTCAATCAACGCATAGGAAAAGGCCCGGCAGGCTTCATCCCAGGCTAATGCAATCATATCATCTGGGCTTGATGCCGCCTCATCTTCTGCCTTTTGCAGAGCGTGATGCGCGGCCATCACCCGTCCTTCCCAAGCCACATCCCCAAAAGCGATCGAGCGCGACAGCGCGAGTTTTTCAACCTCGAAGCGTACCATTTGAATATCGCGCATATCGGCTTCGGTCGCAGAGGTCACTCGGAACCCGCGCTGCGCAGTTGCTTCGACCAAGCCTTCGGTTGAAAGGATTCTCAAGGTTTCGCGCATCGAATGGTTGGACCCGCCGTAGCGTGCGCGCAGCTCGTCGATCTTCAACTTCTGGTCGGGCAGCAAGGTGCCAAACGCAATGTCGCGTCGCAAGGTCGAGGCCAGCAGCTCAACGATCGTACCGTCATCAGTTTTTTTACCCGAGAAAAGCATTTTTGTTCCGCAAAAATAAAAACATTGGATGTTTTTAAATTTACATACATTCTTCTGTCAATCTCCAACGCATTCGAAGGCTGAAAATGGAAATTTCAGGAAAGACAAAACTATTTCCAACCGTGGGCGACCCGGTGAATGGCGTTGTATCACCCCCTGAAATCAACGCTTGGCTAAGGACGCAAAATAAAGACGCCAAATGGTGCTGTTAAACATCCCGGCGCAGAGCATCGGTGCGTTCTGGGAACTTTTGCGTATTTCCGAGACGTTCATGGGGTGTTCGGTACATATCCTCATAAGCAGGCTGCCTTCGCACAGGTCGACACGCTGACAGAAAGGGCAGCCCGTTTGGGGGCTTTGAACACTGTTGGAAGCAATCCTAACGGATCATTGATAGGTGATGCTACCGACGGGCTAGCATTGGTGCGGACGATCACGAACAAACGTACCAGTTTGGCTGGGCGGACAGCTTATATTGTTGGCGCTGGCGGCGGCGCTGGCCGTGCAATTATCGATGCATTTTGTGAGGCTGGGATCACAGGTTTGACTATCGAAGATATGGGCGAGGCGCGACGCGTAGAAACCGTAGAATTGATTGGCTAGTACTGGCCAGGCGTTTCGGTCTCAAACAATCAACCCGCAGGCATCCTTGTTGACGCAACCGCGAACGGCAAATGCATCAATGCCAAATCATTGTTCACCGACATCGCTATCGAAAGATCTTAGGTCGTCTGCGATATCGCTGGTAGCCTGCGGACGAGCCAGCTTTTGACATTGGCTGAACATGCGGGAAAGACCATCGTAGAAGAGCAGGAGATGGGACAGGGGCAAATTGAAGCTCAGATGAAGTTTCAGGCACACCCTGAGATTGTCACCGGGGCGAATGGCACCAATGCAGATTGCAATTGCAGCGATCTAACAATCGGGCGAAGGTTCGCACTGGGGCGTAACCACCGACGAAAATGACTGTTTTCGCCGCTTGGTGCCGTTTACGACCGCAAAGAAAACGAAACCCCGTACATTGCTCAAGGCTGGCTCCAACTAGTACAAAAAAATATGTGCGAGGATTAAATCTGCTACAGCCGCTTTCTCGCCCCGGATTTTTTCAGAATGATCGGCGCAGTTGCAAAGATCACATCGACCATCATTTCAACGACTTCGTCGAGTGTTTGCGACGGTTTCATTTCGTACACATGTTGGCGCTGAAAATGGTAAAACAGCATGCCATGCGCTTCCCAGACAAATTCGATTTCTTTCTCTCTCACCCGCTTCAAACTTTCGCCGGGGTATCCAAGCTCATGGCGTACTTCCAATGCAACACGCCGGAAGATCTTGTGCCTCAGCTCTTCAAGAGCGCGACGATTGTAGTCGCCCCCGTTCAAGCCCGAGTATACAAACATGCGGACCCAATCCCGCGTAAAAATCGTTTCGCAGTAGTCGGTCCAAAACGAGATAAGCCGTTCACGCAGGGGCAAGTCCCGGTTCACAATCCCGTCTTCCCAGGTGTCCTTCCAGCGCGTTTCGAAAAGCTCTTTGTAAACGCGATCCACCAGATGCTGCTTAGAGGGAAAATAACGATACAGTAGGGGTTGCGTGACCCCCAGTTCCTTTGCCAACTCGCGTGTCTGGCCGCTAAACCCTCGTTCGGAGAAGAACTTAATTGCGCACTCGACCATATGCTGTTCGCGTGCTTCTCGGCTTAGACGGGGCATGGTTCTCGTTTTCTCGTTTCGCTATCTGTTGAACTCAGGAAACTAGGTTATTGCAGCGCTATCGACAACTGTAGCCTGGTATTTGATTTCCTAGGGCCCTTTAGAAGTTCAGCGTGCTTCTTCAGACGACTTGAGCGAGGCTGCTGTCAGAAAGCTACCCGGTCGCCACCTTTGAGCGCGAGCATTTCGCGGGCGTCATCCGCGTTTGCAATCTCCAGCCCAAGGTCTTCGAGGATGCGGCGGACTTTCGTAACTTGCTGGGCGTTTGTTTCGGCCAGCTTGCCCGGGCCGATCCATAGAGAGTCTTCCAACCCCACACGGACGTTGCCGCCCATCGCGCCGGCCATCGCCGCTATGCTCATCTGCGATCTGCCTCCGCCCAGGACGGACCAGCGATAGTCGTCACCGAACAAACGGTCAGCGGTGCGTTTCATGTGGCTGACGTCTTCTGGATGGCCCCCGATGCCGCCCAGGATTCCAAAGACGGTTTGGACAAAGAATGGGGGCTTCACGAGGCCGCGGTCCGCGAAATGGGCAAGCGTATAGAGATGCGCGGTGTCGTAGCATTCGAACTCGAATCGCGTTTCATTCTCGGCGCCTATCGACAGGATCAGTTCGATGTCCGCAAACGTGTTGCGAAAAAACTGGAGCGTGACCCAGAGAGATAATCGCGTTCCCAATCATGTTTCAGGTCTTTGTACCGATCCAGCATCGGGAACAGGCCGAAATTCATCGTGCCCATGTTCAGCGAAGCCAGCTCCGGCTTGAACTGTGCCGTCGGCTTGAGACGCTCATCGACCAGCATTGTCGGCGCGCCGCCGGTGGTCAGATTAATGACCGCGTCTGAGCGTTGTTTGATCACCGACAGGAACGGCGCAAATGCTTCGGGTGATTGATCGGGACGACCATCTTGTGGGTTGCGTGCATGAAGGTGGACGATGGCCGCCCCAGCCTCGGCTGCGCTTATGGCGGCGTCTGAAATCTCCTCAGCAGTAATCGGCAGATAAGGCGACATTGACGGTGTGTGAATGGCCCCGGTGACTGCGCAAGTAATTATGACCTTCTTTTTATCAGCCATGTGTTGGTCCTCCCCATGCCCCGCGATGGTGTCATGCGGAATCTGTTGACAGTTAATTATCATACGATAAACTTTAGGAACGAAGCCGACAAGTCCCTGTAAGGAGGATTGACCGACCATTCGGGCAATTCAAGGACCTGGAAACGCTCGTCACCGCACAAAGGGAGGTGTCCGTGCCACGCATAGAATTAACCGTCAATGGACAGGCGAAAGCCGTGGACGTTGAGAACCGCACATTGCTCGTCGAGCTGTTGCGAGAACACTTGGGAATGACCGGAACGCATATTGGATGCGACACCAGCCAATGTGGCGCCTGCGTCGTGCATGTCGACGGAGAGTCGGTCAAAAGCTGCACGATGCTTGCGGCCCAATGCGCAGGCCGATCCGTCACCACCATCGAAGGCCTTGCCGAAGGCGACAACCTGCATCCGATGCAGGCCGCCTTCAAAGAGAACCACGGGTTACAGTGCGGATACTGCACACCGGGTATGATCATGAGCTCGCTCGATCTTTTGCAAAAGAAACCGGATCCCGATGAGCAGACCATCCGCGAATGGCTCGAGGGCAATTTGTGCCGCTGCACTGGGTATCACGGTATCGTCAAGTCCATTCAGGCAGCTGCCGCCGAGATGCGGCAAGATCGGGCATAGGGGGAGAGATAAATGTACGATTTTTCATTCGAACGCCCGACATCCATCGCTGACGCAGCAGCGGCGCTTGCGGACCCGGACGCGGCACCGTTGGCGGGCGGCATGACGCTGTTGCCGACGATGAAGCAGCGTTTAGCACAACCATCGAAGCTGGTTGACCTGAGTGGCATCAGCGAACTAACCGAGGTGGAGATCACTGACGACACTGTGCGGGTTGGCGCGATGGTGCGACATGCAGATGTCGCAGCTTCAGCTGAAATTGGTGTAGCCCTTCCTGCGCTCTCCGGCCTTGCGTCACATATTGGGGACGCGCAGGTGCGCCACCGAGGTACCATTGGTGGGTCGGTGGTCAACCATGACCCAGCTGCCGACTATCCAGCTGCTGTTCTGGGGCTTGGCGCGACGGTTCACACCTCTGCCGGTGACATTGCAGCAGATGATTTCTTTGATGGTCTGTTTTCAACCAGCCTTGCGGAAGGGGCAATTGTCACGGCGATTAGCTTTCCAAGGCTAGCGACGTCTGCCTATGCCAAGTTCCCGCAACCGGCATCACGATATGCGATGGTGGGTGCGTTCGTGTCGAAGGATGCAAATGGCAAGGTGCGTGCAGCCGTTACAGGGGCAGGCCCCGGCGTGTTCCGCAGTCCGGTGCATGAACAGGCGCTAGAGGCGTCCTTTACCGCCGAGGCCGCCGAAGCCATCAAACATCCGGCGACAGATCTGGTCAGTGACCTGCATGGCAGCGCGGAATATCGGGCCCATTTGGTCTCGGTCATGATTGGCCGGGCTGCGGCTGCCGCAATCTAGCCCAAACGTGCCGCCGCACCCGGCGGCGCGGACTAACGCGAGAGCCCGACAAGGATCGGGCGTCCACGACAAAAGGGAGGACACCATGAACGTCACCAATGGTGCAACGGAATTCGGGATCGGTAAGCGCGTCCTGCGCCGCGAAGATCAGAAATTCATCACCGGCAAAGGCCAATACACCGCAGACATGAATATGCCGAACCAGGCCTATATGGTCGTGGTCAGGTCGCCGCATGCGCACGCCAAGATTCTGTCGATTGACACAAGCGCAGCGATGGCCATGCCAGGCGTGCAGCTTGTCTTGACGCGCGATGATGCCGAAGGGTTGGGCCAGGCGCCCGGCAAGTCAGGTGCTGCGGTTGCGGCCTTCCCCAAGAACCGGGACGACTCACTGCAGCTCGACCCGACCTGCATCCCGTTCGCGCGCGACAAAGCGCTCTATGTCGGCCATGAGGTCGCAGTTGTGGTGGCCGACAGCGTGGCTGAAGCGCGTGATGCCGCCGAGGCAATTATCGTGGACTACGAAGAACTGCCGCCTGTGACGGCCGCCGTGGATGCGCTCAAGCCCGGCGCCCCGCAACTGCATGATGAAGTCCCTCAAAACTGCGTTTTGGATTGGCATTTCGGGGACAATGAAAAGGTCGAAGAGGCTTTCAAGAAGGCAGCCAAAGTCGCGACGATTGACCTTACACAGGCCCGCTTCACGCAAGGCTTTATGGAGCCGCGCGCGACCATCGCACAATACGATCCAGATGCGGACAAGTGGACAATCCACGTGGGCTGCCAGGCGGCAAACCGGCTGTCAGAGTTCCTGGGTGAATATGTCTTCGACATGCCGAACGAGAAGTTCCATGTGATCTCACCCGATATTGGCGGGGGGTTTGGCGGCAAGATCCATCTTTATAATGAGACTGTCGCAGCTGTGATGGCCACAAAGGCTTTGGGCGGGCGCCCGGTCAAATGGGTCGCAGACCGCAGCGAAGGGATGCTGGCGGATTGGCACACCCGTGACCAGGTCGCCACCGGCGAGCTGGCCGTCGCCGCAGATGGCGAAATTCTGGCGCAACGGATCAAAATGGTCGGCAACGTCGGTGCGTTCAACACACCGCTCGCAACCATTCCGCACACCTGGAACTTCCTGCGGTCGGTGCAAGGGCTTTATCGGACATCGCTGATTTACTGTGAAGTGAAGGTCGCTGTGTCCAACACCTGCCCGGCCAATATCTACCGCGGCGCGGGCCGGCCGGAGGGCACCTATATCACTGAGCGCCTGTTGGATATGGCGGCACTTGAGCTTGGAATGGGCAAGGCGGAGATCAGAAAGCGCAACCTGATTGCAGAAGAAGACCTGCCGTTTACGACTTTCCTTAATATGAACTACGAGACCGGTAAATTCCACGAATCTCAGGACCGTGCCATGGCGGCGGCCGATTGGGACGGATTTGAGGCCCGCCGCGAAGCGTCGGCCAAAGACGGGCTGCTGCGTGGGATCGGCATCGGGAACTACGTGGAGGTGTCAGGCGGTATGCCGCGCGAATTCGGCGAAGTACGAGTTCACGGAGGCACGGGTCGTGTCGAAATCTTCACTGGTACTGCCGCCATCGGGCAAGGTGCTGAGACCGCCTTCTGCCAGGTCGCATGCGACTTACTGGGCGTGGATTATGACCTGATCGACTTCGTATCAGGCGACAGCGCGCGCGTGAAATGGGGCGATGGTTCTTACGCAACACGCTCCATGCGCTTGGGTGGGACGGCTGTGCATCTTGCTGGCGAGAACATGATTGCTAAAGGCAAGGCCATGGCGGCGCATCTGTTTGGTACAAAAGCGGATGACGTTACCTTTGCGAACGCGACCTTCTCTGCCGGAGACCAAAGTATCGGGATATTCGAACTGGCTCAGAAGGCTGAGGATGGCGGCATGCCGGACGACCTGGGTGACCGCCTTTGGGATGAGATGGACTATACCGCAGGTGGGGCCGCATTCCCCAATGGATGCCATGTTTGCGAAGTGACGATTGACCCCAAGACCGGCAAAGTCTCGGTAGAGAAATTCGTGGCCGTCGACGATGTTGGCCGGATCATCAACCCGATGACCGTCGAAGGCCAGATCGCGGGTGGTATCGCCGGCGGTATTGGTCAGGCGTTGCTTGAACAGATCGTCTATGATCCTGAGAGTGGCCAGCTTTTGACCGGCTCCTTCATGGATTACTGTCTGGCACGCGCAGACGACGTTCCGACGTTCCACATGGAAAAAAACGAGGTGCCCTGCACATCGAACCCACTCGGGGTTAAGGGCGCCGGAGAGGGCGGGATCGTCGGATCGATTGCAACGATTGTGAGCGCCTGCACTGACGCGTTGAAAGACTACAACGTGCGCCACATCGATATGCCAGTCACAAGTGAAAAGGTGCTGCGTGCCATGGGTAAACTATAGGGTTTCTCCCGACCCTATGGGCGTCGCATTCGTGTGACGCCCTTTTTTTGTTCTTGCAAGGAGCCAAACATGGAACTCACCGGCGAACATGACCTTCCTTTGTCGCGCGAGGCGGTTTGGGACATGTTGAATGATCCCGAGGTGTTGCAGCGCTGTCTGCCGGGTTGCGAGACGTTGTCGGGTAGTCCGGCTGACGGGTTCGAAGCGACAATAAAGCTTAAGATCGGACCAGTGAAGGCGACCTTCCAAGGCGAAGTTGAACTGAGCAACATGAACCCGCCGGAAAGTTACACAATCTCGGGTGAGGGAAAGGGCGGCATTGCCGGTTTTGGAAGCGGAACAGCTAATGTGCGTTTGGCGCCAGAGAATGAAGGGACGCGGCTGGTTTACACTGCGGAGGCCAAAGTTGGCGGCAAGCTCGCCCAACTGGGGTCGCGCCTTATTCAGTCGACTGCCAAGAAGCTGTCCAATCAGTTCTTTGAGGAGTTCTCGAAGGTGGCCGAAGAGCGCGCAGCCCTTTAGCCTAGTTTCATCAGTCCGTTCAAAGGGAATGGGGGAAACGAAAACGGCAGGTGTGGATCACACACCTGCCGAAAGTCTCATTTTTTGAGCGTAATCTACTGGACGTTGTAGATATACGGCAGATCGTAGCCAGCTTCCTGAGCCAGGGCCAGATACCGCTTGTAGAAATCGGTCGCTGGCAAGCCCTCGTCATTAAATGCTGCAATGTTCTCATTCACGAAAGGCTCAAGTGCGGCGGCCATTTCGGCCCGGGCCTCAGATGACAGAGTCGTAATGGTCGAGCCGTTGGCTTCCATGTTTTCGAGCGCTGCTCCGTAGCGACGCTTGGCTTCTTCTGCCGTATCGACCATCCACTTGTCAGCTTCTTCGCGCAAGATGGCGACGACATCGTCGGGCAGTTTAGCCAAGGTGTCGCTGTTGATCGACATCGTATAGATCGACATCGCGCCCCAGCCTGTCAGCGTGTAGTAGCTTGCGGTTTCATATAGTTTGAACCCGTTCCAGCCAGTCGGGAACATCACCATGCCCTCAACAACGCCTGAGTTGAGCGAGGAGTATGCCTCATTCAGCGGAAAGGTGACCGCGATAGATTCTGACGACTCGATCCATGGGACGTTGGGTCCGACAGCCGCGATTTTTTGCCCCTTAAGATCGATCATTTCGTCCCAGGGAAACTTTGTGCCCAGCCCATAGGTGCTGAATGTGCCGGTTCCAAGCCAGGTCTGGTTGTACTGCTGCAGCGTCTCACCCCAAGCCGGGAATTCTGAATAGACCTGCATCGTAATGTTGATTTGCTCAACCGGATCATCTGTGATGAAAGGCATGTAGTAATGGGGCGCCAAATGCCGGGCCTTGGTCGGTTCGGAACATGGACACCAAAGTCCGATATCCATCAACCCGGTTTCCACAGCTTCCAGCGTGTCAGCAGGCCCGGACACAGTGCTCCAAAGTTCCTGAAAATTGACCTCGTGATCGGTTTCCGCAGCGACCCTTTCCGTCACGCGCGGAATAAAGCTTGTATGTGCGATAAAGTTTGGCTCCAACGGGTCTCGTGCTTGGCCGGATCCAATCCTCAGATTGAAGGTCTCAGCCGCTGATGCAGCGGTCATTCCCAGCAAAACTGCGACCGAAAGTCCGGCAGTCAATACGGATCGGGACTTCTTAATATTGGGTATCATGTGTTCCTCCATACACAGTGTTATTCCGAGCAAGGGTGTCGCGTCCTCCAACGCGCGTTACACATCTCGACGAATGCCTCTTCTTGGCCCGCTTGATGTCCCCAAGATCAAATCACAGCAGATTGTGATCAATTGATAAATAACGCGAGCTTGCGATCCCTGTCAAATCTTTAACGCCTTGCGGTGTAAGAATTTAGGCGCTGCCTCGATGGCTGGACATTAGCTTGAAAGCTGATAGATTATCATATGATAAACTAAAAGACTGGTGAGTCGACAGCGTCTTGTCGTAGACTGAAGCTGAAGACTTGGGCCAATCGGGGGGAGCAAGGCGGGATGACTTTTCGGCATGTAACGATGTCATGGCGACCGCGATGAGGTATTTCGGAAAGCCCGAAAGACGTCTGGAAGACAAGCGGTTCCTGACTGGAAATGGACGCTATGTGGACGATATCGAACTGGCGGGAATGTTGCATGTGGCCTTTCTGCGGTCTGACATTGCCCACGCGCGCATTCGGACCATTGATACGAGTGCCGCACTTAGTATTGACGGTGTGCATGCTGTCTACACACTGGCTGACCTTGGTGCGCCATACGATGAAAAGCCCATGGCGACGGTCTATTCCTCACCCCTCTTGAAGCAGCCGATCTGTCAGTTTTTGCTTGCCAAAGACGAGGTTTGTTTCGTCGGCCAAACAATGGCCGTTGTCGTTGCCGATAGCCGCCATATTGCCGAGGATGCTGCGGCCATGATCATGGTTGAGTACGAGCCCCTACCTGCCATCAGCGACTGTCGCGACGCACTCGCGTCAGAGGCTTCAAAGGTCCACGCGGGCGCAGACAGCAATCTGGTCGGCAACTTCTACACGAAGTTTGGCGACATCGACGACATGTTCTCGCGGGCCTCGCATCGGTTCGAGACCACGTTCAACGAACATCGCGGCGGTTGCCATGCAATGGAATGTCGGAACGTTCTGGTGGATTACAACCGAAGTCTGGACGAGACGACGATCTACCTGACCACCCAAGCGCCTTTCATGATCCGCCGCCAAATGGCGCGTTACTTTGAAGAAGATGAAAGCCGAATCCGCGTGGTTTGCCCTGATGTCGGTGGCAGCTTTGGGCCAAAGATCGGGCCATATCCAGAAGAGTTCATCCTGACGATCCTGTCGAAAAAGCTGAACCGCCCGGTGAAGTGGATCGAAGACCGCCGTGAACACTTTCTGTCCACATGGCAGGGCGGAGATCAAAACTGGTCGGTCGAGATTGCGTGCGAGGATGACGGAAAAGTGCTTGGTGTGCGCGGCCGAGTGATTTGCGACATGGGTGCGTTCGTGCCCTATGGGCTGCTGTTGCCCGCAACAAGCATGTTTCCCTTGCCGGGGCCGTTTGCTGTGCCAGCGATGGACATCTCGCTGGATGCGGTCTTTACCAACAAGGTCTCTACCTCGCCGGTGCGCGGCGCTGGGCGCCCCAACGCAGCCTACGCGATGGATCGGGTCATTGAGACGGTTGCGCGTGGTTTGAACCTGGACCCGGCAGACGTCCGGCGACGCAACTTCGTGCGACCTGATCAGTTTCCCTACACCAACGGCAACACATTGCCGAGCGGCGATCCGGCGGTCTACGACATCGGCGACTATCACAACCTGTTGGACATGGCCCTTGAGAAGGCCGACTATTCAGCCTTCAAGGCACGTCAGACCGAGGCGCGCGCCAATGGTCGCTACATCGGGATCGGGATGGCATCGTGCATCGAAGATACCGGGTTTGGCCCTTACGAGGGCGTAAAGGTCAAGGTGCAGCCCAGTGGCAAGGTTTTGTTGCAGACCGGTGCTGCTGGCCAAGGCCAAGGGCACCAAACGGTGTTTTCCCAGGTCGTCGCCGAAGAGCTTGGGGTCAAAATTGAGGACATTGTCTATCAGTCCGCCGACACAGCCCTTGTGCCACACGGCATCTCGACATCGGGTAGTCGCATCACAGCGAACGCCGGACCTGCGTCATTGGATGCAGCACAGCGGGTGCGGGCCAAGGCGCTGCGACTGGCTGCCGAAATGCTGGACGCCAATCCAGAGGATTTGGACATTGAAGACGGAGTGGTGCGCTGCAAGCCCCAGACCGGACGCAACGAGTTCATTTCACTTGGCGAGCTGTCGAGCAAGCTATCACCGCTTATGAACGCCAAGGTGCCGGACGGTTTTGAGCCGGAGTTAGAGTCGACATCTTTCGTGTCTTCAGAGGCCGTACCGCATTCAAGCGGGTCCACCGTCGTCGAGGTCGAAGTCGATATCGAAACCGGGGATGTTACGCTGCTCAATTACGTCATTGCCCATGATTGCGGCACGATGATCAATCCGCAACTGGTGGACGGTCAAATCCTTGGCGGGGTGGTCCACGGCATCAGCAATGCGCTGTTTGAGCGGATGGTCTATGACGATAGTGCGCAGCCGCAGTCGACGAACTATGGCGAATTCCTGATCCCGACTGCGCCGGAAATTCCGCATATCGACATCCTGCATCAGGAAATCCCGTCGCCCTGTAACGCGCTTGGCGTCAAGGGTGCGGGCGAAGGCGGGACGATCCCTGCGGCGGGGGCCATCATTGCGGCCATTGAAAACGCGCTCCAACCCTTAGGCGTTCTGATCCACGACCACCCAGTTGATCCGCAGCGGATATGCGAATTGCTGGACAACGCAAAAAACGCCGCCTGAACGGAAAGCGAAACATGGACCTCAAATACGATTTCACAATCAACGCACCGGTTGAACAAACCTGGCCCGCGCTTCTTGACATGCCCGGCATCGCACCATGCCTGCCAGGAGCCGAAGTCACCGAAGTGGTCAATGACCGCGAATGCAATGGGGCTGCAAAGGTAAAGCTGGGGCCGGTTTCACTGACATTCAACGGCAATGCAAAGCTCTTGGAAATCAATCAGGACGACTATCACGCGACGTTGGAAGCCAAGGGCACCGATAAGAAAGGGCGTGGTGGCGGCAATGCGAAGATAGACTTTCGACTTTCGGCCCCCGACACGACCACAACCAAGGTAGAGGTCACCGTCGATATGGCTCTGACGGGTTCTATTGCGCAGTACGGCCGCGCCTCAGGGTTGATCGACAATGTTGCCCGACAACTTATTGCGCAATTCGTGACAAACTTGGAGGCCCAACTTGCTGGCGAAGAGGTGGGTAACTCCTCTGTCTCCGGGATAAAGCTGCTGTACGGCGCGATGCGCGGCAAAGGGAAGGACACGTCTGGCGCATGAAGGCTGCTCCGTTCACATATCACGATCCAAGCAGCCTGTCGGACGTCTTCGCGCTTTTGGAGGAGTGTGAGGACTACAAGTTCTTGGCGGGCGGCCAGTCCCTGATGCCCATGCTAAACATGCGTTTTGCGCAGCCCGATCATCTGATCGACCTCGCTCGGGTTACTGGCCTCGACGGCATAGACGTGACGGACGGACGTGTCGTCATCGGCGCAATGACGCGTCAATCAGCCTTGCAAGGCAGCGCCGAGATCGCCCGACATTTGCCGATCATGCAGGCAGCGCTCGATTGGGTCGGGCATTTCCAGACCCGCAATCGTGGAACGATCGGCGGCTCACTGTGTCATCTCGATCCCGCAGCGGAGCTTCCGCTAGTGTCGTTGCTGTATGATGCAGAGTTGACCGTGACTGGACCAGAGGGCGCACGAACTATTGCCGCTCAAGATTGGCCGCTGGCTTACATGATGCCCTCCATCGCAGAGGATGAAATCCTGACGTCGCTATCTTTTGCTCCGTGGTCGGGTGATGCCGGGCATGGCTTTACGGAATTCTCGCGCCGCCACGGCGATTTCGCAATCGTGGCCGCAGGGGCCTTGCTAGAGGTCCAGAACGGCACGATCAGCCGCGCCGCTATCGCGCTGGCTGGTGCTGATCAGGTCCCTTACCGGCTGAGCGAAGCCGAAGATGCGCTGATCGGTCAGCCGGCGGTCGCCGATACATTCGAAGCGGCGGCATCACTGGCCGCTCAACGCGAAGCCATGTCAGATGCCTACTACACCAGCGCCTATCGCCAACGTATCGCAGCAACGATGACCCGCCGCGCCTTGGCGCGGGCCGCAGCATCAGTAGGTGCCGCATGAGCGACAAACGCCCCATCACATTGACCGTGAATGGCACAGAAATGCGCGGGACCGCCGAGACGCGAATGCATCTTGGCGACTTTTTGCGCTTAGAACTGAAACTGACGGGCACACATCTGGGATGTGAACACGGAGCTTGCGGCGCATGCACGGTGCTGGTTGACGGGCAAGCCGTGCGGTCCTGCCTGATGCTAGCCGTGCAAGCCGACGGTGCGGAGGTTATAACAGTCGAGGGATTGGCGGATGGCGATACGCTCAGCCCCCTCCAGGAAGCCTTTGCCGAACACCACGCCCTACAATGCGGGTTTTGCACACCGGGGATGCTGACGTCGCTGACCGCGTATCTAAGGGACCATCCGGATGCCGAGGAGGAAGACATCCGGGTCGCCATCTCGGGCAACCTGTGTCGTTGCACGGGCTATCAGGGTATCGTCGCTGCAGGCGTCGCAACAGCAAAAAAATTGAGAGGCGACGCTTAGGCAAAACGGGCGTCGGAGAGGGAGGAACGGCAACATGAAACATTCCATTGACCCAGTAAGGGACCCCGTGACGCGCTTTGCGGACGCGCTGACGGTGATATCCGCCTTTTGGGCGTTGTCGCTTATGGCCATCTATCTCTACGATATTTTGGGTCGGGAGTTGTTCAACAAGCCGTTCCTGGGCACCTATGAGATTGTCGGAAATTCGATTGTGGCCATCGTGTTTCTGGCCATCCCGTCCGCGATCAAACGCGGAACCATGTTGCGCACGACAATCGTTTTTGACGCTGTCAATGATGGTAAGCGACGGATGATAGATGTTTTGTCTTTTGCCGTCGGCTTGATTGTCTTTTGCTCCATTGTCTACGCCAGCTGGAACAACATGATCATCAGTTGGCGCACGGGCGAGATCGAAGGCTTTGGGGCTTTTGAAGTACCTGTCGCACCGGTGCGCACAGTGATCGTCGTGATGAGCATTGTCTGCATCCTGTTCTACCTCCAGATGATCTTTCAGGCCGTGACAGGGCGTCCCTATCTGGCGTCTGCCGACAACGACCTAACAGGCGAGGTGTAAGCCATGGATCCCGTTTCCGTCCTTCTTATCATTCTGGCGCTTCTCATCGGCCTGATCATTTTGGGTCTTCACATCGGTATTGTCCTGGGAGGCGTCTCATTGCTGGGCACATACCTGCTGTTTGGCAATCTGCCCATCGCGCTCGATCTTGCGGCGCAATCTTCCTATGCGGTGCTGCGCAACGCTATCTTTGCGGCGATTCCGCTTTTCGTCTTGATGGGCGAGTTCATGAGTAAATCGGGGGTCGCAACTGACCTCTACCAAATGGCAAACCGGATGCTACGAAAACTGCCCGGGCGTCTGGCCGTGGCGACAATTTTTGGCAATGCCGTCTTCTCGGCGGTGACCGGGGTGAGCATCGCATCTGCCATGACGTTCTCGCGGATCGCCTACCCGGAAATGCGCCGGTTTGGCTATGACCGTCGATTTGCGTTGGGGTCTATCGCGGGGTCATCTTGCTTGGGGATGTTGATACCGCCGAGCGTATTGCTGATCGTCTGGGGCCTTCTGATCGAAGAATCCATCGGTAAGCTGTTTCTCGCAGGGATTGTTCCCGGTCTGGTTCTCGCTTTTCTCATGGGGCTCTACTGTACAGTGCGCGCGGTGATGGACCCGAATATCGCACCACAGACGATAGCTGAGGGGGAGGACATTCCTGAGCTTTCGGGCCGGCAGGTGGTCAGCGGGGTTGGGATTGTCCTTTTGATCGGCCTCGTATTGGGCGGGTTGTTTGTGGGGTTCTTTACCCCATCGGAGTCTGCGGCTGTCGGATGTGCCGGTGCGATCGTTCTGGCATGGGTCAAGGGCATGAAACTGGCGGACTACCGCGACGCGATCATTTCATCGGGTCGAACAATCGCACCTATCATGTTCCTGCTGATCATGGCGGCGATGTACTCGAAGTTTCTGGCACTTGGAGGCATCGTTGACATAATCCAGGATGTTCTTGGCGGCTTTGGCCTGGGTGTGATCGGCCTGACGCTGTTGATGGTTGTGATCTGGCTTGTGATGGGCACCCTGATCGACAGCCTGTCGATCATCCTGCTCACGGTCCCGATCTTCTGGCCGTTGGCGGATTCCATTGGCTGGAATGTCTATGCCTTTGCAATTTTCGGTGTGTTGGCCATCGAAGCAGGGCTTCTAACCCCGCCCTTTGGCCTATTGGTTTATACCGTCAAGGGCGCCGTGCCTGATCCGTCCGTGAAGCTCTCTGAGATCTTCGGCGGCTCCGTGCCCTACTGGCTTTTGATGCTGATCGTCATGTTGATGATCTGGGTCTGGCCGGAAACCGTCACCTTCTTGGCAAACTAGGATTGGAGACGACATGTCCCATGTAATCCCTTCGCAACCGATGCCGGATATTGACGTGCCTCTTACGGGAGGCGGTCGATGGAAATTGTCGGAAAACCCGCCGGAATTCATGCTGATGATAGATGTTTATCGAGGCGTGCATTGCCCACGCTGCAAGCGACATCTCGAAGAGGCAGCAGCGCGCAAGGCCGATCTTGCCGACCTCGGACTTGAGATCTTGGCGGTTTCGACCGACCCGCAGGATCGCGCCAAAAAGGCGGTGTCAGAATGGGCCGTCGACGGGATCCCGTTCGGATATGGTCTGGATGAAGCCACAGCACGGTCACTGGGTCTTTATATCTCTGAAAGTATCGCCCCGCATGAAACGAACCGCTTTGCAGAACCGGGCGTTTTCTTTGTCACGGCTGACCTGAAACTCTATGGTGCCGTCATCAATACATTCCCCTTCGCGCGTCCAAGTTTGGAAGATCTTATGGATGTTGCGAAAGTTCATCGCGAACGGGGTTATCCGCCACGCGGCACGATCGCTTAGAACGAAGCAAGGCTGGCCCACTTTCGCGGGCCAGCCTTGCTTCATTTAGGTCCGGAACGTCTAGCGGTCGAAACCACCGATGTTGTCTGCGACGCGCATGTTGAACTTTTCGTAGAGTGCAGCTGCCTCCGCGCTTTCACCTTCATCCATGACCAGGATCCACTCAAGCTTGGTGTTTGCGAACCAGTCCTCCAGTAGCCCGGATTCGCCTGTCAGTTCGATGTGTTTCTGGAACCCGGCGAAATCCGCATACCGCTCGACCAGCCAGATCGTATCCCCTTCGCGCGATGCTTCGTAGGTGCGCACACCATCATTGCCTTCTGCGACGGCAAGCAATCCGTCCAGAATTGGTTGCACTTTCTCGGCATCCGCTTCCGGGGACGTGATCTTAACGACAAGCGAAACGCCCAAAGGCAATTTCTCAGAGTCGGCGTAAAGAGCCGTCGTGCACAAACCAAACGCCAGCGTAATTGCAGTCAAGAAACGATAAATCATGGTATTTCTCCTCCATTTTTGGGCATTTCTGTTTCTCTGTGGCGGGCCCAAATCGTCACAGAATTTCACCCGAGCCTGAGAAAAGAACGGAGAGTCTCAAGTCGATTCTATTTATCAATTGATAACTAATTTGCAGGCATCTGTCTATTCTTGCTTAGGAGATGTGACGTGCAGCGACACAACGTTGCCAATCGCCTTTGGACCACGAACTTGCAAAGTGTCGGTGAGAGACCTGATGAGCGCGATGAGCACATACCCCAAAACGCAACCAACCGCTGCACAAGCACCGGTCGCGTAGCAGGTTTCATTTTGAGCCCGCGGTGCCGAACTCAGGGTTAATGACCTGCTCCCCTGAAATGTCCGGTGGCTAGAGTTGGCCTGTTTTCCAACTGAGGAGACAGACGACGAAGAGAAGCCGTTTCAGCGAAGAACAGATCATTGGGGTATTGAAGGAGCATCAGGCCGGTGCGACCGCTGCTGATCTGAGCCGCAAGAATGGCGTCAGCCATGCGACCTTTTACAAATGGCGATCCAAATATGGGGGCATGGAAGTTTCTGATGCGAAGAAATTGAAGGCGCTTGAAGCCGAGAACGCCAAGATGAAGAAGCTGTTAGCTGAGCAGATGATGGATGTGTCGACGCTCAAGGAATTGCTGGGAAAAAACTTTTGAGGCCCGGATCGCGACGCTGAAATGGCAGGAGGACCCCAAATTTGATTGGCACTACATCGCCCCGGGAAAACCGATGCAGACCGGGTTCGTCGAGAACTTCAACGGCAGGATGCGGGATGTGTGTCTGAACGAGCACTTTTTCGACAGCCTGCACCATGCCCGTAAGCTGATCGCAGCGTCGCGTACTGACTTCAACAACTACCACCCCCACAGAAGCCTCGCTGGCCTGACGCCAGCGGAATATCCTAACCGGTCAAAGGAAAACCAAAACCTGAGCAGAGCTAACCTAAATTAGCGGACTCAAAGGGGCGCAGGTCATGGACAACAAGAATTGCAGAAGGACTGTCCGGCCTCCATATTTGGGACGCATCAATATCCACCCGAAAGGGTCAGAACTTCGCCTGTCATGAAACTGCTCGCATCCGTGGACAGAAACAGAGCGGCTCCAACCATTTCGCTCACGTGCCCGGCCCGGCCCATCCAATTCGCCTCAACGACATAACGCGCCCAAGCCTCCGCATCGGATGATTTGCGTTCTGCGTTGCGGTCGGTGTCGATAAGGCCGGGGGCGAGCGTGTTGAGTGTAACCCCGGTTTGGGCATAAGCGCGCGCTTGGCTTTGGATCAGGTTGTGCTGTGCGGCTTTCGTTGCGGCATAGGCGGTGACGATGGGTTTCGGGCCGAACTGGTTGATGGACCCGATGCTGACAACACGGCCCCAGCCACGCTGTGCCATGCGTGGCAAACAGGACCGAAGCATATCAATGGTCGAGCGCACGTTGACGTTGAGTTGGAAGGTCAGGTCATCGTCGGTCAATTCGGCCAGAGGCGCATTTATCTGGGCCGATGCGTTGATCACCAGAATGTCGAGGGGACGGCTCTCAGCTTCGCAGACTTCGACAAGCTTGCCGCCTGCGCCGTCCTGCGAAAGATCGGCGGCCAATGCGCTGCACGACCCACCGGCAGAGGAGATTGCCTGCACCGTGTCTGCGGTCGCATCCAGAGACTGGCCATGAACGATCACATGCGCCCCAGCCCCCGCAAGGCCTTGCGCAATCGCGGCGCCGATGCCCCGACTGGACCCCGTGACCAGGGCGGTTTTGCCGTTGAGGTCAAACACGTCATTGGGCGTTTTCATGCATGCTCCATTCGGGGGTGAAGAGCGAACTTGGCAGTCCACTGAGTTCGGTTTTGATCGCGAAGAGACCACCCGAAAGCGGTGCTTCGGCCAAAGTCGTTGCAGGCAATCTGGTGCGGGCGCTGGTGATGTATAGGACGTCGTTGTCGGCGCCGCCGAAACACAGGCTGGTGGCACGCGGCACGGGCAGATCAATGCGACGATCGACAGTGCCATCAGGCGCAAATCGAATGACCGACCAGCCGTCCCAGATGGCGCACCACACACCACCTTCGCTGTCGACACATAGCCCGCCCGGTCGCCCGTCTTCCTGCGGGATTTGGGCGAAGACGCGGCGGTTTGTCAGATCGCCCGTGCCGGGAACGCTGTCATAGGCATAGATCAAGCCCGGAACTGTATCGACGAAGTAGAACGTATCGCCATCTGGCGACCAGCCAAGACCGTTCGAGACGGTTACACCGCTTTCTTTTTGATCCACCTGACCCTCGGGCGTGACCCGGAACAATCCGCCTGTTGGCTTGCTTGCGTCCAACCGCATAGAGCCCACCCAAATCGCTCCGCCAACGCCGACCTTGGCGTCGTTCAGTCGATTGTGAATTTGGCCTTCTTCGGGGTCACAAAAGGGCGTTAATCCACCTGTTGCGAAATCCAGCGCCTCTATCCCGTCTTGGCTGGCCACCATCACACCACCCTGCGCGCAGGGCAGGGCCGCACTGACCAGCTTTTGCAATTCACAGCTTTCATTCGTGCCGGTGGCGGGATCAAAACGGTAGACGGCGGGGCGCAGAATATCGACCCAGTACAAACGTTGCTCGACGGGATGCCAAACCGGAGATTCGCCCAACTGAGCGCCCCACGGCAAGACACAATTCAACCCGCTTGCCCGATCGTTTTGGGCCGCGCGCGGTTGCGGGCTGGAGCTGATCGCCACCGCCCCCACTGACCCGGTGATGCGGCGGGCGGCGGCTATGAGGTCACGCCCGATGGGATGAATGTTCGTCTCGTCCATGCGCGATGACGGGGCCAGAACGGCCAGCGCGCCAAGCGGCGTTCCGTCGGGCCCACCGATTGCAACGGCGACCGAGTTCACACCTGCCAGATGTTCCTCGAACGAAATTGCATAGCCGCGCGCCCGTGTCAGAGTCAGGTCCGCGTTCAAAGCCTCTGCATCCGTGATTGTCGTGTCGGTAAATCGTTCAAGGTCATTTTGTTCCAGAAACCGGCGTGTTTCTGATGGGTCTTGAAAGGCCAGCAAAGCCTTGCCTGCACTGGTGCAATGAAGGGGGAGCGTTGACCAACAGTGACTTTGACAGCCAGTCCCGCGCCCGAGCGTTCTTCGAGATAGAGCAACTGACCTTGGTCGATCTTGCTCAGCGCGATGCTTTCGCGGAAATCGAGGGAAAGTCTTTCAAGTTCCGGGATCGCCACCGCGTTCAGATCGAAAGTGTCCCAAACCCGGTGCGACAACTCAAGGAACCGCCCGCCTAAAACATAGGTGCCTTGGTCTTTGTTCTGACGCACCAGCCCAAAGGCAATCAGGGTTTTCAATATCCGCGCAAAGGTCGGTTTTGGAAGTTGCGACAGCTGCATAAGCTCTGCAAACCGCAGCGGCTTGTCCGCGTCGGCGATGATGTCCAGCAGGGTCAGCCCCTTTGCCAAGGCCGCAGCACCGTCTGGTACGTTCTTAGGGGCGTCACGTGGTGTCACAGGGCGGCGGCTCCGATAGGTTTGATTGCGTCACAAGATGATATAACTGCGCGCTGCTTTTGACGAGGGCAACCCGTGTGCGCCCGCCCAGCTTTCGCCCTACCTTCCGGTGAGCAATTCGGGCAAGAACAGCGTGACGGCGGGGACGAATGTGATGACCAGCAGAGTGACGGCAATCGGGATGTAGAACGGGATCATAGCCCGCACCAGCGACCCGTATGAGATTTTGGCAACATCCATCATGATGAACAAGATCACACCAAACGGCGGGGTGATTGCGCCAATCAGAAGGTTGAAAATCAACATCACACCGAACTGCGTGGGATCCATGCCCAGTGTTCCGATCAGCGGCCAAAGCGTTGGCACGGCGATCAACATGATTGCGGTCGTTTCCATAACGAGGCCTGCGACCAACAGCATCACGTTGATCATCAACAGCAGGATGATCGGGTTGTCAGAGATGGTCAGTAGCGCGGTTTGCAGCGTCTCAGGGACGTTCAGGACTGAAATCAACCAAGAGATCGGGGCCGCACAGGCCAGAATGAAAACCAACGCGCCAATCGTGTAGACCGTGCTACGCATGGCCTCAATCAGGGCCGAGAAGGTAAGTTCCCGCATGCCAATGCCAAGGATGATGGCATAGACCGTGACGATGGCCCCCAGTTCGGTCGGCGTGGCGACGCCCGACAACAGACCAACGACCAGCAACAAAGGCGCGAGCAATCCGGGCAATGCGCGCCACGCGGAACAAGTTACATCGCGAAAGCTGGCCCGCGGTGTCACGGGGGCATCGATGCGTTTTGTGACGGCCAATACATAGATCAGCACCATCAGCACAAACCCCAGGAACAGGCCAGGTACGATCCCGGCGAGGAACAGCTTGGCGATGGATTCACCGGATAAGACGGCATAAATGACCATGATCACACTGGGCGGAATAATCGGCCCGATGATCGAGGATGACGCGGTGACTGCGGCACTGAAGGGTTTGCTGAAACCGGCCTTCTCCATCGCTTTGATTTCAATCGCGCCCAAGCCAGCCGCGTCAGCGGCCGCAACACCGGACATACCGGAAAACACGATTGAGGCGAGGATGTTCACATGGGCCAGCCCGCCGTGAATATGCGCGACCAGCGATTTTGCAAAGGCAAAGATGCGGTCGGCAATGCCCGACACGTTGAGCAAATTGCCCGCAAACACAAACAGTGGGATCGCCAAAAGTGGAAAGCTTTCCAGCGATGGCGTCATGCGTTGCGGGATGATCCGAATGCCGGCTGCGGAAAAAATAGGCGACCCGCCAAAGTAGGTTTGCCCGGCGATGAACACCGTCGCTGCCGTCAGCATCGCGAAGGGCACGGACATACGTAGAAAAATCAGGCCAAACAAAAGGGCCAATAAAATTAAGGCTTCCATGGCTAGACCAATGCCTCTTGTTCGTCTTTGCGTTCAAAGATCACATCGTAGGCCGTGGCCAAAATGATCGAACAAAAACAGTAGATGAGCGGGATCGAGTTATAGAACGCGATTGGAAAGTTGCTGGGCAGTGAGATCGTTGTGCGCCGCATCTCAACCTTCAGGATCGGCCCGATATGCGCGATCAGAACGACGAGCGTTACAATGGTCAGGACCGACATAATGGCCCCCAAAGCGCGCGCCACCTGACCTTTTGGAAACAGATCCACAAGGATGTGGCGTTTTTCCTTGGTAGCGACGGCGGCGGCCAGAAGTGTCAGAAGGATAAAGAAGATCGTGACCAACTCTTCCATCCACGGCACCGGCGCGTTGAAGACATAGCGGGCGATGATCTGGAACGTGATCGTCCCCACGATCAATGCCACGAGGATGATGCACAGGCCCATCTCAATGCGTCCTTGAAGATCGATAAATCGCTTAAGTCCGTTTCGCATGGTTCACCTTTGGCGTTGTGGGCTGAGCCGCGTTGCAGGGTGAAGGTCGGGCAGATTTCGCCCGACCCTTTTACATGGTTACTGGGCTTGGACCTTGTCGAACAGGCCCTCGCTCCACAGGCCCTCGGCCTCGGCGTTTGCGACTGCTGCACGTGCGGCAGCTTGAAGCGCCGTTGTGTCATATTCGCGGATCGTCGCACCACCGTCGCGCATTTGCTGCAACACCTCGTCGCGGCGACCTGTTGCGTCTTCATAAGCAAAGGTTGCGGCATCCGCAGCGGCTGCGACCAAAATTTCCTGATGCTCGGGCGACATGCTTTGGAACTTGTCCTCGTTGATCATAATCGCGGAAGAGGCCCAAACGTGGTTTGTCATGTAGACGTTCGATGCGACTTCATGGAAGCGCTGAGAAATCGCAGCTGTCGGCGGCCCTTCGGCACCGTCTACAACACCTGTGCTTAGGCCAAGGTAGACTTCGCCCCATGCGACTTGTGTGGGTTGCGCGCCAAGAGATGTCCACAGTTGCAGGTAGGACGGGATTTGGGGAATGCGCATTTTGCGCCCTTCAAAACTGCCATCTGCAGGCAGTTCATCCACCAAGAATGCAATGCGCGGTTCTGTCGGCCCGCCTGAGAGGACGCGAATGCGCGCATCTTCCCGCATGTCAGTGGTCAATTCCTGAAACAGCTCGCTACGGAAGAAGTCAAAGACGTGATCGCTGTCGCGGAACGTGAAGCCCCATGTCATGATCTGCGTATCAGGGGCATAGGCCGAAAGCCACGATCCGGCAGTCCCAAGCGCATCAACAGAGCCGGTGGACATCTGGTCCATGACTTGCGGCGGTGTGCCCAACTGGGTGCCCGTAATGTAGTTGACTTCGATCTCACCGCCAGAGCGTTCCTCGACCAGCCCTTTGAAGTGGATGTTCATCCGGTCCATCTGGGAATCTATTGCGTCCGAGTTCACCAGCGTCAGGGTTTCGGCCTGAGCCCCCCACGCAATGCTGCAAAGCGCCAGCGTGGACAGTAATTTGGTCGAAATTTTCATTGTCGTATCTCCTCGTTTTAACAATGTTTTACCGCCCCAATTTTCGTGAGGCGCAGTTTGTTAGCAGCGGATGGGCTTCAAGAGTTCCATCGCTGCCGGCGTCAGCTCCACCCCCAAACCGGGACCGCTTGGCAGGGTGTAAGCCCCCGCTTTGCAATCCATGTCGCTGCGTAAAAGCACGCGGTTCGGCTCGAAGATGGAATGTTGGAATTCATGGAATGTCGTGGCTTTGAGAGCCGCGCTGGCGCACAGGCTGGCAGCCAGAAAAATACCTGTTCCGATGGTAGCGTGGGGGATCAGGTCAATGCCACGGTCCTGCGCAATGGCACCGATCCGCATGAAATTGGTGATCCCTTTGTGCCCCATTTCTGGCTGTACAATCGCGATATCGCATTGATCGACCCGGTGAAGCATATCGAAATGGGTGCGCCATTCCTCCCCCACTGCGATTGGGCTTGGGCTGGCTTTGCATACGGTTGATAGGCCCGCGATGTCTTCGGTGCGAACAGGTGCCTCGGCAAACCAAAGATCATGCGGTGCCATCGCAGCGATCAGGTCAAGGGCCTCTTGCGCTGTTTGGTTCCAATGCATGTCCGCCGAGATCAGGGCATCAGGCCCAAGGGCGTCGCGCAACGATTGCAATTCGGACGCAGGGCCATCATCGGCCACCGGAGCCGCGAACTTGAAGGCAGTGAACCCGCGGTCCTGCCATTGGCGCGCCAAGGCCGAACGCTTTGGTTGTGTCTCTTCGGGCAGGCCGGAAATATAGGCGGGAATGGTCGTGTGCTGCGCGCCGCCAAGCAGCTGGGTCACGGAAACACCCGCCTGTTTGCCGGCAATATCCCATAACGCAATATCGATGGCAGCTAGCGCATCCACATAAAACCCGCCGCCATACCCACGCACCCGCATCAAGTCGTAAAGGTCGTCATAGATCGCAGACGGATCGCTTGGATCACGCCCAATCGTAAAGTCCGCCAACAGGTCGCTGATGATTGCACCGACCGCACCGGGAGCCACAAGGCCGTAGGTTTCACCCCAACCGATCACGCCATTCGCTGTCTCAATGCGCACAACGATGGAGCGATCAAAAATCGGGTAGACCGTCTTATTGCCTTTCCGGACGAGGTAGCCTTTTTCGTTCGGCTCCTCCCCTGGGCGGGGCGCGCCCAGATACGGCGTGTCTCTTGGGATCGTGAGCGTGAACGCTTCAACGGATTTGACGACGTCAGTCATGCACAGGCACCTATGCCGTTTGCGCCGGGATAATGCCCAGCTCGACCAAATTGGCGTCAATGTCAGCGGTGGCCAGCGCGTCCAACTCTGCTGTAGGGGCGCGGACGATTGCGTTTTTTAGAACACCGCGGCGCATCATTGTATGCTTGGTCAGGCGCATCCGGTACACGGCCTGCAGCGTCAAAAGCGGCAAGGTCTTTATGTAGATGTCGCGCGCGCCTTGGCGATCGCCGTTGCGCCAGGCCTTGTCGAGAGCGACGTGTTCGCCTGCAATTTCCAGCGCAGGCATCGCCGCACAGGCGCCACGCTCGTACTCATCCAGAATGTAGCGCGCACCGCCACCCCCGATCATGCCCAGTAAATGGGCGGGTTTTCTGCCTAGAATAAAGCTGATCGCGGGGCCGGCCGGGAGCGTCTCTTCCTTCACGTAGGCGATTTGGGGAAAGACCTCAGCGAGTTCCAATATCGTGGCGGGAGACAAGTCCGATCCGCGTGGCGCGGGCGCATTTTGCAAGATGATGCGCATGTCAGGTAGGCCGTCGACAACTTCTGTGAAGAATGCGGTGACGTCTTCGATCTTTGATCCGATGGCGATGGGGGGCTGTATCATCAGCCATTCCACCCCCAAATCACGCGCTGCCTGTCCATATACAACGACTTTTGACGGCGTCTCGGCACTGGCTCCAGCGACTACGGGCGCCTTACCTTTTGCACCTTCGACAACGACCTGAAGCAAGGCTTGGCGCTCTGCCGCGGAAAGGTGCTCTACCTCGCTTGCGAAGCCGGGAAAGACGACGCCGCCGACATCAGCGTCACAGGCGTAGCGCACAACGCCTGGCATAGCACCGAGATCAATATCCCCGTCATCGGTGAATGGGGTGGGCAAAACAGGAAGGATACCAGTCAAAGCGTTAGACATTTATTATGGTCCATATTATAAGACTAAAAATCATAATTTGACACTACCTGGAAAATACCCATAACGCAAGACCAGATCAAATGGCGCAAAATGCAAGATGGGACCCTGACATGAACCAGCACCAGACTCAGATGGACAAAATCATTATCGTTGATTGGGGCACCACATCCCTGCGGGCCACGCTTGCAGACATGTCGGGGCGCATCATTGCAGAGATGGAAAATGAAAAGGGCATTCAGTTCATCAAGGACAAAGCCTTCGAGCCTGAACTGGTCGCCGCAATTGACCCATGGCTCAAGGAACACGGTCCCCTTTCAGTCGTAGCCCTTGGGATGATCACCAGCAAAAACGGCTGGGTTGAAGTGCCCTACGTGGCTTGCCCCGCGACCCCAAACGACTTGGCCAAAGGGGTCATGCATCGAAAACTTTCAAATGGATCGAGCTTGTATTTTCTCTCGGGCATCACCGACAAAACACGCGCACCGTTCCCAGATGTGATGAGAGGGGAAGAGACTCAAATCCTCGGGTTTGGTTTGACCGATGCCTCAACCGTCGTCTTGCCCGGAACCCACAGCAAATGGTCCACAGTTAGCGCAGGCCGCATCCAAGGGTTTCAAACCTTTGTCACGGGCGAGATCTTTGCATTGATGTCTCAGTACTCGTTCATCGCCAAGGCTGCCGGCGTCGAAACTAGGGCTGAAAATGCCGATGCTTTCGAACGCGGCGCCAAGGTCGCGCGCGATTGTGTGGGGACAGATACGTCATTCCTGACGCAACTCTTCTCAGTGCGGACCGGGATGTTGGCGGGCCAGCTCGCAGCGGGTGACATGATAAGTTATCTGTCTGGCCTTTTGATTGGGAACGAATTTCGCCAAGCCAAGGACGGCGGATTGTTTAAAGCAGGCGACACGATTGGCATCGTTGGCAATGACGGCCTGAACGCGCGATATCACCGTGTTGCAGACATATTCGACCTGACCGTGCGCGACGGAGGCGAGCAAGCAGCCGTTGCAGGGGCCCTTGAAGTTTATAGAGAGCTGAATGCAAATGTTGCATTGGCACGGGCCTAGCTGCTGTTTTGATCGCGTAGAAAGGGCCGTTTACGCCCGGAAAACAGACTATAGCTGCGCCACAGAAAATCGGTAGTTTTAGCTCTAAGTAGTCATTCATCGCCCTCGCCCGAAATCAAGCGGCTTTGCCGCGCCGGGCCAACGGTCATCCGTCCCGACAGGTTGCAGCTCTATTTAATCTTAGCGCTTTGCGGGCATCGGAAGGTGTGTTTGGCCAGCATAAAGTACACCGATCACATGGCGCAGCAGCCACCCACGGACGACCACTTTTGGTGAGGCGTTCGCCAACCCGTGGTCTGGCGATGCCCGGCTGCGGGGGAGGAGGGTTTTCACATTATAGGGTGTTGCACTGTTCCCCGACTCCCCCTATACGCACGTCACGGAACAGGGGTACGCATGCGTGCCCCTCTTTATGTTCCGCCATAAGACGCGATGAGGGCCTGTGATGAGCATGGGTCGTCCAATCCGTTAAGACCTCACTCATGAGGGAAAATGTCATGGCAGCAAGCCAAAACATTCGCATCCGCCTGAAGGCGTTTGACTACCGGGTTCTGGATGCATCTACCCAAGAGATCGTTAACACCGCAAAGCGCACTGGCGCTGACGTGCGCGGCCCGATCCCGCTTCCAAACAAGATCGAGAAATTCACCGTTCTGCGGGGTCCACACGTGGACAAGAAGTCTCGTGACCAGTTCGAAATCCGCACGCATAAGCGTCTGCTGGATATCGTCGATCCAACACCGCAGACTGTGGACGCGCTGATGAAGCTCGACCTTGCTGCCGGCGTTGACGTCGAAATCAAAGTTTAAGGAGGGCACCCCGATATGTTGCGCTCCGGTGTAATTGCGAAGAAGGTCGGCATGACCCGCCTCTTCATGGAAGACGGCAAGCAGATCCCTGTGACCGTTCTTCAACTCGACAAGCTGGAAGTTGTCGCTCAGCGCACTGCTGACAAAGACGGCTACACAGCTGTTCAGCTTGGTGCTGGCACAGCAAAAGCGAAACGCACATCCAAAGCGATGCGCGGTCACTTTGCAGCCGCCAAGGTTGAGCCAAAGCGTAAGGTTGCTGAATTCCGCGTAGCGGAAGAGAACCTGATCCCCGTCGGCGAAGAAATCATCGCGGCCCATTACTTTGAGGGCCAGTTCGTTGATGTTGCGGGCACCTCGATCGGTAAAGGTTTTGCCGGTGCGATGAAGCGCCACAACTTTGGCGGTCTTCGCGCGACGCACGGTGTGTCAATCTCCCACCGTTCGCACGGCTCGACTGGTCAGTGTCAGGACCCGGGCAAGGTGTTCAAAGGCAAGAAAATGGCTGGTCACATGGGCGCTGCCCGTGTCACCACGCAGAACCTGCAGGTTGTCAAAACCGACATCGACCGTGGTCTGATCATGATCAAAGGCGCGGTACCCGGTTCCAAAGGTGGCTGGGTCACAATCAAGGACGCGGTGAAAAAGCCATTGTCCGAGAACGTGATCTTCCCGGCCGCTCTGGCCTCCGCTGCGAAAGAAGCCAAGCGTTTGGCTGATGAAGCTGCCGCCGAAGCCGAAGCCGAAGCAAAAGCAGCCGAAGAAGCCGCAGCAGCAGAAGCCGCAGCCGCTGAAGAAGCCGCATTGAAAGAAGCTGAAGCGTCCATCGAAGCGGATCAAGCCGCTGAAGCCGATGCTGCCCCAGAAGGAGACAAGTCAGATGAAAGCTGATGCAATCAAACTTGATGGCAAAAAAGCTGGCTCGGTAGAGCTGTCTGACGCCATCTTCGGTCTGGAGCCACGTGCGGACATCCTGCACCGTGTGGTCCGTTGGCAGCGCAACAATGCGCAGGCTGGCACCCACAAGGTGAAGACCCGTTCCGAGGTGAACTATTCCACCAAGAAGATCTATCGCCAGAAAGGCACCGGCGGCGCACGGCACGGCGCGCGTTCTGCTCCGATCTTCCGCGGTGGTGGTGTCTACAAAGGCCCAACACCTCGCAGCCACGGCCACGATCTGCCCAAGAAGGTCCGCAAGCTGGGCCTGATGCATGCGCTCTCCGCCAAGGCGAACGCAGGCGAGCTGGTGATCCTGGACAATATCGACGGCAAGGACCTGAAAACCAAAGCACTGGCCGCACAGGTCAAGGAGCTGGGTTGGAAGCGCGCCCTGATCATCGACGGCGCTGAGGTGAACCAAGACTTCGCTCAAGCCGCTCGCAACATTGCTGGTCTGGACATCCTGCCAACAATGGGCGCGAACGTGTTCGACATCCTGAAACGCGACACTTTGGTCATCACCAAAGCCGGTCTGGAAGCATTGGAGGCTCGCCTGTCATGAGCACTAAAGCTGAAATGTACGACGTGATCCGCAAACCGATCATCACCGAGAAAGCCACCATGGCCTCGGAGGCCAATGCGGTTGTGTTCGAAGTGGCGATTGAGGCCAACAAGCCAATGATCAAAGAAGCGGTCGAAAACCTCTTCGGCGTCAAGGTGAAGGCGGTCAACACGACGATCACCAAAGGCAAAGCCAAACGCTTCCGCGGCCAACTCGGCAAGCGCAAGGACGTCAAAAAGGCGTATGTGACCTTGGAAGAAGGTAACACGATCGACGTATCAACCGGTCTGTGATCCGGCTGCGGATGATCCGCGACCAGAAAAAATATTGGCCCCGGTCTGGATAGCAGGCCGGGGCTTTTTTTGAGTGACAGCAAAAAAACCCGGCTCTTAGTGAGCCGGGTGTAAGTCGTGTATACAGAGGGATGGTTTGTTTTGGCAGAACTCTGGCCGCGCACAGAAAACGTGCTTTGGGGAGGGCTGCTGGGGTGGAGGGAAAGTCTTAAGCAGCCATTTCTAATTCATAGAGGCGAGTAAACAGGCGGTCGAGGTTTGGACGACAAACCTGAAACTGCTCCTCATCTGCCACTAGGGATGCTTGGCGGCGTTCAGCGAGCTGAGGGAGTTGGCTGACACTATGCAGCGCCTGAATACGTGAATTGCGAGCCTTGTTTTGAAGTCTGTCATTTTCCATTTTGTATACCTCCGGCGTTGCGGGCTGCGGTGATGTTGTATGGACACTATAAGGCGAAATGTTCCCGTTGTCGGTGCGCGTAAGGATAATGCAGCACGACTGAGTACAGGCGACCTAACCTAAAGTATATTTGTGCCACGTCGCTTTGAATGAGTTGATGTGACTTCAGGCGGCTTTGAGCAAAGCGGTACGCGAATACTGGTTTGGTAGTTACTCGAGGGCACTTGTTTGTTCGAGTGTGAAATCAAAAACGTCTTTTGCTTAGCTCCTTAGCCCGGAATCAAGCCGAAGGCGCCGGGCATCGACAGACCGGCCCCACGGGTTGGCGATTTGGTTAATCTTGGTGCGTCGCAGATATGGAAGATGTGCTTGGCAGACATAAAGCTCTGTAGAACTGTCCTCAGATCGCCATCCATCGGTCCGGCGGAAGGCTACTTTTATTCGATGTCAGAGTTTTGTATTATCTGAGAACAAACAGGCTTTCTCAATTTTCGTTTCATGTATCAAACTATCTCAAAGTTCTATTCGTCCATATTGCTCGCTACGACTTCACTGTTGGTATTCGCTTGTTTGCTCACAGATGGTCTGTTGGTTATAATGCCATTTGCAATCGGTGCATTCGCATTGTCTGCAATGATCTCAGTATTGCGTTATGAGCGACGAAAAGACACCTCTCTGAAATTTTTTGCACTATTTGCTACTATTGCTGTCTTGCTTGTGATCGTGATCGGGTTTTCAGACTTCTATTCGAGATGTGGTGCGGTCTCGAATAATTCACATCCATTCGATTTCATCTATCTTTCGGTTGCTACGCTAACGACGCTGGGATATGGCGATATAGTTCCTGTCACAATCCTGTGCCGTATCGGAGCATCCATAGAAGCCCTAATCGGGTTTCTTTATGTTCCACTACTTGCGGCAGAATTCTATCGAATCTTTACTATCGACGAGGCGTGATGGCGTCCGAATTAAGTCGCTGTTCGATAGTTTTTCTGCGATGTATTCGGTACGTGCCAATTCTAGTATCCTCATCAACTCACGTGTTTCATAGTCTTCGCGGGCTTGATCTCTTTTGGCGACAATCCAGGCTAAGAGCCTAACAGAAATCGCGTCCGGATTTGCTCTTGTGTCAAACTTCGACCCTTGACCGCAAACACCCTCCAACCTAAACACCCTCATCAGCACAGCCCCAGATTCGTCTGGGGCTTTGTTGTTGTTCGCAAGAACGAAAGCTGGGGACCTCAGGGGCCCTATACATACATAGGCGAGAATGCGTTCTCGCCACTGACAACGGAAGACAGAAAGCATGGCACTCAAGTCGTATAAGCCGACGACGCCAGGCCAACGTGGGTTGGTTCTGATCGACCGTTCGGAACTTTGGAAAGGCCGCCCGGTCAAAGCTCTCACTGAGGGTTTGACCAAGAATGGCGGACGGAACAATACCGGGCGGATCACGATGCGTCGCAAAGGTGGGGGCGCGAAACGCCTTTACCGTATCGTAGATTTCAAGCGCAACAAGATGGACGTGAAAGCGACCGTTGAGCGGATTGAATATGACCCGAACCGGACAGCCTTCATTGCGCTGGTGAAATATGAAGATGGTGAGCAGGCCTATATCCTCGCTCCGCAGCGACTGGGCGTTGGCGACACGATCATCTCGACAGCTAAAGCAGACGTAAAGCCGGGCAACGCGATGCCGTTCTCCGGCCTGCCCATCGGGACAATCATCCACAACATCGAACTCAAGCCCGGCAAGGGCGGTCAGATCGCACGTGCCGCTGGTACTTACGCGCAGTTCGTTGGTCGTGACGGTGGTTACGCGCAAATCCGTCTGTCCTCGGGCGAGCTGCGCTTGGTCCGTCAGGAATGCATGTGCACCGTCGGTGCCGTGTCGAACCCAGACAATAGCAACCAGAACTTCGGTAAAGCGGGTCGCAACCGTCACAAGGGCATCCGCCCGTCTGTGCGTGGTGTTGTGATGAACCCGATCGATCACCCGCATGGTGGTGGTGAAGGCCGGACATCTGGTGGTCGTCACCCGGTTACCCCATGGGGCAAGCCAACCAAGGGTGCCAAGACACGTAACAAGAAAAAGGCGTCGTCGAACCTGATCCTGCGGTCGCGTCATGCCAAGAAGAAGGGGCGTTAGAATATGTCTCGTTCAGTATGGAAAGGCCCTTTTGTCGACGCTTACGTGTTGAAAAAGGCCGAGGCGTCCAAAGAATCTGGCCGCAACGAAGTCATCAAAATCTGGTCGCGCCGCTCGACGATCCTGCCCCAATTCGTGGGCCTGACGTTTGGCGTCTATAACGGCCGCAAGCACATCCCCGTCAACATCTCGGAAGAGATGATTGGTCAGAAGTTTGGCGAATATGCGCCAACCCGGACCTATTACGGGCATGCCGCTGACAAAAAAGCGAAGAGGAAATAAGCCATGGGTAAGGATAAGAACCCCCGCCGCGTGGCAGATAACGAGGCTATGGCGAAACTGCGCATGGTCCGCACCTCCCCGCAAAAGCTGAACCTTGTTGCTCAGCTCATTCGTGGCAAGAAGGTCGACCGCGCTTTGGCCGATCTGACATTCTCGAAAAAGCGTATCTCGGATGACGTGAAGAAATGCCTTCAGTCCGCGATTGCCAATGCCGAGAACAACCACAACCTGGACGTGGATGAGCTGATCGTGGCGGAAGCCTATGTCGGCAAGAACCTGACCATGAAACGCGGTCGCCCGCGGGCCCGTGGCCGGTTCGGCAAAATCGTCAAGCCGTTCGCAGAGCTGACAATCAAAGTGCGCCAAGTTGAGGAGCAAGCATAATGGGTAACAAAGTTAATCCCATCGGAATGCGTCTGCAGGTCAACCGCACCTGGGACAGCCGTTGGTACGCAAACTCCGCTGATTTCGGTGATCTTCTTCTCGAAGACGTCCGCATGCGCGAGTTCATCAACAAAGAATGCAAGCAAGCCGGCATCAGCCGTGTGATCATCGAGCGTCCGCACAAAAAGTGCCGCGTCACGATCCACACAGCGCGCCCGGGCGTCATCATCGGCAAAAAAGGCGCCGATATTGAAACCCTGCGCAAAAAGCTGGCCGCGTTCACCGACAGCGAACTGCACCTCAACATCGTTGAAGTGCGCAAGCCTGAGCTGGACGCTGCATTGGTCGGCGAAAGCATCGCACAGCAGCTGGAGCGTCGTGTCTCCTTCCGTCGTGCGATGAAACGTGCCGTGCAAAACGCAATGCGGATGGGTGCCCTGGGCATCCGTGTGAACCTGGCGGGCCGTCTTGGCGGCGCCGAGATCGCACGGACCGAATGGTACCGCGAAGGCCGCGTGCCATTGCACACTTTGCGTGCCGATATCGATTACGCACATGTCGAGGCGATGACCGCCTACGGGATCATCGGGATCAAAACCTTTATCTTCAAAGGCGAGATCATGGAGCATGATCCACAGGCACGTGACCGTAAGCAACAAGAACTCCAAGACGGCCCAGCACCTCGCGGTGCAGGCGGCCGCCGCTAAGGGGGACACTTAAATGCTACAGCCAAAACGGACGAAATTCCGCAAAATGCACAAGGGCCGGATCAAGGGTCTGGCGAAGGGCGGGTCTGACCTGAACTTCGGCACCTATGGTCTGAAAGCCACCGAGCCTGAGCGCATCACCGCGCGCCAGATCGAGGCCGCCCGTCGTGCCATGACACGCCACATGAAACGCCAAGGCCGCGTGTGGATCCGGATTTTCCCGGACCTGCCCGTCACCTCCAAGCCCATCGAAGTTCGGATGGGTAAAGGTAAAGGCTCCGTGGATTTCTGGGCCTGCAAAGTCAAACCCGGCCGCATGATGTTCGAGATCGATGGTGTCAACGACGCCGTCGCCCGCGAAGCCCTGCGTCTGGCCGCGATGAAGCTGCCGATTAAGACCCGTGTTGTCGTAAGAGAAGACTGGTAGTCTTCTCTTACCGTGCGCGGCAGGTTCTTTTTCGTAGAAAAATGACCGAGAGCGGCACCCGCTCGGAAACTGGGCACTAATCACCCAGTAGAAATTATGACCCCCTCCGTGATAAATGGTGGGGGTCTTTTTTTTGGAGAGGCTGATGCGAAAGATCACTAGAAAACAGGCCGACGTTGCTCTTGCAAAAGCATTCGAGAGAGTTGTTTTCCCTGTACTTACGGCGATGGACTTCCAACGAACTCCGTTTCGCGACCAATGGTATGGTATGGATCATCAACAAGGATGTTATTTTCCATGCTACTGTTTGGAAGAGTCAAAAAGGATTTTGCTCATTAATTTTATGTCCGGGGTTGGTCGCATGAGCTGGCAAGTCGATTATTGTGAGTTCGAACTTGACCGAGAGCTAGACGAACTCTCGAGCCTGGCCGACAAAGAAGCGCTATATTTAGTTAGAGGCTACTACCGCGCAGATGTACCAGTTTTTGGAAAAGAAGTTGGAAATATGGATGGATTTTCGGGTCACCGACCAGACCAAGTCTGACTGACCCAAAAACCATTGAAGAATTAGATGAACAAGCAAAAAAGGTGGCGGAAACGTGGAAGGGGCTACTGCAGAACGGATGGGACCGTGAGAGGGCTAAATGGAAAAAGTGGTATTACACAGGTAAAGTGGTTTCAGTGGATGAATGGCCCGATTTGGGATCGAAACACATCGCTCGACTAAAGGATGAGAAGGCTCAATACCTCGAACTAGCAAGAGAGTGGCGAACTTGATCAAAAACACCTACTGCCACGCCAAAGGTCCCACTGAAAACAACCTTGCCGAATTTGCAGAAGTCACACTTTACATCGAACAAAAGCAAGCGGGCGAAGAAACGACATTTGAAGACGTCTCCGAGACCCCTGGTGTCGTACTCGAATGGATGAACGGGCTTAGACAAGGTGCATTGCGCGCTTTGAATGAATTCAGCGATCTGCCACATAATATCTCTGTCATCCAGATCAGATTTTTGGAGGTGGATGCCTCACCGTCAGCATTCGAGGCGGCAGGGTATGGATGTGTGAAGACGGCGCTGACCCCGCAGTAAACAGACTGCTTTTGTGTTTTCGCGGCGTGGCGCGCGGATGTCAAAGCTCGAAACGGTCGTTCCGTCCATCACCCATGCCTCCATGGCTGAGAACCCTTCTGTCAGCCGGCGTTGTTCTGTTCGGTCGCGGACCTTCCACCCCGGCAGCCAACGAACGTCATGATCGAGCGAGACGTAAGGGACATCCAGCTTAAGTGCGATCTTTTTTGAAAGCGTCGATTTTCCGCCAGCAGAGAAGCGAATCACAAGGATACGGTGGGCGCTGATGAGGATTTGGTATCCCTCTCGGGCAGAGATGTAGTTTGGCATGAAACCGGCTCATGTGCGGTAAGGAGGCTTTTAACTTAGCCCGGCTCGACCCATCTCACCAATGCCGGATATCTGCCGTGAGACGGCTGTGCGGTTCTAGAAAATCCGCTCCATCCCCGCTTCAAACCGCGCAAAGCTCATCGTGGCTTTGTTTCCTGCGTAGCCTTGATAGTAGGATTTCCCATTCGGCAAGGGCAGCCCGGCCCAGATGCGGGCGAGGTTTTTCATAAACGCGCGGCGGGGCAGGGTGCCTGCGCGAAATTCCGCGATCCCCGCTTCTTGCAGCAGCAGATAGGCCAATTCGTCTTGCACTTTGGCGGTAAACCGCACCTCGGGGCCGTAATCCTTGATCGTCACAAGCCGCCCCAAAGTCGCAGGAATGAATTGGTAGCGCCCAATGGCATGCGGCTGGCCTGGCGTGCCTTTGATCCACTTGAAAATCTCGCCCAAGGTCATTGCCGTCGGTTTGTCCTTCGGTCTGATGCGCGCGCCGTGCTGCACCGCGTCATACCCGGCGGCGCCGGCCTCCGCCAAGGCGATCAAGTCCAGTAAGTCTGCTGCGCCCGCGCTAAGCTTGGCATATGGGCGGGCCCGATGCGGCGGCACCCGGTCGGGCCAGGGTGCGAAGATGCCGCGCGCGGCCTGGCCAACAAACAGGCTCGCCGTTTGTGCCCTAGGCGCAGCTACGCCGACCTCATTTTCTGAAAATAAGGGGCGTGGCGCGTTGCCGCTAGAGAAAAGCGAGCCATTTTGCGCCACGCCCAAACTGGGCCACAAAAAACAGAACAATAGTAGTAATCGCGCCATTCTGGCCCCGCACTCATTACGTCACGGGGGCCTTATGGCAGGCAAGGTTTGAGAAACCGTGTGGAATTTAGCTCCAATTGTAATTGAACGAGATGGAGACGCGGTCGTCCTCGCTCATATTCATCGGCACCTCATGGCGCAGCCAGCTTTCCCACAGCAGCACATCGCCTACCTCCGGGGCCACATAGTGGAACTGCCGCATCTCCTCGCGCGCGTGCGGCAGTCGGGCAGGGGCGGCCATCATCATCTGTGACCGGGGGTCCTCGAACTTGATGGCTGTGCCTTCAGAGGGGACGGTCACATAGGTGGTGCCCGAGATCACGGAATGCGGGTGGATATGGCTGGTATGAATGCCGCCCTCGGGCAGGATGTTGATCCAGATGTCTTCCAGTTTCAGCTCCCGCCCATCCAGGTTGAACTGCGCGTCCTCGGCGAATTTGGCCACATGCGCATCAAGCGCCGCGACCAAATCCTTAAAGATCGGAAACCGCCACGGCAGGTCAGTCAGCGAGGCGTAGGAGGTGTAGCCCGGAAACCCCTCCCGTTCACACCACTCCTGACCCGCCTCGTCATCCTCTGCGATGGAAAAACAGGATGCCTCCAGCTCCACAGGGTCGATGCCCTGTAATTTGTCGCGGTAAAGCCGGGTCACGAAGAGGGAGATGAAGTTTGACATAGCCCGGAAATAGCGTTCTTGCGCGCAAAGGGCCAGCAAGCATCAAAGGTTTGCCCCGCTGATTCGGCAAGTTTCAAGGTTTTACCAACAGTGCAACGCTCGATTTCTTGCCTGTGGGCAAAAGTGACTCAAATTTGATTCAATATCGATTGTATTGTTTTTCTTAATTTTATCAGAAGTTTACTAAAGAGGGAGAAGTGTTAGTGGCCCCGCTAGCAGTCTGGGGCCACCAAACTTATCAACTCAAACCTACCGGAAAAATAAGGCGGAGAAAGTTGCAGCTTTCTCCGCCGCCCAAGTTGACGTTCGCAAATTCGCGACTCTTGGTTAACAGAATACTAAGACGCTGTAGAAACGGACATTCTGGGCAAGAAATCGCCTTCGACCTTTTGTCATGCAGAAGACATCTGCGTTTTTGGGCAATTGCCATATCTGGGCGCAGTTGGTCTAGTATCCGTCCAACAAGCGGAGCGCGACCGATGGAAAACTATGCAGACCTGATGTTTCATGACGCCGTGGCCGAGCTTCAAAAGGAAGACTGCAGCTTCGCCAAATACCAAAAGCTGTATCCGCACCGGCGCCAAGACGCGTTCAGCCCGGCTGATATCGACTTTATCCAGTCGCGTGAAAGCATCTATATGGCCAGTGCCGATCCAGAGGGATGGCCCTATTTGCAGCATCGGGGCGGTCCGCGTGGGTTTTTGAAAGTGGTGGGGGACAACCGGATCATCTGCGCCGACTACGCGGGCAACCGGCAGTTCATCTCTATGGGCAACCTCGCGCGCGACGACCGCGTCTCGATCTTCGCGATGGACTACGAGAACCAGCGCCGTTTGAAGATGCAAGCCCGCGCCCGGCTGCGCAAAGCGGCAGATGTCGAGCCGGAGCTGCTGGACCTGCTGGCCGAGGGCGGCCCGGAGGCCGAACGCGTCTTGGAGATCGAGGTGGTGGCGATGGACTGGAACTGCCCCAAATATATCCCGCGCATGTATTCAGAGGCGGCGTTGAGAGAGGTCATAGGACCAAGGATCGCGGCCTTGGAGGCGGAGAATGAGAGGTTGAAGGCGCAGCTTGCCGAAACCGGCTTGGCGTAAGTATGACGCGAAGTCTGCCTCACAATTGCTCTAAGAAGTGTCTGGGTACATCGCATTACAGAAACAATATCGACAGGCCGATCCCGGTCATCATCCCATACAGGATGCGGTTTTTGTTCGTGGTTCCGCCCTTAGTGAAATGTGACCGGTAGCCGTCGAACAGGCCGAAGCAAATCAGCAAGAGCGCGAATGAGACGGCGAACCCATTGACTGAAATGGCTCCAAACGCGCTGATCAGAGCAGAGCAAAAGATAACGCTCGCCGAAATGCTGGTACATCGCCAACATAGGGGCCAACGGTAGCCGAACACCATTGGTGCGGTGTGCGCGCGTCCGTTGCAAATCGGCAAACGCATGTGTGGTCCCCTATTTGCCTGCCAGTGTTCCCGATGAATTATAAGCTCGTCTAAGGCCGTCAAACACAGTCTTTGGGTTCGTCGTCGCATATTGTTTAAATGCCGGAGAGACTTGCAGTACGACGTTTTCCAGAACGTAGACGATTGCGATGCGTTCGCTCTCCGGGGTTTTGAACTGGGACTTGTCGAACATTTTCAAGTTTCGGGTGTATTGGTGCGAAGCCATAGCGCTCCCCCATGTCCGAAGCACGGCCTCGGATTTGGAGTAGGTCAGCTCGTCTTTGAAATCGGGAAATTCTTCGGCAAACAACCGAAGGAACGCGTCAGGTCGCTGGGCCGCAAACTTCTTTCTGTCATCTTCTTCTTTGCTCGCGGAAGCTGACCCAGATGCCGCCGCTACGATGCAACATATGACCGCTACTATGATAATGAGTAACCACATAAAAAGATGTCCCCCTCGGCCTTATAGAACAGACACCAACACCGATTTTTCGTCAAGCGAGGGCGAAGGCCAAGTAAACACTTGCCAAGCAAAAGCGGGCCGCCTATACGCACCACTTCTACACCCATTCCACTGGAATCAGGGTCACGCGCTTATGCGGCCCTCCAGTGTTTGACACAAAGGAAATGGCATGAACGCCAGCGAACTTCGCGAGAAGAGCGCCGACCAGTTGAATGAAGAACTGGCCAGCCTCAAAAAAGAAGCTTTTAACCTGCGTTTCCAAGCGGCCACTGGGCAGCTGGAAAACACTGCTCGTATGCGCTCCGTCAAACGTGACGCGGCACGGGTCAAAACTATTCTGAACGAAAAGGCGAAAGCCGCAGCTGGGGAGGCCTCCTAATGCCTAAGCGTATTCTGTCCGGCACGGTCACAAGCAACCAAAACGCACAAACTGTTACGGTTTCCGTTGAGCGTCGCTTCACGCACCCCGTTCTGAAGAAAACCATTCGTAAGTCCAAGAAATACCGGGCGCACGATGAGAACAACGCATTCAATGTGGGCGACAAGGTTCGCATCCAGGAATGTGCTCCAAAGTCGAAAACCAAACGTTGGGAAGTCCTCGTCGAGGCGTAACCCCAATACCACGAAACCGTGGGGCGCTAAGGGGCGTCCCCAAAGGTCGGGAGACATCACATGATCCAGATGCAGACCAATCTTGATGTTGCTGACAACAGCGGCGCACGCCGTGTTCAGTGCATTAAGGTTCTGGGTGGCTCCAAGCGTAAATACGCATCCGTCGGCGACATTATTGTCGTGTCGGTAAAGGAAGCCATCCCACGCGGCCGCGTGAAAAAAGGCGACGTCCGCAAGGCCGTTGTTGTACGCACCGCCAAAGAGGTCCGTCGCGAAGACGGCACCGCAATTCGTTTTGACCGCAACGCCGCTGTTATCCTGAATAACTCGGGCGAGCCGATTGGCACTCGTATCTTCGGGCCAGTTGTTCGCGAGCTGCGCGCAAAGAACTTCATGAAAATCATCTCGCTCGCTCCGGAGGTGCTGTAATCATGGCCGCTAAACTGAAATCCGGTGACGACGTCATCGTGCTGACAGGCAAGGACAAGGGCAAGACGGGCAAAATCACGTCCATCAACCCGAAATCCGGCAAAGCCGTTGTGGACGGGATCAACATCGCGATCCGCCACGTCAAGCAAAGCCAGAACGAGCAAGGCGGCCGCCAGCCAGTTGCCATGCCGATCCAGCTGTCCAACCTGTCGTTGGTCGATGCCAAAGGCAAGCCAACCCGCGTGGGCTTCAAAATGGATGGCGACAAGAAAGTGCGCTACGCCAAGACAACAGGGGACGTGATCTGATGCTAGACGAAGCAAATTACACACCCCGCCTGAAGAGCGTCTACAAAGACACGATCCGTGCCGCGATGAAGGAAGAGTTTTCCTACAAAAACGACATGCAGATCCCGCGTCTGGACAAGATCGTTCTGAACATCGGTGCCGGCAAGGCCGCTGTCAAAGACAGCAAGAAGCCACAAGGTGCTGCTGACGACCTGACCGCAATCTCCGGCCAAAAGGCCCTGGTGACACGCGCCAAGAAATCCATCGCTGGCTTCCGGGTCCGCGAAGAGATGCCACTTGGTGCCAAGGTCACTTTGCGCGGTGACAAGATGTACGAATTCCTCGATCGTCTGATCACGATTGCTTTGCCCCGCGTTCGCGACTTCCGCGGCGTCTCCGGCAAAAGCTTTGACGGCCGTGGCAACTACGCCATGGGCCTGAAAGAGCATATCGTGTTCCCCGAGATTGACTTCGACAAGATCGACGAGGCCTGGGGCCTGGACATCGTAATCTGCACCACCGCACCCACCGACGCTGAAGCGAAAAGCCTGTTGAAAGCCTTCAACATGCCGTTCAGCAACTAAGCGCCGGGATAGGAGAAAAGACATGGCTAAAAAAGCAATGATCGAACGCGAAAAGAAGCGGGAGCGCCTGGTGAAGAAATACGCCGCCAAGCGTGCCTCCCTGCTGGCAATCGCAAATGACCGCGAAAAACCAATGGAAGAGCGTTTCAAGGCGCGTCTGAAACTGGCTGAGTTGCCACGCAACTCGTCCGCTGTCCGTCTACACAACCGCTGCCAGCTGACCGGCCGTCCGCACGCTTACTACCGTAAGCTGAAGATTTCCCGGATCGCGCTGCGGGACCTTGGCTCTTCGGGCCAGATCCCCGGCATGGTTAAGTCGAGCTGGTAAGGAGGTATATCAATGAACGATCCTATCGCAGATATGCTCACCCGCATCCGCAACTCGCAACTGCGTGGCAAAGCCACCGTTGAAACGCCAGCTTCCAAGCTGCGCGCCTGGGTTTTGGACGTGTTGGCCGATGAAGGCTACATCCGTGGCTACGAGAAAACCACGGGCAAAGACGGTCACCCGGCTTTGAACATCGAGCTGAAATATTACGAAGGCACACCCGTTATTCGCGAAGTGAAGCGGGTCTCCAAGCCCGGTCGCCGCGTTTACGTGGGGTCCAAAGACATCCCAACCGTCCGTCAGGGCCTGGGTGTGTCGATTGTCAGCACGCCAAAAGGTGTGATGTCTGATGCAAATGCACGCGCCCAGAATATCGGCGGCGAAGTGCTCTGCACCGTCTTCTAAGGAGAGCATAATGTCTCGTATTGGTAAAAGACCGATCGACCTGCCCTCCGGCGTGGAGGCTTCGGTCTCCGGCCAGACGGTTTCGGTCAAAGGCCCGAAAGGTCAGCGTACCTTCACGGCCACTGACGATGTCACCATCACTGTGGACGGCGCTGTCGTTTCTGTTGAGCCGCGCGGCAAATCCAAGCGCGCGCGCCAGCAATGGGGCATGAGCCGCACCCGCGTGGCCAATCTGGTCGTCGGCGTCACCGACGGTTTCAAGAAAGAGCTTGAAATCAACGGCGTTGGCTACCGTGCCGCGATGGAAGGCAAAAACCTGAAGCTGAACCTCGGCCTCAGCCACGATGTTGTCTACGAAGTGCCCGAAGGCGTGACCGTTGCTGCTCCGAAGCAGACCGAGATCGTGATCGAAGGCATCGACGAGCAGCAGGTTGGTCAGGTTGCCGCTGAAATCCGTGCTTGGCGCAAGCCAGAGCCCTACAAGGGCAAAGGCATCAAGTACAAAGATGAGTACATCTTCCGCAAAGAAGGGAAGAAAAAGTAATGGCTAACTCCAAACGTGATCTGTTCATCAAACGCCGCCTGCGCGTTCGGAACAAACTGCGCAAGGTCAATGCTGGCCGTATGCGTCTTTCGGTACACCGTTCAAGCAAGAACATCAGCGTTCAGCTGATCGACGATGCGAACGGCAACACCGTGGCCTCCGCGTCCACCCTTGAAAAAGGTCTGGGTCTGGTTGGCAAAAACAACGTCGACGCGGCCGCGAAAGTGGGCGCCGAGATTGCGGCCCGCGCCAAGAAAGCTGGCGTGACCGAGGCGTATTTTGACCGTGGTGGCTTCTTGTTCCACGGCAAGGTCAAAGCCCTGGCCGAAGCAGCCCGCGAAGGCGGTCTGAAACTCTAAAGCGTAGGGTGGGCATGCGTGCCCACCTTCGATGACCGGGGGGCGTTCGCTCACTGCGGTTGATAATTTCGGGCCTATGCCCACGACATAAAGGACTGCCAACATGGCAAGAGAACCAGGACGGGGCCGCCGCGATCGCGACGAAACACCCGAATTTCAGGATCGTTTGGTTGCAATCAACCGCGTTTCCAAAACAGTTAAAGGCGGTAAGCGCTTTGGCTTCGCAGCCCTCGTCGTCGTAGGCGACCAAAAGGGCCGCGTCGGTTTCGGCAAAGGTAAAGCGAAAGAGGTCCCAGAGGCCATCCGCAAAGCCACCGAGCAAGCCAAGCGCCAAATGGTCCGCGTCCCGCTGCGCGAAGGCCGCACGCTGCACCACGACACCAATGGCCGTCACGGCGCTGGTAAAGTCGTTATGCGCACAGCGCCGCAAGGTACTGGTATCATCGCCGGTGGTCCAATGCGCGCCGTGTTCGAGATGCTGGGTGTGCAAGACGTTGTTGCCAAATCCATCGGCTCGCAAAACCCTTACAACATGATCCGTGCCACGCTGGACGGTCTGACCCGCGAAGCGTCGCCTCGCATGGTTGCTCAGCGTCGCGGCAAAAAAGTTGCGGATATCCTGCGCACGGGCGACGAAGCCCCGGCAGCAGACGCAACCGAAAACGCGGAGGCCTAAATCATGGCTAAAACGATTGTCGTCAAACAAGTCGGCTCCCCGATCCGTCGCCCCGCCAAACAGCGCGCGACCCTGATCGGTCTGGGCCTGAACAAGATGAACCGCACCCGTGAGCTGGAAGATACACCTTCCATCCGCGGCATGGTCGAGAGCATCTCGCACATGGTCGAAATCATCGAGGAAAAAGGCTAAGCGCCTTTCAGTCCGCATCGACGCGGAGCCTTGCAAATCACGTCAAAACGCCTCGCAGAAATGCGGGGCGTTTTGCATTTGGGTCACCCGTGATCGGCGCGCAGAACGTTCTTTTGCACCTTGCCCATCGTGTTGCGCGGCAATGCATCGACAATGATATAGCGCCGTGGGTGTTTGAACCGGGCCAGATGCGGGGTTACCTGATCTGCAACCTGCTCGTCGGTCATCCCGCTGTCTTCCAGCACAACCGCGGCCAAAACGCTTTCGCCGAAATCGGGATGCGGCACCCCAAACACCGCGCTTTCCAGCACGCCGTCGACGTCGTTGATCACGTCTTCAATCTCCTTGGGGTAGATGTTGTAGCCACCCGAAATAATCAGGTCCTTCTCGCGACCGACAATCGACACGCGACCATCCGCAGATTTGACACCCAGATCGCCGGTGATGAAAAACCCTGTCTTGCGCAGCTCTTCGGCGGTCTTTTCGGGCATGTTCCAATAGCCTTGGAACACGTTGTCGCCGCGCACTTCGATTACGCCAATCTCACCATCTGCGACGGGGGTCCCATCATTGGTAATGATGACTTCGGTGCCCGGCAGCGCGAAGCCGACAGTGCCCGCGACACGCTCCCCATCGAAGGGGTTTGAGGTGATCATGTTCGTTTCCGTCATGCCGTAGCGTTCCAGAATACGGTGGCCGGTGCGCTCTTCAAACGCGGTATGCGTCTCCGCCAAAAGCGGCGCAGACCCCGACACGAACAGGCGCATATTCGCGACCAGCGGTTTCGTCAGTCGTTCATCAGCCAACAGCCGCGTGTAGAATGTCGGCACGCCCATCAGCATCGTGCTTGACGGTATTTCCGCAAGGATCGTCTCTGCGTCAAACCCCGCCATGAACCGTACCTGCGATCCCGCCAGAAGGACGGTGTTCATCGCCACAAAAAGTCCATGCGTGTGGAAAATCGGCAGGGCATGGATCAACCGGTCTTGATTGGTGATCTGCCAAAGCGCCGTCAGGCTTTGCGCATTTGACAGTAGGTTCTTATGGCTGAGCATCGCACCCTTGGAACGGCCCGTCGTGCCCGACGTATACAGCAACGCCGCAAGATCATCGGCACCGCGCGGGACGGTCTGAAACACCTCAGACATTTTGTCGGCGGCTTGCGATAGCGTGCCCGATTTGTCGGTGGCCAGCGTCAGGATCGGCGTGCTGGAAATCTGCGCGATATCGCCTGCATCGGCGGCGTCACAGACAATCAGCACGGGTGCGGCGTCCTCGATGAAATAAGACAGCTCGCTTTGGGTATAGGCAGTGTTGAGCGGCAAATAGATCGCGCCCGCCTGCACGCTGGCCGCATAAAGCGGGATGATATCTTGCGTTTTGGGGGCCTGCACTACGATCCGATCACCGGGGACAACCCCGGCATCCACCAGGACATTCGCCAGCTGGGCCGCGCGTGCGATCAGACCGGCATAGCTGAGCTGCGTGCCATCATCGAATTCAAGAAAGCAGGTTTCATTTTCGGCATGCGGCGCAAAAAGCGCGTCATACAAGACGTTGGTCACAGATTTTCCTCGGGTGGATGCGCCGTCAGAGCGGCCTTTGAAAGGGTGCGCGCAGGTTTGTCGGCGGCAATAATCGCGTGGAAGGCGAACTCTTCGTGGTTCTTCTCGGTCACGTTCAGATCATAGAGGTAGTTCACCATCGCCCCGCTGGATTGCGCCATCCCGTTGGCAGACATATCCGCATCGGCGTGAATGTCATGCACCTTCGCGCCGTTTGTCAGATGAAAGCGCGCGACCGGGTCGAAGGGCATGCCATCGGCGCGTTTCGCCAACAGCAGATACCGCGCCGCCATGGCGCGCAGGTCCTTGGGGTCTGCCCGCCCGTCAAGAATGCGGGTCGCGATAGGGCCAAACTCCGGGTCGTCGCGCTTTTGATCAAGCCATTTGTTCAACCCCGGGATCGGCGACAGCGTCACAAAGCTTTCGATCTTGGGGAAGGTCAAGGACAGCTCCGCCACCACCTGTTTGATCAAAAGGTTGCCAAAGCTAATGCCCGTCAGGCCCTTTTGGCAGTTCGAGATTGAATAAAAAGCAGCAACCGTTGCGTGCTCCGCCTCCAGCGGCGCGCGATCCTCCGACAACAGGTCAGTAACGGATCCCGGAATTGTTTTCGTCAGGGCAACCTCGACAAAAATCAGCGGCTCATCGGGCATGGAGGGATGAAAGAACGCAAAGCAGCGCCGGTCCGGCGGGTACAGCCTGCGCCGCAAATCATCCAGATCGCTGATTTCGTGAACGGCCTCATAGGCCACGATTTTGTCCAGGATGCGCGCGGGCGTGTCCCAATCAATCGCCTGAAGCACCAGAAACCCGCGGTTAAACCAACTGCGCAACAAATGCACAAAATCGTGGTCCGTGCGCGCCAGATCGGGGTGGTCTTTGAGCCGTTTCAACAAATCAACGCGCATCGCCACGATGTCCGCCGTGGCCCCCATCGGCTGGTTCAGACGGCGCAAAAGCTCTTGCCGTTTGGGCTCCGACGCCGCTGACAGCTCGGCGAATGTCTTGGGGTCAGGGGTCTTTGCGTAGGCCTGTGCCAGGTCGGACAAGGCCACCGGATCAAGATCGAACGCGTCGTTGAGAAACACAAAGAACGCCGTTTTCTCATCATCCGACAAGGCGCGGTAGCGGCGCAGCACGCTTGTCGCCAACTTCTGGCCCGAGACATCGCCTTCCGCCGACATAAGCGCGCGGCAAAGCTGGTAGATGTCACGCTTGTCATCATATTGGCCAACCATGCCGCTGCGTTCCAGCAGAGTCGTCAAGATATCGCCAAGAAACCGGTTGCGTTGCATCGCTGGTCTAAAGCCCCGTCAGCTGTTTGGCCAAATAGTCGCCCGTCAATCGATAATGGCTGAGCAACGCGGTCGCGGCCGTGTCCGCGTCCTTGGCAATTGCCGCCTCAAAGATCTGGGAATGTTCCGCCGCAATGTCGCGGCTTTGGTAGTTCGCCTCGCCCTTGGCCAGGTTGCGATATCTGATGTTCAGGTCGTAAAGCTGGTCGCAATAGCGTTCCATCATCGGCGATGCTGCGTTGCTTAGCAGGGTCATGTGAAAAGTCTTATGCGCGGTCTCAAACGCCGGGCCGCCCGCCGCGCGGTTCATGTGGTGATGCGCAAGCACCAGCCGTTCTTCCCAGTCCGGCGACGCGTTTGCGATGGATTGGCGCAGCGCCATATCCTCCAAGGCGCAGCGCAGCTTCAGGATCTCTGCAAAATTCTCCGGGCTGGCGGGGGCTGCGCGAAACCCGCGCTGATCAATGCGTTCCACCAACATGTCCGATGTCAGCAGGCTCAGCGCCTCGCGCACCGGCGAGGCGCCGGTGTCGAGCATGGCGCGCAGCTTCTCGATCTTGATCTTTTGCCCGGCTGGCAATTCCCCGGTCAGGATCATCTCGCGCAGCGCCAGATAGGCCGCGCGGGTCGCCGATGTTTCCTTGCCGCTATTGGGGACGGTCATGTTCATGACGATTCTCTGGGTTAACTGAGCACAGCGGTGTTGGTGGACAGCCCAACCGACAGGGTGAGCGAGCCTTCGTTTATCATCCATCGCTGCAACGTGAAACTGCGCGCGCCCGATTGATGCATTGGGTCGGCCTCTGCCAACTTGCGGGCGGCCTCCAGGCTTTCGGCGCGGTAAATGATCAGGCCCATGCCCTGCATGTGATCACCCGTTTCATCCGACATCGGCCCCGCAAATGCCAAAGCCCCTTTGCGTTCCAAATCCGCCTGATAGGCAAGGTGGTCGGGCAGGGATGCTTTCACATCTTGCGGTTCCTTCGCCGGGGTCGAGATGGCGGCATAAAGCTCCAGCGCCAATGCGCCGCGCGACTTTGCCTCTGTCTTGTAGTCGGCCCATGCAACCATAACGTCCCTCCAAAAATATCGATATTTATTGACAGTTTCGAATATTGTAGGCAGAAATTCGGAAAGTATACAAGGATTGATGCATGAAATATCTGGTGGGAGAGGTGGAAAACGGCACGGCTGTTTTTGCTGTGACTGGCGAGAAAGCCGTTAATATCAGTGCGCTTGATCCAAATGTCGGCGCAGACCTCGCAGGGCTCGCGGCGGGCCGGGTTGATGCCGAATCCCTCGCGCAAAAAATCGCAAGCGCGCCGACAGTGGCGGTGTCTTCGATCACTCCGGCGCTGCCGATTGCCGCCCCGGGCGCGATTATTTGTGTCGGCCTTAACTACACGGACCACATCAAAGAGGGCGGGTATGACATCCCGGATTACCCCGCCCTGTTCATGCGCTCCAAAGCGTCGATCATGGCCGCGGGCAAGCCGATTGTGCGCCCGACATGTTCTGAAAAGCTGGATTACGAGGCCGAGCTGATGTTGATCGTCGGCAAAGGCGGGCGCCACATTTCCGAAGCGGACGCGCTTGACCATGTGTTCGGCTATACCGTGTTCAATGATGGTTCCGTACGGGACTATCAGCGCAAAACGCATCAATGGACGCCGGGCAAAAACTTTGACAACACCGGCGCGATTGGCCCGTTTGTTGTGTCCCCGGACGAGGTGCCCGAAGGCGCCGCTGGCCTGAAGATCGAAAGCCGTGTGGGTGATGAGATCCTGCAAAGCTCAAACACCGCGAACATGATTTGGGGCGTGCGCAAGATCATGGCCATCGTGTCGGAATACACGACGCTTGCGCCGGGCGATCTGATCGCTCTCGGCACGCCTCCGGGCGTTGGGCACGCCAAAAAGCCGAACCCACGTTGGCTGGTGCCCGGTGAAACCGTCGAAATTGAAATCGAAGGCATCGGCATTTGCGCAAGCCCAATTGTGGACGAGGCGACCGCATGAACGCACCAACGGGTGATGAACTGACCGCATTGCGCCAGGCCGCGCAGCAGGGGCACCGCGATTTGCGGGCGCGGATTGATCGGCTGTCTGATGACGCCATCGATCTTATCCTGCGCGATGCGCGATCCCACTACGCGTGGACGGATAAGCCCATTCCTGACGGCATGCTGGAAGAAATCTACGACATCACCATCAATGGCGCGACAAGCATGAACACGCTGCCCGCGCGGTTTATTTTTGTGAGATCGCCAGAGGGCAAGGACCGTCTGGCAAAATCGCTCAAGCCTGCGAATGTCGGCAAAATGATGGGCGCGCCGGTGACGGCAATCATCGCGCATGACATGAATTTCTGGCACGAACTGCCCTTCCTGTTTCCGCATGAAGACCGCCGCCATCTGTTCGATGGCAACGATGCCTATTGCGAAGACACCGCCTATCGCAACGGCACGCTTCAAGGCGCGTATTTCATGATTGCCGCGCGCGCGGTTGGCTTGGATGTCGGCGCGATGTCGGGCTTTTCGAACAAGATTGTTGACGAAGAGTTCTTCGCAGGCACCACGCTGAAATCCAATTTTCTGTGCAATATCGGCTACGCGGATGAGACGGCCTTGTTCCAAAAGCTGCCGCGCTTCGCATTCGATAAGGTCTGCACATTCGCATGAAAGGGAGCAGCACCATGGCTGTCAAAATGAAAACCGTCGTCACCTACCGCACCAAGGCCGCATGCCCGACACATGCGCGCACCGAAATTCCCGTGCGCGACCTGGATGTCGTGATCGACGAGCCGTTGGAGCGCGGCGGCACCAATTTGGGCCCGACACCGACCGAAACCGCGATGACCGCGCTGATCGCCTGCACCAATGTGATCGGCCACAAAAATGCGCGCAGGTTGGGCGTCGATCTGGGCACAATCGACATCGACGCAAATTGCCAATTTGATCGGCGCGGCGTTCTCATGGAGGAAGAGATCGACGTGCCGTTTCCAAAGGTCACGCTGACGGTGAACTGTGACACCACCGCCAGTCAGGAAGAGCTGACGCAAGTCGGCATCGAGACCGCAAAATACTGCGCAATCGCAAAGCTTTTTGAGCAATCAGGCACTGACCTGACCGTCAATTGGGTGAAAACGAACGCGTAAAATCAGGGCATAGGCCTAAATTTCTGGGAGGAATGACAATGTTGAACTGGACGAAGAAAACGATTTTGGGGGCAACGCTCGCGACGATGACGGCTTTGCCTGTCGCTGCACAAGAAAGCCTGTCCGCCGTGGTGATCGACGGCTACCCGGACCGCGCGCTTTGGGTGAAGGAATTCAGTAACTTCTTTATCCCCGAAGTGGATCGCCGTCTGGCTGAAGCTGGCAAATACAGCATGAACTGGCAGGAAAACTACGGCGGCTCCATCGTGAAGCCCAAAGGTGTACTCGAAGGCGTGCAGCTGGGTCTGGGCGATATCGGCATCGTCACCACGATCTTCCACTCGTCCAAACTGCCAAGCCAAGGTTTGGCCGGGGCCACGCCGTTCATCACATCCGACGCCCGCGCTGTGGCGAAGGCCGTGGATGAAATCGCGCGCGAATTCCCCTCCATGCAGAACGAATTTGCCGAGCAAAATCAGGTGTATCTGGCAACCGGCGTGGTGCTCGACACCTATCAGATTTTCTGTTCCGAACCCGTGTCATCCGTGTCGGATCTTGAAGGCCGCAAGATTGCGGGCGCCGGTCTGAACCTGCGCTATCTCGAAGGCATCAAGGATGCCGCTGGCGTGCGCGGCGGCCTGACCGACTTTTACAACATGATCCAGACCGGTCTCGCCGATTGCGGCATGCTGTGGCCCGAAGCCGCCGTGACCTTCAAAATCGCGGAGGTGGCGCCCTATATGCTGGCCGCCAACCTGGGCGCTGTGAACTCCAAGACCGTCACCGTGAACGCCGATTACTGGGCGTCCTTGCCGGAAGATGTGCAAGGCACGTTGAACGAGGTGGCCGTTGACTACCGCGATCACCTGGCCGGTATTGCCATGGACCGCGCCGCCGCATCGCGTGACGCCTATGTCGCGGCAGGCGGAACCATCGTGGAAGTGTCGGACGCGGATCGCACCGCATGGGCCAATGCCATGCCCAACATCGCGGCGGAGCTGGCGACAACGCTGAACGACCGTGGCGAAGACGGGTCCGGCATGATTGCCGCCTATATCGCCAAACTGGGCGATGCGGGCTTTGTCGGCGCGCGCGATTGGGCTGCTGAATAAGCAGCCCCACACCTTGGGAGGGGTCGAAAAATGCTGAAAACCGCGATCGCCGGCCTCTCTCGGGTTGCCAATACATGTGCTATCGCCGCCAATGCCCTGGGCACGCTCGTCGTGCTGGCACTGGTGGTGGTGTTGAACGTCGATGTGGTCGCTCGCGGCCTCTTTTCGGCCCCCTGAAGGGCACCTATGAAATGGTGCAATTCTCGGTGGTGTTGATCGTGTTCTTGCAGCTGGCCGATGTGGTGCGGGTCGACAGGCTCACCCGCTCTGATGGGTTTTTGAACCTGCTGCATGGGCGCCGCCCAAAGCTAACGGCCACCCTCCGGCGGATCATCAACGCGATATCGGCGATTTTCATGGGGCTGATTGCCTACATCACCTTCCCTGAATTCCTGCATATGTGGGACACCAACGACTATTTCGGGGTGCCGGGGTTGTTCACCCTGCCATGGTGGCCGGTGAAGCTGGTGATCGCCGTTGGCACCGCGCTGTCCTGCCTGATCTTTGTGCTCAAGGTTGTCACGGCGCAGGATCGCCCGCAGCTGGTCCGCACCCCTGAACATGATGAGCCCGCGCCATGACCCCCATTGAGATTGGCCTGATCTCGGTCGTTGCAATTGTCTTTTTGATCTACGCAGGCGTCTACATTCCGGTGGCGCTGGGCGTGGTGTCCTTCGTGTCGATCTGGTTGATGCGGGACAACTTCACGCTGGCGCTGAACCTGCTCAAAATTGCGGTCGGGGACAGTGCTATGGAATATAGCTTTGCCACGATACCGCTATTCACCTTCATGGGGCTCATAGTCAGTAAGGCGGGGCTGGGTCGCGACATCTACGAGGTGATGACCATGCGCTTTCGCAAGGTCAAAGGCGGGATCGGCATGGCAACCGTGGGGGCCAATGCAGTGTTCGCGGCTGTCACCGGATCATCCATCGCCTCCGCGTCGGTGTTCACCAAGGTTTCCGTGCCGCAGATGTTGGCGCAGGACTACAACCCGCGCTTTGCGGTGGGCGTTGTTGCAGGGTCATCCGTGCTTGGCATGATCATTCCGCCCTCCGCGATGCTGATCATCTATTCCTTCGTGTCCGAGCAATCGGTTGGCGACATGTTCCTGGCCGGCGTCATTCCCGGCATCATGCTGGCGATTGCTTATGTCGGGGCGATTTGGGTGATGGGCCGCTACACGCCGGGTTTCGTTGGCGGGCGCGTCGTCGCAGACACTGAATGGATGACCCCGCGCGAAGTGGCATCGAAAACGCTGCCCACCCTTGGTCTGATCACCATCGTCCTTGGCGGCATCTACACAGGTTGGCTCACGGCGGTTGAGGCGGGCGCGACAGGCGCGTTGGTCGCCCTGATCATCGCGGTGGTTCGCAGAACCATGTCACCCAAGGCGTTCTGGGAGGCCTTGCTAGAAACCGGCCACATCACGGCGGCCATCTTGTTCCTTATCACCGCGGCCTCAATTTACAGCCGTATGCTGGGGCTCGCCGGTTTGCCAAACCAGCTGCAAGACCTGCTCGCTGGAAACGCTGCATCATTCTGGACGATCATGCTGATCTATGTGTTGCTGATGTTGTTCCTTGGCACATTGCTGGACACGGCCTCAATCATCCTGATCGTGGTGCCGCTGTTCTTGCCATTGGTCGAGGCGCTTGACCTGTCGCTGATCTGGTTCGGCATCATCACCGTTGTCGGCGCCGAGATTGGGCTGCTGACCCCACCGCTTGGCATATCGTGTTTCGTGATCAAATCGACGATCAACGACGACCGCATATCGCTGAAGGATGTGTTCATGGGCGCGCTGCCCTTCGCCTTTGTCATGTTGATCGTGCTGTTCATCCTGATCGAATTCCCGATCCTCAGCCTCGCACTTTTGTAAGGAGCCATCATGCGCAACGTCACCAAACACAACATCACCGATGTTTTCATGGGCTATATCTCAGACGATTGCGATGCTCGCACGCGTGAGGTGATGGGCAGCTTGGTCAAACACCTGCACGATTTCGCCCGCGAGACAAACCTGACCCATGATGAATGGCGCAAGGGCATCGCGTTTCTGGAAGGCTGCGCCGCAATCGAATCCGAAGACCGGCATGAATTCATTCTGGCCTCGGACGTGTTGGGGCTGTCGTCGCTTGTGGACATGCTCCATTCAAGCGATGAGGCGACGTCCTCCTCCGTGCTTGGCCCGTTCCACGTGTCAGGCGCGCCACCACTTGCGTTTGGCGGCGACATGAAACGACACTTTGGCGGGCCCATTTTGCTGGCGGAGGGATGCGTCAAAGATACGGACGGAACCCCCATCGCAGGGGCGCAAATCGACATTTGGCAAACCGCGCCCAACGGGCTTTATGCCAGTCAGGATGACGATCAGGACACGTTCTCTTTTCATGGGTTGATGACGGTGGGCGACGATGGGCGCTACGCGTTCACAACGGTGAAACCGGTTGAATATACGGTGCCCACCGATGGCCCGGTCGGTGATATTCTGCGGGCCTGCGGGCGTCACCCATGGCGGCCGTCGCACCTGCACTACATCGTCACAGCACCGGGCTATAAATCACTGGTGACTGAGATTTTCCCCGACGATGATCCCTATCTAGACCAGGACACTGTCTTCGGGGTGCGCGAAGACCTCGTTATGACCTATGTCGAAAAACCGGCCTCCGACTTCCCGGACGGGATGGCAATTTCGGGCCAGGTGAATGAGCCCTTCTTGCACGTTGATTTTGACGTGATCTTGAAATCAGACAGCGGGTCTTAGGACGCGCGCCAGAACGACTGGGGTCGTGATGCGTTCGAATATGTCGGGCAAAACGATCCATTCCGTCTGATCACAATTTTCGCCTCTCCCTCGCTCCATCCAAAATCCACGCTATGCTTGAACACATAGGGACAAAACGATTCCAACCGTAACGGGAGACGACTCAATGACCCAGAAATCTCGCAAGAAAGCCTCCGACTTCGACCCGCGTATCCTCGAAATATTCGATGGATATGTGCATGGCAAAGTCACCAAGCGTCAGTTCATGACGCAAGCCTCGAAATATGCCGCCGCCGGCGTCACCGGCGCGATGCTGCTGGATCAGCTCAAGCCGGATTATGCGTTAGCCCAGCAGGTCGCCCCCTATGATCCCGATATCGAGACAACACTGACCAGTTATGAAAGCCCCAATGGTCACGGAACGATCAGCGCGCTGATGGCCAAACCTGCGGGCGCGACCGGCAAGCTGCCAGCCGTGCTGGTGATCCATGAGAACCGTGGCCTAAATCCTTATATCGAAGATGTCGTGCGCCGCGCGGCCAAGGCTGGGTTTCTGGCGATTGGGCCGGACGGGCTGAGCCCGCTGGGTGGATATCCGGGCAATGACGAGGACGGTCGCGAGATGCAGCGATCCCTCGACGGCGCCAAGCTGATGGAAGATTTCTTCGCCGCGTTTGAATTTCTACGCGATCATGACGAGACGACAGGCAAGGTTGGCGCGGTTGGGTTCTGCTATGGCGGCGGGGTCTGCAACGCGCTGGCCGTCGTATATCCCGACCTTGCGGCTTCTGTGCCGTTTTATGGCCGTCAACCGGCTGCCGAAGATGTGCCTGCAATCGAGGCGCCCCTGATGATCCAATATGCCGGGTTGGACGAGCGGATCAACGCGGGTTGGCAGGACTATTCAGATGCGCTCAAGGCCAATCAGAAAGAGTTCAGCGTGCATTTTTATCCCGATGTGAACCACGGGTTCCACAATGACACCACGCCGCGCTACGATGAGGAGGCCGCAAACCTTGCATGGGCCCGGACCATCGCCTTCTTCGACGCACATGTTGCTAGTTAGTTAATAAATCTAGAAAACAGCGTTAAATCAAAGGCCTGCAAGATTCCCCGCATGCGGGGGATCGCGGCCCTTGCGTGAAGATCACGGCTCATCTAAACACCCCCGGTGGACCTGCGGGTTCATGGAATCAATCAAGAAACGCCGCGTTTGCCTCCCTTCGCTTCATGGGGCAATTCCGGCTCTAGGAGAAGCGATATGAAACTCAATGAATTGCGCGACAATCCCGGCGCGACCAAACGTAAAAAACGCGTGGGCCGTGGCCCGGGCTCCGGCACCGGTAAAATGGGTGGCCGTGGTATCAAAGGTCAGAAATCCCGCTCGGGTGTGGCTCTGAACGGCTACGAAGGCGGCCAAATGCCGCTCTACATGCGCCTGCCAAAGCGCGGCTTCAACAAGCCGAACCGCAAGAAATTTGCCGTCATCAATCTGGGCCTGATCCAGAAATTCATCGACGCCAAGACCCTCGACGCGAAAGCCGAGATCACCGAAGACCTGCTGGTCGAAACCGGCGTCGTGCGCCGCAAGCTCGACGGTGTGCGCGTTCTGGCCAAGGGTGAGATCACCGCGAAGGTCAAAATCAACGTCACCGGCGCGTCGAAATCGGCGATCGAGGCTGTTGAAAAAGCAGGCGGTTCGCTCACAGTCGCGGCAGCTGCTGAATAATACCTTGTGAGGGGGCCTGAGGCCTCTTACATAAGTTCAAGTTTTCCAGCGCCGCGACGGGGAAGCCCGGTCGCGGCGCTGTGCTGATACAGGGAACATAACAGATGGCATCAGCCGCCGAGCAAATGGCCTCAAACATGAGCTGGTCCGCCTTTGGCAAGGCGACCGAGCTGAGGCAGCGGATCCTTTTCACCATTGGCCTGCTGATCGTCTACCGGCTGGGAACCTATATCCCGGTGCCCGGTATCGACGCGGACGCGCTGCGCAATTTTGTCGAACAAATCTCGACCGGCGTGGGCGGCATTCTGAACATGTTCACTGGCGGCGCGATTGGCCGGATGGGCCTGTTTGCGCTGGGGATCATGCCCTATATTTCGGCCTCGATCATCGTGCAGCTGATGACCGCCATGGTCCCACAGCTGGAGCAGTTGAAGAAAGAAGGCGAACAGGGCCGCAAGAAAATCAACCAATACACGCGCTACGGCACGGTGTTTTTGGCGACCTTGCAGGCTTACGGTTTGGCGGCAGGCCTTGAATCGGGCGGTCTAGTGACCGATCCCGGCTGGTTCTTCCGCATTTCCTGCGTCATCACCCTTGTCGGTGGCACCATGTTCCTGATGTGGCTGGGTGAGCAGATCACCGCACGCGGCATCGGTAACGGCATCTCGCTGATCATCTTCGTGGGCATCATCGCCGAAGTTCCCGCCGCTCTGGCGCAGTTCTTCGCGCAAGGCCGCTCCGGCTCGCTAAGCCCAGCAGTGATCATCGGCGTGTTGTTGGTGGTCGTTGCGACCATCACCTTCGTGGTGTTCATGGAACGCGCGCTGCGCAAAATCCACATCCAATACCCGCGCCGCCAAGTTGGCATGAAGGTTTATGATGGCGGCTCAAGCCACCTGCCAGTCAAGGTCAACCCATCGGGCGTGATCCCCGCGATCTTTGCATCCTCGCTCTTGCTGCTGCCGACCTCGATCAGCACGTTTTCTGGCGCGTCGACCAGCCCGGTGATGGCCACAATCCTCGCCTATTTCGGGCCGGGCCAGCCGCTCTATCTGTTGTTCTTCACGGCGATGATCGTGTTCTTCGCCTATTTCTACACGTTCAACGTGGCGTTTAAGCCTGATGACGTGGCCGACAATCTGAAGAACCAGAACGGGTTCATCCCCGGCATCCGCCCCGGGCAGCGCACCGCCGAGTATCTGGAATATGTGGTCAACCGCATCTTGGTGCTGGGGTCCGGCTACCTGGCTCTGGTCTGCTTGCTGCCGGAAATCTTGCGCGCGCAACTGGCCATTCCATTTTACTTTGGCGGTACGTCCGTTTTGATTGTAGTCTCCGTGACCATGGACACGATCCAACAAGTGCAGTCCCACATGCTGGCCCACCAGTATGAAGGCCTGATCGAAAAATCCCAACTTCGCGGCAAAGGCGCCAAGAAGCGGGGCAAACGGAGCCCATCACGCAAATGAACATTATCCTTCTCGGACCGCCGGGTGCTGGTAAAGGCACGCAAGCAAGCAAACTTGTCGAAGAGCGGGGCATGATCCAGCTCTCAACCGGTGACATGTTGCGGGCCGCCAAAAGCTCCGGGACCGAGATGGGTAAGAAAGTGGCCGCAGTAATGGATGCGGGCGAGCTGGTTACCGATGAGATTGTTATCGGCCTGATCGAGGAACAGCTTGAAGCCAACCCCGGCGGCGGCTTCATCTTTGACGGCTTCCCCCGGACCTTGGCGCAGGCCGACGCGTTGGGTGATTTGCTGGACAAGCATGGCGCGAGCCTCGACGCAGTGATCGAACTTGCCGTGAATGACGAGGTGCTCGTCACCCGCATCCTCGGCCGCGCAGCCGACGCGGTCGCCGCAGGCGGCACCGCACGCGCCGACGATAACGAGGAAAGCCTCAAAACCCGCCTCATGGCTTACTACAAACAAACCAGCCCACTGATCGGTTACTACCATGCCAAGGGTGCGTTGCAGTCTGTTGATGGGCTCGGCGAGATTGGTGAAGTGGCGGTGGCGATTGCCGGGGTTCTGGACAGTTAACAAAGGCTCTTCCTGACCCCCTTGACCCCACAGTTAATAGCGCCTAAACCGCGCCATCCCGCAAGGGAATCGCGCATCAGCTGATCTGGCCAGACAGCCCCGCGCATGAGTACCTAAACCCCAAGCCCGTCGGTGAAAATCCTGCGGGCTTATGTTGTGAAAAAAGGTTCCGGGATTACGGAACCGCGACCAAGAAGGAAGACCACTTTGGCTCGTATTGCTGGCGTTAACCTGCCCGACGGAAAGCGCGTCCCAATCGCTTTGACCTACATCACCGGTATCGGCAACACCTCCGCGCAAGCGATCTGTGAGGCTGTCGGCATCGATCAGACCCGCCGTATGAACGATCTTAGCGATGCTGACATCCTGAAGATCCGTGAGCATATCGACGAGAACTACACTGTCGAAGGCGACCTGCGCCGCGACACGCAAATGAACATCAAGCGTTTGATGGACCTGGGCTGCTACCGCGGTCTGCGTCATCGCCGCAACCTTCCTGTGCGCGGTCAGCGCACGCACACCAACGCTCGTACTCGCAAAGGCCCTGCAAAGGCCATTGCTGGTAAGAAGAAATAAGGGAGGGTTTGATCAATGGCACGCGATAAGGTCAAAACGAAGAAGAAGGTCCGCAAGAATATCGCTGCGGGCGTGGCTCACGTGAACTCTTCGTTCAACAACACAAAAATCCTGATCTCTGACGTTCAGGGCAACGCAATTTCGTGGTCCTCTGCGGGCACCATGGGCTTCAAAGGGTCGCGCAAGTCGACACCTTATGCGGCTCAGATGGCAGCAGAAGACGCGGGCAAGAAAGCACAAGATCACGGCGTGAAAACGCTTGAGGTCGAAGTGCAGGGCCCGGGCTCCGGCCGTGAAAGCGCATTGCGCGCTTTGGCTGCAGTTGGCTTCCAAATCTCGTCGATCCGCGACGTGACGCCAATGGCCCATAACGGCTGCCGCCCGCCAAAGCGTCGCCGCGTCTAAGATATCCAAATTGGGGTCAGGGGGCAGCCACAAGCGCCGTCCCCTGGCTTTGACATTTCAACCTCGAGTGTTCCGGGTTTTGGACATGACCCTGAACGAGCATGGAGGCCCCCTATGATCCATAAGAACTGGCAAGAATTAATAAAACCCAACCAGCTTGAGATTAAGCCTGGCACTGATCCTGCGCGCAAAGCGACGGTGATTGCCGAGCCGCTTGAGCGTGGCTTTGGTTTGACCATGGGCAACGCGCTGCGCCGCGTGCTGATGAGCTCGCTGCAAGGTGCGGCGATCACATCGGTGCAAATCGACAACGTGCTGCATGAGTTCTCCTCGATCTCTGGCGTTCGCGAAGACGTCACCGACGTGGTTTTGAACCTCAAAGGCGTGGCGATCCGTATGGAAGTCGAAGGGCCCAAGCGCCTGTCGATCTCGGCCAAAGGTCCGGCGGTTGTCACCGCTGGCGATATCTCCGACAGCGCGGGTATCGAAATCCTGAACCGTGACCATGTCATCTGCCACCTTGATGATGGCGCCGACCTGTTCATGGAACTGACCGTGAATACCGGCAAAGGCTACGTCTCGGCAGAGAAGAACAAGCCAGAAGATGCGCCTATCGGCCTGATGCCGATCGACGCGATTTTCTCGCCTGTGAAAAAAGTCAGCTACGACGTGCAGCCGACCCGCGAAGGTCAGGTTCTGGACTATGACAAGCTGACCATGAAAGTCGAAACCGATGGTTCGATCAGCCCTGACGACGCCGTGGCCTTTGCCGCACGCATCCTGCAGGACCAGCTGGGCATCTTCGTAAACTTCGACGAGCCGGAATCGGCCCGTGCGCAGGACGACGAAGACGAGTTGGAATTCAACCCGCTGCTCTTGAAAAAGGTCGACGAGTTGGAGCTTTCGGTGCGTTCCGCAAACTGCCTGAAGAACGACAATATCGTGTATATTGGCGATCTGATCCAGAAGACCGAAGCAGAGATGCTGCGCACGCCGAACTTTGGCCGCAAGTCCTTGAACGAAATCAAGGAAGTGCTGTCGGGCATGGGTCTGCACCTGGGTATGGACATCGTTGATTGGCCACCAGAAAACATCGAAGACCTGGCCAAGAAGTTCGAAGACCAGTTCTAAAGAATTCGGGGTTCGCATCCGTGCGGACCCCAACAAATGCCCGGACAATACCGGGGACTGCCTGGGCAATCCTGCCCCAACAGAGGCACCGACACGCATCGGAAAGCCCGTACAAAGTATAGACGACCTAGAAGGACTTGAAAAATGCGTCACGCACGAGGCTACCGCCGCCTGAACCGCACCCATGAACACCGCAAAGCGCTGTTCATCAACATGTGCGGCTCGCTCATCGAACATGAGCAAATCAAAACAACCCTGCCAAAAGCCAAAGAATTGCGCCCGATCATCGAGAAAATGATCACGCTGGCGAAACGCGGCGATCTGCACGCGCGCCGTCAGGCCGCAAGCAAGCTGCGCCAGGACAAAGACGTCGCCAAATTGTTCGATGTTCTGGGCCCACGCTACAAGGACCGCCAAGGCGGTTATGTGCGCGTTCTGAAAGCCGGCTTCCGCTACGGCGACATGGCGCCAATGGCGATCATCGAATTTGTAGACCGCGACGTCTCCGCCAAAGGTGCGGCTGACAAAGCCCGCGTCGAAGCGGAAGAAGCTGCAGAGTAATCTGCTCGGGTCCCGGACCCGCCCACGCGACATCAGTCAAAGCCCCGTCAGTTTCTGGCGGGGCTTTTGCGTTGAGGCCATTGTGTTGATGCCGTGACCTGCACATATGCTAAGATGCCCGAATGAAAGAGGTATCTATGCGTTTCCTGCTCATCTGTCTTGTTGCAGCGTCTCTGTCCGGCCTGCCTGCATCCGCGCAACAGGTGCCGCAAAGCCAGCCCGAGATCTCGCTCAGCTTCGCACCGCTCGTCAAACAGGCCGCCCCCGCCGTTGTGAACATCTTCGCCAACCGCGTGGTCGAACAACGCGTCACGCCCTTCATGGGCAACCCGTTCTTTGAGCAGTTTTTCGGCGATATGCGCCAAGCCCAGCCCCGCTTGCAAAACTCGTTGGGTTCCGGCGTGATCTTGTCGGAGGACGGCATCGTCGTGTCCAACTATCACGTGGTCGGCATGGCCACCGATATCCGCGTCGTGCTGAAAGACCGCCGCGAATTCGCCGCGACTGTGTTGCTGGCGGATGAGCAAAGCGACATTGCCATCCTGAAAATCGAAAGCCCCGACCCGCTGCCGTGGTTGGACCTGCGCGATTCAAACGACGTCGAAGTGGGGGAGCTCGCCCTGGCCATCGGCAACCCGTTCGGCATCGGCCAAACCGTCAGCTCTGGCATTATCTCCGGGCTCGCGCGCTCCGGCGTGCAGACCGGCAACGCCCGCGGCTATTTCATCCAAACCGACGCCGCGATTAACCCCGGCAATTCCGGCGGCGCGTTGATCGACGTCACAGGCCGGCTCATCGGGGTCAACACCTCGATCCTGACGCGTTCGGGCGGTTCCAACGGGGTCGGCTTCGCGATCCCGTCCAATCTGGTCGCGCAATTCGTTACCCAGGCCCGCGACGGCGCAGATCAGTTCATGCGCCCCTGGGCGGGCATCAACGGGCAGGCGGTCGATAGCGACGTGGCCGCAGGCTTCGGGCTGGACGTCCCCGAAGGCGTGGTGATCGCCGCGATGCACCCGCTCAGCCCCTTTGCCGCAGCCGGGCTTGATGTGGGCGACATCGTTCTCAGCGTCGACGGGCTGCCTGTCAACGCGCCCGCCGAGATGCTGCACCACATGTCGGTGCGCGGTGTCGGCGCGGAGGCGGACATCGAATTCCTCTCAGACGGCGAAATCCGCCGCACACGCGTCGCGCTTATTGTGCCGCCCAACGATCCGCCCGTCGATCTGCGCCGCATTGGCGAAGGGGGCTTGGCCGGGCTGTCCGTGGCCACGCTCAATCCCAGCCTCGCCGCCCGAAACGGGTATCGCAGCGACGTAACTGGCGTTGTTATCACTGACGTCCAAGGCCCGCTGCGCCGCGTCGGGCTGCGTCCCGGCAACATCATCCTGTCCATCAATGGCACGAAAGTCACCACAAGCGCCGAGGCGGAGGCGCTGGGCAGTGTCGACGCTCGCAATTGGCGCATCGACGGGATCGATAATGGCCGCCGTTTCACCTACCGGTTCCGCCTCTGATGGCCGATCTGTTCGACAGCGCCGTCCCGGCTGGGCCCGCGAAAATGCAGCCGCTGGCCGACCGCCTGCGCCCGCAATCTTTGGACGCCGTCATCGGGCAGGAACAGGTGCTTGGGCCGGATAGCCCGCTGGGTGTGATGCTGGCCAATCGCTCCCTCGGGTCGCTCATTTTCTGGGGGCCGCCCGGCGTGGGAAAAACCACCATCGCGCGGCTGCTCGCAGGCGAAAGCGATCTGCATTTCGTCCAGATCAGCGCAATTTTCTCTGGCGTGGCCGAGCTGAAAAAGGTGTTTGAGGCCGCCAAAATCCGTGCCGCAAACGGGCAGGGCACGCTCTTGTTCGTCGACGAAATCCACCGTTTCAACAAGGCCCAGCAGGACGGGTTTTTGCCGCATATGGAGGATGGCACGATCCTCCTCGTCGGCGCCACCACCGAAAACCCGTCTTTTGAGCTCAACGCCGCGCTCTTGTCCCGCAGCCAGGTTCTGGTCCTTGAACGGCTTGACCTGAAAGACCTCGAACGCCTCGCCCAACGCGCCGAGAAAGAGCTGAACCAACCGCTCCCGCTTACCCCCGATGCCCGCGCGGCGCTCTTGGAAATGGCAGATGGCGATGGCCGCGCGCTTCTCAACCTGATCGAACAGGTCAGCGCCTGGAAAACCCAACAAAAGCTCGACCCCGAAGGCTTGTCCAAACGTCTGATGCGCCGCGCCGCGCAATATGACAAGTCGGGCGACGCGCATTACAACCTGATCTCCGCGCTGCATAAATCCGTGCGCGGGTCCGACCCCGATGCCTCGCTTTACTGGTTTGCGCGCATGCTCACGGGGGGCGAAGATCCGCGCTATCTCGCCCGCCGCATCACCCGTATGGCCGTCGAAGATATCGGGCTCGCCGACACCAACGCGCATCGGGTCTGCCTCGATGCGTGGGAAACTTATGAACGGCTCGGCTCGCCCGAAGGGGAACTTGCGCTGGCGCAGGCCGTGATCTACCTCGCCCTCGCGCCCAAATCCAACGCGGCCTATGTGGCCTATAAGGCAGCAATGAAATCGGCCAAACAAACCGGTTCCGAGCCGCCCCCGAAACACATCCTGAACGCGCCGACCAGCTTGATGAAAGATCAGGGCTACGGCGACGGCTATGCCTATGACCACGACGCGCAAGATGGGTTTTCGGGCCAAAATTACTTCCCTGAAACGATGAAACGCGGCGTCTACTACACCCCTGTGGAACGCGGCTATGAGCGCGAGCTTAAAAAGCGCGTCGATTATTTCGCCAAGCTCCGCGCGAAACGCTAGTCCCTTCATTGTTTCAAAAATATTCCGGGGGAGGCGCAGCCGGGGGCAGAGCCCCCACTCAAATGTCGCTTGCGGCGCAGCCGCTCCGTTAGGGCACTCAACCCGACGCAAGCTTGAGCAACCCGACACAAGCTTGACACTGGGCCCGGCAGGGCACAGAGAACCGGGATGTTTATGACCACCCTTCACGTCGCCCTGGGCGGCGCAATTGGGGCCGCCTTGCGGTTCCTCATTGGTGTGGGCGTCTTCAAGGCAACCGGGCCGGGATCCTTTGCGGGGTTTCCGCTGGGCGTGCTGACGGTCAATGTTCTGGGCAGCTTTGCAATGGGGCTGTTTGTGGTTTTTGCCGCCAAAACATCGAACACCCATCTCAGCCCCTTCGTGATGACCGGCATTTTGGGCGGGTTCACCACGTTTTCGGCCTTCTCTTTGGAAGCCTACACCTTATTTGAAAGAGGGCAGACCGGCGCCGCCGCACTCTATGTGGGCGCCTCTGTTATTCTGTCCATCGCCGGGCTGATCGCCGGCATCATGATCGCAAGAGGGATATGGGCATGAGCCGCGTCCAAACGATAGAAATCCGCGACGACGAGGCTGAGCAACGGCTCGATCGTTGGTTCCGCCGCCACTTCCCGCATGTCAGCCAGGGCCGCGTCGAAAAGATGTGCCGCAAGGGCGAAATCCGCGTTGATGGCGGCCGCGTGAAATCAAACACACGCGTGGGTCCGGGCCAGCAGGTCCGCATCCCGCCACTGCCCAGCCAGGATGAGATCGAGGCGCAGCGCGCCCAACCTTTTGTGTCCAAAGCCGATGCCAAGATGATCCAGGATTGCGTGATCCACATGGATGACGACGTGATTGTGATCAACAAACCCGCCGGGCTCGCGGTGCAGGGCGGCTCTAAAACCACCCGCCATGTCGATGGCATGTTGCCCGCATTGCAATATGACAAGCATGAACAACCCCGCCTCGTTCACCGGCTCGACAAAGACACGTCGGGCGTTTTGGTCTTGGCGCGCACCCAAGCCGCGGCCAGCCATCTTACCAAGGCCTTTCGTCATTTCGGCACGCGCAAAATCTACTGGGCGCTTGTCGCGGGCGTGCCTTATCCCAAGATCGGCACCGTGAAATTCGGCCTTGTCAAAGCACCCGGTCACGGCGCCAAGGGGGAAGGCGAGAAGATGCACGCCATCCATCCGCGCGACGTTGATGCGACCTATGGCGCCAAACGCGCCCATACCGACTATGCAACGCTCTGTTTCCTCGGGCAGCGCGCCGCATGGATGGCGCTGGTCCCGGTGACAGGCCGCACGCATCAGCTACGCGCGCATATGGCTGAGATGGGCCATCCTATTGTGGGCGACGGCAAATATGGCGGCTCAGGTCAGGAAAATCTGGGTGATGGCTGGGGTGCCGAGCTGGGGGAGGAAGTCTCCAAGAAGATGCACCTCCACGCGCGTTCGCTCACGATACAGCACCCCAACGGCTCAGAGCTGCATATAGAGGCCAAACTCCCGCCCCATATGCAAAAAACCTGGGATTATTTCGGCTGGACCGAACGCGACGTGCCCAAAGACCCGTTTGACGGGGATGAGACATGGCAGAGCTGAAACTGGTCATTTTCGACGTCGACGGCACGCTGATCGACAGCCTCGCGCATATCAAAACCGCGATGACCCGCGCCTTTGATGCCTGCGGGCATATCGCCCCGGATGAGGCAGCGGTGCGTTCCATCATCGGGCTGTCCCTGCCTGAAGCGATGCGCAAGCTCGATCCGAACCTGTCGGACGCGGAGGTTCTGGAAGTGGTCGAGGCCTATAAGAACAGCTTCAACGCCTCCGCCACGGCTGATGTGCAGCGCGAGGCCCCGATGTTTGCCGGCGCGAAAGACGCGCTGGCCCGGCTGAACCGCAGCGATGAATTGCTACTCGGTGTCGCCACCGGAAAATCGCGCCGCGGGCTGGTGCGGATGATGGGGGTTCACGCGTTGGAAGGGATTTTCGTGACCACCCAGGTCGCCGATGACCACCCGTCCAAACCGCACCCGTCCATGATCGAACAGGCGCTCTATGAGACCGGTGTGAAGGCAAAGAACGCCGTCATCATCGGCGACACGTCCTTCGATATGGAAATGGGCCGCAATGCGGGCATCCATACAATCGGTGTACGCTGGGGCTATCACGCGGATGCGGCGCTGGAGCCATATTGCGACCATTTGATTGACGATTTCGCAGCGCTGGACGGTGCTGTGGCCGACCGGTTGGGGATTTCGATATGAGCGATTGGGCCGCGAAACGATTTTGGGACAAGGCCGATGTCGCGCCCGCAGCAGGCGGGTTCACGGTGGCACTCGATGGCCGTCCAGTGCGCACCCCCGCCAAAGCGCCGCTGATTGTGCCAACTCGCTCCATGGCCGACCAGATTGCCGCCGAATGGGACGCGCAGGAGGGCAAGATCGTGCCCGCCACCATGCCCTTCACCCGCTCCGCCAATGCCGCGACCGACAAGGTGGCCGTGCAGCATGCCGAGGTCGCCGATATGCTGGCCTCCTACGGTGACAGCGACCTCATTTGTTACCGCGCCAGCGATCCCAAAGGCTTGGTGGAACGGCAAAACAAGGGCTGGGACCCGCTGGTCGACTGGTCCACGACCCATCTCAAGGCGCCGCTTCAGGTCTATGTCGGCGTTATGCACGCCCAGCAGCCCAAGCCCAGCCTCGAGACGCTGTCAAAACGGGTGCACCAAATGACCCCGTTTCAGCTAACGGCGTTCCACGATCTGGTGTCGCTGTCGGGCTCGCTGATCATCGGCTTCGCGGTGACGGAGGGCTACGCATCAGCAAACGCAATGTGGGATATCAGCCGAATCGATGAGCAGTGGCAGATCGACCAATGGGGCGTCGACGACGAGGCGGAGGCCCAAGCGCAATTTAAGAGGGCTGATTTCATGCATGCCGAAGCTTTCTTTCGTGTTAGCGCCTAAAGCGTGAACAAATCTGCCAGTCTCGCGGTAGATTGTTGAACAAGTTGGAAAATCGCAAAAATTTCTGCGTAAAAATTGGGCTTTCCCTTGGGTAAATTTGCTTAATAACCTTGACCTTAACGTTGAGGTTTGGCCTTATCGGCCCTCATCGGGGGTGGGAGTCCCCGCGACATAAACGTGGCCCAATTGGCCAAACATATCCGCCCTGCACTCGGGCGGGCATCAGGAAGAGGTAAAAATGAAAAAATCACTGTTTCTCGGAGCACTGACTGTCGCGGGCCTGGCGGCCTCCGGTCTTGCTGCGCAGACACTTGACGAAGTCAAGGCACGTGGCACGCTGAACTGTGGCGTCTCAACCGGCGTTCCAGGCTTTGAAGCACCAAACGCTGAAGGCATCTGGGAAGGCTTCGACGTAGACGTATGCCGCGCTGTTGCCGCTGCCGTTCTGAACGACGCAAGCGCCGTGGAATTTGTTCCAACAACCGGTAAAACACGCTTCACAGCGCTGGCATCCGGCGAAGTTGACATGCTGTCCCGCGTGACAACATGGACATTCAGCCGCGACGTCGACCTGAAGTTCGAATTTGTTGGCGTGAACTACTATGACGGCCAAGGCTTCATGGTGCCAAAAGAGCTGGGTGTCACATCGGCAACCGAGCTGGACGGCGCAACTGTCTGCATCCAGACCGGTACAACAACCGAGCTGAACCTTGCTGACTACTTCCGCGTCAACAACATGTCTTACGAGCCTGTGCCAATCGAAACACAGACAGAAGCACAGCAGCAGTACCTTGCTGGCGCGTGTGACGTGTACACAACTGATGCGTCCGCGCTGGCGTCTGTACGGTCGTCCTTTGCTGACGGTTCTGCACACGTAATCCTGCCAGAAATCATCTCCAAAGAGCCGCTGGGCCCGTTGGTACGTCACGGTGATGCAGAGTGGGGCGACATTGTACGTTGGACATTCAACGCTTTGGTTGCGGCTGAAGAGCTGGGCGTCACATCGGCAAACATCGCTGAGCTGGGCGCTTCTGCTGGCAACAACCCAGAGATCAACCGTCTCTTGGGCACCGAAGGTAACCTCGGCGAGATGCTGGGCCTCGACGCTCAGTGGGCATACCGTGCCATCTCCGCAGTGGGTAACTACGGCGAAAGCTTTGAGCGCAACATTGGTGAGAACACGCCAATCGGTCTGGCGCGCGGTCTGAACGCGCAGTGGACTGCTGGTGGCCTGATGTACTCCCCACCGTTCCGCTAAAAACTTCAAGGAAAGGGCGCGGTTCATCCCGCGCCCTTTTCTTATCTACTGCCAACAGATTACGTTTTAAGTCAGGCCACCCCGCGCAACGACGCGACCTTTTAAAAAGGCCTGACACAGACAGGGGACGTCCAAGATGACGACACTCACTGACCCTCCCAAGGAGTCATTCCAGCTTTCTATGCTGCTTTACGACACGCGTTACCGGTCGATGACCATTCAGGTAATTGCACTGATCGGGTTTAGCGCGTTTGTCTGGTGGCTGATCGGGAACACCGCTCAAAACATGGCCGCGCTGGGCAAGACCCTAAGCTTTCGGTTCCTGTGGGAACCCGCTGGCTACGATATCAACCAACGTCTGATTGAATACACCTCCCAATCAAGCCATTTCCGCGCCGCGATCGTCGGCGTGTTGAATACGCTGGTGATCGCTGTGTTGGGCTGTGCGCTTGCGACGGTGCTTGGGATCATCATCGGGGTGCTGCGCCTGTCCAAAAACTGGATCGTGGCCCGCATCATGACGGTCTATGTGGAAATGTTCCGCAACGTCCCTGTGCTCCTTTGGATCGTGCTGGCCATGGCCATCATGATCGAAACCCAACCCGCACCGCGCGCCTTTAAGGGTGAGGATGCGACTGCCTCGATGCTGTTTGACGCCGTGGCCATCACCAACCGGGGCGTCTTTATCCCCGGTCCAACATTGGATGGTGGGTTTGCAAGCTCGGGCCTGAACTGGCTGATCGTTCTGGCGGTCTTCGTCGCCTCGATCTTCGCTGTGCGCTTCGTGCGCGCCCGCGCCTCCGCCACGCAGGAAGCAACCGGTGTGCGTCCGACAACTTGGTACCTGCAGCTGGGTATCTTGATTGTGCCAGTGGCGATTGTGCTGATGATCTTCGGGCTCTCCTGGTCAACGCCAGAGTTGAAAGGCTTCAACTTCAAAGGTGGTATCCACCTGCGGAACTCGCTGATTGCTTTGTGGTTGGCCCTGTCGCTCTATACTGCCGCCTTCATCGCGGAAAACGTGCGCTCAGGCATCATGGCCATCTCTAAAGGCCAGTCCGAGGCCGCAGGTGCTTTGGGCCTGCGCCCTAACCGTGTGATGAGCCTCGTCGTGCTGCCACAAGCGCTGCGCGTCATCATCCCGCCGTTGATCTCGCAATACCTCAACCTCACCAAGAACTCGTCGCTGGCGATTGCGGTGGGATATATGGACATCACCGGTACGTTGATGGGCATTTCGCTCAATCAGACGGGTCGTGAGCTGGAAACGCTGCTTTTGGGCATGCTGATCTACCTCACCATCTCGCTGCTGATCTCGGGCGCGATGAACATCTACAACGCACGCATGCAATTGGTGGAGCGCTAGGATGGCTGACACAAACACAAATTCCGTCGCTTTCGTTCGCGAAACCATGTTGGAACAAAAAGCGCCCCCCGCGACAGCGGTGGGTCCTATCGGCTGGGCGCGGGAAAACCTGTTTTCCAGCCCGGCTAACACGGTCATCACCATTTTGGCCTTTGCGTTCCTCTACCTGATCCTGTCGATCCTCATCCCATGGGCGTCGCATAATACCTGGTCTGCGTCTTCGCTTGCCGAATGCCGCGAAATGACCGGCAAAGATCACGGTGCCGCCTGTTGGGGCGTCATCAACGAACGCTGGCGTCAAATCCTGTTCGGCAATTATCCGGTGCATATGCGCTGGCGGCCGATCCTGGATCTGGTGCTGCTGGGTGTGGCGCTCGCGCCGATCTTGTTCACCAACCTGCCGCGCAAAATGCTGTATTTCTCGGCCGCGTACCCGTTCATCATGCCTTGGCTGATCTGGGGTGGCACCGTTTGGGTGCCCGTCATGGCCGCCATGGGCTTCGTCATTGGCTTCCTGGTTATGAAGTTCGGCGAAAAAGCCATGGGCTCGCTCTTTGCGATGGTTGCGGCGGTGGTTGCGGCGATCATTTGGTGGGTGTTCCTGCTGGGCCCTGTCTCAGGTGCCTTCGCGTCGGTCCTGCCGCTCGCACTGGAGCCGCTCAATTCCTCACGTGACATCGGCGGCTTGCTTCTGGCCTTCGTCATCGGCGTGGTCGCCATCGGCCTCTCGCTGCCCATCGGCATCGTGCTCGCCCTTGGCCGTCAATCCGATCTGCTGATCGTCAAAACACTCTGCGTGGGCTTCATCGAGTTCATCCGTGGCGTGCCGCTGATCACGCTGCTCTTCGTGGCCTCAACGCTGCTCAACATCTTCATGCCGCCCGGCACGAATTTCGACATCGTGTTGCGGGTGATCATCATGGTGACGCTCTTCTCGTCGGCCTATATGGCCGAGGTGATCCGGGGCGGGCTCGCGGCGCTGCCAAAGGGCCAGTACGAGGGCGGCGACAGCCTGGGCCTCAACTACTGGCAGGCGCAGCGGCTCATCATCATGCCGCAGGCGCTGAAAATCTCCATCCCGGGCATCGTGTCGACCTTCATTGGTCTGTTCAAAGACACCACGCTGGTGTCGGTCATCGGCCTGATGGACCCCATCGGCTGGGCCACAGCCATCCGGGCGGACACCAACTGGATCGGCATCCTGTGGGAGCTCTACGCTTTCATCGCGGTGCTGTTCTTCATCGTCTGCTTCGGCATGTCCCGCTACTCCATGTATCTTGAGCGCAAGCTCAAAACATCTCACTAAGAAAGGGTCTGTTTTATGTCTGAATTGGCAACTGACCGCGCAATCGACCGCTCCAAGATGCAAGTCTCCGATGAGGTCGCGATCCAAATCTCGGGTATGAACAAGTGGTACGGCACCTTCCACGTGCTGCGCGACATCGACCTGACCGTGCAGCGCGGCGAGCGTATCGTCATCGCCGGGCCGTCTGGGTCGGGCAAGTCCACGCTCATCCGCTGCATCAACCGGCTTGAGGAACATCAGGCCGGCCAGATCATCGTCGACGGGACCGAGCTGACATCGGATCTGAAAAACATCGACAAGATCCGGTCCGAGGTCGGCATGTGCTTCCAGCACTTCAACCTCTTCCCGCATCTCACCATCTTGGAAAACTGCACGCTCGCCCCGATCTGGGTGCGCAAGACGCCCAAGAAGGAAGCCGAAGAAACGGCGATGCACTTCCTTGAGAAGGTGAAAATCCCCGAACAGGCCGACAAATACCCCGGCCAGCTTTCGGGTGGGCAGCAGCAGCGGGTGGCAATTGCCCGCTCGCTCTGCATGAAGCCGCGCATCATGCTGTTTGACGAACCCACATCCGCCCTCGACCCCGAAATGATCAAAGAGGTGCTCGACACCATGATCGAGCTAGCCGAGGAGGGCATGACCATGCTCTGCGTGACCCACGAGATGGGCTTCGCCCGTCAGGTCGCCAACCGCGTGATCTTCATGGATGCCGGTCAAATCGTTGAACAAAATGAACCGGAAGAGTTCTTCAACAACCCCAAATCGGAACGCACCAAGCTGTTCCTCAGCCAGATTTTGGGGCACTAAACACTCTCAGATATTTCCGAAAAGGCCCTGCTTCACGCGGGGCCTTTTTTTAGGCACATGCCACGTCAGGCGCTGCGTAAACGATAGGCGGCCGCCCGTATAAGGGGCTGTGTCCGGGCTTCTACTTTTCAGCCAGCATAACCGGTTGCGTGTTTTTGGCGGCTTCGTTAATGACGTTATGATATAACATATCTAGCCCACGGACGACCCCGATGCAGAACCGCGCGTCACGCAATCTCGGAACCACCAGCCTGCGCGCCAAGCGTCGCACCGCTGACCCGATGACAGCCTATGACGCGTTACCCGGCCCACTTCGCCAATGGTTGGCGCAAGCCGTACTGCCGTGGTCGCCCAATTCAGCAAGACGTGTCTGGAGCCGTGCCCGCGCACGCGGATGCAGCGTCGATGAGACGCTCCATTCACCTGCTCAGGTCGAAATGCGCACACTTGCCCGCGACAAATATGCGGGCCTGTCACAGTTTAGCCCTTCAAACTAAGAAAGCCCTCTATGTCTTTTTTTACCCGGACCATCTCTGCGGCCTGCCTCGCACTTGCCGTCTCCCTTCCTGCCGTCGCGCAGGAGGGTAGCCTCTCAATCGCCGTCACCTTCGGGCCGCAATCCGAAGTGCCCGATCCGCGCTCAGGCTATAATGGCTGGACGTCGAACCAGACTGGCGTGACGGAAACGCTGATGGGCATAGACTATGACATGAACATCTACCCACGTGTGGCTGAAAGCATTGAACAAGCCGGCCCGACGACATGGCGGGTGACCTTGCGCGACGGTGTTCAGTTTCATGACGGCACCCCGGTGACGGCCTCTGCGGTGGTCACTGCAATCTCGGCGATTTCAGATGAAACGCATGCTGGTCATAATGCCCGCGTCGCGAAATTGCTGGATCTGGCAAGCATCACGGCCGAAGGCGACGACGCCATCGTGTTTGAAACCAACAGCCCAAGTGCGGCGTTTCCATGGAACCTGTCTGACCCGGCTGTCGCGGTGTTGGGCGCGGCGTCTGAGGATTTCCCGATCAACGCCACAGGCCCCTATGTGTTCAAGGAAGCAATCCCCGACCAGCTCTACCGCGCTGAGGCCAGCACAAATTACCGTCTCGGCACACCGGGTCTGGAAGAGGTCCGCGTTGTTGTCGCCGCCGACCCGGCTTCTTCGGCTCTAGCCTTTGAAGCGGGCGAAGTTGATATGGTGATCAACTACCCCGAGGCCGATTTTGACCGCATCAAAAGCACCGGCGCATTAGGCTTTTCGGCACCCACTGCACGGCTGTATTTCTATACGCTGAACGCTGCCAGCGGCCCGATGGCCAATCCGCTGATCCGTCGCGCCGTGTCCTTGGCAATTGACCGCGACGGCATCGTCACAGCTGCGCTGTCAGGCGTCGGTGGTGTGCCCGCAGGCACGATCTACCCCGAAGGCAAAGGCTGGGCCGCCGACATACCGGCCACCTATGATCCAGCTCAGGCCGAGGCGCTTTTGGCCGAAGCCGGTGCCGTCAAAAAGGGCGGTCGCTGGATGCTGGATGGCGCCCCGCTGGAAATCGACATTGTGACTTATTCGGGCCGCGCGGCCTTGGCGCCAACGGCTGAGCTGACACAAGCCTTCCTGCAAGCAATTGGCGTTACCGCCAATGTGCGCGTCGGCGAATACGGTGCCAGCAATGACGCTATCGCGGCGGGTGAGGCGGATATGTTCCTGCAAGCCTGGGTGACCACGCCACAAGGCGATCCCGGTGCCGTGTTGGAAGCGCTTTTGAAATCCGATGGCGGCTCGAATGCGGGGCAGTACACCAATCCTGAGCTTGATCAGTTGCTGGCCGATGGTCGCACGACATTTGATGCGGATATGCGCAAGCGGATCTACGATGCGGTGCAGCAGATCATTGCGGCTGATACGGCGATGATCCCTGTGTTTCACGTCTCGCAGGTCAATGTGGCGCGCGCGGGTCTGACCGGATATCAGGTCCACCCGACGGAAACCTACTGGATCACCCATGAGACGGCGCTGACAAAATGACACTTCATGTTTCCGGCCTAAGCGCGGTGCGCTCGGGCCGGACCATTCTACACCCCACCACGCTCGCGATTGCCCCCGGCGACCGCATCGGACTAGTGGGCGCGTCAGGCTCCGGCAAATCGACGCTGGGCCATGTGCTCATTGATGATTTGCGGGCGCAGGGCCGTTCCGTCGCCCATGTTCCCCAAAGCCCGGATGAGGCGCTGGACCCGTTGCGCAGCATGGGGTTTCACTGGCGCGAAGCCGTGCGCGCGCTGGGCCTTCCCCAAGATGACACGCAGCGCGACACGCTGTTCGCGGCCCTCAGCCTTGGCGACGGCGATCTCGGCAAACGCCCCTGGGGCTGGAGCCGGGGCATGCAGCAACGCTTCGTCATCGCCATGGCAATGATCGGCCAGCCCGACCTGTTGGTGATGGATGAACCCACCTCCGCCCTTGACCCCATCGTCGCCGCTCGCGGCATGGCGCTGCTGCACAGCTACCTCGACGGCCGCGACACCGCGCTCTTGCTGATCACCCATGACCTTGGCCTCGCCGCGCAACATGTCGCCCGGCTTTTGGTGATGGAGGCGGGCCATCTGGTCGAAGACAGCCCGACCGCCACATTGCTCGCCGCCCCCCGAACCGAGGCCGCGCGCGGGCTCTGCGCGCATCGAAACTGGCTGGCCCTGCCATGCTGAATGTCGACGACATCACCGTCAAACGCGGCAGCCATGTCGCGCTGTCGGGCATCTCGCTGGGTCTGCCCGCCCGCAGCACGCTGGCGGTGGTCGGCGAAAGCGGCGCCGGAAAGTCAACGCTCATCGCCGCCGTCTTGGGCATGTTGCCCCCATCGCAGGGCCGCATCACTTGGGACGGCGCGCCCGTCACCGCCTGCCGCCCGGCGCTGGTCATGCAGGAGCCGCGCGCCGCCTTCAACCCGGTCCTGCCCTTGCGCAAATCCGTGCTGGAACCGCTGACCGCGCGCGGCGAAACCCCGATGCCCGACCGCATCGCGCGGCTCTGCGACGGGTTGGAGCTGCCGCAAACCCTGCTGGACCGCCGCCCCGGTGAGGTCTCCGTCGGGCAGGCGCAGCGCGCGGGCATCCTGCGCGCGCTTATCGCCGCGCCCCCGCTGGTCTTGTTCGATGAGCCGCTCTCGGCGCTGGATGCGGTGACGCAAAAGCACACCGCCCGGCTGATCGCCGACCTGCAGCAGGAGGAAGGCTTCGCCGCACTCATCGTCACCCATGATCTGGGCTATGCGGCGGCCTTCAGCGACCAGATCGCGGTGCTGCAGGCCGGGCGCGTGGTCGAGGCGACGCCCACTGCAAGTTTCGTGCAAAACCCGCAATCCGCCTATGGCCACAGCCTGCGCGATGCGGCCTTCGCCCTCGGCGCGTTGGAGCAGGTGGCGTGATAAAAGCAATCCTGGGGCTTTTGCTGCGCGCGGTGGTGGTGCTGACGGGCACCGCAATTGCGACCTTCACGCTGCTTTGGAACGCGCCGGGCGATCCGGCCCTTGCCATTGCGCTGGCGCGGTTCAAGGTGGTGGTCCCCGATGAGGTCATCGACCAAATCCGGGCGGAGGCCGGGCTCGATGCAGGGTTCTGGCCTGCCTTCATGGGCTGGATCGGGCCGCTTTTGACAGGCGATTTCGGCAAATCCTCGGTCACGGGCCGCGCGGTCTGGCCCGATCTGGCCACGGCCATGTCCTACACATTGCCGCTGGCCTTCGCAGCACTCGCCATTGCGCTGGCGATTTCGGTGCCCTTGGCCATGTTGGCCACCCGCCGCCCCGGGGGCTGGGTAGACCGGTTTGCGGTCGCCATTGCGTCGCTCGGGACGGCGATCCCGGCCTATTGGCTGGGGCTGCTTCTGATTTTGCTTTTCGCCGTGCAGCTGGCGTGGTTGCCTGCGATGGGCGCGCGGACGCCGTCGCATATGATCTTGCCCGCGCTGACGCTGGGGTTGGGATCGGCGGCGGCGCTGACGCGCATCATCCGCTCCGGCATTCTGGAGGCGCAGGGGCAGGCCTTTCTGCCCGCTTTCCGGCGGCGTGGCGTGTCCAAACGCAACCTGGGCCGCGATCACGTGGCCCCGCATGCAGCCATCCCGGTCGTGACCGTGTTCGGACTTGAGCTTGCCTTCCTGCTGGAGGGATTGGTGATGGTAGAGGTCATTTTCGGCCGCCCTGGGCTTGGCGGGTTTCTGGTCAGCGCAATCGGCGCGCGCGATTTCCCGCAGGTGCAGGCCGTGGTGATTGTGGCTGCGTTAATCTTTGTCACCATCAACCTGCTGATCGACCTCATTTACCAGGTCATCGACCCGCGGATTGGGGGGCAGAATGCGTAGTCTGGTCACGCTTGTCTGCGTGTTGTTGCTGGTGGCAATTGGCGGGCCGCTCGTGGCGCCGCATGACCCCACAATGATCAACATTCCCGCCCGGCTCAGCCCGCCGGGGGCCGATTGGCTGCTGGGCACCGATGCGCTTGGCCGTGATATCTTGTCGCGTCTTTTGCACGGTGCGCGTTGGTCGCTTGGGCTGGCGTTCCTGATTTCCCTGATCGGGCTTGTCATCGGGACAGTCGTGGGCCTTACGGCGGCGCTTGGCGGCAAGACGCTCGATTGGCTGTTGATGCGCGCCACAGATTCCTTTCTGGCCTTCCCTGAGCTGGTCGCCGCCGTCGTCATCGCGGGCATTCTGGGCGGCGGCGTCAACAGCCTGATCTTCGCGCTCAGCCTCACCGGTTGGATGCGCTACGCCCGGGTCGCGCGCGGTATCGGGCTGTCGGTCAGCTCGCGTGGCTATGTATTGCAGGCAAAACTGGCAGGGCTCTCACCGCTTTCAATTGCACGCTGGCACTATCTGCCGTCGCTCTTGCCGTCGCTGACGGTCGTGTGGACCGGGGCATTTGCCCGCGCCATTCTGGGTATCTCAGCGCTTGGGTTTCTGGGGTTTGGCGTGCAGCCGCCCATGCCGGAATGGGGCACGATGCTGCTGGATGCGCGTGTTCACATGCGCTCAACCCCGTTGCAAATGATCTGGCCCGGCATGGCAGTTGTGCTGTGTGTGTTGGCCATCAACCTGACAGGCGATGCCATGCGCGATGCTATGGCGAAGACGGATGTCAGCCATTGAGGGGAGCCAATGACTGGCGTTAGATCAGCGCTTTCAGGTCGCGCGGCACAACGAAATTCAGCATGCGTGCATCGCCAAATTTTAGCGCCTCCCAACTGGATTTTGGCACTTCGGACACCAGCGTCGCCGTGGTCGGGTAGACCGCGAACCGCTCATGTTTGGGGCGGGTTTCGCTGATCAGATCGGCAAAGCTGGCCATGCCAGGATTGTGGCCGACAACCATTAAATCCTGTGCGGGCGCGTTGCGGATCTTGGCCAAAATCGTGTCGGGGGAGGCATGATAGAGCCCCGCAATGTAGTCAACGGCCGGTTTGTCGGCGAACTGCTCCATGATGATCTGTGCCGTCATCACTGCGCGTTTGGCGGTCGAACATAAAAGAACTTTCGGTATATGGCCGCGATCGGCCAGCCATGTGCCCATACGCTCGGCCCCGGCCTCGCCGCGTTCATTCAGCGGCCTGTCGTGGTCATCAAGTGTCAGGTCGTCCCAGCTTGATTTGGCATGGCGGGTCAGGATCAGTTTCAGCGCTTCTCTCCCATGAAGACGCGCATGTGATATGCGCTTTGCTCACTCATCCTTGCATAGCTTTGCGACACCGGACAAGCCCGGCGCACATTGCAGCCTAGCGCCATGTTATCGCGCCCCTTTTCTGTGGCGAGAAAGCTCTTGCAGGCGGGCACGTCATAGCCGTCCGCCCCCAAAGCGCCGCTGGTGCAGGCCGTCAGGCAAGGTTTGGCGTCACAGGTTATGCAGGGTTTTTCGGGGGCAGGGGGCAGCTCCAGCCTGTAGGGCAGTGCAAGCGCCCCTCGGTAAGATACCATCAATCCGGCTTCGGCATGGACCAACAGGTTCACCGGGCTTTGCCAGGCATGTCCTGATTGCAGCGCCCAGCTGAAAAAGGGCAGGAATGGCTCGCCACCGAAGGGAAACAGGGCTTCGCCGCCCATCTCTGTGGCCAGGCGGGTCAAAACCCGCGTGGACCAGCGGTCCATCGCGTCTGGTTTCCCGTCGCGCCATTCCGGGCTTTTTGTGAAATGCGGCCAGAAATCCGGGGCGGGTCCAAGCAGCAGCAAGGTCTTGCAGTTCTTGGTTAAAAATGGGTTATCAGAATTGTGAAAACCGCCTAAGATCAACAGCTTATCAGATTCCCCGCATGCGGGGAATTGCGGGGCGGTCATTTTTTGAAGAACGGAAGCGCCATGCTCCACCCAAATTTGGAAGGCCGATCATCCTGCCATTTCAGCCCGATTTTCATCCGATCGTGCCCGTCGACAGGCTGCGGAATATAGGTCCCGAAAAGCTGATCCCAGATCGACAAGGCGAACCCATAATTGCTGTCATGCTCCGCCCGGTCGACCGAATGATGAACCCGGTGCATATCCGGCGTCACCAGCACCCGCCGAACGACCCCATCCAGCCACAACGGCAGCTTAATATTGGCATGATTGAACATCGCCGTACCATTCAAGATGATTTCAAACAAGATCACCGCCAAAGCCGCCGGCCCCAGCAAATAGACCAGCCCGATCTTCAACCCCATCGACAGCGCAATCTCCACCGGATGAAACCGGATCGCCGTCGTCACATCAATATCCACATCCGCATGATGAACCCGGTGCAGCCGCCACAGGAACGGCACTTTATGCGTGATCAGATGCTGCAGCCAAATCGCGAAGTCGAGGATCAGGATCGCCAGCACCACCTCAACCCAGACCGGCCAGCCCGTCGCATTGAACAGCCCCCATCCATTGTCGCCTGCATCAATCGCTGCGCCCACCGCCAGCAGCGGAACCGCAAAAGCAAACGCGTTCAACATCACCGTGTTGGCGATGGTGAACCCCCAATTGGTCCCCCAGCGCCGTGCTTTTTTCTGGGACAGGGCGCGCCGCGGCGCGAAGACCTCGGCAGAGGCCAGCACAGCGAACAGCCCAAGGAAGATGCCGAGCCGGATGAGTGTTTCATGTTCCATGGCGCGAAGATACGCCACAGATCACAGCGCGCAAGTGACCTGCTGACGCAGCAGGTGCACATTGCTGTGACGTCACAGCCGAATAATCGAGCCCGCGCCATGTTCGGTAAACAGCTCCAACAGACATGCGTTCGGCGCCCGCCCGTCAAGAATAACAACCGCGCGGGTGCCACCCTTCAAGGCTGCAAGCGCTGTCTCTGTTTTCGGGATCATGCCGCCTGCGATAACACCGTCTTTGGTCAATCGCTTTACATCTTCAGGTGTCAGCTCCGTCAAAACCTCGCCACCCGCGCCTTTGACGCCCGGAACGTCGGTGAGCAACAGCAAGCGGTCGGCATTCAAAGCCGACGCGATTGCGCCCGCAGCGGTGTCGCCATTGATGTTGAACGTCTCGCCGTCGCGCCCGGTTCCCAAGGGTGCCACAACCGGGATCACGCCCGCGTCGAACATTTGCCGGATCAAGCTGGGGTCGACTTCAACCGGGTCGCCAACGAGGCCCAGTTTCGGGTCGCTCGGGTCGCATACGATCATGTTGGCGTCTTTGCCCGACAATCCAACGGCGCGCCCGCCCTCGTCATTGATGGCTTGGACAATGCGTTTGCCCACTTGGCCCGACAGCACCATTTCGACGACTTGGACCGTTTGCGCATCTGTAACCCGCTTGCCGCCGACAAATTCGGATTTGACGCCCAGCTTTTCGAGCATCTCGTTGATCATTGGCCCGCCGCCATGAACAACGACCGGGTTGATGCCTACCTGCCGCATCAAGGTGACGTCGCGGGCAAAGCTGGCCATGCCTTCGTCGCTGCCCATTGCATGGCCGCCGAGCTTAATAACGACAGTCGCGCCGGAATAACGCTGCATGTAAGGCAATGCCTCAGACAATGTGCGCGCGGTTGCGATCCAATCCCTGTTCATTGAGGTCTGCTTTTTCATTTGAAATCCACGTGATGCCGGTCCGTGTTAACGACTGCGCGGGGCGGTGCCAAGCCTTGCTGGATGCGATTGTAATCTCTGCCCAGAGGCGTAGGGTCGTGCGAAAAGAGGGCGCGATATGGCAGATGAGCAAAAAGTCATGGTCTTAACCGGGGCAAGCCGAGGGATTGGCCACGCCACGGTACGGCGTTTTAGCGACGAAGGCTGGCGCGTGATCACCTGCTCGCGGCACGCGTTTCCCCAAGAATGCCCATGGGGCGGGGGTGAGGAAAACCACGTCCAGGTTGATTTGGCGGACCCTTCCAACACGATTGAGGCCATCGATACAATCCGCAAGCGGTTGAACGGGAAGGTGCATGCGCTCGTCAATAATGCCGGGATATCGCCCAAGGGGGAGGACGGCGCGCGGCTCAACACGCTTGAGACGGATTTGCGCACATGGGGGCATGTGTTTCATGTCAATTTCTTCGCTTCTGTGGTTTTGGCGCGAGGATTGAGGGCGGAGTTAACCGCGGCCAAAGGCTCCGTGGTGAACGTAACTTCAATCGCGGGCAGCCGGGTGCATCCTTTTGCCGGCGCCGCGTATTCTACATCCAAGGCCGCGCTTGCGGCTTTGACGCGCGAAATGGCACATGATTTTGGGCCTTTGGGCGTTCGTGTAAACGCAATTGCGCCGGGGGAGGTCGAAACGGCGATCCTGTCGCCGGGTACGGACAAAATTGTTGAAACTCTGCCGATGCGTCGCTTGGGCCAACCGGCGGAAGTCGCATCAGCGATCTATTTTCTATGCTCGGGCGAGGCCAGCTACATCTCTGGTACAGAAATCGAAGTGAACGGCGCTCAGCACGTCTGAGCGCTATTCCAGCGTCGCAATAATGCTTCGTAGGGTTGCGATGCCGTCGCCCTTCTCTGATGAGGTCAGCACGAGTTCCGGGAAGGCCGCAGGATGTTTGGAAAGCGCTGCGCTGACCTGCGCGATCAACGCGTCCAGCGCGCTAGGTTTGATCTTGTCGATCTTGGTCAGCACGACCTGAAACGTCACCGCAGATTTGTCGAGAAGCGTAAGAATATCTTGATCCACTTTCTTAACGCCATGGCGCGCGTCGATCAGCACGAAGGCGCGCCGCAGGGTTTGCCTGCCTGACAAGTAGGATTTCAGCAGGCGTTGCCATTTTTCGACCACAGCAACGGGGGCCTCGGCAAAGCCATAGCCCGGCAGGTCGACGAGATAGTGCGCCTCCTTCAAGGTGAAGAAGTTAATCTCCTGAGTACGGCCCGGTGTGTTTGAGGTGCGCGCGAGCGCTTTGCGCCCAGTCAGGGCGTTGATCAAGCTGGATTTCCCCACATTGGACCGGCCTGCGAAGCAAACCTCCTTGCGGTCAGCGGGGGGCAGGCCGCTCATCGCGACCACGCCTTTCAGGAAATCGGTTTCGCCCGCGAATAGCTTGCGGCCAAGCTCGGCGTCTTCGCTGTCCGGCTCGGGCGCGACTGAAAATGTAAAGGCCATGTGGCGTGCGTCCTTCGGATCGCGGCTTACGCGCTATTCTTCAGCCTTGGGCTTGCGTTTGAAGCTGGACATGATGTTGCCAAATAGGTCCGGCTTATAGCCCTGGCTGCGCATGATTGCATATTGCTGGGTGAAGGTGATGACGTTGTTGGCGATCCAGTACACGACCAGGCCGGAGGCAAAGCTGCCCAGCATGAACATGAACACCCATGGCATCCACGCGAAGATCATGGCTTGTGTCGGATCGGTGGGCGCCGGGTTCAGCTTTTGCTGCAGCCACATCGAGATCCCCAAAATCAATGGCAATATCCCGATAAACAGGAGCGCAACGATGGATCCTGGTTCCGGTCCGCTGAAAGGCAGCAGGCCATATAGGTTCATGATCGACGTCGGATCCGGTGCGGAGAGGTCGCGAAACGGGCCGAACCAGTCTGCATGGCGCAATTCCAACGTGACGAAAATCACCTTGTAAAGCGAGAAGAAGATCGGGATCTGCATCAGGATCGGTAAACACCCTGCGGCGGGGTTCACTTTATTGTCCTTGTACAGCTTCATCATGCCTTGTTGCATCTTCTGGCGATCGTCGCCGGCGGCTTCCTTGAGCTTCTCCATTTCTGGTTGCAGCTCTTTCATCTTCGCCATGGATACGTAGGATTTATAGGCCAGCGGCAGCAGAAGCGCCTTGATCAGCAGCGTCAGTACGATGATCGCCCAGCCCATGTTGCCGATCAGAGCATTCAGCCAATGCAGCACTGCGAAAATTGGTTTGGTCAGGAAGAAGAACCAGCCCCAGTCAATGCTGTCGATAAATTTGTAGACGCCAAATTCGCGCTCATACGTGCGGATCGTTTGCCATTCCTTCGCGCCAGCATAAAGCCGCGTATGCGCTTCAGTCGTGGCGCCTGCCTGCAGCTCCATGACGGGTAGGCGCATTTCTGTATGAAAGCGATCACTGCCAGGCACGTATTTGATGACCGACTCGAAGGGTTGTTCCGCATCGGGGATCAGGGTCGACATCCAGTAGTGATCAGTGAAACCCAGCCAGCCATTGCCAGCGACTGCGAGCTTTTCGGCATTGGCGCGCTCGGCCGAATCAACGTCGAAATCGCGCACATCGTCATAGTCGATTTCCGTCAGCTCTTCGCCGGATTGGCGCATAATGCCTTCATGGAGAATGAAGAAATTTTTCAGGTCGAGCGGCTCACCGTGCCGGATCAACATTGAATAGGGGTACGCGCGCTGCGTCTCGCCGGAATTGTTTTCAACGGTTTGCGTGACGTCGAACATAAAGTCGTCATCGACTTCAATGATCCGGCGGAAGGTCACCCCCGCGCCATTGTCCCAGCGCAGCGTGATGGGCGCGCCGGGTTGCAATGTTTCACCTGTTTCAAGCTCCCACTCGGTCGTGGGGCCAGGCACCGCGTCCACGGCCAGCCCTTGTGCCGGTACCCAGCCATAAAGTGCGTAATACCCATGCGCGCTGCCCGCGGGTGAAAACAGCGTCACAATGGGCGAGTCTTCGACCAGGGTTTCGCGGTAGTCCTTGAGGGACAGGTCGTCGATGCGACCACCGATTAAAGAGATGGAGCCTTCCAAACGTGGCGTGTCAATGTCGACCCGGACACCTTCCGCAAGCGCCGTGTCACGCAGCTCTTGCGGTGTTGTGGGTGTGAAGGTGCTATCGGGTGCCGCGCCTGCGACGGGGGGCAACACCGTTCCGTCATCACCGATTTGCTGGCTTGCGACATCTGTCGCGTCCGGTGTCACAGGCTGCTCTGGCGGGAAAATAAAAAACCAGACCAGAATAACGAGGAAACTCAACGCTGTCGCGAGAATGAGGTTCTTGTTTTGCTCGTCCATTTTGGCCTGCCACCTGTGTAAATAACGTGCAGCCGGTTCAATAGACTAGACCCGGAAAGGTCAAGCAGTTTTCGGCGTTCAAACGGCAAGTTGAGCCAAGAAAAACAGGAGGATCAGCGCAAACGTTTCCCGATGATCGTGGTTGGGTGAAGCGTCTCCTGGTGGCGCGCAATCCAATCCATGGTTTGTTCAAAGGGCATTGGCCTGACAATGGCAAAGCCTTGCAGATGGTTGCAGCCCAATTGCGACAGGATTGATTGCTCGCCCATCGTCTCAACGCCCTCGGCAAGGGTTTCGATGCCCAGCCTTTCGCCTAAGCCCACGATTGCGGCGATCATGCGTTGCTGTTCAGGATCGGAATCCGCATTTGCAACGAAAGACCGGTCGATTTTGATGCGGTCCACTGCAAAGCGTCGGATATTGGAAAGCGAGGCATGGCCGGTTCCAAAATCGTCTAGGTCAATGCGAAAACCTTGCGACCCCAAAGCACGGATATTGCGCGTGATGATATCATCGTCATGCTCGGATATGACCGTTTCAAGGATTTCGACCGTCAAACGGCGGGGATCCAGCGCAAAACGGTCAACGTCCCATTTGATGCGTTCGACAAGACTGGGGTTGCGCAGCTCTTGTGTCGCGAAATTTACCGCGATGGAGGGAACGGTTAAACCTGCATTGTCCCAGCCGACCAATGCTCTTAGCGCGTGGTTGAGAATGTTTTCGCCGAATTCTTCCATCCGGTTGGCTTGCTCAAACAGATGCACAAATTCCTCCGGCAGCAAAACCCCGCGTTCGGGATGGTCCCAACGTGCGAGCGCTTCAAAACCTGTGATTTCACCGGTATCTGTCGAAATTTGTGGTTGAAACCATGGGATGATTTGGCCGTCGCGCAAGGCCCCAAGAGCCTCTTTCGACAATTCGGTATCAATCGGTTCTGACGTGCTTTTGGAATAGGCGCGTATCGCGCGCGGTGCATTTTGCTGCGCCTCGCGCAATGCGGATTGGGCTGCGGTTAAAATTGCGGCGCCCGTACGACTGGGCGCGCGTGACCCGAGGCAGAACCCCGAAGAAACGGTAATATGTAAAACGCCATTGTCGATGTTGATCGGGGGGAGGTCGCTTCATCAAACCGCTGGCACATCGTCAACACAGCGCTGGTTTCAGGGGTGCGAATAGCCGAGACATATACTGCAAATTCCGTCTCGCTGACACGGGCCATGACATCCCCGGATCGCAGCATTGCATGTATGCGTGCGGCGATCTCCGATACGACATAGTCGCAAGCAGCCTGGTCCCACGTGTTTTTAAGGGCGTCGAACCCGTCAATTGAGACCGCGATACAAGCGCTTTTCTGGTGGCCTGGATCGGATTTTAGGCCATCATCGATTAAATCCGCAAAACGCGAATTGTCGACGATGTCTGTCGGCTGATTGTTTGACCTACGCTTTGATGCTTTGTGGGCTGAGCCGAGCAATGCAATCAAAGGAGCGAAGACGGCAATGGCCAAAAGCAGCTCTATAGCGTTGGAAAAATAGGAGAGCGTGGCAAGTGCTGGCACAATAGCCAAAAGGGCGGTCCTGAAAGACATTCCGGTCTGAGAACCGTGGCCGGTGATGAAACGAAAGCCATTCAGAAAGGAACTCATAGACACACCCATGCAAATACACACGCATGTGGCTTAGCGTTCAATCCCCTCAGAAGGTCTTAATCATTGCCGCCCAAATTCGGCAAATTTTCATCAATTTCAGCCGCTTCAGTGGAGAGCCCCGCAAAATCGAACAGCTTTGGGTCCAGCAGGTGCGATGGGCGCGCGTTCATCAGGGCACGGAACATTCTCTGACGGCGGCCGGGAGCCTTTTCTTCCCAAGAATTAAGCAATTGTTTGATGTTTTGGCGCTGCAACCCGTCCTGAGATCCACAGAGATCGCAAGGAATGATCGGGTAATTCATGGCGGTCGCAAATTTCTCGCAATCGGCCTCGGCCACGTAAGACAGCGGGCGGTAGAGAAACAAATCCCCCTCTTCATTCACCAGCTTCGGCGGCATCGTCGCCAGCCTTGAGCCATGGAAAAGGTTCAAAAAGAACGTCTCCAGAATGTCGTCGCGGTGATGGCCCAGAACGACAGCGGTACAGCCTTCTTCACGCGCAATACGGTAGAGATTTCCGCGCCGCAGCCGCGAGCAGAGTGCGCACATAGTGCGCCCTTGCGGGACTTTGTCGACGACGATGGAATAGGTGTCTTGATATTCGATCCGGTGGGGTACTTCCATGCGCTCCAGAAATTCTGGCAGCACCGTCGCGGGGAAGTTGGGTTGCCCCTGATCAAGATTACACGCGAGGATTTCCACCGGCAGCAATCCACGCCATTTCAGTTCTGTCAGCGCTGCCAACAGCGTGTAGCTGTCCTTACCGCCGGACAGGCAAACCAGCCATTTGGCGCCGCGTTCCACCATGCCGAAATCGTCGATTGCGGCGCGTGTGTCACGGATGATCCGCTTGCGCAGCTTCTTGAATTCGGTGGTTGATGGCGCGCCGTGAAACAGCGGATGAATATCGTCGGGTTGATCAAGCATGCGCGGCTTATAGGGCGGTCGGGGCGTTCAAGAAAGCCTAATCGGGCACGTCGTCGACACCCATGCCGCCCCAAGGGTGGCAGCGCAGCACACGTTTGGCGGCCAACCATGTGCCCCGGATGCCGCCGTGTTTCTCCAACGCTTCCATGGCGTAGGCGGAACAGGTCGGATCATAGCGGCAGTTGAAGCCGACCCAGGAGCTGAAGGTTTTGCGATAGGCGCGAACGGGCAGGGAGATGACGAAGGCGAGCGGGGTCATGCATGCACCTTTGCAAGCGCGCGTTTCAGGTCGTTTTGCATCAGCTTGAAATCGCGTACGGCGGTGTCCTGTGCTTTGCCGATCAGCACATAGTCATGGCCGGGTTTTGCGCCAGTTGGCAACACCAGCCTGGCGATCTCGCGCAATCTGCGTTTGGCGCGGTTGCGCGCGACGGCGTTGCCAACCTTTTTGGAACAGGTGAAACCGATGCGGACCACTGGGTCGGCATCTTTGCGGTCGCGGGCTTGAAGCAAAAAGCCGGGTTGGCCTGACCGTTTGGCCCGCGCGGCTTTCAGGAAATCAGCGCGGGCTGTCAGCGTCTCAAGTTTGAACGGCAGGCAAACGGAAACCGCCGGTGGCGTTTCCGCGACCGGGACGTTGCGTCCTGCCACGGGTGCCTCCGGCGGTTTCAAAGCGCTAGCGAAATCGGTGGCGCTTACGCGCTCAGCGACTTGCGGCCTTTGGCGCGGCGCGCGTTCAGGATTTTGCGGCCTGCTTTTGTGGCCATGCGCGCGCGGAACCCGTGGCGGTGCTTGCGCACCAGGTTCGACGGTTGGAATGTACGTTTGCTCATCGGGAGCCTCCTTACGGGTGGGGCGGCAAATCGCCAGATTCGATGCCCAACAGTATTTCGAACCCGCGTCATAGAGCGGCAACCCCGAGCCGTCAACGGCCAAACCCCGTAGGCGTAGGCAGATTTTGCAACATTTTTCGTCCAGAACGCACCACGAAAACATGTGTTTGGTAGCATTCGCGTGAGAATAGCGTGGTTTTGGGCTCAAACGGGTCACGGCTCATCAAGCGCGCGTGAGGACGCTATCTTGAGCCGTCCGCAACGTGCATCAGTGGCGCAAACTTGACGCATGGGCCGAAGGAGCCGATTAACGTGACCGACATGACCGCCGCACCGGGGAAATCTGCGCTGCAAAAGCGCCTGCCAATAATAGTTGTTGCGGTTGCGGCGCTATTGGGTGCCATCTTTTTGCGTGACTACCTGAGCTTTTCTGCCTTGCAGGACAATCGCGAGGCGCTGATCGCGTTTCGTGACGCCAACTACCTTTTGGCAGTCTTGGCTTTCATGGCGGTTTATATCGTGATCGTGGCGTTTTCTTTGCCCGGTGCCGCGATTGCGACACTTACCGGCGGCTTCCTGTTCGCGACATTTCCCGGGGCGCTGTACAATATGGTTGCGGCAACCATTGGGGCTACCGCGATTTTCACTGCCGCGCGCATTGGATTTGGCGACAAGCTGGCCGATAAGATGGAAACTGGATCAGGCTTGGTGAAGCGGATCAAGGACGGTATCGACGAGAACCAATGGTCGGTTTTGTTCCTTATTCGGCTGGTGCCCGCAGTGCCGTTTTTCGTGGCAAATTTGGTTCCGGCCTTGGTTGATGTTCCTTATCGCCGTTTTGTCGTGTCGACGTTTTTCGGTATTATCCCGGGCTCGGTCGTTTATACGTCAGTCGGTGCGGGCTTGGGCGAGGTTTTCGCGCGCGGTGAGACGCCGAATCTGGGTATCATTTTTGAACCTCATATCCTGCTGCCAATCCTAGGCCTTTGTGCCCTTGCGGCGTTGCCCATTGTGCTCAAGGCTGTTCGCGGCAAAGACGGGATTTAGGACATGGAAAAGGTAAAGACCGACCTGTTGGTCATTGGCGCAGGGTCTGGCGGCTTGTCGGTCGCGGCGGGCGCGGTCCAGATGGGCGCTGATGTGGTGCTGCTCGAAGACCACAAGATGGGTGGCGATTGTCTCAACTATGGCTGCGTGCCGTCCAAGGCGCTGATCGCTGCAGGTAAGCAGGCGCATAGTTTGCGAAACGGTGCAAAGTTTGGCGTCGCTGACGTGGAACCAAAAGTCGACTACGCCGCTGCGAAAGACCATGTGAACCATGTCATCGAAACGATTGCACCTGTTGACAGCGTGGAACGGTTTGAAGGGCTGGGCGTGCGCGTGATCCAAGAACGTGGCCGCTTTATCAATAAAGACATCGTGCAAGCTGGCGCGCATCAGATCACGGCACGGCGCATTGTCGTGGCGACGGGTTCTGCCCCGTTTGTGCCGCCAATTCCGGGGCTCGACGACGTCCCTTATCTGACAAATGAAAGCCTATGGGACCTGCGTGATCTGCCCGAGCATTTGCTGATCATTGGTGGCGGGCCAATCGGGATCGAGATGGCGCAAGCCCACCTACGGCTCGGTTCCAAGGTCACGGTGATCGAGGGCGACAAAGCCATGGGCAAGGACGACCCGGAACTTGCCGCCATTGTACTGGACCGCATGCGCGCGGAGGGCATGGTCATCGAAGAAGGTGCTTTGGCGGAGAAAATTACCGACACGGCGGGTGACATTACAGTTACGGCAAAAGATGGCCGTGTGTTCAAAGGAAGCCACCTTCTGGTCGCCGTCGGCCGCGCCGCGAATGTTAATGATCTGGGCTTGGATGAAGCCGGTATCACATTCGACCGGCGTGGCATTAGAGTGGACGATAGCCTGCGCACGACCAACAAAAAGGTCTACGCTATTGGTGATGTGGCCGGGCAGCTACAATTTACCCATGTTGCGGGCTATCACGCCGGTGTGGCAATCCGGTCAATCTTGTTTGGGCTGCCGTCAAAGGCCAAGCAGGGCCATATCCCTTGGGCCACCTATACGGACCCTGAGCTTGCACAAGTCGGGATGACCGAGGCGCAAGCGCGCAAAAAATTTGGCACCGCGCTGGAAATCGCCCGGTTCGAATTTCACGAAAACGATCGCGCTATTGCTGAGGGGAAAACCACAGGCTTGATCAAGGTAATGGTGGCAAAAGGGCGGCCGGTGGGCGCCTCCATTGTGGGTGCATCGGCCGGTGATCTTATCGGGGTCTGGGCGCTTGCAATCGCGAATAATCTGAAAATGAGCCAGGTTGCCGGAATGGTTGCGCCTTATCCGACGCTGGGAGAGGTTAACAAACGCGCGGCGGGTGCTTATTTCTCGCCTAGGCTGTTCGAAAGTGCGATGGTCAAACGTGTGGTGGGCTTTGTGCAAAGGTATTTGCCCTGAGCTACGCCTTTAGGAGGGGTATTCGGTGATCAGATCGCTATCAGGAAGGTTTTTGATCCTTTCGGTCATCTTCGTGATGATAGCCGAAGTCCTGATTTTTGTGCCCTCAATTGCCCGGTTCAGACAGGACTACCTGAACATCCGCCTGGAGAAGGCGCAAATTGCGTCCCTGTCGGTTCTGGCGTCGGAAGACGAGATGATTTCCGCAGAATTGGCGCAGGAACTACTGGACAATGCTGGCGTCTATAACGTGGCGCTCAGACGCAACGCGGTAAGCCAATTGGTGTTGTCATCGCCTGTGCCCGGGCAAGTCACGACCATGGTCGACCTGCGCGATCCGTCTGCCTTCTACCTGATCCAAGGCGCATTGATGCAGCTGGCGATACCGGCCGAAGGCGTTATCCGTGCCATTGGTTCGCCTACAAATGAAGCGGGTTCCATGATCGACGTGACCATGCCGCAGGCCCCGTTGCGTGCAGCGATGGTGGATTACGGTCTGCGCATTCTGCTGCTGTCATTGGTTATTTCGGTGATCTCGGCACTGCTTTTATTTGTGGCGGTGCGCAGGTTTATGGTCAAACCTGTTAAACGTGTGGTGCGCCATATGGAGGTCTACGCAGAAGCCCCCGAGGACGCGCGACGCATCATCTCGCCGCGCGCCAAGATCACCGAATTGCGCTCCGCTGAGGAAGCGCTCGCAGCGATGCAAACGCAGCTCACCGGGTCGCTCAAACAAAAAGAACGGCTTGCCCAACTTGGTGGCGCCGTCGCCAAAATCAGCCACGATCTGCGCAACATCTTGACGACGGCCACGTTGCTTGCTGACCGGATGGAGCTCAGTGAAGACCCGGCTGTCCAACGCTCGGCGCCGAAACTGGTCAATTCGCTCAGCCGCGCCGTGAACCTATGCGAAGGCACCCTGGCCTTTGGCCGCGTTGAGGAGCCGCCCCCGTCATTGTCCATGGTGCCCTTGGCCAATCTGATTGAAGACGTGATCGAGGGCGAAAAGCTGGCCGTTAACGGTCAAGTCGTGCTCGAAGACGAAGTGCCGCCCGGGATGGCGGTGCGCGCTGATGGGGAACAGCTGTTCCGCGTCCTTGGCAATCTCGTACGCAACGCGCGCCAAGCGATTGAGGCGACCGGCAAACCGGGACGGATTAAAGTGAAGGGCTCTGAAGGCGAGGATTTCTGGCAAATCGCGGTCTGTGACACCGGCCCGGGTTTGCCTCCCAAGGCGCAAGAAAACCTGTTTACGGCCTTTGAGGGCGGTGTCCGTAAAGGCGGCACAGGGCTTGGCCTGGTGATTGCATCTGAGCTGATCCGCGGCCATGGTGGCGGGCTTACATTGGTGAAAACCGACCCATCGGGAACGGAATTCGCGATCACTTTGCCCAAGAACCCTCTGGAACTGGAGCAGGCCGCTGAATAAAGCTGCAATTGCCCGCTTTGCGCTTGCAAAGCCAAAGGGGCGGCGTTAAATCCCCCGTTACGCGGATTGGTAGCTCAGTTGGATAGAGTACTTGACTACGAATCAAGGGGTCGGGGGTTCGAATCCTCCCCAGTCCGCCACATTTACCCATCAAGTCACTAAAATATAACGATTTTCGTAAGGAAAAGAAATTTGCTCCCACATTTGTTCCCACATTTCGCCCTTGGTCAACGCCGTTTTTGATACGCAGTAAGTCCAAACCACCGTGCTTTTACTTTTCACCCGTTACAAGTTCACGCTGTCTTTCGCGACTGATCTGACCGTAACTGGTCAAAGTGACCAACAGACTAGCGTGGCCAAGGTTCTGAGACGCAGCTACGATTTCTGCGACGGATTGCGATGTGTCTACTGCGTGCCGCGCGAGCATATGCCGGAATGCGTGTGGACCATAATTCGGTTGCCCTGCATTATCGAATGCTTGGTTAACAATTTTGCGAACGGGTTCTGTCGTTTTCCAGTGCCGTCTTTCAAACCCGTTGCGTTCAAAGCCAGCGTTGGAATTGGCAAGCAAGCCAGTTGCGGGAAATAATGGATCGTTAGGCGCATATCTCAATCTGATCATTCGGGCGTTGCTGGTTGCAGGCAAACAGGGGGCACCTGCAGAAGGCCTCATCCCATTCAACCCGCTCTATTTTAATAAGCTGCGCATTCTTCAAGCGGAGGGTCGTTGTCGCCCCTCACATCTTGCGGACGTCTTGTCGGTACCGCGCACGACCATCTCGACTGCAGTTACATCTCTCGTAAAACGCGGGATTGTCCAGTCGGAGAAAGACAAGGAAGACGGACGTGCTGTTGTCCTGTCTTTGCCAAAACAAGGATCAGAAGTGATCGAGGCTATCATTCGCCAAGACCTTCGAAACGCTGGAGCCATGCTAAGCGCTTTGAACGACACTGAGCAGAAGGCTCTGTTGTCAGCATTGGCAAAGGTGTCAAAACATCTAACGGACCCAAACGCTGGCAGCTAAACGATACTCTGACCGGCATGACTTCAAAGTTGCGAGCTAACAGTGGAGCGCGCGGGCGGCGAAATGTCTCTGGCATTCCCCTTTTCACTCGATCAATGAATCCCATGTTGCGCTGGATCGAGTGGAGAAAGCATTGATATGGCCTATTTCAGCGAGGTCAAAGTCCGAGGGTCGCAAAACGAGTTGGGTTTTCGGCGCTTCCGGATGAAAGCGCATAAGCCGCCAGACTGCTGATGCTGGTACCAATGTGTCATCAGAGACGGCAATGAATTGCATTGGCGCTGTCAATCCGCGCCAATCTGGATACGGTAAACGGGTTCCAAAGTCGTCACAAAAGAAACTACGGCTCGTGCACCATTTTCTCCATTGCTTATAGACCCCCAGAGGCAAGTCGGGACCGACGCCAAGACGCTTGCCAGGAAGATAGCCCGCAAGATTTGCTAGAATAGGAACGGGTCCGTGCCAAAACAATCGAGCTTTTACTTGATATGGCCAAGGATGGTCGGTGGTGTGGACCGGACCGCTGCACACGGCGATCACACGAGCAATACGGTCAAGCCCTGTTTGAAATGGCAAGCAGAGACCGCCGAGAGAGTGACCAATTACCCAGAGCGGCGTACTAGGAAAGCGGGCGGCTGCAAAGTCACGGGCTGCCTGAGCGTCGTGAACCCCCCAATCAGACATCGTCGCTTTCGAGGTCTTGACGTGAGCAGATGCAGACGCTCCAAAGTCACGATAATCGTACAATAGAACTGCAAATCCTCGGTTGTCGCAAAGCCACTTTGCAAAATCTGCATAGAATCTGGCCTTCACGCCAGTTGCCGGATTGATCACTACAACAGCACGAGGTGACTGGGTCGGGCAAAAGAGTTCGCCGTTTAGTTTGTATTCACCTGAGAGAAACGACACAGGCTCCTTTTTCGATGATATGTCTATTTGTTCGTGCGCATTCATCATACTTCCCCCAACTAGACCGACTGGTCTAGTCGAACTCTAGACCAACCGGTCTAATCATGTCAAAAGAAACATTATGAACGCTTCAACCAAAGAAAAACTTGCATGGACAGCTGCCAAGCTCTTTCAAGAGAAGGGCTTCGACGGCGTAGGATTGACCGAAATTTTGGCAGCAGCTGGATTGCCGAAAGGATCGCTTTATCACCACTTTCCAAACGGTAAGACCGACCTCGCACTTGAAGCTGCGTTTCTTGCCGACCGGGAAATGTTGCGGATTATCAACGATGCCTTTGAAAGTGCCTCTACCTATAAAGATGGGGCCACAACGCTATTTCACAAATTGGCAAAGCTGTTCGAGCTGATGGGCAAACACACCGGGTGTCCAATATCAGAAATTCTGTTTGCAGGGCCTGATCGTGCAGAGTTCCGCGCCCAATCGGCGACTTACTTCGATGGTTGGATTGCCAGTATCGCAGGCCACGCTAGTCGGCTCGGCGAAACGGACGAGATATCTCAGCAACACGCCGAACGGCTATTCATCACCCTCCAAGGGTGCTGGACGCTAGCGCGCGCCAATGAGGATAGTGACCCATTGCGACGCGCGCCTGAATTGCTGTTCGGACCATAATACTGTGGAGCGCAACGCGATCACCCCCGACGCTTGGTTGACGCGAAATTAGTTCCGCCAAACCGACATCGAAGGGGGTCATGTTAACGGGGAAACCCGACATAATGCGTCAGATGACCGCTTCGAGCCCATTGTTACCGATGCTGCGCGGAGCATGAATGTCAGCTTTCGTGAAACGACGACTGATAGCTGGAAGGAGATGTGCGCAAACGTCTATGGAATGCTCTTCGCATTTTTTCTTGGTCACCAAAGCCACATTGCCGTGCGATAATTTTGATACCGTGATCTGTTTCTACAAGAAGATTTCTCGCAGCTTCTACTCTCATTTCCTCCAAGGAATTGGCGGGCGTCAGGCCCACCTTTGCCATATAACGTCGGGAGAAATTGCGCGAACTCATGGCGCATCTTTCGGCCATGTCGCTAACGTTGATGCGCTTTGCCAAGTTATCTCGCAGCCAATTGTGTAGCGCTGCAAATTCGCCCTCTGAATCTCGGGTCTGGCGCGCAAGATCGGAACTGAATTGGGATTGTCCCGCAGACCTGATCATCGGGGTCACCAGCGACCTTGCCAAACTTAATGCGGAACCTGGCCCCAAGTCTTCACGAACGACAGCAAGGGCCATGTCAGTGCCCGCTGTTATTCCGGCTGATGTCCAAATTGGGCCTTCCTTGATATAAATTGGGTCTACCTCGACATTCACCCTTGGAAAACGCGCCGCCAGAAGTGTGCAATCCTCCCAATGCGTCACAGCGCGACGGCCGTCCAGCAAACCTGCTGCGGCCAACAAAAAGGCACCGCAACAAACCGAACAAGTGCGTCTGGCCTTGTCTGAAAGTGCGGCAACTTGCGCTACCAGTTCCCTATTTTTTTCGGCAGCATTCGCGCCATCACCACCAACAATCACCAAAGTGTCGATTTTCAATCCCCGGGAGGCATCGCATAGCTCCGTAAGGGGCGTACTATCCACGTGAACAATAGTGTTCGTTTGGACCGGACCGCCCTTCACTGACGCAATATGGGTGTTATAGGCCAGATCATTTGTTTCGTCTTCGCAAGCACGAGAAAACACATGCAGTGGCCCCACAAGGTCCAGCAACACGATGCCATCATAGACCAGAAAAACAACATTCGGTTTGTCGGTGCTAGGTTTTGGCACGTTGGCGTGAAAAGAGGGCATGTTGTCATTTATGCCATAAATCAAACCTCTTATCCAGAGAGCAGGACGATTTAGGAGAAATGAAAATGAGAACTCTTGCTGCCCTTGTATTTCCGGGTTTCCAAACGCTGGACTATTTTGGCCCGATGGAAATGTTGGGTGATCCCACCTACGAAATAGACGTGATTACGGTTGCCGCCGGAGCCGACCCGGTGCCTAGCCGTCATGGTCAAAGGATTGTGCCAGACATCACGATGTCAGAGCGTACTGAGTATGATTTGCTCTTCATACCTGGCGGTGACAGCGCTCTCGAAGAATGTATTGCGCCAGATTTTCTTCAGTGGATACGAGATGTGTCAGAAAACGCGGAACGGGTCATGGCGGTCTGCACGGGCACCATCGTACTTGGGATGACAGGCTTGCTTGATGGCAAACGGGCCACGACAAACAAGATGGACTTCACATCAACGGTTCATCTTGCGCCGAAGGTTCAATGGGTAAAGCAGGCGCGATGGGTCGAGGACGGCAAATTCTTTACATCTTCAGGCGTTTCGGCTGGGACTGATATGGCACTTGGGGCTCTGGCGAACCTCTATGGTGTGGAGCAGGCAGAAAAGACTGCCTTAGGATGCGAATACTCTTGGCACCGAGACCCAAATGTAGACCCCTTCGCAAGACTAGCAGGGCTAGTCTGAAACCTAAGTGCGGACGTTGGCGCAGCCGCAGCGAAATGGTGCTTTGTCCGCATAGTGGCCTTCCGGCCATCCCAAGCGCCGTCAGGCAGGCAATGACCGCTATGAGCCCAAACCTACCAAATGCTGCACAGTTCACGTACCGAAACGAAGCGCTGAATGCTGCCATTCGAAGAACTATACTGCTCCGCTTGAATTTTGTATTGTCAGCTCTGCAAACTGGTTTCTGAGATCGCGCCTTATGCTGTCGATAGCAAATTGTTGAATGCAAGAAAACTCATTCCAGAGCTTTCAGCAAACTCGGCAATCTAGCCCCCTGTAGCATCATGTGGTCGCGCATCAGAGTGTTGGCCAGTGCACCGTTTTTGGCAAAGATAGCATCGCTAATGTTACGATGTTCTGCGAGCGACTTTCCCAAACGGCCAACAACTTCGTAAGGCATCAGGCGATAGACATTGATCCGCGCCTGGATCTGATCCAGTTGATCGACAAGCCACGCGTTGCCGCTGGCTTTGTGAATGGCCGCGTGGAATGCCAGATTGGCTTCGGCGTAGCCGGGAATGTCTTCGGCTGCGGCGGCTGCACCGCATTGTTCCAAGCCCGCTTCGATGTCTTTCTTGCCCGAAAGTGTAAGCAGATCGCTGGCCAAACGGCAGGCCATGCCCTCCAATTCAGCGGCAACTTCGAACAGGTCGTTGAGCTCTTTTGCCGTCAGAACACGCACGATGGCCCCTTTGCGGGGCCGCGTTTCAAGGAGCCCGCAATCAACCATAGACCGGATCGCCTCGCGAATTGGCGTCCGGCTGACACCAAAGCGCGCGGCGAGATCAGCCTCTTCGAGCTGATCACCAGGCTTTAGTAAGCCACTGAAAATATCATGTTTTAGCTGCTCTATGAGCGTATCTGATGCGCGCGGCATAAGCATTCCTTTCGCGTCTCTACATAGGTGCGGTGCGTTTCTTTCGCTAGGCAAAAAACGATCCATGTGCATTTTTTTAGTTGCTATATGTATACATATAATACAAATAAGAATCCATAGGAGGAATCAAAATGAACAAATTTATCCAATCAGCCGTGCTCTCATTTGCCGTTGCGGGAGGGGTCGCGCAGGCGGAGGAGTTACGCTTGTCTCACCAATGGTCCACCAGTGATGTGCGTCATGAAGTGGCCCAGATTGTCGCTGATGAAGTCGCGACAGCCGGTGTCGATCTTGAGATCACCATCTTCCCGTCAAAGTCGCTCTTTAAGCCGCGCGAACAGTATCGTCCGTTGTCACGCGGGCAGTTGGACATGACAGTCTTCCCACTGTCCTATGCAGGTGGCCAGCAACCGGCATTCAACCTGACGCTTATGCCGGGTCTTGTGAAAAACCATGATCACGCGGCCCGTCTGAGCCAATCGCCCTTTATGGAAGCGCTTGAGGCAAAGATGGCCGAAGATGATGTAATGGTCCTGGTCCATGGCTACCTCGCGGGCGGTTTTGTCGGCAAAGACACTTGCATCACGCATCCAGATGATGTGGCAGGCTTGCAGACCCGTGCGGCGGGTAAGTCGTTTGAGCAGATGCTGGTGGGTGCGGATGCGTCGATCACATCTATGGCGTCATCCGAGATTTATTCAGCCATGCAAACGGGCGTTTTGGACGCGGCAAACACGTCGTCTTCCTCCTTCGTATCATACCGGATTTTTGAACAGGTGGCCTGCTACACGCCTGCGTCCGACATTGCGCTATGGTTCCTTTACCAACCGCTTTTGATGAACAAGTCCACGTTCGAGGGTTTGTCCGAAGAGCAACAAACAGCGCTCCTTGCCGCGGCAGAGGTGGCCGAGGCGCATTATCTTGAACAGGCCAAACTGCAAGATGCCGCGTCAGTTGAAGTGTTCCGCCAAGCTGGTGTCGAGATCGCCGAAATGACGGCGGATGATTTCGCGGCATGGCAGGCACTGGCCCAGGAAACATCTTACGCCGCGTTTGTGGCTGATGTCGAAGGTGGCCAAGAGCTGCTTGATATGGCGCTCGCGGTCGAGTGAACCCAAAGGCGAGGGGCACGCTGCCTCTCGCCCATCCCATCCCAATTGGAAGGAGAACGTCATGGCTGGCCATACCCCTTCGGCTACCCAACGCACAAAGAGCGAGAATGCCTTTGTACGTACGGTCCAAAATATCTCTAGCGTCGCTGGGTGGTGCTCTGCCTTGATGATTTTGGCGGCTGTCTTTCTGACATGCCAAATGATCTTCATCCGCTTTGCGTTGAACGGGTCAACCGTTTGGCAGACCGAGATTGTTGTGTTCTTGGTGATTGCTGCGACCCTCATCGGATTACCGTTTGTTCAGTTTCAACGGGGCCACGTGAATGTGGACCTCATCCCACTGGCACTGAAAGGTAAGGCACGGTTTGGGCTGGCCATCATCACCCTGACGCTCTCTATCGCCATTACATGCGTGATGCTGTTTTACGGCTATGAATATTGGCACTTCGCTTGGGCACGTGGCTGGACATCGGACACTGTGACGGCTGTCCCTTTGTGGATACCCTACTTGTCCTTGCCTGTGGGCTTTGGACTGTTGCTGCTGCAATTGATCGCCGATCTTGTAGCCCTTCTCACGAAATCTGAAACGCCCTTTGGGCTGGAGGCATCGTAATGGACCCCCTCATTCTTGGTGCCCTCGTCGGCATCTGTACCATCCTTGTCCTGTTCTCTGGCGTATCCGTCGGTGTTGGGTTGCTCGTCGTCTCCGCAGGCTTTCTGGTGATCTTTGATGGCATGCGCTCGCTTGAACTGATGCCCGAGATTTTCTTTGGAAAACTCGACAGTTTCGCGCTTCTGTCGATCCCGATGTTCATCATCATGGGGGCCTCGATCGCCTCAACCCGCGCCGGGGCTGACCTATACGAAGCTCTGGAACGGTGGCTGACCCGCGTGCCGGGGGGCTTGGTTATTTCTAACCTTGGGGCTTGCGCCTTGTTCGCAGCGATGTCGGGGTCCAGCCCTGCGACCTGTGCCGCCATCGGCAAAATGGGCATCCCCGAGATGCGCAAGCGTGGCTACCCTGAGGAGATCGCAACAGGCTCTATCGCGGCGGGCGGCACGTTGGGCATCCTAATCCCGCCCTCTGTCACAATGATCGTCTACGGCATCGCAACCGAGACTTCGATTGGTCGTCTTTTTCTGGCCGGTGTCTTTCCGGGTCTGCTGCTTGTTGGTCTGTTCATGGCGTGGTCGCTCTACGCCACATGGAAGTCCGGCGACTCCAACCTGCTGACTGCGCGCAGCTACACTTGGAAAGAAAAGTTCGAAGTCCTTCCCCGCGTGCTGCCCTTCATCGGCATCATCATCGGTGTGCTCTATGCAATGTACGGCGGTGTTGCGACACCGTCCGAAACAGCCGCTGTCGGTGCGCTTCTGTGCCTCGCAGTCGCCATCATGATCTACAAACTCTACGACGTCCGCAAAATCTGGACGATCTTGCAGGACAGTACCAAGGAAAGCGTGATGATCCTGTTCATCATCGCCGCAGCCGGTGTGTTTTCCTACATGCTGTCGAGCCTGTTCATCACACAAAGCATCGCAACTTGGATCGGCACGCTGGATGTGAACCCGTGGGTCCTGATGATCGCGGTGAATATCTTCTTGATCATTGCTGGCTTCTTCTTGCCGCCAGTTGCTGTGATCTTGATGGCGGCACCCATCTTGTTGCCGATCATCACGACTGCTGGATTTGATCCGATCTGGTTCGCTGTTATTCTGACGATCAACATGGAGATCGGCCTGATCTCACCACCGGTTGGCCTGAACCTCTACGTGATCAACGGCATCGCGCCAGACATCTCGCTCAAGACCATCCTCAAAGGTTCGCTGCCCTTCGTGGCCTGCATGTTGCTCGCCATTGTCCTGCTGTGCGTCTTCCCCGGCATCGCCACGTGGTTGCCAGAGGCCGTCATGGGCCCTGCGCTTTAACCCTTAAATTAAAAGGAAAAACCAATGTCCTATACATCGCACTACCGCCGCGTTGGCTTGATCGTCCCCAGCTCGAACGTGACCATGGAAACCGAAATCCCGGCGCTCTTAAAGGCCCGGGAAACCATCTTGCCGGAACGCTTTACCTTTCACTCTTCGCGGATGCGGATGAAGAGCGTTGTGAAAGAAGAGCTGGAGGCGATGGACGCAGACAGTGTGCGCTGCGCCACGGAACTGTCCGACGCGGCGGTCGAGGTCCAAGCCTACGCTTGTCTTGTTGCGATCATGTCGATGGGACTGGGATATCATCATGAATCGTACCGCAAACTGAACCAAGCCACCGTCGACAACGGTTGCCCGACGCCTGTCTTGAACTCCGCCGGTGCTTTGATTGATGGGCTGAAGGATATGGGCGTCAAGAAGGTCTCGATCATCTGTCCCTATATGAAGCCACTCACGAAACTTGTTGTCGATTACATCGAAAACGAGGGGATTGAAGTGCAGGATTTCCTCGCCCTCGAAATCCCCGACAATCTGGAGGTCGCCTCCCAAGACCCAACGGCCCCGGCGGAGCTGTGGCGCAAACTGGATCTGCGCGGCGTGGATGCCATCGTCGCGTCGGCCTGTGTGCAGATGCCTTCACTGCCATCCATTGAAATGATCGAACGCGCATCCGGCCTGCCAACCATGTCTGCGGCGGTTGCTACAACACGTCAAATCCTGCGTAGTTTGGATCTTACAGAAGTTGCCCCCGGTGGCGGGGCGCTGCTGGCGGGTGGTGTGCCCTCTACTTTGCCAAAAGTGGCCTGACAAAACGGGGCACAGCGATTATCAAATCTGTGCCCCAACACTCAAGGACACGTCGTGGATAGCAAAGTCTCTATTTTTCCAATCACACAGGCCACCACGGCGACTTTTACGGAACTCTATTTCCGTCTTACATTCTTTTTCTTCATCCAACGCGGCAGCAAATACGTCCTTAGCCCCAAGCAGGGTGAAATGCTCGGCGAAGAGGGCGATCTGATGATCTTCCCGCCCGGATCCATGGTGACGATGGAAAACCGCCCCGTGATGGAAGGCGACTACCGTGCCTTGGGCGTTTGCTACACGCATGATCTGATCAATTCTGTCTTCTCTGACCTTCCGAAATCCGATGCTGAGAATGGCGTGCAAATCGTCCGCGCGGCTGAAAACAATCCCGCGGACATTCTAAACCTCATCCAAGACACGCTGGACAACGAAGCGCTACCCAACACCATCCGCGACCATCGGCTGTTAGAGCCACTGTTATGGCTGCGTGAGCAAGGCTTTCAGTTGCCCACACAAGTCGAAGACGATCCGATCAGTCAGGTCCGCAGCTTGATCGAAACAGACCTCAGCCACTCTTGGATGGCCGACGAGGTCGCCGAACATTTTGCGATGAGCGAAGCGACTATGCGGCGTTGGCTTTCAAAGGGCGGGCAAGGCTTTGCCAAAATCTTGCTGCACACGCGGTTGGAACACGGGCTTAGCCAGCTTCAGACGACCGATGCCCAAGTCTCGGAAATAGCGCTGGATTGCGGGTTCAAAACACCGTCGCACTTTTCCGACGCATTCCGCAAAAGGTTCGGGATTAAGCCAAAAGATATCCGTTTGGCTGCACATTGATCGAAATCCGATAATTCTTGATTGGGAGCCGGAAGCGGCACCGCGTTGTGATGGCTAAGTTAGCTTCATCAACAACAAACAATCCTAGAAAGGATTATCCCAATGACACGTAACGTTTTCCTCGCTGCCGCTTTGGCAACAACACTCGCAGCACCGGTCATGGCCGACGGCTTCACTTTGACCAGCCCAGACATTGCCGAAGGCCAGCAGCTGAGCTCTGACTTTGTCTTCCAAGGCTTTGGTTGCGAAGGTGGCAATGTGGCTCCAACACTGGAATGGTCCGGCGCGCCTGAAGGCACCGAAAGCTTCGCCGTCACTGTCTATGACCCAGACGCACCAACAGGTTCGGGCTGGTGGCACTGGTTTGCCTTCAACATTCCTGCGGATGTGACATCATTGCCTAGTGGCAGCGACGTGAACGGCGTCCAGCTGACCAATGACTACGGTGCGGAGGGCTTCGGCGGCGCATGTCCTCCTCCAGGTGAAGTTCACCGCTACGAGTTCACCGTCCACGCCTTGGGCACAACGCTTGAGATCGACAATTCGGTGAGCAACGCACTTGCAGGCTTCATGGTGAACGCGAATAGCTTGGCGTCTTCAACCATCACCGCAGTCTACAACCGCTAAAACAACGCGCCTCGGCACTCTGTCGGGGCGCTACCCCCTACATTTGCAACAGGACCAATCCCATGGACATCACTCTCAAAGCTTGGGCGCATGGCGCGCCGATCCCAGAAAAATTCGCCTTTGGTAAAATCCCGGCAGAAGGCCGGTTCGACACCTCTGACAATATCAACCCTGAGATCAGCTGGTCAAACGCGCCCGAAGGCACAAAGTCCTTCGCCGTAATCATGCATGACCCGGATGTGCCGTCGTCAGGCGAAGATGTAAACCAAGAGGGCAAAACCGTTCCCGCCGACCTGCCACGCGTAGACTTCTACCACTGGGTCTTGGTGAACATCCCTGCCTCGACACGCGAAATCGCCGAAGGCGCGGACAGCCTTGGTGTGACGCCAGGCGGCAAGACCGCTGGTCAGCGATCTTACGGGAAAACGGGCATCAACAGCTATACCGATTGGTTCGCTGGTGACGCGGATATGGGCGGCGATTACGGCGGCTATGACGGCCCATGCCCACCGTGGAATGACAGCATCATCCATCACTATCACTTCAGCGTTTATGCACTGGATGTCGAACAGGTTGACCTTGATGGCGCGTTTACGGGCGCAGATGCCCTAGCCGCGATCAAAGGTCATGTGCTGGCTGAAGCCTCCCACATGGGCACCTACTCCATGAACCGCGATCTAGGTGACCAAGCCGCATAAGGCACACATTTTGGTCTGCGCCGACACAACAGGCGCAGATCCTTAACACCAGGAAATGACCCATGTTTTACGAACCTCGCAACGGCCACGGTCTACCACATAACCCCTTTAACGCGCTCATCACTCCGCGCCCAATTGGTTGGATATCAACACGCGGCAATGATGGGTCCGAAAACCTCGCACCTTATTCGTTCTTCAACGGAGTGTCATACGAGCCTCCCCAAGTCATGTTCGCCTCTACCGCTAGCAAAGCAGACCGCGCGCGCGGCAAGGACTCGGTTGGCAACATCATCGACACAGGTGTGTTCTGCGTAAATGTCGTCGGGTTTGAGATGCGTGACGCCATGAACGCAACTTCGGCCCCCGCACCGCGTGATGTCGACGAGTTCGATCTTGCGGGATTGGAACGCGAAGACTGCGCCACCATCGCATGTTCGCGCGTGGCAGCGGCCCCGGCCAGCATGGAGTGTAAGTTGGTCAAAGTCGTTGATCTGCCGGGCGAGGCAAACATGGTGGTCTTTGGCGAAGTAACTGGCATCCATTTGCAGGATGAATACCTGATCGACGGCATTTTCGATGTGACCAAATTCCAGCCGTTGGCACGTCTGGGCTACCGTGACTACGCCCGAGTGACAGAGTTATTCAGCCTCAAAAGGCCACACGCCTGATCTGGAAATAGCCTACAAAATTCATCATAAGGTTACCTTAGGAATTTTTAGGGGCTATTTCTCTCCTGCCCATAAAGGTCTGTGTGGAAAGAGCGCGTTGAAAACAGTTGTTGTCCTTCTCCTGCTTCAGTCCCTTGGGGCTATTCTGTCGGTGCTGTTTACCCTTGAAAACCCCTTATCAACGCAATCCTGTATGACAGGTATCTTCGGTATGTTTGCAAGTCTGGCGATGGCGACGGGCTTCCTGTTATGGGCATTGCGTGCCGCCTATTCCGGCTGGACACAAAACTGGCCGGACAGACTTTGGTTAGGTCTTACCGGTGCCGCCGCCATTAGCGGTGGGTTTGGCCTAATCCACTTTGTCGCCTTTGTGCGCTGCTCAGTTTGATGGGTTCCAAAGAGTGTCATCGCAACGCAGCTTCAGCCTAGTCTGCTACCGCCTGCAGCACTTGGGCATCTATTCTTGATCCTAATGTATCTCCATCCAAAACAGACATATCTGCGGAGACGATTTTTGCGTCTTCAATGCCAAGAAACCCAAGGACGTGCTTTAGATATGGCGTCACAAAATCCATGTTCCCACCCACTTCGGTTTCGCCTGTGGCCACACATAGATACGCTGACTTCCCCGTAGCTAGTCCAACGTAGGTGTGTTCCGGGTCAGGACGGAACGTCAGACCTGGTCGAGCGATTTGATCGATCCAAGCCTTCAGCGGCGCAGGGATGCCGAAGTTGTACATGGATACCGTGATGACCAAGATGTCTGCATCCAACACCTCCTGGGCCAGCTTGTCAGAGGTCTTAAGAAGTTCGGTCTGGGCATCTGAGCGTTCAGGAGGTGCAGAAAAGCTGGCACCAACCCATTCCTCCGTCATATACGCAGCATCGTCGGTCACTTCGCGGCGGATAATACTGGCATCAGGATGCCGTGCTTCAAGCTGTTCGATCAATTGCTTACCAGCAAGACGAGATGCGGAGTCAGTCATTCTGACGCTTGAATTGACGTTAAGAATAGTGGTCATTTTTTTCCTCTTGAGCCGTTCATGCGTTGGAAAACACGACGGCGGGTCATATGGCTTCGGGAAATGATGGTTTGCTAAACCTCAAGCGGCCAAGTGAGCCTCGATCAACTCGATGCGATATCCATCTGGATCTTCAATGAAAGCGATGACCTCTTTCAGGCCGGTCTCTTCGGGTGCAAATGTCATCGGTCCTGCGGCACGGGTCACTTTCACGTCTTTTGCGATTAGATGTTGTTCCATCGCATAAATATCGTCGACTTCCAGCGCGATATGACCATAGGCGTTCCCCAGATCGTATGTTGTGTCATCCCAGTTGTAGGTCAGTTCGATCACGGCATCTGACGCGGCATCGCCGTATCCGATGAAGACGAGGGTGAATTTTCCGTCAGGAAACGTCTCGCGGCGCAGTTCGCGCATACCAAAAGCGTCTTGGTAGAACTTAAGAGATTGCTCCAAATCGGAGACGCGCAGCATCGTGTAGAGAATTCGGTTCGGTACAGGGTTTCCAGACATTGATATCGTCCTTTGCGTAATTCAGCGAGAGCGGAACTCTATGAGCCCTGTGCGACAGGGCGGCTCGGGTCTTGTTTCCATTCGGCAAATGATCCGTCGAATAGCGTTCCTTTTTCGCCAATCTTAGCCAAAGCAAGAAGAACAACCGTAGCGGCATACCCAGATCCACAAGAAGCTATGAGAGGTTTGGACTTCCACTCCGGCGCCAAGCGATCCATTGCTTCTCGGATTTCGACATCATCAAGAAACTCGCCTGTTTCCGGGGTCAGAACTGCGCTAAACGGCACATTTAACGCTCCGGGAATATGACCTGTCTGCGGATCACCCTCGTTTCCGGCAAAATTTTGAGCACCGCGAGCATCGATGACACAGGCTTCTGCCTGCGCGGCAAGAAACACATCCAAGTCGATCTTCAATCCAGGTTGCAATACCGGCTCATAGCTACCTGACGTTGGCTGAGTAACCTCCGTCGAAATCGGATAACCTTTGGCAACCCAATTCGACCACCCACCATCAAGCACACGCACATTGGTAAAACCCCAGTGCCGCATGGCCAGCCAAATCCGACCCGCATGCATGTGTGAGGACGCATCGTAGAGCACGACAAGGTCGCCCTCATTGATTCCGAGCGCCGTAAAGGACGCTCGGGCCTCTGCTTCATCCGCTATCGGGGCCAAACCAGGGGCAACGCCCCGCGCGATGAAATGCCGGGTCCAATCCAGAAAGACGGCTCCGGGGATGTTTCCCGCATCATAGTCGTCCGGCAAGGCCCGTGCAGGCGATGCCCAAGTACCGCGCACATCGAAGATCTTAACGTTTGGTGCATCTATGACGGTGTTCAAGTCGTCTGCTGATATCAAGGGTCCCCGCTTCACTGCGCTTCCCCTGCGATGTGGTCTGCCAAATATTCCTGCCAAACTGTGTCTCGGGCAAAATCATAGCCCGCAACGTCGCTCCAGATGGTTTCCAACTGCTCAAGTTCGGCGGCTTGCGTATCCGGCGCTTGAATGGCGCGATGTGCCGCCACAAGGGCAGAAGCTCGTGCATTCGCCCAGCAATGGACAAGAACCTTACGATCACCAACACGGTCCATCGCCTTCAGAAAGGTTTGAAATTCCTCGGCCTTGGGATCGCGCCAGTTGACTGGCACATGGATATATTCGACGCCTTGGGCCGCCAATATTTCTCCTTCTTCAGGGTTAAAAATGCCTTCAGATTCCGGGACGAGGTTGATTACAACTTCGATGCCATCGTCCACAACTTCAGCCAATTGTGCGGCACTGGGTTGGCCAGACGTTAGGACCGTTGGTTCAAACTGATAGAAATTGCGGGCCTCACTGATGTCAGCGAATGCGGGCGTCATCGCCAGTGTTACCATGATGAGTGCGGCGCCTGTCATCTTGCGGGATGTCATGTCTGTACCTCCTATCGAATTATCTGTTTAGCCTTACTTGTTGACCGTGGTGTAGGTCTTGGAGACGATCTTCCAGCCTACGTTCAGCCGCAGCAGGGTCAGCAAATCGAAGAACTGGAACGTCGGCAGATCAATGGTGACCTTGACCAGAGCCATGTCGTTGTTGATCTCAACATGAGTGATCTCGCTGTTGTTGGGGGAAGCGTTCCGCTGTCTGCCAAAGCCTCCAACGCACTGCGCGGCGTCAGAACAAGACTTCTGTCCGCATCCAGCGAGTTCAGATTGACGCTGGAATAGAACGCCTTGGCGACACGGGCTCCACTGCCATCACGGATGCCTTCAATATAGTCCGTCACAGTTGCAATGATTTGCTCTTTGTCGGTCATCGTCTTTTCCTTTCGGGTGTTCGTTGCTTGACCGACACGTAAGGCGCGCATTGTGTTTAATAAAATGAAATGATATGAACGATGAGATGCAAAAAAGCGAACGCAACTTCACCGATGGCAACCTCCTAAAGACATTTGTCGAGATTGCGGATTGCAAAAACCTGACCTTAGCCGCGTCGCGGTTGAACCGAAGCCAATCCGCGATCAGCGTGCAATTGCGTAAACTGGAAGAAGAGTTGGGCGCATCCCTGTTCCTGCGTGATGGAAAAGGCATGTCCCTATCTCCAAGTGGGGAAAAGCTGCTACCGGCCGCACGGCGTAGCTTGGCAGAACTGGCGGGGATCAAGTCACTCTTTGCTGAACCTCTGAACGGTCGCATACGCGTCGGTATTCCAGAGGATTTCGACGAGGGCGTTTTGGAAAAAGCTCTGTCAGATTTCCGCCGTTCCAATCCAGGTGTCGAGGTCGTTGCAACATCGGGCTGCACTGCAAGTTTTGCCAATGCGATCCGGGCGGACGAGTTGGATATCGCAGTTTGCTCTGCTGTAACGACTGTCCCGGGCGAGGTATTCCGCGAACAACAAGCGGTCTGGGCCGCAAGCGAGACGCTCAATCTCAAAGCAAACGATCCCGTGCCACTTGCGATCATTGACCATGGATGCTGGCTGGCGGAATTGCCGAAAGTATCGCTGGATCAGCAAGGGCGCACTTACAACGTCGCCTTTGCCTGTACGGGTATCATGAGCCAAAAGGCTGCGATCCGAGCCGGTTTCGCAGTTGGCGTCATCTACCAAGACAGCGTCGAAGAAGGCATGAAAATATTAACTTCCAAAGACAACTTTCCACCTTTGCCAAAATTCAAGAGATCCATCTTTATTGGCGATAACGCCCCTCAAGACCTGGCTGAAGCCATGGCGGAAGCGATACGTCGAGCGACCTGATGATTGAACTTCGGCTGTTGGAACTATGGCTATCTTTCATACTCTGTATGCCCGAAACCCAGTCAATACGATGAGGCAACCAACGCAAAGTTCGGGTTGCATACCTCTAGGCGCATAAATCCAACGGCAGGTTGGTCCCGCACAGCGGACAATGTTTTGAGTGAAGTTAATCGTCCGCTATGTGGCGCTGTTGGCTTTGAGCAAATATTCAGTAAGAACTTATGCTGTAATAATGCTAACCACTTTGCCTGTATCTTTGGGTTCAATAGCGGCGCTACTCCAAGCTTCCATCAAATCACGCCGTTTGTCGAAAAGGTCAGATCGCGCATAGGCCGCTTCTGATTTGTCTTTAATCCCGTGGGCTAATGCGGCTTCGATGACTTCGCGGGGGAAGCTGGTCGTCTCACCAGCCCAGTCTCTGAATGTGGACCGAAAGCCATGGACTGTGATGTCGTCTCGCTTCATGCGGCGTAAAACTGCCGTCATGCTCATGTCTGAGATTGGCTTGCCGGGCTTCGCTTCGCTTCCAAAGACAAGCGTTTCATCGTCGCGACGTGGACCAAGGCAAGCGATAGCGGCTTGGTTTAGCGGGACGCGGTGTTCTTTCCCTGCCTTCATGCGCTGGGCGGGGATAGTCCACGTTGCGTTCTCAATATCAATCTCGCCCCAAGTCATGCCGCGCGTTTCACCGGACCTTGCGGCGGTTAAGATCGTGAAGCCCAACGCGCTTGAGGCGACGCCGGTTCGTTTGGAAAGGTCGATCATAAAGTCTGCGATGTCAGCATGGGGCAGGGCGGCGTGGTGTTTCACAGCGCGCACCTTCTTTGGCCTTGGCAATAGATAATCAAGATGGCCGCGCCAACGGGCCGGATTCTCGCCAGTTCGAATACCCAACGCAGAGGCATAGTCTATCACGGCTTCGATACGTTGGCGCACTCGGTTGGCAGTTTCTGGCTTATCTGACCAGATGGGTCGCAAGGCGCCAACGACGTCTGCCGTTTCGATCTTGGCAATTTGCATTTGTCCGATCTTGGGAAATACATAGCTTTCAAGTGTCGAAGTCCATTGGGCGGCATGCTTGGCGTTTTTCCACCCGTGTCGCTTGTTTTCGATTAACTCAAGTGCGGCCTCTTTGAATGTCTTGGGTTTTGCATGCTGTTTCTTGGCAATTGGATCTTCGCCGTTTGCAATCAGTTGGCGTGCCTCTGTTGCTCTTTCTCGGGCCATTGCCAAAGAGACATCTGGAAAAGCTCCAAGGCCCAGATCGCGCCTACGTCCTTGAACTTGATAGCGCAGCACCCAAGAGCGCGCACCAGAGGCTTTCACGTACAAGAAAAGCCCGCGTCCGTCGCCGTGCCTTCCAGCCTTTGCACCTTTGATTTTTTGCGCGCTCAATAACATGCTGTTCCCACATTTGTTCCCACACTTTCCTCGGGTTTAGCGCGACCATGAATGAACTTCAATGATTAGTTGTGAAAATAACTATCAGAAAATAAACGATTAATGCGGATATTGGCGAACCCTGATGAACATGTGGAAACAGGGGTTAGACGGTTCCCCATCCGCCAAGTGCCCCCTTATTGTGGAACTGCAGGGTTATATTGTCCCAAGGACTATTTCTTCGTCCTTTATCCGCAATGTCTGACGTCCGACAGTATGTTGTGGCTCCAATACAGACTGTCAGAATTATGGGATTTTGAGGCGTTCGCTAAAAGTTGTGGTTGTGTATCTCTATCTAAGTCGGAGTAAAGGTGGGTCTTTATTTCTGTGAATGCTTGCTTAATTTGCGGTATTCCTCTCAGCACATGCTTTGCACCATTGTCGCCGCCGTAGCGGGCGCGCAAGAAATTATTGATCTTGGTTAAAGCAAGTTCGTTTACGCCGTGCATTTCATAGGCATTTAGAACGGACTCAAGAAATTAACGCATCTTGACTTTGATCCCAGAAAGACCAACGTCTTTGGCTTTGCTTGCCTTTTGAGAACGCGCCAAAGCGGACATCTATCTTAAATGCAGCGAAGGTGTCCTAGGAGCCCAAACCTCCAAATGGTGCATGGATAACAAGCGACTGCGTTCAAGTTATTAATTGGGCAGCTCAAAATGCGCGCCGGTGGTCGTGGACAGGAATGCGTTTAGGTCGACATTTTCTTGCTTTAAGAACCCTTTGGCTGGCAAGGTCCCGTCACGCACCATTTCGATGATCGCCACGACGGACGATGCCGTCGTCCATGCGATGGCCGTTCTGGTTTTGCCTGCGAGAAGTTTTGGTTTGTAGGCACAGACAAATTCTTCACGCGCCAATTTTCGGTCTCGTAGGCCTTCGGCGGCGGCGTGGACAAAGACCACGTCTTCAGAAACGGGCGGCTTTGCGTTGACCAGAATTTCCCCCGCTTCTTTGCGCCGGTCGCGCATCAACAATTCATGAAAGAAGAAATTCATCAACGCCGCATGGCCCGGATAGCGCATGGTTTTGTAATCTATATTGGGAACCTGCCCATGATAGGTCTCGCACATAGTGCCGAGGCCGCCCGAAGTTGTGAAGGCTTCCAACTCGACCCCGTCGATGTAGATTTTTTCCATCCACTCCATGGGCGAGACGGATTTGATCTTACCGTCTTCCAGCACTTCGCAATCGTTTAAATATTCGTTCACCACGCCCTCTGGGGACCAATTGAACGAATACCCCATCAGACCCGTTGGATTCTGCGGCAAGGCCCCCACACGCAGTTTGCAGGACCGACACTCATCAAGGCGCGCAATCAGATCCGCGCCCACGATGCCAATGAACCCGGGTGCGAGGCCGCATTGCGGGGCCATGAGCTTGCCAGCACGCGTGGACATATCAAGGATCGCCTTCGTAGTGGGCACATCTTCGGTCAGGTCAAAGTAGTGAATGTTTGCCGCCACAGCTGCTTCTGCAAGTCGGATGTTCAGATGATAGGGCAGACAGGACAGGACGGCATCGACCTGCGCAAAGGCGCGTGCAATGGCGTCGGCGTCTGTGACATCTGTGCCTTTAACCTCAAAGGGCAAGTCCTCTTTCGGCGCGACTTGGTCATGGGCGGTGACGGTAAAACCCGCGTCATGCAGCAGCTCCGACGCGAGCGTGCCAACTTTGCCCAAGCCCAGAACTGCGATTTTCTTCATGTCTTTGTGTCCTTGAATAACTTGGCACCTGCTTGGCTGACGATCCGTGCAAGCCCGCCCGGCGCGAAACGCAAGACCAGGATCATGCCGACGGCCACAACGATGAAGCGGGCCTCCTCCATGCCGCGCAAACCCGCCATGGCTTCGGTAGCAAAGGTCAGGACAATCGCGGCGAGGATGGGGCCATAGACGGTCGCCGTGCCGCCGATTAACACCATCGACAAGGCAAGACTGAGGGTACCAAAGCTCAGCACTTCGGGGGCGGCAACGCGCAGGTAAATGGCAAAGAACCCACCCGCGATGCCGGGAAAGACCGCGCTTGCCACCAACGCTAACACCCGTTGGCGCGCAACCGAAATGCCGCGCGCCTTGGCGTAGTCTTCGTTGTCCCGTACGGCGAGCAAGGATTTGCCAAAAGGTGTTTGTGTGATCCACAGCAGGTAGCCCGTCGAGATGGCGAGCAATCCAAGAGCGACGTAGTAGTAGCCGAACTTGAAATCGCGAATGAAGCGGTAGTCACCGATCTCCAGCCCCGGAATGCGCACCATGCCGCCAGCCCCGCCGGTGATCTGACTTTGCGACAGTATCAGCTGCAAGACCAGTTGGCTGAACCCGAACGTGACTAGAACAACGTAAATCCCCTTCAGCCGCGCCACTGGGAGTGACACGATCAGGGCCGCGAGTGCTGCCGTGATCCCACCCAGCGGGATCGCAAGCCAGGGATCGATGCCGAATGTCTTGGCGGCAATGGCAGCGGTGTAGACGCCGACGGAAAAGAACGTCAGGTGGCCAAAGTTGAACAGCCCGGCATAACCAAGCGACAGGTCCCAGTTCGACGCGACGACCGCATAGATGAACGCGAGAATGAACAGGTGCCGCGTGTAGCTATCCAGCACAAAGAGCGGCACGATGGCCAAGGCGCCAAGGCACAGAATGTACAGGAAAGCGCGCATCATACCCTCCCAAACAGGCCATTGGGGCGGAAGATCAGCACGATGATCAGGCCCAGGAACAGCACGAAGGGGGTCCAATAAAGGCCCAGGACCAGCACAAGAAACGCCTCTGCGATGCCAATGACGAAGGCCGCCCCGACGGTTGCCCCCAGCGACCCCAGCCCGCCAAAAATCACCACGATCATGGCTTTGACAAGCGGCTCTGCGCCCAAGGACGGTGTAATGAACCGGATGCCGCCCAGCAACACACCTGTCAGGCCCGCCAGTGCGGCCCCGAGGCCGAAGGCGAGCGCAAAGGTGAAGGGCACATTGACGCCAAGCAAGGCAGCGGCGTCCTGATTTTGCCCCACCGCGCGCAGCGATCTGCCGGTCGCGGTTTTGGTGGCAAAGGCCCAAAGGCCAATCAGGATCACCGGTGCAATCACGACGATTAAAGCCTCATGCCGGGATATGACCGCACCAAGGATTGAGATGTCACCTTCGACCAGACGGGGCAGCTGTTTCAGCCGGGCGCCCCAGATGATTTGGGCCGATTTCTCCAAAATGATCATGGCGGCCAGCGTTGTCATCACGGTAATGAGCAGCATATTGGGCCGCCCATAGAAAGGACGCACCAGCAGGAATTCGATGATGATGCCCAACAGGGCGGCGGCACCGATACCTGCGAAAAGACCAGGCCAAAGGCCCAGCCCAATGCCTTCGGAGACGGTCCAAGCGACGAAAGCTCCGATCATCATCAGCGCGCCATGGGCAAAGTTGAACACGCCAAGGGTCGTCCAGATCAAGCTCAGACCGCTCGCCATCAGCGCATAGAGAGAGCCAAGGACGATGCCCGAGACAAGTGTCGTGATCAGGGCGTCCATTCAGGCATGCTCCCCGAAATACATGTTCATGACTTCTTGGTGGTCCGGCGCGTCGTCTTTCGCGATTTCGCGGACAACCTCGCCGTGTTCGACCAAATATAACCGATCTGCCAGTGACAGAAGCAATTCGACGTCTTGTTCGATGACGATCACGGGCACCTGGGCTGAAATTTCCATGAGGGCTGTGGCCAGTTCTTGTTTGAGTTTCGGCGACAGGCCCAGCGTCGGTTCGTCCAGCAACAGCAATTTGGGTGCGCACATGAGAGCGGCGCCAATGGACAGCATCTGACGCTCACCTCCTGACAAGGTCTTGGCCTTTTGCGGGCCGCGTTCGGCCAGCCGGGGAAACAGGTCATAGACCATTTCAAGGGAGTTCTTCGCAACCGCACGGGCCGGTTTGGTGAAGGCCGCCATTTCTAGCGTTTCCCGCACCGCCATATCCCCAAATAGCGTGTTACCCTGTTGGGATTGAACAACACCCTTGGACACGATGGCAGACGGCCGCTGGCCAGTGATCTCTTCGCCCTTCAACAGCACCTCACCGGCAAGCGGTTTCATCAAGCCGGAAATCACCCGCAGCAGCGTGGTCTTGCCATGGCCATTGGGGCCGAAAAGGCCGATATTCTCACCCTTTGCCATATGCAGGCTGAGGCCGCGCAGCACGGTGACAGACCCATATGCGGCCTTGATCCCCTTCACCTCTAATATGCGGGTCATGCGGCGCGTGTCCCCAGATAAGCCTCAACGACAGCCGGGTTTTGCATCACGGCTTTCGGGTCGCCCTCTGCCAGCAAGCTGCCTTGGTTCAACACGATCAACCGCTCGGACACGTCCATCAAAAGCCCCAGTACATGTTCGATCAAGATCACCGTCACCCCGGTTTCATTGATCTTGCGCAAGAGCACTCCAAGCGCCGCGATTTCAGGCCGTGTCAGGCCCGACGCTGGTTCATCGAGCATCAGGACTTTGGGGCTGGTGACAAGGGCGGAGGCGATCATCAATTGCTTGCGTTCATAGACCGACAGTTCAGTCGTTGGCATGTCACGGCGGTCTTTGGCGAAATCCACCATATCAAGCGGTGCTTGATGGTTTTGGGTGTTTTGACCGCCGTAGACATCCGCAATCGCGACGGTATCGGTCGCGGTCAGGTCGGGGAACTCCACATCCTTTTGAAAGGTCCGCGCCAAGCCCAGCCGCGCGATCTTATGCGCGGCCATAGCGTCGATCCTGTGCCCGTCAAACCAAACCTCACCCGCAGTTGGCCCAAAGGGGACGCGGGTCATGACATTGAACAGCGTACTTTTGCCCGACCCGTTTGGCCCGGCGATCCCGAGGAATTCGCCCTGCGGCACGTCAAAGCTGACGTCGTTCACCGCCGTGAGGCCTCCGAAGCGTTTCATGACGCCTTTGAGGGAGAGGATCGGTTTGGTCATGGGGTGCTTTCAGGAAAAATGGGCCACGCAGGATGCGCAGCCCAGTTCAGGGAGGTCATTGCATCCAAGACGGCTCAACAAATTCGCCTGTGGCATATACCGGCGGGTAAAACAGTGCCCGCTCACCGTCCTGAATTTGGTAGAACTGAAGTGGAATACCGTCGTTTGATTGAACCGCAAGGTGGGTTTCAGGATCAAACGACACCATACCCATCGCCGTCTGCGTCGATGACGCGCCGATGGCTTCCCCAATGGCCACGCGGTCTGCGGGGTCGCCGACCTCTTCCAGGGCAGCCGCGTAGATCAGCACCTGTTCATACAGCGCCGCACCATAGGTGCCCGGTTCTACACCGAACGCGTCTTCGTATTTCGCGATCACCTCTGCCGCACGTGGGTTGGTCGGCGTGTTCAGGATGCCGCCCAACAGGTTGTAGACGATGCCCGAGGATTGCTCCTTCGTCAGTTCAACAAATTCCGGCACCGACGGCGCGTACTGGATGAACACGAGGCTGTCGGTTGGGTCTTCGTTGAATTGCGACACAAACAATGCGGCATTGGACGACACGTAGTCGGTGTTGATGATGACCGATGGCTCAGCGTCCCGCACTGTGCCAAGGAACCCGCGCCAGTCGTTGATTTCACCGAATGGCACAAGGTCGTTGGTCACGACATCCCAGCCTGCCGCAGCGAAAGCCTCGACCATGCCATCAGCGATGCCCTTGGAATAAGGGTTGTCCGACGCGACTAACGCGACCTTCTTGTTCGGCAGATCCAGTTTTCCGTCTGCTGCAAGCCCATCAATCACCGGCACAATTTCGGTGTTGTAGCCCGCGAAAGACGGGGTCAGCGACCAAACGGTTGGAAAAGCATCCGGGTCGGGCGAGATGATCTCGGCCGTCTGTGAGGAGTTCGCCGAGATCATGTAGATCATTTCCATTTCGGCCATCAGCTCGATCTCGAAGTTCGAGCCGGAGGCATAGCCAGTCATGATCGCGCCCATGTCCCGGTCGCCCAGCAGACGCTCTGCAGCGGTGGTCACTTTGTCAGCGGCCCCGTCAACCACGTCGCCCACGGCAAGCTCAAACGTGTACCCCGCCACCCCACCTGCGGCGTTTAATTCATCAATGGCCATCTGCGCGCCATTGACCATTTCGGCACCATCTGCGGCCTGCGCGCCCGAGACAGGGGCCAGCACGCCGATCTTGACGACCTCAGCGGCGGCGATGCCTGCTTGCGCCAACAGAGCGATGGCGGTGGATGCGGCAAGTAAAGTTCTACGTTTCATGTTCATTCTCCCAGTGGGTTCAGTTGAGTGTTGTTAGAAATCGGCTCAGATAGGTCTCGAACTGATCGGGTGCTTCCCAAAACGGCGCATGGCCGATGCCCGCAATGTTATGCACCTTGTTTTCCCAGATGTTTTTGTATGACAGCCCAGCGATAAAATCGTTGTGGATAAAGGCGTCTTCCGCGCCGTTTACGATGGCGAAGGGCACGGGCGCATTCGTGGCGATGACCTGTTGGTTGGGGCCGACGCCACAGGCCAATTTGGCAATCATCAAAGCCCGGCTGCGCCCGTCGCACCGCGCGACCGCCTCTCTCAGGAACGGGTCATAGGGCGCGTCAGGACCACAGGTGCCATGCGCAAACATGTCTATTTCTTCATCGCTCAGGATCTGTTTGGACGCGATGGAATGCTCGATATCTCCGGTAAATCCTTCCGCCATTGCGCCCTTGCCCTGGGTGATCGGCGGGGAGCCTGTGATCATCACGCCCGCAAGCGGAGCAGTTTGCGCCATCATATCAATCGCGATATGCCCGCCCAGCGACCAGCCGAGCACCGCGTAGCGTGCGATACCCAGCTTTTGCATCAGTTCAATCGCGGCAGCGCCATAGCCCTGCACGTTGTAGCTACGATCCGGGTCCGTAGCGTCGTCACTGTCCCCATGCCCCGGCAAGTCAAACGCAATGCACCGATGGGCCGCCCCTATTGCGCCATCAAGCTGGTTGCGAAACACCTCACGGCAAGTGGAATTGCCGTGGATCATCACGACCGGCAAGCCGGTTCCCGCACTTTCGCGATAGGCAAGCCGCGCGTGGCTGGTGTCGATATGTTTCAAATCGCTCATGATTTGACGCCACACATGTCCAGAACGGTCGCGGCGATGACCTTGGTGGTCTCGATCAGGCTGTCCACCTCGACGCATTCGTTATCGCCGTGGAACCCGTCCCCCGCCGGGCCATATATAATCGGTACCACGCCTTTGCCTGCGTAATGTGCCGCGTCTGTGACAGCCTCGAACCCTTTTATGCGCGGAGGTTTGGCTTGCAACTGTGCAGCGCGGGCTAAGGCTGCTTGGGTCAGCGGATGATCCTCTGGCGTGTTCATCGGGGGAAAGTGGAGGTCCCACAGCGACCATTCGATCTTGGGAGGATTATCTCGCATCCAAGGGTCCATTTGCGCAAAGTGATGCACGAAGGCCTCAAACTCGGCCTTCACATCAGCAAAGCTTTCCTGCGGCATGAATTTGTAGTCCAGCACGATGGTGCAGACGTCCGACATCATCGCAGCGTTGGTCATGACCGCCGGGTTGCCATCTTCGCCCATGCCCGCGCCACCCATGATCGTGCCCGGATTGATCGTCGCCAGACCGGCGGGCATGAGGTGGTGGTTGTTGTCACGGCAACGGCTGGCTTCAAAATCGCGCAGGGCTGAGATGAAACGTGCGGCCAGCTCAATCGCGTTTACGCCCGGTTCCAGTCGGCCGGGCGTGTCATGCTGCGGCCAGATCATGTTGTAGCGCCAACCCGCATGGGATTGCTTGCCGAAGATGGTGATCTTGGTCCAATCGAGGCCGCCTTCCGCCGGGATCACATCGCCCCATGTCGGTTCTGCAATAATCGCGTGTTTGGCCAGATGGCCGCGCGCCACCACGTCAATCGCGCCGAAACCACCCGCCTCTTCATCGACAACGGTGTGAACCGACAGCCGACCCTCCAGTTCAATGCCAGCCTCGCGGATCGCCCGCGCCGCCGAAATGCAGGCCGCCACGCCGCCCTTCATGTCCACAGCGCCGCGGCCCCAGATCTTGCCAGCATCCAACTGGCCCCCGAACGGATCACGCGCCCAGGCATTGGCATCGCCGACAGGCACCACATCCACATGGCCGCACAGGATCATGCTTTTGTCCTCTGAGCCGGGTAGGTCTGCGACCACATTGGGACGGTTTTCAAAGGTCTCAAACCGCTCAATCCCAAAATCAAGCGGGCGCAGTTCCTGTTCGATCCTGTCCTGCACATCGGCTTCGCGGTTCAGCCCTTGTTCGGCTTGAAACTTGGGGTTCACCGATGGAATGCGGACAAGGTCTTGGGTCAAGGAAACGACATGGTCCGTGTCCGCCTCAATCGCGTCCATGACTGCTTTGAGCGCTTTTTCCATTAGCCTGCCTCCAGTTCTGCGAGCAGCTCTGCTGTCGTCACCTGACGGCAATAGCCCTTGATCGCACGGATTGAATTTTGGTGCCGTTCGGCGGTGTAGGTCAGGCAGGCATCCGTCACTTGCGTGACCAGATAGCCAAGGTCACAGGCATCGCGGACAGCGCTTTCCACGCATTGATCCGTCAGGATGCCGGAAATCACGAGCTGTTTGACCCCAAGGTTGCGCAGCACATAGTCGATATGGGTTGAGACGAAGACCGAGGAAGATGATTTCGGCAGCACGATCTCGTCCCCTTGTGGCGCAATCTGGTCGATTACCTTTCCGTCCCACGATCCTTTGGGGACGTTGAAGCCTGTGATCTTATAGTCGAGCGAGCGATCCCGCCCGTCCAGGGTCAGGCTTTCAATCGTGGTATACATCACCTCAATCCCGGCCTTGCGGCAGGCGGCTTGAAGGGTCTGCATATTGGGAATGACGCGTTCTTTCAGGCCTGCAAAGAAAGCCCCGTATTTGGATTCAAATGCGGCGTCGCTCAGCCCGTCAAATTCCGCGCCGTCCCTGTGGGCCGCGAAGTTTTGCACATCGATAAACAGCAAGGCGGATTGGTCTGCCTGTAGGGGCACGTCGCGTGACAGGGTCATGGGCGATCCTCCAAACCGGCCTGAATCGCACCGGCGAGCAAGTCGGCCCATCGATCTTGCCCCGCTTTGTCCACCACAAGGTCGTTGCGAGATCTCGATCAACGTGTGGCGTAACCCGCGCGGTTCTGCGTGGCGGGGGATGAACCAATCACTGGTGTCATCAATCTGGTAGGGTTGGTTCAGGGCGAGGTTCAGGGTCGGGACTTGGGCGCTGATATGACCCATCAACGCCTCGGCCATCGCGGTATCCTGTCTCGAAAGAAACCCTGCGTGCCATGGCCGCGCCTTGCCCCCCAAAGTCTGGGTAAAAGTGTGAATTGAAAATGCCGCCAAGTATTTGCGCTCCGTGAGCGCATCTTTAATGGCCCTGTCCAGAGGGTCAAAAATCGCCCGCTGCCGCGCATCTTTCGCTTCTCGGTCCAGACCGGCGTTGCCTGGAATGACCACCCCGTCCGAGGTTTCACAAAACGATCCCGTAGCCCCGGGCGGTCTGTTGCAATCTATGACCAACCGGCTGAAGCGTTGCAGGATCAAGGGCGCGCGCAGCCGATCCGAAAGGCTGCGCGCTAGTTGATCCGCTCCGATATCCCAAGAAATGTGGCTGGTCCGCGCGTCCTCGCTCAACCCGAGGCCTTGCAGCCTATTCGGGATATGATTTCCGGCATGTTCACACAGCAATAAGATTGGGCTTGTTGCATTGGCATTGTACACCTCAACCGGCGACGGATCACACGCTGACAACAAAGGATCGTAAGATATCGTACTCTCCACGCGACCGCCCCAGTCAAATGCGTTGCAGGAGGACGCAGGCATGCCGCATCCTTATACACCAGCATTGATGAATTTTTTCCAGAGTCAACTTTTTTCAATTGAATGAAAAATTTTATTCACTCACTATGGACCGCAAGATGGGAACAGAATTTTTGACAATCAAAGGACGGATTGAAACGTCTGCCAGCACGCTAACGGCTGGTGAACGCAAGCTCGCGACCGCGATTTTGGCGGACTATCCCTATGCTGGTTTGACGTCGATTCAGGAGTTGGCCGAACGGTCCGAGGTCTCAATGGCCTCAATCTCGCGCTTTGTGACCAAGATTGGCCTGAACGGGTATCAAGAGTTCCAGCGCGACCTCATCGATGAACTGAAGGATGGGGATCGCAGCCCCGTGGACATTCATGATGGCCCACGCACCATAGAAGGCGGGTATCTGGCGGACTTTTTGCAAAAAACGGTCGCGCAAATGGCTGTGGCCGGCGATGCTATCACCGAAGATCAGTTCGATCGCATCTGTCAAACACTGTCCAACCGCAAACGCTCGGTCTATGCGATTGGCGGGCGGATCAGCGACACAATCGCGGCGCATCTGACATTCCACCTGCGGCAGGCCCGCGAAAGAGTCTATCACATTCCGCAATCCAGCGAGCAATGGCCCGACTATCTGTTACGCATGAAACAGGGGGACGTTTTGTTCCTTGTGGATTTCCGAAGATACCAACAGGCTCTGGAAATGCTGGCGCGCATAGCGCAGGAAGAACGTGGCGTGCAGATTGTCTTGATGACGGACAAATGGATCTCTCCCGTCGCGCGCCACAGCAGCGAGGTTTTGGCTGTGCCCATCGACTCCGGCACGTTGTGGGACACCTATTCTTCCGCTTTGGCCGTGACGGAAGCCATCGTCACACGCATCGCCGAAGATAACTGGGACAGCGCGCGCGAACGGATCAAAGCTTGGGATCGTCTGAGGCATCTGGAAAGGCCGAGTGAATGACACAACCGACACCTCTGATTTTGGCGGCAACCTGTGATCTGTCCGGAAAGGTGCGCGGCAAGGCTTTCCCTGCGGATCAGTTGGAAAAGCGGCTTCGGCGCGGCGTCGGCTGGGTGCCGACCAACATCCAGATCACCTGTTTTGATGGCATTGCCGACAGCCCGTTCGGGTCGCTGGGTGACCTTAAGTTGGTGCCGGACCCATCGGCGGAAATGAAATTGAATTTGGATGATCGCCCCGCGACCCAAGTCATGCTCGGGGATATCAAACATCTGGACGATACGCCCTGGCCCTTCTGTATGCGCCACATTCTGCGCACCGCGCTAGACCGCCTGAACGACGTGGCCGGTGTCACGTTGAAAGCTGCCTTTGAACATGAGTTTCAGCTCAAAGGGCCGCCCGCCATTGTCCATCAGGGGTTTGGCCTGCGCGCGTTTGAGGATCAGCGAGGTTTGTGCGAATATCTTATGGGCGCATTGTCTGACGCGGGCATCGCGCCAGACAGCATCATGAAGGAATATGGTGCAAACCAATTCGAGGTCGTAGTGACCCCCGCCATCGGCCTGTGCGCGGCGGACGACGCTGTCATCCTGCGCGAGTTGACCCATATGATTGCCCGCCATCACGGCCAAGCGGCCACGTTTGCCCCGATCCAGGATATCGCTTCGGTGGGCAACGGCGTGCACATCCATTTCAGTTTTCTGGACAAGTCCGGCAAGCCCGTCACCTTTGACCCAGAAGGCCCAAGCGGCATGTCAAACCTCACCGGCTCCTTTGCGGCAGGGGTTTTGAAGTACCTGCCCAGCATCCTCGCGCTGACTGCACCTTCGGTGATTTCTTATGAACGGTTGACCCCGCACCGCTGGTCAGCGGCATATAACAACCTTGGCGATCAGGACCGCGAGGCATCGCTGCGCATTTGCCCGACATCGTCGCAAGATCCTGCCAAGAAAGCCGCGCAGTTCAACCTTGAATACCGCGCGGCAGATGCCGCCGCCTGTCCGCACCTTGCCCTAGCCGCACTCGTTCATGCGGGATGTCAGGGGATTGAAGAGGCGCTTGGCACGCCGCAACCAACAACCGACGACCTGTCACTTTTGTCAGGCGAAGATCTCGCCAAGCGCGGGTTTGAGCGATTGCCCGAAACTCTGGACGCCGCTGTGTCACGGTTTTGCAATGATAGCACCGTCCTATCGTGGTTCCCGGACGGATTTGGGGAGCTATATGCGGCCCATAAGGCCGCGGAGGCGGACCACGTAAAAGACATGGACGTCGAAGCAGCCTGCGCCGTCTACGCTGGTGTCTACTGACATTGCAGGTGTCATCATAACATTTATGATCACACCTCATTGCGCCCAAAATGTAGCAATTCTGCAGTCCTGAGTCCTTTGACGCCCCGCTATGCGTGTCCACCAACTGCGGTTTTGATATGGATGCGATCGCCCGCTTGCATGGCGACGCCACTGGCAAATTGATATGTTTCCACGGGTCTCGACATGCGCTCGATAACCATGGTGTTTGTCCCGCCGGGCGGTTGATCGTTGAGAGACCACACAGGTATGCGTGCGCGGGTGTAGCCGACCGACAGGCTGGCTGGCGCGCGCCTCGTAGGTGACACTGACGCCATGCCCACCTGTATGGCCCGTGGCGTTGCATTGCCGCGCTGCTAACCCCTTTTGCACGACGTTCAAACCATAACGGGCTTCACAGATTTCCACGGGACAATTGAACGTATTCCCGTGGTTAGGGGAGAACATCGCGTGGAGGCCGTCGCGCTCAGAGGTCGCTCCCCAACCGCCCATTTGCGGTTCGACCATTGTGTATTTCCGTCCCGTATCCGGGTGTTGCCCCGCAATCACGGTGCCGAAAATCGACGAAAACGACCCGGCGGGCAAACGCCCCGGAAGCGCCCGCGCCATACAGTGCCAAAGCATGTCGAACAGCCGGATGCGGGTCTCAAAATAATAGCCTTGGGGTGTTGTTGGCCCGGCGTGGAACACCGTGCCTTCCTGGGTTATCACCCGCAGGGGTGAGAATGATCCGAAATTGGCAAAGCGTTCGGGATCGCAGAGCGCTTTGAACATCATCTGGCAGGCGATGACGGCCCCATCGCGGCTGGTGTTGTAGGGGGTGCCGCCGTCGGGCGGGGCGTTGGTCAGGTTGACCTCGAAGGTGTCGTCGGTGACTGTGATCGTGGCGTGCGATATCTTGCCGTCGTCTTGTTCTTCTTTGATGGAAAAGGTGCCTTTCGGCAGCGCTGCAAGACCTGCCAATGCCCGCGCACGACCCGCGGCAAAAGCATCTTTCATCGCCACCGTGACCGTCTTGGCCCCATGGTTTTTATAAATCGCCAAAAGCTGACGTTCCGCGCTATTGCTGGCTGCGATCTGCGCCCAAAGATCACCGTGTACAAAGTCGGGTAGGCGCGAATTGATCTGGATGATGTCAAATACTGCCGCGTTCTGGACGCCTGCGTTGAACAGGCGCACGGGGGGCAGGTGCAGGCCTTCGGCGAAAATTTCGGTCACATCGCTGGCCATCGACCCCGGTACTTTGCCGCCAATATCGCCCCAATGCGCGATGGAGGCCGTAAAGGCGACACACTGGCCATCAAAGAATACTGGCTTGGCTATGACCACACATCATTGAGGTGGGTCACGCCCCCATGGTTGGGATCGTTGGTGATGAAGATGTCACCGTCGGCCAGGCTGTCGCCGTAGCGGTCCACTATGACCTTCACTGCCTTGTCGAGCACGCCTACAAAGGTCGGGATGCCCGCGCCGGAACTGACCAAGCGCCCTTGTGCATCTGTGATGCCCGTGCCGACATCAAGCACTTCGTAGATGATCGGGCTCATCGCGGTTTTGCGCAGCACGGCGAACATCTCTTCCGCTGCGTTTTCAAAGCCGGCTTGGATCACGGATAGGGTAAAGGGGTCGTGCATATGACTACCCTGCCCAGATATCGCCTACCGTAAAGCCTGTTTGGAACGGGTCGCTAGGGTCCAGCAGGTATTGACTGATCCCTGAAATCCAGCCGCGCCCGGAAATGCTGGGGATGATGGCCTCATGGGCGCCGATCTTGGTGGTCTCTTCGATCTGGCCGGTGAAGGTCGTGCGGAGCGGGCCTGCGTTCACATAATCCTGCCCCTGCGCAAGCAGGCCCTTGGCGTGCAGCACCGCCATTTTCGCGCTGGTGCCGGTGCCGCAGGGTGAGCGGTCAAGCGCGCCGGTGATCCCATTGGGCCTATACGCCCCGCCCGAGACTGACACCGCGCTGATCCCGTCATGGCCTGTTTGGTCAGGCGGCAGGGTCAGTTGCGAGATTGTGGGGCCAGTAAATTCCGGATCAATCGGGTGGGTGACGGGGAACTGTTCCCGGCTGGCCGACAGCATGGCTTCGCAGGCTTTCACGATCTCGAAGCCCTCATCCGAGGTCAGGCCAAGGCCGAATTGGGCCGCGTCCGCGATGACGTAGAACATGCCGCCCCATGCGATATCGGCGGTGATCGCGCCAAATCCGGGCACGTCCAGCGCCACATCCAGATGCAGGGCAAAGGCGGGGACGTTGCGGAATTTCACCTGTTTGACCTTGCCGTCCTTGCAGGTGGCCTCAACCTTGATCAGCCCGGCAGGGGCCTCCAACGTCAGATTGGTGACGGGTTCTTGCATCGCGATGACGCCGGTTTCCAGCAGCACGGTCACGACGCAGATCGTGTTGCTGCCGGACATCGGCGGATATTCGGTCTGCTCCATGATGAGGAACCCGGCCTGCGCGTCGGGGTGGCAGGGCGGCACGATGGCATTGCAGCACAGCGCCGGATTGCCGCGCGGTTCTTGCAGCATCAGGGTGCGGATATCGTCGTGATGCGCCTGCATATAGAGCATCTTATCTTTGACCGTGGCACCTTTGAGAGGCGGCAGACCTGCGGTGATGACCCGCCCGCCCTCGCCTTCGGCATGGGCCTCCACGGCGGTGATGACCTTGCTAGCGCGCATCTGTGGCCCCGGCTGCCAGCCTGTCGCGCAGGGCGATTTCGGATTGAGACACGACGGGGACCGCTGAGATTAGCGTGCGCGTGTAGAGGTTGGTTGGGTTTTCAAACAGGGTTTCAGTCTCGGCCAGTTCCACCAGCTGGCCCCGTTGAAAGACCGCGACGCGATCCGCGATATTGCGCACCACCGATAGATCATGGGTGATGAACAGATAGGTCAGGCCCCGCTTTTCGCGCAGGTCATTCAATAGGCGCAGCACGCGGGCCTGCACCAACACGTCCAAGGCCGAGGTCGGTTCATCCAGCACCACGATCTGCGATTGGCAGGCCAGGGCGCGGGCAATCGCGATGCGCTGACGCTGGCCGCCCGACATGCCAGAGGGCGCGCGGGAGGCCATGGCGGGATCGAGCCCGACTTCCTCTAGCAAGGCTGCGACCATTGCGGGCCGCTCGGACGCCGCACCGTGATCGTGCACGTCCAAGGCCAGCCGCAGCGACGCCCCGACAGAGCGGCGCGGGTTCAGGGCGGACAGTGGGTTTTGCTGGACCAGTTGGATTTGGCTGCGGTGTTGAAGCGTTCGTTTGGCGGGCAATTCGGTGCCGCGATAGCTGATTTGCCCTTTGGTGGCGGGAAACAGACCAAGGATCATATTGGCGATGGTGCTTTTGCCAGACCCGCTTTCGCCCACGATGGCAAGGCATTCGCCCTCCGCCACGTCCATGGTCACGTTGTCGACGGCTGTTACAACGGATTTGCCGACGTGAAATTCTTTGGTGACCGCGTGCAGCGACAGGATCGGGTCAGGCATCACGGCACCTTTGCATGGTCAATGAGGGGCGCTTCAAAGTCCGGCGAGCGTTCTTCGATATCCGGCACGCCGCCGCCCGTCAGGCGCGGGATCGCGGACAGTAGCGCCTTAGTGTAGGGATGCTGTGGGGCGTCGAACAGGGCTTTGGTCGCTCCGTGCTCGACGATCCGGCCTTGGTAGATGACGTAAATCCGGTCGGCGAATTCGCGCACGACGCCAAGGTTGTGCGAGATGAACAGCACTGAGGTGCCTTGCTGCTCTACAAGATCGCGCATCAGCGCCAAGGTTTGGGCCTGCACCGTCACATCCAGCGCGGTGCCCGGCTCATCGGCCAGCAACAAGCGCGGTTCATTGATCAGCGCCATTGCGATCATGACCCGTTGGTTCATACCGCCAGACAGCTGGAACGAGTAGCTGTCGAGCACGCGGTCGGTGTCCTCAATGGACACATCATGCAGGATTTTGGCGGCCTTTTCGCGTGCCTGCGCCTTTGTTACCTGTGGGTCGCGGCGTTTCAGCACCTCTTGAAACAGCTCCCCAATCCGAAAGACGGGGTTCAACGCAGAGGTGGGATCCTGGAAAATCATCGAGATATCGCGCCCGCGCAAGGCACGGCGGTCCGCGGATGTCAGCGCGGACAGGTCCGTGCCTTCGAAATACACCTGCCCACTGACGCGGGCGCTGCGCACATCTTGCATTGTGCCCAGCACGATACGCGAGGTTACAGATTTTCCCGACCCGCTTTCGCCCACAAGCGCCACGCGTTCGCCCGGCGCGATTTTCAGGTCGATGCCATGCAGGACCTCAGTGGTGCCGGACCAGTTTTTGAAGGACAGCCGCAGGTCTTTGATATCAAGGGTGAGGGGATCAGACATCAATCAGGCTCTAACACGTCGCGCAGCACGTCGCCGACAAGGTTGAACCCAAAGACGGCGACCACAATGGCTAGCCCCGGGAACACCGTCATCCACCAGCTGTCAGGCAGGTACTTCGTGCCCTCTGATACCATCGAGCCAAGGTCCGGCGTCGGTGCCTGCACGCCCAGCCCAAGGAAGCTGAGCGATGAGGCGATCAGGATCACAAAACCGAAATCGAGCGTCATCTTGGTGACAATCGCAGGCACGCAATTGGGTAAGATTTCGCGGAACATGATGTGGGCTTTGGACGCACCGATGACCTCAGCCGCCAGCACGTAACCTTCGACCTTTTCACCGCGCGTGATGTTGTAGACCAGCCGCGCATACCACGGCCACCACATTGCGGTGATCGCCAGCATGGCGTTGAGCAGCGTTGGTTCTAAAAGGCCCATGATGGCAAGGGCCAGCACCAAGGGTGGGATCGACAGGAAGATGTCGGAAATGCGCATCAGGATGAAATCCGTCCAGCCGCCTATGTATCCTGCGATCAGCCCAACAGCGACACCGATGGGCGGGGCGATCAGCAGCACCACCAGCCCCATGCCAAGGGCGACTTGATAAGCATAGATGATCCGCGTCAGGAGATCGCGGCCCACTACGTCGGTGCCCAACAGGTAGTCAGCCGAGGGCGGCTTGTTTGCAAAGGCAAAGTTGATCACGGCGCCAGCGTGGTCGGGATATGGCGCTATGAAATCCGCGAAGATGGCGCAGAACAGCACCAACCCCACCAGCAAAAGGCCAATCACCGACAGCGGGTTGGACAACAGGATGTACGCGGCGCGTTTCATTTGTTGTCCTCAGAGTATCTGATCCGGGGGTTAAGAACCGAAACCAGAAAATCGACAATGATATTGGCGATTAGGAAGGTGGCCGAGATGATCAGGACGGTGCCCACAATCGCGTTCAGATCTTTTTGCAGGATCACCCCTACACCGTAGCGGGACAGGCCGGGCCAGGCGAAGATGACCTCCACCAGAAAGGCATTGCCAAGGAGGGCCGCGAAGTCGAGCCCGATGATCGTCAGGGACGGTATAAGCGACGGCTTGAAGGCATAGCGCCGCGCGATGCGGGCCTCTGAAAAGCCGTAGGCCTGCGCCATCTCAATCGCGGGCTGTTCATAGGTCGCAATCATGTTCGACCGTGTCAGACGCGCGGCCTGCCCGATGCCCGACAGCGAAAGCGCAAAGGCGGGCAGGATCAGGTGGTGGATGGCCGAGGCGAAGGCGTCAAAGCGACCGGCGGCGAGCGTGTCGATCAGCATGAAGCCGGTTAACCGCTCAACCTCCAACGTGTCGCTGATCCGACCTGTGATCGGGAAAAGCGGGGTGAAATAGGCAAAGACCAAAACCAGCCCCACCGCCCAGACAAAGGCAGGTGCAGAGACCGCGAGCAAGGTGATAACCCGCACCAGATTGTCCGGCCATCGCCCACGATAGCGGGCGGAGATTGCGCCAAGTGGCAGCCCGATCATCACCATCATGAATCCCGCAAGCAGGACCAGTTCCAGCGTGGCGGGCAGATATTCAAGCAGATCGGTCATCACCGGCCGATTGGAATACAGCGAGATACCAAGGTCGCCGCGGACAAGATCACTCATGAACAGGCCGTATTGTACGATGATGGGTTCGTTCAGGTTCAGGGCTTCGCGCATTTGTTCCACCTGCGCGTCGGTTGCGCGGGGGCCTAGGGCAATGCGTGCAGGGTCACCAGGGATGATGCGGGCGATGAAGAAGATGAGCATCGACACGCCGACCAATACGATCAGCGACGCGCCCAGACGCCCCAAAAGTCTTTTGAAAATCGACAAGCTACACCTTTCGGGAGACGTGCAAATTGGGGCCGCACAAGTTCAGCGCGGCCCCAATTCAGGGAGAACGGATTATTCAGCTTCAGGAACCGAAATATCCGCGAACCGCATGTTGAACCCAGAGGTCGGGTAGGTCAGGGCCGGGTCTGCAAGGTTGTGGAAGGTCACACCTTCGCGCACCGCAAAGGCCCCCAACAATTCATAGGCAAAGATGTCAGGCACTTCCTCTGCCAAAATTGCGTTTGCTTGCTTGTAAAGATCCTCCCGTACGGCCGGGTCGGTTTCAATCCGGGCCTGATCCAGCAGCGTGTCCAGCGCGGGGTTCTTGTAGTAGGACGAGGCGATCCAGCTGGCCGGCTGCGAGGAATGATACATCGCATAAAGCAGTGAATCCGTATCCGGTGAGGCCGCGTTCACGGCGATTTCCACAACATGCGGCGCGGTTGGCGGTGCGGTGACCTGCTCAGTCACCAGCGCCCAGGGCGTGCGTGTGATTTCCACGTCAAAGCCCATGGTGCTGTAGATGGCCTGCATCATCAGCGCGCCGCGTTCGCGTGCCGGGGTTTCCGCGATAAAGGCCACATCCAACGGATATTCCGCCGGGTCATAGGCACATTTTTCCAGCTCTTCCTGCGCCAGCGCCATGTCCTGCGCAAAATTCGGCACGCTGGCGTCATACCCAAGCAAGCCCTGCGGAAGTGCGCCGTTCATTGGCCGTCCGGTTGAGACTTCAGCGTTGATCTGGGTCAGTTGCGCCATCGTCGCGTAGTCAAAGGCATAGGCCAGCGCGCGGCGGCAATGCACATCATCCAAAGGCGCACGCTGCGTGTTCAACTTGAAATACTCACCGGTCAAACCGGCCTCGGTGACCAAGGTTGCGCCGTCATCAGCAAGTCCGGCAAAGACCTCTGGTGGTAGCCACTGGCTTGAGATGTCATGCTCGCCCCGGCTCATCAGCGCGCGCACGGTGGAGGGCTCCAACCCATAGCTATACCGCACGGTTTCGGGATGGTTTTCGACCGGCTCCATGAAGTAGTCGGGCTCATAGGCCATGACGGTTTCGGTCTGCGGATCATGGCTGGTGATCGCGTATTGGCCCGAACCCGCGCTGTTTTGCGACATCCATGTGGAGGCCCAGTCACCATCCACTTCGTTGGCCTTCACGACCGCCATATCAACAACCGGCATCCGCACGAGCGAGGCGAGGAAGGGCGCGAAGGGTTCGACCAGCGTGAAGACAACCGTGTGCTCGCCCGTCGCTTCGACGCTTTCAACGATGCCGGAGAAGAGGTTGGAATTGCCCTGGCCCATCGCCATCATCCGCTCAAACGTATAGGCGACGTCAGCGGCGGTCAGCGGGTTGCCGGAATTGAACGTGACATCGTCGCGCAACGTGAAGGTGTAGGTCGCGCCATCAATCGCCCAGTCCGTGGCCAGATGTGGCTGCACACCCGATCCGCCCTGCTTGGGGTAAACCAGCGTGTCATAAAGGTTAATCGCCAGCACCGTATCGGCATAATCCGTCCCTTTTGCCGGGTCGATTTCACCGACCGCGACTTCGTCAGTGCGCAAAATCCGCTCGGCGGCAACGGGGGCTGCCGCCAACGTCAGCGCCAGAACCGTGGTGCCCAAAAGCGTGGTCTTTGTGTTGAATAGCATGAGAAATCCCCTGTCTTTGATTGACCATGACCCGATAACCCCAAGACCCCAGCAGATGGACGGCGTCAGAAGATCAGATTCATTTTTTAGTTCTACTGCAATCATCTTGACAAAGGGCGACGTTTGTCAACATTAATTTAGTCATGCTAAAAACGAACACCGCTCAATCCGCCGAAGATGCCACCGATTTGGGCAGCAAGCTGCGCCAACGCCGCAAAACGCTGGGTCTCACCCTAGAGGCTGTGGCGAAAGAGGCTGGGGTGACGACCGGCTTCATCAGCCAGGTCGAACGCAATATCACATCACCGTCGCTGGCGTCATTGACGGCGGTGGCCGACGCTTTGGGCGCACATATCGCTGACTTCTTCGACCCGCCGCCAAAGCCCGCAGAGACCAGCCGCGCCCAGATGCGCGAACTCTATGCGTCGCCCGGCGGCACCTTCGATTTCGAACGGCTGTCCACATCTTTTGATGGCAGTACCCTGAACAGTCTGATGGTGTATCACCCGCCCGGCTTTGTCAGCGAAGAGATGGTCCATCAGGGTGAGGAATTTTACTATATCATCAAGGGGGCCTTGACGATGACCGTGGACGGCGTGCGGACGGTCATTGGTGCCGGCGATTCAATCCATTTTTCGAGCATGCGCCCCCATTCCGTAAGGAACGAAACCAATGAAACGGTGACGGTTCTGGTCGTCAACACGATGGACCTGTTCGGCGAAGATCGTGAGGACGGATCGCCTCATGGCTAGTTACGCACCCTTTGTCGCGGCCTTGGCCGAACCAAACGCATCGCAGGCGGCGTTCAGAGCGTTGGCGCAACTGGCCTATGAATATCTTGATCTCAAACAATTCACGATCATGACCGTCGATCAGGACCGCGGCGTGGCGGCGCGCATTTTTTCGGATGATCCGGCGTCTTACCCGGTGGGCGGCGAAAAACCGATCATCGACAACATCTGGACGCAGACGGTTCTGGAGCGACAAGAAACCTTTGTGGGCAACACCATCGAAGCGCTTGCCGAGGTGTTCCCCGATTGGGAAAAGATCCAATCGCTGGGGCTTGAGAGCTGCCTAAACCTGCCGATCATCGTTGATGGCCGGGTGATGGGGACGCTGAATTGCCTGAACGTTGCGGGCCATTTCACGCCTGAACGGATTGCCGCCGCGCACCAGTTGAAACTCCCCGGGGCTGCTGCATTCCTGCTGGCGGCCCAAACCGCAGGACCCAAAACATGAGTGACACAACCCGCCGTGTCGCCACCGATGTTGGTGGCACATTCACTGACCTTGTGGCGTTTGAGACCGGTGCCGACGGTCAGCTGAAAATCACCACCGCAAAGTCAGACACAACGCCGCCCAATTTCGAGGCTGGCGTTCTGAACGTGCTCGAAAAAGGCGGCATTGATCCGGCGACCGTAGATTTCATGGCCCATGGCACCACGGTCGTGATCAACGCTCTGACCGAACGCAAGGGCGTGCCCGTTGGTCTGATCACCACCGAAGGCTTCCGCGACATCTTGGAAATTGCACGCGGAAACCGCCCCGATTTTTTCAACCTGCACTACGTAAAGCCTGAACCTTTCGTGCCGCGCCATCTGCGTGCCGAAGTGCCGGGGCGCATGACCTATCTGGGGGCGGAACGCCAGCCGCTGGACCTGTCAGGCTTGCCCGAAATTCTGGATATGTTCCGCGCAGAGGGGGTGCAGGCCGTCGCGATCTGCTTGCTGCACGGCTATGCCAATTCTGACCATGAAAAAGCAACGCTGGCCGAGGTTGAAGGGCTTTGGCCAGAGGTTTCGGTTGTCGCCTCGCATCAGATCACCCGCGAGTGGCGCGAATATGAGCGGACGAATACGACCGTCCTGTCCGCCTTTGTGCAACCCGTGGCCGCGCGCTACCTGAGCCAGCTTGACGACGGCCTGAAATCACGCGGGTTGCCCAAATCGCCTTATATCATGCAGTCCAACTGCGGGATCGACAGCCTTGCGGCGACGTCGAAAATCCCGATTACCATGGTCGAAAGCGGCCCGGCCTCTGGCTTTTGGGGGGCTGCGGAGCTGGGCAAGCTGATTGGTGAGCCTGACATCCTCGCGCTCGATATCGGGGGCACGACGGCAAAATGCTCCTTGATCGAAGGCGGCGAGGTCAAGATCATGACCGACTACTGGATTGAGCGGAGCCGCAAATCTGCGGGCTACCCGATCATGGTGCCGGTCGTTGATCTGGTCGAGATCGGCAATGGCGGCGGGTCGATTGCGCGGGTCGATGACTTCGGCAAACTGCATGTCGGGCCGCAATCGGCGGGCGCTGTGCCGGGGCCTGCGGCCTATGGCAAAGGCGGAACGCAAGCCACGACAACCGATGCGAACCTTTGGCTGGGCCGGATCAATCGCGACTACTTCTGCGGCGGCAGTGTTGAGGCGGATATGACTTCGGCGGAAACCGCACTGAGCGAACTGGCGAGTAAGCTGGATGTCACCGTGGACGACGCCGCGCGCGGGATTGTGCGGATTGCGAATGACAACATGGTCAATGCGCTCAAGCTCGTCAGCCTGAACCGGGGCCATGACACGCGCGACTTTACCCTGCTGGCCTTTGGGGGCGGCGGGTCGATGCATGCGGTGGCGCTGGCGCAGGAATTGCAGATGAAGAAGGTCATCGTGCCTGCTGCGGCTTCTGTCTTTTCGGCATGGGGCATGATGATGAGCGACCTGCGCCGCGACTATTTCGCGACCCAACTGATGGACCTGACAACAGGCGCCGGGGCGCGGATCGAAGACATTTTTGCCCGGACCGAAGGAGAGGCCCGCGCCACGTTCGAGGCCGAGGGCGTCGCGACCGACAAGGTCAGCTTCCTGCGCTACGGCAAGTTCCGCTATCAAAACCAGGAACACACGACCGAGGTGCCTTTGGGTGCCGATATCACCGATGCATCGCTGGATCAGATCGCGCAGGAATTCCATGCGATTTACGAAAAGGAATACACCTATCGCCTCGATGCCCCGGTTGAGATGGTGGGCATCCACCTTGTCGCACGCGCTGAGGTCGGCAAGCTGACCATGGCCCCCGCGGACCTTGGCCCGGCTGATGCAGCATCTGCGATCAAAGCCACCCGCAAGGTGGATTACGCGCTGGAAGGCGTGCATGAGGCCGCGATCTATAACGGTGACGCGCTGCGGCCTGGCATGGCATTTACGGGACCGGCCATCATCGAGGACAGCGGGTCAACCGTGGTGATCCACCCCGGCAATCAGGTGTCGGTGGATGCCTATTCCAATATTCACATCACGCTGGAGGGTTAAGGGCATGAGCGAAGATCCAATCACACTCGAAATCATCCAGAACGCCTTGCAGGCCGCGGCGGATGAGATGTTTGCGGCAATGCGCAAAACCGCGATGTCGTCCATTATCTACGAAGTGCTCGATATGGGCACGGGCATTACGGACGCCGAGGGGCGGCTTGCGTCCTCGGGTGCTGGTATTCCGGCCTTTATCGGCGTGCTAGACAAATCGGTGCAGTTTATCCTGTCGAAACATAATGACATTCGCCCCGGTGACGTCTTTATCACCAACGATCCGTGGCATGGGGGTGTGACCCATCTGAACGATCTGGTGCTGGCGATGCCCGTCTTTGTTGACGGTCAATTGATCGCCTGGACCGCCAATATCGCCCACAACTCTGACATTGGCGGCATGGCCCCTGGTTCGCTGTCGGGCGATGCGACAGAGGTGTTTCAGGAAGGGCTGCGACTGCCTGCGGTCAAGATCATCAATGAGGGTGTCACCGATGACGCGGTGATGGATATTCTGACCTGCAATTCGCGGATGCCCGATTTCCTGAAAGGCGATGTCTGGGCTGCGATTGCCGCTGTGCGTGTGGGCGAACGCAGGCTGGGTCTGCTGGCGGAAAAATACACACCTAAGACGTTTCTGGCCGCGATGGACAGCTTTATGGACTTTGGTGAAAAGGCCGCACTGGCCGAGCTTGCCAAGCTGCCCAAAGGCACGTTTGAGCTGTCGGAGCCGCAGGATGACGGCCAGATATTCAACGTGAAGGTCACGATCAGCGATAAGGAATTTATCGTCGATTTCCGGGACAATCCTGATCAGACAACCGGCCCCACCAATGCCACGCGCGACGGCACGCTGATCTGTGCACAGATGATCTTTAAGGCGCTGACCGGGCCGGACACGCCCGCCAACGACGGCAGCTTCCGCCCGTTAAAAGTGCAGACCCGCGAAGGGTCAATTTTTCATGCGAAAGAACCCGCCGCGATCGGGTTTTATTATGAAACTGAAATCCGCAGCAATGATCTGATCTGGCGATGCCTCGCCCCGCATATCCCAGACCTGTTGCCCGCCGGGCATTTCAGTTCGATCTGCGGCACATTTATCGGCGGCATTCACCCCGATACGGGGCGGCAATACACGATCATCGAGCCGCAGATTGGCGGCTGGGGTGCCGGGTATAATCACGACGGTATTTCCTGCACCTTCTGCAATTTCCACGGCGAGACCTACAACACGCCTGCCGAAATCTCCGAGGCGCGCAACGGGCTTTATGTGGACCGCATGGAATTGAACACCTCGCCGGGGGGCGAAGGCGAGTTTAACGGCGGCCGTGGTTTGCTGCTGGAATACCGCATTCGCACAAAGAACGGGTTCCTGACGATGGGCTACACGCGCTCAAAAGTGAAGCCCTGGGGGATGGAGGGCGGCCATGAAGGGTCGGGCAACTATGTCGAGGTGATCAAACCGGATGGCACCGAACGCTACAGCTTTGTCTCTGGCCTCGATGTGACAACCGATGACGTGATCCGCGTCGTCTCCTCCTCGGGCGCGGGCTATGGCAACCCCAAGAAGCGCGACCGCGCGGCAGTGGCCGCTGACGTCAAGGCGGGCCTGATCACGTCCGAGCGCGCAGCCGAAATCTACGGGAGCTGAGGCATGGCACGGGAATGGGTGATCAACACATATGAGGGGTTTGAGGGGCTACAGCTGCAAGACTGCGCCCCCCAGGACCCCAAAGCGACCGAAATCCGGCTGCGCGTTGAGGCCTTCGCCCTGAACTGGGGCGACAATGATTTGATGCATGACCGGTATTCGTTCAGCTTTTCGGCGCTGCCCGCCCGCATCGGCATAGAAGCGACCGGTATCGTAGAAGCCGTTGGCGCGGACGTCAAAGGCATCGCCGTGGGTGATCGCTATTGCACCTTGCCCTATTTCTATGACCGCAAAGGCGCAAGCGCGGACACGATGATCATTGATCAGGCCTATGTGACCAAAGCGCCAGAGGGGTTGTCAGCGGTTGAATCCGCATCGGTCTGGATGCAATTCATGACCGCCTATTTCCCGATTGTCGAACTGGCAAAGGCGGCACCGGGGCGCAATATTCTGGTCCCGGCGGGCACCAGCACGGCGGGCAATGCGGCGCTGCAAATTGGGCGCATGCATGGTGCCACCTTGATCAGCACCACGCGGTCCGAGGCCAATCGCCAGATCCTGCTGGATAGTGGCGCCGATCATGTCTTTGTGGATGATGGCAGCGACATCGAAAGTTATTTGCGCGATGTGACGGGCGGTGTTGGCATCCACGCGGCCTTTGATCCCGTTGGCGGCAACTTTATGGAACGCTATGCCAATGCCTTGGCCAAGGGCGGGCACCTCTATTTGTACGGTGGGCTTGAGGGGACATATTCCAACCCGCCATTCCTTGCGATGATCCAGAACAGCCTGTGGTTCCACGCCTATTCTTTGTTCAATTACGTTGAGGACGCAGAGGCATGTGACCGCGGGAAAGCCTTTGTTTACAAAGCACTGTCCGAAGGGGAGCTAAAGCCCAATGTGGACCGCGTGTTCCCGATGGAAGGCTATGTGGAGGCTTGGCGCTATTTGACAGGCGCCCGGTCATCTTACGGAAAAATCGTCATTGAAACAGGAGCCTGAGCATGGATCGACTAGCCCGACTTCGCGAGACTATGGCCGCACAAGGCGTCGATCTTGTCGCCCTTGGACCCGGTGCGCATCTGGAATGGCTGACGGGCATGCATCCTCATGCCGATGAACGCCCGCTGATCTTTTGCATCACAGCGGATCATGCGGGGATCCTGATGCCTGCCTTGGAAACCGAAAGTGCGCGCCGCCAAACCGATCTGCCCTTTTTTGAATGGCTGGATGCGGACGGCCCGACAGGTGCGCTGGAACGGATGCTGGACGCATTTGGCGCGAATGCCGCGCGGTCTATCGTGCTGGACGAAACCATGCGCGCCGATCACGCCGCCCTGATCCAAGACCGGCTGATGAATGCCAAGCGCCAGTTTTGCGAAACAACCGTCAGCGCCTTGCGCGCCCGAAAGGGGCCCGACGAATACGCCGCACTGAAGGCCAACGCCCTTATCGCGGACAAGGCCATGCAGGCTGCATGGGCGGCGATGCGCCCGGGCATGACCGAATTGGAGGTCGCAGAGGTGGCGCGGGACACATTTGTCAGCCTCGGCGCAAAACCAATCTTCACCATCATCGGCGCAGGCGCGAACGGCGCGCTGCCGCATCACCAAACCGGCGACACGGTTCTGGAAACGGGCCAGGCCGTGGTCATGGATATCGGTGCCGGCCGGGACGGGTTCAGCTCTGACATCACCCGCATGGCGGTGATCGGCGAGGCCCCCGAAGGCTATGCAGAGGTGCACGCCATCGTCGAAGCCGCCGTGCAAGCCGCGATGAAGGTCGCCCGACCCGGCGTGAAGGCCCATGTGCTTGATGACGCCGCGCGCAAGGTGATCACCGATGCGGGCTACGGTGAATATTTCGTCCACCGGCTGGGCCATGGCATGGGCATCGAGGTGCATGAACCGCCCTATATTTCGGCCTCATCCCAGTCCGTTCTGGACGAAGGCATGGTGTTTTCCATCGAGCCGGGGATCTACCTGCCCGGACGCTTTGGACTGCGTCTGGAGGATATCGTGATCATGCGTGCCGATGGGCCTGAGGTGCTGTCAGGCTTGCCGCGCGACCTGACAGTGATTGGATGATTTTGGTGGTCGCGCAGCGCGACTGAAATGGACGAACCAAGCCCCGGGCGGGCTTGACACAACGGCAGGAGGCTGAGTTGGCGACACGTATAGCAGTTGATATCGGGGGCACATTTACCGATCTGGTCTACTATGACGATGCCACCGGCAAGACCGTGCAGGGCAAGGTGCCCACGGTGCCCGCCGCCCCCGAAGAAGGCGTCATCGCGGCCATTGAAGCCCATGTCCCGCAGGACGTGCTGACAAAGGCGGAATATTTCCTGCATGGCACTACGGTGGGTCTGAACGCGCTGTTGGAACGGCGCGGGTCCACTGTCGGGTTGATTGCCACGCAAGGCTTCCGCGATGTGCTAGAAATTCGGCGCGGTGACCGGGCCGAGATGTACAACCTGTTTTGGGAGCAAACCAAACCGCTGGTGCCACGTAGGTTGCGGCTTGAGGTGCCGGGGCGCACGATGGCCGATGGCTCCACCGATGGTGGCCCCACGCCAGAGGCTGTCGCCGCCGCCGCGCAGACGTTTGCGGCGCATGACGTGACCAGCGTTGCCGTCTCTCTGATGCATGCTTATGCGAACCCCGCCCATGAGCTGCGGGTTGAACGGCTGTTGCGCGAGGCCGGGTTTGAGGGCGGCATCACCCTTTCGCATCGGGTTTGTGGCGAATACCGCGAATATGAACGGACCTCGACCGCTGTGATCGACGCCTTCGTGCGCGGGCGCATGTCGAATTATCTCAACCGGCTAGAGGGGCAGCTGCGCAAAGCTGGGTTCACGGGCAAATGCCTGATCACGCGGTCCGGTGGCGGGTCGATGAACTTTTCGGAAGCCGAAGAGCGTCCGTTTGAAACCATCATGTCCGGCCCGGTCGGTGGGGCCATCGGCGCATCCGAATTCGCCCGGATGATGGGCGATAAGGGGATGATCACCGCAGATGTTGGCGGCACCAGCTTTGATGCAGCGCTTATCTTGGGCTGCGAGCCGCAGGTGCTGTTTGAGGGCGAGATCGACAATATGCCGATCCTGAGCCCTTGGGTTGATGTCCGGTCCATCGGGGCGGGCGGCGGGTCGCTTGCCTATGAAGACGGCGGTGGTTTTATGCGGGTTGGTCCGCAAAGTGCAGGCGCCGAACCCGGACCTGCCTGCTATGGCAAAGGTGGCGAAAAGCCTGCCGTGACGGACGCCGCCGCCTATCTTGGGATGCTGGGACCGGGGGAATTGGCCTCTGGCATCACGCTGGATATCGACGCCGCTGAACGCGCACTGGCCAGTGTGGCAGATGCGATCAGCCAGCCGGTCGAGGACACGGCCGCAGGCGTGATCCGCATCGCCGCCAGTTCCATGGCCAATGCCATCCGCGAGATTTCGACCGAACAGGGCCTTGATGCGCGCGAGATGACGCTTTTGCCCTTCGGTGGCGCGGGCGGCATGATGGCGACGCTTTTGGCCGATGAAATGGCCATGAAACGGATCGTGGTGCCACCCTTTGCCGGCATCTTTTCGGCCTGGGGGCTGCTCGGGGCGGACATGGTGCAAAGCGCATCGCGCACCTTGGTGCGGCCCCTGACCGACGCGGCCCTTGCCGAATTCGGAACGGTGTTTGGCGAGCTGATTGCCAGCATCAAAGAGCGTGGTGAAACCGTGGCAGACGCGGAACCATCCCTGAAACTGGACGTGCGCTACGTGGGGCAGGAACACACGCTTTCTGTGCCGGTGCCGCTGAATGGTCTTTCCATATCGGACCCTGCGGACAAGATCGCAGAGCGTTTTTCCGCCCTTTACACCAAAACCTTTGGGGCCACGTTGAATGACGGGGTTGAGGTCACGGCCATCCGCGCCCAGCTCAAAGCGGCGCTGCCAAAACGCGACCATTCCGGCGGGCCAACGGCTGCAAGTGCCGGCATGTCGCCCAGCGACATCACTGCCTATTCCTTCCGAGACAAAAAACGGGTGCCGTTCAAGGTCTGCCCGCGTGACGATGTGGGCGCAGGCGTGGCCGGGCCTGTGATCATCACCGAAACGGTGGCCACCACCTATGTCGATGCCGGATGGACCGTTCGCGCAGGCGATTTTGGCGAACTTACGATTGAGCGGGGATAATACCATGCTTTCAGACACCACACTCACCCACCCCGCCGGTCTGCCGCGCAATGAGGTCAGCGGCACATCTGACCCGATCACAACCGAAGTGATCAGACATGCACTCAATTCCGCAGCCAACCAAATGAAACGCGCGCTGATCCGCACGGCGTTCTCGCCGATCATCTATGAGGTGCTGGATTTCGCCGTCGCGATCTATGACCGCGATCTGCGGATGCTGAGCCAAGCCCCCAGCCTGCCGCTGTTCATGGGCACGCTGAACTACGCCGTCGACGAAGCTGTCAAAGGGATCGGTGGTGCAGAGAACCTCGATCCCGGTGATGTGCTGATCTACAATTGGTCCTACGGCACCGGAAGCCATGCGCAGGACGTGGTGATTGTGATGCCCGCGTTCCACGACGGCGCAGTGATTGGGTATACGGCGATCAAGGGGCATTGGCTCGATATCGCCGCCAAGGAACCCTATTGCACTGATACGACTGACATATTTCAGGAAGGCACCGTCTATCCGGGCCTGAAGCTTTATCGCAAGGGCGAGCTGAATGATGATGTCTACCGGATCATCATCGCCAACACGCGCATGCCCAAAGCGGTCGCGGGTGATATGGGCGCGCAAGTCACCGGTTGCCGCGTCGGCGTGGAACGTTTCGAGGAAATCGTCACCCGCTACGGGATCGACACATTTCAGGCCGCTGTAGAAGACATGTTCGACCATGGCGACCGTGTTATCCGGTCCTATTTCGAAAAAATCCCTGACGGGCGCTATGTCGGACGCGGGCAAATGGACAGCGACGGCGTTACCGAAGGGGTCGTGCCGTTCGAAGTGGCGTTGGAGGTCAAAGGCTCTGACGTGGTCATAGATTTTTCCAATTCACCGGAACAGACCCGTGGCCCGATCAACTGCCCGCTGCCATCGACCATGTCGGCAGCGCGGGTCGCGATCACCATGCTGGCAGGTTACGGCGAACCCCCGCATGAAGGGCATTTTCGGCCCATTCAGGTTATCACGCGTGAAGGGACGATGTTTCATCCGGTCTCTCCGGCCCCGTGCTTTATCTACGGCTGGCCCGCGTTGCAGGCGATCGAGATCATCTACCGCGCACTGGCCGAAGCCATCCCCGAAGGGGTGCCAGCCTCCTCGGGCGGATGTATCGTATCCTGCGTCTGGTGGGGCACAAACGAAGACGGCAGCCCTTGGATGGATGGCGCACCGCATCCTGTGGGCCAGGGCGCTTGGGCCGGCGGTGATGGCGGCACGATGCTGCATATCGCTGAAAGTGCCACGCGCTTTACGCCAGTGGAGGTCTGGGAAAACCGCAACCCTTGGGTGGTCGAACAAATGGCGCTTGCCGCAGATTCAGGTGGTGCGGGGGAATGGCGCGGCGGTGCCGGGGTCGATTTCACCTTCCGAATGCTGGGCGACACCTATGCCACAACGGTCTTTGAGCGGACAAAACTGCCGCCATGGGGCTTGGCAGGCGGTGCCGAAGGCCGCGCCAACCTGTGCAATCTGGCGATCACGGGCGAAGACCGACAAAACGTCTCCAAAGCGACCGGCGTTTTCATTCCCGCAGGCGAACGCCTTGAGTTTCACACCGGCGGCGGCGGCGGATACGGCGACCCGGCGAAGCGCCCGCTCAAATCCGTGCAGGACGACGTCGCAGATGGGTACATCACCAAAGACTTCGCGCGCCAAAACTACCCGCAATGGCAAGCGGCTGAAGACGGCATCTGACAAGGCGTCAAAATTTCAAGCGTCCCTGCATATCTGGTGATGAACCGGTTCTCTGGTGTCTGTGTGTGTTAAGGTCGCCATTCACGATCAAACCCGGGGTCGGGCCTAGCGAACAGATAACTCAGGTCGGCAATGTCAGGGAATGCGAGAGCGGCAATAAATCCCGGACCGCCGTAGCCTTTTCTGAAAACCGTGTCAGGAAATTCTCGACTAGTAAAAACATATTGATAATAGTTGGATAGAGGGTTTCACGTTCCAGTAAAATGGTGGCGGTCGCTCCTATGCTCGGCATGGCTAGCGCAGGGGTGTTGGCCGTTACGTCATGCCGTACAGAAAAAGCGCCTTGCTGCTCCAGACAATGCATATGCCCGCCAATATCTGTGCCGCGGGTGCGACGCTGGGCAAGGCGCCAACTGATGCGCCGGGGCGAGAGCAGAAAAGCGGGCGGCCACAGTTGATACAGCGATAAGACTGTTCAGAGCGGCGGCTCTGAGTCCCATTAGCGTGACCGCTCCGGCAGCTGGAATATTCATCTGCCAGGCGATCACAAGCAGCAAAACCGCACCTGTGCAGGGTCGAATAGCGATGCTTCCAATCACCTCTTTGATTGAGCTAACGCGTTCAAAACCTTTAGGTGACGTCCCATGAGCATGTCCGCAAGACGCGCATAGTTGATCATGGCTATGCGCTTTTGCACTGGTGCGGGTCATGAAAACGCGCGCCTCGCGCCAGACCAAAACGCCCCGACCAACGGTATTGCGAGGTAGCTTTCCGGTGCGAAAATATCCTCTGCCCGGAACGTGGCCGGCCGCGCCGAGAGATTAAAAAGGGCAAAGCCACCATAGACCAAGAAAATAGCCGTAAGCGCTTGCGCGATGCTAGACGCAACATGGCGTTACGGCGCTGAGGTCAACGGCCATAGAGTTTAGAAGGGTGGCTGCGACAATGACTGCGAGATGCAACATCATTTGCATGTTAACAATGTTCTATCAGCGAACAGCGCCCCGGCATTTGGGAGGTCCGGTGTTTCTTCCCAATCAAGTGCCTGCCGAGCCTCCTGAATGTCTCGAACCTCTTCGTCAGCCGCAAACGGAATGGCATGCGCGGTACATGTCTCTCCCTGGCCAAATACTTGCGGATCCTGCGTGATGAAAAAATCGCAAAAAAAGGGACGTCTCATGAAATCTGGCGTCCAACGTCACCATTGAAAGGTCCATAGGCTGGGATAAAGCTCTGGTGAAAGTAAGCTCCAACCATCTGCCCACGATGGTCAGGAAACCAGAGAATCCGAGCGCCGCGCGGCGAGTGCAGATATCTTGCAATGCATTGATAACCACGGTCGCAAATCAAGCCTCTAGCTGGTTACCAGCTCAGTTTCGGTGAGTTTCCAAATTCTGGTTAGCTCATCTTTTGTTCTCACGATGAACGCGACGTCATCCTTTTTTGCGGCTGTTTCGAGTGACTTCAGAGACTTTCGAAACGCGTCTGCGCCAAAAACTGCGGCACTGCCGGCTAATTTATGGGTTCGTGACCGGACCTCAGACATGTCTGTGCTGGCTTCCGTGGCAAGCCACGCAATCAGGTCTTCGGCCTCGCTCACAAACCGCACGCGCAAATTCTCAAAAGTTTCGTCGCCCAATGCGTCGCGGGTCTCACTAATGTGGGCGATATTTATCAATGTAGGCAAAGCCGCTTGCGCCAAGGGGCGTTCGACACGACCCAACAACGCGCGCAGGGCGTCCCTGGAAAGCGGTTTTGTCAGAATATCGGTCATTCCGTCCGCCAAGAATTCCTTCTGTTCTTCTGCCATGGCATTGGCTGTTAGCGCAATAATGGGGGTCGCGGCTGACAAGCCAGTACCACCACGTATCGCCCTAGTTGCGGCTCTGCCATCCATCACCGGCATGCTGATATCCATCAGTATCAGGTCGAATTTCTCTTTGGATGCGGCGCTGACGCCTTCGGCGCCATCAAAGGCTTCTGTCACGACGTGGCCGTCTGCTTGAAGCATTTCACGTGCAACGATGCGGTTAATCTCATTGTCTTCCACCAAAAGGATATTCAGGGACACGGTGGCCTGAAGGCTGCGCTTATCTTTCAATGCGTGTGCGGGCGCGTCGGTTTCGGTCACAGGCAACGAAACCCAAAACGTACTGCCTGTTCCAACGACGCTGTCTACACCGATCTCACCGCCCAATGCGTGTACAAACCGTTGTGCGATGCTGAGCCCAAGCCCCGTTCCCCCGACATTGCGATCATAGGCCGTGTTTCCGGTGACGAAATCATCAAACACACGTTCCATCAGGTCGGGCGGCATACCTGGGCCGGTATCGTTGATCTTAAACATCAGTGTCGCGTCATCATGTGTGCCCACATTTTCGATGGAGACGTCAACTTTGCCTTGCGGCGTGAATTTCACCGCATTCCCGATCAGGTTCATCATCACATGCTGCAATCGGTCGTTGTCCGACAAGATCCAATGCAGCGGTTTGCCGTGCCATGCCCAATTCAAGGAGGTGTTATTTTTCGCTGCAGCGCCACTTTGATTGTCAATAATGTCTTGAAGAAGCTCGGAAATATTGACCGGTTCTGATCGTGTGTTCAACTTGCCTGCATCGTATCGGGTGATGTCCAACACATCAGAAATATGGCTCATCAACAGGCGTCCGGAGGTTTCCATATGCCCGACATAGCGGTCTTGGTTGGCGTCCAGATCGGTATCCCGCAACAGGTTCATATTGCCCAGCAACCCATTCAGCGGCGTTCTGATCTCGTGGCTCATTGTGGACAGGAAGTCGGTCTTCAATTTCTCGCCCGCCAGGGCCTTGTCGCGGGCCGCAACAAGCTCGGCCTCGGCAGCGACGCGCCGGGAAATATCGCGCAAGAACGCAATGAAAATCTCACCTTGGTGAGTCGTTGCGGACTGAATGGCAAGCTCAACCGGAAAGACCCGACCATCGCGATGTTTGGCTTCCAGTTTCACCCGACCTTTGCCAACAACGCGTTTTTCACCCTTTGCACGCATACGTTCCATGCCTGCGTCATGGGCCTCGCGCATATGATCTGGCACGATGACCGACCCGATATCTTTGCCTAAAACATCTGCCTCAACGTGGCCAAAGATGCCTTCAGCAGCGGGGCTGAATTCAAGAATGTCACCATTCGCGTCGCAGACAATGACACCATCCAGCGACGTGCTCATCACTGTTTTCATACGCGTTGTGGTCTGATGATTTTCCCGCTCGCGACGGTAGATACGTGCGTTGAGCCGGATCAGAAACACAACCGCGAGCGTCAGCACGCCAATCAAGGCCGCGATCGCAACGGCAAGTTGGGTCATCGTGCTTGCAACGGCCTGTCTTTGATCATCAGCAGACCGCGCAAACATATCAAGGCCCGAATTTCCTAAGGCCCGCACAACAGGTGCCGTCGTCTTTGCCAGGTCTGTCAGGGTGGGTATTTGACGTATTAGCTCAGCGTCCGTCGCATCGATTTTGACGACCGCTTCGTTCAGAAATGCCACCAGATCGTCGAGGTGTTCACGCGACGACGGGTTAGCGCGGAGGCCTTCGAACACAGTGGCCTGCCTTAGCGTCGTAATACGGCTGTAGAAAACGTCGAACTCTTGGCGGAGTTGTTCCAAATCAACAGGGTCACTTTCGAGCTCTCTTTGGAACTCCAAAAACTCTACCTGTGTCTGGACCAACGACCATTGAACGTTGTCCGAACGCGCGGACCCTAATAGCCGAATTTCGCGGGACACGTTGTAGGTTAACAGCGCGATTGCGACAATCGCCAAGAAAGCGACAATCGCTGCAAAGGTCCGCCCATGGATCGCGCGTTTGGGCAGTTTGACGTTCAAGTCGTCAGTCTTGGGGGCGCGCGCTTCCATCTGCGATTGGGTTACTGGACGATTTCCAGCCTGTCGAGCTGCCAGATGCTGCGCGAGTAAATAACTTCGGTCCGGTAATCGGCGTTGCTGTCATAGGGATAGATGATCCAAAGCGGCCCCTTGTCGCGCACTCTCATGGCTTCACCATCCATGAAATAGGCGACGATCGGGCCACCGGTCACTGCGTCGGATACCGGGATTTCGACCGCGTAGTCATTGATCGCCTTGGCAATCAACATGCCGTCTTCCACGCCCAGCTCGCTCAACAAGTCCGCCAAGGACACCCCTTCAAAGGTGTGAACCCCATCTGTCCAGATGGTGCTGGTTTCGAACGTGGTTTTCGGAAGCTCTTGAAGCGATGCCATGTTCAGGGTCAGTGTCGTTTCACCAGACGCCAGTTCAAAGTCGCCCGTGATGCTTAGCAGTGGTTCTGCACCACCCTCAGCCATGATCGATTGGGACAGGCAGGCCGATAATGCGACGCCGTACATGAGGCGAATGAGTGTCTTGAACATGGTATAGTCCTTCCGCTTTCTGGGGTCGGTATCGCATTTCTTCGTCTATGATGCAGTTGGGCAAACGGATATCGGCATATCCGAACGGATAGCTCAGAGGCTTCTCCAGCTTCCGCTCCTTGTGCAATCACTCGAAACGGCTAGCGGGTTTTTCTTAAAAAGGTCGTAAGCGTGACCTCCAGATCGGTGTGATCTCTCAGCATTCAAAACGCAGTATGCAAGTCACACGTTAAGGCGATTGCTTTGACGCTCTACCTATTGCCGCAAAGCGTCCGTACCTATGCGGTCGAGCTTGAAAAAGACTGAATAACCCAAGATGTCGTCGTCAACTTCCCTTTTAATCAAGCCATCCTATCGTCATAGTTGGTGTCTAGTCCGCCTGCTATTGTTTGAGGATATGAAGATGAGAATCCTAATCGCTGATGACCATGGCTTGCTGCGAGATACTCTTGTCATGTTCTTGGAAAATGCGGGTGGCATCGAAACACTAGCCGTCGGAACATTTGACGAAGCCGTCGCCGAGATCAACGCGGGCCCCGCCTTTGATTTGGTGCTGCTAGACTACAATATGCCGGGGATGCACGGCTTGGACGGGTTAAAGGCCGCGCTCAAGCTCGGGGATGGCCAACGGGTCGCCCTCATATCTGGTGAAGCGACCAAAAAGACCGCAGAAGAGGCCCTTGAGGCTGGCGCCGCAGGGTTCATACCCAAATCCTTGCCCGCCAAGTCACTGGTTAACGCCGTAAAGTTCATGGCCATGGGTGAGCAATACGCGCCGATTGATTTCATGACCGCGGAAGATGAGGTTGAGGAAAACCTGCTCGCGGCCAAATTGACCGAGCGTGAACAACAGGTCCTTAAAGGCCTGACAGAGGGCAAGTCCAACAAGGAAATTGCCCGCGATCTGGACATAACAGAGCCAACCGTGAAGCTGCATATGAAGACGCTGTATCGCAAAGTCGGTGCCGCCAATCGCACACAGGCAGCGTTGATCGCGCGTGAGGCGGGGCTTTTCTAAAACTATCCGTTCGGATGGACCCACCACACGATTGCGCCCAGGATCCAACCTTTCGCGCAGATGATCGGCCGCAAGCTCAGTGCTAGTTCCCTCCGAAAGGAGCGAACGATGATCTGGCAAAACCCAACACGTCTATTCAACAGTAATGCTTTCCGCGTGGTCCAAGCATTTGAAGCTGGCTTTTTGCGCGTGCTTGACGTGTTTCAATCATTTTTCCCCCAGAAAATAAAGGAATTTTCAATAAACCCTCAATAATGATTTTACGCTCAGCCTCATTGAGGTCGAAATTGAAAAGTTGGCTTAGAGGGCAGGGGACCAGCTCCCTCAAAGGCCAAAACCCTAGGTTAGCGATGCTTAAATGGTAACCGCGCCACTGAAAATTGTCGTTGCTGAGGATAGCGAGGTGCAAAGACTGTACCTGTGCAGCCTTATCAATGGGCTGGGCTTCGAAGCGATCGAGGCCGAAGACGGACGTGCTGCTTTGGACATGATCCAGCAATCTGGTGCCGAAATCCTGATCAGCGACCTTGCTATGCCTCATCTGGATGGCATTGGCCTGACCCGCAAAGTCAGACAGTTGGACCTTGATCACTACGTGCACATCATCATGGTGACCGAGGCCGATGAGAGCGAAGTTCGCGACGAGGCGCTTTTGGCGGGTGTCGATGATTTCATCACCAAAGGCAGCAGTATGGCGATGCTGAAGGCGCGGTTGCGCACCGCCACGCGACTGATTGCGCATGCGGCCGAACTGGCGGAACGCACCCGTGTTCTGGCCGAGATCAATGAACGCATCCAGGAAGATCTGCGCGCCGCCGCAGCCGCACAACGTCAGCTTCTGCCAAACATGCGCGAAGATATCTTGGGCTTTAGCGTGGCGTCCGCCTTTGTTCCGTCTTCCATCGTGTCAGGTGACATGTTCGGTTGCTTTGAACTTGATGACGGCAACCTTGGTTTCTACGCCGTTGACGTGGCCGGGCACGGCGTTCACGCGTCTCTTTTGTCGGTGGCCATCGGCCATTTGGTCACGCCAGAATATTTCCAAAATCAAGCATTCGATGTGGGTGGTGTGCCCAACCCTGCCGCCTTGGTCGACGCGTTGAACGCCCGGTTTAGCGCGTCTGACAATGATGACTATTTCACCATGTTCTGCGGCATTGTGGACACTCGGTCGGGCCGGCTGGATTACTGCCAAGCGGGCTACCCCTCTCCGTTCCTCGTCACTGAAACGGGCGTCGCGGAACCGGTTGGGAATGGTGGGTTTCCGGTCGGGCTGATCAGTAGCGCCCGCTATGAAAACAATGCACGCGACGTTGAAATTGGCAGCACTTTGGTCATTTGCTCGGATGCGGCCTGCGAGGCCGAAAACGCCACGCAAGAGCAATTCGGCACCAAACGGGTGCGCCAGCTTGCACAAACAATTGTGGCGCAAGAACCCTGCGAAATTCCGGAAAAAATGGTTTGCGCTCTGTCCGAATGGCGCGGCGGCAAACCCCTAGAGGACGACCTGACAGTCGTCTCCCTAAAAGAAGGACATCCCATGATCCACACAACCACGCATGACGCCGGAATTACGGTGATCCGCCCTGGCGCTGACCGCCTCACGGCTGCAAATGCAAAGACGTTCAAGAATGATGTGACCCAGTTGATTGAAGGCGGTGCGGCGCAGCTGATCGTTGATTTCATGGACGTGTCCTTCGTGGACTCTTCTGGCCTTGGTGCGTTGGTCGGTGTTCTGAAAAAGATAGGCTACCGCGGTGATCTGGCGGTCTGTGGCCTGAATGATGATGTCACGCAGATGTTCAAGATTTGCCGCATGGACCGCGTGTTCAAGACCCACACAACGGTCGATGCAGCCATTGAAAAGATGGCAGAAGAGCTGTGAACCAACACAGGTTCCATATGCAAAATGATCTTGGCGACGTGGACCGCATGGTCCTGTCGCTAAAAGCGCATGTGGACACCATCCTCACCCCATCCGCGCAATTTAAGTTTGAAGTCAGTGTCTCGGAGGCGCTGAGCAATGTCGTGAAACACGCAAAAGCCAGCGACCCATCGCTGCCGATTGCGCTTGAGCTTTCAGAGACGGCAACCGCAATCCGGTTGGACATTTGCGACCCGATTGGCGCCGAAATGTTTGACATCCGTGACCATGCCAAACCGTTGGATACGCTTGATCCTTTCGTCGAAAGCGGCAGGGGGCTCGGCCTCATCATTCAATACACAGATCACGTGGACTACGGCGCCAAAGACGGTCGCACATGCTTGTCCCTAGAGTTCTTAAAGACAGGAGACTGATCAAATGGCCTCACCCAAACTCACCCGTTGGTTCCTTGCAGGTGCTGCGTGCGTTTTCGCGGTTCTGCCTATGACAGGCCACGCGCAGGACGCCGCTAGCGATGCTCTGTCCGTCACCATCGATGAAAGATCGGGTGAGCATGACGGCTACCGCGCAGTGACCATCACGTCAGACACGCCTTTGAACATCCAGTATGGCGATCTTGCTGTTCAAACCTGTACGCGCCGCCCGGCCGCGCAACTGTCAGGCCATTTTGGCCGCAACGGGCAGCTTACGCCGCGCGAATTCGAAATGGCCAAAACCGCGTGGTCCTATTTCGAAACCAGCTATCAGGACGAAACCGGTTTGGTGAACGCGGTTGGGTCTTTCCCGTCGACGACGTTGTGGGACACCGCGTCCTATGTCAGCGCCCTGGTCGCCGCGTATGAGCTGTGCGTGATCGACAAACGCACCTTTGACAATCGCGCCAACCGTCTGATCAACACCCTGCGCAATTTGCCGCTCTATCGTGGCGAAGCGCCCAACAAAGTGTACAATGCCGCCACCGGGGAAATGGTGGATTACGCCAATAAACCTGGTGAAATTGGAATGTCGGCCAATGATATTGGCCGTCTTCTGGTCTGGCTGCAAATCCTCAAAGAACGCCACCCGCACCTTGCCAACGGTGTCGACAACGTTCCGATGCGTTGGAACTTTTGCAATTTGATAAACGAAGATGGCCGCATGTTCGGCTCCTTCACCCAGTCCAATGGCGACACGCGCTATGTGCAGGAAGGCCGCCTCGGGTATGAAGAATACGCCGCCAAGGGCTTTGCGTTATGGGGGTTTGGCGTGGATCGCGCCATGTCGCCGGAACCCGTGAGTTATGTCGAGATTTTCGGCGTCCGCGTGCCCTATGACGGCCGCGACCCGCGCGTGTTCAAAAACCAAAACTACGTGCTGACCGAAGGCTACATCCTTGATGGGTTAGAGATGGGGTGGGATCTGCCGACAGATCGCACCAATGACGGCATGGTGGCCAGCAACGGCTGGCGCGCCGAATTTGCAAACCGAATTTATTTGGCCCAGCAGCGCCGTTTCGAACAAACGGGTGTCATTACCGCACGATCAGAGCATCAGGTCGAAGGCCGTCCTTATTTTGTCTACGACACGATTTTTGCAGATGGCTATCCATGGAATACGCTGGACCCGACAGGTGAATATCAGCCCGACCGCGCCGCCGTGTCGGCCAAGGCCGCTATTGGGATGTGGGCGCTTTGGGAAACGGATTACACCGATTTGTTGTTCGAAGCCGTGGCCGACTTGTCCGAACCTGATCGCGGCTTTTACGAAGGTCTCTATGAAAACGGCAACGGATTTATTCCGCTACAAACCGCCAACAACAACGGCATCATATTGGCGGCGCTTCTTTACAAAGTGCAGGGTCCGATCCTGCAGCGCGTCAATCAAAACACACAAGTCTGGGACACCGCATTCGTCGGTACCGATATTCGCGACAACAAGTGCCACCCGAACCGCATGATCGAGGAGGTTCCCTGTTGCGCCTGCGCGAATGCGACCCAAATTGCCCCCGTCATTCCGGTTGAAGAATTTGTGTACTGCCGTCCCGTGGTCGGTGGCATGGAAGTGGGCGCTACCGAGTGCAGCACGGTTGAACACAATCTGCCCCTTCCAAAAGCGCGTCAGGTCCGCCCACTAAGCTGCCCTATTCCGGTGTCGACCCAATGAGCGCAGCTTCTAAACCACGCCTTGTCTGGTTCGATGCCAACCGCGTGTTTGCGGCCTTTGGTGTCGTCCTGATCCACTCCTCCACGGATTTTGGTGGACAAGCCTTTGCGGACGCTGATCAGGGGGCGCGGCTTGTTCCCGTTTTCCTCCGCTCCTTGGGGGAGTTTTCGGGCTCCGAGATGTTTTTCATGTTCTCGCTTTTCCTCATGGCCATGCGTGTGGACAAAAAAATGCCAAGCTATGGCAGCGCCATTGCCATGCAGGCGAAACGTCTCTTGGTGCCTTTCGCCTTTTGGGTCGTTTTCTACGCGTTCTTTCGGTTGCTCAAGGCAGATACATTCAACTACGCGCCCTATATCTGGGAACAGTTGGGCCAGGTCCAAAGCTGGTTTGGTTACTTCATTTTGGGCAAATCGCAGTACCACATGCACTTTTTGCCGACGCTGTTTGCACTGTTCTTGTTTTTCCCGGTGATGCGCGCGGCCACCCGCTATCCGGTCCTTGGCCTGACGGTCGTGATCACCATCGGTGTTATGAACAACGCACAAGGGTTTCTGTGGGGTTTGGACATTGATCCGGTCCTGCGCGACTACCTTGTGCGCGCATTGAAAATCTTTGGATATGTCGGCTACGGTATGGCTGCTTTTGCGATTTACGGCCTGTGGAATGACGGCATCCCGCGCGGTGAAGCGCGCCTGATCCGGCGCTGCGGTTTCTACTTTGCGATCCTCGCCTATGTCGCAACGCTGCCCTTCTTCTACGTAGCGTTCGAGACTGGTTCCTGGAGCATACGCAGCGGTTGGGATTTTTACGGCCACTTCTTGATGCCAATCTTCGTGTTCCTGATCTTCGTTGGCGGGCAATACCTGCAATGGTCGCCGCGCTGGACGTTCTTGGCTAGCTACACATTTGGTGTCTATCTGGTGCATCCGCTGGTGATCGACCTATTCGATGTTGCGGTCTTTTCTTCCGGCCTGTCTGCCGCGATGGAACCTTGGATGATCGTTACCTCGCGCTTTGCGGTTGCTGTGACTGGTTCTTTTGCCCTGGCCTACGGGTTGTCCAAGTTCAAGCCGCTGGCCTGGACAATCGGCCTTGGCCCGACGCCTTGGGACATCGTGCGATCCCGGCAGGCGGCGGCGTCGTAATGGACGACTACTTTTTGAAATATGAAAACCGCATGCCAGAGCCTCCGTTGGAATACTCTGCTATGCGCGAACTGGTCTGGCAGTTTCTGGCAACCGTCGCCCTGATCATCGGTGCCTGGTACATTTGGTGGCGCTGGACCGCGTCGCTGAACACAGATGCGCTCTGGTTCGCGGTGCCGTTGGTTGTCGCCGAGACCTGCGCCTTTTTTGGCATGGTGCTGTTCGTGTTTAACTTGTGGAAAGACGACCCGGTTGAGCTGTTGGAACCGCCCGCGACGCTGGCGGATATCGCCCCGGGTCACCCCGAAGGCCCGCGAATGCTGTCGGTTGATATCATGTTTGCAACCTATAACGAGGACCCTGAGCTGGTTCTGCTCGGGATCAAAGACGCGCAGCGCATTACCTACCCGCACCCGATTGATATCCGAATTCATGTGCTCGATGACGGGCGGCGCGACGAGATGCGCAAAACCGCTGAGACCGCTGGTGCGAATTACATTTCTCGCAGCACCAATGAGGGGTTTAAGGCCGGCAACTTGCGCCATGCGATGGAGCAAACATCCGGCGATCTGCTGGTCATCTGTGATGCAGACACGCGGCCCTTTCCAACGATCCTAGAGAACACGCTGGGCTATTTTCAGGACCCCAAGATGGCGTGGGTCCAGACGCCGCAATGGTTTTACGATCTGCCCGAAGGTGAAGCCCTTGATACGATGCTGGATCGCAGGTTTGGCCGCGGCGTGGGGGCGTTGGGGCGCGGTTTGCAAAAGCTGGTTGGCCCGATCCGGATAGGCGCTGATCCTTTCGTCAGTGATCCAAAGATGTTCTACGACATTATTCAACGTCGCCGGAACTGGGCCAATGCGTCCTTTTGTTGTGGCGCCGGGTCCATTCACCGCCGCGAAGCCGTAATGGAGGCCGCCCTACGCAGCTTCGGCGCAAAAGTTGAACGCCGGGCCTATGCCACCGAGGAGGTCATCACCGTCTCCAGCAAAGAGCGCGACATCGCCCCCGACCTGATGGACGCGATCCGCACGGAGGCAGCGACCACCGAGATTCTGACGCCCTACCGCTTCCATGTGTCCGAGGATATCTACACCTCGATTGTGCTGCATTCGGACCGTGAACGGGTCTGGAAATCGAAGATGCATCCGATTGTCGAAAGCAAGATGCTGTCGCCACAGGATTTGCTGACATGGACCGTGCAGCGCTACAAATACGCGGGCGGCAGCCTTGATATTTTGGTGAACGACAACCCGATATTCGGGCGCGGCCTGACGTTTCCGCAGCGTATGATGTATGCGACGACCTTCTATTCCTACCTCGCGCCAATCTGGAACCTGATCTTTCTGATCGCGCCGATTGTCTATCTGCTCACAGGTGTCTCTCCGGTGTCGGCCTATTCGGCGGACTTCTTCTGGCATCTGATTCCGTTCTTGGTGGCTTTGGAATTGGCAATGATGGCCGGTACATGGGGCATCTCCGGTTTCGCCGCCAAGGCCAGCTATCTGGCGTTCTTCCCCCTTGGAATGCGCGCGATTTGGTCGGTGCTTCGGGGGCAGACAATTTCTTTCAAGGTCACGCCAAAGGTACGCCAATCGGGAAATTTTCTGGGCTTGGTACGACCGCAAATCGCCGTCTTGGTTGCGACGGGCGTGGCGATGATTTGGGCGCTCATTGCGCTCACGCTCGGCACCACATCCCATTCTGCCACAGGCGTCGTGTCCAACATCCTTTGGGGGTTCAACAATTGCTTGGCTATGGCCGGCATCATCGGCGCGGCCCTTTGGGTGCCCGGCGCGATTGAAGAAGGCGAAACAGCATGAGCTTCAAGACCAACCTGATCAGGGCCCGCAGCCACATTATTTTTCTGCTCGCACTCGGCTGCGGGTTAGCTTTGGTGACGGCGATCGACCGTACGGTAGAAAAGACCGGTCCAACCCAAATTGGGAACACTCCGATGGTGCAGTTTGACGACGTAACGCCGCTGCCGCTGGCAATCACTGGAACATCCTCGCCCATGGATTTGGAGCACGCCCAGATCGCTTGGCGGTATTTTGAAAACAACACCGACCCGGTGACCGGTTTGGTCAATTCAACGGACAAATATCCATCAACCACGATGTGGGAAACAGGATCGTATTTCGTGGCGACCATGTCCGCCCAACGCTTGGGTCTGATCGAACAGCGCGAAGCAACCGCGCGCATTGATCTGGCGCTCGACACACTGATCGCCATGCGCCTGTTTGATGATATCTTGCCCAACAAGGCCTATAATGTCCGCACTGGCGAGCTGGTGAATTACGCAAATCAGCCCGTTGAACGCGGGCTGGGCTGGTCTGCCTTGGACATCGCGCGCATGGTCGCAGCCCTCGGCCATGTCAACGCAAACTACCCGGACCTTGCGCCCAAAACAGCGCAATTGATGGAACGCTGGGACCTTGCCATCATGGTAGAGGATGGCCAGCTGATTGGCGGCAACATCGCGAACGACGCCTTGCGCCGGGATCAAGAAGGGCGTGTCGGCTATGAGCAATACGCGGCCAAAGCGATGATGCTGTTCGGATTTGACATGTACCGCGCTTATGATGCGCAAAGCCATTTGATGGTCCGGGAGGTCGAAGGCTACCCGATCCCCGTGGACAGCCGCCTTCACCGCAACATCACACCCGCGTTCACCGTCAGCGAGCCATATTTGTTTGATGGATTGGAGTTTGGCTTTGATGCGCGCTCTGCCCGGTTCGCGACCTCGATCTACGCCGCGCAGGAAGCCCGTTACCGCAACACGGGCATCCTGACGGCGGTAAGCGAATCTCACATCGATGTAGCGCCCTACTTTATTTACTCGTCCGTCTGGGGCGGTGGGGCGGACTGGGCCGTTATGACCTTCAAAGGCGAACGCATGGACAGCCGCCGCACGATCACCACCAAGGTCGCTTTTGCGTGGGACGCGCTTTTTGGCACCGACTACACGCGTGAATTGGTCGCCACGATTGCCCCTTTGGGCGACCCGGAACGCGGCTGGCCGGAGGGTATTTATGAGGTTGATGGATCGACCAATTCGTCCGTGACGGTCAACACGAACGCGGTTGTGCTGGCCGCGCTCGCATTTCGCGCCCATGGCCCGCTTATTCGGGCAGGACAATGACGAAAGCGGTCAGCGCTATCTTGTGTCTATTTGCCTCGATGGCGCAGGCTGAGACGACCCCATGCGTGTCACCGACATTCGATGTGCCGTTTCCCGGCGCGACAGATGTGAAGGCTCATGTGACAGACTTGCCGTCATCTGCCTTTCCGGCCTTCTGGCAGGAAGGCCGCCTTGATGGATATGCCTATCAAATTTTTGCCAATACGACGGGCGTTTTAAGCGGGGGCGGGCCAGATCAGATTTGGTCGATCGACATTACATGTAATGCGTCGGCCGACATCTGTGCATTCACCCAAACTGGCACACCGCCGCAGCCAGCAATCCGTGCCGCAGAACAGATTGCGCACTGCCTTGATCCGGCATTTCTAATTCCTCCAACCGCTGAAATCTCGCCCCCCGAGATCGCGCAAGACCAAATAGCGTCCCCGCAAATTGACGAACCAATCGTGGCGCCAGCGTCCAAGCCTTGCGGCGTTACCGTGACCGATGAAGTGTCAGACATAGCGACCATGCAACGGCTCTTGCTCCTGCTGGGCGCAGACCCTGGGCCCATAGACGGCTTGCTTGGGCCGCTAACCTTCGCCGCAATGGCTACTTTCGTGGACGATGCCGGACGGGACACGTCCATTCCAGATTTGATCGCTGTTCTGGATGAGACGCATTGCACCCGCGTTCCCCAGACAAAAAAGCGTTAGCTCAGATAGGACCTCAAGATCGGGCACGTTGCTGGATTTGCGGACGGTCTCGGCCCCCGCAACGTCTTATCTCGCGCGCTTGACCATGCCGAACAGGTCACGTGGCTCGTCCGGATCGGCCAGCATGTCCAGTTTGCTGTAGTGACCCGTCCGTTCCAACTGGTCGGCGACGTAGCGCAGCGCTGAAAAATCCTCCATCGCGAAGCCAACACTGTCAAACAGCGTGATCTGACGATCCGAGGCGCGTCCCGGCGTTTGACCTGCAATCACCGTCCAAAGCTCGGTCACCGGATGATCCTTGTCGAGAACCTGAATTTCGCCCTCGATCCACGTCTGTGGGGGATATTCAACAAAGATGTCGGCGCGGTGCAGAATGTCGCTGTGCAATTCGGTCTTGCCCGGGCAATCGCCGCCAATCGCATTTATGTGGACGCCTGCGCCAACCATATTGTCGGACAGAACCGTCGCGTTTCGTTTGTCGGCGGTGCAGGTTGTGATGATTTGCGCCCCGGTCACCGCGTCTTCCGCGGTCTTGCACCGGGTCACGTCTAGTCCCTGATCCGCCAGATTTCGGGCCGCCTTTTCAGTTGCAACGGGATCAATATCGTACAGGCGCACCGCGTCGATCCCGCACACCTCAGCCATGGCCAGGGCTTGGAACTCACATTGCGCGCCGTTCCCGATCATCCCCATCGTTTTGGCCCCCTGGGGCGCCAGATATTTCGCAGCCATAGCCGAGGTCGCAGCCGTGCGCAAAGCCGTCAGCAATGTCATCTCTGACAACAACACCGGGTAGCCATTTTTGACCTCTGACAGCACACCGAAGGCTGTGACAGTCTGATAGCCGCGCTTCATATTGGCCGGATGGCCGTTGACGTATTTGAACCCATAGAGCTCGGCGTCTGAGGTCGGCATCAGTTCAATCACGCCCTCCGCCGAATGCGCGGCCACCCGTGGTGTCTTGTCAAATTCTGGCCAGCGTAGAAAGTCCGCCTCGATATAGTCTACCATCCCCGCCATCATCCGGCGTGGCCCGATCTGGTTCACGATGCGCAACATGTTTTCAACACTGACAAACGGCACATAGGCCAACTCGGATGGGGCAATCATAGTCCGATCCTCTGGGTCGGGCGGTCCAGCACGCGTTTCCCCAAAAGGGAGGCGGTCAGGTCGCACATCAGCTGCGCAGTTTTTCCTTGGATATCGAGGAACGGGTTCAGCTCTGTCAGGTCCAGCGACGTAACGCAGCCACTATCGGCAAGCATTTCCATGATCAGATGGGCTTCGCGAAACGTCGCACCGCCCGGCACCGTCGTCCCCACGCCCGGCGCAATGCTCGGGTCAAGAAAATCGACGTCAAAGCTGACATGCAGCCGCCCGTTTTCGCGTTTTACGCGGTCGATCAGATCCGCAACCGGCTTGCGGACGCCTTCCTCATCGATGCGGCGCATGTCCCAGACATCAACGCCCAAATCGTGGATCAGGCTGCGTTCCGGCGGGTCGATGGATCGCAGCCCAACCATGCAGACGTTCTTGGGATCAAGCGGCTGCGGCAGATCAGGGAAAATGCCCTGAAAGCCGTCGCAGCCTAAAGCGTAGGCCATAGGGACGCCGTGAAGATGGCCTGACACGCTTGAGCTCAACGTGTTCATGTCGGGATGCGCATCCAACCACAAAACAAACTGCGGCTGACCCAATTCGTGGGCCGCCTGAGCAACGCCAGTCAGTGTGCCTGCCGCCATCGAATGGTCGCCGCCCAGAAAAACCGGCAATGTATCCGATATCGCCAGCTCATAAGCGGCCTTTTGAATGGCCTTCGTCCAGGCGATAATCTCGGGTAATTTTTCAAGATGCTCGGGTCCGTGCACATCGGCTGGCGCAGGCTGCACCATGTTCGCCAAATCCCGCACGTCAAAACCAAGCTCGCAGATCACGTCCAGCAACCCTGCGGTTCGCAACGCATCAGGCCCCATCAAACAGCCGCCACGACCGGTGCCCGCCTCGACAGGCAGCCCCAAAACTGAGCAAACACGCGCCATCTACCAACTCCTTATTCTTACAAAAAGAAAAATACCGAATATCAATCTGGGCAAGAATAGTGTAATTTGGTCACTAATCAGGCAAAATGATCAAAATCCAGAACGCAAAGGCCAATCTGTTCAATGAGTGATTTCAGTGACATCGACCGGCGCCTCATCGCCCAATTGAAACTGGATGGGCGTGCTTCGGTGACGACGCTTTCCGGCCTGCTCGGACTGGCGCGCGGGACGGTTCAAACCCACCTCAATCGCCTGATTGAAACAGGCGCCATAAAGCGCTTCACGATTGAGCTGGGCGAGCAAGACGCCGACAACATGGTCCATGCGGTCATGATGATCGAGGTGCGCGGCAATACCGCATCGCAGGTTCAACAAGCGCTGCAACGCATGGCAGAGGTCACAAGCCTCCACCGGACCTGCGGTGTTTGGGATATGGTCGTGCGGCTTGAATGCGCTTCATTGCATGAGTTCGATCGCGTGCTGAACCAGATACGCGAACTGCCCGGCGTTTCTAACTCCGAGACCTGCCCATTGCTGCGCAAAGTCATTTGATCGGCGGGCGGGTTTCTCCCGACAACTTGGATGCAGACACCTCCGCATCGTAAAAGAAGCGCGCGCCGCTATTCGCGACTAAGGCTCAATTTTGCGACGCGCCCCAGCCCACAGAACAAAAACAATTGCGATGTTAAGCGCGCCTGCAATCGCCGCATTTGCGAAGGCCCAGAAATAGGTGCCCGTCAGATCGAAAAACAACCCGCCTTGCCAGCCCCCCAAAGCATGGCCCATCCAGCCGAAGGCCAGAACGAACCCGGTGGACACCGCCATATGCGCCGGATGTGCGAGCGCGCGGACGCTGACCAGCACGCCCGTCATGACCCCGCCATAGCCAAAGCCATAGAGCGGCGCGAACAGCCAGAAGGACTGGATGTCGCCCAGATAGACGAAGCCCAAAACCATCACCGTCTGCCATGCGGTTGCCGCCATCCATGTGAGCAACGGCCCAATGATATCGCTGAGTTTCCCAAAGAAGATGCGCCCGCCGATGGCCGCAATAAGCATGACCAAAAGCGGCCCGCCTGAGCTTGTGCCGGGCCCGCATATGCTTTCGATCAATGGGACAAGGTGCATCAAGGGCACGGCCATGCCAGTGCAGCAAGCCAGCACGGCGACGGACAATGCGGGCAGCACGATCCATTGTGGTAAAACAGGTTTGCTTGCGGCGGGTGCGGTCGCGCCAACTGGTTTTTCTGATGGCTCGACCATCACAAGGGAAAGCGGCAGCAAGGTCAGCCCGATGGCCAGGCCGAGCTTGGTGAAGGCTGCTTGCCAGCCCATCCACCCGATCAGGTGGCCCGAGATGAACGGGATCAGCCCTTGGCCCAGACCTTGCCCTGCCGATGCGATGCCAATTGCCAGCCCCGCGCCGGTGCTGAACCAGCGACCGACAAGGCCGATGACGGGCGCAAACAGCGCGCCGCCGCCTATGGCACCCGCCACGAAGAACAGCGCGTAGAACTGCCATAGCGCATGCGCCTCAGCCGCTAGAAGCAACGATACCGATAGAACACAAGACCCGATCAGGCAGACAGTCCGGGTTGCGATCCGGTCGGCCAGGAACCCCATGCCGATCCCACCCAAACCGATGCCGATCAACCCGAAGGAGTTGATCGCCGACACATCCGCGCGGCTCCAGCCGAAATGGGTTTCAAGCGGGATCAGGAAGGCGGACAACCCGTTTACGAGCGTGCCCATCGCAAGCCCCAGCAGCAAGGCCGCGGCTGTGACGATGACCCAGCGCATCCGCTGTTCAGGCCAGCTGTAAAGCATGCTCCGTTTTGAAGGGACGGGGAGGGTTTGGATGGGCTGTCTCATGACGGGTTTCCGGTTCGTTAAGGTGGGGTTGATCGCGCTAGCGCTTGTGCAGCCACGCGGGCAGCAGGCTGTAGGCGTTCTCGAATGCGGGCTCTTTGGGCGTTTGCCCCGCCGCTTCGATCAGCTTGGTCAGCCGGCCGTCGTTGAACGCATCAAACGTCTCCGTCGCGCCGCCGATATGGGTGCCGCTGATGAATATCTGCGGGATTGTCGGTGCGGCGCAGCGTTCCAGCAAAGCGCCGCGCACAAGACCAGCGAAGGTCTGTCCGCCTTCGAAACCCGCACTGTCGAGATTGACGGTAGTGTAAGACACGCCCAGTGCCTCAAACAGGCGGCGCACAGACCAGCAGAATTCACACCATTCCAGCGCAAACATCACGATGGGCGCGTCCGGGTTGCTGATCTGGGCGGTAACAAAACCCGCAGCCTTTGGGTCAACCGTGAGTGGCTTGGCTGCGGGCGCCGCTTTGGGTTTCGCCGCGGTCACGTCGAAGCGATACCCCGAAGTGGAAGTCGAGATCTCGACCTCCTCGGCATTCATATCTTCTTCAATCCCGGCAAAAAGCGGCGTCGACATGTAGCGCTCGCCGGTATCGGGCACCATCGCAAGGATTTTGGACCCCTCGGGCGCAGTGCGGGCAACCGCCAAAGCGGCGGCAACCGTTGCACCACCCGTGATGCCCGCCAAAATACCTTCGCGCGTGGCCAAGTCCTTTGCGGTCTGGATCGCACCTTCGCCTGAGACGCCATAGAACTGATCAATGATGTTCATGTCGCGCGCCTCAATGGCGAAGCGGGACAGAAAATCGGGCGACCAGCCCTGCATCGGGTGCGGGCGGAAGCCGGAATGGCTTTTGCCATCGGCGCTGTCATTGTCCAAACCGCTGGCCAGCATCGGCACATTGTCCGGCTCGGCCACGACGATCTTTGTCTCGGGGCTATGCAGCCGCAACGCCTCGCCAACACCGCGCAGCGTGCCGCCGGTTCCGAAGCCAGAGACAAAATAATCCAGCGGGCTGGTCTGGAAATCGGCAAGGATCTCCATCGCGGTCGTGCGGGTATGCACGGCGCTGTTGGACGGGTTCGCAAATTGATTGGCCGAAAACCAGCCATGTTCGCGGGCCAGCTCATCCGCCTTGGCAACCATGCCCGTGCCTTTCTCGGACGCAGGCGTCAGGATGACTTTTGCGCCAAGAAACCGCATCAGGCGGCGGCGTTCGACGCTGAAACTTTCGGCCATGACGATGACCAGCGGATAGCCCTTCTGGGCACAGACCATCGCCAAGCCAATGCCGGTATTGCCCGACGTGGCCTCGATCACCGTTTGACCGGGCTTCAACGCGCCAGATTTCTCCGCATCTTCGATAATGGCAAGCGCCAGCCGGTCCTTAACGGACCCAAGCGGGTTGAACGCTTCCAGCTTCGCAAAGACCGAAACATTTTTTGACGCGATATGGTTCAGTTGCACGACGGGCGTGCGTCCGACCGTATCCAGAATGGACGCCTTGGGACCAAACAGCCGCGCGACGCGGATGTCTTCGAAATCCGGCTGAGCGCTGAATGTTTCAAGCTTTTGCGTTTTGTCGTCATGCCAGGTGTTACGTGGGTCGATCATTGGTCTATCCTTTATGCCGCTTGTGCGATTGGGGTTGGCATCAAAGCGTTTTGCTCGGCTTTCATGCAGAGGGTGAGGTCCATGTGGAGGGCTTTCAGCTGGTCAAAATTCCACTCCAGCGATGCGATTTTGTGGGTCAGCTCAAACAGTGTCGGTGCGATCCAATCGCGCTCGACCTGGTAACCGCTCGCATCCCCCGGATTGATGGCCAAGGCATGCGCCAACCGGTTCGCATCCAGAAATGCGTCCGTAATCCCATGCGCCGTCGCGGGGTCTTTGAAATACCCGGCATCGCCCACCAGGGCCCAACCGGGCCCCGCGCAGTCGCGGATATGGCCGGGCGCGCCGGGGAAACGGCGCATGCGCCCAGCCGGGCCGCGCGCCGTCAGGTCCGCTGCAATCTCCGGCTCCCAGTTGGCTAGAATGTCCATCGCGCCCGCGAACGCATCTTTGAACCGCGCTTTGAACGCGTGCTGTGCGCATGAGGTGAACAGGCAGTGCATCCCATCGGTGGTCGGGATCAGCCCCGCCGCGATGCCGTCGCCATAGTACCAGCGATACCCTTCATTCGGCAGACCATCGACATAGGTGTAAACGGTGGCGGAGCTGGTCGGCGAGGTGACACGTGTCTTCGCACCAACCGCCGAAGCAACGCTAGATTGACGACCATCTGCACCGATCACAATGCCAGCATGTACCCGCGCGGTTTCGCCAGAAGGCATGCGCAGATCAGCGCCCATAACGCGCCCGCCACTGTCTTTGACGATTGCGGCAAGGCTGACGCCGGTGCGCAGCTCGGCCCCCGCCTCCAGGGCGGCGTCGCGCAACACGCGATCCAGCAGCCAGCGGCGCGGGGCATAAAGGCCCTCGGCAGTGCCCAGCGGTTTGACCGGGATATCGATATGCTCGGCGCCATAGTGGAAGTGCGTGTTCTGAACTGCAGGTGTGCCACCCGCCTTGATCTGCCCAAGCAGGCCCCATTGATCCAGCAAGGTGACTGCCGGGCGCATCAAAGCATGGGTGGACAGCGTGTCCCCCATCTCCGCCTCGCGGTCCACGATCAGGACGCGGGCACCGTTGCGGGCCATCAACAGTCCGGTGGCGGCACCGGCGCAGCGTGCGCCGATGATAAGCGCGTCATAGCGCGCGTGGTTGAAACTCTGTGTCATCGGTTTGATCCTTTTGAAAATTTACGCGGCCAGCTGCTGTGACAGGCCCGCACTCAGGTGGTTGGCGAGCGCTTTTGCGTCGTCACAAGCACCGTCGATGAAGGTGGATTTGCGTTGCCGCAGGTAAGGCAGGCCCATCACGTAAAGCCCCTCACCAACGACGCCGCCGTCATGCATGATCGCGCCCTTGCGGTCGAAAACCGGCAGGTCCAGCCAGCCGAAATCCGGCTGGTATCCCGTGGCCCAAAGAACCGATCCGAACCCTTCATCGGCCAGATCAATGCTCAACCGGTGCTGCGGCGCGACGCGGGTCGGCGCGAAACGTTCGGCGGGTGCGATCACGTCATCCATGCCGCGCGCGGCGACCCACTCATCTATCGAGCCCAGAAGCCGGTTCATCTTTAAATCCGCCGCCACGCAATTGTTCGCCAGCGAGCCGGAAAACCACGCGCGCCCATCATAGGCCGCGGCCAGACGGCCGGTAATCTCGACGCCCAAGTCTTGCAGAACGTTCAGGTCCAGCGTCTCATCCGCCACTAATGTCAGCGACGGTGTGCGCCGCACGCGATTGATGTCGTCAACCTCGGTGTAGGGAAGTGTCGTGGCGCCAATAAGCTCAAGCCACATGCTGATATCCGCGCCGCGATAGCTGCGGGGCAGGCGCAAATGACTGCCAACAGCCAGAACGACCTGACGGCCTGAAGCCTGAATTTCACGGGCCAGCTGCAACCCGGTTGCGGACGCGCCAACAACCAGAACTTTGCCATCCGGCAATTGCGACGGGCGCTTGTAGCTATGCGCTGTGAAGCTTTGCATAGCGCCAGGAAGCTCGGAGGCGTAGCCCGGAATTTTCGGTGTCGCGCAGGCCCCATTGGCCATGACGACGTTGGCGCAAGTGATCGCACCTTGATCCGTCTGAACCGTGTAGTGACCGGCAACACCGCTGACGGACAAAACTGTGGTCTCAGCCTGAACAGGCGCGCCGTTCTGGGCCGCGCAGGCGTCAAAGCGGTCGATAAGTTCAGAGACATGCATGTAGCCGTCGTGATCGTCGCCGCGATAGTCCAACCCGGGCAGGCCGTTCATCCAGTTGGGCGACAGCAAGCGCAGGCTGTCCCAGCGCTCCGTCCGCCAGCTATTGGCGATCTGGCCGCGCTCAAGGATGACGTGATCCACGCCCTTCATGGCAAGCTCGCGGCTCATCGCCAGACCGGATTGGCCGGCACCAATGATCACTGTGTTTGTGCGTTTCATCTGTCTGATCCTCGTCGGAAGGCAGAACCAAAAGGTCCGGCATATGAATTCGGTTGTTAGGGAAGGGACGGTGGCGGTCGGGAGGGAACCGCCACCGTTCAGGAGAGCACTAGAGCCAGATTGTTGGCTTGTGCAGCGCTGCTCTTACGTCATCACAGGTCAAACCAATGTCCCTGAGCATGCGATCATCGGCCCGCGAGAGATACTCGTAATCGAGCCGGCTCAGGCGTTGTTTTGGCCGCGCTTTCAGAAAGGCCATGACCCGCTTGAGAAGGGAACGGCGGGGCGGAATGGCCCAGCTTGTTGTTGTGTTTACATAGGCCATGTCATTGGCTCCTTTTTGGATAGGCCCTTTGTCAGTTCACACTGACGTGGACGTTGCTTGGGTTGGTGATGATGTCGAACACGGCCGAACGCTTTTGCGATTGCGCAACCACGGCGGCGATGTCGTCTTGTGAGGCGTCCGCATCGATGTCGAAGGACACGCGGATCGCGCTGAAGCCGTTGCGCACATCGGTGTCGATGCCCAGAATGCCCGCTATATCCATGTCACCTTCCACTTTGGCAGTGACCGAATTCAGCTGGATGCCACGGTTTTGCGCCACAGATGCCACGCCGGCCGTCAGGCAGCTCGCCAGAGCCGAAAGCAGGATTTCAACCGGTGTCGCGCCGTTATCTGAGGCTGCGAATTGCGGTGGGTGATCCGCTTCAATTGTGAATTCGTTGTTGTGTGACTGCTCTTCGCCAAGGCCAAAGAAGCCTTTCACGGTGGACCGGCTGTGCACGCCACCCACCCAGTCGCATTCTGCGCGCCAGGTGAATTGGGCTGCTGCAGGGGCTTCTGTCAGGGCCGCACGGGCGCCCAACAGGGCTTCTAAGTTTACGCCGTTATCCGCGGTCTTGATCTCTGTCTGTACGTTCATTTTCTCGTCCTTTGTAAAATTGGCCATCGGCCTTTTGTTGATGTGTTGCGTTGGTCGATCCGGTGTTTTGTCTGTCTCGCCGTTCGATGAATGAGTTCTAGGCCAGGCCAAATTTTCGGGCTTGGGGAACACTTGGAGAAAGCTTGGAGATTTGGTGGAGATGTCGCGGCGTCTTCTTAAGTATATGAATAAAAACAAATTTTATTTGAGGTGGCGCCTGCATCAGCCGCAGCTTTTCTCTGAGATGCAGCGATTTTGTAGAATCTTCACGGTTCTGTTACCGTCAGGCAGGGACAGCGGGACTAGGCGATACGCCGTGGTGTATGTTTTTGAGGATTTTGAACTGGATGTTTCGCGCGCAGAGCTGCGTTGCGGTGGCCGACCAGTTCCAATCGAGCCGCAGGTTTTTGATCTGATCAAGCTTCTGGTCTCGGCGCGTGACCGCGTTGTCACCCGCGACGAGATATTCGAGGTGATCTGGTCCAACCGCATCGTCTCAGACGCTGCCTTGTCCAGCCGTATCCGTGACGCGCGCAAGGCCATCGGCGATGATGGGTCCAGCCAACGGCTCATTCGAACCGTGCAGCGCGTCGGGTTACGGTTTGTCGGTGAGGTCACTGAACAGACGCCTGCCGCCGTCGCCCAACCGGAACAGCAGGCGCCCACCCAAGCCGATCCTGCCAAGGCATCAGACGATGTGTTGAATCGCCCCGCAATTGCGGTTTTGCCATTTGTCTGCCAGTCCGATGACCCATCCGACACGTTCTTGGCTGACGGGCTGACCGACGAAGTCGTCGCGGCGCTGAGCGCATGGCGTTGTTTTCCGGTTATCTCGCGCAACACGACGCTTCGGTACCGTGGGGCGGATGGCGAAAGCTCGGATATCGGCCAGAATACGGGCGCGCGCTATATACTCAGCGGGTCGTTTCGAAAGCTGGGAAACCGTATCAAAGTCGCGCTGTCTGTGACCGACACAGAATATGACACCGAGATCTGGTCCCAGCGTATTCAACGCGACATCGGCGATCTGGTTGATCTAGAGGAAGAGATTGCGGCGCAAGTCATTGTGCTCGTCGCGCCCGAGCTGGAAGGCGCCGAAGCGCGGCGTGTGTTGCGCAAGCCCGCCACCGACCTGACCGCCTGGGAATTGGCGATGCGCGCCGCGTGGCTGATCGAGCAGGGCACCGCCGCAGATTTCGCGCAGGCCGAGAAATTCGCCGCAGACGCTATCGAGCGCGCGCCGGACTGGCCCTTGCCCTACACCCTGATCGCAATCACGAAGTTTCAGCAGGCTATGATGGGCTTTTCCAACGCGGATAGCAGCTCTGCCTTTACCGACACGTTGAAAGCCGCGCGGCAGGCGATAGAGATCGACCGCGGTTCCTGGATCGGCCATGCGCTAACGGCGGTGGGTGAGCTGTGGACCAACAAGAACCACGACCGCGCGCTGTTGCATGTCGAACGCGCGATTGAGCTGAACCCAAGCGCCGCGATGAACTACCATTTCGGGGGCTGCATCACGGGGTTCTCGGGCAATCCCGAAGCCGCGCGGGCCTATCAAGAACGGCTGTTCCGGCTTGACCCGCTCTATCCTTATACCGCCGTGATCGAGGCGGATCTGGGTCTTTGGCACATGCTGGACGAAGAATTCCCCGAAGCCGATCAGCGTCTCAGCCGGTCGCACCGCTGGGATCCGCGCTATGGCCGCGCGTTGCAGCGCCAGATCGCTTTGGCCGGTCTGAACGACGACCGTGACGGCGCAGGCATCGCCGCGCGCAAGCTCTCTGATCTGGGTTTGCCGCTCAATTACGACGTGATTGCCGCGTCCTACCCTTTCAGAAACCCCGACCATGCTGAGCTGTTCCTCGACGGGCTGCGCCGTTCCGGCGTGAATTTCTAGCCGGTCAAAAGACTGGTTTTTTCTTAGATTTTCCTAGAAAACCGCCGTCTCCATACAATCTCCATATGTTCTCCATCTCCTCCCCAAGCGGGGCGGGGGCGTGCGGGTTACCCGTTTGATCAGGGGATGGGCGCTGTGTCTGTCCCGGCGTGAATGAAAGGTAACTCAAATGTCTTACGCACAAACAATCTCCCAACATACTGCAACACCCATCTTGCCCGTCCGGCCTAGTTATGGGGCTGGTTTCACGGGTATCTCCGGCCTCGTGCCGTCTGACACCGGCTTCCGTTGGTTCAAACGCATGGCTTTGGCTGACGTCATCGGCTCTGCGGATGATCGCAAATGACGCAGATGAATATTGGAGCATCCAAGATGAAACATTCTATCGGAGCCGCGTTCACAGCGACCATGCTGGCGACCGCATCCCATTCCGCCACGATCGAGCTCGACACGGCGGTCTTCCTTCAGGCCCCAAACGGCAACGCCACGGCGGGCCGCTCAGAGGTCTTTGACAGCGTCACAGATGGCGAGCTGCAATTTATCAGCGATACCGCAGCGCTTCCCCATCAAGATGTCGATGGGTATGCGGCCTCCGGCGTCGATCTCGCGCTTGAGGCCTCACGCGCCCGCGTGCGCGGCACGAAAGCGCCGGCAAGCGGCGAAACAGGCGCAAAAATCACCGCAACCACGCGCGTGGATGAGACCTACCATGTCAGCGGCAGCGGGAAAGCTTTTGCTGCCTTCACCGTCTATGGTGACATCTTGTCGACGACTGATCTGGCCAATCCCGGCCAATATCTTGAGGCCTTTGGTGCGCTCAGCATCAATCACGATGGCGATACCTTTCTGGGCAACTTCTCAACCCAATCGGTGAGCGATCCTTATTTCGAACTGGCGAATGGCAGCTTCAACCGCAAGCTGCTGATCTCCTTCGACGTGCTAGACGGCGACATGTTCGATATCTCGACCATGATCAAAGCGCAGATGAAGTTTCCCGACTTGATTTCGGCGGGATTTGCTTTCGATGTCGACGTCAAATCCGGTTTGCGGGTCTACGGCTCTGATGGTGTGACGATCACGCCGGATATGCCGTCGCCCGTACCGCTTCCAGCGTCGATGCTGTTTCTGGGCACCCCTATTGCCGGTCTTCTTGTGATGCGTCGCCGCAAGAAAGTCGCACGCTAAATCAAACTGCGCTTTCCAAACACTGGGAAGGGCCTGAGAGGTAGATCACCTCTCGGGCCCTTCGCTTTTGGGTCTGCCTGACACCCGGACAGAAAAAAGCCCCATGGCCCGGATAGGCCATGAGGCGATGCTTGGTGTGTCAGCTCTGGTGTGTCTCATCAAAGGTAAAGAAACCAACCACGTTGCTTCGCATCGATGGTCTTGGGCGGGTATCCAAGCTCTGTCAAAGCCATAGCATCAAGGCTGCGGGTGATGTCTTGATGCGCCCGGCGTGCTTCTTTGCGGATCCGCGCGTAGTCGATCATTTTCTTAACATTGCTAAACATTGGTCTTTCCTTTCGTGTTTCAATTGTCTGGGTGTGGCGCGCGGCAACCGCAGTCCAGGCTGCCGCGCGTGTTGGTGTCAGGGGTTACTTCGTGACCACCACTTCAAGGTAGTCGCCCGGGATTTTGAGCGTGCCGTCAGTGGCCACATTCATCTTGTCGATGAGTGCCGTGATATCGCGCTCAAGCGCCACGCGGCCGTCCTCGTTCAGCGCAAGAAACGCTTTGTGAACAGGGCCGTAGAGCGTGCGAAACACGTCAATGAAATGCTGCGCATCGCGGTAACGGAACATGAACTGGCGTGGCTGGATGTCGATATGTGCGGCTTGTGCGAAGCTGTCATGCAGCCAGTCCGTATCCCCCCAAAGCGCAGGTGACTTCACGCCCGGCGGGGGGCGACATAACCGCCCAAGGTCTTGAACAACTGGCCAATGAACCCCGCAGGCGTCCAGTTGGCCATGCCGATGGAGCCGCCGGTTTTGCACACGCGCAGCAGCTCAGACGCCGCTTGTTTTTGGTTCGGGGCGAACATCACACCGAAGGTCGACACGACACCGTCGAATGCATCAGCCGGGTAGGGCAGCGCTTCCGCATCTGCCACCTCAAACGCAACCATCAGGTTTTCAGCCTCCGCCCGCGCCCGACCCTTTTCCAAAAGGGAGCCGACATAGTCGGTGGAGGTCACACGGTGCCAGCGGCGTGCCATTGCAAGCGTGGCGTTGCCGTTGCCAGCTGCCACATCCAAAACGGCGGAATCGGGGGCTAGATCAAGCGCCTCGGCCAGGCTTTCGCCCACGATTTGCACCGTCGTTCCAACGACCGCGTAATCGCCCGAGGCCCAAGCCGCGTTTTGCTTGGATTTGATCATCTCGAAATCGGGTTGAATGTCAGTTTGAACAGTCATGATTTTTCCTTTCTGCGCCGGGGCGCTTAGCTGTCGGGTTGCGCCGCAGTGAAGACGGCGAACTGCACCATCGTGCAGGTGTTTGGACCCGGGGTGCCATCGGCACGTGCAACCTCTGGGAAGGCTTTTGGGATGCTTTCCTCTGTGCAGGCATCGCGGAACGTGCCCAGCATCTCGGCCCCGCGACCTTCGATGACAGGGCCGTGGTTCTTGATGATCAGGTGGATCTCAGAGGTCTCTGCGCCCGCAAAGCCGTGTCCAAACCAGCCGTTTTTCAATGCGCCGACATCTTGATGCGTCGCAAATTTGCCGAAACCGGTCTCGTCAGCGACAAGCCCACCGGCAAAAGTTACATCGGCCAGAATGCCGTCAGCATTCTTCAAGACGTCCTTGCCGGAACACGGTGTGGTCGCGCAGGCAGCCGGGTTTGCGATTGTTACGAACCAAAGCGTATGGGCCGATCCGGCCTCCAGTGACTGCGTTTCAATGCTTGCAAAAACACCGTCTTCGCTGGCCGACAAATGCGAGATCGCATTTTCGACGACCGTCACGTCGCCTTGCGACGGGTGGGTCAGAACTTCGGTGGATGTGAAGTCCCCGCCAAAAGCCGCCGCAGCGCTCGTGATCAGGGCAGTTGTGGTGATCAGTAGATTTTTCATGGTCTCGTGTCCTTTTCTTGGATTTGGCAGAATTGCCGATGCGTCTTGGATCGCAGGTCGGGCCGCGCGCTGCTTGAGCGCTGCTGGGGGAGTTCATGGGGATTGCCTGGGGATGCGTTGCGCAGCATCAGAATTGTCAAACGCAGGCTTTTTGTGCATTTTGCTTCGATAAGGGGGGACGGAATGTGACGATCAGCTTTGATAATTTCTCAATCGACATGGATGCGTTTGAATTGCGCGCCGATGGCGTTCCGGTCCCGGTCGAACCGCTGGTTCTTGATCTGATCATCGAGATGTCGCGCCATCCCGGCACCCTGCGTACGCGCGATGATCTGATCGACACCGTGTGGAAGGGCCGCATCGTTTCGGACACAACCATTTCCACAGCGATCAAATCCGCGCGCCGGGTGTTGGGCGATACAGGCACGACCCAACGCTTCATCCGCACCGTTCGCGGACGCGGCTTTCAGTTTCTGGGGGATGTCAACGGCGCAGCGGCCCCGTCCGACGGCAATCAGGCCGACACGAACGAAACCCCAACGCTCAGCGTTCGGGTGGTCGCGTTGGACGAAACCGTTCCCAAAGCCACCTCCCAAGCTCTTGAAACCCGTCTCCGCGCGGTCTTCGGCAGGGTCCCTTTTCTCGATATTGTCGCCGCCGCCCAGGTTGACAGCGACGCGGCGGGTCTCAGGTCAACCCATCTGATCGAGGTCGCGCTCTCCTCCATAGACGCCACGCTCTACGCTGATGCCAGCCTGTCCGATTGCGCGCGCGGCTTGCAAAGCTGGGCCCGACATTTCGCGGCCCCCGCGGCGGACGGTGTCACGAAGCTGCTGGCCGATGTCGGCTCCAAGGCCGAGCCGCAAATTCTCAGGGCAATGTCTGATTTCTACGTTGCTCAGGATGCGCAGGCGCCAAGGGGGCTCATCTTGCAGGCCATGCTGGTCATTGCGGAACGGGGATGGAACCCGGCATCCATCACGCAGGCAAGTGAACTGCTTGACCGGGCAATCTCCAAGGACAAGGACCAAGCGATTGCCTATGCCATCCTGTCGCTGCTGAACGCCATCGGGTACCGTGTCGGCATGCTGCGCCACGACGAAGGCGTTGTGAAACGCGCGATCGAGAACGCTGAATTGGCCCTGTCGCTCGAAAACCAGAACTCCACCGTTTTGGGCCTCGCTGGCTGTGCGCTCTGCGATGTGGGGCAACTCGCGCGGGGCGAGCCGATAATTGATCGGTCGCTGGACATCGATCCCATGAATGGCCACGCGCATGCCGCGAAAGGCGCCGCGCAGATGATGCGCGGTGATTTCGCCAATGCGGTCGAGCCTTTGCGCACAAGCATACGGATCAGCCCGGCAGATGGGCGGCTTGCCGTCTGGGGCGCAATACTTGCCATGGCAGAGCTGAAATGCGGTGAGCCTGACAAGGCCCGCCAAAGCGCGGAAAAGGCCATGTCACGCGATGACTGCAACTACCTGCCACGGCTTGCGTCGGTCGCGATACATCTTGCCAGTGGCGACACACAGGACTTCAAACTGGCAATCAAAGAACTGCTCCGTGTTCACCCGAAGATCACGTCAAACGAAGTGAAATACTTCGTCGGGCCTGAGGCAAAAGACATCATCTGGCCAGCAATTACCGCAGCTCAAGTTTAAGCAATAACCCTGGCCAAACTGGCGCACTTAGCCCGGCGCCATTCGAAGCAGGGCGGACACCTCTTCAAGCCCGGCACCCGTGACATAATCAGCAATCGTGCGGCCATCCGCATCTGCGACCTGGGGATCAGCCCCATGCTCAAGCAGCACGCGCACTGTCTCGGCCCGGTTGTTCATTGCGGCGTACCAAAGCGGGGTGGTCCAGTCCCGTTCATGATGGTCCTGCGGGCCGGTCCGAACAGACCGGAAGCGCGCATGCACAAGGGTCTCATCGTCCGACACAGCGGCCTTGACGCGGTCCGTCAAACCCATCGCGGCCAAAGCAAAGATGTCCATTGGGCAGGCCAATAAGACCTCTGCCGCCTCGTTCTGAAAACTATGCATCGCATGCACGAAGGGCGGCGTGTGGTAGTCTGGATCGCGCAGCGCGGTATCGGCACCCGCATCGATCAATGCGCGAATGACGTCCATATGCCCCTTATAAGCTGCCGCGTGCAACGCGGTGCGTGTCCCGCTTCGGCTCAGCTCGAACCCAAGGCCGATCATCGTCTCGACCGCCGCAAGGTTTCCGTTGCCCGCCGCCTCAAGCAGCAATTCACGGTCTTTTTCCGGTTCTGCGCCTTGCTGCGTTTCGGCAAGGGGGCGCGCGACCTCAAGATCGCCGCGCATGCAGGCCGCCTGAAAGGCCTCTCTGGGTTGCAACGGGTCAGCGCGTCCGCCTTTTGCCTGAATAAGCTCGGCAATCTCGGGCATGCCGCGCATTAGGGCGACCTGATAAGGCGTGTAGCCAACGGTGTAGGTCGGATAATAGTTGTTGTCGGGGGTGTTAATATCCACGCCATGTTCGATCAGCAGGCGTGCGCGGTCCGCAAACCCCCACCGCAATGCGATGATCAGCTGAAAATGCATGGTCCGATGGTCTGCCGGATCCCGGTCGGGTTCGGTTAGCCACCAGTCAGAGGGGTCGCTGTCCTTCAGCCCGTATTCCAGCATTAATTCCAGATGCGTGTTGTCGGGGCTGAAACATCGGTTATAGGCGCCTTGGCTGTCGTTGGGATTGGCCCCAGCCCCCAGCAACGCGCGGGCGAAGGGCACCATGTCGGGATGCGGCGGCTGGCGCACCAGCCCACCTTCGCCATCCCCAAAAACGCCCGTCAAAACCGAGAAACGGTAAGTTCCATAGGACATGAAATGCGCGTTGGGATCGGCCCCGGCCTCGATCAGGGCCTTGCCCGCAGCCAAGGTCGACACGCCGGGAAGCCGTGCATAGGCCGCGTACATCAATGGCGTCCAATGAAACGGCCCGCCCTTTTCGTCCACAGCGTCTTGCCCGTCGGTCAACAGACCCTGTACGGCTGCCACATCGCCAGCGGCCGCCGCAGCATGCAAACTATGGCGCGCGATGTCGGGATGCGCGTCCAGCAATGTCGCGGCCTGTTCAAATTCCGCTGCACTCCTGTTGTTCGGGTCGGGTGCATAGTGAATGCAGGCAAGCTCAAGAAACCGGTTCGCCCGCTGCTCAAGCGTTTCTTCGGTGCCTGCGCCTGAGGCGATGTGCCTGTTGAGCTTGGTCCAGCTAGAGAACCCATGATCGCGGGCGATGACCAGCTGCGCCTGCTGAAGGGAGATTTTCGATGGATCGCCAAAATAAGGACCGACCTGCATCAGCGCATCCGGGTCATGGGCCCGGGCGGATTTCAGCAAACGTTTGGCCTGCTTTTTGAGATGCTCAAGCGACGGGCGTGCGGGAAGGGTGGGCATAAAGGCCTCCTTTCTATCGTCCGGTATCCGCGCCCTCGGACCTGAAAGAAGGTCAGCGATGGAATGTCATTTTGGTTCTCAGATGGGCTTGGCCCTTCCCGCGGATCGGATGCGCCCTGACGCGCGGCACGTTTATAGCGTCATTAGGGCGGTTCGGCCAGCCAGTGCACAGGCGGCGCGCCCGCGACACCAAGACTTTCCTCCGCCGCAGTGGACCGAAAGCCAAGAAAACTTGTGCTGGACCGCAGGTTCAGCAAGGGTGTTGATACATTTGCAAACGAGGCATTCAGACAATGGATATTCAAGTCATCCTCCTTTTCAGCGCGGCCAGTCTTGCGCTCGCCGTCACGCCCGGCCCCGATATGATCCTTGTCGCTGCAAGAAGCGCCGCCCAAGGGCGGACCGCCGGGTTGGTGACGCAATTCGGTGTTTCTGCTGGATCGGCATTTCACGCGATTATTCTCGCGCTGGGGCTTTCACAATTGTTCCTGGCCGTTCCCTATGCCTACGATCTCGTCAGATATTTGGGCGCGGCCTATCTGCTATATCTTGCGTGGCAAGCTTTCACCGCACGCGACAGCTTTTCGGCGCAGCCTTCTTCCGGCAAGCAACATTCTTTGATGGTCATTTTCAGGCAGGGGTTCTTCTCGAATGTGCTGAACCCGAAGGTCGCTCTCTTTTATCTCGCCCTGTTTCCGCAGTTTCTGGACCCGGAAATAGGCTCTGTCGGCCTGCAGATCATGGTGCTGGCCAGCCTGTTTCTGGTCATCGATTTCGCGGTTCATCTGGTCGTCATTTGGCTCGCTGGCAGCATGCGGTCGCTGTCAACGCACAGCGTTCGATTTGCGAACTGGTCGCGCTACTTTCTAGGCGTCATTTTCGGCGGGCTTGCGGCCCGGTTGATCTTCGACGGTCAACGATAAATCTGGTGCCAGAGCCTGCGGATCGTCCGGCTCTGCTTACTTTCCCAGCTTCAGAAAATAGTCAAAAATTTCCGGAACATTCCCGCCGCCCATCCCCGCATCCATCGCGGATTGAAGGTTGGCGGACGTGCCTTCTGCAATTTCGGCGCGCGTCCCCAAATCACTGGCCAGTTGCAAGAAATAGGCCACATCCTTGTTCGCATTCGCGATAGAAAACCCCAGGTCGCTGACCCCATCAACTGCGTAGTTCTTGCAAAACTGCATGAAGGGGGAGTTCGACGGCCCGGCAGACATGATGTCAAACAGCTGCTGGCGGTCAACGCCCGCTCTGTCGGCAACGGCGAAGGCCTGGCTCATGGTGCATACGGTCGTCATGCCCATGAAATTGTTGATAAGTTTGGTGGTGTGCCCGGCTCCCAATGCGCCCAGGTAGAAGACGTTTTCGCCCTGAACGTCGAGCACCGGCTTGACCTTGTCGTAGGTCGCTTTGTCGCCCGCGGCCATGATGTTGAGCAGCCCGTCTTTCGCATGCGCCGGGGTGCGCCCTAGCGGGGCGTCGATCATGCCCGCGCCTTTCGCCGCCAAATCCGCGCCAATCTTTTGCGTCGATGCCGGGATGGAGGTGCCATAGTCGATCACCACCGCGCCCGCCTTTACGCCCGCCAGAATGCCGTCATCGCCATAGATCAGGCTTTCGACAACGTCGGATGTGGTCACGCAAAGCATGATGATCTCACAGGCCGCGGCAAGTTCCTTGGGGGTGCTGGCTTCTTTGGCGCCGCGGGCAACTGTCGCCGCAATGGCCTCCTTGTTGCGCCCGAAAACGACAAGCTCAAAGCCATTGCTTTGCAAACACGCGGCCATGTTGCCGCCCATGAGGCCAAGGCCGATAAAGCCAATTCTGGGTTTTGTCATGATGGTCTCCTGGGGGTCACGATAGATTTCGGGAAAACGCGTCGATGCCGGCTTGTGCCACGTCATGATCTTGCGCCGGTGAGCCGGAGCTGACGCCGATGCCGCCCACCACAATGCCGTCCACGTCGACCGGTATGCCGCCACCGACCGCGACCATGCGCCCGCCCAAAGCCGAGGCAATGCCATGCGCCGCCATCCCCGGCTGGTTGACCTCTCCAAGCGCTTGCGTACTCTTTTGGATGCCAACGGCCGTGAAGCTTTTGTCGATGGCCAGATTGATACTGGTCATTTTGCCGCCATCCATCCGCTCAAAGGCAATCAGGTTGCCGCTTTCATCGGTCACGGCAATGCACATGGGCACGCCTATCTCCTTGGCCTTGGCGCGGGCCCCGGCAATCAAAACGGATGCATCCTCTATGTCGAGACGCTTCACTGTCAGCATGCGGTGTTTCTCCGTCCTTTAAGGCCCAATAATCAGATTGGGCAGCGTCAGCGAAATTGCGGGCACAAAAGTGATCAGCATTAACGCCGCAAATATTGCGAGGTAGAAGGGCCAGATTGTCCGAATGGCTTTTTCCATTGGCAGCTTGCCTACGGCGCAGCCGACAAACAGGCACGTGCCGACAGGCGGTGTGCACAAGCCCAGCCCAAGATTGACCAACAAGATCATACCAAACTGCAACGGATCGATGCCCAGCATGGTCATGACCGGCATGAAGATCGGCGTGCAGATCAAGATCAGCGCCGCCATGTCCATGATCATGCCAAGCAGCAGCAAAACCGCGTTGATCATCAACAAGATCAGGATCGGGTTTTCCGTGATGCCCAGCAGGAATTCGACGGTCTTGGTCGGCACCCGGTTAAAGGTCAGCATATAGGCGAAAGCGCCCGCGCAGGCGATCAGGATCATCACCATCGATGTTGTGCGCACCGACGAAATCACGGCTGTCTTGAAACCTTCCCAAGACAAGCTGCGGTAGACGACTAGGGTCACGATGAAGGCGTACATCGCCCCGAATGCACCAGATTCCGTCACAGTGAAGATGCCGGACAGAACGCCGCCCACGATGATCACAGCGGTCAAAAGGCCCGGAATTGAGCCGACAAACGCGATTGCCAATGCGGTCCAACCGGGGAACTGCTCGGCCTGATAGCCGCGCTTGACGGCCACGACATAGGCGGCAATCGCAAGGCAGCAACACATCAAGACACCCGGAACCACGCCCGCGAGAAACAGTTTGGAGATCGACACAGCCCCACCTGTCGCCAATGCGAAGATGATCATGTTGTGGCTGGGCGGGATGATGATCCCTGCGATCGACGACGTGACGGTGACGTTGACGGCGTAGTCCGCGTCATAGCCCTTGTCTTTCATGACCGGGATCAAGATCGACCCCAGTGCCGAAATATCAGCAATCGCAGACCCTGAGATGCCGCCAAACAGCATGGATGAGAAAACATTGACGATGCCAAGACCGCCACGCACCGCACCCACCGCCGCTTGCGCAAAGCGCACCAACCGTATCGCGATGCCGCCATGAAACATCAGCTCTCCCGCGAAAATGAAGAACGGGATCGCCATGAGCGAGAAGACATTGATGCCCGAAACGATACGCTGGAAGCCAACGAAAAGCGGCAGTCCTTCGAACCAGAACGCCGATAAGGCGGCGATGCCAAGCGCGTAGGCAACTGGCGTCCCGATAAAGACGCAAAGGGCGAACACGCCCAAAAGAACCATAAGTCCCATAATTAGCCCTGATCTATATTATCTTGGCGTTTGTCCTGCCCCAGAAACAGGCGGATCAAATGGCCGATGGAAAAAAGGAACAACAAGGCTCCGCTGATGGTCAGGGGCAGGGATCGCAAGCCCTCTGACCATTGGATAAGGGGTATGAGTGTGTTCCATTTGAACTTTGTCAGCTCAATCCCGTACCAAAACATCATGCCGCCAAACCCGGCCATCAAGACGTCTGAGATGATGACGAAGATCGTTCTGACATAGGATGGGACGATATTGCGGAAGATCACAACCGACAGATGCGTATGGTTATGAACGCCTGCCGCAGCCCCCAAAAAGGCGATCACCATCACAAGAAGAAGTGAGACTTGCTCGACCCATGTCGGCGTGTCGTTCAGCACGTACCTGCCAAACACCAACCAGGCGAATATCCCGGTCATCACAACAATGGCGATGCCTGCGATCAGGACGCAAGTTCGGGCCAGCAGGTCGCAGAACTTGTCCATTGGCCGCAGGAAGGACGGTGGCGTTTTGGGGTCAGGCATGGGCGTTCCTCTGAGACAAAAGCGCCCGGCATCCTGTACGGAGCCGGGCGCTCTTCGTTTTGCATTTCAGCAAGGCTTATTCAGTCGCCTGAGCCATCTCAACGAGCGCTTTCATGTCTGGGTTCGCTTCCAGATAGTCAGCATAGACAGAGTCCATCGCGGACTGGAACGGGCCTTTGTCAGCGATTTCGTTGACGGCGATACCCGCAGCTTCAACGTCTTTGCGCGCCTGCTCGGACCCAATCGCCCATTGCTCGCGCTGGAACAAAGCAGCCTCTTGCGCAGCGCCGCGAACCGCTTCTTGCATCTCTGGCGACAGCGCGTTGAATTTCGCCGTGTTCACGCAGATGCATTCTGGGATGATCAGGTGCTCAGACAGCGAATAGTGGGTTGTCACCTCGAAGTGACCCACGTTTTTGAAGGACGGGAAGTTGTTTTCCGCGCCATCCACAACACCGGTTTTCAGCGCTTGCTGAACTTCGGAGAATGCCATCGGCGACGGGTTGCCGCCCATTGCGGAAATCATCGATGTGTAGAGATCGTTGTTCATGACGCGGATCTTCAGGCCTTCAACATCCGCCGGGGTATTGATCGGCTTCTGGCTGTAGAAGGACCGCGCACCAGCGTCGAACCATGCAAGCGGCAGAACACCTGCATCGCCCATCGCACTTGCGACGACCTCACCGGCCTCACCTTCAAGGACGCGGAACATATGTGGCACGCTTTTGAAGATGAAAGGCAACGAGACAAGGTTGGCTTCTTTCACCATCGGACCGATTGGACCAAGGTTGAAGTTGCCGATCTCAATGGCGCCAATACGGACCTGCTCCAGCGCATCAGGCTGTGAGCCAAGAACACCGCCATGGAACACGTCGACCGTGATTTCGCCGCCGGTGGCCGCGTCGACCAGCTCGGAAAACTTGTCCATCGCCGCCGTATTTGGGTGGCCATCGTTGTGGATGTTCCACGCGCGCCAGCCTTCTGCAGAGGCCGACGTTGCGACAAGGGCAATCGCAGTCGCTGCCGCGAAAAGTGATTTAGTGAAAGTCATGGGTTCTCCTCCCCGTTGTGGTTCGACAGGACCAGGCCTTCTTCTTTGTCGGAGGACAACGGACACAAGATATCCCACATCCTCCCAGAGCCGGATTCGCTGTTGGCCCTCATCAGGGTCTAGTATCCAAGTTTTGTCAATACTAGTATCCAAGATGAGCAAGAAAGCGCGTCTCAAACCCAAGCGGCTTGACATAAGGCCAGACCCGTATTCTGTATGTTTTCCAACACTGGCGAGCGTGCCACCCCGGTTAGAAGTCTGATTTACCTAGCTAAATCAATTTCTTATACCGAAGGGGTCAGGCGCCAAGCTAAACAAGACTCGAAGGCAGTTGGAAAGATTCTGTGGAAGATTTTGCTAAAGCAACCACGACGGACGCCGTCTATCGCACGCTGCATGAAGAGATTGTCTCTCTCGAAATTCTCCCCGGAACTAAGCTGTCCGAGACCGAAGTTGCGCGGCGTTTTGGGGTCTCACGCCAGCCCGTGCGGAACGCGTTCACCCGGCTGGGCAATGACGAGCTGTTGGTCATCAGGCCGCAAAAAGCGACCGAGGTGCGCGGGTTCTCGATGGAGCGCGTGGCGCTCGCGCGGTTGGTGCGCATGGCGGTTGAGCTTGAAATCATTCACCGCGCGATTGATGTCTGGGATGCATCGCGCGCCGAAAAACTGGCCGCAAACATAGAGCTGCAGGAACAGGCCATTCGCGACGGCGACCTGACCAAATTCCACGAGCTGGACTATGATTTTCACAAGCTGATCTATGAATTGGGCGGAAATCCGTTGGCCTTTGAGGTCAGTCTTGAATGCAAGCAGAAGGTTGACCGGCTCTGCATGCTTAGCCTGGAAAAACAAAGCGAAGCGAAATCAATCTTGGACGATCATCGCGATATCGCGGATGGATTGGCCTCTGGCAATTTGAAGAAGGCACAAAAGACCACGCGAAAACATCTGTCACGGCTCGACCAGACAATCGAATTTATCCACAAAACGCATCCAGACTATTTTGAATAGTTTAGGCTTTTTAATAGCGGTGTGTGATCAGGCGGTTCCGCGTTTCGGTCGGTGACGACGTTGAAACCAATGCCCACCAAAAGGTGTGACAGGGGCCGCCGCAAATAAATCGAAGGACCCTTAAACAGCCTTGTGAGGCCAGAATTATTCGGGAGCGGCGCGCATGCGTATTAATTCACTCTGTGTAGGATTTGGACTTTTCTGTTTGGCGGGGCTTCCGACAAGCGTGATCGCGGCGTGTTCGGATCATGGGCCACTCACGATTGTCTCAGCGACGGATGACGGCCTCTATGAGGAAACGCATGGGCCGCATAATTCCATCGACGAAAGCTTGGACCCGGAAAGCCGCTGGTCAAATCTGGGGCAGGGTGAGCCGAAAAATTTGCTCCTCGATCTGGGTGCCACGCAAACGGTCAAATCGCTCGGGATCGCGTGGTATAAAGGCAATGAACGACAGGCGACTTTCGGTGTCGAAACCTCCGAGGATGGTGTGTCCTTTGAACCGCTTATCCCGGTTGGCCAGTCCGGCGGTTTGACGACGCAGCTTGAAATGATCGAATTCGATCCTGTTGAGACGAAGTTCATTCGCATCGCATCGGAAGGAAATTCCTCCAACGAATGGAACAGTATTGTTGAGGTGTCGGCCTTTGGCTGCGGCGTTGAGGTTGAAAAACCCAAAACCGCGGTTTTGACGCCGCGCCAAAGCACTGGCTTGTTTGGTCTGGACCCAACAAAATCGCCGGGCGAAAATTTCGATCTTTTGGGTTGGTATGTCACGACGCCCGCTGACGATAATGACGACGGCAAGTCTGACAGCGTCTATGAAAATGAACTTGCTGCGGGCTGGACTGACGAGCGTTATTTTTACACCGATCCAGTCACCGGCGGTATGGTTTTTCGGGTCACACCGGCTGGGGCAAAAACGTCCAAGAATACAAATTACACGCGTACCGAACTGCGCGGCATGTTGCGGCGTGGTGATGAAACGATCTCGACCCGTGGTGCAAATGACTATCCCAACAAAAACAACTGGGTGTTTTCCTCCGCGCCTTTGGAGGCGAAATTTAACGCGGCCGGGGTGAACGGCGTCATGACGGCCACTTTGGCCGTCAATCAGGTGACACGTCAGGGAAAATCCAATCAGATCGGTCGTGTGGTCATCGGCCAAATCCATGCCAAAGATGATGAACCGATCCGTCTTTATTACCGCAAACTGCCCGGCAATAAGAACGGGTCGATCTATTTCGTGCATGCTCCTGCGGTCGGAAAAGAAAGCACGGTCAATGTGATCGGCAACCGGTCCGACCGGGCGCTTAGCCCGGCTGATGGCATCGCGCTCGATGAGATTTTTAGCTATGAAATCAAGGTGGATGGCCAGATCGAAGGGGATAAGATCATCCCTTACCTCCATCTGAAAATCATTCGCGAAGATGGGTCAGAGGTCGCAATAGACCCGTTCGATATGCGCGACAGTGGGTTCAGCGTCGATGATGAATTCATGTTCTTCAAAGCGGGTGCGTATACGGGCAATAATTCCAGCCCTTACCCCGAACGCGATTTCGATATGGTGACCTTTTACAAGCTGGACTCCTCGCATGACCCGGCGCCAAAAGGCGTGTTTTACGAAAAGATCATAGCCGAAGAAAAAGCGCGGGCTGAGGCTTTGGCGGCAGAAGGGACACCCCCCAATCCAGCGGTTCCCGGCATTGTCATCGATGACCAATTTGCCGACGGTGATCGCTCAGGCGGGGCCGATCCCGCAGGTGGTACATGGTGGACGACCAGCGCCAGCTCGGCCATCGAAGTGGCGCCAGGCATGTTGGGTCTGGTATCCGGCGGCTCGGGACGTGGCATTCGCACGACATTTGAGCCGCAAACCCTGTCCAGTGGACAGACCCTGAAAGTGACGTTCAATTTTCAAACGCCAAAGACCGTAGGCTTTGATCGCCAGGACGCGCTGCGGGTGGGGCTGCATGATCGGTTGGAGCGGCCAGAGCTGGAGGCAGATTTAAGCGCCTCATCAGGATCACCAAACGAGATCTACAACGGCTTGCCCGGCTATATGCTTACCTTTGATGTCAATCGCGAAGACCCGGCGCTCAACAATGTCGAAGTCCGTCGTCATATTCGCAAAAAGCGGCTCGGGCGTTTGATGGGCACCTACAAAGGGTATGAGCTGCTCAGCGAAGGGGGCGACAGCTTCACATTCGAGCCAGAGACGACCTATTCCGGCATCGTGACCGTTACCAAAACAGAAACGGGCCTAGAACTTTATGGCGCGCTCAGCGATGCGTCCGGGCTCATGACAGAGTTCAGCCATTTTGATGAAGCCAGCACCGTCAACAATTTTGGGATGCTGGCATTCCATGTGAACAGCAAAACTTTCGGGTCATCCAGCTCACCGGATACGCCCGATAACGGGTTGGATTTCAGCCAGGTGACACTCGAAATCCTTGGCGAATAAGGGCGGTGAGATGAGGTTTCTAATTGGTTAATAAATTTCAGATATACAATGAAGTCAATGTGTTACAAGATTCCCCGCATGCGGGGAATTCAAAACCACTGCCCGGGCTCCATCAAACCCAGCTCCATCAGCTGCCGCGAATTCCAGCCGAATTTTTCGGAATTCTTCCACCAGAAATGCGAAATCGCATATTTTGAGCCCGGATTGCTCATCAAAGCCTTCGCCGTCCGAAACGAACAAATCGTGGCCGAAATATTGTGATGCCACTCGCAGGCATAGGTATTATATTCGGGCAAGTTGAACGTATGATCTTCACGCAGCCTCAACCCTTTCTGAGCGCGGAACAACCCAACCCGATCAATCCGGCGCTTCTCATAGGGAACATGTTCCTCAAACCGCCACCTGAGCCCACCAAAGTAGTCCAGCTGCCGCTCCAACGGCGTCCCATCTTCAAATCGTTGCAAGGCATAATACCCGCTCCGATCAAAATGCGCCTGCTCACGCGACACCGCATCGGGGTGCTGCCCCAGATCATTGGAATACAAATCGATCACATAGCACAGCACCGTATCTCGCCGCTCTTCCGTCGTGAACCGCGCCAGCTCCCCCACGGTTCGGCTCTCACAAAACGGGAAGAACAGATATTCGGCGTTGAAGCAGTAGTGCAGCCACACCCCCGGACAGGCCGCAATCATCCCGTTCACAACATCCGTGACTGCGCCCGCGTCATGCAGGTCATGCTCCACAAAATGCGCGCCATCCGGCTCGTTCGGGAATAGTTCCGGGTCGCCAAACGCCAGCACTTCCGCGAACCCCAACGCCCTGCAATGTGCCAGCGTGCCCGCCACCTCGCTGGCGTCTTCCAGCAAAACAATCGCGTAGGGCCCCTCCGGGTCCAAATTCCGCGGCGCATTGGCCAGAAATTGTGCAAGTGAGCTGTGACGCATATCTGCCCGCGGCGGTCCTTTTCGTCGCAGAGTCCTGCATCAAGCCGTCAATTGCAAGAGCTCTGCCACTGTTGTAAGTGGCCCCCTCAACCCCCGTTGACAGGTGATCTCATGGCCGGCGCGAAGAAGCTCTACATCAAAACCTATGGATGTCAGATGAACGTCTATGACAGCGAGCGCATGGCCGAAGCGCTTGAAGGTGAAGGTTACGAGCAAACTCAACAGATCGACGAGGCAGACATGGTGCTTCTGAACACCTGTCACATACGCGAGAAAGCCGCTGAAAAAGTCTATTCCGATCTGGGCCGCCTCAAGCCGCTGCATGACGAGAAACCGGACCTGAAGATTGGCGTCGCGGGCTGCGTCGCGCAGGCGGAGGGGCAAGAGATTATGCGCCGCCAGCCCATGGTCGATCTGGTCGTGGGTCCGCAGACATATCACCGGCTTCCTGAGCTGATGAAAGAGGTCGATCAAGGCCGGCAAGCGCTCGATACGGATTTCCCGGAAGAGGACAAATTTGATCACCTGCCAAAACGCGACCTTCCTGCGCGCAACCCGTCGGCTTTTTTGACGGTGCAGGAAGGCTGCGACAAGTTCTGCGCCTTTTGTGTTGTGCCGTACACGCGGGGCGCCGAGGTTTCCCGCCCAGCCGCCCGGCTCATGAAGGAAGCGCAGGCGCTGGTCGACCGCGGGGTGCGCGAGATCACGTTGTTGGGCCAAAACGTCAACGCCTATCATGGTCACAAAGGCGGGCTGGCCGGGTTGATCTGGGACCTGTCTGAGATTGAAGGGCTCAAGCGCATTCGCTTCACGACCTCGCATCCCAATGACATGGATGATGCGCTGATCGAAGCGCATGGCACCTGCGACAAACTGATGCCTTACCTGCATTTGCCGGTGCAATCGGGGTCCGACCGGATCCTGAAGGCGATGAACCGCAAGCACACGGCTGACCAGTATCGTGCCCTGATTGCGCGCATTCGTGACGCCAAGCCGGATTTGCTGCTGTCAGGCGACTTTATTGTTGGTTTCCCTGGGGAGACGGAGGAGGATTTCGAGGCGACGATGCAGCTGGTGCGTGACGTGCATTATGGTCAGGCCTATTCCTTTAAATATTCCGCGCGGCCCGGCACGCCTGCGGCGGAGAAAGAAGACGTCCCCGAAGATATAGCGCTGAACCGGTTGCATCGGTTACAAGCCCTGCTGACGGAACAGCAGTATCAAACGCAAAAAGACATGATCCAGCGCGAGGTCGATGTCTTGTTTGAAAAGCAAGGTCGTGATCCAGGTCAGCTTGTCGGGAAATCACAATACTTGCATGCGGTTCATGTCGATGCGCCTGTTGAGATGATTGGTACAGTTCAGCGCGTCAAAGTCACTCGAACGGGCCGGAATTCGCTCTTTGGGTCACTCTGGACCGGTTAACGCGCTTTGGTTGTTTCCCATTTGGCGACTATATCGCCGAAAATTTGCCATAGTTTCCACTAATTTTTGATGGATTTTTTTGCTTTCTCGTTGAGCAAAGCGGGTTTTAGCCGGCGAAGTAGAGGAAGAGTGACGTGGCATCACACATGAAAACAGGCCAGCCAAAGTTGACGAGCGTGCTTGCCGCCTTGTTGGCCGCTGGCATCGTCAGCGGCGCGCAGGCGCAACAAAAAACGGTCGTGGCCGAGCGCTACGTGCCGACAATTTGGGTCGACCCGGACGGGTGCGAGCATTGGGTCATGGATGATGGGTTCGAAGGCTTTATGACGCCTCACCTGACGCGTGCGGGAAAACCCGTCTGCCGTGAAAATGGAGGCAACATCTGTGCCGTGGTCGGCTCGGACGGGCTGTTTGCCACGGGGTCAGCGCGCATTGGCGCCGCGAGCCGTCAACGCCTGGCGCAGTTCTTCAAAAGCAACGGCGCAAGCGCTTTCGCGATCGCGGGGCACACCGATAGTCGCGGATCTGAGGCATATAATTTGGATCTGTCAAAGCGCCGGGCAAATGCCGTCGCCGCCATTGCGCAGCAAGCGGGCGTCAAAGTGGCATCGGTGCGCGGCTACGGTGAAAGCGATCCAAAAGCGTCCAATGCGAGTGCACGTGGCCAAGCCGCCAACCGCCGCGTCGAAATTCAATGTTTGCGCTGAGGAGGGCCGGAGCATGACCAAAGGTAAAACCATACTGGCAATCTGCACGGTACTGGTCGTCGCAGCGTGTGAAAGCAACAATGGCGACAAGACCCGTGACTATGGTCTTGGGCGCGGCGATTTGGCGGATCTGCAACCTGGTATTTGGGTCGACCCGCGCGGCTGCGACCATTGGTTGATTGATGATGGCGTTGAGGGCTATTTGTCTGCGCGTCTGGATCGCGACGGCAAACCGGTTTGTTCGGGCGCTGCACCTCCGGGCTATGCGGTGGGCGACTTCAAAGGTGGCGCGGATATCGGCGACTCGATTTGATGGCTATGAGATAAGCGAAAAAGGGCCGTGGGACCTTCCTGCGGCCCATTTTTTGTATCAATTCGATGAAACCTGCCCCAAACGGCTTGCGCGGCTCGGCAGGACTTGGCAGCATTAAATCAGCCAACATTAGGAGACCCGATTGACTTTCAGCGCGCCAAATCCGCCCAAGGCGGATGCCCCGGATCACGAACTTCTGCTCGAATATCCAGACAACAGGCTGCTGATTGATCTTTGCGGGGAATTTGACAGTCACCTGACCCAGATTGAATCGACGCTCGGTGTGCAAATCGTGCGCCGTGGCAATCAGCTTGCCGTCATGGGCGAGGCGCGGGATGAGGCCGGGCGAGTTCTGAACGCGCTTTATGTTCGGCTAGAGACCGGCAAAGACGTCAGCCCCGCTGAGATCACCGCCGAAATCCGCATGGGCGGCTCGGACGAGGGCACCGGCACCCGCGACGGCGACCAGATTGAGATGTTCAAAGGCGCCCCGGTTGAGATCAAGACCCGCAAAAAGACCATTGAACCACGCACGCAGGCGCAAAAGGACTATGTGCTGTCGCTCATGAACAATGAGCTGGGCTTCGGCATCGGGCCCGCTGGTACCGGCAAAACCTATCTGGCTGTGGCCGTCGGCGTTTCGAAGTTTCTGAATGGCGAAGTTGACCGGATCATCCTGTCCCGCCCCGCGGTCGAGGCGGGCGAAAAGCTTGGCTATCTGCCCGGCGACATGAAGGACAAGGTCGACCCCTATATGCAGCCGCTTTATGACGCGCTGAACGACTTTTTGCCTGGCAAGCAAGCTGCCAAGCTGATCGAAGAAAAGCGCATCGAGATCGCGCCGCTGGCCTTTATGCGCGGGCGCACGCTGTCTAACGCGTTCATTGTGCTTGATGAGGCGCAGAACGCGACGACGATGCAAATGAAGATGTTTTTGACCCGTCTGGGGCAGGGGTCCCGCATGGTGATCACGGGCGACCGCAGCCAGGTTGACCTGCCGCGTGGCGTCAAATCCGGTCTGCGCGACGCGGAAGACCTGCTCAAAGGCGTGGACGGCGTTGCGTTCAGCTATTTCACCTCAAAAGATGTCGTGCGCCACCCGTTGGTTGCGCGGATTATTGAGGCTTATGAAAGCTTTGAGGCAAAGCAAGACTAATTTTCGTCGGGCCGAGGCAGCGTTTCAAAACATGGGAAAAAAGCGTGTGGATGCCGAAATTTAGCCTCAATCCTTTGCAAAACCTGCAACCTACGAAGTGCTGTTGGGGACAAATCCCGTGTTCGACTATATCGCATCAAACGCCATACCGATGTTCATTGGCGCGTCCTTCACGGGCGGCGTCAGCGTTTTCTACCTCGTGATGGTGCGTACCTTGCGACATCGTCAGAAAGCCAAGGCGGCGAACAACTGACTCCCTCATATCGCGCTTGACCGGCGTTGCTGTTGGCGTCACAGCGGGGCTTATGCCACAAATTGACATCATCACCGAGGATACGCGCTGGGCTGACGCCGAACTGGCGCCGCTTGCTGAGCGCGCCTTTGCGGCCGTTTTCGAAGAGCTGGGGCTCGACACCTCTTTTGAAATTAGCCTTTTGGCCTGCGACGACGCCCGCATCGCCGCGCTCAACGAAACGTTTCGCGCCAAAGAGGCGGCGACAAATGTGCTAAGCTGGCCATCGGTCGACCTGTCCGCAGACATGCCCGGTGCCGCGCCGCACGCGCCGTCATTGACCGACCCAGAGCTTGGCGACATCGCGATTGCTTTTGAGACCTGCCAGTCCGAGGCACATGCACAACACAAACCTTTCGAAAACCACGTATGCCATCTTCTTGTTCATGGTTTGCTGCATCTTCTGGGCTATGACCACGTAAATGAGGCTGATGCGGCCCGTATGGAGGGGCTTGAGCGGCGCATACTTGCAAAACTGGATATTCCAGACCCATATTAGATCATACGGCTGCCAGAACGGGGCCAAACACGGAAAAGGACCAATGGGCCCAGACAACGACGCATCGTCTAGCGCAGCGCATAGCGCGCTGAAAGACACATCGGACGCGACAACCCGCAGGCCGGGTTTGTTTGAACGATTGACTGGGGCGCTGTCCCCAAACCGCAGCCCGCAATTGGGGCTGGCACCCGAAGCGATAGCGCGCGCAGCGACGCCCGGCATCGGTTTAGGCAATTTGCACGCCAAACGGGTTGAAGACGTGGCCATTCCGCGCGCAGACATGGTGTCTGTTCCCGTCGATATCGAACTTGCTGGCCTTATCCAGGTGTTTCGCGAAAGCGGCCTGACCCGGCTGCCAGTGTATCAAGACACGCTCGACACGCCCATTGGGTTGGTGCATCTAAAGGACCTCGCTTTGAAGCACGGGTTCGGTGGCAAAGGCAGCAGTCGCGCCAAATTCAGCCTGAAACGGCTGGTGCGCGAAGTGTTGTTCGTTCCACCTTCCATGCCCATTGGGGTGCTGTTGCAGAAAATGCAATCGGACCGGAAGCATATGGCGCTGGTCATCGATGAATATGGCGGCGTTGACGGTCTGGTGACGATTGAAGACCTAATCGAACAGGTCATTGGCGAAATTGAAGATGAGCACGACATTGATGAGGCCGACACATGGCGCGAAGAAAAGCCAGGTGTGTATATCGCACAATCGCGCGCGCCGCTTGATGCGTTTGAATCCCAAATCGGCCTGCGCCTGTCTGACGCCGATATGGACGAAGAAATCGACACGCTTGGTGGCTTAGTGTTTTTGCTGACGGGCCGTGTGCCGGCGCGCGGCGAAGTGGTCAAACACCCAACGGGGGCGGAGTTTGAAATCATCGATGCCGACCCACGCCGGATCAAGCGTATTCGGGTGCGCATGCCGGGGCACGCCGCCGAATGACACCCCACCCACCCCAGACTAAATGGGGGATCGCGGCAATTTCAACGGCCTTCGGCGGCATCGCGGCACTGGGGCAAGCCCCTTGGTCGCTTTGGCCGCTGGCGCTGCTTGGGTTTTGCGGTCTGTTTTGGGTGTTTAAAGACGCCGCGACCAGCAAACAAGCCGCTTGGATCGGCTGGACGGGCGGCACCGGCTACTTTGCCTTGGCGCTGTTCTGGATCGTTGAACCCTTTCTGGTCGATATTGCTCGCCATGGCTGGATGGCGCCTTTCGCTTTGTTGTTTATGGCAACCGGGTTTGCGCTGTTTTGGGCCGCCGCCTGTGCATTTGCGCATGTAATAGGGGGCAAAAAAGGCCAGGTCATAGCGGCGGTAATGACGCTCACATTGGCAGAAACGGCGCGTGGCGTCGTTTTGACAGGGTTTCCATGGGCGACTATTGGGCATGCATGGATCGGCCATCCAGTCTCGCAATTGGCGGCTTTCGGCGGGGCCGGGTTGCTTAGTTTTTCTTTGCTTTGTGTCGCCGCCGCACCGCACGTTTTTGCGCGCAGGGTGTTCGGCCTCATGGCTGGCGTCGCCATTCTGGCGTGTTTTTGGGGGGCGGGGACCGCGCGGCTTACGTCCCTTGATCTTGCTCTGAGCGACAAAGTTGTGCGCGTTGTTCAACCAAATGCGGCGCAGCACCTGAAATGGGACCCGGAGCATATCCCAACCATTTTTCGCCGTCAGCTGGCTATGACCGAGGCGGTCGCGGATGCGCCGCTTTCGATGATCGTTTGGCCCGAAACTTCGCTTGCTGCGCGCCTTGATCAGGCACAGCAAATACTGCCGGTGATGGCTGATGGTGCCGCGGGCGTACCGCTTGTCTTCGGCGCAAATGATCTTGTTGATGGCAGCTATCGCAATACGCTGGTCCTGATGGGCGCCCAGGGCGAGATCGCGCAAACCTATTACAAGCACCATCTTGTGCCATTTGGAGAATACATCCCCCTTGGTGAGCTGGCCGCTCAGATTGGTATTCGCGGGCTGGCCGCGCGCGAGGGTGGCGGATTTGCTGCCGGTCCCGGTCCCAGCTTGCTGCAAATAGAAGGGCTTGGAACGGCCTTGCCGCTCATTTGTTATGAGCTGATTTTCCCGCGCCACCTGCGCACGGATACGCGTCCAGACTTTATTCTGCAGATCACCAATGATGCTTGGTTTGGCAATATTTCGGGGCCTTACCAACATCTGGCCCAAGCGCGACTACGCGCGATTGAACAAGGTTTGGGGGTGGTGCGCTCCGCCAATACCGGGATCAGCGCTATGATTGACCCGTCGGGCGAAGTCACCGCGCAAGCGCCATTAAACAAGGCTGGTTTTTTTGATGAACCGCTGCCGATTGCACTTCCGCCGACGCCTTACGCGCGCACCGGTGACGGACCGGCAACGGGTGTGTGTCTGCTCCTACTGTGCGCCGTCTTTGTGTTGCGCCGCCGAAATGTGGATTGACGCAGCACGGGTCGGGGTTTAGGCCAGTTTAACCATTGCTGGCCCAACGGCTTCCTGACGGGTCAGACGACATCATATCGGAGCGCTTTTCATGGCACGCGACAGCTACCTTTTCACCTCGGAATCCGTTTCCGAGGGGCATCCAGACAAAATTTGTGACCGCATTTCAGACGCTATTCTGGATGCATTCCTGGCAGAAGAATCCATGGCGCGCGTCGCGTGCGAAACCTTTGCGACGACCGACCGCGTCGTTGTGGGCGGTGAAGTCGGGCTGTCGTCTCGCGACAAGCTCGACAGCTTCATGGGCGGTATTGAAGACATCGTGCGCGGCGTCGTAAAAGCCATTGGCTACGAGCAGGAGGGGTTCCACTGGCAGAACCTGAAATTCGACAATTTTCTGCATCCGCAATCGGCTCATATTGCGCAGGGCGTGGACAAGGACGGTGCTGGCGATCAGGGGATCATGTTCGGTTACGCCTGCTCTGAGACACCTGAATTGATGCCGGCGCCAATCCAATATTCGCACGCAATTCTGCGCGCTTTGGCGGAGGCGCGCCATGCAGGTGAAGTGCCCCAGCTGGGGCCAGACGCGAAATCCCAGCTTTCGGTGCAATATGAAGGTGGCATGCCGGTTGGCGTAAGCTCGATCGTCTTGTCGACCCAACACCTTGATGAGGATATGAGCTCCGACGATGTGCGCGACGTGGTTGAACCCTACATTCGCAAAACGCTGCCCGACGGATGGATTTCTGCCGACACGGAATGGCATGTGAACCCGACTGGCAAATTCGTTATCGGCGGCCCGGATGGTGACGCCGGGCTAACCGGTCGCAAGATCATCGTTGATACCTATGGTGGTGCTGCGCCCCATGGTGGTGGCGCATTCTCAGGCAAAGACCCGACCAAAGTGGATCGTTCAGCGGCCTATGCGGCGCGGTATCTTGCGAAAAACGTTGTCGCGGCAGGTCTGGCAGACCGCTGCACCATCCAGCTGAGCTACGCCATTGGCGTCGCAAAGCCGCTTTCAATTTATTGCAACACTCACGGGACTGGCAAAGTCGATGAGGCTGCCATCGAGGCTGCAGTTGCCGATTGTATGGACCTGACGCCGCGCGGAATTATTGAGCATTTGGACCTGCGTCGCCCTGTCTATGAGCGCACTGCTGCCTATGGGCATTTTGGCCGTACGCCAGCCAATGATGGCGGGTTTTCGTGGGAACGTGTCGACCTAGTCGAAGGGCTGAACAAAGCGGTCTGAACCAGAGCGGCTGATTGAAAAAAGGATCGGGTCAGGCCAAAGCCTTGCCCGTTTTTGAAACGTCATGAGCGATACTCACGCCTCCGGCGCCCCATGGCGCAATTTTTATGGCCGATTGAAAGGCCATAACCTGAAGCCGCATCAGCAAGCGTGGCTTGACGAAGATCTCGGCGCGCTGACACCTGGTGCTGTGTCATGGGAGGAGAACCCTGACCGCAAACCGCTTGATTTGAGCGCGCGATTTGATGGCAAACCTGTCTGGTTGGAAGTGGGGTTCGGCGCAGGCGAGCACATGTACCATATGGCTGGGCTAAACCCGGATGTCGCTTTTATCGGATGCGAGCCTTATCTGAACGGCGTCGCGATGTTGCTGGGCAAGTTGCGCCGCGAACCGCGCCCCAATATCGCCGTCCATGCAGGTGACGCGCGGGACCTGTTCGACGTGTTGCCTGCTACCAGCATCGACAAGGCATTTCTGCTGTACCCCGACCCGTGGCCCAAAGCGCGCCATCACCGCAGGCGTTTCGTGACGCCTGAACATTTGGAGCCGCTGCAGCGCGTATTGAAACCCGGTGCAGAATTCCGCGTGGCCACTGATATTCCCGATTATGTGCGCCAAACCATGCAAGAAGTTCCGCGCGCGGGATTCGAGTGGCTTGCAGAGCGTCCTGAAGATTGGCGCGACCCGTGGGGCGACTGGCTTTCGACACGCTATGAGCAGAAAGCGCTACGTGAAGGGCGCGTCCCACATTACATGACCTTCCGCCGCAGCTGATCTAAATGTGCGCCTGCGGCGCGCGCTATTATTTTGGGAATGAGGGGCATCGTCCATTGTCCTCGGACCAATGGCGGACAAAGACGATCCCTCAAACTCCCCCGAATATTTCCAAAACAATGAAGAGCGATGGACCTGCTCTGTGTGCTCGTTTATCAGGCGGGTAACTCTTGCGAAGTGAAGGCCTTTTCGATGTCCAGCCACGGTGATCCGATCCCAATGACCTCCAAGCCTTGTGGGCCGTTGACCGGCACGGCGGACGTGCCGGGGGATAAGTCTATTTCACATCGGTCACTGATCCTTGGGGCGTTGAGCGTCGGCGAGACAAAGGTTTCAGGTCTGCTCGAAGGCCAAGATGTCTTGGACACCGGCCGCGCGATGCAGGCGTTTGGGGCCGAGGTGGTCAATCATGGGGCCGGAAACTGGTCGGTACATGGGGTTGGCGTCGGAGGCTTTGCAGAGCCCGACCAGGTGATCGATTGTGGCAATTCCGGCACCGGCGTGCGCTTGATCATGGGGGCCATGGCCACCACGCCGATCACGGCGACGTTCACGGGCGATGCCTCTCTGAATGGTCGACCGATGGGGCGGATTACCGACCCGTTGGCCTTGTTTGGAACGCAGGCTTTCGGACGTCAGGGCGGACGCTTGCCTATGACCTTGATCGGTAGCCGCGATCCGGTGCCTGCGCGCTATAGCTCCCCCGTGCCATCAGCACAGGTGAAGTCGGCTGTTTTGCTGGCAGGGCTGAACGCACCGGGCGAAACTGTTTTGATAGAGAAGGAAGCCACACGCGATCACAGCGAACGCATGCTAATGGGCTTCGGCGCTCAGGTGAGCACGGAGGTTACGAATGAAGGCCGGGTAATCACTTTGACCGGTCAGCCTGAGTTGAAGTCGCAATCCATCACTGTGCCGCGCGATCCCAGCTCGGCGGCCTTTCCGGTTTGTGCGGCGCTTATCGTTGAGGGGTCGGATGTATTGGTCCCAAATATTGGTTTGAACCCGACTCGTGCTGGTCTGTTCACCACGCTGCGTGAGATGGGCGCGGACCTGACCTATGAGAATGAGCGTGAGGAAGGCGGCGAGCCGGTGGCCGATCTACGCGCTAAATTCTCGCCAGAAATGAAAGGCATTGATGTGCCCCCGGACCGTGCGGCGTCCATGATCGATGAATATCCGGTTCTGTCGGTTGTGGCCTCTTTTGCAGAGGGAAAGACCTATATGGCGGGTGTGAAAGAGCTGCGCGTCAAGGAAAGCGACCGCATTGACGCTATGGCCGTTGGCCTGCGCGCCAATGGCGTCGAGGTGGATGAGACAGAAGACAGCTGGACCGTGCATGGGCGTGGCGCTAAGGGCGTTGCAGGCGGCGCCACATGTGCGACCCATCTTGATCACCGGATCGCAATGTCTTTCATGTGTCTTGGCATGGCTGCGCAACAGCCGGTGTCCATTGACGATGGCGGCGCGATTGCGACCTCCTTCCCGATTTTCAAAGGCCTGATGGGGGCCCTTGGTGCCCAGTTGCATAGCGAGGCCGATTGACCCGCTGGGGCATTGTCAAACGCCTTGCGGTTGTGACGCTGGTTTTGCTGCTGGCGCTCAACTGGGTTGCTTTCTCCGATGTGCAAGGCGGGTCGTTCGCGCGCCAGCTGTTGGACCTGCGGTTTCTTGGATACAGCGTACAGGACGCTGAGATGTTTGCCGGGGCGCTGAGCTTTGAACAGAAAGCCGCATACCGGGAGGCGTATCTTATCCTAGACTATGTGTTCATCGGTTTTGTCAGCGCATTGCTGTATGCCATCTCGGGTGCGGTGGTCATCAATTGGAAGCGGTATGTGATCCTAGCGGCTACGTTTATATTCGCGGCCTCCGATCTGACAGAAAATGCGTTGGTTAAAGACATCGTTGGCGGCAATTTCGTTGTGACGGAGATAAGCTCGCTGATGACTCAGATCAAATTTGCAAGCCTGCTCGCAGCCGCGCTATTGATTGCCAATGTCTGGCGCTCAAAGGAGTTTTCGCGATGACCCACCAAGGGAGTTGCCTGTGCGGCGCAATCACTTACGTAACGCAGGGCGCGTTGCGCCCAGTGATCGCGTGCCACTGCGCGCAATGCCGCAAAACCAGCGGGCATCACGTGGCGGCAACGTCAGTCGCGCGCGACCAGATAACAATCACGGGGGAGCCGGTTTGGTATGTTTCCTCTGACACGGCGCGGCGTGGGTTTTGTGGCACCTGCGGATCAAACCTGTTCTGGGACGGCGCGGGTGCGAACTTGTCTATTTTTGCTGGGACGTTCGATGGTGCTACGGGCCTTAAGCTGAAGGGCCATATTTTTTGCGCCGACAAAGGAGACTATTATCAGATCGCAGATGGTGTGCCGCAAGCCCAGCAGGCTAATGCCGACTTAACGACGATGGTGCCATGAGCTTCACAGTCGCCATCGATGGCCCCGCCGCCGCCGGTAAGGGGACACTCTCGAAAGCGGTCGCGCAGCATTTTGGATTTGCCCATCTTGATACCGGGCTGATCTACCGGGCGACTGGCGCGCGTGTTTTGGCGGGGGAGGACCCGCTGGCCGCGGCGCAGTCTCTGCGCCCGGAAGACCTGGAAAGGCACGATTTGCGCAGCACGGAGGTTGCCCAGGCGGCATCCAAAACAGCAGCCCTGCCGGACGTGCGCGCCGCCTTGGTGCAATTCCAAAAAGACTTTGCGCGCAAGGAAGGTGGCGCGGTGCTCGACGGGCGGGATATCGGCACAGTGATCTGCCCCGATGCCGATGTGAAGCTCTACGTCACTGCGTCCGACACGGTGCGTGCGGAGCGGCGCTTTCTTGAACTGTCAGGCAAAGGCCACGACGTCACCCGCGACGGCGTTCTGACCGATCTGCGCATTCGGGATGAACGTGACAGCGCGCGTGCAACGGCGCCGCTCAAACCGGCCGATGATGCAATTTTGTTGGATACGTCCGAGCTGAGCATCGACCAGGCCGTAGAATTGGCAATTGCGGCGATTGCAGCAAAGCGCGCGGGCTAAGCACACTCTGGCAGTTTTTTGCCCGATACGCCGGAATGCCTGGCTGAAAAAGCAGCCTATTGCCAAACCAAACGTATTGATTGGCAAATCATTGCCTTGAGCAAAGTTCCGCGCTCGGGGCTTTTGGCACTCCTTTGGTAGGACGCATCGTGCAGATCATCCTAGCCCGGCCACGCATGACATTTGAAAGGACACGCCATGCCAAAGCCTAGCCAATCCCTCGATACCATCGCGCGCTTCGTCAAGAAAGACCCCGGCCTTGTCGCGAGTATCCCGCAATCTGACATCAACGGTGGCGCGTCGGCGGCGCTTTTGATGAATGAGGTCATCCTGAAGGCCGTTGAGGCCACGGGCGTGAATTCGGATGGCCGTATAAGCCCTGACGATGCACGCAAAATCAGCGACTATATCCGCGCCGATGCAGGGCTTTATGAAAAATTTGTCGAAGGTCATGGCGATGATGACGGGAATGATGAGACCGGATTTCACCTCGTCCAGGGCGATGGGGGTACGCTCAAGTTTCAGGGTCGCGACTATGTCGACACGGTTGCCGACGCGATCTACCACATAGGCTTCACCTACAAGAACGGCCGATTTCGCAACGAGGATGGCAATGCCAATGAAACCGTCGATGATATTGCGGGCTGGCTGAATTACTTCCTGAACGGTGAAAATGTGGTCTATGGGACCAATAAACGGGAGGTGCTCTATTCCGGCGACTACAGCGACGGGTTTGAGGCTGCGAAGGACGAGATTTTCATCGCTGGGAACGGCAACGACGATGTCTGGGCAGGCGACGGCAACGATGAAATCTGGGCAGGCGGCGGTCATGACAATGCAGGCGGTGGTGATGGTGATGACACGATCATGGGCGAGGGCGGAAATGACAAGCTCTGGGGCAATGTTGGCAATGACACGATAGACGGCGGCAAGGGCAATGATGTGCTGGGGGGGCACGAAGGCGATGACAATCTGACCGGCGGCCAAGGGAACGATAAGATCTGGGCGGGCGAGGGCGATGACAAGGTCGATGCAGGCTCCGGACGCGACACCGTCGGTGGTGGGTCCGGTGATGATGAGATCGACGGCGGCGCCGGCAACGACAAATTGTGGGGCGAGGCGGGGAACGATACGATTTCGGGCGGTGACGGCAACGACCACATCGGTGGTGCGGATGGTGACGATGACCTGAGCGGCGGCGCGGGGCATGACATCATTTCCGGTGGCACTGGCGTGGACAAGATCGATGGTGGCGACGGCAAGGATAAGCTATGGGCAGGCGATGGTGACGATACGGTCCGTGGTGGCGTCGGGAACGATACTATCGGTGGCGATGATGGCGACGATGAGATCGACGCAGGCGAGGGCAATGATGTGGTTTATGCCGGTGCCGGGAAGGACAGTGTCATCGGTGGTGCGGGCAATGACAAAATCTTTGGCCATGACGGCGACGATCTGTTGAAAGGTGGCGATGGGAAAGACATCATCATCGGTGGCGATGGTGAGGATGTGATCGTAGGCGGCACAGGGCGCGATATTTTGCGCGACTGGGAGTCGGTCAATGCCAAGGACACCTTTGTGTTCTCCGAAGGTGATACCGGGGCCACGAAAAGCACAATGGATGTGATCGAGGGGTTCGATGTGGATCAGGACAAAATCGACCTCACCGGGTTTGGCTCGCTCAGCTTCGTGGAAAGTTTTTCGGGCGGCGGGGGCGGTGAGGTCCTGTTTGACGGCGACTATGTTCGGATTGATGCCGATGGTGATGGCCGTTTTGACGCCGGGATCGAGGTTAAGTGGATCAGCGAAATGAACGCTGGCGACTTCGTCCTTTAGGCCTGTCAAAAAATTAGGGACCCCTTGTATGCAGGGGGTCCTCGTCCCCAAAAACGCACCTAGCTAGAGCAAGCGGCCCGGCGCGCGCCGCACCGGTCTTCGTGCTGCGTTTGGATGGCTGCTTAATCCGGCCACGGCGTTTAGTGAAAATCCCGGCTTGGAAAGAGCTTCTTCGCCTGATCGCGCGGGTGCATGGCGCGGGGCGTCATGCGGGTGCGGCGCGGCGCGTCGTCGGCTTGGGGCTGGGTGACGCCGATGGCTTCCTCCATCGGGTGGCCCAGTTCGGACAGTTTGTAGGACAGGTCCTCCACCTTCTGCGCAATCACATGCACGACCACGCCTTCGCGCTGCAGATAGCCCGTGATTTTCAACAGCCTGCCGCCCATCACCTCCCGCCGGTTGGCCTCGTAAAGTTTGGGCCAGACCACCACGTTGGACACGCCGGTTTCATCCTCCAGTGTCAGGAAAATCACCCCCGACGCGGTGCCGGGCCGCTGTCGGGTGATCACCAGCCCGCAGACGCAGACCCGGCCTATGGGCGTCGTTGTTAGCTCCGAATGGGCCAAAAGGCCCGGGATCACAGGGCGTAACAGCTCCATCGGGTGGGCGCGCAGCGACAGGCGCATGGACAGGTAATCTTCGACGACTTCCTCGCCCAGATGCATCGCGGGCAGCGTCACCTGCGGCTCCCCGCCGCCTTCGCCGTCGATTGGGTTGGCAAACAAAGGCAAGGGCGCTTTGGCGGTGATCGCTTTGACCTGCCATAGCGCGTCGCGCCGGGTGAGGCCCATTTCGGTGAATGCGTCGGCCTCGGCCAGCCGTTCCAACGGCGCGGGGTTCAGACCTGCGCGCAGCCACACCGATTCCGGGTCGGGGTAGCCATTACCGCGCGCGGCGATGATCCAGCCCGCGTCTTCCTCCTTAAACCCTTTGATCTGGCGAAACCCCAGCCGTAACGCCAAAGCGCCATCGGCGCGGCGCTCCAACGTGTTGTCCCAGGCGCTGTTGTTGACGCAGATCGGGCGGGTTTCCACCTGATGCTCCCGCGCGTCGCGCACGATCTGGGCGGGGGCGTAGAAGCCCATAGGTTGGGAATTGAGAAGCGCGCAGGCAAATACCGCCGGATGGTGGCGTTTAATCCAGGCGGAGACATAGACCAGCATCGCAAAAGCTGCCGCGTGGCTTTCGGGGAAGCCGTAATCGGCAAACCCTTCGATCTGGCTGAAGCACCGCTCAGAGAATTCGGGGGAGTAGCCGTTTCGCAGCATTCCCGCGATGAACTTGTCGCGAAACACGCTGATCGTGCCCATGCGGCGGAAGGTCGATAGCGATCGGCGTAGCTTATCCGCCTCCTCCGGGGTGAAGCCCGCCGCGACCACGGCGATCTGCATGGCCTGTTCCTGAAACAGCGGCACGCCAAGGGTTTTGCCTAAGACTCCTTCCAGCTCTTTCGAGGGGTAATCAACCGTCTCCAACCCCTGCCGCCGCTTCACATAAGGCTGCACCATGCCGCCCTGAATGGGGCCGGGTCGGACGATGGCGACCTCGATCACCAGATCGTAAAACACGCGTGGCAACATGCGTGGCAGGAAATTCATCTGCGCCCGGCTTTCGACCTGAAACACCCCGACTGCATCGGCCTTGCAGAGCATATCATAGGTCTCAGGGTCCTTTTGCGGCACGGTGGCGATGGTGAAATCCTGTTTCTCATGCTCGCTGAGCAGGTCAAACGCCTTGTGGATGCAGCTGAGCATGCCCAGCCCCAGCACATCGACCTTCAGGATGCCCAGCGTGTCGATATCATCCTTGTCCCATTCGATGACCGTGCGGTCCTCCATCGCGGCGTTCTCAATCGGGCACAGCTCATCCAGCCGCCCTTTGGTGATCACGAAACCGCCCACATGCTGGGACAGATGGCGCGGGAAGCCGATAATCTCCCCGATCAGCCGAATGGTTTGCGCCAGCCTGCGGTCTGACAGGTCCAGCCCTGCCTCCTTGATCTCGTTCCGGGTCCGCGCCCGCGTTGGACATGCCCCAAATCTGGCCCGACAGGCTGGCGGTGACGTCCTGACTGAGCCCCATTACCTTGCCCACCTCCCGGATGGCCGCGCGGGATCGGAAATGGATCACCGTTGCACATAGCCCCGCCCGGTGGCGGCCGTATTTTTTATAGATATGCTGGATGACTTCCTCGCGCCGCTCATGCTCGAAATCCACGTCAATATCAGGCGGTTCGCCCCGGTGCTCGGACACAAACCGCGCGAACACCATGGTGATGACCTCAGGCCCCACATCAGTGATGCCCAGCAGGTAGCACAGAATAGAATTGGCAGATGAGCCACGCCCCTGGCATAGAATCCCCTGGCTGCGCGCGAATTGGACGATGTCGTAGACGGTCAGAAAATAGGCCGGAAAGTTGAGCTTCTTGACCAGAAACAGCTCCTTGCTGGCCATGTCATGCACCTTGCGCGGCGCGCCGTAGGGGTAGCGGGTCTTGATGCCCTGCGCGACCAGCCGTTCCAGCCGCTTGATTGGGGCCTCCCCGTTGGTGATTTCATCGGGGTATTCATAGCTCAACTCGCTCAGGCAAAAGCTGCACAGCGCCGCGATCTCCATGGTGCGGCGCAGGGCGGACGGGTGGTTGCGGAAGAGCCGCGCCATGTCCTCGGCCCCCTTCAAACGCCGCTCCGCATTGGGCAGGGCGCGGATGCCGATCTGGTCGATGGTGATATGTTCGCGCATGCAAGTCAGCACATCAGCCAGTTGGCGGCGGGAGGCATGGTGCATCAGCACATCCCCAACCGCCACCATGGGGGCGGAGGTCTTCTGCGCCATCCGCGCGCAGGCATCCAGGTAAGCCTGATCGGTGCCGTCATAGCGCGGGGCCGCGCCCAGAAACACATGGCCGGGGTAGCGTTTGCGCAGCTTGGCGATATGCGCGGCGACCTGACGTGCAGGCGCGCCGCGCCGGGGCAGGGCGATCAGGATCATGCCCGCCGCACCCTCGGCCACGTCATGCAAGTCCAAATGACAATCGCCCTTTTCAGCGCGCCGTTTGCCAAGGGTCAGCAGCCTTGTCAGTCGTTGATAGGCGGCTCGGTCACGGGGCAGGGCGATCCAATCCACGGGGCTGTCGCGCAACACCAGCCGGGCGCCCACGATCAGCCGGGGCAGCTCCGCCACCTCAGGCGCCGCAATCGCGCGCTCCCCCACGGGCTGGCGGCTGGAATGGTCCAGCTGGTTGTGGGAACGGATTTTGACCGCTTCCTCCATTTCCTCCCGCAGGGTTTTCAGCGCCGCATAGGCGCGCACCACGCCAGCCAGCGAGTTGCGGTCGGTGATCGCGATTGCCTTGAGGCCCAGCTGCGCCGCGCGCGTCACCATCTCTTCTGGGTGGGAGGCACCGGTCAGGAAGGTGAAATTGCTGGTCACGGCCAACTCGGCATAGTCGCCGGAAGGGTGCATGTTGGGGCTCATGCGAATTCGCCTTGCACAAACCAGCCGGGGGTTTGCGGGGTGTGAAACAGCCATAGCCTGCGCCCCTGCCGCGTTTCCACCCGCCAGTAATCACGCAGGCCTGCGCGCCAGTTTTCATCCGCCATCCACCATTCGGGCGCGATCCGTTCTGGCCCGGTCGCACGGCCCGTGCTCAGCGACATGTTGCGCCAGCGGAACGTCTTGGGCGGGCGGGTGCCGCGTTCGGTAATGGGCCCGGCAATAGGCTCTGGCGAAAACAGCCGCAAAGGGCGCGGGTGCAGCGCGACCCACGCGCCCTCCGGCTCGCTAAACGCGGCGGCGGCGACGCTAAAGCTGCGCTCCGGGATATGGCTGTCGGCGGGCAAAAAACGCTGCACATTCTCCAGCCCGATCCGCGTGCCGATGCGGGTGATCAAATCGTCCAGCTTGTCCTTGTCGCGCCCTGCGATATGGGTGATTTGCTTGACGGGCAGGGGCTCGACCTGGGTGGCCTCCAGCCGCATCATGTCGATGCCGAAACCGGCCTCCACCTCCCCCACGCCGCGCTCAAAGAGCGGTAGGATGCGGCCCGCGTCGCGCAAGGGGCGGGCCAGGCGCAGCTCCACCTGTTGGCTGTCTTGGTCGACCCGGCGGAGCGTCAGTTGTAACACCCGCGCGCCGGCCTCCTGATCTTTCAGCGTCTCACAAAGCCGGGTCAGCAAGCGCTGCGTGCCGGCCATCACATCACCCGTCAGCCCGATGGGTTCGGGCAGGGTCAGGCGCACGCCGTAATGGGGCGGATCAGACAGGGGCGAGATGCTTTCCGGCTGCGCGCCCAAGGCTTGATCAAGTCGCAGCAAGACCTCAGCCCCAAATCGCCGCGTCAGCGTGGCGCGCGGCAGGTCGGTCAAGTCGGCAATGCGGCGCAGGCCAAGCCGTTCCAGCGAAATGCAGGTCTTCTCCTCCAGCCGCAAGGCAGAGACGGGCAGCCGCGCGATCCGCGCCTCAGTTTGCCCCGGCTGCGCAATCCCACCGCCATGCAGAGCCAAGGCCCAAGATGCCCCGCGGGTATCCGCCAGCCCGATCAACGCGGTCAGCCCGGCGCGGGCAAGGCGCTGTTTCATGTCGCCCAGCATGGTCGCCTCATCCGGCCATAGATGGGTGGCGCCGGTCACATCCAGCACCAACCCATGCGGCCCCTGCAGCCCAACCCAAGGGCAGTAACGCGTCGCCCAGCGGGCCAGCATCTGCTGGAATCGCGCGTCACCTTTGATATCGGCAGGCGCGCTGATCAGGTCGGGGCAAAACGCATGCGCGTCGGCATGGGGCATGCCGGGATGCAGGCCTTCCGCCCGGGCGGCGCGGTTCAGGCAGTACAATCGGTTGGCGCTTTTGTGCCGATGGGTCAGCGCGAAGGGCGCGTCACTGTCAGTGGGCCGCGCGCGCAACGCCCTGTCGCTGGGCAGGGTTGGAAACCATATGGACACGACGCGTTTCTGCATCCCAGCGGATATCCCAGACAGATAATGTTCCTGATTTGTTCTTTTTAAGTTCCCAAACCTGACGAGTCGAGTCTCCATCCGCATCAAAAACCGGCGCGCAATGCCAGCGGGTCTCCGCGGCGTTGCTGCCAAGGCCTTCGGGCAGGATACAAAGCCCCGTCGCCTTTCCAGCCTCTGCAGCCAGTTGCAGGCGCCGCCCGGCGGTCAGGTCCAGCGGTTTGGTCAGCTCCATCACCACCAATGTAACGGCGCCGGAGCGTAGGGCTTCCTCTGAAACGGCCAGGATCTCCAACTGGTCGCGGCCCTTGGCCACCAGCAACTTGGCCGGGTCGAGATAGGGGCTGATGCCCACCGGGTTCAACCGATCCGCGGCCCAAGCTTCGCGCACCCACATCACCGTGCCGCCCCGCTGGCCCGCAAGCGCCAAAGCAAAGCTCAGCGAAGCGGGGCCGCTCACCTCATGGGTGCGGCCCGTTCGGGGGGGAAGTGATCTGTCAGCTCAAGCGTCATGAAGCAAAGATATACACCGGAAAGGAGTAAAGGAAATGGGGTCGCTTTGGCGCAAATTGGCGCGGAAAGCTTAACGGGACCTCAATGCGAAAGAGATAGCTTGGCCGAGGGGGCCGCCATCACTTCGCCGCAATTTCTGCCGAAACTGCCAGATGGGGGCCAGAAAGGGAAAATGCGAAGGGGGAAATTCGCATGCTGCTGCTGAGCGTTCTAAAACGCATCCAGATGTTTTGTTTTGCTTTCGCGGTCGCGGCGGCAAGCCTGTCAGCCACGGGCCTGCTCATTGCTGAGCAGGAGCGCGAAAATCGGGGCGTTCAACAGGTCGCGCTTGGCGACTAGAAATCCACCTCAACGCCGGGCAGGTTCAGGGATTTGACCAGCTCGCGCAGCTCCTGACGGGCGGCGACGTTGGAAATGTTGAGGTTCTTGATCCCGATATCGGCCAAATCCAGCAAGGTCAGGCCGCGTGGGAACAGCTCCCGAAAAATCACCCGTTCGGAGAAACCCGGAGCCACGCGGAAGCCCACGCGTTTTGCGAGGCCTTCAACGGCGTCGGTGATCTTCTTCTTGTTGTGCATCCGCTGGGTGCCGACGCGGTTCCGTACGACGACCCAGTCAATCGGGTTCAGGCCAGCTTGCGCGCGCAGTTGGCGGGCTTGCCAGACCATCTCGGCGTAGACCGATGGGCCCAGAACCTTGTGGGTTTCCGGGTCGACGCGGGCCAGCAGGTCGAAGTCGATGAAGCTGTCATTCAAAGGCGTGACCAGCGTGTCGGCCAGCGAATGGGCCACCTGACTGAGGCGCGTGTGGGAGCCGGGGCAGTCGATGACGATGAAATCAAACCGGCCTTCCATGCCCGCAACGGCCTCGGTCAGGCGGCGGTCATAGATGTTTTCGCCCGGGCCCAAGGTGGCGGGGTCGATATTGGGCAGTTCGACCATTTCTGGCAGGGCCAGGTTCAGCCCGTCTTTTTCGGAGGTCCGGGCGCGGTTTTCGATGTAGCGCCCGAAACTGCGCTGCCGCAGATCAAGGTCGAGCGCGCCCACTGTGAAGCCCATCCGGGTCAGGGCGGTGGTGATATGCATGCAATTGGTGGACTTGCCGGAGCCGCCCTTTTCATTGCCGAATACGATAATATGCGCAGCCATGGCCTGCTCCTGTCCCTCGCCCGTTCCTCGGGTTTTCGGCGTTATAGGCGGGCGGGGGAGTTCTGGGAAGCGGAACCCGCCTTGGGCCGGCAAGAATATTGGGGATGATTCATTGGAGTCACATTTTTGGACCCGCCCCGCATGCGGGGAATCTTGTAGTCAATTGATTTAAAATGCTTTTTTAAAAATATTAAGGGTTTGGAAAGGTTTGCTTTTGAGAGGTGAATTATGTCTGGATTTTGGCGCTCAGCTTTTCGAAGTCTGGTCGGCCTCGGCAATTGTAGACCGTCAGATGAGTTTGATCTTTAGATCAACAACTGCCCCAATTCTCCGAACATAGCTTGGCTGACCTGCGCTTAGATCGCAGCGAAGGCCTCAAAGAGCCCAAAAGACACGGATGCTGCACGATCAACAAATGGCGGCTTTGTCCCCATGGCTATCAATGTCACAAAAATGAAAATGCCCACCAGACGTTCACTGCAACAACTTTGGCATCTGCGGCATTCCCATAGATGTTGAGTTCAAATCGGTCAGGGGCCGGTCCAATTCGCGCAAAAAACCGGTTAAAGTTCGTGCCGTAGGGCACACTTTTGAATTTACCATGATCCCGAAATGCCTGAAAATGAAAGTCGTAGGAAAAGGTGGAATTTTCAGCATGACGTGCGTCGCGCGCCGTTGAATAACTGGAGCTTGATTCCAAGATCCTACCTACTTTGAAGCCATTGTCTTCCAACCATTGCCGCGCCTCAGCGGTCGTCATGTCTGCAAATATGCCCTCCAAACAAACCTCATACTGAGTGTCTGTTACCACCCTGGAACACCGATCTGGACCACTTGGGATGTACAAGAGAAAGAGCAATATTCCAGCGCATGCTAAACCTACTATCTTGTTGAAATACTGGGGCGAAGGGTCGCCTGAACTGTTTCTTTTGAACGCGCCTACGCCCCAAGCGAAGCCAGTCACAACCAGTATCATCGCTCCGAGCAACATCAATATGGGGCCGAGGAAGATCAGTCCAAACCCAAGTGAATTCGCAATCTCAACAATCGCATGCTCACACCGGCCCGTGATGTCGCAATCGTTAGGATAGAGAAGTCTTGGAATGTTCAACAAAAGCGCAAATAAAACTGGGCCGAGGATCAGAAGAATGGACGTCGCCAAACTCAGCAAATAGCGGTTCCTGAAAAATCTGACCTTCAAATCTTGCCTCACCTAATTTTGCTTAATTTAAGCGCAGCTTGCTTAACCGGTCCAAACTTAAATAGCCTTCGCACCGTCTCTTCTCAACGTTAGGCATTGGCCTGCGTTCCCGACAAAAGCAAAAGGGCGAAGCTGACGGCGCAATCGCCCGATAGCTGAAAGCCGCTATTTGATTGAACATCTTTAATGGCAACTCCGTCCGCCAAACCGCCATCCGAACGTCTTGCGGTTAAGGTCCGGTTTGAGCCCTTAGCGACTGATGCTGTACTAGTTTTCAACGTCTGGTTTAGTCGTTTGGCGGATGCAAAAAGCATTGGAAACAGGATACATCCCGTTAGTTCATCCGTTCGAGCGAATTGCACTCCCTTGCAATCGTTTGAGAAGAAAACTCCATCCTTGCCTTCAGCCAATAGGTCCTTGCTGCGCCATCAAGCATCGCTTCCAAATCAAGGCCATTCGCTCTTCGTTCTTCAAAGAACTGCTCGATCGTTTTAAACTCCATATCTGGGAATGAATCCAACGCCTCTTCTGACGCCAGCTGAAGTTTCTCTGCTTCGCGCCTGAATTCTGCACAAGCTAAATAGGCTAAGACAAAATTTGCCGTTCGGTCTAACCTGCGATCATCGCTTTCAGAATAGTACTGCCATAGCGGAAAAATCGCCAAAATTGCAGCAAGGATCACAACCATACGTTCAAATGCTTCTAGTTTTTTCATCGCAAGTTGATCCCGTTGTTTTCGAATTCATCAACAATCCGCAGACGCTACCTTTAACTGTACGACGATGCAAAATTAAGAATACTCATTGAGAGTTTTCATGCTAGCCAACAGGGTTTCCGGATCGAATTTGAAGCGGACCTTCGTTGGGGCCTTGGCAATGCCCGGTTTGTCCGCATTGCTGACATTGGCTGCCGCCTGAAGGCTTGAAAACCAGGTAGAGAGCATCGGATGTCTGCTTATTCGCGGTGAAGCTTTCTGAGCATGCGTTTCAGAAAGCCGTCACTTGCACCTTCTCCTTTTGCTTCTTGAGCAAGACGTTCCCAGTCTTCTGTGTCGCCCGGAAGGCGTTTTGATTTTTCGATTTCACGCCCTTCGTCGTCGTAAATTGAAAAGCGTCGAGGAATTTCATCTTCCAGAAAATCCGACAGTGAAGACCAACGCGCTCCGATCATGTCGAACTTAGCGTTGTACAACTCCACTTCGCCGGTCGAAGCCAGATAAAGGTGCCCTTGAGACGACCACTCGCCATTGATTGCGCCAATACCCAGATGCCCATCCGGGATATAGTCCGGACGTTCAACTGCGTTCTGATACCAAATGCTTATTGGTTGCCCAATCCCAACCCCTGATCTATCGACTGATCCGCCAATCCCGCCGTGCAACGAGACGCCCAAAATCCTTGCTCCGTTCATGTGGCGAAGAAGCTCTTTATACGGCTCGGGTATGTACCTCTGTGCTTCATTTTCAGCGCCGCGCACTCCGTGGTCATTCAACCCGGCATAACGTGAGCAAAGATACGCGTAGGGAGCGACGTGGGGCACATGTCCGGTCTGGTACGCGCCATTTTCGCCTTCAACCAAACCGAGTGGATCGTAGCGCTCTCGAAGTTGCTCATCGAGCCGTATGAGCGTTTCGGAAACAGATTTCGTCATTAAGTGGTCTCGCGATTATTGCCAATGCAACTTGTCTAACACCCATAGCTGTGTCTTCAACACCGCTGCTGACTACCACGTGTCTCCTGCAAGCAGACATTCATGACAAGGCGGCGAACGGCAGCTCCGTCCGCTTAGCGGACCTATGTGCGTTCTATATAGAAGGTCCGGGCACCGCTTGATATGAGCGGGACACAAAAAAAGCGCCCCCGGGTGGGAGCGCTTTCAATATTCGCGAACGGGAGAAGGGTTTTAGAACCCCAGACCTTCGTATTTGTTCTTGAACTTGGAAACCCGACCGCCGGTGTCCATCAGGCGCTGGTTGCCGCCGGTCCACGCTGGGTGGGAGGATGGGTCGATGTCGAGCGCCAGCTGGTCGCCCTCGGCGCCCCAGGTGGATTTCATTTCCACGATCGAGCCGTCGGTCATTTTGACGTTGATTGTGTGGTACTCGGGATGTGTATCTTTTTTCATCTCGCGACCCCTTATGCGTCTGCGCCGCTGGAGAGCGGCTTGTAGTTGGTTTGCTCGGCGATACGCGCGGATTTACCACGGCGTGTGCGCAAGTAGTACAGTTTCGCGCGACGCACGCGGCCGCGGCGGACCACGGTGATGCTGTCGATATTGGTGGAGTGCAGCGGGAAGACCCGCTCGACGCCTTCACCGAAGGAGATTTTGCGCACGCAGAACGAGCCCGCGATGCCGGAACCGTTGTTGCGGGCGATACAAACGCCTTCGTAATTCTGAACACGGGTACGTGTACCCTCGGTCACTTTGTAACCGACGCGGATGGTGTCACCCGCCTTGAAGTCTGGGATGTCTTTGCCCAGCGAAGCGATTTGTTCCGCTTCCAATTGTGCGATCAGGTCCATCTGAAACGCTCCTATTTTGATCCCGGTTTGCCCGGAGAATATGTCTCGCGTCCCAAGAGCTGTTGGTCTTCTTCCGGGTCCACCAAAGTGCCCGCCACAGATCAGGTCGTCATTGTTTTCTAAATGCCGAAGTTTGTGCCCCCTGAATTTGCGCCGAAGAAAACGCGGCAAGGGCCAATAAAATAACGGCTCCGGTCAGTATTCTGATTCCAGATTTCGGGGGTATAGGGGGATTGGCTTTACGGATCAAGCGGTTTGCGCCCTGGCGGATGTGAAAACGCGGGCGATACCCCTGTCAGGCGGGGCCTGACGCGATCCACCGCCGCCAAGCGTGTTTGAGCCTGCTTCACCCGTCTGGCGCCCCGCTTTGGCCGCATTTTTGCGGTTTCTTGCTGTTCACAAAATGTGAGCGGTGGATGCAATGACACAAGATGATCTTGACGCGCGGCTGACGGCACCTGTGCAGGCTTTGGATGGTGGGCGGGTCGGAGATGGATGAGCGCCGCCGGCCCAGCATAATCAGCCCGACACTGATCATCGGCATGGTGTTCTTCGGGATTGCGGCTTTTGGGATTTTGTCGCTGACCCATCATCTTACCGGCTTGTTCGGGGTCATGACGGGCAGCCACATGCTGACAGTTGACGGCCAGCCGCGCAAATTGGATGACGCGGCGCGCGGTTCTGCGACCGGGGTGGTCACACCGATAGAGGCGCTTCCCGACGCGCCAGACGGGTGGGTGCGGGTCACGCAACGCGACGCGCTTGCCGGGCAGATGATTGACCATGTCGCGCAAAATTGGCCGGCGGATGGCACTGCGCTGACCGAAAATGCCGGGTACCGACGGCTTCAGACCTATGCCCGGATCTATGGCCGTGAGGACGTGGAAACGCGTATGACGGCCAATCGCAAAACCGCCGCTTTGTATCTGGCCAAGTCGGGCAGCTATCTGAGTGTGGCCTTGATTTACCGCAGCAAGGAGCGGCTTTTGGGCGCTGCGGACGCGCCGCAAAGCTGGGCCGAAACGCTAGACTCAGAGGCACGCGCACAGCTTGATGACAGCCACATTGTCGAGCAGGTCCAGTTGGGCGCGTTTTCCGCAATTAACGAGACGGTTGCGTCGGGGGACAGCCCAACCACGCGGCCCTTGGCTGATGACCGCAAGGCACCGACAGGCGTGGATTTCAGGGTCGCGCTGACGCCGCGCGCGCTTGTCGCCGCCCAAGGGACCGCGTCGGCGCGTGAGATCGAAGCGCTTTTGGCGCAGTTTGATCTATCAAAGCTGCCAGAGGGGTGAGCGCTGCCCGCTAATCGGTGCTGTGTTTTTCCGACAGACGCAGCGCCCATAGGTCCGGCCTGCGGTCTTGCGTCAACGCCTCAGATTGCGCGCGGCGCCAGTCCGCGACCTTGCCGTGATCGCCTGAGGTCAGAACCTCCGGCACGCCGATCCCGCGAAAATCGGCGGGGCGGGTGTATTGGGGGTGTTCCAGCAACCCGTTGGAATGGCTTTCCTCTTCGGTGCTTTCGGCGTTGCCCAAAACGTCGGGGCGTAGCCGCACTGTAGCGTCGAGCATGGCTTGGGCCGCGATCTCGCCGCCGGTCATGACGAAATCACCAAGGGAGACCTCCTCGATGTTGTAATGGTCCAGCACCCGCTGATCGACGCCCTCAAACCGGCCGCAGAGCATGGTGATGCCCTCGGTCTGGCTCCATTCCTGCGCCTTGGCCTGGGTGAAAGGTTTGCCGCGCGGGGACAGGTAGATGATCGGCCATTTGGCGCGGTCATCCGGCGTGCGTTGGGCCGCAAATTTCAGCGCTTTTTCGACGATATCGGCGCGCAACACCATGCCCGCGCCGCCGCCATAGGGCGTGTCATCCACGTTGCGGTGCTTGCCTTCGCCGAAGATGCGCAGGTCTATCGTCTCCAGCGCCCAAAGCCCTTCCTTAAGGGCTTTGCCGGTCAAGGATGCGCCCAAAACGCCGGGAAACACCTCCGGGAACAGGGTGATGATCTTGGCGGTCCAGGCGCCCACCAGCTTGGTTTCCGCCATCAGATCGCGGGGCTGAAAAGAGGTGCTGATCGACTTGCGACCATGTGACTTGGAGGTGGGGTTTGAAGGCGTTTGCGTCATGCCCGCTTGGGTACGCGGCCTGCGGGCATTTTGCAATCAGGTGGCGTTGAGCAGCTCGTCCCGGTCGGTCAGGAATCCCTTGACCAATTGGTGCATGCCATCCGCCCCGCCCGACAGCAAAAGTGCCGTCAGGATGATGTCGATGGCGTGAAAGGCCTGCACTTGGTAAAGACCCTTGACCGTTTTATCGAGCGGCAAGGCGTCTTCTGGAACGAATTGCGCAAGGATACGCAGGCCAACCACAGCAACGGCAAGGCTAAGCGCAAGTGCGGCGATGGTGGCGGCGCGTTTCTTGCGGGCGGCGAGGTCCTGCAGACCCGGTTGCGCTTTGGTTTTGACGTCGATCAGGTGCTTGCGGGCGTCTTCAAGCTTGTCCTGCAAGGTCGTGACATGCGTGTATTTGGCGGTTACGGCGGCGGTGGTTTCGACCTCGGACGTGATCGCGGGCACGATGGCGGCGGAGGTGGTGTTCAGCGCGTCCGAATAGGCCCGCACAGAGGTCGCCGCGATCCGGGAGGTCTGCAGCAGGTCAGCCTCTTCATCCGAGAACCGGTTTTTGACGTAGATTTCGACCGCGCGCTCGATCACCAGCGCCATGAATATCAGGCTCAAGAACTTGGTGCCCAGGTCTTGCGCGCCGAGCCCGGTCAGTGAAATTTCGGTGAAATCGAATTGGATGGTCGCGAAAATGGCGACGGCGATGATGACAAAAATGGTGGGATAGGCGTCGAAAATACGCATGAAACACTCCAGAAATGGCTAAAATAATAACGGGCTTTTAGCACAGTCCCGGGGGCGTTTCAAAATTCAGCTCGCGGCGTCCTCGGGTGGGTCGACGATGACGCGGCCTGATGACAGATCGACCGTCGGCACGACCTCTTGCGTGAAGGGCAGCAGCAGGTCGGATTTCAGCTTGGGGCCGCGCACCTCCAAAATGTCGCCGGCGCCGTGGTTTTGCACGGCGGCGATCTTGCCCAAGACCACGCCGCCGGTATCTGCGACCTCCAACCCGATCAGGTCGGCGTAATAGTATTCGTCGTCCGGCAGGGCGGGCAGCAAAACGCGGTCAGCGTAAAGTTTGGTGCCTTTCAGCGCGTCGGCCTCGTCCTTGAAGCGGATGCCGGACAGGCGTGCGGCGAACCCGCCTTTGACGGCGCGGGTGATTTTGATCGTGAATTCAGCGCCCTTTTCGGTTTGAAGCGGGGCGTAACTGGCGATGTCTTCGGGTTCCGCGCAGAAGGATTTCAGGCGCACCTCACCTTTGACGCCAAAAGCGCCCGCGATCACGCCCACAACCACTTTGTCGTCGCTCATTGGTTCACCCCCACGCAGACCCCACGCGGGCCAATTTTGCCCCCCGCATCAAGGCACAGATCGTCGGCGCGCAGCCGTTCCAGCTTGAGCCCGCCGTAAAAGGCCAGCCCCATCAAAGCAAGCGTGATCAATTTGCGCATGATATCATACCTCTTGCAGGTGCAGCTTGGCGGCGCGGGTTTCCCAGTTCTGGCGTTCCAGCTCGGGCGTGTCGTCTTCTTGTTCCGGGTGGCCCAGGCAGAAATAGCCGATCAACGACCAGTCCTTGGACACGCCCAAATCGTGTTTCAAACGCTCCGCGTCCAGGATCGACACCCAGCCCATCCCCAGCCCTTCGGCGCGGCAGGCGAGCCAAAACAGCGTCACGGCGGAGACCACTGAATAGCGCCGCATCTCAGGCATGGTGGCCGCACCGAGGCCCTTGCCCTTTTCGGTCGCGTCGTCGCAAAAAATTGCCAGATGCACCGGCGCGCGGTCCATCCCGGCCAGTTTCAACGCCGCATAGCTGTCCGCGGCCTCGCTCGTGTAGTTGGCCAAAGCGTCGGCATTGGTGTCGGAAAAGTTGGCCCGCGCCTTAGCGCGAAGGCCTGCGCTTTGGACGCGCAGGATGCGCCACGGCTCCGACAGGCCCACCGATGGGGCCAGCGAAAATGCGTCGAGGCAGCGCGCAAGCACTGCCTCATCCACGTCAGCTGTTTGGAAGCGGCGCACGTCGCGCCGCCACCTCATCAGCTCAAACAGCTCGTCCCGAAAACCCCGGGAAAAGTCGCGCACAGCTTACTCAGCCGCAGCTTCTTCCGCAGCAGCTTCTTCGGCTGGTGCTTCCTCAGCAGGAACGGCAGCAGCCTCTTCAGCGGCTTCCTTGGCGGCTTGCGCCTTGGCCGCTTTTTCTTCCACGCGGTCTTGCGCTTTCTTGCCAGGCTCACCTTTTTTCAGGTTCGCACGCTCTTTTTTCTCAAGAACGCCAGCGGCTTCCAGGAAACGCGATACGCGGTCTGTTGGCTGCGCGCCTTCACCCAACCAGTACTGGACGCGTTCCATGTTCAGCTTCACACGCTCTTCGCTGTCTTTTGGCAGAAGCGGGTTATATGTGCCCAATTTCTCGACGTAGCGGCCGTCACGCGGCATGCGCGAGTCGGATGCAACGACGCGGTAGAAGGGGCGTTTTTTGGACCCACCACGGGCCAGACGGATTTTCATTGCCATTGTGTTTTCTCCTTAGATGGCGTGTCAGGCAGCTGCCTGAAATTATTGAAACTTTCTGTGGTTTTGGATGACTTCCCGGATGATGAAATTTAGGAAGGATTTGGCGAATTCGGGGTCGAGGTCGGCACGTTTTGCCAGATCCTCAAGTCGTTCTATTTGCGTGGCCTCGCGGGCCGGGTCGCTTGGCGGCAGGTCGTGCTCTGCCTTCAGCTTGCCCACGGCCTGCGTGTGCTTGAACCGCTCGCCCAGCGTGTAGACGAGGATCGCGTCCAAGCGGTCGATGGAGGCGCGATGTTCTTTCAGAACCTCGGCGGCTTTTTGGACGGCGTCGGACATCACAGGGTCTCCGGTTTTGGGTGGCGATAGACGAGGCAGGGATCGTCGGGTTTGGGTTGCGGCGCCTCAGGGTCGACAACAGCGCCCAGCCGTTCCGCCACTTTGATTGAGCCCGCGTTTTCGTGGTCGATATAGCTGACGACAGTGTCCCATTTCAGCACGTGCCAGGCGTGGTCCACGCAGGCGCTGGCGGCCTCAGAGACGTAGCCTTTGCCCTCATATGTGTCTGAGAACAGCACCCAACCCACTTCCGTTTCGGGCCAGGTGTTGGGGTGCCAATGGCCCACGATGCCAAGCGGGGTGTCGCAGCCCTTCACCGTGACGACAAACATGCCGAAGCCGCGCATCACCCAATGGCCGATCTCGGTGCCGAAAAAATCCCAAGCGTCGCGTTTGCCTTTCGGCCCGCCCGCATATTGCATCCGCTCCTGGGCATAGGCCGCGACAAAGGCGTCCGCGTCCGACGGTTTTGGGCCGCGCAGGATCAGGCGCTCTGTTTCAAGCGTGGGGGTTTGAAAGGTGACGCTCATGCCGCGATCTTCCGGTGGCGGTAAACCACCACGTCGTCCGGTGTCTCGCCCTCGGGCAGCGGCGCGTCGGGGTCGATTGTGGCGCCCAGCCGTTCGGCGAGAGCGCGCGATTTGGTGTTGGCGGGGTCGACATAGCTGACGAAATCCGACCAGCCGAGTGTGGCGAACGCGTAGTCGCGAATGGCCGTGGCGGCTTCAAACGCGTAGCCTTTGCCGCGCGCTTCGGCCAAGAACATCCAGCCCAGTTCCCGCTCCGGGTCGGAAAATTCAAGGTTCAGGCCGACAAAGCCCAGCAGGGTTTCTTCGTCCGATTTGTCAGCGCTCCACGTGCCGTGGCCATGCAAGGCCCAGCCCGCGATGCCGACGCAATAGTCATCCCATGCGTCCGCGCGGCTGAACGGTCCGCCCATGTACCCTTGCACGTCACCGGCCATGATCTCCGCATAAGCGTCGAAATCATCCAGCACGGGCATGCGCAGCGTCAGCTGCTTGGTATGGAGGGTGGGGGCGATCATTTCTTTTTGCCGAACCCTGACAATCCGGGGGCAGCTGGCCGCCGCCAAGCCCGGGCAGTCCGCCGCCGGGCATGCCCATACCCATTTTTTTGGCTGCGGCTTCCATCGCGGCGGGATCATTCATGTCGGGCATACCTCCCTTGCCGAACATGCCTTTCATGGCCTGTTTCAGCATGCCGCCTTTGCCCATCTTGCCCATTTTCTTCATCATGTCGGACATCTGGCGCTGCATTTTCAGCAGCTTGTTGAGATCAGAAACTTCCATCCCAGACCCCGCGGCAATGCGCTTTTTGCGGCTGGCTTGCAGCAGCTGTGGGTTGGCGCGTTCTTTCTTGGTCATCGACTGGATCAGCGCGATCTGCTGCTTGAGCACTTTGTCATCAAGGCCAGCAGCGTCGGCTTGGGCGGCCATCTTTTTCATGCCGGGCATCATGCCCATCAGCCCTTCCATGCCGCCCATCTTGAGCATTTGTTCCAGCTGCATTTTCAGGTCGTTCATGTTGAACTGACCCTTCTGGAAGCGCTTCATCATCTTTTCGGCCTGTTCGGCCTCGATGGTTTCCTGCGCCTTTTCAACAAGGGAGACGATGTCGCCCATGCCAAGGATGCGGCCTGCAATGCGGTCCGGCTCGAACGTCTCAAGCGCGTCCATCTTTTCGCCAAGACCTACGAATTTGATCGGCTTGCCCGTGACCGCCCGCATCGAGAGCGCCGCACCGCCGCGCCCGTCGCCATCCATCCGGGTCAGCACCACGCCGGAGATGCCGATTTTAGCGTCAAATTCTTCCGCGACCTCGACGGCGACCTGACCGGTCAACCCATCGACCACCAGAAGCGTCTCACGCGGGTTGACCGCGTCGCGAACGTCTTCGACTTCCTGCATCAAGACTTCGTCGATCTGCAAACGGCCAGCCGTGTCGAGCATGTAGACGTCGTAGCCGCCCAAAGTGGCCTGCTGCTTGGCGCGTTTGGCGATATCAACGGGCTTTTCACCCTTCACAATCGGCAGCGTGTCGACGCCGATTTGCATACCCAGAATGGCCAGCTGATCCATCGCTGCGGGGCGGTAGACGTCGAGGGAGGCCAGAAGAACCTTCTTGTTGTTCTTGTCTTTCAGCCGCTTAGCCAGCTTGCCGGTCGTAGTGGTCTTACCGCCGCCCTGCAGGCCGACCATCAGGATCGGCGCAGGCGGGTTGTCGATTTTCAGCTCGCCGGGTTCGGCGTTGTCGCCCGCCAGCACATGTTTCAGCTCGTCATGTACGATCTTGATGACCTGTTGGCCCGGCGTGACTGATTTGGTGACGTTCTGGCCGGTGGCCTTTTCGGCGACCGCTTTGACGAAATCGCGCGCGACGGGCAGGGAGACGTCGGCCTCAAGCAGCGCCACACGCACTTCGCGCAGCGCGGTTTTGACGTCATCCTCAGACAGTGCGCCTTGTTTGGTGAGTTTATCAAAGACGCCGGAGAGGCGTTCGGACAGGTTCTCAAACATAAGCTCTCTCGGGCTCCTTTTTCCTCAACCATGCTTCCCCATATGGTGAGAAGCGGCTCAAACGACAAGCGCCCCCATGGGCGCAACGCGCTGATGGGGGGCGATCCCGACCTATGCCGGGACCGGAAGGCTAAAGCTTCCGGGTGTTGGGTGGCGTTTACGTCTCGTGGGCTAACGAGTCAAGGCGTGTCGGGGCAGCTGCGCCCGGTTGAGCCAGATGAAGGCAAGAAGTGCGGCTGTCAGATGCGGGACCGGTGCGTAGGGTGGCCCGAGGTAGACGAGCAGGGCGAAGGTTGCGACGCACATTGTGCCCAGAAGCAAAAGGGCTGCGTAGATCTCCCGCCCGCGCCACCAAAGGCCGATTGCGCCCAGCAGCTCGGCGCTGCCGGTCATGAAGCGCGGGGTCTGGCCGAAGCCCAGGCGGTCATACATCTCAACCCCAGGGGCAAATCCGCCCAGCTTTTGCAGCCCGTAAAAGGCGAAGGCGGCAGAGAGGGCGATTTTCAGGGCGTGGCGCAACATTTCTTTCATGCTGCGCCACCTAGAGTGCGGGCCAGATCTGGCAAGTGGCCTTATGCCGCGAGCGCCGCCACAGCGGCATGTGCGCTGCCGATTTTGGCCTCAGCATCTGATGTCAGGCCGTCGGCCGCGATAACCTGGACGTCGGTGATCCCGACAAAGCTGAGGACTTGCCGAATATAAGGCGTTGCGAAATCAACGGGGCTGTCCATCGGGACGCCGCCGGAGGCGATGGCGATGATCGCGCGTTTGCCTTCCAACAAGCCAACGGGGCCGTTTTCGGTGTATTTGAACGTACGTCCGGCGCGCGCAATCAGGTCGATCCAGGTTTTCAACGCAGCGGGAACTGAGAAGTTGTAGATCGGCATGCCGATGATGATCGTGTCGGCGGCCTCAAGCTCTTCCACCAACGTGTCAGACAGCGCCAGAACCTGTTTTTGCGCGTCGGTGCGGGCGTCGATGGGCGTGAAGTTGGCTGCGACCCAGTCAGAGGTCAGCAGTGGCAAAGCGTCAGACAGGTCGCGGCGGATAACATCCCCGCCAAGGGTGTCGATGATGCTTTTGGTCAGGCCGCGGGTGATGGAATCCTCGCCCCGGGCGGAGCTGTCGATGTGCAGAAGGGTCATTTGTGAATCCTGAGATGGAAATAAGGGAAAGTTGCGATTGCATAAGCATTTGGTTTCTGCACAATTGAACGCAAGTATTATTCGAAAACAGAAATTGTGGACTGACGCACCTTATGGATATTGACAATTGGGACGAATTTAGAACGGCATTTCAGGTGGCCAAGCTGCGCACCGTCTCTGCCGCCGCCGAAGCGCTTGGCGTGCACCATGCAACCGTGATCCGCCATGTGGATCTGCTTGAATCAAAGCTTGGGGCTAAGCTGTTTCAACGACATGCGCGCGGATATACCCCGACCGAGGCGGGGGAGGATTTGCTGACCGTGGCGGGCGCGACCGAAGATCAGCTGACCCAGCTGGCGGGCCGTATTCATGGGCGCGGGGCGTCGGTTTCGGGCGAGCTGATCGTGACATGTTTGCCGCAAATGTCGCCGTTGATGGCGCGCACTATCACCAAATACCAAATCACCCACCCCGAAGTGCGGGCGCAACTGATCGTCGACACCCGGCCCTTGCGGCTGGAATATGGCGAGGCGCATGTCGCGCTCAGGGCGGGGGCGCCGGGCAATGATCTGGACAATATCGTCTCGGAACTGGGCACGTTGCCTATGGGGCTGTTTGCGCATCGCGACTACATCTTCCGCCACGGCCCGCTCAACGGGATTGAGGACATCCCAAACCACCGCTTCTGCCGCGTGGCCAATCTTGATCCGCGTGCGCCCTTCATGAAGTGGATCGGCACCCATGTGCCCGAGCAAAACGTGGTCTACAAATGCTCTGACACCAATACCGTGCAAGACGCGGTGATGGCCGGGGCAGGCATCGGGTTTTTGCCCGCCTATATGGGCGAGGAACACCCCGATATGGTGCAGATGATGGAGCCCGACCAGTCTTGGTTCTCGACCTTCTGGTGCGTCACCCATGTCGATTTGCACCGCACGGCCAAGGTGCATTCCTTCGTCACCTTCCTGCGGGAAGAGGCCAAATCTTGGGTGTAGGACTGCCGCGATGACGCAAAGCCTCGCGCTGGTGACACTGGTTGTGCGCGACTATGACGAGGCGATTGCGTTTTACGTGGGCGTGCTGGGTTTTGAGCTGGTGGAGGACATCTACCAACCCGAACAAGACAAGCGCTGGGTCACTGTGCGCCCCGTTGGCAGCACTTGCGCTTTGGTCCTGGGACAGGCCAGCACGAATGCCCAACGCGCGCGCATCGGCGACCAGACCGGCGGCCGGGTCGCGCTGTTTCTTGAAACGGACGATTTCTGGCGTGACTTCAACGCCTATGAGGCGGCGGGCGTGCGTTTTGTCCGCGCGCCCGTGACTGAGGTTTACGGGACCGTCGCTGTGTTTGAAGATCTCTACGGCACGCAATGGGACCTGATCGAACGCGCAGCTGATGCGTCCTGATCATCCTCAATCGCTGTGGCGCGCAACCGCGCCTGCGCGCGCGGCCAGCCCGGACGCCCAAGGCGATATCATATGCGATGTTGCGATTGTCGGCGCTGGCTTCACTGGCCTGCGCGCGGGTTTGCAAATGGCTGAGGCGGGCAGGGATGTTGTCGTGCTCGACGCGGGCTATGTTGGCTGGGGCGCGTCGGGGCGCAATGGCGGCCAGGTGAACCCGATGCTGCCCTATAACAGCTTCGGGGATCTGGTGCGTCTTGTGGGCGCCACCCATGCGGCGCGTTTGGCGGATGTTTCCCTGGGGTCGGCGGACGCGCTGTTCGCTTTCATCGAAAAATACCAAATCTCATGTGGCGCGCGCCAAAACGGGTGGCTGCGGGTGAACCATTGCGCCGCGGTCGCCGCTCGGATGTGGTCAAACGCGCAAGACTGGAACGCGCGTGGCGCACGGATGGAACAGATTAGCGGCGCAGAACTTTATGCCAAAACCGGAACCAAAACCTATCATAGCGGCATTCTGACCCCGCAGGGCGGCGCAGTGCAGCCGCTGTCGCTTGCGCGCGGGCTTGCCCGTGTGGCGGAAGGCGCAGGTGCGCGGATTTTTGGTGGATCGCCTGTTCAAGCACTGGCGCGCGCGGACGGTGGCTGGCAGCTAGTGACGCCCAAGGCCCGCATCAAAGCTGCGCGGGTCATTCTGGCCACCAACGGCTATACCGGCGGGCTGCTGCCCGCGCTGCCCAAAACCATCCTGCCGCTGGTCACCATTCAGGTCGCGACCGACCCACTGCCAGAGGCGGTGATCGCGGATGTCTTGCCCGGTGGGACGACCATTTCCGACACGCGCCGCGTCATCATGTATGCCCGCCGCGAGCCGGATAATCGCATGGTGTTTGGCGGTATCGGGCGCAAGACGTTGTCGGGCGACATCACCGGCCACGCCGCACTGATCCGCGACGCGGTCCGGGTCTTCCCGCAACTGCGCGATGTGGATTGGACCTTTAAATGGGGCGGGCAGATCGCGGTGACGGAAGACCACTTGCCGCATTTGCATGAACCCGCGCCGGGGCTGTTGGCGGGTTTGGGTTATAACGGGCGCGGCGTCGCGATGAGCCATGTCATGGGTCGCGTTCTGGCGGAGCGCGCTTTGGGCAAAGACGCAGGCGATCTGGATTTTCCGGTGACGGCGATGCGCCCCAAGCCTCTGCGGCGGACGCAGATGATCGGCAAAGGGCTCGCGATCAGCTGGTGGCAGATGCTCGATCGCCTTGAGATGGCGCGCGGATGAGCCCGGCGGCACGCGGTCATGCGGCGATGCTGCTGTTCTCCCTTCTGGTGGCGGGGTCCTTCGCGCTTGGCGGGTTGGTCGCAAATGAGATCGCGCCGACAGCGTTGAACGCCATTCGTTTTGCGATTGCGGCGCTGTTGATCGGTGTTGCGGCTATGGCTACGGGGGGCATTCCGCGAACATCCTGGGTGGCGCCATGGCGCTACCTGGTGCTGGGCGGGCTCTTTGCGATCTATTTCGTGCTGATGTTTGAAGGGCTGAAAACCGCGCCGCCCGTGTCTGCGGCCGCCGTGTTTACGCTGACGCCGATCCTGTCGGGGCTGGCGGGCTGGGTGCTGCTGCGCCAGATCACCACGCCGCGCATGGCGCTTGCTTTGGCGATTGGTGGGGGAGGGGCGCTCTGGGTGATCTTTCGCGCCGATCTTGCCGCGCTATTGGCGTTTGAAATCGGGCGCGGTGAGCTGATCTATTTCGTGGGCTGCGTGGCGCATGCGGTCTACACGCCGATGATCGCCAAGCTGAACCGGGGCGAGCGCCCGCTGGTGTTTTCCTTCGGGACGATCTGCGCGGGGTTGTTGGTTCTGCTGGTCTGGGGCGCGCGCGATATCGTTGCAACGGATTGGGCCGCGCTGTCGTGGCTTGTCTGGGCGACGATCCTCTATGTGGCGATCTTTGCCTCCGCGATGACCTTCGTGCTGGTGCAATATGCTACGATGCGGCTGCCCTCGGCTAAGGTTATGGCCTACACCTATCTCACGCCCAGCTGGGTGATCTTGTGGCAGATCGGGCTTGGCAACCCGGCGCCGCCCACATTGGTGATCGTGGGCGTTTTGCTGACCGTGGTGGCTTTGGCCATGTTGCTGAAAGCGGGGCCTACTGGTCGCGCGGGGTCATGACGAAAAACAGCGATGACACGGCGCCCACGCCCAGCAAAATTAGGCTTGTCTTCAGGGTGCCCAGATAGCCCACGCCTTGGGTGATCAGCCGTTCCGCGCGTTCCAGGCGGTTCGGGTCGGCGGGGTCTTCGGGCAGCCAGTGATACGGGTACTGGTTGGTCCAAACCATATAGGCAAGGGTCGTAAACAGAAACAACGATAGAAAGGCCGGGATAAATTTCATTGCTCAGCTCCACTCATGGTTGAGCGGGGGATAGCACGCGAATTTGGCAAAAATTTGCGCCTTTCGGGTCAGCTTTGCCCAAGTTCGCGCGACAAAAACGCCTCGAACGCATCGAAATTCAGTGCCTCTAGCTGGCCAAAGCTTTCGATCCAGACGATGGCGTCCCGCATCGCTTCGGGCTCCAGCTTGCACCATTTCACGCGCCCGCGCTTTTCCTGGCTGATCAGGCCTGCCTTGGTCAGGATCGTCAGGTGCTTGGAAATCGCAGCCAGCGACATCTCGAACGGTTCGGCCACGTCGGTGACGGCCATGTCGTCCTCCAACAGCATTGTCAGAATTTGACGCCGTGTGCCGTCGGACAGGGCCGCGAATACCATGTCGATTGTGTCGCTCATGCCCCCCTGATAGCGCTCAAGGGGGCAAAGGAACAGGTCAGATATCGGTGCGGCGCTGCGAGGGCCATTCAAAGCGCAACTGCTCTAAGTGATGCGGCTCAAGCCCGATATCGCGTGCAATCTTGTCGGTGATTGCGCCTGGCAATGGCGCGCAGCGGGGTTCGCGAAACCAGAGGTTTTGGAACCATTTGGCAAAGTTGGAGCGGGCGCGCAATTGCGCGTTCATGATGAGAGCGGTCATTGATACACCTATATGTTTGGGGTCTGCGGACTTTATGCGTCGTTTGGCGCTTTGGCACAAAATCATTTGCTTGACAGTACCTGTGAGAAAATCTCACATATTGCCATGCCCCGCCAATTGCCCCCGCTCAACGCCCTGCGCGCCTTTGAGGCCGCCGGTCGCCATGAAAGCTTCTCCCGCGCAGCGGATGAACTGGGCGTCAGCCATTCCGCGATCTCCAAACATGTGCGTGGATTGGAAGACCGCCTTGGCGCGCAGCTGTTTCGGGACGCATCACGCGGCGTCGTGCTCAGCCCCCAGGGTCGCGCTTACTTGGCCGCGCTGACGCCCGCCTTTGACGCCATTGCCGAGGCGACGGAGGAGTTCAGCGACCGACCCACCGGCACCGTGACGGTCAATTCCGAGACGGTGTTTGCCTATAAGTGGCTGATCCAGAAGCTCAAATCCTTTCATGCGCTGCATCCTGAGATCACGATTGACCTGGATGCTAGCGAGGCGCTGATCGATATTGACCGCTACGAGGCCGATGTCGCCATCCGGTTCTTTCTGGACAGCACGCCCGGCGGCAACGCCGCCCTTATCAGCGACGCGCCGATCTGCCCGCATGCGGCGCCAAGCGTGGCCGCGCAAATCGGCGATGATCCCGAAAAGATGCTGGATTTCCCCCTGTTGCGCGACCGGGGCGGGGAGCCGTGGTCGCGTTGGTTCGACACGATCGCGCGCCCAGATCTGGCCGCGCGTGTGGTGCAGGGGCGGCGGATGCGTGCGATGCTGGCCATCGAGATGGTGATCGCAGAGCAGGGCGTGCTGCTGTCATCCGCCGACAATGTGCAGCATGATGTCGATGCGGGCCGCCTCGTGCGGGTCTTTGACCAGGGCTTCCGGCAAGGGGCCTACCACATGCTGTTTGGCGAAGGGGTGCTGCGCCGCAAACCGGTGCGCCTCTTTCGCGACTGGCTGCTGGCGGAGACGGTGGAATTTCGCAGCGCTGCGCTCCGTTAGGCCGCGGCACGACCTTCCGCCACCAAGGCATCGACATCGAGCGGCTCATTGACCAACTCTGGCGTGTCGGCGTCGAGCATATTCCATTCGGATTTCGGTCTGTCGCGGTAAAGCTCCAACCCGTTCCCGTCGGGATCATTCAGATACACGGCCTCGCTCACGCCGTGATCTGCGGCCCCGGTCAAGACGTAGCCCGCGCTTTGCGCCCGGTCGATCACCTGACCAAGGCTGGCGCGGTCGGGATACACAAAAGCCACGTGATATAGGCCCGTATGGCCTTGAGGCGGCGGCGTGCCGTCTTTGCTGTGCCACGTGTTCAGGCCCAGATGGTGATGGTAGTCATCGAATGACAGAAAGGCGGCCTGCTTCCCGTAAACTGTGACAAGGCGCATGCCGACAATATCGCGGTAGAAGGTAATGGCACGGTCCAGGTCGGCGACCATCAAATGCCCGTGCCCAACATGGGCGCCTGGAACGCCAATTGTGTCTTGTGACATAGGTGCCTGCTCCTCAGGAATTGGCGATCATCAACCGATTGGTTGAATATATGGGCAACCTTGCCCTTTGGCCATCTATGCATGAACACAGATTTTGTGCGACATAAAAATTCAATAAAAACAGTTAGTTGGATTAAGTTTTGCCGAATTGACTCTGTGGGGGCTGCGTTCTATCACACCCTCACGATCCGCATGCGCTTTTGAGGGGTGTTTTCGTGGCGACAGAACCGGACACAGAGCAGCTCAAGGCGCTCAACGACCGGCTCGAAGCGCTGAAGAAAACGCAAGGGCCCAAGGCGCGGGCGGATGAGCATTATTCGATGGCCAATCTGGGCTGGCGGATGGTGACGGAGCTGGTGGCCGGTCTGATGATCGGGTTCGGCATCGGGTACGGGTTGGACGTTTTGTTTGGCACGCTGCCTCTGATGCTGGTGATATTTACGCTGCTGGGCTTGGCCGCGGGCATCAAAGTGATGATGCGCACCGCGAAAGAGGTCGGCGAAGAGCAAGCCGCGCATGCGGCGCGAAAACCTGCCGCGGATGCGGTAGACGATAAGAAGGACGATTGAGTTGGCAGACGACGCAAAAGACGGTGGCCTCGTATTTCACCCAATGGATCAGTTCATCGTGAAGCCGCTTTTTGGCGACGGCGCGGTGGGGATGTTCACGATCACCAACTCGACCATGTGGATGGCATTGTCGATCGTCGCCGTTGTGGCGCTGCTGGTTCTGGGCACGCGCTCGCGGGCGATTGTGCCGTCGCGGAGCCAATCCATTGCTGAGCTGGCCTACGGTTTCGTCTACCAAATGGTCGAAGACATCACCGGCAAAGATGGGGTGAAATACTTCCCCTACATCATGACGCTGTTCATGTTCATCCTGTTTTCCAACTACCTTGGCCTGCTGCCAATGGCCTATACGCCGACATCGCATATCGCGGTCACGGGTGTTCTGGCCGTCGCGGTGTTCCTGGCGGTGACTGTCATTGGGTTTGTCAAAAACGGCGCAGGCTTCCTGAGCTTGTTCTGGGTGTCATCCGCCCCGCTGGCGCTGCGTCCTATCTTGGCGCTGATCGAGGTTATCAGCTACTTCGTGCGCCCGGTCAGCCACTCCATTCGTTTGGCAGGTAACATGATGGCCGGCCACGCCGTTATCAAAGTGTTCGCGGCCTTCGCTGCGATCCTGGCGATCTCGCCACTGTCCATTCTGGCCATCACGGCCATGTACGGTCTGGAAATGCTCGTTGCGGGCATTCAGGCCTACGTATTCACCATTCTGACCTGTGTGTATCTGAAAGATGCGCTGCATCCTCACCACTAACGGTCACGAACAAAAGATCACCGAAATTCCATCGTAAGGAGATAAAGACATGGAAGGCGATATCGCACAAATGGGTCAATTCATCGGCGCAGGCCTGGCATCTGTTGGCATGGGCGGCGCAGCCGTCGGCGTGGGCAACGTTGCTGGTAGCTTCTTGTCGGGCGCCCTGCGCAACCCATCCGCCGCTGCTGGCCAGACGGCAACTCTGTTTATCGGCATCGCGTTTGCGGAAGCTCTGGGGATCTTCTCGTTCCTCGTCGCGCTTCTGCTGATGTTCGCCGTCTAAGAACGCCCTGAGATCCTTACGCTAGGGCGGGCCGTCACGCGGTCCGCCCAACGTCATCTACTGAAGGACTGGAGGCCAATATGGCGGACGAAAACTCCGGCGGAGTAAACCAAGGGCTCGCGGATAGCATCGGCGTGGACGGGGCTGCAACAGCACCCGGTATGCCGCAGCTGGACTTCTCAACATTCCCGAACCAGATTTTCTGGCTCGTGGTCACGTTGATCGTGATCTACTTCGTGCTGTCGCGCGTCGCGCTGCCCCGCATCGGGTCGGTTCTGGCGGAACGCTCCGGTACGATCACCAATGACATTGCCGCCGCCGAGGACCTGAAGCAAAAGGCGCTTGAGGCGGAAGAAGCCTATAACAAGGCGCTGGCTGATGCCCGGGTCGAAGCCGCGCGCATCGTCGACGAGACCAAGGCGCAGATCAAAGGCGAGCTGGACACCGCAATCGCGGAAGCCGACGCCGAAATCGCGGCCCGCTCGGCGGAAAGCGAAAAAGCGATTGCAGCCATTCGCGACAGCGCCAAGGACGACGCCGCGAAAGTGGCCAAGGACATCGCCAAAGACATCGTTGCGGCTGTGGCCCCCGGCAAGATCGACGCCAAATCCATCACCGCGGCCGTGACCGCCAAGACGAAAGGGTAGAGAGATGAAAAAGCTATTTGCCCTCTTGGCGATCCTGCCGGCACCGGCTTTGGCCGCTGGCGACAAGCCGTTCTTTTCGCTGGCGAACACCGATTTCGTGGTGTTCCTGGGCTTCCTCGTCTTCATTGGCGTGCTGCTCTATTTCAAAGTGCCTGCGATGCTGGGCGGCATGCTCGACAAGCGCGCCGAGACCATCAAGGCGGAGCTGGACGAGGCCAAGGCCCTGCGCGAAGAAGCGCAAACCATTTTGGCGTCCTACGAGCGCAAGCACAAAGAAGTGGCCGAGCAATCCGAGCGCATCATCGCGAATGCGAAGAAGGAAGCTGAGGCCGCAGCGGAGCAGGCGAAAGAAGACCTGAAGCAGTCGATTGAACGTCGCCTGGCCGGCGCTGAGGAGCAGATTGCCTCAGCCGAGGCTGCCGCCGTCAAGCAAGTCCGCGACAGTGCGATTGCGATCGCGATTGGGGCGGCTGCGGACGTGGTCGGCTCCAAGACGACCGCCGCAGATCAGAACAGCCTGATCGAGGACGCAATTGAGCAAGTGAAATCCAAACTTCACTAGCCGCGTGGCGTGAGCTAAATGAAAAAGCCCCGGTGGTCTCGCGACCCCCGGGGCTTTTGCGTTTTTGATGGGTACTTGTGGCGGGTGTGAGCCCGCCATGTTGGCTATTGCGCCTTTGACAGGCTTTCAGCCAGACGCATCAAGGTGATCGCCTCCGCCCGGTAGCCATAAACGTCATCGTCTTTGGTTTGGGTGGCCAAGCTGATGGCGTCGGCGTAGCTCCAATCGCCCAGATAATCCGTCCCGCGCAAGAGCTGGCCGAACCCGGCAATCGCCGCCGCAAAGCTGGCCGCGTCGGTGCCCGTCGTGATCGGGGTTTCGATCAACTGGCTGGTGTCCTCCCCCGGTGCTTTGTAGCGCAGGCGCAGGAAGCCCAGCTCGTCGCTATCCGCGACCTCAGCCGCGGTCCCGTACCGCAAGGCGTCATTCAGCACGGCAGACGAGCCCACCGGCGTGACCTCATAAAGCGCTGTGACCTGTAGCCCGGCCCCGATATCGCCCGCATCGACGGCGTCATTGTTGAAATCTTCCCGCTTCAGGGCGCGCGTTTCATAGCCGATCAAACGGTATTCGGCGATCTCGGCGGGGTTCCATTCGACCTGAACTTTCACGTCGCCCGCAATCGGGAACAAGGCACCGGTCAGCTGGTCGACCAGCACTTTGCGCGCCTCCGACAGCGTGTCGATATAGGCAGCCTGACCATTGCCGTTTTGCGCCAGCGTCTGCATCAACGCATCATTCAGGTTGCCGCGCCCGAAGCCCAGCACCGACAAGTAGGTGCCGGTGTCGCGCTTGGCCTCAATCAGGGTTTTCATCTCGGCGTCCGAGTTGAGCCCGACATTGAAATCGCCATCCGTGGCCAGGATCACGCGGGAGATGTCACCTTCGTCAGACATCTGCGCGGCCACCTGGTAGGCCTGTTGCAATCCCGCCGCCCCAGCGGTCGATCCGCCCGCGCTCAGGTTGCTCAAAGCCGCCTCAATCGTTGCGCCATCTGCCGCCTTGGTCGGCTCCAACACCAGCCCGGCGGAGCCCGCATAGGTCACAATCGCCACTTCATCCTCGGGCCGCAATTCGCCCAACATCAGGCGGAAGGATTGGATCAACAGCGGCAACTTATCCGCTGATTGCATGGACCCCGACGTGTCGATCAGGAAGACAAGGTTCAGCGGCGGGCGCGCCGCCACTTCGGGCAATGCACCTTGCAGGCCAATCTGCACCAATTTGGTGCCCGCGTTCCACGGCGTGTCGCTGACAGTGACCTGCGTGGCAAAGGGCACATCGCCCGTGGGCGCGCCGTAGTCATAGGGAAAGTAGTTGATCATTTCCTCGACGCGCACGGCCTCCGGCGCGGGCAGTTGGCCGTTTTGCAAGGACCTGCGAACCCAGGCGTAACTGGCCGTGTCGACATCGGTGGAGAAAGTGGAGACCGGGTCCTCAGACGTGATTTTCAGCGGGTTGGGCTCTTCATTGGCGAAGCGGTCGCGGTTTTGAGGCTCCACCACTATGGCGTCGGTCGGGGCAGGACGGGTCACGGCCTGATCGGCCGCAAAGGAGCTTACAGCGCCCGCTACTGCGCCCAACTCGGCGCGTTTCTGGCGCGTCTGGATGGCGGGTGCGGGGGCGCTTTCGAGCACCAATGGTTCGATGACCACGACCTCCTCTTCGGCCAAACCCAAAGTGTCTTCCAATAGGTACTGCGCGTCCTGCAGCAGGAACGGGTTGCGCTGAACCATCACAAATCCGACCCCGACAATGACGAGGGAGGATGTCGCGAACATCAACGGTTTCAGGGAAACATTTGCAAACATATCGACAAATCCTTTCAAAACGCCCCGCTGTTCGGGGGCTGTTTCGATAGGACGCGCGACGCCGGCGGTTTCTTGGAGCGTATCGAAATTTTCTTCTGCCACGCTCAAAGCCGCCTCGACCTTGGCAGGGTCGGGCGTGGGGGCGGCCTGCATCAGGCGGCGCAGCTTTTCGAGGTCTTCGTTGCTCATATCTTGGCCTCCTTTTCGGCCATCTCGCGCAGGTGCTTTTTGACCTCCGACATGCGCCAGGCGATGGTGCCTTCCGACACGCCCATCACTTGTGCGGCTTCCTTTTGCGTCAAGTCCTCGCCCAATGTCAGGGCGACGGTTTCGCGCAGTTCCGGGGGCAGGGCACGCATGGCGGTTTGCAGCCAATCGTAGCTTTCGCGGGCCTCGGCGGCCTCTGCCTCACGGCGCTTGAAATCCTCGCCCCAGCCATCCCGCGCACGCGCGCGGCGCTGTGATTTGCGGGCCCGGTCTGTGGCCGCGTTCATCACCACGCGGTAAAGCCATGTCGTGAATTTGGCCTCCTCGCGGTAACTGCGCAGCTTGGCGGGCAGGGCGGCCATGATGTCATGGGCCAGATCCTCCGCGTCAGATTTGGATCCGCTCAACCGCCAGCCCATCCGAAAAATCGTGTCATAGTGGCGCCTTATCAGGGTCGCGAACGCATCGCGGTCCCCGTCTCCGGCGGCAATCGCCAAGGCCTCATCACTGGTTTTCATACGCATAATGTGGGTGTGACGAATGAGGTCGGTCAATCCTTGGAATTTTTTTTGACTTTTTGAGTGAGTGCTTCCGCCCGGCACCGCCGGGCAGCCCCCGACCGCCCCCATGGGCGGGGGCTTTCAGCCCGACGCCCGCGGTCGGGGGCTGCCCTGGTTTTTTGGTGTGCGACCAAAGTTTCTACCCGCCAAACCGCTCCTGCCATGTCGGCAGCACATCCCCCTCCGCCGCTTGCGCCTCAAACACCCCGCGCGCAATCGCGCGGCTCAGGCAAATCGCGGCCGCATGGCCGATGTTCAACACGTCGCGCACTGGGTCCTTCACGGCCTGCGCGCCGGTGGAGACGCCAAAGACCAAATCCCCGTCCATCGGCGTGTGCGACGGCCACAGCGCGCGCGCCATGCCGTCCTGCGCCGCCGTGGCCAGTCGCGTGCAGCCCGCTTTGTCTAAAGCTGCATCCGTGGCGACAATTGCAATCGTCGTGGCCCCGCCCAGCTTGGTCGCGGGCGTTTTCGCCGCGTTATGCGTGATTTTGGGGCCGAGCCCGCCAAATTCCGCGCCCAGCTCGCAAGGCGCCGCATGAAAATGCGGGCTGTCATCGACGGTGGCGCTGCCCAAAGCGTTGACGGCAACCAAAGCCCCAACGGTATGTCCCGATGGCAAAACCAGCGAGGCCGAGCCCAGCCCGCCCTTCAAATTCACCGTCGTGGCCCCTGTGCCCGCGCCAACGGAGCCCAGATCGAACGCCTCTCCCCGGGCCTCAAACGCTGTGCGTCCCAAGGCGGGGTAGGGGTTATCGGTCCAACTATGATCACCGCCGCCCGCCAAATCGAAGATGATCGCCGCAGGGACAATCGGCACGATATGCGGCCCAACGGCAAAGCCTTGACCCGCCGCCCGCAGGGCTGATGCCACGCCATCTGCCGCCGCCAACCCGAAGGCGGACCCGCCCGACAGGACCAGCGCATTGACCTCTTGCACCGTTTTGTCAGGTGCCAAAAGCTCCGTCTCCCGCGTGCCCGGCGCGCCGCCCATCACGTTGACGCCCGCGACGAAAGGCGTGTCAGCCGTCAACACGCTCACCCCCGATTTCAGCGCCGCATCGGCGGCGTTGCCAACCTGCAACCCCGCCACATCGGTGATCAAATTCAGCGCCCCGGGGACCATCATTGCCGTTCTCCTTTCCGCGCATCATGGCGTTTTGCGCCCTGTCTACAAGGGGGTGACGAAGGTTCCAAAACCGTCCGTTTTTTCTATGGTGCCCACCGAAATGCCATGGCAAACTCTTATAAATGCCGATTTCATACCTATGTAATGGGTAATAACATTAAAACGAGGGATGTAGATATATGGCCGATTTTGACGCTCAGGTTCGCGAAAGCCAAGCGCAGGTAGAAGAAGCACAAGCCAAGATTTCAGAGCTGACAAGCCGGATTGAAACCGCGCGCAGCAAGCTAAAGTCGGGCGATGACATTTCGATTGATATCGAGAACGCCTCTTTGGAAGATGTGCATGCCCATACCGAGCTGATGAACGCCAATATCGCTGAGCTGATCATGGGGCTCGATGACGTAACCTCCGGATTTTCCAAAGATTTTGACGCGATGCGCGACAAAACCGGGTGGGAAAGCTTTGTTGGCATCTTCTCCAAGGGCAAATCAGAATCCCTGCGTCAGGAACGCATGCGCACGGCCTCTATCGATGACAAATTGCAGGATTTGATCGGCAAATCCGACCAGATCGTGGCCCTTCTGCAAGGCCAGCTTACCGTGCTGGAGGAGCAGAAAATCAAGGTTGAAGGCAACCTGACGGAGACGCTGGACGAGCGCGAAATGACCGTGGGCGAATTGGAAAGCCTGCGTTCTGAGATCCTCGGCATGGACCCGAAGATCATCGAGATGGAGAATAAAATCTCCGTTGAGCAAGACGCCGCCGCCCGCACCAAGCTGGAGACGGAGCTCGCCGACCTGAACACCAAGTACAACGAGATGGTCCAGCAAGAGCAGGTCAAACTGGCCAAATCCCAAACGCTGGAACGCTATATCGAGAAGGGTAAAACTTGGATCGACAGCCTGCAAAATCAGGCCGCGACCCAGATGGTGCTGATCAACAAGCTGGAAACCGACACCAAGCAACGCGTTGTTTTGTACGATGCGCTGACCAAATCCTTGAAAACCGCCCAGCAGCAGGACGTGGCCCACCAGATCAACGAAATCGGCGTCAAAACCGACCAGGAGGCCCAGGCCGCCATGGCTGGCATCGGGTCAGCGACGAATGCCCGCATGGCCGAAATGATGGAAGCCCATGAGGATCAGATGGTCTTCGCCCGCAAGGTGTTGGAGCAGAAAGCCAAAGCCGACGAACGCTTCGCCCGCCGGTTTGAGAAGATCGTCGAGAAGCACGACAAGAACTTATATGGCGCTTGATCCGAGGTTCAAAGACCATGATCCACGGCCGCTAAAGCGGATTGAACGCCGTATCTACTTGGGATGGGCTTGCATGATCTTGATAGTGATTTTTGCTGCCATGATCCAAACCTACGAGAGTGCTATGTCGGCGCTGGTTTTGGAATTGACTTGGCTGTCGCTGTTTTCGTGTTTTTGGATCATTGGTGCTTTAGTTCTGACAAGGCTAGCGAGAGACTTCGGGATTACGCGCTCTATAGACCCAGACAGCCCCTACGGTCGGATCGAATTATGGATGTCTAAAGAACTTTAAATGACTGACGACCTCAACCTCACAATCGACCACCAAGGTCTGACCGATGATCTCGCCGCGCGGCGCTATTTTGCGAAGTTCGAGCGGATAACCGGGCACCTATCCCGCGTCGCGGCGGAGATGGAGGTGGAACGCACTTTCGACAAGCGTGACGTTTCAATCATCAGCGCTTATGTGCAACAAATCGCATTCACTTTCCGTGCGCTCAGTCACAAGTATCTGCTGACGGGCCGGGATACGGGAACCTTCTTTGGTTCGCTCACCATCGACAAAAACGAATCCGGCTTCCCGGTCTTTGGCGAGATCATGAAGATGGCCAATGACGCGCAGCAGGCGGGCAAGCATTTGGCCGGCATGCGCTCCAAATCCGAGCTGAAGGATGAGATGATCCGCCAGATCGTGGGCGACCTGAGCATCCCCACCAAGCTGCAATATGCGCTTGCCCAGCGGCTCTATTATGAGCAGCTGGAACGCGGAGAGTTGTTCTGGGCCACCAACGATCCGCAAGCCATCTGGGCCGGGAATGAGGGCGAACGCCGCCGCTACCTGCTGCATTGGGCCATTTACGATAGCCAGCAAAACGTGCCCACCATTTACCTGATGGAAGTCGAGGATACTGGCGATGTCGCCCTGCCAAAAGACGCCCGCCGCTGGCCATCTGTGCAGGCGCATCTGACCGCGCAGGGCTCTTCCGGCCTGAAGCTTTTGACCATCGCGCAGGGCTTTGATCGTGACTTTGATGACATCCACCCCAAGCGCCTGCGCCGCATCCATGTGGGCCCGATGTATAGCCACGCCTTCACCCAGCAATCCGGCCCGATCCGTGACGTGCTGGCGGAGGCGCAAGGCGGGCCGGGCGAAGACTGGACCCTTGCCTGGACGCTGGAGACGCTGAATTCCGAACGTGTCGAATTGGAGAAGAAAGGCTGGTTCAGCTCGGTCGAGCGTGAGATTTTCGCCCTCGACCCCTTCGCCGGGCGCGGCGCGGAAACTGGCGCCACCAGCACGGAGCGGTCCGTCATCATGCCGCAAAAGCCCTACCAAGTGCTGGCCGAGAAAAACCCGGCAGGCTTTTCGGGCATCCGCAAATTTGTTGTCAGCCCATCGGGCCGCGTCGTTTCGCAAAGATAGGGTGGGCAACATCTGCCCACCATCAAGAGGATAAAATATGAGCCAATCCGCAGATTTTATGGAGCTGAAAGAAGATGCGATCCGCGCGCATTACCCGGCGGCCACGGCCATGCTGGACGGACTCGACCACACCCCGCGCATCGCCAAGGCCAAGGAAGCGCCCGCCGCTGAACGCTCCGCGGGCATCGGCACGCGCCGCCGGTTTCGGTCTACCACGCCCGGCCTTGTTACCCGCACCACTGCGCGCCCGGAGGGTGTCAAACTCATTGACCGGATCGAAGGGGTGGGCGATGACGCGCTGCCCTCCGCCCTGCAAGCCACGGTGCTGCAATCCCTGCGCCGCGCGCTTGCGATCAGCCTCACCGTTGGCGATCAGTTTGCTGAGGCCACCGGGCTGGCGGAACTGAAGCGCGAGAACCTAGAAGGGCGGCTTTCTGATGCCAAAAAGGCTGAATTCACCGACCTTCTGGCGGCCGAAGCCCTCGCCACATTGTTCAGTTTTGCCAATGCCGCCTCCTACCTTTTGTCGGCCCAAGCCACGGAAACCACGGTCGAAATAGGCGGCGTTGAGGAAATCCTGACCGACAACGCCCAGCTCGCCCTGCACGGCGCGCTATGGGAGCTTGACCAAGACCTCGCGCTTTTCGCCGACAGTGATCCCAAGACCACCGCAACCGTGCTGGCCTTCACCGAACAGCTGATGGAAAAAGCCGCCCTGCGCGCCCAAAACACCCCACGTCTGGAGCCGTTCAATCAGGCCAGCTACCGGGTTGAGGCGGATGACCTGACCATCAACGGCTTCACCCCCGCCCGCGCCGCCAAGGGATCCAAGCTGACCATGACCTTCAAGAAACCGAATGAGGTCGTCGGCAACCACATCGCGAAATACCAGTCCATGAAGCTCGCCAAAATGCTGATGGCCTATGATTTCGACCGCAAGCTCAACCCTTTCGCAGAGCTCGGCGGTTTCATCTTCACCTTCATGGGCGACGGCGCGCCGGGCACCGGGAAAACCACGCTGATCCAGATGATGGCCGGGCTGATTTCGGGCTATTGCGAGACTGCCGGTTATGCCTTCCGCTACCAGAACCTCTCCACCGACAATATCGACAGCTATCAGGGCAAGTCCGGCCAAAACGCCAAGGCCTTCATCAACAATGTCATCGACCCGAACGTTATCGGCTTCGGCACCATCGACGATATCGACCAGCTCGCGGGCAAGCGTGGCGATCGGCAATCCTCTGCGGGTCAGCTTGAAATCACCGCCGTGCTGATGGAAAGCTTCGCCGGCGCTAATACCGTCGTGCGTGGCAATTGCACTTTTGGCATGTTCTCCAACTACCCCGAAAATGTCGACGACGCGCTGCGCCAGCGGGCCGGCGCGCGCTTCCTCGTCGATGGGCCGCAAACCCGTGACGACTATGTCGACATCCTCAATCTGCTGATGGGCAAGAACCACGACATCCCTTTGGGCGATTTTGAACCCTTCGCCGCGCAGGAAATCAAGAAAGCCGTCGCCGCCAGCTTTGAAAGCCACGGCAAACCGCATGAGGAAGGCTTGCTCAACGTTTTCGACCGCGTCTCCTCCGAGATCGGCGAGCTGAACACGATCAACAAGCTCGGCACCTATCTCAAAGGCATCCAGGAGGCCGACCACCGCTTCACGGGCCGCGCGATCAAAAACATCACCGACGCCGTCAAAGTCCGCGCCATGGATTTCGAACTGCCGGATGAATGGATGGAAGAGCCCGACCTGTTCCTGTTCAAAAGCTATGACGAGAAAAAGGGTATGATCGAGGAACTCCGCCAACCCATCACGGTCGACATGGTCATCCAGGAAATCAACCGCTACGCGGATTCCGAGTTCCGCTACGCCGACAAGTCCGACGAGGTCGCCATTGCGAATATGGTTCGGGAGTATGGGCTGACGGAAGAAGCGAAGAGGCGGTATTTGGCTTCAAAAGAATGACAAGCTGACGGCTGTTGAAAGCGCCATTGGGCTCGGACTCAAATCGAAGGCGCCGAGTTAGGTTCTGAACGCTTCGCCACTGGTTCGAGAAGCGCTCAGAACGCCCGCCTTGTTTTGCCTCTGCATAAGTCAGCCCAACCTTCCCAAACAGCTGCAAGTGGCGCTTCGACTACTTGAGACACAAGACTATCTGGCTTGATTATTTGACGCCCCGATAGATCACACCCAGCGCCAATGCGAACAGTCCGAATTGCAAGACAAGGTACCCGGTTTCCATGACAACGAACCTACCGGCGTTTGGCACATTCTGCTTCGCGACCAGCGCCAGAACATGCGAAGTCCAGAAAAACAAACCCATAAGACCAGCGAACTGAAATGCCCGTACAAAACCGGCACTGCATGTATGGAACAACGGGTAAATCAGCGCCAACGCCAAACCTTGAATGACGATCACCGACAAGCCTACGGGAATATTTGGTTCTCCGGTAAAATAACCAAACGCTTCATATTTCTCTTTGAATAGGCCTGTGTGCCAACCGACTGCCAGCGGAAAAACGATTGCGATGTATGCCGTGGCAGCCAATAGGATCTTTGTCATTGTTCGTTCCTTACATGCCCGGCGCGCGTTTCCAGAGCGCCATTGGCGCGCCGCCTGGATCGCGGATAAAGCTGGCATCACCAGCAGGGCCTTTAAGGTTTTCGGCTATGATTTCGGCACCATGTTTACGCGCGTTCTTAACAGCGGCTGGCAGGTCGTCGACTTCAACATATGGAACCCATCCTGAAACGTCCTTCATGGCATCGGCAGTTGCAGCGAAAGGCATTTCCTGCCCTGCCGCGGTCAAAAACGTCATGGAGCCGATGTCATTGGCTGCCCAATCAAATGCGTTTTGCAAAAAATCAGTCGTTGCGGGACGATTTCCGCCGATGTTGTCGAACCAGACGAAGGGAGATGGCATGATCAAATTCCTCTTTTATAATGCAAGTGGTTTTGATCTGTTAGTCAACTTACTTGCATATTGCAAGCAGAAAGCCGCATACTATATTGTCCCTATGAACAAAGCCCGATCTCCCATATGGCATGGTTGCCCAACCCGCTATGCAGCAGGAATTTTCGGTGACAAATGGTGTTTCATTTTGCTCCGGGATGTATTGCTGCATGGAAAACGGACTTATAGTGACTTCTTGAACGGACCTGAGGGTATTTCGACAAACATTCTCGCTGACCGCCTATCAAGGCTTGAGGCTGCAGCAATGTTGGATCGGCAAATCGACCCGCGAAAAGCGAGCAGAATTTGCTACTTCCCGACCCGCAAGGCGCGCGACGTCCTCCCTTCTTTGATTAGCATGATGGTTTGGTCCACTAAGTACGACGAGAAGACCGAAGCTCCAGACACATTTGCAAAGGCCTTTCAAAGCGACCCCAACGGGACCATTGCTTGGTACGAGGCTGAAATTGACCGAGTAGATGAAGAGATCCGTAAAGCACCGTAAGCAATGGGTGGGCGTTCGACGTCACGGATAGAAGGCAGGCGTTTGCCTCAGCTGAAGTCAGAACGGCCATTCAAAAAAAATGTAGAAATCGTAATTTCTTGGGCTCTCCCGGAAGGCTCACTGTCCTTGCATGGAAGACCGCTGCGCGAAACCTATGACAGGGGGAGACAGCATTTCGAGCGCGTGTTTATTTTTCCGATTGATTAATTAACTAGTTAGTTTAATACATATCCTCATGAACGCTTCCGATCAACTTGACGCTGCATTTGCAGCGCTTGCCAACCCGACCCGACGGGCGATCCTTGCTCAACTGGCGCAAGGTGAGGCCACTGTTAATGCCTTGGCAGAGCCATTTGATATGAGCCTGCCTGCAATTTCCAAACACATCCGAGTCCTAGAAAACGCTGGGCTGATCACACGCGGGCGGAACGCACAATTCCGGCCTTGCACATTGAATGCAGACCCTTTGCAGGTTGTTTCAAACTGGACCGATCAATACCGCCATATCTGGGACGCGCGTTTTGACGTGATGGATGAACTTCTCCAAACAATGAAAGAACAAACCAATGAATGACGAACACAACTGGGTCAAAGTACGCCGCGAATTTGCCGCGCCGATTGACGCGATTTGGGACATGTGGACTGACCCAGACTTGTTCAAGCAGTGGTATGGCCCGATGGGCATGTCCGTTCCAACGGCCGAAATGGACGTCGTTGTTGGCGGTATCCGCAAGGTTTGTATGGAGATGAAGTCGCCCGAACGGACGATGTCAATGTGGTTCACGGGCGTCTACAAGGAGGTCAATCGCCCCTCACGGCTCGTCTATACAGAAAGCATGTGCGACGAAGACGGCACGATCATTTCACCTCAAAGCATGGGGATGCCTGAAGGCCACCCTGATATCACCGAAGTTATCGTCGAGCTGAGCGAAGCTGGCGGAAAAACCGTGATGACGATGGTTCATGTTGGCGTCATTGCAGGAACAGCCGGAGACGGTGGATGGAACCAGGCGATCGACAAACTGGCAGACCTTGTTGCGACCACCGCATGACCGGGGTCGTTCTACATTCAGCCTCAGTGGTTGGTTTTATGGTCGTCAGCTTCGCGGCGCAGGGCCTTTCTCATTTTCTGGTGAACAAGGACCATTTCGCGGCAGTGTCATATTTACGCGAAAATCCCATCATTCCTATGGGGCTCTCCGCGATGGTGGTCCAAGGGTTGATCGTGTCCATGGCCTTACGCGCCTGGCGTGGTGGGGATGCTACCATTGCAAATGGGGTCACAATCGCGCTGGCTTTTGGCCTGTTCCTGATAGCCTACATCGCGTTGGTTGAACCTGCTAAGTACGAGGTGCCTGACATCCTCGCTTGGATCCGCGTAGAAGGCATCGTGGGAATTTTGCAGTTCTCAGTCTTTGGGCTTTTGCTGGGGATCATCCACAGCAAAATCGGGTGATACCTGTCACAAACGCCACCCAAAATTCCAGACACACGGCACTCTGCTTTGCGTTGCTAAAATCCCGAAAGTCACGACATGTCAGACGTATCCACAAAAACCACGGGTTGGAACCCGATCCCGCGAGCCCTCAAAGGGTTATCGATTGGAATGGCTTTGTGGGCCGTTGGATCGGCGATGAACCTACCAAACCTGATGGCGAATGGGTTGCCGGTGTTCGGCACATTTGTGACTGGCATCGGTGCCTTTCTCGTCGTCCTGTTTCTGGATTTCATTGGACCCTTGGTCTTTTTCTATGCGCTGTGGCACAGAAAACCTTGGGGCGTCCGATGGGCGTGTTTCTACATTGGGCTGTTTCTTGCGAACGGTTGTGTGGCGCTATTTACCGTTGCCGATCGACTTGGCTATCTACAAATCTTGATACCCAACATCGTCAGCTTGATATTCCTCGCCGTCATCCTTTGGAAACGATCATATTTTTCCGGACCTGATTAATATTTCAATACGTTGAGACACGCTCAGTATTGCCCGGTCAGAGACCATCGGAACTGCAAGAGGTGACCTAAGCGGGTCAAAACACCAATGACGCTAACGCGGACTGGCCTGCTGCCGTTCATTCCGATTGCACCAATGGTCAGCCTTCTTAGGCTAGGGTATCCCCTGTGCCCCCGATCATACGGCGCAGCATTCCAGAGAACTGATCCAACTCTCCATCTTCCCATCGATCGCCAAAAAGATAACCTGCGCGCTTCGAGAATGTCGCAAGGCTCTGCGACAATTTCTCTCTACCTGTCGCCGTAGCAACCACGAAGACCAGTCTGGCGTCCCGGTCATCAACCTCCCGACCTACGAGCCCGATTTTCTCCATTGGGGAAGCCATGCGGGTGATAGTGGAGGCGCTTACATGCATGCGCTTTGCCAAATCGACCCGTGAAAGGCGGTTTGCTGTTGCGCGCTCAAGGTGGAGCAGCAACAGGAACTCATTCACAGATATTCCATGAACGGCCGAGAACTCGCCAGATAGTCCCGCTCGGAAGTCTTCAGCCACTTGGATCAAACGAAGTGCGTTGGTGGTACATAAATCAGTCATACAAATAAATTATTGCGAATCACTTGCGAATGCAAGCAATTTGCATGAAATATGACTCACCCTCCCCAAAACTAATTTGGTGCCAAAATGCTCTTTGAAAATTTGTTCTCGCTCGCTGGAATCGTCGCCATCACCGGATGGCTGATGCTTCTGATCTCACCGTTGATGCCAATATGGTCTGACAGGATCGCAGGGGTTTTATTGCCGCTCGTACTCTCATTGGGCTATGTGGTTCTCTTGATCGTGCCCGCATCCGCAAGCGGCGGAGGCTTTGCAACGCTAGCCGAAGTTATTGCTCTTTTTCATTTGAACAGGCCGCATTGGCTGGCTGGGTCCACTTCTTGGCCTTCGACCTCTTCATTGGTGCCTGGACTTGTCGAATAGCGAGGTCGGAGGACATTCATTTCATTCTGGTCCTACCTTGTTTGCCCGTCATCTTTCTGTTTGGTCCGGCAGGATTTCTCGCATTCCAGGCAATTAGAGCGGCTCGAAGCCGGTTGAGACACGGATGAGCGCCGGATAGCAGCCATTATCCATCGCGCAGCATTGGTCAAAATGGGTTGTAAGCGGACTTTCGTGCTTGCGCTATTATTCCTCAACCCTGCTTTTGCTCACACCGAATAGCGCTTGTTACGCCGCATTATGCGCCTCTTTCAGGCAGTTCAGAAAGGTTAGCGTCTTGCGGTCGGGTTCGGGTTGTTTGCGGGTGATGGCGGCGAAGGTGGAGACGTAGCGGGTGCGCTCGGGGTCGACGGGGCGGACCTTGCCTTTGGACAGGAAGGTTTCGGCCACGTGATCGGCGAGAAATCCCAGATAGCTGCCGGATTGGATCAGCAGCGACAGCGCTTCTTCATCCTGGACGCGGGCGGCGCGGCGCATGCCCAGGGCTTGACCGGCTTTCATATTGGGAGAATTGAAGCCGAAGCCCGCATATTTGTACTTTGACAGGTCAATCCCGGCCAAACTGCCTTCTGGCGAGTCGAAAAGCGCGTGCCCCGCGCCACAATAGAGCGTCATCCATTCTTCATAGATCACCTCGTAAGTCAGCGAGATGGACTGGCGATGGATCGGTACGATGCCGATATCCATGGAGCCATCGATGACGCGGCCCTCGATCCCGTTGGGCGGTTCGACCGATATTTCAAGCGAGACATCCGGGGCCATCCGGTCGAATTTCTGGATTGCGGAATGGATGAAGGCATTGGGATTTGTGGTGGATTGATCGAACAGGCCAAGGCGCAACGTACCGGCCAGATTGGTGTGGATGTTGTCGACCGAAGACTGAAAATCATCAATAGATGCCAGTAGCTTGCGGGCTGATGTTAGAACCCGTTCACCTTCGGTGGTCAGCGAAAATCCGGCGGGCCCGCGGTTGCACAGCTTAAGACCCAACCTCAGTTCAAGATCCGCAATATGCTTTGAAATCGTGGACCGGCCGATGTTCAATTCAGGCTCCGCAGCGGCCAGCCCACCGGACTCGGTCACGGCCACAAAAACCCGGACCAACCGGATATCGACATCCCCGAGGCTTTTGAGATGGGCGCGTTTAACCACCGAATGTTGCCAATTTATGAAACCATGGATCAGAATGTTCGTACTTATCAAACGTAACTATTTCTGCTTTCCTGTAAACAGGGGGAGAGCGGTGTGCCGACAAGACGGTCTCAATCGCGACTTAACGCCCCAAAATGAAAAGGCCCGGGCTGCGGCGCTGTGCGTCATGGCTAACCGGGCAAAGCAACAGGGAAACTCTTAATGTCTGTAAAACCTCCATTAACAGATCTTCCGATCAAGACCGCAGATAGCGGTTTTTATCGGGGGTTCAGTGTGAACGTGGCGGTGATCAGTAAGGTCATCATCTCATGTCTGGTTGTATGGTGCATCGTCTGGCCGACCGAGGCCGGCACCATCCTTGGGAACTGGAACACAGCTATTCTGGCGCAATTTGCGGCGTGGTATATCTGGGTTGTGACGGCCTTCGTCATCGTCTGCATCGGTCTGGCGCTGTGGCCTGCGGGCGGCAAGCTGAATTTGGGGCAGGACGGCGAGGTGCCTGAATTCTCCAACTTCTCATGGTTCTCGATGATGTTTGGCGCCGGTATCGGCGTGGGCATGCTGACCTGGGCCGTGGCGGAGCCGGTGGCGCATTTCAAAAACAACCCAGCCGTTATTCAGGGCATCACCACGGGGCTCGACGCCAATAACGTGCGCGAGGCCTATGTCTGGTCCTACCTGCATTGGGGCTTGGGCGCATGGGCGTGCTACGCGATTGCCGGGCTGGCTTTGGCGTTTTTCAGCTACCGTCGCGGGTTGCCGCTGACGATCCGGTCATCTTTGACGCCTTTGTTTGGGAAGGCCTTGTCCGGTAATCTGGGTCACTTGATCGATATCGTGGCCGTGGTTGCGACCATCCTTGGTGTGGCGCAAACCCTTGGCTTCGGTGTGGAGCAATTCGTGGCCGGTCTGACGCGGATTGGCATTGGCGGCCTGGTGCTGGAAGACGGCTCGGCGACGACGCTTGGTATCGTTGTGGCGTTGCTGGTGATCATGGGCGCGTCGACGCTGTCTGCGCTGTCCGGTGTTGGTAAAGGCATCAAATGGCTGTCGAACATCAACATGGTGCTGTCGATTGTGCTGCTGGGCTTTTTCATCATCTTCGGGGCGACCTGGTTTGGTGCGTCAGCCTTCTTCGTAGGCATTTTCGACTACCTCGTGGCGCTGCCATGGCTGAGCTTCAACGTCTATTCCTCTGATGGTGTCGAGGGCTCAGAAGCATTCCTGCTGACGCAATGGCAGGGCTGGTGGCCGGTGTTCTACTGGGCCTGGTGGATCGCATTCGCACCCTTCGTGGGGCTGTTCCTGGCGCGTATTTCGCGCGGCCGGACGATCCGCGAATTCGTGCTGGGCGCGATGATCGTGCCGTCGCTGATGTGCTTTGTCTGGTTCGCATGGGCCGGTGGCACTGCGATTGATCTGGAGCTGAACGGCGACGCCAACGGGGTGATCCTGGACGCGGCTAATGGCGACAAGATCTTCGCCATGACCGAGTTCATGCTGGCCCCGATTGCCGAAGCTTTGGCTTGGGCCATGGCTGTGATGATCGTTGTGTTGCTGATGACGTTCCTTGTGACCTCGGCCGATAGTGCGGTGCTGATCGTGAACACGATCAACGCGGCGGGCGACGAGGGCCCGAAAGCGCGTCCGCATATCCTGTTCTGGGGCGCTGCCTTGGCGCTGGTGGTGGGCGGATTGCTCATCTCTGGCGGGACGGGCGCGATCCAGACCGCGATGGTGATCGGTGCCTTGCCCTTCTCGGTCGTGATGGCCTTGATGTGCATCGCGCTTGTCAAAGCGATCTGGAACGATGGCCGCCGCGAGGCTGCTGGCGTGCCGACCACGGTCGACAATATCGAAGGGATGCCGGCTGAATAGGCCAAGCATTTCGTAGATTTAAAAGCCCCGGTCGTAGGATCGGGGCTTTTTCTTTTGCGGTGGTTGACGCAGGCCCTGTGGCGCTAGGTTTGCGATATGACTGACGCACCTATTTTGTTTTGGCTGCGCCGCGACCTGCGGCTGGCTGACCACCCCGGACTGACCGACGCCGCCGCATCTGGCCGACCTGTGATCCCGGTTTTCATCCATGACGAAGTTGTTGAGACCCATGGGGCCTGCCCAAAATGGCGGCTGGGCTTGGGGGTCGCGCATTTTGCGGAAGTGCTGGCGGGGATCGGGTCCAAGCTGATCCTGCGGCGCGGGGACGCGTTGGAGGTGCTGCGGGAGTTGGCGGCGGAGACAGGCGCGGAGGCGGTCTACTGGTCGCGCGCCTATGACCCGGTCGCGATTGCACGCGACACAGGCGTCAAGGCGGGGTTGAAAGCAGACGGCATCGAGGCGCGCAGCTTCACCGGGCATCTGTTGTTTGAACCTTGGACGGTGGAGACCAAGACGGCTGGATTTTACAAGGTTTTCACGCCGATGTGGAAATCGGTGCGGGGCAGGGAGCTGGACCGCGCCTTGCCTGCGGTGACAACCTTGCGCGCGCCCGATACGTGGCCCGACAGCGATGATCTAAGCGATTGGGGCATGGGTGATGCGATGCGACGGGGCGTGGGTATCGTCGGGCAATATGTCTGTGTCGGGGAAGACCGCGCGCAGGCGCGGCTGTCTGAATTTATCTCTGAGCGGATCAACGACTACCAAAAAGCGCGCGATATCTTGGCAATGGACGGCACCTCCATGCTGTCGGAAAACCTGACCTACGGGGAGATTTCGCCGCGCGCCTGCTGGCATGCCGGATGGGCCGCCCTGAACGCGGGCAAGTCCGGCGCCGAGACGTTTTTGAAGGAACTGGTCTGGCGCGAGTTTGCCTATCATCTCGCCTATCACACGCCCCATATCGTTGATCGCAGCTGGCGCGAGGAATGGGATGCGTTTCCGTGGGAAGATGACGCGCAGTCCAAAAACCTGCGCGCCTGGCAGCAGGGCCGAACGGGCATTCAACTGGTCGATGCGGCGATGCGGCAGATGTATGTGACGGGCTATATGCACAACCGGGGGCGGATGATCGTGGCCTCTTATCTGACCAAGCATTTGATGACGCATTGGCGGCATGGTCAGGCGTGGTTTGACGACTGTTTGATCGATTGGGACCCTGCCAGCAACGCGATGGGCTGGCAATGGGCTGCGGGCTCCGGCCCGGATGCGGCGCCGTATTTTCGGGTGTTCAACCCCGATACGCAGGCCGAAAAGTTCGACAAGGACCGCGCCTACCGCGCGCGCTATCTGGGTGAGCTGTTCAAAAGCCATGAACCCCCGGCTGCGCAGTTCTATGAGGCGGTCCCGAAAGCGTGGGGGCTGTCGATCGCGGATCGCTATCCCAGCCCGATTGTGCCGCTGGACGCAGGTCGCGCCCGCGCGCTTGAAGCCTATGCAAACCGCTAGCTGACTTAGCGTCAGCTTGCTTATGACGCTGAGTTTATTTGAAACTTCTTGAGCGGATGGCGCGTATCTGTCTAACATAAGGCCGGAATTTTGGGGGAGTGGGGCGATGCAAGTCCTGACAACGACTGACGGGCAGGCCGACCTGCCGCGCTATTTCAAGCAAGCTTTTGACACCGCGATGCGGCTTGAAAGCGGGCGCCTGGACATCAAACTGCCCGATGGGCGCGTGTTCCGCGCGGAAGGCGCCAAACCCGGCCCGGTTGCCGAATTCACCGTGCACAACACCGATCTGTTTTCCCGCATCGTGCGGGAGGGCGATCTGGGGTTTTGCGACGCTTACCTTGATGACTGGTGGTCGACGCCGGATTTGCAGGCCTTCATGGATTTGGTCCATGCCGACAATGACGACGTCTATGACGGCTACCCGGGCATGGTGCTGGTACGCGCCTATGAAAAGATGCGGTTTTGGATGCAGTCGAATTCCAAGGCGCAGGCCAAAAAGAACATCAGCTACCACTATGATCTGGGCAATGAATTCTACGGGCTGTGGCTTGATGACAGCATGACCTATAGCTCTGCCTTGTTTAAGAATGGTCAGGAAGATCTTGAGAAAGCTCAGGAAAACAAATACGCCAGCATGGTCGATCAGATGGGCGTGGTCGCCGGTGATCATGTGTTGGAGATCGGCTGCGGCTGGGGCGGGTTTGCCGAATATGCCGCCAAGGAACGCGGGTTGAAGGTGACCGGGCTGACGATCAGCAAGGAACAGCATGACTATGCGGTCGCGCGGATGAAACGGCTGGGCCTCAGCGATATGGTCGAGATCAAGATGCAGGATTACCGCGACGAGACGGGGCTTTATGACGGGATCGCCTCCATCGAGATGTTTGAGGCGGTCGGCGAAAAATACTGGCCTGTCTATTTTGACACCGTGCGCGAGAGGCTCAAGCCCGGCAAACATGCAACGTTGCAGATCATCACCGTGAAAGATGCGCGCTGGGAGATTTACCGCAAAAGTGTTGATTTCATTCAGAAATACATCTTCCCGGGCGGCATGCTGCCCAGCCCCACCGTGCTGCGGGCCGAGATTGCTAAGGCGGGGTTGCAGCTGAAAGGCTCGATTGAGTTTGGCCAAAGCTATTCCGACACGCTGCGCCGCTGGCATGACACGTTCAACGAGCGTTGGGACGAGGTCGCTGCGATGGGTTTTGATGCACGTTTTCAACGCATGTGGAATTTTTATCTGACCTCTTGCGCCAGTACATTTTGGAGTGGAAACTGCGACGTGACGCAGATCACAATGACACGGCCCATTCAGACCCGGTAAAAAACGGGCCGGGCCCCAATATGAGGCCCGAGCCATGCCAACCGCCGCGCGACTTATCTCCGCCGTCCTTTTTGCATTGATTGGGTTTCTGGTGGCGGGCACGATTGTGCCGCAACTGCCCGAGGGCATGCCGATCCGCTATCTTTACCCGCTTTGCCTGCTGATCCCGGCGCTTTGCGCTTGGCGGGTGATTGGGCGTCTGATCGGGCGCGGCGCCGTGAACGCGATCAACACCGGCGTCTACGGCGTTGTTTGTTCAGTGGTTTTCACGGTTCTGGCATTCGCGATTGGTGAAATGCTGAAGCGCTCCATGCGGTTGCAGTATGGCGGACCGATGGATGCGATCACCGGCATGTTCGGGATTTTTCTGGAATACGCGGTGCTGCTGGCGACACCCATGGGCATTGGCATTTTGCTGGTTGGCGGCGCTGTGACCGGGTTGATCGCCGAATGGGCGCATAAGAAATGGGGGTAGCGCTGCTGCCGCGCGTTTTCCTGTTTGGCACCCTGCGCGACCGCATGCTTTTGGATATCGTGGCCGGCGGCGCGTTGAGCGTGTCTGACGCGGTTTTGCCCGACCACCGTGTTGCAACCGCCAAAGACCAGTCCTTTCCCATCCTTGCCAAACAGGCGGGCGCGCAGGCGCAGGGGCTTTTGGTGAACGCGCCAGATCCGGATCAGCTGGCCCGGCTGGATTACTATGAAGCCCCTTATGCTTACACGCGCATGCCGGTGATCGTCCATGTGGATGGCAAGCTGACAGACGCGGAGGTCTACCGCCCGAAGGCGGAGACATGGCAGCCCGCAGCGGATTGGTCGCTGGACGACTGGCAGCGCGACTATGGCCCGTTGATGCGCGAAGCGGCGGTTGAAATTATGGAAGAGTTCGGACACAGCTCGCCCGCCCAGATCGGGGCGCGGATGGGCGTGATCCGCACCCGGGCGCAGCAGCGTGTGAATGCGCGGGACATGTCGAGCCCGACAATGCTACGCAAGGAACATACCCGCAGCGATGTAGAAATTGTCGACAAAAGAAGACCTTACAACCACTTCTTCACAATGGAAGATTTGGAACTGCGCGCCCGGCGTTTTGACGGGGGCATGTCAGAGGTGATGGAACGCGCCGTCTTTGCGGCGGCCGACGCGGTGACGGTGTTGCCCTACGATCCTGTGCGCGACGTGGTGATGCTGATCGAACAGTTCCGCCCCGGATGCTACCTGCGCGGCGACCCGAACCCATGGTCATTGGAGGTCATCGCCGGGCGGCAGGACCCCGGCGAGTCGCATGAACAGACAGCGCGCCGCGAAGCGATGGAAGAGACCGGTTTGACGCTAGGCGCGCTGCACAAGGCCAACAGCTATTACAGCTCGCCCGGCACGAATACGGAATATTTGACCTCCTATATCGGGATCGCGGACCTGCCGGACACCATCGCAGGTGTCGGCGGATTGGACAGCGAAGCGGAAGACATCCGTTCGATGGTGGTGCCGTTTTCAACGCTGATGGAGGCGGTAGAGGCGGGTGAGGCTGAAAATGCCCCGTTGCTGATTTCAGCACTGTGGCTTGCCGCGCATCGGGACCGGCTGCGCGGCTGATTGGATGGGCGATTGGATGGTTGAGTTCGCCTCATCGCGGGCCTACACCTAACGGAGCAAGATTTTCTGCCGGGAAGGGCCCTCCATGACCATCAAAAGCAACCTGGCCGATTTGATCGGCAACACGCCCCTGATCCGGCTGAACAAGGCCTCTGAGGAGACCGGCTGCGAGATTTTGGGCAAGGCGGAGTTCATGAACCCCGGCCAATCCGTCAAGGACCGCCCGGCGCTGACCATCATCCGCAATGCAATTGAAACCGGCGCGTTGAAACCCGGTGGAACAATTGTCGAAGGCACGGCGGGCAATACTGGCATTGGGCTGGCGCTGGTTGGCGCCTCGATGGGGTATAAAACGGTTATCGTGATCCCTGAGACGCAGAGCCAGGAAAAGAAAGACATGTTGCGCCTTGCGGGCGCTGAGCTGGTTCAGGTGCCTGCCGCACCCTACCGCAACCCAAACAATTTCGTGCGCTATTCCGAACGGCTGGCCAACAAGCTGAACGAGACCGAACCGAATGGCGCGATCTGGGCCAATCAGTTTGACAATGTGGCCAACCGCCAAGCGCATATTGAAACCACGGGGCCAGAGATTTGGGACCAAACCGGCGGCAAGGTTGACGGGTTTATCTGCGCCGTGGGCTCGGGTGGGACGCTGTCAGGCGTGGCCATGGCGTTGCAGCATAAGGGCGTGAAAATCGGCCTGGCGGATCCGATGGGGGCCGCGCTTTACGATTGGTACACCAATGGTGAGCTAAAGACCGAAGGCGGCTCTATCGCTGAAGGGATCGGTCAGGTGCGCATCACCAAGAACCTTGAAGGGCTGACGCCTGATTTCACCTATCAAGTGCCCGACGAAGAGGCGCTGCCAATCGTGTTTGACCTGTTGGAACATGAAGGCCTGTGCATGGGGGCGTCGTCAGGTGTCAACGTGGCGGGTGCGATCCGGATGGCGCGCGATATGGGGCCGGGGCATACGATTGTGACGATCCTGTGCGACTATGGCACGCGGTATCAATCCAAGCTGTGGAACCCGGATTTCCTGCGCGAAAAAGGCCTGCCGTTCCCGGCTTGGCTTGAAACGATGCGCGACGACATTCCGACCGTGTTTGAAGAGGTTTGATGCGCCTGTTCAGGCTCCTTTTTTTGCTGATTTGTGTGTGTGCGGGGGCAGCGTTGTTGCGCCGTCCTTGGCCGTTGCACAGGAGGCGGCCGCGCAGGACAACCAGCCCAATTACGTGCTTTGGGAGCGCGAAGCCCGAAGCGCGGAAGACGCGCTTGACTCGGCGGACAGCACGAACGAGGCGTTGGAAACGCTGCGTTTGGACCTCGTTGATTGGCGCGAGCAGTTCTTGGCCGCGCAGGACATCAACGCGCAGCGCATTGCGACCTTGCGCGAACAAATCACCGCTCTTGGGCCCGCACCTGCGGATGGGGAGGCGGCGGAAGCCGCCGAAATAGCCGACCGCCGCGCCGATCTTGCCGCGCAGCTGCAAAGCGCGCTTGCGCCCGTGCGTACCGCCGAGGAGGCCTATACCCGCGCCAACGGTCTGGTCGCCCAGCTTGACCAGATGGTGCGTGAACGGCAGGCGGAACGGATAATGCGTCTCGACCCGACGCCGCTGAACCCGATCCTGTGGCCCGATGCGCTGATCGCTTTGGGGCTGGTCGGGGAGGCCGCAACGGGGGAGGTCGCGAATAACTACGCCTCCGCCTCGCGGCGCACGACGCTGCGCCGGGAATTGCCGCTGTCGCTTCTGTTGTTCGCCGCCGGTCTGGTGCTGGTGTTCCGGTCCAGCACATGGATTGAACGCGGGCTCGCGCGGCTGCGCGCCAATCAAAGCGAAGGGCGCGCGGGGTTCCGGGTGGCGACATTTGTGGCCTCTCTGTTTGGGGTGATCTTGCCGGTCGCGGGCATTCTGGCGCTGATCTCTGCCGTGGAAGCGACCGAGATGACGGCGGTTGTGGGCGACACGGTGCTACAGATTTGCGCGCTGCTGGTGACCTATCTTGCCGCGGCGCGATGGTTGTCCAACCAAGTGTTCCCGCGCGCCTACCCGCCGCGCCCGGTGTTGACGCTGGAAGGCAATGACTTGACCGAAGGGCGGTTCTACGCCCTGATCCTCGCGCTTTTGCTGGCCGTGCAACAAGGTATCACTCTGCTGTCGGATACCGGGTTTCTGGGGCAGATCATGACGCGCGATGTGCAGTCGGTGCTGCTGTTCCCGGCGATCGCAGTGGCCGGGTTGATGCTGTTTCGCATGGGGCAATTGCTGCGCAAATCCGTGCGCCAAGCCATTGCGCAGGCCGAACCGGACGCGGTTCAGGCCGCCGGACGCAGCAATCTTTTGACCAACACGCTGGCGCGCGCCACGATGCTGGTCGGCGTCGCGGCGCCGCTGATGGCTGCGATTGGCTATGTGTCCGCCGGGGCGATGCTGGCGTTTTCATCCGTTCTGACACTGGCGCTGCTGGCGCTTTTGGCGGTGCTGCAACGCTTTGTCAGCGATCTGTACGCCACCATGACGCGCAATGAAGACAGCGTGAATTCTCTGGTGCCGGTGCTGATCGGCTTCGCGCTTGCGCTGCTGGCGGTCCCCGTTCTGGCGCTGATCTGGGGCGCGCGGTTTGCCGATATTACCGAGACAATCGCCGTCATCTCTGCCGGGTTCGTGCTGGGGGAGACGCGCATTTCCCCCACCGATTTCCTGACCTTCGCGCTGATTTTCGCGCTGGGCTATTTTGTGACCCGCTTCGCGCAGGCGACGCTGAAAACGCAGGTGCTGCCCAAAACCAAGCTCGATATCGGCGGGCGCAACGCGGTCGTCTCGGGCGTCGGCTATGTGGGGATATTCCTGGCCGCGTTGCTGGCCATAACAGGGGCGGGGATCGACCTCAGCTCACTGGCGATTGTGGCTGGGGCCTTGTCGGTGGGCATCGGGTTCGGGCTGCAAACCATCGTGTCAAACTTCGTCTCGGGCATCATCTTGCTGGTGGAGCGCCCCATATCTGAAGGCGACTGGATCGAGGTGGGCGGCACAATGGGGGTGGTGCGCGATATCTCCGTTAGGGCCACGCGGATCGAAACATTCGACCGGCGCGATGTGATCGTGCCCAACGCGGACCTGATCTCGACCTCGGTGACGAACTGGACCAAGGGCAACCTGACGGGCCGCATCATCGTGCCGGTGGGCGTGGCTTACGGCACCGATACCCGCATGGTGGAAAAGATGCTCAGGGAGATCGCGGAGGCGCATCCGCAGGTCATCGTGAACCCGCCGCCAAACGTGTTTTTCGTGGGCTTCGGCGCCGACAGTTTGGATTTTGAGATCCGCGCGATCCTGCGGGATGTGAATTACGTGATGCAGGCGCCGTCTGAAATTCGTCATGAGATTGCGCGCCGCTTCACCGAGGAAGGCGTCGAAATTCCCTTCGCCCAGCGCGACCTTTGGCTGCGCAACCCCGAGGCGCTGCGCGGCAGCTCAGAGCCGGGCGATGTGGGGCAGGGGTAACGCCCCCGAACAGTGCGGCTTTTTGCGCAGAATACCCCTTGCACAGACCCGCCTGCTTTGGGTACACCCGGCGCCACGGACAGGTGGCCGAGTGGTCGAAGGCGCACGCCTGGAAAGTGTGTAGGCGGGAGACCGTCTCCAGGGTTCGAATCCCTGTCTGTCCGCCACAGATTTCAATTAAGCCATTGATAATAAATTAATTTTAGCAAATACACAATCTTTGTTCCCACACTTGTTCCCACGCTAAGAATGTGTAGCTTCTTAAGCGAGCGAGGGCTTTTGAACAATCAATGCCGTGTGATTAGGAGTATCGCCGAGGCACAATGCGCCTCGGACTGAAGTGGTGGTTACCTTGTGCGGTAACCATAGGCGACCCGAAGTCCGGTCTGCGGGACAAAGCCGACTTCTGATGTGCCTGCTCAAACGGAAGCTATGGGTCGCCTGCTCGTTTGGGTGGCTGAAACGAGTCCTCCCAAAAAAGTCAGGCTGCTCGGCAATACCGGTCAAACAAGTCATTTAGCTCGACTGCTGTTACAGGCTTGGCGATAAATCCATCCATACCATGCTTACTCACCACCGATTTGTCATGATACTGCTCATCAGCTGTAACCGCGATAATGGCAACATTGCGCGGCGGATCGTTGGGCTTTTGTCTAATAATCTGGGTGGCATCGACACCAGACAGTTTGGGCATATGGATGTCCATAAGGACCAAACCATAGTCTTCAGGGCTTTTGTCGAGCCGCTCACAGCCTTCGTGGCCGTTTTCAGCGATATCAACCTTGACACCCAACGTATCGATAATTTCCTTCATCATGAAACGCGTGAAATAGTCATCTTCAATCAAAAGGATTTTTTTGCCGCTGCCATTTTGGACGTTCCGTTCATTTGGAAGATCACAACCGTAGCGAGAAGATAGTTGCGTAGCAACCGCCCTGTGAAGGGCATGCAACCTCAAGCGTTCCCCCCATGAGCACAGCGAGTTCTCGACTAATGGCCAGCCCAAGCCCAGAGCCACTATTCTCCCTTGTCTGGGCATCGTCAATCTGCACAAACCGCTCGAAAACCGCTTCGTGTTTGTTCCTAGCGATCCCACACCCAGTATCGGATACTGAAACCTCCAATTGTTCCGGTGCAGAGACACCAATGTTCGATCCCCGTCGAACCTGGATAGTGACGCGACCTTCTTTGGTGAATTTAAGAGCATTGTCGGTCAGGTTATTTACAATTTGTGTCACCCGTCGTTCATCAAGATCAGCGAGTTCTGGTGCTGTGTCATCAACCTCAAGCGAAAGTTCGATAGGCTTTCCCAATCGGTGATTTGTCGCTGACGCCGTCTCAAGCCACTGTTCCGCCAACGACCGGACGTTCGTTGGTTTGACTTCGATCTCAATGGCATTGGCCTCAACACGGGACAATTCCAATACATTCACGAGTTGCGCCAAAAGGTGATGTGAGGCACTGAGGCCAACCTCAGCCTGCTTCTTCTGGCGCTCGGGGACGTCTGCCAACTGGATGAGTTGGAACAACCCCATTATGGCATTGAGCGGTGTGCGGACTTCATGGCTCATATTGGCCAAGAACACCTTGCGGATTTCCATTGCCTTCTTGGCTTCGTTGGCGCTGCTTTCAGCCTGTGTTTTTGCGTCGTGTAACTCTGTTACGTCATTCGCGATTGAAAATATCTTTGACGGCTTACCATTTTCAAATTGTATGACATTCGACCATATCAAGCTCTTCGGAATTCCGTTGATAACCTGTTCCAGCAAAACAGAATAGAACGGGTTTTCAGGGGTCGTCCGCGAGAAACCTGCATGTACTTCTGGCCTACGATTTTCAGGGATGTAAGGCAAAAATGGCGTTCCCAACAGGTTTTCAGACGACAGTCCGAAAAGACGTTCGCTGGCTGGATTTGCCTGCAAAATAGTGGTGTCCATTGCCGACACTGTCATGGGTTCAGGTGCATATTTGAAGAATGACTGGAAACTCTCGGTCTCCTTCGCAAGTGCCTGTTCCAGTTTTCGCCGTTCCGTAATGTCCTCGACAAAGGCAATAAACATTTCGCTATCGCCGTGGAGTTCCAGCCGGATCGAAACTGGATAAATGCTGCCATCTTTACGCTTATGAACGGTCTCAAATTCGAGGCTTTGGGCGCTTCCATTTCTGAGCGGTAGGATATGTGTGGCAAAGTCACGCGGGCTGAAATCAGGTTTGATGTCCACAGGAGTAAGAGCACGGAGTTCTTCCATACTATAGCCGAGATTCTCGCGAGCCCCCTTGTTCACAGTGGTGAACTTGAGAGTGTCGGCTTCGAACATAAACACTTCATGGTGCGAATTTTCGACCGCAGTCCCAAACTGAGTGGCCGCCTTTTTTGACCTTTCGCTCGTTAGAAGTGCCGCGCGCAATCCAATCTGGCTTGTCACAGAACCGCCCAGATCAGTGAGAACGGAAATATCGTCTTCTTGCCAAGCGCGCGGTTGGGTATCAATCGCACATAGAGCGCCGACAGCCCTGCCATCTGGTGTTGTTACCGGAATGCCCAAATATGCTACAACGCCTAAGTCACGTATGGCCAGGTTGTCGCGGACAAGTGGATGAGTGCGGGCATCTTCGATCACCACAGGTTCATTAGCGGTAACAACGTGCTGGCAAAATGAATGTGTCAGTGGTGTTTGCCGTTGACTTGCCCATGGCTCACCCAAGCCGCACGCACTTGTGAAAAATTGCCTATCTTTATCAAAGTCCACAATCGACACGAGAGCCACGGGCACGCCAAGCATCTTGGTCGCCAGACGGGTAAAGCGATCAAAGTCCTCTGTGGCAGGACCATCGACCAACGACAGTTGAGCCAGGGAATGTTCCATCAAGAATATACCTTTCCCTCGGTAGGCGCGGTCCACGCGCACGTGCAATAAATTTTCCGTTAAAAAAGGCCGTAGAGTGAACATGTTAACACATTGTTAAGTATTTCAATGCGACAGAGATTAATCTTAACTTCGGCGCATTTACGGTTTCTTAACTTTGGCTGTTAATACTTTGGCAACTTTTTCTTGATTAGAGGGCGGAAGTTGAAGGTTCTAGTTCTTGAAGACGATCCTGCTCTGCGATTTGCACTGACTCAGGTGTTGGAGGAATGCGGGCATCTGGCTTACGCAGCTAGTAACATCCCCGCTGCATGTGACATTCTGAACAAGGTTTCACCCGACCTTCTGCTTCTGGACCTCATGATTGGCCCGGTCGACTCCACTCAAGTTGCCGACCTCGCTGGATATCGCATTCCTGATGCCGAGATCATCTATCTGACTGGCAGCAACAAATACCCCAATGGTGAGCTGTTCGAGCTGTCCAAAAATGCGTCTTGGGTCTTGCGCAAGCCAATTGATTTTGTGGAGTTGAAGGCAATGCTTGCTCACTTTGCGGGGTCGCGTACGAAATACTCTTCACCTCGGTCAACGAGCATGGGTGCTGATCTCTGATTGCCAAGCACAACATGTTGAAACAGGCACTGCTTGTTCAAACGTGTCCTCGCAAGACTGTTACAGATTTTCAAAGACTTGGCCTATGAACAACATAATCTGCCATTCGCACTGTTTGCAGCATTCGGTAGGTGTGGGCTCAGAGCCGACGTTCGATGCGCCAGCTATTCAATCAAGTCATCTGGTTTTTCACCCGTCACAAGCCTCCGCTGGTCATCACGGTTGATTTGCCCGTAGGTCCTGAGGGTTGTCAAAATGTCGGTATGGCCGAGATTTTGAGATGTGGCGACGAGTTCGGCGACTGATTTGCAATTTCGGGCAGTGTGCCGTGAGAGCATGTGCCGAAAGGAGTGCGGACCGAATGCTTGTAAGCCCGCGTTCTTGAAGGCAGCGTTGACAACCTTGCGGACCGGCTCTGTCGTCTTCCAGTTTCGCCTTTGGAACCCGTTGGCTTTGAAACCGTTGGTGCCTTCCGCTTCAAGCGCCGTCGCCGGGAAGAGCGGATCATTGGGACTGTAGAGTGCCACTCCATCCAGATATGCCAGCCATTTGGCCAGCACATCTTCGGCCTCTTTGAAGTCCTTGGCAAAGAACGTGACTATGGATTTGCCAAACTTGGTGGCGACTTCGCGCGGGTTCTGGGTGATCGACTTATCCTCCAGGTCCACATGCTTGATCCGAAGAGAGACGAGTGCGCCGACGCGAATACCCGTGAGACACAATAGAGAGAAAATCGCTTTGTCCCGCAAGTCGCGTGGCGTTTCGTCGGGCATCATCGCGAGAGCACGCTTGGCCTGCTTGATACTTGGCGCGGGGCGCTCTGGGGCTGCACGCGCTTCTGCCTCGTCCCTCAAGGAAAGGCGAAAGTACTCCGCATCGGCGAGTTTCACGCGCCGCCGGAAGCCGTCCTGCTGAGAAAGCCAGATCACAAACTCGCGAAGAGTGGCCATGATTGCGCGCCGGCTGGATTTGCTCAGCGGCGTACCTTTCGAGGTCTTTTCCGTTTCCAGATGCGCGCGGAATCCCATCGCCCAGTCGATATGGAATTTCGCGAAGTCTTTGCGCCCGTTCCAAACATCAAAGCGCTCCAGCGCGGCGATCTCACGGTCTAGCGTCTTCTCGGAAAGTTGCTTTGCGTGCTTGCGGTAGTTCAAAAAGTCGCGCTTGATGCGCTCGTTTTTCTCGTTCGGTCTTTTGGTCATTTGAGTGCTCTTGCTGCTGCGATTTTGCCTGTTAGAAACTGTGCCCTTTGACGGGGGCGCGAAGTGGAAATTCTAGGGGGGCCGTGTCCACCACTATAATGTTGTTTCACGCCGCGTTATTGTGAGGTCGAGTTTCCGGGCAATGTCGGGGATGCCTGCTGCGGCGATAGGTTTTGAAATCACTCGTTCGCAGACGTCGCAGAGCGCCGTGAGTGCCGCGCGGTTCCCCTTCAGGATGCAGTCAGCCATGCCCCCAGCAGGCTTGCGCTGCTGCTTGCAACTGACGCAGTATATGGTGTCCAGCGCGCTCTTGAATTTGCGGGCTTTTCGCTGGTTCAGAATGTATGCCTTCAGATCGTCGCCTCGTATCAGCGCTGGGCGTCCTACGTCCATCACACGTAAACCATTCGCCGCCCAAGTCCGGATTGTGCGGGGCGAGACGCCAGAAACCTCCGCCGCCTCGTCTATTGTGTAAGGGTGAAGAGACTTGATCCGGTTCAGTCGCGCTTTCTTCGGCATGACCGGCTCCTACGCTTTGGTGCCAGTTTCATTTTGCGCCAACCACTCGCGGATCGCGTCCACGCGGATCAAGCGGCGCGTGCCGATCTTGATGCTGGGCAAATCGCCCTTGGACAGGGCCGCGTAGAACGTTGTGCGGCCCACACCGGCAAGCCGCGCGGCCTCGTCGGGCGAGACTGCAATCGGGGGCACCGGGCGGTTAGGTTCAAACGGGTTCGCCATGGCTCATTCTCCTTTGTAAGAGCATAAGCGGACCTTGACAGACGAGGCTCGGGCAGAAACATAAGCGAGGTTTCTGACCAGTTATTGCCCAGCACGTACCTTGCTAACGTAGTCCTGAACGGAAGACAGCGACGGCGGGCGTCGTTGCGGGTTGGACTGCTTGAAGTCTGCCAAGACGGCGCGAGCCTCTTCATTGCGCCCTCCCAAGGCCTTGCCGTCCGCAATCCTTTGCGCGATCAATGCAGAGAGCGCTTGGCCGTAGCGGTTCGGTGCGCCGCCGAGATTTTTGCGCGGTGCGCTCACCAGGTCGCGCAGATCGGCCACCGCCCGAAACTCAGGGCCGGGCAGATCGAATTCGACAATCTCTGACAACGGTACGGTATTCGCGCGCCCGACCTTCAGTGCGCCCGCCGCCGTGAAGACAAGCCGATATGTCGATCTCGTTTCTTGTACCAAAGCCGTCGCCAGGTCCCTTGCTTCCCCCTCGGTCTGGAGTGTCGGATGGAAATAGATCGCAATGTCCCCGGCTTCGCTGCCCACCTTTCCGACGCGCCAAGTTTCGCCTGTGATAGGCGAAGTCTTGCGGGCGCGGCACTCGAAGGCATTGGCCAATGCGGCGATCATCTTTGGGACGTTTGCGCGCACCGCACTGATCTCACCTTCCGAGACGGGAACGAAGCCCGCTTCCCGACAAAAGTACCCATCGCACCCAGAGTGATGCACGATCTCGGATTCGTGCACGGTGTCACAGTTCAGGCAAGTAACCGACTGGATAACACCAGCCTTTTCAAGAAACCCATGTGCCAGTAGAACAGGAAAGAACGGTTCTTGAGAGTATTGAAACGCTGCGACCTTTCCCCTTTGTGCCGCGATTTCGCAAAGCAACTCAATCGGTTGCAATTACCCTGCCTCCAGAACGTCAAAGTCTTCAATAGGCGGCGCAAGCAGGCCCCAGCGTTCCAACAGACCGAAAATAAATTGTCTGTCGCTTTCGGTTGTGTTCGGTGACGTGGTCGTGTTCGGCAGGCGCAAGGTTACGGTCAGGGTGCGTCGCCGTTTCCCTTCCTGCGCTGCAAGAATGATCCGGATGGTTGCGGCAAGAATTGTCCAACCGCCCGCGCGGAGCGGAGACACCGCACCAAAGCGGCGATCAAGCAATCCGTAAATGCTCTCGTCTTCACCGCGCTTTTCAAAGCGTGCGATGCCACCACTTGTGTCACCAAAATCGAGCGAAGAGATTTCAATGCGTTCAATGCCGTCCGATGGCAAAATGTTGAATTCAGGCTCGCTCTTCAACAGTTTCAGAAGAACGTCCCGGCGGGGGACTTCGAGTGGCAGTTTCGAGTTCGGGGCGAAGTTCTTTGAAAACAAGGTCGAGAACTTGTCGCGCACCTTTTTCCCGCCGCGTGCACAAATCTCGAGAAGGCGTGAATTGGGGTCACAGGCAATACCCACCTCCAGCACCTTCGCCACGATCTGCCGTTCCAGCGAGATCTGAAACGCCAAATCCCAACTCGCTTTCCGCCCGCTCTTCGACATAGATCGTCGCGTGGGTGAAGGTCGTGTCCTCGCCGGTGAACGAGTGCTTGCGGACCGTCTCATACCAGTCGGCAACGTGCTTTCGGTGCTTGGGGAGTTCAAGCACCGAAAGAGTATCGACCAAAAAGGCATCACGCGCGGCTTGGTTGTTCAACGACCAAGGCTTCCCATCGTCATCAAACCGGAACGTTGACCAGTTCTGCCCGCCATGCGTGCGGGACATAGAAGCCTGTACCTCAATGCGGTTGACCAGGACCGGATGCTCTATCGCTAGAAACAGCAAGATGTCCTGAATGCCGTGAAGCCCTTCAATGTCGACGTCTTCGCCGTTGCAAACCTGATCTGTTGCGATCAACCCAACCTCGTCCGAAAGCGTGGCCAGTAAGTCGAGTTCGGCCTTCATTGCGTCTTGCGGCTTCTCGGGAAGTTCGGCGATCAACTTCTCTATCGAGCGGACCAATTCGGTTCCCCGCCCGTCGCTACTCCAATCGAAATTATCAGGTGCGGGCACGTTGCGGGATTCAAAATATCGTTTCAGCCGTTCGGCGGGAGACTTGCGAATGAAGCCACTGAATGAAGCCATATGTTGAACCTAATCGAAATTTATCCCCTGTAGATAGTGTTCGAAGCTTTGCGTCACAAGTCATGGTTGTTCGCTGATTGTTGCAATCTCGGCTGACTGTTGATGCAGGTCTGATCGAAGCGGGTACCAACAAACAGTATTCCGCGTCGAGCGATGAATGGGACACAGAGCGGATCGCAATATTAACCCGTTGTAATTGACAGAAAGGGCGGGAAGCGGACCTTCGCTGCAGGTGCGAGAGGGCTCATCGGGCATTTTCAAAGCGGACCTTGGTTGGCCTTCAGCTTTCCGAATGGAATTTCTCAGTTCTGTTTCGGTGAAACTACTTAAATTCCTGCGCGCAGCTACCCTGACGCCCTTTCCTGCCGTTCTTTGAAATACTTAATTGGCCACTCCGTCGGAGTGAATATCTCGTGGAAATCCGTGTCGATATTGCTTGCCATTCGTGCAAGTAAGCCTATCAGGCGATGCGCATTTTCGCGGTTCTCACGCAATAGGTTCCCCTCCACGGCCTCTTCGTCGCCGCTACGCTCAACGTATCTACGGTCGATGACGCCAGCATTGTGTTCAAAAACGTGCCTGCGCTCCATCATGAGCCGGATGAACCGAGCATCTTTGTCCGCAATCCCTTTAAGTGGATTCAGATCAAAAAAGTCCTTCAAGCGTTTGAAGGTTTCCGACTCAATGTCATGAAAGACCAACCTAGAAAGCGCTTCTTTCCGTGCGGCTTTCATCGGAGTTCGGCGTACGAGTTGACTAGCGAAGTCACGGCACGCTGCATCGAATGCTGATACGCTTTGGCTTATGGCTACCTCTGGCTGTGCTTGTCCGTCATTTAATGACTGCCGGATTTCCTCAAGCCGACCCGAGAGCATTTGGACGTTATTCCGCCATCCACAGGCAGCGCAGTAGCCATAGAGGCCTCTGATATCGTTAAACTCGCCACAGTGTTTGCACTTGTATCGCGTTTGTTGTGTCTGTGACGAATAGTAGAAGTCCGGCTTTGGTTCATCGGCTGCCTGCTTAACGAGGCTTTCCATATCAATTTCTACTTGCCGCTCTGTCCCCTTTTCATCGGGTACAGCAAGCTCTTCCTCTAACCTCTCAGCAAGGTGAGCAAGGAACATCCTTTGTGCTGGTGTGAGAAATTGAAATGCCGCTGTCCTCAAGCCGCAGTAAGGGCAGGTCTGGGGATAAATGGCCGCATGGTTTCCATTGCGGAAATAGCCACCACATTGTGGGCATTGATGACCCCAGCAGCCTAATGAGTCAGACCCAAGGATTGCCGGAACACAGCCCTCCGGGGGCGGTGGATCAAACGGTTGGCCGATTCCTCCCAATTTGAAGTCAGACACTGGGATTCCATGGGGGAGCAAGATGTAGACTCCAACGGCACTCATTGGCCCCGGACTACGTCCAACAATTCCAAATGCTGCGCCCTTCCGTCCTTCATCATCGCAATAGATATTGATGGTCGTGTTGGCACCGCAATGAGCAACCTCTTTGAAATCCTCTTCATAGTACGCCATCGTGAGTCCGGTCCATTCATTGAAACTGCTGTCGCTTTGCCAGACTGTAGCTCTCCCTCGACGCTTTCACCATCGGTGACGGATGATGATATCCGGGCTACGCATCCGATGACCGCAAAGAGTCCAGAGCAAACTAGACCCCAACATTGCTTGTCCGTCGAATACACCACTATTTTTGTCCTTATACGTCGATCTTTAGCAATTTTTTGTTGAATATGCGAATATAGATGCCATATGTGGACCCTAACGGAGTAGTCTTATGCTTTACAGTGTCGAAATTGAAAACTTCTTCTCAGTTGGAGAACGCCAAGTTCTCGACCTTCGCGCCCGGAAGTCAGTTGACGATCCGCTGGGGCGACTATCCCCGGTTTACAAGGGCGCTGATGAGAGAGCCCCGACCGTCGTTGCACTTTTTGGTCCAAATGCAGCTGGAAAATCGAACATATTACGGTCGATAGCGTTCGGATCATGGTTTGTCGCGCATAGCTTCGGCCACCGTTCCGACCTCAGCCTTCCCTACGAAAAGTTTGGCAGCGATGAGCGGATTAAGAAAACGACCAGATTGGCATTCTCATTTGCGGGACCAGTTAACCCACTTTCCATATCCGAAGACAGTGATCAGTGCCCCTACACCTATGAAGTCGTCCTATCACCTCGCGGCAATAGCCGTGCTGATGAAGTACTTCTAGAAAAAATGTGCTATCAGCCCCGTGGGAAAGGTAAGTTCAGAACACTGTTTGAACGGAACGAAAGCAATGCGGTAAAGGCGGAAAAAGGCTTCCTAACTTCCGGCACGGAGAAAGCCCTGAAGGAAGTTCTTCGACCAAGGGCCAGCGTGATCGCGACGTTGGCGCAGTTGAACCACACGATCGCCACCGCGTTTGTCGAAGCGGCCTTATCCGTGGTCTCGAACATCTTCATCGACCGGGTTGAAGATGATGTAAGGACGATGACTAAATGGTACTATAACAATCCCAATGCACTTGAAGAGCTTCAAGGGATTGCAAGGCGCATTGATCTTGGGATTGATGAGATCGGAATCGACTCATCTTCGAGCGAGCCGATGATGCTCTTTCGGCACTCGGGTTTGGATCAGATAATTTCGCTGAACCGCGAAAGTCATGGTACTCAGCAGTTCATCAAAATCTTCCCCTACATTTTGATGGCACTGGATCGAGGCGGTGTGGCAATAATCGATGAGCTGGATACGACAATCCATCCTCTCATCCTACCAGAGATCCTGCGTTGGTTTGGCGACCCAAAGCGCAATCCGCATGGGGCGCAACTGTGGACGACTTGCCATTCTGCAAGCCTACTTACGGAACTCACCAAAGAGGAGGTGTTTTTTTGCGAGAAGGATGCTGAGGGCAACACAACGGTATTCAACCTGGCCGATGTTGAGCGGGTACGCCGAAACGAGAACTTTTACGGCAAATATATGGGCGGCGAGTACGGTGCCGTACCGGTGCTTGGCTAATGGTGCGAAGGCAAAAAGTTAGACGGCGCCGGCGCTTATTTGTCGGTTGTGAGGGCGAGAGTGAACAGGGCTACGCAGCGCTACTGCAACGTTTTGCTGACGAGCAAGGCTGTGCCGTTCACGCGGAATCTAAAGTGGTACCGCGTGCGGGCGATCCTCTCGCCATTTTGGAGCGCGCAATTGAAATGGCAGCACAAGGCGAAAGAGGATCTAAACCAGCCTACAGCGTACGTTTTCTGATGTTGGATACAGACCTACTCGGGAATAATCCCGGTCGTGATGCCCAGATTGCCGGGTTGGTGGAACGGCACAACTTCGTCCTGCTGAGACAGAATTGCTGCTTCGAAGCATTCTTGCTCAGGCACTTTGTTGGTCATGCCAACGATGAACCACCCACTGCAGCGATCGCTCTCACCCGTCTGATGGCAGTTTGGCCTCAATACAAAAAAGGACTTCCTGCTCAGGAGCTTCGAAAGCAAATAGCCCTTGAAGATGTCCAGCGTGCAGCACAGAGTCCACGTAACGCTGACTTTAGTTCTTTGCTGGATGCAATGGCGCTGCAGCCTCACTAGTGCGAATGGTTGGCTTCAAGCTCCAACAAATAGGCTTCATCGGAACCAAAAGGAATGTGGGCGTACACACCCTCCGCTTCATGCGTATCCAGGAGGATACCATAACGGAGGAGTAAGCGTTCTAGATGCCGGTTGGTGAACAGAATGTCTTCAAATCGGCCCCATTCCTCAAAGCTCTCCATGAACCCGTTCAAGTCCTTCGCAAACAGATCGAACCAATCGATAATCTCAAGTTCTTTGAGCTTTTCATGCAGATCACCGGGCAACTCTGGTGGTTGCTCAAACGAATGGTAAGTGCCGATCAATCGGGCACATGCTTTTAGAAGAAGGCTTAGCGCTTCAAAAGTGTATTCGAGGAACTCGTCCAAATTCCCATCCACACGATAGGCTTGGCGTTTTGCAACAATACTTTGATTAGCCGCGTCTAGTTGACCGACGAGGTGTTCTTCAGCGGCATTAGTTCTTACGTTGTCGCGCGCGCAGACTCGAGCGCAGAAGTAAGCGCTGAACGCATTGTAAGAATGCTGGCTCAGCAATTGCTCAACGCCATCGGAAGCAACGAACTTTGCTGCTTCCGGGAACCTGCCGAAAATCAACGATTCCAAATAAGTGCCAGAAATCATTTGCGCTAACAGGTCTTCGGCTTCGAGCCGCTCGGCTTCTTCGCCAAACATAAGTTGTGCAGCCAGACTATCGCGCAAGACGAAATGTGTCTTCATCACACCGTCGCGCATCACCCAAAGCGGCATTGCGACGCCAAGACCGAATTCGGGCGGCGTGGATTTGACCGGTGCCGTGTCAAAGCCGCGAACCACCTCATTCAGGGCGGATTCATAATCATGAGCAACTGTGAATCCGTCAATTCGGCAGAACGTATGTGTCGGTACCAGTCGTATGATCAACTTGCTTAGATTGTCGCCTAGCTGTCTTGCAAAGTCCTCATTGCCAGCGTCTTTGAGCGCGATGGAAAAACTCAGATTTTGGTCCGCATTGTCGCCTTGTTCCAGGTCGAAGATTGACTTCAGGTTGGCTGCGTTTTCGCTTAGCGGAAGAAAGTCGACGGAAACACCGGCCAGAGCGTCGTCGATTAGTCCTGTGATCTTGCTGCGAAGCTGTTCACCCAAACCTTCGTGGTGAAATGCCAAGGCATCGGTACGTTGACTCGATAGAAAAAAATCAAGGCAGACGGTCGTTGCGATTTCATTGATGCCCTCGACAACAAACGTATCGGCACCCGCGCGGGTGCCCACCAGTATCCGATCCGGCGCAACGGGTAGAACTACATATCTCGGTTTCTCTCCACCCAGAAAAAGTGGCTGCCAGCCTTCAACTTCATCGAAGGAAATACAAACGCAATCCGGAAGAATTGCCGGCATCACTTTGTGTGGTTCTACCGTCCATTGCAATCCGGCGAGTTTTTCGATGATGCCTTCAGGCGCGAGCGTTCTGGACAGTGCTTCAATGTGTGCCGATGTGGCTAAGGCCTTCGTGTTTCCCAAGAACTGATCGACGAGCGGCAGAACAGTGCTTTGCGCCTCTTCAAGCATTGAGGATCCGTTCTCTCGGAAATGAAAATAGAGCAAACGGGCAAGTGTTTCCTTGCTGACGCCAGACAGCACATCATATCCATTTTTCATGATGCCGTCCAAAATGATGTCTTGTAGTTTATTGGGGATACAGTTGGCTGATAGTCTTTCGATCCCGAAAACCTCAGCTGGGTTTTCGACTAGCTTACCTATGGGTTGCGCCATACTCGCCGCCCCCTCCATTATGAACGTTCTCGAATGCGCGGAGCGAATGGACAAGTGGGCGGCGACTTCGCCAACCATTAGTGGGTCTGCCTCCTCACCGATGTTGAGGGCGCGCAGCACGTCAACCAGCTTGAACACGTGCGTTTCGTAATCCGTGATGAGATCGTCAAGCGTTGGCGTCCCATCCTCTGACGGCTTCGAATAGAAATGCTTCTGTTTAGCCGCATCACCGCGGTCAACCGGAACGGGATGGTCAAGGTTACGACGATACATCCACAGCTTGTCAGACCCATCCTGAATGACGAAAGGTTTCAAGAAATGTCGCGGAATGAAGTGCTGCCCGCTTCCAGCCATTAGACACGTTCTCCAGATTGGTTTTTTCATAGTCAGTAACAACAGATCGCCAAGCACTCAGCGTCGGTTCATGGAAGTGCCATCACTATATTAGCTCATCTTGGATTTGTAGTACCGGCTTAGGTCACAAAATCGAAGAAAACTGCGCCGTTCAATTTCCTCGAACTCAGAATGATGTAGTCTTGCAAACGGCCGCTAATTGAGATGCAACCACAGCACTTTGCTTCGTTGGCCAATGGCCGCAATGGGCCGCCCTTGCCTAGGTTGTGCTAATGATCCGGCGGACATGCTGCCGTCGATCTAATGGCGGCACAGAGCCCAAACCTCCAAATTTCTGCGGCGCGACCTTTCATGGCAGGTGAGTTGTGTTCAACCTGGGCCTTCGGGTGTAATTCTGTTGATTGAAACACTGGTAGGATTGGAGTGCGATGCGTGAAGTTCGATTACTCGTAAGAGTGGATGACGCTGGATCGAGTTGGTCTTCCAACGTCGGGTGTCTGCGCGCCTGCACTGAGGGTATCGCGCGGAGTGTTGAGGTCATGATGCCATGTGCATGGACCTCGCATGCGGCGGAGATTTTAAACAAACATCCCGAAGTAGACGTCGGTATCCATTTGACCCTGACAAGCGAGTGGGATGCGGTGAAGTGGCGACCGCTTACGCATGCCAAGAGTCTAACCGATGAAAGCGGAAATTTCTTGCCATTGCTGACTCCTCGCGACAGTGATGGAAGGCTTTGTCTGGCAAATGCGGACTGGTCGCTCGACGAAATTGCGAATGAATTCAGGGCTCAAGTTTCGCTTGGCATCTCAAAGTTCCGAAACGCATCTCACGTCAGCTCTCATATGCTGAAGCACTTCAGAGAGTTTGACGCGCGGCTTGGTGAGGTTATCTCTGATCTTTGCAGAGAATTTGGACTCCAAGACGACGCCTTTGGCCACGGTCTTCCCCGCATCGAAGGCTATCCAAAGTTCCCGAGAGAAACCGACCAGAGGATCGAAGCCTTTGCGCGGCAACTCGACGAGCTTGAAACTGGAACCTACATCTTCATCGACCATCCGGCTGTTGCTTCACCGGAGTTGGGTGCAACGGGACACGATGGTTACGAAGACGTAGCCGAAGACCGGGTGACTTGTTTGGAGACGCTGACAAGCCCAATGCTGAGTGAGCGCATTAAACAGCTTGGAATATCAATTATCAGCTACCGAGAGCTTTGAAACCAATGACAGAAAAGTCCCGCGAATTGTGAATTCGAGTAGCCCCTGATTTTGCGCCCGCAGCGAAGATCCGCAATGCGGGCGCAATTGCAGCATCCAGACTGGGTGCCCAATGTCTGGAATGGGCCGCACTCGAAAGCGACCCGAACTTGCTAGATTTCAATGGCCTCCGCGATAGCTAACGCATCCTCCAGCTCGACGCCTAAGTACCGGAGGTTGCTATCCATCTTGGTGTGCCCAAGCAGAAGTTGAACCGCCCGCAAGTTGCCGGTCTTCTTGTAGATCTGTGTCACCTTCGTTCGCCGCACCGAATGCGTGCCCATATGCGTTGGCTTCTAGACCGATCGATTTGACCCAATCGCGGACGATCCGCGAATACTGGCGTGTCGAGATATGCAGACGCTCGTGGAAGCGGCCAGACCATGGGTCATTGACACTGCAAACGACTCAACCACAGACGCCGTGTCGACGATAGAGAACTCTTTCACACTGCTTTTTGCCATTGTTTCAGCGCCGACCTTCGGCGTCAGCATCGAGGCGCGTTGCGTGAAAGCGATGAGCCTCGCGTAGGGATGTTCTGTCGGCGTATCCTGCATCGGCATTTCCCTTTTTACCTGAACATCATCAGCAGGTTCGTGGCGACAAGCGCCGGTTTGTCCTGCCCTTCGATCTCAAGCGTGTTCTCTAACTTAACCAGCCAAGCGCCTTCTTTCTTCTGGCTCAGCTCGCCGCAGACCGCCCGGTTGCGAATGCGCGCTCCCGACAGGACCGGACTGATAAACCGCACCCTTTCCAGCCCGTAATTGACAGTGGACGCGACATCTTCCGGCCAGGCCCCTGCGTCCCGCTGCAACTCGGTCAGCATCGCCAGCGTCAGAAAACCATGCGCGATGGTCGTTCCAAACGGGCTTTCGGCCTTAGCCCGCACCGGGTCGGTGTGAAGCCATTGATGATCATTGGCGCAGTCGGCAAATGCATCGATGCGGCTTTGATCGACACGCAGCCAGTCTGACACCGCGATCTCTTCGCCGATCTGCCCTGCCATGTCTGTTAGTTTCATAAGTCGATCCTTCGGTGAGGCAGATCAGGGTTTTGCAGGTAGCTGGTCATGCCGCCTCGACGATCAATGCGATCCCTTGCCCGCCGCCGATACACATCGTGGCCGCCCCTGTTTTGGCCCCGCGCCGCTTCAACTCGTAGACAAGCTTGGTGGTAATGATCGCACCGCTCGCCCCGATAGGATGCCCGATGGCGACGGCCCCGCCGTTTGGGTTCACGATGGCAGGATCCAGATCAAGTTCGGAGGTCACCGCGCAGGCTTGGGCTGCGAAAGCTTCGTTGGATTCCACGACGTCTAAATCGCCCACCGTCAGGCCAGCTTTGCCAAGTGCGATTTTCATCGCGGGGATTGGGCCAAGGCCCATCACCTCCGGATCGACCCCGGCATGTCCATAGGACACGACACGCGCCATCGGCTCAAGGCCGCGCTTTTCAGCCTCATCAGCACTCATTAAGATCAAAGACGCGGCACCATCGTTGATCCCTGAGGCATTGCCTGCAGTGACCGTGCCGTCTTTCTTGAAGGCCGGCCTCAGCGCGGCCATCCCTTCCGCAGACGCATCACCGCGCACATGTTCATCCGTCTTGAAGTCGACCGTTTCGTTTCGGGATTTGACCGAGACCGTGACGATCTGATCGTTGAAATAGCCCGCTTCAATCGCAGCAGATGCGCGCCGGTGGCTTTCGACGGCAAACGCATCTTGTGTCTCGCGTGTGATGCTAAGGCGATCCGCGATGTTCTCAGCCGTGATCCCCATATGCCCATGTCCAAACGGGTCATTGAGAACGGAGAGCATCATGTCGATGGCCTTTGTGTCTCCCATCTTTTGGCTCCATCGTGCTGTCTGCACGAGGTATCCGGCCCGGCTCATACTCTCCGCACCACCAGCCAACACGATAACCGCGTCACCGAGCTGAAGCGTCTGAATACCCGAGACTATCGCTTGCAATCCGCTACCGCAAAGGCGGTTCACCGTAAGCGCAGCTGAACTATTCGGCAAATCTGCTTCGAGAGAGATCGTCCGCGCAAGATACATGTCGCGCGGCTCTGTGTGGATGACATTGCCATAGAAAGACTGTTGCACATCCTCCGGCTGTAGACCTGCCCGGCCAATCGCCTCTTTTGCTGAGATGACGCCAAGTTCCGTTGGTGTGAGCCCTCTCAAAGATCCACCAAAACTCCCCACGGCGGTGCGCGCGGCAGATACAATGACGATGTCTTTCATGTTGTTCCCTTCAGGCGCCATTCCATTGCGCGCCAGTGCGTTTTCTTGGTTCGGGTTTAGCTGCCGGTGATCTGTGAAAGCCGCGCCTTCGCGGCGTCATACTCCCCTGCGATGCGCCCGATCAGGTCTTTGGCGGGGGTCACCTCGGTGATGGAGCCCACGCCCTGACCAGCGCTCCAAATATCGCGCCACGGTTTCGGGCCGGGTTTGTTCTTGTCACCCAGAAGCGACAACTGACCTGTCGTGCTGGGATCAACACCAGTGTCTTCAAGAGAGCGGGATAAGTAGTTGCCGTTCACTCCGGTCACGGCGGCGGTTGTAATGATGTCCTGCGCATGGGCCTCGCAGAGCATCTCTTGATAGGCAGCGGCTGCGTTGGCCTCCTTGGTCGCAATAAAAGGCGTTCCCATGTAGCCGAAATCTGCGCCGGCGGCTTGTGCGGCCAAAAGCGACGCGCCCGACGCAATTGCTCCGGATAAGGCGAGCGGTCCCTCAAACCACTGGCGGATTTCCTGCACCAAAGCGAAGGGCGATTGCGCCCCCGTATGCCCACCTGCCCCCGCGGCCACGGCGATCAGACCGTCGGCACCTTTTTCGATGGCCTTGCGAGCAAATCGGTCGCTGATCACATCATGCAAGACGATCGCGCCCGCCCCATGTGCCATCTCGTTGACTTCTTCCCGCGCACCCAGCGACGTGATCCAAATCGGCACCTTCCAACGGGCGCAGATCTCAATGTCGCGCTCCAGCCTTTCGTTCGATTTGTGCACGATTTGGTTGACCGCATAAGGCGCGGCAGGCCTGTCCGGGTTGGACTGGTTCCAGGCATCCAGCGCTTCGGTGATCTGTTTCAGCCAGATCTCCAGCATGATGCCGTCGCCGTCCTTGTCGCGCGCGTTCAAGGAAGGTACGCTGCCGACGATGCCCGCCTGACATTGGGCAATCACCAAAGCGGGGTTCGACACGATATACATGGGCGCGCCGATGAGGGGCAGCCGCAGCGACTTCAGTTGCGTTGGAAGTGTCATGATTGCGCCTCAGGTCTTGGAAAAATCGGGTTTGCGTTTTTCGAGGAAGGCAGACAGCCCCTCTGCCGCTTCAACGCCGTAGCGCGCCTTATTGATCAGGTCCGCTTCGGCCCAGAGATGGCTGCTCAGCTGCGTATCGGGTGCCATGTTGACCAGATGTTTGATCGACCGGATCGCATTCGGCGGTCCCGCCGCCACTTTGCCCGCCAGCATCATCGCGCATTCCAGTGTCTGACCAGCCTCAGCGACTTCGTTCACGATGCCGAACTGCGCCAGACGTTCCGCTGTGACGGGGCGGCCAAGAATGCAGAGTTCGTTCACCAATTGGCGGGGCATGCCTGCGCGCAGGAAATGGGTCAACCCACCATCAGGGCTAAGCCCAACACGCACATAGGCAGCGGTGAACATGGCCTCTGCCTCTGCAACGATCATGTCGCAGCTGAACGCAAGCGCGACGCCCGCGCCAGCCGTGCCTCCTGCGACGGCCGCGATCACAGGCGTGGGGCAATCGACAATGGCCCGGATCATGGCATTGAGGTAATCGGTGTTGGAATTGACGGCCGACAAAGGCCCCTTCGCGCTGTTCTTGAGCGCGTTGATATTTCCCCCCGAGCTGAAAAAGCCGCCCGCCCCGGTGATGACGATAGCACGGATGTCCGCGTCATTGCCTGCGTCGACAACGGCGTCCCGCACCGCGCGGTAGACCTCGGGGTTGATCGAATTGCGGCTCTCGGGGCCATCGAGCGTCAGGGTCAGGATACCGTCCTGCGACTGCGAGCGCACTTGGGTCATGCGGGAAATCCCTTTTCTTCTGTTCGGGCGGCCTCGGCGACCAGTTTTCCGAGCCGGGCAGCATGTGCATCGGAGGTGCCATAGAGCATATCTGCCATCAAAATGCGTTTGGTCAGCCGGTCGAGGTCATATTCTTCGGTCGTCCCGATGCCGCCATGCATCTGGATACAGGACGCGGCAGCTGCGCGCATCCGGGTGCCGCAAAAGCGCTTGAGCGCAGATACAGATCGTTGGCGGTGTCTTTCATCCTTGCCATCGCAAGCGCTGGCCGCAGCCAGAACGAGGGACTCGAAGTGTTCGGTCTCGTGAAATACATCAACCATGGCATGTTGAAGCACCTGGAAACTGCTGATGGGCCTGCCGAATTGCTTGCGCGTGGTGAGGTAGTCGCGCGTTAGATCACGCATCGCCTGCGCCGCGCCCAGGGCCGTGGCACTGAGACAAACGGCAGCGACATCGCTCATCCAACCGGGCAAATCCTCGCCCGCTTGCGCCAGTGAGACGGGGACATTGTCAAAGGTGATGTCCGCCGCGACCTGGCCGTCGAGCAAGGGCAAAGGCGTGATTGTCACGCCCTCCGCCGTCAAATCAACAGCCCCGCAGCACGACCCGTTGGCCCCTTCCAAACACAGCAGCAGCGTCTTGGCCTCCGCGCCGCCCAAAACCATCTGGGCGGTGCCGTTCAAGGTGCCGTTTTCTGCGCTCAGCGTTGTCGCATTCTCGGGCAACCCCACGGCGACCCCATTGGACCCGTCCAGCGCGCCATCGACGTCGAAATCCGGCAGTTCGCATTGCGCGCTCAACAGGCCGGGCAGTACAGCCGCACCAACCAGAGGCGGGCTGTCCTTGCCATGGCCTATGGCCGTCAATGCCGGGGCCAGCGTCAGCAAGCCGAGCCCGGCGCCGCCTGCGTCTTCGGAATAGGTCATGCCAAGAAGGCCGGACTCGACTAGCGAGGCCCATGCGCCGCCGTCACTTGCATCACGCATCACGTCCGCAACCGTATCCGCGATCATCCGTTGTTCGTCTGTCAGATCAAAATCCATGATCGCCCCTCAAAGCCTAAGTGTTTGTTTGGAGATGATGTTCTTCATCACTTCGCTAGAGCCGCCAAATATTGTGAAAGCGCGCGACAGCAGCCAGCCATGGATGCCGTAGCGGTCCAGAATTGCATCATCAGAGCTGTCCTTCTGCCAGACGGCTGCACGGGGGCCTGCGGCCTCCATCGCCAACTCGTTGCTGCGTTGCTGAATTTCACTGCCACGCAGCTTCAGGAACGGCGCAAGCTCCGCCGCGTCCCCCCGCTTGATGGAGGAGAGCATCCGCAGATTGGTGATCTCCAAGGCCATGAAGTCGGCCTCCAGATCAGCCAGTTTCGAGGCAAAGACCGGATCGTCGATCAATGCTGCGCCACCCTGTTCCTGCTTCAAAGCCAGCTTGCGGAGCAGCCGCAGCTCCGCCTTGTTTTGCCCGACATTGGCGATGCCCACACGTTCGTTCCCCAACAGAAATTTCGCATAGGTCCAAGCCTTGTTTTCCTCGCCTACCAGCATGTCAGCGGGGACCTCAACATCGTTGAGCCAGACCTCGTTCACATGATGATCGCCGTCGATGGTGATGATCGGGCGCACTTCGACCCCCGGTAGGTTCATGTCGATCAGCAATAGGGAAATGCCCTGTTGCGGCTTCTCAGCATCCGGGTCGGTGCGGACAAGTGTGAACATCCAATTCGCGTGCTGGCCGGTGGTGGTCCAGGTTTTCTGCCCGTTGACCTTAAAGACGTCGCCCTCGCGCTCTGCGCGTGTTTTTAGACTGGCAAGGTCAGACCCCGCGCCGGGTTCGGAAAAGCCCTGACACCAGTAATCTTCGCCCGACAAAATGCGCGGCAAGAAATGCGCCTTCTGTGCGTCGGACCCGTATTTGATGATCACAGGCCCGATCATCTTCAGTCCGAAAGGCCGCAAGCGTGGGGCGCCGGCCATCATCGCTTCTACGTCAAAGATATATTGCTGCACTGGGGTCCAGCCCGTGCCGCCGTATTCCACCTGCCAGTAAGGGGCGACCCAGCCTTTCTTGGCAACGATCTTGTGCCAGCGAAACATCTGCTCCCACGAATGGCGGCGAAAACCAAAATGCGTGTCGCGAATGTCCTGCGGCAGCTCGGCGGCAAGAAAGCTGCGTACCTCGTCGCGAAAGCTCTCTTCTTCTGCTGTGAAACTGAAATTCATCAGGGTCCCCCTTTAAATCAGGGCCAAATATACAACCTAAATCAGATTACGCAACAATTATTGACATGAATATAGTTTTCGTTTCAAATAATGAAACTATTTAATTTGGTCTGGCTTTGAGGAGCTCTCACGATGTTGAACAAAACTGGTAAGGGACCGCTCTCGGGGATTCGTGTCCTGGATATCTCAACCGTGATCGCCGGTCCGATGGCCGCCACCATGCTGGCCGATTTCGGTGCAGAGGTGATCAAGTTCGAACTTCCCGGCATCGGTGATGGCCTACGGGGCTTCCCTCCTTTGAAAGACGGCAAGCCGCTTTGGTGGAAGGTCACAAACCGGGGCAAATACTTTGCTACACTCGATCTACGAAAGCCGGAAGGAAAGGAGCTATTTCTCAAGATGGTGGCCGAGGCCGATGTCGTGGTCGAGAATTTCCGGCCTGGCACGCTGGATCGCTGGGGGCTTGATATCGATACGCTCTGGGGCGCGAACCCCAATCTCATCGTTTTGCGGATCAGCGGCTTCGGGCAGGATGGCCCCTATGCCTCGCTTCCCGGTTTTGCGCGCATCTTTGAGGCCATGGGCGGGCTGACCCATATCACGGGCGACGAGGATCGCCCGCCGATGCACACTGGTTACCCGCTGGGCGACCCGATCGGAGGGCTGTTCGGTGCCTTTGCCGCCGTCGCCGCCTTGCTGGATCGCGACCGCAATGGCGGAAAGGGCGAGGAGATTGACGTCTCATTGACCGAATCCACCTTCCGTATTCTCGAGTTTTTGGCCATCCAATACGACCAATTGGGCGACGTGCATGCGCGCAGCGGCAACCGCAATCAATATTCCGCTCCGGCGAGCGTCTACTTGACCAGCGACAAGCGTTATGTCTCTCTGGCCGGCAGCACCAATCGCATCTTTAAGAACAACGCTAATGCCATCGGCAGACCCGAGCTTGTCGAGGAAGAGCGCTTTGCGAGCAACCCGGCACGGGTCAAGAACTCTGCCGAGCTGGACCGCATTTTCGGCGGATGGATTGCATCACATACGCAAGATGAAGTGGTCGAAGCCTTCCGCGCTGCAAACGGGACCATCGCGCCGATTTATTCCATCGACCAGATGTTTGCAGACCCGCATTTCATTGCGCGGGAGGCCATTACTGAGGTGTCCGACGACGACTTCGGCACTGTCAAAATGCAAAACCTCGTCCCGCGCTTCCGCAATAGCCCTGGCGAAATCAGGTGGGCTGCCAAGAGCATGGGCGCGGACAATGACGACATCTACCGAAGGATTGCCGAGCTTGACGAAGACACGTTGAACATTTTGAAGCAAAAGGGTGTCATATGATTTCATATAATGACATATTGGCTGCGCCGACCGATCTGAAAGCGAAACAATTGAAGCCGACCGAAGCATCTGCACTCTCCACGACGCTGATCCGCGGGCTTGAGATTTTGCAGTGCTTCACTGACAAGGACGCCGCCCTAAGCAATGCGGAGCTCGCCAGGCGTCTCGACATGAACCGCCCAGCGGTTTCACGGCTGTGTAAGACACTGATGCATGTTGGGTATATTCGGCGTGATGAAAAGGGCATGTTCCGGCTTGCCCCGCATTTGCTTTCGCTGACCTACCCCCTTCTCGCGGTTATGCCCTGGCGGCATGAAGCAACCGATATGATGGAGGAAGTCGCCGCACTGACAGGCGGTTCAATGACGCTGTCGATCATGTCAGAGGATCGCTTCATTCAGATCAAGACAGTCGGTGTGAAGGATCAGTATCCTCATACCCCCGAGATTGGTCTGAACGGCCCCTTGTTGATGTCGTCAACGGGCCGGGCGCTTTTGTCCTTGCTCGACGATGAAGAGCTTAAGCAAAAACTGCAGAAACTCCAGACGCAAAACACACAGGAGTATGCGGACGGGTTGAAATCCACCAAGGACGGCATCGCGCGCTGCAGAACCGCAGGCTTCTGTGTGTCGTACGGCGAATGGCGGCAGAACATCGTGGCCGCCGCAACGCCACTCGGCAGGACCGAGGACGGTCTTCTTGTTGCGATGGCCTGCGGCATGCCAAGTTACCGGGTTGTTGAGGACAAGTTCGAAACAAGTATCGGGCCTCGCCTTGCCAACGTCGCGGACGCGTTGCGCGCCAAAGGCCTTTTCCAAAAGACCTGATGGCCTCCTGTTGGGCTGCCTGACGGCGCGCTCACCCCTCTTTCTTACAATCTGAACTGCGGCTGTCTTAATGGCTGTCTGTGTTCTCAAGGAGTTTCTATGCAATACGAAACTATTCGCTGGTCGCGCGAAAACGATGTGGCCGAAATCACCATGGACCGTAACGCACAGGTGACCGCGCTGAACGCGCGTATGTGTGACGAGCTGTTTGATGCGGCCTGCCAATGCAACGCTATGGGCGCAAGGGCTGTCATCCTGACCGGTACAGGCAAGACATTCAACGTCGGCGGTGACCTGGATGAATTCGCAGCCGCCGCCGACAAGGCCGACCATGTGACCCGCATGGCAACGATGGTGCATGCAACCGTCTCGCGGTTTGCACACATGGATGCGCCGCTGATCTGCGCGGTCAACGGATCAGCCGGGGGCGCGGGCCTGTCCATGGCGCTTGCGGGGGATATCGTCCTTGCCTCGGACAAGACGAAATTCGTGTCCGCCTATACCGCCTCAGGCCTCTCCCCCGATGGGTCGCTGACGTACTTCCTAGCCAAACACATCGGCCTGCTGCGCGCCAAAGAGCTAGTTTTGACCAATCGCGTACTGACGGCCGAAGAAGCGCGGGACTGGGGCATGGTCACCAGCGTCGTCGCGGCAGAAGACCTGCTGGAGGAGGCCCGGACGCTTGCGGCGCAAATCGCGGCTGGCCCCTCCAAGGCCTTTGGTCGCGCTAAGCAGCTACTTGAGACGGCCTATAGCGAAAGCCTCGAAACACAGCTCGACAAGGAAACCCGCGCCATCGCAGCGATGATGCGCACGCAGGATGCCCAAGGGGGAATCGCGGCATTCCTGGCCAAACGCACACCGAGCTTTTCGGGAATGTAGTGCTGAACTGTGGTTTTATTTACAACATATCATAAATATGTTGCAATAATTAGAACTGATGATACAAATCAATACAAATAGCCAATCGGGAGGTGCGGCGTGACCAATTACAATGGAGGAGGACGGCAGCGTTTTGGCATGCCGAAACAAGAACGCTGGCAGCCGTCAGCCCTGCTGAAGCCAAATGGCGCGGCCAAGGCTGCAGCGCTCTCAGGATTGGATGGTCCTTCATGCAGTCTTTGAGAAACCTCACACTCTTCCTCGCCTCCCTCATCGCGGCCTTTGTCTCGATCCAGTCGATCTATGTGGCCTATTTCGGCCCCTGGGACATCGCATATGGTTTGAACATGCTGGTCGGCGCGGCCGTGGTCATCGTCATGATCACGAAGCCGACTACCGATCCCGCAGGCGAGCGTTCTCCGTTTATCAAGATGGCGGGAATGGCGCTCGACTGGGCGTTGATCGCGCTCATTGTCGCCGCCTGCCTGCGCTTCACGCAGGTCGCCTATCTGATGGAGCAAACGCTTTACTTCTTCAGCACCTACGACGTCTGGCTGGCGCTCGGCGGCATTGCTGTCGTTCTTGAAGCGACCCGACGGCTCTTTGGCCTGCCCATTGTCGTGATCGCCCTGCTGACACTGATCTACTGCTTCTTTGGGGATGCGCTCCCCGGCTTCCTCAACCAACCCAGCATCAGCCCTGACCGGGCCATGGACACGATCTGGTACGGCTACCAGGGCGTCTTTGGATCGCCCACCGCTGTGGTGATACGGGTTGTGCTGATCTTTGTGGTGTTTGGCATTGTGCTGGAAGGCACGGGAGCGAGTGACACTCTGATCCGCGTCTCTGTCGCGCTAACGGGCAAGACACGCGGCGGCCCCGCCCACTCGGCGGTGGTCGCTAGCGCCCTGCTTGGCTCCATGTCCGGCAGCGTCACCGCCAACGTTGTGGGTTCCGGGTCCTTCACTATTCCGATGATCAAACGGCGCGGCTTTCCCGCGGCTACCGCGGGCGGAATCGAAGCGGCAGCCTCCACCGGTGGGCAGATCATGCCCCCGGTCATGGGCGCGGCAGCCTTCATGATGGCCGACCTAACGGGTGAACTCTACACGACCATCGCGCTCGCAGCGTTGGTGCCTGCGCTCTTCTATTATGGCTCGCTCTTCGCTGCCGTCTCAGTCGATGCAACAGCCGCAGGCATCCAACCCGTTCCAGAAAACGAGCGGATAAAGCTGACGCGGGCTGACTACATCGCTTCCCTGCAGTTCCTATTGCCAATCGCGTCGATCATCGCCGTGCTGCTGATGGGCCGTTCCCCGACCATGGCAGGCCTTGTCGCCGTCACGCTGGCGCTCGCCCTGGGCTTGTTCCGGCGAAAGAACCGCTCCAGCCTAAAAATGTATTGGGACATTGCGGTCAAGGCCGGTATCGCCTGCGCCTCAATCCTCGTGGCTGTCGGCTGCATCGGCATCATTCTCGGCGTGATGAACCTGACAGGCATCGGGCTCAGCTTTGCCTCGATGATCTCATCGCTTAGCGAGGACTCCCTGCTTTGGTCGCTGATTATTACCGCCTTCGCCTGCCTCGTATTGGGCATGGGGATGCCCACGCTACCGGCTTATATCATCATCGTGCTGGTGTTGGGCCCGGTGGTTACCAATCTTGGCGCAGAGCTGATCGCGGTGCATATGTTCGTGCTCTACTTCGGCGTGCTGTCGGCCATCACACCGCCAGTGGCCATCGGTGCCTTTGCCGCTGCTCCAATCGCGGGATCGAACCCGATGCGGACGGCGTTCGTCTCGGTCCGATTGGCGATTGTCGGGTTTATCATCCCATTCATTTTCATCTACGAGCCCTCGCTGTTGCTGGTGCTCGACTTCGATCTCGCAAGCTTCATCCGCGTCTGCGTGGCGCTTGCTTTAGCCATCTGGATGCTCAACACAGGTGCGGCAGGCTTTGCCGGGCAGCGGCTGAGCCTTCTGGGTCGCGTGATCCGTATTGGCCTTGCCATCGGTCTGATCATCCAGATCCCGCAGCTGCAATACCTTTTCATCGTCCTGACCATCGCGCTTCTCGCTGTGCATCGTAGCCCGCAGCTTGCCGCGACGGCCAGTCTTACCAAAACCACTGATAACCAACTGGAGGAGTCCTAACCCATGTTTCAACGTATCGTGCAAAAAGGCGTCATTGCGGCCGCGGCGATCGCCATATCGCTCGGCTCAACTGCGACAGCTCAGAACAAAAATCTTCGGATGGCATCGCTGGGGCAATCATCGCCCACCACCGTGTTCTCCATCGCGGTTACGCAAATCCTGAAAGAGGAGCATGGCTACGCGACCCAGCTTTCAACGGGCTCTGCCGCGACGCGCCAGGCCGTCGAGGCTGCAAACCAACAGCTTGACCTCTTTGTGACGGCGGTTTCGATCAACGGTTTCCTCCGTGACGGTACCCGCATGTATAAAGACATGGCCGACGCGCCCGAGCTTTTCGGCAACCTGCGCAGCATCCTGAACTATCCGTTTGGAGCCTATCACGCAATCGTCTGGGAAGATTCCGGCATCACCTCGCTGGCTGAAATCAAAGGCAAGAAAGTCTTCATCGGCCCACCTTCCGGAGCCGCGCGCGCAACGATCGGTGCGATCATCACCGGCGTGACCGGATTTGACCCGGAGAGCGATTTTGAGGCGATCAGCGTCGACTGGTCTTCCGCTGAACAAGCGTTCCAAGACCGTCAGATCGACGTCTATTTCACAGCTGCTCCCATCCCGAGCGCCGAGCTGCAGCAGCTTTCCGCGCTTGGCAAGTTCCGGGTTCTGGGCATCCCTGACGACAAGGTCGAAAGCGAAGCGATCCAGAAATCCTTCAACATCCCGGGCCGTGAGTTCACGATGCTCGAGCCGGGCTCTTACAGCGGTCTCGTCAACGAAGAGCCGGTTCGCCTGGTGAACACAATCGTCGGTTTGGGCACCAATAAGTGGTTGTCCGAAGAGGACGGCTATAACATCACCAAAGCTATCTTTGAAAACAGCGATGATCTGGTTGCCGCCGCTCAGTGGATGAAAGTGATCACCCCTGAGAACGGCCTGTCCCAGATGAACGCACCGCTGCATGTTGGGGCATATAAGTACTACGTCGAAGCAGGTATCGATGTGCCAGAAGGGCTGATCCCACCAGAAGCCAAGTAACGCGACGACCCGTTGCTCTCATTCCCGGGGGCAACGGGGTCTTTCCCCCCACCTTGCGGGTGGGGGGCTTTTAACCGCCTAAATGGCTGATCATGCAGATTCCAGCGCCAGCCGATCTTATGACCGAAGCAGACAATTCAACCCCGCAAAAAAGATTGGAGTCAATGAATGAAGGTGCTTGTTCCCGTCAAACGCGTGATTGACTACAACGTGAAGGTCCGCGTGAAAGCGGATGGTTCCGGAGTCGATCTTGCCAACGTGAAAATGTCGATGAACCCGTTTGACGAGATTGCCGTCGAACAGGCGATCCGCCTGAAAGAAACCGGTCAGGCCGACGAAGTTGTCGCTGTTTCCATCGGCGCCAAGCAGTCTCAGGAAACTCTGCGCACAGCACTTGCGATGGGTGCCGACCGGGCGATCCTCGTGGTTGCGACCGATGACGTGCACAATGACATCGAACCGCTGGCCGTGGCCAAGATCCTCGCCAAGGTCGTGGAAGAAGAGCAGCCGGGCCTCGTGCTTTGCGGCAAGCAGGCCATCGACAATGACATGAACGCCACTGGTCAGATGCTGTCTGCGCTCATGGGTTGGTCCCAGGCCACCTTCGCCTCTGAGGTCGAATTCACTGGCGACAAGGCCAAGGTCACTCGCGAAGTGGACGGCGGTCTGCAGACCATTGAGGTCTCCATGCCCACCGTCATCACCGTGGACCTGCGCCTCAATGAGCCGCGCTATGCCTCGCTGCCCAACATCATGAAGGCCAAGAAAAAGCTGTTGGATGAAAAGACGCCCGAAGACTACGGCGTAGACGTTTCCAACCGTTTGGAAATCGTGAAGACCGAAGAGCCAGAGGCGCGCACCGCTGGCATCAAGGTCGGCTCTGTTGAGGAGCTGGTAGAGAAACTCAAAGAAGCGGGGGCTGTGTAATGGCTGTTCTTCTTCTCGCAGAAGTAAACGATGGCGAATTGGCGATGGATGCCACTGCCAAGGCCGTGACCGCAGCCAAAGAACTGGGTGATGTGACCATTCTGGCCGCCGGTCGCTCTGCCGCCGCGGCAGGTGAGGCTGCCGCCAAGATAGACGGTGTGTCCAAGGTGCTGGTCGCTGAAGACGCCTCGCTGGGTCACCGCCTTGCAGAATCCACAGCTGCTCTCATCGTATCGCTGGCCGATGAGTATGAGCACATCGTGGCACCCGCCACCACCGACGCCAAGAACGTAATTCCCCGCGTGGCCGCCCTGCTGGACGTGATGATGATCTCCGACGTGTCTGCCGTTGTCGACGGCAACACGTTCGAGCGTCCGATCTACGCAGGCAACGCAATCCAGACGGTCAAATCCAATGACGTCAAGAAGGTGGTCACTTTCCGTACGGCAACATTCGATGCGGCTGTTGAAAGCGGTTCCGCGGCGGTGGAAACCGTGAGCGCGGCGGTTGGTCCGGGCCTGTCTTCCTGGGTGGAAGACAAGGTGGCTAAAAGCGATCGGCCCGAACTGACCTCGGCCGGCGTTGTGGTCTCTGGCGGCCGAGGTATCGGCTCTGAGGAAGACTTTGCGCTGATCGAAAAACTAGCCGACAAACTTGGCGCCGCCGTGGGCGCCTCCCGCGCCGCCGTCGACTCGGGCTATGCCCCGAATGACTGGCAGGTGGGCCAGACTGGCAAGGTCGTGGCACCTGATCTCTATGTCGCGGTCGGAATTTCTGGTGCAATTCAGCACCTTGCGGGCATGAAGGACAGCAAGGTCATCGTCGCGATCAACAAGGATGAAGAAGCACCGATCTTCCAGGTGGCAGACTTCGGCCTCGTGGCGGACCTCTTTACGGCCGTGCCTGAGTTGCTCGAAAAGCTCTGACCGCCGACGCCAAGTGTCACCAATAAGAAATTGGAATCAATTTCTGGAAGTTTGTTCTTTCTCGTACTGCTTTGGCGAGCTTGTTGCTGTTTCAAAGTGTTGATAGCGGACGTTGGATTGAACCAAATAAATTCCCGCTTTGTCTCGCGATGCAGTCATGCAGCATACCAAAATGCTGTGCTCACGGGGCTATGTCCGCTTTGCGAGCTGCAATTGCAGCATCTTGAACCGGGGGCGAAGGTCCGCAATGGGCCGGACTGAATTGATGTCGCGCAGCATCCAAGGTCGCATACCCTACTTGATTGGGTTCGATCCATTCAGATGTGAGAGTATACCAGCTGGGCCGGATTTTCCGAGTTCAGGCTAACTAGTTTGGCGAAGATTTGCGGTTTCCAGTGCGGTTCGCCCAAGCGTCCATAAGGTTACGCCGCTTGTCGAACAGGTCCGACCTTGCATAGGCCGCCTCTGCCTTATCCTTGATGCCATGCGCCAGCGCCGCTTCGATCACTTCGCGTGGGAAACCGGTGGTCTCGCCCGCCCAATCGCGGAAGGTCGAGCGGAAGCCGTGGACGGTGATGTCCTTGCGTTCCATGCGGCGCAAAACGGCGGTCATGCTCATGTCGGAGATCTGTTTGCCGGGTTTGGTTTCGCTTTCGAAGATCAGCTTGTCGTCTCCACGTTTGTCACCCAGCTTGGCAAGTGCTTCGTTGGAAAGCGGGACGCGGTGTTCCTTGCCCGCCTTCATGCGATCTGCTGGGATTGTCCAGACCTTCGCCTCAAGGTCGATCTCGGCCCAAGTCGTGCCACGGGTTTCTCCAGATCGTGCCGCCGTTAAGATGGTGAAGCCCAAAGCCCGCGCCGCCACACCTTTTCGGGTTTCCAGTAGCGCCATGAAGTCCGCTACTTCCGCATGAGGCAAGGCGGGGTGGTGTTTGACCGCGCGTACCTTTTTGGGTTTTGGCAATAGGTGATCCAGATGCCCACGCCAGCGGGCTGGGTTGTCACCGGTGCGGATGCCGAGCGCAGCGGCGTAATCAAGCACCGCTTCTATGCGTTGCCGCACACGGTTTGCTGTCTCCGGTTTGGCAGACCAGATCGGAGTAAGCGCGGAAATCACGTCAGCGGTTTCAATCTTAGCGACTTGAATCTGCCCTAACTTGGGGAAAGCATAGGTTTCGAGTGTCGATGTCCATTGCGCAGCGTGTTTGACGCTCCTCCAGCCGGGGCGCTTGCTTGCGATCAATTCGAGCGCCGCATCCTTGAACGTTTTGGGCTTGGCTTGCTGTTTATTTGCAATCGGGTCCTCGCCTTCGGCAATCATCCGGCGGGCTTCGGTCGCACGGTCGCGAGCCATCGCAAGTGTCACGTCTGGAAAAGAGCCAAGACCCAAATCCCGTCGCCGCCCTCGGACCTGATACCGAAGCACCCACGACCGCGCCCCAGAAGGTTTGACGTAGAGGAACAACCCGCGCCCGTCGCCGTGGCGGCCGGGTCCTACCGTCTTTACTTTTTGCGCACTCAAGGTCATGTCGTTCCCACATTTATTCCCACACTTTTTCCTGATTTAGGATGATTGTGCACGAACGTCAATGAGCGGTTATGAAATTATATAACTGTAAAAAACAAAAAATTACAGACATGCTCGAATATGTATGAACGTAGAAAAACAGTAGTTATACGGACTGTCTGTCCGCCACCCTCCCTTTTCAAGCCATCACAGCGCCAGATAGCCGATCCCGGCAAAGCTGAGCGCGACTCCGCCCCATTGCGCGGGCGTCATGCGTTCCTTCAAGAACGCCCATGCCATGACGATGGTCAGAAGCCCGAACACCGACGATGCGACGGACGCATATTGCGCGTCCGGCAACCCGCCCGCGGATAGCACGCAGATCAGCGCAATGCCGTCCAACACACCCATAGTGATCAGAACCGGCAGCGCCCGCCTGCCGGGCCAAATCGGCAGGCGCAGGCCCAGTATGATCGCCGCCAAAAGAACGATGGACACCAAACGTGTGATCAAAATGGACGGCAAATCCTCCGACAGGGACGCGGCCTGCTGGCCCAGCGCGAAGGTGCCCGCAAAGCCAATGGCTGCGACCAGCGCGTACAGGATCGTGCGAGCCTTCGGGGGCACATCTCCGTCGCTGTCATCTGACAAGCTTGCCACGACAGACACCCCGATGATGATGCAGATGACGGCGCCCCATTGCCACGGCGTGACCGTGACCCCGGTCAGCACAGCCCAACTCACCGACAAGATCGGGTAGCTGGCGATGATGGGCGCGACAAGCCGAACGGGGCCGCGTTGAAACGCGCCATAAAGGCCAAGGCTCGCGATCAAAAAGAACACGCCCGCGCAGGTGGCATAGGTAAGGGCCGGGCCGCGCACCTGCGCGAAGGCCCCCTGCGTTGCCATCAGCGCGGATTGAAACACGGTGCCCGCGATCAGCACCGCCATAAGCGAAGCCATCAACGGGGTGTTTTGACTGACTTTGCGCACCGCAAGATCGTGCAGCCCCCAGCAAAGTGCGGCGATCAGGCCAAGCGACAAGGCGCCCATCAGGGCTGCGTCCCGAAAAGCGGGCGCCCGAACAGGCCCCGGCCCAAAACGTTGAATTGATTATTTCTCATGTAGGATGCTGGTCGCTCTTGCCGGGAGGCACAGGCCTCGTTATTCTCAGTATTAAATTTTTATTCCGCTCATGCAACATGGGCATGGGAGGGAAATCGGATGCTCGATCAAATTTATCCCAAGGTCCAGCCCGGACCGCCGCACCCCAGCGCAATTATTCAACCCGGTGCCTTTTCGATGCCTCCCGGCACAGAACGCTATGTTGTCGAAGGGGCCGGGGCCGCGCTGATCCCGGTGGAACCCGGCGACACGGTCACGGTGATCAATAGCGAAGGCGGGCAGGTGGCAGAACTGGTCGCCGCCGACGCCAAGGGCGCGATTAATGCGGGCATTCTGAGCGCAAAAGCGAACGCGCAGGCCGCCGGGCTACGCGCGCTTTTGATGAGCAATGATCAATCGCTGCGCGGGCTGCGCATGGGGCTGGACGCGCGCGGCATTGATCTGGCCGATGCGCAAGCCGTACATCTGTTCGGCCCTGAGACGCGCGCCAAGGCTCAAGAAGAGCTAGTGGTGCAACGCGCAGGCGTTGTGATCATCGCGGCCCCGGGCCCCGCGATGGATATTGAACGTCAGGACACCAGCACGCCGCTGACCGTGATGGTCAAACGCGCGGTGATCAAATCCCACGTCAAATTTGAGCTGCCTGACCCTTTGGCCGACATCAAAGACGACATTCGCGTGCATTCCGCCACGGCGGAAGCGTTTTTCGTGAAAGCTGGCGACTATATCCAGATCATTGATGTAGATGGTCGGCAATGCACTGATTTTGAATGTTTTTCCGCGCGCAAGCTCGATAAGGGGATCGAGCATGCTTTGGATGTTACGACCACCCGCACGCTGATGGGGCATGCCTATCCGATGCCGGGCCTGCATGCGAAATACTATGATCAGGAAATGCTGCCATTGGTCGAGGTGGTACAGGACACATGCGGGCGGCATGACGCCTTCGCGCTTGCGTGTTCCGCCAAATATTACGACGATATCGGCTATCCCGGCCACGCCAACTGCTCGGACAATTTCAACACCGCCTTGTCGAAATTCGATGTCACGGGGCGGCCCGGCTGGATGGCGATTAACTTCTTCTTCAACACGTTTCTCGACGAGCACGGCGTGATGTATTCCGACGAGCCGTGGTCGCGCCCCGGCGACTACGTGTTGCTGCGCGCGCTGACCGATATCGTCTGCGTCAGCTCGGCCTGCCCGGATGACACGACGGCGGCCAATGGCTGGAACCCCACCGACATTCACGTCCGCACCTATTCAGGCGTGGAAAAATTCCAACGCTCGGTCGCGTACCGGCCCACCCCTGATGCGGAAATGAAAATGACCAAGCAAACCGGCTTTCACGACAGCTTCGCCAAGCACACCCGCAATTTCATCGAATATAACGGCTACTGGCTGGCCAATTGCTTCGCCGAGGCCGGCCCGATCGAGGAATACCACGCCTGCCGCCAGGGCGCCGTCATCATGGACCTCTCACCCCTGCGCAAGTTCGAAGTCACCGGCCCCGACGCCGAGGCGCTGTGCCAGTATATTTTCACCCGCAACATGAAGACCCTGCCCGTGGGCGGAGTGGTCTACACCGCGATGTGTTATGAGCATGGCGGCATGATCGACGACGGCACAGTGTTCCGGTTGGGCAAAGACAATTTCCGCTGGATCGGCGGCAATGATTACGGCGGGGACTGGCTGCGCGAGCAGGCGGAGAAACTGGGCCTGAAAGTGCTGGTGCGGTCTTCAACCGACCAGCTGCACAATGTCGCCGTCCAAGGCCCCAAGTCGCGCGACCTGCTGCGCAAAATCACCTGGACCGCGCCGCATAACCCCGAATTCGACCAGCTCGGCTGGTTCCGCCACACGCCCGCGCGTCTGATGAATGAAAGCGGCACGCCCTTCGTGCTGTCGCGCACCGGCTACACCGGCGAGCTGGGGTATGAGGTCATGTGCCATCCCAAACACGCTGCCGAAATTTTCGACGCGATCTGGGAGGCGGGCGCAGAGTTTGACCTGAAGCCGATGGGGCTTGAGGCGCTCGATCTGGTGCGTATCGAGGCCGGTTTGATCTTCGCGGGCTACGATTTCTCCGACCAGACTGACCCGTTTGAGGCCGGCATCGGCTTCACCGTGCCGCTGAAATCCAAGGAAGACGACTTCATTGGCCGCGACGCCCTGATCCGGCGCAAGGAACATCCGCAGCGCAAACTTGTGGGCCTCGATATCGGCAGCAATGTCGATGTGGGCCACGGCGATTGCATCCATATCGGGCGCGCCCAGATCGGGGAGGTGACGTCCGCCATGCGCTCGCCGCTTCTAGGCAAAAACATCGCCATGGCGCGGATCGATGTGGCCCATGCAGCGCCCGGCACGCAGATCGAAATCGGCAAGCTCGACGGCCACCAAAAACGCCTGCCTGCCACGATCCGCACGGATTTGGCGGCGTTTGATCCCAAGAAGGAGCGCCCCCGCTCGTGACTTGCCAAGCCGCGCGCGCCCGCTACGTTGCCGGTGATGAAAACGACCCAACTTCCCGAGGCGCATCAAAGCGAAATCGTGCAGATGGCGCTGTCGGATCATGTCAGCTTCGCCGATATCGAGGCCGAATACGGGCTGAAGGAAAAGCAGGTCAAGGCGCTGATGCGCGACCGGCTGAAAACCGGCAGCTACAAAGCCTGGCGGCGACGCGTGCGCGCGTTTGGCAGCAGGCGGGCGCAGTATAAATGAGGTGCAGGACGCTACTCGCGCTGATCGCCGCGACCCTGACGACCCCGGCAAGCGCCCAGGCGGTCAAGCTGAAAGCCCATGAGATCGCGGCGCTTCTGACGGGCAACACCGCCGTCGGAACATGGGAAGGCCAAGCCTACCGCCAATATTTCGCCTCCGACGGCTCCACGATCTACGCGCAGGAAAACGCGCGTTCCACCCGTGGCCAATGGCGCATCGACGCGGAGCGCGACGAATACCAATCCATCTGGCCGCGCGACGCGGACTGGGAAGGCTGGTTCGTCATGGAATGGGCGGGCGAATTCTTCTGGGTCTCGAAAGCCACGCCCCCCACAGCTTTCAAGATCCTAGAAGGCCAAAAACTTGCCTTTGTCCCTGACTAGGGAGGGTGGAAGTCCGCTATGCGGACTTTCCAGACTTTCGTCATATCGCCCCAGATGTCCGCTTACAGAAAATTTGCGTTGAGCGCAGCAAGAAATTTACCCACACCGCAATCCCCAAACAATCCAATGGTTAAGAAACGAAGGGTTTCGGCACAATTGACCAAGAGGGTTTCCAATTGGACTCTTCGGAGGACTTGGTAAATTGAAGATATAAATTTTTTCACCAAGGAGATTCAGATGCCCGACGATCTGCCAGAAAAATTCAAAGCAGAGGTAAGAAATCAGGCTGTCAAACAGGTAACCGCGTGGATGCTTGCAGGGTTCGGATTACTCATAGTAGCCGCATTCACAGGTTGGGGCCTCTACCTCAAGCCTAAAATTGATGCTTACATTCAACGAGCATCAGAAGGGGTTCCGTTGAACGCAGTGGTTGCGTTTGATAGCCGCGCGGGTTGCCCCAACGGTTGGGATGATATGGGGACCAGTTGGGGAGGCAAAGTCCTTGTTGCTGCCGTACAAGACGCAAATGAACCGTTTGCCTTTGGCAGGAGTGGAGGGCGATATGAAAATGATCTGCGTATGCCCCAACATAGCCATTCTTTGTCCTATCTTTCCATTAAGGCACCTGGACTCAGCATTGATGACGCAGGTGATGCTTCGAACATCCCCTACTTCAGCAAATCCAGCAAGGAACTGGGTGTGTCAAACAATGGAACGGGTTCTGCTGGAGGTGGCGAAACTTATGACAATATGCAGCCGTACATTGCGATCTATTTTTGCAAAAAAGGGAGTTGATGAACCTCTGTGGCTGGTTACATTCGCGCAGCCAGCTTTTGATTTAAGTGTAGAACTGGTGACGCCTTGCCGTTGTCATCGTGTGGAAACAGCAACGAGCTACTACTGTTTCACTCACGATAAGTGGGTTGCCATGCCGAGCAAACAGCTCTCTTCCTAGCTCTTCTCGTCATACAAGCAGACAATCATGCGCCCTGCAGCATCGGTTAAAATGGGCTCATTCCCGCCTTTGAGATTTTTCCCAAAACAACCAGCGTGGCTTCGAACCAAGTCTGAAAAACCAAATCTTCCGCGGGCACTAGCCGTCGTTGCCTCAGAAAATGTATAGAAAGGAATGACCAACGCCTTAGCCTCTCCTCGCACTGCTGCCTTGCTGACCTTTGCCTTGCTCGCTTTCGCTTTTGCCTTGGCCAACTACACCCAAGACATGGGCCTTCTCTCCCTCATCCCACCCCCAACCGACGCCAACCCGAACCCTGCGCCCGACGTCACGCCGGACCGGGTCTTTTCGCTCTATCTGTCTGCCTATACCGCTTGGGCCGCGCTGATCCTGCTCATTCCGGCCTATATCTTCATCTGGTTCAAATCCCGATATCACAGCTGGCTCGCCTTCTGGGCGGCGAGCTATGTGGCTTATATCGTCCATCTCTACATCTCCGCCTTTTGGTTTTTTGAAGGGGATTTCACCGCCATGACGACCTCGTCGCGTGTGTCGGCCTTTTGGCCGGGGATGGTGATCCTTGTGTGGTGGGGTGTCGATGTGTTGATTGGCTTGGCCAACTGGCAGGGCAGGTGGGTCACCGTGCAGCGCGTGTTTGTGCATGTGTTGGTGTTCGTGCTTTTCGTCGGCGGTTCCGCCGTAAAGGGGGAAACCACAACAATACAGCTGATGGGTTGGGCCTTGCTTGGCACGGGCGTGGGCGCAATGGTGGTCTACCAACTCAACCGAAGAAAGGCCGCATAAATGGCCGCACTTTTCCTTGTTGTCTGGCTGATGCCCGCCGCATGGGGCGCGTTTTCGGGCTATTGGCGTGCGGCGCGGCCGGCGCTGGACATGGCGGATTTCGCCAAAGATATCGGCATCGCGGCCATGACCGCTGCCGCCCCGATCTTCATGTTCCACATGCTTTGGGCGGGCGCGTTTATGGAGATGTCGGGCGGGCTGTCCGCGCTTGGCGCATGGGCGTGGTACTGGTCTTGGCTAACGGCGCTTATTTGGTTTCCGCTGATGGTGATCGCCTATATCTGGCGCTCGCTGAGGATGAAACGGCAGGGTCAATCATGAATGTGTATCTTGTTTCGGTTTATCTCTTTATTGCGGCGATGCTTTGCGTGCTGGGCTGGCTTTGGTCGTTGCGGCTCTTTTTGCGTCGGGGGAAGGGCGTTTGGGGCGTAGTCTTGCAGGCTGTAACGGGCTGTATCACGCTGCTATTTGCATTGTTTGTTCTGACATGGGTGGTCGTCGTGCCGCTCAATATTGGGTTGATCAGTGAAGCAGAGCTAGAACAGATGCCGCCGCTTTGGGCCGTCGCACTGCTCTTTGCCTGGTTGCCGCTGATGTTGTATCGTCTCATCGTGTTGGCGCGGCGGCAGAAACGGGTCTTGCAATAGGATCAGAAAGACGCACAGTCGGGCGAAATATGCACCTTAATATCTGGTAAATAAAAATTGAAACCCCATATATATCATATGGTTATAAAATCCCCCGCATGCGGGGCTTCATTCAAATGATGCGGCTCATCCAAAAAGGGTTGATGTTTGGCAACCTGTTTCATGTCGGCTCCCCCGCCTTGGTGGAGCGCTATAATCGAGCCCTGAAACATCTCACCGGCAAGACCACCAAGCTCACTGATTTTCACATCGATATCTCCGGGTTCGCCCCCGAGGTCGCCGATGATCTGGGCGATGATCTCTACCTCAACCCCAACGGCTGCAACCGGCAGTTTATTCTGCTCTCGACCGAACAAAAGACCGCCCCGCTGCTGGATGCGAAATTTTCCACCGCACGCGGCATCCTGCGGCAGTTTATCGAAGATAACGAGGCGCAACTCTTCGCCCTGACGGCCCGCGACGCGGTCGCCGGCGAGCTGGTCAATTCGATCTACACCGTCGACAAACCGGCACATCTGTTTGATATCCGCAAAATTCAAATCGAAGCCGACACCACCGGCGGCCATGTCGCCGAGGCCGGGAAGCTCAGTGGTATGATTGATGAATTCCGCAGCCGCGAGGACGCATGGTGGGACGACGTTCTGATCGCCGATATGATCACGCTGGCCAAGAAAACCGGCGACGTCACCCGCACGCCGATCCATTTGAAAGAAACCGATTTTGAGCAGGCGAATTTCTGGACTTCGCATTTCGGGGGACTTTATATTTTCCGCGACGTGGACGAGCCCGCGACAATTTCGGTGGGGCCCAAAGATGACCTAGGAAAGCTGCCCACCAAGCTGACAATCGGGTTTGACGAACGCAACAAAATCGCGGCCTTTCTGGACGAAAATGACCTTGTTGAGCCGATTGTTAAGGCCAAGGGTGTCAACGCCGTATCCATCCTGCGCCAGAAGCTGGATTTCATCATTGTGGATGTCGCGGCAGGTATGGAAGCTGACCTGACCGGCCTCAGACGTCGCGACCTGCGTGCACTTGCCCGGCGCTACGCCAAGCATCTGCCGCGCGAATTTCACCAGCTCAACGATCTGCTCAGATGGGCGGAAGGCGGCGGCGGGTGGCCCCGGATCACGTCAAAGGACCCGGCCTATTTCTACACGCTACGCGCCACGAACCACCCGGACCGCGATCTGGTCAACCAGCTTCTGGCCGAGCTTGCGCCGCTGGATGTGCGTCAGCTGTTCATCTGCCACAAGCAGCTGTTCTATGCCCGCTACGCGACCTGGCCCGAGGAGAAGAAGGAATTTGTGGCCAACTTCCTGGAGCGGGAGTATCAGGTAGATAAGGCCGGCACGCGCGAGGCGCTGTTCGGGGCGGAAGAGGCGATGGAGCCCACCGCACCAGAACGCGATATCGTCGATGTCGTGGGCCCGTGGGGAGCCGTGAGGAGGGGGCGATGATACTAGGAATTCTTAGGCTGATGGTCCTGGCTTTCGTCGTCATGCTCATCGTTTACTTTATCCTGTCGACATGGTCGCGCTCCGTGCGGCGTGGCAAATTGGCGGAAGAGTGGGATGAAGGCGCGCAAAGCGGCGACCGCGATGCGTTCATCGAGGAGGGGCTAGAGCTTTACGACGGCTCGCTCCGCCGCAAATTGATTTTCGGGGTCTTCATCGTGCCCTATCTCGTGATTGGCGTGCTCGTCTACATCGTGAATTTCCAGTAAGGAGAAACCCTATGCATTACGTCAAACGCGCCTTTTGGACGGTGTTCTGGGTGCTCTTGCTGGCCTTCCTGCACTACACGTTGCCGCAACGCGATATCGCCCGGATCGTGGAAACCGAGGTGCGCCGCGTAGATTTTGGCGAAAACTCCTTGTTCTGGGCGGGCGCTGACACTGGGCAGGATGCGACCGGGGTGAACCGCGATATTCGCTTTGTGAATACGGTGCGCAAAACCACCTATCTGCTGGGGTTGATCCAAACAGGCCGCGAACGCCCGATGGTTTACCGCAATGAAGATACCGGCTGGGGCTGGCCGCCCTATTTCAAGCTCGATAGCTCTAATCTGCAGACGGAGCTGGCGGATAACAAATCCACCTCAGCGGCTCCGCAATGGGTGGTCTTGACGCACTATGGCTGGCGCAACGAATTCCTGTCGATCTTCCCAAATGCTGTCGGAGTGCGCCCGATTGAGGATCCGAACACGCGGCTTATTCCGTGGTTTAACATCCTGATCTTGATCATTCTGGCAGGGCTGATGCTGGGGGTTTACCGGCTGACGCAATGGTTCCGGCGCGAAAAAATCGATCCCATCGTCGACAGCGCTCAGGACACTTGGGACGGCGTGGATGCCTATGCGGATGAGAAACGCGCGGGCATGCGCGGCTGGCTCGACAGTTTCAAAGGCAAGAAGAAGCGCTACTAGGCCGGTTCGGTGAAAAAGGTGCTGGTCGGGCTGATCGCGCTTTATGCGCTCTATGCGGTGGTGATGATCTGGCTGCATCCGCGTTTCATCTACCCGTTTCAACCCGATGATGTGGTGTTGGACGGGTTCGAACGCGTTGAACTTAAAGGCGAAGACGGCACGCCGATCTATCTGCAAGAACGCAAAGGCGCGGGCCCCGTCGTGCTGTATTACATGGGCAATGCCGGGGCGCTGAAGCTGTTCGAAACTGCTTTCACGCCCCATATTGCAGCCGACCGCCATGTCATCGCTTTAGAATATCGCGGCGGCGCGGGCCGGCCTGGCGTGCAAAGCGAGGCAGTGTTGAAATCTGATGCGCTGATCGCGGCCGATTATGGGCTGGCGTTCGGCAAGCCTACTGTGGCGCATGGCTATTCACTGGGCACTGGGCTTGCTACTTACGTGGCCGCAAACCGTCCCGTTGACGGGGTGGTTCTGGCCGCGCCATATGACCGGCTGTGTCGTTTGCTTTCGCAGCGGTCCTATCTTCCGGCCTGCTACCTGCCTTTCGTGCAAAAGTGGAAGTCGCTTGATGACGCGCGTCGCGTCACGGTGCCGATCCATGTGCTGCACGGCACCGAGGACGCGTTGATCCTGCCCGAACGCAGTGCAGCATTTGAAACACTTCCCAATGTGACCCGCAGCTTGATCGCGGGCGCGGGCCATACCGATATCGGTTCTTTCCCGGCCTACCAAACCGGGCTTGCAGCCGCCTTCGAGCATCTCAAATCCGCCGACTGACGGGGCGTAAATTGGGGGAGAAACCGGGTGTTTCTCCCATATATTCGCGCCCGCAAAAGACCGATTATTCCCACAACTTAATTTGGTGGGAGTGACACTATGCAGAAATATATCGCGGAGGCATTTGGGACCTTCGTTCTTGTCTTTTTCGGTGTTGGGTCCGCTGTGCTTGCGGGCGGTGGGATTGGTATTGCAGATGCGATCTCAATCACCGGGATCAGCTTCGCATTCGGTATCTCGGTTGTCGCCATGGCCTATTCCATCGGCCAAATCTCGGGCGCGCATCTTAATCCGGCGGTCTCGATGGGCGCCTTGGTCGCGGGCCGGATCGACGCGAAAGATTTCGTGGGCTACGCGATTTTCCAGACGCTCGGCGCCATTGTTGCAGCGGCGCTGATCTATTTCATGGCGACCAACACTGTCGGTGGCTACGACATCGCGGCCAACGGTTTGGGCCAAAACGGTTGGGGCCCAGATTACGGTGGGGAGTTCTTCATGATCTCTGCCTTCATCTTTGAGGTCGTCGCGACGGCGGTCTTCCTGGTGGTAATTCTGGGCGTCACCTCAGATAGCGGCCATCCGGCCTTTGCGGGTCTGGTGATCGGCTTGACACTAGTAATGATCCACCTCGTCGGCATTACCATTACGGGCACCTCCGTTAACCCCGCACGCTCTATTGGCCCGGCGCTTTTCGCTGGCCCGCAAGCTTTGTCCCAGCTCTGGCTTTTCATCGTGGCCCCTCTGCTGGGCGGTGCATTAGGCGGATTTCTACATAAAGCGCGGGTGACTGCGCCGTAGATAGACTTCCCCCGGAAGTTCGCCTCTTGGGACGCCCGGCTGCCTCAGTCGGGCGTTTCCCGTTTTTGGGGTTCTTTTGAGAGTTTAGGGCAGCTCTCGACCGCGGGCGTCGGGCTGCCCGGTGGTTCACACCGGGCTTGTAGATCACTCCCCGTAGGGCACCCAGATGTTCTTTACCTCGGTCGCAGCGGCCAACATCCCTTTCGTCGACAGAAGTGCAGGGGCAATCAGTGTCCGCTTCAAGTTGGTCACGGAACCAGCCTCGATCACCTTGGCCAGATCTGTCGACGAAAAGCTCCATACTGCATCAATATCAGCATGCGCGCCCATATGCGGGGCCAGCTCTGCATGCGACCCGGTCAAGATGTTCACCACGCCGCCCGGTACGTCTGAAGTCTCCAGCACCTGAATGAAATCCGTGGCCGCCAGCGGGAACGGCTCTGAGCCCGCCAAGACCACCCGGTTTCCCATCGCAATCGCGGGCGCCATCACGCCAACCAACCCCGCCAAAGGCGCGTCATCCGGGCAGAACGCGCCAATCACGCCCACCGGTTCTTTCATCGCCATGGCCACGCCGCGCATCGGCACGCCGTGGACTTGCCCATCATATTTGTCCGCCCATGCGGCATAGGTGAAAAGCGTCGAGATTGCGGTATCGACTTCTTTGCTGCCCGCTTTGCCGGTCATCGCCTTCAAGCGCGCGGCAAACTCATCCGCACGCGCGGACAGGTTTTCGGCCAGATAATACAGGATTTGTGCGCGCAGATGCCCGGTGGTCTTTGACCACGCTTTCGCGCCCTGCGCGGCCTCCACCGCGTTGCGCAGGTCCTTGCGGTTGGCGAGGCTTACCTCCCCCAGTGCCGCGCCTTTTGCGCCATAGACGACACGGGAATATCCGCCATCGGGCCGCGCCTGCTTGCCGCCAATGTACAGCTTGGCCGTCCGGTCAATGGGGTCGCTTAACCCGCCTTTGCCTTCAAACGCCACAACGGGTTTTACAGGCTTTGGCGTCACCTTCGCCCGCGTATAGCCCGCCAGGCCTTCCCAGCCGCCTTCGCGCCCGAACCCGCTTTCGCGCACCCCGCCAAAGCCTGCCGCCGCGTCCATCATGTTGGTGCCGTTCACCCACACAATGCCGCTGACCAGCTTCGGCGCGATATCGAGCGCGAGGTTGATGTTTTCCGACCAAACGCTTGCGGCCAGCCCGTAGCGGGTGTCATTGGCAATCGCCACAGCCTCCGCCGGAGTGCGGAAGGTAGTAGCGGCCAAAACGGGGCCAAAAATCTCTTCCTGCATCAGGGTTGAGGCGGTCGAGAGACCGGTGATCAGTGTCGGCGGGTAAAAACACCCGTCCGGTGCCTCGGTTTGAAACAGCTCGCCGTCGGTATTGGCGTCGACCATCGCCTTGATCGTCTCAAGCTGCACCGGGTCCACAATCGCGCCCACATCAATGCACTTGTCCAGCGGGTCGCCCACGCGCAGGCCCTGCATCCGCGCCTTCAGCTTCGTATAGAATTTCTCTGATACGCCTTCTTGCACCAGCAGCCTTGAGCCTGCGCAGCAGACCTGCCCCTGATTGAACCAGATCGCGTCGACCAAGCCCTCAACGGCGCTGTCGAGATCCGCGTCGTCAAACACGATATAGGGCGACTTGCCCCCCAGCTCCAAAGACAGCGCCTTGCCGCTGCCCGCCGTCGCCGCGCGTATCTTGCGCCCCACCTCGGTGGAGCCGGTGAAGGCGATCTTGTCGACGTCACTGCCCACGATCATTTCGCCCGTGCGCCCGTCGCCTGTGACGATGTTCACAACACCTGCAGGCAGGCCGACCTGCGCGCAAATCTCCGCAAACAAAAGCGCGGTCAGCGAGGTATATTCCGCCGGTTTCAGCACCACCGTGTTTCCCATAGCGAGGGCAGGCGCGACTTTCCATGCGAGCATCAGCAGCGGGAAATTCCACGGAATGATCTGCCCGCAAACGCCCAAAGGCGCGCGGTCGGGCAGTTCTTCTTCCATCAGCTGCGCCATGCCCGCATGGAAGTAGAAATGCCGCTGGGCGAGCGGCACATCAATATCGCGCGCCTCCCTTATCGGCTTGCCGTTGTCCATGACCTCAAGAACCGCAAAAAGCCGCGCATGTTTCTGCAACGCCCGCGCAAGCGCATAAAGATATTTGGCCCGACTATGCCCAGACGTCTTTCCCCAACTCGCTTGAGCCTTGCGCGCCGCCTTCACCGCAACGTCCACGTCTTTCGCTGTGCCTTGGCTGATTTGCGCGAGCGTGTCGCCCGTCGCCGGGTTGTAGGAGGCATAGCCTTTGGCCGGTTTTGTGAAACTGCCGCCAATGAAATGCCCAAACTTGCCAGCATGCGACGCAATCCACTCCAGCGCTTCCGTATTGCTTTCCGGGGCGGGGCCATAGTCCATGGTTTCAAAAATCTCTTTGACGGTCATGATTTTATCCCATTGGGTGGCGGTAGGAGGCGGAGTAGGCACCGGTGACGTGATGCTCTAGCTGTCGCTCGATATCATTGAGCAAGGACGATGCCCCGAAGCGGAACAAATCCGGCTGCAGCCAGCGATTGCCCAGCTCATCTTTCATCAGCGCCAGGTAGATGATTGCGTCCTTGGCCTTGGAAATGCCCCCTGCCGGTTTGTAGCCGACATGGTGGCCTGTGGCGTCATGATAGTCGCGGATGGCGCGGATCATGGTCAGCGAGACGGGCAGGGTGGCGTTGACGCTTTCCTTGCCGGTGGAGGTCTTGATGAAATCCGCACCCGCCATCATGCAAATGAGCGAGGCGCGGGCGACGTTGCGCAAAGAGCCCAGCTCACCCGTGGCCAGAATGGCTTTCACATGCGCATCGCCACAGGCAGCACGGAAGGCGCGCATTTCATCATAAAGCGCCTGCCAGTTCTGGGTGAGCACATGGCGGCGCGAAATGACGATGTCGATTTCGCGCGCGCCAGCTTTGACGCTCTCCTCGATCTCGGCCACGCGCAGATGGAAGGGGGAGAGGCCCGCTGGGAAGCCGGTGGAGACGGCGGCCACCGGAATGCCCGTTCCGTCCAGTGCATGGGCGGCCGTTTCGATCATGTCGTGATAGACGCAGACCGCGCCGGTTGTGATGTCGCCCACGCCCAATGCCGTCTGAATGTCGGCCCGTACCGGCTGGCGCGCCTTGGCACATAGGCGGCGTACGCGGCCCGCTGTGTCGTCGCCAGACAAGGTGGTCAGGTCGATGCAGGTCACGGCCTTCAGAAGCCATGCGGCCTGAAAATCCTTCTTGACGCTGCGCCGTCCGGGTAAGGTTTTTGCACGCCGTTCAATGGCGGAGGTGTTGGCCTGCACCGCCATGACCCAGTCAAGGTCCAGATCGGTGCCGGGATTGCGGGGCAGATGCACTTGCGGCAGCTGCGAGGTTTCCAATTGGGTGATGGTCTCGGCCATGGGGGCTCCGGGGTGGCTGAACGTTTTCTTGGTCGCATGTGGCAGCGCGCAGTGCAAGGCAGAGGTGGTTTTCAAACGCCCAGATGCACGTTAGGGAAGGTGTGCAGTCAACAGGAGTATCCCATGGGTTTTGATCGGTCTCTTAAAATCGCGCCGTCTATCTTATCTGCCGATTTTGCCAATTTCGGTCTGGAATGCGAGGCGATTGAGGCTGAGGGCGCGGATTGGGTGCATGTTGATGTGATGGACGGGCATTTTGTGCCCAACATTACCTTTGGGCCCGCGACCTGCGCGGCGATCCGGCCGCATATCAAGACGGTGATGGACGTGCATCTGATGATCGCGCCGGTGGATCCCTATATCGAGGCTTTTGCGCAAGCTGGTGCGGATGTGATCACCGCCCATGTTGAGGCTGGCCCCCATATTCACCGCACGTTGCAAGCCATCCGCGGGACCGGGGCCAAGGCGGGCGTGGCGCTGAATCCGGGCACGCCGGTGGAAAGCGTCGACTACCTTCTGGACATGGTTGATTTGGTCTGCGTGATGACGGTGAACCCCGGCTTTGGTGGTCAGAAATTTATTCACAGTCAGGTCGAAAAAGTGCGCAAGCTGCGCGCAATGATTGGCGATAGGCCCATTCATATTGAGATCGATGGCGGTGTAACGCCTGAGACCGCGCCACTAGTGTTTGAGGCGGGGGCTGATGTGTTGGTTGCGGGCTCCGCCGTGTTCAAAGGCGGCTCGGTCGCTGACCCTGCACCTTATGGCGACAACATCCGCGCCATTCGAACCGCCTGCGCTTGATCCTATGGAGCGGCTGCGCTGCGCGCGATACTTTTGCTCTTGGGAAGCTTCGCTTCCCGCCGCAAGGGCAGCCCATCAGAGTATTTCTGACAAAACGAAGCAGGGTCAATGTGCGCTGATGCGGCTTTCATGCGGTCGGTGGCGGATTTAGAGTGCGGAAAAATTGGAAAGCGAGACGATGTCAGAGATTGTCAAAGTGCAAAACCTGCAGAAGACCTATGAGGGCGGGTTTGAAGCGCTTAAATCGGTCTCTTTGGACATAGAGGAGGGAGAAATCCTGGCCTTGCTTGGACCCAATGGCGCCGGAAAAACAACCCTTATATCAACGATTTGCGGGATGGTGACGCCGACGGGCGGGCAGGTCAGCGTCGGCGGGCATGACATTGTCACAGATTTCCGCGCGGCGCGGGAATTGATCGGGCTTGTGCCGCAAGAGATCAGCCTTGAGCCGTTTGAGAAGGTCATCAATTCCGTACGCTTCACGCGCGGGTTGTTTGGGAAGAAACGCGACGATGCAAAGCTGGAGCAGATCCTGCGCGCGCTGTCGCTTTGGGACAAGAAAGACGCGCGGATCAAGGAGCTTTCGGGCGGCATGAAACGCCGCGTTTTGATCGCCAAGGCGCTCAGCCATGAGCCACGGGTGTTGTTTCTGGATGAGCCCACGGCGGGTGTCGATGTCGAGCTGCGCCGCGACATGTGGGACGTGGTGCGCGGTCTGCAGGCCGACGGGGTGACCATCATTCTGACCACTCACTACATTGAGGAAGCAGAGGCGATTGCCGACCGGGTTGGTGTGATCTCCAAGGGTGAGATATTGCTGGTTGAGAAGAAGGACGCTTTGATGGCCCGCATGGGTCAGAAAGAGCTGCAGATCGAGCTGCAGGAGCCGCTAGAGAGCATACCGAAAGCGCTGACCAGCTACGGGTTGATCCTGGAGAGCGACGGAAGAAAACTCACCTACCAGTATGACACGCGGGCAGAACGCACCGGCATCACGACATTGCTGACCGATCTGTCGGCACAGGGTCTGGTCTTGAAAGACGTCGCGACAAGGCAATCCACGCTTGAAGATATCTTTGTCGGTCTGGTGGAGGAGCAAGCATGAATATTCAAGCTATCAAGGCCATCTATATCTTCGAGATGTCACGGTTTTTCCGCACGCTGACGCAGAGCTTTGTATCGCCGGTGCTGTCGACGTCGCTTTACTTTGTGGTGTTTGGCACGGCCATCGGGTCGCGTATCAACACGGTTGAGGGGGTCAGCTACGGTGCCTTCATCGTGCCCGGGCTGATCATGCTGTCGGTGATGACGCAGGCGACGGCCAATGGCAGCTTCGGCATCTATTTCCCCAAATTTCTGGGCACGATCTATGAGCTGCTCTCTGCCCCGATCTCCTTTTTCGAGATCGTATTGGGCTATGTCGGGGCTGCCGCGACCAAGGCGCTGTTTATCGGGGTGGTGATTTTGTGCACCTCATTTTTCTTTGTGGATCTGCAGGTGGCTCACCCGCTGGCGATGATCGCGTTTTTGGTGATGACCTGCGTGAGCTTCTCGCTTCTGGGGTTCATCATCGGGATCTGGGCAAAGAGCTTTGAGCAGCTGCAACTGGTGCCGCTTTTGGTCATCACGCCTTTGGTGTTCCTGGGTGGGTCGTTTTATTCGGTCTCGATGCTGCCGCCCGTTTGGCAGGCAATTACCATGTTCAACCCGGTGCTGTACCTGATCTCAGGCTTTCGCTGGGCATTTTTCGGGGTGGCGGATGTGCCTGTCGGGGTCAGCCTGCTGGCGATCACGCTGTTTACCGGGGCATGCCTGGCGATCATTGGCTGGATGTTCAAAACCGGCTACCGGATCAAGAGTTAAGCCCTAGAAGCTGATCAAGCTGATAGGCGAACCAGCCGCGGGGAATAAAATGCCCACGCGGGTGGGTGTCGAGGATGACTTCGCCCTGCGCGCAATCCGCCCAGATCGTGCGGCTGAACTGGTCGCGATCCGTGGTGGCGTAGCTTTCGGTTTCGAACATTGGCCCGCAGTCCAGCATGTCGCGCCACAGTTTCGCAGCGTAGCCAGTATCGCCGCCCGGCCCGAAGGGAAAATCCAGTACATTGTCTGTGAGCCCGTGGACGTGGCGGACCTCTTGCGGGTGCGTCTCGCAAGGCTCATTCTGATCGAGCGTGCCTGAGACGGCCAGCAGAGCGCGCACGTCGGTGCCGTTTTCACACGCGTATCGCCAGGCCATGTTTGACCCCCAAGAATAGCCCGAAACAAAGATTTGCGATCGGTCGATTGGATAAGTTTTGGCCGCGTCTTCCAATACGGCGGCGGCAAAATCTGTGTCACGGCTGCCGGGCTGCCAAAAATCCCAGCTTTTGTTCAGCCCGTTTGGCGCCAGCAAAAGCACCCCGCGTTTGCGCGTCGCGCCGGAGATACGGCCATGTTTGACGATCAGCGTGCCCTGCCGCGCCCAGCCGTGGAAATGCAGCATAACGGGCATCGGTGTGACCCCGTCCCAATCGTCGGGGACTTTTACGTGGTAAGATCGATCGCCTAACTGACAGGGGGTCTGGTCAGTGCAGGCCCGGGCGCTGTCGGGCAAAATATGTCCGAGCAATGCGAAGAGGACGAAAAGGGCAATACGTGTCATCAGCCGGAGCCTTTCAGAAAGATACCCGACTGTAGACGCGATGTGCCCGATTGTGGCGTCACAAGCGCGTCAGTTTTTGAGGTCTTGGACCCGCATTGTGCCAAAATAATTGGTCACGGCCCCGGCATTGTTGCGGGTCACATCCATCATCAGGCTCATATCAACCGTCTTGCCCTCCCCAGTTTTAACCTTGAACGTGTCCTTGATCGGGGTGCCGTCGTCGATCATCTTTTGGCGTGCAGCGATAAGCTTGGGCTGATCGGCCTTGGCGGTCATCTCAAGGATGCTTTTAAAATCAGCTTCTGTGTCCGTGTCAATTTGCAACAAGTTGTAGACGCTGGGGCTCCAATAGGCGCGGTCGATCAAAACGTCGTAAGACACAAAGCCAATGCTGTTGGCATCCAATTGGACCTGCAGCTCATTGAACCTTGTTTCTGTTAGTTTTTCGCCGCTGATGTCGCGGAAAGAGCCGATTAAGGCGGTTGGGGCACCGGACGCGTCCTTGATCGTCTGGCCCAATGAATGCACCCAAACTGCCTGTCCGTCGGAATGCATCAGACGGGCGCGGAAATCGAAACCGGAATGGTCTTTGATGGCGCGCCCAACACTTTGCGCGACCAGTTCTTGGTCGTCAGGATGGTAGGCCTCGATCGCTGCATCAAGCAGGGGGACGCCTTTTTTTGGATCGTACCCGTGGATCTCATAGACCCGGTCTGACCAGTAAAGCTTGTCATCCTCGAAATCGAGCCGCCAATAGCCGGTTTCCGACAAGTCCTCGACCAACTGCATCCAGGTCTTTGAAATGTCTGCGGCGATGATCGATTCAAGAATATCTGCTGTGACGTCACTGGCAAAGACCACGATATTCACACGCCCGGTGCCCGGATCTGTATAGGCCTGCCGGTTGCAGGCCAGCCAAATCGGTTGTTTGCCGCGGGGCTGCAATTTGATGGCGCTGGTATGGGGTTTACCTTCTAACAGGGCGCGCATGTGATGATCAGGGCCAAATTTGGCGTTGCTCAGCAGGTCATCTACCGTCATCCCAAGGACCTTGTCGCGTCTTACGTCCAGAGCCTGGGCCATGCGTTCGCTGATCCGTGTTACTTTGCCCTGATCGTCATGCTGCAGCACGTAGACCGGCGCGTTGGACAGGAACTGGTTAAGCTCGGTGGCAAGAGATTGCGTCGCCGGGGAACGCAGGAACAGCAAGGTGGTGCCGATAATCTGGCCAGCATCGCCGCTGAACGGTGCACATTGCACGGTGTAGGGCCCGCCATCGGTTTCGAAATCGAATGTGATATTGTTGCCCAGTTGCAGAGCCTCATTGCAAATCTCGACCAGTCGCGGGAAGCCGTCGGGCAGGTGAATTTGGCTCAGGTGAGGGTTGCGTTGGGGGCCTGAGATGTTGAACAGCCGCATTGCTTCTTGCGACGCACGCGCGACTTGCAGCGCATTGTCGAGCACCAGCAATGGCACAGGAACAGTTCCCAAAAGCGAACCCAGCTCCGCATTTAGGCCGCGCAGCTCGGAGGCGTTGACCTGAAGCTCTTCGTTGACGGTGATCAGCTCTTCGTTGGTCGATTGCAGTTCCTCGTTGGAAGTCTCCATCTCTTCATTGGTGGCCTGCAATTCCTCATTGGTCGACTGCAATTCCTCGTTGAGCGACTGCAATTCCTCATTCGAGGTTTCCAGCTCTTCGATGGTCTGTTGAAGCGCCTCGCGGGTCGAAGCCAGCTCTTGGTCGAGCTCGCGGAAATGGTCTTCCGACAAGGTTTCGCTTTTGTCAGGCACCCGGTGGATCTTGTCGAACTCTTCTTTCGGCCAGGAATTGATGATCAGCAGAGCCGGTTTTTCTTCAATGGACGGGATCTTGAGCGGAATTGCTTCAAGGCGGATGATATTTTCGCCCATCTCATCGATGGTATGTTTGGTCCCGATGCGCCGTTGGTCATGCTTGAGCGCCAGCGTCACAAGGCTGCGTGCCTCTTCGCGGAAGGGTGACTTCAGCAAATTGAGCTGCAAGTTCATCGCGCTGTCTTCAGAGACATTCACGTAAGGGGTCACGTTGCCATAGACTCGCAAAAACGTGTGATCTGCGCCGACCAAGATCGAGATCCTTGCCCAGCGAGCGCGCCAAAGCGTCAAACATCTGCCGCTCTGTCGATGCCGTCTCAACCGCGCGTTGGTCGTCTTGGGTTTTGCGCAGCTTTGCCTTGGTGCCCCCCCAATTGTCGTCAAATGTGTTGGTTTGAACCACAGACTTCTTGCGCACAGTGCGTTTGGTGAAAATATGCCGGTTGCCAGGGACTTGCCGGAACAAATCCTCCGCGCCGGTGACGGTCTCTGCGGTGCCCAGAAATAGGAACCCCTCCTGGCGCAACGCATAGTGCAGCCGCCCAAAGACGCGGGTCTGCAGCTTGGACGACAAATAGATCATCAGGTTGCGGCAACAGATCAAATCCATCTTCAGGAAGGGCGGGTCCTGACACAGGTTGTGATCGGAGAACAGGATCACAGACCGCAGCGCTTCAATCACCCGAATGCCTTCGGATTGCTGCACAAAATACTTGTCCGCAAGGTCCTTGGGCACATCCATCAGCGCTCCTTGCGAATACTGGCCGCGCCGGGCGTATTCCAGGGCGGCGCGGTCAATGTCGGTGGCAAAAATTTGGGTCTTGGATTTGACCAGTTCGGCCGGGCCGCCCATCGCCTCGGACAGCATCATGGCAATGGAATATACCTCTTCGCCGGTGGCGCAACCCGCCACCCAAATCCTGAGGGGACGGTCATTTCGCTTGTCGACGATGTCTTGCACATGCTCGCGCAGCACATCGAATTCCTCATGGTCGCGAAAGAACCGTGTGACCGAAATCAGCAAGTCCTTGAACAAGGCGTCAACTTCACGCGGCTCGTTGCGGCAGTGCGAAACGTATTCCTCTACGGACGCAATGCCCAATGCCGTCATCCGCCGGTCAATGCGGCGCAGTACGGTAGATTGCTTGTATTCGCGAAAATCCACGCGGGTGCGCGCCAGCACGATTTGCAAGATGCCCGAAACGGGGGAAACCTCGCTCTGATCGCTGCGGAATTGGTCAAGGTTGCTGGGCGAGGAAAGGATTTTGTGCAAATGTGTAGCGATGTCACTGGGACGCAGGATCAGGTCGACGCAGCCGGTTTCAATCGCTGCATTGGGCATGCCGTCATATTTGGCCGACGCGTCGTCCTGGGCGATGGTGATGCCGCCGGCTTCACGCACGGCCTGGATGCCGTAAGCGCCGTCCGACCCGGTGCCAGACAGGATAATGCCCATCGATTTCTCGCCCCGATCGCGCGACAGGGTCATCAAGAATCGATCCACTGAGGGTTTTGGTTTTCCCAGATCCTCGCTCGGCGGAACCAAGCGCAACTTGCCCTCCGCCATGATCACGTCGGCGCGGGGCGGGGTGACGTAGATCACGTCTGGCTCGGGTACGGTATCGTCAACGATATCCATGACTTCCAGCCCGGTTTCAGTCGCGATCAGGCTGGTCATCAGGCTTTTGTGCTGGGGTGACATGTGCTGGACGATCACGTAGGCGCAGCCGTTGTCGAGTGGTAGGCTTGCGGCTAGTTCGCGGATTGCTTCCAGCCCGCCTGCGGATGATCCAATCCCGACAACAACGGGAAGATCTGTCTTCTTCTTTTTGGCTTTTGTCAAAACCGCCCCCAATACGGCGCCCCACGCACCGGAAATAAAATTTTTACGAAATCAATTCAAACAGGTACCTAACGTCGGCGTGACAATAGTCAAAAATGGGTGTGGGACTAGTAGGGAAAAGCGTATCGGTCGAATTCGCGCAAATTTGTAAACGTTTTGTTAACCTTCATTGCCTAATCGTTACCTGCTTAGGGGTGTCTCGGTCGGCGGATCGTGCAAATTGCGAAAGGTTGCTATGTCAACAGCGATTGAGAAGTTCGACTCGTCGGAGAATGATCGCTTCGTCGTTCATTTGACGCGATCAAAAGGACAAGTCGCAGGGGTCTCAGCGATCGAGCTGCTGCATGTCGAAATCCGCAACAGATATACGTTTCGTCAGCATAGATCGCTGCGTGAAGTATTCGTTGAGCCTTTGGCAGATGCGCTGGAACAGGCCCTGATTATGCTTGGGCCCGACAGGCGCATCGTGTCTTTGCCGGATTTTGAGCTGACCCTGCCCGGGCTGGTTATAGGTGGCTTGCGCGTTCTTTATACTCGCGCTGAGGACGGGGCCGAGGTGATCATGATGCGGTTGCGCGAATATGTTGGCGCGATCAAATCGGCCTTCACCTTTGACGCTGCAATGCCGGTAACGTCGGCCTCCATGCGCGAACGTATCGCCGTCGAGGTGCTACGCGACATTGTGAATCCGCTTCTGGACATCCTGTCGATTGCGCGCGACGCGCCTGCCGATGTGTTGGAGAACAACGCGGTCGCCATCGACCGCCAGCTCAAACGCATGGGGCTCAGGCAGAATGAGATTAATTTCTACACCGGGCTGTTGAAACGCTACATTGCTGGGTGCCGCAGCGATGATCAGGCGGCGGCCGCCAATGGGGTGCGCGCGCCCTACAGGTCACAAATCGGCCACTAGGCGCAGCGGCCCAGTTTTAACCGCCGGTCGCCAGTAGGATCTGTTTCCAGATCGCGGTCTCATCAATCAAAGTGCATTCGCGCCGTAGCCCGTAGGAGCCAAATTCGGCTTGGGTGATACCCATCACATGAACATGAGCGCCCGTTGGCGCCCCGAACCGGCCCCATCCATCATGGCGACCGTCCAGCGACCAGCGGATCGCGGCGCGCGGCGCAAGGCCCGCGTCTTCGCGGCCCATCGCATGATGCACCGTGAATTGCGCTGACGGGAAAGATGACCGCAAAGGCAGCCAAAACCGATCCGCGCCGCCCGGTCCAAACGCCGTTTCATGTGCAGGGTAGTGCAGCATCGCCGCACGGTCGTAGCGCTCGGGGAACACAGAAAAATCGGCACGCATTGCGTTCGTCACAATCTCCGAGAGGGTCGCGCCCCATTCGTTTTCATTGCCACGTTCCGCATAAGGCCCCGCAATGTCACGCGCCGGGGTGAACGGCGCGACGCAGGCTTCTGGTCCGCCTTCGCGCATGATCTGGTCGCGGGTCCAGTCCACCAGATCAAACCCCATTTGCGCCACGATCGCCGATTGGTCGCGCACCAGCCATTCGTCCAACACCGCGTTATCCCGGCAATAACAATCCGCCAATATGCGGTAGTCCAGCTTGCGTCCCGTCGGCGCGCCGTAGGCGCCGGGCGCGCTATGCGTGGCGCTACAGATCAGCCGATGCGATGACAAGAACCCCGTATCCGCTCGGCACCAGATAACATCCTCCCCCAGCAAGCGGCGGTCCGGGAATTCGGCCAAGGTCGCCATTGTCGCCGCGATGATGCCGTCATTTCCTTGCACGATGGAGGCAGGCGAGCGCACGATCAAATCCACGCCGTAATATTGCTTCAACGTTCCGATCCGGCGCTCTTCCCAGATTTCATGGGTAATGCCGTTGATGTAATGCGCCACGTCGCGCCATTTCGGGTCGAACCCGTCCAGCTCAGCGCCCGGCATCGAACGCGCCTTTGAAGGGCATGTCGTCATAGCTGACATGCGTTAAGTACAATCCCTCTGGCGGGCAAACCGGTCCGCAGGCGGCGCGGTCACGCGCCTCCAAAGCCTCCGCCATCCGCCCGATCTCCCATGCGCCCGACCCCACCTGCGCCAGCGAGCCCACGAAGCTGCGGATTTGGTTGTGCAGGAAGGACCGCGCGTGGAAATGGAAGCGGTATTCTTGTCCGTAAGGCATGTCCAGCTGCTCTACCCGCGCTTCATCCAGCGTTTTGACCGGCGACAAGGCCTGACACATGGTCGACCGGAAGGTGGTAAAATCATGCTTTCCGATCAACGCATCAGCAGCGCTTTGCATCGCGCCTGCATCCAGCGGGTGCTTCACTTGCCAGACCAGACCCGCCTGATGGGTCAGTGGCGCGCGGCGCGCGATGATGCGAAACAGGTACTGCCGTTCCGTCGCTGAAAATCGCGCGTGCCAATCATCTACGACCTGTGCGGCCTCCAAAATGCAGACGGGCAGGGGCTTTAGATGGAAATTCAGCGCCTCCGACAGCCGAAATGGGTCCCAATCCCGCTCCAAATCGGCATGCGCGACCTGACCCGTGGCATGCACGCCCGTATCGGTACGCCCGGCGGCGGCAATCGTGTCAAACCCGGGTTGCAGTTTGCGCAGCGCGTCCTCGACGGCGCCCTGAACGGATGGCAGGTCTTTCTGGCGCTGCCAGCCTTTGAACGGCGCGCCGTTATATTCGATTTTGAGGGAATATCTGGGCATTTTCCCCCCATATCGCGAACGCGGCGCCAAACCAAGCCCCTACACAGCGCCGACGACCACGCCTATGTAGGGAGAGTTCAGGAAAGGTGACGCATTGATTATCAACGACATTGTCGACGGGGTCACCCGCAGCATCGAGGACGTCGCGCGGCAGGCCACAGGGGTGTTTGACCCTTCTATTCGGCTTGGTGTGACGGGGCTGTCGCGGGCGGGCAAGACGGTGTTCATCACCTCGCTGATCGCCAATCTTATGGACCGGGGCCGCATGGTGCAGCTGCAAGGCGCTGCCAAGGGGCGCATCAAATCCGCCTATCTCAACCCGCAACCCGATGACACAATCGCGCGGTTCGACTTTGAAAACCATCTGGCGCAGGTGACTGGCCCAAACCCCGCATGGCCCAATTCGACCCGCACCATATCGGAGCTGCGCTTGTCACTGCGCGTACAGCCCGGCGGGCTGATTGGCGCTGTCTCTGGCATCCGCACGGTGCATCTGGATATCGTGGATTATCCGGGCGAATGGCTGCTTGATCTGGCGCTGCTGGACAAAAGCTACGCCGATTGGTCGACTGAAAGCCTTGAACGCGCCAAGACGCGCGATGCTGCCGCCGCCTTCCTGACACTGGTTGATGTGACCGATACACAGGCCAAGCTTGATGAGCCAGAGGCTGCAGCGCTTGCCGGAAATTACACCAACTATCTGCATGCAATCCGCGAGGCTGGTTTTTCGGATGCCACCCCGGGACGGTTCCTGTTGCCCGGCGATCTGGAAGGCTCCCCCGTGCTGACCTTTGCGCCGCTGCCGCCTGGCGCCAACAAGCGCGGTTCGCTCTACCGGGAATTTGAACGCCGGTTTGAGGCCTATAAATCCAAAGTTGTGAAACCGTTCTTCCGAGACCATTTCAGCCGCATCGACCGGCAGGTTGTGCTGGTCGACGCGCTCAGCGCGATCCATGCAGGCCCGCAGGCACTGGATGCGCTCCGCCAGTCAATGAGTGACATTTTGCAGGCGTTTCGCCCGGGGAAGAACTCCTGGCTGGGGTCGGTGCTGTTTGGCAAGCGGGTTGAGAAAATCCTTTTTGCAGCCACCAAGGCCGATCATCTGCACCACAGCCAACACCCGCAATTGACCGCGATTATGGAAGCGCTGCTGCGCGACGCCCGCGACCGGGCGGATTTCTCGGGCGCTACGACGTCCGCCATGGCAATCGCCGCGTTGCGTGCCACGGTAGAGGATCAGATGGACCACCAAGGCGAGACGCTCGACGTAGTGCGCGGCACCCTGTTGGACAGCGGCAAACGGGCGGCTTTCTTCCCCGGCGACTTGCCCAATGACCCGTCCAAGCTGATTGGACCCGCGCGCGATGGGCAAACCAAATGGCTCGATGGCGATTATGCGGTCATGGCCTTCGCGCCTGCCGAAATTGAGCTGAGCCCGGGGGACGGCCCGCCCCATATCCGCCTCGACCGCGCGGCGGAATTTTTGATTGGAGACAGGTTGGTATGAACAAAAATTCCAAAGGGCCAGTGTCTAAAGGGCCGGTTTCCCAAGGGCCTGTGTTGATCGACTTGGACGAAACCGCTCCGCGCAAATCCAAGACCAAAGTAAAAGAACTGACACCAGCAAGTGCCCCGGTGGTCCCGGACCTTGCAGATCCGCAGCCAACCGGGCGCGCGATGCAGAATCTGGCGCATCTGGCCGCGCGCAAACCGTCACGCCTGACGCGGTTTTTCTGGAGCGCGCTGTTGGCATTACTTGGGTTTTCCGTCTCCGTCGCTGCGTGGAATTTCGTTGCGGGTTTGATCGAAAGCAGCCCGGTGCTGGGTTATGTGGCGCTTTCGTTGACGGCGTTGTTTTGTCTGGCAGCCCTTATGGTGGCTGGCCGCGAATGGGTGGCGCTGGTGCGGCTCAAACGTGTTGACGGGTTGCGCCAAAGCGCCGATCGCGCATTTGCGACGTCAGACCTGAAAGCCGCGCGCCGCGTGCGCGATCAAATTGTGTCGCTCTACCGCGCACGGCCCGAATTGGACGCAGCCCGCGGCGAAATCGCGCGCAGTGACGGCGATCTGTTCGATGTGTCTGCCGTGTTTGGCGTGGCCGAACAGCATCTTATGGCCCCGCTGGATGAGGCCGCCAAACGCGAGGTGGAAGCCGCCGCCCGCCAAGTCGCCACGGTCACCGCGATCGTGCCGCTGGCGCTTGCGGATCTGATCACGGCCCTGACCGCCAATCTGCGCATGATCCGCCGCGTCGCGGAGATCTATGGCGGGCGGGCAGGCACGCTTGGCAATTGGCGGCTGACCCGCGCGGTGATGACCCATTTGGTGGCAACTGGTGCTGTCGCGGTGGGCGATGATCTGATCGGCTCGGTCGCCGGGGGTAGTGTATTGGGCCGTATTTCCCGCCGGTTCGGGGAGGGCGTTGTGAACGGCGCCCTGACCGCACGCGTGGGCGTCGCCGCTATTGAGGTATGTAGGCCATTGCCCTTTGTGGCGGCGGACCGGCCTTCCGTGACCAATATGGTGAAACGTGCGCTCACCGGGCTCTTTGGCGGAGCAAAAGAGTGAAGCCAAGGTAAGTCTTGATTGCGCCACGGCGTTGCCGTGTCGCAACGCGGGGCTCTGCCCCGCACTCCGTAATATTTTTGAAACAATGAAGGGGCTAGCCTGTGCCCAGTGACCCTGTGGGCGGGATCAAACTGCCGCAGACCAAGCGGGTGAGGATGCGTGGAACTGGCGCGGTCTGGCTGAGCGGGAACAGCACCCGGTCGCGCAGCATTGGCAGAAATCTGGAGTCAGACTGATATTGCGGCGTGAAGGCCCAGCTCATTGCTTGGTAGAGCCAGACATGCGCCCGCCGTGCGCGCGCATAATTAAGCAAAGCCACCTGAATGCTGCGTTCATTTTCGAGCGCCAAAGCAAGCGCATGCGCGTCGAGCAGCGCCATATTTGCCCCTTGGCCCAGCTGCGGGCTGGCTTTGTGAGCGCTGTCGCCGATAATCGCCAGCCGGTCGCCGAAAGGCGTGCGCAATGTGCCGTGGCTATAGCGGGCCATGGTCATGTGCTCATGTGCGGTGATCTGGTCAATGAAGGGCGCAAAATCAGGCCAGAGCGCGCAGGCCTCAGCCTTCCAGTCGCTCAGCGGGGCGGCGCGCCACGCCGCATAGCCGTCGCGCGGCAAGGACCAGAACACCGCCGCTTGCGCCACATCGGACCCCGGCAGGGTGCCGCAGGGCAGGACGCCCATCATCCGATCGGCGCGGCGGTAGCTTTGGCTGAGTTGATGCGGCGGCAGGTTGGTCCCTTCCGGCCAGGGCACGGTACCCCAGATGGCTCCGTAGGGCAGAGGTTTTGCAACCAGGGGCGACAGCACGCTACCTGCGCCCGAGGCGTCGATTGCGAGGTCAAACTGCGGTGAGGTATCCTGGTCGCGAAAGTGAAAAACCCCGGCCCTAGCCCCAGTAACCGTATGGTTTTGCACCAGCGTGACCCCGGCGCGCAACGCGGCGTCCAAAATCGCTTGAAACAGGCTGGCGCGGTGAATGGCCAGCCCGAAAGTAGCCCCGTCGCCTGCGCGGTCATACCAGACATCCAGGACGGGTTTGCCGCTTTCGGCCTCATGGCCGAGCATCCGGGTGATCTTGTTGCCTTTGGCCCGCGCGTCCGCGCCTGCGCCAATCACGTCAAGCACCGCAAGCCCCACCGGCTGGATCACCAGCCCGGATCCTACCGGTTTTGGCGCCGCGAACTGATCATAGACGGTCACGGCATGCCCCGCCTGCGCCAAAAGCGCGCCGGCCGACAGCCCGCCAATCCCGGCGCCCGCGATCCCAATCTTCAAACTCATGCGCGTAGTGATACCCGGATCGGGCGCAAGGGCAATGCGACACTGGACCCTGCCGCGCGCGGGGGCTATAGAAACGGCCATGACGCAGTCCCGCTTCATCATACGAATTATGTCCCCGGCGCTCTGATCCCATGAGACGCCGGGCCAAGGTGTTTGAACCGCTCGCACCGCCCCTTTTCGCATTTCCTCAAGACCGCCGACAAAAAGGACGCCCAAAATGTGCGCCGACACGCCTGACGTAAATTACAAAGACACGCTGAACCTGCCCCAGACCGACTTCCCGATGCGCGCAGGGCTTCCCAAGCGCGAGCCCGGCTGGTTGGAACGTTGGGCGCAAATCGGCGTCTATGAAAAGCTGCGCGAGAAGGCCCGGACCGAGACGCGCCAACCCTTTACGCTGCATGACGGCCCGCCCTATGCGAACGGGCATCTGCATATCGGCCACGCGTTGAACAAGACCATCAAAGACATGATTGTGCGCAGCCATCAGATGATGGGGTTTGACGCGCGCTACATCCCGGGCTGGGATTGCCACGGGCTGCCGATTGAATGGAAGATCGAAGAGAAATACCGCCAGAAAGGCCGCGACAAGGATGCCGTCGATTTGGTGGAGTTCCGACAGGAATGCCGCGACTTTGCCGCTGGTTGGGTCGATATCCAGCGCGAGGAATTCAAGCGCTTGGGTATCACCGGCAATTGGGACAAGCCCTACCTGACCATGGATTTCCACGCCGAGCGGGTGATTGCGGAGGAGTTCCAGAAATTCCTGATGACTGGCACACTTTATCAAGGCTCCAAGCCTGTGATGTGGTCGCCGGTGGAGAAAACCGCTTTGGCCGAGGCGGAGGTCGAATATCACGACCGCGACGCGCAGGCGATCTGGGTGAAGTTTCCGGTCGTTTCAGGGGAACTTGACGGCACCACGGTTGTCATCTTCACCACCACGCCCTGGACCATCCCGCAAAACCGGGCGGTGTGTTTCGGGCCGAACATCTCCTACGGTCTGTATGAGATCACGGCGACGCCGGAAGAATGTTGGGCCAAGGTTGGTGACAAATACATCCTCGCCGATGCTATGGCGGGCGAAGTGCTGGGGCTTGCGCGGCTTGAGGACGATATGTTCAAGCGCGTGGCAGACGTGTCGAGCGATGAGCTTGCAGGCCTTACCTGCGCCCACCCGATGCGCGGGGCGGAAGGCGCGAATGGCGAATGGGACTATGACGTGCCGCTTTTGCCCGGTGATCACGTCACTGACGACGCTGGCACGGGCCTTGTGCACACGGCCCCTAGCCACGGCGACGATGACTATGCGGTCGGCGTCAAACACGGGCTGGAGATGACGTACAACATCCTCGATGACAGCTCTTACCGCGCGGATCTGCCGTTCTTCGCGGGCGAGGTGATCATCAAGCCAAATGGCAAGCCGGGAAATGCCAACAAGGTCGTTTCGGCCAAGCTGATTGAGCTGGGCGCGATGCTGGCCTCCAAACGGATCAAGCTGTCGGATGCGCATAGCTGGCGGTCGAAAGCGCCGGTGATCCGGCTGAACCGCCCGCAATGGTTCGCAGCGATTGATAAGGCGGTGGGTGACGGGCAGGACCAGTTTGGGACCACGATCCGCCAGCGGGCTTTGACCGAGATCGACAACGTCAAATGGACGCCGCAATCGGGCCGCAACCGGCTGCATTCGATGATGGAGGCGCGCCCGGATTGGGTGTTGTCGCGGCAACGCGCCTGGGGCGTACCGCTGACCGTGTTTACCAAAAACGGCACTGCGATCACCGATGGTGATTACTTGCTGCGCAACCCAGAGGTGAACGCCCGCATTCTTGAGGCGTTCGAGGCGGAAGGCGCGGATGCATGGTACAAGGACGGCGCGAAAGAGCGGTTCTTGTCAGGCATCGTGAACCCGGATGACTATAACCAAGTTATGGACATTCTCGACGTGTGGTTTGACAGCGGGTCGACCCACGCTTTCACCCTGCGTGATCGTGAGGACGGCACGGAGGACGGCATCGCGGATGTCTATATGGAAGGTACCGACCAGCATCGCGGGTGGTTCCATTCGTCGCTACTGCAATCGGTCGGCACCACGGGCCGCGCGCCCTACCGCGCGGTCGTGACCCATGGGTTCACGCTGGATGAGAAGGGCATGAAGATGTCCAAATCCATCGGCAACACCATCGTGCCGGACAAGGTGATCAAGCAATATGGCGCTGATATCCTGCGGCTGTGGGTGGCTCAGACCGATTTCACCGCCGACCAGCGGATTGGCGACGAGATCCTGAAAGGCGCGGCCGACAGCTACCGCCGGTTGCGCAACACGATGCGTTTCATGCTGGGCTCGCTCGCGGATTATGATGCCAGCAAGGCAGTTGCCGCGAAAGACATGCCAGAGCTTGAGCGGCTGATCCTGCACAAGCTGGCGGTGCTGGATGGCGTTGTGCGTGAGGGCTATACCAAATTCGATTTTCAGGGCGTGTTCCGCGCGATCTTTGAATTTGCGACGTTGGATTTGTCGTCCTTCTACTTCGATATCCGCAAAGACGCGCTGTATTGCGACGGCGACAGCCTAGAACGGCTGGCGGCGCTGACGGTGCTCGATCACCTCTATGCGCGGCTGACCACATGGCTGGCCCCGATCCTGACCTTCACCTGCGAAGAGGTTTGGCTGGAACGCAATGGCGAAGACAGCTCGGTGCATTTGCAAGACTTCCCGGCGAACCCGGAGGACTGGCGCGACGACGCATTGGCCGCGCGGGCCGAAACCGTGCGGGCTGTGCGCCGCGTTGTCACCGGCGCGTTGGAAGAACAGCGCACCGCAAAGGTCATCGGCTCGTCACTGGAAGCAGCGCCGGAAGTGTATCTGTCGCCGGAGCTGGCAGCCGTCATCACAAACCCCGCAACATTTGCCGATCTGTGCATCACCAGCCAGATCTCGCTGCATACGGGGGCCGCACCAGATGGCGCGTTCACGTTGGATGATGTCGACGGCGTCGGCGTGGTATTCGCCATGTCCGAGGGTGAGAAATGCCAGCGGTGCTGGAAGATCCTGCCTGATGTCGGTGCGCATTCCCATGCGGGCGTCTGTGGGCGCTGCGAAGGGGCGTTGTCGGAATGAAACCGCTGGACCCGCATTTCGACGCGCGGGTCCGCGCCAATTTCGACAAGCAGATCATTGCGACGACGCTTGGCATCACGCTGGCTGAGGTGGAACCGGGGCGCGTCGTGCTGGAGATGCCGTTCAGGGATGATTTGGTTCAGCAACATGGCTTCATCCACGCGGGCATTATCACCACCGTGCTGGATAGCGCCTGCGGCTATGCGGCGTTTTCGCTTATGCCGATTGAGGCGGAGGTGCTGACGGTTGAATTCAAATCCAACTTCCTGCGCCCCGCCGCGGGCGAGCGGTTCCGCTTTGAAGGCCGCGTAATGAAGCCGGGCAAGACCTTGATCATCACCGAAGGGCGTGCGCTCGCCATACGGGGCGGCGAGAGCAAAGAGATATCCGCCATGCAGGCGACAATGATGGTGATCACCGGGCGCGATGGGATCAACGCGTGAGCTGCGCTACCTTTGCCTCCCCGCTTGGGCCGTTGACCGTGTGGCAGGATGGGGATGCGATCACCAAGCTTGATTGGTCAGACGCAGGCGCCGCGCCGCAGACCGATCTGTTGCGTGAGGCTGTGGCGCAGTTGGACGCGTATTTCGCCGGAACCCGTGAGGCATTTGAGCTGCCATTTGATGTGCAAGCCACGCAATTCCAGAAAGATGTCTGCGCCGCGATGCTGGCCATCCCGTTTGGCTACACCCGCACCTATGGCGAAATTGCCAAAGACCTAGGCGTGCCCGCCCAGGCCGTGGGGCAGGCCTGTGGAGCGAACCCAATCCCGATTATGATCCCGTGCCACCGGGTGATGGGGGCCAAAGGGCTGACCGGGTTTTCGGGCAAAGGCGGGGTGGAAACGAAAGTGGCCCTGCTGCGCCATGAAGGAGCGGCGGGTCTGCTGATTTAGGTCGCGCGCTTTGGGAAAACCTGTTGCGCGATGCCCGCGAACAGCAGGTAGAGCGAGGTCACGATCAGCCCCCAATGCGCCCAGCTTTGCGGATGAAAATCTACCCAAGCGGCCCAGCCTGCGAAGAAGGTCCAGCCCAAAGCCATCGGCAATGATATGATGCGCCACCGTTCGGTGCGCACCGGGTGGATGAACTTCAGCGGCAGGAACATTCCGACCGCCAGCACAGCGATCAGCACCAGGATGACCCAGAAATTGGGCTCCAGCGCGAAGACGACAATAGCCACCATGTTCCAGCAGGCCGGGAAGCCGGAGAATGAATTGTCTTTTGTTTTCATGCGGGTGTCGACCATATACATGGCCGATGAGAAGGTGATCACGATGATCACGAACCACGCGGTCCACCCCTCAAACAGCCCCGATTTGAATAGGGCGAAGGCGGGGATAAAAATATAGGTGATGTAGTCGATCATGATGTCGAGCGTAACACCGTCGAAATTGGGGGCGTTGGTTTTGACGTCATATTTGCGCGCCAAGGGCCCGTCGATGCCGTCCACTACGAAGGCCACGACCAGCCAGACAAACATCAGCGCCCATTTGCCATCGACCGCCGCTAGCATAGCGAGCATGGCGAAAACCGCGCCAGTGGCGGTGAACAGATGGACGGCGAGCGCTTTGAGCTGGAGTGTCATCAACGTTTCATGGACGAATTTTAACGCCTATGCAACTGCGCCCGATGCGGTCCTGCGGACGTTGGTCGAAGGCCCGCATTAACCATAAAAATGGCGTACACATCACGTACACATCCTGTACACACCCCGTCGTGACATGATTTTCTAACGTTCAAAGAGTTAATAGGTTTGGGGTTTGGGTATATTTTTCAGAACGCCGCGGAGGGAACGCGGAGTTTTGAAGGTATGGTAGCCTCAGCAGTTCATTCTTTTGCAGACAAGTTTTCTTTGCGCCATTGTGACGGCGTTTGACCGATCACGCGTAAGAATTCGCGATTAAAGTTAGATTTCGTTGCGAACCCCGCGCTTAAGGATACTTCCAGGATTGTCTTCTGTGTTGTGCCCAGCAGAATGCAGGCTTCTCGAATGCGAAAATCATTGACGAACTGAGAAACGCTCATACCCCGCACCCTGTTTATTGCATTTGAAACCTGACGATCTGGCAGGCCTAATCTGCGGGCCAAGCGCCTCAAGCTAAGGTCTTCGTTTCGGTGCAGTCCGCCTTCTACAAAAAGACATTCAAGACGGGTCACAATTTCGCTGTCTTGTTCTGAAGCCTCTGGCGCGCGTGTAACAACTTTTTCTTCTGGTTCGGGGAAATCGTCCGAACGACCAAAAGATGCAGAGACACCGATTGCGATGACAAATGCGGTCTGCACGAAGGTCAGGATTAACCCGGTATTTCGTCCGTCATTTTGTATGAAATCTATGATGAGGTAGATGTCAGTCAGCGCCGACAACACCAAAGCTGCCCCCGTCAGACACATGGCAAACCCGATTTCACGGGCATCATTGATGGGCGACAGTACCAGCGCATCCGCGCCTTTCCACCAAAGCCGAAGGAGCAAAATGCCAAAACCCAGATATGTCATCAGAATAAGCGGATCAGGAAGGACGGGCAGCACCGCGAAGGCCACCCAATTGAGCGCGATGACGGCAAGTGGCCAAAGACGCCACCCTGTCAGGCGACCAGCAAGGGCCGCATATGACAGATAGGCCACGGCGGGTAACACGGGGGCCAGTATGATCAAGTAAGTCGCAATGCCCTCGATCTCGTAGCCCCACCGCAGCGATACCAAAAGCGATTGCACAGCATAGAGCGCGATGAGGCCTGCAAACAGTTGATGGGCACGCAGCGTCATGTCGCGCGTAATCAAGATGCGGCACAACAACAGCGCAAGAAACAAACTGGCAAACAAGGGGAGGGGAACGAACAACATAAGAGGCGGGCTTTTCAAGTAAATTTCAATTGTCTCTATCCTGAAACGTGTTTCAGGACGACCTCAAACGCGTTTCAGGACGATTGCCCTGCGCATTCCCATCACATCAAGGGCATCACCAATCTGACACGCAAGGAGGAACCCGATGTCACTTTTAGGATCGATCGCCAAGACAACAGCCTTCGCGGCGGTTCTTGGTTCGTTTGGGTGGGGGGCGTATGAACTGACGCGACCACCTTATGATGGGAATGCAGGTATCACCTACGGATCAGCTTCCGCACCGATACGCGGAACGGATGTTGATTTCCATATCTGGTACCCCGCGATGTCCGGCGGCAAAAGCGTGACCGTTGGTGGCAATGGCGTGTTTTATGGCACGCCCGCAGGTCGCAATGCACCACACCAAGCGGGACGTTTTCCGATGGTTGTCATCTCCCACGGGGCGGGCGGGAATGCGGGGCAATTCGGTTGGATCGCGTCCGAACTGGCGCAAGCAGGCTTTGTTGTTGTTTTGCCCAATCACCCCGGCACGACAAGCGGCAATGCGTCTGCCGAGGCCGCTGTTCGCGTATGGGAGCGACCGGCTGATGTGTCTGCCGTTTTGGATGAGATCACCGCGAAACCTGATGATTACCCATACATTGATACGGATCGTATCTCGATTCTGGGTTTCTCGGCGGGCGGATACACAGCTATGGCGACATCCGGTGCGCGCGTTGATCCTGACCTGTTACAAGGCTTTTGTGATGACACCGATCACGGCATGTCTGACTGTGCCTTCTTGGCTCATTTCGGCATTGATCTGCATACTTTTGACCTATCCCCCGCTGCGCAAGACCTACGCGACCTTCGGATCAAGACGGCCGTTATCATTGACCCAGGTATCATTGAAACCATAACTGCGGACAGCTTGGCTGAGATCAATATCCCAATGCTGATCCTTAACTTGGGCGATGAGGACACTGTTCCAGCAGGGGTATATGCACGCGGGGCAGCAGAAATGATCCCCACCGCGACATTTTCCATAGTTGAGGACGCGATCCACTTCAGCTTTCTGGCGCAATGCAAACCAAAGGGAGCGCAAATTTTGATCAATGAGGACGAGCTTGATCCGCTCTGTGATGATGCCGGAGGACGCCCCCGTGCGGACATTCATGATGACCTGTCAGACAGAATTGTCGCATTTCTTCAGGAGCACAACTAGGCTCAAAGCTGCCGGTCACGATCCTGACGTGGACGGTAGCAAAGTCCCGCGTAGCGGACAAATGACAGCTGAGATGGCTGCTGCCCATTAAGGCTCGGCATCTTCGGTTTGAACCGGCGCTGTTGGGTGATGTGAACACCTGTCAAAAAGAAAAAGCCCCGGGCGATGCCGGGGCTTTTGGGGATGATTTTCCAAGGGATCAGTTGGTGATCCGCACCTCTTCGACCGGGTAGCCCAGATCGCCTTGTTCGGCGAAGCCTTCGTGGCAGTTGTGGCAGAAGCTTTGTTTGATCTTCATCGGCTTGCCGCCCGGTTGCACGGCGGAATAGATCCAGTCATTTGCGTCGGGGGCGGCACCCGCCTCGCCCTTGGTCATGATGAAGAGCGGGCCAACGACGGCTTTGCCTTTCTTGACGTTGATCTTGATCGATTCCTTGGCCAGCACGGAGCCTGCAGGCATCACCACGCCTTCTTCCTCGAACTTCAGATATTGCTCGGCGGCGACGTTGTTGGCGAAGGTGTTGAGCAGGCGGTTGCCATGCGGGCCGGCCACGGCGGGGCGGGTCGCAGTAGGTGTCCAGTCGCGGTAAACGGCCGCCACGGCGTCATCGCCCTTGGTGTAGCCTTCGAGCATTTTGTCTTTGATGCAGGCGTAGATTTCTTCGATCTGCGCGCCTTCGAGGTCGAACGCGTCTTCCACATCCGTTTTGCAATCTGCGGCCTGGGCCCCGGTTGCAAAGGCTGCGAGCGTAAGCGTCGTGGCGATGAGTGAGCGGGCGTTCATATGAGGGTCTCCGAGTGAATGATTTGGTCAAACTGTCGCAGGCAAATGTGGCCAATGCAAAGCGTCGCGCGGACACAATGGCACACATTCGCGTGAAAATGCTTGTTTTTCACCCTTGCGCGCGCGGATGGGCCTTGTCGTAGACCTCCATCAACCTTGCGGTGTCCACGGCGGTATAGGCTTGGGTTGTGGACAGCGAGGCGTGGCCCAGCAGTTCTTGGATCGCACGTAGATCGCCGCCCGCCTCCAGCAGATGGGTGGCGAAGGAGTGGCGCATTGCATGCGGCGTGGCCGTTGCAGGCAAGCCCAGCTGTTGGCGCGCGTTTTCCATGGCTTTGGCAATCAGCCGTGGCGATAGCGCGCCGCCGCGCACACCGCGAAAGAGCGGCTCATCTGGTGTCAGCTCAAAGGGTTGCAGGGCGCGGTAGCGCTCCACCGCGTCACGCGCCGCTGCCAGAACCGGCACCACGCGTTCCTTATTGCCCTTGCCAGTGATGCGCAGCACGTCGGGCAGGGGTGCGTCGCGGCCTTTGAGGCCCAGCGCTTCAGAAATGCGCAATCCGCAGCCATAGAGCATCGTGACGACGGCCACATCGCGGGCTGCGACCCAGTCTTTGAGGGATTGCAATTCGACCGTGTCGATCATCGCTTTGGCCGCGTCCTGCGCCAAGGGGCGCGGCAGCTTCTTTTGGAATTTTGGCGCGCGGGTGGACAGGACGGCCGTGGGTTCGAACCCGTCGCGTTCAGAAAACCAGCGGTAATAGCTTTTCACCGCCGAAAGCTGCCGCGCCAATGATCGCGCCGAGACGCCGCGCCCGCGCTCATGGGCCATCCAGGCGCGCATGTCGCCAATCTTCACGGATTTCAGCGGTCCCAGCCCGGTTTGGTCGCCGAAATGTTGGGAAATGAACGTAATGAAGCCCAGCACGTCATGCCGGTAGGCCTCGACCGTGTTCTCGGAAGCAGCACTCAGGGCGGAGAGATGTTTCAGCCACGCCTCAAGACTGTCGCGCGCGGCTGGGGATATGATCAGGCCAGCCATCTGCGCATGGCGCGCTCGAACGTGGCGCCGAAGAAGGTGAGCAAATCCGTGCCCTGATTGGGGCGGAACTGGTGCGGGTCCTCGGACCCCATGATCAGCAGGCCGGGCAGTCGGTCTTCGCCCAGGTCCAGCTTCAACAACGCCTCGGATTTGATGTAATCCGCGTTGTCGCCGTAAACATCTGTCGATGCGGGGGAGACCTGCCGCAGCGTGACCGGGCGCACCGTGATGTTGCGGCCAGCGGTGATGTAATGGTCAACCACGCCGGGGCCCACGATAGAGAGCACATTGTCAAAGCCCGGAATGCCCGCGCCGGGTTCCTTGCTTTCAAGGATCAGCCGCAGCTTAGAGACGCGCAGCGCCTCGACCAGATCGCCAGACAGGCTTTTCAGAAATGCGGGGAAATCTGTGGGTTCCAGCAGCCGCAACACGGCGTTCTGGATCATGTTGGTGCCGGTCAGGTTCTCGTAAGCGGCGGCGATGACGGAGCGGTGCGTGTCTTCGAGACGGTCCAGACGGCTTTCGAGCCGCTCCATCGCGATGCCGCGTAGGTCGACAATATTGCCGCCTAAGGCGCGTTCATTGGCGGTGACCAAGGCGCGCATAATGTCTTGATCTTCCAGAACAACTTCGGGCTCGTTAAGAATTTTCTGCCGGATGATATCCAGCACCGGTGCCTGCTCGGTCATATACCGTCCTCGTTTCATCGGGGCGTGTTTTGATGATCTTATAGCCGGTTGAAAGGTTAATATCACGTGTCAATTTGCGTGGATCGGCGCGAATGTGCTTTTTGCGCTAGTGCTGCGCCTTTGCAGGGCGCACCAGCCGCCATGCGGGCATCAAGACCTTCGCGACAATGGGGATCAGCACAAGCCCGAGCGCCAGGCCAAACACCCCGTCCAGCGCGGCGGTGACGGCCCATTTGACGAAGCCCTGCGCGCTTGTGACGGCATGGGAGGCGTCCTCCGCGATGTGGTGGATCGTGTCGTAGAGCCATGGCGCGCCCATGACCTCCGCCCCGTGCAGCACAATCGATCCACCGACCCAAAGCATCGCGGCGGTGCCGACGATCATCAGAAGCTTCAAGAACCCCGGCATGGCTTTGACGATGCCATTGCCAATCGCGCGGGTGATGCTGAGCCGCCCTTTGGAGGACAGCAACAGCCCGAAATCATCCGCCTTCACGATCAGCGCGACGGAGCCGTAGACCGCGACGGTGATGCCGATAGCAACAACTGCGAGGGTCGCGGCCTCCATCCAGATGTTGGAGGGCGGGATTTGGGCAAGCGCAATGGTCATGATCTCGGCCGACAGGATGAAATCGGTCTTGATCGCGCCTTTGACCTTCTCTTCCTCAAGATGGGCGGGGTCTTTGTTCAGGTTTTCCGGCTCGTCCGCGTCGTGATGATGGGGCACAAACAGGTGGTACACCTTCTCCGCGCCTTCAAAGCACAAATAGGCCCCGCCCAGCATCAAAAGCGGCGTGATGATCCATGGCGCGAAATTGGACAGAAGCAGCCCGACGGGCAGCAAAAACAACAGCTTGTTGATGATCGAGCCGCGCGCGATGCGCCAGACGATTGGCAGCTCCCGCGCAGGTTGGAAACCTTGCACATATTTTGGCGTGACGGCGGCGTCATCAATCACCGCGCCTGCGGCTTTTGCGCCGGCCTTGGCGGCCTGGCTCATCACATCATCAACGGAAGCCGCTGCGACTTTCGCAATGCCCGCAACGTCGTCCAAAAGTGCCAGTAAGCCGCTCATAACCCGCCCTCTCAATGCCTATGAGACAGGAGTTAGCACGAAGTTGCGTGGGTCAAAATAGCCTAGCTGCGGTTGTAGCGCGCCATGTGATCTTCAAAGATCGGTCGCAGCTCTGTGCGGGTGCGGGCGCCTTGCAGGACCTGTCGCATCTCGCCTTTGCCGTCGAACAACAGCAACGTGACATGGCCGACGCCGTGATCAGCGGCGAAATTGGAGCCTTCAATCGTCTTGATATTGGCCACAAGGAATTCTGGTTGGTCGCCGTCCATGGCTTTGACGGCTTTGCGCGCTTCGCGTTGCAGCGTGGTGCAGACGGGGCAGGCCGGGTCGTGGATTTGGACGATGGCGGGCGTGCCTTTGCCGATCTTGGTCAGGTCAACTTCGCAGATCGCGGCTTCGACCGCGCGGGTGCCGAAATAGCCGCCACCGATCAAAACCGCGCCGCCGATCGCGCCATATTGCAAGACGCTGCGGCGGCTCAGTGCTTTGGCAGCGTTGGAAGTTTGCGGGGTGTCAGATTTGGCGCGTTTGCCCTTTTGGGAGGGGCGGTTTTTCTTTTTGGCCATGTGAATGCTCCTTGATGGTGGGCGGAGCATAGCGTGGCAAAAAGAAACCGCGGACGGGTATCTTACCCCTCCGCGGTCACAAAGCTGTTATAAGTGGTGCCTTAGACGATCTTGATATTCGCCTTGGCCGCGTCCTTGAGGAAGGCGTCGAGGCCTTTGTCGGTCAGCACATGATCGGCCATTTTCTTGATGACGCCGGGTGGTGCCGTGGCCACGTCTGCGCCGATCTTGGCACAATCGGACATGTGGTTTGCCGACCGGATGGAGGCCGCAAGGATTTGCGTCTCATAGCCATAATTGTCGTAGATTTCGCGAATGTCTGCGATCAGCTCCATCCCGTCGAGATTCAGATCGTCCAAACGGCCAATGAACGGCGAGATGAAGGTCGCGCCGACTTTGGCGGCCAAAAGCGCTTGGTTGGCGGAGAAACACAGCGTCACGTTGACCATGTTGCCTTCATTCGTCAGCACGTTGCAGGCTTTGAGGCCGTCCCATGTCAGCGGCACTTTCACGGCGATGTTGTCGGCGATTTTGGCCAGCTCACGCCCTTCGGCGATCATGGCGTCGGCTTCCGTGGCGACAACTTCGGCGGAGACCGGTCCATCGACGATGGAGCAGATTTCTTTTGTCACCTCAATGATGTCGCGGCCCGATTTGGCGATCAGCGACGGGTTGGTGGTGACCCCGTCAACGATGCCCAAGGCGTTGAGCTCTTTGATGTCGTCAATCTCGGCGGTATCTACAAAGAATTTCATCTGGGACTGCCCTTTCCGGCGCGCGGTTGGTTTTACTGTTGTTGGCTCTACACCCAATATTGCGGTTTTCGCAATCAGATGCGGTGATTTGGCGTAGTGTTAGCGCTAACAAGTTTTCGGTGCAACCAACGTTCGGCGCTGTTTGGCTCTCGACCTCGGGCGGCAGCATGATAAGTTTCACCGGGTGACTGATTTTTTCCATCAAGGTGATTTGGTTGGCGTGCTGACGACGCAGCCGCTGGACCGAATGCTCGACTACAAAGCACCGGAAGGCGGCTGTTTTGCAGGCGCTTTTGTGGAGGTGCCGCTTGGCCCGCGCAAGGTGTTGGGCGTGGTCTGGGGTCCGGGCAAGGGCGACTGGGATTATGCCAAGACGCGGTCGGTGATCCGCGTGCTAGACGTGCCACCAATGCGCGAGGAGATGGTGTCCTTTCTTGAAAAAGCGGGCGCTTACACGCTGACGCCAATGTCGGCGATGCTGCGGCTGGCGACGCGGTCCCCGGGCTTGGGCGATCCGCCATCGATGCGCAAGATTTACCGGATGGGCACGGGGGAGGTCGACCGCATGACCCCCGCGCGCGAAAAGGTTTTGAGCGTGCTGGAAGAGTTCGGCGGGCTGGCCTTCACGCTAAAAGAGCTGGCGGAAATGGCGGGGGTCGGCACGTCGGTGGTAAAAGGGTTGGTCGCGCAGGGTGCGGTAGCGGAAGAACAATCGCCCCGCGATCTGCCCTTCGCGCCGTTGGACCCGTCCCTGCCATCGAAAGAGCTGACCGACGATCAGGCCGCCGCAGTCGCGGTGTTGAATGAGGGCGACGGGTATTCGACGACGCTTTTGAAAGGCGTCACCGGGTCGGGCAAAACCGAGGTGTATTTGGAGGCCGTGGCCGATTGCTTGCGCCGCGGGCGGCAAGCTTTGGTGCTGTTACCTGAGATTGCGCTGACATCCGAATTTCTGACCCGGGTGGAGGCGCGGTTTGGTGCGAAACCGGCCGAATGGCATTCCGGTGTGACCATGACGGAACGCCGCCGGGTGTGGAAAATGGTGGGCGAGGGCGGCGCGGAACTGGTTGTTGGTGCGCGGTCTGCGCTGTTTTTGCCCTATCGCGATTTGGGCTTGGTCGTGGTCGATGAAGAACATGACACCTCCTACAAGCAAGAGGACGGTGTGCTGTATAACGCGCGCGACATGGCCGTTTTGCGCGCGTCCATGTGCGGCGCGAAGGTCGTGCTGGCCTCTGCCACGCCGTCGCTGGAAAGCTGGGCCAATGCGGAAGCGGGCAAATACCGGCGGGTGGAGCTGACATCGCGCTTTGGGGCAGCCGTGATGCCGAAGATGCGCGCGATTGATATGCGCAGCGAGGATTTGCCGGGTGGCAAATGGGTGTCGCCCACATTGCAGCGCGAGATAGAGGCGCGGGTGGCGCGGGGTGAGCAGTCGCTGATTTTTCTGAACCGCCGCGGCTATGCGCCGGTGACGCTGTGCCGGGCCTGCGGGCATCAGATTGGCTGCGATCAATGCGACGCGCGCATGGTGGAACACCGGTTTTTGAAACGGCTGATGTGCCACCAGTGCGGGGAAACCAAGCCGATGCCGACGACCTGCCCGCATTGCGAGGCGGAGGACCGGTTGTCACCTATTGGGCCGGGCGTTGAGCGGATGGGCGAGGAAGTGGCGGAGCTGTTTCCAGATGCGCGGGTCTCCGTCCTGTCGTCAGACCACTATTCGACGGCGCGGCAGTTGAAAGCGCATATCGAAACGATTGCCAGCGGTGAGGCGGATATCATCATCGGCACGCAGCTGGTGGCAAAGGGCCATAACTTTCCGCTGCTGACTCTGGTGGGCGTGATTGACGCTGATCTGGGATTGCAAGGCTCGGATCTGCGCGCGGCGGAACGGACGTTTCAGCTGATGCGTCAGGTCGCGGGTCGTGCCGGGCGGGCGGAAAAAGAAGGCTTGGCCTTATTGCAGTCTTTCCAACCGGAACATGCTGTGATCCAGGCGATTTTGTCAGGCGATGAGGACGGGTTCTGGCGCGCGGAGGCAGCGGAACGCGAACAAGCGGGCGTGCCGCCTTACGGCCGCATGGCCGGGATTGTGTTGTCGGGGCCGGAGGTCGGGCCGGTCTTTGATCTGGGCAACCATTTGGCGCGCAATGATGCGGCTTTGAAGCGGGTTGGCGCGCAGGTGTTTGGCCCTGCCCCCGCGCCAATTGCACGCATTCGCGGGCGGCACAGGGTGCGCTTATTGGTCAAGGCACCGAAAGGCGTGGCGCTGCAAGCGGCTTTGGCGGATTGGATCAGGCCATTAAAGCTGAAGGGCGATTTGCGATTGTCGGTCGATATTGACCCGCAGAGCTTCTTTTGAGCTGCGGCGATATGAGTATTTTTGACAGAACGAAGCAGCTTTTCATTGGCATAGCCTGCGGATACATAGGCGGGGTTTCGATTGAAGGACCTGTCTTATGACGATCACGCCGCAGCCGGGCATCATGGATATCGCGCTTTACCAAGGCGGCGCGGCCTCGGTGGAGGGCGTGGCGGATGTGGTGAAGCTGTCCTCGAATGAGAACCCGTATGGGCCCAGCCCGCGTGCGTCTGACGCGTTTCGGCAATCGGCGGGGGAGCTGCATGTCTACCCATCGACCCAGCATGAGCGTCTGCGCGAAGCGATTGGCGAGGTGCATGGCGTTGAGCCTGAGCGCGTGATTTGCGGGGTAGGCTCGGACGAGATTATCTCGTTTTTGTGCTACGCTTATGCTGGTCCGGGGGATGAGGTTTTGCATACTGAGCATGGGTTTGGGATGTATAAGATCTCTGCCCGCGCAGCCGGGGCCACGCCGGTTGAAGTGACTGAAGACCAACGAGTTACAGATGTCGATGCGCTGCTGGCGGGCGTCACAGAACGCACGCGGCTGGTGTTCATCGCCAATCCTAATAACCCCACGGGCACGATGATCCCGGAGGCGGAGGTCGCGAGACTGGCGGATGGGTTGCCTGAGAATTGCCTGCTGGTTCTGGACGGCGCCTATGCCGAATATGTTGAGGGGTTCGACGCAGGGCTGAGTGTTATGGCGAGCCGCGAGAACGTGTTTATGACGCGGACGTTTTCCAAAATTTACGGGCTTGGTGGCTTGCGCATTGGCTGGGGCTACGGCCCGCAGGACATCGTTGATACGCTGAACCGCATTCGCGGGCCGTTCAACCTGTCGGGGCCTGCTTTGAAAGCGGCGCATGCGGCAGTGCGCGACACGGGCTATACCGAACGCTGCCGGCGTGAGAATGCGAAATGGCGGGCCTGGCTGGCGGGAGAATTGGACAAGCTCGGCGTGCCGTCGGACCCGTCGGAATGTAATTTCATCTTAGCGCGATTTGGCTCACCCGAAGAGGCGCAGGGCTGTGATGCTTATCTGAAATCCAAGGGGCTGATCGTGCGGATGGTTGCGGGGTATAACCTGCCAAACTGTTTGCGGATCACGATTGGCGATGAGGCCGCGTGCCGCCGCGTGGCGCAAGCGGTCAAAGAGTTTAAAGGGCAGGGCTGATGGCGCAATTCTACGAACGTGTGGCCTTGATCGGTTTGGGGCTGATCGCCTCGTCCATGGCATTGGCCAGCCGCAAACATGGGCTGGCGGGCGAAATTGTGGGCACAGCCCGCTCCGCCGAGACGCGAGAGATTGCCGCTGAGTTGGGATATTGCGACCAGGTGGTCGAGACAGCTGCCGAGGCCGTGAAAGGCGCGGATTTGGTGGTGCTTTGCGTGCCGGTGGGCGCGATGGGCGTGCTGGCAGCTGAGATCGCGCCGCATCTGAAGCCGGGCTGCGTGGTCAGCGACGTCGGTTCTACCAAACGTGCGGTGATTGAAACGGTCGGACCGCATATCCCGGACGGCGTGCACTTCATACCAGCGCATCCGATGGCGGGGACGGAGCAATCCGGCCCGCGATCAGGTTTTGCTGAGCTGTTTGAAAACCGTTGGCTGTTGATGACGCCTGGCGATGCCGACAAAGATGCGCTTGCCAATTACCGGGGCTATTGGGAAGGCATGGGCGCGCTCATCGAGGAGATGGAGCCCGACCATCATGATCTGGTCTGCGCCGTGACGTCGCATGTGCCGCATTTGATCGCTTACACAATGGTCGGCGTGGCCGACGATTTGCGCCGCGTGACGGATACTGAAGTCGTCAAATTTTCCGCAGCCGGATTTCGCGATTTTACCCGGATTGCGGCCTCGGACCCGACCATGTGGCGCGATGTGTTTTTGACCAATAAGGACGCGACGCTGGAAATTCTGGGCCGTTTCACGGAAGAGCTGTATGCGTTGCAGCGCGCGATCCGGCAGGGTGATGGCGACCATTTGCATGAGTATTTTACCCGCACACGCGCGATCCGGCGTGGCATTATCGAGGCGGGCCAGGACACGGATGTACCAAACTTTGGACGCGGTCGCTGATGCTGTGGCGCTTTGCGGTTTTGGCGGGTTTGCTCTGCAGCCCGCTCTGGGCGGCCGCGCCGGACAGATCTGAACGGCCTTTGCCGCGCGGGGTGCTCATTGCGCCGGTTCAAGCACCCGCTGTTACAGTGCCGCGCGCGGTTTTGGTCGAAGCGTCAGGCCTGCGCCGATCTGTGCGCCCCAAACAACGGCCAAAAGTGCGATTTGTGACCCGTAAGATCGCGCAAAGCGCTAGGGGCTCGGTCTGCGGCGATCCGTCGATCAAGGGCGTTGCGATATCACCTATACGGGGCCGTGGGGCGTGTGGGGTGGCAAACCCTGTGCGGGTCAGCTCGGTCGCGGGCGTCGCCTTGTCGCAAAAGCCCACGATCAATTGTGACACTGCACGGTCGCTGAAAACCTGGGTTGAGGACGGGTTGAAACCGGCTGTGGGGCGCGTCGGCGGCGGGGTAAAATCGCTGCGGATCGTGGCGCATTATGCCTGCCGCAATCGCAACAGCGCCAAGACGGGGAAGCTGTCGGAACATGCCAAGGGCAAGGCTGTCGATATCTCGGCCATTAACCTAATTAATGGGCAAACCATCACGGTTTTGAACGGGTGGCGCGGTGGTCAGCAGCGGCGTATTTTGCGCCGCGCGCATAAGGCAGCCTGCGGGCCGTTCGGCACGGTTCTGGGCCCGGATCTGAACAAGTTTCACCGCGATCATTTTCATTTCGACACGGCGCGGTACCGGTCTGGGCCGTATTGCCGCTAAGGCAGGGCGATGCGCGGGGCCGGACCGATTGGGATTGGCCCCAGAAAGATCGAGCCGCCTGAAAGCGTAAGCTTGGCGTCCAGCGAGTTTTCTCCGCCCGAGCTGGCGGCGAGCAAAGACAGTGCGAATTCTGCGGCGCGGGCGGCTTCGCCATCAACGGCGCCAGCACTGACGGCAAGGTCCAACATCTCTTTCCAGTTGCGCGCGCTGACATTGAGTTGCCCGTCGGGAATGGTGTTTTCGACCGACATTTCACCGTTCAGACGCAGCTCCAGCTCACCCCATTCGGCGCGGGCGTCACGAATGTTCAGGCTGGTGATGTCGGGGCGGCGGGTCTCCAGCGCTTGACGGTTTAGCGGGCCCGCAAGTTCTGCTGTCAGGTCGTAGCGCACCGTTTCGATCCTATCGGGCAGGGTGCCGCCATGATCAATCAGGACACGCATCGGGCCGCTTGGCAGAAAGCGGTCAATACTGGCGGCTACGTCGTAATGCGGCGCGCCGCTTTCAACGTTGCGGATCGCGGCGTTCATGGCGTCGAAGCCGGTGGTCCAGCCTTCGGAAGACGTGATCTGGGCCTGCGCGATTTCAACCGTTGCCGCGTCCAATTCAAGCGCAGTTGACGGCTTGATCTTGAGCGAGGCACGCATGCCGGTCGTCGTTACGCTAAACTTTTCGCGCGGGGTGGCGAAAACCTGTTCGTTTGGCCAGACCGCGATCAAATGGTTCGGCTGGTAGCTGAGCGACAGAATTTGGAAGAATGGGGCCTGCCAGCTGAGACCGGTTTCAGGGTCGGTGAGGCGCAAATCGGTAAATGTCGTGTCAAAACGATTGGGAAAGCCTGCGACGGTGTGGTCGGCATAATCGACCTGCCAGCCTTCGGCCCGGCGGTCATCAAGCCATGTCGTCATGGCGGTCTTGTGCCCCTCCGCCCCGATGAACCAATAGACGGCCCAGCCGATGGCGGCGACAATGATAATGGCAAGTAGTTTGCGCATCTTTGGCATTTTCCCTTTTGCTTTGCGCCCCGGTTTACTAGGGGAAGGGCAGGAGGGCCAGAGATGGTTGTTGATCAGGATTTGCCCACGCCGCTTTGGGTGTTTGGCTACGGGTCTTTGCTTTGGAACCCGGGCTTTACGCCTGTTGACAGCATCGTGGCCGAACTGCGCGGCTACCACAGGTCGTTTTGCATGTGGTCGATCCATCATCGCGGGTCTGAGGACGACCCGGGGCTGGTGCTGGCCTTGGACGTGGCCGATGATGCCCGCTGTGCGGGCGTCGCATTTCAAGTCGCCGATGCGGAACGCGATGTGGTGTTGGCGATGCTGCGCGAACGGGAACTGATCTCATCGGCCTACTATGAGGATGTCGTGCCCCTGACGCTGGCCGATGGGCGCGAGGTCAGGGCGCTTGCCTACATCATTAACCAAGATCACGTCCAATATTGCGGTGATTTGAGTCTTGAGCGCCAGGCGCAGGTGATTGCGCATGCCGTTGGCGGGCGCGGGCCGAACACCGACTATCTGTATAACACTGCAGCGCATCTGTCGCAGATGGGCGTGCAGGACCCGGATATGGACTGGCTGGTTGCGCGGGTGCGCGTTTTATCTGGCGATTGAGCCTGCGCAAAAAAGCATGGCCTATTGCGTATTCGCTGCGTATATTTGCGCAAAAAAGAGCGGTACAGCCAATGCGAGGGTATTATGACGGACACGCCTGACAGGGAGCGCGTCTCGCAATTCACGCGACCATTTCGCCAGATTTTAGTCATGCTGGTAATTTTGGGGCTGGTTGGATTTGGCGGCTCGCTGATCTACCCCTCCGTTGCGCCGGTATTTCTGGCCAACCCTTTTTTGAACGGGGTCATCATCGCGGTCTTTGTGTTGGGGGTGTTTGCCTGTTTCTGGCAGGTCTTCCAGCTTTTTACGTCGGTGTCTTGGATTGACCGGTTCGCGGCGGGCAGCGGCAGTGATGAGGATCGCGCGCCGCGGTTGATGGCGTCGCTGTCGGCGCTGCTTCGGACGCGCGGGGCGCGGATGCAGATCAGCGCCTCGTCCTCACGATCGATCTTGGATTCGGTTGGCACGCGGATGGACGAAGCGCGTGATATCACGCGATATATCGTTAACCTGCTGATTTTTCTTGGCCTTTTGGGGACGTTCTATGGCCTCGCCACAACGATCCCGGGGATTGTCGAAACCATCCGGTCCTTGAATGTCGAAGAGGGGCAGTCCAGTCAGGACGTGTTTTCCAACCTGATCGGCGGGCTTGAAAGCCAGTTGGAGGGGATGGGCACAGCCTTTGCGTCCTCGCTGCTGGGGCTTGCGGGCTCTTTGGTTGTGGGCCTGCTTGAGCTGTTTGCGGGCCATGGCCAGAACCGGTTTTACCGCGAGATGGAGGAATGGCTGTCGACCATCACACGCGTTGGGTTTTCAACCGGCGAAGATGGCGCGGGCGGCGGGTTTGACCAATCCGTGGTGGCCACGGTGCTGGACCATATGGTCGACCAGATCGACAGCCTGCAGGGGCTTTTCATGCAAAGCGAAGCCGCGCGGGCCGAGACCAATGACCAGTTGAAACACGTAACGGGCGCGGTTGCGGCGCTGACGCATAAACTGGATTCCGCCATCGATTCAACCGAGGCACTGAACCGGGTCGCCGATGGTCAGGAAAGCCTGCTCGACTACATGGCGCAGGTGGATCGCGAAAATGATGGGATGGATCCGGAAAGCCGGATGCGTTTGCGCTCGATTGATGTGCAGATGTTGAAGCTTCTTGAGGAGCTGAAACAAGGGCGGCAAAACAGCGTTGATCAGATGTCGGGCGATTTGGGGCAGGTCACACAGGCGGTACGGCAGCTAAGCAGAAGCCTGCGCCCCCAGCCCACCCGCAACCCGACATCGGAAGACTAGGACATGGCTCTCGCGCGGCGCAACGGACAACGGTTTGAAGCCAATATCTGGCCGGGCTTTGTCGACGCGATGACGGCGCTTTTGCTTGTTTTGGTCTTCGTGTTGTCGATTTTCATGATGGTGCAGTTCATGCTGAACGAAACCATCACGGATCAGGATTCCGAGCTGGATCAATTGTCGGGGCAGGTGGCCTCGTTGGCGGATGCCTTGGGGTTAGAACAGTCGCGCAGTGCCACGTTGGAGGCTGATTTGTCGTCGGCGCAGGAGCGTTCGGACGCGCAGGCCGCGTTGATCAGCTCGCTCAGCGCCGAGCGGGACGCCCAGACAGCACGCATCGCCAGCTTTGAGGAACAGGTCGCAGGCCTGTTGTCGCAGCAGGCCGATTTGCAAAATAATATCGTGTCTTTGACGCAGGACCGTGACGCGGCGCAGGCTGATCTTGCGGATCGCGAGGCGCAAAACGCGACGCTTGTGGCGCGGATCGTAGATATCGAGGCCGGGCTGGCGCGTGAAATTTCGCAAAAAGAAGCGGCGCAATTGGCTTTGGCGCAGGCGCGGTCGGAAATCGACGCGGGCCAGGAAGCGGCGCGGCTGGCCGCTGCGCGAAGTGCCGCGCTGCAGGCTTTGGTTGATGATCTGGAAGCCAAATCAGAAGCGCAGGGCGAGGCGTTGAACGCCGCAGAAGCCGCCCGCTTAGCGGATGCTGCGGCAGCCGAGGCGTTGCGCGCGCGGTTGCAGAATGCTGACGCGGAACTGACCGCGATGTCGCTGGCACTGGAAGAACAACGTCAGGCCGCCGAAGACACGTTGACGCTATTGGCCGCTGCCAATGCGGCGGAAGCGGAATTGGATGACAAGCTTTTGGCAGCGATTGCGGCTGGTCAGACTGTGAAACTGTTGGCTGATGAGGTTGAGACCGAATTACGCTCGGAAATCGCGGCGTTGCAGGCGCAAATCGCGTCGGCTGGTCAAGGCAGCGACGGGTTGCGGCAGGACCTGGCTGCAGCGCAAGCGCGTGTTGCCGATTTGACGGAACAACTTGCGGCGGCGACCGCGCAAGGCACGGACCAAAAATTCGTTGAAAGCGATCTGCGAAAGCAACTTCTGGCAGCGCTTGCGGCGCAACGTGCAGCGGAGGCCGATGCCGGAACCGCGCTTAGCGAGGCCGAGCAGCGCGCCATTTTGCTGGCAACGGCAAATGAGGCACTGAGCGCGGAACAGGCGGCGAGCGCGGAAAGCCAGCGTCAGGTCGCGGCATTGAACCAGCAAGTTGCCGCGCTGAGATCGCAATTGGGGTCTTTGCAGGGGTTGCTTGATGCGGCGACGGCGCGTGATGTGGACGCGAATGTCCAGATCAGCGCCCTGGGATCGCAGTTGAATACCGCTTTGGCGCAAGTCGCGTCCGAGCAGCGCAAAGTTGCCTCGGAGCAGGCGGCTTTGGCGGAAGAACAAGCGCGCCGGCTGGCGCTGGAGGAAGCGGAGCGGCGCCGGTTGGAGCTGGAAGCCAAGGAGCTGCAAAACTACCGGTCTGAATTCTTCGGAAAGCTGCGCGACTTGTTGGGTGATCAGGATGGCGTGCGCATTGATGGGGACCGGTTTGTGTTTTCATCCGAGGTGTTGTTTGAGCCTGCGCGCGCGGGCTTGTCCGCCGCGGGGCGTTCTGAAATCGCCAAAGTGGCACGGATTTTGTTGAGTGTCTCCGCGGACATCCCGGAAGAATTGGACTGGGTGATCCGGGTCGACGGTCATACGGATAATCTACCGCTCTCCGGGTCCGGGGTGTTTGCCGATAACTGGGAACTGAGCCAGGCGCGGGCGCTGTCTGTGGTGCGTTACATGAGCGAAGAGCTTGGCATTCCGCCCGACCGGTTGGCAGCGAACGGGTTTGGCGAATACCAGCCTGTAAACCCAGAAAATACGGCGCAAGCCCGCGCCCAGAACCGGCGTATTGAGCTGAAACTGACCGAGAAATAGGTCTTCGGGGGCTTTTTCTGAAGGTGCGGCTGCGCCGCGCGCGATGTTTTGCGTTCTTTGAGGACGCTCGCGTCCTCAGCTGCGCGGGCAAACTCCTTGAGAATATTTTTGAAACAATGAAGGTTTTGAGATGTTTCAGGCATGAAAAAGCCGCCCGTGATATTCGCGGGCGGCTAATTTTTCTTTGAGTTTGTTTAGTCAGCCGTCAGCAAAGGCGGCTTTTTCTTGGATGCGATCCGCGCTTTTTCGGGCTCGATCACGTTGAGATCGATCTCACCCTTCTTGACGCCAACCTTGACCACGCCGCCTTTGGCGAGCTTGCCGAAGAGCAGTTCTTCCGCCAGCGGCTTTTTGATGTGTTCCTGGATCACGCGGGCCAGTGGCCGGGCGCCCATTTTCTCATCATAGCCTTTGTCGCCGAGCCATTCGGCGGCGGCGGGCGTCAGCTCGAACGTTACATTGCGGTCCATGAGTTGGGCCTCAAGTTGGAGCACGAATTTCTCGACCACTTGGGCGATGATCTTCTTGCCAAGTGGGGCGAAGGAGATCGTGGCGTCCAGGCGGTTGCGGAATTCGGGCGTAAACAACTTTTCAATGGCTGCAGTGTCTTCGCCTTCACGCCGGTCGCGGCCAAAGCCCATCGGTGCACGGGCTGCGTCTGCGGCGCCTGCGTTTGATGTCATGATCAAGACCACGTTGCGGAAATCCGTTGTGCGGCCGTTGTGATCGGTCAGCTTGCCGTGATCCATCACCTGCAACAGGATGTTGAACACATCGGGATGGGCTTTTTCGATCTCATCAAGCAAGAGCACGCAATGCGGGTTTTGGTCGACCTTATCGGTCAGCATGCCGCCCTGATCAAAGCCCACATAGCCCGGAGGCGCGCCGATGAGGCGGGAGATTGCGTGTTTTTCCATGTACTCGGACATGTCAAACCGGATGAGTTCCACACCCAGCTGGTCGGCCAAGGCTTTGGCGGCCTCGGTCTTACCCACACCGGTTGGACCCGCGAACAGGTAGTTGCCTATGGGCTTTTCGGGCTCTCGCAGACCGGCACGAGCCAGTTTGATGGCAGATGCCAAGGATTCAAGCGCTTTGTCCTGACCGAAGACCTGACGTTTCAAAGCTTTTTCGAGGTCTTTCAGCGTGGCCGCGTCGTCTTTGGAGACGGTTTTCGGTGGGATGCGGGCGATTTTGGCGACGACGGCCTCGATCTCCTTCACACCGATGGATTTGCGGCGTTTGCTTTCGACGACCAGATGTTGCGCGGCGCCAGCCTCGTCAATCACGTCAATCGCCTTGTCGGGCAATTTGCGGTCGTGGATGTAGCGTGACGACAGCTCAACAGCGGATTTGATCGCGTCGGCGGTGTATTTGATGCCGTGATGTTCCTCGAAATAGGTTTTGATGCCTTTGAGGATGGCAACCGCATCATCGACCGAGGGTTCGACCACGTCGATTTTCTGGAAGCGGCGGCTGAGCGCGCGGTCTTTTTCGAAATGCTGACGGAATTCTTTGTATGTGGTCGAGCCCATGCAGCGCAGCTTGCCGCCCTGCAGAGCGGGTTTCAGCAGGTTGGATGCGTCCATTGCGCCGCCAGATGTCGCACCGGCGCCGATCACTGTGTGGATTTCGTCGATGAACAGCACAGCGTCTGGGTGTTCTTCCAGCTCAGTCATGACGGCCTTGAGGCGTTCTTCGAAATCACCGCGATAGCGGGTTCCGGCCAGAAGTGCGCCCATATCGAGCGAGTAGATTGTTGTTTCCGACAGGATTTCCGGTGTTTCACCTTCGACGATTTTGAAGGCGAGCCCTTCAGCAATCGCGGTTTTGCCCACACCCGGATCGCCCACCAGAAGCGGGTTGTTTTTGCGGCGGCGGCAGAGCACTTGCACGCAGCGTTCGACTTCGTGGCCGCGCCCAATCAATGGGTCGACATCGCCGTCGCGGGCTTTGGCGTTCAGATCGACACAATATTTTGCGAGCGCTGATTCTTTAGCTTCTTCGCCGGCCGGCGCGCCGTCGGTGCTGGCGTCGTCGTCAAATTCGGTCGAACCGGACACGGGGCGGACTTCGCCAAACTCGGGGTCTTTTGCGACACCATGTGCGATAAAGTTGACTGCGTCGTAGCGCGTCATGTCCTGTTCTTGCAGGAAGAAGGCTGCATTGCTTTCACGTTCGGCGAAGATTGCGACCAGCACATTTGCGCCTGTCACTTCCGTGCGGCCTGAGGACTGCACATGGATCGCGGCGCGTTGGATGACACGCTGGAATGCAGCCGTTGGCACGGCTTCCGACCCTTCGACATCGGTGACGAGCGTTGAAAGCTCTTCCTCAATGAATTCGGCCAGCGTGGCGCGCAGGTTTTCAAGATCAACCCCGCAGGCCTGCATAACTTTCGCCGCCTCGGGCTCATCCGTGAGCGCGAGCAGCAAATGTTCCAATGTAGCCAGTTCGTGGCGATGCGCATTGGCTTGCGCAAGCGCCGCATGGATGGCTTTTTCCAGAGTGTCCGAGAATGATGGCACCCCATGCTCCTTTGTATCAGGGCAGAACCGGGTCGAGAACCCGGGTACACCTTTGCCTCTTAGACCTTACAGTTCGGTTTAAATTCCCAAGCTTCAAGTCTTTTCTGTTCACATTCTGTGTGAAATAGGGCGTTTTATAGGCAGTCGAGGCTTAATGTTTATTTCCTTAGCAGTTCGTTAAGGCCGTTTTCGGGGGTTTGAGCCCTTTTATCGCAGGTTATTCATGCATTTGGACGTCCAGGACCTGAAAAGTTTTTACTACCGCACAAATCTGGGGCGGGTGGCGCAACGCGCGGTGCGTGAGCAGGTCGCGGCGTTTTGGACCCCGGCCAAGGGAGAAACCGTCGCGGGGTTCGGGTTTGCCGTGCCATTGCTGCGCCCGTTTTTAAACGATGCGCGCCGCGTCATCGCGATCATGCCGGGCCCACAGGGCGTGATGCATTGGCCCGCAGGTCAGCCCAATGTGTCTGTCCTGTGCGAGGAAACCTTATGGCCCTTGCAGTCGGGACAGGTCGACAAGCTGATTGTGTTGCATGGGTTGGAGACTTCGGAAAACCCGTCTGCATTGCTGGAGGAATGCTGGCGCGTGCTGGCGCCGGGCGGGCGGGCTTTGTTTATTGTGCCAAACCGCGCAGGGATTTGGTCGCGGCGCGACCGCACGCCCTACGGCTTTGGACGGCCTTATTCATTGAGCCAGCTAGAGGCGCAGCTGAAACGTCATAATTTTTCCCCTGAAAAGCATCTGGCGGCCTTGTTCGCGATCCCAAGCGAAAAACGGTTCTGGTTACGGTTGTCGCGGGTGATGGAGCGGTTCGGGCGCCGGGTTTCGGGCCGCTTCGCTGGCGGGGTCATTTTGGTGGAGGCGACCAAGCAGGTCTACGCGCCGCGCCCAAAAGGACGCGCGGTCAAAATTGGGCGACCGTTGCGAGCAGGGGCTGCGGCACCTGCGGGCGCGGTGGGGCAAACGCTTGGAAGCTCCAAAGGCGCCTGAGCGCGAAAACTATCCACAGCTACATTCGGTCGCAGGCGATCTTGGCCTTTTTTGCAAGGCTTTGGCACGACATTGGCCAAACGTCTGACATCCATTGCACGAAAACCTTGCTAATCTATTGCGCCGCGCGGGGGCTTTGCTACATCGCAGCGAGTTTTGGGGGATGCGTCTGCGCACCCCTTTGCATTGGCCCTTTGTGACAAGCCTCTGAGGCACCCACGAGGGCAGAAGAATCGAAAGGGTGGACGTGTCCGAACCAGTCTCGATCTCAACCGGTATTGCCGCGCGCTATGCGACAGCCGTGTTTGACCTTGCCAAAGAGGGCAAGAAACTTGGCCCTCTGGAAAAAGATGTGGACGCGCTCGACGCCGCTTTGGGCGAAAGCGCTGACTTCAAATCGCTGATCGCATCGCCGCTTTACACGCGTGAGCAACAGGGCGCGGCCGTCGCGGCAATCGCCAAAAAAATGAAATTGTCCGACACCGTGGCCAACACGCTGTCGCTGATGGCGTCCAAGCGCCGCCTGTTCGTGCTGCCGCAATTGGTGTCCGAGCTGCGCGCCCGCCTGTCGGAAGAAAAGGGCGAGGTCACAGCTGATGTGACGGCCGCCAAGGCGCTGACCAAAGCGCAACAAGACAAGCTTGCCAAGACGCTGAAAGCGACTGTGGGCAAGGACGTAAAGATCAATATGGCCGTGGATGAGACCCTCATCGGCGGCCTTGTCGTTAAAGTGGGCTCGAAGATGATCGACACGTCGATCCGCTCCAAGCTCGCCGCCCTGCAAAATTCGATGAAAGAGGCCGGATAACATGGCAATCCAAGCAGCGGAAATCTCCGCAATCCTGAAAGACCAAATCAAGAATTTTGGCAAAGAAGTAGAAGTGGCCGAAGTTGGCCGCGTGCTGAGCGTCGGCGACGGTATCGCCCGCGTTTACGGTCTGGACAGCGTTCAGGCCGGTGAGATGGTTGAATTCCCCGGTGGCATTCAGGGCATGGCGCTGAACCTCGAAAATGACAACGTTGGTGTTGTTATCTTCGGTTCCGACCGCGACATTAAAGAAGGTGACACTGTCAAGCGCACCAACTCCATCGTGGACGTTCCCGCCGGTGACGAGCTGCTGGGCCGCGTTGTTGACGGTCTGGGCAACCCGCTGGACGGCAAGGGCCCGATCAAAACCAAGAACCGCATCGTCGCTGACCAAAAAGCGCCGGGCATCATCCCGCGTAAATCGGTGCATGAGCCGATGGCAACCGGCCTGAAATCGGTAGACTCGATGATCCCGATTGGCCGCGGCCAGCGTGAGCTGGTCATTGGTGACCGTCAGACCGGTAAAACGGCTGTGGCTTTGGATGCGATCCTGAACCAGAAGTCTTACAATGACGCTGCCAAAGACGAGAACGGCAAGCTGTATTGCATCTATGTTGCTGTGGGCCAGAAGCGTTCTACCGTGGCGCAGCTGGTGAAGAAGCTGGAAGAAACCGGCGCGATTGAATATTCCATCGTGGTTGCCGCGACAGCGTCCGACCCGGCGCCAATGCAGTTCCTCGCCCCGTACGCTGCGACCGCTATGGCTGAGCATTTCCGCGACAATGGCCGCCACGCGCTGATCATCTATGATGACCTGTCGAAGCAGGCTGTGTCTTATCGTCAGATGTCGCTGCTGCTGCGCCGCCCACCAGGGCGTGAAGCGTATCCTGGTGACGTTTTCTACCTCCACTCCCGTCTGTTGGAGCGGTCTTGTAAGCTGAACGAAGACAACGGTTCCGGTTCCTTGACGGCGCTGCCGATCATTGAAACCCAAGGCGGCGACGTTTCGGCCTTTATTCCGACCAACGTGATCTCGATCACCGATGGCCAGATCTTCTTGGAAACAGAGCTGTTCTACCAAGGTATCCGTCCTGCGGTGAACACTGGTCTGTCCGTGTCTCGTGTGGGCTCCTCCGCCCAGACCAACGCGATGAAATCGGTTGCTGGCCCTGTTAAGCTAGAGCTTGCGCAGTACCGTGAGATGGCCGCGTTTGCGCAGTTCGGTTCCGACCTTGATGCCGCGACCCAGCAGCTGCTGAACCGTGGTGCGCGTCTGACCGAGCTGATGAAGCAGCCGCAATACTCGCCACTGACCAACGCGGAGATCGTCTGCGTGATCTACGCAGGCACCAAAGGCTATCTGGACAAATTGCCAGTGAGCGATGTGGGCAAGTTCGAAAAAGGCCTGCTGGCGCATCTGCGCGGCAAGCATCAGGACCTGCTGGACATGATCACCAATGAGGATCCAAAGATCAAAGGCGACGCCGAGGACAAGATCAAAGCGGCACTCGACGCATTCGCTGCAGATTTCGCTTAAGGGAGACGGCAGATGCCCAACCTAAGTGACCTCAAAAACCGGATCGCGTCGGTCAAATCGACCCGCAAGATCACAAAGGCGATGCAGATGGTCGCCGCCGCAAAACTGCGCCGTGCGCAGGAAGCGGCGGAGGCTGGCCGCCCCTATGCAGAGCGTTTCAACGCTGTGATGGGGCAACTGGCCGCATCCGTCGGCTCGTCGGAAGGCGCGCCGAAACTGTTGGCGGGCACCGGGTCGGACCAGACGCACCTGCTGATCGTCATGACGGCGGAGCGCGGCTTGTGTGGCGGTTTCAACGGCAACATCTCCAAGCTGGCCAAGGCGGAAGCTGCAAAGCTGATCGCTGCGGGCAAGACGGTGAAAGTATTGACCGTTGGCAAGAAAGGCCGCGAGGCGATCAAACGTGATCTTGGCGACCATTTCGTGGGCCATGTGGACCTGTCCGAGGTGAAAACCATGGGCTACGCAAATGCCGCCGAGATTGCACAAGATGCGCTGAGCCGCTTTGACGCAGGCGAATTTGACGTGGCCAAGATTTACTACGCCAAGTTCCAGTCTGTGATCAGCCAGATCCCGACAGAGCAGCAGATCATCCCAGCCTCGTTTGACGCGCCTGAAGATGACGGCGCGGCCTCGACCATCTACGACTACGAGCCCAGTGAAGAAGCCATCTTGGCCGACCTGCTGCCGCGCGCGGTTGCGACACAAATCTTCAGCGCTTTGTTGGAAAATGGCGCGTCCGAGCAAGGCGCCCGGATGTCCGCGATGGACAACGCCACCCGCAACGCGGGCGATATGATCGACAAGCTGACCATCGAGTACAACCGTACCCGCCAGGCTGTCATCACCAACGAGCTTATCGAAATCATTTCGGGCGCGGAAGCGCTCTAGACCCGGAGAACCAACATGGCCAATGCAAAAGGCAAAATCACTCAGGTCATCGGGGCCGTTGTGGACGTCCAGTTCGACGACGCGCTTCCTGAGATTCTGAACGCGCTGGAAACAGACAACAATGGCAACCGCCTGATCCTTGAAGTTGCGCAGCACCTTGGTGAGAACACCGTGCGCGCGATTGCGATGGACTCCACCGAAGGTCTGGTGCGCGGCGGTGACGTGACCGACCTGGCAGAGCCGATTTCGGTTCCAATCGGCGCCGGCACTTTGGGCCGCATCCTGAACGTCACCGGTGACCCGGTGGACGAGGGCGGACCCGTCAAGCACACAGCACGCCGCGCGATCCATGGCGAAGCGCCTGCATTCGCTGATCAGGCAACTGAATCGGAAATCCTGACAACCGGTATCAAGGTCATCGACCTGCTGGCCCCCTACACCAAAGGCGGCAAAATTGGCCTCTTCGGCGGTGCGGGTGTTGGTAAGACCGTTTTGATCATGGAGCTGATCAACAACATCGCGAAGGTGCACTCTGGTGTGTCCGTGTTCGCGGGTGTGGGTGAGCGGACCCGTGAAGGGAACGACCTGTATCACGAGATGATCGAATCCGGCGTTATCGTTCCTGATAACCTCGAAGACTCAAAAATTGCGCTGGTCTACGGCCAGATGAACGAGCCTCCCGGTGCGCGTATGCGTGTTGCGCTGTCTGGCCTGACATTGGCAGAGCAGTTCCGCGACGATACCGGCGCTGACGTTCTGTTCTTCGTCGACAACATCTTCCGCTTCACGCAAGCGGGTTCCGAGGTGTCCGCGCTTCTGGGCCGTATTCCATCCGCTGTGGGCTACCAGCCGACGCTGGCCACCGACATGGGTGCGATGCAGGAGCGGATTACATCCACGAAATCCGGTTCGATTACATCGGTGCAAGCGGTTTACGTGCCTGCGGATGACTTGACCGACCCTGCGCCGGCTACATCCTTTGCTCACCTTGATGCGACAACCGTTCTGGATCGTTCGATCTCGGAAAAAGGGATTTACCCTGCTGTGGACCCGCTTGGTTCCACCTCGCGTCTGTTGGACCCGCTGATCATCGGTGAGGAGCACTACAAAGTGGCCACCGACGTGCAGCAAATCCTGCAACGCTACAAGTCGCTGCAAGACATCATCGCCATCCTCGGCATGGACGAACTGTCCGAGGAAGACAAAATGACCGTGACCCGTGCCCGTAAGATCGAGCGCTTCCTGTCGCAGCCATTTGACGTGGCGAAGGTCTTCACCGGCGCGGACGGCAAGCAGGTTCCGCTGGAAGACACGATTGCGTCGTTCAAAGCCGTTGTGGCTGGCGAGTATGACCACCTGCCCGAAGGCGCCTTCTACATGGTTGGCGGCATCGACGAGGTGATCGCCAAAGCCGAGAAAATGGCCGCAGACGCCGCTTAAACCAGCGCTTAAGGAGGCCATCACATGGCTACGATGCAATTCGAACTCGTCTCGCCCGAACGCAAGCTTGCGTCTGTCGAGGCGAGCGAGGTGCAAATCCCGGGCGCTGAGGGCGACTTCACCGCGATGCGTGACCACGCGCCTGTTATCACGACGCTGCGGCCTGGGTATTTGCGGGTCGTCACAGCCTCTGGGACGGATGAGTATTTCGTCACAGGTGGGTTTGCGGAGGTCTCTGCGGAAACGACATCTGTTTTGGCTGAACGTGCCTTTGCGCGCGCTGACATGACGGAAGAGCTGAAGGCTGAATTGATTGCCGAGGCGCAGAAATCGCATGATGCGGTTGGGTCCGACGATAGCGCCAAGCTGCTCGAAGACATGACCGCGGGCATCATGCTGACCTGATATGCTGCTGGCATAGACTGATTTTGAAGGGCCCCGCTTGGGGCCCTTTTTTCGTTATTTTAACAAAATTGCGACAAATTTGATTTTTAGGTAAATGGTTCGTGAGGTTTAACGAATGCGCAGATTAGACAATGCCAAGATTGGGGTCAGCCAGGGCGAACGCGTCCTGTTTTCTGACTTTGTCGATGATGGCCCGATGTGGACCGGTACCGGCCCGCGCGCGCATAGCTACCACGTCGCATTTGATGAAACCTATGTCAGCCCGCCTTCGGTGCATGTCTCGCTGAGCATGTGGGACATTGACCACAAACAAAATCAACGCGTTGATATATCAGCAGAAAACATCTCTGAGGCAGGTTTTGACCTAGTGTTCAAAACCTGGGGCGACAGCCGCGTCGCGCGGGTGCGAGCCAGCTGGATGGCGATTGGATCGCTGCCGCATGACGACGATTGGGACCTGTACTGAAGGCAGATGCGCCCAAATCGCAGGATCCGCCCATGTCGCCCGGCACCAAACGTTCCCCTAAAAAATGACATTTTTGACCGATAGTTTCTCATTTCAAATATGAGGCGCAATCAATGTGGTCGCTGCATCATCTATAGAACAGGTGCAGTTCAGTAGGACCGTATTCAGGCGGTTTTGAGAATGGCAATTGGCGAAGCTGGCAGTGTAGTCACGAATTCTCCAACGGAGAATTTACCGATAACGGTCAATTTGACCGAACCTTTAACGGATCCCGTCTTCGCCCTGACCGCTACCAATAATGGCGGCAACCAGTTCATTTTGCGCATTGTTGACCAGACGCTCGACGCGAACGGCGACACGATCTCATTCTCTTTCATCATCGAGGAATGGGAATACCATGACGGCCCGCACGGGGCGACGGAGACGATAAACTGGCTTGCGGTTGAGGAAGGGGTGCACACCCTGCCTGATGGCCGGATTATTGAGGCCGGAACAAATTCGGTGTCCAGCACAGGACAAAATACCGGCACCACGGCCACGTTCAGCGGTGGGTTCACGGACCCGCCCGTCGTTCTGACATCGGTGATGTCTGAGAATGACACAACGACGGTCGACAGCGACCCGAGCAATATTACCGCCTCCGGTTTTAACCTCACCTTGCAGGAGGAAGAGGGGCAGGACGGCGTCCATGCCGCAGAGACCATTGGGTGGATTGCCATTCAAGCCGGCGGCGATGCGACGTCAGGCACCGCGACCAATCACACGGGCGTTGACGAAAATGTCGATGTGCTTGGACTGGGCGCGACCTTTACCGATAGCGTTGTTCTGGGCGAGACGCAGACGATCAACGGCGGCGATACGGCGACGGTGGTGATTGACAGCCAATCCAACACAAATGTCGGCGTCTTTATTGAAGAAGAACAATCCGCCAATTCTGAAACCAACCACATCAACGAAACCGTTGGGATTGTCGCCTTCGAGGACGGTGTTATCCCGTGTTTCACGGGCGGAACACGCGTTTTGACGCCGCTTGGTCCAAAGCGCGTTGACGCGTTGCGCGTCAGTGACCTGGTGGAAACAGCGGATCATGGGCCGCAGAGGTTGCGCTGGATTGGCCGCCGTCGTCTCAGCGCGCAGGAACTGTCCGAAAACCCAAAGCTGCGCCCTGTACGCATTGTTGCGGGGGCGTTGGGGCATCATTTGCCGCAACGCGATCTGCTGGTGTCATCGCAGCATCGCCTCTGTGTGTCGTCAAAAATTGCCGACCGCATGTTCGGCACGAACGAGGTTCTTGTCGCCGCGATCAAGCTGACCGCCTTGCCGGGGATTTTTGTCGATACCAGTTGCGACGAGGTCGCATATTTTCATTTGCTGTTTGATGCGCATGAAATTCTCTTCGCCGAAGGGGCCAGGTCGGAAAGCCTGTACCTGGGGTCTGAGACGATGAAAGCACTGTCACCGGATGGATGGCGGGAGGTCGCCGTGCTGTTCCCCGAGATTTCGCGCGCAAAGACCTATCACAAAATGGCACGCGTCACGCCAATCGGGCGGCGGCAAAAGAAATTGATGGCGCGACACAGGAAAAACAACCGCTCAGCGCTGATGTAGCGCCCCGTTTGGCGGCGTAATCAGCTGCCCGGGTACATCGCCTCGTAGATTGGGCCCAGCGTGTCGGTGTCAAACAGGCTGGAGACCGAACTACCGCCGGAGATGTTCAGGATCGCTTGCGCGAACATCGGTGCGGTGGGCACAATGCGGATGTTTTTGCAGGCTTTGACCGCCTCGGTCGGCTCGATACTGTCGGTGATGACCAGCCGTTTCATGACGGATTTGGTGATCCGCTCAACCGCGGGGCCGGACAACACACCGTGGGTGATGTAGCTGTGTACCTCCGTCGCGCCGGCCGCCATCAATACCTCAGCGGCTTTACACAATGTGCCCGCCGTGTCGCAGATGTCGTCCACGATGATGCATTTCTTGCCTTTGACGTCGCCGATCACAGTCATTTCGGCAATCTCGCCGGGTTTTTCGCGGCGTTTGTCGACGATGGACAGAGGGGCCTTGATCCGCTGCGCCAGTTCCCGCGCGCGGGCCACGCCGCCGACATCAGGCGAAACCACCATGACGTCTTTCATGTCCTTGAAGTGGTGCATGATATCGAGCGCGAAGATGGGCGAGGCGTACAAGTTGTCCACCGGCAGGTCGAAAAAGCCCTGAATTTGCGCGGCGTGCAGGTCCATGGTCAACACGCGTTCAATGCCTGCGGTCTCGATCAGGTTGGCGACCAGCTTGGCTGAGATTGGCGTGCGGGCTTTGGTGCGGCGGTCTTGGCGGGCATAGCCGAAATAGGGGATCACGGCGGTAATGCGGGCGGCTGATGATCGGCGCAGCGCGTCGGTCATGACCAACAGCTCCATCACATTGTCATTGGCCGGGTTCGATGTGGATTGGATAATGAACATATCCTCGCCGCGAACATTTTCGAATACCTCGACGAAAATCTCGCCATCGTTGAACCGCTCGACCCGCGCTTCGACGGGTGCCACCTTGATGCCGCGATGCATCGACATGCGTTTGGCGATATTGGCGGCAAGCTCCTTATTCGCATTGCCTGCGATGAGCTTTGGTTCGGATTGATTTGGCATGAAAGGTCCCCGAGGTTAGCAGCACAGTCGACATTCGTGACGGTCCCCACCGCCCGCGACATTGCACACCGCTTAGCACCCCGCTACCCTCCTGCAAACACCTTATATGCAAGGACCGCCGACGTGCCCCATATTGACTACTATTTCGCGACCCTGTCCCCCTATACCTATCTGTCCGGAACCCGGATGGAGGAGGTCGCGGCCAAGCACGGCGCAACGATCCGCTACAAGCCGCTGAGCATCATGGACCTGTTCGGGCGCACGGGCGGCACGCCGCCCCCGCAGCGCCATATCAACCGGCAGGAATGGCGCATGCAAGAGATCCGGCGCACCGCCGCCAAGCTGGGCATGCCGATCAACCTCAAGCCTGCGTTCTGGCCGACGAACCCGGCGCCGTCCTCCTACGCGATCATTGCGGCGCAAAATGAAGGTGGCGGCGATCTGGCCGGGCTGGTGCATGGTTTTGTGCGCGCCTGCTGGGCGGAAGACAAGGACGTGGCCGATGACGGGGTTGTGCGTGAGGTTCTGGAGGCCAACGGGTTCGACGCGGGCCTTGCAGACAAGGGCCTGCTGGCCGGGGCGGAAGAATACGCGTCCAACCTGGAAGAAGCCGTCGAAAAAGGTGTTTTTGGCGCGCCGTTTTATATCACTGACAGCGATGAGCGCTTCTGGGGGCAGGACAAAATCGAAGACCTCGACCTGTTTTTGCAAGGTAAGTTGTAGCCGCCTATGCCCATTCAATCATCCGGCGGCGCGATGACGCATGTGCTGCGCTCGGGCCATGGGGCGCAGGAGGCCTTGGTTTTGCATTGCATGCTGGCCGAGGCCCGGGTGCTCGAGCAGTTGATGGCAAAGTTAGGAACGGATCTGTCGATGACGGCGATGGACCTGCCTGGCCACGGGTTGTCGGAGGATTGGGACGGCACCCGCGATTACGCCGAAATGGCGCGCGACATGGGTATCGGCCTGCTGGAGCGTCCTGAACATCTGATCGGGCATTCATACGGCGCCTATGTTGCGCTGCGCATCGCGGCGGAGCGGCCCGAGATGGTGCGCAGCCTGACCCTGATTGAACCGGTGTTTTTCGCTGCGGCACAACATAGCGACGCGGCCGCGTTTAAAGCCTACAAGCGCAAGGCCGGGGGTTTTATGGGGGCGATGGCAGTGGGCGATACGGTCACTGCCGCGCGCGCCTTCTCCGCCGAATGGGGCGATGGGCGCGCCTGGGAAAGCCTCAAGCCAGACGCGATGCAATATATCACCGACCGGATGCGCCTGGTCGCGGCTACCAGCTCTGGGCTGTTGGAGGACGGTGCGGGTCTCTGGGGGCAACTTGCGCAGCTTGAAATGCCTTGCCTGCTGGTCAGCGGTGATGCCTCTCCGCCCATTGTCGCGCCGGTTCTTGATGGATTGGCAGGCCAGCTTCCACAGACACAGCGGGCCCAAATTGAAGGCGCGGGGCATATGGTCCCATTGACCCATGCGGTAGAAGTCGCCGCTTCCATTTCTGAGTTTATCGCCGCTCAGCCCTTAAGCGCTGAGATCAGCTGATCAATCTCGCGTTCCGTTTTGGTCCAGTCGCAGACCATCCGGCAGCGAATGGGTTCGTCATCCGGGCCTTCGAGCGAGGCATTGAACGGGAATAGGTAATATTTCGCGCCCGCGGCCATGGCGCGTCTGTGGGCCGCGCGGGGCAGGTTGGCGAAGACCATATTGGCCTGCGGTGCGTCGGGGATGGTGCAGCCTTCTATGGTTTTGAGCTGCTCGACCAGATAGGTGCTGGCGGCGTTGGAGGCTTTGCCAAGCTCCAGCCACAGGTCATCGGTCAAATAGGCCTGCATCTGCGCCGACAGGTAACGGTGCTTGGAAAACAGATGCGCGCCCCGTTTGCGGCGCAACTCAAACTCCCGCGCGCGTTCCGGGTTGAACAGGATCACCGCCTCAACCCCCGCGCAGCCGTTCTTGGTGCCGCCGAAGCTGACCATGTCGATACCAGACTTCCAGGTCATCTCGGCCGCGGAGCACCCAAGCGAGGCGCAGGCATTGGCAAAGCGCGCGCCGTCCAGATGGGTTTTCAGGCCAAATTCGCGAGCCACGTCGGTGATCGCTTTGATTTCATCCAAGGAATAGACCGTGCCGACCTCCGTGGCTTGCGTGATGGTGACCGGACCGCGCTGGATGGAATGGACGTCCTTAACCTCTGCCGCCGTGATCTTGGCGCGCAGATCTGCCGGGTCCATCTTTGCGCCGTCGCCTTCGATCAAGACCAGCTTGGCGCCATGCGCGTAGAATTCCGGCGCGCCGCATTCATCTTCTTCAACATGGGACACGCGATGCGCAAAAATCGCGTCCCACGGGTTGGTGTAGGTCGCAAGCGCGAGCGCATTGGCCGCCGTACCGGTCGCCACCAGAAAGACCGCCGCCTCTGGCGCTTCGAACGTGTCGCGGATTTGGGTGCGGACCTCGTCCATGATCGGGTCGGCGCCGTAGGGCATGGCGTGGCCGTCATTGGCTGCTATCACCGCCTCCAGCACTTTTGGGTGCATTGGGCCTGCATTGTCGGATGCAAAATTCATGGGCGCCTCACAGGTCTTCGATGATGTGATCTTCCCACTCATCTTCGGGGATTTCAAATTCGGGCACGGTCCAGCCTTTGACGGATTGTCCTGCGTCATGGACGGTTTGCGCCGTGCCGGAAATCAGCGGGTGCCAGTCATAAAGCGGCTTGCCTTCGTAGAGCAGCCGGTAGGCGCAGGTGGACGGCATCCAATAGGCGATTTTGGCGATGTTTTGCGGGGTCAAATGCACGCATTCGGGCACGAATTGCAGGCGGATGTCATATTGCGCGCAGCGGCAGGTGTCCCCGTCCAGCAACCGGCAGGCAACGCGGGTGAAGGCGATTTCTTCGGTCTCCGGGTCTTCGAGCTTGTTCAGACAGCATTTGCCACAGCCGTCGCAGAGCGCTTCCCATTCCTTGGGCGCGAGGTTTTTCAGCGGCACTTTTTCCCAGAAATTCGGGCGCAAACCGTCACGGTTGATCGGATCTTTCATTGGGCGTCCAGAATGGCGCGGGCCTGCGCGCAATCGGCATCCATTTGGGTGATCAACGCGTCGAGGCTGTCGAAGTTTTCTTCGCCGCGCAGGTAGCTTACCAGCGCAACTGACAGATCCTCCCCATAAAGATCGCCTTTGAAATCAAAGAGGTAGGTCTCGCAATTGGGTTGGTTCTCACCAAACATGGGTCGCACGCCGATAGAAGCCGCACCTTGATAGCTGCCTTTATGAGGGCCGGTCAGCACATCGACCATGACCGCGTAGACACCGAATTTGGGTTGGTGCAACCCTGTCGTGTCCTGATTGGCGGTTGGGTAACCCAGCTCCCGCCCGCGCTGTTCGCCGGTGATCACGGGTCCTTCGATCCTGTGCCAATGGCCTAGCATTTCCGCGGCGTCTTGAGGTTTTCCGTCTGTCAAAGCCGCGCGGATATTTGTAGAGGAGACTTGCTTGTCGCTCGCCTCTACCAGCTTTGAGATGGTGACACCGAAGCCGTATGTCTTGCCAAACTCTTGCAGTATCTGCGCATTGCCCGCGCGGCCCTTGCCGAAGCAGAAATCGGCGCCAACAACGACATGTTTCAGGCCCAGCCCGTCGGCGATGACGTCGCGTGCGAATTCTTCCGCGCTGAGGCTTGAGAGGACCGCGTTGAAATTCAGCTCATACAGCCGTTCCACGCCGAGCTTTTCAAGCCGGTTGGCCTTGGCGCCTGCGTTCATCAGCCGGAAAGGCGGGGCATCGGGCGCAAAGTATTCGCGTGGATGCGGCTCGAAGGTGACGATGCCCAACGGGGCGTCCGGAGCCGCCTTGCGGGCAATGTCGATGACCGCTTGGTGGCCCAAGTGGACGCCGTCGAAATTGCCGATCGCAACGGTCGCGCCGCGGTCTTGGGGGCTTACAAACTGGTAGTCACGAATGATGCGCATTCGCTTGCGTAGCGCTCAAGGCGCGGGGGTGCAAGTCAATCGAATTTGCGCGACGGCGCCAGCACGATAGCCTCACCTTTTAGGACGTTTTTGCCGTCCACTTCGCAGCGGGTCATCATCGTGACCTTGCGCTTGGCGTGGTCAATCTCGGTCACTTCGACCTCGGCCATGACCATGTCGCCGGGGCGGACAGGCGCCATGAATTTCAGGCTTTGACCAAGGTAGACGGTGCCGTGGCCGGGCAGCTGTTCGCCAATCACGGCGGAAATCAGACCGGCGGTGAGCATGCCATGCGCAATGCGGCCTTCAAAGATGGTGTCCTGGGCGTATTCATCATCCAGATGCACCGGGTTGTGGTCGGTGGAAATCTCGGCGAACAACTCGATGTCGCGATCACTCACGCGCTTGCTCAGATGGCGCTTCATGCCGATCTCAATGTCTTCAATGCAGATCGTGCCCCGTTGCACATCATCGGGCAGGTTGTCGCTTGGGCCGGGGGTACGCATATCGAGCATCTCTTCACCTCTAAGTCACAAAATAGCACCCCGAGGGGCAATTTTGAAACTTTATTACTTTGCGCTTGCAGCAAAGTCCAGTGAAAAGCGGGTCAGCGCAGCTTCCCTATCGTGTAGCGCGGGCTAACCATTTCCTTTTGTAAATAAGCGCTTAGCAAGTCTGGGTCAGGATGACGGTCGGTCTTTGTTTCTTCAGCCGCCAAACCGCCCGAAATAAAGAGGGAATCAAGGTCCTCACCCTGTGCACCTTGGATATCTGTCAAAACGCCGTCGCCGATGCACAGGATGCGCGCTTCAGGCACGTCTTTTCCCAAAGCCGCCAGTCGGCGGCGGGCAAGATCATAGATCGGCGGATGCGGTTTGCCGAAATACAGGCTCTCACCGCCCATTTCAGTATAAAGCTTGGCCAGAGCGCCGGCGCACCATTCGCGATGTTCGCCGCGATCCACAACGATATCGGGGTTGGCGCAGAGCAGTTTCATGCCTTTTTGCTTGGCGTATAGGAACTCTGGCCGGTTGACCTCAGGGTCGGCCATCGGGTCTACAGGGCCGCAACAGATAATGCCTTCGGCCTGATCCAGCGGCACTTGGGTGATCTCAACCGGGTCCTCGATCAGCTTCAACGGGTCAAAGAAGTTTTGGTCATGCGGCTGGCCGATAAAATAAACCTTGGAGCCCACGGCATCGCGATACATCGCGGCACGCGCGCTGTCGCCGGAGGTCGCGATGTCGTCATAGCTGTCCTCGGCCACGCCTATCTTTGTCAGCTGTTTGGCGACCGAAGCCCGGTGGCGCGGCGCGTTGGTGACGTAGATCACGGTGCCGCCCTTGGCGCGGTAGTCCTGCATCGCCGAAACTGCAGTCTCAAACGGGGTGATGCCGTCATGGATGCAGCCCCACAGGTCGACGAATAGCGCGTCATATTGATCGGAAATCTCGCTTAGCGCGCCGATGATCTGGGTCATAATTTTCTCACTATTGGAGGTTCAACGCCATTTGATGGAACAGCCCATGGATGGCGTTTGGTTTTGCGGGCCTTGGCCTGTTTCGGCCACACCGCGCATGGCGTTGAGCAGCTCGGGCGTGCGGTTCGAAGCATCGCCCATCGCGGCGCTGTCGAGGCGCCCGCGATATTGCAGCCCGCCTTGCGCGTCAAACCCGAAGAAATCAGGGGTACAAACTGCGCCGTAGGCTTGGCCAACGGACTGGGTTTCATCAACGATATAAGGGAATTCCCAGCCGTGTTTGGCGGCAAAACCTGTCATCTTGTCGGGCGCGTCTGCCGCGTAACGTTGATAGTCATTCGACATAATCGCGACCGTGTTGACGCCAAGTTCCGCCAATTCGCCCGCGTCTTCGGCCAATCTGTCGGCGACGGCAATCACATAGGGGCAGTGGTTGCAGACAAAGGCGACAAGCAGGCCCTTTTCGCCCATGATGCTGTCACGTGTGACCACGACCCCCTCGGGCGTTTTGAGTGAGAAATCCGGCGCGGGCCAGCCGAAATCACATACGGAGGAGTCGTATAGCGCCATATTACACCTTCAGGTTGGGGATGATCTGCTTTTTGCGGCTCATGACGCCGGGCAGGACAACGGTGTCGCCTGACACACTGGCGCCGAAGCTGGCTTCCGCCACGGTTTTGGTCAGATCGTTGGGGATCAGCAATGTGGCTTCCTCATTCAGGATGTCGACAACGAAGAGCAGCACTTGATCGACGCTGTCTTCCAGCGCCACTTTCGGCATCGCGGCCATCAGCGCGTCTTTGCGGTCCAGCACCATTTTGGGCGAGGTGGTTTCCAGAACGGAGACCCGGAAGTTCGTGTCGCCTACTGCGTATTCTTTGCTGTCCATGCGCAACAGCTCGGCTTCCGAGAAGGCGGAGACGTCGGATTTCGCCGCAAACATCTCGGCGGCGTAGTCGGCGATGTTGATGCCCAGATCGGCCGCGAGGCTTTCGGCCAAGGCGCGGTCGGTGTCGGTTGTTGTAGGCGAGCGGAATTCCAGCGTGTCGGACAGAATGCAGCTCAGCATCGCGCCTTTGATCGCCTCGGGCATATGGCCCGCGTGATCGCCCATCAGGTCATGCATGATCGTGGCGGTGCAGGCCAGCGGGCGGATAGTGATGTCAATCGGGCCCGCCGTTTCCAGCCCGCCTACCAGTTTGTGGTGGTCGATGATCGCCGTGACATTGGCCGCATTGATATTGTCGGGCAGCTCTGAAGGGTTGTTGGTGTCGACGATGATGCAATCCTGCCCGTCAGCCACGCCGTCAATAATCTCGGGCTTGTCCAGGTTCCAACGGGTCAGCACAAAAGCGGCCTCGGTATTAGGCTCGCCCAGAAGGGCCGCCTTGGCGTTGCCGCCCTGATGGTTGAGGAACCATTCCCAGATCAGGGGTGAGCCTGTGGAATCGGTGTCAGGGGATTTGTGGCCGAAAATCAGCGTGGTCATGCGTCTATCCTACAGAAAATGGGGTATTTTGCCGGTCTTATAGGCATGGCGCCGGGGCTTGTCACCCTCAAGCTTAATTGACTTTTTTGCGGCTTTTGGGTAACTCAACTCATCCCTAATGGAGGACCCTGACAGTGGACCACATAGTTTAATCCGCCGCCTCAGAACCGATGCTTAACCGTATCGTCTACCATTGGGAGTACCCCGACAATGGACAATTTGACTGACCTCTCCTGAGAGGGCCGTTCCTGCTCGCGCGCGCAGCGCCGGGCCATTTTCGAACTCACGTCAAGAAAGGGCACGATATGCCCAACACAAAGCAATCCTCCCGCAAAGGCGGGACCAAAAAGGCTGTGACGCCAGTCATTCCCGCCGCAAAGCCAGGTTTCGATCCGGCGCTTTTAAAGCGCGGCAAGGGCCGCTCGCAACGGTTTGGACGTGGCAAGCCGCCGCGTTTTCCGGGCCGTGCTGGCGGGCGCTAAGCAGTCTCTGCCCCGCCGCGCGATTGCGGCGGGGCTTGATTGACGAGGACGTTTTTCCCATGCTGCGCGAGAGCAGTTCGATCGTAAAATCAGGCATGAAACATGCGCGAAACGGAATTATATGCGCCCATCAAGGGTTTCCTTGAGGGGCAGGGCTATGAAGTCAAAGGCGAAGTTGGCGCCTGCGACGTCGTGGGCCTGCGCGGCGATGACGACCCGGTGATTGTCGAGATGAAGGTCGCGTTCTCGCTGTCTCTGGTGCATCAGGGCGTCGCGCGGCAGGCGATCACGGATGATGTCTATCTGGCCATCCCGCGCCTGTCGGGAAAACGGTTTGTCAAAACCCTGAAGGAGAATCTTGCGCTGTGCCGCAGGCTTGGGCTGGGGCTGATCACGGTGCGGATGCGTGATATGCTGGTTGAGGTGCATCTTGATCCGGCGCCATTTACCCCGCGCAAATCCAAGCTGCGCAAAGGGCGTTTGCTGCGCGAATTTGCCCGCCGAGTAGGGGACCCGAATACCGGCGGGGCGACGCGCGTTGGGTTGGTGACCGCTTACCGTCAGGACGCGTTGCGATGTGCGGCGCATCTGGCGTCATCGGGGCCCAGCAAAGGGGCGTCGGTGGCCGCGGCGACCGGGGTGCCGGGGGCCACGCGGATCATGGCCGCAGATCACTATGGCTGGTTCGAACGGGTCGCGACCGGCATTTATCAGCTGACCCCAAAGGGCGAGGACGGGTTGAAGCAATACGGTGAAAGCGGTGCACTTACGGCGTGACCGTATCGGCCGTGACCACCCGGTTGCGCCCCTGTTCTTTTGCGGCGTAGAGCGCAATATCGGCTGATTTGACCAACTCGGCCACATCGGCGCCGTCGCGTGGCCAGATCGCAACCCCGGCGGACACCGATATAGAAGGCAGCGCGGTGCCCGAATGTTTGATAGAAATCTCGCCTACTTGGGCACGAAAATTTTCCGCCAGGATCAGCGTTTGACGTTCCGACAGGCCGTGGCACAAGACTACAAATTCTTCACCCCCCATGCGGCAGGGCGCACTGTTTTCGCTGAAGAACTCTGACATCTTCGCGCCAAAGGCCCTCAACACCATATCACCGGCATCATGGCCGTAGGTGTCGTTGAACTTTTTGAAATGGTCGATGTCGAAGGCGATGATCGAATAGGGTTCCTCGGTCGTATTGGATTTGGCGTTCTGGCGGTGCGCGGCCTCCAAAAACCAGCGGCGGTTCCACAGGTTTGTCAAAGGGTCGCGGATGGATTGATCCATCAGCTCGTGACGCAGCTGGACATTGGCGATTGCGAGGCTGATCTGCTCCGCACAAAGCAGTGCAAGGTCCCATCTTTGTTTCAGGAATGTCTCGAACTTTGCGCGCTCTTTGCGCTCCGCTGCCAGGGGCGCGAAATGCAAATGCAACAAGCCGTTGGTTTGGCCATGTGCCATGATCGGGACGCAAAAATATGGGATCTCATCCGTGTTCGTTTTCAGATGCGCGCAAGGAAATTCGATCGGGCGCAGCCCATAGGAATAAGCGCGGCCACGGCGCAGTGCCCAGCAATCGTCAGCCTCGATATGGGCGGGGGTAGCGCAGGCATCGCCCCAGTGGATTTTAAGGTCCAAAGCGTCACGCGAATTGGAGAAGATATATAGCTGCCCGCCAGCCTCCGGCATCAGCGTCTCAAGCGATTTCGAGATGACCTGCAGCAGTTCCTGCAACGACTTGGCGGAGTACAGCCATTCGCTGACCTGGCTTAGAATGCGGCGTTCTTGCTGGCGAAGCTGTTCATTTTGGGCGGCTTCGCGGTTGGCGCGGGCAAGTGCGCGGCGCTGCGTTACGTCGCGTGAGGAGGACATGAAATGCGTATGCCGTCCTTCATCATCAAAGATCGGGGTGATCCGGCTTTCCATCCAAAATGGGGTACCGTCTTTGCGGCGATATTGCACCTCAATGTCAACGGGGCGGCGATGTTTAAGGCAATCGTCGATCAGTTTGATCGTTTCCGCGTCAGTCGTATCAGCGCGCAGCAAATCTGCCGGGCTGCGTCCCAACATGTCATTCATTGAGAAACCTGTAATGTCCTCAAACTCGCGGTTCATCCAAAGCACGCGGTCTTGGGCATCAGTCACCAACAGGCCGTCGCGGCTGTACTCAGCCGCCATCAGCGCATATTGCTGAAAGTCCGTCTTTGGGTTTGATATGTTCATGAACGCGTTTTGCCCCGATGCATGCGCGGCAGTTTCAGCGAGAAACCTTAATTTATCCCACTTTTTTTGGTCCCAAAAACTGCCTTTTCTCCAAAGGTTTTCGTCTAATTTTAACGGCTATTGCCAGAGCGCTGTGATCAGGCTAGCAGGTTTTGTCGTTTGGCATCGCAAGGGGAGTGAGATGGGAAACACGGTTGTAAATAGCTGGAACGAGTGGGACCCGCTCAAACATGTCATAGTCGGTCGCGCCGATGATTGCCACATCCCGCCGGAAGAACCCGCGCTGGACGCCAAAGTGCCCGAAGACAGCGACATGCGCGGCCAATGGGGGCGCCGTCCGCAAGAGACCATCGACCGCGCCAATGAGCTTTTGGACAATTTCGCCGCCATGCTGGAAAAGCGCGGTGTGCGCGTCGACCGGCCCGACAGCATCGACCATTCCAAGCCCGTCACCACGCCCGATTTCCACACGGACAGCCAGTTTGGCTGCATGCCGCCGCGTGATGTGCTGCTGACCGTCGGCTCGGAAATGCTGGAGGCGACGATGTCCTATCGCTGCCGCTGGTTTGAATATCTCAACTACCGCCCGCTGATGGAGCGGTATTTCGACGAGGATCCGAATTTTCGACATGAAAGCGCGCCCAAGCCGCGCCTGACGGATGCGGATTACCACCCTGATTACCTGAGCGACAAAATCGGCGTCGAAAAACGCCTGCAATGGGCGGCGGAGAAGTTCTTTGTCACCACCGAGAAGGAGCCGCTGTTTGACGCCGCCGATGTGCTGCGCTTTGGCCGCGATCTGGTGGTGCAGCACGGGTTTACGACCAACCTGAAGGGTATCGAATGGCTGCGCCGTCACTTCCCCGATCACCGCGTGCATACCGTGAATTTCCCCGGTGATCCCTATCCGATTCATATCGACGCGACCTTCACGCCGCTGCGTCCGGGTTTGATTTTGAACAACCCGCAGCGCCGCTTGCCCGAAGATCAACGCGAAATGTTCGAAAAGAACGATTGGCAAATTGTCGATGCCGCGCAGCCTGCGCATAATGCGCCGCCGCCTTTGTGCTATTCCTCGACATGGCTGTCGATGAATGTGCTGGTGCTGGACCCCAAAACTGTCTGCGTCGAAAAGTCGGAGGTCTATCAGGCCGAGCAGATGGACAAGCTGGGAATGAATGTCGTGGAGGTGGAGCTGCGCGACGCCTATGCCTTTGGCGGGGGGCTGCATTGCTGCACAGCTGATGTCTACCGCGAAGGTGGCTGCGAGGATTATTTCCCGCATCTTTCAACGTAGCGGGCACGGGACCGTTCATACATCAATAACGTGCGGCACCAGTGTTGACCGGGGCCTCCGGCTGGGCTGCGCGCGCGGGTTTGTCAAAATGATGAGCGAATAGCTGCGAAAAATGCTATCGTCACCGAAACGTGAGGGCGCGGGGCCTCCAATCGGCGCATCTTTTGCCTAGATCACCTTGCAAGAGGAGACCCACACCGGCGGCGCAGCCCGCCCAGACTATTTGGAGCAAGTGAATGACCGAATTTACACCATCTCGCCGTTTTCTTTTGACCGGTGCAGGCGCGCTTTTGGCCGCCGCACCTTTGGGTTGGACTGTGCCTGCCCGTGCCCAAGGCCTTGCGCCGACACCGACCATGCGCGGCGGGGCGAATTATTACATTCCTGATGTCCCTGTGGTTGAGCGTATCGGCGGTGGTGGCTTTATCACCAGCGGCACCGTACGGCGGGCAGGCGATGGCATGCCTTTGGCCGGGCAGCGCGTTCAGATCTGGGCGCATACGACTGAAGGCCACGAGCGTGACCTGCATAGCCATGGCACGGCGTTGACAGATGAAAACGGCGTGTTTCGCATGGATATGCCGCAGATTGTCCCTGCATTTGGGCAGCCGCATGGCCACCTAGCTTTCGTGAACCCCGGTTTTGAGGACGTGTTCTTGCGCCCGATCATGCCAAGCTCATCCGATACCTCGCTGAGCGCCGATTTCGTCGTCGTACCTGCCTGACGCACCCATGCCCGGCAGCAAAAAAAGAGGGCAAGCGCCTGGCTGATCTGGCTGGCGCTTGTCTTGGTCATGGCGGTGCCTTTGGGGCTGGCGATGGTCAGCCCGTTGCTACAATGGCGTGATCCCATCTACATAGCATCGGGCTTCGTTGGGATCATTGGCTTGGCGCTGCTGCTCGCGCAGCCGCTTTTGGCAGCGGGGCAGCTTCCGGGCCTTGGCTTATCCGTGTCACGGCGGTGGCATCGCGTGATCGGTATAGTGACCGTATTGGCCGTGATCGCCCATGTTGCGGGGCTTTGGGTGACCAGCCCGCAAGACGTCGTCGACGTGTTGCTGTTCCGCTCGCCCACGCCGTTTTCGCTTTGGGGCGTGATTGCCATGTGGGCGCTTTTTGCGACCGCCGCGTTGGCCGCTTGGCGCAAGCGTTTGCGGTTGCGCTGGCGGACATGGCGGATTGGCCACAGCCTGTTGGCTGTTGTGATCGTGGTGGGCAGCGTGGTCCATGCGCTGCTGATCGAAGGCACTATGGAAACCATGTCGAAAGTGGCGCTTTGCGCCTTGGTGGTTCTGGCATCTTTGTGGGTGTTAGGGGATCGCAAAGTGCTGGCAAAGTTGAAAAAACAAAGCGGCTAACGCTCGCGACCCCAGCTGCCTTTGCCTGTCTTGCGCCATGCGGTCGGCCACAGTTTCTTCTTATTTCACTAAAATTATCGTCATATTCAGACCACACGAGGCTGAAAGACACGGGCTACGCCGCCCATAAACCACTCGCGCGCGGCGTCTAGAAAAAGAAGGAACTTCCCAACATGTCAAATTTCTTTGGGGCCCTACTCTTGAGCATCACGCTGGTGATGCCGAGTGTCATGCTGTCTGCTGGTCCGGCTTTCGCAGAAGACCTTAAGCCCGGCATTGCTACGACAGATGCCGATTGGTCACGCTACATGGCGCCAGAAGCGTTGTCGTCGCGCTTGTTTTCGGACCCGGATGTGCAAGTCATTGACATCCGCTCAAAGAAATACCTCAAACATGGCGTCATTCCCGGCGCGGTTTGGATGCCTTTTGCAGAGTGGCGTGGCCCCAAGGAACGGCCCGGCCAACCGCCCACCGCAGAAAAACTGTCAGCGCTGCTTGGGGAGGCGGGGTTGAGCCTTGATAAGCCAATCGTCGTTCACAACCACACCGGCAAAACAATCCAGACCGGCCGTGCCGCGATTGTCTATTGGATACTCAAGACCGCAGGCGCGGAAGAGGTTGCTGTTCTGAACGGTGGCTTCAAAGCGTGGCAGGCAGCAGAATTGCCTGAGACGACCGCGCATCGCAAAGCGCCCCAAACCAATGTTGACGTTGCATTCCGCTATGACTGGTGGGCCGACCCGCTGGATATCTTGGCCATCTCAACCAATCAGGAAGAGGGCGCGATCCTGGATTCGCGGCTTGATGGGCAAGTTCGAAAATCGGTCAAAACCGGCAAGCCAATGATGAGCATGCCGCTTGCGCAATATATCCCCGCCGGCTTTTTTGCGAACCAGTTGTCTGCAAAAAACCTGACAAATCCCGCAAAAACAGAGTTCCGCAAAGAACTTGAGGGTCGCGGGATTGAGCTCGGCAAGGGGCTGTTGATCAGTGTCTGCCAAACAGGTGAGCTGAGCGCCCTGTCATGGTTTTATGCCTCCGAGATCGTCGGCATCGAGAACGTGCGCTACTACCCGGATGCGTTGCAGGGTTGGAAAAGCGATGGCGGCTTGATGTTTGGTCTCAAGGCAAGCCTATAAGCGATCTGCCAAAATGAAATGCCCCAAGGCGCCCCGTTTGCGGGCGCCTTGTTTTTTGGCGACCTTTGTTTTGAAAAAGCAACCCGCGCGGGCTTGTCGGGCGCTTCCGATGTCTTGTGAAATCGCGACAGATTTTTGCGCCCAATCCGGTTGACTCGGGCTGCGCTGCTCCTTACCTACCCATCCGTTAGCACTCGCTACCCCTGAGTGCTAACGGCCCCAAATGGGGGCCATGGGAGTAACTTTGAGCTAGGAGCTACAAAGATGGCATTGAAACCGCTTCATGACCGCGTTCTCGTTGAGCGCGTAGAAGGCGACGAAAAGACCGCCGGTGGTCTGATCATTCCAGAAAGTGCAAAAGAAAAGCCAGCGGAAGGCGTTATCGTCGCTGCCGGCGAAGGCGCACGCAAAGACTCGGGTGAATTGATCCCGATGGCTGTCAAAACAGGCGACAAAATTCTGTTCGGCAAATGGTCCGGCACAGAAGTCACCGTTGACGGCAAAGAGCTGCTGATCATGAAAGAAAGCGACGTACTGGGCATCCTGTCCTAAGCCGCTTCACCTGCAAATTCGATATTTTAAGGAGCACATGTAAATGGCTGCTAAAGACGTAAAATTCGACACAGATGCACGGAACAAGATGCTGAAAGGCGTCAACACTCTGGCAAATGCTGTCAAAGTCACATTGGGCCCGAAGGGTCGCAACGTGGTTCTGGACAAATCTTTCGGCGCACCGCGCATCACCAAAGACGGTGTATCCGTGGCGAAAGAAATCGAACTGGACGACAAGTTCGAAAACATGGGCGCACAAATGGTCAAAGAAGTGGCCTCGCGTACCAATGACGAAGCAGGCGACGGTACAACAACCGCTACTGTTCTGGCGCAAGCCATCGTCAAAGAAGGTCTGAAGTCGGTTGCCGCTGGCATGAACCCGATGGACCTGAAGCGCGGCATCGACATGGCGACAACAACAGTTGTGGAAGCCATCAAATCGGCAGCCCGCCCTGTGTCTGACAGCGACGAAGTTGCGCAAGTCGGCACAATCTCCGCCAATGGTGAAGCTGAAATCGGTCAGCAAATCGCCGGCGCGATGCAAAAAGTTGGCAACGAAGGCGTCATCACTGTTGAAGAGAACAAAGGTCTGGAAACAGAAACCGATGTTGTTGAAGGCATGCAGTTCGACCGCGGCTACCTGTCGCCTTACTTCGTGACCAACCCGGACAAAATGACCACAGAGCTGGACGACGCCCTGATCCTGCTGCACGAGAAGAAGCTCTCGTCGCTGCAGCCAATGGTGCCACTGCTCGAAGCTGTCATTCAGTCTGGCAAACCGCTGATGATCATCGCGGAAGACGTTGAAGGCGAAGCCCTGGCGACTTTGGTTGTGAACAAATTGCGTGGCGGTCTGAAAATCGCTGCTGTCAAAGCACCTGGTTTCGGCGATCGCCGTAAAGCCATGCTGCAAGACATCGCGATCCTGACTGGCGGCCAGGTCATCTCCGAAGACCTCGGCATGAAGCTGGAATCTGTCACCATGGACATGCTTGGCACCGCCAAGAAAGTTCAGATTACCAAAGACGAAACAACCATCGTTGATGGTGCTGGTGCGTCGGCTGAGATCGAAGCGCGTGTCGCTCAGATCCGTCAGCAGATCGAGGAAACAACTTCCGATTACGACCGTGAGAAGCTGCAAGAGCGCGTTGCCAAACTGGCAGGCGGTGTTGCTGTGATCCGCGTCGGCGGCATGTCTGAGATCGAAGTGAAAGAGCGTAAAGACCGCGTTGACGACGCTTTGAACGCGACCCGTGCGGCCGTGCAAGAAGGCATTGTTGTTGGTGGTGGTGTTGCTCTGGTTCAAGGTGCCAAAGCGCTGGACGGCCTGACAGGCGACAACAACGACCAGAATGTTGGCATCAACATCGTGCGCAAAGCCATCGAGGCGCCTCTGCGTCAGATCGCTGAGAACGCAGGCGTCGACGGCGCTGTCGTTGCTGGCAAAATCCGCGAAAGCTCCGACGCATCGTTTGGCTTCAACGCGCAGACCGAAGAATATGGCGACATGTTCAAATTCGGCGTGATTGACCCGGCCAAAGTGGTCCGCACAGCCCTGCAAGACGCGGCCTCTGTGGCGGCTCTGCTGATCACAACAGAAGCCATGGTCGCTGATGCGCCTGCCAAAGACGGCGGCGGCGCTGGCGGTGGCATGCCTGACATGGGCGGCATGGGCGGCATGGGCGGCATGATGTAAAACGCTGTTTTCCGTAAGGAAAACGCGTTTGGTGGCGGCAGGTGAGTGTGCAGCACTTACCGAAAGCCACTCAGCCGAACATGACGTTACAATAGTCTAAGAAGAGCGGCCCCAACGGGTCGCTCTTTTTCGTTTTCTCCGGGGATCGTTTTCACTGGGGTTAACTTGAGCCGCGCGGCTCCCACAGCTGGATCGGGTTGCCTTCAGGGTCGGTCAGGCGCGCGAAACGGCCATTGGGCTCATCCGCCTCAAATTCGACCTCAACGCCTCCCGCGCGCAGCTGCGCCATCATCGCATCCAGGTCGCGGACCCGGAAATTGATCATCCATTGCTGCACGGGCGCGCCAAAATAATCCGTGTCCTGCGCGAAGGGCTCCCACACCGTGTCGCCTGCCTCTTGTCGCCAACACGCGGTGTCGTAATCGGTCGGCGTCTGGTCGACGCCGAGATGGGTATCATACCAGTCGCGCAACGCCGCGCGGTCACTGGCGCGGAAGAAAACGCCGCCTATGCCAAGAACCCGTTCCATAAAAATACCTTTGAAAACTATTTTTTTAGTATAACACAAAACGCCTTCATCACAAAATTGCGTCTTGCGAAGGGCGGTGCGACGCGGGATGGGTGCGCTATGAAATTGGTCTTCCTTGTTGCGCTGACGATGGTCGCGTTCGCCGCCAATTCGGTGCTGAACCGGCTTGGATTGGTGGGTGGCGGCACCGACCCGCTGAGCTTTGCGGCGCTCAGATTGGTCTCCGGCGCTTTGGCGTTGGGGGCCTTGGTTTGGATCAGCGGCGGCGGGGTGTCGCTACGGGGACGGCGTCGCGCGTTGGGCGCGGCGTCGCTTGCGATCTATATGATCGGGTTCTCGCTCGCCTATGTCTCGCTCGACGCCGGTGTCGGCGCTTTGATCCTGTTTGGCGTCGTGCAAATCACCGTGTTTGGCGGCGCATTGGCGGGTGGCGCACGGGTTTCTACAGGGAAATGGCTGGGCGCGGGTGTGGCATTGGCGGGCTTGGCCTACTTATTGCTACCGGGGGCCACAGCACCTGATATCACGGGCGCTGCCTTGATGGCCTGCGCGGGGGCGGGTTGGGGCGTCTACACGCTTTTGGGCAGGGGTGAACCGGATGCGCTTGGCGCTACCACAGCGAATTTTCTGCTGGCCAGTGTCGCGATGGTTGCTTTCTATCTGCTCTGGCCTGGCACACGCGTCATCACGGGCAGCGGGGCGGTCTATGCGCTGATCTCGGGCGTGCTGACCTCCGCCATGGGCTACGCGTTGTGGTACCGCGTGTTGCCGCGGTTGGAGGCCGCCACGGCGGGCATCGCCCAGCTGACAGTGCCGGTTATCGCGCTTGCGGGGGGCATGATCTTTTTGGGGGAGGCCGTGACGCTCAGCTTCATACTGGCCTCAGTGCTGGTGCTGGGTGGCGTCGCCTGGTCGATCCTGAAAGGCTAGGTCCGCGCCAGCAACCCACCGGCGGAGCGCGTGATTTTGCCCTGCATTTCTAGGTCCAGCAGCTTTGGCGCGACAAGGTCGGGGTCATAGGCCAAATCACGGATCAGTTGATCTTCGGCCACGGGTGTCGGCCCCAACAGCCCCAAAATCTGCGCATGTGCGGGCCCGGCATCATGCACTGGCCGCTGCGGTTGCGCGATGGGTGCGGGTTTGGGCGGGGCGGGGGCGGCAAGCGCCTCGACTATGTCTTTGGCGCCGCGTACCAGCGTCGCGCCGTCGCGGATCAGCATGTTGCAGCCTGCGGCGCGCGCATCAAACGGGTGGCCGGGTACAGCCAGTACGTCGCGGCCCTGATCCAAGGCCTCCCGCGCGGTGATGAGGGATCCCGATTTTGCAGCGGCTTCCACCACAACGACCGCACGCGCCAGCCCCGAAATGATCCGGTTGCGGCGCGGGAACAGCCGCGCCGTTGGCGTCAGGCCCAGAGGTTGTTCTGACAGGCGCAGCCCGGATTTGGCGATCATGTCATGCAACGATGCATTTTCGCGCGGGTAGACCTGATCGACCCCACCCGCCTGGATCGCGATTGTACCGGTCTGTAAAGCGGCCGCATGGGCGGCGGCGTCAATGCCACGAGCGAGGCCGGAGGTGATCACATACCCGGCCTCGCCCAGTGTCTTGGCGAGTGAGGTGGCCATGCGTGTCCCCAGCGACGACGCATTGCGCGCGCCCACCAGCGCGATATTTGGGCGGTCCGTGAGGGTGACGTCGCCAAGCGCCCAAAGAACTGGTGGCGGGTCGGGTAGATCTGCAAGCTGTTTGGGGTATCCCACCGCACCAAAGCACAAGAGCTTGGCGCCAAGTCTTTTGCCTTTTTGCAGCTCTTCCTGGGCCGCCTTGGCCGAGCAGGGCGCATATTTCGCAACCCCGGCCTTGCTTGCTACATGCGGCAAGGCCTCCAGCGCGGCTTCTGCCGTGCCATGCTCCGCCAACAGTCGGAAAAAAGTCTGTGATCCGACGCGGTGGGATCTGATCAGACGAAGCCAGATGACCGTCGCTTCCCATGTCTTGGGGGGTGCGAGGGGGGTGGGGTAGACAGCAGGTCGCTGGCCATCTGGGTCTCCGTCTGATCAGTGAAATCAGTTTTGGGGCACAGGTCTTAATCAGGAATTAATCGTGTTTCTTCTCTGAAGTTTTTCTCACAGTTAATTGTAATTAATGGATATTTTTATTTCCAAAAGTTAGAAAGGTTAACGGAAGTGTTAACGGCCCTCACTATAAATAGTGATGCTAAAACTCCGATTGGCATTAACCTTTTTTCTTTTGCAGCAGAATCACGCCGTATTGGGGGCGGGTGTTGCGAGATCTTTTTGACCAGCGCGCGGCGCTCAGAGCCGTTTTTCAAAGATCATCGCGGGCATTTTGAACGGGCCCTTTGACGTGTCGACGACAATGTCGTCCATACCACGTTCCTGCCAGCCCAGTTTTTTGTAAAACGCACAGCCGCGCAAGTTCTCAGCGTGGCATTCGAGATAGGCAGTCGTGGTGCCGCGCGCGCGCAGCTCGGCTTCCGTGGCGGCCATCAGCTGCGCGGCCAGCCCGGTACCGACCTGTTTGGGATGGACGTAGAACTGGTCAATCTTGTCGGGCCTGAGCACGACAAAGCCCGTCGGCGCGCCGCGTTCGCCACAAACCAGCAGATCATCGCCATAGCTACGCAGCCGCATGTGGAAACTGTCGGCCGTGCGCAGGCGGACCAGCTCTTTGGGTGCGATTTTGGCATGGCCATTGTCCCAACCCTCCGCCCACAGCATGGTGAGCGGCGCGAAATCATCCTCTGTGGCGCGGCGCAGCATTATGTCTGCGACCCGCCGATAGTGAGATTCCCGATTTTCAGGGTCGGCTGACCCACACCCACCGGCACCCATTGGCCTTGCTTGCCGCAATTGCCCATGCCGGGATCAAGCGCCATGTCGTTGCCAATGGCCTGAATATGTTTGAGCGCTGTCGCGCCGTCGCCAATCAGCGTGGCGCCATTGACCGGCTCGCCAACTTCGCCGTTTCGCACGCGGTAGGCCTCCGTGCAGCTGAACACGAATTTTCCGTTGGTGATGTCGACTTGGCCGCCGCCGAACCCCACAGCGTAGATGCCGTCTTTCAGGTCCTTCACAATTGCCTCCGGCTGCGCGTCGCCGCCCAGCATATAGGTGTTGGTCATGCGCGGCATCGGCGCGTGGGCGTAGCTTTCGCGCCGCCCGTTGCCCGTGGGCGCCACCCCCATCAGCCGCGCGTTCTGGCGGTCTTGCATGTAGCCGACCAAGACGCCGTCCTCAATCAGGGTGTTCTTGCCCGATGGCGTGCCCTCATCATCGACTGTTATTGACCCGCGCCGGTCCGGGATGGTTCCGTCGTCCAGCACGGTCACGCCTTTGGCCGCGATCTGCTGGCCCATCAGCCCAGCAAAGGCGGAGGTTTTCTTGCGATTGAAATCGCCCTCCAACCCATGGCCAATCGCTTCATGCAGCAAAATGCCGGGCCAGCCGGGGCCAAGCACCACGTCCATCACGCCCGCAGGCGCCGGAACCGCATCCAGATTGACCAAAGCGACGCGCAACGCCTCGCGCACCAGCCCTTCCCAATGGGAGCGGTCCATCAGAGGCGTCAATAGGTCGCGCCCGCCGCCGCCCGCATTGCCGCTTTCGCGCCGCCCGTTCTTTTCGGCCATCACTGAGACGTTGATGCGCGTCATTGGCCGGTCGTCATAGACCAGGGTGCCGTCGGGGCGCAGAATGGCCACTTGCTGATGCGATGCCGCAAGGGAGGCCGACACCTGCACCACGCGCGGATCAAGGCTGCGGGCGAAGTCGTCGATTTCCTTCAGCAGCTCGACCTTGGCCGGGAATGTTGCGCCATCCATCGGGTTTTCGTCGGTGTAAAGCTTGCGGTTGGTGGCTTGCGGGGCAGGGGCCATGGTGCCGCCGCCCGCACCCACCGCAAGCCGCGTCGCTTCCGAGGCGCGCAGCAACGCTTGCTCGGAGATTTCTGTGGCATGTGCGTAGCCCGCGGTCTCGCCATTGACCGCGCGCAGCCCGAACCCTTCCGACGCGTCGTAGCTGGCGGTTTTCAGGCGGCCATCGTCAAAGGCGAACACCTCCGAGCGTTTGCGCTCCAAAAACAGCTCCCCGTCATCCGCGCCCTCCGTTGCGGCTTTAACAATTGATAAAGCACGGTCGCGGTCGAGCATCGTGTCGAACGGGGTAAAGGCGTCCATTTTCGCGGTCATGCGGGGCTCTCTTTCAAATTTGGGCCGAATACCTGCGGCAAGGTAGCGCGAGGGGCGTCGTGAGCCTTGCCCCGCAGCCTCTAATATGGTTTTGACGGGCGCAGACGCAACGGGGGATTCCGTGCAGGTGACGCACGCCCCTGAAAAGACGGGAACACAATATGCGATTTTCAATGATTTTGCCGGCCCTTGCCTCCGCTTTTGTTGCGGGAACGGCCTGGGCGCAGTCGAGCCTGGACGCGCCTCTGGGCGATCTGGAGATCATCGGCAAGCCGGTCCCTGACGGGATCAACTTCCAGCCGCCCGTGACCGAACTGGCCCGCGACATTCAGTGGCTGGACTGGTTTGTGCTGGTGATCATCACAGTGATCACCCTGTTTGTGACAGCACTTCTGGCCTACGCCGCGTGGAAATTCGCCGCCAAACGTAACCCAACCCCCGCGACGTTCACGCACCACTCGGCGCTGGAAGTGGCCTGGACAATTGTCCCCATCATCATTCTGGTTGTGATTGGCGCGTTCTCGATCCCGGTTCTGTTCAAGCAGCAGATCATCCCGGAAGGCGATATCGTCATCAAAGCGACGGGCTACCAATGGTATTGGGGCTATGAATATGTCGATGACGGGTTCGAATTTGACAGCTTCATGATCGGCGCTGGCGAAAACCGCCTGACACCAGATATCAGCGCAGAGCTGCAGGAAGCCGGCTATTCGGACGAAGAATTCCTGCTGGCCACCGATACAGCCGTAGTTGTTCCCGTGGGCAAAACCATCGTCATGCAAATCACCGGCGCAGATGTGATCCATTCCTGGACCATTCCAAGCTTCGGCGTGAAGCAGGATGCGGTTCCGGGTCGTCTGGCCGAGCTGTGGTTCACGCCTGAGCAAGAAGGCGTTTACTTCGGCCAGTGTTCGGAGCTTTGCGGTCAGGCCCACGCCTATATGCCGATCACAGTGAAGGTCGTGTCTGAAGAGGCTTACGCCGCTTGGCTTGAGCTTGCTAAGGCAGAATATGCCGGTATCGCGCCTGCGCCGCAGGCCGTGCAAGTCGCCTCGAAGTAAGGACCCGAATTAAGGAGTAGGGTGGGCAATTTGCCCGCCTTTTGATGCCCATGACAGACGCCACCCAGAATATCGGTAGCTATGAAGACGAGGCGCAGTTCAGCGACTACGTCGCGCTGCTCAAGCCTCGCGTCATGTCGCTGGTCGTGTTTACGGCAGCTGTTGGCGTGTTCGTGGCGCCGGTTTATGTGCATCCGTTTGTGGCCTTCGTGGCGATCCTGTTCATTGCCCTTGGTGGCGGCGCGTCCGGCGCGTTGAACATGTGGTATGATCACGACATCGACGCCGTTATGAAGCGCACTGCCCGTCGCCCTGTTCCCGCGGGCAAGGTTACCAAGGGGGAGGCGCTTTCCATTGGCCTTTGGCTGTCGGCGATTGCCGTGGTCATGCTGGGGCTTGCAGCCAATTGGGTCGCTGCGGGCATTCTGGCCTTCACCATTTTCTTTTACGCCGTGATCTACACGATGTGGCTGAAACGCTGGACGCCGCAAAACATCGTCATTGGCGGCGCTGCCGGGGCCTTCCCGCCGATGATCGGTTGGGCCGTGGCCACTGGCGGGGTGTCGGTCGAAAGCGTGCTGATGTTTGCGATCATCTTCATGTGGACGCCGCCGCATTTCTGGGCGCTGTCGCTGTTCATGAATGAGGATTACTCCAAAGCCGGCGTGCCGATGCTGACCGTGACCCACGGAAAAACCGTGACGCGCAAACACATCTTTGCCTATGCCGCTTTGCTTGCGCCGCTGGCCATCTACGCCGCGTTCACCTCAATCGGGGGATGGATTTACCTTGTCGCGGCGCTCTACCTGAACGCAAAATTCGTCTACGGCGCTTGGCAGCTTTGGCAGCGCGATGACGCGGCTGCTGAGGCCGATGCCTATAAAGCCGAGAAGAAATATTTCCGCTTCTCCCTGACCTACCTGTTCGCCAGCTTCGGCGCGCTGCTTTTGCAGGCGCTTTGGGTGCAGGGCTTTGGCATGGGGGCTTGGTAGCATGGCGGCACCTCAAGTAGAGCATGAGCTGCACAAACGCCGCTTCTCGCGCAACGTGGGTGTGGCTTTGACGCTGGTCTGCTTCGTGTTCATCGTGTTCGGGCTGACTTACGTAAAAATAACCAATGGCGGGCTAAACCAAGGCTTCGACCATGTGGTGCGCCCCGAAATGATGCCAATTGAGGAGGGGAACTGATGTTCAAAAATCTCGACCCCGCCCAACGGACCTTGGTCTTGCTGGTTGGCATGGTTCTGACGATGCTGTCCTTGGCCTTCGCCTCCGTGCCACTCTACGACTGGTTCTGCCGGGTGACGGGGTATGGCGGCACGCCGCTGGCGTCTGACGCCGCCTCCGATGTGATCTTGGACAAGACCGTGACAGTGCGGTTTGACGGTTCCAAAAATGCGGGCTTCCCGTGGGAATTCAAGCCAATGCAGCGCGAGATGGAAGTGCGTATCGGCGAGACGGGGATGGCCTTCTACGAGGCCTATAACCCGACCGACCGCCCCATCGCAGGGTCGTCCACCTACAATGTTTTCCCGTTCACTGCGGGCGGCTTTTTCGTGAAAATCGACTGTTTCTGCTTTGAGGAACAGGTCCTGCAGCCTGGCGAACGGGTTGAAATGCCGGTCACCTTCTATGTTGACCCCGAGATGGTCGAAGACCGCGACGGCAAATACATCGATACGATCACGCTAAGCTACACATTTTACCAGATAGACCTGCCTGAAACAGATGATGACACGCAGGCGGCGCTGGACATTCAAGCCAACCCGGCGCAAAACACAGCTAAGAACTAAGGCCAACGAGGGACACCCATGGCACACGCAAAGAACCACGACTACCACATCCTGCCCCCGTCGATTAACCCATTCCTGGGCGCGCTGTTTGCCTTTGTGATGCTGTCCGGCGCGGTTCTCTGGATGAAAGACGGCAGCCCATGGATGGCCCTGATCGGCTTGGCGGGCGTGCTCTATGTGATGTTCTCCTGGTGGTCCGACGTGGTCGAGGAAAGCCAGGTGGGCGACCATACGCCTGTCGTGCGCATCGGCCTGCGCTACGGTTTCATCTTCTTCATCATGTCCGAGGTTATGTTCTTCGTCGCATGGTTCTGGTCCTTCTTTAAACACGCAATGTATCCGATGGGCCCGCTCAGCCCCGGTGTTGACGGCCAATGGCCACCCGCAGGGATCGAGACATTCGACCCATGGCACCTGCCGCTGATCAACACGCTGATCCTGCTGTGCTCGGGCGCCGCGGCGACATGGGCGCACCACGCAATCGCGCATGAAAACAACCGCAAGGACCTCAAGAACGGCCTGATCATCGCTGTGGCGCTTGGCCTGATCTTCACTGCGTTTCAGGCCTATGAATATAGCCACGCGGCCTTCGGCTTCTCCGGCAACATCTATGGGGCCAACTTCTTCATGGCGACAGGCTTTCACGGGTTCCACGTGATCATCGGCACGATCTTCTTGTTCGTCTGCCTGCTGCGCGCCTATGCAGGGCACTTCACCCCTGAAAAGCACGTGGGCTTTGAAGCCGCGGCCTGGTACTGGCACTTCGTCGATGTGGTCTGGCTGTTCCTGTTTGCAGCGGTCTACATCTGGGGCGGCTAACCCCTGTCACTGACGTTAAGATTTCAGGCGCGAGGGCTCACCCCCTCGCGCTTTGCTATTGAGGCCCCTCGATGACCAAACGCATGATCATCCCCTTGCTCTTCGGCCTGATCGGCTGTGGCATCCTGCTGTATCTGGGCATTTGGCAGGTGCAGCGCCTTGCGTGGAAAGAGGCCAAGCTGGCCGAGATCGACCGCGAGATCGCGGCCCCGCCCGTAGCCCTGCCTGAACGCCCGACGCTGGCAGAACATAAATACCTGCCTGTCGAGGTCAGCGGCGATTTCACGGGCAGTGAATTGCATGTCCTGTTTTCGATCAAAAATCAGGGACCCGGCTACCGGGTGATTGCCGCGTTCAACACCGAAACCGGACGCCAGATCATGGTGGATCGCGGCTTTGTGCCGACGCCGCGCAAGGTCGAAGATCGCGCGGCCGCAGGCGTCACCGTCCAAGGCAATTTGCATTGGCCTGATGAGGTTGACGGGTTCACACCAGAGCCGGAACTGGACACCAATATCTGGTTTGCGCGCGATCTCGACGCTATGGCGCAAGCGTTGGGAACGGAACCTGTCCTTGTCGTTGCCCGCGCCAGCACCAAAACCCAGCCAACGGTGCAGCCTGTGCCGCTGTCCAGCACCGGCATCCCCAATGACCACCTGCAATACGCGATCACGTGGTTTTTGCTCTGCGCGGCGTGGGCGGGGATGACAGCCTATCTGCTTTGGCGTATCAGGCAGCGGACTGTGTAAAGGACGCACCCCAATGCGCTACATCTCGACCCGTGGCAACGCCCCCGTTTTGACATTTGAGCAGGCCATGCTCACAGGCCTCGCGCGCGACGGCGGGCTCTATCTGCCCGAAACCATCCCGACCCTGTCGGCCGATGAGATTCGCGCCATGCGCGGCGCATTCTATGAAGAAATCGCCTTCCGCGTGATGCGCCCGTTCATTGGTGACACGTTCACCGATGCGGAATTCGAGACGATCATCGCCAAGGCCTATGCCGGATTCGGGCATGAGGCGCGCGCGCCATTGGTGCAGCTTGCCCCGAACCATTTTTTGTTGGAGCTGTTCCACGGCCCGACGCTGGCCTTCAAGGACTTCGCCATGCAGCTGATCGGTCAGCTGTTTCAGGCTGCGCTGTCACGCTCGGGCGAGCGGGTCACCATCGTCGGCGCGACTTCCGGCGACACAGGGTCAGCGGCGATTGAGGCGTTCAAAGGCCTCGACGCGGTAGACGTGTTCATCATGTATCCCGATGGCCGCGTCTCTGAAGTGCAGCGCCGCCAGATGACCACATCAACCGCATCCAATGTCCATGCGCTCGCCGTCGAAGGCGACTTCGACACCTGCCAGGGCGCGTTGAAAGACATGTTCAACGATTTCGACTTCCGCGACGGCGTCCGGCTGGCGGGCGTGAACTCGATCAATTTCGCCCGCGTGCTGGCGCAGGTGGTCTATTACTTCACCTCGGCCCTGTCGCTTGGCAGCCCGGACCGCAAAGTCAGCTTCACCGTGCCCACTGGCAATTTTGGTGACATTTTCGCGGGCTACATCGCCAAGCAGATGGGCCTGCCGATTGAAAAGCTCGTGATCGCGACCAACCAAAACGACATCCTGCACCGCACGTTGGAGACCGGGTCTTACACGACCGAAGGGGTGACGCCGTCGATCAGCCCGTCGATGGATATTCAGGTCTCCTCCAACTTCGAACGCGCGCTTTTCTATGCCTATGACCAAGACGGTGCTGCCGTGGCCGAGCAGATGGACAGCCTGAAGCAAACCGGGTCCTTCAAGATCAGCCAAGGCGCCTATGAAGCGCTGAAAGACACGTTCGTGTCAGGCCGCGCGTCGGAAGAAGAAACCTCCGCCATGATCACCACCGCTCAGCAGGAAATGGGTGAGCTCTTGTGTCCGCATTCCGCCGTCGGCGTTCATGTCGCCCAGGACCATCTGGCCGCGACCCCGATGATCACGTTGGCCACAGCGCATCCGGCGAAATTTCCGGCTGCAGTTGAGGCCGCATCGGGCATCCACCCGCCCTTGCCCGCGCGCATGGCGGATCTGTACGACCGGGACGAGACCATCACCCATGTCAAAGGGGAGCTTGCAGCCATCCAAAAAATCATTCGCGACGGGATATCCCAATGACCGCACCACAGCTGCACACCCTGCCCAACGGGTTTCGCATTGTCACCGAACATATGCCGGGGCTGGAAAGCGCCAGCATTGGCATCTGGGTGAATGCCGGCGGGCGGCATGAACGCCTCAGCCAAAACGGCATCGCCCATTTTTTGGAGCATATGGCGTTCAAAGGCACCAAGCGGCGCAGCGCGCTGCAAATCGCCGAAGAGATTGAGGATGTCGGCGGCTATATCAACGCCTACACCTCGCGTGAGGTGACAGCCTACTATGCCCGCGTGCTCAAGGATGATGTGGCCTTGGGCCTCGACGTCATCGCCGATATCGTGCGCAACCCGGTCTTTGAGCAAAGCGAGATAGAGGTCGAACGCGGCGTCATCCTGCAAGAGATTGGCCAATCGCTGGATACGCCCGATGACGTGGTTTTTGATTGGCTACAAGAAGCAGCCTATCCCTGCCAGCCCATCGGGCGGACCATTCTGGGCCCGTCTGAGCGTGTGTCGTCGTTCACGCGCGACGACCTGTCGAATTTCGTGGCGGAACATTACGGGCCGGGCCAGCTGATCTTGTCGGCGGCCGGCGCGGTCGATCACGACATGATTGTCAAAATGGCCGAAGACCTGTTTGGCGATATGGACGCGCGCCCGGCGCTGGTGGCAGATCCGGCCAAGTTCACCGCAGGTGAACGGCGCGAGGTCAAAGCACTGGAACAAGCCCATTTCACACTGGCCCTGGAGGCCCCGGGCTACCGCGACGACGCTTTCTATACTGCGCAAATTTTCGCCTCAGCCTTTGGCGGCGGTATGTCATCGCGACTGTTTCAGGAAGCGCGCGAGAAGCGGGGGCTGTGCTATTCGATCTTCGCGCAGGTTGGCAGCTATTCCGACACCGGTACGATGACCGTTTACGCAGGAACCTCAGGCGATGATATCGCGGGTCTGGCCGATTTGACCGTGGATGAGCTGCGGCGCGCAAGCGGTGATATCTCTGAGGCAGAAGTCGCGCGCGCCCGCGCGCAAATGAAAGCGGGTTTGCTGATGGGGTTGGAAAGCCCGTCCAGCCGCGCCGAACGACTGGCGCGGATCGTGGGCATCTGGAACCGGGTACCGCCGCTGTCCGAAACTGTCGACAAAATCGACGCGGTCGATGCGGCGGCGGTGCGCGCATTCGCGGGGCAGATGGCCTCTAGCGGCGCGGCGGCCATGGCGCTTTACGGCCCGGTTGAACAGGCCCGCGACCTAGAGGCGATCACCCGGAAACTGGCGGCCTGACACCCTATGCTAGGCTCTCGCAAAAAGATCCGGATTGTCACAGAGCGCATGACGCTGCGCTTGCCGCAGCACGGCGATTACCGCGCCTGGGCCAATCTGCGGTCGGAAAGCTCCGAATTTCTGACGCCGTGGGAACCGGTTTGGGCCAATGACCACCTGACCCGCAAAAGCTACACCAACCGGGTCTATTGGGCGCAGCGCTCTGTGACCTCCGGCAATGCTGTCCCGGTCTTTATGGAACGGCGCGAGGACGGCGCGCTTTTGGGCGCAATCACGCTGGACAATATCCGGCGCGGGCCCAGTCAGGCGGGCACGCTTGGCTACTGGATCGGGCAAAAACACGCGCGCCAAGGCTATATGCGGGAGGCCATCGGCGCTTTGGTCCATTACGCCTTCACCGCGCTCGACATCAGCCGGGTGGAGGCCGCCTGCCTGCCCGAAAACACCGCCTCGCGCGGGGTTCTGGAAAAATCCGGCTTCAAATATGAAGGCGTTGCGCAAAGCTATCTGCAGATTGGTGGCAGGTGGCGAAATCATGTGCTCTATGCCAATTTGCGCGCCGACCGTCGGGGAAAAACCGACGCCGGCTAAGGGCCTTCGCAAGAAAATTCAAAAGTGATTTTTGAATTTGGCGCGATTTGGCCTAGCATCAAATCCATGCGTTATCTCATTGCTCTGCTTCTTTTGATCCCGTCACTGGCCGCGGCGCAAGATCGCCGCCCCTCTCATTGCATCGCTTTGGCGCAGGCTATCCCGGGCGCGTCCTATCTGCACAAAGCTAATTGGCAGCAGCCTTTGTCCAAGAACACCGTACGGCTGACCTATATCGATCACGCGATGTTTCTGCTGCAAACCGAAGGCGGGCTCGCGGCTGTGACCGACTATGTGGGCTATACGCCGACGGTCGATCTGATCCCGGATGTGGTGACCATGAACCACGCCCACTCGAGCCATTGGACATCTGCGCCCGACCCCGCCATCCCGCATGTTTTGCAAGGCTGGGAAACCGGTGGCATTGCCGATCACCACCTTGATCTGGGCGAGATGCTGGTGCGCAATGTGGCCACCGATATCCGGTCGCGCTTCGGCGGCCCGCCGGAAAAAAACGGAAACTCGATCTTTATCTTCGAGGTGGCGGGCCTGTGCATCGGCCATCTGGGCCATTTGCATCATGAACCGGACGCCGCGCAATATGCTGCGATCGGGCGGCTGGACGTCGTGATGGCCGCCGTCGATGGCGGGCTGTCGCTGGACACAGCGACGATGGTGCGGGTGCTGAAACGGCTGAAATCCTCGGTCGTGATCCCGATGCATTGGTGGGGGCGGGCGTCGCTGAATACGTTTCTGGCCGGTATGCGGGACGAATTTGATGTGGTTGAGCCCGATAGCAGCTATATCGAACTCACGCTGCGCGACCTGCCCAAGCGGCCCACGATCATGGTGCTGAAACCCAACTATTTTAACCCCGGTATCGGTGATGAATAGAAGGTGAAGAATAGGTCGCAGGCGAAGCCGATTGCATCTGGCCCAGCTCCTGCGGTAACGGTCAGCCCATGCTGAACCCCGTTACAGACGCCTTGCGCGACAAGCTGCGCGCCGCCTTGCCCGCGGCTTGCTTCAAAGACCTCACCAATGCCTATCTTGAAGAACCGCGCGGCCGCTACAAAGGCGCTGACGCGCTGCTTTTGGCCCCCGGCACAACGGCGGAGGTCGCGACAATCATCAAAGCCTGCAACACCGCGCGCGTCGGCGTCATCCCCTATGGCGGCGGCACCGGACTGGTCGGCGGGCAGGTGTTCGAAGCGGGTCCAACCCCGGTGGTCATGACGTTGGAACGTATGACGGATATCCGTTCGGTCGACCCGGTCGAAAACGTTTTGGTGTGCGAGGCCGGCACGATTTTGCAAAGCATCCACGCCGCCGCCGAGGCGGAGGACCGCATCTTCCCGCTGACGCTGGCCAGCCAGGGTTCCGCCCGGATCGGGGGCAATCTGGCGACGAATGCGGGCGGCGTGAATGTCCTGCGCTACGGCAATGCACGCGACCTGTGCCTGGGGCTTGAGGCGGTGTTGCCCACGGGCGAGATCTGGAACGGGCTGACACCTTTGCGCAAGAACAACACCGGCTATGATCTGCGCCATTTGCTGATCGGCGCGGAAGGCACGCTTGGCGTTATCACCGCCGCCAGCCTGAAATTATTCCCGCAGCCGCCCTCGGTCGGCGCCGCGCTGATGGTCGTCCCGGATCCACAGGCCGCCCTCGACCTGTTGGCTTTAGCTGGCGAACAGCTGGGCAATCAGGTCTCCGCGTTTGAGCTGATCGGGCGTATGGGGCTCGATTTTCTGGCGGAGGTCGGGCCAGAGGTGGCGATGCCTTTTGAGACGCTGCCCGACTGGATGGTCCTAGTTGATTTGGGCTGCTTTGGTGATCTGCAAGCCGGCGACGCGCTGGAAACGCTCTTTGCTGAGGCGCATGAGCGCGGGCTCGTCAGCGACGGGGTGATCGCGCAATCGCTGACGCAGCGCGACGCGTTCTGGGCCATTCGCGAAACCATCCCTGAGGCCAACCGGCGCATCGGCTCGGTCTCCAGCCATGATATTTCGGTGCCGATCACGCGGATTCCCGACTTTATCAATCGCGCCGGGCAGCAGCTTGCGTCCTTGGGCGATTTTCGGATCAATTGCTTTGGCCATGTCGGCGACGGCAACCTGCATTACAACGTCTTTCCCGCCAAAGGCCTCAGCCGCGCTGACTATGAGGCGGAGCGCGCGCAGGTTAAAACGCTCGTGCATGATTTGGCGGACAGCTTGGGTGGCTCAGTCTCAGCGGAACATGGCATTGGGCGGCTCAAAGTGGGCGATTTGGCGCGTTACGGCGATCCGGGAAAGCTGGCAGCGATGCGGGCGATCAAAGCGGGGCTGGACCCGCAGGGCATCATGAACCCAGGCGCGATATTTGGGTAGCGTCACGCTGGGATTGGTCGCTGTCAATTTCTTGCAAAGCGCCAATCACGCTGGCCCCAAAAGGGGTCAACCGCATACCGCGACGCTGGCAGTCCAGTTCGACAAGACGCAGTGAGCGCAAGTTTTCGATCTCGTGGCTATCGACAGGTTTCGGGTTCAACGACAAGCTCAGCAAAAGCGTGCGTTCGTCCTCGGAGAGATTTTCAGCCAAAATTCGCGCTATACGCATATCTACTCCACCCCCCTTGTCGCGTTTCGCGCGACCTTACGCGAAGGTAACAGGGATCATACGGGGAAATTCATACAATTTTCCCGTTCTCTCCAAATTTGCGGAGTTCCGCCGCTTTGTAGAAATTAGTCTCCCTCAAATTCACACAAAACGCGCACATCCATGCCCAAGGCTTCCAGCTTCTCGCGCCCGCCCAGATCAGGCAGGTCGATGATGAAGGAGGTCCCGATCACTTCAGCGCCGAGCTTCTCGATCAGCTTGATACCCGCCTCCGCCGTGCCGCCGGTCGCTAGTAGATCGTCAACCAGCAATACCTTTTCTCCCGGCGCAAGGCTGTCGTCATGCAGCTCCATCGTCGCCTCGCCATATTCCAGCGTGTAGCTTTGCTTGATGGTTTTGCCCGGCAGTTTGCCTTGTTTGCGAATGGGCACAAACCCCACTGACAGCTGATGGGCAATCGCGCCGCCCAGAATGAAACCGCGGGCCTCCAGCCCTGCGACCTTGTCGATACGCTGCCCGACACAGGGTGCCAGCATCTGGTCAATCGCCATGCGAAACCCGCGCGGGTCCAGAAACAAGGTGGTCACGTCGCGAAACATGATCCCTTCATGCGGGAAGTCGGGGATCGTGCGGATATAATCTTTGACCTGGGAAAAATTGGACATGAAAGGGACCTGTTGTTTTATCTGATTGGGGGAAAAGCGTCTGCGCCGCGCGGCGGATTTGGAAAAGGGCCAAATGTATGGTATGCTCCAACGCATTGAACTGACTTATTTTAGTATAATCCATTTTTTGGAGCATGTTATGCGTATTCTCATTCTTTTTGCCGCCCTCCTTGCGTCTCCTGTATCGGCGCAAGAAACCAAATGCCCTGACGCTCATTATCAATGCGCCACTGGCGTGTGCTGTCCACGAAATTAGGGGGACATCATGATTAAGCGTATTTTGACTGCCGCCGCGTTGATCGTCGGCGGGCTTTTTGCCTATCTTTACCTCTTTGCCATCAGTCCCAAGGACGTGGTGGCCTATCACGAGCTTGAAACCCCGGTCACGTCCGAGCTGTTCCGCGCGGGCGATCTTGTCGCGATTTCGCCTGACGGCCAAAGCGTTCAGGGCCGAATTTGTTCTATGGATGTGACCGAAACGGATATCGACCAAATTCCTCTGTCGAAGGAATATTCGAACGCGCTGCGTGAAAGTATGCCCGATTTCGCGCGTATGGTTGGTTGGGCGAAAAGCCAAATGGGGCTTCCTTCGGCTGAGGAGGACGCCATTACCGAGGCTGAGCGCATCGCCTTCATCGGCCATGTGTCTGCCGTGCGCGATGCGGGTGTGAACCCGATGATGACCCAGCAATGCGCCTGCGATGTGGCGCGCGCGCTGATCCAGCGTCAAAAGGTCTGCACCGTGCGCCGCTCGCTTGTGGAATCGGTGCTGGTTGACCCACGTTTCGCGGATAGCGATGAACCGCAGCGCCGGGAACGCACGGTCGGGGTTACATTCCGCTCCCCCTCCGTCGTGATCCCCAATCTGGAGCTTCTGACCTGCGAAGGCCCGGCTTTGAACCTTGAAGCTCGTGCGCCAGCACAACCGTTTGATTGCAACAAAGTGGGCGGCCACCAGCCCGACGTCTTCCTGCGCGCCAAGCTTGGCGTGATCCGCGAAAGTGAGGTCGCTGAAGCGCCCAGCATTCACTAGCGCCTAAAGCACCCGCCCCGCGACGGCGTCCAGCTTGGCCATCAATGCCGGGTCGCGGGCGGGGGGCTGCGTGATGATCGCGAATTCCAACGCGCTGTCGCATAGATGCGGGCATGGGGCACGCTCCGCCCCCAGCAATCCGGGCAGGCGCGCGACCAGCCCTTTGGCCTTGGCAGAATTGCCCATCAGCGTCTCGATGATCTTGGTGACGTCGACTTCGCCGTGATCGGGGTGCCAGCTGTCATAATCCGTGATCATCGCGACGGAGGCGTAGCACAGCTCCGCTTCACGGGCGAGCTTGGCCTCGGGCATATTGGTCATCCCGATCACGTCACAGCCCCAGCTGTCGCGGTACATTTTGCTTTCGGCCAGCGTCGAAAACTGCGGGCCCTCCATCGCCAGATAGGTGCCGCCGTTATGGGCTGTGATCCCTTCGGCTTGCGCGGCCTCCAGGCAGGCAGCGCCCAACCGCGGGCAGGTTGGATGCGCGACGGAGACATGCGCCACGCAGCCTGTTCCAAAGAAGGATTTCTCCCGAGCGAAAGTGCGGTCAATGAATTGATCTACAATGACAAAATCGCCCGGCGCCATCTCTTCGCGAAACGACCCGCAGGCCGAGACGGAGATCACATCCGTCACCCCCAGCCGCTTCAACGCGTCGATATTGGCCCGGTAGGGCACGGTGGTCGGGCTCAGTTTGTGCCCGCGTGCGTGGCGCGGCAAAAACGCCATCTCCACGCCGTCCAGCGAGCCGGTCAAAATCTCGTCCGACGGCGCGCCCCATGGCGTGTCCACGGCCTGCCATGTCGCGTCTTTCAGCCCGTCGATGTCATAGATGCCCGATCCGCCAATCACAGCGATTTTGGTTTTGCTCATGGGGGTGTCCTTTTGAAATCTGCGCAGGCTTGCGGGGAATAGTGGCGCAAGATTTACCAAAATGAAACGCCCCGCGCGTAGGTTTCCCCCTTGAAACGAACATTCGGGGGTGCATCTTTCAGCACAGCCCGTTAAGGGCGGTGACAAACATGTCTTCCACACCGAATGAGGCCAGCGTGACCCGCAGCTTTCTCAAAGCCCTGTCCAACAACACCCTTCTGAGCGACCTGCAATTGGTGCCCGATCAGGCCTATAGCGCGGGCCGGTGGCGGATCGAAATCCTGTCGGGCCTGACCGTGGCCTTGGCCTTGGTGCCCGAAGCCGTGGCCTTCGCTTTTGTGGCCGGCGTGCACCCGCTGGTGGGGCTCTATGCGGCCTTTATCGTGGGGTTGATCACCGCGTTGATCGGTGGCCGGCCTGGGATGATTTCGGGCGCAACAGGCGCTTTGGCGGTGGTCATGGTCGCGTTGGTGGCGCAGCACGGGGTTGAATACCTCTTTGCGACCGTCATCCTGATGGGGCTGATCCAGATCGGGGTTGGCATCATGCAGTGGGGTAAGTTCATCCGGCTGGTGCCCTACCCGGTGATGCTGGGGTTTGTGAACGGGCTGGCAATCGTTATTTTTCTGGCGCAATTGGGCCAATTCCAGGTGCCGGGCTCGGCTGAACATGGCTCTGGCGGGCATGGGATGGCCAGCGGCGAATGGCTGTCCGGCACCCCGCTTGCGATCATGCTGGCGCTGACGGTTTTGACCATGGCGATCATTTGGGCCACGCCCAAGGTTACGAAGGCCATTCCGGCGCCTCTGGCGGGCATCGGCATCGTGGCGCTACTGGTCATCGGCTTCGGGATTGAGGTCCCGCGCGTTGGTGATCTGGCCGAGATTGCGGGCGGTTTTCCGTCCTTCCACATCCCGTTCAGTTTCGCGGGCAATGCCTCCGTCGCGCAGGGCATTTACGGCGATCTGCTGGCGCCCTTCACGTTGGAGACGCTCTGGATCATCCTGCCCTATGCCGTAATCCTGTCGGCAATTGGCCTGATCGAAAGCCTGCTGACGCTGAACCTTGTGGGTGCCATCACCGGCAAACGCGGCGGCGCGTCGCAAGAATGCGTGGCCCAAGGCGTGGCCAACACGGTCACGGGTTTCTTTGGCGGCATGGGCGGTTGCGCCATGATCGGCCAGTCGATGATCAACGTGAATTCCGGCGGCCGCACCCGGATTGCGGGCATCGCGGCGGCGCTGTTTTTGCTGACCTTCATCTTGGTCGGCGCACCGCTGATTGAACAAATCCCGCTGGCCGCTTTGGTGGGCGTGATGTTCATGGTCGTGATCGGCACATTCGCGTGGAACAGCTTTAATATCATCCGCAAGGCCCCCAGAACGGATGCGTTCGTGATCATTCTGGTGACCATCGTGACCGTGATGTATGACCTTGCGACGGCTGTGGTCGTGGGTGTGATCGTCTCCGCTCTGGCCTATGCTTGGCAGAATGCCACGCGCATCCACGCCAAGACTTACGAAACACCAGAGGGTGCGAAAGTCTATCAAGTGCAAGGCCCGCTGTTTTTCGGCTCCGCCGAAGGGTTTTCCGAGATTTTCACACCGGAAGATGACCCCTCACTCGTTGTCATTGATTTTGCAGAAAGCCGGGTGGCCGACCAATCCGCACTGCAAGCGATTGAGGCGATTGCCGCGCGCTATCAAGACCTCGAAAAAGAGGTTCAACTGCGCCATCTCAGCCGCGATTGTCATGAGTTGCTCACAAATGCCGGCCAGTTGATGGTCGATAGTGACGACGATCCTGACTACGCGGTTGCGGTCGATTACTCCGTCAAGACCGGGGCGGCGGGCGGCGCGCATTAACGCCGTCGGCCTCCCACCTGTCTGAGAAGCGTTCAAGCGCGGCGATATCGCCCGACATGAGAACGTCTCGCCCGGCGGCTACCTTGTTTTCTGGCCAGTCCCACCAGGCCAATTTGTTGAGCGTCTCGATCTCATCGTGCGCAAAGCGCAGGCGTTGAACCGCGCCGGGGTTGCCCGTGACCACCGCGTAGTCCGGCACCTGACCGCGCACGACGCTTCCAGCACCGACGATCACGCCGTTACCAATCGTTGCCCCGGGCAGCACCAGTGCGCCGTAGCCCAGCCAGACGTCATGCCCGATGTGCGTATCGCGCCTGTCCACGACCAGCTTGGCGATCTCGTCTGGGTCAAAAATTTGAAACGGGTAGGTGGTAATCCCGACCGTCGCATGGTTGGCGGCTGCAGTGATGAACCGTACCCCATGGGCAATCTGGCAATAGCGACCAATGTATAGGTGCGCCGGGTGTCCCTCAAAAAGATAGGGCGCCAGATGCGCGGCCATATCCTCCGGCGGGTCGAAATCTGAGGCATATGTAAAGGCGCCGACGTGGAAATTGGCGTTATCAATGACTTCCGACAGATGCATCGTGCCGCGATGCTCGCTGCCATCTGCGAAGCGTATCGGGTATTTTCGATGCGGGTCGGGAAATTTCATTCCCCCGGGCGCTTCAGGCTGAACACCGTCTCCACCTTCGCGTAGTCGCGATAGCCCAATCGGGCCAGCGGCTGGAATGTTGTGACGTCAAACAGGCCGTCCCGCAGGCAATTGTCGCGCATATGCACGCCGGTGACCTCGCCAAACACCGCGATATTGGCCTCGCCGGGCAGGTCCACGATCTGGGTTAGCTTGCATTCCAGATTGGCCGGGGCACCGGCCACGCGCGAACAGGGGATCGTGTCGCAGTCCGCGCGCTCAATGCCCGCATGGCTGAATTCGTCCACCTCGCGCCCATAGGCGCCAGAGCTGACATTCATCACATCACGCGCGGCATATTCCACGATATTGACGCAAAACACGCCGGTCTCGATGATGTTGGCGACACTGTCTTTGCCCTTCTCGCGGTCGTCCTTGCCTGCTGTAGAGGCGAACATCACCTGTGGCGGCACATAGGCCACGGCGTTGAAAAAGGAATAGGGTGCCAGGTTCTCGGACCCGTCGGCCCCACGCGTCGAAATCCAGCCAATCGGGCGCGGGGTTACAATCGCGTTGAAAGGGTTGTGCGGCAGCCCGTGGCCGTCTTCGGGGCGGTAGAACATCAAGGTGCCTCCTGTCTGGTTTGCCCAAGTGGTAGCGCCATGCTAGGCCAGCCGAAAGGACAAAACGGGGCAGGCGGGCGGCGTGGAGCTGATCCAGGAAAACGCGGATGATTGGTGGGAGGTCGAGGCCCTCTACGACCTGTGCTTCGCGCCGGGCCGGGAGGCGCTGTCGTCCTACCGGCTGCGTGACGGCGTTGATCCGGTGGCGGAGCTTTCGCTGGTCGCGCGCGACCCGGCGGGCATTCTGGGCGGCGTGATCCGCTACTGGCCGGTGCGTATTGGCGACGCGCCGGTGCTGCTGCTGGGCCCGATTGCGGTGCATCCCACCCGGCAGGGCGAGGGGCTGGGCGCCAGTCTGATCGGTGCCAGCCTCGCATTGGCCAAGCCGCTCGGCTGGGACCGGGTGCTGCTTGTCGGCGACGCGCCCTACTATGCGCGTTTCGGGTTTTCCAAGCTCACCGGCGTCGAGATGCCGCCGCCAACCAACCCGGATCGGGTCCTCGGGCTGGCACTCAGCCACGCCGCGTGGGACGGGGTCACCGGCAAGGTGGAAAAAGCGTCCTCGACGCACTGACTTGAAAAACGGCCCCCGCGTCGCCACGTCAAGCTGGCAAGGAGAGGTTGCCATGACCCAAACCATACTGCCCCCGGTCGCCCCCGCCAGCCCCAGTAAGGAGGCGCAATTGGCGGCGCTCGCCCAGCGCTATACCAACGCGCGTGGCCTCGGCATTCAGGTGATCTCCCTCCTGGGAAATCAGGCAGAGGGCCTGATCGGCCGACTGCCCGCGCCCGCCCGCAACGGGCTCGACACCGCGACGCTGCAAGCGCTGGAGCTGAGCTTTTCGGCCGCCGAAGCCTCCCGCGCCCGCCTGCCCGATACGGGGCAATGGCTGACCCGCGCGGTCACCGTCGCCACCGGGGCGGCTGGCGGGTTTGGCGGCATGCCCACGGCCTTGGCCGAGCTGCCCGTCACCACCACCGTCATGTTGCGCGCCATTCAGGGCATCGCCAGCGAGCACGGGTTCGACCCCGCCCACCCAGATACGCGCGCCGATTGCCTGCAGGTTTTCGCCGCCGCCGGGCCCCTGGCCGAGGATGACGGCACCGACCTCAGCTTCCTGACGCTGCGTGCCAGCGTCACCGGTGCTACGATGCAGGGGCTTTTGAAAACCGTGGCGCCCAAGCTGGCCACGGTGCTGGGCCAAAAGCTGGCCGCGCAAACCATTCCGGTGCTGGGCGCCGTGTCGGGGGCTGCGATCAACTACGCCTTCACCAGCTACTATCAGGACATCGCCCATGTGCAATTCGGCCTGCGCCGTCTGGCCGAAGACACCGGCCATGACCGCGCCGCGCTGATTGCTGAATTTGCACAGCTCGTAAAGCACGGGTAACGGCCATGCGTCTGGCGCATTGGTAATCCCGCCCGCGCGCTCCCATCTCAGGTCAATCCTAGAAAGCGGGCCACTCCCGGGCCGCCCAACCCCTGACTTAGGAGGCTACCCTATGACCACCGTCACCCTGCCAGCCCCAGACTTGAAAACCGGGCTGGGCGATCTTTCCAAAGCGTTGCAAGAGCTGCACCGGCACTTGCTCATCTCCCAGGCCGATCAAAGCTTCTTCACCGGAAGCCCGCTTGAGCTGTACGAGGTCGCCTCCCGCGATCCGGCTTTTGCGTGGCTGAAACCGTTGCAGCAGGCTATTGTCGACCTCGACACGCGCCGCGCCGATGACACGCCCCTGTCCGCGGAGGAGGCCCGCGCCCTGACCGACGAAGTGCAAGGCTATATCGCCGCCAAATCCGGCCCGTTCCGCGACACGCTGAACACCGTCTTTCAAAGCGACCCGGAGGCCGTCTGGGCCGTCGGCGCCGCACGGAAAGCCTTGGCCGCTTTGAGCTGACCCAAACGCGCCCGCCACAGTGTTCCTGTGGCGGGCGCATCTTTTGGGCTTGGCTTGCATTGGCGGCTTTGCGGACATAGTTACGTTTGCCAGCTTCATCGCCAATGGCCGCTCTTCAAAAACCGCACTGGTGGCAAAATGCACTGCGGGCGGAATGTGGAGATTTGCTGCGGTTTCTCGGAAAAGACGCATTTCTCTATAGCCGACCTCGGCTTTGTGCCAGAAGTGACGCCTATAAGTTTGGACTGCATTCCTCTTGTGCGAGAATGTTTGCCGTTCTCCAACATCGTCCCGTCACCAAGAGAGAGGCGACGTATCGTTTTCCGAGCTTTCCGCCGTATGCCCTCAAACTTCTCTGGCGGCCGTGGCGATTTTTGGGATCAGGTATTCGTAGTGCTGATAGATCAGCATCTGGCCTGCATCTGGAATGACTTCAATGTCGATCCATGGATAGGCCTCACGGTATTCTGCGATAGTTGCGATGTCTGTCGCCGGATCTTGGCCCCCGTTGACGAACCAGACTTTGGTTTGGGCACAGTTCTGCATGAGGTCGGTCCAGTCTGCCTCTGTAGCGAGGATTTCATGAGTGTAGGCCTGGGCGACATTCGTGGATTTGCCCACAATCAATTGGGCATTCGCCATCAAGACCGGCAAAAGCGCATCATCCTCGAGCAATGCTGTATCAGCGGGTGAGCTGCTGTTCAGCTGCCGGAACATTTCTTTAGCGCCGAGGCGGCGCGCCATCACAACGGCCGCGCGGGTTGTGAACTTCAGCAGGTGCGGCGCGTGCTTGGCCGTGGACAAAAAGAAGCGGTGCCACTTGCCCATGTTCGCGTAGTGCTGATCACCGGCTAAGCAGGGCCGCGCGCACAAACCAATGATCTCGCTCACCTTCGCGGGGTGGTGAACCGTAAAATCCGCCGCGAATATCAGATCGTTGCCTTGGGTCAGGTAGGGAAGCCTGTCGATGCCGAGATGGTCCAGCAAGTGCAATGTGTCGTCTCGGGTCGACTTAAGCACATCGGCTTGCGGGTCGATGTTCTCACTGAGGCCATAGCCCGCGCGGATCGGGCAAATGATGCGCAGCCCTTGCGTAAAGGCCAGCTTTATCATCGGTTCGTGCCAACGCGCCAAGCCATAGCCCATGTGGGAATAAAGCACCGGCGCCCCTGTGATTGGCCCCGTGTCATGGTAATCCATGCGCCGCCCGTCGGGCAAAATCAGCGTCTTGTACGGTTTCCAGACCTCTGCGTGTAGCCAATCCGCTGACACCAAAACGGGGCCTTCATCCGACTTGTCCGCCGCTTGCTCGACCCCTTGGGATACATCACGCAAAGATATGACGAGGCGAATAACCTCGGACTGGGTACGTGCATTCATCTTGGCGAGGATAGATTTGATCTGCCCGCGCACGGTGCCTTCACTGGTGCCGCGCTCTGCGGAAATGGATTTTGCATCCAGCCCTTCGACCAAGGCACGCACGACACCTTGTTCCGCTCCTGTGAGGTCAAATACCTCTTTCAGCGTTTGCCCGAGCGCGGCCTGCCAATGGTAACGCGTGGTCACAACCAACGCATGTTCACTGTCGTCTTGGGTGGACCCTTCTAACTTGCGGACTTGAAACAAGGCCGGCGCCGATGTGCCGGACAGTTCAATTTTCAAAAGCCGGTCCGGGCTGTCGGAGTTGCGGAACACGTCCTTCAAACTGGCTTGCACAATGTCCAAAGCGTCTGCGGGCAGGTTCAACGAGCCCAGTGCGGCCCCTTCTTCGATGCCAAAGGCCTGTTCTGCCCCAGCGTTGGCCGCGACGATGTGCAGGTCACGATCAACAATGAAGGCTGCCAGCGTGTCGAATGGGGTCAGCGTGGCCGCGAGGTCAGCACCGCTTTCGGCGGCGGCCCCTCGCTGTAAGAACGTTTCTGCCCGATCAAGATGCGCGCGGTATGCGGTGTCAAAACGATCAATCGATTCAATGGTCTGGCGCGCCGCCTGTGCATCCAGCCCCGCATGGTTCCACGCGTCTACGAATGTGCCCAAGGAGTCCGGATCGAGTGCGATATCATAAAGCTGATCAACGATCCCATCGGGGTTGATCTTCTTTTCCAGGTCATTTGTCATAATGAAAATTCCAATATGCAACCCGCCAACCCTCTACGGCAGGAACAGCACAAGCAATAGTTAACAGAAAAATGTGGTGTGTCTGTGTTCGCTAAGATCACATCATCGATCACAAACACACCACGTATCTGAAGGATCGTCAGGAAGACCGACCTTCAGGAACGCGAAACCGTTCGGTGTCAGGCCAAGGCCATCCATCCACCGCCAGTAACCAAAAGAGTCGCGAGAGACCGGTTCATGATCATCATGGATTGCTGAGAACGCACCAATCGGGTCACCTGTTTTGCCAAACAGATCACCAGCACGGCGGCAGTAGCCTCAGCCGCGAAGGTCGCAAATGCAATGATCAGGTAGCCCGGCATCTGAATCTCCGTGATGTCCAGGACTTCTGGCAGAACCAGCGGAAACAAGACCAGCATGTAAGGAGACAGGATGCAGGTCACGAAACCCGCCGTAACTGCCAGCCACAGGCCAGAACGGCGCGGTTTGACAGTTGTGTCAAAATCGAACCCGCCCTTCCAGATATCTCGCGCAATCCAAAGGATGTAGGCCAGCATGATGTATTTGCTGTAAGACAGGACCTCTGGTGTATTGCTCAGCCACAGGCTCATGCCAAAACAAACAGCGGTCATGATCGTCAAGCTGCCCAAGGCCGTTCCAAATGCGAACCCGAACGCGCCTTTGACATCGTTACTGGCTGCACGGGTCATCAACAGCAAAAGAAGCGGACCCGGCGCAACTGCTATAGCGATCAGAGTGACGAAATATGAAAACGTATCTACCAAGGACATCACTGCACCTCTGCTTCGAGAGTGGCGTTCAACATGCGGCGCGTGCTGGGCCAAGACTTCCAGACCCGCAACGACAACCCGACCAGACCGATGACGATCCAGCTGCCTTGGATCAGCGCCGAGGCAAGGTTGAAGTCCCGCAGAAGGCTAACAGCGACAAGGGATGCGGCCAGCACATTGAGAAGCGTGTAGGCGCTGCTGTTGCCATCCAGCCAACCAAGCTGCACGGCACCGAACGCTGTGATGTAGGCAAAGAACCCAAGAACCCCGATGCTTTCGTAAGTCCCGAGGCTGGTTAGGTACTGAATAAAGTCTGACATAATTCTCTCTCTTCGATGTGATGACCAAAGACCTAGAGAGCGTCGGACGGGGCGGCATCTCCCATTTGGGAGGTGCGGTAGCAAAAGCTGACGTTAGGTAAGAGTTTCCATCCCCAAGCGGGCGAATTGCGATTGCGTGTTCGTCAAAGCCGCGTCACGCTAAATCCAATCGGGCGAATTTTTTTAGCAACTATGATTGGCACTGCGAATGGTTTGGGTTTTATGGGGTCTGTTGATCGTCGCGGTTTGCGTCATTGTTTTGGCCGTACTGAACGGCTTCATCGCACCGCTCAAAGTACATTTTAGAACGCGCGTTGGGGCACAGTCTGGCGCGCATGTCGTCGATCAAACAGATCAACCATTTGTCGGTCTTGCTTTGTCGGGCGGCGGTGCGCGTGCGGCCGTCTTTGGTGCCGCGGGCATGAAGGCTTTGCATGAACGCGGATTGTTGTCGGCGGTGACACACGTGTCCAGTGTAAGTGGCGGCGGTTTTCCTGCGTCCTACCTCGCACTGCATCCGGTGCCGGACATGGACCACGCAAACGATTACTTTGACCAGATGCAGGACGTTGTCGCACATGACTATTTTTGGGATGTGCAGATGGGGCAACTGCGCAAGCCGCTTCGGGCCTTCAGCCCTTCGCGTCGGTTGACTTCCTTGCAAGAGGCCCTTGCACGGCCCGATTTCATCGGGTCAGCAACAGTTGGCGATCTACCTGCCAACCGCAGCTTTTTCTTTAACACGGTCAGCTATGATACTGGACAGCGTGTCACCCTTGGCAACGGGGTTCTGCCGTCGCCTGATGATGCCGAAACGCCAAGCGCGCTGCCGTCTCGCCTCCGATCTATGTCATTTTCAGGTGCAGGCAACTTGCGCGCAGCACCCGATGATTTTCCCGTAACCCTTGCCGTTGCCACGTCAGCGGCCTTTCCACCATATCTTGGGCCAACTACGATTGAGCTGGCACAGACCGATGGAAAGCCTCCGCAGTACTGGCATCTTGGCGATGGTGGCGTCTTTGAGAACCCGGGCGTTGAGACATTGCGCGAGGCGATCTATGCCCGCGGACCAGGGCAAACATCGACCATTTATGGGTTCAACGCAGGTATGCAGCTGGACAGCACCCTGTCCAAGAACACACTTGATATCAGCATTTGGAGCCGCGATGTCACACGTCTGGTGGACGTGCTGACCGTTTACGCAACATCGCATCGCGAAACGATGTTTGATGTGCTTGATGAAAAGCACGGCATGAACATCAACTTTGTCGATTTCAACTACATGGATATCGCGCGGCTGACACAATCCGGCACCCCGCCGCACCCACGATGGCTTAGCTGGGATACCTGGAAATTTGCAACGTCAGCCGACCGTGCTCAAAGCGCCACGCCCGCAGAGCATCTGGCCAAGATACCCACCGCGTTCAAGATATCGCGCAGCAACCGCGAATTGATTGCGGCTGCCGCAGAGGACCTTGTAGAGCTACATTTCCCCGCGGCGGCATCGGGCACGTAATATGATATTGACCCTCCTCTCGGTCATCTTGATTGGTGCCGCGATCTATTGCCGGGCGGTCTTCGTCGCCAATCGTCGCACATCACCGTATGTCGGGCCGATCCATTCCCCGACACCCCCGACCAACCTCCATGCAGCAAGCGAAACGCTGACAGTTTTGACATGGAATATTGGATATGGGGCATTGGGCAAGGATGCGGACAGTATTGTTGATCAGGGGCGATCCATGCGCGCGCTTTCGTCCAAGGACATCACCTTGGCCGCGCAACGCATCGCACAGCGTTTGGCGGGCCAATCGACCGATGTGATTTGCCTTCAGGAAAATGCCAATGCGGGTTTTTTAACCCGGGGCGTTGGGCTTCGTGACACGATCGAAGCTGCCTTGAGCAATCGACAAAACCTGTTTTGGGCTGACATGAAGTCCGTTCTCGTGCCGCAGTGCTTAAAGATCGAGCATGGCATGTCCGTCCATGCGCGCGTCAACATCAAGTCCTGCGAAGCTGTCTTATTCCCAAAGGACAGCACCTATTTCTTTGGTGGACTAACAAAACGCTACGGTAGTTTGATAAACCGCATCAGCATAGGTGAAACCGGTCGCGACTGGGTCGTCTTCAACATCCATCTGTCAGCATTCGACCCAGACATCCGCACCCGAATGGGGCAACTCGAGAAGCTGTTGCAGCTTGCCCAGCATGAATATGAAAAAGGACATTGCGTTGTGATTGCAGGCGACTGGAACATGCGCCTGACCCCGACAGATCCTGACCGGCACACTGGCGCACCAGACAAACTGCAGGTCATCGACTTCCCTCAAACCTCCTTAAACGAGGGGTGGTCATTTGCATTGGACACAAAAACCCCAACAGTGCGGTCCTTGAACGCCCCCTACATCGCCGGACAAAACGCCACCGCAATTATTGACGGGTTCGTCTGTTCGCCAAATGTTGTCGTGAAAAGCGTTTCAACGGCGGATCTTGGGTTCGAAGACACCGATCACCACCCCGTGACCGGCCGCTTCCAAGCGTCGACATAGCCATATTTCTCGTCGTTGATACGTTTTCGATGGCGACAACCGGGCTAAGAAGATCGCATTGGTTCGCCTTCTACACTTATTGTCACAATGTTTACGATCATCCTGAGCAGATGCTGATATGCGAAACTGATCGACGAAAAACGTGTTCTGTCAACTTGTACGGAGAATCCGTCAAAGAGGCTAAACGACAACGACGCGGGAACTTCGACCAACGTCTGCTGTATGGAAATTGCACGTAATGAAGACGGGTCAGTTCAACGTTTGCAATGGATCGTGATCACGAGTTCAATTGTGCTTGTTTCCCGAAACCGAACTTTCGCTGCGGTACAGAAATTCGGTAGATTGGGCTCGAAGTCGCCATTCCTCACTTAGGAGGACATTCCAAGCCCCGTTTACCCTTAAACAGACTTCAAATGCTCCATGACCGCCGGGCGTACGGACTGTGCGCCGCTTTCGCGGGCCTCGTCGATGACCTCGCGCAGCGCGTCAATATCGGTGCGCCGGATGATGCTTTTGACCGGACCGATTGAGGCGGGGCGCATAGACAATGTGTCCATGCCCATAGCCGCGAAGCACAACGCTTCAATTGGGCGGCCCGCGTCTTCACCACAAAAGCTCAACGGGGTGCCCGCTTCGACGCAGCGGTTCACGACCTGCTCGATGAAGGACAGGAAGCTCACATTCAGCGTGTCGTAGCGTTTGCGCACGCGTTCGTTTTCGCGGTCGGCGGCGAAGAAAAACTGTTTCAGGTCATTGCCGCCAATAGAGATGAAATCGGCCATCTCGAAAAACTGGCGCGGGGCAAAGCCCAGCGACGGCGTCTCTAGCATCGCGCCGATTTTCAGGTCTTCGGGCAGGGCATGGGACAGCTTTCGCTCCCGCTCCACCTCATCCAGAAGCATCTGCCGTGCGGCGCGGAATTCATCGAACTGGGCGATGAAGGGAAACATCACCGAAAGGGGGCGGCCATTCGCGGCCCGGATCAACGCCTGCAACTGCATCCGCATCACGCCGGGCTTGTCCAAGCCCACCCGGATCGCGCGCCAGCCCAAGGCCGGGTTCGGCTCATCCTGCGGCTTCATATAGGGCAGCACCTTGTCCGACCCGATATCGAGGGTGCGGAAGACAACGCGCTTGTCCTTGGCCGCATCCATGACAGAGCCGTAAATAGCCGCCAGCTCCGATCTGCGTGGCACGCGGGAACGGGTCAGAAATTGCAGCTCGGTGCGAAACAGCCCGACCCCTTCCGCGCCGGACCCTTCCAGCGACGGCAAATCCGCCATCAGCCCTGCATTCATATGCAGCGAAATTGTCTTGCCGCAGGGGCTGGTCGCAGGCTTGTCGCGGATCGAGGCATAGCGCTCCTGCGCCTTGGTCTGCATCGCGATCTTGTCGCGGAAGGCTTTGGTGACGCTTTCCTCGGGGCGCAGATGCACCACGCCCTGATCGCCATCGACCAGAATGGGGTCGCCGTTCAGCGCCTCGGTCAAAATCTTCTTGGCGTTGATCACCAGCGGGATGGCCCAGGCCCGCGCGACAATGGCAGCATGCGAGCCGACGGAGCCCTCTTCCAGCACGATGCCCTTCAGCTTTTTGCCGTAATCCAGCAGCTCGCCGGGCCCGATGTTACGGGCGATTAAGATGGGCCGCTCGGGCATCTCCGCGCCGGTGTCCTTCCCTTGCCCGGTCAGCAGCCGCAGCAACCGGTTCGACAGGTCATCGAGGTCATGCAGCCGCTCGCGCAGGTAGGCGTCGGGCACCCGTTCCATCCGCGCGCGCGTGGCTGATTGTTCCTTCTCCACGGCGGCCTCCGCCGACAGGCCAAGCGCGATGTCTTCCTCCATCCGCCTGACCCAGCTGCGCGAATTGGCAAACATGCGGTAGGCTTCCAGTACCTTGACCTGTTCCTTGTCCGCGCCGCGCCCCACCTTCTTCAGCATCTCGTCGACCGAAGACCGCAGCGAACCAATCGCGTCTTCCAGGCGGCGCATTTCCTCATGCGGGTCTTCGGAGATTGGGTTCGTGACGACCACGCGCGGCTCATGCAGGTAGACCTGGCCCTCGGCGGCGCCCTCTTGGCCGGTGCCGCCGCGAAACAGCGCGGGTTGGGTGTGGCGCGCGCTCATGGCGCCTTCGCCGTCGCCCACAAAGGCGCCCAGCTCGGTCATTTCGGCCAGCACCATGGCGACCACTTCCAGCGCGTAGACCTCGTCTTCGGAATAGCTGCGCGCGTCTTTCGACTGCACCACCAGCACGCCCAGGCTTTCGCCCAAACGCTGCACCGGCACGCCCAGGAAGGAGGAATAAATCTCCTCGCCGGTCTCTGGCATGAAGCGGAACCCCTTGGCCGACGGCGCGTCGGGGGTGTTCACGGCCGTTTTGCTGCGCGCCACCCGGCCCACAAGCCCTTCGCCGATACGCATCCGGGTCTGGTGCACCGCGTCGGGGTTCAGCCCTTCGGTGGCGCAAAGCTCAAGCGTGTCCGCGTCGCGAAACAGGTAGATGGAGCACACATCCGTCTGCATCGAATCCGCAATCAAATGCGTGATCCGGTCCAACCGCTCTTGGCCCGCGCTGTCTTCGGCCAGCGTCTCGCGCAAGCGGCCCAGCAGCTTGCGGCTTTCACTTTCTGTGCGTTCGGCCAAGGCCGATCCCCCCGTTCCAAAGGTCTTGTCTGTCAGTATAGGTGAGTTCGCCCGCAAAGGGGAGATGCCTTCGCCCGCACATTACGCAATCGCGCGCAAAAACAACCCGGTCGCAATCGCGACAATCAAAACGCCTGCCAAAACCTCAATCGCGGGCACGATCCAGGTCAATGCGGCGGTGCCCTGCAGGGCGCGCATCATCCCGCCCCGCAACCCGACGGAGGCCAGCCCGACCCCAATGGTCACAGCAGCGGTGCCCAAAGCCATGGCAAAGGCGCCCGCGACACCGGCGCCGAAAATGCCCATCTGCCAGGTGATGACCAACACGAAAAGCGCGCCGGTGCAGGGCCGGATCGCGATGCCTGCAATAAGGGTCAAGGCCTCGCGCAGGGTGCCTGCCTTTTCGACCTCATCCATATCTGGCCCGTGCTTGTGCCCGCAGCTCGAACAGGTGCCGTCATGGTGGTGATCATGGGAATGGGCATGGCCATGCGCCTTGGTCCCCAACGCAAGCGTTTTGCGCAACCCGCGCCAGACCAGCCAGCCGCCGATCAGCCCGATGGCGGCGTAGCTTGCAGGCGCCATAATGTTCTCAGTCACGTCGACCATTTGCCCGCGCGCCAGACCGAACAGGGTGAAACCGGCCAGCACCAATGCCACGGCGGTGACCGCCTGCCCAAGGCTCGCCAGAAGCGAAATCACCGACAGCCGCAGCCAGGGCACGCGCCGCCCCAAACCATATCCGCCAATCAGCACCTTGCCATGGCCTGGCCCGATAGCGTGGAAGAAACCATATGCAAAACAAATGCTTAAAAGCGCCAGGATTGCGCCGGGTTGTCCTGCCCGCAGCGCGCGCAGCCCTTGCGCCATGTCATTTTGAAAGCCGCGTTGCTCGCCCGCGGCCCACATGGCTAGCGCGTCAAACCCGCCGCTCGCCCAGAGCCAAGCCAGAAGCGCACCCGCCAAACCAACCGGCAGAATCAGGAGCCGGGACATGTCACCCGCAGCTCAGTCGCGAAGGCTTCACCAATCAACGGAATATCCATTTCTTCAAGGTCAGCATTGGCGTCGATGGACAGCAACATGGTCTGCATCCGCGCCAATGTGGCGTCGATATCGGGCTCAATCGTGACCGTCTCGCAGGCGGTCGCGCCGACCAGCGACACGGGCAGGCTCAGGTCATAGGCGGTGTAGTAAGTTTCATCAAAAACCTTCAACGACAATGTGTCGCTGCTCAAAACCGGCGCGCTGGTGATCTCGCGCAAATGGGTGGTGACGATCTGGCCCATGACCATTCTTGCGGTGGGCTCTAAAGGGCCCGACAGCGCCAGCGGCGCGCCGTCAAGCGTGGCGACCAAATCGCCGTTGAACCCCTCAATCCATTGCGCGTCAAACCCCGCCAATTCGGCCTCTTCGGCCGGTGTCAGGGTGCCGTCGCCATCCTGATCCATCCCCAGATCTTCGGCGACCAGCAGGGAATAGAACGCGTCATAGGCCCAGGTCACACGCACATGCGTGGCGCGGCCCTGATCGTCGAAAATCACGTCCAGCCCGGCATCAATGAAGATATGGGGATGCGCTTGCGCTGGAAGGGGCAACATCAGGGCAAGCGCCAAGGGAAAAATGTGTTTCATGGGACCAACCTACCGTGCCGATTGCGGCACTTCAATTGCGACCAAAACACGCGATCATCATAAGCGCATCAATTCGCTGATGGGGGGCGGGGCAGGGGTGCGGCATATATCCTTTGGCCCCAGCCCCGCCGCGTCGGGCGTGCAAGAGCTGCGTCCACAAGCCTGTAGAGACGCCGCCTCGGGGCTTTTGCGCAAGGCCGCCGCCAAGGCCTCTATGATCGTTGCCCGGAAATCTGTGTCGGCGCGGTCCCATTGGGTACAGGCAAGCGACAAGGATTTGGCGGCGACCGAACCGCGCCCCTGAACGCCTATCCCTGCCCGCAAAACCTCCTCAGGCAATCCGGCTTGTTCTTTGGTCGCGCGCACATGCTGCTGCAATTCCGCGTCACCCGCCATCCAATCGCGCAATCTAATGATCGGCCCATCCCGATAGTGATCAAAGCCACGCGATGGAATATTGCGCAAGTTTGGCAAAAAGAAAGATGTTCCCGTCTTCGTCCCGGCGGAGGTCACGATCCGATCGACCAGCACCTTGTCGCCTTTGAAAAGGCGCCATTCGCCTTGGGTGCCCGACGCGGCGCCGACTTGTTCTGATGATCGTTCAAAGCTTAGCCGCACCGCAGCCTCAGACGTTGCAACAGGTTCGGACAGCAGGCAAATGCCCCGCGCGCGGCGATCATCATCGGTTGTTGTTGAAACCATGATCAGATCGGGGTCATCGCTGTGACAGCGTGGATCACCGACCAACAGGCGCAGATGCCGGATTGGCGCGCGCCCGACTTCCAGACGCGTTCCGTTTTCCGGATCCGCAAGTTGCCAGATACGATCCAGCGGCACGACGGATGAATTGATCCGTAAGCGCCCCAACGGCGTTTTTTGAAGCGGCCAATTCAGATGCAGCGATGTGATATTTGTGGGGTCGAACGCCCAGTCTGGTGCGTTTCTTAATTCAGCGCGCTCGGTATCGGCCTGTTTCAGCCAGCGGGCCATTTTATAGTTTTCGACAAGCCTTTCGCCGACAAGCAGCGCGTAGCCTACCAAAACAAGGATCGAGAGGGCGAAATAGATGTCTCGCTTGCCCCGCAACAGACCGACAGCTACGACAAGCGCGATACCCGCCCATACGAGATACCGGATCAGCGTAACCGTTGCAGCGAGGTCCGACAGGCCATCCATAGTATTTTGTAGGAAAGGGGGCCGCGTTTCGCAAGCTTTCTTGGCGTGGGCCGCCTTGCGTTTTCAACCCTTTCCAAATGCTTAACGTTTTTGGAAAGGGTATGGCTTTTCAATAGCTTGTAAGATTCCCCGCATGCGGGGAATTCAGATCAGGCGGCTTTTTCCAGCTCGAACGCATCATGCAGGGCCTGAACGGCCAGCTCCATATATTTGCGGTCGATCAGGACGGAGATCTTGATTTCCGAGGTCGTGATGACCTTGATATTGATCCCATCATCCTGCAGCGCCTTGAACATTTTCGCGGCCACCCCCGCATGCGACCGCATCCCGATCCCCACCACCGAGACCTTCGCCACGTCCGTGTCAGCGACCAGGTCATGGAAGTTGATATCGCCGGATGTTTTGGCATCCTGCATCGCCTTCTCAGCCCGCGCGACCTCATTCACCGGGCAGGAGAAGGTCATATCCGTGCGTCCTTCTTCCGAGATATTTTGAACGATCATATCCACGTTCACACCCGCCTCAGACAGCGGCCCGAAGATCGCCGCCGCGATGCCGGGCCGGTCCGCGACCGAGATCAATGTCATCTTTGCCTCGTCGCGCGAATAGGCCACGCCCGCCACTACGTTGCTTTCCACGATATCCTCCTCGTCGCAGACCAAGGTGCCCGCGCTGTCATCCATTTCCTCAAAGCTGCTCAGAACCCGCAGCTTCACTTTATATCGCATCGCCAGCTCAACCGACCGCGTCTGCAAAACTTTCGCGCCCAGCGAGGCGAGCTCCAGCATCTCCTCGAACGCGATCCGGTCCAGCTTGCGTGCCTTCGATGTGATCCGCGGATCGGTCGTGTAGACCCCATCGACATCGGTATAGATATCACACCGCTCCGCCTCGAACGCGGCGGCAAAGGCCACAGCCGTCGTATCAGACCCGCCGCGCCCCAATGTGGTGATCCGACCCTCCGGGCTTATGCCCTGGAAACCCGCGACGACCGCGACCTTCATGCCTTCGTTGAACTTGGCATCCAGATTGTCGGTTGGAATTTCCTCGATCCGCGCCGCGCCATGCGCGTCGGTTGTCTTCAGCGGCACCTGCCAGCCCTGCCAGCTGCGCGCAGGTACGTCCATTTCTTGCAAGGTCAACGCCATCAGCCCGGCGGTGATGTTTTCGCCAGAAGAGACAATCGCGTCATATTCGCGCGCGTCATAGAGGGGCGAGGTTTCCTCGACCCAGCCGACCAGCTCATTGGTTTTTCCGGACATGGCTGAGACAATAACAATCACCTCATAGCCTTTCGCAACCTCCACGCCCACGCGTTTGGCGGCCCGTTTGATACGGTCCAGATTGGCGACGGAGGTTCCGCCGAATTTCATCACAAGCCGTTTTGCTGGCGCAGTCATACCGGAAGACCCGTCTTGGCAGTCAGTTACAATGTCGCGCTGCGTCTTAGGCCGAGTGCCCGGTGAGGGCAAGGGCGGGGGCGCAATCAGGCCGTGGCCCGGGCCGTCTCAGAAAAGTAGGCGCGCAGGAAGGGGAAGTGCATGCGCAGCACAGCGATCTCATCGGCATCCATCCAATTGGTCTTATGCGGCGTCCGGCTGTCATTTTGGTCATGCACGGTGCGAAGGTAAAAAGGCCGCAAACTATTAATGACCACGGATGGGTGGTTCAGTCCGATGGCTAGGTGTTGAGTCAGGTAGGGGTTCTTGGTGGTATTGGCGTTGGAGACCAGCGTGAGCCCAAGATTGATCATCGGCGTGTATCGGTCGGAAAGTTTTGTCGGCTGCCCGTCCTCAACCAATAGATTTGCCCCGCGCGCAAAGGAGATGAACCTGCTTGGGTCGCCATCATAGTCAACCTCGAGGGCGCGGCGGCCTTCGGCACGGCAAATCTCAGTGAAGTCGCAGGAGATAGCATCGTCGTCATCGAGCACCACCTGGCAGATTTTCTGATCAGGGGCGTAGCTATCATGCACATGCGCGCGAAACACCCGGCCCGCGTAGCGTGGTGCGCGGACCAAAATCTCAACCTGTGAGGCGTCGAGCATATCGCCAGTCAGTTCCCTAAGCCGTTTGGCGTATTGCTCAGGCATTTGGGAGGAGGTCAGCAAGACAAGTTTGAAGTCGGGGTCGGTTTGTTCCTGCAGGCTGGCGAGCGTGATCTTTTCAAACAACTCGAACCGCCGTTCCATGCGGTCGGGCGCATAAAGCAGAGCGAGGTCCTTGCTGGCGTCGGACTTCCAGCCCGAATGTCCAAAATAAGAAAACCGCGTTTGATAGAGCAGCTCCACAGCCCACACCCTTTGTCCAATTTTTGTGTCCAATCTCTCAAATGAACTTGGATTGTGGCAATTTCGGGCAGTAATTTTGAATTAAATTCTACGGAATCAGCTATCGGCCTGGCAGCTCAATAGGCATGCGGCCTGCCATCCCAAGTCAAAAAGCATCCGGTCGTGTCCAGATTGAGCGCGTCGAACCGTTCAATTAGCCCCTCTGCGGCCTCAGTGACCGTTATGTCTGCGTTGCTGCCGCCCATTTCGGTCTGTACCCATCCGGGATGGTAGATGCCCACCGCAATTCCCAGACCTTTCAGGTCGGTTGCCAGGTTGCGGCCAAGGTTGAGAGCCGCCGCTTTGGAGGCGCGGTATATATAGGAACCACCCGGTGCGCGCTCTGATGAGGCCATTTGCGAAGATATGATTGCGATCTTTGGCGCTTTTGACATCTGCAATTTGGGCAGCATGGTCTGCACTGTCTGAAACACGCCGGTGACATTCGTGGCAAAACTGTCAGCCCACATCTGCGGCGGGTAGCCGTCTGCGAGATTGTGATCCTTGTCGAGGTAAACGCCTGCATTGCAAATCAGTAGATCCACCGCGTCTGGTTGAAAGTCATGACAAAGCGTGTCGAAATCTTCGGGCTTCGCAACGTCGAGTTTCAGCCAATGGCCATCATCCGGCATCGTGCCGCGATAGGTGCCTGTTACCTGATCCCCGCGCGCGGCGTAGCAGCTAAACAATGCGCGACCGATGCCGCGCGTGGCGCCTGTGATCAGGACTTTGCTCATCTAATTCGTCTTACGTGATGGCATGAAGGGGAGGGGCATGACCGGCACGCCGTCTTCGATCAGGGATTTGGCGTCTTGCGGCTTTGCCTCGCCGTAAATGGCGCGTTCCGGCGCTTCGCCATTGTGGATTTTGCGCGCCTCTGTGGCGAAATCAGAGCCGACATTTTCCGAGTTTGCTTCGACCTTTTCGCGCAGCTCCTTGAAGGCCTGTTCGGCGGTGCTGGCGGGGGCCGACAAGGGCCGTTCGGTGTTGGTATCACCGGCCTTGCCAATACGCGGTGCCATGATGGATTTGCGCACTTTGTTGTCACCGCAAACCGCGCAGGTCACCATGTCGCTCGCAAATAGCTTGTCGAATGCGTCGGCGGATTGGAACCAGCTTTCAAACTGGTGGTCATTTTCGCAGGTCAATGCGTAGCGGATCATACGGGGGCGTGCCTCAGTTTCTGGATGGTATAGAGATAAAGCCTCAAGCTGCCTTTGCAAGCACGGCTTAGCGCTCCAGAAGGCTCGGGTCGAAATGCTTCAAGATTTTGCGCAGCTCCGGCTCACGGACTTTGCCAGCTGCCTTTTTGACGCTGAACCATTTACGTTTGCGTTCGTTTTGTTCGGGGTAGCTGCGCAGCACTTTCTTGACCTTGACCGGGAAGACGGACACCGCACAAGGCAGGTCCTGTTCATCGCCGGACATCAATTTGGTGTAGGAATAGAGCCCGAGGCAGATATTGAAGGTTTTGCCTTGGACGCCGGCCTCCTCAAAAGCTTCGGTCGCGGCAGCCTCAGCCGGGGTTTCGCCTTCCACGGGCCAGCCCTTGGGAATGATCCAACGGCCACGTTGCCGGCTGGTGACCAATAGCACCTGCGTTTCGTCGTTGCGCACACGGTAACAAAGCGCACCAAACTGGGTCCGGACCTCTCGTTTTTGGGAGCCCGTCATTTTCAGAGGAGCCTGTTTGAGCCGTAACAAAGACATTTGACTGTACAAAACCGCTTTTATTATTGCCCTCCACTTAGCGCGATCATGGTGTAAAAAGCAAGTGTGACCATAAAAACAAGGCTATTTACAGAGACTTGTTAACGGTTTGCGAACAGAGCAAGGTAACGTGCAGACCGAAATGAGCCCAATGCCAAACCCCCAACCGCGTTTTATCGGGTCCGAAATTTATCGCGGGTCAAGCTATGGCGGATTGCACCCGCTGCGCGTGCCGCGCGTGTCGACCGTGATGGATTTGGCGCGCGCCATGGGGTGGTTGCCTACAGCGCAATATATCAGTTCACCGCGGGCGAAACCTACAGCTTTGCGGGCGTGGCACAGCCCTGACTATGTTGCAGCATTGGGAGACGTCGCACGATCTCAAGCTGTGACGACGGAGCAGACACGCACCTATCAGCTGGGCACAGTGACCAACCCGGTTTTCCCGGAAATGTTTACCCGCCCCGCAACCGGCGTCGGCGGCGCGCTTTTGGCGGGGGAGCTGCTGGCGGAGGGCGGGGTCGTCTTTCAACCAGGCGGTGGGACGCATCATGGCATGCCGGGCCATGCCAATGGGTTTTGCTATTTCAATGACCCGGTTTTCGCGATCCTGTCTTTGCGCCGCAATGGCGCGCGACGGGTCGCCTATGTCGACATTGACGCCCATCACGCTGACGGGGTGGAGCACGGGTTTGGCGCGGACCCGGAGTGTTTGATGATCTCTGTCCATGAAGACGGCCTGTGGCCCCGGACCGGTGGGCTTGGAACAGGTGGGCCTGCGACGATCAATCTGCCCGTTGCGCGGGGGATGACGGACGATGAGATGGGCTATATCCGCGACATGCTGATCTTGCCGCTGGTGAGCGCGTTCAAGCCTGATGCGATAATTTTGCAATGTGGGGCGGACGCCGCCGCCGATGACCCTTTGTCGCATCAAATGCTGTCGAACAATGCTCATTGGGCGGTATTGCGTGGCTTGATGGGGATAGCGCCACGGCTGTTGGTGCAGGGTGGCGGCGGGTATAACCCTTGGTCCGTGGGTCGCCTTTGGACCGGAAATTGGGCAGTGTTGAACGGGTTTGATATTCCCGACAGGCTGCCCGTTGAGGCCGAAACAGTGCTGCGCGGGTTAAGTTTTGACGGCAACCGGCGGGGGAAAAACCCGCCCGAACATTGGTTCACCACATTACGCGACGCGCCAAACCCGGGCGGAATACGTGATGATTTGCGCCGAGACGTGGCGGAGCTTTTGGCGCGGACCGACTAAACTTGTGGCGTCCCGCCCGCCAACACGGTGTGGAACCAGCCCGTATCAACATTGCCGCCGCATAAGATCACACCGGCACGTTTGCCTGTCATCTGCGCGCGTTCTTGCATCAAGCCGGCCAAAGGCGCGGCACCTGCGCCTTCGGACAGGTTATGGGTTTTGGTATAGTAGAGCCGCATGGCCTCGGCTATTTCATCATCACTGACTGCGATGATCCGGGCTGCACCTTTGGAATAGATGTCATAGGCCTCTTGCACGGGGATGCGGACCGCCATTCCGTCAGCGAATGTCGTGGCGGAGTTGGTTTCGATCAACCGGTCCGCCTCTACCGACAGCTTGGCGGTCTGGGCTTGGTCTGAAACGACGCCGACGATTTCTGTGCTCAGGCCCAAGGCGTCGCGCGCGAGGATCGTGCCGCAGATACCCGAGCCGCAACCAATCGGGACATAGACCACGTCCAAAGGTGGCGCGTTGGTGAAGAGTTCATAGGCGTAGGTTGCGACACCGCGCACCAGCTCTGGGTGGAAGGGCGGGACGATAAAGAGGTCTTCCTGCCCGGCCATGCGGAAGGCTTCTTCCCGCGCCTCGTCGAAATCATCGCCGAATTCCACCAACTCCGCCCCGAAGGCTTTCATGGCTTCATTTTTCTCGACCGAATTGCCGCGTGGCACATAGACCAATGCGCGCAACCCGGCGGCCGTAGCGGCGCGGGCCTGGCTTTGCCCGTGATTGCCGCGGGTGGCGGTGCAGATGCCTTTGCATTCCGGGTGGGTGCGCGTGAGCCAATCGATGAAGGTGATCCCACCGCGTACTTTGAACGCGCCAGTGGGCCCGTGGTTTTCATGCTTAACCCAAGTTTCGCAACCGGTGGCGGCGTTGAGAAGGGGCCAGCTATATTGCGGCGTCGGCGCCATTGCGCTGTGAACCAGCTTTGTGGCGGCTTCAATTTCGGATCGTGTCAGCTTAAACATGCCTTAGAGGGTAGCCTTGCAAGCCCGCTGCGCAACCCGTGAAATTGCCCTTGCGCCCGCAAAGCTGTGATGCCCAGTATCACGCGCAATGATGTTGACCCGCAGACATATGTTTTCGCTCGCCGTTGGTGCTTGCGCAGCCCCGGCTTTCGCGGCTTCGGCACCGTTGGTCTTTGCGGCGTCCAGCCTAAAGCAGGTGCTTGATCGGGTCTCGGTTGAGGTAATGCCTCTACGCTTGGCCTACGGCGGCAGCGGAGCATTGGCGCGCCAGATCATCGCAGGCGCCCCAGCGGATGTGTTCGTGTCTGCCAACACGGTCTGGATGGACGCTGTCGCGGCCGCAGTTCCTGTTGGCGAACGCCTTGACCTGTTAGGAAATGAGTTGGTGTTGGTTGGCGCGGCTGGGTCCGCTCCGGTATCCTTGCCAACCTGGCGTCCTGACGGTGCTGTTGCGATGGGGTTCGTCCAAGCGGTGCCGGCAGGGCAATACGGCAAGGCCGCGTTCGAGACGCTTGGGATCTGGCCGCAGGTAGCCAGGCAAGTGGTCGAAACCGAAAGTGCGGTTGCAGTGCTCAACCTTGTGGCGCGTGGTGCCGTACCCTTTGGCGTGGTTTACGCTACGGACGCTTTGGCGGAACCACTTGTTTCGGTATTGGCGCGGTTTTCCCCTGATTTGCATGATCCGATCCGCTATCCTTTTGCCCTGATGGGCGGCGCGCTTGATGACGGGTTTGCTGCATTGACCGGCCCGGATGCGCGCCGAATTTATCGCGACGCCGGGTTCACGCTGCTATGAGCCTTGGACCGCAAGAATGGGCAGCGGTTTTGTTGTCGCTACAGGTCGCTTTGGTCGCGATGATTGCGAGCCTGCCGTTGGCTGTCTGGGTTGCGTATGTGCTTGCCCGCAAGAACTTTCCGGGCAAGCAGTTGGTCAATGTGTTGGTGCATTTACCGCTGGTTTTACCGCCCGTTGTTACGGGCTACCTGCTATTGTTGAGTTTCGGCACCCAAGGGGCATTTGGCGGGTTTCTGGCCAGTTTTGGCATAGTGTTTGCTTTCAAATGGACTGGGGCGGCGCTCGCTGCTGGGGTAATGGCCTTCCCATTGATGGTGCGCGCGGTTCGGCTGGGGTTTGAGGCAACGGACCCAAAGCTGGAGGAGGCCGCGACGACACTTGGCGCGTCGCCCTTTCGGGTGTTTGCAACAGTGACTTTGCCGCTATCGCTGAATTCTATCATTGCCGCCGCGGTTCTGGGGTTTGCCAAAGCCTTGGGGGAGTTCGGCGCAACGATCACCTTCGTGGCCTCAATCCCCGGCGAGACGCGCACGCTGCCCTCCGCCATCTACGCGTTTTTGCAAGTGCCAGGCGCTGAAGGCCCCGCGATCAGATTGACAATGATTGCGGTTGTGATTGCGGTTGCTGCGTTGCTTGTGTCCGAGTGGGTGGCTGCAAGGGCCGCGCGTCGATGAGCGTCGGGTTTGAAATCCGGTTGCGTCACAGCTTTGGCGCGTTTCAGTTGGATGTTGACGCGCAAAGTGAGGCGGGCGGGGTGAATGCCCTTTTCGGGCCGTCAGGGTCCGGGAAAACCAGCGTTGTCAATGCGATAGCGGGGTTGTTTCGCCCAGATGAGGGCTATGTCCGCGTCGGTGACCGGGTGTTGATGGACAGCGCGAACGGCGTTTTTGTGAAGCCGCATCAGCGCCGGATTGGCTATGTGTTTCAACAAGCACGGTTGTTTCCACATTTGAGCGTTGCGCAGAACCTGCGCTACGGCGCGCCTCGCAGCGAACAGACAGAAAAAGCCGATGACTTGATCGAAATTCTTGGAATTGGCGCACTGTTGAATCGGATGCCGCGTGAATTGTCCGGTGGTGAGGCGCAGCGCGTGGCCATCGGGCGGGCATTGTTGAGCGCCCCCGATATTTTGCTGATGGATGAGCCGCTATCGGCGCTTGATCAGGCGCGGCGTGATGAGATTTTGCCTTATCTGGACCGCCTGCGTGACGTCTCTGATGTGCAAAGCTTTTACGTCTCTCACATGATGTCTGAAGTTGCGCGATTGGCCGACACGCTGCTGTTGATGCGGGCCGGGCGCGTTGTGCGCGCCGGACCGTTGGGCGATATTTTGTCAGACCCAAGCGCCATACCGCATATTGGCGTCCGCGAGGCTGGGAGCGTGATTGATGTCGTAATGGGCGAGCGCGACGCAGGCGACGGATTGAGCCGCCTCAAAACCACTGCCGGACAGCTATTTTTGCCGCGCGTTGACGCAGAAAATGGGCGCAGGATACGCGTGCGTATTTTGGCGCGCGACATTATTTTGTCCAAGGATCGACCTGATGGTCTGTCGGCGCTGAACTGTCTGCCTGCGAAAATTGAAGCGGTGCATCAAGGTGCCGGGCCGGGGGTTGCTGTCGCCTTGCGGTCAGGGGAAGACCGCCTATTGGCAAGGGTAACAGCGCGATCAGCGCGGCTAATGAAGCTTGAGGCTGGCGGGCAGTGCTACGCGATCCTGAAATCCGTTTCTGTTGCGCCGGGCAGCATTGGACGGGTCCGCAAAACCGGTGGATCGTCGCCGGGGTAGGAAATCAGTAATCTATTGAGCCTAGGTTTGCCCGCAGATCAGCGATTATGTGGGGATAAACGCGATGAAGGCCCTTGGTTTATGCGTCATGCTGTTTGCGTGGCTTGTTCTGACTTTCTCGGCTACGGCGCAAGAGCGGCGCGTGTTGGGATATGGCAGTTTCTTCAACAATGATGTGATTGGCGACGGCGACGATCGCTGGCGCACTGGCGGCTACACAGTAAGCCAATTGCGGGCCCGCAACTGGGATGGAGAATTGCCCGAAAGGCTTGGCGCGCTGCTGGAATACCGCTTCAGGGCAGAAATCATTGCACCACGCGACATATCGAACCCACAGCCAAGCAACCGGCCGTACGTTGGAGCACTGTCGGCCGGTCTACATTCGCATTGGCAACGCGCCGGAACGGAAATGTCGCTTGGCCTTGATGTCATTCTTGTGGGGCCGCAAACCGGGCTTGATGATCTACAGGACATCTTTCACGACATTTTCAGCGCACCGCGCCCGCGTGTTGACGGGGCACAGATTGGCGATGCCGTTCGGCCAACCGTGACCTTTGAGGCCGGGCGTGGCTACCGGGTTGGTGGGGCACGGCTGCGGCCATTCATTGAAGCACAAGCAGGTGCCGAGACTCTGATCCGGATAGGCGGCGATATGACTGTCGGTCGATATGGCGAGGGCGGTTTGCGATTGCGCGACAGCACGACCGGGCATCGTTATCTTGGCGTCGTCGGCGCCGCGCCGCGCGGGACATCATTTTTCCTTGGCGGGGACGTCGCCTATGTGGCTGATAGCCAATACCTCGATACAGAGCTGCTTCAGGCGCGCGAGACCCGGTCGCGGCTTCGCACAGGTGTGAACACTTCTTTTGGCCAAGGAAGCATTTTCTACGGCCTGACCTATCTGAGCGAAGAATTTGAAACCCAGCAAGAAGGGCAGGTTTTGGGATCTCTTGATTTGCGGTTCCGGTTCTAGTTTCGCACCTTCGTTTCTCACCCTTGCGCGCAAGTGACTGTGCTCTCTGACTCTTTTCTTGGCGTTAACTTTGTGTTAGCTGTTTTTGCAACGATAAAAAGAAACGAGCAGGGTAACGGATATGGGCGCGGGCTTTGGGGGCACGTATGTCCTGACCAGACACCAAACGACATTGGATGGCGCGCCGGTTTTGTCCGGTACTATGCCACGTGTGGGACAGGTTTGGTGCTGGCGGGGAGAGGCCATTCGATTGGACGGACCACAATCTCTTTTGAGTTTGGACAGCGCGCTTGGGCGCGCCGAATGGCGCTCAAAAGTTGCTAAAACGGTTGAGCGCCGTTTTGACTTGCCGTTCAAGCAAATTTTGCCTGAGATCTCACCCGACGATATGCGTAGCGGCTTTGTTGTGACCGATGGGGTGCGTCAGTATCTTTTGGTGCCCTTGGAAACAGAGGGTGGCACGAACGGTTTAGTGTGGTGCCCGGATGGCGTCCCATTGGCAGATCGTGATTTTACCGTGAGTCACGTGTCGCGAGAAACAGGGGCCGTAAGACGTGACCTAGGCGGACGTTCTGATGTGATTGGCTTTACGGCCGGGACGCTCATCCAAACTGAAAGTGGCGTTGCCCCTGTCGAAAACCTTGATCCGGGTGACAGGATCGCGACGCGGGACCACGGTGTTCAGGAGATTGTTTGGACCGGGTCGCGTAGAATTTCTGGCGCGCGGCTACATGTGATGCCCGAGCTCAGGCCCGTTCGCATTCGGGCCCAAGCAATGGGTCTGGATCAACCAGATCAGGACCTGCTCGTGTCGCCCCACCATCGCCTCATGTACAAAGGGCCGAATGCGCAGGCGCTATTTAACTGCGACGAAGTGCTGTTGCGGGCAAAGGATTTGGTGAATGACCATTCGATTTTGGTCGACCACCAGATGCGCGAAGTCGTATATTTTCAGATCATGTTTGCCGAGCATCAACTGCTTTGGGCCAACGGGGTGGCAAGCGAAAGCTTTCATCCGGCCAATACCAGCCTTGGCCTCATTGACGCACAGCACCGCGAGCGGCTTTTTGAGCTGTATCCCGAGTTGGAGCTGGACGCGCATCACTACGGGCCGAGCGCTCGACGCGCCCTAAGCAAGGCCGATGCCGCCATTTTGCTGCACGCCCCAAGGTGACGCTGGGCCGTGCAAAACGCTTTTTCCGCGATCATTGGCAGCTTCTTGCGCTCACATTAGGCTTATTTGTTCTCTGGCCAACGCCATTGGTTTTTCCGCTCAAACTGACCGTGGTCTACCTTCATGAAGTTTCCCATGGGTTGGCGGCCGTTTTGACGGGCGGCGAGGTGCTGGAGCTGAGCGTGTCGCACCGTTTGGGTGGGTTTGCAGTGACGCGCGGCGGCAACAGGTTTGCGATCAGTTCGGCGGGCTACCTGGGGTCGCTTTTGCTGGGCGCAGGCTTGTTTCTTGCCGCGTTGCGCAGCCGTTTTGATCATTACATTGTCACCTGTTTAGGCGCCCTAACGTTGCTCATCACCGCAATCTACATGCGCGAGCCTTTTGCGCTTTTCTATGGTGCCGTGACCGGTGTTTTGCTGCTGTCGTGCGCGCGTTGGGCTAGCAACGCCCTAAATGACTTGGTGCTACGGGTGATCGGGCTTTCCAGCATGATCTATGCCCCGATTGACATTTTTGATGATACAATAAGGCGCTCGCAGTTGCGATCAGACGCTCGTATTTTGGCAGAGCAATTTGGCGGCACCACACTGCTATGGGGCGCGGTTTGGCTGCTGATCAGCTTGGTGGTCATCGTCGTGACATTGCGTGTCGCTTTGAAAACGCCAAGCAATGTGCGTTTTCGCGCCTTGGGGCGTTGACTCCGCACAAAAGCCTTTTATAAGCGCGGCTTCATTGGTGTTGGTGGCCCCCGCAAGGGGATGCCCTGTCGCTGCGGCCAAATCCGCAGAGAGGACAACGCCCTCTTAAACCTGAAAGAGGAGATCAGCGTATGACTAAACGTACCGCTGCCAAATACAAAATTGACCGCCGGATGGGTGAAAACATTTGGGGTCGTCCGAAATCCCCAGTCAATCGTCGTGAATATGGCCCCGGCCAGCACGGTCAGCGCCGCAAGGGCAAGCTGTCCGACTTTGGTCTGCAGCTGCGTGCCAAGCAGAAGCTGAAAGGCTACTACGGCGACCTGACTGAAAAGCAGTTCAAACGTATCTATCTGGAAGCAGCCCGTGTCAAAGGCGATACCGGTGAAAACCTGATCGGCTTGTTGGAACGCCGTCTCGACGCTGTTGTATACCGCGCCAAATTCGTGCCGACCGTCTTTGCGGCCCGCCAGTTCGTGAACCATGGCCATGTCCGTGTGAACGGCAAGAAAGTGAACATCCCTTCCTACCGTGTCAAAGAAGGTGACGTGATCGAGGTTCGTGACCGTTCCAAGCAGAACGTTGCCGTTCTTGAAGCTGTTCAATTGGCGGAACGCGATGTCCCCGAATATATCGAGGCGGATCACTCCAAAATGGTTGCGACTTTCGTGCGCACCCCTGGGTTGGGCGATGTGCCTTACCCGGTCATGATGGAGCCAAACCTCGTCATCGAATATTACGCGCAAAACTAAACTGCGCATCTGTTGCTACTGTGATTGGCCGTCCTGTTTGGGGCGGCCTTTTGCATTAAGGCAACGCCTTTGAGCTTTGTTTCTAAAAACAAAACAAAATTCCTGAAAATGAGGTATTAACCTTTTTGCGATCTCGCCTGTTGGGGCAAGCGGGCGTGCTGCCAGTGCTGTTGTTGTCTTACGCTGAGGAGCAATATGTCTGTGTCACCGCCCAAACCGCCGACCAGCCCCGCCGCGGCTGACAAACGGCCGTCACCGCATAGCAAAGATTTTCTGAGCCGGTTGTCAGAAGCCCGCGAACGGCGCGCCGAAACTCTGAAAGAGCGCCAAGACCAAGCGCGCGCACGGATCAGCGCGCCGAAGATGGAGCTTGATGAAGATGCCGCCACCCGGTCCCGGTTGGGACCGGCAATGGCGTTGGCGCGCTTGCCTGCTGACATTACCAGTTTTGACCAACCAGCGATCCGTCATGCCCCCGTCACGCCGCTGATTTTGGGCCTCGATCGGCGCGTCTATTGGGGCTTTGGTCTGCTTGCGGTCTCGCTGCTGGCCTTTTCTGCGATGCGATTGGAGAGCCGCGTGGAAACAACCAATGCGGCTTTGACGTCAGGCGGCGCCGCGATTGCCCATATTCCTAGACCTATTGAGAATTTGGTGACGAAGCCTTCAGAGTTTACTACCCCAGTGGCGATGACATCTGCGCCTTCGACAACGGTGCTGCTGGGCAGTGCGATTGGCGATGTGTTTGGGGCGAACACGGACAGGGTCACACCGGTATTGGCGCTCACGGATACAAGCTATGATTCACAGCTGCCGGTCCTAACAGGCCTTGTTGCGCCCGTTTCGTCGTCGCGTGATCTGCCGCCGGAGGGTCGGGCGCCGGACCCTGCAATCGACGCACTTTCGGCATCTTTGAGAACCGGCGTGGGTGTTCTGTCAGCCACGCAATCTGGCGGCAGTTCCGAAAGGCCTCTGCGTGTTTTTCTGCCTGACGGAACCTCCGACGCCCAACAAACCGGTGTGTTGAAGCAGATCGCCGCGCGTGTCTCGCCTCACCTCACCGCGCGCGCTGTCGGGTTTGAAGTGTCGCAATCGCATATCCGCGTCTATGCGAAAGATGACATGGCCGCCGCGACGCGTATTGCCGATGATATGGGCTTCATATTGCGCGATATGACGACGCATGAGCCAAAGCCGCCGGCTGGATTGATCGAGATTTGGGTCGCGGGGCTGCCAAATGCCGCCCTGAATAAGGTTGCGTCAGAGGTCGTTGTGACAGATCAAACTGCGCAATCAGCGGCGACACGGTCGGCTGTGAACAGCGTACTCGAAGACTTGTTTCCGACGCGAGACGCACCGCCTGAAACCGGCAAGATCAGCACAGAAATGGTCTATGATACCCAAGTGATAGAGGTGTCCACGCCAAAGGCTCGCAAGTCTTTCTTGGACGGCATTTTCTCCAAAAAGAAATAGCCAAAGGGGTAAAACTCAGCTGGCGCTGACGAGTGGCAGGCCAAGGGCCGCACGCCCCTCATCTGTTTTCAGTGAAAAATCCTGGCCGAGCCAGGCGTCGCCGCCGGGACCGCAAAGATAGGCGAGGCCTTGGGCGACCCATTCGGGCGAGATATGAACGCTTGGGTCGAGCTGGCTAACCGGATTTATTCCGCTTTCTTTGATCTGAACTTGCATTTCCGTGGCGACGGTTCCGGGCGACAGGCCCATGACGCGGATGCCGTGCTCGGCCATTTCCTTGTGCCCAGATTTGGTTAGCGACAGGACGGCGGCTTTGCTGGCGCAATAATGGCTCCAACCTTCAAGCGCGTTGTAGGCGGCGCCGGAGGAGATATTGATGATCGTCCCGCCACCCTGCTTCTGCATCACGGGCATGGCCGCGTGGTAGCCGTAAAAAACACCCTTGAGGTTAACGTCAATGACCAGCGCCCAATCCTCGGGGTCGCAGTCGGTGATCCGGGCAATCGGGTCAACGAGGCCCGCGTTGTTGATCAGCACGTCGAGCCCGCCAAATGTGTCTACCGTCGCGTTTACGGCAGCGGCGACGTCGTGGTGCCATGCCACGTCACAAGCAATCGCTGCGGCTTGGCCGCCAGCTTCGGTGATTTCTGCTGCGATGCGCTGCGTGTCTTTGATGCTGCGCGCGGCGAGCATAACTTTGGCGCCCTCTGCCGCGAAGTGGCGCGCCGTCGCTTCGCCAATTCCACGCGATGCGCCTGTGATAAGAACCGATTTGTCTTTGAGATTGCTCATGCTGGGTGCCCTTAATGTTGCCGTACCTATACCCCAGCTTTCGCTGGCTGGGGAAGGGGCCTCGCCATTCTGTGCGAACAGGCGTATCGCTAAGACATGATTGGTGACACGCTGAGAACTGTTGAGCTGGCAGAGGCCCGCAAGCTGCCTTTCCACCGGCAGCCGGTCTTCTTGTTGTTCTTGATGGCCTTCGCCATGCCGATTGCCTTTGCGACTTGGTCTGCGCTTTTGAACAACTTTGTGATCGAGGCAGCAGGTTTCACGGGTGTCGAAATTGGCTGGCTGCACACAGTTCGCGAGATTCCTGGTTTTCTGGCCGTTGGCGTTATTTTCCTGATCATATTCGTACGTGAACAGGTCTTGGGGCTGGTGTCGCTCATCCTGCTGGGCGCGGCCTCCGCCGTAACAGCCTATTTCCCGAGCTTTGGTGGGATTTTGCTTCTGACGCTGCTTTCGTCTGTTGGGTTCCACTATTACGAGACGGTCAATCAGTCGTTGCAGTTGCAATGGATTGAAAAAGACCGTGCGCCGCAAACCTTAGGGTGGCTTACGGCGGCGGGGTCTTTTGCATCGCTGATCGCCTATGGCGCGTTGGTGCTGACCTGGAAGGCGTTTGAGCTGAGCTACAGTTTTGTTTACCTAAGCTCTGGTGGTATCACCGTCGCAATTGCCGTTTTTGCAATGCTCTACTTCCCGCAATTCGAAGCGCCAGACCCGCAAGTCAAGAAAATGGTGCTGCGCCGCCGCTACTGGCTGTATTACGCACTGCAGTTTATCTCAGGTGCGCGCCGCCAGATTTTCATCGTGTTTGCCGCTTTCATGATGGTCGAGCATTTTGGCTTTGACGTGGAAGAGGTCACGGCGCTGTTTTTGATCAACTATGTCGCCAACATGATTTTCGCGCCAATCATCGGCAAGGCCATTCACCGCTACGGCGAACGGAATATGTTGTTATTCGAATATACGGGCTTGAGCCTGGTGTTTCTGGCTTATGGCGGGATCTATTATTTTGGTTGGGGCGTGGTCGTGGGGGCCGTGCTCTATGTGCTAAATCATCTATTCTTCTCGATGGCCTTTGCGATCAAAACCTATTTTCAAAAGATTTCCGCGCCTGAGGATATTGCGCCCACAGCCGCTGTGGCCTTCACCATCAACCACATTGCGGCGGTGTTCTTGCCGGCAGGGCTGGGCTATCTCTGGGTTGTCTCACAGGTGAGCGTCTTTGTCCTGGCGGCGGGTATGGCGGTGATCTCGCTCGTTTTGTCTGCGCTCATTCCGCGCAACCCGATGCCCGGCCATGAGACCATCTTCGCGCAACGTATAGCACGACCGGCGGAGTAGAAATTCGGCGCACTCCGCCTATTTAAAGAAAGAAGCTTCAGGAAGGAGACCCTCCCCATGTTTGGATTTGCCCGCAAAAAGATCGAGCTTGTGACGCCGGAAACGGCTTTGCCGGGCCGTGCCGAGCCGATTGCAACGGCGGAGACGCATTTCATCAATGGCCGCCCGCTGGTTATGGATGTGCCGGACGGGATGGAGGTTGCGATGTTTGGCATGGGCTGCTTTTGGGGCGTCGAACGGATGTTCTGGGGGCTCGATGGTGTTTATCTGAGCATGGTCGGATATGCAGGTGGGTTCACACCTAATGCGACCTATCAAGAAGTTTGCACGGGCCAAACCGGCCATAACGAAGTTGTGCGCGTGGTCTATGACCCCTCGGTCATTTCATATGACGCCTTGCTGCAAGTGTTTTGGGAAGGACATGATCCGACCCAAGGTATGCGGCAGGGCAATGATATGGGCACGCAATACCGGTCAGGTATTTACACCTACAGCCCGGCGCAGGCAGCGGCGGCCAAAGCGGCAAAGTTGCTATTTGCACCGCGTTTGGCCGAAGCGGGCTACGGCGAAATTACGACTGAAATCGTAGATGCGCCGACGTTCTTTTTTGCAGAAGACTACCATCAGCAATATTTGGCAAAAAATCCAAACGGCTATTGCGGCATCGGTGGCACGGGCGTGAGCTGCCCGATTGGTACCGGCGCGAGCGCGGGCACGTGATCTGATTGTGCGGGCCTAAAAGGCCCGCGCGCGATGTTTTGCGCGGCGTCCGCCACGCGCCGCCTTATTGCAAAGCCTGCGCTTAGTTGACGAAGTCGGGCCGCTTGCCTAGGGCTGCAGGAAAGAATTGTCAGCCGCGAGAACCTCATGCCTACATTTACTGCCTTGACGACGTTGTTGGGGGAAGCCCCAGCACAAGCTTTGGGCGAAGCAATGGAACAGCTTGTGCCGGAACCAACCGGTGTAGGGGTGTTTGAGGTCGAGGACGGCTCAGGGCTGTGGGAAGTTGGCGGCTATTTCCTGGACGCCCCGGACGGCATTGCCCTTGCAATTTTGGCGGCGGCGCATGGAGCGAAAGACTTTGTTGTCTCCGAGGTGCCGGACAAAGATTGGGTCGCTCATGTCCGGCGTGAATTGGCGCCTGTCGAGGCAGGACGGTTTTTTGTCTACGGTGCCCATGACGCGGATAAGAAACCTGATGACAAGATTTGTTTGCTCATTGAGGCTGCCATGGCTTTTGGGACCGGACATCACGGCACAACTTTGGGCTGCCTTCTGGCATTGGAAGACTTCATTTCAGAAGGCGGTGTGTCGGAGCGCTGCGCTGACATTGGCTGCGGCACTGCAGTTCTGGCAATGGCGGCGGCAGCAGTTTGGAAAAACAAAGTGATCGCCAGCGACATAGATGCAGTTGCGGTTGAGGTTGCGGAGGTCAATTTGGCCGCCAATGGTATGACAGGCATGGTCAGCTGTGTCGAAGCTGCCGGTTTTGACCACCCTGATTTGGCGGCATCCGCGCCCTTTGATTTGGTTTTTGCCAATATCTTGAAACCGCCGCTTTTGGCATTGGCGGGCGACATTGCGGCCAATGTGGCACCAGGCGGCACCATTATTCTGTCGGGTCTATTGGTCGAACAAGGCGCTGAAGTTCAGGCCAAATACGAGGAATTTGGCTTTAAACTGTCGCAAAGACGCGACATTGGCGAATGGACTGCCATCAGAATGACAAAATATTAGGAAAACTATTAGGTGCAGGCTGTATTCCTGCCGTACAAAGCGATGACTTTAGCTGGGGAGCTTCGTTCTAACGTGGCCGACGCCAACAGAAATAGATTTGATCAACGCCTGAGCGTGTTGAAGAAAAAGGCCGATCCTAAGGTGCGCATCGAAAGACGCGTTCAAGAAGATGGGCTGGTTGTTGATGTTGCTAAATCCAGTTCCTCGCCTGTCAGTGTTCTGCCAATCAAGGGTTTCTTGGTCGCTGCCGTCATATTTGTGGCGTTCAAATCGTTTCTTTTGGCCGAAATTGGCGAGACTGAGTATTTGCAACGGCTCGACGACATGAAAAAGGGATCAGCGGTTGAGGTGTCTGCGGCCTTTTTGCTCGATATCGACCCTGCGACCCGGGTTATTGCGACAGCACTGATGAAGACGCTGGGCTAATAATCATTGATTGAAATGAAAAAAAGCCACGCATTGCTGCGTGGCTTTGTCGTATCCGGCTTTCGCCGATGTTACATGTTTTCCAGATCGTTGCGGCTCAGACCGATGTCTGCGAGCTCGCGGGTTGTCAACTCGCTCAGCGCTTTGCGTGTCACGCGGCGGTCGTTCCAAACCATGATTGCGCCGAACAAGCGGGTGAACAGAGTGGTTGGGTTGGCCCGGACGCCTTCGTTCAGCGCGCGGGAGGATTCGAATACAGCCATTGAAGTCGTCCTTTTATAAGTTGATGCATTTTTCAGCAGTTTGATGTCTTGATCGGCAAATAGGGTTGTTCTTCGTAAGGAACAATCGCAATTTCTGCATGCCCCCTATGCATTTTCCACATAGGTCAGTTCGTAGGTTAACTATATGAATAAAAACAATAAAATTCAGAAATTTGGGTCGTTAATAGCGTCGAAAAACGTGTTTCTGAAACGTCAACAAAGGAACGTGTCGAAAAACGACATGCGATAAGACGTTTTTTGCCCTTAGATGCGTTGTCTTGGCAAATGTTCTCGTTTCGTGCTAGCACTGCTTTAAGCAAAACAAACCGCAAAGGTGGGCAGTATGCGTGTGATTGGGATTGACCCGGGGCTCCGCAATATGGGCTGGGGCGTGATCGCCGTAGACGGATCGCGGATTTCGCATATAGCTAATGGGGTTTGCCGGTCGGAGGGCGCCGATCTTGCCGGACGCCTGCTGAGCCTTCATCAACAGCTGACCGCGGTTATTGCCAGTCACCAGCCTGATGCGGCGGCGGTCGAGCAAACGTTTGTTAACAAAGATGGGGCAGGCACGCTAAAGCTGGGACAGGCACGGGGTATTGCGATGCTCGCGCCCGCACAAGCGGGGCTGTCGGTGGGCGAATACGCGCCGAATTCGATCAAGAAGACTGTCGTCGGGGTGGGGCATGCCGACAAGCGGCAGGTTGACCATATGGTCCGGTTGCAGCTTCCCGGTATCGAGATTGCTGGGCCAGACGCTGCTGACGCGCTTGCGATAGCGCTTTGTCATGCGTGGCATGGGCGCGCGCAAACGGGGCTCGCCCGTGCGATACAGAAAGCAAGCGCATGATCGGAAAGCTGACCGGTCTTTTGGCGCATCGCGCCCCTGATCATATCATGATCGATGTCGGCGGCGTCGGATATGTTGTCTATTGTTCCGAACGGACCTTGGCTGGACTTCCCGGCCCTGGCGAAACAGTTGCGCTGTATACGGACCTTCTTGTGCGTGAAGATTTACTGCAGCTCTTTGGGTTTACCAGCCTTGTTGAGAAAGAATGGCATCGGCTGTTGATGGGCGTGCAAGGCATTGGGGCGAAAGCATCGATGTCGATATTGGGCGCCTTGGGTGTGGATGGCGTGTCCAAAGCAATCACATTGGGCGACTGGAATGCGATCAAAGCGGCAAAGGGCGTCGGCCCCAAGACCGCGCAAAAGGTGGTTCTTGAGCTGAAGGATAAAGCTCCGGGCGTTATGGCCTTGGGCGGGTCTCTTTCACAGGCGACAGGGGTTGCCACAGCCGATGTCATTGAGCCCATACAAGGCGCGAGCGGAGCCGCGCAGGCGGAGGCTCTGTCAGCCTTAGTCAATCTGGGCTATGCGCATGGTGATGCGGCAAGTGCGATCGCGCAAGCCGACGACACGGTGGCTGAAACCCCCGATTTGATACGCGCGGCGTTAAAGCTGCTGGCCCCCAAAGGGTGATAGGGGCATATGAGAGCGTATGAGCGAGCCTGACCCAACCCTGCGCCCCGACCGTCGCCCGGAAGACGCCGACCGTGCCTTGCGACCGCAGGGGTTAGACGAATTCATTGGCCAGGCTGAGGCGCGTGCCAACCTTCGGGTGTTTATTGAAAGCGCCAAGCAACGCGGCGAAGCGATGGATCACACGCTGTTTCATGGGCCGCCAGGCTTGGGAAAAACCACCTTGGCGCAAATCATGGCGCGTGAGCTTGGTGTCAATTTCCGAATGACCTCCGGCCCCGTGCTTGCGAAAGCCGGGGATTTGGCGGCCATTCTGACCAATCTCGAAGCGCGCGATGTGTTGTTCATCGATGAAATCCATCGGCTTAACCCGGTGGTTGAAGAGGTGCTCTACCCCGCCTTGGAAGATTTCGAGCTGGATTTGGTGATCGGCGAAGGCCCTGCCGCGCGCACTGTGCGTATCGAGTTGCAACCTTTTACCTTGGTGGGTGCCACAACCCGGCTGGGATTGTTGACGACGCCTTTGCGAGATCGGTTCGGGATCCCAACCCGGCTGCAGTTCTACACAACCGGCGAGCTTCATGAGATCGTCCGTCGCGGCGCGCGGCTTCTCGGGGTGCCTACGCAGGATGATGGTGCGCTTGAGATTGCCAAACGCGCCCGGGGCACGCCGCGGATTGCTGGGAGGCTTTTGCGTCGTGTCGTTGACTTCGCGCTGGTCGAGGGCGACGGGATCATTACCCGAACGCTTGCCGACAGCGCGCTGACCCGTTTGGGCGTCGACGGTCTTGGCCTTGACGGCGCGGATCGGCGTTATCTGAGCCTGATCGCGGAAAATTACCAAGGTGGGCCGGTGGGCATTGAAACGCTGTCCGCCGCCTTGTCGGAAAGCCGAGATGCATTGGAAGAGGTGATTGAGCCATATTTGCTGCAACAGGGCCTGATCCAACGGACACCGCGGGGCCGGATGCTTGCTGCTAAAGCGTGGTCGCATCTCGGGCTAAACCCGCCGAAAGGCCCGGCAGATATGTTTGAGGGATGAGCCGAGATGACGGTTGATGTGGCACGGTTTTTTACCCGCTCGGACGGCAGCTATGTGTTTGCCCGCTGGGGGCGGCCTATTGCTCCTGTGGTGTTCGGGGTTGAGGATCAGACGGTTAGCGTCCTCAAGGGTGCGATTGAGGCGGTTTGCAGTCTTGCAGGTCATGAGATGGCTGAAACCGACCCTGAGTTGGGCGTCAACTTTATGGTGTTTTTCATGCGCGAGTGGCAGGAGCTTCTGGACACGCCAAACCTCGACAAGTTGCTGCCGGAGCTGGACCAGCTTGTGCCCCGGTTGCGCGAAGCTGACGCTAACCAATACCGGATTTTCCGTTTTGACGCGGATGGCGGGATCAAGGCCTGCTTCGTTTTCCTGAAAATGGACGCGGTTATGGCGGATATTCCGGCCGACACTTTGTGCCTGGGGCAGGTGGTGCAATCCATTTTGTTGTGGTCGGATGAGGCTTTTCTGAATGCCTCCCCGCTTGCGTTAACCGGCAAAGATGTCGCGATCTTGCGCCCGGATGTAGGCGACATCATCCGCGCGAGCTACGACCCGGTCATGCCCGTCACGGCAAGTGATGTAAGCCATGCGCTGCGGCTGCAGGCGAGGATGCTCGCCCCAAAAGCCTAAGCTTTCAAGTGTTCAAAAGCGGGATGAGGCTGGACAGGCTGAGCACGGCGGCACCGCCGAGCAGCAAAATGATGCTGCGCACTGCCAGCGATGCGACGACCATCAGCGCTGCGATACCCATGACCTGAGGCACGCCCGACACGCCTGAGCCAATAACCGCAATCAGTCCAATCATGCCAATCAAGACGCGTGGCACAATATCAAACGGGGGCAACGTGGCCCAATGCCCGATCCGGCGTTTTTCTGAGGTTTCGGTGCTTTTCCAAAGCAAATAGGCGCGCAGAGCTTTTTGGAACACGCCAAGCCCGTTCAAAAAATCGCGAAACACTGCAGGCAGAAGCAAATGTGGCAAACGCAAAGCCATCTGGACGCCGACGACAAAAATGCATGCGCCCAAGAAGACAGCCAGCGGAGGGATTGCCCCAAGCGGCGTGATTAGCAGCAGCGCCGGAATGGCAACCAATGGGTAAAAGGACGCTTCACCCAATTCCTCAAGACCGGGTTGCAGATGCAGTTGCTGGGAAGGCGCAACACTGGTTGCCGCCTCCGCTGTCGGGGGCATAGGGTGCGAAAGATCAGCCATTGGGTTAGAGTGCCCCGGCGGCTGCTACGAACAAAGTAGGCGGAGCCATACCTTGTACAAAACGGCAGATTTTCGCCACCTTTGCGCATGCGCGATCGCTTGCTAAGGAGGGGTTAAGCGTCCCAAAACCGGAAGAGACCGACCCATATGGCACACGTATTTGAATGTCGCGTTTACTATGAAGACACCGATCTTGCCGGGATCGTGTATTATGCCAACTACCTGAAATTCATCGAACGTGCTCGCAGTGAATGGGTGCGGGAGCTGGGAATTGATCAGCGGGCAATGAAGGCCGCTGGGCTCGTTTTTGCCGTGCGGCGGGTTGAGGCGGATTACCTCAAGCCTGCAATTTTCGATGATGTCTTGTCTGTGGGAACAACGCTAAAGGAAATGACTGGCACCCGGATCGTGTTGCTTCAGGAAGTTTCACGCGGGTCGGAAGCCCTGTTCCGATCCGAAGTCACGCTTGTCTGCTTGGCCGAGACTGGCCGACCCGCACGCATCCCAGCGGATATTCGCGCAAAGATGGAAGCTCACATTTAATTTTTTCGCGCATCGCCAAGGAATAATGGCATTGCGGCGTCTGACATAGTATATGTGGCGAATAACAAGCCGCATCAAAGCGGCGCTAGGAAAAGAGCGGGTACATGGAAGCTGAGGCAATTGGCCTGGCCAGCGAGGTGGATTTTTCTCTCACCACGTTGTTCTGGCGGGCAACTCCAACTGTTAAAATCGTCATGGTGATGTTGATCGCCGCCTCTTTTTGGGGCTGGGCCATCATCGTGCAGAAATTCGTCAACTACCGCGTGGCGCGCGGGCAGGCGGATGCATTTGATCGCGCCTTTTGGTCCGGAGAGCCGTTGGACGAGCTGTTTGACAAGGTGGGATCGACGCCCACTGGCGCGTCCGAGCGCATATTTGCGGCTGGCATGACCGAATGGCGCCGGTCGCATCGCGAGGACGGCCAGCTTATCGCAGGCGCCACGGCCCGGATCGACCGATCCATGGACGTGGCGATCGCCAAGGAAGATGAAACGCTGAACTACGGGCTGGGCTTTCTGGCCACTGTGGGCGCGACCGCACCGTTTATTGGGTTGTTTGGCACCGTCTGGGGCATCAAACACGCGTTTGAAGAGATCGCAATTGCGCAAAACACCAACCTAGCTGTTGTAGCGCCCGGCATCGCAGAGGCGTTGGTTGCCACGGCATTGGGGCTGTTGGCGGCGATCCCGGCAGTAATTTTCTACAACAAGCTCAGCGCAGACGCGGACCGGCTCGCCAGCGGGTATGAGGCCTTCGCGGACGAGTTCTCGACGATCCTGTCGCGTCAGTTGGACGCCTGAACCATGGGCCCGGCAGCACAAGGCGCGGCAAGCGGCTCTCGCAGGGGGCGGCGGCGTAAGTCGAAGGCAAAGCCAATGTCAGAGATTAACGTCACTCCCTTCGTGGATGTGATGTTGGTGCTGCTGATCATCTTCATGGTCGCGGCGCCTTTGCTGACCGTTGGTGTGCCAGTTGAGCTCCCAAAAACGGCAGCGAACGCGTTACCGACTGAGGAAGAAGAACCGTTGACGATCACGGTTGAAGCCTCCGGCGAATTATCTATTCAAAACACACCGGTCGAGGCAGCTGTGCTGATTGGCCGGTTGCGCGCAATCGCGGCGGAACGGGCTTCGGACAAGGTGTTTTTGCGCGCCGACGGGGCGGTGTCCTACGCGCAGGTGGTTCAGGTGATGGGCGCATTGAACAATGCCGGGTTTTCCAACATTGGGCTGGTGACGGACACAGACGGGCCGTCCTTTGACGGTCAAGCCCCCGAGACGCAGGGCGAGTAAGCGCGGATGCGCTCTGATCCAAAATACGACATGAAAGCCGGGGCCTATGTGTCTGGGATCGGCCATGCAGGCCTGTTTGTTTGGCTGTTGATTGGCGGCTTGTTTGTCGCGCGCGACGATTTTGACGCGGTGACGATCACCGATGTGTCAATCATTTCAGTGGATGATTTTGAGGCCGCGCAACCAAGTGGCCCGGAAGTGTCAGAGGAACCTCCCAGCTTGCCAAACGCTGACGTGGAGACGCCTGACCCCGTGGCGGCAGAACCAGAACCGGTAGAATTAACGCCTGAACCGGCCCCAACACAAACCGATGTGCCAGCTGCCCCGCCTGAACCTGCTCCCGTACCCGCTCCACCCGAGCCGGTGACACAAGAGGGTGACCCTGGCGCAGTCGAACTGGGCCCCGAGACCGAAGAACCGACGCCGCCCGCCGCCGATAATATCGCGCAGGAGGTGACGGAGACGCCGGACCCGGATGTTCAAACCGACGATGTCGCGCGGCAAGAGGTTGCCCCCGATGCCGCGGCTGAGACGGTTCAAGAAGATAGCCAGGAAGAAACCGCCCCAGAAGAAACTACGACCGAAGTGGTTACCGAAGCAGACGAGCCGGTCACGCAAGCGCCAACGATTTCGCGGCGGCCGGGGCGCAAACCAGCGCCTCCCGCGCCCGCTCCGGCACCAACAGATGTTGCCGACGCACCGGAGGCGGAACCGAGCGTTCCCGGGCTTGAGGATCTGATTGAAGAGGCCGTGACCGAAGCCAATGAACCTGAGCCTGTGGCTGACAACGCTAATCCCGGCGGCGGTGACGGCACACCGATCACGCGCGCCGAAAAAGGGGCGTTTATTCTTGCGATACAGAGGTGCTGGAATGTGGGTGCGCTGAGCACTGATGCACTGAAAGTGACCGTGACAGTCGGATTTACGATGACACCAGACGCCAAGCCCGAGATCGGCTCGATCAATTTGGTCAGTGCAGAAGGTGGCACGGGCGGAGCGGTCGACAAAGCCTATGAAGCCGCACGGCGCGCGATCATCCGATGCGGCTCCGCCGGGTTTGGGTTGCCAGCTGACAAATACAACCAGTGGCGCGGGGTCGAAGTGAAGTTTAACGCGACGACGAAGGAAATTCGGTGAGCGCGTTATTGCATAACATGGGGCTAGGCCGGATGCTGCCGGAAAGACCCCAACAGAGGGACCGGCATGTTGCAATCTCGGCGCGCCGTGTGAGGATAAGAGCATGAAGACAACAGTTTTGGCGATCTTGAGCCTGATTTTCGTGAGCCTTTGGAGCGCTGCCGTGCTGGCGCAATCACCGCTGCGCATCGAAATAGACAACCCCAACATCGAACCTTTGCCCTTCGCGGTGCCCGATTTTATCGCGGAGACAGCAGGCGCGGATCAATACGCGCAGAACCTCGCGCGGGTTGTGGCGTCCGACCTGGCAGGTTCCGGGCTTTTTCGTGAAATTCCGCAGAATGCGTTTATCTCAACACTGACGAATTTTGACAGCCCGGTTCAGTTTTCTGATTGGAAAGCGATCAATGCGCAGGCCCTGATCTCAGGATCGGTCAGCACGGTTGGGGACGGGCAAATCGCGGTGAAATTCCGGGTCTATGACGTTTTCGCTGAACAAGAACTCGGGGGTGGACTGCAATTTGTTGGCTCCACCGATGGCTGGCGGCGTATGGCGCATAAAGTGGCCGATGCGGTTTATTCACGGATCACCGGTGAGGGTGCTTACTTTGACAGCCGTGTGACTTTCGTCTCAGAGACCGGCCCCAAGAATGCGCGCCAAAAACGGCTGGCGATTATGGATTATGACGGCGAGAACACTCAGTTTCTGACGACAGATCAGTCGATTGTGCTGGCGCCGCGGTTTTCGCCCGACGGGACGCGGGTTATCTACACCAGCTATGAGACGGGTACGCCGCAAATCTACGTGCTTGATCTTGCCAGTGTGAACAGGCGTCGGTTGGCCGAACAGCCCGGCACCATGACCTTCGCGCCACGCTTTTCGCCCGACGGGCAGTCGATTGTCTATTCGCTGACCACGGGGCGCAACAATGACATCTACAAGATGGACATCAATGGCAGCGCCCCTCAGCGTCTGACCAATGATCCAACAATTGAGACGGCCCCAAGCTTCGCGCCCGATGGCAGTCAGATTGTCTTTGAAAGCGACCGCTCAGGCACCCAGCAGCTTTATGTGATGCCCGCCAATGGCGGCGAAGCCACGCGGATATCTTTCGGGCAGGGGCGCTACAGCGCGCCGGTCTGGTCGCCACGCGGCGATTTGATCGCCTTCACCAAACAAAATCGTGGCCGTTTTCATATCGGTGTGATGAATGCTGATGGTTCGGGCGAGCGTTTGCTGACGGCGTCTTTTCTGGATGAAAGCCCGACTTGGGCGCCCAACGGACGGGTCTTGATGTTCACCCGTGAAAGCGCGGGCGCGGACGGGTCATCGACGCTCTACTCAGTCGATATTTCGGGCCGCAACTTACGTGCGATCCGTCAAAGCGCTTCAGACCCAAGCTGGTCACCGCTTTTGGAGTGAAGCAACTGAAATAACTTGTGCACGTCGCGCGCTTTCCCTTCGCCCGCCACACGTGCTATTCTGGAAAAAATCGAGCCAATAAGAGCCAACAAAGGACGGTAACAATGAAAACCCTTTCCACAGCACTTCTTATGAGCGCCGCATTGGCCCTGTCGGCCTGTTCCGGTGGCTTATTCAACCAAAGCGACCGCCTCGGCGGCACCGGCGCAAGCAATGGTGCAAACGGCGTCAATGGCAGCGGCATCACAACGGGGGCGCTTGCGCCAAATTCGGTGGCCTATTTTGACCAGACCATCGGCAACACAGTGTTGTTTGCGGTTGATCAGTCGACCCTCAGCGATGGGGCGCGCGCGGTCTTGGCGCAGCAAGCGGCTTGGCTTGTGGCGAACCCAACCTACACGGCGATCGTTGAAGGTCATGCGGACGAGCAGGGCACACGGATTTACAACCTCAACTTGGGCTCTAGCCGCGCGGCCGCAGTTCGCGACTATCTGGTGTCGCAAGGCGTTGCAGATGCGCGTTTGCAGATCGTGACCTACGGGAAAGAACGCCCGCTTGAAATCTGCTCCGAGGAAGCCTGCTATGCGAAGAACCGCCGCTCTGTGACGGTTATCGGCGCAGGCGCCACAAGCTAAAGGTTTCGAACGATGCGCGTGTTCTTTGCGATGGTCTTTGCTTTCTTTCTTGTGCTGCCTGCGGCGGCGCAAGATGCCGAAACACTTGCGGATATTCGGTCTGAGCTGGGTGTTTTGAAAGGCGAGATGGCCCGTTTGCAGGCCGAACTTGCACCGAGCGCCAGTGGCGCTAGCGTCACCATCACCGGTGACGCATTGCAACGCATCGACGCTATTGAGGCGGGTTTGACCCGCCTTAATGCCAAGGCGGAACAGTTGGAAAACCGCATCAACCGCGTGGTGGCTGACGGCACCAATCGTATTGGCGACATTGAATTCCGCTTGGTAGAGCTGGAAGGCGGCAACCTTGGTGCGTTGGGCGAAACAGCTACCTTGGGCGGCGGCACCGGTACTACGACTGCCCCGACGGCCCCCGCAACGCAGCCCGAGGGGCCGGAGTTGGCGATCGGCGAGAAGTCTGACTACGAGCGGGCGCAGGAGGCGCTCGCCTCCGGTGACTTTCGCGGCGCCGCCGAAAAGTTTGCGGCCTTTACCCAATCCTACCCGGGCAGCCCGTTAGAGGCCGACGCAGAATTTCAGCGCGGGCTTGCGTTGGAGCAGGCGGGCGACGCGCAAGGTGCAGCGCGCGCTTATTTGGCCAGTTTCTCCGGCTCACCCGAAAGTCCGCGTGCGCCCGAAGCCTTGTATAAATTGGGGCTGTCTTTGGATGCCTTGGGACAACGCAGCGAGGCCTGTTTGATGTTGCAAGAGGTGATGACCCGCTTCCCAACATCGGCGCAAGTCGGGCCTGCCAGCCAAACACGCGTGAGCCTTGGGTGCAGCTAAAGCCGGGGTCAGAGGACCTTCGGTTATTCGATCAGGTTTCGGCAGTCTTAAAGCAGTTTCCGGCGTCTTCACCAGAAACCCCTTTGAAAATAGGATTGGCCGTCTCCGGCGGTAGCGATTCAATGGCGATGTTGCATCTATTTGCCACCGTTGGAGCGCAACAGCATTGCCAACTGCGCGTTGCAACGGTCGATCACGGTTTACGACCTGAAGCGGTGCAAGAAGCGGCTTTTGTTGGTAGTGTCGCGACGCAATTGGGCATTGAGCATGATGTTCTGACATGGGCTGATTGGGACAAGCACGGAAATCTGCAAGCTGCGGCGCGTGACGCAAGGTATCGGTTGCTGGGGGCATGGGGCGCTGAACACGGTTTGGCTGCAATCTGCCTTGGGCACACAGTCGATGATCTGGCCGAAACCTTCTTGATGCGGCTGTCTCGGGGCAGTGGCCTTGATGGTTTAGCAGCAATGGAAAAGCGTTTTGTGCGAAGCGGGATGAGTTTTGTTCGACCATTGCTCGCGCTCGAACGCGAGACGTTGCGCAGCTATTTGACGCAGCACGGCCATAAGTGGTGCGACGATCCAAGCAATGAGGACGACCGGTTCTTGCGCGTTCGCGCCCGTGCCGTTCTGGCCGAATTGGGGCCTTTGGGCATAGGCACGTCTGAGATTGCTGGCGCGGCGCATGATCTTGGCGCCGCAAAAGACGCGATGCGCGACACTGTGCGTCAATGCGCAGAAAAGGTCGTCCGGTTTGATCAAGGTGATGTCGTGATCTCCACGACGGAATTGGTGAATATCCACCCTGAGGTTTTGCGTCGCTTAATGGCGTCCCTTTTGACTGTGATGGGGCAAAGCGCTTACCCGCCGCGTGCAGATGCTATGCTTAAGATGTCTTTAAAAACAAATGCATACAAACCACATACGCTGAATAGATGCTACGTCTCACGCAATGAGCAAGAATTGCGTATCGCGCGCGAATATAGCTCAGTCAAAGACGTAAGCTGCGCAACGGATCAGGCATGGGACGATCGTTGGGTGTTTGATGGACCGCATAGCCCTGATCTGCGGATCGCAGCGCTTGGCGAAGCGGGCATTTTGAAGTGCCCGGATTGGCGGGCCTCGGGGCTGCCTCGGATGTCAATTCTGGCTTCTCCGGCGATTTGGCATGGGGATGCGTTGGTCGCAGCGCCGCTTGCAAATTTGCCCAATGGGTGGTGCGCCCGATTGACACAAACCCGCGAACAGTTCCTTTCCATGCTTTTATCGCATTGAACTACCGGCCATTACGCCTATTTTAAGGGGAACGCTGTAACACCAGCACACTCCAAGCTGATATCAGGAGAATTTCTTTGGGCAACGCGCGCAATATCGCCTTCTGGCTCGTTCTGCTTTTGCTGATCGTAGCGCTCTTTAATCTGTTCCAGGGCGGGCAGAGCCAAGCGAACTCGCAAGAGATCGCCTATTCCGACTTCGTAGAACGTGTCGAAAAGGGCGAGGTGAGCGAGGTCACGCTTGATGGTGAGCGCATCGTTGGCGTCGCTGGCGGCCAAACATTTGCTGTGATCAAACCGCAAGGCGTCGACGTAACAGAAGTCTTGCTTGAGAATAACGTCGATATCAAAGCGAAGTCCCAAGAACAAAACGGCCTCCTTGCCTATGTTGGCACCCTGCTGCCATTTATCATCATCATCGGTATCTGGATTTTCTTCATGAACCGCATGCAAGGCGGTGGCAAAGGCGGCGCGATGGGCTTTGGAAAATCGCGCGCGAAGCTGCTGACGGAAAAGCATGGCCGCGTGACGTTTGACGATGTTGCAGGCATTGACGAGGCCAAGGAAGAGCTGGAAGAGATCGTTGAATTCCTGCGCAACCCGCAGAAATTCTCACGCCTTGGCGGCAAGATCCCTAAAGGTGCATTGCTTGTGGGCCCTCCGGGTACTGGTAAGACGCTGCTTGCGCGTGCGATTGCGGGCGAGGCGGGTGTGCCTTTCTTCACCATTTCGGGTTCTGATTTCGTTGAGATGTTCGTCGGTGTCGGTGCGAGCCGTGTGCGCGACATGTTCGATCAAGCCAAAAAGAATGCCCCGTGCATCCTGTTTATTGATGAAATTGACGCTGTTGGGCGATCGCGCGGCGCGGGCTATGGCGGCGGGAATGATGAACGCGAACAGACGCTGAACCAATTGCTGGTCGAAATGGATGGTTTTGAAGCCAATGAGGGCATCATTATCGTTGCTGCGACCAACCGTGCCGATGTTCTGGACCCGGCGCTTTTGCGTCCCGGGCGATTTGACCGTCAGGTTCAGGTTCCCAACCCCGACATCAAAGGTCGCGAAAAAATCCTGCGCGTTCACGCACGAAAAACGCCACTTGGCCCTGATGTTGATTTGCGGATCATCGCACGTGGCGCCCCGGGGTTTTCTGGTGCGGAACTTGCAAACCTTGTGAATGAGGCGGCGTTGTCAGCGGCCCGGATCGGGCGTCGTGTCGTGACCATGGAAGACTTTGAGATGGCCAAGGACAAAGTCCTGATGGGCGTTGAGCGTCGGTCTATGGTGATGACACAGGATCAGAAAGAAAAAACCGCATATCATGAAGCGGGCCACGCCATTGTAGGTCTCAACCTAGATAAATGTGATCCTGTTTATAAAGCGACGATTATTCCACGTGGTGGTGCTTTGGGCATGGTGGTGTCGCTGCCCGAAATGGACCGTTTGCAGCTGTTCAAGGACGAGGCGAAACAGCGCATTGCCATGATGATGGCCGGTAAAGCCGCTGAAATCATGAAATATGGCGCAGATTCTGTCTCATCTGGCCCGGTTGGTGATATTCAACAGGCGAGCCAAATGGCGCGTTCGATGGTGATGCGCTGGGGTATGTCCGATAAAGTCGGCAATATCGATTACCAAGAGGCGGCGGATGGCTACCAAGGTGGCGGTGGTGCTGGTGGGTTCTCCGTCTCGGCAGCGACGAAGCAACTGATCGAAGATGAAGTCAAAGCGATTATCGATGAGGGCTATGAAACTGCCGTAAAACTTCTGAAGAAACACAACACAGAATTTGAACGGCTTGCCCAAGGCTTGTTGGAATATGAGACGCTGACAGGTGATGAAATCACGAAGGTGATCAACGGCCTGCCGATTGATCATGAGGATGACGATGACCGCGATGCGCCTGATTCCGGCGGTAAGGCGTCTCTGGCTGCAATTCCGAAGACCAAGAAACCGAAGCCGCCGAAGAGCGACCCCGGTATGGAACCGGAACCTTCTACGTAAAACAATGCCCCGGCCACGCGCCGGGGTTTTCTTTTTGAAGCGTGTCATCAAGATACGTGATTGGACGCGGTGACACACAGATGTCAGTTTCGGCCGAGCAATCATGTGGAGATCAAGATGCCTGCGCTCATCAATTCAGGGTATACCGGTAAAATTGTATGGTTGGGTCTCGTTGTAGATCGCGACGTTGCGCTTCGGTCGGGACATACCGACGCGGTCAATGCAACTTTCGCGGGTCTCGATGGCGAGGATCATAGCGGTTTGACGCGCGCTTCATGTTCGCGGGTCGTGACTCAATATCCGAAAGGCACTGATATCCGGAATGTACGTCAAATCTGTATTGTCTCTGCGGAGGAGATGGCAGCTGTTGCGGCTGAAATGGGCGTGGAGGAGTTTAATCCGGAATGGTGCGGCGCAAATTTGGTCGTTGAGGGATTTCCTGATTTTACACATGTACCGCCCTCTGCGAGGTTGCAGACCCAGAACGGGACGACGCTGACAATCGATATGGAAAACCAGCCGTGTCATCTTCCGGCGGCGGTGATTGATGAAGACGCCCCTGGGCACGGGCGAGGGTTCAAGGCGGCTGCCAAGGACCGACGCGGTGTCACCGCATGGGTCGAACGCGAGGGGCCTTTGGCCATTGGTGACACGGTGACGCTTTACGTGCCGGGACAACGGGCGTGGTCGCCAAACGGCTAGATCGCCCGCGGAAGCTGGACGCTTCGTCCACCTGGAACATTGGTTTCGTATAAGAAATTCCCGCATACCCCCAAGGCGATTCCTAAAGGCCAAATGTCGGAAATGCGCTGAGTGGTGTTCGCATGCCACGGTATAGCGTATCCCAATTGAACCGCCATAGGGCGTTAACAGGGGAAAACCGATGGGCTACAAAACCGATATTGAGATTGCTCGCGAAGCAAAAAAACAACCGATCCAAGAGATCGGGGCCAAGCTGAACATTCCCAGCGAACATCTTCTTCCCTATGGCCACGATAAGGCGAAGGTTAGCCAAGACTTCATCAACTCAGTCTCGTCCAACGACAATGGCAAGCTGATCCTCGTCACTGCGATCAATCCAACACCGGCTGGTGAAGGTAAAACAACTACGACGGTTGGCCTTGGTGACGGATTGAACCGCATCGGAAAAAAGACAGCTGTTTGTATTCGTGAAGCATCGCTTGGCCCAAACTTTGGGATGAAAGGTGGCGCCGCTGGCGGCGGTTACGCTCAGATTGTTCCGATGGAAGAGATGAACCTGCATTTTACAGGGGATTTTCACGCGATCACTTCCGCGCATTCGCTGCTGTCGGCGATGATCGATAACCACATTTACTGGGGAAATGAGTGCGAGATTGATATCCGGCGCGTACAATGGAAGCGCGTTGTCGATATGAATGACCGCGCATTGCGCCAGATCAACGTGTCGCTGGGCGGGGTCGCCAACGGGTTCCCGCGCGAAGGCGGGTTCGATATCACCGTGGCATCAGAGGTTATGGCTATCCTGTGCCTCGCTACCGATTTGACAGATTTGCAAAAACGCCTTGGCGATATGATCGTTGCTTACCGCCGCGACCGCTCGCCGGTGTTCTGTCGCGATATTAAGGCTGATGGGGCGATGACCGTTTTGCTGAAAGACGCGATGCAGCCGAACTTGGTGCAAACCTTGGAAAACAACCCTGCCTTTGTGCATGGTGGTCCGTTTGCCAATATTGCGCACGGGTGTAACTCGGTCATTGCGACGACGACAGCGTTGAAATTGGCGGATTACGTCGTGACTGAGGCTGGTTTCGGCGCTGATCTTGGCGCAGAAAAGTTCATGAATATCAAATGCCGCAAGGCGGGCCTTGCGCCCGATTGTGTCGTTTTGGTCGCGACCGTGCGCGCTATGAAGATGAATGGCGGTGTCGCAAAAGCTGATCTGGGCGCTGAGAATGTCGATGCGGTAAATGAAGGCTGCGCAAACCTTGGACGCCATATCGGGAACCTGAAAAGCTTCGGTGTGCCTGTTGTTGTGGCGATTAACCATTTTGTGACGGATACAGACGCAGAAGTTCAAGCCGTGAAGGACTATGTCGCGACACAAGGGTCCGAGGCGATTGTCAGTCAGCACTGGGAGTTCGGTTCTAAAGGGTCTGAAGCTCTCGCGACACGCGTTGCGGAGATCGCTGACAGCGGTGCAAGCCAGTTCGCACCGCTTTACAGTGATGATCTGCCTCTGCTGGAGAAAATCAACCGGATCGCAAAGTCTATCTACCGTGCTGATGAGGTTTTGGCGGACAAGAAAATCCGTGACCAGCTGAAGCTGTGGGAAGATCAAGGCTATGGCAATTTGCCGATTTGTATGGCGAAGACCCAGTATTCATTCTCGACTGATCCGAACCTGCGCGGCGCGCCTGTAGGGCACTCGGTCCCAGTGCGCGAAGTGCGCCTATCGGCAGGTGCGGGCTTTGTGGTTGTCGTCTGCGGAGAGATCATGACGATGCCGGGCCTGCCACGGGTTCCGTCCGCCGAAAACATTCATCTCAATGCAGACGGCCAGATCGAAGGTCTTTTCTAAACAATATGGGGGCAGGCGATCGGGGCCTCGAGCCCCGTTCGCCTGCGTCGCCGCGACATGCGGCTCCAAAGCAAAAAGATGAAACCGCGGGCGCGGTAGATGAGGACTAAAATGTCAGCCAAAATTATTGACGGTAAGGAATTCGCGTCACGCGTGCGCGGCCAAGTGGCGGACCATGTTACGTCGCTTAAGAAAGATCATGGGATCACACCTGGATTGGCGGTTGTGTTGGTCGGGGAAGACCCTGCAAGCCAGGTCTATGTGCGTTCCAAAGGCAAGATGACCGTCGAAGTTGGCATGAAGTCGGTTGAACACAAGCTTGATGTTAACACGTCTGAAGCCGATCTTCTGGCCGTTATTGATCAGCTCAACAAAGATGAAAGTATCCACGGTATTTTGGTGCAGCTACCGCTTCCAAAGCACCTGAACGAAGATCTGGTCATCAATTCGATAGATCCGGCGAAGGACGTTGACGGGTTTCATATCTCCAATGTTGGTCTTTTGGGGACCGGTCAAAAGTCCATGGTCCCATGCACACCGTTGGGGTGTTTGATGATGTTGCGCGACCACCATGGATCGCTTTCAGGGATGGATGCCGTCGTGGTGGGCCGCTCAAACATTGTGGGCAAACCGATGGCACAGTTGTTGTTGGGGGACAGTTGCACGGTAACGATTGCGCATTCCCGTACCAAAGACCTGGCCGATGTTGTACGTCGCGCCGATATCGTCGTCGCTGCCGTTGGGCGCCCTGAAATGGTACCTGGCGATTGGATCAAACCGGGTGCGACGGTGATCGACGTTGGCATCAATCGACTTGATGCGCCGGAAAAAGGCGAGGGGAAGACCCGGCTTGTGGGCGATGTGGATTACGAAAGCTGTGCCGCTGTTGCCGGAGCGATAACGCCCGTACCGGGTGGTGTCGGACCGATGACGATTGCTTGTCTGCTGGCGAATACTTTGACAGCATGCTGCCGCGCCAATGATCTAGCGGAGCCCGAGGGCCTGACGGCTTAAACGCGTCTTTGGCAGTGAAACGGCACGCGGGACGGCGCCAGTAACAATTGCGTAGCCGCCGTCCTCCTCCAGCGTATCGAAGGTAGGGTCGGTGACGTTGAGACCACCGGTATATGCGCCGAATGCGGGCATAATCAGGTGCGTTTTGTTGACCAGGAAACAAGGGCGCGACAGCTGGCGGCCACGAAGGTTGAGGCTGATCTTAGGGTGAAAGTGCCCGGATATTTCGCCAATGGCGCCCGCTTCCGTAATGTGACGGAAGACAAGCGGGTCGTGTTTGATCTCGAATAAGTGGGTTCCGCCCAGTTCTACCGGGCCGGGATCATGATTGCCTTCGATCCAAATCCAGCGGCGCCCAACCATGAGCGTTGTTATCTGCTGTGTGATTGCCTCGGGCAACGCTTCGCTGGCTGACAGATCATCAAAACTGTCGCCGAGGCAAATGACCATCGAAGGGTCTAAATCACTAACAAGATCTGAAAGACGCGAAAGCGTCTCAAGGTTCTCATAAGGCGGCAGCAGTTGACCCGACCGGCGCGCTATTCGCTCAGACTTTCCCAAGTGAAGATCTGAGACGACCAGAAGGTCTCGTTCAGGCCAATACAATGCGCCTGATCCGAAGGCTCGAAGCGTCTCCCCCGTGAATATAAACTCGTAGAAGTTCATGATGTGTTCTTATCTTGGGCGTGACCTGCTTGCCAATGGTTAATAAGGGACGGCCCAACGTTTCGGGTGTGTGACATTATCGGGCAAGGCTGCGTCGTCGAACAGGCGCTCAGCCTCTTCAGCCAAAAGTCGTTCTTCGGCCAAACCTTTGATAGGTACGCGCCCAACCTCTAAAAACAACGGGGCTGCGAGGGGTGTGACGCGGTCAAGTTCAATCAGGTCAATGTGACCTTGCGTGCGGGTAATCATTTCCTCGACCCGGCCAAAATCAATCAGGCCTTTCATGGCTTCTTCGCGCGTGATGGCGAGCATCAGGTGATCCGGATCATATTTGCGCAGCGTGTCGTAGAGGATGTCTGAGGAAAATGTCGCCTGGCGGCCAGATTTTCGCGCACCACGTGTCATACGGTCAATCAACCCCGCAATGATCGCGGAATTGCGAAAGGTGCGCTTCATCACTGCATTTCCTGCAAGCCATTGTTCGAGACCGTCTCGTAGGTTTTCAAGTTCAAACAGTGGCGCGGGGTCCTTCAAAGGCTCCAACCCCCAGATCAATGTTGCGTAGTCGGTGGCTACAAAACCCAAGGGTGCCAAACCTTGCGCTTCCATGCGTTGTGTGAGCAAAAGGCCAAGCGTTTGCATCGCATTGCGCCCGGCAAATCCGTAGATGACGGTGTTCGCACGACCGTCACGCGGGAAGCTTTCAATCAAGAGCCGGCCGGGTTCGGGTAGGCGCGAGCGTTCGCGCTGCAAAGCCAGCCATTGCGCAGTGTGACCTGGCAGATCAGGCCAGCTATCCTTTTGAAATATATCTAAAATACGACTACTAAGCTGTGTCGAGGTGGCAAATTTGGTGCCCATATAGGTCGCGATACGGGGTTTATCCGACGGGGATCTTGTGACCTGAACAGTCATTTCCTTTAGGCCTTCGTATTTCACGATCTGGCCACCAATGAGAAACGTGTCACCGTGTGCGAGCGTGGCGGCAAACCCTTCTTCAATCTCACCCAAAGGTGCTCCGCCACTGCCCGGCCCACGCTTGGCTTTGAGCCTGACTTTCAACCTTTCAGTGTCAATGATCGTCCCGAGATTGATACGAATTTGTGCCGCTGATCGGGGGTCGCGTAGTTGCCAAAATCCGCCCCTTTGAACAAGCCTTTGATAGCGATCATAGGCTTTCAGCGCGTAGCCCCCCGTCGCGCAATAGTCGAGACAGGCATCAAAGGCAGCCCGATCCAGCGCTTTGTAGGGCCCCGCGGTCGTGATCTGTGCGAAGAGGCTATCTGCTTCAAACGGCCCGGCAGCGGCTGAGTTGAGAATGTGTTGGCATAAAACGTCTCGTGGTCCAGGCCCTTTAGGCTCACCATCAAGGTCATAGGCATTTACGGCGTCAAGTGCGGCTTTGCATTCGACGATCTCGAAGCGGTTTGCAGGCACCAACAGTGCTTTCGAAGGAGCGTTGTAGCGGTGGTTGGCACGACCAATGCGCTGTACAAGACGCTTCACATTTTTAGGCGCGCCGATCTGGATCACCAGATCGACATCCCCCCAGTCAATTCCCAGATCGAGTGATCCCGTGCAGACAATCGCCTTAAGGGTACCGTCAACCATGGCCTGTTCAACTTTGAGCCGCTGTTCTTTGGCAAGCGCGCCGTGGTGAATTCCAATCGGCAGCTGATCGTTGTTGGCAAGCCAAAGGTTATGAAAGAAAATTTCAGCCTGAGCCCGCGTGTTGTGAAAAATAAGTGTCGTATTGTGCTGACGCACTTGATCTAGAACTGCTGGGATCGCGTATTTTCCGCCGCCACCCGACCAAGGAGGCGCCTCTTCGGTTTGCAGCATTTGGATGTCAGGGTCTGGGCCAGGGTCGGCGGAAATGATCGTGGGTTTAGCAGGGTGGCAAGCGAGGAAATCAGCGATAGCCGATGGGTCATCAACCGTCGCGCTGAGCCCGACGCGGCGAAGGTCGGGGGCGATACTTTGCAACCGTGAAAGCGCCAACATCAGTTGATCACCACGCTTACTTTCCGCGAGCGCGTGGATTTCGTCCATGACGATACGCTTAACCCCGGCAAACATGCGGGGCGCATCCTCATATGTCAGAAGGAGCGCCAGGCTTTCAGGCGTCGTTAGCAGGATATGTGGTGGGTCGGCGCGCTGCCTGCGTTTTTGAGTGTAGCTTGTGTCGCCGGTACGATCCTCGATCCGAATGTCGAGGCCTATTTCGTCTGCTGGTTTGCGTAAATTTCTTTTGATATCAGCGGCGAGTGCTTTGAGGGGGAGACGTAAAGCGTGTGCAGGCCGGGACTTTGATCATGGCAAAGGTCGGAGAGAGTCGGCAAAAAACCTGCCATTGTCTTTCCGCCGCCAGTCGGTGCGATCAGCAAACACGCTGGATCGTTCTGTGCCTCAAGCATGGCCAGTTGATGCGGGTGCACCGTCCAGCCTTTCTGGGCGAACCAATTTGCGATCTTATTTGGCAGAACATCCATGCCTCGAAACCTAGCGGTTTAGATGAGGAATGACAGCTGCGAGCGCTCGAAACTGCGACGGTTTCAGGAACTTTGTTTGTTGCCCATCGTCGGTTGAGAGGAGCCGTTCTAGTGAACGATCTCCTCCTCCTTCACATACATGTTGGCCCAAGCACGGTCGAGCAGGTCCGGCGACATCTGATTTGGGATGCCTTCATAGTCACATACATTGATCATCTGATCGATCAGGAAGTTGCCGTGATAATTGGCGTAAATATTGTCGATCGTTGGGTATTTGACCTTCAACATGTGGATCAAAGTCGCCTCATCAAGCGGCATGTTTTTCTTTTTCGCGACCATAGCAAAGACTTTCAGGAACTCTTCCTGCGTTGGGCCATCAATCTTGATCTTGTAGAAAATCCGCCGCAGAGCCGCGCTATCAAACAGTTTGTTGGGGTGGAAGTTGGTGGAGAAAACGACAAGCGTGTCGAATGGAACCTCGAACTTTTCGCCCGATTGCAGAGCGAGAATATCGTATCCCGCTTCCATCGGGACAATCCAGCGGTTGATCAGCGCCTGCGGCGGTTCTTCCTGACGACCAAGGTCGTCCACAATGAACACCCCGCCAGTCGCCTTCAATTGAAGCGAGGCCTGATACGTGCGCGATACCGGGTTGTAGTTCAGATCGAGCATGTCGAGCATTAGCTCACCACCGGTCATAACGGTTGGGCGTTCGCACAATAGGTAGCGTTTATCGTAACGGTTATCGGTCCGACGCAGTGAAGATACTTGACCTGCTTCGGTATCTTCCAACACGGTATGGACGATCGGGTCGTAGAGCGTAATCACCTGGCCCGCATATTCGATACAATGCGGGATGTAGATCACGTCGCCAAGCGCGTCGCGAATACCGTTCGAGATGGCAGATTTACCGTTTCCGGGTGGGCCGTAAAGCAAAACGGATCGGCCTGAGCTGACCGCCGGACCCAGATGCTCCAACAAATGTTCCGGCAAGATCAAATGGCCCATATTCGCCAGCAGCCGGTCACGTGTGATTTGCACGTTTTTCACAGACTGATTTTGAACCTGTTCTTTGTACTTTTCCAGCGGGACGGGAAGGGGGCCGTAATATTCAGACTGGCTCAACGCATCAAGTGCGCGTGCTTTCCCCGCATCGGAAAGCTGGAATGCCATTTCGGAACCCGATCCGGCATGCAACGTACCCTGCGCCTCGATCAAGCGTTGTTCGCGCGCAATTTCAACAAGTTGTTGCGTCAGCGGTAGCGATAAGCAAATCGCCTCTGACATCGCGGAGACGTGTTCAAGGTTCTTACGAAAGACGGTCTTAAGTAAGATGTCGCGCATCATCACCGTGGTAAGCCCGGTGTCTTGCAACGATTTTGGCGGCGATGGGGGGATAACCCCTGTGGGTGCGTGCATGTTCATAGGACTTCTCTACGTGTAGATTTCGACATTTGTTTGGCGAAATTAACCATTTAATCGCCTTATATAGGTCAAAAACCGAACGGGCTTCGCGTGCTAACTTATGCGACGTGAAGTTTAGAAACAGATAATGCCGAGCAGAGAAATGACACACGTTACCGGGCGCAAGCTATTCGCCTATCTATCTGGAATTGTTGTTTTAATTGCAGCAATGACCCTGGCGAAAGGTGGTCTTTATATCGACCGTCATGAAGGCGATACCTTGCATTTGATGGAGATCGTGATGCGGATTGCGCAGGGGCAATGGCCGCATCTGGATTTCGTCACGCCATTGGGCGGGATTTCTTTCCTTCCAATAGCCGGATTGGTTGCTGCTGGTTTCGGAATTGGAACGTCGATTCTTCTATCTCAGGTGCTCGTGGCGGTCGTTTTGCTTCCTGCGATATGGTGGGTCGCCGAGACACGTTTTGACCCGCCTTTCAGGTTGGCCTTTGGCGCGTCAATCCTCGTGATGGTTCTAGCGCTCATTCATGGTGAAGCGGCGGGACAAGTTTCTTTGTCGATGCACTATAATCGTTGGGCTTGGGCGGTAACATTTTTGACTGTCCCGGTAGCCTTGCTCGCACCACGGGACGAACGCGCCAGCTGGCCAGATGGTCTAATTCTAGGGCTGGCGATGTCGATTTTCATACTGGGTAAGGTCACTTATGGCGTGGCATTGGCCCCTGGGCTGCTTTTGGCATTGGTCCTTCGCGGCGCGTGGCGCAGCGTGGCAATGGCATTTTTAGTTTTAATGTTGTGTCTCTTGATCCCAACGGTTGGCGGGGGCATCGGATTCTGGAACGCCTATGTCGGGGACCTTTTGCAGGTCAGCGGCTCTGGCATACGCCCGCGCGCCGGTGCTTCTTGGGCTGAGCTGCTCTTGTCGCCGCAATATCTACCGGGGAACATTCTGCTTTTGGCCTCTATCGTTTTACTGCGGCGCAGTGCGCGTCCTGAAATGGGGCTCGTGCTGCTCGTATTGGCGCCCGGCTTTCTTTACATTACGTATCAAAACTACGGGAATGACCCAAAATGGTTGGCTCTTCTGGCTGTTTTGATGGTGACGTTGAACCACTCGAAACCTTTCCGTTTGGTTGCCGTGATCGCTGCGGCGTTAATCGCTCCTTCTTTTGTAAATATGGCGGCCAGCCCAGTGCGTCACGCCCTTATGGGCAAGTCCGCATTTATGCCTGTCTTTGCGCAAACCCCGCATGACGATTTTTTCACGCCGCGCAGCCGCGTCAACCGGGTCCAAGAACGCGGGACGGTGACATTCGACAATCCCCAGTTCACTGCTTTGAACGAGTTTGCCGATAAAGAAGCAGACCTCGTTTTTGAAGGCGTGACTTATCCGTCTTGCGTTCAAGAGCTTGGCTTACTGGGCATTATGCGAGATGTCTCTGCCGATATGCGCGCGTTTGGTCTTGGTGACGATGCGCGGATTTTTACGGCCGATACATTTGGCGGGATTTGGATGTTTGGGTCCTTTACACCGTTGCAAGGCGGGTCGCCTTGGTACTACGGCGATCTGTCTGGGTTTGAAGATGCGGAGTATCTTTTGATACCTACATGTCCGATCACACCGCGGGCGTTTAAGGCGATCCTCACGGACATTGATGCCCTCAGTGGTCTCGAGTTGGAGTTGTTGCGGGCGACAGAGCTTTACAGACTTTATAAGTTGTCTCAGTAGCCGCTGGCGGCCAGGGCAAGATACGCGACTAAAGTCATTGCCAAAGGGTAACCCATTGGAAATTCTTTCTTTCGTGCCCAGCTTTCCCAATGTGGAACAAGCTTTTTGAGCGGAGTTCGACCAGCAAGCCTGTGGCTGGCAAAGCAAAACAACACGCATATACCTAAGATTGCGATGAGATTTGTGGCATCTGCGAGCAAGACAAAGAGGGCAGCCGCAGCCGCAAACTTTGCGTCGCCCGCGCCCATCGCTCCCGAAATTGTCAGGATGAACCCAATCGCTAAAATCACAAAGAAGTTGGGAAGCTGCCACGCCCAATCGCTCAAATCAAAAACCATCAACCCAACGGTCAAAAACACACCAATCAAGGCGAGCACCGCCTTGTTGGGTATTTTCATCGTCGCCAGGTCTGACCATGCCACCCAAATGCAAATCGGCAGCACGAAGGGCAAGAACCAAAGGGCCTGCGTTTCGCTAAGCAGCATTTTCAGTTAGCCATCGAGCTTTTTCAACGAACGTGCGGCGGCCTCGAAATGCTGTGGATGCGCTTCAATGGCTTGTTCCAAAAGGTCTTTGCCAGTGTTCGTGTCACCTTGCTTGATCGCTGCTAACGCCATCGTATGCAGCAGTTGTGCGCGTTCGACTTGCGTAATCTGGATCAAAGGTAGGGAGTAGTTTTTCTGGGCTGCGCGGGCCAGCACCATGTTGTTTTTCGCAGTAAACAGCGTTGAGTCATATGTGATGGCTTCGCCGAACAAACGCTCCGCGTCGCGATAGTCCCCGCGCGTCAGCTTCGAATAACCCCAATTGTTGAGAATACCGCCTGGTCTTGTTGTCAGGCCGATTGCGGTTTCATAGAAACTGTCGGCTTTTCTCCACTCTTTGTTGCTGTCGGCGATCACGGCTTCAAGCTTGTAGCGTTGAAAGGTCTCGATTGTCGGCGGGATTTCATCCAGAATTGCTTCGGCGCGATCCCAGTCGCCGTTGCGGATCAGCGCGTCGGCAAGGCTCATCTTGTCGTCAAAAGTCGCCTTTTTGTGCTGTGTCACGCGCTCCCAGATCACAGCGCCTTCTGTCGCGCGTTTGGCGCGCACGAGGGAGCTTGCAAGCCCACGTTGCAGGTCAATCCGGTCTGGGTTTTCACCCAAAGTGCGTTGAAAATAGCTCACCGCTTCATTCGGGTCCGCGGATGTCAGCATAATATCGTTAAGATTGCTCTCGTCGATGACATTCACGCCTTTGGAGGCCCGGCTTACTTCTTCATCGTCTGGTTTTTCACAAGCTGCTAAGGCCAGTGCACTCGCAAGGCACAGCGAAATCTTTGTCATATGGCGCATTTTGGGCGTCCTCTGCTGCTCTCAATAATCCGACGATTTCACCGTGCGCAACTGCTTAAGGGGTCGAAAGGAGTAGGTACTGCCCTTTGCCACGACGCACGAGATCGAAGGCTTTTTCTTCTTTTTCCTGAGTGTAGGCCGGGTTTTCTACATTTGCGAGCGCACGGCGCAGATTTTCCCGAATTTCGTCAGATTTGCCACTATCGAGCGCGAAGGCGGTTTGAAACACCCGTGCGGCTTCTGCAGTTTTTTGCTGCTCCATCAAAACAACACCAAGGTTGTTCCATGCAGGCACAAAGGTTTGGTCTTCTTTGATGGCGCGGCGCAGCAGTTTTTCTGACTGACCAATGCGCCCCAATTGTAAGTTTGCCGACCCCAGCGCCGAGAGGACGTCAACATTGGTGCCTACCTTGGCGGCGGCCCTGAGATAGGCTTTGATAGCGAGCTCGTATTCGCCCGCTGCCATAAGACGGTGCCCGACGATCAATCCATCGACGGCTTCCTCTCGTGTCACTTCGCCAGTCGGTGCAAATGGATCAGCCCCCGGTCCAAGGGCCGGAGGCGTAGGCTCGCAGGCTGCGAGTGCTGTTAAGATCAGCGTAGTCCCCACCACATGTTTCAAACGCTACAGACCACCACCATTGAGGTTGACGTAAATACCATAAACCGACGGCCCAATCAGAATGATCATCAAAGGCGGTACGGTGAACATCATCGTGCCAAGAGTAAGCTTCGTCGGCAAGACATTTGCTTTCTCTTCTGCGCGCATAACGCGTTTATCACGCATTTCAGACGCATAAACACGTAGCGCTTCTGCAATCGACGTACCAAAGCTTGCCGATTGGATCATCACTGTCACAAAGCTTGCGACATCAGGAACGCCTGCACGTTCGGCCATGTCTTTCAAGACAACGATGCGATCTTTACCAGCTTTCATCTCATGGGCGACAAGCGCGAATTCGTCAGCGAGCGCCGGGTAGCCCGCGCGAATTTCTTCTGCCACACGGATGATGGCCTGATCGAGGGATTGGCCAGCTTCCACGCAGACTAGCATCAAATCCAAAGCGTCGGGGAAACCGGATTCAATTTCGGACATTCGTTCCTGGCGGCGCCGTTCAATCCAATATTTTGGCAAGTAGTAGCCCGCACAGCCTGGCAGAAGGATCGAAAGAACTAGGTTGCGCGTCGTGATATCGTCGCCTGCCAGAAACAGCGCGTAAATGACGCCGGCCAGTAGGAACAACATACCAAGCGCGAATTGCATGAAATGGAAGGTTCGAACCGCAGACTTGCCTTTGTAGCCAGCCTGAAGAAGAACAAGCTTCATACCCTCAAGCTGCTTTTCGTCCTCGGGTTCTAGAAATTTTGCGTATTTATCAAGCTTGTCAGTACCTTCCTTGCGGCGCAGGGCGGCTTCACCAGGCTTTTCAGCACTAGCCCCGCGTTTCACCTCGTTTTTGAGGCGGTCCATCGGGTCTTTTTCTTTTTTCAGCATGATTGGCAGCGTGAGGCACACCAAAATTACGCCGAGGAAACCAACAGCGATCACCGGACCCAACGGGCCCAGCATGTCGGTCAGCATCGTATTAATTTGGTCGAGCATGTCGTGATCCCCTTAGACTTTGATGTTGACCATGATCTTCATGAAGATCACGTTGACTGTCAGGAAGACGCCCACCGCGAGGCAGGCCGGGATGAAAAATTCTGTGTCCTTCACCTCAACGTAGTAGTCCGGTTCCATCACATTGATGCCAACCAGTGCTAGCAGTGGGAAAACGGACAAGAATGCGCCGGACCATTTTGCTTCCGCAGTGATCGCTTTCACGCGGCGAAACAGTTTGAAACGCGCCCGGATCACCTGAGACAGACCGTGCAAAATTTCTGCTAAGTTGCCGCCCGATGTTTGTTGAATTGTGACGGCGACTGCCAGGAAGCGCAAATCCTGCATATCCATGCGTTCAGCGAGGTGTTTGAGGCTTTCAGAGACGTCCCGCCCATAGGCGGATTCATCTGCGATCACGCCAAACTCGGTTCCGAGCGGGTCGGCGACCTCTTTGGCAACGATATTAATTGCAGATGAAAACGGGTGTCCGACACGAAGGCTGCGCACCATCAATTCGATCGCGTCAGGCAGCTGTTCTTCAAGCAATGCCAAACGTTTTTTACACTTGTTGTTGACCCAGACATAAACTGCGCCAACCCCCATTGCCACTGCGATTAAGCCGCGTACTGGCACGGATGCTTCCGTCATTCGGCTGAGGAGCAGGAAAATCACGATAGACAAAGCGATCATGATACCGATCAGAGCTTTGGGCGAAAACGCAATATTGGCGCGCTGCGCCTTATCCGCCAACATGGAATAGAGCGGGATACCGCCCGATTTCATGTGTTGGTCCATCTCCTTGCGGAGTTGTTCAAGAACCTTTTCGCGCGATCCGCCTTTTTGGATCATGTCCAAGCGACGATTAACCTTGCTGTTGAGGCTAATTGATTTGCCAAAAACGACGAGATAAATCCCCTCGATCATCATCAGGACGGCGACGAAGATAATACCGTAAAGCAGCGGCTCGAAAGAAATGTTCATTTAGGTCTACTCCGCGGCAACTGGTTCATAGATGGAGGCCGGCAAGTCGTAACCCCATTGTTTAAAGCGATCAGAATAGTGTGAACGCACACCGAGCGGTGTGAACTGACCAATGATTTTGCCGTCTGGCTGTAGGCCGAGGCGCTGGTAGCGGAAGACTTCCTGCATCGAAATCACATCGCCTTCCATGCCGGTCACCTCAGTAATCGACACCATACGGCGAGAGCCATCTTGCAAGCGCGAGGCTTGCACGATCAGGTTCACAGCCGAAGAGATCTGCGCACGAACCGCCTTGATCGGCATTTCGATCCCGGCCATGGCGATCATGTTTTCCAAACGTGAGACGCCGTCACGCGCTGAGTTGGCGTGAATTGTCGTCATCGAACCATCGTGGCCCGTGTTCATCGCCTGAAGCATGTCGATAACTTCTTCGCCGCGCGTCTCACCAACGATGATGCGGTCGGGGCGCATCCGCAGCGCGTTTCGCAGACAGTCGCGTTGGGACACAGCACCTTTGCCTTCAACGTTTGCGGGACGGCTTTCCATCCGGCCAACATGGACCTGTTGCAGTTGAAGTTCCGCCGTATCCTCGATTGTCAGGATGCGTTCGGAATCGTCAATGAAGGAGGATAGCGCGTTGAGTGTTGTGGTCTTACCGGAACCGGTACCGCCGGACACGATCACATTCAACCTGCAGGCAACGGCGGCTTGCAGATAGGCTGCCATTTCTTCGGAAAACGCGCCAAAGGTCACCAGGTCATCGATTCCGAGTTTTTCTTTTTTGAATTTCCGAATGGAGACCAGCGATCCGTCAACGGCAATAGGAGGGACCATGGCGTTGAAACGCGACCCGTCTTTTAGACGCGCATCGACATACGGGTTGCTTTCATCAACGCGCCGACCAACGGCCGAGACGATTTTGTCGATGATACGTAGAAGGTGCTTTTCGTCTTTGAACCGGGTTGGCGTCAATTCCAACTTACCTGAGCGTTCGATGAACACCCTGTTCGGGCCGTTGACCAAAATATCGTTGATGGTTTCATCTTTGAGAAGCGGCTCAAGCGGGCCAAGGCCCGTGACTTCATCAAACAGCTCAGCATGTAGGGTCTGACGCTCTTCCTTGTTCAGGACGATCGCCATCTCTTCAAGGCCCTCGGCACAGATCGAGGCGATCTCAGCTTTGAGTTCTTTTTCGGGCGCGTCGTCAAGCGCAGAAAGGTTCAAGTTGTCCAGCAACCGGTGGTGAAGCTCGGAGCGAATTTCTTCAAGTTTCTGACGGCGTTTTAGCTCTTTGTCGGCTGCAACGCTTTCAGCCGGGGAGCGCGGGGCCGCGCGTTTCGGCGCAGCTACTTCAGCCTTTTTTTCGACCGGGGCGGGCGCGGCTGCAGCGGGTGCTGCTGGGCCATCAGATTTTTTGTAACGTGAAAACATTATGTCGTCCCTTATGCGGTCTCTTCCGCGCGCTCGAGTTCAATCAAAGACTGGGCGAGTTTGGTGATTTCGCGACGCAACGGGTTTTTGGCCGCGGTGTCGGAAAGTGGCAGGCCGTGATCGCAGGCTTGCGGAACCTGCTTGCCGCCATCGGGCAGGTGCAGTCCAAGGTCGATATCCAGGCTTTCGGCCATACGCTTGGCGCGTCCTTTGCCAGACATATCGGTAAATTTCGGTGCGCGGTTGAGTGCGTAACGAATTTTTTCATGCGGCAGGTCTTCGGCTTTGAGCGCACGGATCATACGCAACGCGTTCTGGGCCGAACGAAGGTCAAGCTCGACGACGCCAAAATAGACCTGTGACATACCAAGGATAACTTCGGTCCATTGCACCAGTGTGGTCGGCATGTCGATGATAACAAAGTCAAAATTCCGCTGTGCCAGAGTAACGAGACGTTCAATGTCGCTGGGCGCAATTAAATCAAGCGGCAAGATATCTGCCGGTGCGGTCAGGACATGAATTTTGTCGTTGAAGGGCAGCAAAGTTTGCTTGAACGCTTCGTCGTCAGTGTTTTCCATGTCTGACAGCATCTCATAGACGTTGTCGCGACGCGGCAGATCCAGATAGGTGGCGGTCGATCCGAACTGCAGATCGAGATCCAGCAAGCATACGCTTGGAGAATATTTTTTGTCGGCGGTTGCGAGTTCCCAAGCCAGGTTCACCGCAAATGTGGTCGCGCCGACGCCGCCGGCCAGACCATGAACGGGTAGAATGACGCCTTCTTTGCCGCCGGGCTTCGACGTGCGAAGCGCGCCGCCGGTTTCCGCGCCGCCAGTGTCTTGGTCGTAGACGACAACAGGTTCTGGTTCGGGCGCGCGGATACGTTCAATTGCATCATGCAGCGCGCTTTCGGGAAGGGGGTAGGGGACAAAATCATCGGCGCCGAGCTTCAAAAGCTGGTGCAACGCGATTGGCGACAGGTCATCAGCGATCAAAATGACGCGGATTTTCTTGTCTTTGGCGCGTCCGATCAGTTCGCCGATTTCGGTAAGGCGGTCTTCATCCTGATCATCAACGGCAATGGCGATGAATTCGAGGGCGCTTGCGTCGGGTTGATCAAGATATGCGGTTGCATCGTCGAAGCTAAGATCGCCCCAGCCTTCACCGAGTTCCGCTTCCATGTCTTCAATAAGGAGATCGAAGTTTTGAACGTCTCGCGCGACCGTACAGGCCGTAATCGCGCCAGCGTCTGGTTGTAATGCGACACTACTCGTCATGTTTATATCCCAAATCACCCGCTTCAGTCGGGATGAGTGGCTACCCCAAGGCGCTTTAATAAGCGTTACCCCTGGGGCGGCCAGATTGCCTTTTTACGCAGAATTTTCTGTATTATTCAGAATTGTCAGCGTTCTCAGAACAATCTTTGATTTGGAATAAGGGCAGCAATGCGGCCAAAATCGCGAAAATCTGGGGTATATTCAGATTATTAGTTGGTAACACCCGCAGAGACTTCGTCGAAGATCGCACGCCCGGCTGAATCGACATGTTCACGATAGATCACGCGGGCATATTTGCCGTCCAGCAGCGAAGGATGCCCAGCCACGAAGCCTGTGACCTCAGTCACTGTGCGACGATTGCGGCGTTCGCGTCCCTCGGTCACAACCAGAGGCTGTGTTTCGCCAAAGGATACAACGGCTTCCAAGCGGGAGCGGCTGATGCCCTGACGTGTCAGGAAGCCGACCACAGTTTGTGCGCGGCGCAAGCCAAGCGACTTGTTATAGCCACCGGAGCCGACCAGATCAGTATGCCCGTAGACGCGGAAACGCACTTCTGGGAATTGCTTGATCCAGTTGGCCTGACGCATCAGGACCTCACGGGATGCAGCATCGAGCGTGGCGCTGTTGAACTCGAAGTTCACCGATGGCGGAACCTCATCTTCAAACCGGCGCTTCAGCCCTTCCACAGCGGCAAGCTCGCCTGTGGAAATCAGCGTGTTGGTCATGGTCGGGTTGCCGAAGCTCCCCTCATCGACCTGTGCGCCGGCTTCGCGGTGGAAATCTCCGCCGCAAGCGCTGAGACTGATGCCAGCTGCGGTTAGGATTGCAATGGTGCTGGTTGATTTAAGCATCTGTTCTTACTCCAAAACGTAGCCGTAAGACCCGGAAAAGTCTTGACGTGCGACTTCGCCGGTTGGGGTGGAAGCATTGCGCACGTCGCGCGCGATTGTACCGTTCAGGAACAGATCGCGCTCGCTTGGTGCGCGGATGCGATCAGTTGGCAAGACGTAGGCGTCGCCACGAACCGGTGAGACCAAATGCGCGGTCACGATAACGACCAGCTCTGTCTGACGGCGGCTATAGTTGGCGCTTCGAAAGAGGGCGCCCAGCACAGGCACGTCGCCCAACCATGGAACCTGCCCCGCAAGGTCGACGAAGTCGTCTTGCAGCAAGCCCGCAATCGCGAAGCTTTCGCCGTCGCGTAGCTCTACCGTGGTGGAGGACGCACGTTTGTTGAACGACGGAACCGAGGTGTTGGCTAATGTGACGGCATTGGTCGTGTCAAGGCTCGATACAGAGGTCGCCAAGTTCAAGTTAATCAGATCGCCGTCAACAACGGTTGGCGTGAAGGCCAATTCGACGCCGAATGGACGATACTCAATTGAGATTCCATCGTCACTCGCAACCGGGATTGGTATTTCACCACCCGCCAGAAACTCTGCTTGCTGACCCGACAATGCAGTCAAGTTCGGTTCAGCCAACGTGCGAACAAGCCCTTTTGTTTCAAGGGCTTCAATAAGAACCGCCGCCTGAAGGCTGCCGCTCCCAAATGCTATGCCAAGGGCGCCTTGAGACTGGCCACTGTTTGTGACCAGTGAAGTTGCTGTGCTGTTAACATTGGGCGCGCCCGAGCCTGAACCACCTAGGGCCTCGAAATTACCGGACAACGCGCTGAACCCAAGGTTGACCGAAAGATCTTTGGATACCGAGCGCGCCATTTCAGCGAAGCGCACTTTTAGCATGACTTGCTGGGTGCCGCCGACGCTCATCAGGTTAGACACAGCTTCTGGCGCATAGCGTTCGGCCAGATCAAGCGCGCGGTCAAGCTTCAGAATGCTCGATACGGTACCTGAAAGCACGATGCCGTCGTTTGCGGTCCGCACTTCGATTTTCTCACCAGGGAGGATTTCGCCCAGACGCTCTTTGAACTCGGCGATGTCGGGCGCGACTCTGATTTCCACGTTTGTGATCAGTTTGCCGTCAGGCCCGAGCAACGTCATTGTGGTGCGGCCAGGAGCCTTACCAAGGACGTAAATCGTCCGATCTGACAATGTTGCAATATCCGCGATGCCAGGATTGGCGACGGAAAGCTCTGCGAAGGGGGTGTCGCTTTCGACAACCACAGCGCGGTTGATCGACACGTTAAGATTGCGAGAGGTTGCACCACTCGTAATCGACAAGTTTTGAGCAAAGCTCGTGACCGGTATAAATGTTGAAACGGCAAGGCCGATCAGCCCTGCGCTAATGATCTGCTTCATTTTCATGTGATCCTGCCTCTCTGATCACTGGGTTGAACGGGTCTTGTGCCCATTTAGACGCGACGATGCGCGATTTGAGAATTTATTGCAATAATCAGATGCTTGTAGGGCATTGTTTATGTGGGGGAGGTGCAACACATGCCCAATTCTGGTAAAAAATAAGGCGCGGCACCTATATGATGTGCCGCGCCTTGTGCATTCAGGGGATATACAGAGGTTTGTTTACTCAGGGCATTGAACAGGTATCTCGATGACCTCGGCACCTTTACGTGTTCGCACCGTACATACTTTCTCCGCTTCTTTTTCGACAACGACCTCATTCTCGATGCCAAGCAATTCGTTCTGACCAACTTCGATCTCAGCAAGCTCTGTGTCGTCGCCCGCGCCGACAAGAGACAAGGTGAGGCGTCCTGTTGATTGCGCTTGCGCAAGCGCTGCGACCCGGTCGGGTGATGCCATCACAGTGACGGTTCGGGCGATTGTTGGCGAGTTCCGATCTCCATCAGATGTCTGATCAACGGCGAGCAGCTGCAAATTTGTTTGGATGAGCGTTGTGACGCTTCGACCACGTGCATTGCCTGTCCAGTACACATCGACAAGGTCACCCGGGCGCAAGAAGCCCGACACACCGGTCGAAACATCGACACGCAGTGCGAAGGCACGCATACCCTTTGCCAACCGTGACGACACACCTGCATCCTCACCAGGTTCTGTCACTTTCACCGAAAGCAGTGCTTCGTCTTTTTCGATAACACGCAATACGGTGCGCAATTCACCATCTTCAGGGAATAGGGTCTTGCCGTCCTGGAACGCGCCTTCAGGAATGGCATTCTCGGGCCACGCGACGATTTTCACGTCTTCCTTTTTGAGCTTTTCGCCATAAGCAATTCGACGTTTTAGAACGAAGACTGGCTCCAGCGGCACGTTGCTTGCCAACTTTGCCTGTTGTTCTGCCAGTGTCGACTGGTATTCGCCAATGCGATTTTTAGCCAAGTAGGCTGCGAACCCGGCAAGCCCGATCCCCATGATCAGAACAAGCCCAAACAAAATCCTCATTTCGTGCCCCTTTTCAGATTAACACAATGCCTGCGTAAACAAGTGCAGACATCTTTGGTTTGGGGATAGTGAGGGATTGAGGCGAAAAGGTGATATGATGATGATCAGGTTAGGGCATTTTGCACAGTCAGGAGACAATCGCATAGCGTGTTGCAAAAAAAAGGGTGAGACATCTGCTCAAACAAAAGCGGGCCCAATGTTTGAACATAGGCCCGCGTGTTGAAAGGCTATCTGCCTTTGGGTCTTCCAGGCCCCTCAGCCTTGGTTAGACATCGTTACCTGTCTCAAAAGAGGTCACAATAAGATCGCTTTTGAGTTTTTCCTCAACGTCGCCGGAGTAATCCTCTGTCCCATCAGTGATTACGCCAACCGCAGCCAAAGCGAGGCTAACGACACCAGCGGTCAGAATGACCCAGTCAACAGTAACTGCGCCATCTTCTTCACGCAAAAAACTTTTTATATGTACCAACATGTCTTCCTCATTTTAAACGCGCCGCTTCCAAGTAGCGCGCTCGGTCTTCACCCCTGATAAACCAAAGAGTAGTCCCAATTGTGTTCAAAATTGGGCAAATCGATTTTGGCGTCTGATTAAGATGGAAATTAACCGTTTCTTAATCTTCTCCAAACTCCCGGTCTTATGAAAAAACCACGCCATTTGGCGTGGTTTAATCGGTAGCTTAAGGCCGCCGCGAGGGCGGCTGACCACTTAGAATGTAGTCGAGATGCCTTGGTCAGACAGCTGCTGGTCGATGTCGCCGGACAGGTTTTCCAGGCCATCGGATACAGATGCCATAACAGCAATGCCCAGGCCAACGATGGCTGCGGTCAGAACAACCCAGTCAACAGTTACGGCACCGGATTCGTCTGCGAAGAAGTTTGTGAACAGTTTAGTCATTTTGGTATCCCTCCAAGGATATAGTCAGTTTCGTTTCCATTTACGCCGAAGCGGTGTGTTTGACTTGGTCCGGCCTCTGTTCCGAACTTCATCGCCGCTGCGGTATGGGGAGAGTTATCGGGGTCAATCTGGGCGAGAGTTGGGCGCCAATGGTGCAATTTCTAAGCAAAGGTAAATAGTATGGAAAAAATTGATAAACACTTGATATCATTAAGATATTAAAGAAGAAAAAGATCGAATTCTCTCGAAAACTCTGTGACCTCTGTGTTCCGTCGTTCAGCTAAAAACAGGCAATAAATCTATTTTAATGGTTTTGTTTCCAGATTTGACGATATGGTGCTTTCAAAATAACAAAGCAAAATGGCTGGTCGGGCGGATCATGTTGATTATCAGAACCATCACTATTGCGGCGCTTGTATCATGCGTTGCCGTCGCCGCTTTCGCGGGGTCGCACAAACCTGCTTTTGGCGGGGATTTTACTTTTCGTAAGATCAAGCCGCCATCAGGCGGGGGCAGTCGTATCACGGTGCAGATTGACCCAGAGGCGGTCGTGGCGCCGTCTCAGCCCGCCAAAAAGCCAGCTTCCGTACCGGGCTCAGATTTGGATTGGTTTTGGCAAACTGTTTCGCCTGAAATGGGCACCCCGGTGCGCGGTCGGTTTTCCGAGGCAGTTGCGCATGTGGCGAATGCCCCAAGTGGCAAGGCCGTCCCAGAGCCGCGGTTGGACCAGCTCCAGAAAATTGCTGCTGAGCATGGCACCAGCATCATTGTCGAGACCTTAGACAAAAAGCTGTCCCCGGCCTTTGTGCTGGCATTGATCTCGGTTGAATCGGGTGGCCGCGTTGCAGTCGAAAGCCCCAAAGGCGCCCAAGGGCTAATGCAGCTTATCCCCGATACCGCTGCGCGGTTTGGGGTGAAGGACGCGACGGACCCGGGGCAGAACATAAAAGGCGGTGTGGCTTACTTGGATTGGTTGATGCGGGAGTTTGGCGGCGATCCGATATTGGCTTTGGCTGGCTATAACGCGGGCGAGGGTGCCGTGCGCAAACATGCCGGCGTGCCCCCCTTTGCTGAGACAAGGGCTTACGTGCCACGCGTGCTCGCCGCTTGGAAGGTTGCACGTTCCATGTGCCTGACGCCTCCGGAGCTGGTCAGCGACGGCTGCGTCTTTAGAACGGAAAGCGCGCTCTAATGTCGGGGTCTAAGCCGCTCGTTCTTGATGTGGACGGCACGTTTCTGAAAACAGATCTTTTGTATGAGTGCCTGTGGCTCGGGTTGGGCCGTGATCCGTTGGCGACGATTGGTGCGATTTGGCGCAACTTGCGCGACAAGCCCGCCTTGAAATCTGCGCTCGCAGAGATTGGGCAGCCGCGATTGGACCTGATGCCGGTCAACGCGCAAGTAAAAGGGCTCGCGCAGGCGGCCCAGGCGCAAGGACATGACGTTGTGCTTGCCTCCGCCTCGGATCATTCACTGGTGCGCGATCTGACGGCCTTGCATGGCCTCTCATCAACCTATTTTGCGACACGTGACGGGGTCAATCTGCGTGGTGCGGCCAAGGCGGATGCTTTGGTGGCCGCCTATGGCGAACGTGGGTTCCACTATGCAGGCAATGACAGTACAGATTTGGAAATTTGGCCGCATGGCGATGACGCCATCATAGTTGGCAACGTCGCGGGCGCGAAAGCGGCGCTTAGTGGCGCGCATGATGTCACGCAGCTCGAAGGTGGGTGGTTGTGGCGCGACCTGCTCAAAGGACTGCGTCCGCATCAATATGTGAAAAACGTGATGCTCTTGCTGCCGTTGATTGCGGCGCATCAATTTGGGCTGATCCCTTTTGCGACTGTCTTGTTGGCGATGGTGGCGTTCTCAGCTGCGGCGTCCTGCATTTACATTGTTAACGATCTGCTGGATTTGGAGGCTGACCGCCTCCACGTCAAAAAGAAGCACCGGCCATTTGCAAGTGGCGCCGTCCCGATCTCTGTGGGCATGAAGGCATGCCTGATCTTGGGCGCTTTGGCGCTTGGGGTCGCCTTCAGCCTGACATGGGCGTTCTTTGGCATTGTCGTGCTCTATATGCTGATGTCGCTGGCCTATTCGCTTAAGCTCAAGCGGATGCGTTGGATCGATATTGCTACGCTGGCGGGGCTCTACACGCTGCGCGTCGTTGCAGGAGCGGCGGCGGCGGAAATTTACGTTTCGATCTACATGCTCGTCTTCATTTTCCCGGTTTTTGTCACGTTGGGTTGCGTCAAACGGCTGACGGAGCTCACTTTGGCCACCTCCGATGACCGGCTTCCAGGGCGCGGTTATGGCAGGCCCGACAGATCTGACCTGTTCAACGTGGCTTGTTTGGGAATGGTCGCATCTCTCTTGGTATTTTTCATGTACACGTTCACCGATCAGGCGCTGGAGCTGTATAAGTCGCAATGGCTGCTCTGGTGCGCGATGGTGCCGATCGCTGGCTGGCTGTGGCGGATGGTGTCGCTGGGTTACAAAGGCAAGCAGGATTACGACCCAATTGTCTTCGCGCTACGCGACAAGCACGGGCTGTCTTTGATCTTATTCACAGCAACGCTGATGTTTTACGCAGCTGGGCAATTCCATCAGGCGTTCGGGTTCTAGACGCTCATTTTCTTAAAGATGCGTTCCGGGATCGTTTTGATGATGCCCATGATAATGCGCCAGAAAAACGGGGTGTACAGAACATCCGTCTTTTTCTCTACCGCCTTGAGGATGCTGCGAGCCACGGCCTCGGGCGGTGCGACAAGAAACATTCCCTCAATCCCCCAAGTCATGGCTGTGTCAACGAAACCCGGCTTAACAGTGACGACATGCCCACCTGAGCGGGTCAGCCGGTTGCGCAGCCCGCTGAGATAGGTGTGAAACCCGGCCTTTGCAGAGCCGTAGACATAGTTCCCGATCCGCCCGCGGTCACCAGCAACAGAGCCCACACCGACAACGGTACCGCCGCCGCGTGCCTCCATCTCAGGTGCAATCATTTGCAAAAATGTTGCGGGGCCGGTGTGGCTGTCGATCACGACGCCTTCGATCAGGTCTGGGTTTTCGTCGATATCGGATTGCGCGGGCATGGACCCGACAAAGACCGCGACATTGATCATGCCGTCCTCTTTGGTGACCCGGCTTATGATTGCCGCGAAGCCTGCGCTGTCGCGTGCGTCAAATTTGACGGCCTCTGCCAAATCCGCGCCACGCATGCCGCAATCAGCAGCGGTTGCCGACAGATCGGCCATGTCGCGACCCGCCAGAAAAACGCGGGCCCCTTCTGCTGATACGGCGCGCGCGAAAGCCTTGGCCATCGAGGAGGTCGCACCAAGGATGATCCAATTGTCGGTCATGCTGCGCTCCTGATCTTGAGGCGGCGGGTCAGGTCGGTCTCGAAATTGCCATCCGGGTCGATCTTATTGGCGGCGGCGACGAATTTTGACAGTTCAGGGTACATCGCGGGCACATGCTTTGGGGCAAGCGTGGCATCCTTGGCCAGATAGACGCGTCCCTGTGCTTGTGCCGTCATTTGTTCCAGCCGTGCAATCAACCCGTTGGACCGCGAGCTGTTCTTGAAATCGACCGCAAGCGTATAGCCTTCCATCGGAAAGCTCATCAAACCGGCGCGGCCCGGACCCATGCGTTTGAGCACGGCCAAGGGCGAGGCAAGGCCGCTTTTGGCGATCTCTTTGAGCATGTCTTTGAGCGCGTTTAACTGGTCCGGCGGCACAACGCATTGAAACTGTATGAAGCCCGCCTTCCCGTAGAGCCGGTTCCAGTCATGGATTCTGATCCAGCGGAAAGAAGAAATCCTGAATAGGCTTGACGCTTGTACGACCGGCTTCAGGTACGCGGCGGAAATAGGCGCTGTTGAAGGCTTTCACGACCGGAGCTGACAGGGTGAAGCCCGGTGCGTTAAAGGGGACGGATTTGCTTCCTTTCTTCGGCGGTACAAGCCCGTAACCGGTTTCACCTTCCTCCAAAATCCCGCGCCCCAATGCGTTTCCGCGGGCGGTCGCGTCGATCCAGCCGACCGTGTAACTCGCTTGCGATGCATCGAGCGCTTCAGCGAATTCGTCAAACCCGTCGATTCGGCGTTCCGTGACCATCATCACATCGCCTTTGCAAGACAATAGCTGAAGTTTAGCCGATGCGATCACCCCAGTTTGTCCAAGCCCGCCGACGGTTGCGGCAAATAGGCCTGGGTTTTTTGATGGTCCGATTTTTTGCGGCTTTCCACCATTGATGAGTGTCAGCTCGACAACATGTTGCCCGAAGGAGCCGACATCATGGTGGTTCTTGCCATGTACGTCATTGGCGATGCAGCCGCCGACGGTGGCAAACCCGGTGCCGGGCATAACTGCTGGCAACCAGCCTTGCGGCGCGAAAATTTTGGCAATTTCGCCGATGCTTATCCCGGCTTCGACGTCCAACACTCCGGTTTCGTGATCAAATCCCAAGATACGGTCCAGCCGCGTTGTCATCATGACGGGCGCGTCTGACTTCAAGCACGCATCCCCATAGGAACGGCAATTGCCGATAGCAGGGCCCGCCCGCTCTGACAGTGCCGCGATCAGGGACGAAACCCGCTCCGGGCGCGCGACAGGCCCGGTGGCCGTTTTCACGCGGCCCCAGCCGCTATAGGTGCGCGTTTTCCAGACCATGTGCTTTCATGCCTTTGTGTGAATTTCGTTCTGCAATCGGAAAGGCGGTGATGCCTAGCACGATGGCGAACCAAAGCGTTGTGATGCGGATAACGGCCATGGCCGGGACCGCAATTTCAAGAGGGACGTTTTGGGCTAGGAGCAGCGCCAACATCGCTGCCTCCGCGCCGCCGACACCACCGGGCGCGCCCGTAAGCCCACCTGCCAAAGTGGCGAAAACGAAAATTAGGGTCGCCGTCGCGAAGCCGATATCTGCGCCCATCCATGACAGCAGCAGATGAAGCGCGTAGCCTTCGGCGCTCCACCCAATCAAGCCGAGCGCGAGCGCGGGCAGCGCGACTGAAGGCGCGCTGAACCGGGCGATTTCCCGTGCGGATTGGCGCAGGTTTGCGAAACGGCGCGGCCAACGGCCGATCATCCGCCACACAAGCGTCACAAGCAGACGCGCCAATCTGGGCCGCGTCACAACCAAGGCAGTCGTAATCGCGAAAAGAGCCACAGGGATCGCGCCCGCCGTCCCGACTTGCGACAGAAGCACAGCGCCGGTCAGCACCAGGCCCATGGACGCGATGTCAAATGCCCGGTCAATGAAGGGCAGGGGCAGGCTGCGTTCAAACGGCCACCCCGACAGGTTGGAGATCCAGCGCAATCGCACCAGTTCGCCGATGCGGCCGGGCGTTACGGTCATCGCGAACCCGCCGATGAAATGCAGAATGTTGTCGCGCATGCGCAGCGGCAGCCCCAGTTGCGTCGCAAATATATGCCAGCGAAACCCACGCAATCCGTAATTGACCAGCGACAAGCACAACAGCAGCACAAATTGGCCAAAGGTGAGTTTCTTGAGCTGATTCAGCGTCTCGTCCCAACCGACCGAGGCCATGAGCCCGGCAAAGCCAAACACGAAAAGGCCCACCAATCCAAACAGGATCCAACGATCCCATTTGGCACGGGGCCTAGTCTGTTGCGCCTCTTGCGGGTGCGGGCTGCTCATGCTCACTATCATTGCACAGTCGGCTATGCGCAGAATAGGGCGGTATTGTGGAACAGTTCCCGCATTTCTGTGAAAGCGGAGCGGTTCTAACCGAGCCGCAGAAATTCCGAGGTCTCAGTGCTGTTGTTGAAAAACGGGACAGATGCGGGCGGCAACGCCCCCTTTGCAAGCGCCGCCACCTCCGCCAAGACGACTTCCGTTATAAAGGGCAAATCGAGGGCTTTTGCCGCGTCAAGATCGACCCAGTGCAAATGACTCAGCTCGTCCTCCGCACCGGAAAAATCATCAAGGTCGCTCAAGGCCCGTTCGGCCTCTACCAGAAAGAAACGCGCATCAAACCGTCTGGGCCGCGCTGGTGGGGTAATCGCGCGGAACATGTAGTGAAATCCCTCTGCCGTCGGGCCGTTTCCAGTTTCGAAGAAATTTCGCCAGCTGTCTGGGGGTGGGGTGTCGGCCTGTATTTTCGTCCCAAACATCAATCCGGTTTCTTCCCAGACCTCACGTATTGCTGCTGCGACAATGGGCTTTGCCAAATCTGGATCTGACCTGAGTGCCAAACGGTCCAGTGTCAACGCGTCGGGCGGCTGGGCAAATGGCACGAGGCTGTCTTCTGGGTCCACAGCGCCGCCGGGAAAGACGTATTTACAAGGCATGAAGGCCGCGTTCTTGCCACGTTGCCCCATCAAAACCTTTGGTTGGGTCGCGGCATCCCGTAATAGCACAACGGTTGCGGCGTCTCTGATCTGGGGTGAGGTCATGGCGGCAGCTTGGCCCGGCTTACCTGTCGCGTCCAGCGTCAATTCAAGCGTCGCCGAACCCGTGCATGCGTTTGGCCCATTGAATGCCGACGACGACCCCTTTCATGCGGGGCAGCAGATACAGGCACAGCGCGACACAAGCGACGGAAAATACGGTTGCGACAATCAGCGGATCAGGTTGGTCGAAATGCGTGAAAGTCATATGCAAAAACGGCGCCATCAGGTGTCCAACAACCAGAATGGTCAAATAGGCGGGCCCGTCATCGGCGCGGTGGTGATACAGCTGTTGCTGGCAAACGGCACATTCGTCGCACACTTTGAGATAGGATTTTAACAAAGGGCCTTGGCCGCAATTCGGGCAGGTCTTTCGCCAACCTCGCAGCATTGCGGTTTTGGTGGACCGTTCCTCGGTGGTGTCTTCCAACGCTTCGATTTGGGTCTGCGTGGCCATATTCGCCCCTTTCCAGATTGAGGGTGTTCTACGCCTATCGGCAGCCAAGTACATAGTCGCCGTGTGTCTTGCGTCGCGATGTCGCAATTTTCTGCGACGGAAACCTGCAGCTCCCGCGTTTGAGGATATGACAGCGCGATGAGGCGCTGAATAATCAAAGGCAAGGACTGACACTATGACCAAGACTTTTACACCTGCGAAGACTTTCCTTCTGGCTGCCGGCGTCGCCGTGGCGCTGGTTCCAGTCGCCGCTTTGGCAAAAGGCGAAGGGCGCCACGGCCCGCGCGCAAGCTTCGAGCAGCTTGACCAGGACGGCAATGGCGAGGTCACGCAAGCGGAGATGGCCGCACAAGGAGCTGCACGTTTTGCCGAGGCCGATGCCGATAGCGACGGGTTCCTTACGAAGGAAGAGCTCTCCGCAAAAATGGGTGAACGCGGCGCAAAGCGTCTGGACCGGATGTTTGAACGCCGTGACGCAAATGCGGATGGCATGCTCAGCCCCGAAGAATTGGCGCCAGATGCCGAACGCGTGGCCGCGCGGTTTGGCAAAATCGACGCCGATGGCAGCGGCGGCATCTCGAAGGAAGAATTCGAGGCCATCAAAGACCGCAAAGGCAAGCGTGCCAACAAGACCAGCGAATAGACCTAGTTGGAATTGCTGGGCCATGCGTGGCCCGGTAAAGCTATCACGGGATGAGTATGGCCTTCGATCAAACTGCAGACATGGCAGATGACGCGCTTTTGGTGCTCTATGCCAATGGTGATCCGGCAGCGGCAGCCGAGCTGACGGCGCGCCTAGCGCCGCGGCTTCTGGCGTTTTGCAATCGGATGCTGCGTGATGTCGCCGAGGCCGAAGATGTGGTGCAAGAGGCAATGTTGCGCTTGTGGAAAATTGCGCCGACCTGGCAGCAGGGCGGGGCAAAGCCCAGCACCTGGGTGTTTCGTGTGGCGTCAAACTTGTGTACCGACCGGCTGCGGAAACGGCGCGGTATCGGGCTTGATGAGATCGCTGAGCCGGAGGATGACCGCCCTGGCGCGGAGGCGCAGCTGCTGCAGGCAGAGCGTTTGTCTGCCTTGGACGCCGCTTTGCAAAGCTTGCCGGACCGGCAACGGCAGGCCGTCATTTTGCGTCATATCGAAGGGCTGGCAAACCCCGAGATTGCCGAGATATTAGAGATTACCGTAGAGGCCGTCGAAAGCCTGACAGCGCGCGGAAAACGCGGGCTTGCTGCGGCGCTCGCGGGTCGAAAGGAAGAGTTGGGACTATGACCGAAAAGAAGCACGATATCGATCTTGAACTCGACGCTTTGTTTGCGCAGGCCCGCGAGGCCGCGCCGCTTCCTACGGAGCCATTGATGGCGCGGATTATTGCGGATGCTGAGGCGGTGCAGCCACGTTTCGAAGTCGCGCCTGCGCAACCGGTCAACAGCCCGCTGGTACAATTGCGCGAGTTACTTGGCGGCTGGCCCGCAATTGGTGGCCTTGTGACCGCGACAGCCGCTGGGATTTATATTGGATTTGCGCAGCCCGCGCTTTTGACCGGGACAGAGGCCGCGTTGAACGACGTGGATTTCTCGATCTCGGCCTTCCTGCCGGGCGACGACATGTTTTTTGAGGAAGGATCGGTCGATGGCTGACACCCCAACCCCTGACACTCAATCCACCGGCGCGCCGCGCCGAAGCTGGCTGCGCATCCTGCTGGTTCTTTCGCTGGGTGTAAATTTGCTGGTGGCTGGGGCTTTTGTGGGCTCCTACGCCGCGAAGGGCAATGGTGGCAAGGATCGCAATCCAAGCGCCCAAGGTGCAGTGGGCCCATACGGGCGCGCGTTTTCCAAGGAAGACCGTGCGCTGTTGCGTGAGAAGTTTGAAGAACGTCGCGGCTCCTTCCGTGAAAACCGCCAGCAGATGCGCGCATTGGGGCAATCTTTGGCGCAGACTGTGCGTGCCACGCCATTTGACGCCGATGCGGTAATGTCGATTTTGGACGCGCAGCGTCTGCTGCAAACCACGATGCAGCAGACGGGTGCCGAGATCATGGTGGACCGGTTAGAACAAATGAACCCGGAAGCCCGCGCCGCCTTCGCTGACAAGCTCGAATCCGGTATCAGGCGCGCGAAAAACCGCTAGGCGGCTTCGCTGACCCGGACCTTGTTGCGTCCGGCTGCCTTGGCGTCATAGAGCGCACGGTCGGCCCGCGCCAACAGCGTTTCAACCTCCTCGTCAATGCCGTCACTATGCATCAATCCAATGCTGATCGTGGCAAACACCTGACGGCCTGTTTTTGGGTCAAGTGTTGGGGTAGACTTGATCGCGTGGCGCAAGCGTTCTGCCGTCGCAACTGCCTGCTCGGATGAGGTAGCGGGCAGGGCGATCAAAAATTCCTCACCGCCAACCCGCGCCAGTAGATCGTCCTGACGCATATTGGCGCGCATCGTGTCAGCAATTTGCGAAAGCACCTTGTCACCCATTGCATGGCCATGGCGATCATTGATGCGTTTGAAATGGTCGATATCCAGCATCAACAATGCAAACTGGTCATTTTCGGACACGATCTGCTCGAGTCTGCGTGCTGCAAAGCGACGGTTAAACAACCCGGTCAAAGGATCGGTCATGGCAAGTCGCAATCCATTCTCAAGATTGCGTTTCACCGCATCGTCGCTTTGCTTGCACGCTGCAAGCGCCTGGGCACGCCAGGCCAACTCCGCCGGTCCTGACTCGTCGGACACGACATTTTCCGCACCCAGATCGAAGGCGCGCGCGACCAATGCGGGGTCGTCGTCGCGCATCGCAGCGACCACGCCTGCGGTGCGCAGATGCCCACCGCTGCGTAGGTCTGACAGCAAGGTCAAAGCCACATTTTCGTTGAATGTGTCGGAAAACAAAACTGCTGCATCGATTTCCGGTGCATCAGGCGTTAGCGCCAGTATCGAGCTGAAGTCATATGCAATATATTCCGTGGGCGCGTCGGGCTCAGTCGCGCGGCGCATCATTGCGGCATGCGCGCGCGCCTTTGGTCTGCTGCTGGCGATCACTGCGATGCGGGATTGGGACGCTGCAGGTACTGTTTGTGCTTGAAATTCAATCAGGAAATTCTTGTCCGGGTGATCGGCCTGTGCCGCTTTGCGCCGCAAAACAGCGCGCAGTTGCGCCAGTAGGACCGGCTCAGCCACCGGGCGCAGCATGATATCGTCAAATCCAGCCTCCAGCGCTTGGACAACGCGCAATTGGGTCGGCGATTGACACATCAAGATGACCGGCAAGTCCCGCGTCTTCGCATTTGATTTCAGATCGCGACAAATGGAGCGCGTTTGTTCTTCGGTCTCGCCGGCGACGGCGTCGATCAGAATCAAGTCGCAGGCCCCTTGCGCCAAAATCGGCTCCGCCTCCGCCATGTCGCTCACCATTGAGACCTGATAGCGCGCAGCGCCGAGTTTGGCTTTCATTACAATGCGGCGGGTCGGCATTGCGTCGATAATTAAAATGCGTCGCCCCATCGTGGTAACAGTCTCCGAACTTGCGTATGCCGATGGGTCAGATATGAGTGAGACTGGTTAAAGAAACCTTTAAGAAAAATATACAATGTCACCGAACGCGGCGCAGACCCTTGCGATACAGGCCCTGGCCTGGATTTTATCCACAGATGATCTTGCGACCGTCTTTATGGGGTCCACCGGCGCAAGCGCCCAAGACATGCGGGCGCAGGCCAGCGACCCGGCCTTTCTGGGGTCAGTTTTGGATTTTTTGTTGATGGATGACGCTTGGGTCACCGACTTCTGTGACGCGGTCGGTTTCGACTACATGGACCCGATGCGCGCGCGCCAGCTCTTGCCAGGCGGCGATCTACCAAACTGGACCTAAGGCAAGGCGGGTCTCGTTTAGGCAGCCGCGCGTGGCTTTAGGGCTTTGCGCGTCTCACCAATCATCATTGCCGCCTGCGCTGCTTCGCGGCCTTTTTCCACGAAATGCGCTTTGTAGATGCCGATGTGATGCGCGGTTTCCTGAAAATGATGCGGCGTTAGTGAGACCGACAAAACGGGCACGCCTGTGTCCATCCCGGCCCGCATCAGTCCGTCAACCACGGCCGATGCCACGAAATCATGCCGGTAGATGCCGCCATCAACGACCAGTGCAGCGCAGGCGACAGCGGCGTACTGCCCCGTTGAGGCAAGCTCTTTGGCCATCAATGGCATTTCAAACGCGCCGGGCACGTCGAATACGTCAATCTGGTTGGGGTCGATCAGCTCTGAAAACCCGACCAAGGCTTGGTCGACAATTTCAGAATGCCAGTTGGCCTTGATAAAGGCATATCGGGTGAGTGTCATTTTGCAGATCTCCTTTCGCAACATCAACACGTCACCAAGGCGATCCCGTTCGAACGCCCCGGACATGGGGCGCGCGCACGCTCTCTCTCATCCGGACTATGACCGTCGGCCCAGGAATTTCACCTGATCTGCTGACCCTCAATCCTGAGACGAGGCGCTCGCGGGCTATCACCGCCGGTGGGGAATTTCGCCCCGCCCTGAGAACTGTTTCAGATGTGTAGGCAAATCTTGTTTTGTGCAAGGGGAATTGCGACACTAGGGTCGCGCAAAACGGCATGAGGCAGTGACATGATCCGCGCAATTCTATTCGACAAAGATGCTACTCTTTTGGACTTTGAAAAGACCTGGGGGGAATGGTCGCGTGCCTTTCTGTTTGGGCTCGCAAAGGGGAACGAGACGCAGTTGCGCCAGATGTCTGATGCGGTGGGTTTTGATCCGTCCACTTTGGCATTTTCCTCCGATAGCCCGGTGATTGCTGGCACGCCGGAGGACAGCGTCGACCTGCTCCTGCCATTTTTACCAGATTGGGACCGTGAGGCGCTGCTCGAACACTCCAATGCTATGTCGCGCGATGTTGTGGTGCATGAAATTCTGCCGCTAAAGCCGGTTTTGGGGCGGCTGAAAGAACAGGTCGCGCTTGGTATCGCCACCAATGACAGCGCCGCCGCGGCATTGCGCCATATGCAATCGCTTGAAGTGGATGACCTGTTCGACGCCATCATTGGTAGTGACAGCGGATATGGCGGCAAACCCGGCCCGGGCATGTGTTTGGCCTTTTGTGAACAGTTGGGATCTCGCGCCCGATAACGTCGCAATGGTTGGTGACAGCGCCCATGATATGAAAGCGGGCAGGGCGGCTGGAATGGTCTGCGTCGGCGTGACCAGCGGATTTGCCAGCGAGGCGGACCTAAACCCGATCAGCGATGTCGTCCTGCCTGATATTTCGTACTTACCCGGCTGGCTCTCGAAGTTGCGCGCATAGGACAGGTGACAGTTTCAAAGCGCTGAGACAGATGCCAGTTTCTTGTAGGAGCCTGGCGAATGGCCTGTTTCGCGTTTGAAAGCGCGGTTGAAGGCGTTTGTGTCAGCATAGCCGGACTTGAAGGCAATCTCGTCAATCGAAAGGGCTTTCTCATCTAGCATGCGGCAGGCAAGTTTGATCCGCCACCGTCGGACGTAGCTCATAGGGGTCAAGCCGGTTGCAAGCTTGAAATGCGCCGAAAACGCTGTTCGCGATTGCCCATACAGTTTGGCAAGATTGTCGACAGTCCAACCCCGACCGGGGTTTTCGTGGATCATATCAAGCACGAATTTGGTTTTGGGGTCCGCCAATGCAAGAAGGTGATCGTCATCATTGAGCGTGCGGTCCATCCAGTTTTGGATTGTGTAGATGCAGAGCATTTCCGTCATGCGGTTTAGAACAATCTCCGATTGATCGGACTGCTCTGAAAGCTCGGCCGCTATCAGATCAGCAACCATTGAAAACCCTTTCGACAGCGCAGGATCTTTGGCGCGTCCGATCAAAAGCTCTGGCAAATTTTCCGTAATGGCGGGCGGGGTGCGTTCTGACATCTCGAAATACCCGCAAAGCAAATGCGTTTGAGTGTTGTCATGTTGAAACTTGTGGAAATAGGAATTTTCGGCGCCTGTGGGGAAGGCCGCGTCTACGGTTTGCCGTCCGGGGGTATCCATGTAGCTATGTGCCTTGCCGTCAGGAATGATCGCGATATCCCCGTCCTCAAGCTTCACGGGGCCTCCTGAGCCCGGCACATCAATCCATGTCGTCCCAGATACGACGATGTGGAAGCGGGCAAGGGTTTCATGCTCAATAATATGCACGCCCCAAGGGGCGGTCAGGTTCTTGCCAATATATGCGGTGCTTTTCACCCGCATCATATTCAATAGGTCTTGGTTCACGTTTGTCATTTCACCGACGTAGAACGAAGTCGCATCACGAAATACAAACGCTGTGGTGAGATCAATAAACCGTGTCTTGATTTATACGAATGGCATGAAAAACGAATTTTTCGGCACTATGGAAATGCCCCTCAACCGATAGCTTAAAATGCGACCGGACCTGAATTCACGCCGTGGGAGCACATAAAAATCACGCCTCTACAGCGCAGAAATCCGTTCAATTCTTCTAAAATACACTCGGAGAAAGACTTATGAGAACCGTACTAACGACCGCTGCTATCAGCCTCGCCATTTCCGCCCCGGCTTTCGCGGACACATCTGCTGCCGAACTTTTCGCAATGAGCAATGCCTCCGCGGCTGAAACAATTGTCAGAGAAACATCGATGGGTGACATCTCCGCCGCGCGTGTGCGGCTCGCTCTGGGCAACATGAGCGCAGCGGAACGCCAGACATTTTTTGAAGCTGACGTGACATCCCGCCAAAAGATCATCGAAAAGACTGTCTTGTTTGGCGACGGCAATAGCGCTGCCGAAATGGCCGCCGAGATCGTGAAGCAAAAGTAATCTGTCTCCGACAGACATTCTGTTGAGACGCCAAAAAGCGAAAGTGGGCCTCAGCGCATGCGGCCCACTTCTTTTTTGACCAAAAACCCACTCCGCACATCAATTGCGGGGGATCGCCAATCCATCGGAGGCCTGCCCAATGAAGTCTAGACTGTCAATTTCCTTAAGCCGCCGTTCATTTTTCGCAGGCGTAGGCGTCGCTGCACTTGGGGCGGGGTCGAGCGCGAAGGCCCGTGTCTTGCCGGGGGCCGATTCAGACTATCAATACGAAGTTCAGCGGTCTGATGCGGAGTGGCAATCCATGCTGACGGCCGAAGAATATGTCATCCTGCGCGAAGGGTTCACAGAGAACCCCAAAACCGGCGACATGTGGAAAGAAGACCGCGCTGGGACGTATCACTGCAAAGGCTGCGACCTGCACCTCTACAACTCTGATCGGAAGGTCATTTTGGACAAAGGATGGGTGTTTTTCTATCACGCCCGCCCTGATGCGGTGATGCTGAATGCCGATGGTATTCCAGCGGCGTATGGTGGTCAAATGGGGACCGGGGAAGACTTGCTGATCGAAGTGCATTGCAGACGCTGCGGCAGCCACCAGGGGCACTTGGTCTTCATCTCGGGCAAGATCACTCATTGCATCAACGCGACCGCAATGAATTTCGTCCTTGAGGCTGCTTAGCGCGTTTCAGCGCTAGAAAACGACCTTACGGGTCGGAAAACGCCGTTCTTGTACGGATGTTGCATGTCAGCCTGACGGTCAAACGACCGGAGGGCAGATGATGGCCAACGATATGCCGCGCAGAACACGTAGCGGTGGGCGCGCGGGGAACAAACGGCGCACTGTCTCTAAATTGCCGGATCAGATGCCGTGGGATCCTCCGGTCAACCGCGACGCACCTACGGAACCGCTGGATCAGGACGGCGTTCAAGCCATCCACGAAGGCTGCATGCGCATCTTGTCGGAGATCGGGATCGAATTTCTTAATCCTGAGGCCTGCGAGATATTGAAAAAGGCCGGCTGCAAGGTCGACGGAACCAATGTCAAAATGGAAGAAGATTTCGTCATGGAGATGGTGGGCCATGCGCCGTCCGAGTTCACTATCACGCCGCGCAACCCCGACCGCGCGATCACGATGGGTGGGAAAAATCTACTCTTTGGCAACGTGTCGTCACCGCCCAATATGTGGGACTTGAAGCGCGGCAAACGGTCAGGCGATTTTGCAGGCTACCGCGACTTTATCAAGCTGACGCAGTTCTTTAACTGCATCCATTTTGCGGGTGGCTATCCAGTTGAGCCGATTGATATTCATGCCTCCGTCCGCCATCTCGACTGCCTGTTCGACAAGCTGACCCTGACCGACAAGGTGGTACATGCGTACTCTCTTGGGCAGGGCCGGGTTGAAGATGTGATGGAAATGACCCGCATTGCGGGCGGGCTGACGCGTGAGGAGTTCGATTCCAAACCGCATATGTACACCAACATTAATTCGGTCTCGCCGCTGAAACATGACTTCCCGATGTTGGAAGGGGCCATGATCCATGCGCGCCGCAACCAGCCGGTGATTGTGACGCCCTTTACCTTGGCGGGCGCCATGGCGCCGGTGACAATGTCGGGCGCCGTGACGTTGTCTTTGGCCGAAGGGCTGGCCGCGATTGCGCTGTTGCAAGTGGTCAATCCTGGCGCGCCTTGCGCGATTGGAACGTTTACGTCGAATGTCGACATGAAAACTGGCGCACCGGCCTTTGGCACGCCCGAATATATGCGCGCGACCCAGATGACTGGGCAGATGGGCCGGTTCTACAACTTGCCGATCCGCTCGTCCGGTGTATGCGCGGCCAACGTGCCCGACGGACAGGCAATGTGGGAGACATCAAATTCGCTTTGGGCCGCCGTCCAATCAGGCACCAATGTTGTCTACCATGCGGCTGGCTGGCTGGAAGGTGGGCTGATTGCGTCGCCCGAGAAATTCATCATGGACTGCGATGTTTTGCAGCAAATTCAACGCTATATGCAGCCTGCGACCTTCGCGACCACGCCTGATGACATTGCGGTTGACGCAATCAAAGACGTGGGCCCTGACGGGCATTACTTTGGATGTCAGCACACGCAAGAACGCTATGAGACCGCCTTTTACAGCCCGCTCATCTCGGACTGGTCGAACTTTGAGGCTTGGGATTTGGGCGGTGCTGTTTGGACGGCGGAACGCGCCCACGAGATGTACAAGGGTATAATCGAGGAGTTCGAGGCCCCCCCATGGATATTGCGATCCGTGAGGAGCTGTCAGAATTCGTCGAAAAACGGAAGGCCGAAGGCGGTGTGGCAACGGATTTCTAAGCGGCGTTTAGCGAAGAATTAAGACTCTGCGGTTTATGGCTAACCCCCAGTGAGTAGTCACAGGGATCGCCATGTTTGGGCTCATCAACTTTGCAATCCAAGGGTTCGTTCAAGACACCTACGGGCGCCCTGTGTGGGAGCAGGTGACGCGCGATGCCCATCTTGATTTTCGCGACTTTGAAGCGATGCTGCCCTATGATGACACGCTGACGGAAGCGGTTTTGGACGCCACAACACTGGTCTTGAAGAAAGACCGTCAAAGCGTTCTGGAAGATATCGGCACTTACCTTGTGACCAACCCGAATATGGAAAGGGTACGCCGTTTGCTGCGTTTCGGTGGGCGGGAATTCGAAGATTTCCTGATGTCGCTTGATGAACTGACCGGACGCGTAAAGCTCGCGATACCAGATCTAGAAATGCCTCAAATCACCATCCGAAGCCATGGGCACGGTGTCTACAGACTGAAACTTGAATGCGATATCGAAGGATATGGCGCGGTTTTGCTGGGGATGTTGCAAGCGCTTGCCGACGACTATGGCGCGCTTGTTTTAACAGATTTGAAACGCGCCAATTCAGAGGATGGCATTACGGAACTTATTGAGATTGAGCTGCTGGAAACGTCGTTCAGCGAGGATAGGGGCTTGGACCTTGGTGCAGGTATGCGGCCGTAATGTCGATCACGATCCCATATACCGGGTTGAACGCATTGATGCCAATGCACGCCATTGTCGCGCCATCCGGTGTGATCAGGCATGTTGGCCCCTCCCTCAAAAAGATCGCGGGCGACAGGCCGCTGACAAATGCCGTTTTCTTGGAACGGTTTGAAATTACACGGCCTTTTGGCATCGAAGCGTTCTCCGACTTGTACGAGCAGGAAAATGCAAAAATCCGGGTTCAGGTCAAAGGCGGTTCACGAAAGGGCGACACAATGACATTGCGCGGATCGGCGCAACGTCTCCTACATGCGGAAGGTATGTTGATTGATTTGTCTTGGGGCATATCAATTGTAGATGCAGTTCAGCGGTTCAACCTCTCGGCAGCGGATTTTGCACCTGCCGACCCCTCGATTGACATGCTTTACCTGATCGAAGTGAACAATGCGGCAATGGCAGAAAGCAAGCGGCTCAACGCTCGCTTGCAAGGCGCAAGACGGCAAGCAGAAATGCAGGCCCATACTGATCCTCTAACCGGTTTGCACAACCGCAGGGCGCTTGATCTGCAGCTAAACCGTTTGGCGGATGACGACGTTCCATTCGCCGTGATGAATATCGATATGGACTACTTCAAATCGGTGAATGACACGTATGGACATGCTGCAGGTGATCGGGTTTTGGAGGCGGCTGCGGGGGTTCTACGTCAGGAAACACGTTCAGAGGATTTCGTCGCACGTATCGGCGGCGACGAATTTATCGTAGCATTTGAGGGCCTTACGGATGTCGAGCAATTGCTCAGCATCGCCAATCGGATCATTGTTGGGTTCGAAAGACCCGTCGTCGTTGACAACGCGGTTTGCAAAGTGTCCGCCAGTATCGGCCTCACTTTAAGTTCGTTTTATGATCGCCCAAATATTGAGGTCATGTTGGACGACGCGGATCAGGCACTCTACAAGTCCAAAGATGCGGGTCGCTCCCGTGCAACCGTTTTTGACCCGGCGCAGCCTGCAAAGGCTGTAGGACAAAACTAGTCATCTGCAAGCCGTTGTTAATGGTGGATACGAAAAATCCAGTACCTTCTTGCGAGTCGCGCCGACAGTTTTATGCAACGTCGCTTGGCCAGATAGCTCTACGAATGCGGTAATTCAGCTACTCGAATGACAAAGGAAAAACACTGCTGGTACTCCCTAGGGGAATCGAACCCCTCTTTCCAGGTTGAAAACCTGGCGTCCTAACCGATAGACGAAGGGAGCACTCGGCAGTGAGAGGCTATTTAGGCGAGCGACGGCGGGCTGACAAGTCGAAATTTGCGACAAGCGCGAATTTTTATCCCGCGCTTGGTGCTGCATCCTCAAGCCGCAGTTGGACGGATTGGCGGCCCTGCCACGTATTGATTTCGATACGACCAGCGAGATGAAATTTGGCGCCTTTATGTTGCATTAACGCCTGCATCAGTCCGTTCTCAGCCGCGCCGAAGCTGATTGCCTCTGTCTTGGGGCCAATCCCGTCGGAGAAGCTCAATTTCAGATGACCCTGGCCGACTTCTTTTGCGAAATGGATGTGTTGGTCAGGGAAGGCAAAACGCGGCGCGGCGGCCCCCGCCCCAAAAGGGCCCGCGCGTTCCAGCTGTTCCACCAAAGGCACCGTTGCGGCGCTTGTCATCATCAGCCCATCAAGCCGCAGGTCTCTCGGTCCCAAAGCGCTCGCGCCTTGTTGTTCCATTAGTTCAGATAGCCGCAGCATTGCTGCTTCAAGCATGTGCTCTTCGACCGTCAGCCCAGCGGCCATCTTATGCCCGCCGCCCTTAAGCAAAAGGCCTTCACGTGCTAGTTTTTGAATCTGTGCGCCCAGATCAATGCCCGACACAGACCGCGCCGAGCCCTTGCCGATACCGTCTTCCAACCCGATCACGACGGCGGGACGGTTGGTGGCTTCTTTCAGCCGCGACGCGACGATCCCAACGACACCAGGATGCCATCCAGCCCCCGCCGCCCAGACCAGCGGTGCGTCATATCCGCGCTCTTCTGCCTGCGCTAGGGCGGCAATGCGGACCTGCTCTTCGATCTCGCGCCGCTCTGAATTCAACGCATCCAGACGTTCCGACAAGGCCTGTGCCTCGGCCAAATCCTGTGTCGCAAGCAGCCGCGCGCCAAGGTCGGGCTTGCCGACGCGTCCACCCGCATTGATCCGCGGGCCTAGCAAAAAGCCAAGGTGGTAAGAAGTCGGCGCCGTATCCATGCGCGCGACGTCGGCCAAGGCCGTCAAGCCGACGCGCCGCCTTTGCGCCATCACTTTCAAACCTTGGACGACCAAGGCGCGATTGACCCGGATTAACGGAGCCACATCTGCTACAGTGCCCAAGGCCACGAGGTCCAAAAGCCCCATCAAATCAGGCGTTTCTTGTCCTTGTTGGCGTAGCACTCTGTTGGCGGCCACCAGTGTTAGAAACACGACGCCAGCCGCGCAGAGATGGGCCAGATCGCCAGTTTCGTCTTGTCGGTTTGGATTCACGACGGCGAGGGCAGGGGGCAAGGTTTCGCCGCCCAAATGGTGATCGAGCACGATCACATCCGTGCCTTTAGCCGCTGCCAATGCGTCATGGCTGAGCGTGCCGCAATCAACACAGATGATCAGATCGTGGTCCCGCGCAAGCATCTCCATCGCGGGTTCGTTCGGGCCATAGCCTTCGTCAATGCGGTCGGGAATATAAAGCGTGGCGCTGCGGTTCTGGTCGCGCAACCACGTGATCAAAAGGGCAGCAGAGGTCGCCCCGTCGACGTCATAATCTGCGAAAATGGCGATGCGGTCTTGGCCGCTGACTGCCGCGACGATGCGCGCCGCCGCGATGTCCATATCGCGCAGAACCGATGGGTCGGGCAGAAGGTCTTTCAAGGTCGGGCTCAGGTATCGGTCCGCCTCAGCCGCAGGGACCCCAAGCCGCGCCAGTGTCTGGCAAACCGGTCGAGGCAGCTCTGTTTGCTGAGCCATGGCCTCCGCTAAACGATCTTGTTCGGGGTTGACCCCAACCCAGCGGCGCCCTGTCAGGGACGCCTCTACGTTCAGAAAAGCGGCGTTCAAACCGGGTTGCGGTAGGTCATGCGCCGAACGGACCCGGTCTTGGACCGCATCAAAATCGTCTCGGTCGTCATGAAGCCAACCTCACGCTGAATGCCCGCAAGGATTGAGCCGTCTGTGACGCCGGTGGCCGCAAAAATTACGTCCTCTGTGACCATGTCGTCGCGCGTGTAGACGCGGTCAAGATTGGTAATACCGGCCTTCTTGGCGCGGCCACGCTCGTCATCGTTGCGGAATGTCAGACGGCCATACATTTGCCCACCCATGCATTTCAAAGCAGCGGCAGCCAAGACGCCCTCGGGCGCGCCGCCGGACCCCATATACATATCGATACCAGTCTTCGCGGCTTCGGCGCAGTGGATGATGCCTGCGACGTCGCCATCTGTGATCAGGCGGATTGCTGCATCGGTCGACCGAATTTGTTCGATCATGTCCTCATGGCGGGGCCGTTCCAGAACGCAAACGGTGATGTCGCTGGTCGAGCAGCCCTTGGCGGCAGCAAGCGCGTTGACGCGTTCGGCAGGTGACATATCCATCGTCACCACCCCGTTGCGGTATCCTGGGCCCACGGCCAGCTTGTCCATATACACATCCGGCGCGTGCAACATCGAGCCGCGTGGCCCCATAGCGATCACCGTCAGCGCATTTGGCATATCTTTGGCGGTCAGCGTCGTACCTTCCAAAGGGTCAAGGGCGATATCAACTTTGGGGCCTTTGCCAGAGCCGACTTCTTCGCCGATGAACAGCATCGGGGCTTCATCCCGTTCGCCCTCGCCGATCACGACAACGCCTGCAATATCGAGCAGGTTCAGCTGTTCGCGCATCGCGTTCACCGCAGCTTGGTCCGCAGCTTTCTCGTCGCCGCAGCCGATCAACTTGGCTGACGCCAAGGCAGCCGCTTCCGAGACACGGGCCAAGCCCAGCGACAACATGCGGTCCTGAAATTCAACTTTGCTCATGGGGGAGGGGTCCTTTTTACATTGAGGATCAGCGCTTGAAGTAGCAAGCCAATCATCAGCCCATTTAGAATATGCCAAACATAATGAATGCCGATCGGCAACGTCTCGCAAACTGCCATATCAAAGGTGCGGAAGGTAAGCGAGACCATAAAAACAAGTGTTGCCGACAAGAACCAATACCGGATTGGGTGGCCCCGCAAGAGTGTGATAGCCGAAAACACCACCATCGCGATGACAGCTGGCAGGTATTGCTCTGAGCCGTTGAACCGGCTCGGCGCAGCCGATACGTCGCCCGTAGACCCCGTATCGGCTGCGAGGTAAATCACGGTGCCAATGGCGGCGGCTATCACCACGCCGATGGCGATCTTGCGTGGCGGCGCGTTTCCGATCAGTGCGATGCAAACCAGCGTATAGAAAGCCACAAAGGTCCAAATAGGCAGCACATCGGCAAAGCTGGCCCAAACAGTTGCGTGGGTGTGAAACAGGAAGGACCCGGTGCCAATACAGAAAGCCAGGACGATCAGTACCCAGACAGATACGTTCCAAACACCGCGCTTCGCGGCGCTATAGGCACCCCAAAATGCGGCCAAGATGAAGGCTAGGTTCGAAACCGCATTGAGCGGCTCTGCCCAATAAGAAGGGTCCACGCGCTCGCAATAAATATCGACATGCGCGTGCCAATTCATTGTGGCTTAAGCCTTTTCAATCCGCAACGCGACCGGGGCGCCACTGACGACGCCAGTCTGGGGCAGGGCCGACAAAGCAGCCTGTAACGCATCGGTGCCTGTCGTGTGCGTCACAATCAAGACAGGTGCGACGGCGTCTGCGTGGTCATATTGGCGCATCCGGTCAATGGAGACGCCTGCGTCACCCAGCACTGTCGCGACTTTCGCCATAGCGCCCGGTTTGTCCTCAAGCGCTAGACGTAGATAGTAGGGTGCAGGCGTCGCGGTCTTGGCCGATTTCGCCTGTTCAAGAACGCTGGCTGGCTGACCAAAGGTCGGCAACCTGATGTCGCGGGCAATGTCCATGATATCCGACATGACAGCCGAAGCGGTCGGGCCTTCGCCCGCGCCCGCGCCGCGCAGCACAATCTGGCCCACGTGATCGCCTTCCAGCACGATCATATTCGTGCCGCCATCGAGCTGCCCCAAGGGCGAAGTCGCAGGCACAAGGCAGGGCGCCATTGACTGTTCCAGCCCGCGTGCGGTGCGCTGTGCGGACCCTAACAGTTTGATCTTAAAGCCCATGTCGGCTGCGTGGTTGATGTCTTCAATGGTGACGTTCTCGATCCCCTCAAGCGCAATGCCGTCGAAATCGACCTGCGTGCCAAAGGCGATCGCGCTCAGGATCGCAAGCTTATGCGCCGCGTCGATGCCACCTACGTCCAGTTGCGGATCGGCCTCTAGATATCCCAGCCCGTCAGCTTCTGCGAACACCTCAGCGTAACTTAGCCCCGCACTTTCCATTCGGGTCAGGATGTAGTTGCACGACCCGTTCATTACGCCCATGACCCGATCGATGTCATTGCCAGCCAGCCCTTCGGTCAGCGCCTTGATCACGGGGATTCCGCCCGCAACTGCCGCCTCAAACCGGATCACTCGGCCCGCATCTTCGGCAAGTTCCGCCAGAGCTTGTCCATGCATCGCCAGCATCGCTTTGTTAGCGGTGACCACGTCCTTGCCGGCTTTAATTGCGGCCTCAACGGCCTCTTTTGCGGGGCCTTCTTCACCGCCGACCAGTTCAACAAACACATCCACGTCGTCGCGTGTTGCAAGGGCGACAGGGTCGTCTTCCCATGCATAGCTCGACAGGCTGACTCCGCGATCCTTGTCACGTGACCGCGCCGAGACTGCAGTAATCACGATCTCTCGGCCGGCGCGTGCGCCAAGCAAGTTGGCTTTCTGTCGAATGATTTTGACCACGCCCGCGCCAACGGTCCCAAGTCCTGCAATTCCCAAACGTAACGGGTCGGCCATTGAGGGTCTCCATATTGGCGGCGTCTGTTGGAGGTCTGTTAGCGGGGTTTGGGGCGGGGTGCAACGCGCCCCATAAGACTAAAGCCGCGCTGCGTTGCGCCGACCTGCCTCAATCAGCTTCAATCGGCTCGCGCCGTCAAAAACGCTACGCCCTTTCAACGCGGCCGCGCGTGATTTCAACGCGGCCAGCCGGGATTGAAGCGAAGCCGCGTCATCCTCAATGGTGGACCCCGCATTGGACTTGGCGATCAGCTGATCCAGCGGCAAAAGCGTGGGGTAAGGTGCGTTCTGCGCGGCCTGGCTGATCGTGCCCCCACGTGGCGGTAAATTGTTGGCGCAGGCGGACAGAAGCCCGGCCAAAATTGCGAGGCTAACGGCGCGAATGCAAGTCTGTGTCAGGCGCGGAATCATGATGGTACCATACGCACAGCCGCATTTGCGCGTCCACCATCACGGTTAACGCCTTGAACTGAACGCTCGTTCATATACGCTTGCTGATATGGCGCGAAAGACTGGATCACATTCTGATATCACCGGCCCAAAGGTGCATGAGGCGGCGATGCGCCTGTTCACTGAACATGGCTATGCTGGTGTGTCGATGCGCCAAATCGCGGCGGAGGTCGGAGTTCAGGCGGGCGCGCTCTATCTGTACACGCCCAACAAGCAAGCGCTGTTGTTCACGTTGCTTCTTGAACAAATGCGCGGCGCCGTTGCCTCGCTAGACGCAGTCGACTTGATCGGCACGGCCAGCCAAAAGATCGAAGCCTTTGTACGTGCGCATTTCCAATACCATATGGGCGGCCCCCACGGAACATTTATCCCCTATACAGAACTGCGAAACCTCACGCCTGAAAACTACAAAAAGCTCGAAGAGATGCGGCGTATATATGAGGCCGAGCTCGAAAGTATCATTCGGGCGGGACAGGAAACAGCCGAGTTTGAAGTTGAAGACAGCAAGCTGTCGACTCTGGTTGTCATCTCAATCTTGAACGGCGTCTTGGCGTGGTACCGACCTGACGGACGTGTGCCCCTGTCTCAGGTCGAAGACCACTATGTTGCGGTTGTTCAGAAAGCCCTCCGGGCGGCCTAGCGCCGTTTCCTACAGCTCCCCATAGATCGGGAATTTGTCGCAGAGCTGTTGGACCTCGGTGCGGACTTTGGCTTCGACGGCGGCGTTGCCGTCCTCGCCATTTGCGGCCAGCCCGGCGGTGACTTCGACGATCCAGTCGGCGATCTGGCGGAATTCGGGCTCGGCGAAGCCGCGGGTGGTGCCCGCGGGGCTGCCCAGGCGCAGGCCGGAGGTCACCATCGGCTTTTCGGTGTCAAACGGGATTCCGTTCTTGTTGCAGGTGATATGCGCACGGCCCAAAGCCTTCTCAGCCGCGTTGCCTTTGACGCCTTTGGGGCGCAGATCGACCAGCATCACATGCGTGTCCGTGCCGCCAGTGACGATGTCCAGACCGCCCGCAATCAGCTGATCGGCCAGGGCCTGCGCGTTCTTGATCACCTGGACCTGGTAGTCCTTGAAGCCCGGCTGCAGCGCCTCGCCAAAGGCCACAGCCTTGGCCGCGATCACATGCATCAGCGGGCCGCCCTGGATGCCGGGGAAGATGGCGGAGTTGAATTTTTTGGCCATGGCCTCGTCATTGGTCAGGATCATGCCGCCGCGCGGACCACGCAAGGTCTTGTGGGTCGTTGTCGTGGCTACATCCACATGTGGGAAGGGTGAGGGGTACACACCCGCCGCGATCAGCCCCGCAAAATGCGCCACATCCGCCAGCAGGAACGCCCCCACCTTGTCGGCAATCGCGCGGAATTTGGCAAAATCCAGCTGCCGCGGGATGGCCGAGCCGCCGGCGATGATCATCTGTGGTTTATGCTCCAGCGCAAGCGCCTCAAGCTGGTCATAATCCACGTCCAGCGTGTCCTCGCGCACACCGTATTGCACCGCGTTGAACCATTTGCCCGACTGGTTTGGCGCCGCGCCATGGGTCAGATGCCCGCCCGCATCCAGGCTCATGCCGAGGATGGTGTCGCCCGGCTTCAGCAGCGCCTGAAACACGCCCTGGTTGGCCTGAGAGCCGGAGTTCGGCTGCACATTCGCAAAGCCACAGCCAAATAGCTGCTTGGCGCGCTCAATCGCCAGATTTTCCGCCACATCCACATATTGGCAGCCGCCATAATAGCGCCGCCCCGGATAGCCTTCGGCGTATTTGTTCGTCATCACCGAACCCTGCGCCTGCATGACCGCCTTGGAGACGATGTTCTCCGACGCAATCAGCTCAATCTCGTCCCGCTGCCGCCCCAACTCAGACGTGATCGACGCAAACAGTTCCGCGTCGCGAGACGACAGCTCTTCTGTGAAAAATCCGGTGTCGCGATGAGAGGCATTCATGGGGCAGGCTCCTTAAATCCGAATGGAATTGAGGCTGCATAGATCGAATCCGGCCCAGCGGGAAGCGCATAAAACGACGCAGAGTATGGGATTTCCGGCTCATTATTATGAATTGCGTTCAGAAGCGGGGCTTGTGTTTTGCGCCTCACAGCGCAATCAATTGCAAGGAGGAGCCACTAACCCATGCCGAAGACAGGAAAAATCGCCTTTACTGCCTCCGATACCGAGGTTGCCCAGAATGCGCTCGCTGTCTTGTCGAACCGCTACGGTCAATGCGCCCCGGAAGCCGCCGAAGTGATCGTGGCCTTAGGTGGCGACGGGTTCATGTTGCATACGATGCACGAAACCCAACGTCTCGACACGCCCGTCTACGGGATGAATTGCGGCACAGTCGGCTTCTTGATGAACGAATACGCAGGGACGGGACTGACCGATCGCCTGGCCGAGGCTCAAGAAGAGGCGATCAACCCCCTTCGAATGGTCGCGCAACGTGAAGATGGCTCGACCTACGAAGCGCTCGCTATCAATGAAGTGTCTTTGCTGCGTGCAGGCTCGCAGGCAGCACGCTTGAAAATATCAGTCGATGGCCGGGAGCGTATGCCGGAACTTGTGTGTGATGGCGCTTTGGTCGCCACACCTGCAGGGTCGACCGCGTATAATTATTCAGCGCATGGCCCGATCCTTCCGATTGGCGCTGACGTTTTGGCGCTGACAGCGATGTCGGCTTTTCGTCCCCGCAGATGGCGCGGCGCGTTGCTACCAAAGTCCGCGAAGGTCCGCATCGACGTGTTGCAGCCTAAGAAACGCCCTGTGATGGCGGATGCGGATGGCAGGTCAGCAGGCAGTGTTTTGTCGGTTGAGATCCGTTCAGACCCGAGTGTAACCCATCGCATTTTGTTTGACCCGGGTCATGGGCTGGAAGAACGCTTGATTAACGAGCAATTTACCTAGAAACCGTAGGCCATCGTGGCGAAGCAAAAAATAGTTTAATATTAAACTAGTTTTCAATCGGGAGGGTCTGACATGGCCGAAGAGCGCAAAGACTCGCAAAGACAATCCGCACTGGATTACCACAAATTCCCAAAACCCGGTAAGCTGGAAATACGCGCGACCAAGCCTTTGGCCAATGGCCGCGATCTGGCGCGGGCCTATTCGCCCGGCGTTGCGGAAGCCTGCCTAGAGATCAAGGAAAATGCCAGCTTTGCGCGTGATTATACCTCGCGCGGCAATCTGGTCGCGGTTGTCACCAATGGCACGGCAGTTCTGGGCCTTGGCAATATCGGCGCTCTCGCATCCAAGCCGGTGATGGAAGGCAAGGCGGTTCTATTCAAGAAGTTCGCCAATATCGATTGCTTTGACATCGAGCTAAACGAAAGCGATCCCGAAAAGCTGGCTGATATCGTGTGCGCATTGGAACCCACCTTTGGCGCGATCAACTTGGAAGACATCAAGGCACCCGATTGCTTTATTGTAGAGCAGAAATGCCGTGAGCGGATGAACATCCCTGTCTTCCATGATGATCAGCACGGCACCGCGATTGTGGTCTCCGCCGCAGCTACCAATGCGCTGATCTTGAACAAGAAAAAGTTTGAAGACATCAAGGTTGTCTCCACTGGCGGCGGCGCGGCGGGGATTGCGTGTCTCAACATGTTGTTGAAGCTTGGCGTGAAGCGCGAAAATGTCTGGCTCTGCGACATTGCCGGGCTGGTCTATGAAGGCCGTACTGAGGAAATGACACCGCAAAAGGCCGAATACGCGCAGAAATCTGACCTACGCACGCTGGACGATGTGATCGAAGGCGCCGATCTTTTCCTCGGCCTGTCTGGGCCCGGCGTTCTGAAACAGGACATGGTCAAGAAAATGGCCAAGGCCCCGATTATTTTCGCGCTCGCCAACCCGACGCCTGAGATTATGCCTGAGCTTGTTCGGGAGGTTGCACCAGACGCAATTATCGCCACTGGGCGCAGCGACTATCCTAATCAGGTAAATAACGTGCTCTGCTTTCCTTTCATCTTCCGCGGCGCGCTTGATGTCGGCGCGACGGAGATCAATGACGCCATGAAGATCGGCTGCGTTGAAGGCATCGCAGCCCTTGCACGCGCCACCACCAGCGCTGAGGCAGCAGCGGCTTATCGCGGCGAAGAAATGTTGTTCGGCCCTGACTATCTGATCCCGAAACCTTTCGATCCGCGCTTGATGGGGGTCGTGGCCTCCACCGTGGCCAAAGCCGCAGGTGAAAGCAAAGTTGCCGAACGACCGATAGAGGACTTGGCTGACTACAAAGAATCGCTCGACGCCTCTGTTTTCAAATCTGCCCTTATCATGCGCCCTGTGTTCGAGGCCGCTGCGACTCAGGCGCGTCGCATTGTCTTCACCGAAGGTGAAAGTGAGCGGATCATGCGCGCGGCCAATGCCATGTTGGAGGAAACGACCGACATTCCGATCCTAGTCGGTCGCCCGCAGGTCATTGAAGCACGCGCAGAAAAGCTTGGCCTTAGCATCAAGCCCGGTCGCGATTTTGAATTGGTGAATCCGGAAAAAGACGACCGGTATCGTGAATACTGGGAAACATATCATAGGCTTATGGCACGGCGCGGTGTGACGCCGGATCTGGCCAAGGCGATCATGCGGACCAATACGACGGCGATTGGCGCTGTGATGGTGCATCGCGACGAAGCGGATCTCGATGATCTGCGGCACCTTTGGTCAGTACCTTTGGCATCTCAATTATGTGCAGCAGGTGCTGGGCGGGGGCCCTGAAAAACTGCACCCGGTCGGCGCGCTGTCGCTGATGATTTTGGAAGACGGGCCGCTCTTCATTGCCGATACGCATGTGCACGCCGCGCCCAACGCCGACCAGATCGCTGAGACCGTTTGCGCCGCCGCGCGCCACGTGCGCCGCTTCGGTGTGGAACCCAAGATTGCGCTGTGCTCCAACTCCCAGTTTGGGAACTTAGATTCCGCCTCCGGTCGGCGTATGCGGGAAACTTTGGCCATTCTCGACGCCACTCCGCGCGATTTCGCCTATGAGGGTGAGATGCATGCAGATGCTGCCTTGGACGCTGATGTACGTGCCCGGTTGTTTCCCGGTGCCCGCTTCGAAGGGCCCGCCAATGTTCTGGTTTTCGCCAACACAGATGGCGCTTCCGGAGTGCGAAACATTCTGAAGATGAAGGCAGGTGGTCTCGAAGTTGGCCCGATCCTGATGGGTATGGGGAACAAGGCGCATATCGTAACCCCGTCAATTACAGCGCGCGGTTTGCTCAATGTTTCGGCTATCGCAGGGACGCCGGTCGCGACCTACGGATAGCGTTATCATGGACCAGCCTCTTGCGTGGGGCGCTGCAAAGCGGCAAAACCTTTTTTGAAAAATGAAGGAGGTTGTTCCGTGGGATACGCAGAGGTTTATAAAAGCTGGCAAGACGATCCGGAACGGTTCTGGATGGACCAAGCCAAGTCCATCGACTGGGCGCAGGCCCCCTCCAAAGCGTTATTCGACGAAAATGCGCCGCTCTATGAATGGTTCAAAGACGCCCGCGTTAACACCTGTTGGAACGCCGTTGATCGCCATGTTGACGCAGGGCGCGGCGACCAAGCCGCGATCATCTATGATAGCCCCGTCACCGACACCAAGCGCCAGATCACCTATGCTGAGCTGAAAGACCAGGTGGCCTCCCTTGCGGGTGCGCTTGCCGCCAAAGGCGTCGTCACCGGTGACCGCGTGATCATCTACATGCCCATGGTCCCCGAGGCGCTGACCGCCATGCTGGCCTGCGCACGCATTGGCGCAATTCATTCGGTGGTCTTCGGCGGGTTTGCTGCCAATGAGCTGGCGGTGCGCATCGATGACGCAACGCCCAAAGCCATCATCGCAGGTTCTTGTGGGATCGAGCCGGGGCGCGTTGTCGAATACAAACCGCTCCTCGATGGCGCGATTGAGCTGGCTGAGCATGAACCAGATTTTTGCATTATCCTGCAGCGTGAACAAGCGCCCGCCAGCCTGATAGAGGGACGTGATTTCGACTGGAACGCAGTGCAGGAGGGCGTGACGCCTGCAGACTGTGTGCCCGTCTCCGGCGACCATCCGGCCTATATTCTCTATACATCTGGCACCACTGGCGCGCCCAAAGGCGTCGTGCGGCCAACCGCTGGCCATTTGGTCGCACTGAACTGGACCATGAAAAACATCTACGACGTCAACCCGGGGGAGGTCTTCTGGGCCGCCTCCGACGTGGGTTGGGTCGTGGGCCACAGCTACATCTGCTACGCGCCGCTGATCACCGGCAACACCACCATCGTATTCGAAGGCAAACCCATCGGCACGCCTGATGCAGGCACCTTCTGGCGCGTGATGTCGGAGCACAAAGTCAAAAGCTTTTTTACCGCGCCCACGGCCTTCCGCGCGGTCAAACGCGTCGACCCAAAGGGTGAATTCTACGCCAAATATGATCTGTCGGGCCTGCGCGCAATCTATCTGGCGGGCGAACGCGCCGACCCCGATACAATCGAATGGATACAAGACCTTACCGGCAAGCCGGTCTATGATCACTGGTGGCAGACTGAGACCGGATATACCATCGCGGGCAACCCGGCGGGGCTGGAGCCGCTGCCCGTCAAGATCGGGTCGCCCACCGTGCCGATGCCGGGTTATGACGTGCAAATCCTAGATGATGCGGGCCACCCTGTCCCGGACGGCGATTTGGGCGCGATTGCGTTGAAATTGCCGCTGCCGCCGGGCACGTTGCCGACGCTTTGGAATGCAGAAGATCGGTTCCGCAAAAGCTACCTCAACACCTTTCCGGGGTATTACGAAACTGGCGATGCGGGCATGAAAGATGCCGACGGCTATCTTTGGATCATGGCGCGCACCGATGACGTGATCAACGTTGCCGGTCACAGGCTCAGCACCGGTGGGATGGAGGAAGTTTTGGCGGGCCACCCAGACGTCGCTGAATGTGCTGTCATCGGTGTCGCGGATGAGCTGAAGGGCCAACTGCCCATGGGTTTCTTGTGCCTGTCGACCGGCGTTAACCGACCTCATGATGAGATTGTCAAAGAGGTCATCGCCCGCGTCCGCGACAAAATCGGCCCCGTAGCGGCATTCAAACTGGCGCTGGTTGTTGACCGGTTGCCAAAGACGCGCTCGGGTAAAATCCTGCGTGGTACGATGGCCTCAATCGCTGACGGGCGCGACTACAAGATGCCCGCAACCATCGATGACCCGGCCATTTTGGATGAGCTGACCGAGGCGATCAAATCCATTGGCTACGCCAAGTAATGCTTAAAGGGTGGCTGAGACGGTTTAACGGCGCTTCCGAAGAACAGGCCCCCGCACAGCCCGACACGCCCCGCAGGCCTGAACTGTCGACAGACCCCAAAGATGCGGGCGGCGTAAATACGCTGTGCCCAACCTATCGGGTCTTTCCGACCAGTTTCGAAGACCTGCGCCATTGGCGTCAAATGGTGGCCGCACGCCATCCTGACGCGACACTTCTTGCTAGCCTCGATCATCTGGGGCAGGCCGGTTACACCAGCTTTCACAGTCTCGAAACCCACCGCCTTGACGCGCCAGACGGCCATGATCTGAGCGGCCTACCGCCAGAGTGTTTCGACGGGGGTGAACATATTGGCTACCTGACCACAGAATCCGAATTTCCCATCCGTTTGGCGAATTTCCGCACGGGGCTGAAGGCCGCCCCAATTCGCACGACGACACTCAGCTGGGTTGATCCAAACCAAAGCGTTAGCATCGACGACGTAAACTTCGACCCGGATGCGGTGGTCGATCCCAAAGGCATCATTCAGGCCGTGCCCGTCTCAGACGCGGCCGATACGGTGGCGGCCTTTCCAAATGGTTATTTCGCAGGTGATTTGACACCTTTTGAAATACACGCGCTTGCGTCTGAGCTTGCGCCGCTGGGCTACCAGCTGATCGCCATCGGGGCGTCTTATGTAGCCTTTTGGGCCGATGCGGTTCTGTCGGATGTGCAAGTTGCGCAACGCAGCGCGATCATTGCCGCGCTCTACGATGACGCCGATATCGACGCTTTGAACGAAACGCTTGCGGGTGCCCGCCATTTGATCTTGCGTTACACCCAGTAAAGCCACGTGGGCGGGTTGAAACCCGCCTGGTCCGAAGGCACACTCGTCTCTCAAACAGCCAAATTTCGGGGGCCCTATGACCGACCTGCTCGACCATGCCCGCGCCGTGCGCGAAAACGCGCATGCGCCCTATTCAAAGTTCAAGGTGGGCGCCGCGATCAAAACGCCAACTGGCGCAATTTTCTCGGGCTGCAATGTCGAAAACGTGGCCTACCCTGAAGGCACCTGCGCGGAGGCGGGGGCAATCGCTGCGATGTGCGCAGCTGGCGAATATGAGATTGCCGAAATCGCTGTGATCGCCGACAGCCCCAGCCCGGTGCCGCCCTGCGGCGGGTGCCGCCAAAAGATCGCGGAATTTGCCAATGCCGCCGCCGTTGTGACGCTGGCCACGACGGGTGGCGAAAGTCAGGTCACTTCCGTTTCAGCGCTGTTGCCGGGTGCGTTTGACGTGAGTCACATGGCCTGATGGACGCGCGTGCCATCATATCGAAGTTACGCGCAGGTCAGCCTGTTAGCGCCGATGAAGCCCGCTGGTTTGGCGAGGCTTTGAACGGCCGGATGATTACCGACGCGCAGGCCGGGGCCTTTGCTATGGCCGTGTGTCTGAACGGCATGGGCGCGGACGCACGTGTCGGGTTGACAGCCGGCATGCGCGACAGCGGCGATGTGCTGGCCTGGGATTTGCCGGGCCCGGTGCTCGACAAACACTCGACCGGCGGAGTGGGGGATCCCGTGTCTTTGATCCTTGCGCCTGCACTGGCGGCCTGCGGGGCCTATGTGCCGATGATCTCGGGCCGGGGGCTTGGCCACACTGGCGGCACGCTCGATAAGCTGGAGGCCATCCCGGGCTATATCTGCGAAATTGGTCCTAAGAGGCTGGAACATATCCTGCGCGACACAGGCTGCGCCATCGTCGGCGCCACAGGCCGCGTCGCGCCATCCGACAAGCGGCTTTACGCGATCCGCGACGTGACCTCGACCGTCGAAAGCATCGACTTGATCACCGCCTCGATCCTGTCCAAAAAGCTGGCCGCAGGGCTGGAAGGCCTTGTTCTCGATGTTAAAACAGGCTCCGGCGCTTTCATGGGCGGGCTTGAGGATGCGACCAAATTGGCCCAAGCGCTGGTCGATGTGGCCAATGGCGCAGGCTGCAAGACCTCAGCCCTGATTACGGACATGTCGCAGCCCTTGGCCTCTGCAGCGGGCAACGCGGTCGAAATCCGCGCCGTGATGGAGGCCTTGACCAATCCAAAAGCGCAACGGCGCCTGCGTGAGGTAGCGGTGACGCTGGGCGGCGTATTGTTGGCACAAGCCGAGCTGGCGACAGATGTGCAAGACGGCGCCGAGAAGATCGCAGCCACGCTCGCCAGCGGGCAGGCCGCCGAACGGTTCGGTCAAATGGTGGCCGCAATGGGCGGCCCCGAGGACTTTCTGGAACGGTGGAACAACATCTTACCTGAGGCCAACATCATCACCGAGGTCACGCCCGCCCGCCCCGGCTTCGTCACCGAGATTGACACCCGCGCATTGGGCGAGGCCGTCGTGCATCTTGGCGGTGGGCGTCTGTCTGAGGGCGACAAGATTGACCACGCGGTCGGGTTGTCATCCATTGCGCGGCTTGGCGCGAAACTGGACATGAAAACGCCGCTCGCCATGGTGCATGCAACAGATGCGAAGAAAGCAGCTCTCGCGGTCAAGACGGTGCGCGCGGCATTCAAAATGGGTGCATCCCGCCCCGAAGCGGCGCCTTTGATCCATTCAGGCGTCGGCATATGAGGGCCTTCCTCGTCGTGCTCGATTCCGTCGGCTGCGGTGACGCGCCTGATGCTGCTGACTTTGGCGATGCGGGCGCAAACACACTGGCCCATATCCACGCCCAAGTCGGACTGAACATGGCTCACATGGCGCAGCTGGGCTTGGGGGAATTGGTCCCCGGTATGTCGGGCGGGCAGGCCGGGCTTTACGGTGTCGCACGCGAGCATTCGCCGGGCAAAGACACGCCCACCGGCCATTGGGAGCTGTCGGGCGTCCCGGTGCCGTGGGACTGGCACTACTTCCCCAAATCCGAGCCATGTTTCCCGCCCGCGATCACCGATGCGGTCGCCGCATTTTGTCAAACGGACGGCGTGCTGGGCAATTGTCACGCATCCGGCACCGCGATCATAGAGCGCTTGGGCGCGCTGCACATAAGCAGCGGGCAGCCGATCTGCTACACCTCCGCCGATAGCGTTTTTCAGATTGCCGCGCATGAGGACAGTTTTGGGCTCGACCGGTTGCACGCGCTCTGCGCGCATATGGCGCCGGTGCTGCATGAGATGAAAGTCGGGCGGGTCATCGCGCGCCCGTTTATCGGCACCACCAGCGCGGATTTCACCCGGACCAAAAACCGCCGCGACTATGCGATCGCGACGCCCGCCCCGACACTGTTGGATTGGGCCAAGGCTGACGGGCGCAAAACCTATGCTGTTGGAAAGATTGCCGATATCTATTCCGGTCGCGGAATTGACGACAGCCGAAAGGGCACCGACGCCCAGCTGATGGAGCATTTGGTTGACCTCATAGGCGACGCGGATGATGGCAGTTTCATCTTTGCCAATTTTGTCGAGTTTGACGCGCTCTATGGGCACCGACGCGACCCGCACGGTTACGCCCGGCATATTGAATGGTTCGACGCCTGCTTGCCGCGCATCATGCAGGGCTTGCGCGATGACGATCTGATGATTTTCACCGCTGACCATGGCAATGACCCGACATGGCACGGAACAGATCACACGCGCGAGCAGGTTCCCGTCATCGGCATAGGGGCAGGTGCGCGCGCCATAGGCCAAGTCGATTTTGTCGACGTCGCGGCCTCAATCGCAGATCATTTGGGCCTCTCTGAACGCGGCCCCGGACGGAGCTTTCTATGACCAGTATCCCCAAGATCGAGCTTCACTTGCATCTCGAAGGCGCCGCCCCCCGGCCTTCATTAAGGGCCTTGCCCAAGAGAAAGGCGTCAATCTGGACGGCGTTTTCAATGAGGATGGCAGCTACCGTTTTGACGGCTTCACACAATTTCTGCGCACCTATGAAGCCGCGACCGCAGTCCTGACGGGTCCTGAGGAATTCAAACGCCTGACGGAAGCGGTTCTGGAACAGTCCGCCGCGCAAGGCGTGATCTACACGGAGGCTTTCATCAGTCCGAATTTCTGTGGTGGCGGCGATCTTGGCGCGTGGCGCGAATATCTCGCCGCGATGCAGGAAGCCGCCACTAAAGCCGAACGCGAGATGGGCATAACCATGCGCGGTATCGTCACCTGCATTCGGCACGAAGGCCCGGATGCGGCCAAACCAGACGCGCTGTGTGCCGCTGAAACCATGGGCGACTTTGTGACCGGTTTCGGAATGGGCGGTGACGAGAATATCGGCACCCAAGGCGATTTCGCCTACGCATTCGACTTGGCGCGCGAGGCCGGATTGAGGCTGACAACGCATGCGGGCGAATGGGGCGGGGCAGCGTCGGTCTGGCAGGCGCTTCGCGATCTCAAGGTTGAACGCATCGGGCACGGCGTACAATCCATAGATGACCCGGCACTGGTCGACTACCTCGCCGAGCATGAGATCACATTGGAAGTTTGCCCGGGCTCCAACATCGCCCTCGGTGTATACCCGAATTGGAAAAGTCACCCCATTGAGACGCTGCGCGCGCGCGGCGTCCCGGTGACTGTCTCAACCGACGACCCGCCGTTTTTCCACACCGATTTGACGCGCGAATATGACATGCTTCACGAGACATTCGGCTGGGAAGATGAGATTGTCCGCGACGTAAATATGACCGCTGCCAAAGCCGCCTTCTGCGACGACGCCACCCGAGCAGCACTTCTCAAAAAACTGGAGCCCGCCTCATGACCGACCACCTTACAATCGTCGACCACCCGCTGGTACAGCACAAGCTGACATTGATGCGCGAAACCGGCACGCCCACGGCTGTTTTCCGGCAGCTTCTGCGCGAGATTTCGCAGTTTCTGGCCTATGAGGTGACGCGCAATCTGGAAATGGAAACCAAGCGGATCGAAACCCCGATGGAGCCGATGGACGCCCCCACACTCGCGGGCCGAAAGCTTGCTCTGATCTCGATCCTACGGGCCGGAAACGGGTTGCTCGACGGCATGTTGGAGCTGATCCCATCAGCGCGCGTGGGCTTTGTCGGTCTCTACCGCGACGAGGAAACGCTACAACCTGTGCAGTATTATTTCAAAGTACCCGACATGCTCGATGAGCGCATGGTAATCGCTGTGGACCCGATGTTGGCTACGGGAAACTCATCCGTCGCTGCGATTGATTTGCTGAAGAAGGCGGGCGCAACCAATATCCGATTCTTGTGCCTTCTAGCCGCACCCGAAGGTGTCGCGCGGATGAAGGAGGCGCATCCTGATGTGCCCATCGTGACAGCTTCGCTTGATAGCCATTTGAATGAAAACGGTTATATCGTTCCGGGCCTGGGCGATGCCGGTGACCGGATGTTTGGCACCAAATAGAGCGGAAGCGGCTTTACTATATCCTGTGGCTGCGGCATCATCTGACCACACTTGGTAGGGGGCGATATGCATTTTTCTCAGATTGTTGCCGCCGCGATTTTGTCCACTGTCATGGGCGTATCAGCGGCGCAGGCGCAAGGGTTTCCGGGCCCGGCAGAGCTGCCGCCCGCTTCTTTCACCGGCAACCAATATGCCGACAGCAACGGCTGTATTTTCATCCGCACTGGCTATGGCGGGGAAGTGCGTTGGATTGCACGGGTCAGTCGGTCACGACAGCCTCTTTGTGGTGCGCAGCCAACATTCGCGCAAGGTACCACCCCCGCTGCGGTAGCAGTCGCGGCCGTGGCGACGCGCGCAGCGGTTCCACAACCAGCCGTGGTCAACGCCCAAGAACGTATCGGGCCGGTTTCTGCGCCACATAAGATCGCTGAGGCCCGCAAGATAAAAGCGCCGCATGGCAACCGCGCCGCGTGGGAGGATGATCGTCTGAACCCCTATACAGGCGTCGGTACTCGGGCTGGTAAAGCTAAGATGGAACAGGTCTGGTCGAAAACAGTGCCGCGCTATTTGATCGACCCCGCGACAGGCAAACGGCTGCGCTAAGGCGCGCAGATCGCCTGCAAGCTGACCCAAGCCCCGTCTTTGATCAGGCGCCCCGTTGGCGCATCCGCAAACGGGTCCTCGTTTGTCAGCATCTCGGTCGTATCACCGCTGATGTCGATTGCCGTCGCGAAGGGGGCGGCGGGGATGCGTGCGGCGCGGAATTCATCTCTCAAGGCCGCCAGTTTGAGGGCGGGTTCGGGGGCCGACAGCATTGATTTGGCGTAGGCTCGTAAGGCGCTGTCATTCATCTCCCCGGTTGTGAGCAGGTTGAACGTGGCGCGCGGGCCGGCGGCTTCCAAAAGCGGGGTCATGGGGTCCTCTGCCAGCCGGTCGGTCAGGGATTTGAGGATGTAGCCGGCCGCGACTTCGGGGCTGTCGTGATCTTCCACAACGGTGGCATCCAGCAGGACAAGGCGGCCGGGCAGCACGATGGTGTCCCGCGCGCCCAGATCGGGCGCGATGTAGACGCGTTGCAGGCGGGTTTGCACGGTTCGGGTCGTGAGCTGGTTCAGCGCGTCGCGGCCCAGTGGGGTGCGGCAGGTGTCGCCCGTCAGGCGGGTCATGTGGCGCAGCAGGGTGTTGCCGATGGTCAGCCGGGTGCTTTCGGGCAGGACGGCGACCGTGTTGCGGACCAATGCACCGGGCAGCCAGAACAGGGCGAGGCCGGTGATCGCCACCACAATCAACGCGAATATCGTCAGCCGCAGCCGACCATGCCGGGGGCGGGTCTTGGCGATCACCTTGCGGATCTTCTCGATGGCGTCGATCAGGTCGGGGTCGGCCAGTTCCAGCTCTTCTTCCGCGTCGGGGGCGGGCTTGAACAGGGCGGGGCGCTTGCCGGGGTTGGTGCGATGGATCGCGGGCAGGGACCAGTGGGCGAGGGCGGTGTCGGACTTGTCTTTGATGATCAGGGAGGCGTCGCCGAAGGCCACGATCACGTCGCGCCGCTGGGTCTGGGCGTTCTCACGCCAGATACCGGTGGATTCTAACCTGTCATACTCTTTGAGCGCCGTCATTTGGTGCGGCTTGCCTGTTTTTTTGTTCTGGGCTCACCCTAGCGATGATAAGGCTCCGGCTCAATTCTTTTGACCGCCCCGCATGCGGGGAATCTTTTAAGGCACTAATATTGTGGCGTTTTTCAAAAATTTTAAGAATTTAGAAAGGATGTGAGCAGGGTGCTCACAGAGGCGCCCCTGCTACGATAGGCGTGTCTTAGCTCGACAATCTTTGCGCCGTGAAGACGTGTAGCGTCCGGTGTGAGCCCAAACCAACTGATGCTGCGGTCTGCTCGAATGGCTGCTCTGGGGATTTTGTAGCCATGTTGCAATGGATTAATCCAAGACAATGCTAACGTAATCTGCTCGCCTAGTAGCGTAACACGCTACCTTGTCCTCGGTATTGGCGCTGGTGGGTCATTTCAGGCCGGATGTTCTGCCAATGGCAAGCCTCATCAGCAATGCATTTCTCCAAGGCCGAACTGGTCTCCTCATAGGAACCTCTGCGCCACTCTCCTTCGTAATGGCCAGCGATATCCATCATCTCCCTGAGGTTCCAGAAAAGGCTATTATCCGCTTCAGTGAGTGACGCCTCAAAAATCTCGAAGACCTCGTCGGATCTACCCATGTCGTTATAGGTCGTCTTAATCCGAAAAAGCGTCTCAAGGTGAAGCCAATCGTCGCGGTGAGACGTTCCTTCGCGAGTATCGATCAATTTGAGCGCCTTGTTATAAGACGCAAGCGCTTGATCATGGCGACCTAACTTAGCAAGGACGTTTCCTCGCCAAGTCCATCTTTCGTTGTCCAGGGAATTTGTCGCAAGCCAAGCATCTAGTGTTGTCAAAGCCGCTTGAAGATCGTCCATCTTGACCAAAGCGAGGACCTTTTCCTCCATTATTTTCTCTGACAAAAAGATAAGATCGTTGGCTGCGAGGCTCACCTCTTTGCCGGCACAGCGATCCCCTCCAGCGTTGAGTTTGTTGCTACGATCGATCTGGTCCTGTAGCACCTTCTTATAGAATTCGTTTGGCTGGGATAGTCTATCAAGCTCGGAAATTGCTACATCAAGCTCACCCTGCCTGGCATTCAGTTTCGCTCGTTGAAGCATAAGAAACTCTGGAGGCTCTACAATTTCGATGAGCCGCTCCAAGATACCGATAGCTTCTTGGTAAGCATTCCCCTCGGCCGCGACGAGATGTTTCGAAACCAATGTCTCAACTTCATACGTCTCGCCCAGGTCATTAATATCAAACAGAACGTGTTTGCCCTTTTGAGCGAGTATTTCAATCGGTTCCACCACGTGGCGAATGCGGCGAAGCGCATGACAATGATTTGGATTGCGTTCCAACACGGTACCGAGATCGGGGATCGCCGAATGCACATCACCCAGCTCAAGATGCAGGCGTGCGCGCATGTGCCACGTCCAGGCGGAGTCCGCACCAAAGGCAATGGCTTTATTTATGTCGCCCAAAGCGCCCTCCCGATCACCGAGTTTGGTCTGAACAAAAGCGCGATCCTTCCAAACGCTAACAAGCGATGGGTCCTCGTCATGCGTAGTTACAGCATTGTTGAGGGTCACAAGCGCCCCGGCATAATCGTTCCGATCGATCATCGCGTCAGCTTGTGCCTTAAGTGCGGAAAGGGAGGCCAAGCTTGGCTCGTCTTCTCGTGAGTCATCACCGACTTGCGTTGGTAACGCAGCTACTAATTGTTCCTTAAGCGCGGGAAACGAAAGTATGACAGCGGTAAAGGCGATGACCAAACCGGAGAGAAGATATGGGTATTTCATATATATAACTTAGCTAGCTAATATCGCGTGACAAATTTGGTCAGTCGTATCGCCAAAAAACATGGCGACAGTAAGGCTACTGACGGCCACCGCTCATCAATCTCCCTTAGAAGCAGTGGCGTTCAGTAAATGAGCCGCACTATCCTAAATTTGGGCCGCGAGTTTTCTTACCGGCCATTCGTAAGCCTTAACTAAAGGTCAACTTCGTCCGCGCACCGGACCTTCGATAGCCTCACGCGTGAACAAGCCCGGGCGACCGATCTGATGAAAGTTTCTGGCCTCTGAGGCAAACTGGATCAGCTGGTAAATTATTCCCTTAGTTAATCTTATCCACCTTGGATTTTCCTAGTTCTGTTCAGTGGGGCGGATTGAGAGCATATGACGGCTTATGTGCTGAATTAATGTGTATTCTCAGACTAGTAGAGGGCATTCAGCACCGGCAGAGAGATTGCAAAAAACACGATTGTCGTTTTTCCACCAAATTTCACAAAACCAACTACGCGATATCCAGAGGGAGTCATGATCGACGTCGAACACGTGCCACAATTCTGCCCATTGCTCTGTCTAGCTTTCACAAAGATTTAGATTGGAATTATTCATGGCCGTTAGACTCATAGCTTTCTTATTTTGTTTGTCGTTCCCAGTCGGTGCTTTTGGGCAATCGAGCTCGACTGAGTTTGGCAAGGACGCAATCATCGAGAACGTCCAGTCTTTCATAAAAGCGCAAGACGTCGACGCTATTGAGGCACATTTTTCCCAGATGCAGGCCCGTTTTGAAACCGGAGAGATCACCGCAGAAGAAATGCGTGCGCTTTATGACCCGTTTACCTGGGCCAATCTCGAAAATGGCACTTTCGCGGATAGGTGGCTCACTGAATTGCCCGAGTCCCCTTTTGCCCAAGTTGCGCTGGCCTGGTATCTGCATAAGTTCAGCTGGGGGTTGAGAGGCGAAGAAAACGCGCGCGAAACATACCATGCGGCCATGGGTGCCTTCTCGCACCTACAGAGGGAGGTTTGGCGTCTCGCCTCATCGGCCTATGCCAGTTCCCCGCGCCTCATCCCTGCCAGTGATGCCATGTTTGCTGTCGCCAGTCAGACAAACCAGCTCCCGGCTGTCCGAGCGGTTATTGATACTGTGATGGCGACCGATCCAAATTCTGGCTCTCTTAGGCGTGCAGCCGCTACGCATCGCTGGGGCTGGGGCGGTAAATATGTGGATGCAGCGGCGCTTTGCGACACATATGCGGAGCGTTATTGGGACGCCCCCGTGGAGCCTGTTCTGTCGTGCAAAATCAGCCGCGCCTTTTGGTTTGATGATCAACGTGACTGGGTTGGAGAACGGCTTGCCAAAGGCGACCTGCCGCATCTCAACAAACTGAGGTTACATTTCCTCCTGAAAATGGAGGCAACGCGAGAAGAAGCTTTGCTTGCCTACGAGATCCTCAAAGATCCCGACACCATAGAGCCAATAAAAGCGTCGTGGTTTGATGCCGCGATTGGCGCGACATACGGGTTGCCCCGCATGAGTGCCATTCACCATGTTCGGGATTACAAGCAGTGGGAGCAAGAGATTGAAAACAATCCTTTTTCACCCCAAGCCTTGTTCAAGTTGACCGAGCCTGAGATAGAAGTCCAAAACGATCCAAATGGTGACACCAGCTACAAGGTCATAGGTCAGCCTGATTTGGATACTCTCGTTGACTATGCTGAGCGGCTCATCTTTGCGGCGCCCTACAATCCGGAAACATGGAAAAACTATGTCCTGACAAAGCAGCGTGCCAATCCAGAACAGCCTTTTTTCAAGCTGGAGCCCTACAGCATCAATGCGATAATCACCTCTAACCACGACGTTACAGAGCTGATGATTTACCTACAGGACAAGGTTGCGCTCTACGGCATATTTGAACGTTTCAAAGTTGGTGGCCTGCCCAAAGAGGTGGAAAGCGCATTTGAAGGCGCGTCTTTGGAACATGACATATTATGTCCCTTCATGCGTGCGCTGGCGGTCAAACGCGGCATATGCGAGGCAAGATCCCACTACAACTGCACGCCACCAGCAGAGGTAACCGATACGTTCACCGTTCTGGAGAATGCCGCAAAGCGGCGGGGCATCTGCCGCAAAGAACGCAGCTTACCGGCGCAGTCGCTCGCTTACACCACCATGGAATTTCCGACGACGCCCTATTCGAACTAACCCTCGGGTAACTGTTAGGGTGCCCCATACCTCACATTCCTTTGGCCTGCTCGCGCAGCATGAATTTTTGGATTTTGCCGGTGGAGGTTTTGGGGAGCTCTTGGAACACCACTGTTTTGGGGGTTTTGAAGCCGGCGAGTTGCGACCGCGTGTGGGCGATCAGGCTGTCGGCGTCGCCTGTGGCGCCGTCTTTCAGCTCGATGAAGGCGCAGGGGACCTCTCCCCACTTCTCATCAGGCTTGGCGACCACGGCGCAGAGGGAGACGTCGGGGTGGGACATGAGCACGCTTTCGACCTCGACTGATGAGATGTTTTCGCCGCCGGAGATGATGATGTCCTTCATCCGGTCGGCGATCTGGATGTAGCCGTCGGGGTACTGGATGGCGATGTCGCCGGAATGGAAATGCCCGCCGGCAAATGCCTCCTCGGTGGCGTCAGGGTTTTTCAGATAGCCTTTCATCACCGAATTGCCGCGCATCACGATTTCGCCTTGCGCTGCGCCGTCCATCGGGATCTGCGCGTTATCTGCGTCGACCACAGTGACCTGTTCCATCGTCGGCAAGGCCACACCCTGCCGGGCTTTGATTGCGGCTTTCTGGTCCTGTGGTTGCGCGTCCCAGTCGTCGTTCCAGATGCATTCGGTCACATGGCCATAGGTTTCCGTCAGGCCGTAGACTTGCGTGATGTTGAAGCCGAGCTTTTCGATGGCAGCCAGCGTCGCGGGGGCCGGGGGGCGCCTGCGGTGAACACCTCGACCGTGTGGTTGAAGGGTTTGCGGGCATTGTCCGGTGCGTTCACGATCATGTTCAGCACGATCGGTGCGCCGCCGAAATGGGTGACGCCCTCATCGGCGATGGCCGCATAAATCGCCTCCGCCGTGACATCGCGGCAGCAATGCACCGTGCCGCCCAGCACGGGCATCATCCAAGTGTGGTTCCAGCCATTGCAGTGAAACAGCGGCACAATGGCCAGAAATTTCGGGAACAGCTGCATCCGCCAGGAGATCACCGTACCCATCGTCATCAGGTAGGCTCCGCGGTGGTGGTAGACCACGCCTTTGGGCCTGCCGGTGGTGCCGGAGGTGTAGTTCAGCGCGAGGCTTTCCCATTCATCTTCGGGCATGAGCCATGCGAAATTCGGGTCGCCGCCGTTCAGCACGTCCTCATATTCGGGGAAGCGCCCGGTGGCGGGGTAGTTGGCTTGTGGGTCGGCGACCTCGATGATCTCGGGGCCGTCGCCTTCGCAGGCGGCTTTGGCGGCCTCGGCCAGCGGCAAGAACTGGGTGTCGCAAAGCACGATCTTGGCCTCGCCGTGATCGAATATGTAGGCCACTGTGCTGGTGTCGAGCCTTGTGTTGATCGTGTTCAGCACTGCGCCGCAAGCGGGCACGCCGAAATGCGCCTCGGCCTGCGCGGGCAGGTTGGGGATCAGGGTGGCCACGACGTCGCCCGGCGCGATGCCGCGTTGATGCAGCGCGGAGGCCAGCTGCGAGACGCGCGCGTGGTACTGGGCGTAGGTGAAACGGCGGGCTCCGTAGACCAGCGCTTCCTTCCCGGGGAAGACAGTTTTGGCGCGGTTCAGATGGCTAAGCGGCGTCAGGGGCACGTAGTTTGCCGCGCGTTTTTCCAAGCCGATCTCGTCGGACATCCAACCCATAGAATCCTCCCAAATTCTAATTTTGATGGACACGGATACTGTCGAAATGTCAGACATTTTTAAAGAGCAAAAACGGAGCGCGCCATGGCCGCACAGAAAACCGCACAGGCGGCGCTTTTCGCGGTCTGCGGCATGGCGCTGCTGGGCTTTATCGACAATTTCGTGAAGCTGATGGCGCAAGATATAGGGCTTTGGCAGTTCCATTTTGCCCGCTCGGTGATGGTGCTGGGGGTGTTGGTGCCGCTGGCCTTGTGGCTGGGCTGGGGCGTGCGCCCAAAACGGGTGGGGGCCGTGGCCTTTCGCAGCTTTTTCACCGCCACGGCGATGATTTTCTACTTTGCCGCCGTCGCCGTTTTGCCGATTGCGCAAGTGGGCGCCGGGTTGTTCACGGCGCCGATCTTTGTGCTAGTGATCTCGGCCCTGTTTTACGGCATGCCGATTGGGCGCTGGCGTGTTTTTGCGGTGGGTCTAGGCTTTTTGGGTGTGCTGTTGTTGCTGCGCCCGGACGCAGGCGCGTTCAATGCGGTCTCGCTTGTGCCCGTTCTGGCGGGGCTGTTTTACGGCTACGGCGCTGTCTGCACCCGGGTCTATTGCGAGGGTGAGGGCACCGCCGCGCTGGTGGTGGGTTTCTTTGCCGTTCTGGGCCTATGGGGCGCAGCGGGGCTGGTCTATTTCTGGGCCATAGGCGCGGTGACAGACCCCATAACAGACGGATTTTTCGCAAGTGGATGGCAGGCCTGGACCAAGAATTCGGTGTTCTGGGTGGTGGCGCAAGGCGTGGTGTCCCTGGCGGGGCTGGGCTTCATCACCCGCGCCTACCAGATCGCGGAGGCCAGCCATGTCGCCGTGTTCGAATACGCTTTCCTGATCTCTGCCGGGTTCTGGGCCTATATGCTTTGGGGCGAGGTGCCGGACGCGCTGGGTCTTTTGGGCATCGTCTTGATCGTGGCGGCGGGGCTTGTCATCATACTGCGCACCCGAAACGAGGCGCCACCGGCATGATCTACAGCGAAAAGCACAATTACCTGTTCATCCACATCCCGAAAACGGGTGGCACCTCTATGGCGGTTGCGCTGGAAAACCGCGCTGCGAAGGATGACATCATGCTGGGCGACACGCCCAAGGCGTTGAAACGGCGCGCGCGCGCCAAGGATGTGGCGGCCAGCGGCAGGCTTTGGAAACATTCAACGCTGCACGACATTGTCGGGCTGGTCAGCCCGGAACAGATCGCGCGGGCCCGCGTTTTTACCATGGTGCGCAACCCGTGGGACCGGATGGTCAGCTATTATCATTGGCTGCAGCAGCAGGATTTCTACCATGAGGCCGTGCGCATCGCCAAAACCGCTGGTTTTTCGGAATTTCTGAACCACCCGCATACGCAGGCCACGTTCCGGGCCAATCCCTATGGGCGCTATGTCAGCGATGCGGATGGGGTCGAGCAGTGCGATATGTTCGTCCGCCTCGAACATCTGGACGAGGACTTGCCCAAGCTGGAAGACCTGATCGGGTTGAAGCTGCGCCCGTTCCCGCATGAGAATGCGTCGGCGCGCGGGGACGCCTATCAGGGCTATTATTCACTGAGCGACCGCACATTGCTGTGCGAACTGGCCGCTGAGGATATCGAACGCTTTGGCTACGCATTCGACTAAAAGACTGTTCTCATTTTAGACACAATCTGCCCTGAAATTACCTCTTTGCAGTCAATTCGAGGGCATCTTCTGCCTGCATCACTTGGTTAACGAGTAAACGACAGGTGGGACTGATGTTTTTCAAATCAAAACGCAAAGTGACCAAACGGCCAGATCCGTTGGTGTTGAACGTGGCTCCGGCACCGGGGTTTTTCGCGGGCACCGAAATCGCAACACCCGATGCTTGGGTGCGCGTTGAAGACTTGCAAGTTGGCGACATAGTCCTGACCGCAGAAAACGGCCCGCAACCTCTGGCGGGCCTTGAAAAAGGCGCGCTCAGCGTGTCGTCGCATTCCGCCGCCGCTGGCCATTGGCCGCTGATGATCCCCGAAGGCGCGCTTGGCAATCACAAGCCGCTTGTTGTGGCGCCGTCGATGCGGCTGGTTCTGGAAAACAAAGCCGCTGGCACATTGTTTGGCCATAATTGCGTCTCTGTCCGGGCTGAAAATCTGGTTGGATATCGCGGCATTGCACGGGCCCAGATCGCCCGTGACCTGACACATGTGACGCTGGTGTTCGACGCACCGCAAACGCTGGTCACGCAGGGCGGGGTGTTTTTCGACCTGCCGGACATGACCAATGTTCACAATTTCCTGCCGCTTGGCGACCGCCAGTCGCGGATGTTGATGCGCGAATTGAAGGCCGACACGCAGGCCCCCCGCACGCGGCCCGCGCCGCATGCCTGGATATAAGTTCCCCCTCGAAGAAGGTCACATGCCGTGACGTTTCCTCAAAGAAGGCCCGGTTTTTCATCGCCGGGTCTTTTTTGTTGGGCAATGCAGTTTTAACTGCCAAACAACCCACCGCACAGGTTTAGGAGATATCATGCCCAATACCGCCCTGATCACAGGTGCCTCTGCCGGCATCGGAACGGAATTCGCCCGCTACCATGCCCGCAAAGGCGGCGACGTGATCGTGACCGCACGGAGGGAGGCCACGCTGAACGCCCTGAAATCTGAGCTTGAGGCTGAGCACGGTATTGCCGTGCATGTCTTCGCCCTGGATCTGGGCGTGGAAGGTGGTGCGGACGCATTGATCAAGGCCGTTGAAGCCGCCGGGCTTCAGGTTGATATTCTGATCAACAATGCGGGCTTCGGCGGCCACGGCATCCATGTCGAGCGCGATTTGGCGGCAGAACAGGCCATGATCGACCTCAACATCAAAGCGCTGGTTGCCCTGACGCACCATTTTGGCGGCAAAATGGCGGAGCGCGGCAAGGGCCGAATTCTCAACGTGGGCTCAACCGCTGGCTTTGCGCCCGGCCCATTGCAGGCCGTCTACTTTGCGACCAAGGCTTTCGTGAATTCCTTCAGCCAAGCCATCGATGAGGAGCTGCGCGCCAAAGGCGTCACCTGCACCGTGTTGGCGCCGGGCTATGTCAAAACTGAATTCGCTGAGGTTGCCGGTTTGGAAGGCACAAATCTGGTCAAATCGGGCGGTGCATCCGCCGCCAGTGTGGCCAAACACGGCTATGACGCGATGATGCGGGGCAAGCTGGTCACGGTGAATGAGCCGATGCTGAGCGTGTTGATGCAATGGATCATCCCGATGATGCCACGCCGCATGGTCTTGAAGCAGATTTCCGGGATGCAGAAGAAGAAATAAGGCCCACCGCGTCAGGCGGGCCCCGTTTCGATGCCCGCTTAGGCCGCTTTGGCCGGGTCAAACCGGTCGTAGAACGCCTCTTCCTTGCTGGCCATGTCTTCCAGCAGGGCAGGGGCTTTGAACCGTTTCCCGTGTTTGATCGCCAATGCGTTGGTGGTCTCCACCGCCCAAGGGGTGCCGACCATGTCGAGCCAGCTCAGCGGCCCGCCAGACCACGGTGCGAAGCCCCAGCCGAGGATCGCGCCGACATCGCCTTCCCGGATATCCATCAACACGCCTTCCTCCAGTGCGCCAACGGCTTCAAGCACCTGCGCGAAGAGCAGGCGGTTTTGTACCTCCGCCAGATCGGGCTGGTCGGTCGCGACAGGGTATTTGGCGGCCAGGCCGTCCCACAGCAGCTGGCGCTTGCCTTTGTCGTCGTAGCTGTAGAACCCAGCCTTTGATTTGCGACCCAAGCGGCCTTCGCCTTCCATCCAGAACAGGATTTCATCCACCGCATCGTCGTATGCGTCGCCCAAAGCGGCTTTGGTGGCTTTGGCGATTTTGACGCCCAGATCGACGGAGGTTTCATCGACCAATTGCAGTGGGCCCAGTGGCATGCCGATCAGCTTGGCGGCGTTTTCGATCAGCGCAGGTTCGACGCCCTCTGTGACCATGCGGATCCCTTCGTTGATGTAGGGGATGATGCAGCGGTTGGCGTAGAAGAAGCGTTCATCATTTACCACGATGGGCGTTTTCTTGATTTGGCGCACGAAATCCAGTGCCTTGGCCACGGCCCGGTCGCCGGTTTTGGCGCCTTTGATGATCTCGACCAGCAGCATCTTGTCCACGGGGGAGAAGAAGTGGATGCCGATGAATTGCTCTTCGTTGTTCGACGCCTTGGCGAGTTCGGTGATTGGCAGGGTGGAGGTGTTCGTCGCGAAGATGCAATCGGGGCCGGTGACGGCCTGCACCTTGGCGGTGACATCTGCTTTGACGCCGACGTCTTCGAACACGGCCTCCACGATCAGATCGCAGCCTTCAAGGGCGGCATAATCTGTGGTGGCGTTGATCAGGCCAAGCACCGCCTCTTTCTTCTCTTCGGTGGCCTTTTTGCGGGCGATGCCCTTGTCCATGTAGCTGGCGGTGTAGGATTTGCCCTTGTCCGCGGCCTCCTGCTTGCTGTCGATCAGCACGACCTCGATGCCCGCAAGCGCGGAGACCAGCGCGATGCCCGCGCCCATCATGCCCGCGCCGATGACGCCGACTTTCTGGACCTTTTCATCGGCCACATCCGGGCGCACCGCGCCTTTTTCAAGCGCTTCCTTGTTGATGAAGAGCGAACGGATCATCGCGCCTGAGCTTGGGTTCATCAGCACATTAGTAAACCAGCGGGCTTCGATCCGAATGGCGGTGTCGAATGGCACCATCGCGCCCTCATAGGCGGCCGATAGCAGCGCCTTGGCGGCCGGGTAGACGCCTTGGGTCTTGCCGTTGATCATGGCGGAGGCGCCGACATAAGTCATGAAACCTTCGGGCGAATACGGCTTGCCGCCGGGCATTTTGTAGCCCTTCTCGTCCCATGGTTTGACGATCTTTGGTTCGGACAGAACCCAAGCCTTGGCGGCTGCAAGCAGCTCATCTGCAGGCACAACTTCGTCCACCAGACCGGCCATTTTGGCTTTTTTCGGATCGCTCAGCTTGCCTTCCAGCAGGAAGGGTGACGCCGCCATGGCGCCCATTTTGCGCACCAGCCGCGTGGTGCCGCCCATGCCGGGGAAAATGCCGACCAGAATTTCGGGCAGGCCGATTTTGGCCTTTGGGTTGTCGGCGACAAAGATGCGGTGGCAGGCCAGAGGGATTTCGAACCCGATGCCAAGGCCGGTGCCGGGCATGGCGCAGGCAATGGGCTTGCCGCCCTTGTTCTTGTCATCCATGCCGCCGCGTTCGATCTTGCGCAGAACGCCATGCGAGGCCATCAGCCCGTCCATCAAACCTTGGGCGGGGTTGTCGCCCGCGTCGTTTTTCATCTGCGCGATGACGTTCAAATCCATGCCGCCTGCGAATGTGCCGTCCTTGCCCGAGGTGATGATCACACCCTTCACAGCGTCATCGGCCAGGGCCTGATTAACCAGCGCGTCGAGATCGTAAAACCCCTGCCGGTTCAGCACGTTCATAGACTTGCCCACCGTGTCCCATGTGATTGTGGCCACGCCGTCGGCGTCGGTGCTCATGGTGAAGTCGGTCATTTCTTTAGCGTCCTTTCTTGGATTTCACGCAACGAGACCAGGGCGTCACCTGGCTTGGGCGTGGAATAGGGGAATTCCGTGTTGGAAAGTGAATTGGTCACCGACGACATGCGCCATGATGTGCCGGTGCGGTTGAGAATGTAGCGCGACATGATGGGGCCGAGCTTTACCTGGCCTTTGGATTCAAACGTTGTCGTATGGTAGCCGCATAGCCTTGTGGCGCTGATAAATTCAGCATTGGTCGCCACGCGCTTTAGCTCGTCGATCTCGTGGGTTTCGATCTGCTCGCGCATCATTTTCAGGAACGGGCGAGATCTCATCTGGCGTCTCGATGACGTCGTCGACCTGCTCTATGTGAACGCTGTGCGGGAAGGTGCAGCGCGCGCACCAGCCGTCGAAATCACCCGCCATGTTGATTGCTGATAGCTCGTCGAGAAAGCTTTGATAGAGCGCCAGCGGCGAGGCGCTGAAACGTCTAATGTCTGTCTCGGGCAGGGTCTCTTGCCAATCTCGCCGGCTGCCATTGGGCACCTTCGACATTGAAATTGGCCAGCGGTTGTTCTGGATTGCACTGTCCATTTCGCTGAACCGCCAGATACCGTCCACGCGGACAAGCGTAGAGTGGTTTTCATAGGCGGGCACAACGATATTTGCGTTGCGCATCGTGTGCGTGATGTGGCTGCCGCGAATGTAGCTTTCGCTGAGAAATTCGGCATCCGTGACGAGGCGGATGTAGTGATTGACGCCTTGCGCGATCAGGTTGTCGCGAAAGATCGCGGCGCATTGAAGCCAATCGACGGCGGATTCGATGATGAATTCCTCCTCCGTCGTCGAGACGCGAAAAGGGTAGGTCACGCGCTCGGCCAGCACGGCTTCGTCTTTCGCCATCAGCGCGTCCGATAGGGCGTCGAGCACCTCCTGGTAGATGTCGCAGGCGGCTTTCTTGGAGCTCTTTTGGACAGTCATTTTAGTCAAGGGGCCCCCGTCCTTGCGGGTAAACTCGAAAGTGCCGTCTTTGGCCCGCACCATCATGTCCTCGTCGCTGTAAAATCCGGTCTCGGTTGCGGTGTGGGTGCCGATAACGACGAATGCGGCTGGCGCGTCGGATGTGTTTTTGATGTGATGACCGTTGGCGTCGCCTGCCGGAAATGCAGCGCAGTCGCCCGGGTGCAAAGCGGTCTCGCCGTGGTCGTCAATCAAGGTGCAGACACCTTGCGTGACGACCAAAAACTCGTCCTGTTCCATATGCCAGTGCCGCAACGACGATAGCGCGCCGGGCGCGAGCGTGACCAGATTTGCGCCAAATTGGGTCAGCCCGGCCGCTTTTCCCAACCGCACTTGGCTGCGGCCCTCCATCAAGGCGGCGCGGTGGCCGGGGTAGCCGGAGCCGGTTTCAACAGGCAGTTTGGAGATGTCAATTTTTGGCATATTATTTCACCTTCAATGGCTTGCTGTGTTGGTCCACCTCGAGGGCAGCGCCAAAGGGTAGCTTCTTGTCAATTGCGTATTCCGCTTTGGAAATGCGCCATTTCCCGTCGCTTCCCTTGACGAGATTGGAGTAGACGGGAATCGGGTCATTCAAGCGGCGGGTGCCTGACATCAGGTGGTTGACATGAGCGACTTGTAGAACGCCGTCGGCTCGAAATTCGGCCGCCAAACACTCGCGCGAAACATGGGTCAAACCCATTTTCTCGTAGGAGGCGCGGATGTTTTCGTAGAGTCTTTTCATGTCGTCCAGATCTTCGATTTTAATCGTCTTTTCCGTCGTGATGATGACATGCGGGTATGTGAACGCCGCCGCATAGCCGTCAAAATCCCCTTCGATCAGCGTCGATCGGGTCCGTTCGACCATGTATGACGCAATGCGCCAGGCTTCCTCGTCCCTTTGGCTTCCCATCTGTCTTGAACTAGACCCTTTCGATGATGGTTGCCGCACCCATGCCGGAGGCTACGCAAAGCGTGGCGAGCCCGGTTTCCTTGTCGGTGCGCTCTAGCTCATCAAGCAATGTGCCGATGATGATCGCGCCGGTGGCCCCCAGCGGGTGGCCCATCGCGATCGAGCCGCCATTCACATTGACCAGCTCAGGGTCGACGTCGAATGCCTGCTGGAACCGCAGCACCACGGAGGCGAAGGCCTCATTCACCTCAAACAGATCAATGTCGGAAATGCTCATGCCTGAGTTTTTCATGATATGCTCGGTCACGGGCACGGGACCGGTCAGCATGATCGTTGGGTCCAGCCCGATTTTGGCCGTGGCGCGGATGCGCGCGCGTGGCTTCAAGCCCATCTGTTCGCCGAATTCTTTTGAGCCGACCAGCACAGCGGCCGAGCCGTCCACGATGCCCGACGAATTGCCCGCGTGGTGGATGTGGTTGATCTTCTCCAGATGCGGGTACTTCATCAGCGCGACCTTGTCGAAGCCGGGCATAACCTCGCCCATGGCCTGGAAGGCCGGGTTCAGCGATCCCATGGACTGCATGTCGGAGCCGGGGCGCATGTATTCGTCGTGATCGAGGATCGGCAGGCCGTTTTGGTCCTTTACGGTGACAATGGATTTTTCGAACCTGTTGTCATCCCATGCGGCCTTTGCGCGACGCTGCGATTCAACGGCGAGCGTGTCAGCTTGGTCGCGGGTGAAGCCATATTCGGTCGCGATAATGTCGGCGGAGATGCCTTGCGGCACAAAGTACGTGTCCATCGCAATCGACGGGTCCACGGCAATTGCCGCGCCGTCGCTGCCCATGGCCACGCGGCCCATCATCTCGACGCCGCCTGCGATATAGGCGTCGCCTGCGCCGCCTGCGACCTGGTTGGCGGCCAAGTTCACGGCCTCCATCCCCGAGGCGCAGAACCGGTTGATCGACAGGCCCGGTATGGATTGGCACAGGTCTGATGCCAGCACCGCCGTGCGTGCCAAGCAGCCGCCTTGTTCCATGACCTGGGTTGCGTTGCCCCAGATCACGTCCTCAACCGCGTGGCCTTCAAGCCCGTTGCGGGCTTTGAGCGCGTTGAGGATTTGGGCCGACAGGCGCGCCGCCGTGACCTCATGCAGGCTGCCATCTTTGCGGCCCTTGCCACGCGGCGAGCGCACGGCGTCGTAGATATAGGCATCAGCCATTCGGGAGTCCTTCCATCATATTGAGCACGCCCAGCCAGACCAACACGCTGCACACCAGCGCGCCAATCCCGAAGGGCATTTTATAAGTGGCAAGAGCAGAAATCCGCTTGCCGAAAGTCGTTGTCCGTAAAACCATCACACAGGCGGCGGCGATGCCGGGCAGAACAATGCCAAGCCCCCATGTGCCGCCCATCAAGAGCATCGCGAAGGCGCACCAGCCGCAAAACATCGCGACAGCGGAGCCGAATTTATCATGGCTGTCTTCATGTGCGATCAGCGACAGGGTCAGCGCGCAGAGCGCCATACCGATGAGAAATGCCCAGAAAATCATGCGCGGGACCTTGAAAGGTCAGCCGCCGCAGGAACACCCGCCGCAGTCACACGACGCGCAATCGCAGCCGCCAATGCCGATATCGCCGTCGCATGGGTTGACGTCGCAGGCCTTGCTTGACGCCGCAGCGCGCCCGCCTGCGCCCCCGCAACCGCCAAAACCGGTGCCGCAATCGCCGCAGCCGAGACAGAAATCTGTTTTGGTGCAGGAGCGTTTGTCTTTCTTGCGGCGGCGCTCAAGCTCGGCACGTTCTTTTTCGCTGAGCGGTTCTGAGCGGCAAGTGCAGTTGGCTTTGATTTCGGCATAGGCCGCTTTGCAGTCGCGCAATCGCCGGCGGATGAAAGGGATGGCCTGCCATAGACCGTGGTCTTGGATTGCACCTTTGGCATAGCCCGAACAACCCGCGCCGCCGTGATGGACGGCATAGGCGCAGCGGAAGCCCTTATGGGGCGAGATATATGTTTGGTAGACCCAGATGGCACCAAGCGCCGTTTTGCTGAACATATGTCCTCCGTCCCTGCACCGCTTTTATCGCGGGCAGGGGGATCATACGCAGCAAAGTGGCGGCTTTAAGGCTCATGCCTGATAGGCCCTTTGCATCAAGTCATAGGGGTGTTTCCAGCCGGGCTGTTCTGAGATGCGCGTCAGCCATGCATCGATATTGGGCCAGTCGGCGCGGATGAACCCGAAGGGTTCGTCGTAGAACAGGTAGCCGCAGCAGGTCAGGTCGGCCACGGTCAGGCTGTCGCCCGCCAGCCAGTCGCGCCCATCGAGATGGTCGTTGAGCACTTTGAGCGCACCCATCATGCGAGACTGGATGAAGCCGATCGCCTCTTTCGGGCGCTTGTCCTCTGGCAGGAAGTTCAGCAAGAACCGGGCAACGCCCGCTTGGCTGGACAATTTGTGGTTGTCCCACAGGACCCAACGCAGGACTTCGTATTTGTCCTCACGCGCGCCGCCAAGCTTGCCGGTTTTGTCGACCAGATATTGCTGGATCACGCCCGATTGGGTGAGGGTTTTGTCGCCATCGATCAGCACCGGGGCCTCGCCCATCACATTGAGCGTGCGGTAGTCGTCGCTGCGCACGCCGCCGTTAAAGAAGTCGACAAAAACCGGCTCCCAGTCGGCCCGCATCAGCTGCAAGGTAAGCGCTGCTTTGTAAGAATGTCCGCTTTCGCCGAAGCAGTGTAGTTTCATCGTCATTTCTTTCGGGCCTCCAGCTCGGAATTAAACAGCCGCAGGCGGTGGGTGAGATTGTCCTCGTCCATCACCGAGCTGAAATTTTCAAACAGGAAGGACAGTGCCTCGCCCTCGTCTAACCCGGCCTCAGCACTGAATTTTTTCAGCCGCCGCCATCCGTCCTCGCTCATCGCAAGGTTCACACGTCGGGTCAGTCGCAACCGTCTTGGCATCTGTTCCTCCTTCAGGTTCACGGGCGGGATTAGTCCCGCCCAGACCCCAAGCTTAGAAGTTCGCAGCCTCAAGCGCCATCACAGTATCGGCACCAGATTCAATGCGCGCCAAATGCATTTTGGTCGAGGGCAATTGCCGCGCCATGTAGTAGCGCCCGGTGGCGATTTTGCTGTCGTAGAAATCGCGGTCGGTGGCGCCGTTGTCGATGGCGGTTTGCGCCGCTTTCGCCATCCGCGCCCACATCAGGCCCAGGCAGACATGACCCATCATATGCATAAAGTCGTAAGAGCCGGACAACGCGTTGTTGGGGTTCTTCATGCCGTTTTGCATGAAATACATGCCCGCCGCCTGCAGGTCTTTTGATGCAGCTTTCAGCGGCTCCATGAAGCTCTTGTCGAACGCCTCGTCGCCGGAATTTTCCTTGATGAAGCTTTTGACCATCTCGAAGAAGGCCATGACATGCTTGCCGCCGTCCTGCGCCAGCTTGCGGCCGACAAGATCAAGCGCCTGCACGCCGTTGGCACCTTCATAGATCATCGCGATCCGGGCATCGCGCGCAAACTGCGACATGCCCCATTCCTCGATATAGCCGTGGCCGCCATAGACCTGTTGAGCGGCCGTGGCGTATTCAAAGCCCTTATCGGACAGGAAGCCTTTGATCACCGGCGTCATCAGGGAGATCAGCCCGTCCGCGTCGGCATCATCGTTCAGATGCGCCCGGTCAATCAGGCTGGCACCCCAGAAGACGAACGCGCGCGCGCCTTCGACGAAGCTTTTCTGGTCCATCAAGTTGCGGCGAATGTCGGGATGCACGATCAGCGGGTCGGCCGGGCCGTCGGGGTTCTTCGCGCCGGTCACGTAGCGGCCTTGCAGCCGGTCATTGGCGTAGACAACCGCGTTTTCATAGGCGACGGAGGCTTGCGCGTAGCCTTGCAGGCCCACACCCAGACGCGCTTCGTTCATCATTGTGAACATGGCGCGCATGCCTTTGTGTTCTTCGCCCAGCAGGTAGCCGGTGGCACCGTCATAATTCATCACGCAGGTGGAGTTGCCGTGGATGCCCATCTTTTCTTCGATGGAGCCGACAGCGACGCCATTGCGCGCGCCAAGCGAGCCGTCCTCGTTCACCATAAACTTTGGCACGATGAACAGCGATACACCTTTGATCCCCTCGGGCCCGCCTTCGATCTTGGCCAAGACCAGATGGATGATGTTGTCGGACATGTCGTGTTCACCCGCCGAGATGAAGATTTTCTGGCCGGTGATTTTGTAGCTGCCGTCCTCTTGCGGGGCGGCTTTGGTGCGCATCAGGCCCAGATCCGTGCCGCAATGCGGCTCGGTCAGGTTCATGGTACCGGTCCAGTCACAGCTGACCATTTTCGGCAGATAGGTAGCTTTTTGCGCGTCCGTGCCATGGGCATGGATCGCGGAATAAGCGCCATGGGTCAGACCCTGATACATGTTGAACGCCATGTTGGCGGAAACCATCATTTCGCCCACAGCGGTGCCCATCAGATAGGGCAGGCCTTGGCCGCCATATTCAGGATCGCAGTCCAATGCGGTCCAGCCGCCTTCTTTCAATTGGTCGAAGGCCTCTTTGAAGCCTGTCGGCGTGCGCACGACGCCATTTTCCAGAACGCAGCCCTCTTTGTCGCCGATGACGTTCAAAGGTTGCAGAACCTCGGTGGAAATCTTGCCAGCCTCTTCCAGGATCGCGCTGGTAAAATCCGCGTCCAAATCCTCGTAGCCCGGCACGTCTTGGCCGGTGACGTTCAGCATTTCGTGCAGCACGAATTGCATGTCTTTAACGGGGGCGGTGTAGGTTGGCATGGTTTCCTCCGAATATGCGTCTTGGTCTGTGTTTGCCTTACCCGGCGGCTGCGCGGGGGCGTTTGCTGGGGTCATCGAGGCCAACATCTTCTCTCCCCAGCGCATTTGGCTTTGGAGGTCTTTGATGGCTTCGCCGAGTTCGGTGTGCTGGCGGATCATGTCTGCCAGACGGTCTTGGGCGATTTCATAGGTGCGAGCCAGCTGCGTGGCCTGTTGGTCGTCGAGATAATACATGTCCAGCAGCTGCCGGATTTCTTCCAACGAGAAGCCGAAGCGTTTGCCGCGCAGGATCAGCTTCAGCCGGGCGCGGTCGGATTTATTGTAAAGCCGTCTCTGGCCTTCCCGTGTCGGAAAGATCAGTTCTTTGGCCTCATAGAAGCGCAGTGTTCGTGGCGTGACGCCAAAAGCTTCGCACATCTCGCGTATTGTCATAATTCCTTCGGTCATTGGATCGTCCTTACTCTGCCGAAATTTGTTTCGTTTGATGAAGTGAGGCCGATCTGGAGTTCTTGGACTACTCTTACAACTCTTCTTGACGTTTACGTAAATGTAACGTGACGTCAAAACCGGGTTGACGTAATGTCAGCCAAGAATATACGCATTTTGGGAAATTTTATTTCCCGGCTAAAAAGTCATTTCGCCCTTAAAAATAAGGGTTAACGGGGAACGCAGAAGAAAAGTTGTCATATATGATGCGCGCAACTGCGACGATTCAGAGTCCGGTCGCCACCTGGTCGCGTAGTTTCTGCAAGTCGTCAATTGCTTCGTCGATCTGGCTGCGGCGTGACTTCAGCTCATTGAGCTGCCCATCTGCCAGATCAATCCAGGCCTGCATTTGGGTCCGGTTCTCAGGGTCGGCGTCATACAGGTCGAGCCATTGCCGTATGTCTTCCAGCGAAAAGCCGAACTTGCGGCCACGCATGATCAGTTTCATGCGCGCTATTTCGCGTGGGTGGTAAAACCGCGACCGGCCCTCGCGTTCGGGCTGCAGCAGCTCAATATATTCGTAGTAGCGCAAGGTACGCGGGGTAACATCAAACTCGGCACACATTTCCTTAAAGCTAAGACGGGTGTCTGTCATGGCTGGTCCAGTGTGGTGGCGACGCGGCACGGGCCGCGCGAATGGTTAATTTCTACCCGAACTTCGTTTCTTTCGTCAAACAACCTCATTTGCGGGGTTGCGGGCGATGGTCGCGGGCAGGATAAATGGGGGCCAGAACATTCCCGGAAGGTCGCTGCACGCCATGACGCCAGCCGAGCGCACCAAGATTGCCCGCCAATTTATCGAAGCGATCCCGTTTTCCAAGGCACTGTCGATGTCCCTGGACGAGATCGGCGAAGGCCGCGCGGTGATAACCATGCCCTATGATGAAGCCCTGATCGGTGATCCGCGTTCGGGCGTTATTCATGGCGGCGCGGTTTCTGCCTTGATGGACACCTGCGGCGGGGCGGCCGTGATGAGCCATCCAGACGCGCCCATAGCGACAGCCACGATTGACCTGCGCATCGACTATATGCGCGCCGCCGCCCCCGGCCAAAGTATCCGGGCGGAGGCCACATGCTACCACGTCACCCGCGCCGTGGCCTTTGTGCGTGCGACCGCCTGGGACGATGACACCGACCGACCTGTCGCTGCCGCGACCGGGGCCTTTACCTTCCAAAGGGGAAAGCCATGAAGGCGCCGGAACCCGTTCAAGTCGTCAAAACCCGCCGCGACGCGCTTTTGAGCAAGCTTACGCGCGCGGTGCCCTATATTGGCTTTCTCGGCGTTGAATTTGACCGGCGCGGGGATGAGCTGACGGCGGTGCTGCCCTACAAGCCCGCGCTTATCGGCAACCCGGCTCTGCCCGCGATCCATGGCGGTGTCACCGCATCCTTCCTGGAAATCACGGCGGTGATAGAGCTGACATGGGCCACGCTTTGGTCCGATCTGGAAGCCGGGCGGATCGATCCGGAGGGCGACGTGCTGCCGCGCATGCCCAAGACCATTGATTTCACCGTTGACTATCTGCGCACGGGCCTGCCGCGCGATGCTTACGCGCGGGCGCGGATCAACCGATCCGGTCGGCGCTATGGCTCAGTCCATGTGGAGGCATGGCAGGACAACCGATCCAAACTGTTCGCGCAGGCGACCGGACATTTCCTGATGCCGCCGCCGCCTGATAATGCAGGCTGAACCCAAACCCATCACCCATGCCCGTGTCTTCAAAATCGCGGGCCCTATTGTGCTGTCAAACGCCACTGTCCCGATATTGGGCGCGGTCGATGTGGGCGTCGTGGGTCAAATGGGGGAGGCCGCGCCGATTGGCGCGGTGGCCATGGGCGCGATTATCCTCACGACGATCTACTGGATTTTTGGCTTCTTGCGCATGGGCACGGTCGGCATGGTCGGTCAGGCCGAAGGCGCGGGTGACAGCGCCGAGGTCTCAGCCCTTCTGACGCGCGCGCTTTTGATCGCGGGGGCAGGTGGGGTGCTGTTGATCATCCTGCAGCCGCTGATTTTTTTGGGCGCTTTCGCGCTGTCACCCGCCACGCCGGAGGTTGAAACCTTGGCGCGCGAGTATCTGGCCATTCGCATTTGGTCGGCCCCGGCGGCGATTGCTGTCTATGCGCTGACCGGCTGGCTGGTCGCGATGGAGAAAACCATCGGTGTTTTCTGGGTCCAGCTGGTGATGAACGGGATCAACATCGTGCTCGATCTGGTTTTCGTGCTGGGCTTTGGCTGGGGCGTCGAAGGCGTCGCGATTGCCACGGTCATCGCCGAGATCACCGGTGCCGCGCTTGGCCTCTATCTGTGTCGTTCTGCATTTGCCCACCCGGCCTGGCGCGAATGGCCGCGCATTTTTGAACGCGCGCGGCTGATCAAGATGATGCTGGTCAATGTCGATATCCTGATCCGGTCGGCGCTTTTGATGATCATCTTTTCGTCCTTCGTGTTCCTGGGCGCGGGGTTCGGCGACGTGACCTTGGCGGCCAATGAGGTGCTGATCCAATTCATGTACATCACCGCCTACGCGATGGACGGGTTCGCCTTCGCCTCCGAAACCCTGATCGCGCGGGCCTATGGGCGGGGCGACCGGGCGCGCGTGCGCCGCTCCGCGATTGTGGCCAGCACGGGCGGGCTTGGCGTCTGCGTGATCGCCGCGATTTTCTTTGCCATTGCCGGCCCATGGCTGATCGACGTGATGGCCAAAGCGCCGGATGTTCAGGCCGAAGCGCGCCAGTATCTTTGGTGGATGGTCGCGGCCCCGCTGGTCGGCTGCGCCGCATGGATGCTGGATGGTATTTTCATTGGCGCAACAAGGGGGCGCGACATGCGCAATATGATGGCGGTGTCGTTCGTCATCTACTGGGCCGCGATCTGGGTGTTGATGCCGCTGTTGGGCAACCACGGGCTGTGGGCGGCGCTGCTGATCTCATTCGTTGCGCGGGGCGTGACGCTGGGGGCGAAATACCCCGCGCTGGAACGCTCAGCCGAGCGCGCCTAGCGGTTGATCTGATACCAGATCACGACGTCGGAAAAGACGACCTCACCCACCACTATGAATTGTACCCGCGCGCCCGCATCCGGCACGCCGCCGCCTGTCGACAGGATGGCGTCTATGTCAAAGGTCTCCTGATGCATCCGCGTGTGGCTTCGCGAAAACGTGCGGTTCGTCATGATGTTGGTGGTGTGCATTCTGACCGTGACCTGACTGTCCTGCACCGGGCGCAGGTTAAACGTCAGAACGGATTTGCGCCGGCCGGAGGTCGAGCGGTTCAGATCGTCTGGCACCGCAAAGGTGAAGGTTTCGACATCGTTGGTGGCGTCCTTGAGCGTGAACGTCCCGTCGCGCAGAACTTGGTAGTCGGCAATGGAGGTGGATGGCATGAAAAATGCTCCTGAAAAAGACATACATAAAATAGTGGCCTAAAGTGCCAGCTCCCCAGTATCACATCTTTCGCCAAAAGGCCCGGACTCAAGCCGTAGGCGCCGGGCTAACACCTGACCGCCCCACGGTCTGGTGTTTTGGTCACCGTAGCAAAGTGAAATTCGGTAGAGAGTGCCTGGCTGCCATAAAGTTCTGTTAAATGAATGTCAGAACACCAGCCCTCGGTCAGGTGTCGACCCGGCTAGGCGTCCAAAATCGCTAAGACGGCCTCTGGCGGGCGGCCAATCGCGGCTTTGCCATTGGCAAAGACGATCGGGCGTTCGATGAGGATTGGGTGTGCCGCCATGGCGTCTATCAGCGTGTCCGGGTCATCCGTTTTGCTCAGGCCCAGCTCTTTGAACAGTTTTTCGCCCGTGCGCATCAGCGCAATGGGTGCAAGGCCCAGTAGGGCAAGTGCCGCCTCAATTTCAGCTCGAGAGGGCGCGTCGTTTAAATAGAGCCGCACCTTTGGATCATCCAGCAAGGCCAAGGTTTGGCGCGACTTGGTGCAGCGCGGGTTGTGCCAAATTTCTACAGCCATGCGTCGCGTCCTGTTCCAATTGCCTCAGAGACCGTGCTGAACCCGTCCGCTTCAAGCAAACCGTCCAGTTCAAGCGCGATTTCGCCCGCCAGCCCGACACCGTGATAGACCATGGCGGTGTAAAGCTGCACCGCGCTCGCGCCTGCTTTGATCTTGGCGTAGGCCTGCGCCGCCGAACTTACCCCGCCGACACCGATCAGGGGCAGCTTGCCGTCGGTCAGCTTTGACAGCTCAGCCAGGACGCGGGTTGATTTTTCAAACAGCGGCTGGCCGGACAACCCGCCCGCCTGCGCCTTATGCGCGCTTGCAAGCCCTTCGCGCGACAGAGTGGTGTTGGTTGCCACGATCCCGTCAATGCGTGTGTGCAGGGCGACATCAGCGATTTCCGCCAGCTCGTCTTGTGTCAGATCCGGCGCGATCTTGAGGAAGATTTGCGTACCGCGCGCATGCTGGTCGCGCACCGCCATCACGCGGTCCAACAGGTCGAACAGCACCGCCTTGCCCTGCAGGTCGCGCAGCTTTTCGGTGTTGGGCGACGACACGTTGACCGTCGCGAAATCTACTGAGGCCCCGGCGCGCGCCAGAACGGTGCCAAAATCCGCCGCCTTGTCGCTGCTGTCTTTGTTGGCCCCAAGGTTCAGGCCCACGGGAATGTTCGCGCGCGCTGCGTCCAGACGTTCGGTGATCGCCTCCATCCCGTCATTGTTGAAGCCAAAGCGGTTGATGGCGGCTTGGTCTTCCGACAGACGAAAAAGGCGCGGTTTTGGGTTGCCGGGTTGGGCGCGCGGGGTGGCGGCGCCGACCTCCAGAAAGCCAAAACCGGTCTTGGCCAATGGCGCGATCACCTCGGCGTTTTTGTCAAATCCTGCGGCCAGCCCGATTGGGTTTGGTAGCTCCATGCCTGCCAGCTCGCAGCGCAATCGGGGGGATGTCACCGGTCCATGCCCGCCGACAAGGCCCATATTCAGCGCGTTGATCGCAAGCGTGTGGGCCGTTTCCGCCGGAAACTTCCGAAGAAGCGGCAGGCCGATGCGTTCCAGAACGTTCATGCGATGCTAGTCGGGAATGCATGGGCGCCACCGTTCAAGGGCAGGGGGGCGTCGCCTGCGACTTCGGACAGCTGCCAGTCGCGGTAAAGATGCGGGAATTCGGCACCGCCGCGCGAAACCTCCCATTTCAGAGCGTCGCCCAATGCGTCGCCGTCGGCCCAGACCAGATGCAAATCCGTTTGCCCGGCGAAATGCTTGGCGGCGGTTTCGCGCGCCTGTGTGGCCGTAGAGAAATGGATGTAGCCATCCGTCAGATCAATCGAAGCGCCTTTAAAGACGCCAGTTTGCTCAAATTCTGCCCATTGGGCGGCGGTCATGATTTTATAGATCAGCATTCCCAATCCATGCCGCGCACCGGCCCCAGCGTCAAGCAATCAGACCTTTGACTCTGGGCCAGCCTAGGGCCAAGCTATCGACATTGAATTTCAACATCGGGGGACGCATTCATGCGCACGCTATTCACATCTGCCGCCGTTCTGGCCCTGTCCACGGGGATCGCCGCGGCCGACTACACGCTACACGTCATCCATATCAACGACCTGCACAGCCGGATTGAGCCGGTCAGCAAATACGATTCCACCTGCGGCGCCGAAGATAACGCGGCTGGCGAATGTTTCGGCGGTGTTGCCCGAGTGGCCACCAAAATCGCCGAGCTGCGTGAAGAGCTGGCAGGCGAAAACGTCATCGTTCTGGATGCGGGCGACCAGTACCAGGGCTCGCTGATGTACACGACCTATAAGGGCGACGTGGAAATCGAGTTTATGAACCAGATCGGTTTTGATGCCATGGCCGTCGGCAACCACGAATTTGACGATGGCGACGAAGGTCTGGCCAAGCTGGCCGATGGGGTCAGCTTCCCCGTGATTTCGGGCAATATCGATGTCAGCCAGTCCAACGTTCTGGCGGGAAAGATCGACAATCATGTGGTGCTTGAGGTCGGCGGCCAGAAAATCGGCATTGTCTCCGCGCTTGCGGTTGATACGGTTGAAACCTCCTCCCCCTCTGACGCGGTGGTTTTCACCGACGAGGTCGAAAGCCTGCAAGCCGATGTCGACACGCTGACCGGCGAGGGCGTCAACAAGATCATTGCGCTGACCCATGTCGGCCTGCCACGCGACATGGAAATCGCGGCGGCTGTTGACGGGCTGGACGCGGTGGTTGGCGGGCATTCGCACACCAAGATGTCCAACACGGAAGAAGGCGCATTGGCCTATCCGCAAATGGCCGGAAACACTCCCGTCGCGCAGGCCTATGCCTATTCGAAATATGTGGGCCACTTGAAGCTGACTTTCGATGATGCGGGCACCGTGACCAACGTCGAGGGTGACACGATCCTGCTTGATGCCTCTGTCGCGGAAGACGCCGCCATCACCGCTCGCGTGGCGGAGCTGGCAGGCCCGATTGACGAGATGAAAACCCGCGTCGTGGCAAGCTCCGCCGCGCCAATCGAGGGCAGCCGCGACGTCTGCCGCGTGCAGGAATGCGCGATGGGCAATCTGGTGGCCGACGCCATGCTGGACCGGGTCAAGGATCAGGGCGTGCAAATCGCGATCCAGAACGCAGGCGGCGTGCGCGCCTCCATCGATGCGGGTGAGGTCACGATGGGTGAGGTGCTGACCGTGCTGCCCTTCCAGAACACGCTGTCCACATTCGAGGTTTCGGGTCAGGACATCATCGACGCGCTGGAAAATGGCGTGAGCCAGGTCGAGGAAGTGAAAGGCCGCTTCCCCGCCGTGGCCGGTCTGAAATTCACCTGGGACGCTTCCGTGGCGCCTTTGGAGGGCCGCGTGCAAGAGGTCATGGTGATGGAAAACGGCGCGTTCACACCGATTGATCCGGCCAAGACCTATGGCGTGGTGTCCAACAACTACGTCCGCCAGGGCGGTGACGGCTACAAAATGTTCAAGGATGCAGACAACGCCTACGACTACGGGCCAGACCTGGCCGATGTCGTTGCAGAGTTCATGGCGGAGAACGGCGATAACGCAATCGCCATTGAAGGCCGTATCACGCAGAAATAAGCGCCTAAATTGCGCTGGAAAAGCCCCGCTTCGGTGGGGCTTTTTCCGTTTGCATTTAACCTGTGGCGGTAAAAGCTAGGGTTGGCGCGCGGAGCGTTGGACAGCCGTGCGCAGGTGCTAAACGCGTCGACGTCAATTTGTTGCGAGAAAAAGGACGGCCGAAGCCGTCCTTTTATGTAGCGTTTTTTGCGTTGACTAAAAGGTTACGGCTTTCGGCGCATGAAGGCGAACCCGCCCAACCCTGCCAGCAACATCAAGCCAGCTGCTGGAAGAGGCACAGGCGTCATTGGCACGCCGCCACCACTCCAATAGGAGATGTGTGACACGTTCGGTTGTTTGCCGCCGTTGTTGAGAATGCCCATGGTGCTCCAACTACCCGTCATCAGGCCACCCGCGTCAAAAACGATGTAGCTATTGGCTGCTTTGACTGTGATGTAGTCGACCGCATCAGGCGTGGTCCAGGTTCCGCCGAGGCCAGAAACAGCTGCACCATATCCCCCATCGCTTTTGCCGAGCAGCTTCAGGTCAATAGACAGTTGTCCCAGTGCAGCCGCGACTGCTAGCTCTACCACGTTCTCAGGGTCGCCCCCGCCGGTATTCGACGGATAGTAGATCGAACCGAGGTCTGCCTGACAGGCCAAGCCGGACCCAAACCCACATGGTGGCACGGAAGTTGCGCTTGCTGCGGTTCCCAACATAAGCGCTGCGCCGAGCGTAACGCCCCTCATTATTTTAGTCTTTGTCATCAAATATTTCCCCACTAATTACCCCAGCAAGAAAGAAAAAAACCTTCGCCAGATAACTGATACATAAACAAATACACCGATTCGCGCTAGTTTTTGTGTCAAGGAAAATCTGCGTGAATCGCGGTGAAATTTCTTCATCACTGGCGCGACCCGGGCTGCAATGCTTTTACCAAAAAAGTGCGCAGCGGCCGCCACGTGTTCATGCTTGCCTTCGCCACCACAAGTCGGCCAGTTTGTGATCTATGTGCGGTCGTTTCGCAAATCTCGTGCCGAAGGAGGCGATGGCGCAAGTCTTTGACGCGCAGCTTGCCAATGATTTGCCGAACCTGCCCAATTACAACATTTGCCCCACGAACCAAGTCCATGCGATCACCAGCCAGGACGGCATTCGGCACGTTACCTCGATGCGGTGGGGGTTCATCCCGCATTGGTACAAAAAGCCCAGTGGTGGTCCGCTTTTGATCAATGCGCGCGGCGAGACGATTGCCGAAAAACCTGCGTTCCGCCAAGCCGTGCGCGAACGCCGCTGCTTGATCCCGGCCACGGGGTTTTACGAATGGACCAAGGACGCCGACGAAAACCGGCTGCCCTGGTACATTCGCCGCGTCGATGGCGCCCCGATTGTCTTCGCAGGTGTCTGGCAGAACTGGGAACAGGGCGGGGAGGCGCATACTGCCTGCGCCATCGTCACAACCGGCGCAGGGCCGGGGATGCAGGCCATTCATCACCGCGAGCCGGTGACCTTGCAGCCGCAGGATTACGCCCTCTGGCTGGGGGAGGCGGGCAAAGGCGCGGTCAAACTGCTCAGCCATGCGCCGGAGGACCATTTCGAGGTGTTCCGCGTCGATCCAAAGGTCAATTCGAACCGTGCCTCCGGGCCAGATTTGATCGCGCCAATCGACGCCAGCGATGAGACGGTTTAAGAAGGCGCAAAGATCGATCCAAGGACGTTTCTATGACCACTTACGCCGCCCTCATCGCCGCCCATCCTGACGCAGCACCCGCCATCGGCGCGCCGGACCGTGACTGGCTCAATTATGCGGGGCTGCGCGCGCAAGCCGCCAGCGTGGCGGAGGCTCTGCACGGCTTTGGCATCGGGCGCGGCGACCGCGTGGCCATCGTGCTGCCCAACGGGCCGGAGATGGCCTCCGCCTTTGTGTGCGTTGCCCAAACCGCCACCACCGCGCCGCTGAACCCGTCCTACAAGCAAGACGAATACGCCTTCTACCTTGATGATCTGAAAGCCCGCGCGCTGATCGTGATGGAAGGCTATGACGGCCCTGCCTTGGCGGCTGCGCAAGGTCTGGGCATCGCCATTATTCGCCTTTCCGTTGGCGACGCGCACCCGGCAGGCGCGTTCGATCTGACGCTTGAAGGCGACGCGTTGGGCAGCGCCGACACCACGCCGCCCGGTGCCGATGATGTCGCGCTGATTTTGCACACGTCCGGCACCACGTCGCGCCCCAAGATCGTGCAGCTTCTGCACAGCAACGTCGCGGCCTCCGCACGCAATATCGAGGCCTCGCTGAGCCTGACCGCGCAAGATCGCTGCATTAATGTCATGCCGCTCTTTCACATCCACGGGCTTATCGCAGCTGTGTCGGCCACGCTGGCGTCTGGCGGCTCGGTCTGGTGCGCGCCGGGTTTTGACGCGCTGAAATTCTTCGCCCAAATGGGGCAGGCCGCGCCCACATGGTACACCGCCGTACCGACCATGCACCAAGCGATCCTGTCGCGCGCGCCGCGCAATGCTGACGTCATCGCCGCGCATCCGCTGCGTTTCCTGCGATCCTCGTCTGCCTCCCTGCCACCGCAGGTCTTCGCCAAGCTGGAGGAAACCTTTAACGCCCCCGTCATCGAAGGCTACGGCATGACCGAGGCCGCGCATCAAATGGCCTCCAACCCGCTGCCGCCGGGCCGCCAAATCCCCGGCTCCGTCGGCATCGCGGCGGGCCCCAAAGTGGCAATCGCGTCTGAGACTGATCCTGAGCTGATCCAAGGCACGGGCGAGATTGTCATCTCCGGCCCCAATGTCACGCCGGGCTATGAAAACAACGACAAGGCCAATGCCGACAACTTCTTCGAGGTGGGTGGCGAGCGCTGGTTCCGCACGGGTGACCAAGGCGCGCTGGACGACCAAGGCTACCTGCGTCTCACCGGGCGGCTGAAAGAAATCATCAATCGCGGCGGCGAAAAGATCAGCCCGCTGGAGATCGATGAGATGCTGATGGACCACCCCGAGGTCGCTCAGGTCGTGGCCTTCGCCGTGCCCCATCCCAAGCTGGGCGAAGAAGTAGGCGCCGCCGTCAAGCTCACCGATGGCAGCGCGCTCGACGCTTCGGCGCTCAAGGATTTCGCCAAAACCCGCGTCGCCGAGTTCAAAATCCCGCGCCACATCGTCATCCTTGATGAAATCCCCAAAGGCGCGACCGGCAAAATGCAACGCATCGGCATGGCCGAAAAGCTGGGGCTCACGTCATGAAAATCTGCATCTTCGGCGCAGGCGCCATCGGCGGCTATCTTGGGGCAAAGCTCGCCCAAACCGACGCGGAGGTCTCGATGATCGCGCGCGGCCCGCATCTGGAGGCGATGCAGGACAACGGCCTCACGCTGATGGAGGGCGACGGCTACATCAATGTCGACGTCATCGCCTCTGACGATGCCACGTTTCTGGGCCCGCAGGACTATGTCTTCGTCACGCTCAAGGCCCATTCCGTGCCGCCCGTCGTGGACAAAATCGCGCCGCTGATCGGGCCAAACACCACCGTGGTCTCTGCCGTGAACGGGCTGCCCTGGTGGTATTTCCACAAGCTCGATGGGCCTTATGAAGGCACGCGCCTTGCCTCCGTCGATCCGGGCGACGCGCAATGGAACACGTTCGGCCCCGACAGTGTGCTGGGCTGCGTCGTCTACCCGGCCGCCGAGGTCGTCCAGCCCGGCGTCGTCCGCCATATCGAAGGCAACCGCTTCCTGCTGGGCGAACCCTCCGGCGAGAAAACCGAACGCGCGCAAGCGTTGTCCAAGCTGATGATCGCCGCCGGTCTCAAGGCCCCGGTGCGCCCGCGCATCCGCGACGATCTGTGGGTCAAGCTCTGGGGAAACCTCAGTTTCAATCCGATCTCCGCGCTCACCCACGCGACGCTGGAGGAGCTTTGCACCGACGAAGGCACCCGCGCTTTGGCGCGCAACATGATGGTCGAGGCGCAGGAGATCGCAGAAAGCCTGGGCGTCAAATTCGCCATCGACGTCGACCGCCGGATTGATGGCGGCGCCTCCGTCGGCGCGCACCGCACGAGCATGTGGCAAGACCTCGACGCTGGCCGCCCGATGGAGATCGAGGCACTGGTGGGCTCCGTGTCAGAGCTTGGTCATTTGATCGGGAAACCCACGCCGACGATAGATGCGGTGCTGGCGCTGGTCAGGTTGCGGGCGAAGACGGCGGGGCTCATCTAGATAAAGCGGGCAAACGTCGGCGTGCCCGCTCGGAATCAAAAGCGAAGCGCGCCGAGCTAGGTTCTGAGCGTTTCGCCAATGGTTCGAGAAGCGCTCAGAACGCTCGCCCGGACGGGCTGAAGCTTTTGCTATCAGTGCGCATCGTTCGTAGGGAAGATGTGTTTGGCCTCCATAAACTGCTAACAAACAAACGTCGCAACGTCACCCCGCGGGCAGCCACGGGTCCGGCTTGCGAATGAAACGTTTGCGGACAAACCGGACTTGTGCAGTTGCGGCTATTGCTTATGCGGCATTTGTTTGCTCTTGCGGTAAGAATACAACTGCATTGCGGCTCACAGCGCCAAAACGGTCATTCAATTCCTGTGAAATGGAGATTTGCGCACAGGCAATCACCTCGTCTGGTATATCGTTATTGTTGGTCGCGTTCACGCCAACCGGTCAGTACGGCGCGGTTATCTTTGAGATACCCAACCAAGGCGTCCAAGACGATCCGCACGCGCTGAGAGCCACGCGCAGACTCGTGATAGATGACCCAGGAATCAACTTGATCGAATGGATCGGGAAAGACCCGTTCGATGTTGGGGTTCGTATCCGCGAGGGCACAGAACAGCGAGCCGATGCCAGCACCTTGCTCGATCATCATTTGAGCAGAATCTGTGTTTTCCACCCGAATGCTGGGACGCTCAGGATTGTCTAAGCTATCAATCAAAGCCGAAGCTTTTGAAGGCGAATTTCCAGTTCCGATCCGTACAAGTGTGTGGTCGCGCAAGTCGTCGGGGGTGTTTGGGCGTCCATCGGTTTCAAAGTAAGTCTTTGATCCATAGAAGGCACGTCCCCAGGTAAACGAATAGGCGACGACGAGCGCCGGATCCTTGGGTTCGCGGGTGCGTACGGCAATATCTGCCTCGCCTTTCGCGAGGTCGAAGGCAGAAATCGAACTGATAAGATCAACGTACAATCCCTCAAATGCCTCCGAAATTTGGTGAACCAAAGGCCGAAGGATGTGGGCCGCGGTGGGGACGCAAGCGATCTTAACAGTGCCGGTCGGCTGCTGGCGCATCGCGCTTACATTGATCTGGGCGTCATGGACAACCGCATCCATCTGCTTCGCTGCGTCGGCGATCACCAAGCCTTCGGGAGTGAAATTAAATTCACCACCGCCCCGTATGACGAGAGGTGTCCCGAAGGCCTGCTCGGCACTGGCCAACCGGCGGCTCACCGTCGATCCATCCACGCCCAGAAGGCGCGCAGCTTCGGTTATCGAGCCAGCGTTCTTTAAGGCGAGAACGACGCGGAAATGGCTCCAGTTAGGGTTTGCCATGGGTCACCTGTCTACTCCTTTGAAAGCGTCGGCCCCCAGAGCGTCTAAAGTTTTTTTGTTGATATAATTATAGGCGTCGATCACGATTGACCGAAGCCATTTGCCGCCAGGGTCCTGCGACAGGCGCGCGCTCCAGAAGAAGCGAAAGGTGATGTCCGGCAGATCGACCGGTGGGCGCTTGGCGATCAACCCGTAGGTCTTCATATCGTCAGCCATGAACAAAGGCACCGTTGTGCCGAGCATATTCGTGCGCGCCAGAAGCGGTGCGACGCCCGAGAATTCAGGCAAATGCGCTCCGATCCGGCGCTCCATGCCATCGCGCGCCACGCGATCCTCTACGGTTTGGCGCGCTGCGTTTGACATCCCAACCATGACGTGGGGCCAATCAAGCCAAGCTTGTTTATTCCAAGTCTCCGCCGCCGGATGCCTTGCCCGCATATAGGTAAGGCGTTGCAGGGTCGGCATTTTCTGTTCCATCAGCCCTTCTGGCAAGGGTTTGTCCGCGCCAAGCAATGCGAGGTCGATCTCTTCATTCGTGACAGCATCGTAGAGATGTGGGCCCAAATTCACCCATTCCAATGCCACGCCGGGCGCGGCCTCATTGATCCGCGCAAAGACCTCTGCGATCAGCGCTGTGATCGCGGGTACGGCGATCCGGAAGGTGCGGGTGCTGGTGGCCGGATCAAAGGGGTCTGGGGGGGTCACCACACGTTGGATACTACGCAGGATGGGTCGGACGTCTTCAATTAATGCCTCAGCAAAGGGCGATGGCTGCATCTTGCCCCCGACCTTGACCATCAGCGGATCACCCACCTGTTCGCGAAGACGAGCAAGCGCGTGGCTCACTGCAGAGGGCGTCTTGTTCAGCCGGTCTGCAGCTTTCGCGACCGAGCCCTCGTCCATCAGCGCCTGAAAAGTCACAAGCAGATTGAGATCGAGCCGGTGAAGGGGCGTCATGATGCTGTCTCCTGTCCCAGGCGCGCGGCCACCAACGCTGCCGCCTCAGAATGGGCCTCGCGATAGGCCTCCATGACAAGCTCGCGAAGCCACACACAAGCCGGATCGTTCGCAGTACGTGCGGACCAATGAAATCGCGCGCGCAGTTTCGGTGTCTGGCCAATGGGAGGCAGCGGTTGAAGCCCATATAGCTCCATGTCCCACGCCATGATCTCTGGCGGTAATGTAGCGATATAGTCGCTGCTGGATATCAGCGGCGCGACGCCTGCAAATTCAGCAATGAGAGCACCGATATGGCGCTCCGCACCACTTGCTTTGTCCACTTCTTCCACCGGGCTGCGGACCTCATCGCCGATTGCGACCTTTACGTGCGGATAACGCATCCATGCGTCCGGGCCCCAATTGTCGATACAGGGATGTGTATCGCGGACGAAACTAACAAATTCCATTGGCGGCAATTCGGCCTCCTCGAACCCATCGGGCAAATGCCGCTCTCCGCCCGTATGGGCGAGGTCAATCAGACCCTCGGAGACCGCCGCATGCACCTCCCTTGGCGCTGACAGCCATTCGATCCGCGTGCCCGGTGCGGTCTTGTGAATGGCAGCCAAGACGCGTGTTTGGAATTTTGCTGTGAGCGGACAAGCCACCCGGAATACGCGGGCGCTCGAGGCGGGATCAAACGGCTCAGGCAGTTTGAGCACCCTTTTGATGCTCATCAGAATGGGGCGCACATCTTCGATCAGTTGCAGGGCAAACGGGCTGGACTGCATCCGTCCGCCGACTTTGACCATCAACGGATCACCCACCTGTTCGCGCAACCGTGCCAGCGCGTGACTGACCGCCGATGGCGTCTTGTTCAGCTTCGACGCGGCACCCGCGACGCTGCCCTCAAGCATAAGCGCTTCAAATACGACCGGCAAATTCAGGTCGATCCGGTGTAGCTGAATTTCCTTCATGACCGCTGAAATCGTTTCGTTAGGTTTTCGCTGGGTTTGAGTGAATACGTTTGTCATCGAAACCGCAAAAAAAAGAGCAACGGCACCGAAACCTTCATCACACCCGAACGACTGACCGCTGGGCGCTGTCCTGCGACCGGGACAGGTATGTCTTTTAATTTGCTCACAAAAAGGAACACGTTATGTCTTTGAAAGTCATCGGATCAGGCTTTGGCCGCACCGGAACCATGTCCACCAAAATTGCGTTAGAACAGCTGGGTTTTGGCCCTTGCCATCACATGACCGAGGTGATGAGACATCCCGATCAGCCGGCTTATTGGACGGCCTATGCGGAAGGCAAAGAGGTCGATTGGGCCGAAGCCTTTGCGGGATACGATGCCCAGGTCGATTTCCCTGGGGCCACTGTCTGGCACGAACTGTCAATTGCCTTTCCAGATGCCAAGGTCCTGCATAATGAGCGCCCCGAAGAGGACTGGTGGGCAAGTTATTCCGGTACGATCAACAAATTCTGGGAATTCCGGACGCGGCTGGAACTGCCGCCGCACTTGGCCCCAATTTTCGAGACGATGGACAAGATCGTCGTTCAAGACTTGATCGGCGGCACGGACAAGGACAGCGCAATCAAGGCCTATCGTCGCAATAACGAAAAGGTCCGCGACATGATCGCGGCAGACCGGTTGCTTGTTTTCTCGCCAACGGACGGCTGGGATCCACTGTGCCGTTTCCTTGAGGTGGATGTACCTGCAGGGGCCTTCCCACGGAGCCATGCCCGCGATGAGTTCTGGGCGCATTTTGGTGGAGAACCATCGGGGGATTGAACGCAGGTTGCGCTGGCGCAAGGGCCGCAGGCATTTTTGCAATCGGTCTTTGCGATCTTCTCTGGCGCTTCCAGGCGCGGCTTCCAGTAGGTTCGGATCATCGCTGAAATGGAAAGCCAACAGCAACGCGCGGTAACGGTCCTATGGCCCGTCACCGGCCGACCGCCTGCGGCCTACTGATAGCACCTGAATAGCATCAAGGAAGAAACAAAATGTCCCTCAAAGTTATCGGAACCGGCATGAGCCGCACAGGCACCCTATCCACCAAAACGGCCCTTGAGGCCCTTGGATTTGGCCCTTGCCATCACATGATGGAGTTATTCGCAAACCCGACCCAAGTGGAAAAATGGGCAGAGGTCGCACGCTGTGAACCCACCCAATGGGATGCGGTTTTCGAAGGATACACATCGCAGGTCGATTTCCCCGGTGGTCGGGTCTGGCAACAGACCATCCAGGCCTTTCCAGATGCCAAAGTGCTGCACACCGAACGCCCGGAAGACGACTGGTGGGCGAGTTTCAGCAAGACGGTGCTGAAGGTCTGGGCCAACCACGAACGCCTGACCCAAAACATGCCGCAGCATATCAAGGATATCTTTGTAAAGCTCACGCCGTTCTATATCGACGATACCTTTGGGGGCATGCCCGACAAAGAGATCGCGCTGGCCGCCTACCGGCGCAACAACCGCCTTGTGCGTGAATTGGTGCCCGCCGACCGGCTGTTGGTGTTCACACCGTCGGATGGGTGGGAGCCGTTATGTGACTTCCTTCAGGTCCCGGGCCCTGACGCGCCCTTTCCACGAAGCAATGGGCGGGATGAGTTCTGGGACAACTTCGAAGAAGAGCCCGCTGATTAATTGCCCCCAAAACCGCGCCGCCTGAGCCTTTGACGGCGCACCAATTCTCAAAGGACCATTTCAAATGACACGCTTTCAACTCGCGGCAGCGTTGGCCTGCGCCATCGCCCTCCCGGCGGCCGCACAAGACCGACCCGACACCGTCTGGATGATCGTCCAACATGACGTCGCTGCCTACGCCCCATGGCGCGAGGTGTTCGACAGTGGCCTGTCCACCAGACAAAGCGCAGGCGAGCTGCAGTTTGAAATCCTGACAAAGCCCGGACCGCCGATAGCCGTCATGGCCATCTTTGAATGGACCGATGCAGACGCTGCTTTGGCCTTTGTAAACGATCCCGCTGTCCGCAACGCGATGCAAGCAGGCGGGGTTATCTCAGACCCGGTGATCACATTGCACCACACCGACCCGCGGTTCTGGTCAGACCTCGATGCGCCAGTCACACAAACAGACTTACAGGCAGATAATGGCGGTTAGATCCCCGATAGGATCGACTGTCGTTCGTGTAAGAACGGGATCAAGGCATCCAGAACCACCCGTACCTTCGCCGAGCCGCGTGCGGATTCGTGATAGAGCACCCATGAATCCATCTGATCAAACGGTTCGGGAAACACACGCTCCAGTGTCGCAGAGCTATCACCTGCGACACAGAATAACGCGCCGATACCGCCATCCTGTTCAATGATGATCCGGGCGGAGTCAGAGTTTTCCACCCGCATCGCTGGCGCATCGGGGTCTGCGAATTGCTCGATCCAACCAAAGGCGGGGGTGCCGAGCAGTTGCGTACCGGTTCTGACAAGCTGATGATTGCGCAGCCCTTCAGGCGTGTCGGGACGGCCATGCTTTGCGAGATAGTCCTTGGATGCATAAAGGCAGCTGCCCCAGGTAAAGGAATGGGCGATCACCAATCCCGGATCCTTTGGCGCGATGGTTCTGACGGCGATGTCCGCCTCACCTTTTGCAAGGTCGACGCTGGAAATCGAGGCCATCAGATCAACCCGCAATCCGGGATGGTCTTGAGAAATCTGTTCGGCCAGCGGGCGCAACACATGTACCGCCGTCTGGACACAGGCAATGCGCACAGTCCCTTCGGGTTTCTGGCGCATTGACCGAACAGAAGAGGTTGTCGCACTGATCTTGGCATCCATCGCCGCGGCGGTCTCCAAGACGGCGCGCCCTTCAGCGGTGAATTCGAATGTGTTGCCGCCCCGGACGATCAACGTTGCGCCAAAGACGTCTTCGGCTGCGGCAAGGCGGCGACTGACTGTCGAGGCGTCAACGCCAAGCAGCTTTGCAGCCCCTGTCACCGACCCACCCTTGGCCAGCGCGAGGATGATGCGAAAATCGCTCCAGTTCGGCTCGGCCATCTACGGGATGCGCCTAGATCTCATGCTGGATTGCCGCAAGTTTGGCCGTCACATGTTTCGCGTGGTCTTCGACATAGGCCTTGTGGCCATCGCTGGACACATAGCGGCGGAACGCGTCCATATCCGCGAAGTCAGCGACGAGGGCGGCATCATGGTGGTTCGGGCCACTGCCCACGTTCGTACCGAGGGTAAAGGAAAGCACCTCGTCACTGGTCTCGCATAGGTTCGTCACGGCGGCGCGCCAAGCGGCAAGCTGCGGCTCGGTGGCTTCTGGCTTGAATGAGACAAGAACGATGTGACGCAGCATAGGATTTCCTTCGTTACCCGATTATCTTGGATTTCGTGTCTTTTCTGGGCAGTTTGCGCGGGCGCCCAAACAAATCACAACGCCCCCCATCAGAAACGCAATCCGAAAAACGCCACAGCCAGCGGCACCGGAGAGACAGCAAGCGCAATCGTCGCAACCGTCGCCAGCGGAGAGAAAATCCCGCTCAACCCGGCCATCAACATGATGCCGCCACCACCACCGATGATAGAGTTGCCGGGCGTATTCACCGCCAATGCCAGCGCAACATAGCGATAGCGGACTGCCATCTGCATTGCCCGCGCTGATCGTCCATCCAGCAGCATCGCCACGCGGTCCTCGCCCGACAGCGGCGCAGCACGGGCAACAAGATCAGCGGCCCGGTGCATCCGCAAGGTGGACAAGAACCGTTGCAAGACCCAGACGGGCAAAAAGCGCCCCGCAGTGTAGGCGAGGATCATCGACGCCACCGTGCAAACATAAATCAGCGGGGCAATGGCAGGGCCAAAGGCGGCAAGCATGGCAATACCGATCTCTGCCCCCGGCACAAACGGCAGCGCAAGAAGCCCGATATAGGCAACCGCGCCAAACATGATCATGCGGTGAACTTGCTGCTCGTTATCAGGCCTGATCTGCAGGTTGAGGGCATCGCGCACCTCATGTGCGCCCCACGTGGCCAGCACGATCACCGCGATCAGGATCACTATGCGCAGGATGATACCGCCCATCGAGGGGCTTGACGTGCGCATCTTGTCGATCTCAGCCCGTTACGGCAGTCGCGGCGTCGAAATTTGTGGCAGTACCCGAGCCTTCGATCATCATCTGGTTTGTCCAGTACCAACGACGGGTGGTCCATGTCACATCGAGCGTGATCGTGTCGCCCTCGACTTGGCCGTACCAGACTACCGTGTGCGGTGCGTCCGGGCAAAGAGTGGTGGCGGTGAAATGGATCACGCCATCGACGTCTTTCGTCTGATAGTCGGACCAGCCGAAATCACAGTATTCTTGGCAATCGGTGGACTGGAAGGTTCCGTTGCGGAATATCAGTTCGTCCTCGAGAACCGCGCCGCTTTCAACATCTGTGCCGAGAACTGTGAAAGCCCGACCATCCAATGCGCCAGACGAGTTCCACGCGCCCTCTGGTATCTGCAGATCAGGAATGTCTTTGTTCATCACCGACATTGTTGCTGCGCCAGTGCCGAGTGTTGCGACCGCAATAGCGGCTATTTGAAGGATCTGGGGCATTGCTGTCTCCAGTACGAAAGCAAAAATCAAAAATGTTGGACGATGAATTATGTACAAAGGCTACCCTAAGGTAAGCTTTCATACAAACACAAACGCCGTCCTTCACGGTCGTTGCAAACGACGATCCAAGACCGTGAAGGCCGTCACACATTAAAATCAGGCCTCGGCCATAAGCACACGGAAGGTTGCGCCGATGCGGTAGCCGCCCTCAGGCTGGGCAAATGGGGCGATCGCCGCTTCATGTGCTGCATCCAGTGCCGCCTGACCGCTCGTCTCGGCGGCCTTGAAGGCAACACCTGACGACCCAAGACCCTTCAGCGCCGTTGCAAGGTCGGGGTAGGTCCATGGGCTGTCCACGTCGAACACCTCGCGCGGGGTCAGGCCAGCGCTTGATGCAAGCTCTTCCAACTTGCCGGGCTCAGACAAGGCGAAGGGGCCCGACGCGTTTGCGGGCATCGGCGGCAGCAGCGGTTTCAAGGCGGCGATAAACGCCGTGACTTCCATGCTTCCGGGTTCACCCCAAGTCATGACAAATACCTTGCCGCCGGGCTTTGTCACGCGGCGTGCTTCCTTCAACGCCGCCACGGGATCGGCCGCGAACTGGAAAGCGTTGAAGCCTGTGACGACGTCAAAGCTGTCATCCTCAAAAGGCAGTATCTCGAGATCACCATGCTCAAAACGCGCGCTTGGTAAACGATCGCGGGCAACCTCCAGCAGCCCGGCGGATGCATCGATCCCGGCAACGTCAGCACCCAGGTCCGCCGCGAGCTGCATCGCCATGCCCGCCCCGCAACCCGCGTCAAGCAGGCGTGTCGTGGACCCGACAGAGCCCTTGTCGAGCACGGCATGGTAACCCGCCGCGCACTGTGGTTCCTGGATCAAGGCCCAGTCAGCGGCGCGCGCGCCCCAGATCTGGCCATTTGCGTCACCGCTCAATACGCGGGTCTCTGTTTTGGTTGTTTCTGTAACTGTCATCGTTTCGTCTCCATTTTTTCACTCTGGTGGCGGCAATCCTTTCCTGTCAGCGCGAAACGCGTGCGCTGTGGATCGGCCTCCACCGGAAATTCAATTCAGTTTCTCAATTCATTGCCCGCAAATTGTGCAGGTGCCGGGGCGAAAAAAGTCACACATTCAGAAAGTATCTGAAATTCAATCACTTGCCGAAGGCCCTCAGGTTCGCGCAGTGCATTTCGTTGGACATGGGTTGAGTATTCACTGCAGGGTCACATCAGTCCAGCGAAACGATTTCAGACCGACATGAGCGAAATTCAGTTACACAAGATTGACCTTAATCTGCTCTCTACCTTTGAGGCATTGATGGCAGGCGGCAGCGTCGCTACAGCAGCGGAAATACTGAATGTAACGCCTTCGGCAGTCAGCCATGCGCTTGGGCGCCTGCGCACGCAATTGGACGACCCTCTCTTTGTGCGCGTGGGCGGCAAGATGCAGCCAACCGAAAAGGCCATGCGCCTCGCCGAGGATTTGGGACCGGTCCTGCAGGGTTTGCGCCGCGCCTTGAAGCCACAAGACACGTTTGACCCGACGATCAGCAACAGGCTCTTTCGGATCGCCTTGCATGCGTCGCCCGCGTTTATGGCCCGCACAACCGCTGCGATCCTCAAGGAAGCGCCGAACGTGATGATAGATTGGGTGCGTATCAAGCCGATCAATCGAACCGACCTGGCGGATGGCTTGATCGACCTCATGCAGGTTGGCGGCCCGGCCCATCTGGGCGACGGAATCGAAGTGGTCGGTTTGGCGCCGTTCACCTTTTTCAGCTTCGTGCGAAAAGGGCATCCAGCAGCGAAAAACTGGAGCGCGAAGACCTCAGAAAAGTACCGTTATCTTCAGGTCGCCGTCGAGGATCAACACGGCATCAAGCCGATTGAAACAGAGCACAAGCAACGCGACCGACCCAGAACAGTGGGCGGCAAGGTTCAGGACTTCCCATTGCTCGGCCCAATGCTTGCTGCGACGGATTTCATCGCGACACAGCCGAGCGCCGCGATGGAAGAAAACTGGAAACAGTACGATCTGGAGGTGTTGGAACCGGTCGCTGCCCCAACCAACTTTCCGCACAGTTTTGCATGGTCCGCCCGCAATAATTCCGATCCGGCGAACACTTGGCTGCGCGAACTCGTGATCGAGGCCTATTCCACGCATCAGGATGAGATAACGCGCCAATTCTCTGAGGTGGCCATTCCGCTGTCAGGCTAGAAAAAGCAAGACTCATTCCGGACAAGTATTCAAAAAGGGTAACCCATGACAGCATATGTCATTTTCGACGTCGAAATTCACGACATGGATCAATACCAAGCGTTTATGCTTGGCGTAAAACCGGCATTAGAAAAAGCAGGGGCTAAATACCTTGCACGTGGGGGCGACCACAAAGTCTATGAAGGCGATTGGGAGCCGCGCCGGATTGTCCTGCTCGAATTCCCCTCGCTGTCGCATTGGGAAGACTTCTACAACGGCGAGACTTACCAAGGCTTGAAGGCCGTCAGAGATGCATGCAGTTCAGCGCGTCTCGTTGGCGTTGAAGGCATCGCGTAGCGGGATCAATCCTAACCCTTGCGCGCGATACATATGGCGTGACGCATCGCGCGGATTTTTGCGTCTTGCAAGACCGCAATCCTTCAGGCTGCGAACAGGCAAAAGTGCTGCTGCGCGATGACGAATTCCTGCAGCTTCAGGTCAAACCGCTCATTCGCTGACCCTGCATCTTCTGAGCTTGCGTTTTTTCGGGTCGAACGTTTTCCCCATCGAGATCCACATGGCTTAAGCGTCCTCCAGGAAATAGCTCAGCTGCTCAATGAAACCGTATTTGCGCATCATGGCATCACCTTCCGGCGTCCGGCTGATCACGCGCATTTTTTCAAGGTCATGGACCTCCCCAACGACAGCAACCTGACTGGCATCTTGCGGGTCGCGCAGAAACGTCATCTTGCCGACGGCCTCACCAAAAAGGCTTGCGTGGGCGGCGTGAAATTCTTCGAGTTCAGCGCCCACCGGGATGTGGGAGACGCGGGTTATAGAAACGAGCAGTGTCATGATGTGTCCTTTCAAACATCTGGATTTCCGGCCAACTGCCGGAACGCCTGAAGGGTGGCACGTCTGCGGTTGTCTGGGTATACATGTATAATGCGCTTTATAATTTCATAAGATCGAACAATGATTGACCAACTCAGAACCATGGCGATCTTTCAAACGGTGGCCGAGCTTGGGTCGTTTCGACAGGCCGCGAGAAAGCTGAACCTCTCTCCATCCGTGATCAGCCACCATATCTCTAAGCTTGAAGAAGACCTTGGCACGCCCTTGCTGTATCGCTCGACCCGTCGCATGTCGTTGACTGACGCAGGCGTGGCGCTCTTGGCAGCCAGTCAGCGTATGACGTCCGCGGCAATCGATGGGCTTGCGGCGGTTCAACGACGGGCATCGCAACCAACGGGCACGCTGACAATCGCCGCATCGACCCCGTTTTCGCACAGTCCTTATGTCGAGACCTTCACGCGGTTTGCTCAATCCTATCCTGATGTGCATCTGTCTATTCAGCTTGAAGACCGTGCGATCCCTTTGGAAGGATCGAACATTGACGTCGCGATCAGGGGGCGCGCTGGCAACCTTGACGACAGCAGCTATAAGGCGCGCAAGTTGGGTAATGTCCATTTCAGCGTCTTCGCGGCACCGTCGTACGTGCAGGGCAGACCCATGCCGCAATCGATAGATGACTTGGCCGACTGGGATTGGCTTCAAAGCCTGCCAGTGCCTTGGTCAGCTTTGGCAACCTTGGCAGATGGAACAGCCCCGGAACGCACACCGAGGACAGCGGCCACGTGCTTCAATCTCACGGTGGCCCGAAAATTTGTCGATGAAGGACTAGGCTTCATGATCGAAACCTATCCGCTTGTGGCAAATGATTTCCGCGCTGGCCGTCTGGTCCACTTGCTGCCGGAGGTGAAGCTGCGCCCGATCGACGTCTACGCAATCTATCCCGCCAATAGCCCGAAAGATGGGCTGGCACATCTTTTCATCGATTTCATGATGGATCAGATTTGGGCCACGGAATACGGTTTCGGCATCAGTTGATCTTTCCGCGTTGAGCGAGGAAAGCTAGCATGCGCTTATCAAAAATTGGCGGCAACTTCTCCACGACCTGTGAATGAGACGTTCGTCTATTGCTAATAACTGCCCGAACTGCCGCATCACACACTGCGGAACAGGATGAGAGCTCTCAAGAAAGCCACGTTTATCTCGTCGCATACGCATGGAGCGAAATAAATGAATTCATCGGTTGGGCTCGCACTTCGGTTTTGCCGCTGCGTGGTCTTAGTTCTCTTCTGTATCGACGAACGGCAGACACCGTTCGCCGACATCGCTTAGAGGTCGATGCATTCAGCGATACTCAGGGCATCTTCGAGTTCGACGCCAAATTAGCGCACTGTACTGTCGACCTTCGTGTGACCAAGCAGCAGTTGCACCGCGCGGAGGTTTCCTGTCTTGCGGTAAATCTCTTCGGCCCTGGTACGACGAAGTGAATGCGTGCCATAACCACTTGGTTCAAGACCAATCGCAGTCACCCAATCGCGGACAAGCCGACCATACTGGCGGGTGGAGATGTGCGGCCTGCCATGGAACCGGCTCGGGAACATGAAGCGGCAAGCAAACATCTCGGGTGATTTAACCCACGCCGGCACAGTTTCACGCGTGTTTTCCGTCAGCTCAAATTGAACTGGGCGCTTTGTCTTGCTCTGGATCACCGAAACGCGTTCTCGCACACGATCATCTTTTGCCAGGTCAAACACGGCTAATTTGACGAGATCACAGCCGCGAAGCTTGCTATCGATGGCGACGTTCAACAAAACCAGATCGCGCAGATAACCCGCGAGTTCGAGCCTTGCCCGGATTGCCCAGACCTGTTTGGGCAGCAAAGGCCGTTTTTGACCGATGATCCGCCCCTTGTTCCAGGCTCTGCGTTTCGGGGTTGTTGCGGGAAGTTGGACTCTTGACATGATTTGCCCTCCGATCCTCCCTCCAAACCCAATCACCAGCACCGCGTTGGCAGTGGAATTGTATCGTCCTTGGCAAGGGTAGTTTTCGGGAGCCGACCGACTACGTCGGTGCTGCATGTGCTTCGGCAGTTGAGAGCCTTGAGTGGACCTTACCTTCACGAATAACGTCCAAGCCGCTGGCGACGAACGAATGGCGACTTTCGTTGCTGCCGCGCAGCGTTGTAGATTGAGCACTAACAACAATTTTTTCGCTGCGAGCGCTCGCAGCGGGAAAACCAAATTCACAGATTGGGCTCAAACCAGACATTTGCATGATGTCATTGGGAAGGTAGGGTCATCACGCATTGTTAGGAGTGCTGTTCGATGTTTTGGAAGAAGTCAGGAGATATTCGTTCAAGACGCCTGTCGAGAGGAGAGGAAGAGGCGTATAATGCAGGTTATGACGACGGCGTCGGCATGGTCCTCGAAGAACTAACCAGCCTCGACGAACGTGGCCTCAGCACCGAAGCCCGAGAATTGGTCAAGGGATTAATTCTCTCCCACGCGGTCGAGATAGCTGCGTCTGATTGAATAAGCCTTGGGGCATGTTTGCTCTGCGGGACGAAGCTGACTTTCGCAGTGCGGAGTTCAATGTCCGGTCAGCAACGAGTTGGGATACCCAAACCTTGGCAAAACGGACTACGGAAGAGCATTAATCTTTGCCCAAGCTCGACTTTGGAGACCAATCTTTTGTTCTGAAACGAAAAATAGCCTTGGCGTTAGTGCTGCCGGCACCGCAACTCCTAACCACGGATTTGACGACATTAGTGCCGCGCTTATGGCGCAGGCATACACCCCTGCTCCGAAGTAGCTTTCATCCATCAGCCTGACTAATTTGTAACTCGATGTCTGATTGAGACTATCCGCCAAGTATTCTCGAGCAAGTTTATTTGTGGCGTCATCACTTGCTGTGTCGCTCAAGTTTTTGGAAAGACAATCGGCACAGCCTAAGATTGCTTTCTTTACTTCCTGAAAAACTGCTTCTGACTTTCTGGCGTTGGCAATTTCCAATACATTCAACGTGTTTCCGGCCTTCAAGGGCACCACATCCAGAGACATTAGATTTGTCGAAATGTTCGCCAAAGGTTCTGTTTGGAACGAGATTTGTTGAGTCCACTGCCAAGTCTGAACATCAGGAGTCATGCACCCTAAACGGGATACACTCGCGTCCAGCCACAGCCTTAATGCTTCGGTGTAATCCGGATGGTTCTCAGCTGGGAGAACATCTTCATCTGGTGGCGGAACACTCAAATCCGTCACAGTGACCGGTGACGCTGCCGAAGGATGAGTAAACCTCGGATCATGTGGGATATTCAGTTGAGAAAGGATGTCTTTGAAAGCCTCATTCGAGTATGGACTACTGTTACCCATCGACGGGCGGCAGAAATATGGAGCAAAAACCAAAGCACCGGTGACAATCAAAGGTTTCAGCTCCGAAAAAACCTGCATCCAGATCATGATCTGATGTACAAACCGATCAACAAAATCTGCGTAGTAAGGTTACTTTTGCCATCCTCGACGTGGCATCACTTCGGCTAAGGTGTCGAAATTCCAAAGAAATGCATCATCGATGAATACTTGATCGCAGACCAAGAGGTGTTTTGACAACGGGCCCAACAGTGTCCGCAACTCACCGGAACTCAATCTGGTTCTTCCCTCAGTGTTTCCGCGTGCACCGATTATCGGGTTTTGCCGGTACCAATCAGGGTATGATGACAACCCAAGGCTTTGAATGCTACGTCGTTCGAACAGAACTCTGTGGCCGGTTGCCTCTTTTGGGAACTGGAAGCGGCGCTTCATCTGAGCATAGTAGTGCTTTGCGAAATCTATCCACTTCTCTTCGGAGACGCCTTCAAAATATGGAAGACTCTTGTTGGACAATTCCAAGTCAAAGTATGCTTCAATTATTGATACCGGATTCACACCTGTCATTGTTTGTTGCCCTTTAGGTTTTAAGGATCTCAATTCAGTTTGGAGATGTGTTGGCGGAATGAGTCCACAAAGCAGACATTAGTTGCACAGCAGAAATTTAGCAATTTGGGCTCAAAGCGGCCAATGATGGGCTCCTACCATATGCATTTTGCCATCGTTTTGATCCTTGGCATAGCCAAACTAAAGGTAGCGCAGTTCCCGTCACCAAAACCGCCACCACCTCTTTTTGTTAACGTCTGTGTTAACCTCTTCGTTAACAGCCGGGGTGTCGACAACTGCCAAAACCTCTTCCAATTCGCCGCCCGGGATTGGGGCGAGGCCTCGGCTGCGCAAGACCTCGCGTTCCATTTTGCGGTCGACTTGCAGTTGCAGAATGTGCTCTGCCGCTTCCTGCGCCTTGGCCGTGAAACCGCTATAGCCGGTGTGGAATGTTGACGGGCGCATGCCGCGTTCGGTGATCGCTTCAAAATCCTCCAATTTCCAAAGCCGCTTCCATTCCGCCATAGAGGTGATCGCCGCGACGCGTTGCCCGTGGCGGGTGATGACGCTGCTGTTGCGCGGGTCCTGGACAAAGTGGATGATCGCCAACAGCCGGTCGCGGGCCTGACTGGTAGAGACCCGCTGGAGTTTAGGAGTCGTTAAGGTTTGACGCATGGTTTTTCTGTACAAATTGGGGCACGGGAGTTTGAAAATGACCCCGTTTTGTACAAAACAGCTTAACGCAGCGCGCGCTGCCCGGCAGTGAGCTCAGCGCTGCAGTTCAATCGTGACGCCGCCCAGCTTGAACGAATTGACGCCTTTGAGCGAATAGCGCTTGTTCGGCTGCAAGCGTTTTGAGCCGATAAATGTGCCATTGCTCGACCCCATATCGATCAGCGACAACACACCATCCCGTGCTTCAAGTGCTGCATGCGCGCCGGACACGGAACCGTCGCCCGCCAGCACCAAATCGGCCTTGCTGGGCTCCCGCCCAATCTTGACTAAGCCTTTGCGGGAGCTTGAAAAATTTGGGTAACTGCCCAGCGCCATCGGTGTTCGTCCGGCGTTGTTGCCCGACCGAATTTTCAGCTGCCAATCCTGCATCGGCCGTGCTGCGCGCGGGGCAATCGGGGAATACCAGGTGACGCTGGCCTTCTTGTCATAGAGCGCCGGTTGCGCCGGGTGGCAGCCGCTCAGACCGCAGGTGCCCAGCTTCCAGATCGTGCGTTTCAACCGCTGCCCGAAGGACAGTGGCTTCCCCGAATTATCCATTGGTTTCAGCTGCATAGCCAGCCGCCCAAGGCTCGCCCCACCGAACAGAAGTTCGACCAGAAGCCAGTAAATCAGCAGGCAGGGCAGGAACCATAGCAGCGTCGTTGCGGCCTCAACTTCGCTCCGAGAATTGAACATGGAGCCAAAAATTTTCGCGCCCACCTGCTGTGATGGCGACAGGCTAGCGACGAATTTGGTGATCAAAACCACCAACCCCATGTCGAGCGCCGCCGCTGCCAAAAGCAGTTTCGCTGCGCAAGTACTTGAAAGTGGGCCTGAATTTGCGCTCATCACATGGTCCCCGCAACCAAGAGCATCATCACCAACGCGGTTGCCGCGTAGGACAGTATGGCGGTTGAACGGCGTTCCAAGATATCGACATCCGAGGTCGGCCCGCTGTTTCGGAACTGGAAGATGATCAGGTAAAACGTCACCGCCAGTCCGATCATGGAAAACGCATGCACCTGCATCTCCGCCGCCGCCCGCGTCACTTCAGAGGTGCCCGGGTGCGTCAAACGCTTGGCCGTCGCCACAACCAACACCCCCCAAACAACCGCCCCCCCGATGCTGATCAATTGCACGCCGGGTTCTTCACTTTCTGTGGACCGGGACAGAAGAAATCCCAGCCCGAGGCCAAAGATGATGCAAAAGATAAGATAAACAAGAAGTTGGAAGGGCCATTCGGTTTGATACTGCAAAGTATCTATGAAGCTGCTGTTATTCGAACTGCTGCCACCCACGCCAAAAGCTGTGCTGACAAATTGCAAAATACCGATTGCCGCGGTCGCCAAAGACACCACGCTGGAGGTGAGTCCGATCCATTGAACGGTGTCGGCATCTCGAATCCAGCTGGGCTTTTCGATCGCAACTTTGAAGGACGGTTTGGTTTTTGGAGCCATAACAAACGGCCCCCACGACCCGTATCGGCAATAAAATAACAAAACTTCCGTAACGCCGAGAGAGGTTAAAATCGGGAAGCGCAGTCGGTCAAGAGATTAATGAGTGTGCACCTAAGAATCGGTATCCATTCATTTTTTTTCGAAATTTACCTTGAGTTAACAAAACGGATGTGCACCATTCTGACGGTGACTTTTTTTGTGGGGGAATTTTAGAGTGCGTAAACTGATAATTGGACTTTTCGCGATTATGTCGATGGGTCTAGCGGCTTGTACCGAGGAAACACTTTCCTTAGCGAGCGGCGGCGGCGGTGGAAAGAAGACCGCCCAAGAGCGCAAACTTGAACAAGATGTGCGTAGCCTGAGCCAACAAACCAGAAGCATTATCACCAAAAATACCGTGCAGGGCGCGGCGGCTGGTGCTTTGGCGGGCTGTGGTCTTGCGCTTATTCTTGGTGGCGACGGGGGCGATTGTTTGGCCGGTGCTGCCGTGGGCGGTGTTGCTGGAGGTGTTGCCGGCAATAATGTCGGTCGCAAAGCCGCGAAGGTGAACCAGGATTTGGTAAAACAGCGTGAAACGATTGCCAAATTATCTGGTATTAACAAGCGTTTAGGCGGCATTGAAGCCAACTTGCGCAGTGTTGTGCGTAGCCAGAACGCAGAGATTTCGTCGCTGCGCCGTCAGGTGAACGCGAAGCAGATTTCGGCGTCCGAATACAATGCACGTGTTAACGCGATCCAGTCGAACCGGAAGAATATCCGTGACGGCTTGGTCAAGGCTGAAAACAACGTGACGAAGTCGCAGGTTGAACTGGTAAAGCTTGAAAAGCAGGGCAAAAAGCCTCTGACACAAACCAAGCGCGCCGCCAGTAGCACCAAGAACCGTCTGACACGGTTGCGCAAATCTGTGCGTTTGGTTTCGAGCTAAAAGCCCGACCTAATTTGACGCGGCGGCCCTGATGGACAGGGGCCGCCTGCGTCGTTTCAATTCAAATGAGGGAACTATTTCTATGAAACGCCTGTCTTCAGTTATTAGTCTCAGCGCTTTGTCGGTTTTGGCGGCGTGCAACGGATCGACCAACCCGTTGGAAGCGGATTTGTTCGACAATATCCGCAACATCAATGACGGCACGTATGACCGCCAGCTCGCGGCGAATGAGGCTGAGGCAGCCCGGATCGCGCGCTCCAACAATGCGCGCCAAAGTTCGATCAACTCGTTGAATTCGCAAAAGAGCGCCAATAGCGCAACGATTGCGTCCTTGCGGTCCGAGATCGCATCTGCACGCGGTGAGCTGTCGTCGATCCGCGCCAAAGTAGGCGGCGATCAGGCAAAATTGGCTCGGGCCAACCAGCTCGACCAACAGCTGCGCGCAGTTGACGCCGATGCCCGTGCGGGTGCCAACCCGAGCGTTGTGCGCAAAGAGCTGAGCCGGATTCGGTCCTCTATTCGCGCACTTTCGAGCTAAGCGGAGCCGGAGGGATGGGGATACTACGCAATCTAGCAGAGCGGCGTCGTGCGTGGCGTCGGGTTTTGGGCATTGCCGGGCTGTTGACCGTCGGGGCCGCGTCACCGGTTTTTGCGCAAGAGGATGCCCCGAGCCGCTACCCGGCAGAGGGTATCGCTATTCTTGATTGCGACCCCGGGGCGCCTGCGCCTGAAGACAGCTGCCTTGTGCAATTGCCGCCGCTGATGACGCGGGCGGATTTGCAAACGCAGGGTTCCGCAGAGTTTACCTTTGTGCGCCCGGGCAGCCCCGAATTTCCCGATGACATTACATTGTCGGGCTCGCTTGTGCTGATCGACACGACGCCCGGGCAGGGCGGCGCCCGCCGTGGCACCTTCGCGCAAGAACGCGCTGTTCTGTCTGAATTCATCACCAGCCTGCCGCGCGGCGAAAAAATCGCGATCTATGCGTTTAGCGACGGCATTCAGCAATTAACCGATTTCACCACCGACCGCGCGGAGCTATCGCGTATTATTGATGAACTAGAGCTCAGTGGTGACAATACCCGCATCCGCGCCAGTGTTTTGGACGCGATTGCGGTACTGAATGAGCGCGACGATTTCTTGATGAAGAACATCATTCTGATCACCGATGGTGACGAGGAAGGGTTCGACGGAGCTGCGGAAATCAGCGCTGCGGCGGTTGAAGCAGGAATTCCGATTTCCGCCCTTGGCGTTGAATGGCGCGCCATCGGTGTTGGACGGACAGCGGAAGCTGAGGACTATCTGGAAAGCATCACTTCCGCGACCCAGGGTGAAACCGTAATGGTGCGCGTGCGCCGTCAAGCCGAAGCCACCGAACAGGCGACCGAGTTTGGGGAGCAGTTGCGTTCTGCACGTCGCGGGTCTGGTCTGATTTTGCCCAAAGGAGAGGCGAAAGAGGCTACGATTTTTGTGACCTTGAAAGAGCCGCTTCCCGGCGGCACCGGTGAGAAAAGCGAAGAGGTCCGGGTGCAATTCGTACCGGAAGCAGGGCCGGAGCCTGAGCCCGAACCGGTTGACCCAAATGAAGGAAAGCTGTTCGGGTTTGACCCGATTTGGGTGTACACCGCCGCCGCGATTTTGGGCATTTTGTTACTGGCCTTGCTGTTCTTCCTGCTGTCACGCGGCAAGAAAGAAGAACCCGAGGAATTTGAACCGATTGAGATCGATGACGGCGGCGCAGCTGAAGTGACCGCAGTTGGCCTCGACCCTGACGCCAGCACGAAAATGGTTCCTGCGAAGGCACGCGCGATTGCGTATCTCATTGAGGAAAATGGCGGGCGTAAGCATCCCGTGATCGGGGCGCGCACCTCGATTGGGCGTGGCAGCTCAAACAGCGTTGTGATCGCACATGACAGTATAAGCCGCGTGCATGCAGAGCTGCATCGCAACCGGGATGGCGGCTTTTCTGTCACTGATATGGACAGCCTGAACGGTACTTTTATCAACGATGCCCGGATCACCGGGACCCAACCCGTGCGCGCAGGGGACATGGTGTCCTTCGGCGAGGTTCCGACCAAGCTGGTGCTGGCCTGAGCAGACCACAGACACAGCCGATAAGGCTTACAAGCGAAGGAATTTGACATGAGCAACGACAAGACGAAATGGATTTTCGACGACGAAGACGGCTTTGACAGCGACAAAGGCGGCGCGGTCGAATTCACGGAAACGATTGAAAAAACTGTAGCCGATACGGACGCGCCCCGGCCTTCTGATGAGGCGACGCGCGTGGTGCCGAACGCCTCGGCCGATAAAACGACAATCTCGCGCGGGTCCGCATTTGACAGCGGCGATGTTCAGATCGACCCGGTCGTGGGTTGGTTGGTGGTCATCAAAGGACCCGGTCTGGGGCAGGCTGTGGCGCTTGGCGCAGGCATGAACTCCGTCGGGCGGGGCGCCAGCGAGCGCGTGACGCTGGGTTTCGGCGATACCTCGATCTCGTCGACGGATCACACGCGGATCATTTACGACGATGACACGCGCAAGTTTTTCATCGCGCATGGGTCGGGCAAAAACATCACCAAGGTTGACGGGCAGATGGTGGCAAACACCCTGCCATTGGAAAACGGTGCGACGGTTGAGATTACCAAGACGACCCATTTGCGTTTTGTGGCGTTTTGCTCGGAAAGCTTTGATTGGGCTGACGTGGCAGGTGACGGCGCAGCTTGATGAAAAATATTGCCGGCGGTGCCAGTGTTGGGCAGCGTGATAACCAGGAAGACGCGTATAAAATAGTATTTCAAAGCGAGCAGGACCCTCACGGCGATGTGCTGATGATGGTCGCTGACGGCATGGGCGGTCATGTGGGTGGCGAGATCGCCTCAAACCTCGCCCTGGACGCGTTTGAGACGCATTTCATCTCTGGATCAAAGTCGCCGCGCCCGCGCGAGCGTTTGAAAGACAGCGCGTTCACCGCCAATGATGCGCTACGGCAGCGTATTGATCAGCAGCCCGAATTGCGCGGCATGGGCGCGACGCTGCTGTGTGCGTTGAAGCTGCATGACCGGGTGGTTTGGGCCAGCATTGGCGATAGCAACCTGTACCTTTACCGCGCGCGGCAATTGAAGAAGGTGAACGCTGACCATTCGATCTACGGCGAACTTCTGGAACAGGTCGCAGCCGGGCGATTGACGCAGGAAGAGGCGGATAGCCATCCGCGCAAGAACGCTCTGCGCTCCGCGGTAACGGGTGAGGATATCTCACTTATTGACCTCAACACCATGCAGCTCGATGCGGGGGATACGCTGGTCTTGGCCTCAGACGGGCTTGACACGCTGCCGCAAAGTCAGGTCGCGACGGTGCTGGAAGAGGCCAAGCGCGGCGGGCCAGAAGCGCAGGTTCAGGCCCTTCTGGATGCGGTGCAAAACGCGGGCAAACCGACCCAGGACAACACGACCATTATCGTTTATCGGCAAGACGGCGACACCGCGTTGCGCGCGCCGCAAGACAGCCTGTGGCGCCTGACGAATGGGTCTGACGCGCGCGGATTTTCGAACCCGAAAGTCTTGTTCGGCGCGGTTGCCGCAGCGGTTGTTTTGCTTGGCGTTCTGGGCTTTTTGATGTTTGGCCGCTCGGAGCCGGAAGCGCCCCTGATTGTGCAATCGGAGCCGGTTGAGGACGGAATTCGCACCATTGGGGAGCAAAACGGTCTCATCACCGAAGACGATCCGGCGCCCGATACTGTGACGGAGGACGAAACCACGCCAGAGGAGGTTGCGCCGGAACCGATCCCGCTGCGGCCCAATCCGATTGAAACCAGCCCATACCCGGATCAGCGCCCTATATCGGAGCCCTCGCCATCGGAGCCAGAAACTGGACCAGAGGCTGAGCCTGATACCGATGATGACACACCACCGGCGCCACCACCGACCGAGGAAACCCCGACACCGAGTGAAACGGAGCCGCAGCCAACCCCAACGCCCGCAACACCGATTGACCAAGCCCCGGAGATCGTGGACCCGGTCCCGCCCGCCACGCCAACCCCTGACACCCAGACGCCTGGCGTGGACATAGATTAGGGGCGCGCGGGATGGAGATCGCCTTACCAGAAGGGTTCCCATTGGCCAGCGGCCTTGTGCTTGGGAAACGCCTTGGAAAGGGTGGGTTCGGCATCACCTACACGGCGCAAATGGGCCAGCCGCCAAAGCGCTACGCGGTCAAAGAATATTTCCCATCCGAATTCGCGACGCGCGGCCCCGATGCCAAAGTGATCCCGAACCCAGATGACCGCGATCTGTTCGATCTTGGCATGCATGCGTTTCTGAACGAGGCCAACATCCTGAAGACCCTGCCACGTCAACCTGGCCTTGTGCGCGTGCGCGGCGCGTTTGAGAAGCTCAACACTGCCTATTGCCTGATGGAATATATCGAGGGCGACCCGGTTGACCGGATGCTGCCGCGGATTTTGCAGCGCCATGGTCACGTGCCGGAGCCGCTTATCGAAGGGTTTGTGCGTTCCATCACGGCAGCCCTGTCGGCGGTGCACCACAAGCGTCTAATCCACCGGGATGTGAAGCCTGCGAACGTGATGATCCGGCGCAATGGCGAGCCCGTTTTGATCGACTTTGGCGCGGCGCGGCCCTATGGCAAGCGCACCAATGATCCGGCGATGTTTACCCGTAAATACGCCCCGATTGAGCTGTTCCCAGTCGACCAGTTACCGCCCGGCAGCAAGCTGCGGGAGGGGCCGTGGAGCGACCTCTATTCGCTATCGGTGATGCTGTATGAAATGGTAAGCCGCCGTGCGCCGCCCGACGCGCAATCGCGGCTGAAATCCTTTCTCGAAACGGGTCACGACACCTATATGCCCGTGGCAGAGGCCATTCAGGCGAGCGGGGCGAAAGCCGGGTATTCCGAGCGCTTGTTTGAGATGATTGACTATGGCTGTGCCCTTCTGCCGGAGGACAGGCCTGCCGATGCGCTCGCCTATTGCCGAATATTTACGGACACCGAAGGGCCAAGCTCGAATGACCTGAAAAACCACGCTGAATTTGGCCGCGCTGAGACATGGCGCGCAGCCGTAGCCAGCCGGCTGACAGGGTTTTCAGAGCCACGGCAGGCCGCGCTTGCAGGCGCACCGGAGCAGAACAAAACGGAAGACCAAAGTGAGACCGAGCGCAAGCGGGGGATTTTGAAGATGCTTAGCATCGTCTTTTTGCTCGCGGCGGCAACGGCGTTTTTAGGATGGATGGGACAACAAGGATGATGCGCAAAATATTGGGCCTGATGGCCGCATTGATATGTTTGGCCGCGCCGGGATCCCTTGTGGCCAGCCCGTCGAAAGAGGCCATCCGCAAGGTTGACCCGTCCGTGGGGCGTGTTGTGCTTGATAGCGGGTCCGGCTCAGGGTTCATAATTGGGCGGGACCCGGGCACTGGCGATCTGTTTCTTGTGACCAACAACCATGTCGTCGATGGCGCGAAGCGTGGGTATATCGGCTTCAACGTCAATGGGCGGGTCGAGAAGTACAATTTCAAGATCGTGTCGCGCTCAGCTGAATTCGACCTGGCCGTCGTGCGTCTGGATGTCGATGGAAAGTCTTACAAGCCGCCAATCGTGGCGATTGGAACCAAGACACTTGAGAAGGGCGATCAAGTTTTTGCGCTTGGCTTTCCGGGCGCTTCTGCGGCGCTGCAAGCCGATCAGTCGAGCCCTGAGATGTTTGAGACAACCCTGACGGAAGGAACCGTCAGCAAGGTTTATGTCGGCAAATGGAGCCGCTCCACCCAGACGATGGAGCTTGTCCAGCACACGTCCTTCATCAACCCGGGCAATTCGGGCGGGCCGCTGTTTGACTATTGCGGCAATGTGGTTGGGGTGAACACCGCCGGGTTGCGGGACGCGAATTCTGTGTTTTTCTCATCTTCCGCGAAGGCGCTGACGAGCTTTTTGACCAACGCGGGCGTGCCCTTCAGTTCCGTTAGCAAGACCTGCGATCCTGACGCCAAACCGACCCCGACACCGCCACCGGCGCAAGAGGTTGCGGGCAGCGGTAACAGCACGATGTTTGGCATGCCGATCTGGGGCTGGGCACTCGGGGCGCTTGCAGTCGTCGGCGGTATTGGCGGTATCGTGGCCTTTGCGGGCAACGGGAAATCTGGCTCCGTGGTTGCACCTGCCGATGGCCCGAATGTGGTCTCCACGCCTGTGGCCTCCGTCGCGTTGAAAGTGGCGGCCAAATTGCCCGATGGCACGCAAAAGGCGTTCAAGCTGTCGCCCGGCCAGCTGAAAGCGGGGGCCACAATCGGGCGAACGTCATCGGCTGATATCACCATCGACAGTCCCAAAATCAGCCGTGAACACGCGCGGATCACGCTGGACGGCCGGCGTTTGGTTATTGAGGATTTGGGCTCCACCAACGGGGTTGAGGTCGAAGGTAAACGTTTGTCTGCCAATGCGCCCGAGCAGATCAACACGCGCGCCAAGATCAACCTTGGGAACGTTGCGCTAAGGCTCGCCAAGCCGTGAGTGCCGCTGCCGTTGTTCATATCCGCGACATCGGGATCAGGCTGGGTGACGAGCTGGTCGTTGTGGTCGATGCGCTGGACATGGACGCTGGCGAAGTGGTTGTGTTGGATGCGATCAGTGGCGCGGGCAAAAGCACGGCGCTTGGGTTGATCGCGGGCGCGTTGCCGGCTGAGCGTATGACGCAAGCCAGTGTGCATCGCCTGTCGGGGCAGGATATTACGCCGCAGATGGAACGGCGCATGTTCAGCGGGCCGGGGCATTTGGGGTTTGTCCTGCAGACCAATGTATTGATCCCGTATTTGAGCCTTGCGGAGAATATCGACCTGCCCATGACGATTTCGGGGGAGGTGCCCGACGCGGATTGGCGCGCGCATTTGGTGGGTGCCTTGGGCTTGGTAGAACTCACAGACCGTATGCCGACGGAGGTTTCCGTCGGCCAAAGGCAGCGGGTCACAATTGCGCGCGCGCTTCTGGGGCAGCCTGATTTGTTGCTGCTTGATGAGCCGGTCTCCGCGCTTGATCCGGTCAATGTCGCGCAGGTCGAGCGGCTGATTGAGGTATTGGCGCAAGATGCGAATAGCGCCGTTATCCTTGCCAGCCATCAGGCGGCGCGGGGCGCTTTTGCTGGCGCGCGCCGGGTCGGCCATAGGACCGAAGATCGCGACGGTGTGCTTTATTCGCGGTTCTCAGATGCCTACGCGTCGGAGATTGCGGCATGAGCCATTTGTCGCTTCGACTGGCGATCAAGGAATTGCGGCATGACTGGCGTGGCTCGCTTTGTTTCATCGCAGCGCTTGTGGGCGTTTTGGCCCCTTTGCTGGTCGTACTTGCTTTGAAAAATGGCTTCATCGGTACGATGATCGACCGGCTGGTCGATGACCCGTCCAACCGGGAGCTTTTGGCCGTCGGCGCGGGCGCCTATGACGGGGCATTTTTTGACGCCATGCGCGCGCGGGGCGATGTCGATTTCATTGTGCCCGCGACGCGTTCCATCAACACAGTGGCCAATTCGGTGCGCAACCGGCCAAAACGCAATCTGGAGCGCGCGGTGCCGCTGATCCCAACTGCGGAGGGCGACCCGTTGTTGGACGGGCTTGTGATAAGCAAGGGTGAGGCGGCGCTGTCTGAGACATTGGCGGCGGAGCTGGAACTTGCAGTTGGCGAAACTGCTGAAATGATCATCGGGCGCAAAATTGACGGCGATCAGCAAAACGCGATCGCTGAGTTGGTCGTGACGGGTATCGTGCCAGAGCGGCTCTATAGTCGGAACGCGATGTTCATCTCGCTGCCCGATCTGTTGGCGGTTGAACGGTTCCGGGACGACAAATCGCTGACGCCTGAGACGTGGCGCGAAGGGGCAGGGACCCAAAACAGCTATGCCAGTTTCCGTGCCTATGCGCGCCGCTTGGACGATCTGCGCGCGGTTGAGGACGCCCTCAGCGATGCGGGGGCGCAGGTCCGGCCACGGGCGGAAAACGCGACCGTGTTGCTGCTGTTTCGTAAGAACCTTGATATTCTGTATGCCGCCGTGGCGCTTATCGCGGCGGCTGGGTTCTGGGCGGCTATGGCGGCCAATCTGCGCGGCGTGGTGGAGCGGCAGCGGGTGTCTTTCAGCTTCCTTGATCTTCTAGGGCTGGGGGATCGAGCCCGTAAGTCGATCCCGATTTTTCAGTCCCTGATACTCGTGGGGCTTGGCATCTGTGTCACCTTCTTTATCGTTGGGATCATACTTGTGACGATCAATTCCGCTTTCGCCAATGCGCCACAGCAAATGGTGGCGCGGCTCGGGGTTCGGGATGTGATCGGCACGCTCATTTTAGGATTTGTAACGGCTTTGACGGCCTCGGCTTGGGCCGTCATGGCGATTAATCGAATTGGTACAGAAGAGGTGTTGCGTCATGCGTAGGGCGTCATTTGCTTTAAGTTTCTTATGTGTTGCTATTGGCGCTCCGGCGCAGGCCGAAATCACCTGGAAAGAAAGCTACTACAACCCCAACCCCTTGGAGGGCGACCTGATCCTGCCGATGCCCTGCGGCGGCGCTATGGCGTTTCGCAAGGTCGAGACGCCCAATTCGGACGGGGCCATCGGCGATGTGCCGGTTCTTTTGGGGGAGGAAGGCGACAACCAGCCCTATTTGAATGGGTTGCGGCAGTCTTATGTGTCCGGGGCGTTTTCCGATGACGGGTCGGGCCGCGCGAAAGCGCATTTCTACATGGCCAAATATGAATTGGCTGAGGCGCAATATGGCGTGATCGCAGAGGGCTGCCCGGACAAAACCCCGCGCAAACGCGCGTTCAAGCCGGTGGTCGATATCTCCAAACTGGAATTTGAGAGCTTCGCACAGGGCTACACGCTTTGGCTGATGAAGGAAGCCGCTGACAGCCTGCCCAGCGCGGATGAGACCAAGGCCTATCTGCGACTACCGACCGAAGGCGAATGGGAATTCGCGGCGCGCGGCGGGTTGTCGGTTGAGCCTGCGGAGTTCCGTCAACCGATACCACCGCTGGAGCCGGGCACCGAGACATCTGAATATGTGGCGCATGGCGGCACCGAAAGCGCTGGCGGCAAGTTGCAGGCGATTGGTACGTTGAAGCCGAACCCGCTGGGCTTGCATGACATGCTGGGCAATGCCTCTGAAATCGTGGGCACGCCGTTTTCGCTGGTGCGCCACGGGCGCTTGCACGGGCAGGCGGGCGGCTTTGTCAAACGTGGCGGCGATGCGCGCACGCCGTTGGGGTCGATGAATTCGGCAACGCGGTACGAGGTCTCGCCGTTTGATCTTCGCGCGGGTGATGTGACGCGCGACCGTTACACCGGCGCGCGCCTGGCCATTGCCGGGCTGTCAATCACCTCCTCGGATCAGGCGGCGGATTTGACGGCTGCCCTTGATGAAATCGCCGCGCTGGATTCGCGGCTTGCCGCGCAGGTGGCGGAGCAGGATGTGTTGGACGTGATCAAGGCCTTGGAAAAAGATGCGCCGAATGAGCAGACCAAAGCCAGCCTTGCCGTGATCCGCGACACGATTAAACGGGCGCGCGACGGGCGCAACACACAGCGTGATCAGTCGATCAGGCAGATCGTCAATTTTGGGGTGCTGGTCTGCGATCAGGCGGTGCAGGAATATATCGATGCGCTGCTACTGCTCGATGACATTCAGGCGTTGAACGAAATCATCGAAGACTCGCGCGCGTCAGGCGCTCGTGATGACGAGGCTGAGGCGACAGAAATTTTGCGCGAAGCGCAGGCGGGTCTGAGGCGGTCAGAAGAAAAGATCGCGGCAGAATTGCTGGAATATCGCAACCTTTTGGAAGGTTTGGCGAAGGACTACTCGCTCGATCTGTTACGCAAGCAGGCCAGCTTTATCGCCGAAAAGGTCAATGAACGTGGCAAGCGTCGTGCGGCCTGTTTGGTCACGCTGCGCAACCATATGTCAGTGCGCGAGGCGGTTGGATTTGTGGAAGAGGGAATGGTGCGGCAGGATTTTGAAGCTATCGCACTTGATGTAATGGAGGGGCTGCAATGAGTGACGCAAACGGGGTGTTCGGGATCAAACCCGGCGACGTGATCCAGGACACCTACAAGGTTGAAAAGCTGTTGGGTGAGGGCGGCATGGGGGCCACGTTCAAAGGCCATAACATGACGACGGACCATGACGTGGCCATCAAGGTGATGATCCCGTCTTTTGCCAAAGATGAACGCGCAGTGAGCCTGTTCAAGCGCGAAAGCTCTCTATTGCGCACTGTGCAAAGCGACGCGGTCATTCGGTATGAGACGACATTGCAAGACGCGGAAGGCCGGCTGTTTTTGGTGATGGAGTACGTCTCTGGTAGGCCCTTGGCGGATTACCTTAAACGGGGTGCGCGTCTTGATAGCAAAGACGTGTTGAAGCTGGCAAAGCGGCTGGCCGGTGGTCTGGACGCCATTCACAAGCTCAACATCGTGCATCGCGATATTGCGCCTGACAATATTTTGGTGCCCGCCGAGGATATTCTGAAGGCGAAGCTGATTGATTTCGGGTTGGCCTCCGACACGGCCGGGACCGAAAAGTCCATTCTTGGCGACAGCGTGGCGGGCAAGTTCAGCTACATGGCGCCTGAGCAGCTGGGCCTGTTTGGGGCCAAAGCCACCTCTGCCACGGATGTCTATGCCTTGGGGCTGGTCCTGATGCAGGTGGCCGGGTTGAACGTGCCGGGCGCGGGCAAGGGCATCGGCGCAATTGAGGCGCGACGCGAAGACCTTTCGCTGGCCGGGGCGGATATTTCCGCGCCTTTGAAACTGCTGCTGGAAAGCATGTTGAAGGCAGACCCGAAGGACCGCGTGAAGGACCTGGGCGCTGCAATCACCCGCGCGCTCGATGCGCCGGATGGCGGCGTGACAACGCCACAGGGACCGACTGGGGGCGGTGAGGGCTCCACCGGTGGTGGCTCCAAAACCCCGATGTTGATCGCGGCGGGCGTCGTTGGCTTGGCGCTGATTGGCGGTGGGGTGTTTTATACGATGAAAAACGGGACCGACAGCGGTTCGAGCGTAAACACCACAGAAGACAGCAAGGCTTTGTTGACCAAGGATGATCCCGTCAACGAGGCCATAGCCTTGGTCGACCAGGGCGGTCGCGAGAACCTTGAAGTGGCCCTTGGTGCTTTGATGAAACTAGGTGGCGACGCTGAAGCTGAAACGGAAACTCGTATCCGCGCGCTCATTGAAGTAGCGCGTATGTATGACCCCGAAACCTATGACCCGGCGCGCAGCCCTTTTCCGCAAGCTAATAAAAACGCTGCACGACGGACCTATCAAAAAGCGGCTGATCTGGGCTCTGCTGACGCCCAGAACGCAGTTGCCCGTTTGGGAGATTAAAGATGAAGTTTTTACCAATAGCCCTTCTTTCCGCCGCCTTGTGGTTGCCCGGCACGGTCGTCGCGCAGGACCGACCTGAGCTGATCGACGGCAAGTCGACGCTGTTTCAACGCGTGTTGGTGCGTGACAAGGTGCCCGGACGCGACGGTCCTGACGGGGCGGAGGTTGAAAACGTCTCTCCGCTGCAAACGCTTTATGTCTACAAACGTGATGGCGACTGGATCCAGGTTGGCGCCGATGATCAAGGAAACAACAAGTTTTGGCTGCCCACCGCCGCGACTGTGGACTGGAACCAGAATATCGTCGTGACATTCGAAGCCTCTGAAAACGTGGGCCGCGTGCTGTTTTTTGACGATATCGATGATGTCTATGAGCTGGTTGAATCCGAGAATTCCGCCCCAGGCGCGGTTGCACTGCGCGAGGCGGCAGAGGACGCCGAAAGGAACGAGACAAGCTCGGCAACCATTCTGGCGCTCGGGCCGCGCGAAACCGTGGACCTGAAACGCAACCTCTACGTGATGCCAATCATTGAGGCGGAAGAGGCGACGATGGAAAGCGGCCCTGATGTGAACCTTTTGAAGGTTGCTGTCGCACGTGCGGATAGCGGTGCCGCCGCCCCGCCAGCACCATCCGGCAACCCCGAGAACTTCAAGGCAGGCGTAGTCTTCGTGGTCGATACAACGATTTCGATGGGCGACTACATCCGCGCGACGCGGTCCGTCTTGGAAGGCATCTACAATGATGTGGCGCAAGCTGGCATGGCGGATGTGGTGTCCTTCGGGCTGGTCGGCTATCGCGACAACTTGGATGCCGCACCCGGGCTTGGCTATGACACGCAGACCTTTGTAACTTTGCAGGAAGGCTCCGCCGCGGGCGCGTTTCTGGAGGGCATCGACCGGATGGAAGAAGCGCAAACGCCGTCGAAAAACTTCCGGGAGGACAGTTTTGCGGGCATCGAACATGCGATCAACGCTTTCAACTGGTCAGACTATGGCTACCGTCTGATCGTTTTGGTCACAGATGCTGGCCCGCGCTTGCCTGTTGACCCGTTGTCAAAAACCAAGATGTCGGCGACTGGGTTGAACGGATTGGTAAAGGAACGGCTGGAAGGCTCAATCGCCGCCATGCATTTGCGCACCGTGCGCGGGCGCAAGGATCATGACAGCGCAGAACGTGCCTACCGCGAACTGACGGCAGAACCCAACCAGGCGCCGCTATATTACGGCGTCGACCAGGGCGACCTGAATGAATATACGAAGGTGGCGCAGGACTTTGCGCAGCTGATTGCCGATCAGGTCATACGCTTCCGCAAGGATGGCGCGAATGCCGATTTCTCCCGCGTGCGCGGCGATGATGAGGCGCGATCTGACTTCTCGCGTGCGGTTCAGCAGGCCGGGCGTACGATGCAGCTACGCTATCTTGGCCGTGAAAAAGGGACCAAGGCGCCTGACGTGTTTGAAGCTTGGGTCGCGGACCGCGATTTTGAGCGCAATGGGTTGAAACCCTTGTCGATCCGGCTGCTCTTGGCGAAAGACCAGCTCAGCGATTTGGATCAGGCTTTGAAGATCATCATTGAACAGCAAGAGGAAAACATCCTCGACCCGACCGAGTTCTTTGCGCAAGTGCTGGGCGCTGCATCAGATGCGAGCCGCGATCCTGACAAGGTTTCGCGACGGGCTGATCTGAGCCTCGCGCAGGCGGTGTCGATAGACGAATACCTCGATGGGCTGCCCTACAAATCGCGCATCATGAGCGTCACCGAAGATGATTGGATCAAGATGAGCACGTCTGAACAGCTCGACATGACCAATGAGCTTTATGACAAGATCGAACGCTATCGCCGCTACAATGAAGCAACGGATCTTTGGGTGGATTACCTTGGCTCGGGGCCGGGTGCTGAAAACCTGTTATACCCGATGTTGCTGAACGACCTGCCTTAGAACGGCAGGTCGAAAGGCTCACAAATGTGCGCATTCCGGCACGGGCGTCAGGACCGTGCCGTCTGCTTTCCACTGCAGCAAATTGTCGACCGTCAGCTTGCCCATCGCCGCGCGGGTTTCATGCGTAGCAGAGCCCACATGCGGTAGCAGGATGACGTTTTCCAATGCCTTTAGGGCGTCGGGGATATGCGGCTCTTTCTCGAACACATCCAGCCCTGCCTTGCCCAGTTTGCCCGATTGCAACGCATCGATCAAAGCGGCCTCATCAATCACAGAGCCGCGCGACACGTTGATCACCATCCCTTCGGGACCAAGCGCCTCAAGCACTTCTTTGTTGACGATTTTTTCTGTCGAAGGCCCGCCCGGCGTGATGCAAATCAGCACATCTGACCGCGTCGCCATATCGGTCAGATCGCTGCAATATTCGTAGGGCAGATCTTTTTCGGTGCGCGTATGGTACAGGATCGTCGGGTTGAAGATTTGTAGCCGCTCGGCGATCTCTTGTCCGATCCGGCCCATGCCAAGGATGCCAATTGTGCGGTCGTCTGGGCTGCGCGACAGCGGTGCGTTGCCCTGAGTTTCCCAGTTGCCGGAGCGGGCATGGTTTTCTTCCCACAAAAAGTTACGATACCCCGCCAGCAGCAGCATCAGCGTGGTATTGGCAACCTCCGCGTTCAACACGTTTGGCGTGTGGCTGACCTTGATGCCGCGTGCGACGCATGCGTCAGTATCAATCGCGTCATATCCGACGCCATAGGCAGAGGCCACTTTCAGATTGGGGCAGGCCGCCATGATATGGGTGGGAACCCCGTCATGGCCATTGGTGGCAAGCGCTTCGATGCTGGCGCCATGCTCGCTGGCCCAACTGTCGAAATCAGCAATCTCGGAGAGCTTGTGTAGCGTAAACTCCGCTTCCATCCGCTCAATCATCACGTCAGTCGCGCCGCCAATCATCAAAAGTCCAGGCTTGCTCATGCGTCCATCCCTACGTTTTGGCGTTGTGTGCCGAGGCCTTCAATCTTCAGCTCCATTACATCGCCTTTTTTCAAGAAAACCGGTGCCGGTTTCATGCCCGCGCCGACGCCGGGCGGCGTGCCGGTCGAAATCACGTCGCCCGGCTCCAACGTCATCAGCTGCGACAGATGCGAAATAATCTGGCGCACGTTGAAGATCATCGTTGCCGTGGTGCCGGTCTGCATCCGCTTGCCATTCACGTCGAGTGACATGGACAGGTTTTGCGGGTCCGGCACCTCGTCAGCAGTAACCAACCACGGGCCGGTGGGCCCGAACGTGTCGCAGCTTTTGCCCTTGGTCCATTGACCGGTCAGGTTGTTTTGAAAGTTGCGCTCTGAGACGTCGTTGACCACGCAATAGCCCGCGACATAATCAAGCGCGTCCTCCTCTGATACGTATTTGCAGGGTTTGCCGATAATGACGCCCAGCTCGACCTCCCAATCCGAATGCTCGGAGCCGCGCGGCAGGATCACATCGTCATTCGGGCCCACGATGGCAGAGTTGGCTTTCATGAACAGGATCGGGTGATCAGGGAAAGCCAGATCCATTTCTTTCGCATGGTCCGAATAGTTCAACCCGATGCACATGAACTTGCCGATATTGCCTACGCAGGGCCCCATGCGCGGATCGCCATCCACCACAGGCAGGGCATTGGGGTCCAGCGTTTTCAATGCGTCCAAACTGTTCGCAAGGGTGTCCCCGTTGATATCGGCAACATGCGCGCTGAGGTCGCGCAATGTACCGTCTGCATCGATCATGCCGGGCTTTTCAGATCCAGCCTCGCCGTAACGAACCAATTTCATAAAACTCTCCTAGTGATTGTCGCGCGGCATGTAGCGGCGTGAAATGTCTTGGTATTTGGCGGCCCCGTCCAGTGTCATACCCTCGCTGAAAGGGCGCACAAGCTGGCGGAAAATCTCTTGCCATGGGGTTTGGCTGTCGGGCACTTCGATTGATCCGTTTACCAATTTTTCTGCGCGCGCTTTCAAGGTCGCGTCGTCCACCAACATATCTGCGGTGCATTTTCTCAGGTCAATCCGCACGCGGTCACCGGTTTGCACCAGAGCCAACCCGCCACCATCAGCAGCCTCAGGCGATGCGTTCAGAATTGATGGGCTGCCGGATGTTCCCGATTGCCGCCCGTCGCCCACGCAAGGCAATGCCAGAATACCCTGTTTGATCAGGTAAGATGGCGGGCGCATATTCACCACCTCGGCCCCGCCGGGATATCCTTTCGGGCCCGCCCCGCGCATCATCAAAATGCAATGCGCGTCGATCTCAAGGCTCTTGTCGTCAATGCGCTTATGGAAATCTTCGGGCCCATCAAAGACAATAGCGCGGCCTTCAAAGGCTTCCGGGTCGTCCGGGTTTGATAAGTAGCGGTCGCGGAATTCCTTGGAAATCACGCTGGTTTTCATGATCGCGGAATCAAACAGATTGCCCTTGAGGTTAATGAAACCCGCATCTTTCAGCATTGGATCGGTGGCCGAATAGATCACATCCGGGTTGCCCGTCAGCAGATCACCACAGTTCTCCCGCATCGTTTTGCCATTGGCAGTCATCACGTCCGGATGCGGCAGCAAATCCGCATTGATCAGCTCGCCGATAACCGCCGGCACTCCGCCTGCGCGGTGATAGTCCTCGCCCAAATATTTGCCCGCTGGCTGCAGATTGACAAGCAGCGGAACTTTATGGCCCAAACGCTGCCAATCGTCATTTGTAAGCTCCATCCCCAAATGCTTGGCAATGCCATTCAGATGGATTGGCGCATTGGTCGAGCCGCCAATGGCCGAGTTGATAACAACCGTGTTTTCAAAGGCTTCGCGGGTCATGATGTCGGAAGGGCGCATATCTTCATGCACCATTTCAACGATACGTTTGCCCGTATGGTAGCTGATCTGACCGCGTTCGCGGTAAGGCGCTGGGATGGCAGCAGAACCGGGCATTTGCATGCCCAAAGCTTCGGCCAGCGAATTCATCGTGGAGGCCGTGCCCATGGTGTTGCAATAGCCGACCGAGGGTGTCGAAGACGCCACCAAATCCATGAAACCATCATCATCAATCTCGCCCGCGGCGTGCAGTTCGCGCGCCTTCCAGACGATGGTGCCAGAGCCCGTGCGCTCCCCATTGTACCACCCATTCAGCATCGGCCCGACGGATAGGGCGATTGCCGGAATGTTAACGGTAGCGGCGGCCATCAATAGCGCAGGCGTGGTCTTGTCGCAGCCGATATTCAGCACGACGCCATCAAGCGGGTAGCTGAAAAGCGTCTCGACCAATGACAGATAAGCAAGGTTGCGGTCCAACATGGCAGTCGGACGTTTGCCGGTTTCCTGAATGGGATGCACCGGAACTTCGATCACCGTGCCGCCCGCTGCAATCACGCCGTCACGTACGCGTTTGGACAGTTCAATGTGATGGCGGTTGCATGGGCTTAAATCGCTGCCGGTTTGCGCGATTGCGATGATCGGCTTGCCCGATTGCAACTCTTCGCGCGTCAGGCCGTAATTGAGGTAACGCTCCAGATAAAGCGCGGTCATTTCCTGATTGTCGGGGTTGTTGAACCACGCTTGCGATCTCAGTTTGGGTTTCTCAGCCATTTGCCATTTCATCCGATATTAAGGTTAACGCTGCCCGTTTTCAGGACCGCTCTGCGGGCTTCGTTCTGGCCCAAATACTCAAATTCTGTCCTCAGCCAGACCACCCGCCGTCAATCACGTGGGGTTGTCCGGTCGTAAAGGCGCTTTCATCGCTTGCAAGGTAGACGACCAATGCTGCGATTTCTTCCGCTGTTGCCACCCGGCCCATCGGCTGGCGGGCAACGAAGGCTTCCATCGCGGCCTCATAGCTTCCCATTTCTTCGCCCAGCGCTTTCACGCGGTCGTGCCAGCTGGGGCTTTCAACAGTGCCGGGGCAGATACAATTACAGCGAATGCCCTCTTTGATATATTCAATCGCCACTGACTTCGTCATGCCGATGACGGCGGCTTTGGTTGTCCCGTAGATGAACCGGTTCGGTGCGCCAATGATCGATGACAGGGCCGACGACATGTTGATGATTGAGCCCGCGCCGCGCTCCCGCATCCCGGGCAGACAGGCCTGCATTGTGCGAAACATTGAGCGGACATTCAGGTCAAAGGCCATGTCCCAATCATCATCGGTCGCGTCTAGGATTGAGCCATGATGCACGAAGCCCGCGCAGTTGAACAAAATGTCTGGCTGGGCCTGTTCGGCGCCTGCTTTGACCGAGGCTTCGTTGCGCACATTCAGCACGAGCGTCGTAATATTGGGGTGAGACAACTCAGCGAGGGCGGCTTCATTTACATCGGTGGCAAAAACACTGGCACCTTCCTCCGCCATGGCAAGTGCAGATGCGCGGCCGATGCCTTGGCCGGCGGCTGTCACCAATGCGCGCTTTCCGCTAAGTCTATCCATTGTTTACGTTTTCTCCCAAACGCGCTTTCAGCATTCTGCCGATCTCCGCAGCGCATTGTCTGAAGACCTAAGGGCAAATTCGTGCATCGGCAATGCTTTTAAACCGGGCAACCCTGTTCTATCGTTACCGCAAACACGCAGGGGAGAAAACCATGGCCAAAGCAAAAATCGCCCTTCTGGGCACGGGGCTCATGGGGGCCCCAATGACGCGCAATCTGTTGAAGGCGGGTCATAGCGTTCAGGTCTGGAATCGCTCGATTGCCAAGGCGGAACCTTTGGCGGAGGCGGGCGCTGTGGTGTGTGGCAGCCCCGCGGCGGTCGTCGCAGGTGTGGATGTCGTTGTTTCGATGTTGAGCGACGGCATTGCTGTGGGTGGCTTGGTCGAAGACGCAAGCGTGACCGGCGCGATGTCCGAGGGAACCGTTTGGATCGACATGTCATCAGCCAAGCCGGAGGAGGCGCGCGCGCAAGCGGCGCATTTATCTGGGCTTGGTTTCGGGCATCTGGATGCGCCCGTCTCTGGTGGCACCAAGGGCGCGGAAGCGGCGAGCTTGGCCATTATGGTAGGCGGCGAAGCTGCCACTTTTGATCAGATGGAAAGCGTTTTGGGCGCAATGGGCCGGCCGGTTCATGTGGGCCCGTCAGGGTCGGGGCAATTGTCGAAGCTTGCCAATCAGGGGATTGTTGCGGTGACGATTGCCGCCGTGGCCGAGGCGATGCTGTTGCTTGAGAAAGGCGGCGCGGACCCGGCGGCGGTGCGGAATGCTTTGAAAGGCGGCTTTGCGGATAGCACGATCTTACAGCAGCATGGCGCGCGGATGACGGAGCGAAATTTTGTACCAGGGGGGCTGTCGAAATTTCAGCTCAAAGATCTCGATAATTTGCTGCATGAAAGCGGCGGCCTGGGTCTGAGCCTGCCGGTGGCGCAGATGGTGCGGGATCGGTTCGATCATTTTGTGCAAGAGATGGATGGCGCTGACTTGGACCATTCGGGGCTGTTTCTAGAGCTGCTCGCGCAGAATGGAGAAGCCCAATGACCCGCGTTTTGATGATTGGCGGCGGCGGGATGGTTGGCCAAAAGCTGGCGCATCGGTTGCTGGAGGAGGGGCTGGGGGGCGCCGCTTGCGAAATTACGGCGCATGATATCGGGTTTCCCGAGCAGGGCGCGCCGGTCGCAGTTCAGAGCACGGGAAATCTGGCCGAAGTCGGCGTTGTTGAAAGCTTGGCCGCTCAAAAGTTTGACGTGATCTTTCACCTGGCCTCCATCGTGTCGGGGGAGGCTGAAACGAATTTCGATCTAGGGTGGCAGGTGAATATGCTGCCGACTTGGCGTCTGTTGGAGGCGTTGCGGGCGGAGCAGGGGGCAGATCCGAGCTACCGGCCGCGCTTTGTGTTCACTTCGTCCATCGCGGTGTTTGGGGGGCCGTATCCGGAGAAGATTTCGGACGAGTTCCTGTCGGCGCCGCAGACAAGTTATGGGGCGCAGAAGTCTATTTGTGAGACGATGATCGCGGATTTCTCGCGCAAGGGGTTCATTGACGGGCTGTCGATCCGGTTGCCGACGATCTGCGTGCGGCCAGGGAAGGCGAACCTGGCGGCGTCTTCGTTCTTTTCGGGGATCATCCGGGAGCCGTTGAATGGGATGGAGGCGATCTTGCCGGTCCCTGATACGGTGCGGCACTGGCATGCGAGCCCGCGGGCGGCGGCGGGTTTTCTGACGCATGCGGCAGGGTTGGATACCGAGCTATTGAACGGGCGGCGGGCTTTGAACCTGCCGGGGGTGAGCTGTACGGTGGCGGAGCAGATTGAGGCGCTGCGGGAGATCACGGGCAATGATGTGGTGGCGCGGATTAAATCGGAACCGAACGCGGATATCATGAAAATTGTTGAGGGCTGGCCGAGAGATTTCGAACCCGCCCGGGCGATCGAGCTGGGCTTCAAAGCGGAGCAGAGTTTCAGGGACATTATTGAGATTTATATCGAGGATGACCTGCCCAAACAGTGATCCCCGCATGCGGGGAATCTTGTAAGCGTCTGAAAACAAGCAGCTTTCAAAATTTATTAACCAGCTGGAAAGGTTTTCGGCGTGTGATTACACGCGGTCCAAAGCAGTCTTTGCGTGTGCGTTCTGTGCCAGAGCGGGCGACAGCGCTTCTGCCACGGCATCGCGCAAATCGGCGCGGCTGACGGGTTTCATAAGACGGATATCGGACGAGGCCCTGCCGTTGCCGTTGCCGTTGCCGTTGCCGCTGATGGTGGCATCTGCGGCGTAGCCCGACATGAAAATGCATGGGATATCCGGATCAATGGCACGGATCGCCTTGGCAAGGGCTGGGCCCTGCAATTTGCCGGGCATCACAACATCTGTCAGCAACAGATCAATCGTATCGTCGCCTTCATAGATCTCCAATGCGGCGTCACCGCTATTGGCAGAAATGACGGTGTAGCCCAGGTCTTTGAGTGTTTGTTCGATGACGCGGGCGACGGCGGTCTCATCTTCAGCAAGCAGGATCGTTGCACCCGGTTTGCCCGGTGCGGCGATCTGCGGTTTGGCCGGATCGGCGGTCACGGCCGGATGCATGAAGGCTTTGAAATACAGCTCAAACCGTGTCCCTTTGCCGGGCTGAGACGACACCTGCAAAGCGCCGCCGGATTGTTTGATGAAGCCTTGAACCATCGACAGGCCGAGCCCTGAGCCTTCGCCAACGGCTTTGGTGGTGTGGAAGGGTTCAAAAATCTTGTCCAGCGCGTCCGCTTCGATCCCGGTTCCGGTGTCGCTGATGGCAAGACGCACATAGTGACCCGGGGCAATCGTTTCGCCCCGTGCTGTGACGTGTTGTTCTGAAAACTGTTCGTTTTGGGTCTCGATTGTGATCGTACCGCCATTCGGCATGGCATCACGCGCGTTGAGCAAGATGTTGACGATGGCATTCTCTAGCGAGGTTGGGTCAAGTTCACTGTCCCAAAGGTCTGGTTGCAATACGCTTTCTACGATGATCGAGTCGGGCAATACGCGCGCGCCCCAAGTGACAGTTTGCTGCACGGTCTCGTTCAGGTTCAAACGGGATGGTACCAAATGCGCGCGGCGCGCAAAGCTGAGCAGATTGCGCGTCAGACCCGCGCCGCGGTTGGTGGCGGCAATTGCCTGATGCAGATATTCATGCCGGGTTTCGGCATCATCGCATTCGAGGGTCAATTCCAGGTTGCCCAGAATGATCGCGAGAATGTTGTTGAAATCATGTGCAACGCCGCCGGTCAGCGTGCCGATTGCCTCTATGCGTTGGGATTGCCGTAAGCGGGCCTCTGCCTCGCGCAGATCGGTCAGATCGATACTGCTGCCGACCACAGCAATCTGAGCGCCGTTGGCATCAAAAACGGGTTCCGTGATTTGACGGACAAACCGCACAGCCCCATCAGGGTGCACGGCGCGGTACTCGAACAAAATCGCCTCACCACCATCAATGCGGGCGACAGCTTCAACGAAAGCGGCTTTGTCATCGGGGTGAATATTTCCGGTATAGGGGGCGTTGCCTTTGTTGAGCTCGTAAAACTCATCCGGGGTGATCCCGAAATGGGCGGCATGCTGGCGCGAACAATAGATGCAATCGCCCGTTTCATAGTCCCATCTGTAGTGGCCAATCCCGGAAATCCGCACAGCCATGCGCAACCGTTCTTCGCTTTCTGCGACTTTGACGATTTGCTCTATTTTTTCTTGCTTTTCCTGAAGGAGAGAGCTGTTGAGCTGATCATTCGTGCTGAGAAACGCGCGCTGGTTTGCATCGTTCTTGTCTTTGGAAAACCCCAGTCTGAGCCCGACAAACAAAAACAAAGCGCTGCCGATTGCGACACGGGTGAGGCCACCGGTCAGCTCAGCCGGGCCAAATTGGTAGAGATGGGCGTGCAGCAGAAAGCTTGACGCAATAATCCCGGTAATGAGCCCGGTCAGAATACCACCATAAGTGCTGGCAATGACGACACTGACCAGAACGATGAAGAAGGGCGCGGGCAGATCGACCTGGTTGTGAAACGCAATGTCGAAGGCAATGACCAAGATCAGTGTTGGCAAGCACCAGAGCAGTTTGGTCCAACCGACCGTTTGAAAATAGTCTGACAGCTTTGAAAGCCACGTCATCGCTTTAAATCCGTATGTGTCAAATAGGTCGTGCGTCCTTCAATCAGCGCAGTATTTGGCGTCAGGAACAACGGCCTTGACGTAAGGTTGCCTCGCAAATCGGGCGGAAATTTGCCCGCGTGCCGCCAAAAGCGACAGCGTCATGCGTTTGAGGGATCTAATTCGCCACTTTTCCCTCCGTCACGCAGGTTGCGTTTCATGTGATCGTAGATCGCCTGGCAGCAGGCGGGTGCATCGCGGGCAAGCGCTGCCGCGATAATGGCCTTATGCTCTGGCGCGTTTTCGACGTGATAGCCATATTTGGGCTGCATGATTTTTTGCTGGCGGAACTGGTCATAGGTCCGCCTATAGCTTGAGCGCAGAAAGGGGCTATCACAAGCAGATAGCAGCGTGTCGTGAAATTCGAGCTCCGCCAGCGACCAGAGGCGCAGGTTGGTGCCCTCCAACCCGCCATCTGCGACGCTGCTTTCGATGTGCGCCAGCTTGTGGTGGGCAGCTGAAAGCTGGGCTTCCCAGCCGAGTTCGCCCTTTTCGATGGAGGCTGTTGCGCCTTCCTGTTCGAGCATGATGCGGAACTTGGTGAGGTAGTGCAGCCGTTCAGGATCAATGGGACGGGCGCGAAAGCCGCGCTGATCCTCGAAGATGACAAGCCCGGCGGAGGCGAGGCGAAACAGCACCTCACGAATGGTGTTTGCGGAGCAGTGATATTCCTCGCGCAGGTGTTCGGATTTCAGTTTTTCGCCTTGCGCGATCTGCGCGGTCACGAGCTGCATATGCAGATCATCATAGATCTGCGGCGTAGAGAATTTCGTTTTGAGCATAAGCGGTTAGGTGGTCTCAAGTGGCTATTGGTTAAATTGCAGCATAACGTCGAATTCAGGGATTACCAGAAAATTTCAAAATTATTAAAAATCAGGTTTTTTCTTGTCGGGTGCAGATTCGCCCGTTAGGCTCACTCCACGCGGCGTCCGAAAGTCGAGAAAACGAGGCGCCTTACGTATCAAATGGGAGGAAACCAATGAGTTTCGTTAAAACCGCTGCAGCAGCTGTTGCAGCATCGGCCGTGTTGGCCACCGGCGCTTTGGCCGACGGACATGCCGTCAGCAAATTGCGCATCCAAACGCACTACGCGCCTGAGACTGTTTCGGGCAAGCTGGCCGCGCAATACATGGAAGACATTCAGACCATGTCCGGCGGCGGCATCGAAGTAGAGATGTTCTACTCGTCCTCCGTTGTGAAATCGGTTGAGACCTTTGACGCGGCTGCCACAGGCATTCTGGACTGCGACATGACCGGCGGCGGCTACCAGACCGGTAAGAACTCCGCGTTCCAGTTTGTGGGCGACATCATGGGCGGCTACGACACGCCTTACCAACAGCTGAGCTGGCTGTATTTCGGCGGCGGGCGTGAAGCTGCGGCGCCTCTGTACAACAAATACGGCATGGAGCTGATCGGCTGGTGGGTGTACGGGCAGGAGTCCTTCGCCTCGTCCAAGCCAATCGAAAAAGTGGCCGACTTCAAGGATTGGAAATTCCGTTCGCCCCCGGCATGGAAACCAAGATCTTCGAAAAGCTGGGCGCGAACCCGATTGTGATGGATTTCACCGAGATCTTTACAGCGCTTGAAACAGGCATCATTGACGGTGCTGACGCGTCTGGTCTGGCCAACAACGTTGGTCTGGGTCTCTATGACATCGTTAAATACGCCAACTTCCCTGGCTTCCACTCGATGCCGTCGGACCACCTGGCGTGTAACAAGGAAGTCTTCGACGCCATGCCAGAGGCGCATCAGCGCATCATGAAAGTGGCCATGGAAGCTTTGGCGCTGCGCACTGCGCTGACCTTTGAGAAGAAGAACGCTGAGGCTGCGGCGCAACTGCGCGAGCAAGGCGTGACCCTGTCTCAGTGGGCACCAGAAGAGCTGCAGAAGTTCCGCGATGCGGCACAAGCCACATGGCCTGAGTTCGCTGACACACCAGAAGCGGAAGCTCTGGTTGAGGCGCACCTGTCTTACCTGCGTCAGCTGGGTCTGGCCAAGTAAAGCCTAAGCAGGAGGGGCGGGGCTATCTGCGCTCGCCCCTCTCACTTAGGCCTTACGGGGCCCGAATAAATCAAAAAGCAAAGAGGGACAGCGGACGCGTCTGGGAGCGCCATCCGCACCGGGTCCGCACGGGGAGAGGGTTCATGGAAAACGAACGAAACGGCACGCTTGTCGAATGGCTGGTGCCGATGGCACTGGTCTTTTGCACCGGCTGGGTGATCTGGCAGATGCCGGCTTTCATCCTTGATTGGGGTGGGCATGCCGATCAGCTGGCGGCGCATTTTACCCGCGTTGACTTGACGCCGAACCTGCCTGCTATCATGGGGTCTCATATCGATATCGTCGATCTGGTTGCCCTTTTGCTCATTCCCGTCTTCATCGTTTTGGGCGTGCGCACTGTGCGCCGCGCACCGATGGAATTTGAAAGCTGGAAGCCGCTGGATCGTTTGGCGGTTTTTGTCGGTCGGGTCACCATGATGCTGGTCGTCGTTTTGTGCTGCGTGATGCTGTACGAAGTGTTTGTGCGCTACATTCTCAATGCGGGCACACTCTGGGCGAATGAGCTGTCGCTGTGGCTTGCGGGCTTCATCTTCCTGTGCGCCGGGCTTTACGCCATGCAGCAGCGCAGCCACATCCGCATCTTCCTAATCTACGACATGTTCCCGCGCTGGTTGCAGCATATTTGCGACGTGATCTCTACCGGGTTGATCGTCACCTTTGCTTTCTTTCTGGTCTATGGCGGCTACGGCGAAGCGCTGGCCAAGTTTGGTCGTTGGGAGCTTTATGGATCGGCCTTCAACCCGCCGCTGCCCGCAACTATCAAACCCACCGTTCTGATCGTTGTCAGCTTGTGCGCCGTGCAATCGGTGATCAACCTGATTTCCGATTGGAACGATGAACCAGTCGTGCACTCCGCGGCCGACGACATTGACGAAGACGAGATTGAGCGCCTGAAAAAGGCCGTGGGAGCAGACTAAAATGGATATCGGAACAATTTCACTGGTCCTTCTACTGGGCCTTCTGGTGCTGCTCGCCATAGGCATGCCGCTGGGCTTTGCCTCTGCGATCCTGGCGGTGCTTGTGCTTGTCATGAAGTTTGAGCCAGAGCTTTTGTGGGCCCCCTGGACCTTTGGCGACGGCATTTTGACGGGACGACCCGGGTCTGGACCGCTCAATATCTTATCGCAAAAGATATACGGGCTCTTAACGGACTATGTCCTCATATCGATCCCGCTGTTTATCTTCATGGCGGCGCTGCTCGAACGCTCCGGCATTGCGAAGGATATGTATTCGTCGCTGAATGTCTGGTTGAATCGCACACGCGGCGGCATTGCCGTTGTGACCTCCATCATGGCGGTGATCATGGCCGCCATGTCTGGCATCATCGGCGGCGAAGTCGTTTTGCTGGGCCTGATCGCGCTTCCGCAGATGTTGCGGCTGGGCTATAATCAGAACCTTGCTATCGGGACGATCTGTGCGTCTGGGTCTTTGGGCACGATGATCCCGCCCTCGATTGTGTTGATCATCTACGGGCTGATCACGGAGACGTCGATCAAAGCGCTGTTCACCGCGTCTTTCTTGCCGGGTTTCATGCTGGCGTCCTTCTTCATCATCTACATCCTGATCCGCGCGAATATGCGGCCAGAGGATGCGCCGCTGCCGGAACCGATCCCGGGCGAGCCGGAGGGCAAAGAGAAATGGATGCTGTTTGGCGCTTTCCTGTCGGTCGTTGTGGCGGGTGCCTGGAGCTTCTTTGCCGCCCGCGTGCTGTTCTTTGAACTCTCAGGCCAGAATGCGGCCCAAACGGGTGACCCGATCCGCTATGGCACGATGGATTACCTGCCGTGGTTCGTGGGCACTGTTGTTGTTGCGCTTGCGCTGATCTTCTTTGTCTTCGGCACTGCCCGGACGAAAAAGGGCTGGGACATGGGCAAAGGCTTGGTTCCGCCGATCATCATCATCGGTGTTGTTCTGGGCTCCATCTACATGGGGATCACCGGCATTACCGAGGCCGCTGGCATGGGCGCATTGGCCGTGTTGGTCATGGCCGCCTTGCGCGGCGAGGCGTCCTGGGATCTGTTGTGGGATTCGCTGATGCGGACGCTGAAATCGACGGGGACCATCATCTGGGTGACCATCGGGGCGGCTGCGCTTGCGGGGGCCTATACCATCGCAGGTGGGCCGGTCTTTGTGGCCGATCTGGTTGTCGGGCTGGACGTGCCGCCGATGGGGATCATCCTTGTGATGATGGTGATCCTGCTGTTCATGGGCGCGTTCATGGATTGGGTCGGCATCGTGCTGCTGATCATCCCGGTGTTCCTGCCGATTGTGCTGCGCCTGCCGATTGAAGACATTGGCTTCTTTGGCCAGCTTGAGCCCAAACATGTGGCGATCTGGTTCGGCGTGGTGTTCTGTATGAACATGCAGGTGAGCTTCCTGTCGCCGCCCTTTGGCCCGGCTGCGTTCTACCTGAAATCTGTGGCGCCGCCGCATATCTCCCTGACGGATATCTTCAAAGGGTTCCTGCCGTTCATCGCCATCCAGATTTGCGCGCTGTCCGTGCTGCTGATCTGGCCGCCGATCATCGCGCTTTTGCTGCCGTAACTGCGGGGAGAGGCGATGAAGGACTACATCAGGCTGGACCCGGACGACAATGTGGTGACGGCGAAGCGCGCTTTGCAGGCGGGTGTTGAGGTGGCGGATGGCGAACGCACCGTCGGGCTGATCCCGTCGGGCCACAAGGTCGCCATTCGTGCCATCCCCAAGGGCGACCAGATCCGCAAATATGCGCAGATGATTGGCGTGGCCTCGGACCATATTGCGCCGGGGGAGCATGTGCATGTGCACAATTGCGACTTCGTGCCGACCGATCAGGACTACGAGTTTGGCACCGACATGCGACCGGTTGCGGCGGCGTCAGGCGACACGTTCATGGGGTATCGGCGCGAGACTGGCGGAGTGGGCACGCGCAATTACATCGCGATTGTGACTTCGGTGAATTGCTCCGCCACGGCGGCGCGGCGGATTGCGGATCATTTCACCCCTGAGCGGTTGGCCGATTACCCCAATGTCGACGGGGTCTGCGCCTTTGTGCATGGCACCGGCTGCGGCATGGCCGATAGCGGCGACGGGTTTGAGGCCCTGCAGCGCGTGATGTGGGGCTACGCCAAGCACCCCAACCACGCGGGCGTTTTGATGGTGGGCCTGGGCTGCGAGATGAACCAGATTGACTGGCTGGTGGAGGCGTACGGGCTGAAACTCTCACCGACCTTTCAGGTGATGAACATTCAGGGCGTGGCCGGGCTTGCGCGCACGATTGAGATGGGGATCGCGAAGGTTGAGGCGATGCTGCCTTTGGCCAATGAGGCGGTGCGCGAGCCGTGCCCGGTGTCGGAGCTGAAGGTCGCGCTGCAATGCGGCGGGTCTGACGCGTGGTCGGGCGTGACGGCAAACCCGGCTTTGGGATATGCGTGCGATTTGCTGGCCGCACAAGGCGGCACGGGGGTCTTGGCGGAAACGCCGGAGATTTATGGGGCCGAGCATTTGCTGACGCGGCGCGCGGTCTCGCCGGCGGTTGGGGAGCGGCTGATTGGGCTGATTGACTGGTGGAAGGATTACACCGAACGCAATCGCGGCTCGATGGATAACAACCCGTCGCCCGGCAACAAGAAGGGCGGGTTGACGACGATTTTGGAGAAGTCGTTGGGGGCGGCGGCGAAAGGGGGGACCAGCCCCCTGACGGGCGTATATAAGTATGCGGAGCCGGTGACGGCGAAGGGGTTCACGTTTATGGACAGCCCCGGTTACGACCCTGCGTCGGTGACGGGGCAGATCGCGGGCGGGTGCCAAGTGGTGGTGTTCACGACCGGGCGCGGGTCGGCCTTTGGGTCGAAACCTGCGCCGACCATCAAGGTGGCCACGAATTCCGAGATGTACGCGCGCATGACCGACGATATGGACGTGAATGCGGGCGACATGCTGACAGGCGGCGTCACGTTGGAAGAAAAAGGCCGCGAGATTTACGATCTGATCCTGGCGGTGGCGTCGGGCGAGGTGTCGAAATCGGAGGCGCAGGGCTTGGGTGACTATGAATTTGTGCCCTGGCAGATCGGGGCGGTGATGTGAGGCTTTTGATCGCTGGCATCGGTCTGATCGGGGCGCGGCATTTGGACCATGCCTTGGCGCTGCCGGAGATTGAGGTTGTCGGCGTGATTGATCCCGCGATCCGGCAAGCAGATGTGCCGCAATTTGCGTCGATTGAGGATGTTAATGTTGAGGCCGACGGGATCGTGATTGCGACGCCGTCGCATTTGCATGGGCTTCACGCTGAGGCCGCGGCGGCGCGTGGCTGGCATATGCTGATCGAAAAGCCGGTGGCGCATTCGCTGGAGGCAGCAGAGCGGATCGCCTCGGTCGCTGAGAAAGCTGGTGTGCGGGTGCTGGTGGGCCATCATCGGCGTCATCATGCGGCGGTTACAACGCTTAGGGAGTTGATTGCCTCCGGTGCAATTGGGACGCCGGTTGCGGCGTCGATGATTTGGGCGATGCGCAAGCCTGATGCTTATTTCGACGGGAATTGGCGCAGCGGCGCGGATGGATCGCCGGTGATGATCAATCTGGTGCATGAGGTGGATTTGCTACGCTTCCTGTTTGGCGATGTGATCAGCGTGCAAGGGCGGGGCAGCAATGCGCAACGCGGGGCAGACCGCGTCGAAAGTGGCGCAGCGATCCTGGAGTTTGGTGGCGGCATGGTCGCCACGATTGCCTTTGCGGATACAACGCCCAGCCCGTTTGGGTTTGAAGCGGGGACGGGTGAGAACCCCAATATTGCCACGACAGGACAGGACTATCTGCAGATTGTCGGGACCAAAGGCGCTGTGAGCTTTCCGTCCTTGACGGTCTGGTCGGGGGCTGCGGATTGGTCGCAAGCACCGGTGGCGCGGCAGGTTGAGGTGGCAAAGAATGTGCCATTGGTCGACCAGCTTTTGCATTTTCGTGATGTCTGCGCTGGCGCGGACCCGGTGGTTGATGCGGTTGAGGGGCGAAAAAGTCTGGCGGCGACATTGGAGATTGAAGCATGTGTTGCGCCGGTTATGGGCGGACGGGGGACCTCGCCTGTGGCATCGGCCCGCCCACCCTCCGGAGCCCTCATGGGGAGTGAATGAGATGGCACTTGAAACACTGACGCCTGATCAAAAGGCCTTCTATGATGAGAATGGCTATCTGGTTTTGCCGGGGCGTATTCCCGAAACTGTACTGGACGATATCCGCGCAGAGATCGCCAAATTTCAGGAGGTTGCGCGCGGGCTGACCGAGAGCACAGACCAGATCGATCTGGAGGACAGCCACACCCCAGACGCCCCGCGCATTCGGCGTATCAAACTGCCGCATACGCATAATCAGGTGATGCGCGACCTGATGTGTTCCGATCTGGTGCTGGCGCCCGCGCGCGACCTGATCGGGCCGGATTTGCGGCTGCATACCAGCAAGCTGAACATGAAAGAGGCGGGCTACGGCGCAGCGGTGGAATGGCATCAGGATTTCGCCTTTTATCCGCATACCAATGATGATGTGCTGGCGATTGCGGTCATCTTGGATGATATGGCGGAAGAAAACGGGCCTTTGATGGTATTCCCGGGGTCCCACAAACATCCCATAAATGACCATCATGTCGACGGTGTCTTCGCGGGTGCTATGGATCTGAAAGCCTGCGGCTATGACATGAAAGACGCGGTGCCGCTGACCGGGCCTGCGGGCAGCATTTCGATCCATCACGGGCGGATCGTGCACGGGTCTGGCTTGAATGTCTCGGACCGCGACCGGCGGTTGCTGTTTTATGAGATGATGGCGGCGGATGCTTTCCCGATCATGGGGTCTATGACCAAATGGAACGGGATCGCGGATTACAACACGCGGATGCTGTGCGGCACACCCGGTCTCAGCCCGCGCGTGCAGTCTTTGGGTGCGCGCATCCCGGCGCCCTTGCCCACGGAGGAGTTCACGATATACGAAGTCCAGAAGCAGTTAAGAAACCGCAGTTTTGGAGTCGTTGAGTGAGGGTTGCCGTTCTTGGGGCCGGATTGATGGGATCGGCCGCCGCACGCCATTTGGCCAAAGCGGGCGTGGATGTGACATTGATCGGGCCGGGGGAGCCTGCCGATAAGCGCACCCATCATGGCGCGCATGGATCGCATTACGACGAGGGGCGGATCACGCGGCACAACGCCTCCAAGCCGTTTTGGGTTGAAGTAAGCCGGGCCTCGATTGCGCGCTACCCGGAGATCAAGGCGGAAAGCGGTATATCGTTTTTCACGGAGGTCGGCGCGCTGATGGCCGGTGGCGATGCGTGGATGGGCGCGGTGGACGCCGCCGCGCTGGCCTGCGGTTTTGAGAGCCATGCTTTGGGGGCCGATGGGCTGCGCGAGACTTTCCCCTATTTCGAATTTCCCGACGGGTTTTCAGGGGTCTATGAACGGCGCGGAGCCGGGCATGTGTCCCCGCGCAGATTGGTTGACGCACAACAGGCGGCGGCCAAGGCGCATGGCACCAAGCGGCTTGTTGCGGAAGTTGAGGGACTAGACGGCGGGCGCGTTCATGCGGGCGGCAACCAGTTGGATTTTGACCGCGTTTTGGTGGCCGCTGGCGGCTGGACCGACGCCGTTTTGGGCCGCGCGCCGCAGCTGGATGTCTATGCCCGCACCGTTGCCCTGTTTGAGATTGATGAGGCGGAAGCCGCCCGGCTGGCGCGCATGCCGTCGTTGGTGTGGCAGGCCCCGGAAGACCCGTATTTGCTGCCGCCGATCCGCTACCCGGATGGCAAGATATACGTCAAGCTGGGCGGCGACCCGGCGGATGTGCGACTGGATGGGCCTGCTGCGGTGGGGGCGTGGTTCCGCTCGGGCGGGACCGCGTCGGTGCGCGACCGGCTGGAGGAGATGGTACGGGAGTTGATGCCGACGCTGGCGATCAAATCCGTGACCATGGATGCCTGCGTGACCAGCTGGACCCATGACAGATTGCCCGAAATCCGCCACCTGACGGACCGCGTGTCCGTGTGTACGGGCGGCAACGGCGCGGGCGCGAAATGTAGTGACGAATTGGGCCGCCGCGGGGCCGCCTTGATACTGGAAGAGATCGGAGAGACGGCATGAGCAAGATTGGATTTATTGGGCTGGGGCTGATGGGCGGCGCCATGGTTGGCCGGCTGCAAGATCAGGGGCATGAGCTATGCGTGCTGGCGAACCGGGACCGGACCCATGTGGACAAAGCGGTGGCGCGCGGCGCGGCTGAGGCCGGGTCCGCGAAAGAGCTGGCAGCGGCGAGCGAGTTTGTGATGCTGTGCATGGGGACATCGCAGCAGGTCGAAGGCCGGATGCGCGGCGCCGACGGCGTGATCGCTGGTTTGCAGCCGGGCGCGGTTGTGATCGATTTTGGCACGTCATTGCCGGGCTCAACCCGCGCGCTGGCCGAGGAGGTCGCGGCGGCGGGCGGCGCCTACCTGGACGGGCCGTTGGGGCGCACCCCCGCCCATGCGGTGGACGGGCTTTTGAACATCATGTGCGCGGGCGACAAGGCCGGGTTCGACAAGGCCAAGCCGGTATTGGACGATTTGGGCGAAAACGTATTCCATCTGGGGGCGTCGGGTTCGGGGCACACTATAAAGCTGTTGAACAACTTCTTCGGGATGACCGTGGCCAATGCGATGGCGGAAGCTTTCGCGATGGCGGATGTGCAGGGCGTGGACCGCAAGGCGCTTTACGACGTGATGTCGGCGGGGCCGCTGCATTCGGGGATGATGGATTTCGTCAAAGGCTACGGCGTCGACGGCGACCCCGCACAGCTGGCCTTTGCGATCAAGAACGCGGCCAAGGATGTGGGCTACTACGCGCAGATGGCGGATGACGCGGGCGTGGACAGCATCATGTCGCAATCGACCTTGCAGGCCTTGAACGCCGCGCATGAGGACGGCCGGGGCGACGACATGGTCAGCCAGATGGTCGATTTCTACAAAGAGCAGTTCGAAGGCTAGGCCGCGCTTTGTGTAAGCTCGGATCAAAACACACTGCCTCTCGCAGACGCTCGAACGTGTGTTTTGATGCCGCCTTTAATTATTTGAACACAAAGCACTTGGAATGAGCCGGGTCGCCATTCCAGCGACCGAGGATCGGGCGCAATTGGGCATCGCGATGATGCTGGCGGCCTGGCTCTTTTTCTCGTTCATCGACACATCGGTGAAGTGGCTGGTGCTGGCGGGGTTGCCCGCGTTGCAACTGGCCTTCATGCGCTATTTTGCGCATTTCTTTATCTCGACGGCGCTGATCCTGCGGGGTGGCGCGGATCTGGAACGGTTCAAGACCACGCATGTCGGCTGGGTGCTGTTTCGGGCCTATTTGCTGACGGCCTCTACCGCGCTGAATTTTGTGGCGCTTCTTTACCTTCCGCTGACGGTGACGGCGGCGATCATGTTCACTTCGCCCATTTTGGTGTGCTTGTTGGCATGGCCTTTGCTGGGCGAACGCGCCGGGCCGTGGCGCATTTTCGGCATATGCATGGGCTTTATTGGCGTGTTGGTCGTGATGCGGCCCTTCGGGGCGGAGTTTCACTGGGCGATGTTGTTGTCACTGCATAACGCTGTCGCGCTTGCGCTTTATTCGATCATCACGCGCAAGCTTTCGGGCGTCGTGGCCGCCGAGACGATGCAGTTTTACATGGGGGCGATTGGCACGGCGGCGTTGTTGCCATTTGCAATTTGGCAGTGGACGAACCCGGCGACCGCATTCGATTGGACGGTGATGGTTTTGCTGGGCGTTTGGGGCTGGGCGGGCCATGAGCTTTTGACCCGCGCGCACCGGTTTGCTGCTGCCAACACGCTGATGCCTTACGCCTATTCCTTCCTGATTTTCCTGAGCATTTCCAGCTACCTGATCTGGGGTCATGTCCCCGATTTCTACACCTTGCTGGGTGCTGCGATCATCATCGGATCGGGGATGTTGATCTGGGCGCGGGAACGTCGGCGTCAGGCGTCATAACCGATCAGCTTTGCGAGGGTCGCGTTGGGCGTATCGCCCGCGCAGGCGGCCCTGATCTCGGCGGCTTTGGGATCGTCCAAGGCTCTGCCCGCCCAAGTCTCTGCGATAGCAAAATCCATCCATGCGGCCACGGCACGCCTGCACATCGGCGCGTCACCGTCACGTGCGTCGATGGTGCTGAGCAGCCGAACCGGCAGCTTCATCGTGCCGTCCATTGCGATTTGGCGCAGCCGGTGGTTCAGCGCGGGGTTGGCAAAGCGGTCTAGCAAGGCGGCGGCGTAGGTTTCGTACTCTAGCCCGCCTGGCAAAGTGACACCGGCTTCCGCGAAAATACCTTGTGCGAGGGATTTGAGGTCAGGGTCCGCAATCGCCTGATGGACGTAGTCATGGCCTGCCAAAATGCCCGCATATGCGAGCGCGGAATGCGCACCATTGAGCAGGCGCAGCTTGCGCAGTTCAAACGGGGCGGCGTCTTTGACGATCTGCGCGCCTGCGTTTTCCCATGCAGGGCGGGGGCCTGCGAAGTGATCCTCGATCACCCATTCGGAGAAGCTTTCGGTTTCAACCGGGGCGGCTTCGGGCAGCCCGTTTGCGCGCATGTGATCTGACAGCGCTTGCGTGGTTGCGGGCGTGATCCGGTCGACCATGGTGCAAGGAAAGGCGAGAGCTTCGGGCAGTTTCAGTCCTGCAGCCTTCGCGAAATCTTTGAGCGCGCGTTTCAAAACATGACCGTTTTCGCTGAGATTGTCGCACGACATCACGGTGACCGGCGCCTCGCGCATCGTCAGACCATGGGCCAGCGTGCCGATCGCGGATGTGAGCGAGCCCGCAAGGTCGGCCTTTATGTCGGGGTGGCTGAGATCAAGTCGGTTGTCGGGGCCCAGACAATAGCCTTTTTCCGTGATTGTGAGCGTGATCATGTCAGCGGTTTTGATCGCTTGAAGCACCTGCGCGCGCTGGTCCTTTGCAAAAAGGATGTCGTCGATGACAGTGATTTTTTCGAGATGTTCGCCGCCCGCATCACGGATGGCGAGGCCATAGTCGAAACCTTGTGGCGCCAGTTGATCGCGCATATCGGGGCTGCGCATTGACACGCCGGTGATGGTCCAACCGCCCGCCTTTTGCGTGTACCACGCCTGATGGGCGCGATGAAAATTGCCTAAGCCCAAGTGCAATATACGGCGCGTCATAGCGCGAGCTTGTAGCTGTCGCGGGCCAGATCACAGCTGAGCTGACGGGCGAGGGTGGCGGCGTCTTGCGGGCCGAAATGCCCACGGTCCACTTGTTCGGCCAGATGGATCGCCACGCTGCGCCGCCATAGGTCGTGGCGCGCCGGGATCGACATGAAAGCGCGGGTGTCGTCGTTGAACCCTGCGAGGTTTTGGTAGCCGGCGGTCTCGACCACTTGATCGAAATACCGCGCGATACCGGCGGCGCTGTCGTGAAACCACCACGGCGGGCCGATCTTGAGGCAGGGCCAGTGCCCGGCCATTGGGGCCAGCTCTCGCGCATAGGTCGTCTCGTCCAGCGTGAAGGCGATGAGGGTGAAACCGGGCGTGTTGCCGCACCGGTTGAGTAGCCCTTCAAGCCCGCGCACCCAATCGGTCGTGACGGGGATATCGGCGCCCATATCGCGGCCATATGTGTCAAAGATAGCCGGGTTGGTGTTGCGGCGGCTGCCTGCGTGCAGCTGCATGACCATGCCATCGTCGCAGGACATTTGGGCCATCTCGGTCAGCATGTGCCCATGGAACAGGGCGGCATCATATTCGTCGAGATCGCCTTTTTGCGCCTTGTCGTACAGCTCCGCCGCGAAGCTGGGGGCGCATAGATCGGTTGTGAGCTGTTCAATCGCGTGATCTGTCGCGGTCGCGCCGAGGCTGCGGAAGAAGGCGCGGCGGTTGCGCAGCGCGTCCAGATAGCCCGCGAATGTGGTGACGTCCGTGTCGCTGGCTTGTGCGAGGTTTTGCAGCTCTGACGCGAAGCGCGGATCGGCGGGATCGAGCACCGCGTCGGGGCGGAAGGTGGGGATGACCCGGCTACCCCAGCCGCTGGATTTGATCGCCGCATGATGCTTGAGCGGATCGGTGGCGGCATCGGTGGTGGCGAGCAGCGCGATGTTCATACGCTCGAACAGGGCGCGGGGGCGGAAGGCCGGGGTTTTCAGCGCGGCGTCGATCTGATCGTAGATATGCAGGGCGTTTTGCGGCGTCAGCGGGTCCGTGATGCCGAAGCCGTCGCGCAGCATATGGGTGATCCAGAGCCGTGACGGCGTGCCCAGAAACAAGTGCCAGTGATCGGCGAAGCGCTGGAACACGCGGCGCGGATCGGTTTGCCCGTCGGGCTGGCCCACGCCCAGATCCGCCAGGGACACGCCCTGCGAATACAGCATCCGAAATACGTAGTGATCGGGCGTGATGATAAGCGCTGCCGGATTGGCAAAGGCCGCGTCCTGAGCGAACCAAGACGGGTCGCAATGGCCGTGCGGGGAGATGATCGGAAGGGATTGAATCGGCTCGTAAATCTCGGTGGCGCGGGCGGGAAGATGCAGCTGTGTCATAAGAAGACCTTAGTTGCCGAAAACGCGCCAAGCCAGTGCAATTCGGCCTTTTCCTTGGCGGTTGGCGCGGTAGGATGACACCCAAGGGAGAGGTTCATGAAAGTTGCAATGATTGGCACGGGAATGGTGGCCGAAACCCACGCCATGGCCTGCCGCGACAGCGCGTTGGTGGCGCTTGCGGGCGTTTGCGCGCGGCGCAGCGCGGCGGTGTTTGCACAGTCTTGGGGCGTGCGGGCCTACGGCGATGTGGCCGAGGTGGCGGCGGATCCGGAGGTTGATTTCGTCTTGCTGCTGACGCCGCCCGACGCGCGGTTGGAGATCGTTGAAATGCTGGCGCAGGCGGGCAAGCCGATCTTGATGGAAAAGCCGGTGGAGCGGGACCTGGCGGGAGCCTTGCGCGTGGTTGAGGCCTGCGAAGGGCGGGTGCCGTTGGGCATCGTGTTTCAGCACCGAATGCGCGCGGCGTCCGAGACTTTGGCGCAGATGTTGCCGCAGTTTGGCGCAATCCAGACGGTGGACATCACGGTGCCGTGGTGGCGCGATCAGGCTTATTACGATGTGCCCGGGCGTGGGACCTATGCGCGCGACGGGGGCGGGGTTTTGATCAATCAGGCGATCCATACGCTGGATCTGGCGCTGACCTATACCGGGCCGGTTCGGGCGGTGCAGGCCTTTGCGCGGACCTCTCAAACACATCGGATGGAGGCGGAGGATTTCGTCTCTGCCGGGCTGGAATTTGAAAGCGGCGCGGTGGGGTCGTTACAGGCCAGCACGGCCAGCTTCCCCGGTGGGTCAGAGCGGATCACTTTGCATTGCGAACAGGCGAGCGCCGTGTTGGGCGAAGGGGTTGTGCGTGTGACATGGCGCGACGGGCGCGAAGAGCAGTTTGGCGAGGCGGCAGCGACTGGCGGCGGCGCGGACCCGATGGCGTTCACGCATGACTGGCATATGGCGGTCATTGACGATTTTGCGCGCGGCCTGACTGAGGGTCGTGCGCCGCGCGTCACGGGGCGGGAGGCCTTGCGCGTGCATGCGCTGATTGAGGCGATTGTACGCTCTTCCCGGGAACAGAAATTGGTGGAGGTGACGCATGTCTAAACCCATTCGCATCGGCATTTTGGGCATTGATCATCGCCATATCTACGGGATGGCTGCGGAGATGGAGAAGCTGGGTTGTGACCTGGTCTGTTGGTGGACCGAGGGCACGCCTGAGACGCTGGACGGCTTCACGAAACGGTTCCCCGATCTGCCGCGATGTGCGCAGGCCGAAGATGTGATTGGGGGCGATCTGGACCTGATCCTGATCTCGGCCATCCCGGCGGATCGTGCCGATTTGGCGATCCGGGCGATGCAAGCGGGCAAGGATGTGATGGTCGATAAACCGGGCTGCACGGACGCCGCGCAGCTGTCCGCGATCAAAGCTTGCGTGGCTGAGACCGGGCGCATTTGGTCCATTGATTTTTCCGAGCGGTTTGAGGTGCCTGCGGTGACACGTGCCGCAGAACTGGTGGCCGAGGGTGCGATTGGGCGTGTGATCCAAACGATCGGGATTGGGCCGCATCGGCTGAACCTGAATACGCGGCCTGATTGGTTCTTTGAACGCGACAGGTTCGGGGGGATTTTGACGGATATTGCGTCGCATCAGATTGACCAGTTTCTGTACTTCACTGGATCAACTGAGGCGCGTATCACATTGTCCAATATTGGAAATTTTGGAAACCCACAGCGCCCTGAGTTGCAGGATTTTGGCCAGATCGCGTTGGAAAGCGAACAGGGCTTGGGCTATATCCGTGTCGATTGGTTCACGCCGGATGCGCTGCCAAGTTGGGGCGATGGGCGCTTGATGCTGCTGGGCACCGAAGGGACGATTGAGCTGCGCAAATATGTCGATGTCGGCGGCGCTGCTGGCACGGATCACCTGTTTTTGGTCACTGGGGACCGGTGCGAACGGATGGATTGCGCCGATGCGGGGCTGCCTTACTTTGCGCGGCTGGCGGCTGATATTCGTGACCGAACAGAGACGGCGATGCCGCAGGCGCATGCGTTCAAAGTGATGGAGCTGGCCATCGAAGCGCAGCGCATGGCGGAGGCATGATCCGGGTTGCGATTTTAGGTGCCGGGATCGGGGCGGAGCATTTGGCAGGCTACCGCGCCTTGCCGGATCTGTTTGACGTGGCTGTCATCTGCGATCTGGATACTGAACGCGCCGCGCAGATTGCAGGCAGTACCCCCGTGAGCGCGGATGCGGATGCTGTAATCGCCGACCCGTCGGTTGATGTGATTGATATCTGCCTTCCGCCGCATTTGCATGTGCCGATGAGCCTGAAAGCACTGGATGCGGGAAAACATGTGATTTGTGAAAAGCCTTTGGCGACGTCATTGGCGGATTTGGATCTGTTGGCGGCGGCGGAGGCGCGTTCGACCGGGACGGTGTTTCCGGTGTTTCAATACCGTTTTGGACGCGCCATGGCGCAGTTTCAGGCCTTACGTGCAGCTGGGTTGGTTGGTGCGCCACATATGGCCAGCTTGGAAACGCATTGGGCCCGGCGTGCGGAGTATTACGCCGTGCCGTGGCGCGGGACATGGGCAGGCGAATGCGGCGGTGCGATTGTCGGCCACGCGATCCACGCGCATGATCTTTTATGCCTGTTTTTCGGGGAGGTCGCGCAGGTGGGCGCGCAGCTTGCGACGCGCGTGAACCCGATCGAGACGGAAGATTGCGCGGCGCTGAGCTTTGTTATGGCCGACGGCGCGCTTGCGACCAGCTCTGTCACTTTGGGCGGGGCGGATGACACAACGCGGATGCGGTTGATTTTTGAGAAGTTGACCGCGACGAGCGGGGCAAAACCCTATGCACCGATGGATCAGGACTGGGTGTTTCAAGCCCGCGACGCGGTTGATCAGGCGGAGGTTGATCGCGTGATTGCGGGTGTACCTGATGGGTTTGCTGGGTTCGCGGGGTATTTGCAGCAGGTGGCACGGGCGATTGCCGGTGAGGCCAATGATGCGGTGCGATTGGCGGATGGCCGGCGGTCGCTGGAACTGATCACGGCGGCCTATGCGTCGGCGCGCAATGGCGGGGTACCGGAGGCTTGCCCGGTGGCCCAAACCCATCCACTTTATGCAGGCTGGCAGCCGGAGGGAGCGTAGCTATGGGCAAGATAGCGGTTTTGGGTGTGTTCGTCGCCGATTTGGCGTTTCGGGCGGACCGTATGCCTGTGATGGGCGAGACGCTTTTGGGCAATTCCTTTGCGATGAACCCGGGCGGGAAAGGGTCGAACCAAGCGGTCGCTGCAGCGCGGATGGGGGCGGAAGTGACCATGATCACCCGGCTGGGCGATGACGGGTTCGCCGGGATGGCGGAGGCGCTTTGGGCGGGTGACGGAATCCAAGCACAGGTGGTGAAAGATGCGGGCAGCTACACGGGTGCCGCGCATATTTTCATCGATGAGCAGAGCGGGGACAATGCGATCATCATAGCACCCGGCGCGGCTGGAGATTTGTCGCCAGATGACTTGAATATCGCGCGTGAAGCCATTGAAAATGCTGATGTATTTATGACTCAGCTTGAGCAGCCGATGGCGGCGGCCATTCGCGGATTGGAGATTGCGCGGGCGGCGGGTGTGACGACAATTTTGAACCCTGCGCCTGCGGCGGAATTGCCGCGGGAGATGTTGGCTTTGTGCGATTACGTGACGCCCAATGAGACCGAAGCGGAGATGCTGTCGGGCGTTGCTGTGCATGACGTGGCCGACGCGTCGCGGGCCTGCGCGGCGTTGAAAGCGCTCGGCGTGCGGCGGCCTATCATTACCATGGGCGCGCAGGGGGCCTTTCTTGACGGGCACGGGTTGGTGCCCGCCGTATCTGCGGGCAAAGTTGTTGAGACCACCGGCGCGGGTGACGCGTTTAACGGCGGGTTTGCGGCCTGTTTGGCGGACGGCATGGGACCCGAGGACGCGGCGCGATACGCCTGCGCCGTGGCCGGTTTGTCGGTGACGCGGGCGGGCGCGGCCCCGTCGATGCCGAAGCGCGACGAGGTGCTGGCGTTGATGGCGGGCTAGGGTTTTCCGTAGCCGCCGCCACCGGGGGAATGCAGGACGAATATGTCGCCCGCCTGCATCTGAGTGGCGTCATTGCCTTTGAGATTTTCGACAGTGCCATCCGCGCGTTCAACCGCGTTGTGACCGGTTTTTCCGGGATGCCCGCCTGCCGCGCCATGCGGGGGACTTCCCGGTGGGAGGTCAGGACGGTGGCTGTCATTGGCTCTAAGAACCTGAGCTTGCGGGTGATGCCGTCGCCGCCTTGGAAAGCGCCTGCGCCGCCTGAACCGCGGCGGATTGAGAACTCCTCCACTCGGACGGGGAAACGGGTTTCCAGAACTTCCGGGTCGGTCATGCGGGTGTTGGTCATGTGGCTGTGGACCGCGCTTGCGCCATTGAACCCGTCGCCCGCGCCGGTGCCGCCGCAGATGGTTTCATAGTTCTGGAACGTGTCGTTGCCATAGACGAAATTGTTCATCGTGCCCTGGCTGCCCGCGATCACCCCAAGGGCGCCGTAGAGCGTGTCGGCAATGGCCTGACTGACCTCCGTGTTGCCGGAAATGACGGCGGCGGGGGCGTGCGGGTTGATCATGGAGCCTTCGGGGACGATCAGTTTGAGCGGCTTCATGCAGCCCTCGTTCATGGGGATATTGGTACCGACCAATGTGCGGAACACATAGAGCACCACCGCACGGCAGATCGACAGCGGCGCGTTGTAGTTGAAGGGATCCTGCGGTGAGGTGCCGGTGAAATCGAGCGTGGCCTCCCGCGCTTTTTTGTCCAGCGTGATCGCGACTTTGATCTGCGCGCCGCTGTCGAGCGGGTAGGTGAAGGCGCAGTCGTGCAGCACGTCGAGGACGCGGCGCACGCTTTCTTCGGCATTGTCTTGGACGTGGCCCATATAGGCGTGGATGGTGTTCAGGCCGAACTGACGGGTGATCTTGGTCAGCTCTTGCACGCCGGTCGCATTGGCCGCGATTTGGGCGGCGAGATCGGCCATGTTCTGATCGATATTGCGGCACGGGTAGGGGCCAGAGGCCAGCAGCGTGCGGGCGGCTTGATCTTGCAGCGCGCCTTGTTTGACCAGCAGAAAATTGTCGATCAGCACACCTTCTTGCGCGATTTCCTGGCTGTCGGGCGGGGCCGAGCCGGGGGTCGTGCCGCCGATATCGGCGTGATGCCCGCGCGAGGCGACGGTGTAGAGAATGTCGGTGCCTGCGTCGTTGAAAACGGGCGTGATGACGGTGACATCGGGCAGATGCGTGCCACCATTATAGGGGTTGTTCATCATGAACACGTCGCCGGGCCGGATCTGCCCTGCGTTCTGTGCCAGGATCGTGCGCACGCTTTCGGACATGGAGCCCAGATGCACCGGCACATGCGGTGCGTTTGCGACCAGATCACCGGCGGCATCGAAAATCGCGCAGGAGAAATCCAGCCGCTCCTTGATATTGACGGAATAGGCCGTGTTGGCGAGCGTCGCGCCCATCTGTTCGGCGATCGACATGAAGAGGTTGTTAAAGACCTCCAACATGACGGGATCGACGGTGGTGCCGATAGCCTCTTGCCGCGCCAGGGGCACGATGCGGGTCAAAACCAGATTGCCGCCGGAGACGCATTCGGCCTGCCAGCCGTCTTCAATGATGTTGGTCCCGGTAGGTTCAGTCAGGATGGCAGGACCGGTGATTTTATCCCCCAGCGCAAGGGTGGCGCGGTCGATCAAGGGGACGTCCTGCCAGCTGCCTTGGGCAAACATTCGGGCGGTTTGAGGCGCTTTATCAACGGGTTGTGGGGTGGGTTGGCTGACGCTTTCGCCGGTGGCGCCAATAGCCTCCACCGTCAGAAGATCAATAATGAGGCCCGCGTAGGTGGGCACGAAACCGAAACGTTGCTGGTGGGCTTGCTCGAACGCTTTGGTCATCTCCGTCGGTGTGCCGAAGGGGACTTCAAGCGTCTGATGGGCGCCGTCGGTGCGGATATGTGCGGTCTGCGCGATCTGGATTTTCCGGGGGTCAATGCCTTGGGCTGCGACCTCATCCCGGGCTTTTTGGATCAGTGGCGCGAGGGCGGCTTCGGCGTCCGCAATTGCATCAATGGGGGCTGCGAATTGATGCTCATGCAGCGCGCGGATATCGGCGATGCCCATCCCGAACGCTGACAGCACACCCGCAAAGGGGTGGATGAAAATGCGTTCCATCCCCAAAGTGTCCGCCACGAGGCAAGCATGCTGCCCGCCCGCGCCGCCAAAGCAATTCATCGCATATTTGGTCACGTCATAGCCGCGCTGGACGCTGATTTTCTTGATTGCATTCGCCATGTTTTCGACGGCGATGCGCAGGAATCCTTCGGCAATATCTTCGACGGATTTGTCTGTGCCGATTTCTGCGGCGAGGGCTTCGAATTTCTGCGTCACGACCTGCGCGTCGAGCGGTTGATCGGCATTCGGGCCAAAAACGGACGGGAATTGCGACGGCTGCAGCTTGCCCAAAAGCACGTTGCAGTCGGTCACGGTAAGCGGGCCGCCGCGTCTGTAGGCGGCAGGGCCGGGATTGGCCCCGGCGCTTTCGGGGCCGACCTGCATGCGACCATCGCGGTAGGACAGGATTGACCCGCCGCCCGCCGCGACCGTGTGGATCGACATCATCGGCGCGCGCATGCGCACGCCTGCGACTTCTGTCTCGAACGAGCGCTCGTATTGGCCGGCGTAGTGGCACACATCGGTCGACGTGCCGCCCATGTCGAAGCCGATGAGCTGGTCGAACCCATGTTCGGCGGCGGTGCGGACCATGCCGACAACGCCGCCCGCCGGGCCGGACAGGATCGCGTCTTTGCCCTGAAAGAGCCGCGCATCGGTGAGCCCGCCATTTGATTGCATGAACATCAAGCTGTCGCAGCCGCCGTCTGCGGCGTTCAGCGCGTCCGCGACCTGGCTGACATAGCGGCGCAGGATCGGGGACAGATAGGCGTCAACGACGGCGGTGTCGCCGCGCGAGACAAGCTTGATCAGCGGGCTGGCGGCATGGCTGAGCGTGACCTGCTCGAACCCGATGTCGGTGGCGATCTGGCCAAGGGTGCGTTCATGATCGGTGAAACGGTAGCCATGCATCAGCGCGATTGCGACGGAGCGGTAGCCGGTGTCATAGGCCGTTTGCAAAGCGGCTTTGGCCTGATCCGCGTTGAGCGGCGTGATGATCTGGCCGTCGGCGGCGACGCGTTCCTCGACCTCAATCGCCTCATCATAGAGAAGTTCGGGCAGTTTGATATGCAGGTCGAACAGATTGGGGCGGTTTTGATAGCCGATGCGCAGTAAGTCCTTGAAACCCTTAGTGATCATCAGGAGCGTGCGTTCGCCTTTGCGTTCGAGAAGCGCGTTGGTGGCGACGGTGGTGCCCATTTTGACAGCGGCGATTTGACCGTTCGGAACGGGGTCTGCGCCCTGAACGCCAAGCAGCGACTTAATGCCATGGACCGCAGCGTCGGGGTAGATTTCGGGGTTTTCGGAAAGCAATTTATGGGTGTGCAGCGCGCCATCAGGGCTGCGCGCGACGATGTCGGTGAAGGTGCCGCCGCGGTCGACCCAGAATTGCCATTTGGTGTTTGCGCTGGTTGCCACGGTGCTCTCCTTCGACTCTTGGTGCACCTGTTATTTGTATAACGCTGACAAATTGTCAACGTTTTATGTGTGAAGCTAGAGCGATGTCGCCGCGCGGCTTGCCTGATCATATTGGCCCGACAGCGCGCGCAGGCTGGCGGCCATGGCGCGCATTTCGTCGCCTGACATGTCAAGATGGGACAGACCGTCCAGAAAGCAGCGCTCGCGGATGTCGCGGTAGGCTTCGCAGAGCGCTTCGCCGTCGGGGGAGGCACGGTAGAACACCTCCTTGCCACGCTTTTCGGAAGAGATAAGCCCTGTTTTCAACAGCTTGCGCAGCGCATAGTTGACGGTATGCGTGTCCTCGATATTCAGCAGGAAGCAGATATCGGTCAGGCGCTTGTCGCGTCCACGGTGATTGGCGTTGTGCAGAACCAGGATTTCGAGCGGCGTCAGATCGGTGTTGCCTGCCGCTGACATGCAGCGGGTCATCCAGCGCGAAAACGCGTTATAGGCGATGATCATGCCGTATTCGACCTCGGAAGCTTCCCAGTTTTCACCCTCGGCGAGGTGGCGGGAGGAGACGATGCGGCGTTTGGGGGCAGGGGTTTCGGTCATGATGCGCCTTCTGATTTTGGCATATGACCGACATTTTATAGGTAAAATGGCAGGGAATAAAGCGCCGCTATCGCATCACGAACGGGTCGGGGGTCGGGTCGTCGCTGGTGCGCAGCCAGACGGCTTTGACCTTTGTATAGTCGAGCGCAGCCGCAAGGCCGCCTTCGCGCCCATGGCCTGACAGCCCGTGCCCGCCAAAGGGCACAATCGGGCTGACGGCGCGGTAGGTGTTGACCCAAACGATGCCCGCGCGAATGGCCCGAATCATGCGGTGCGCGCGCGTGAGATCGCGGGTGAAGACGCCGGAGGCAAGCCCGTAGGCGGTGCTATTGGCGATCTCGACGGCCTCGGCTTCGGTGTCGAAACCGGTGACCGACAGTACGGGGCCAAAGAATTCTTGGGTGAGGCAGGGCGCGTCAGGCGCGGCGCTGCAATCGAGTATTGTCGGCGGGAAATAATGCCCGTCGCGTTCCAAGGCGGTGCCGCCGGTCAGCAGTTTTGCGCCCGCGTCGAGTGAGGCTTTGATCAGGGTTTGCGCGGTGTCGATTTGCGCTTGGGTGCACAGGGGTCCGACCTCCGTCGCCATGTCGGCCGGGTCGCCAATGATGACGGCTTCGGCTTTGTCGATCAGGCGGGCGAGAAATTCGTCCTTGATCTTGTTGGAGATCACGAGGCGGGAGCCCGCCACGCAGCTTTGCCCGGTAGCCGCAAAAATGCCGGAGATTTGCGCGTTAACGGCGCTGTCGATATCGGCGTCGTCAAACACGATGAAGGGGGATTTTCCGCCCAGTTCCAGCGAGGTGGAGGCGAGGTTTTCGGCGGAGTTACGCACGATGTGGCGCGCAGTGTCCGGGCCACCGGTGAAGGCCACATGGGCAATTTTCGGATGGCTCGTCAGCACCGCGCCGCAGTCAGGGCCGAAACCTGTGATGACGTTCAAAACACCGGGCGGGAAGCCCGCTTGATCGAAGATGCGCGCAAATTCGAGCATTGGCGCGGGCGCTTCTTCAGATGCTTTCAGGACCACTGTGCACCCTGCCGCAAGCGCCGGGCCGATCTTGACGGCGGAGAGGAACAGCTGCGAATTCCAGGGGACAATAGCCACGACAACGCCCACGGGTTCGCGGCGCAACCAGACCTCCATATCGGGTTTGTCGATGGGCAGATGCGCGCCTTCGATCTTGTCGGCGAGGCCCGCGTAGTAACGATAGTATTCAGCGACATAGGCGATCTGGGCAGAGGTTTCGCGGATGATTTTGCCGGTGTCGCGGGTTTCCAACTGTGCCAACGTTTGGGCGTTCTCGGCGATCAAATCCGCCAATCGGTGCAGCAATTTCGCGCGGGCCGAAGGCGTCATAAGCGCCCAGTCGGGGGAGTTGAACGCGGCCTCGGCTGCGTCGACGGCGGCGTTGACGTCATATGCGCGCGCCTCCGGCATCAGGGCCCACGCCTGACCTGTGGCCGGGTCACGGCTTTCGAACTGGGCGCTGCCATCATGGAAGCTTCCGCCGATATAGTGCTGAAATTGCTGCATTACTGGTCCTTCAGGCAAAGGCGGGCATGACATCTTTGATGAAACGGGATAGCGAGGCTTGCTTGCGCTCAAAGCTCATACCGCTGTCGATCCAGAACGCATATTCATCATATCCCATCGCCTCATAGGTTTTGATCCGGGTGATCGCATCATCCGCGGTTGCGATGACGTTGTCACGCAGCATGGCCTCTGGCGAATAGAAGGGATGCGCGGCGATTTCTTCTTCGGAGAGCGGGGCGATCAGGCCTTGGGACACATCGCGTTCGTTTTTGAACCAAGCGCCGAAATAGCAGTAGAAGCGGTTAATTTCTTCGGCGGCGATTTGCGCGTCGTCGGCATCAGCCGCGATATAGGTGTGGTTCAATAGCATGATCTCAGGGCGCGGCACGTCGGGAAATTTAGCGCAAGCTGCGTTGAATGTGTCCATCAACTTGGTGATTTCCGCGTCCCCCTGCCAGAGTGGCGTGACCTGCACCTGACAGCCATTTGCGACTGCAAACTCGTGGCTGTTGGGGTCGCGGGCAGCAACCCAGATGGGCGGGCCACCGGCCTGCACGGGCTTGGGCGAAGAGGTGCTGGCGGGGAAAGAATGATAGGTGCCGTCCTGCGCGTAATCGCCTGCCCAAAGGCCTTGCAAGGCGGGAACAAGTTCGCGCATCCGCTGACCCGCGTCCCATGCATCCATGCCGGGCAGCATGCGTTCATATTCGTAATTATACGCCCCGCGTGCGACGCCCAGATCAAGCCGCCCGCCGGTGATCATGTCGGTCATCGCCGCTTCCCCCGCCAGCTTGATCGGGTGCCAGAAGGGCGCGACGATTGTGCCAGTGCCCAGGCGCACGTTCTTGGTCTGGCGGGCCAGATCGACCAGATTGAGGAACGGGTTGGGGGCGATGGTGAAATCCATCCCGTGATGTTCCCCGGTCCAGACGGCGTGCATGCCGCCCGTGTCAGCCATTTTGGCGAGTGCTACGAAGTCGTCATAGAGCTGCGACTGGTCCTGATCCGGGGAGGTCCGCTCCATATGCACGAATAGTGAAAAACGCATGCTGCTGTCCCCTTTCAGACCATCGAGCGGATTTCGCCGCTGTTTTGGGTGCCGTAGTAGATGCCGAACGTGCCGATTTGGGATTCAGCGGCGAACCGTTCGAGCATGGTGAGTATTGCCGGATCGGAGACATCATCCAATGCGGATCCGCTGAGCGGGACGAAGGTGCCTTGCTTGGGCTTGCCTGCCTCCGCTTTGCAGAGGAACGCGATGTGCTGGCGTTGCCTGTGCGTGTCTTCAAAGACCGAATAGATGAAACCGGGCGCCGCGTTCACCCCGAGTTCCGCGATCAACCCCTGGACAGTGGCTGTTGCCCCCGTTTTTGTGACAGCGCGTTCGGGCAGGGCCAGCCCGCCATTGCCGTCGTCGCACAAAAGCACATGCCCGTCGCGTTCTATCAAAGCGGAGACGATGAGGTCGGTGTTTTGCGACACAGCCTGCGCCGTGGTTGAGGGTGTGATATAAGCCCCGCGTGCGTAGCCGAGACCCGGCATGGTGGTGCTGTCGAAGGCTTTGACCTCACCGAAAAGAATCACGTGATCGCCCGCTTCCACGGTTTTGTGCATGGCGCAGTCAAACCACGCGGAGACGTCATCTAATACGGGCGCACCATGCGGGCCGGGCTGCCATGTGACCTGCGCGAAACGGTCATCGACCGGGCGTGCGAAAGTGTTGGAAATCTCGGTCTGCGCCTCGCTGAGCACATTGACCGCGAACCCCTTGGCGGAGATGAGCGGCCAGTAGTTCTGCGATGTTTTGGCAAGGCAAACCAGCACCAAGGGCGGGTCGAGCGAGACCGATGTGAAGGAGTTGGCCGTGAAACCCAGCGGCGCGCCCTTCGGGTCTGTCGCTGTGACCACAGTGACGCCGGTCATGAAGCTGCCGAAGGCGGTGCGCAGCGCGCGCGGGTCCAGCGGGGTCATGGTAGGGCGGCCTCCGTGATTGGGAGTTTGAGCCAATCCATTAGATGCGCGTTGACCGCATCGGGATCGGTCAGGTTGACCATGTGGCGCGCGCCTTGGATCGTGACAGCTGTGCCGCCGGGCACTTGTGCGGCCATGGCCTGCGACATTGCGGGGGTGGAATTTGCGTCCCCATCGGCGGTGAGCGCCAGAAACGGGCAGCGGATGTTTGACAACTGGTCGGCATAGGTGGCGTCGCCCGACGCGAAGGCGGCATAGGCGGTCGCGTAGCCGCCGGGGCTGACATCTTGCAGCCAGGCCGCGACCTGCGTTGTGGCAGCGCGATCGGGGGCCGCGTCGCTGAACCAGCGGGCGAGGGGCGTTTCCAGATCGAAACGACCGTCCGCGATTTCTGCGGCACGGGCTATGACGGCGGCACGGGCGGCGGGGTCGCGTTTGTAGACACCGTTGAGCAGCGCCACGCGGTGCACCATTTCGGGATGGGTGGCGGCGAGGCCACCGGCGATCAGCGCGCCCATTGAGTGGCCTGCGAGGTTGACCGGGCCAAGGTTAAGCGCCTCTAGCGCAGCGCGGGTCCATGCGACGAAATCGGGGAGCTGACTGTCGCGGGACAGCGGGCTGCTGTCACCGTGGCCGGGCAGATCGAGCGCGATCACGCGGTACTGAGCGCAGAGCGCGTCGATTTGCGGTTGCCAGGCGGCGGATTGCATGCCGACACCATGCAGCAGCACCAAGGGCGCGCCTTTGCCGTGCGCGCGGTAGGCGAGCGTTGGGCCGCCCTTAGACAGAGGCAGGGTTGTCAACGTCATGGCCCAGCTCCTTGAGGTCTTGATAGCGGTCGCCGATGCGGTGATGCGGGCGCCCGCCGATGGATGCGCCCAGCGCGATCAAAATTTCGTCGCTATTGGGCGCATCAGGCACCGCTGTTTGGATGGTCAGATAATGCGAGCGCCGTCCGCCGTCATGCTTGTCCATCAGCGGGATCATCAAGGGCGCGTTGGCGGGGCCGCGCGTGTTGCAAAATGACAGATAGGATTTTGCGCCGACCGCGTTGCGGTAATGGTTGCCGAAATGCAGCGTGTGGATGAGGGCGGAGGCGTGTTCGACCTCGCCGTTCAGCCCAACGATGGCGGATTTTCCGTAGCCTTCGACTTTGTCGCCGCCGCCAGCGGCATCGAGGATCATCTCGGTCAGTAATGCGCCCAGTTGCGGACCGCATGCGCGGATCTCGGGGCTGAGGTCATCGACAAATCCGCGACCCGCCCAAGGGTTCTTGATCACAGCCATGGCGGCGATCAGGGTCAGCGGGGTTTCTGCCGCTTTGCCGCCTTCGATCAGCGTGTTTTCGACATGGAGCAGAGTCTTGCGGATTTCGGCGGGCATTGTGGGCAACCTGAGTTAGATTATGTTGAGAGATTTATGGTATACCATTATACCATATGTCAATAATTGTTGAGATCGCCCGTATCGCCTGATACGCGTTGCCCAATGGAGCCCGCGAAAAACAGCCTGCAAAAGATTGAAAAAGTACCGCAAACGCTGCGCGATATCGTGCAGGACCGGATGCGGGAGGCGATCATTGACGGCCATTTCGCGCCGGGCGAGCGGCTGGTGGAGCGGCCTCTGTGCGACCAGCTTGGGGTCAGCCGCACGGTAATTCGGGAGACGATCCGGTACCTAGAAGCCGAGGGACTGGTAGAGATTCTGCCCAACCGGGGGCCGATTGTGGCGACGCTAAGCTGGGATCAGGCGCGCCAGATTTATGACATTCGCAGGCAGCTTGAGGGGTCCGCCGCGGCAGCGGTTGCGGCTGGGCAAGATGATGGGTTTGCACCAAAGCTCAGCGCGGCATTGAGCGCGCTTGAGGCCTGCATGGATGACACGGTCTGGGCGAGATCTTTTGCAGGCGACAACTCAGTTTTACGCCCTGATTTTTCTGGAAGCAGGGCATGATGTGGCCTGGGAGGTCGTGCAGCGGCTAAACGGTCGGATCAGCCGATTGCGCGCGCTGACACTGGCCGCGCGGGACCGTGACCAGCCCGGCATTGCGCATATGCGGGCCATCCACGACGCCGTGCTTAGCCGTGATCCGGTCGCGGCGCGCGCCGCCGTCGAGACGCATATTGACGATGCGGGCAAGACGGCGGAGCGGTATCTGAGAGCGCAGGGCGAGACCGGCTAGAACGTGATATTCACCTTGATGGCCTGCGACCGGTCGGAGGCCAGCTCAAACGCGTCTTTCGCGTCATCGATGCCTATTTTGTGGGTGATCAGCGGCGTCACGTCGAGCCGCCCGGTGCGCATCATTTCAACGGCTGTGAAGAATTCCGAATGGAAGCGGAAAGAGCCTTTGAAGGCCAGCTCCTTCGCCGTCATGGCCTGCACCGGCAGGGTCATGTCACCGCCAAGGCCCAACTGCATGACGGTCGCACCGGGGCGCATTGCGGGGATCGCGGCGGCCAAGGCCTGCGCCACGCCGGAGCATTCAAAGAGCACATCGAAATGGCCTTTATCGGCGCTGTAGCTGTCCAAAGCATCGGCTTCAGACGCGACGTTGATGCCGCGATCCGCGCCGACATGTTGCGCCTTGGTCAGTGTGAAATCTGAGATGTCTGTTGCCACGATTTCGACCGCGCCTGCTGCGCGGGCGACGAGCACAGCCAAAAGGCCGATGGGGCCGCAGCCCGTTATCAACACGCGTTTTCCCATCAAATCGCCCGCTTGACGCGCGGCGTGCAGCACGACGGCGAGGGGTTCGGCCATCGCTGCCTCCCCCGCGGTGAGCGCGCCTGCATCGGCGCATTGCGCGGCGTCGGCCACGATATATTCGCGGAAAGCGCCCTGAATGTGCGGGAAGGGCATTGCAGAGCCGTAAAAGCGCATATTCAGACAGTGGTTTTGCCGCCCCTCAAGGCAATATTTGCAGGTGCCGCAGGGGCGAGAGGGGGAGATGGCGACCAAGGCGCCAGTTTTCAAGCCCGTGACGCCCTCGCCGAGCGCCTCGATATGACCTGCGACCTCATGGCCGAGGATCATCGGTTCTTTCAATTGAATCGGGCCGAAACCGCCATGATTGTAGTAGTGCAGATCGGACCCGCATATTCCGCCAGCAGCCATTTTGACCAAGACCTGGCCGGGGCCGGGGGTGGGCATGTCGCGGGTTTCGACCCTTAGGTCCTTGGCGGCATGAGCAACGATGACTTTCATGTGTGACCTTTCACAGAACTGGGGTCAGCAGGGCGTCGCCTGCGAAATGAGCGGTGAGGTTGTCGCGCACCAGCTTGCCCATGGCCTGACGCGTCTCAATTGTGCCGGAGGCATGGTGGGGTTGGACCAGCACATTGTCCAGTTCCAGAAAGCGGGGGTCGAGCTTGGGCTCTTCCTCGAACACATCTAGGGCGGCGGCGCCGATTTTGCCGGTTTTGAGCGCTTCGATCAGGGCGTCCTCGTCGATGTTGGAGGCACGGGAGATATTGATGATCATGCCGTCGGGGCCCACGGCCTCGATCACGTCTTTGCCGACGATATGGTGCGTCTCGGCGGAGGCTGCGAGCGTGACGAAGAGGAAATCGGCATGTTCAGCCAGTTTTTCGGGCGTGTCGCAATAGGTCCAGTCGGGCGCGTAATCCTTGGGGCCGGTGTCACAATAGGCGATGTCCATGTCGAAGCCCGCGAGCCGTTTGCCGACTTCGAATCCGATGCGGCCGAGGCCCAGAATGCCTGCTTTGCGGCCAAACACGCGGCGTTTGAGCGGGTAGAGGCCTTTTGCGGCCCATGATCCGTCGCGCACCCAGGCTTCGGCGCCGACCATGCCGCGAGATTGGCAGAGCATCATGGCCACGCCCAGATCGGCGACGTCTTGGGTCAACACATCGGGGGTGTTTGTCACTTGGATGTTGCGGGCTTTGCAGGTGTTCAGGTCAACCGCGTCATAGCCCACGCCGTAGACAGAGACGAGCTCGACCGCGGGGCAGGCTTTGAGCATGGTTGCGTCCGCGCCCAGTTCGCCGCGCGTGGCGATCGCGCGGATGTTTGGCCCGTGTTCAGCGAGGAATTCGGCCTGGTTCGACGCCTCAAAAAGCCGTTTTACGTCGAAGGCGGCATCTAGTGGTTCCTGATCCCAGTCCGGGTAGGGGCCGACTTGCAGAACAATTGGTTTGGGCATCGCGATTCTCTTGTTGACAGGTGATGTTATCGGTATCATGTTATCGGTAACAAAGCGGGGACGTCAACGCCCTGCGAGACATCTGGGAGGAACTTATGTCCAACTTATTCGATTTGACGGGGCGGCGCGCCCTTATCACCGGCTCCTCGCAGGGGATTGGGTTTGCTTTGGCGCAAGGGCTGGCTGAGGCTGGCGCAGAGATCGTTTTGAACGGGCGTGATGCGACTAAGCTGGAGGCGGCTGCCGAGACGCTGCGGGGGCGGGGCGCAACCGTTCATGCCCTGGCATTTGATGCGACCGATCATGAGGCGGTGCGCGCTGCAGTTGACGGATTTGAAGGCGCGAGCGGCGCGATTGATATCCTGGTCAACAACGCGGGCATGCAGCACCGAACTGAGTTGGAGAATTTCCCGGCGGACGCGTTTGAGCGGCTGTTGCAGACCAATATCGCGTCGGTCTTTCATGTCGGCCAAGCCGTGGCGCGCCATATGATTGGGCGCGGCGCGGGCAAGATCATTAACATCGCCAGCGTTCAGACCGCTTTGGCGCGCCCGGGTATCGCGCCTTACACGGCGACCAAGGGCGCGGTTGGGAACTTGACCAAGGGGATGGCGACCGACTGGGCCAAGCATGGCTTGCAATGCAACGCGATTGCGCCGGGGTATTTCGACACGCCTTTGAATGCCGCGCTGGTCGCGGATCCGGAATTTACCACATGGCTTGAAAAGCGGACTCCTGCGGGCCGTTGGGGCAATGTGGAGGAACTTGTCGGAGCGGCGATCTTCCTGTCTTCGCCTGCATCCAGTTTTGTGAATGGCCATACGCTCTATGTGGATGGCGGCATTACGGCGTCGCTTTAGATGCGGTGCTATGTGCTTATGGGCGTGTCGGGCTGCGGCAAGTCGTCGGTCGGGACGGCGCTGTCGGTCACATGCGGCATGGATTTTGTTGATGGGGACGACCTGCACCCGCGGTGCAATATCGACAAAATGGCCAGCGGTCAGGCGTTAAATGATGACGACCGCGCGCCATGGCTTGCGGATGTGGGCCGGCTCTTGGCCAAGCATAGCGGGCCAATTGTGATTGGCTGCTCCGCGTTGAAGAAGAAATACCGCGACTGGATACGGGGCGAGGTGCCCGAGCCTGTGCATTTCATGCATCTGGCGGCACCGAAGGATGTGCTGGCGCGCCGCGTTGCGCGACGGGCCGGGCACTTCATGCCGCCGGCGCTTTTGGACAGCCAATTCGCCGCTCTGGAGCAATTGGAGCGCGACGAATGGGGCGGAAAGATCGACATTTCGGTCCCGTTTGACGCCGTGGTGGCGCAGTCGGAGACATACGTCAAAAGGACTTTGATATGAGCGAGAAGATTGCCCTGATCGGCGCAGGCGCCATGGGTGGCGCCATTGGCACGCGGTTGTTGGAAACCGGGAACAGCTTAGCCGTTTTTGACCTCGACGAGGCACGCGTTGCGGAATTGGTGGCGAAGGGCGGTGTCGCCGCGAGCACGGCGGCGGAGGCCGCGCAAGACGCCGATTTCGTGATCACCAGCCTCAACGCGTCGCGCATTGTCGGTCTTGCGGCGTTTGGCAAAGACGGGATTGTCGAAGGCGCGAAGCCGGGCACGATCATCATTGATATGTCGTCGATTGAGCCGGATGCGACGCGCAAATTTGCAGATATGGCCAAGGAACGCGGGCTTGCATGGGTCGACAGCCCGCTGTCTGGCGGTGCGCCCAAGGCGCTGATAGGCGAGCTGACCTTGATGGCGGGTGGCGAGGCGGCTGATGTTGAACGGGCGCATCTGGCGCTGAAACATGTGGCATCGAATTACACCCATATGGGCCCATCGGGGGCAGGTCAGACCACCAAACTGATCAATCAGGTGCTTTGTGGGTTGGGCTTTTTGGCCGTGGCAGAGGCCACGCAACTGGCGCTGGATGCCGGTGTTGATGCCGAAAAAATTCCGCAAGCTTTGAAAGGCGGGCGGGCTGACAGTGCGCTTTTGCAAGAATACCTGCCGCGCTTTGCGACGAAGGATTACCGCCGCACCGGTCGGATCGACAATATGGTCAAGGACCTGAACGCCGTGAATGATCTGGCGCGTCAGACGGGGACGTCGATGCCGATGACCGGGCTGTGCGCCGAAATTCACCGCATGCTGACGGCCGCGGGTCTTGGTGGCGAAGATCAGGCGGCGGTGATGGAATTTTTCAATGGCGCGAAAGAGGAGATAGCCCCATGATTACACGGTTTGCATTGTTTGAAGGATCGGTAAAACCCGGTCAGGTAGATGCGTTTCGCGCGGCTGTTTTGGAACGTTTGGTGCCCTTGTGGCGGCAGTTTCCGGGCAACACGGATGTGCGGGTGATGTTTTCGGATGATCGCGACGAGGGCGCACCTGAATTCCCGCTGATCCTTGCGATTAGCTACGCAGATGAAGCAGCGATGGAAAGCGCTTTGGAGAGCCCGTTCCGGTTTCAATCCAAAGAGGTGACGGGCGAAATCGTGGACGCATTTTTTGACGGGCGTATCCATCACCACGTCACCCAACGCCACGAGTTTCTGGCCTAAGCGATGGTCGAACGCGTCACCATGCGAGATGTGGCAAAGGCGGTTGGCAAATCGCCTATGACCGTCAGCCGCGCCCTGCGTGATGACGAGACGGTCAACACCAAGACGCGCGCGCATATTCGCAAAGTGGCCAGTGAGCTGGGCTATGTCTATGACAGCACGGCGCAGGCGTTTCGGACACAAAAAAGCGGGTTTGTGGCGGTCACGCTGCCCTCCGTCAACAACGCCAATTTTGCAGAGACATTTCGCGCATTGAGCAACGGTCTTGGGGCGGCGGGGATCCAAATCCTGTTGGGCAGCACCAATTACCGCGTGGACCGGGAAGAAGAGCTGGTTGGACAACTTCTGGCGCGCAATCCGGAGGCGTTGGTTCTGACGGGCGGGCATCATAGCGATGAAACGCGCGCCCTTATTCGGGGTCGCGGGCTGCCGGTGATTGAGATGTGGGACCTGCCGAGCGATCCGTTGGGTCATGTCGTGGGGTTTTCAAACGCAGATGCGATGGCGCATATCGTGAACCATTTGGTGGCCACGGGACGGCGCAAATTGGCTTTTGTGGGCGCATCCGTGGGCGCTGACATGCGTGGTGCGGTGCGCCGAGCGGGCGTTGTAGATGCCGCGCGACAGCACGGCTTGCGTGAGGTTGCGATGATTGATGCGGGGCCCGCGCCCGTGTCGATGCGGCACGGCAATGCCGCGATTGAGGCGCTGGGGCGCGATATTCTGGCCTTTGATGCGCTGGTTTGCGTGTCGGACCCTGTTGCCTTTGGCTGCCTAAGCGCGGTGCAGCGCATGGGGCTGTCGGTGCCGGGCGATATTGCAGTAACGGGGTTCGGCAATTTTGAGGTTGCCCAGATTTCCAACCCTCGGATCACCACGGTGAATGTGCAAGCCGACGCGATTGGCCAGCAGGTCGTCGGCGTTCTGGATCAGATTTTTGAAGGCGAGGCGCTTACGCCGGCCCGCATCGATGTGGGGTCCAAGTTGATGCCGGGGGAGACCAGCTAGGTCCCGGCGTTTCGCACCGTAGAGCCGGGGATGAGCCGGAACCCGATATCGGTGCAAGACGGCGCGGGTTCATCTGTCAGGCGCGCCATCATCATTTCCGCCGCCTTTTGGCCCAGCTTCAAATGCGGCACGTGGCAAGAGGTCAGGCGATGGTTCATCACGGACGCAATCGGCAGATCGCCCCATCCCGCAATGCCGATATCATCAGGGACTGACAGGCCTTTTGCCGCGCAATATTGTAGGCCACCAAAGGCCATGGCGTCGTTTTGGTAGTAGATGCATTCGACCTGACCGGCGGCGGCGAGAAGCTGTTCGGTGCCGTAAAAACCCGGGTAATACGTGGCCGTGTCATGCAGGCAAAGCTGTTTGACGACGGCGCCGCCTGCGCCCTCAACCGCCTTGCAAAAGCCGTTCAAACGCTCGGTTGCGGCATTGGCGGTGTCATGCGACGTACCGACATAGCCGACCGTTTCATAGCCCAGTGAGGCGAGGTAGCGCCCCATGTCGAAGCCGCTGTCAAAGTGGTTGATCCCGACGCTCATATCGAGCGGGCCGGAGTTCAGATCCCAAATCTCAACGATTGGAATTCCGGCATTTCGAAGCATCTCGGTTGCGCGTGGCGTGTGGTAACGCCCGGTCAGAATGAGGCCCGCTGGCTGCCATGAAAGGACGGTGCGAATCCAGTTCTCTTCCTCTTGCAAGGTGTGCTGCGTGAGGCCCAAAACGGACTGGTATCCGAAGGTCCCAAGCTTGCGATCAATGCCCTCCAGGACCTGTGCGAAAACCTCATTTCCGAGGTCCGGAATGGACACTCCGATGAAAGTTGAGGACTGGTCGCCGGCAAAAACCGTGGCCAAGCGATTCGGTAAGTAGCCAAGCGCGTCGACCTGCGCCATGACTTTTGCGCGGGTCTGTTCCGAATACCCGCCCTCATCGCGCAAAACACGGCTGGCAGTCATTTTCGAAACCCCTGCGGCGCGGGCCACCTGAGACAGGCTTACCTTGTTGTTTTTTATAGATTTATCAGCGTTTTTGGACATTTTACGTTACGGGTAACTTAAGCCTTGACAGGATGCGGTTTCTGAATGGATGCTAGCGTAACGTTACGGGTAACTCAATGGAGAGGTTGGGCCGCGTAGCAAGGGAGGATTTGCCATGCCAAACCTGCAATCAGGTTTGTTCTTTGACAGCATCGACAAGCATTTTGGCGGTACGTATGCGCTGAAAGATGTGTCCTTGTCTGTGGGCCGCGGCGAGATCGTCGCGCTGCTGGGCGAGAACGGTGCAGGCAAGTCGACACTCATCAAAGTACTTGGCGGAATTCACACCGCCGATGCGGGCCGCGTCCTGATCGATGGCGAGCCGTATCAGCATCGGCCGGCAGGTTTCGGGGAGCGCCAGAAAGTGGCGTTCATCCACCAGGACCTTGGGCTGATCGAATGGATGACGGTTGCCGAGAACATTGGCTTGGCCTTGGGATTTTCACGCAAGAACGGAATGATCAAATGGCGCGAGGTTGAACATTTTGCGCTTGAGGCTTTGAAGAAAGTCGATTGCGATTTTGACCCGACGGCGCGGGTTGAGGATTTGACGCGCACTGAAAAATCGCTTGTGGCAATTGCCCGCGCGCTTGCTGTGGATAGCGAATTTCTGGTCTTGGATGAGCCGACAGCGTCTTTGCCTGCCGACGAGGTGGAACGTCTGTTTGCCGCGATCCGCCCACTGCGCGAAAAGGGCGTGGGGATGATTTACGTTTCGCACCGGCTGGATGAGATTTTTCAGATTGCCGACCGGGTTGCCGTGTTGCGCGACGGCGCGATGGTGGGTGTGCGCAGCATTGACCACACAACGCCGGAAGAGCTGGTGCAGAAAATCGTCGGGCGCAAAACGCGCGAGACTGTGAAAGCGCCAGGTGAGACGGGCGCCCCGGTTTTGTCGCTGCGCAAGTTTGAAGTCGCCGGGATGCAATCTCTGGATCTGGACTTGCAGAAGAACGAGGTGCTGGGGCTGGTGGGGCTGCGCGGCGCCGGGCATGAAGCCATTTCGCGCGCTTTGTTCGGGCTACAGTCTTTCAGCGGCGAGGTCGTTCTGAACGGGGCAACGCCTGATCTGTCTTCGCCGCAACGCGCGCTGCATTCGGGCGTTGGTTTGGTCGCGAAAGACCGAACTGAGGAATCCGTCGCGATGAGCCTGTCGATCCGCGAGAACACGTTTCTCAACCCCGATGGGATTGGACGGAAGCTGTTTAGCCTGCTGTCACCGAAGACCGAGGCCGACCAAGCGGCCATCATCGGGGCGGAGCTGGGCCTGTCGCCAAATGATCCGAGCCTTGCGATTGAGGCCTTGTCAGGGGGCAATCAGCAAAAGGTTGTCATTGGCCGTTGGCTGGCCACCAAGCGCAAGCTGCTGATCTGCGAGGACCCGACCGCTGGCGTCGACGTTGGTGCGAAATCCGAGATCTACGCGTTGCTGAACCGCGCTTTGGCCGACGGTGTTGCGATCCTGATCATGTCGACAGACTTTGAGGAGATCGCCACTATTTGCCACCGGGCCGTCGTCTTTAGCCAAGGCGCCATCGTTGATGAGCTGAGCGGCACGCGGCTGACTACTGAAAACCTGATCCAATCGGCCTCTGCCGGGAATATCAAAACACAAGGGGGCGGTGCAAATGCAGTCGCTTGAATCCGGCGCACTAGAGCCGACAAAGGCCGAACTTAAGGGCCTGACCGTGGGCAAGAAAGTTATGCGTTTCCTGCCTGTCTATGGGTTGGTGATTTTGACGGTGTTCCTGATCGGACTGTTCTCGGTGCTGCTGCCGAACACGTTCCCGACGATGCTGAACCTGCGTTCCATCATCTCCGACAAGGCAATCATTGCGCTGCTGTCTTTGGGGGCGATGATCCCGATGGCGGCGGGTCGCATTGACCTGACGGTGGGCTACGGCATCGTGCTTTGGCACATTTTGGCGATCAGCTTGCAGACCATGCTGGACCTGCCGTGGCCAATGGCCGTTGCAGTGGTGTTGGTTTTGGGCGCGGCTGCCGGGTTCCTGAACGGATTGCTGGTCGAGGTTGCCAAGATCGACAGCTTCATCGCCACGCTTGGCACAGGCACAGTGCTTTATGCGCTTGCGCTGTGGCACACGGGCGGGCGCCAAATGGTTGGCCTTTTGCCGGACGGGTTTTATGCGCTGAACACGACGTTCGTGTTTGGGCTGCCGATCACGGCGTATTACCTACTGGTGATCACTGTGGTGATGTGGATCGTGCTCGAATACACGCCGATGGGCCGCTACCTTTACGCGATTGGCGCGAACCAGAAAGCGGCGCAGCTCAATGGTATTCCGACGCGCAAATATGTGATCGGCGCTTTCGTGGCGTCTGGCACGATGACGGCTTTGGCCGGGGTTCTGCTGGCTTCAAAACTACGGATCGGCCAGGCGTCGGTTGGGCTGGAGTTCTTGCTGCCTGCGCTTGTTGGCGCATTCCTAGGCTCCACCACCATTAAACCGGGCCGGGTCAATGTTTGGGGCACCGTGGTCGGTGTGGCCATTCTGGCGGTCGGCATTTCAGGCATTCAACAATTTGGCGGCTCCTTCTGGGTCGAGCCGCTTTTCAACGGGGTAACCCTGCTGATTGCCATCGGCATCGCAGGATACGCACAGCGCAAAAAAGGTGCAGACAAGCGCTGAATTAGAAGATTGCAAAGGGAGGATACTATGCAAAAGAGAACATTTATCGCGGGCCTGATGGCCACGACCATGATGGCCGGGCTGCCTGCAATGGCGGCGGATTGGGACGGCCCCACCAGCGGGCCTTCGGCCGCAGATGGAAAATCCATCGTTGTGGTGGCGGGTGATCTGAAAAATGGCGGCATCCTAGGTGTCACCACCGGTGTTGAAGAAGCCGCTGCCAAAATCGGCTGGGACGTGCGCGTATTGGACGGCGCGGGCTCGATCCAGGGGCGCACGGCGGCGATTGGTCAGGCTTTGGCTTTGAAAGCTGATGGTATCATCATCAACGGCTTTGACGCGGTAGAACAGCAGGCGGCGCTTGAAGGCGTGGTTGCAGCTGACATTCCGATGGTGGCCTGGCATTCCGGGCCGAAGATCGGCTGCGACGCGCCGGGCGGCATTTTCGCGAATGTGTCCACCGATGCAATGACCGTGTCTGAGGTTGCTGCCGAATGGGCGATTGATGATGGCGGCAAGGATATCGGCGTCGTGATCTTCACCGACAGCACTTACCAAATTGCCATCGACAAGGCCGACCGCCTGAAAGAGACGGTTGAGGCTGCTGGCGGCAAGGTGCTGGAATATGTCGACACCCCGATTGCTGACACATCCACCCGGATGGGGCCGCTGACCACGTCGCTGTTGCAGAAATACGGTGACAGCTGGACCCATGCTTTGGCAATCAACGACCTGTATTTCGATTTCATGGGGCCGTCGCTGGCCGCCGCTGGTCTTTCACCTGACAAAGGCCCGCAGGCCGGGTCTGCTGGCGATGGGTCGGAGGCTGCGTTTCAGCGTATCCGTTCAAGCGGGTATCAGGCGATCACCGTGGCGGAGCCTTTGAACCTGCAAGGCTGGCAGCTGGTTGATGAGCTGAACCGCGCCATTCAGGGCGAGGCCTGTTCGGGCTACATCACATCGCCCGCGCTGGTCACGTCGGAAGGTCTTGAGAAACTTGGCGACAGCAACGCATTTGATCCCGACATTCCTTACCGCGACGCTTACGCGGATATCTGGGGCAAATAGTTCTCCCAGCGGGGTGCCCTTGCTGGATGAGGCAGGGGTGCCCCCACCAACAAAAAAGGAAGCATGATATGCTGAGAACCACGATCGTTTTTTGTGGGCTGATGCTGGCCGCGACGTCCTCTGGGGTTGCTGATCCGGTTGAGACAAGGAAGGCTGCCATGGATCAGGTCCGTGTTGGTGCGGCAACTTTGGTGCCGATGCTTAAAGGGCAGACTGATTTCGATCCAAAGATCGCGGAGCTGGCTTTGCGTATGACCTTTGCGGCGGCACTTGCCTTTGAGGGCGACGTGTTCCCGGAAGGATCAACCTCAAAAGGGGCCAATCCTGATATCTGGAGCAACCTTGAAGACTTCAACGCCAAGCGCGCCGATTTTAGCGCCGGTGCGGCACTGGCTGTCAAAGCGTTGCCTACCGATCTCGACGGTTTGAAAGCTGCATACCAGCCTCTGCTTGAGGACTGTGCGGCCTGCCACAAGGCCTACCGCATTAAGGAATAAATTACATTTGGTGCTTCGGCCTTATCTGCCGCGGTGCCTTTTGGGGAGGAACAGATGACAACACCACTTGTGCAAATGACAGGCATCAGCAAACGCTTTGGAGGCGTGACAGCCCTACAAGATGTCGACCTGACCGCCTATGCGGGCGAGGTGCTGGCGATTGTTGGCGACAATGGCGCGGGCAAATCAACTTTGATCAAGGTGCTGACCGGGGTCTACCAGCCCACGGAAGGCCAGATTTATCTCGACGGCGAAAAGATCGAGTTCGCAAGCCACGCGGAGGCGATTGATGCGGGCATCGACGCCGTTTACCAAACCTTGGCGCTCGCCGACCATTTGGATCCGGCTGCCAACATGTTTCTGGGCAATGAGCTGACCAAGAAGGTCTTGGGCTTCGACATTCTCGACAACAAGAAAATGCGTGCCGAGACGGAACGTGTTTTGATGGAACGCCTGGGCGTGAAGCTGAGATCGCTGGATGCATCGACTGAAAGCCTGTCGGGCGGGCAGCGTCAGGCCGTGGCCATTGCGCGGGCAGTTTATAGCGAAGGGCTGCGCGTGTTGGTGATGGATGAGCCGACCGCAGCACTGGGTCCGCAGGAAACAGCGCGGACGCTTAAACTTATTCAAACATTGAAAGCACAGGGGCTTGCGGTGATCTTGATCAGCCACTCGCTCGATGACGTGTTCGAAGTTTCGGACCGGGTGCATGTGCAACGACGTGGCCAATGTGTGGGCGTCGTCAAAACATCAGATAGCAGCACGCAAGAGGTCCTTGGCCTCATCGTGGGTGCGGAGGAAGCAGCATGAGTACTGTCGCAAAACCAATGAGCGAAAGGCTGGAGCCATATGTGGCCATCATCGGCCCGATGGTGATGATCCTGGCGATTTTGCTGTTCATGGGCGTGGCGGAACCGGCGCGCTATTTCCGGGCGACGAACCTAAACCTGATCCTGCTGGATGCGGCTTTGTACATGCCCATGGCCATGGCGATGACGTTTGTCATCACCCAGCGCGGGATTGACCTGTCGATTGGCTCAATTGCTGCCTTGTCGGCTATCATCATGGCGTTTTTGATCAAGCAATACGGGTTTTCCGTCTATGTCGCGGTGCCAATTGCGGTGATGCTGGGCGCGGTGATGGGGCTGATCAACGGCTTGATTATCACGCGGTTCAACGTGCCCGATCTAATCGGTACGTTGGCGATGGACCTGGTCTATCGCGGGCTGGCCTTGGTGATCGCCAAAGGGTTGGTGCTGGCGCGGTTCCCTGACTTGCTGACAGATATTGGTCGCGGTCAGATTCCCGGTTTCGTACCGATCCCGGTGCTGATCGGTATCGCAACGATGATCATGGGCTATGTGCTGCTGACACGCAGCTATTTCGGTCGCTACACGATTGCCATCGGGTCTAACCCTGAAGCGGCGGAACTGACTGGGATCAGCGTCAAGCGTCACAAGGTTTTTGCCTATGTGCTTTGCGGTGCGGCGGCGGCTTTGGCGGGGGTCATGCTGACGGGCAAGCTGAACGCGATCCAGGCGACATCTGCGCCTTACTTCAACCTGCATGTTATTGCGGCTGTGGTTGTGGGCGGGACGTCACTGTTTGGCGGACGGGCCTCGATGCTGGGGTCTTTCGCGGGTGTGTTGCTGCTGTCGATGATGATCAACGCGTTGGTCACATTGCGGATCGAGTTCTTCTGGCAATCCGTCGCCTCCGGCGTCGTGATCGTAAGCTCGGTCGCTTTGTATACATGGATGCAGAAAAAAGACCGTGATGGGTCAGGGGGCTGGCTTGCTGGTCTCTCTACCCCGGACGGGCAGAAGATGTTGCGCTTCTCGGCGCTGCTCATTGGTCTGCTGATTGCTTTGCTGGCGATCGGTGGGATCTTTGCTGGTGACCCAAATCCTAGCGGGTAACCAGCGACTTCGCGGAGACGGTCGGGCCAGGGGTGCAGCCCCGGCACCGACCAAAGGCTCCGCACTCATTGCAAAGGGAGGAACCTAAATGAGACTTTTAGCAACGACTGCCATACTGGCAAGTACAGCGTTTGTTGGCGCAGCTTTGGCTGACGGCCACGCAACACTACCGCTGAAGGAATTGCCGGGCATTGCGGATCGCGATTACTGGGTGCCGGGCGAAGTCAACGCGGACGGCAAATTGGAGGCCTTGCAGGCCGTCGTGGGCGCAGACGCTGTGCCTTTCAGCGGCACGTTGGAGAACCCGGTGCAAATCGCGTTGATCTACCCATCGGCGGACACCTCGGATTTCTGGGCGCGCAACTATCTGGCACTGACCAAGCGTCTGGACCAGCTGGGCATCGCTTATGAGACCACCGAATTTGCGTCGCGTCAGGTGGAGCATTCTCTGCAATCGACCTACGCCAACCAAGTAGCCCAAGATTCGGATCTGTATGATTACGTAATCTTTGGCCCGTCAGAGCTGGCCATTCAGGGCGACAATATCGACAAGCTGGCCAGCAATGACGGGTTTGCGACATATGTCTGGGCGTTCCACACGCCCTTGAAGTATCTCGAAACCCAGCCTGATGCCTGGTTCGATTTCTCGTCGGCTGCTGGCGCGCTGACCATGTGTGACTACATGCTGGGACGTCTTGGCAATGACATCACCATGGCAATGAATCGCGGGATTCCGGGGATTACCGACAATCAGCGCTCAGGCGATTTCAAAGCCTGCGTTGAAGAGAAAGGCAACTGGACCACCGTTTATGAGCATTACGGCGAGTACCAGACAGAAGGCGGCTTTGAGGGCACGTCCTTGATCCTGCAATCCTACCCTGAGGCCAAAATCATCCACAATGCCAACACGGCTATGGCGATGGGTTCGGTTGAGGCGCAGCTGTCGCTTGGCAAAGAGAAAGAGATTTTCTCAACTGGCTGGGGCGGCACGGGTCTAGAGCTTGATGCGATCCGTCGCGGTGAGCTGGATGCGACCCCAATGCGGATGGGCGACGATGTGGGCGCTGCGACCGCTGAAGCGATCAAAGCCGATCTTGAAGGCCGCGCGGATGAGCTTCCGTTGGTCTTCCTTGGCCGTATCACGGTTGCGCATGACCAAATGAGTGCGGATGAGATCGACGGCCTGGAAAAAGAGGCGTTCCGCTTCTCAGGCGTTGGTGCGCTGAAGCGCTAAATTCCGTTTGGGCGCGGCTTTGATTGGCCGCGCCCGACATATCAGATTAAGCGCTTGACGCGGCATGTTACCGGGCACACCTTAGGAAATATGTCGCGACCACCGAGCAAACCCTCCCCCGTTACGATGCGTGATGTTGCCCGTGCGGCGGGTGTGTCACGCATGACTGTGAGCCGAGCGCTTAAAAAAGACAGCCCCATTTCCAGCGATACGCGCAAGCGCATTTTGCAGGTCGTGCGGGAGATGAATTATGTCCCCGATCACATGGCTGGCAGCCTGACGACGAAGCGGTCCGGCTTTGTGGCGGTTCTGGTGCCGTCGCTCAACAACCTCCATTTTGCGGAAACTGTTCAGGCTCTGACCGAAGAACTTGAGCAATTTGGCCAGCAGATATTGCTGGGCCATACCGATTACTCGCTAGAGCGAGAAGAGCAGCTTGTTGAGGACATGCTCAAACGCAGGCCGGAGGCGATTGTCTTGTCCTATGACGGGCATACCGAGCGCACGATTGAGCTGCTTGATGATGCGAATGTTCCGGTCATTGAACTTTGGGAACGGCCCGACAAACCGATTGGCCATATGATTGGGTTTTCGAACCGGGAAGCCGCCGCTGATATGACGCGGGCGCTGATCGGCAAAGGCTACCGCAACATCACGTTTCTGGGCGAGGCGGATGATGATTGGACGCGCGGCGCAGCGCGGCGCAAAGGGTATATTGACGCCATGGCTGAGGCCGGGCTGCCCACCCACCGCGTTCTGAAAATCGGCAAACCACCCTTGTCGATTGAAGCGGGTGCGGATGCGGCGGAGCGCCTTTTTGCGGAATTTCCTGACACGGATTGTGTGTTCTGCGTGTCCGATGCACCGGCTTTTGGGGTGCTGTCTGTGATGCCGCGGTTTGGCAAATCAGTGCCCGAGGACATCGGCGTTGCGGGCTTTGGCAATTTTGAGGTGTCACGGTTTTCGACCCCGACGATTTCAACCGTTTCCGTCGACCCCAGAATCATCGGACGGGAGGCGGGGCGTTTGATTGATCAGCTATTGAGTGATCAGGACGCAGCGAGTCGCCAGCACATCAATATTCGTGCCGAATTAACGTTCCGAGACAGCACCAAATAGCAAACCGCTATTTTTCAATAGGTTAGAAAACGTCTTTTTACTTGTGTTACCGGTCACAATTGTTAATGTGACCGGTAACACAAAAATGGAACGACCCTTATGCCAACCATCCAGCTCACCAATTTGGTCAAACGCTACGGCAATGTAGAGGTCCTGCATGGGATCGAGCTGGAGATGGCGGAGAATGAGTTTACTGTGCTCGTCGGCCCATCCGGCTGCGGCAAATCCACAACTTTGCGGATGATCGCAGGGCTTGAAGACGTCTCGGACGGTGAGATTTATATCGATGGCGAACCCGTTAGCCACCTTGAGCCGAAAGAGCGCGACCTCGCGATGGTGTTTCAGGATTACGCGCTCTACCCGCATATGAATGTTGCGCAGAATATTTCCTTTGCGCTGCGTTTGGCAAAGCGGCCGAAATCCGAGATTAATGCCAAGGTTAAAGAAGTCGCCGACATGGTGGGCCTGACCGAGTTTCTAGCCCGTAAGCCAGGGGCGCTGTCAGGCGGGCAACGGCAACGCGTCGCAATGGCGCGTGCGCTCGCCAAGGATAGCGGCATTTTTCTGTTTGATGAGCCGCTGTCGAACCTGGACGCCAAGCTGCGCGGCCAGATGCGGGCCGAGCTGGCATTGATGAGCCAGCGGGTTGAGAAGAACATGATCTATGTCACCCACGACCAGATCGAGGCGATGACGCTCGCCGACCGGATCGTGGTTATGCACGGTGGCTACATCCAGCAACAGGGCACGCCCGAAGAACTGTTCAAGCGCCCGGCCAACAAGTTTGTTGCGGGGTTCATGGGTATGCCGCCGATGAACTTCCTTGAGGGTGAAATTCAGGAACGCCAGGGTGACGTGTTCATCGCCGGGCAGGGGTTTGACTTGCGTCTGCAAGGGGAGCGGGCGGCGAGTGCCAAGTCTCATACCAGCCGGGATTTGACGTTGGGTATTCGCCCGTCGGATCTGAGCTATAACGCGGACGCGCCGGCTGATCAGTCTTTGTCGTTGGACGTGAAAGTCTCTGAATATGTCGGCGCGCAGTCGGTGCTGCTATGTGACTGCGGCCCCGCGCGCGTGATGGTTGAGGTCAATTCAGAAACCCCGGTGGGGCTGGGCCAAACCCTGAAATTCGCCAGCAACCCCAATGGCATTCATCTATTCGACCGCGAAAGCGAAGTCGCACTTTAACTAAAATCAATCGTTCAAAGGGAGGAACATATGTTCGATACATTTAAGAAAACGGCCTTTGGTCTTACGACCGTGGCGCTTATGTCCGGGGCAGCTTTTGCCGACGGTCATGGTGGGCCGTATGCGGATTATGCTGGCACGACACTAATCGTGAACTTCCCGGCCCACCCGCATTACAACGCCGTGATGCAGGTTCTGCCGGAATTCACCAAAGAGACCGGCATCGAGGTCGAAGTTGACCAGCTGCCATACCTGAAAATGCGCGAGCGTCAGACGTTGGAGCTGGCACAGGATGAGGGCGAGTATGACCTGATTTCCTACGTTGTTTTCTCCAAGGCTGACTATGTCTTTGCAGACCAGCTGGAAAACCTTGCCAAGTATTTCATGAACCCAAAATTGTCCGATCCATCCTATGACGCGGGTGATCTGATTGACGGCTATGTGCAAAATATCGGCGTTGCGGGCGGCCAAAAAGGGTATCTGCCGGGCCCGACGGGTTCGCTTTTTGGTATTCCGTTTGGATCCGAGACATCTGTACTGGCTTATCGCAAAGACATCTTCGAGAAACACGGCATCCCTGCGCCGCAAAACTACGACCAGCTGCTCGATGCTGCCTGTAAAATCCCTGAGGTCGAGCCCGGCATGGGCGGCATGGCATCGCGCGCGGCGTCTGGCCACCAAGCCAGCCATGCGTTCTTGCTGCACTTGGCCCCACTGGGCGGTCGTGTCTTTGACGACAAGTGGAACCCGATCATCAATAACGCAGCCGGTAAACAAGCTGCAGAAGCGCTGAAAACCATCGTCGATTGCGGTCCTGAAGGCGCAATGGCTTTTGGTCCGGCGGAAGCCGCAAACGCCTTTGCGAATGGCGATGCGGCGATGTTCATGGACTCGATTGCCTTTATGCCGGGCTTTGAGAACCCAGAGCGTTCGAAAGTGGCTGGTAAAGTCGGTTACGCTATGCATCCGGAAGGTGTCCGTCGCGGCTCCCAAACCGGTGGGTTCGGCATCGGCATCCCTGCCAATGCGGAAAATAAAGAAGCAGCATTCCTGCTGATGCAGTGGCTGACCTCCAAGAAGGGCGACCTGATGGTGGCGCTTGCTGGCGGCAACCCATCGCGGTTCTCGACCTACCAAAACGCTGAGCTGAACGAGAAGTATCCGTTCTCGGCGACCTTCGGCGAAGCGTTGGAATTTGCTGACCCTGACTGGCGCCCGATCATCCCCGTCTGGGGTAAGATCAACGCCGATATCGGCACGACAATGTCCAAAGTTCTGACCGAGGATCTGGATATCCAGGAAGCGTTGGACGGCGTGGCTGAGCGCACCCGCGTGGTCATGGAAGAGGCCGGCTATTACACCTGGCAGTAATCCTCCCCTGCCATTTGGGGGCGCCCACGACGGCGCCCCCACCATCTGACCGAACACTCCTAACTATCTGTCAACCGAAGGGCGCAGCTCATGAGCGAGACCGCACTCCCATCCAGTACGGCCCAGCAGGCCGCCCGCCGCCGTGCGGCGCAACGGTTGAACCGGCTGACCCCCTACATGTTCATTGCGCCTGCCGCGATCATCATGCTGATCGCTTTGATGTACCCGCTGGGCTACATGATCTGGGGCAGCTTCCGCGACTGGAACCCGAGCCAAACCATCGGCGAGGCAGAATTCGTGGGCCTGAAGAATTACATCACCCTTTGGGGTGATCCGAATTTCCATGAAAGCCTGGGCGTGACACTTCGCTTTGCGTTCTTCGTGGTGACCATCGAGATGGCCTTGGGCGTGGGGCTGGCGCTGCTTCTGGACCGCGATATCCGCGGCATGTCGATCCTGCGCACCATGTTCATTCTACCGATGATGATTGCGCCGGTCGTTGTGGGCCTGATGTGGCGTTACATGTATCACCCGACTGTGGGCACGTTTAACCGGTTTCTGACCGATCTGGGTCTGCCGCGCGTGGACTGGCTAGGCGACTACGCGCTGATCTCTGTGATCATCGCTGATATTTGGCAGTGGACGCCGTTCATTTTCATCCTGTCGCTTGCCGCGCTTCAATCTTTGCCCCGCTCCGCGCTGGAAGCCGCACGCATTGATGGCGCGACGGGATGGCAGCAGATCATCCACATCAAACTGCCTTTGATGATGCCGGTTTTGATTGTCACAGCGCTGCTGCGTTTGATCGACGCCTTCAAGGTGCTGGAAGTGATCTTGGTGATGACTGAAGGCGGGCCCGGGTTGTCGACCGAAATTCTGGCCTTGCGCATCTCGCGCACTGCAACGGAATTCCGTGAGCTAGGCGTTGCCGCCGCCATGTCCAACTACTTGCTGATCCTGCTGCTGCTACTGACCGTCGCCATGTTCGCCTTCAACCGCTGGCAAGAGGCGCGCGCCGCAAAACTGAACGCTCTGGTCGAGGAGGAAAGCTGATGTCTGAAGCAACTAAAAAAGCGAGCCCAGCCTTCATAGCGGTCATTGCGCTGCTGGTCTTCATGTCCGTGGGCCCGGTGATCTTGATGTTCCTCAATTCCTTCAAGCTGGATGTGGACATCATTTCGGGCACGTCAGGTCTGATCTTCATGCCGACCATCCAGAACTACGAAAAGGCGCTGTGTGATGTGCTGTGGTATGAACCTGACCACATGGATTTCTGCGCGCTTAAGTTCGGCGGGGCATTCATCAACTCGCTGATCATTGCGCTGGTGTCGACCGTCATCACGTTGATCCTTGGCTGCATGGCCGCCTACGCGCTGGTGCGGTTCCGCTTCATGGGGCGTGACAGCGTTTCGCTATCGACGTTGATGGTGCGCATGGTGCCGCCCGCGGTGCTGTTGGTTCCTGTTTTCGGCCTTTGGAACAATGAGTTCTGCTTAGACCGCGACGGCCTGATTGGCGGCGCGATCCGCGAGGCTTTCGGCGGCAGAGGCGACGTTTGCCTGGCCGGTACACATTCAGGCATCATCCTGATTTATGTCGCGATGAACCTGCCGTTTGTGATCTGGATTCTGCAAAGCTTCATCGTGCAAGTGCCACGTTCGCTTGAGGAAGCTGCGCGTGTTGATGGGGCAGGGCCATTTCAGGTCTTTTTCAAAGTGGTGCTGCCGTTGATTAAACCGGGTCTTGCAGCGGCTGCGATTTTCACCTTCCGCATTGCGTGGAACGAATATCTGTTGGCCTCAGCCCTGTCGGATCGCGACACCAGAACGGTGCCGATCCTGATCGTGAACAACATGTCTGAATTCAATGTCGAGTGGGGCGTGATCATGGCCACCGGCATGCTGCTGGCAATTCCGCCTATCATCTTCACGCTGCTGGCGTCGCGTCAGATCATCACCGGCATGACGGCAGGCGCGGTCAAAGGCTGATGGACTGGCTGCTGGCCCCCATTGATCCCACGCGCGCGCACGAGGTGGGGTTTGCCATCTCTTGGCATGCGCGGATCATGGTGCTGGCATGGGGTATTCTTGCGCCGACAGCGGTGTTGATTGCCCGGTTTTTCAAAATCATGCCGGGGCAGGATTGGCCGCGCGAGCTTGACAGTCAGGTCTGGTGGCGCAGCCATTGGATGGGGCAATCGGTGGTAACTGGCCTGTCGATTGCTGGGCTGGCCCTGGTGTTGCCGAGTGATCTGTCCGCCATGAGCCTTCACAATTGGCTGGGCTACATTGTGTTGGCCTTGATGGTGGCGCAGGTGTTGTTTGGCGTGTTCCGGGGCAGCAAGGGCGGGCCAACCGCGCCCGCTGTTGATGGGTCGTTGAGTGGGGCGCATTACGACATGACGCCGCATCGGCGTGCGTTCGAGACGGTTCATAAAACGCTGGGCTACACCACTTTGGCGCTAGCGGCCGTGACGATCTTGTTGGGGCTTTGGAAGGCGAATGGCCCGGTCTGGATGTGGGTGTGGCTGATCGTTTGGTGGGCGGTGCTGATTGCCGCTTTCATCCGTTTGCAACGCGCTGGTATGGCGGTAGACACGTATCAGGCGATCTGGGGTCATGACATGTCCCATCCCGGCAACCAAATGGGACAACCCGGCTGGGGGTCAGACGCCCAGGAGACGCAATGGGTGGCGACAAAACAGGAGGTGACGCGCATGTTCGGAGTGATAGAGGGGACCGGGTTCGAGGTCATTGAACCTGAGTTTGAGGCCTGCTTTGTGGGCCATGCGCGGGTCGAGCGGCTTTGGACAGGCGCGCGCTGGTCGGAAGGCCCCGTTTGGTTTGCGGCTGGTCAGTACCTTCTTTGGTCCGACATCCCCAACAACCGCATTCTGCGCTATGACGACACCGATGGCGGCGTGTCGACCTTCCGACAACCTTCCAACAATTCCAACGGGCATACGGTCGACCGTCAGGGGCGGTTGGTGTCATGCGAACATCTTGGCCGCCGTGTGACGCGCACGGAGCATGATGGCTCCATCACGGTGATTGCCGATAATTTTGAGGGGAAGCGGCTGAACTCCCCCAATGACGTTGTGGTTAAATCTGACGGCTCGATCTGGTTCACGGACCCAAGCTACGGCATTTTGATGGACTATGAGGGCGAGCGCGCTGAGAGCGAGATTGGCGCGTGCCACGTTTACCGCGTTGACCCGTCTGGTGAGATCACGATTGCCGCCGACGATTATGTGAAGCCAAACGGGCTGGCGTTTTCACCCGATGAAAGCATGTTGTACATTGCCGATACAGGCGTGACGCACACGGACGGCGGGCCGAAACACATTCGCAAACATATGGTCAATGATGATGGCACACTGTCGGGCGGGGACGTGTTTGCGACCTGTACTGAAGGTCTGTTTGACGGCTTCCGGGTGGATAGGGGCGGTCGTATCTGGAGCTCTGCCGGGGATGGGGTGCATTGCCTGAACGCCGATGGCACGCTGATCGGCAAGGTTCGCATTCCTGAACTGGTTGGCAATGTCTGTTTTGGCGGGCCGAAGTTGAACCGGCTGTTTATAGCCGGAACAACCTCGCTTTATTCCGTGTTTCTCAACGTCAACGGGGTGTCACCCGTTTAGGTGCTGATCCAGCCATGGCCCGTGATGCGCGCCGTCCTTGTCGATGCGTTCAAAGCTGTGCGCGCCGAAATAGTCGCGCTGTCCTTGAAGCATGTTGGCCGTGGTGCGCGCGCTGGTGAGCGTATCGAAATAGGTCAGTGCGGCGGCAAGGGCAGGGACGGCGTGCCCGGCGCCCAAGGCCACCACTGCGACCTTGCGCAATTTTGAAATATTGGCCCGCAGCAGATCTGCGAAATATGGTGCAAGGGCAAGGTTGCGCGCTGGTGCATCTGACAAGGCCTCGCTCATATCGTTCAGCATGGCGGAGCGGATGATGCAGCCTTCGCGCCAGACTTGGGCGATTGCGGGCATGGGCAGGTCCCAGCCATATTCGGCGCTGGCCTTATTCAACAGCTCGAATCCTTGTGCGTAGCACAGGATTTTGCCAGCGATCAGAGCGCCTTCCAAATCGTCAAGGCTGAGCGCGTCTGGCGCAATTTTCGGGTCAATCAAATCAAAGGTCTCCGCGCCTTCTAAGCGCAGATCGCGCGCGGCGGACATGTTGCGTGCTACAACGGCCGCCTCGATCACAGGGACGGGGGCACCCAGCATTTGCGCCTCGATCGCCGTCCAACGTCCGGTGCCTTTTTGGCCCGCGCGGTCGAGGATCATGTCGAGCATCGCATTGCCGGTATCGGGGTCCGTCGCGTGCGCAACCTTGCCCGAAATCTCGATCAGGTAGCTTTGCAATGGGCCTTGGTTCCAGGTGTCGAAAACCGTGCCGCATGCATCCGCCGCTTTGCCCATCCCGTCGCGCATGATGCCGTAGACCTCGGCGATCAGCTGCATATCGGCATACTCGATCCCATTGTGGACGGTCTTGACAAAATGCCCAGCCCCGCCGGCGCCCATGTAAGTGGCGCAGGGTTGGCCGTCATATTTGGCTGAGATCGCTTCAAGGATATGGCTGATCCGGTCCCAAGCCTCTTTCTTGCCGCCGCCCATGATGGAGGGGCCAAACCGTGCGCCTTCTGCTCCGCCAGAGACACCGATGCCAAGGAACGGGTGACCAGCCTTCGCGGCCTCGTCGGCGCGGCGTTGGGATTCGTGGAAATTGGCATTGCCTGCGTCGATGATCATGTCGTCGTCATCAAGCAATGGGCGTAGTTGTTCGATCTGCGCGTCGACAGCTGACCCGGCTGGTACCATCAAAATGATGTTGCGCGGCTTGGCGAGACCTTGAACGAAATCGCTCAGCTCTGCGTGGCCGCTGATCTTATCCGCTAGCGGTCCGGCCTTTTCCAAAAACTCCGGGATGCGCGCGGCGGTGCGGTTGTGGACGGCGACGTTAAAGCCATTGTCGGCAATATTGAGCGCCAACATCGCGCCCATGGTCCCAAGCCCAATAACCCCAATTTCTGATCCGGACATGTGCTTCCCCTTTGCTTTGCTTCCTGTTATGTTACCGATAACAAAATGCGAGATGAGATGAAAGCCATGTATACTGAAACTTCTGTTATTTTGACGCATGCGGCGGTGCTGGCGATGTTGCAAGCGGGCGTGGCCAAAGCCGAAGAGATGGGGCAGCCGCAATGTATCTCAATCGTGGATGCGAGCGGCGTGTTGTTGGGCGAAATACGCATGACAGGCGCGAAGTTTCTGAGCTTGAAGAGCGCGCTTAGCAAGGCCTGCACGGCTGCATCAATCCGCGCGCCCAGCGATGCGATCCCGGAAGCCGTGGGCCCGGGGATTGCGGCAGCGACGCAAAATAGCGTGACCCGGCTGACGGGCGGATTGCCGATTTTTGTGGACGGGGTCTGCGTGGGGGGGATCGGCGTAGGATCCGGCGCGCCGGAACAAGATTTGGACGTGGCGCGCGCAGCGCTGGCCGCGATTGGAGCTGGCGCCGTTTAACTGGTCTGTCTCTAAACCGCTAACTTGTGCACAAACCTGCGTAATTTTTGAGCAACTAAGACAGCAGCTGGGCTGTGAGGGCATAGTCGGGCCGTTTCGCCTCGTACTGCGCATCTGTTTCGGCGCACACGAAACCCGTGACTGAGGACCTGAAAATTATCGTCGTTGAGGCGGATCGCGAGCTGGCCTTTCAGATCGTGGATACGTTGCGTGATGAAGGGTGGAAAAACGTTACCGTCTTGGGCGATGAGATGGGGTTGGCGCGCAAAATCGCTGCACTGGAACCCGATCTGGTGCTGATTGATTTGGCGAACCCAAGCCGCGATTCACTTGAACAGGTCAGCCGTGCCACCGAGGCCGACAACCGCGCTGTGGCGATGTTTGTGGACCATAGCGATGACGAAATGACCCGCGCCGCCATGGCAGCCGGTCTCAGCGCATATGTTGTCGGCGCGCCGGAGCCGGAGCGGGTGAAATCGGTGCTCAAAACGGCGATTGCCAGGTTTCAGGTCACCAGTCAGATGCGCCGGGAGCTGGATCACGCGCGTAAAGCGCTCGAGGATCGCAAGACGATTGATCGCGCAAAAGGTATGGTGATGCGCGCGCGCGGGTTGTCGGAGGAAGAGGCCTATGCGCTTATGCGCAAAACGGCTATGTCGCAAAACCGCAAGGTGATCGACGTGGCGCAAGCGCTGTTGACAGCCTCGGACCTGCTGGCATGAGCGGGGTGCCTTTGAATTGCGGATATGTGCCGCTGGTCGATAGCGCGCCACTGATCATCGCCAATGAGCTGGGTTTTGCGGAGCAGAACGGCATCCGCCTGAACCTGCTGCGCCAGCCATCCTGGGCGGCGCTGCGCGATTTGTTGGCCTTGGGGCATCTGGATGCGGCCCAGATGCTGTCGCCGATGCCGATTGCCATGTCTTTGGGCCTGAGTGGTCCGCGGATAGATGTGATTGCGCCTTTGGTGATATCGGCCAATGGCACTGTGTTTGGCGTCTCGCCGGCTCTGGCAAATGAAATGGGAAGCGCGGATTGGGGCGGGTTTGAAATGGCGCCGGGCCGCGTGCTTGGGCATTTGGCTCAAAACACGCAGCCGCTTCGGGTCGGCGTCCCCTTTCCATATTCTATGCACCGGTTGCTGTTTGAATATTTGATCGCTGGCCTGCCGGAGTCGCAGAGGCGGTTGTTCACGATTGTCACTTGCCCGCCGCCGGTGATGTCCGATGCGGTGGAAGCCGGTGAGATTGATCTTTTCGCGGTGGGGGAGCCCTGGGGGACCGTTGCCGTGGGTTCGGGTGCCGCTGAGTTGATTTTGCCGGGTGCCAGCATCTGGGCGCATGCACCTGAAAAGGTCTTGGGGATGCGCAGCGATTGGGTTGAAGCGCATGAAAGCAAGGCGGAAGCGCTGACGCGCGCTGTTTTTGAGGCCTGTGAATGGTTGGGCTTGGCCAAGAACCACCCGCTGGCCTGCGAGATATTGGCGCGATCCGAGCATTTGAACCTACCGGACGCGGCGATTGAAGCCGCGTTGAGCGGGCTTATCACGCCACGGCTTGGGGCCACGCCCTGGCATGTGCCCAACTTCATCCAGTTTGGCGGAGCGGGCGCGAGTTTTCCGTGGCGTAGTTCAGCTGCTTGGATTGGTGGGCAATTGAGTAAGTTGGAAAGGTTGGACCGTGACGACGTGGTTGCAAAAGCGGCGCAATGCTTCCGCCCTGACCTGTATCGCAAGTTTTTGGCCCAAACGGATGCGGATATGCCTGGCGCCTCGGCGAAGGTCGAAGGCAGTCTAGCCCATCCGACGGCCGTGTCCTCCACCCGTGGTGAGATGATTCTCGAAGCGGATGCCTTTTTTGATGGCAAAACTTTCGATTTTAGCGAGATTTTTTGACTATTTTTTGAGCAATTGCTGCATTGCAGCAAGAATCTGTGATGATGGGGCCGTCGATTTCTTGTCCTGCCTGACCCCCCGTCTATTCTAAGGGCAAGAAGCAATGGCGCTTCATCCAGAGCCCCGATGTAGGGGTTCGAGACAAAAGCAAAGCCGCTCATCCGACTGCACGTTCTCCTCCCGATGCGTGCCGGATGGCGGCTTTTTTTATTGGAAAGGACCACCCTGAATGAAACCATTGTTTTGCACAATGTCGGTAGGCGCCGCGCTTTTTGCGAGCGTCGCGAGTGCCCAATCGTTGGAGCTTGAAAAAGACGAGCTAAAATTTGGCTTTATCAAGCTGACAGACATGGCGCCGCTCGCCGTGGCCTATGAGAACGGGTATTTTGAAGATGAAGGCCTGTTCGTAACGCTTGAGGCGCAGGCCAATTGGAAAGTGCTTCTGGATGGCGTGATCGACGGCCAGCTTGACGGCGCGCATATGCTGGCAGGCCAGCCTTTGGCGGCAACAATCGGATATGGCACCGAGGCGCATATCATCACACCGTTTTCGATGGATTTGAACGGCAACGGCATCACCGTCTCTAACGAGATTTGGGAAGAAATGAAGCCGCATGTCCCTATGATGGACGACGGTCGTCCGCAGCACCCGATTTCGGCGGCCTCGCTGAAGCCGGTTGTTGAAGATTATACCGACCAGGGCATTCCGTTTAACATGGGCATGGTGTTCCCCGTGTCCACGCACAACTATGAAATTCGCTATTGGTTGGCCGCTGGTGGACTTGAGCCCGGCTATTACAGCCCCGAGAATATTTCTGGTCAGATTGGCGCAGATGTTCTGCTCTCCGTGACGCCGCCGCCGCAGATGCCTGCCACGATGGAAGCGGGCACGATCTTTGGCTACGCCGTGGGTGAGCCATGGAACCAGCAGGCCGTGTTCAAAGGCATCGGCGTGCCGGTGATCACTGATTACGACATGTGGAAGAACAACCCGGAGAAAGTGTTCGGGATCACGGCGGCCTTCGCTGAAGAAAACCCAAACACCACGCTGGCTTTGACCAAAGCGCTGATCCGCGCGGCGATCTGGTTGGATGAAAATGACAACGCCAACCGCCCCGAAGCCGTGGAGATCCTGAGCCGTTCTGAATATGTCGGCGCGGATTACGACGTTATTGCGAACTCGATGACGGGCTTCTTCGAGTTTGAGAAGGGCGACCGTCGTGAGGCACCCGATTTCAACGTGTTCTTCCGCTACAACGCGACTTACCCGTTCTATTCGGATGCGATCTGGTACCTGACCCAGATGCGCCGCTGGGGCCAGATTGCTGAGGACAAGCCGGATCAGTGGTATTTTGACACCGCAGCGGAGGTTTATAAGCCTGCGATCTATCTGGAGGCCGCGCGCCTGCTGGTTGATGAAGGTTTGGCCAATGAAGCGGATTTCCCTTGGGACAGTGATGGTTTCAAAGCGGCAACGCCTGCTGAGGATATCATCGACGGCATCGCCTATGACGGCAAAACGCCGAACGCGTATCTTGAGAGCCTGCCAATTGGCCTGAAGCAAGGCCAGATCGTCGTGGGCAACGACATCCAAGGCTAAAATTGTTGGCGGGGCGACGCTCTTGGCTGCGGCCAAGACGCCCCACCCACCATCCCGTTTCAGGAGCACAGATATGACCGCGATAGATCCGCAAGTGTTGGATGACAGCGCTGAGAAAGAGGCCCGCAAGCAGCGCCTTTTCACCCGCATCAACAAGGCCGATGGCTGGTTCCAAGTGTTGGGTCTGTCCTGGATGACACCCGTCTTGAAAGCCGCTGCAGGTGACAACCCCAAGGCGCAAGTCTCTGAAATATGGCGGCTTTTGGGTGTGCCGCTTGTTGCAATCTTCCTGTTTCTGGGTGCCTGGTCGATGCTGGCACCGACTGTTCAAACATCGCTTGGTGCGATACCGGGCCCTAGCCAAGTTTGGGAGCAGGCCAAGAACCTCAACGCCGATGCGGCACGGGAGAAGGAAAAGGAAGCAGCCTTCTATGTCCGCCAAGATGAACGCAACGCTAAGCTGATCGCGGAAGGCAAAGAGGACCGGGTTAAGCAGCGGATTTATACCGGCAAGCCCACTTACTACGATCAGATTTGGACGTCCATCAAGACCGTTTTCTTTGGGTTTCTTCTAGCGTCAATCATTGCGATCCCGTTGGGGATTGGGGCGGGGTTAAGCCCGACGATCAACGCTGCGATCAACCCGCTCATTCAGATTTTCAAACCCGTCTCGCCGCTGGCCTGGTTGCCGATTGTGACCATGATTGTGTCAGCCACTTATGCGTCTGACGGCTGGTTTGCGAAGTCGTTTTTGAATTCGGCCATTACGGTGACTTTGTGCTCGCTCTGGCCCACTTTGATCAACACCGCGCTTGGTGTGTCTTCAATCGACAAGGACCTGGTGAGCGTGTCCAAGGTGCTCAAGATGAACACCTGGACCAAGATCACCAAGCTGGTTTTGCCGTCCTCGCTGCCACTGATTTTCACCGGGTTGCGCCTGTCGCTGGGCGTGGGCTGGATGGTTCTGATCGCGGCTGAGATGCTGGCGCAGAACCCGGGGCTTGGGAAATTTGTCTGGGACGAATTCCAGAATGGTTCCAGCCAATCGCTGGCCAAGATCATGGTTGCGGTCTTTACCATCGGCATCATCGGGTTCCTGCTCGACCGGCTGATGTACGCGATCCAATCCATGTTCACCTTCACCAACAACCGGTAGGTTCAGATGTCAGTTCTTGAATTCAAAGGCGTCTCCAAATCCTTCGGTGAAGGCACGGAGGCTGCGCATATCCTCAAAGATATCAACCTGAGCGTGGAGGAGGGCGAGTTTCTTGTGCTCCTCGGGTTTTCGGGGACCGGCAAGACCACGTTGATCAACCTGATGGCGGGGCTTGAGGGTCCCACCAAAGGGGCGGTCAGCTTCAAGGGCGCGCCGATCACCGGGCCGGGGCCAGAGCGCGGTGTGATCTTTCAGAGTTATTCCCTAATGCCGTGGCTGACGGTGAACGGCAATGTGGGCCTCGCCGTCGACACGATGTTTCCCAAGATGCCAAAGGCAGAGCGGGCCGAGAAGGTCGATCACTATGTGAAGATGGTGGGCTTGGGTCATGCGACCACGCGACGCCCGGCTGAGCTGTCAGGTGGTATGCGCCAGCGGGTCAATGTTGCGCGCGCGCTAGCGATGGACCCGGAGGTCTTGCTGCTGGATGAACCTTTGAGCGCTTTGGATGCACTGACGCGGGCCAATCTGGCCGACGAGATTGAGCGGATTTGGGAGGCGGACAAAAAGACATGCGTGTTGATTACCAATGACGTGGATGAGGCCATCATTCTGGCCGACCGCATCATTGCGTTGAACCCTGATGGTACGCTGGGTGAGGAGTTCAAAGTCTCAATTCCGCGGCCACGTGACCGGATAGAGATGAACAATAGCGAGACATTCAAAACGCTGCGCGCGGACGTCACGAAATACCTGATGGATGTGGGGATTGAGGCGAAGGTTGAGGGTTCTCGTATCTTGCCGAGCGTGACGCCAATCCACGGTGTGCCCGCGGCGGTTGTCAAGTCGCAGGAAGGGATGATTGAAAACCGGTTCTTGGACTTTTCGCAGCTCGACAAAGTGTATCCGACGCCGAAGGGGCCGTTGACGGTGGTTGAGAACTTCGACCTCAAGATCAACAAGGGCGAGTTCATTTCGCTGATCGGGCATTCGGGTTGCGGCAAGTCGACTGTGCTAACAATGGCGGCTGGGCTGAACGAGATTTCTTCTGGCGCGATCAAGCTTGATGGGCGCCACGTCGAAGGCGCGGATCCGGAACGTGCGGTGGTGTTCCAATCGCCGAACCTGTTCCCTTGGCTTTCGGCCAAGGAAAACGTCGCGATTGGGGTGGATAAAGTCTACCCGCGCGCATCTCAAGCAGAACGACAGGATGTCGTCGAATACTACCTTGAGAGAGTGGGTCTTGCCGACAGCATGGACAAGGGAGCAGCTGATTTGTCGAACGGCATGAAGCAACGAGTGGGTATTGCGCGGGCGTTTGCGCTGTCGCCCAAGCTGCTGCTTCTGGATGAACCGTTTGGCATGCTCGACAGCCTGACCCGGTGGGAGCTGCAAGAAGTGCTGATGGAGGTTTGGTCGCGTACGAAAGTGACTGCGATCTGTGTGACGCATGATGTGGATGAGGCAATTTTGCTGGCCGACCGCGTGGTGATGATGACGAACGGGCCGCAAGCCACCATCGGAAAAATCGTCGATGTCGACCTGCCGCGCCCGCGTACGCGCAAGGCGCTTTTGGAGCATCCCGACTACTATAAGTACCGCCAGGACGTGCTTGATTTCCTTGAGGAATATGAGCACGGGGCGAAACCTAAGCCAAAACCTACAGCGATTGCGGCGGAGTGAGATCATGACAGAAAAACTGATCGTTATTGGGGCCGGAATGGCCACGGGTCGCGCGTTGGAGCAGCTGTTCAAAGCGGGTTGCGACTATGAGGTGACGCTCTTTAATGCCGAGCCACGCGGCAATTACGACCGCATCATGCTGTCGCCGGTTTTGGCGGGCGACAAGAGTTACGAGGAGATCGTGATCCACGACAGCGCCTGGTACGAGGAAAATGGCGTCACCTGCCGGTTCGGCGAGAAGATCGCAAGCGTAGACCGTGCCGCCAAGACTGTGACGGCGGCTAATGGCGATGAGCTGAGCTACGACAAGCTGCTCTTTGGCACCGGTTCCAACCCGTTCATGATCCCGCTGCCGGGGCATGATCTGGAAGGGGTCATTGCCTACCGCGACCTTGAGGATACGGAGCGGATGATGGGGCTTGGTGACGGCTCCAAGTGCGTCGTGATTGGTGGTGGACTGTTGGGCCTAGAAGCTGCCGCCGGGATGGCCGCGCGGGGCGTCGACGTTACGGTGGTACATATTATGGGCCATCTGATGGAACGCCAATTGGACGAGGCCGCGGGGTATCTGCTGCGTAAAGCGCTGGTGGATAAGGGCATAACAGTGATGTGCCAGGCCAACTCCAAGGAGATTTTGGGCGAAGACGGCAGGGTCCGCGCGCTGCTGCTCGATGATGGGACGGAGCTGCCGTGTGACCTGCTGGTCATGGCCGTTGGCATCCGTCCCAATGTGGCCTTGGCGCAGGAGGCGGGGCTGGCCGTTGGCAAAGGCATCCATGTGGATGACCAAATGATCACGTCCGATGAAAGCATCCTCGCCGTGGGTGAATGCGTCGAGCACAACGGCGCGATTTTCGGCCTTGTGGCGCCGCTTTACGATCAGGCCAAGGTTGTTGCGAAAACCCTACTGGGTGAAAAAGATGCCTTTGTTCAAAAGGAATTGTCGACGAAGCTTAAAGTCACCGGCTGCGACCTCTTCAGTGCAGGTGACTTTGCGGACGGGGAGGGGCGCGAGGACATTGTTTTTCGCGACCCTGCCCGTGGCGTCTACCGCCGTCTGGTGATCGAGGCCAACAAAGTGATCGGTGCGGTCATGTATGGCGACACCGCCGATAGCGGCTGGTTCTTCGGCATGATCCGCGACAAGACCGACATTTCCGAGATGCGCGAGACGCTGATCTTCGGGCCGGCCTATCAGGGAGGGTCCCCCTGGACCCGTTAGCAGCCGTTGCAGCCTTACCGCCTGAGGCGGAGATTTGTGGCTGCAACGGCATTTGCAAAGGCGAGATCGTCGAGGCGATTGATGGAGGGGCCACTGATCTGGGTGCGGTGCGCGCGGTCACGAAGGCGTCGGGGTCTTGCGGGACCTGCACTGGGTTGGTCGAACAGGTCTTGGCCAGCACGTTGGGCGATGCGTTTGTTTTGCCGGGGGCCGAACCCATGTGCGGTTGCACCGACCTGACCCACGAAGACGTGCGCCGGATGATAAAGGGACAAGAACTGAAATCTATGGCTGCCGTCTGGCAGGAACTGGCCTGGAAAACGGTGGATGGCTGCGCCAAATGCCGGCCTGCTTTGAACTACTATCTGATCGCGGATTGGCCTCTGGATTATCTGGATGACCCGCAGTCGAGATTCATCAATGAGCGCAAGCACGCGAATATTCAGAAGGACGGCACGTTTAGCGTCGTGCCGCGCATGTGGGGCGGGATCACCAACGCGGGTGAGCTGCGCGCGATTGCCGATGCGGCGGATAAATACAATGTTCCGACGGTGAAAGTGACCGGCGGGCAGCGGATCGACCTGCTGGGTGTGAAGGGGGAGGACCTGCCAGCAATCTGGGCGGATTTGAATGAGGCGGGCATGGTCTCCGGCCATGCATATTCCAAGGGGTTGCGCACGGTAAAAACCTGCGTCGGCACGGATCATTGCCGGTTTGGAACCCAGGACTCTACCGGTCTGGGGATCAGGTTGGAGAAAGCGCTGTGGGGGTCTTGGACTCCGCATAAAGTTAAGCTGGGCGTTTCCGGTTGCCCGCGCAATTGCGCGGAAGCCACCTGCAAGGATGTGGGCATCGTCTGCGTCGATAGCGGGTTTCAAATCGGGATTGGCGGTGCCGCCGGGATGGACCTGAAGGAGATCGAGCCGCTGGCGCAAGTGCCAAGTGAGCAGGAAGCGATGGAGCTGACAATCGCCGTTGTCCAGCTTTACCGGGAAGGCGCCAAATACCTCGACCGGATTTACAAATGGATGGACAAGGTCGGGCTCGATTGGATCAAGGAGCAAGTTGTTGATGACATTGAAAACCGCAAAGCCTTGGTCGCTCGGTTCGAGCTAAGCCAGACGATCTATCAGAAGGACCCATGGGCTGAACACGCTGAGGAAAAGGCGGAAACTTACCAGCCGGTTGCCAATTTGGCTTTGGAGGCAGCGGAATGAGCCAATGGATTGATATTGCCGCTTTGGACGACATCCCAGCGCGTGGCGCGCGCGTGGTCAAAACCCGCGTGGGCTGTGTGGCGGTGTTCCGCACGGCGGCTGACGAGGTGTACGCCTTGGACAATAGCTGCCCGCACAAGCAGGGGCCTTTGTCGGAAGGCATTGTGCATGGCGCGGCGGTGACTTGCCCGTTGCACAACTGGGTGATTTCGCTTGAGACAGGGCTAGTACAAGGCCCCGATGAGGGGCAAGTGGCGACGTATCCGGCCCGCGTTGAAGGCGGTCGGATTTTGCTCGACGCGACCTATCTGTCTTCGCGCAGCGCCGCATGAGCACGCGGACCACATGCCCTTACTGCGGGGTTGGATGCGGTGTTCTGGCCGCGGCTGACGGGACGATCAAAGGCGACCCGGACCATCCGGCAAATTTTGGACGGTTGTGTTCCAAGGGGTCGGCGCTCGGCGAGACCATCGACCTCGATGGTCGTCTTCTCGCGCCGCAGATCGGCGGTCGCCGCGCGGATTGGGACGATGCGCTCGATCTGGTGGCAACCCGTTTCACGGACGCGATCCGGGAGCATGGGCCGGATAGCGTGGCCTTTTACGTCTCCGGCCAATTGCTGACAGAAGACTACTACGTCGCCAACAAGCTAATGAAGGGCTTCATCGGCTCGGCCAATATCGACACGAATTCTAGGCTTTGCATGGCCTCTTCGGTCGCGGGGCACAAGCGTGCGTTTGGCACAGACACGGTGCCGGGGACCTATGAGGATTTGGAAGAGGCTGACCTGATCGTTCTGGTCGGATCCAATCTGGCCTGGTGCCACCCGGTGCTGCATCAGCGCATTGTTGCTGCGAAAGAGGCACGGCCGGAGATGCGCATCGTTAATATTGACCCGCGCCGCACTGCTACCTCAGAGCTGGCCGACATCCATCTGCAGATTGTGCCCGACGGCGATACAGCGCTTTTCAATGGGTTGCTGACCTATCTGGCTGACACCAATGCGTTTGATCTTGCCTATGTTCATGACAATGTCGCTGGTTGCCGCGACGCAGTTCAAGCCGCGCGGGGCACCGACGCGACAGAGGCTGGGCTGAGCGTGCTTGAGCTGCAAGAATTTTTCCGGCTTTGGGCGGGGACGGAGAAGGTCGTCACGGTCTATAGCCAGGGCGTGAACCAATCTACGTCTGGCACTGACAAAGTGAACGCCATCCTGAATTGCCATCTGGCAACTGGTCGGATTGGCAAGCCAGGAACTGGGCCGTTCAGCGTTACTGGGCAGCCTAATGCGATGGGTGGGCGTGAAGTCGGTGGGCTGGCCAATATGCTGGCAAATCACCTTGATATTGAAAACGAGCACCACCGTGACGCCGTTCAACACTTCTGGGACAGCCCGACGATCTGTACGACACCGGGGCTCAAAGCGGTCGACCTGTTTGAGGCCTGTGCCGCAGGAAAGATCAAAGCGCTTTGGGTGATGTCGACTAACCCCGCAGTGTCTTTGCCGGATGCAGACAAAGTGGCCGAGGCGATCGGAGCGGTGCCCTTTGTCGCGGTGTCCGACATAATCGCGCGCACAGATACCGGCGATCTGGCGGATGTTCTTTTGCCAGCAACGGGATGGGGCGAGAAAGACGGAACCGTGACCAATTCGGAGCGGCGCATTTCACGGCAGCGGGCGTTTTTGCCAGCCCCCGGCGAGGCGCGGCCCGATTGGCGGATTATTTGCGATGTGGCGGCGCGGATGGGCTGGGCAGATGCGTTTGACTTTGCCGGTCCGACGGAGGTGTTTGCGGAATATGTCGCACTGTCCGGGGCTGCGGCTGAATTCGGTCGCGACTTGGATTTGAGTATTTTTGCCGACGTTGATTATGCCGAATTGCTTCCAACCCAGTGGCCGCAAAATGGTCAGCGGTTCTTTGCAGATGGCCAGTTTTTTCATGCGGATGGTAAAGCCAAAATGCTGCCGGTCCAAGCTCCCGTGCTTGATGCTTTGAAAGGACTGCGGCTCAACACAGGTCGGGTGCGCGACCAATGGCATACGATGACCCGGACCGGCAAATCGCCGCGCTTGGGTAGCCATTTGGCGGAGCCTTACGTCGAAATCCATCCTGGTGACGCGGCCCAGCTGCAGATCAACGCGGCAGATATCGTGGAGCTTTCCGCAGGCCGTGCCCGTGCGCTGTTTCGCGCGCTGATCACTCCGAAGGTGGCGCGAGGCACTCTGTTTGCGCCCATGCATTGGACCCGGCAGCGCAGCAGCGCGTCTTGGGTGAACGGGCTTGTGGATGTCGGGACGGACCCTGTGTCAGGCCAACCCGCTTTGAAAGCGGGCGATGTTCAGGCGGCCCGATTTGACGCGCGTTGGTATGGGTTTTTGGCCTCAGCCGCGCCTATTGAAACAGTCGCGGATTACAGCGCTGTGGCGCGCACCCAGACGGGTTGGCAGGCGGAGTTGGCAGGTGCAAGTGATGTCGTGAAATGGCCTGATCTGGTTAAGCGGCTTACCAATTGCGCCTGTGGTGAGATGTGTTTCGTTGAAGATCAGGAGCTTGGAACGACCCGCATCGCCTTAACGCGGGACGGCGTTTTGGAAGCGTTGTTTTTTGCCGCCCCAAGCCCGGTCGCGCTGTCGCGGTCGCATGCGGTGTCTTTGATCGGTACGGAAACAGGTGGCCTTGACGCTTTGGCGGGGTTCCCTGGCACAGGTCAACTCGAACCCGGCGCGATAGTTTGTGCCTGCATGTCGGTTGGGGTCAACACGCTGCGGCAGGCGATTACCGATGGTGCGGGAACGGTTGAAGCGCTTGGCGCATGTACGGGTGCGGGCACAAGCTGTGGGTCCTGCAAGCCCGAACTGAAAGGTCTATTGGTAATGCCGCCACAAACCCTGGCTGCCGAATGAGACGAGGAGCGATCAGATGAAAACCTTCCCCATGTTTTTGACTATGACCGGACGGCGCGTTGTGATTGCAGGCGGCGGCGAGCAGGCGGCGCAGAAATGTCGTTTGATCCTAAAAACCGAAGCGCAGATCGAGGTCTTAGCGCCTGTGCTTGATGAAGAACTTCAAGGATTGCAGGCGCAAGGCAAGATTGCTTGGACCCGCGGCGCGATCTCTCCGATCTCGTTTGAAGGCGCCGCATTGGTGTTTGTTGCGACGGGCTGTCCGGGGCTGGATGCAGCAATGCATATGCTGGCCAAAGAGGCTGGCGCAGTCGTCAACGTTGTGGACCAGCCCGATCTGTGCGACGCAATCACGCCGTCGATTGTCGACCGCGACCCGGTTGTTGTGGCCATTGGGACGGAGGGTACGGCGCCGGTGCTGGGACGCCAGATCAAGACGAAGGTCGAGGAGATGTTGGAGCCACGTTTGGGCGACCTGGCCTCATTGGCGGGTCGGTTGCGCGACTTTGCGGCCGCTCGACTTGGGCCACGGGACCGGCGCGATCTGTGGCGTTGGGTCTTTGCAGGGCCCGTGCGCGCGCTTCACGCGAAAGGGGCGGAGGCGCACGCGGCGCAGAAGTTGAAAGCGGCGATTGAAACCGGAACATTTGAAGAGGCTGCACCTGCGCCGGTCGCGCTTGTTGGGGCAGGGCCGGGGTCCAGTGACCTGATCACCTTGCGCGGCGTAAAGCGGTTGCAGGAGGCAGACATCATTTTTTATGATCGCTTGGTTGATCCGCAAATTCTGGAATTGGCGCGCCGTGACGCGGAACGTGTGTTTGTCGGCAAAGCGCCGGGGTGCCACAGCTGGCCGCAGGAGAAGATCAACAGCGTTCTGGTGAGCGCGGCTCGGCAGGGAAAGCGCGTTGTGCGTTTGAAATGCGGCGATCCCGGCATTTTTGCGCGTGGTGCGGAGGAAGTTGAGGCCCTGAAAGAGGCAGGGCTGAGCTACGAAATTGTGCCCGGCGTTACCGCTGCCAGCGGCGCGGCTGCGGCGATGGGTGATTTTCTGACCGAGAGGGGCCAGACGCAAAGCATTGTCATGACCACGGGCACCGGTGCCGACGGAATGGCCGCGCCAGATTGGCTGTCACATCTGCGGCTTGGCGCGCGGGTGGCGGTTTATATGGGGATCAAAGCTGCGCCTGAGATCGAAGCGACGTTGCGCGTAGAAGGGCTGGCCAAACAAGTTCAAGTGCGCATCGTTGCCAATGCACAGGCCAATGATCAGGTTGTGGCGGCGTGCCGGGGAGCCGATCTGTGTGATTGTCTAGCAAAGGAAAACATAACAAATCCGGCGATCCTGTTTCTCGATTGGCCGGAGGCGCGAGCGGCCACAAGCGCGCCAGACGAGGTGACGCACCCAAAGGCGCGCCACAGGGTTATGGAAGTCGCCTAATGCGTTACCGCCACCCTTCGCTGCTGACAGCATCATGGAAGCCGCAGATGCGGGCATCCGCCGCCGCGTGCGCCTTACCGACGGAAATCCGGCAAAGGACATGATCCGGGTGAAGTGCTATATGTACCGTTTCCCAAAGGAAAAGCGTTTGGTTTTGACGAGGCCGAACGGCACGACCATGTCAGCAAACCCGTTGTGGCTTATATGGCGGGTTTGAACGCAAGCCTCAAGTGAACCCGATGTTGGCGCAATGCTACAATCTGGTGATGCTTTTGCCATTTGGGCAGCGCCAAGCAGCTGTTTGGCTGTGGCTTTGCGAATGTGCGGCGGAACTCCGGCTCTCAAGCGAACCAAGGCGGCCCGCTGATGCATGTGGCTGTAGAAAGCTGCGCTAGCCCGCCCGAAAGACTTGCCTTTCAGCCTCAAGCGTTTTCCAATGTCTTCTGTAAAGACAGGTCGGGATATTCATGGGCGTGATACAGCAGAAATTCTATTTGATCGAATGTTTGAGTCATATTGGCCATCCGAACGGCTTTGATTGTATAGCTCCGTTTTCGCATACAGCGAGGCGTGTGACATGAGCCAAACTGCGATCCCGTTTCTGTTCATGCGCGGGGGAACCTCGCGCGGGCCCTACATGAACCGTGGTGATTTGCCCGCTGATCTGGACAAACTTGCGGAGGTTTTGATCTCCATTGTGGGCTCGGGCCACAAGCTTAATATTGATGGGATCGGCGGCGGCGCGACGGTGACGACCAAAGTGGCGATGCTGTCCAAATCCACTGATGCATGGGCGGATGTCGACTATTTCTTCGCGCAGGTCAGTGTCGAAGACCAGCTGGTCGATTTCAAACCGACCTGCGGCAATATTTTGTCTGGTGTCGGTCCGGCGGCGATTGAGATGGGCCTTGTTGACGCGCAAATGGATGAAACGCCCGTTGCGATCCGCGCCGTGAATAGCGGTGCGAAAGTTGCGGCGCTTGTTCAAACGCCGGGCGGCGTGGTCAGCTATGACGGGGAGGCGCGGATCGACGGTGTACCCGGAAGTGCTGCGCCAGTCACCTTACAATTCATGGAAACTGTGGGTGGTGCTACAGGGGCTTTTTTGCCGACCGGCAACTTGATTGATGAGATCGACGGTATTTCGGTCACTTGCATGGATGTTGCCATGCCGATGGTCATCGCCCGTGCGGATAGCTTTGGTTTGACGGGTTATGAAAGTGCAGAGGAATTGGACGCAAATAGCGCATTCTTTTCCCGGATGGAGGCGGTCCGCCTTAAAGCAGGCGCTTTGATGGGAATGGGTGACGTATCAAAATCGGTTGCGCCCAAATTTGGCTTGGTCGCGCCTGCGCAAGCCGGTGGCACGATTGCCGCGCGCTACTTTATGCCTTGGAGCACGCATCCGACTATGGCCGTAACTGGCGCGCAATGTTTGGCCTCTTGTGTTCTGACGCCCGGGAGCGTGGCGCAAGGATTGGCGGATTTACCGGGCGAGGGTCCGGCAGCGCTTGTACTGGAGCACCCATCGGGAAAGATCGACGTGTTGGTGGATTTTGAGGTGACCGGGGCAGGGATGGTCATCAAGTCCGCTGGCCTCGTACGCACGGCACGCTTGCTGGCCGCCGGTCAGGTTTTCGTTCCGCAAAGGATCTGGAAGGGGAATTGACGGCTTCAGCTGTATTGTATACCTCCGTATACAATTAAGGATGGGTGTGCTGGTTCATGGCAGTAGGCATGCCCGGATCGCGGGGACAAGACGCATGAAAGTTCATATTCTCGACGACTGGTTTGACACCCTGCGTGGCTTGCCATGTTTTGCCAAGCTAGAAGGGCATGAGGTCACTGTCTGGACTGACCATGAGCCGGACCCCGTCAGGCTTGCGCCACGCTTACGTGAGGCTGATTGCTTGGTTCTGTTTCGCGAGCGGACCAAGATTGGAGCGCCTTTGCTGGAACAGCTTCCCAACTTGAAACTCATCTCTCAACGCAGCGTCTACCCGCATATCGACGTAGCAGCCTGCACCCGCAATGAGGTGCTGCTTTGTTCAAACATGCACGCCGGATCGCCGTCCTATGCTGCCGCAGAATTAACGCTGGGCCTGATGTTGGCGAGCTATCGTAACATTCCCGAACAGGCTGCCTCCCTAAAGAGCGGCACATGGCAATCAGGCGTCGGACGGACGCTGCGGGGGCGCATGCTTGGGCTTTACGGTTATGGCCGGATCGCGCGGGCCGTTGCGGACTATGCCAAGGCGATGGGAATGCAGGTCCAATGGTGGTCGTCAGAGGAGGGTCGCGCGCGCGCCGAGGCTGACGGTGAACGCGTTGCCGCCTCGCGAGAAGAATTTTTCGCGAGTTCCGACATCGTTAGTGTGCATGTGCGCCTGAAGCCTGGGACGCATGGGATCATAACGGCGTCGGATTTGGCGGCAATGTCAGACCGTGCGCTTTTCATCAATACATCACGCTCGGGGTTGGTGGCAGACGGTGCGCTTGAGGCAGAGGTCGCCCGCGGCCGTATCTTCGCTGCCGTTGACGTGTTCGACACAGAGCCATTGACCGACACAAACCACGAGTTGCTCCGTGCGCCCAATGTGTTGGCCACACCGCATATTGGATATGTCACTGAGGATGAATTCGATTTGCAATTCTCGGACATTTTCGATCAAATCAACGCCTTTGCCAGCGGTACGCCCATCCACATGATAAATCCCGAAGTTTGGACACACAGATGAAAAAAATCGTTATCGCAGGGTCGGGTAATGCAGCCCTTTGTGCAGGAATCGCGGCTCTCGAGAAGGGCGCTGAGGTTTTAATCCTTGAAAAGGCCGATGAAGCTTTAGCAGGGGGCAACACCAAGTATACGGCGGGTGCGATGCGCTTTGCCTATGGTTCCGGCGATGATTTGCTGCCGCTCTTGAAGGACCCCGATGATCCGCGGCTCGCACATACGGAATTCGGCGGTTACACCGAAGAGACCTTTGCTGGAGATTTGCTGGGCTTCAATGACGGCCGCCCGCTCAGCCCTGAGCAACAGGTTTTGACATCCCAAAGCTATGAAACACTGAAGTGGCTAGGCTCGCATGATGTTCGGTTCGAACCAATCTATGCGCGCCAGAGCTTTGAAAAGGATGGCCGCCATGTGTTTTGGGGCGGGCTAACGCTAGCGGCTGAGAATGAGGGCGTTGGTTTGTTCGATCAGGAGCTTGCGGCGTTCAAACGACTGGGCGGGACAATTCGATATGAAGAAGCTGTCACCGATCTGATTGTCGAACAGGGCAGGATTGTTGGCGTGACCACCAGCACGGGCGCACGCGTTTCAGCTGATGCGGTGATCCTTGCGTGCGGTGGGTTCGAGGCGAGCGCCGCGCTGCGTCAGACCCATATTGGCCCGGATTGGGACAAGGCCAAAGTGCGCGGCACACCGCACAATACAGGCGACGCCTTGGTGATGGCAGAAAAACTCGGCGCACAAAGCTATGGTTTTTTCGGTGGCTGCCACGCAACGCCAATGGATTTACACATGGCGGATTTTGGCAACCTTGAGCTACCGCCTTCGGAGCGCAAAAATTACCGCAAGATTTGCTATTTTCTGGGCGTGATGCTGAATGCTAATGGCGCGCGCTTTGTTGATGAGGGGATCAATTTCCGCAACTACACCTATGCGCAATTTGGGTCCGCCATCATGTCCCAACCTGGGCATTTCGCGTGGCAGATTTTTGACGCGAAGGTCTTTGATCTGCTTTACGGCGAATACCACTTCCATGATGCCCACTTCGTTGAGGCCGACAGTCTGGAATCTCTGTTGCCCAAACTAGACGGCGTCGATCAGGACGCGGCAGCTGGTACTTTGGCGGCTTACAATGACGCTGTCGACGAGAACGTCCCTTTTGATCCGACCGTCCTTGACGGGAAAGGTACAAAAGGGCTGGAGCTGGCCAAATCAAATTGGGCGCAGAAGCTGGATACTGGCCCGTTCCGCGCCTACCCGGTCACAGGTGGCATCACCTTCACCTATGGCGGGTTGAAAGTTGATGAGCGTGGCGCTGTGCTGACAGAGGCGGGGCACGCGATTGACGGCCTTTTTGCGTGCGGTGAACTGGTCGGCGGTGTGTTCTTCAATGGCTATCCCGGTGGTTCCGGTCTGACCTCAGGGGCGGTGTTCGGACGCCGGGCGGGCTACGGTGCGGCTGGGTGATCATCCACGTCTGTCGTTTCAGGCGGGCCTTGCGCAATAAAACGCACGAATAGTGTCGTGAGATTTTCGCGCCGTGATTGGTCAGGCCAAACGGCATGAACTCCGAGCGGTTTGAGCGTCCAATCGGGGAGCACATGTACCAACTCTCCACGTTCAAACCCGCTGCGGGCGAGATGTTCCGGAATGGTCGAAACCCCCAAGCCGCGCATGGCGAATTCGTAGAGCGCATTGGCCGAACTGACGGTGACATGGGACCGGCCTGAGACGGTGACCGTCTCACCTGATCTTGCCGTCAATTCGGTCCGACCTGGGTGCATGGAGAAGCGGATCCAGTTCCAATCTTCTAGGTCTTGCGGCGTCATGGGGGGCGGCTTTCCGCAAAAGTAGTTGGGGCTGGCCACCAGCAATCGCTCGATCGTTCCGATCTTGCGGGTCAGAAACTCACTGTCTTCCAGCCAGCCCGCGCGGATAGCAACGTCAAACCCGTCTTTAATCAGGTCCCGCCGCCGGTCGGTAAAATGTAGGTCGAGCGACACTTTAGGATAGGTTTTTGCAAATTCAGCGATGTCATCCATGAGCTTTGTTTGCGTCAGAAAGGCCGGGGCTGATACCCGCAGAAGGCCCGCCGGGTCACTGCTAAGCGGGTTGATGGCGTCCAACCCTGTTTCGGCGGCTTCCAACATGGCACGCGCCTGAAGGTGTAACGCCCGCCCCTGCTGTGTCAGCGATAGCTGCCGCGTGGATCGGTAAAGCAGCGTGACCCCCAAATCCTTTTCTAGGTTAGAAACGGCCTGGCTGATCCGCGACGGCGCCAGACCCAAGTGATGCGCGGCAGCCCGGAATGAACCCTGATCCACCACGGTCGAAAATATCGCGATACTCCGTAGTTTTTCGATCATTGTTCACTTTACCAGAATTGTTCAATCATCATTTGGTTACTTATTGAGAATGGTACTTGTCAATAATTTGGGCTCATCGGCGTCCGCGCCGGTGCAAGACGTCTTGTCTGATGCCAATCCAAATGGAGTTTTTTGATATGACCCAGCCTTCCAACCCAACACTTACCCGTCGTGATCTGATGAAAGGGGCCGCGCTTACAATAGGTGCGGCTACCTTCCTGCGCACGGCTTTGCGCCCTGACATCGCGCACGCTCAAGGGGAATTGCCGCCCGGCACTGTACATAGTTTTGCGACCGGTGGCGTGACGTTTCACACTTATGTCTCACCAGCGCAGGCCGTGAATGTAACGTCGCATGTGGTGGAATTCTCAGATCAATTGCTCGTCGTCGATGGCACAATGCTGCCGCCGACAGCGCAGGAGGTCTCTGCCTTGATCGCTGCGACCGGCAAACCGGTGGGACTGGCCGTTCTAAGCCATGAACATCCTGATCACTGGGGCGGCTCGGCATTCATTGAAGGAACGGTTTTTTCCACACTGCCACAAATTCGTACGGCCGTTGCTGCGGAGGCCGCGGGAGGCGACTTCCCGGAACCGACGACAGTTTTGAACGGCCCTGACATTTCCATTGGTATGACCGAAATATCGGGCGTCCCGGTCGAGTTCCGTCACTATGAGAACACGGAGGCCCCGCATTTGATCGTGACCGTTCTGCCTGAGCAGAAAGTCGCAATCGTGCAGGACTTGGTCTATAACGGCGTCTTCTTTGCACCCGGCGTTGACCGGAAAAACTGGATCGCAACATTGGAAAGCCTGCGCGATGATCCAGCCTTTGATACGTTGCTTGTTGGCCATGGGCTACCGACCACCCGGGGGAGTTTGATACAGCGATCGCCTATATCAAAGTGCTCGATGATGCGATGAGCAATGCCGCAACGCCCGACGACGCAGCGGCCCAGCTCAAAGAAGCATTTCCGGGCTATGGCGGGGATTTTCTGTTGTCACTTATCCCCGAATATTGGAACCGGTGACGCCCATTCAAAGATGAAAAAACCCCGGTCCTGTTTGTCAGGGCCGGGGCTGCTTTGTTTCAAACCATGCGCTCACGCGTTTAGCTTTCTTTGGTTACGGCTTTCGCGTACATGCCGACAACTTCGTTCATCTTTTTCATTGTCGCGTTCAGGCCTTGGAATTTCTTGGTCTCGGCGGCCGCGTCAAGTGTTTCGCCGGCGATAACTTTTTCCAACAGTGGTTTTACGCTTTGCCAATTGGCTGAGACCTGTTTCAAACCTTCTGCGATTGCCGGTGTCGGTGGGCGGCGGATGCCTGCAGCTGGCAAGCCGTTGATCAAAGCATCCAACGAAGAATGGAAGGTCTGAACTGTGCCTTGCAAGGCAGCAATCGTTTCAGGCGTTCCGTGGCCTGTGTTTGCAATGCAAGATTCTTTCGACATTTTTTGGGTAAGCATCCGTTGGCGACCAGCGATGTCGATCAGCAGAGAATCTGCTTGAACCAGTTCGATCGGGTTCGAATATTGGCCCACAACTTGGCTGACGACGCCTTTGGCTTTGTCAAGAACGCCCATGTTATTGTTCAAGATGGTCAAAAGATGTTCTTCGCTTACGTCGCCTTCGATCATTGCTTGTGAGGCGTCTTTCAGCGGAACCCACGCGGTGCGCAATTCGCCAATCGTGGCTTTGGTCTTACGGCGTGGTTCAGCGCTGTTGATGTTGAGCGACGGGTCGCCGAATTCAAGCGCGTTTACAATCTTATCGAACTCTGCGGTCGCCCCTGTCAGCAATTTCTGCGCGCCTTCAGGGTCTACCCCCTCTGAAAGGTGGCATGCGGCGGACGGGATGCGTTGTGACAACATGCGCAACTTGCCGGAGAAGTTGATGCGCTCTTGCGCGCCTGTGTCCTCTTGAAGTGCGACAGGGACAATCTTGGCGTCTTCGGCCAAGGTCGGTGTCGCCAATGCGGCGCACCCAAGGGCAAGCGCTGCGGCGAGATTTGGGAGAGTGGGGGTCATTTTGAAGGTCCTTTGTACGGTATCATTCGACACATGCAGCCTTCATGCTGCTTGGCCGATAACTGGTAGAGCGAACGATGTTTACAAACTGTCGCTTGGCTATTCTGGTCGACGTGTTTTTGTCTGATTGGCTCCCCCACGCGGGCCGCTACGTCAGACAATGGGTGAAGAAGATGCATGCCCTTTCGAACATGCATCTTCTTATGTCTTAGGACTGTGGGTTCTTCGTGATCCACACTTCAACGCGGCGGTTGATGGAGCGGCCACGATCCGACACGTTACATGCCGATGGTGCAACTTCACCGTAGCCTGCGATCTTCATGTCGATGTGATCCAGGCGGCCACCAGCTGTCTCGATGATGTTGTCAGCGACTGTTTCGGCGCGGCCCAGCGACAAGCGACGGTTCGCTTCAAAAGCACCCACATCGTCTGTGAAGCCAACGATGGTCACGGATGTGCCGTCATCTTCGCCTTCGAGGTAGTTGATCAGACGCTGCATGTCGAGCTTACCACGTTCGTCAACTTTCGAAGACCCTGTGCGGAAGCGGAATGTTGTCGACAGACGGTCATAGTTCACCATCTCAGCCATCATTTCCTGCATTACTTCGCTTTCAAAACCAGCGTCGTAGCTTGCAACTTCAACTGCCATGGCGGCGCCGCGACCTTCTTCAAGGCTTTGAGCGCGACGGGTGATGCCGAGGTCGATGAACCCGGATTTCCCGATCACGCCATCAGCTTGATCCGATGTGACGAAGTCGAGGAATTCGCGGCCCTCTGCGTCGAGGTTGTCGGCGCGGTTATACAGGTACATACGACGGTTCAGGGCGTATTCTTCCGTTTTGGCGGAGAAGGCGTCTGGTGTCGTTGCGATGCCGCATTCGTTGATCAGCGTCATTGGCTTGGCGCCACGCTGGAAGGCGTAGCCGAGGTAGCCGATGGCGTTTTTGTCGTGGTAGATCGCGTTCGACAGTGCCTGGTCATCTGCGGTGATGCCTTGTGGCAGGAACTCGGGGCGCTCTTCGCCATACAGGTAGTCTGCGAAGAATTCGTGGCTGGCTGAGTCCTGATCACGCAAGAAGACGTTGATCGGCTTGTTTGGACCACCGAGCTCGGACCAGTTTGTGATCTCGCCCGAGAAAATCCCGCGAAGCTGGTTGAAGTCAAGCTGGTTCACCGGGTTGGAAGCGTGGGTTACAACAACCATGCTGTCGACCGCGATGATGCGTTCTTGGCTTGGGCTGACCATGCTGCCAGCACCTGCTGCGCGAAGGGCGCGTGCTTCGTCCTTGGTGATGCGACGCGAAGACATGCCAATTTGGGCGCTGCCATCAAGCAGGCCGGAAAAGGCTGCATCATCATTGGTGGCCGACACGAGGTAGGACCCAACTTCGTCGCCAAAGCCACCGTCATCAATGATCGTGGCAAGTGCTTGGCCAGTGGCCGGGTTGGTCAGCTCTGCGTCTGCGTCGATGGACGCAGCATAACCTGTCATCAGGAGCGGCATCATGCCGAGCCCGATTGCGTCAGAGCCTACGATTGTGACGTCGGCGGACGCGTTGCCGAATGTTGGGCAAGCGGCGCCTTCACACACAACGCGGCTGGCGTTGATGCGCAGGTCACCAAGTGCCGTACGAACGATGTAGGAATCGTCTTTGAAATCAACGAAGTCGCCAACGACATTGATTGTGCCGTCGGTCGATTTCAGTGTGACTTGCTCCGCAATGGCTGCTGTTGAAAGCAACATGCCGGATGCAATAGCGACAGACGCCGCAGATGTTTTTAGTCGCTTCTTAAGGCTGTACATAACAGTCTTTCTCCTCTCCAATTTGCTCAGGACTATTGGACCCACCACTCGAACCTCGAAACTTGAAACCAAAAACAGTCCGAATGAACGAACGCCTTAACGCTCTGTCCTAAATCACTGGCTGAAACAAAGCGGGTAAATTGGCGGAAATTGTGTCCAAATGTGGGTTTTTTGTTTAGTTTTAAGACAGTTTAATGAAAATTGGCGCAGGTATTTTTTTGCCGTAACATCATGAATTTTAAGCTGAAATTCGGAAACTCAAATTGCGACCTTGCCGCGCAATTGCCCATTTTGCGGGTTGGGAACCGCGGATCGACCGGAACTTGCCCGCTCTTTTCGCGCCTGTACCGCTAGCATCTTCAGCCGCAGTTGTATTCCGGCGTTAAGGCATTTCGAACAAGTGGACCCGCCTTAGAGGCGATGTGAACCAAAGCTGCTCTGACGTGCGTTTGGTTTTGCGTTTTAACCCTTCTTGGGGAAAAGCCGCAGGTCCATGTGACGGTTCACATCCTTATAGAGCAAGTACCGAAACTTGCCCGGACCGCCCGCATAGCAAGCTTGCGGACAGAAGGCACGCAGCCACATGTAGTCACCGGCCTCAACCTCGACCCAGTCGGTGTTGAGGCGGTAGACGGCTTTGCCCTCCAACACGTAGAGCCCGTGCTCCATGACATGTGTTTCCATGAAAGGGATGACTGCGCCGGGCTCGAACGTGACGATTGCGACATGCATGTCGTGGCGCAGGTCGTCGGGGTCTACGAAACGTGTCGTAGACCATTTGCCGTCGGTACCAGGCATAGGGGTCGGGGCTATGTCGTTTTCGTTCGCGATGATCACATCGGGATGGGCAAGACCCGGAACGGCTTCGTAGGCTTTGCGGATCCAATGAAATTTAAGCATCTCGCTCGTCTCATTGTGCAAACGCCATTCAGTCGTTGGCGGCAAATAGGCGTATCCGCCTGGAGCTAGGGTGCGGTTTTCGCCGTCGACGCTCAATGTTGCCGTGCCCTCGACGACAAACAAGGTACCCTCGGCGCCTGCATCAGTCTCTGGATGGTCCGAACCGCCGCCGGGTGAGACTTCCATGATATATTGCGAAAAAGTCTCCGCAAATCCGCTTAGGGGGCGGGCGATGACCCAAAGACGGGTTTGTTCCCAAAACGGTAGTTGGCTGGTGACGATGTCGCGCATCGTCCCTTTTGGGATCACGGCATAGGCATCGGTAAAGACCGCTCGGTCCGTTAGCAACTGGTCTTGTGGCGGGTGCCCGCCTGTCGGGGAAAAGTAGGTCGCAGTCATAAGATCTCCGGTGCGGGCAGTGCGTTGGGACAAGTATGTGCGCCGCAGTTGCCAAAAACCACCCATAAACATCTAGCGACGACCAAGCAGGACATTGTATTTCTCTTGGCCACGCTCAACCCTTCGCAAATTTCACAAAGCCAAGCGGACTTTATGCAGCGGCAAGTTCTCAGCCCGCCAAGCGGATGAAATGAGTTTTGGGGAGCTGAATAGGGCTGCATTCAGGTTCATGCGCCTTCATACTGTTTCTGACACACAGCAGACAGTTCGCCAAAGCACACGGAGAGCTACGTTCGTAAGATCTTGCAGTTACGTCGATGGAGCAGGTTCATGCCCAGTATATTTCAGCGTCTACTTTTGGAATTTCATTTCTGAGAGGTTTTGATTTCGAAAAAATTGACCACAAAATCGTACCTACTAGCCGGCGTCGAAAAATTGGGGTCTGTGAAATCTCGCACCTGCTCTGGGGTTGCCGTATGTATTGTGGCAAGTTGCACGCGAAAGGAAGCTAATGAGTTTGGATCAATCCCTTGCCGTCGCGGCAAATTCGCTGTGTGTCATTGCGTTTTTGGCCCCGGACCCTGTGCCTGCTTCAAAGATTGCGGAGCAGATTTTTGTCAACCCGGTTGTCATTCGTCGTGCCACAGGCAAGCTCGTAACTGCGGGGCTCGTCCGGTCTGTTTCCGGGGCGAATGGTGGATACGTTCTGTGCATGTCCCCCGCTGAGATCACTTTGCAGGATGTTTTTTCCGCGATTTCAGAAAGGGGGATTTTTTCGCGAGCGAATGCAACACCGCAGGCGGCTTGTGTGGAGGGCGAGGCAATCAGCAATGCCATAACGTCGGTGTTTGGCGATGCAGAAGAGGCCTTCGCCGAGGTGCTGCGCGCGACCACTCTCGATCAGTTATTGGCACGGGCGGAATATGCTTGACGGTTTTGCCTATATATATAACAAGCACAGTGTCTGTTATGTATTGAGGCGGCATTGGATGTCACAAAACCACCGTCGGGATGAAACGAACATCAGAAAGTTCGGACAATCTAATCGGCGAGATGCTCGTCGCAGACACATAAATCGTAGTGGTCCCGATGTATAATTTCTTGGTGCCATCGAAGTTCAAAACCTATCTCAATAGCTCTGTGAGGGTCGTGCGAACATGGTGACACCAAAGCGCAAGGGTGCAGCAAGTGTGGCGGGCGTGCCGTCTGACATCCTCGCCCAGCTGAACGCGGGCGAGATCGAGGCCGCGACCCTGTCCGAGAATTTAGCAACGGATTTTTCGGCTCTTATGGGAGCCGTTTTGCCCGAGTTAGCGGCCCAGGCTGAAACGATTGATGCCAAAGTAGGTGTGACTAAGCGCATGGCTGCGGCGGCGCAGATCATTTTTGAACAATCTGCCCTTGATCGATTGCAATGGCTCGCCAATCATCGGTCCGACCTCGTGCGCGGCTGGGGCGCTTACCTGATTGCGGCCGACCCGATCGCATCACTGCCCGACAAACTTCGCGCAATGCGGCCCTTTGCAGATGACGCTCATTTTGGGGTGCGTGAATGGGCCTGGCTTGCACTGCGCCCAGCCATTGTGGCCGATCCAGAGGTTGCTATTTCAGAACTTACACCCCTGACCTTGGACGGGTCAGAATATCTTCGCCGCTTTGCCAGCGAAGCCGTTCGTCCACGCGGCGTTTGGGCAAGCCATATCAAACTGTTAAAAGACGCGCCCGAACATGGGCTACCAGTGCTTGAGCCCCTGCGGTCCGACCCATCACGCTATGTGCAGGATTCTGTGGCCAATTGGCTCAATGATGCCTGGAAATCCCAACCCGATTGGGTCGAGGCGCTATGTGATCGTTGGGTGGCCCAATCCCAAGTGGACGCCACGCACTACATCGTCAAACGCGCTCTGCGGAACAAAAAATAGGGTCAAGTATCCCATGCTACGGGCATCGAAACGGGCCCGCGGAACGCCCAGCCGCCAAAGCGGGTCTGCCCCGCAAGCCGGAGGTTCGGCAACGCGTCGAACAGGGCGGGCATGACAACTTCGGCGATCAGGCATTTCGAGGCCCAGGCCCCCGCGCAGAAATGCGGGCCCGCGCCAAAGGCGATCGAGGGGCCGCAATCCTGTGTGATGTCAAAATTGTCGGGACTGGAGAACACCGTCTCGTCGCGGTTGCCTGAGCCAAACATCAAGAAGACCCGGCTGCCTTTCGCCAGCGTCACACCATGTAGATCGTAGGGCTGCGCCATCTCGCGCGGGCTCATCCCGATGGGCGACATCCAGCGGACATATTCTTCGAACGCCTGCAACCAAGTGGCTTGCCCGCGTTGCACCATCTGCAACTGCTCGGGATGAGTGAGGAGCGCCCAGACAAGTCCGGCAATCACGTCGCGTGGTTCGTTCTGGCCGCCAGAGATGGCTAGCTTTATATTGGCGCGCACGCTTTCAAGGCCGAGGCCTGCCTGCATCTGCACAGACAAAAGCGAATGGTTGGGATCGGCCTTCAAGTGCGGGATCATCTGGTCGATATGCCGGTCAATCGAGGCCGTGCAATCATGGCAGAGCGCCGTGACTTTCGGGTCGCCTGCATAGTTAGCACAGCCGTCGATCATGCCCTGGCTGACGCGGTCCATTTCCTGCCAACTCATATTGCGCAAGCCGGTCATCGCGATCAGAGCCTCTCCAGACAGGCGTTTGGCAATCTGCATTGCCATATCTGCCCGCCCAAGCGGTCTGAACTCGTCCAATGCCGCGTTCGTGGCCATCTCAAACTGTTCTTTCCATACGGTCTTGACCGTTTTGGGGGAGACAGTCGGGAAGATTGCCTTGCGCTCGGCCAGATGCGCCGCCCCATCTTTGCGCATCATGTTCTGCCCCATGAGCTGCGTCATCAGCCCCTCGGGCTGCTCGGACGAGAAATAGGCAATCTTCTTTTCTACCTCGAAGATGTCATCGCGCCGTGTGATCAAAGTGGCTTTTAGCTCAGGCACAAAGGCCACCGGCATATCCCTGCGCATAACTTTTAGATCGGGATATGGGTCGGCCCAGAAGGCGACGGGATCAATGTGATATACAGGTGGTTGCATGTGGCAGGTTTCACTCGCAGGGTGCAACGTGTTGACATGACAACACGTTAGTGCTGAGCTGTCAAATAGGCAATAGGACGGGGATGTCGTGGCTACAGAGTGGGTCGAGCTATTTCTGGTCGATGTCGTGTCGGAAGAGAACGATCTGGTGCGCCAAACCCTCAGCTTCTCTCGCACGCCGACGGTCTTGTTGACCTTCGCCGCCAATCGGTTCACGCGGCAAAACTCTGCCATGTTGCAAGAGCGTTTCGGCATTGGGGCAATGGATTGGCGTATGCTGGTCATGTTGGCCCGCCAACCGGGTGCATCCGTCGCGCTATCCAGCGAAACTATCGGCATCGACAAGGCTGCAGTCAGCCGCAGCCTGCACCGTTTGGCCACTAAGAAGCTGGCCAAAGGAAAGGCCCACGACAACGACCCGCGCCGGAGGGACTGGTATCTGACATCAAAGGGTCAGGCGTTCCATGACATGGTCCTACCAGTTGTTTTAGAACGGCTAAAACATCAGATGCGGAGCTTTTCCAATCAGGAGGTCGCCGAATTTACCCGTTTACTTGCCAAGTTTCATGACAATCTGTGACCTTGTTCAATTTGGCGCTTCGACTTGCTGAAGCATCGGCCCGAACCAAGTAGACAGGTCAATTGCCAACATTCGTACATCGCGCAGCACTCAGAAAAAGGGCTCGCAGCCCGTATCGCAAACATTCGTTGCGGGGCCAGAACCTGGCACTGATAGAGCTCGCATTCTGCGGGAGGGCGCTGAAATTTCTGCCCTACATTGGACGTCAGCTTGGTACTGCATTTTTTTTGGCCAAAATTTGAAAAACAGGCGCACAGCCTATGCTTCGAAATGTGTATCGGGAACGGTTAAACGGAGATGCTCAGCAAAAGCGGTAACGCGCCGTGGTTGCGCCCTTCCTGGTGGGAACATCATTTGAAGTGGGTTTGGCGGCGGTAGGTGGTCTCCAAGTAATGACACCAACGATCCAGCCCGTATGTCTTCAGCCACATCCAGCTCTGACTTCAAAACGATACCGTGTCCCGCCAAAGCCCACGACCGAATAAGCCACCCGTCGTTCACAACACGGCTTCCCCGAACCGTGACGCGCTTGCGCTTTTGCCCTGTCCCAAATTCCCAAGTGTTGTCCAAGGCCTCCCCAAAGCGCATCACCAGGCAATTATGGTCTTTGAGGTCATCGGGTACTCTTGGGGTCCCATGCATTTCTAAATAGTTGGGGGCAGCACAGACAAGGCGTTGGAACATCCCGAGGCTCCGTACCCTCAGGGTCGAGATCCGTCACGTTGCCAAAGCGCACGGCCAGATCGAACCCTTGGCCGACCAAGTCGACATATCCGTCTGACAATGACAGTTCGATCGAAACCGCCGGGTTCTCGTCAGTAAACGTGGATATGGCGTCGGAGATGATGGAACGCCCCAGATCAACGGGGGCAGAGATGCGGATCAGTCCAGAGAGTGTTTCCGCCCCATAGCGAATGCGTGTGTCGAGGTCAGCGACTTCACTCAGAACAGATTTGGCCCCGTCGATAAGCGTTCGACCCTCCTCGGTTAGGCTGATGGATCGTGTTGTCCGATTGAACAAGACAACGCCGAAATGGGCTTCGAGTGCGGCAAGACGTTCCGACACGGTCGTTGTGGACAGACCGGTTTCGCGGGCCGCTGCGACAAGGCTGCCCTTTTCGGCAATGATCATAAACAGTCGAAGGTTATCGAGAAGCATTGGCCGCCTAAACCGGATTATATATTCGAATGATAGGCGTTTATCCCGAAAGGGCGACCCCGTAAAGTTAATGGATAGAAATTCAACAAAGGATGACCCCAATGGCCAAACTAACCATCGTCGCAAATATCAAAGCCAACCCTGAAAAAGTCGATCTCGTGAAGGCCGAGCTGCTCAAGCTGATCGACATCACCCGGGCCGAAGAAGGCTGCATCAACTACGACCTGCACCAGGACAACGACAACCCGGCGCATTTTGTGTTCTACGAGAACTGGGAGAGCCGCGATTTGTGGCAGACGCATATGGGCGCTTCCCATTTGGCCGCTTACATGGAAGCAACCGATGGCGCGGTCGAAGAGTTTACATTGAACGAGATGAGCATCATCGCCTGATCATCAAACCAAAGGAGCACGCCATGAAAGCTGTCGGATATAGAGAGACCGGACCAATTGATCGCGCAGACGCGCTGATCGACTTCGAGGCTGAAACGCCAACTGCGATCGGCCATGATCTGTTGGTCAAGGTCGCAGCGGTATCGGTAAATCCGGTGGATACGAAAATCCGGCAGCGGCGTGCTCCGACAGGTCAGACACCTGACATTCTGGGGTGGGACGCTGCGGGCGAAGTTGTCGGCATCGGGGATGCGGTCACCAGTTTTTCGGTGGGTGACAACGTCTACTACGCCGGTACTGTGAATCGGCCCGGCACAAATTCCGAATTTCATCTGGTGGATGAACGGATCGTCGGCAACGCGCCAAGCTCCGTCGCCGCGTCTGCGGCGGCCGCGATGCCGCTCACGACACTGACGGCACATGAAATGCTGTTTGACCGCCTGCGGATCGACGCCCCTATCCCCGGCGGCAAGAAAACCCTGCTGGTGATTGGTGGTGCGGGTGGCGTTGGGTCGATCACGATCCAACTGGCCCGTGCCCTGTCTGATGTCACGATCATCGCAACCGCGTCCCGACCCGAGACGAAAGCCTGGGTGGAAGAGCTGGGCGCGCATCACGTCATCAGCCATGCAGAGCCACTCGGGCCGCAGATTGAGGCCCTAAGCATCGGCAGTGTCGATTTCGTCTATTCGACAACCCATTCGGACCTTTATTCGGCCCACGTCGCCGGTTTCATGACACCCCAAGGCCGCTATGGGCTGATTGATGACCCCGCGACCTTCGACATCATGCCGTTCAAACCCAAGGCGATCTCGGTCCATTGGGAGTTTATGTTTACCCGTCCAATGTTTGAGACTGCCGACATGCAGCGGCAGGGTGACATCCTGAACGAGGTGGCATCACTAATCGACGCGGGCAAAATCAAATCGACGGTTGCAGATAGCTTTGGCAAAATCAACGCCGCAAATTTGACGAAGGCTCATGCGCTGCTGGAAAGCGGCAAGGCGAAAGGAAAGATTGTTCTGGAGGCGTTCTAGAATGCAAATCTAGCGGATGGATCATGTGACTGTCGTAAATGCCAAGCTGGCAAAGATAGAACGTTTGCTACAAAATGGTTCTTGGGGTGCGATCTGGGGCCCTGCCTGACTACCCCTTTTGGCGGGGCGTGGCTCTACTCGGTGAATGCGCACAGATGCAAAAGCGCTGAGTGGCCGGTAAAAGGCCTAATTGTAGCCCCAACACATTGCCGCGTGGATGACAAAGAGCAGGCGCATCAGAAGGGTAGGGCGCAAACTAAGCCGACCCCGTCGCGCGCCTAGACCTCGGCCAATTCCATCCCGTGGCCAGTGGTGTCCAGCATGGCCTTGACCGCAACCGACGCCAGAACAATGTCTTCCTTGCCGCCCATGCCTTTGTCATCGAGGCCGCCTTTCACCACCTTCACATCCACACTGCCGAAGGGCAGCGCGTCGGCGACGGCTTGTTTGTCGACCTTGTCCGGTTCTGAAACTCCAATCGTCAATTCGATCTTCATTTCGGACGGGTGCTTGTAGTTGTAGAAAATCGTCAGCGAGCTATGCCGGATCGCGTCAGAGATCCCGCGTAACGCGGCTTTGGTGTAGTCATGCCCATGGACATCCGCGCCCATGCCAAGTTCCATGATCAGCGGTTTCATGCGACGTCCTTCAAGTTGTAAGACACGGTGACGATGGCCTGCGCGATGATCGGGGTCTCGCCCAGCATATCCAGGTCCAATCCGCCTTGTACGGCCTCGGCCGTAATATGGCCAACCGGGGCCTCGGCTTTGACCACCTCCAGATCAACCGCGTCGGGGTTTCCGACCCCGACCCGAATTTTCACGATCATCTCATCCAGCGGCAGGTCAAACGCCCGGTGCATCGACAGAAAATTCCGATGCAGGGCGTCGCGCACGGCGGCGGCGGCGGCTTTGGTGTAGTCCTGCCCTTTCAGATCAGTGCCCATGCCCATCTGAACGGCAAACTGTGTTTCTGGCATCCGATATCTCCCTTTACTAGGTTCAGAAAAGCAACAGCCGTGCCAATAGGCCGCGCCGCCTAGCTCTCGGTGCGATCCAGATAGCGGCGGCAAAGATGGTGAACGCCCGTGTGCAGCAGGATCGTAAAGATCGCCAACACGATCAGCGCAGCGAACATCAGGTCCGTCTTGGCCCGTCCGTTCGCCAAAAGCATCAAATAGCCCAACCCGCGTGAGGCCCCGACCCATTCGCCGATCACCGCCCCGATAGGCGCGTAAACCGCAGCCAGCCTCAGCCCAGAGGCCAGACCGGGAAGTGCTGCGGGAATGCGGATATGCCACATGATCCGCGCCGGCGTCGCCCCCATGACCCGCGCCAGCCCGAGCCAGTCGCGGTTGGTGCGCATGAGCGCGTCGAAAAACGCCGAAGTGACGGGAAAGTAGATGATGATCAGCGCCATGGTGACCTTGGACCACAGCCCGAACCCCAGCCACAGCGTCAAAATGGGGGCAAGCGCAAAGACCGGCACGGCTTGGCTGAACACCAGCAGGGGGCGGATCAAGGCCCGCGCCATGGGGGACGCGGCGAGCCCAACGGCGGACAGCGCGCCCAAGATCGCGCCAAGGGTGAGCCCAATCAGCACCTCAAGAATTGTGATCCAGGCGTTTTCAGCAAGGATTTGGCGGCTGGTCCAGATTGTCTCCGCCACCAGCATCGGACCGGGCAGGATAAAGCGTGGCAGACCAGTCAGCATAACCAGCGCCTGCCAGCCCGCAATGACGCAAATGAACGACAGAAGGGCGGCGCGCCAACCGGTCACCTAGGCCCCCTCGAACCCGGCCCAAGCGGCGTCAAAGAAGGCGCGTTCCAGATGCACGGCCTCCTGAAAGGTCTGCGTGACCTCGGTCCGGGCATTAGCGTCCAACCCGTCCCAGACTTTGTCCAATTGGCCTTGCAGATAGGCCACGACCTCGGCAAACTCCGGACCTGCATGCAGCGTGATCCATTCGCCCAGCCAAAAGGGCAACTCAGCCGCGCGGTCTTCATGGGGGTCGGCCCAGTCCAGATAGACCCATTCGGCCACGACCAGCACCGCGATCATGATCTCGTAGCGCCCTGACATGCGCGCGCGCGTCATGAGGTCCTGAAAGGCCACGGTATGGGGTGCGGCGGGCGCATCGGGTGCAACGCCCAGTGCTTCGAAACTGCGCAGGAAATAGGTATTCTCAGGCCCGGTCACGAGGCCAAGGAACTGCGCGGCTGGCACGCTGTCGGCCAAGCTTGGCGCATGCGCAATGGCGGAGGCCAGCAGGCGGACAAAGCCGTCAATGAAGTGGTAGTCCTGTTGCAGGTAACCGGCCATCAGGGCGGGATCGATGCTGCCATCGACAAGCGCATTGGTGAAGGGGTGGCGCGTGGCCGCGTCCCAGTCGGATTGCACGCTGGCGCGCAGGTCATTGCAAATGCTCATTGGATCGGGGCTCTCAATTGGTTCAGAAGGCTGGCTTGCGCCGCAAAAATATGCGGCGCGTCGAATGGGCGGGGGTTGCCCCCTCAGGCACCGGCACCGGGCGCAGCCCTGTGGGCGTCATGATGTAGATGCGATGCCCCAGACGCACCGCTTCGCCAGGGTCATGCGTGACAAGCAGCACGGTACGGTCGATCAGAAGCTCAGCGCTGAGATCTTGCATCTGCGCGCGGGTCAGGGCGTCGAGGGCGGAGAATGGCTCGTCCAGCAGGACGACAGGGCGGTCCTCCATCAAGGTGCGGGCGAGGGCTATGCGTTGACGTTGCCCGCCGGACAGCTCACTTGGGCGCGCGTTTGCTTTGTCGGCCAGCCCGACCTGCGCCAGCCGTTCGCGCGCGCGGTCCTTGTCGGGGCGTTGCCCTCGCAGGCGCGCGCCGATCAACACATTGTCCAGTGCTGTGAGCCAAGGCATTAGCAGATCATCCTGCGCCATCAGGGCGACACGACCTTCAAGCGCACCGTCGGAACAGCCAAGGCGACCGGCCAGCTCAATCCTCTCTGCAAGCCCTGCGAAGAGGTTCAGAACGGTAGATTTGCCCACCCCACTGGCCCCAAGGATCACGGTCCAGTCGCCCGCCTCGGCTGCAAAATCGATCCCGGTGAAAATCGCCGCGCCCCCGATCGAGGCATCGCCCGACAGATGCAAAGCGGGCGCGGTCACGGGGTCAGACCCATATCCCAAAACCCAACCTCCAGCCGTGTCGCGGTTGTGAAACGGTTTTGCAACGCCGCCCATCGTGGGCTGGATGCCGGCGTATCGCCCAACCGACGGGTCGCGGCAGCGTCGATCAGGGTGCCCACATCCGCGCAAAGCGCCTGATACTCATCACCCGCATAGGTGTCGATCCAGTCGCGAAATGTCTGCGACGTCGCTGTCTTGGCAAGGCTTTGGCCAATCTCGCCATACCCCATCACGCAAGGCGCAAGGGCCGCCAGCAGGTCAAGGAAATCGCCTGAATGGCCTGCATCCAGCACGTAGCGGGTATAGGCCAGATTTTCGGGGCGTTCTTCGGCGGCAAAAAGGGCGTCTTCTGAGATACCCGCCTTGGCGCAGATGTCGATATGCAGCGCGATTTCGTCATTGATCAGCCCGTTCACGGTACCTGCGGCCAGGCGCATTTCTTCGACTGTGTCGGCCTTAGTCACCGCCAAGGCCCAGGCCCGCGAAAAGTGGATTAGGAAGACATAATCCTGCACCAGGTAGTGCAAGAAGCAGTCGCGGGGCAGGCTGCCGTCGCCCAGACCCTGCACAAAGGCGTGCTGGGTGTAGGCGGGCCAGACCGGCCCGGCGCAGTCCCGCCAAGTCGCAAATGTCGCGCCGTAGCTCATTCTGCCCCCAGATCTATCGCCAGTTCCGGCACGCTACGGGTGCCTTCGATCAGGCCGCTTTCGGCCAAAAACGCCTCGAACCGCGTGTAGCGACCGGCATCAAGTGCTTCCGGCCGCAAAGCAAAACGTGGCAGGGTGTCGACCCAAGCGCGGGCGTTCAGCTCATCATCCAGCTCGGCGGAGAAGCCTTTGAAGACCTCCCAGCTGGCATCTGGGTTGTTGACAATATACTGCGTCGCCAGCTCGGTTGCGCGCATAAAGCGGCGCAGCATGTCGCGGTCCATCAGCTCTGGGTTGGCAACATAGATCAGCTCGTCATAGGTGGGCACGCCCTCTTCCTCGACATAGAAGCATTTGCCGGGCACGCCTTCGATATCCATCTGGTTCAGCTCGAAATTGCGGTAGGCCCCGATGACTGCATCGACCTGCCCAGACATCAGTGACGGGGAGAGCGAGAAGTTGACATTGACCAACTCGATATCATCAAGCGAGACGCCGTAGCGCGACAGCATGGCCGTTAGCACGGCCTCTTCCACACCGGCGACGGAGAACCCGATCTTGCCGCCTTTCAGGTCGCCAATCTCCTTGATGGGGCCGTCTCGCAGCACCAACAGACAGTTGAGTGGGGTGGCGACCAGCGTGCCGACGCGCACCAAAGGCAGGCCTTCGGCGACCTGCAGATGCAGGCTGGGCTGGTAGCTGACGGCCAAATCACCTTGCCCGGCGGCAACAAGACGCGGCGGAGCCGAAGGATCAGCAGGCGGCACGATCTCAACCTCAAGGCCCTGATCCGCGAAATAGCCAAGCTCTTGCGCCAAAATGATCGGGCCGTGGTCAGGATTGATGAACCAATCCAAAAGGATGGTCATCTCATCCTGCGCTTGCGCTGGGGCCGCCAGCAGCAGGGCTGCGGCTGTGAATAGGTGTTTCATCGGTGGTCTCCTCAGTTGTCTCCAAGGGCGATCAGTTTGATGTCGCCTTGCCAGTAGGTTGATAGCTGTTGGGCGGCCCGCCACGCACGCAGGCCGGAGCGGCAGGCCAGAACGGCGCGTTGGCCGGGTTCGGGCGCAAGATCGCCCGTCGCGAAATGATCGACACTTTGACGCCGTGCGAGTTGTGGCAGGCGCGGCCCCGGCTCGTCCACCGCGCGCAGATCGACCAGAAAATCAGTCTCAGTGATCTCAACGGGGGAGATAAAGGCCGGGTCGCGGGCGGGGTTGGTGGCGGCGTCAAAGCGGAACCCCCCAAAACGCGTGCCATCGGCGTCGTAGGTGACAAGCTGGCCAAGCGGTGAAGGCGCAGCCTCCGTCAGCACGGCAATCGCCATTTCCCCCTGCAAAGCCCCGACGACGCCGACCGACGGGCCAAGCACGCCGTCCGTGGCGCAGGAGCCAAGCTGATCAGGTAGATCAGGAAAGATTGCACGCAGCCCGGGGGCCACCCCGCCACAGAACCCGCCCACATAGCCCGAACGCCCGACCACGCTGGCGCTGATCAGCGGTTGGCCTGTGTCCTGACACAGATCAGAGGCGACATAGCTGGCGGCAAAGCTGTCGGCGCAATCCAGCAACAGATCCATGCCCTGCGCCAAGGCGGCGGCACCTGCTGGGTCAAAACTGGTTTGATACGGGTCGATATGGCAATCAGGGTTCAGCCCATTCATATGGCGCGCGGCTGTCGCGGCCTTGGGCTGTCCGATATCGGACATGCGATAAAGCGTTTGCCGGTGCAGGTTGCTGACCTCAACCTCGTCGGGATCCACAAGACGGATGCGCCCGACACCTGCGCCCACAAGATATTGCAACACTGGGGCGGCGAGCCCGCCTGCGCCGATCACCAAAACGGCTGCGTCTTGCAGCTGCCGCTGGCCATGTGGGCCAAAGCCTGCGACCGTGATCTGGCGCGCATAGCGGCTCATTCAAAAAGCCCCAACCATTCGCGGACCCGGCCTTCTGGGTCGTCGTGCAAGGTGATATCGGTCACTGCCGACACGATATCGGCCCCGGCTGCCAATGCCCCCGGTGCGCGGTCAACCGACATGCCGCCAATGGCTACAAGCGGAATATCCCCGATGCGGGCCTTCCAATCGGTGAGCTTCTCAACGCCCTGCTGGTGCCATTTCATCTTCTTCAGAATGGTCGGGTAGATGGGACCAAGGGCGATATAGTCCGGATCAAGCGCCAGGGCGCGCGCCAGCTCAGCCTTGTCATGGGTTGAGACGCCAAGCTTCAGACCCGCCGCGCGGATCGCGTCCATGTCTGCATCGTCCAAATCCTCTTGGCCCAAATGGATCCAGTCGCAGCCTAGCTCAACCGCCAGTTCCCAATAGTCATTGACCACCAGCACCGCGCCTGCGTCGGCACAGAGGTCGCGTGCTTCCGTTAGTTGCGCGCGCAGGTCCTGCGGGGTGCGATCTTTGAGACGCAATTGTACTAGCTTGATCCCCAGAGGCAGCAACCGCCGCAGCCAAAGAACATCGTCGAAAATCGGGTAAAAACCATGCAAATTCATAGGATTGCCTGCCCAAGAACGGGGGTGGAAGGGGCCGCCATGTCGCGCGGTTCCATCGGGTCGGCGTCTTGCGCCAATTGCCCGGCACTAACCGCTTTTCCAAACGCTTCGGCCATGGTGGCAGGGTCGCCTGCCTTGGCCACAGCGGTGTTCAAAAGCACCGCGTCATAGCCCAGCTCCATCGCGTTGGCTGCTTGGCTTGGCAGGCCAAGCCCTGCGTCAATGACCAGCGGAATATCCGGGAAATGGGCGCGCACCGCGCGCAGCCCGTAGATGTTGTTGAGCCCCAGCCCCGTGCCAATCGGCGCGCCCCAGGGCATCAGCACCTCGCACCCGGCATCCACCAAACGCTCGCACAGCACGAGGTCTTCGGTGCAGTAGGGGAAGACCTCGAACCCGTCCTCGCACAGGATCTGCGCGGCTTCCAACAGGTTGAACGGGTCAGGCTGCAGGCTGTCGCCATGGCCGATCACCTCCAGTTTTATCCATTTGGTATCAAACAATTCGCGCGCCATATGCGCCGTGGTCACCGCCTCTTTGACCGAGTGGCAGCCAGCCGTGTTTGGCAGGATCGCGACGCCCAATTGTTCGATCAGCGCCCAGAAATCCTGCCCCGCGCTGTCGCCCCCGGCTTCGCGCCGGACAGAGACCGTGGCGACGGAGGCCTGAGAGCGGCGAAACGCATCTGCGAGGATCGCGGGCGACGGGTATTGCGACGTGCCCAACATCAGCGGGGTCGCCAGTGTTTTTCCATAGAAGCTGCGCATTCTATCCTCCCTGCCTTGGGGCCACGATTTCAATACGATCCCCTTCGGCCAGTGTGTGTCTGCCGCGTGCGGTTGCAGGCACGAACACCTCGTTCACGGCCGTCGCGATTTTGGCCCCGGCCTTGCCTTGGTCCTGCAAAAGCTGTTCGAGGGTCGCAGCCTCTGTGTCGATGGTCGCGCCATTAACGATGATCTTCATACCAATCCTCCGGTATTTGTCCGTCCAGCATCAAATCCGCCGTCATTCGCGCAAGCGCTGGGGCCAACAAAAACCCGTGGCGAAACAACCCGTTGGCATAGGTCCGGGTCGCCGTCTGGCGGATGCGCGGCTGGTTGTCCGGGAAGGCGGGGCGTGCGTCGACGCCGATCTCCAAAAGCTCCGCCTCGCCAAATGCGGGGTGCAAGGCATAGGCGGCGTTCAACAATTCCATGACGGAACGTACTGTCGCGCGCGTGCGTTCGCCGCTTTCGATCTGGGTCGCGCCCAACATGAAGACGCCGTCACCACGTGGCACAATATAAAGCGGGAAACGAGGGTGCAGCAGGCGGACGGGACGGTTCAGCGTGACATCACGGCTGCGCACGACGACCATTTCGCCCTTTACGCCGCGCAGGTCAGTCAGGTCCGCGCGCGCGGTCAGTCCACGGCAATCAATCACCTGTCCCTCGGCGGAGGCCTCCGCATGGATGCGCACGCCAGATGCGTTGAGTTGGGTATGCAAATGCGCCAGCGTCGCGCGCGGATCGAGATGCGCTTCGCTTGGCAGGAACAGACCCTGACGAAAGCGCCCGTCGAGATCAGGCTCAAGCTCCGCAATCCCCTTGGCGTCCAAAACCTCAGACGCCGGCACCCGGCGTTGGAAGGTGCGCAATTCGCTGGTGTCGCGGCCCAGGGCTATGACAAGCGTGCCTTTGCGGATCACTTTCGCGCCGTGCCCGTCCCACCACTGCGCCGCCGCGCGGCCGTGATGCACGACGGCTGGTTCGGCCAAAGCGCCTTCGCATTCCGGCGCCAACATGCCGCCCGCCCACCAGCTGCACGCATGCTGGCCCGGCGAACCTGCCGGATCGATCAGCTGCACTGTGGCGCCCCGCGCGGTCAGCTCCGTCGCCATGGACAGCCCCGCAACGCCTGCGCCCAGAATGGTGAAATCCGCGCCCATTAAGACCACAGCCAGTGGAAGTGATGCACCGGCCCGTGACCATGGCCGACGCCCAGATCATCTGCTGCGGCAATCGCTTCATGCAGCCATGTGTGGGCAAATTCCACGGCCTCCGTCAGCCCGACCCCCGCCGCAAGCTGGGCCGCAATCGCCGAGGAGTAGCTGCATCCAGTGCCATGGGTGTTTTGCGTCGCGATCCGTGGCGCGGTGAAAGACTTGGTTGACCCTTGTTGCACAAGCAAATCGGTGCAGCTGTCGCCCTCGGCATGGCCGCCTTTCATCAACACGGCCTTGGGCCCCAAGGACAAAAGTTCTTGCGCTTGTGCCGCAATATCAACGGGGTCAGCGTCCGATTGGTCTAGCAGTTTGGCCGCTTCCGGCAGGTTCGGCGTCAACAGGTCCGCGCGCGGCAGCAGGGTGGTGCGCAGCGCATCGATTGCGCTGTCTTGCAAAAGCGCGTCGCCCGATTTTGCGACCATCACCGGGTCAAGCACCACGGGGCCGCTGAAACCGCTGATCGCGTCCGCCACGGCTTGCATCAGGCTTGGCGTGCCCAGCATGCCGATCTTGATCGCGCCGATATCGATATCATCCAACACCGCGGTGATCTGCTTGGCGACGATCTCGTCAGGGATTGGGTAGACGGCGGTGACCGCTTGGGTGTTTTGCGCCGTAATCGCGGTGATCACGCTCGCGCCGTAGACCCCCATCGCGGAAAACGCCTTGAGATCGGCCTGAATACCCGCCCCGCCGCCGCTGTCGGAGCCCGCGATTGTCAGCGCTTTGGCGACCATTTTCATGCACCCCATTCCACATTCGGGTTGGGCCGGGCGAAAAAACAGAGGGCATTCAGGGTGGTCCACATGCTCTGTTTCCTACGCCGGTCCTAACCGGTTCAGGTTCAGTGGGTTCGCTTGCGCATCTCAGCCCCAATAGGAGCACCCCAACAGATATTCGCTGGATGTTAGCGTCCAGCCCGACAGACTTCAACAAGTCGCTTTAGAAAAGCAACGACTGTGCCAAGCGCTTGTTGTCGGGTATTTTCGGGCGGCTTTCAGGTCACGAGGCTGAATTACGAATGGCATCCGGCAGGTCTTCAAGCTCGACACGGGCCACGTCGCACAGGGCGGCGCATAGTTCGAACACGTTTACCATTTCGCGGGTATTTCCGGGCCAACGGTAAGCAAAAAGCGCCTCTTCAGCCTCTTTTGAGAAGGCCAGCGGTGTGTCCCCGGACACGCGTTTGGCAATCTTGCGGACCAGCCATGGCAGGTCGTGACGCTCGCGCACGGGCGGGATTTTCAGCACCATGCCGTTCAACCGGTAGTACAAATCCTGCCGGAACTTGCCTTGGTCAACCAGCTCTTTCAGATCAAGATAAGATGCTGAAATAACACGGAAATCCACCTTGATCGCCTTGGTTGCACCAAGGGGAAGGACCTCCCGCTCAGCAAGGACCCGCAGGAGCCTTGATTGCAAACCCAGATCCATGTCGCCGACCTCATCAAGAAACAGCGTGCCGCCGTTTGCCTGTTCGATCAGCCCTTTTTTGCCCTTGGCATTTGCCCCGGTAAACGCGTTGGGCGCATAGCCAAACAATTCGCTTTCGATCAGGGATTCTGGCAAGGCCGCGCAGTTGATCGCAACGAATTTGCCCTTCTTCTTGTGGGCGGAATGGATCGCATTGGCGACGAATTCCTTGCCCGCGCCGGTTTCGCCTTGCAGCACGATGCTGATCTGTTTCCCATGCACGCGTTCGGCTTTTTCGCACAAATCCTGCAATGCGGGATCGCCGCCATGAATGCCGGAAAAAGCGGTTGAGACTGTGGAATCGACCGCTTTGGTCTTTCTGGGCGCGGGCGGTGTGACGCCTGCGAACAAAAGCTCACCATTGCACAGCTCCAGCGCCCGTTCGCCGGGCGTTTGAGCCTCGGTCAAACGGGGAATGTCGTCAGCCCTAAAGTCAAACACGTCTTCAAACGGTCGCCCGATGAATTTGTCGGTTTCGGTCCAGTCAGTGTTGGATGCTTTCGACAAAAGCTGGTGCGCCGTGTGGGTGACGCCAGAGATCGTACCATCACTTGCCACAGAAATGGCCGCGCTGGGATCGACGTCAAGAAATTCGGAGTTCTGGTTAAGCTTGATCAGCCAATCGGACTTGCGGCTTGCCATCAAATGGGCCAGCTCGATCCGCCGCACGCAGGATTTGACCACTTCCAGCGTCAAAGCCTGGCTGTGTTTTTCGATGGGAGAGATCAGAAGCGACACATCCAGACAGCCGATCAGGGAGCCGTCATGGTGATAAATCGGCACCGCCGTGCAGCTGAGCGGGGTGTTGTTGACATCGAAATGGTCACGTTGGTGGACGACAATGGCCTCACCTGTTTTCAGACAGGCCCCTACGCCGGTTGTGCCACTGTCATCCTCCGTCCAGGCCGCGCCCATATAAAGGCCCGCGCGTTTCAGCTCCCGGTCGACTTTGTGGTCCCCGATAAAGTCAATAACGACGCCTTTTGTGTCCGTCAGCAAAAGCACGTAGCCCATGGCATCGACCCGTCGGTACAGGTCTTCCATCCCGTAGCGGGCGATATTGATCAGGTCCTCGGATTCCTGCTGATGGTGACGCAAGGCCTTTTCGGTGATGATGCGAGGCTCGCCCTTACGTTCGGGGCTGAGGTTGTGTTCATTCACGCAGCGCAGCCACGAATTCACGACATCCCGGTCTCTTTGGGACGGATGGCCTTCCGCGACGGCGATGACCTCGTCTATGTGGTTTGAGAAATCAAGATTTATACCCACTGTAACACTCCTCCCAAAGCTAACAGTACGTGCTGAGCGGCTGACGCCGTGCGAAATTTCTTAACGAAACGTTAGCACAGGAAAGCGAGAAAGGGAGGAAAACTTGGGCTTTTGGGACTCAATCCGTCGTAAATAGCGGCAAAACACTGAAATTTCTGAAAGCTGTCCGCCTTGGTTGACGATGCCGGCGTCAAGTTCGGCCGAGATCCCGTGTGAGATGTTTGATCACACACGGAATCTCCGTTGATTAGGGAGCCTCAATCAGAACTTTGACCTGAGTCTTCTCGTTGGACAGCGTCTCAAACCCTTCGGTGGCGATGTCTTCGCTTGATCTCGTTTAGTCACAAGCTTGTCGGCGGAGTAGAACCCTTTGGCCATCAGAGCCATGACCGCAGGGTAGACATTGCGATAGCAATGGGGCCCGAGCCATAGACGGCCGCCTTGTCACCCGCCTTGATTTTACTGTTGCGGATCGCGACATTGGTCGCGCCCTTTCTGATTTCGATCACCTTGCCGCCATGCAGGTAGCTCCTGCATATTCCGGTCCATGCCACCATAACCTTGACGACCCCTTATTTGATTTTGGGCTCCGGCACATCTTCGACGCGGATATCTTTGGCTCCCTACCAAAGTGCTGCTTTCATGTTCTCCTCCTTTGAACGCTGTTTTTGTGTCTTTTTGAAACGGTCAGGCTTGGCACAATTCCCTTGAACGGCTTAAAGCCCTTTCAGAACCTCTTCGGCACTGGACACCGTGACGGCACCCGGATCCGGTTCCTGCGCAAAGCTTTTGACGGTGCCACCCTCAACGACCGCCGCATAGCGATGCGCGCGGCGTCCCAGACCCAGCTCTGTCAGATCCAAAACGAGGTCGGTCGCCTCCGCGAATTTCTGGCTGCCATCGGCCATAAATGTGATGCTATCCGGCGCGCCGTAGCTGTCTGCCCATGCCTTGACGGCGAAAAAATCGTTGGCGGCAAGGATGACAATTTCGTCGACACCCTTTGCCTTCAAGGCATCGGCATGCGCCAGATATCCGGGCACATGGGTGTCCGAACAGGCGGGTGTGAACGCACCCGGGACGGAGACCAGAACCATCGTTTTTCCGGCCCCGTAGGCAGCAAGGTCAATTTGTTTGATGTCTTCATCCGCAAATTGTTGGACAGGGACGCTGGGTAGTTTTGATCCGATTTTCATCCGTTCACCTTTTTGACTTGGTTAGAGGTTGTCATAAGCCTCAAGCGCTTTGGCGGCGTAGACCACGCCGGGTCCGCCGGCCATTTCGACGGCGACGGCCAGAACCTCGACCATGGTTTCGCGGTCAGCGCCGTGTTTCTTGGCGGCGTCGACATGAAACAGGATGCAATCCTCGCAGCCTTCGGCCACGGAAATTGCAACCGCGATGGTTTCTTTCATCGCCCTGGACACTTTGCCCTCCCGCGACGCTGTTTCGCTGAGGGATTTGAAGGCCATCATCGTGCCTTGCTCGGCCTTGAACAGCCCCATGATGCGCCCGTTGGCCGCGGTCAGTTTTTGCGTATGCGTCGCCATAAAATCTCCTTCGCGTTAAGGAATTTCACACACCCGGCCGGGAGTGAGCCGGGTGTGTCCCCGAGTTGCCTAGATCACAGATTTGATGAGATCGTTGACCCGGGCTGCGTCTTCCATCTGCACCATATGTCCGGTGGCGGGCACGATATGAACATCGGCCCTAGAAAGCGCATTGGCATGCGCCACCGGTATGATGGCATCACCGTCGCCCCAGATGACCTGCACTTTCCCGCCAAAACCGCCAAGTTGATCGGCGAGCATGACGCCCTGTTTGCCTGATGGGAACATGCTGGTCTTCAGCGCTTCAAGAAACGCGCCAACACCGTCGAGCCGTTTGAACTTCATCAGATCATCGACAAGGGCCCGGCTTACGAGGCCTTCATCCGCAAAAAGGCTCTTGAGATGCGGCTTGAGCTCTTTCCGGCTGGCGGAAGAAACGAACCCGTCGAGATACGCGGTATTCACATCAGAGCCCAACCCGGCAGAGGCGACCAACGTCAAAGACCCAACCCTATCCGGGTGTTTCGCCGCGACAAGGCCCGCGACAAGGCCACCCATAGAGTGCCCCACGAGGTGGGCTTTGCCGATGGAGATATCATCCAACAGCGCAACAACCGTATCCACCAGTATATCGGCAGTTGGGTCAGCCACAGCTTTGACCGATTGCCCGTGACCGGGCAAATCCAGCGCGATAACCGGCGCGTTTTCGGCAATGGCGTCAATGTTGAACAGCCAATTGTCCAGATCGCCGCCAAACCCGTGGATCAGCAGGACAGGATCTCCGTCACCCGCACGGCGGGTGTAGCGGATACGTCCAACAGGCAATTCTGCAAACTCGTAACTTGGGCCGGTGTCTTCCTCTTCCTCGACCTCCGGCATTTCGAACGCATCGATATAGGCGTCAACATCGGCATCCGACACGCTGGCCGGGGCCAAAACCCCCAACAGCGCTTTGACTGGGTAAATTTCGCCCGCATCGCCGACGCGTCGCCGTAGGAGGCCGCCATCGGCGGCCTCCACAGCATTTGAAATCTTGTCCGTTTCCACGTCCATGATCTCGTCACCTTGAGAGATCTCTGTGCCTTCCTCGACATGCCAGGCGGCAAGTGTGCCCTCCTTCATGGCAAGACCCCATTTGGGCATCAGAATCGGGATGATCTCATCACTCATGATCAGTTCGCCCGCATCGATTTGCGCACCGCATCAGCGATTTTTTCGGGCGTCGGGATGTAGAGATCCTCAAGCGACGGTGCAAAGGGGACCGGTGCATGCGGTGCTGTGACCATTTCGATTGGCGCTTTGAGTGCCTTAAAGGCATTTTGTGCTACGGATGCCGAGACATCGGATGCAATCGAACAGCGCGGATGCGCTTCGTCGACGCAGATCAGACGGCCTGTTTCCTCGACGCTTTCGATCACTGTGTCCATGTCGATCGGCGACAATGTGCGCAGGTCAATCACTTCAACGTCAACACCTTCCTTCTTCAGCGCCTCTGCGGCCTCCAGCGATTTGCCGACCATCATACCGTAGGTCACGATGGTTGCATCGCCGCCCTCACGAGCCACATTCGCCTCGCCGAATGGGATCGCGTAGGGCTCTTCCGGGACATCAGCCTCGGTTGCATAGAGCGCTTTGTGCTCCAGAAAGACCACCGGGTCATTGTCCCGGATCGACTGGATCAAAAGGCCCTTCGTGTCATAAGCATTCGATGGGCAAACAACCTTGAGTCCCGGAATATGAGTGACGACGGGTGTCAGCATCTGGCTATGATGCGCCGCAGCCCGGAAGCCCGCACCGCACATCGCCCGGATGACAACAGGCGTCTCAGCCTTGCCGCCAAACATATATCGAAACTTCGCCGCTTGGTTGTAGATCTGATCGTAGCAGACACCTAGAAAGTCGACAAACATCAGCTCCGCTATCGGGCGCAACCCACAGGTCGCGGCGCCAATGGCGGCCCCGACATAGGCGCTTTCTGACAGCGGCGTGTCCATCATTTGGTTAGGGTGCTTATGGTAGAGACCTTTGGAAACACCCAAAACTCCGCCCCAGGCGTCTTCTTCGCCGGCAGTGCCCGCGCCGCCAACAATGTCTTCGCCCATCATAATCACCGTGGGGTCGCGGGTCATTTCCTGATCCACAGCCTCGTTGATCGCGTCTTTCATACTTAACATGCGTGCCATGTCATAAATCTCCCTTAAATTTCAGTTGTATCAGTACGACACGTACACATCGGTCAGCAGTGCTTCAGGCGCTGGAACTGGCGAAGACAATGCAAACTGGACGGATTCTTCGATGTCTGCGAGCGCCTGCTTGTCGATGGCGTCAAGCTCTGCGTCGGTGATGATCCCCGCACCGGTCACTTTGGCGCGGAAGATCTTCAGGCAGTCCTGATTGGCACGCGCGTCCTCGACCTCGCCTTCTGGGCGGTAAGTCTGCGCATCGCCTTCAAAGTGCCCAAAGAAGCGGACAGTCTTGAATTCGATCAGCGACGGGCCGCCGCCTTCGCGGGCACGTTTGACCACTTCGCCCATGGCCTCGTAGACGGCGAAGAAATCGGTACCATCCACTGTGATGCCCGGCATGCCGAAGCCTGCGGCACGGTCGACATAGCTGTCTGACTTGGTCGCGTAATCAACTGAGGTCGATTCCGCATAGCCGTTGTTTTCAACCACGAAAATCACAGGCAGGTTCCAGACCCCGGCGAGGTTCATCGTCTCAAGAACGGTCCCCTCATTCGACGCACCGTCGCCAAAGGCCGTAATGCCGATGCCGTCATGACCCAGCTTTTGCGCCGCCAATGCAGCACCACAGGCCAAGGCGGATCCCGCACCAAGAATACCGTTTGCGCCCATCATGCCCTTGGACATATCCGCGATATGCATAGAACCGCCTTTACCAGCGCAACACCCTGTGGCTTTGCCGTAGATCTCGGCCATCATTTCCTTCACATCGACGCCAATCGCGATGCAGTGGCCATGGGCCCGGTGGTGGGTGGCGATATAGTCGCCCTTCTTCATGTTCATCATCATGCCGGCGGCCGAAGCTTCCTGACCGGCGGACAAGTGTACGAAGCCAGGGATTTCGCCCCGCCCAAAGTCCACATGCAGGCGTTCTTCGAACTCCCGAATGGTCTTCATCTGTCGATAGGCGTCTAATAGGCCATCTTTATCCAATGGGAATGGATTGCTCATGTTGTTTCCTCCCTTTTGAGCTTTCGGAACATCGTCTAAATCTTCGTGACCAGCAGCCCGTGTTCGGCGGCATAGGCCATGCAGTTTGGTACGTTCACGGTCTTGAACGCGTCCGACACCAGCGTGATGCTGACGTCATCTCCTTCGGTGAAGGTCATCTCCCGCTCACCATCAAGCGCGAGGGACCCCCCGGTGATGCTTGGCAAATAGGCCTTGCCCGGCACCAAAGCTTCGACGTCTTTGAAGCCCACCCGTTCCAGCAGACCCGGCGCAATTGGCGCCATCAAATGGCTGCTGGCCTCATCCATATCGACCAGCCGGACGCGGCGGCCTTCGGTGTCTTGCCGACCCACAGGTGCAAGCAGGCCAATAATGGATGACATGCCGATGCCGTGCGGCTCGCCGAAGGTCACAAACAGGTCGCGGAAGCTATCGGTTTTCCAGATCGCGCGCGCGCCAATAAAGCGGTCCGACACGACAGCCACATCCACCAGTGCAACTTCCTTCTTGTCGTTCACGACGACATCGAGCCGCTTGTTGCCAATAAAGGCTTCTTCGGGCGGTACCTTCCCGGTCACGGCCAGCCCGACGGCCAGCCCGGTGATCGTGGGTTCACGCAATTCCGGGAATGCGTTGTTCGTCCCAGTGGAAACCCCGCTAATAGGCGTGTCCCCGCAGCGTGAGATCACCATGCGATTGGTGCCATCACCGCCCAGAACAAGTATCGCGCCGACGCCCATTTTATTCATAATCTCAGCGGCGCGCGCACTGTCGATGGCCGTGCCCGTCACGGGCATGTCCAAGTATTCCACATTTGGGAATCGCTGATGGCCCTGCTTGGTTTCACGGTCGATTGTGCGCATCAAGGCGGTGCGGATGCCGCCATTCTCTGGCATGATCACGACGTCTTCGACGCCAGCCGTCATCATCCCAGTCATAAGCCGTAAAACAATGTTAGCCCGGTCATTGATCGGCAAGTTGCCCGCATGTGAGATAATCCGACGAATGTCTCTGGCGGAAACTGGATTTGCTACAATTCCAACTTTCACAGTGATGTCGCTCCTTTAGAACGCAGGAAGCAACACTTGTGCCATTTGGAGGTCTTGGGTAGTTTTGTAGCGGAAAAAGGGGGAGGCGATGCGCCAGATCCAGGCACCTAAGATGACGCAGGAGCTCAGCCTGACGCTGGGCATGCGCCTGTCGCTGCAGGTCTTGTCGCTGGGTCAGCAGGATGCTGTCGCGTGGGTCGCCAAAGAAGCGCGACGTAACCCTTACCTCAAGGTCCTGCCTCCGCTCAAAGCTGCGGGCAGCAGTAACGAAATGCCCGCTGACCGGCCCGACATACATGACCCGCGGCAGGAGATTGACGCCAAGATCGGCCTCATTCGGTTCGAACAACCCGGCGACACTGAAATCGCGCGCGAGCTGGTTCATAGCCTGAACGACTATGGGTTGTTGGCGGACACACCAAAAGAACTCTCTGACCTTCTGGGGGTGCATGAGGTCCGACTGTGCCGGGTGGTGGCGCAATTGCAGGTGGCGATTGAGCCGGTCGGGCTTTTTGCCTGGTCGCTTAAGGATTGCTTTCGCCTGCAGCTTGAGGATGCCAACAGATTTGACCCGATCATCGCAAAACTTCTGGACCGCCTTGATCTGGTGGCAAGCCAGTCGGTCGACGATATCAGCACCGAGTTGGAGGTCGACCGGGAAGACGCGGTCGACATGCTTGCCGACATTCGTGACCTCTGCGCCGCGCCTATGGCCGTCGAGCAGGAAACGCTCAGCCTGCCGGTGGAGCCTGATCTGCTGTTGGCCGAAGATGATGACGGGACCATCGAAGCCAGCCTGAACGAAGCCGCCGTGCCCCAATTGCTGCTGGATGACGGCCTGTTTTCAACCAAAGAAAAGGTCGTGCTGGATGATGAGGCCAAGGCCTATTACCGCGACTGCTATCAGACCGCAGGCCGGGTGGTGGCGGCGTTTCAGAAACGCGCAAATACGCTGCTTACGATTGGGGGGCTTTCGCCACGATGCAGGACAAGTTCATTCGCACCGGACATCCTATGCATAAGCGCCCCTTGACCATGGCGATGCTGGCGGCGGAGGTTGGCGTGCACAAAAGCACCATCAGCAGGGCCCTGCGGGAGTGTCGCATCAAAACAGCGCGCGGCGTCATCACAGCCAATGATCTGTTGGCCCGCGATATTAGCAGCGCCTGTGGGGAACGCACGCAGGAACAGGCGATCCGGCGATTGAAGACCCTGATCACGGCGGAGGATGGCCGCGCCCCGCAGTCGGATGAACAATTGGCGGCGCAGATGGCCAGCCTCGATTTTCACCTGTCACGTCGTACTGTTGCGAAATATCGCGGGATTGCTGGTATCCCCAACGCGCATAAGCGGCGCAAGCGCCCGGGGCGCAATTAACGGATCCGCGCCTCTTCAGGACCAAAGACCAGCACATCCTGTGGGTCAAAGTGGATTTCCACCTCAACCCCCACGTGATCGCGAATGGCCCCGCTGGCGGAGACTTCGATCTCTTCACCATCAAGGTCAAAGAAATATTGCAGCGACGACCCCAGATCAAAATGCCGGCTTTCCTTGCCCTTCAGCGTTTGATGATGCGGTTCTTTGTCAAAGAAGATGTGCTCAGGGCGCAGGCCGATCATGACGTCGCCCTGTGCCTCCACCGGAATTGTCACCTGCTGTCCATCCGACGTGGTCGCCTTATGCCCTTGCGCCTTTGCGGGCAGAAAGTTCATCGGTGGGGAGCCGATGAAGCCCGCGACAAAGATGTTGTTGGGGTCGCGATAAAGTTCAAGCGGTGTTCCCACCTGTTCGATACCGCCTTGGTTCACAACTGCGATCCGGTCGCCCATGGTCATCGCTTCGACCTGATCATGGGTCACGTAAAGGCGCGGGCGATGGACACACGCTGTCGCATGCCGCCAGATAATTGAATGGGCTTGCGGTGGATCGCGTCCCCCGTCAGGCCGACCTTTTCCAGAAAAGCCGTGGAATGGTCGATAACCTTTTGCTTGCTCCAATCGGGAAAGCGCGCGGCGACACCGAAGGTCACGTTTTTCAAGGCTGTCAGCCATGGCAACAGGGAGTAATTCTGAAACACCACTCCGCGGTCTAGGCTCGGACCCGAAACCTCGTAGCCGTCCATTTTGACCACTCCGCTGGTGGGGTCCGAAAGACCCGCAAGGATGTTCATGATCGTGGACTTGCCGCAGCCAGAATGGCCCAGGATGCAGACAAATTCGCCCTTTTCGATGCCGAAGTTGGCATTCTCGAAAACGGTGAACTCACCGCCCTGAGCGGGTATGGTGAAATGGAATCATAAGGGCCTTCCAAGCAAGTCGCGTGAACTTCACTGAGCTGCATGGGGTCGCTAACTACTTCATTTCATTTACTAATGAGCTGCAGGAGAGTTCATCAAGTATAATGTAGCGTCACGCCGTTTCCGACAAAAAAAGACAAAATGCCGAAGCTAGTCGATGGTTTCTGCGACCGCGAAGCGCTGGAAAGCATATTGCAGTGCGACCAGTGTCAGAAGTCCAATCAATGTCAGTATGAGCCAGCTGATAATTCCAGGCAGAACGAATGAGGTTCCCATCTTTTTGAATGCGATTAGCCCCATGGCAACTGATGCCGTCAAAGCAGCGAAAACGTAAATCGTTTTTGCGATAAACTCGACGATTGAGCGACCAAGAAACTCGAAGTCTGCCCGTCCCATAGCAACTAGCTTTGTAGGGAACAGAAGGTGTACAGTGTTTTCGATGGCATAGATAAGAAAAGTCAGGGGCAATGCAAAAGCTGTAACTACCAAGGCAACTTGCATCGTTACCCTTTCCTCGAAGACAAGTGCGCTCACTATAATTGTCAAGGCAATGATATAGCCTAGAAGTGTCTGAACTACGAGTTGGGCAGCGCAAATGCGCCAGGGAGCGATAGGCAGTGTCTTGTAGATTTCCATCCGGCTCAGGTCACCGCGAAAATCGCAGACAATATTGCGAGGTAGGATGAAGGCGATGAAGATATAGATAATCATCATAGTCTGTGGTTGTGTGATCGGCGCGTCGAATGCCGAAGAAATCGGCGCGATAGAGGCGGCGAGACCGATAAATATTGCGATAAGTTTGAACGAGTTCCGCGATGCATTGAGGGCCTGACGCCAGGCGATGGGACCCAAGCCGCCTAAAATTGGTGCGCGACGGATCGAGCGCACCTCGGTCCGCTGTGTGGCCCAAAAAGATCCTCCTTGTTTGATGCGCTCCCATCGGTTGCTGAGCCGGGCGTTTTCCGCGAGCGAGCGGTCGGTTGTGCGTGCATCAAGGACGATGACAGCGTGCAACAGCGCCGCATTGATGATAAGCGCAACCAGCGCCCAAAGGGCTTGCTGTGAAAATGATGGCGCTACGTAGAGTTCGGCAAATACGATGTAGGGGAGCAAGATTATGGTCCCGATCCATGAGTGCCGGAACTCGGACAAAAGGTCGAAAAGGCCGCGATCGGGCGTCATCCATGCGTAAAGCGCGGTTGCTGCACCTATTGCGCACAGCAAAACCGTTGCGGGCCATCGTATCTTTGCAAGCTTACTTCCGTCGAGCACATGCCCGGTCATTCCGATAACAGCGCTGTTCAACTGAACAAACACGAGCGTCAGAAACGTGGCGATAAAGACTAACAGAGCCGATCCGGTTTGCGGCGGTGCAATGAGCGTGATGAACACGCTCGTCAAGGTGACCCCGGCAGCATAAGCGCCAAACTTATAGAGGATCAGATCCCGTCGGCGGAATGGTCCGGTAAAGAGAAAATTGATTTCATTCGGCGAGAAATGAAACGTGGGACCTGTTGTCATCAATACGGTGAGGAGTGACAGTCCGAGCATGCTGAGCGGCATATAAGTTATGATCTGCTCTCTTAGTGCTTGTTGGTCCAGAGCAGCGGCACCTAAAAAGCTCGTGTCTGGGGAGCCGTTTGACGCGATCAAAAACCAAATGATCACCCCGAAAGCGAGAGAGAAAAGCAGACCACGCACGCTTGCTAACTGGAGCAAACGCTGGCGCAGACCGCCACGCAGTCGCAACACAAGAAGTTGGCAAAGTGCGGCATCCATTTTTTTAGGCCGCCGCCGACTCTGAGGTCTGATCCGACCCTTGTGTGATTGAGAAATAAACTTCTTCAAGGGCTGAGGTGCTGTCTGTATGGCCGACTTCGCTCAGCAGGTCTTCCATAGTGCCAAATCGGCGGCACTCGCCAAGGTTGAGCACCATGATATGTGTGCACAAATTCTCGAATAAGCTCAAAAGATGCGAGCTAATGATAATGGAAGCGCCAGCCCGCGCACGGTCGCGGATCGCTTGTTGAATTCCTCGGATACCTTGGGGGTCTAGTCCTGTCAGGGGTTCATCGAAGAGGATCACTTTTGGATCATGCAAAAAGGCACAGGCGATTGCCACCTTCTGCCGCATACCCCGCGACAGGTTGTGGACGAGCGTATTGCGTTTGTGCGTGAGTTCGAATGACGCGAGGAGCTCTTCGGCATCTTTTTCGAAGTGTGAGAGTTTGTGAGCCGCCGCGGTGAACGCCAGGTGTTCCCAAACTGTCATCGTGTCAAAGAGCCGTGGATCGTCAGGGATATAGCCGAGGTTCTTTTTGGCCGCGATTGGCGCTTGGACAACGTCATGGCCCGCGACCAAAAGGCTCCCGGAGGTGGGCGGGATAATTCCGCACAGTGTACGCAAGGTGGTCGTCTTGCCCGCCCCATTTGGCCCGAGCAATCCGAGGATTTGACCTGGCTCGACCGAAAAACTGAGGTCCTTCACCGCCGAGAAGTCTTTGTATTGCTTGCTGAAATTCGTAACTTTAATCATATGCTCATAGCTCAGAATTTTCCGGTATGCCGACAGCTTCGCGAACTGGCTTGCTCTGCATCGCCGCCACAGTGGCGATGTCTCGCACCGATTCATGTCAAATCTAAGTTCAAATTCCGTGCTTCAGGCGATTATTGTGTCCGCAATAGAACAAATCAGCGGAAGTAACATGTTGGTGGCTTTTTTGCGTTGGTTGAATGGAAACTCGAAGGACTGCCCATAGAGCAAGCGAAGCTGCGATCCATGTCGGGAAATGAGCGCCGGCAGCGAATGTCCGCGATGCGCGTTGCTTCCGCAGCTTCTCAGCGAGGAAGTTAATGTCCTTCATTGGCCGATCAAAAAATCTCAAACTTTTTTCTGCTCGGTGTCGATTGGCGGGTTTCTCGTCCGTCGTGTGGGTGAAGAGGCATAGAGCCCTTCTCCAACACAGACGAGAGGACAGACTTATGAAAATCAAGAAAATCGCCACTTACTCAGCTTGCGGCGTCGTCGCTCTTGCCGTGGCCGCCTTGGCGTTACCACGCCACGTTAGCATCGAACGCACCGCCGTAATCGATGCGGCCCCGGCAGCTGTTATTGAACTGGCCGCGTCCAATACTGGCTATCAAACCTTTAACCCCTACAAGGACCTCGATCCGAACCTTCGGGTTGAATTGTTTGGTCCGACCTCAGGCGTCGGCTCCGGCTTTTCCTTTGAAAGCAAAGACGGCGCGGGCCAGCAGACAGTGGCGTCTGTCACAGCCGATCAGGTCGTCTTTGACCTTGATCTCGGCCCATTGGGCCAGCCGACGCAGGCGATCTCGACCGTGGTAGTTGATGGCGCGACGCAGGTGACCTGGAGCATGGACATGGACCTTGGAATGAACCCGGTCTTCCGCGTGATGGGTCTGTTCATGGACGGTATGATCGGTCCGAACTTTGAGCTTGGCCTTGCCAACATCGCCGACGTTGCGGCTTAATCCTCACAACCAACAAGGGAACTAAAACAATGCGTTATACATTTCTTCTTTATTCCGACCCTGCAATGGCCGCCAACATGACCGAAGAGGACTGGGCAAAGTCCAAGGAAATTTACGGCCAATATATCGGCGCCTTGCAAGAAGCTGGCGTGTTCATTGATACCGATTGGCTGCACCCGGCGGACACAGCGACAACCGTGACACTGGCTGGTGGCGAAAAACGGGTGCAGGATGGCCCCTTTGCCGAGACAAAGGAAACGCTTGGCGGTTTCTTTGCCATTGATGTCGAGAACCTGGATGAAGCGATGAAATGGGCCGAGAAATGCCCGCATGTTCACTATGGCAAGCTGGAAATCCGCGCCTCTGCCATGGGCAGCGTGTGAGCAAAACCGACGCACAGGCGCGGGCGGAAGATGTCGCCCGCGCCGTCTACGGCAAACTGATTGCGATGCTGGCCTGCAAGACCGGTGACATCATTGCTGCCGAAGACGCGCTCGCTGACGCCTTTGTGGCTGCCCTGAAAACCTGGCCGGAGCGCGGCATTCCCGACAAACCCGAGGCCTGGCTTTTGACCGTGGCCAAGAACAGACGCATCGACCAGGCGCGCCGTGATGCCCGTTTGGTCATCACAGATGAGGCAAATGATATGGCCGACGCACACGCAATAGAACCCGAAGAGGCGCAACTGGATGACCGGCTCAAGCTGCTTTTTGTCTGCGCTCATCCGGCCCTTGACGAAGGCATCCGCACGCCGCTGATGTTGCAGACCGTTCTGGGGTTGGAGGCAGAGCAGATCGCTAAGGCTTTTCTGGTCAAGCCGGCAACGATGGCACAGCGGCTTGTCCGCGCAAAGAAGAAGATCAAAACCGCCGGTATTCCGTTTGTCGTGCCGGAACCCGAAGCTTACCCCGACCGTATGGTGGCCGTCCTTGAAGCTGTGTACGGGGCCTATTCCGTCGATTGGCTAGAGGGCGATGGCGATATCAGCCACGAAGCCTTCTTTTTGTCGAATATACTGGCCGAACTGGCGCCCGAGGACGCCGAGACGCTTGGCCTGACGGCTTTGATTGGCTTCATTGAAGCGCGACGGGATGCACGGACTAGCGATGGCGTCTTGGTTCCTGTGCCAGAGCAGGAAACCAGCCTGTGGGACAGCCGACTCATCGAACGATCGGTGAGTGTGTTGACCCAAGCCTCGCTAAAACGCGCGCCGAAAAGCATTCCCGGTCGGTTCCAGCTGGAGGCTGCTATTCAAGCTGTGCACGCGGCCAGATCTGTTACGGGCAAAACTGATTGGCGCGCGTTGTCGCAACTCTACGCCGGACTGATGCAGGCCTACCCATCGATCGGCGGGGCCGTGAGCCGTGCGGCTGTCGTGGCCGAAGATGCGGGACCGGCCGAAGGGCTGAAGATGCTGGATGTCATCCAATACGACGGATTGCAGGACTACCAACCATACCATGCTATACGCGCGCACTGCCTAGCCAAGCTTGGACGGACCGCAGACGCGGCGGAGGCCTACGCAAAAGCGCGTGCGCTTTGCACAGATCGCCCATCTGAATTGTGGCTTGAGAATAAAATCGAAGATTTACGAAAAAAAATGTCATGAGGTGTCGATTAGCGGCGTTGGTCTTCGTCGTGTGGGCAGAAGGGAAGAAAAACACTTCCAGCCAACAGAGAAAAGGAACAGACCAATGACCATTGTTTACACAATCACAACCATTATCGCCGCCATCGCCCTGATCGCTCTGATGCTGCCCCGCAAAGTCATCGTCACCCGCCAAGCAGATGTTGCCATGCGCCCCGAGGACGTCATCGCGCGCGTGGCCTCGACCTCCGGCTTCCAGACCTTCAACCCCTACTGCACCACAGACCCAGATCTGAAAGTCACGCCTTTTGGTCCGGCCGAAGGCGTTGGCTCAGGGTTCAGCTTTGAAGGTAAAGAAGGCAAAGGCACACAGACCGTCACCGATGTCACCGCCACGCGCGTCACACACCTGATCGACCTCGGCGCGATGGGCAAACCGGTTCAAACCATTGAAGCTAAGTCAGATGGTGCCGGATCCCACGTCACATGGACCGTGACCTCTGACATGGGCTACAACCCCGTCTTCCGCATCTTCGGCCTGTTTATGGACCGTATGCTCGGCAAGACCTATGAACTGGGCCTCAATAACATCGCAGCTCTGGCTTGAAAATCAGGCCTATGTCATCGCGAAGGCGGGCCTCGTGTCCGCCTTTTTTTTGCTGCGTGACAATCAGTTCATTGTTTCTAACAATATTATGCGCGTGCAGCGAAAGTCCGTTCTGACGGGCGGCACCGCAGCATCCGGACAGTTGGCTGAATGTCGGGTCTGGGCCGCCCTTGCCTAGGTTGTGCTAATGATCCAGCGGACATGCTGCCGTCGATCTAATGGCGGCACAGAGCCCAAAGTTCCAGATGCTGCAGCGTGCGCGAACGACCGCTTTTCATTAGCGATCGGAGTCTTGTTCTACGCGGGTGAGAATGACCTCTGGGTTGGTTGCCGTGGGGATGCTTGCGTCTAAAAAGATTAAGCCAGTGACCAATTTTGTATATCGTAGAGCGGCACTTGAAATAACCTGTCATGACCGTGGGAGGGACAACATGACAGATTCAGAATCAATTTCTCTTGGATATGATCAAGATCCATCGCGCTCCAGTTCTTTACGGGCAGAAGCCTACACCGAAGACAAATGGTTTGACGCTGACCTTCGTTCAGTCCTGTCAAAAACTTGGCAATGGGTGTGTCATGTCGAAAAAACACGTGAACCAGGTTCTTTCGTCACCGTTGAAATAGCGGGCCAGCCTATCGCAGTGGTACGAGATAAAGAAGGCACGCTTCGCGCCTTCTATAATGTTTGTAAACACCGGGCCCATGAATTGCTCTCCGGTGAAGGCAATACGTCGCGGATCATGTGCCCGTACCATGCATGGGTCTACAAACTTGATGGGCAACTGGCCCGCGCACCTCATACAGAAAACCTTGACGACTTTAGCATTGACGAAATCTGTCTCGATGCGGTGCAGGTCGAAGAGTTTTGTGGATTTGTATTCGTCAATCTAGACCCCAAAGCTGCGTCATTGTCTGAGCAGTCCGGGAATTTGGAAACCGAAGTGCGCCATTGGGCACCGGATGTTGATCAACTGACTTTCGGGCACCGTTTGACCTACGACATCAAGTCCAATTGGAAGAACGTCGTCGATAACTTCCTTGAATGCTACCATTGCCCGACGGCGCACAAGGACTTCTGCGATCTGGTGGATATGGATACCTACAAGGTTACGACCTACGGCATCTATTCCAGCCACATGGCCGATGCAGGCAATAGCCCGAATGCCGCCTATGATGTCTCGAACGCGACCGTTAAGACGCATGCCGTTTGGTGGCTTTATCCGACAACGTGCCTGATGCGCTATCCCGGACGGTCAAGCATGATTGTGTTGAACATCATTCCCGTAGGCCCCGATCGAACCCTAGAAACCTATGACTTCTTCCTTGAAACACCAGAGCCAGACGCGATGGAGCTGGACGCCATTCGCTATCTGGACGAGGTGCTGCAGGTCGAGGACATAGGTTTGGTCGAAAGCGTGCAGCGCGGGATGAGCACACCTGCTTTCACGCAAGGCCGGATCGTCAATGACCCGGATGGATCAGGAAAATCCGAACATGCCGTGCATCACTTCCACGGTCTTGTGCTGGAAGCCTATGCCAAAGGTGCTGCGTGACGCGTCCGAATATCCTTGTGATCATGGCGGATCAATTGGCTCCGCACTTCACAGGGGCATACGGACATAAAGTCGCAAAAACTCCGCATCTTGATGCGTTAGCAGCGCGCGGGATGCGCTTTGATGCCGCCTATTGCAACTCACCCCTGTGTGCGCCTTCGCGGTTTGCATTTATGTCGGGACAACACATCAGCCGGATCGCGGCGTATGACAACGCATCAGAATTCAAAGCTTCCGTGCCGACGTTTGCGCATTATCTCAAATCACTCGGCTACCGAACCTGCCTCTCGGGCAAGATGCACTTTGTCGGCCCTGATCAGATGCATGGGTTTGAAGATAGGGTGACAACAGACATCTACCCCTCGGATTTTGCGTGGACACCTGATTGGGAAGCGCCGGATGAGCGGATCGATAAATGGTATCACAACATGCAAACCGTCAAAGAGAGCGGTTTGGCCCATGCAACGTTCCAGATTGATTATGATGACGAGGTCGGCTTTGCAGCCAAGCGTTGGCTCTTTGATGCGGCCCGAGACAAGGCGCTTGGACAGGATGCGCCCTTTGCGATGGTCGCGAGCTTTATCCACCCGCATGACCCTTATGTAGCGCGACCTGAATGGTGGAACCTGTACACGGACGATGACGTCGATATGCCGGCATTTGTACCGGCTCTGGAAGATCAGGACCCTTTTTCATGCCGCTTAATGGATGGGATCGAAGCCTCTTACGTCCCGCTTAGTGAGGCAGAAATTCGCCGTGCCCGCCGCGCGTATCTGGCGAATGTAAGCTATTTTGACAGCAAGATTGGTGAGCTGGTCCAAACGCTCGCAGAAACTGGCGAGCTGGACAATACAATCGTGATTGTCACAGCAGATCACGGCGACATGCTGGGCGAGCGTGGGTTGTGGTACAAGATGAACTTCTTTGAACACTCGGCCCGTGTGCCACTGGTGATGGCAGGGCCCGGTGTTGCCATCGGCACTGCACAGAACGCGGTATCCTTGGTGGACCTTTTGCCAACCTTTATCGAGATTGGGGGCGGCGACATGGGCATGATCGGGGAGACAATAGATGGCCGCAGTCTGATGCCTTTGGCGCGCGGTGAGGCCGATCCCGTTGACGAAGCGATTGGTGAATATTGCGCTGAAATGACCGGCTATCCGGTCATCATGATCAGGCGGGGTCCATTAAAATACATCCACTGCGATAGTGATCCGCCGCAGCTCTATGATCTAAGCGTTGATCCAATGGAGACGACCAACTGCGTCGCTGACCCAGCCTATGAAAAGGCGGCGCGCGCCTTTGCCCAAGACGTCGCCGCGCGTTGGGACGGTGAAGCCTTGCGCAAGCAGATCATTGCAACCCAAAAATCCCGCCGTGCGCTGCATGCGGCGATGGAGGCAGGTGCAAGCGAGCCTTGGGACTACAACCCGCCGTCGGACGCAAGCCAGCAATATGTACGCAACAACATGGATTGGACGGTTGCGGCAAACCGCTATCGCTATCCGCCAATGAAGGATCAAAACCAATGACACTTGACGGAAAAGTCGCCCTTGTTACAGGCGCGAGAGGCGGGATTGGCCGTGCCATTGTCGCGCGTTTTCTGAAAGAGGGTGCAACCGTTTATGCCGCCGATCTTACGCCCCACGGATCGCTCGCCGCGCATGACGACGATGGCAGCCATTTCGTCAAGCTGGACGTGACTCAAGAAGCAGACGCGATTGCGGCGATGGATCATGTCCGCGCCGCACATGGGAAGCTTGATATCCTTGTAAACGCGGCCGGTATTGAGATTGAGAAGACGGTCGAAGAAACCACGCTTGCGGAATGGAACCAAAGCTTTGCGGTGAACTCTACGGGCACGTTCCTGACCTCCAAATACGCCCTTCCCCTTATGCGAGAAGCTGCGAAGTCGGGTAGTAGTTCAAGCTTGATCAACTTTGGCTCCTACGACGGCTTTATCGCAGATCCGGGCCTTGCCGCCTATTGCGCAACCAAGGGGGCCGTTCATGCCCTGACCCGCGCCATGGCTTGCGATCACGGTCCAGAAGGCATCCGCGTGAACGCGATCTGCCCCGGCTACATCGACACCCCGATGTTGCAAAGCTTCTTTGAAGGCGATGGATCTGGTGGCGGCGGCGGTAACATTGAAACACTGCAAAAGGCGGTCCGCGATGTGCATCCAATGCGGACTTATGGCACGCCAACAGACATCGCAAACCTGGTCAATTGGTTGGCAAGCGATGAAGCGCGCTATGCATCAGGCCAACTCTGGGTGCTTGACGGCGGGCTGTCTGCACAAGTGCAACAGATGAAGCTCTGATGCCCAAATCCGTCATCATCACCTGTGCGCCGACGGGCGGCATTCATACACCATCCATGTCACCCTACCTGCCGATCACACCGTCTGAAATTGCAACAGCCAGCATCGAGGCGGCAGAGGCAGGCGCATCCATCATCCACCTGCACGCGCGGCACCCCGAAACGGGAAAACCCGACCCCCGACCAGAGCTGTTCAAACAGTTTTTGCCGGTGATCAAACAAGCCACGGATGCGGTCATGAACGTGTCAACCGGTGGCGGTTTGGGCATGTCGATGGACGAAAGACTGCTGGCGGCAACGTCAACCAGCCCCGAGATGGCCTCGCTGAATATGGGCTCATTGAACTTTGGTATCTTCCCAATGCTGCAGAAATACACCGAGTTTCAGCATGATTGGGAACGTCCTTTTCTGGAGATGACCGAAGACTTCATCTTTCCCAATACGTTCAAAACAATCCGCTATGCGATTGAAAAACTGGGGGGCGATCATGGGACGAAGTTTGAGTTTGAATGCTATGATCTTGGCCATCTCTACAACGTTAAATGGTTCATTGATCAGGGGCTGATCAAGCCGCCGTTCTTCATCCAGATGGTTTTTGGGATACTAGGCGGGGTTGGCGCCGACCCTGATCACCTGACCCACATGCACAATACCGCAGACAAACTGTTTGGTGCGGAAAACTACGAATGGTCTGTCCTTGCAGCTGGCCGCCACCAGATGCCCTTTGCGACGCAAAGTGCGATGCGCGGTGGCAATCTGCGGGTGGGTCTCGAAGACAGCCTGTTCATCGGTAAAGGTGAGCTGGCCAAATCAAATGCGGAACAAGTGACCCGCATTCGCACAATTATCGAAAACCTCGGCCTCACAGTGGCCACACCGTCAGAAGCACGGGCGCGGCTTGCCCTTAAGGGCGGCGATCAGGTTGGGTTCTAGGGAGACGCACATGCAATCGAAAATGTTGATCAACGGCGAAATGGTTGAAGGCGACGGGGAAGCGCTTGAGATTGTGAACCCCGCAACCGGCGAGGTCATCCATAAGGTGCGCGAGGCGAGCGATGCACAGATTGCAGCCGCAGTGCGAGGATCAGAGGAGGCGTTTGAGAGCTTCTCGGCCATTCCACCGGCAGAACGCGCGGCACTTTTGTTGCAGATCGCGGATGTAATCGAAGCGCACAGTCAAGAATTGGCAGGGCTCGAAAGTCTGGATGTGGGCAAACCTTGGCCGTCGGCACATGACGACGAAATGCCGTTGACGATCGATGTGTTTCGGTTTTTTGCGGGCGCTGCGCGGACAATGACGGGTTCCGCCGCAGGTGAATACGTCGCGGGCCACACATCAATGATCCGGCGCGATCCAATAGGCCCAATCGCTGCCATCGCACCTTGGAACTATCCGTTGATGATGGCGTCTTGGAAAATCGCCGCACCCATCGCGGCAGGCTGTCCCGTCGTGCTAAAGCCGTCCGAAATCACGCCGCTTTCTACGCTACGGCTGGCCGAGTTGCTGCAAGATGTTTTGCCGAAGGGTGTGCTGAATGTCATTCACGGACGTGGGGCCAGCGTCGGCGATGCTTTGATCAACAGCCGGCAAATGGAAGGGATCAGCGTGACCGGATCACCTGCTACAGGCATGGCCGCGATGCGGGCAGCCTCGCAACAGATCAGGCACGTGCATCTGGAGCTTGGCGGCAAAGCTCCGGTCATTGTGTTTGATGACGCCGATCTGGATGCTGTCGCTGAAACCATCCGATATGGCAGCTATTTTAATGCGGGTCAGGACTGCGCACAGCCCTGTCGCGTGATGGTGGCAGATCGAGCCTATGATAAAATTGTCGCGGCGATTGCCGATCAAGTTGGTCAAATTCAGATCGGAGCGCCGAAAGCAGAGGGAACCGAAATGGGGCCACTCGTTTCGGCGGCGCAAAGAGATCGGGTCGCTGGATTTGTAGATCGTGCGCGCAGTGCGGCCGAGGTCGTGTCTGGCGGAAACGCTGGCGACGGAAACGGGTTCTTTTATGAACCAACGGTCATTGCAAATGTCGATAATGATGCAGAGGTTGCCTGTAACGAGGTCTTTGGCCCAGTCGTGACAGTTTCAAGATTTTCAGATGCAGAAGAGGCGTTGAAAATCGCCAACTCCGGGCCTTATGGATTGGCGTCATCTGTGTGGACGCGCGATGTCGGGCGCGCGATGCAGATGACCTCAAAACTGCGCTATGGGTTCACCTGGGTAAACACGCATGGGGTCGCCACACCCGAGATGCCTTGGGCTGCGATGAAAGGCTCTGGCACCGGCAGTGACATGTCCGTCTATGCCTTGGATGCCTATACAGCGATCCGTCACGTTATGGTGGCACACTGATGAGGTTAGCTGGCAAGCGTGCATTTGTAACCGGCGGTCGGCAAGGGATCGGTCGCGGGATTGTTGATGCCTTCATCGCCGAAGGTGCCGAAGTCATCACTTGTGGGCGCGGGTCCGCTCCCGATGGTCTGGAAGCCGCCTGGCTTTCGTTGGACGTGTCTGATGCCAAGGCCGTTGGTACAGCGGCGAAAGACCTTGGTGCGTTGGATATCGTCGTGAACAACGCCGGTGTGCAAGTCGAGAGAACTGTCGTGGATAGCACCGATGCGGATTGGGATTTGGTCATGGGAGCCAACGCCAAAGGTGTTTTCAACGTCTGCCGCGCATTGATCCCGCATATGCGAGCCGGCGGTTCGATCATCAACATTGGTTCGATCTCGGGCAATGTCGCTGATCCGTCGATGGCGCTCTACAATGCATCAAAGGCGTTCGTGCATGGGCTTACCCGCTCGATCGCGGTGGATCATGGTCCTGCGGTTCGCTGCAATGCAATCTGTCCGGGGTGGATTGAAACAGGTATGCTGGACGCCGGGTTTGAATTGGCCAATGACCCAGCACAAGCCAAGACCGATGCGTTGGCACGGCATGCGGTAAAGCGTTTCGGCAAACCTGCGGATATCGCGGCGATGGCGCTTTGGTTGGCTTCTGAGGAGTCATCCTTTGCGACGGGTCAGCTCTTCACTGTGGACGGCGGCATGACAGCGGCCTCCCCTAAATCCGGGATTGTTCTGATGTCACAGATAGAAAGAACGGCTATTCTCGGCGGCGGTGTTATCGGGGCAAGCTGGGCTGCATTGTTCCTTGCAGCGGGCCGAAGTGTGAGCGTTTTTGACCCTGATCCAAACATCGAAGAAACCGTACACGCTTATGTTAAGAAAGCGTGGCCTGCACTGGAAGAACTGGGGCTTACCGACAGCGCAACACCGGATGCCATTCGTTTCGCATCATCAGCCGCTGAAGCAGTCGCGGACGCACAATTTGTCCAAGAGAACGTACCAGAACGCTTGCCGATCAAACATGCGACTTACGCAGAGATTGAACCGGCTTTGCGCGCGGACGCCATCGTCTCAAGTTCAACATCCGGTCTGACACTGGAAGCTCTGCAGACCGGATGGCGCAATCCAAGCCAGTTGATCCTTGGCCACCCCTTCAACCCGCCGCACCTTATCCCACTGGTGGAACTCACCGCGAACCACGCCACTGGGTCAGATGTTCTGGACCGCACAGAGGCGTTTTACAGCGATATCGGCAAGGTGACGATCCGCATCAAAAAGGGCATGCCGGGACATGTCGCCAACCGTTTGCAAGCCGCTGTTTGGCGCGAAGCCGTCCATATGGCCTTTGAAGGTGTTGCAAGTGTCGAAGACATCGACAAAGCGATGTGGGCCGGGCCGGGATTGCGATGGGCGGCGATGGGGCCAACGTCTCTGTTTCACTTGGGCGCAGGCAAAGGGGGCCTACAGGCCTTCTGTGACCACTTTAAAGACACGTTCAATGGCTGGTGGGATGATCTTGGTGATCCGCGCTTGACCGATGATGTGATCAGACAATTGGTCGTCGGCATGGATGCGCAAGCGCGGGGGCAAAGCACCGAAGAGCTATCAGCGCAGCGTGATGAGATGCTCATTGCAATGCAAAAAGCTACGAGACACCTTCGGACTTGATATCGGGCTTGAACATCGGCCACGCACGAAACTCGAACGGCACACGGCCTTCTACGCGATCGGCGGTTGGTGTCAGGCCAAAACGATTGCGATAAGCGCGGCTGAAATGGACTTGTCCATTGAACCCTGACGCCTGCGCAATTTCGCTGAATTTCAGCTCGGTTTGTGTGACCAACCCGCGGGCGCGATCAAGGCGGATATCTCGGTAATACTCAACCGGTGACTTTTGGACATATTGCCGGAACAAGCGACTTAACTGCCTTTGAGAAACACCCAACCTCTCTGATATTGATGGGATCGACAAAGTCGTTTCCAAATGCGCCTCCATCAGGTCAATGGCCTCTCGGACGATGCTAGATGTGACATACCCCAATGGTTCCATATCCTTGGGGTTCTGAGACTGCCCTTCGCCGCGCACTGTGTGGTGGAAAAGATATCGCGCCGATGCATTGGCGATGCTTTCACCGTACACCGAATGAACAAAACGCAATCCCAGATCCGTTGCGGCGGTCCCTCCGCTGCACGTAAATATCCTGCCATCCGTTATGAACGTGTTTTCCGAAACCGTGGTGTCACGCGCAATTTCGGCGAAGGCATCAATGTGTTCATAGTGAACTGTTGCGGTCTTGCCCTTTAGCAACCCTGCCTGCGCAAGAACAATCCCCCCGGTATCCAATCCACCAATGATTGTGCCACCTGCATCCCATTTTTGAAGCGCGACCTTAAACTGAGGTGTCACGTGACGTTCGGGGGTCCAACTTGTGCTGACGAGAACCAGCCATGGTGTGCGATTGGCCACATTCAGAAGTGGCACGGTTTCAACAGCCAAGCCACTGCTAGATTTAATTGGGCCACCAACGTCAGAGGCGTAGGTCCAAGAGAACCGAGATGATCCTGAAAGGTAGTTCGCGATGCGGAAAGGATCAACAAAAGACGTCGTCGCCGAAATATTGAAGTGCGGGCTCACCAAAACAACGATGTCTAATGTTTGAAGATCTTGGCTAGCCATGGCTGATTTTGTAAAGCCCCGTCCAAAAACATCAACAAAATTCCCTTGGTTGAGATTTGGATTGCTGAAATCCTAAGTCGGAAGATGATCAAAGTAGTCGAGCTACAGCTTGGCGCACTGTAAGCGGACATAAGTGCAACCGCAGCGAATTGGCGCTTTGTCCGCGAATTGTGAATTCGATTAGCCCCTGATTTTGCGCCCGCAGCGAAGGTCCGCAATGCGGGCGCGATTGCAGCATCCAGACTGGGTGCCCAATGTCTGGAATGGGCCGTCCTTGACCCGGTTCGAAGCAGCGATTTGGCAGATGCTGCATTCGATCTAACGACAGCAATGAGCACATTTTAACTGATGCTGCGCGTATGACTAATTTCAAAGACGCGCAGAAAGCAGGCTTTGCAAAGTTTCGGAATCGGCCCAATCCTGCCGTTCACCGACCGATCAACATGCTGCGCTCGCAGCCCGCATTGCGGACATTCGCCGCAGTAGCGCAATCTGATGTAGGGTGAACTTACAGATCGCGGAGGGAGCTGCTGTTCGCCGCGGGTGCACCAATGACAGCTTAGGCGATTTGGCGAAACGTGGTAGTGTCGCGCTTCACCAATTGGAAAAGTTGATTGTCATGAACAACGATAAGAGTATTTCCACCCACTATAACCACGGAAACCTACTAACCGCGATTGAGGCAGGCCTCAAAAAGCAGGGTATTGAACCCGAAAACGCCAGTGTTGAGGATCTTGGTCCAGTAGACGAATTTCACATCGGTGGGCGGACAGCGAGCATCCATTTCCTGGACCAGCTTAGCATATCGCCCTCCCAAACCATACTCGATATCGGCTGCGGTTTGGGAGGTTCAGCGCGTTTCACCGCGAAGACCTACGGGGCGAAGATCACTGGGATTGATCTGACATCTGAATACGTTGATGTCGGGCAGCGACTTTGCGAATGGGTCGGCTTGTCGGATCGCATAACACTCCAGCAAGGTAGTGCACTTACGCTTCCTTTTGAGGATGCAAGTTTTGACGGCGCATTCATGATGCATGTTGGTATGAACATCAAAGACAAGCAGGTTCTGATGTCTGAGGTGTCCCGTGTTCTAAAATCTGGCGCAAAGTTTGGAATCTACGATATCATGAAGGGTAACGACGAAGAGCTAATCTACCCTGTTCCTTGGGCAACAACACATGAAACAAGCTGGGTTGCAGCGCCCAAAGACTATCGAATGGCCCTCGAAGCCAATGGTTTCGTCGTTGCTCAAGAAAACAATCGTCACGACTTTGCAATGGATTTCTTTAAAAAGATGAAGGCCGCATCCGAAGCCGCTGGAGGACCACCCCCTTTGGGTTTACATGTACTCATGCAACAGTCCACCGCAGAAAAAATCCCAAATATGGTAGCAAATTTGGCTGCAGGGCGCATTTCACCAATCGAAATGATCGCGATTAAAGACGCCTAGAACTTTGGGATCTTGCGTTGTGGTGAGGCCGGTGGGTTCGACATCGACGGCTAGCATAGAATAACAGACATTCGTGCAGCACGCAGCATCGTTCATTCTGGGCTCTTCGCGGTCATTAGATCGGTCACAGCATGTTCGATGACCAGGTCATCCATACCTAGCAGGTACTGCCCATTGCTGTCGTTGGCCGACGCTCAGCAATGCTGCGGTGCGGCCCGTCAAACCGGCCGTTCGCTGCGGGCGCAAACTTCATCGGTGACCGAACACACATCCTGGACAAAGCGATAATTCCCTGCGGTTCCGCCATGGGATGCTCTAGTGGACTATCGGTTGTCCAGAAAAACCTGCCTTGATCAAACGTGCTCGCAATTCATTCAGTTTGCCGGTGTCTTTCAAAGGCACACGATCAACATCTTTGATGCTGGTGTCGGGAAGGATGTCCTGACAATATTTGACTGCATTCGCCGCGTCTTCTTGGCGGTCGAGTGCTTCACAACTCGCGACTAAGACAAAATGTGCGAAATACCATCTTGGCATTCGATGTATTGCCCGCTCGGCCCATTCGATCGCGGCCTCAAAGCGCCCAGCCATATAGTGTGCCAACGCAAGACCCGAAAAGCGAAAGAAAATGCTTGGATCGAGAGGGTTGGAGCGGATGGCGATTTCCTGATTGGCGATAGCCTCATCCGAGCGTCCAAGGATACCCAGCAAGGTGCCAAGACTGCCATAGGCCAGTGAACAGTTTGGGTTTAGAGCCACGGCGCGTTCCAAGGCTGCAAGGGATTCGTCGTATTTGAGCAACCCCCAGCAACAAATGCCCAGAGCCCAATGCGCGTATTCATTGCGGTCATCCAACTGCGTGGCCCGTCGCGCCAATGCATAAGCCGTTTCCATTGCAGGCTGGACGTCAGGGACAAAACCCATGATCGCGATGTGGTGGTTGATCAACGACAAGATCATGTTCGCCTCGGCGCTCTCGGGATCAATAGCCAAAGCACGTTCCAGCAAGGTTTTGGCGTAGGCGTAGCTTTCGGGCGTGAAGTCATACAGCAGATGCCAGGACCGCATCGTCAGCTCCCATACGGTGAGATCGGGTCGTGATGCACGCTCGACTGGCTCTTGAATAGTGCTGAGATGCACTGTCGTCTGGATAGACGCCACAACGTTGCGGGTGATCTCATCTTGCAGGTCAAAGACGTCCTCAAGCTGCCCATCGTAGCGTTCGGACCAGACATGCCCGCCTGTTATGCCATCGATCAATTGGGCAGTAACACGCACCCTCTCGCCCGATCGCCGAACGCTGCCTTCCAAGACAAACCGAACCCCGAGCTCTTCAGCAACGCGGCGGACATCGACGGATGTACCTTTGTACGTAAATGTTGTGTTGCGCGCGATTATGAAAAGCCAAGGGGACCGCGACAAGGCCGTGATGATGTCGTCACTGATCCCGTCTGAGAAGTATTCCTGCTCTTGGTCACCGGACATGTTTTCGAAAGCCAGCACGGCGATAGACGGTTTCTCAGGCCGGTTGGGATGTTCAATGGGCAAATCAGCGAGCGTAGTTGCCACAGGTGTCAACCTATCGCGCAGTTCCAACTTCGAGGAAACACCGAGTTTGCGATAGATCGTCGCCAAATGCGTGCGCACGGTCGAAGGCGCAAGACACAAGCGATCCGCGATCTGCTGATAGCTTTCGCCTTTTGCATAGTCCGCCGCAATTTGGTTCTCGCGGGTGGTGAGTATGCTTGTCTCATCGGGTTTCTCGGTCACGAATGCGCCGCCTGAATGGCTTTGATCAAGCGCGCGTTCTCCAATGCGATCACGCTTTGAGCAGCAAACATCTGCGCAAGTCGCGTGCTGTCTTCAGAAAAAGGGCGCACGGTCTGGCGATAGATCGTGAAAGCGCCAACCAAACTGTCACCAGCAAGCATAGGGATTGCAACAAAAGACCGCGCCCCGCCAAGATCGGCTGTGGCATAGCGCAAGGGGTCGTCCGTCTGGTAAATCGCCTCTGATTTGACGTCGATGATATTGATGACGTCACGCTGATTATTCATGCGGCCGAGACCCGTTTCGGGGCTGACGGTGAAGACACCTTGCGCGTCCAGCCAGGCCCGAAACGGTTTAGGAATGCCGACTGTGTGATTGGCAAGAAACCTGTCGTCTTGCTGACATTCGAACAGGATGCCAAATTCCGCGTCGCAAAGTTCTAGTGCGTAGGTCAGGATCAGCGGCATCACGGCGTCCAGATCACCTTGGGACGCACCAATAATCCGCAAGACTTCGCTGAGGGCCTTTTCACGGCTGATTGCCTCTTCCAGGCTCAAAGCCAGCTCTGAAACCACGGCGGCCATTTCGGACGGGTTGCGTGGCTGCGGGGTCTCGCCACGCAGGTGTATTGCCAGCTCCAGTTTCGAGGAGACTTCAAGCTTGCGGTAGATAGTCGCCAGATGCGTCCGCACAGTAGATGGTGCTATGCAAAGTGTGTCGGCAATGGTCTGATAGGTCTTTCCATCCGCATAAGACTGCGCGATTTGCAATTCCCTTTGGCTGAGACCTAATTGTCCAGACACTTAAAATACTCCGAAAAGAACAACTTGTGCTGAGTTTGGTAAGAACGCGTTCAACAAGCAATCCTGCAAATGCTGTAGTTTTAATACTGCACGTCCAATGCTGATATTACAGCATCTGCACGATACCCGAATTGATCAGCGCTGATCTAAGCTGCTGCCATCGGATCATCATGGAGAACAGCACAATGACACAATACGAAACCGCCAAAGCCTTTTTCGAAGCCTGCGAAACAGGCAAAGGGTGGGAAGGCTGCAAGCTTTTTTGCCACGAAGGGGCGCGTTTTTCCTGTCAGGCTGACGTTCTGGCAGAAACGACAACCCTTGCTGATTACGCTGAGTGGATGAAAGGGCTTCTGACCCCCGTACCGGATGGCCGCTATAAGCTGACGGCTTTTGCCGCGGATGAAACGCGTGGCACCGTTGTTGCCGCCGCTGAATTCCACGGTACGCAAACCGGGGAAGGCGGACCAGTTGCGCCTACCGGTAAAACTGTTGTCTCGGATTACGCCTATATGATGCAGTTTGACGGTGATAAAATCAGCCATATGACCAAAATCTGGAACGATGTGCACGCGCTGCGCGCGCTTGGCTGGGCGTGATGCGCTGGCGCATTTTGGGCTTGCTGTTTTTTGCGCGTGTCGGACTCGGGCTTCAGTTTCAGACCGTAGCGTCTGTTGGCGACGATCTTGTCGGCACCTTTGGCCTCAGTTACGCCGATATCGGCTTCCTGATTGGGCTGTTCATGGCACCCGGATTGTTTTTGGCCATCCCTGCCGGGTATTGGGGGCGTTACGTGTCAGACCGGATAATGGTGGTGCTAGGCCTATGCGCATTGGCGTTGGGTGGGGCCGCGTCATCGCTTGCGACGGATAGCTGGGCTATTGGCTTGGGCCGCATCTTTGCCGGGGCCGGGTTTCTGTTCACGACGCTATATTTCACCAAGATGGTGGCGGATTGGTTTGAAGGTCGCGAGATTGCAACGGCTATGAGCGTCCTTGTGATGTCTTGGCCGTTTGGCATTGCCATGGGCCAAGTTGGCCACGCGTGGTTGGCCCAGACATACGGCTGGCAGGTCCCGTTTCAGGCCGCTTCGGCTTATTGTCTGATCGCAGCGCTTGCGGTCTTTTTGCTCTACCGTCCACCGCATGATTTGCCGGAGGTGACGGACAGTGCACAGGTTGCGCTTACACCACAGGAATGGCGTTTGGTCTTATGTGCGGCGGCTGCCTGGGGCGTCTTTAACGCCGCCTACGTCACCTATCTTGCCTTTGCGCCAAAAGTTCTTGAAAGCCACGCCCAAAGCGCCATTGCTGCCGCTGGTATCATCAGTGTGGGCAGCTGGATCATGATCTTTTCCGGTGCGGCCTGCGGACAGATCGTGGATCGTATTGGTGGACGAAACATAGTCTTGGCTGTCTGCATGGGCGGTGCTATCGCAGCGCTCTTGCTAATCGACCTGCCTGGCGCTGGCGTTGGCGCAAGCATTCTGTTTGGACTGATCGGCATGGCACCTGCTGGGGTTATCATGGCAATGGCGGGGCAAGCGATGCGGCCCGACGTCAGGGCCTTTGGCATGGGTGTATTCTTTACGGTTTACTATGCGATTATGTGGATCACACCGCCGGTCGCAGGTGCGATCCTTGATGCGACTGGTAATCCGCAAGGCCCATTGTGGCTTGCAATGGTCCTTTTCGCGGCGGTGGTGCCGCTTGGCATTGCGTTCCAGTTTTTCAAAGGTGCGCCCGTGATGTGTCAGGAAAGGAAAGTGTGACGATGAATATTCGAAAAACGATTTTCACCAGGGAGATCATCACCGCAGATGAAATGGGGCAGGCGTGCGACCGCATCACACGCGTTGTGGCTATGGCGGTTGTGAAAAACCCCTTCGCTGGTATCCATCAAGACGACCTGTCGCAGCTCTTCGATGTTGGTGCGCAGCTTGGAGAATTGCTGACACAGGAGCTTGTCAAAATGCTGGGAGCACCTGCTGTCTGCTATGGCAAAGCCGCTCTTGTCGGATCTTCGGGTGCGATGGAACACGGGGCTGCCTTGTTGCACCCCGCGCTTGGCAAACCGGTGCGGGCAGCCATCGGCGGCGGTAAGTCTCTGATGCCGTCCAACCACAAGGTTGGGGCTTTGGGCGGGTTCATTGACCTGCCACTAGGTCATAAAGACGATGCCTGGTCTTTTGACCATATCGATACGATGACGCTCTGGGTGCCTGACGCACCGCGCGCAGAAGAAATCGTATTGTGCATCGCACTGTCGGACGGAACACGGGTGCATCCGCGCGTTGGAAAAGGCCCAAGTCCTACTTGATCGCGTTTCTTTCTCAAAGCCGCCATTAGACACAAACGCAGCATCGCTAATATCGAGCTTTTTGCCGCCAGCGGAGCGAATGCAGCATTTCAGCCGTGGGCCCAAGCTATGCTTCCAGGACGGCCCTAAACGGCCGTTGAATGAGGTCTTCAAATGCTGCGGTCGCAGCCCGCAAAGCGGACGTTGGCAGTGATATGCCGCAATCTTAACTCCATCCCCGTCGTCCCACTACTGTGTTTCAGGCAAACTGTCTGCGTTTGCCACGGCCCAGTCATGCATCGCTTGAAGCAAGGGTATCAGACTCTCTCCTAATGGCGTGAGACTATACTCAACATGCGGGGGAATGGATTTGAAATCCTTGCGGACAACAAAGCCAGCCTCCTGCAGTTCACTCAGCTGACGTGTCAGCGTTCGGTGCGTAATGCGGCCAAGGTTCCGTTGCAGCTCGTTGAAGCGAAACGTGCGTTGCGTCAGCCAATAGATAACCAACAGTTTCCATCGCCCCGAGATGGCCGAGACGAGCGGTTCTATTCGGCATTCCTCTTCGGGTGGGAGGGCATTCATAGTGGTATCCTAAGTGACCGTACTTGCTGTTGTGATCTTGCAAAACTAGGTAGGCCTCAATTCACACAAACTCAATGGAGATTACGTCAAGGCTCCCCAGAGAACAAATTATGACACACATCGACCTACCCAAATTTCCGACCCGGCACGGATACATGAGTGAGAAAATCCAGCATGCCTACATCACGGCTGCAATCGACAAGGGATTGCTTCCTGCAGAAGCACATCGCATGCCTGAGGTTCTTTCTTTGACGGCAACGAGTGATAGCACAAAACCTATCCAGTTCTGGCAGCTCTATTCTGTCTTGGGGCAAGACCCAATCGTCGGGATCGTGCAACGGTTCTATGAACGTGTCTTTGCCGATGAGCCCTGGTTTACATCCATCTTTGAAAAAGTGGGTGGCCTCAATCATCATATCGGCACGCAAGCCTCGATGTGGATCGATGTAATGGGTGGTGGCCCGTATTATCATGGTGCGGAGTTTCGCTTGAACTTTCACCACACGCACAACGCGATGGCGCTGATGAACGACAAGGGTGCTGAACGATGGGTCACGCTGATGCGAGATACATTGGATGCGTCATCTGTATTGATGACCAAGGATCAGCGCGTGCGTAGAAGCATCAATACGTTCCTGGCCCATTTCATGACCAAGTATGCTGAGGATTTTGGCTTTGATGATCGGCATCTGTTTGGTGAGACCAACCCGGCACTCAAGCGCCGGATTAACTTCATGAAAATGACCGAAGCGGCGATTGAAGCCTTAAGCGAACAAGAACTCAGCGAGGCATTGACCGAGCAAGGTGTCGATGTCTCGCAGTACCAGACCAAAGAAGCCTTGGTGAACAAAGCTCTCATGGTTTGAACGAAAACGACACGCAATCGTACCGAGCGTCTTTCCGCGCCGTATCAAAGCCAATGCATTGGAGAAAACATGGCAAACTTAAAGCTGGTGCGCCGCTCCGGGCGCCCACCCGAAACAACCAACAGCCTACCGCACTCTCAAGTGACCCAACACGGGCCGGACGAGGTTATTCAAAAGCTGCATGACTGGTGTTTTGCGCTCCCGAGTGTTGCGAATGAGCATAGCGGGATCTCGGTTCCGGGCGCGCGCGCCTTGGTTTTGCACGAAGGTACGGCGTGTAACCACGACGCTTTCATGATTGGCCGTGAATTTGCACATATCCATCCGCATCAGGACAACGGGTCGATGCATGTCAAACTGGATGCGGATGATGCAAAAGCTGTGGTGGATGCGAGTTGGGGCGAGGACCATTACCTCGTCACGCAGGGGCACTATCCACCGGGATTGATCATGGTCTTCTCCCCGCGCGATGAAGACGAACTTGAGACCGTCAAACACATCGTCGCCCGGTCCTATGCGTTCGCGACTGGTACGCCCGTTGAGGTCTAGTCGCCAGTTGACGATTTACGCGCCTCGAGCCCTAAGCTGAGCTTGAGGAGCAGCGTTGCAAGCTGCTCGGTCTCGTTTGGTTCCAGTATGCCACCGATCAGGGCTTTGTTGGTCTGGATCAGCGCATCCACAATCGCTTCGGCCAGGTCCTTGCCTTTAGCCGTCAGTCGCACCAGGCGGCTGCGGCCGTCCTCAGGATTTTCGATCCGTTCGATAAGCCCTGCTTTGGTCAGACCGTGCATCATCTTCGTCATGCCACCCGAGGTGACCTGCGCAGAGGTATAAAGCTGCGTGGGTGACAGGGTGAAATCCGGCTCTTGCGATCTAAGCGTCGATAGCGCGAGAAACTGCGACCACGACACCCCGTGGCTTTCGACGATCCGGTGATCATTGTCCCAGATGTAATTGCGGCTGCGAAAGAGGCCCGGCACGATCCGCGCTTCCGCGGGACGTTCTTTCGGCCAAGATGGTCCGTCGGATTTGGTCATCGTAACTCCTAAATTGCCTTAGCAATTAATCTTTCCAGAAAGACTTGTCAGCCCCCGCTTGCTCAATTACCTTTCCGGAAAGATAGATTCGTTTGATGAGGGCCCCGATGCTAAAAACACTTACCGTCGCTGTTGGCATGTTCGCGACCTGCGCCACCGCCGCGCTCGCAGATGTCGGCGCAAACAAAGAAATCGTGCGGAACATGGTCGAGGAGGTCTTCGTCGGTCGCAATGTGGACGCGGTCGACACTTATTTTACCGAGACCTACATCCAACGTAATCCGATACTGCCATCGGGTTCCGCAGTCATCAAAAAGTTCCTGAGCACACAAAGCGACGCGGACCCCTCAGATGCGCGCCAGAACGAAACGCATCGCATGATTGGCGAAGGCGACCTGGTTGCTACGCACTCCACCTACTACAACTTCGGTGAGACGCCTTTGGTGGCATTTGACATCTTCCGCATCGAAGGCGGGCGCATTGCTGAGCATTGGGACAACCTGCAACCTCTGCGCGACGGTCCGAACCCTGCAGGCCGCACACAGACCGATGGTTGGAAAGAGGCGACGGACCTATACAAAACCGCCGAAAACAAAGCGCTTGTGATCGAGCTGCTTGAGAGGATGTTCATCGGCGGTGAGCGTCTGGATGTGACCCAATACATCGACCCCACGAAGTACCTGCAGCACAACCCAGACGCCGGGGACGGGCTGCAAGGCTTGCAAGAAATGATGGCTGCGAACGCGGCCAAAGGCCTCAAGATCCGCTATGATGAGATCGGCATCGTTGTGGCAGAGGGCAATTTTGTGCTGACCGGTGTGACGGGCGCACTGGGCGAAACGCCAACCGCGTTCTATGACCTGTGGCGGCTCGAAGATGGGCTGATCGTCGAACATTGGGACGTCATAGCGCCAATCCAGACTGAAAACCTGCCCGCTGGCTATCCCGGCAAGTTCTAATGTGGAGGCCAGAGCCATGATTGATCAACCCATCCCGAGATGGATCACATATTACCTCTGGTTTGTCAGCATCATCTCGGCAGTCTTCGCTGTCGTGATCTACGTGAACCCTGCGGCCATGTGGTCGAACTGGGAAGCTGCAGGCACTGCAGGAGCCTTCAGCCTTGACGGGCCTGCCGGCCTGTTTTGTGCGCGCAACCTGGGGACCGCCGCGTTTGGGATCTATGCCCTAGCGAACAAGTCCCGCCCGATGATCGAAGCCTTCCTGGTATTCCGCGTCGTGGTCGACTTCCTAGACGGCACACATGCGCTGATCGGCGGCAACACCCCGATCATCTACCTCGGCTTCGGCACTGCAGCACTGCATTTGGTGATGTTTGTAATCATCAAACGTCAGAGCGGCATAGCACGGACGCAATGAAGGCCTTGCACAGGTCTATGTGGAGAGACCGCAGGTCAGTGCGAGCGGCCCAAAGCGGAAATTCACCGCATTTATGAACGCTACAATGCAAATTCTCAAAAGCGGACATCGCCTTCCATGTGAGTTTCGTTATCTTCCAGCCGCATCGTAAGATGATGCGAAATTTGCATTGGGAATGACGTTTTCGCGCAGATATGTTGAGAAAACACAATCAGGAGCCACCGCATGCATCTTGCCCGTTTCCCACGCGTCCACCTTGCTCACCTATCCACACCGCTTGAACCGATGGAGCGGCTCTCAAAAGTGCTCGGTGTCGAACTATGGATCAAGCGCGATGACTGCACCGGCATGTCAACGGGTGGCAACAAAACACGTAAGCTTGAATTCCTGATGGCCGAAGCGCTGGAGCAAGGCGCGGATATGGTAATGACCCAAGGTGCCACGCAGACAAACCACGGACGCCAAACCGCTGCCTTCGCCGCCAAGCTCGGCCTGAAATGCCACATCCTATTAGAAGACCGCACTGGCTATAAGGACAGCAATTACAACACCAACGGCAACGTACTGCTCGACCATTTACACGGCGCCACGACGCAGAAGTTTCCCGGCGGCCATGACATGCCCGCCGAGATGGAAAAGGCGGCGAAGGCGATGCGCGCCAAAGGGCACAAGGTCTATGTTATCCCCGGCGGCGGGTCGAACCCGACGGGAGCCCTGGGCTACGTGAACGCAGCATTCGAGCTGGTTTCCCAAGCCAATGATCGTGGCCTTAAGATCGACCGTCTTGTGCATGCGACGGGCTCATCGGGAACCCAAGCCGGTTTGGTCACAGGCATGTGCGCAATGAATGCGCTTATCCCCGTGCTGGGCATTGGCACGCGCGCGCCACAACCCAAGCAAGAACAAATGGTCTATGATCTGGCCTGCAAAACAGCTGAAAAATTAGGGTGCGCGGGCTTGGTCAAGCGCGAGGACGTAATAGCCAATACGGACTACGTTGGCGAAGGGTATGGTATCCCAACTGAAAGCGGTACCGAAGCCATCAAGATGTTCGCCGAGCTAGAAGGCATTTTGCTGGACCCCTGCTATTCCGCGAAAGGCGCCGCTGGCCTCATTGATCTGGCGCGCAAAGGGACCTTCAAAGGCGAGCGGGTTGTGTTTTTGCACACTGGCGGCGCTGCGGCCTTGGGTGGCTACGATTTTGCGTTTGATAACACGCAACGCTGGGTCAATCTCTGACCTGCTAGAGTAGCTCCCAAAGCGCGCGCGCCTGAAGATCAAAACTCGCAGGGTTGGCAAGTGCTGCAATCGTCAGACGCGCGTGCCAAGTCTCATCGCCAATTGGGACCAACGTGCCGGTTGCGAGCTCTTGCGCAATAGCGGTCTCCGGCATCCATGCAAAACCGCTCCCCTGCAACAACCTGCGTTTGATGGTTTCGACCAATCCGTCAACGTAGATAGTTTCAACATTCGTGGATTTCTGGCCGACAGCGCTTTCCACAACCATCCCCAGGAACGAAGACTGTTCGTAAGCCAGATATGGGATCGGGTTGCCGGTATTTGCGGAGAGGTCCCAGCCGTCTTCAAGCGCGCGCTTTGCGGTTGCCACCGGGATCAAGCGATCGGTCAGCAGATCCTTACGTGAGAAGACCGCATCATCGATCCGCGGGGAGACTGACGCGTGATAGTAGCACAACATAATGTCGACCGCGCCCTCCACCAAAAGCTCGCAACACGTGCTCAGAGAATCGGAGATCACGCGGGTGCGAAGATCAGAGATTTCTTGCTGCATAGTTTCGATCCGGTTTGCCAAAAAATTCACCGATATGGTGTGGAGCACGGAAATTCTGACAAACCGACGGTCGCCACCATCCGCATCCCTAATGGTTTCGCGGGTCTCGACCAGCTGAGACACAGCGCTTAGCGCAACAGGCAGAAACTGCCTTCCGGCCTCTGTGATTTGGATCGGATAAGTCGCGCGGTTGACCAAAGGCAAACCAACCCAATTCTCTAATGCCTTGATTCTACGGCTGAATGCCGACTGAGTGATATTGCGCTCCTCGGCAGCACGGGTGAAATTCAACGTGCGCGCCAAGCATTCGAAATCTCGAAGCCAATTTAGATCCACCTCAGATTCACCTCATCCAGGGGCTGTTTTGCAAAGCCTAAACCTAACTATGCAAATTATGAATAGTTCGATGAGATGTTCGAATTTGTTCCAAATTCGCTTCTGCCACTAAACTGAACATGAGAAGACAACGTCCGGGGACAATCTAACACCTGCTTAAAAAATGCCGACAAACAAGGACAAGACGCACAAGCTCTGTCCGCTAAAGCGATGCCAAAACCGGCGCAACCTAACAGAGGAGACGACTATGAAAACTACCCTGAAATCACTGAGCCTCGCGGCAACGGTAAGCATCTTTGCGCTGCCAGCTTTCGCCGCTGAAGAGGTTAAAATCGGCCTGCCATCTTGGACGGGTGCACAGGCTATTGGACACCTGCTCGGCGAGATCGTTACATCCCGTATTGGCGGCTCCGTCGAATACGTGCCCGGTAACAATGCAACAATCTTCCAAGCCATGGATCAGGGCAAGGGCGACATTGATGTGCACCCCGATGTCTGGCTGCCAAACCAAGAAAGCTTCACCAAGAAGTACGTCGACGGAGCAGGCACAGTCACGCTGTCCTCGAACCCATATGAAGGCAACCAAGGGTTTTGCGTCTCCCAAGACTTTGCTCAGGCAAACTCCATCACGGACATCGCTGACTTGGGTCGCCCCGACGTCGCAGCGCTGATGGATAGCGACGGCGACGGCAAAGGCGAGATGTGGATTGGCGCACCCGGTTGGGCATCAGCCAATGTCAACGAGGTAAAAACCCGTGACTATGGCTTGCTGGACTTCATTGAACCGATCCGGGCGGAAGAAAGCGTTAAGACCGCACGCATCAAGGACAGCATCGCCAAAGGCGAAGGCTACGCGTTCTATTGCTACAAGCCACATGCGGTCTGGTTCATGTTCGACGTTGAAATGCTGACCGAACCAACCTTTGATCCCGCTAAATACACGATGATCCAGCCTTCAGATGACGCTGATTGGTACGAAAAATCGTCAGTAGCCACTAAAGACGCACTTAAAGAGGTACAGATTGCGTGGTCCAACTCACTGGCTGATCGCTCACCCGCTATTGCTGAATTCTTCGCAAATTTCGAAGTCACAGCAGATGATGTGAGCGCGCTGGCTTATGAAATCTCCGCCAAGGGCGTGGAACCAGCAGACGCAGCCAAAGCATGGATCGACGCTAACTCTGATCGCGTCGACGCAATGCTGGGTCTGTAAACTGACCTGAATACGGGCGGCGCCGGAACAGAGACTGGCGCCGCCTGCCCTCCTCCCTTTCAAAAGAGACACGCCATGGCCTCCGACACTGTTGTCGAGATATCCAACGTCTGGAAAATATTTGGCGCCCGCGCCGAAGACGCCCTGCGCGCAGTACGCGACCGCGGCTTGACCAAGGCGCAGGTCCTATCCGAATTCAACGCAGTTGTCGGCGTCGCTGATGTCAGCCTTTCTGTGAACCGCGGCGAGATTTTCTGCATTATGGGTTTGTCCGGAAGCGGCAAGTCGACACTGGTGCGCCATTTCAACCGCCTGCTAGAACCGACCGACGGCAAAATCGAAATCGAGGGTACTGACGTCATGGCCCTGGGCCCGCGTGAGCTGCAACGCTTCCGCAACCAAAAGATTGGGATGGTGTTCCAGAACTTCGCGCTGATGCCGCACAGATCCGTCTTAGACAATGTGGCGATGCCGCTTGAAATCCGACAGGTGCCCAAGAATGAGCGTATGCGCCAAGCCGCGGCTATTCTCGACATCGTGGAGCTGGGCGCTTGGGGGGCCAAATTCGCCCATGAGCTGTCTGGGGGCATGCAACAACGCGTGGGCCTTGCTCGCGCCTTGGCTGCAAACCCAGATGTGCTGCTCATGGACGAGCCGTTCTCCGCACTTGATCCGCTCATTCGAAGGCAATTGCAGGATGAATTTATCCGGCTCAGCAAAATTCTAAAGAAGACCACAATCTTCATCACCCATGATCTGGACGAGGCCGTCCGCATTGGCGACCGCATCGCCATTATGCGCGATGGGAAGATGGTTCAGATTGGCACGGCCGAAGATATCGTAATGGACCCTGCGGATGACTATGTCGCCGATTTCGTCGCAGGCATCTCGCGGTTGAAAGTGGTGCATGCCCATGCGGTGATGCAACCGATTGAAACACATATCGCTGCACACGGCCCAATTCCGGCCGATGCAACACGCGTTGCTGAGGATGAAACGCTCAGCACGTTGATCACCTTGGCCATAGACGACGACAACCCAATCGTAATTCACGCCGGGGGAAAAGATCTCGGCATCATCACCCGCGCCGATTTGCTGCGCACCGTGATTGAAGGGACGGAAGTATCATGACCGACGTGAACGCAGAACTTGGCGTCAATCCGCTGGAAGATACCTCGTCGGAGGCCGCAATCGCCTATGCCGAAGAACGCCGCGACAACATTCGCACCTTCGTGCGCACCAGTCCCGAATACTACATACGCATGTTCGACAAAATCGGCGCGTCGGCCCGGTTCACAGCGACGTTCAACGCCATGGCCGGCCTGTTTGGCCCGGTTTGGTTTGGGGCGCGTGGCTTGTGGAATTGGGCGCTGCCCTTTTTGATCCTAGAAGCGTTGGCTTTTGTTCAGATCGCACGTGGCTTGTTTGGTGACCTCGCCGCAGATGCCATGGCGCGCATTGCCTCGATTGAAGGCACATTGGCCCTTCGCAAACAACAATTGGCCTCGGCGATCGAAACTGGCTCAGACAAGATCGATGTCTACCAGCGAACGGTCGACTCCCTAGAAGCCAATATTGGCGGTATCCGCGCAGAGGCCGAGGCCTTGGCCGCGGAAGGCCCGACGATTGCCTTGACCGGCCTCGCGATCCTCATCGTGGTGAAGCTGGCGCAATCTTTAGTGGCAAACTGGGCGCTTGAAGCGCGGTTCTCGGACTGGTTGTCTGACCGCTCCCTCCGCTCCGGCATGCCCATGTCTCAGATCATATTCAGCGCCATATTCATGGTTCTCATCGTGGCAGCTGCAATGATGCATTACAGCTTCCCCGGGCGTTTCACACTGCTCAGTGATTTCCCAACAGACCCCGACATCCGGCTGGTCAGTATCGACCGGGTTGAGGCGTTCTTTAACTGGGCTGTATTGAACGGCGAAGCACTGTTCGACGCGATCACCTATTTCATTCGACTGGTGCTGGACGCTTTGGAACTGGTCTTTGTCAGCACACCTTGGATCGTAGTCGCCGCACTGATTGTCTTGCTGACCTGGCTAACCGCAGGTGTGCGCATGGCGATCTATTCCGGCGCATTTTTGGCCTATATGGGGCTGCTCGGGTTCTGGGAAAAAGCGATGACCACATTGGCATTGCTGGGCACCGCCGCATGCTTGTCGATTTTGATCGGTATCCCTTTGGGCATGTTTGCCGCCCGCCGCCCGCGGTTCTATTCCTTCATTCAACCTATCATGGACTTCATGCAAACCATGCCCGCTTTCGTCTTCATGATCCCAGTCATCGCTTTTTTTGGAACGGGCAAGCCAGCGGCGGTGGTCACCACAATGATTTTCGGAGGCACGCCCGTCGTGCGCCTTACGGTATTGGGACTACGAGGGGTGCCTGAAAGCGTTCGAGAAGCTGCAATCAGCTTTGGCGCAAACAAGTGGTATTTGCTCACCAAAGTCGATTTACCGCTTGCCAGTCCGTCAATACGGGCGGGCATCAATCAGACCATTATGCTGTCACTGGCGATGGTGGTTGTGGCATCTCTGATCGGCGCAAAGGGGCTTGGCGAAGACGTACTTGAAGCATTGCAATACGCCAATGTCGGGCAAGGCATCCTTGCCGGGTTCTCGATCCTCTTCTGCGCCATGATCCTAGATCGTATCGTTCAAGGCGGTCGCAAATGATACCTGTCGTTTTCGTCCATGGCTTCATGGGCGGCAGCCAACAATGGCGATCGCAACAAGAGGCGCTTGGTGCAATCAACACTGTTTGCGTGGATTTGCCAGGTTTCGGTGAAAACGCCCATCTAGAAGCTTGCGACACGATTGCGGGTTTCGCGGACTGGGTTTTGAAGGATCTCACATCCCAAGGCATTTCGCGGTTCCATCTTATCGGTCATTCAATGGGCGGCATGGTGGCCCAAGACATGGTAGCTAAGGCCCCTGACCGCGTGGAACGATTGGTACTCTACGGAACTGGCGCGCAAGGCGTTCTGCCGGGCAGGTTCGAGACGATCGAGACGTCCAAACACCGCGCCCGGACAGACGGAGCCAACGCAACTGCAAGGCGTATCGCTGCGACATGGTTCTTGGAACAAGACAAGGCTGCCGCCTATGAGGCATGCGCCGCAATCGCTGAGCGTAGCAGCATTCAAGCAATTCTAGCAGGGCTCGATGCAATGAGTGGTTGGAACGGCACGACCAAGCTGTGCTCCCTGACGATACGGACTCTTATTGTCTGGGGTGATCAAGATCGCACCTATCCATGGACCCAAACAGAAGAACTTTGGCGATCAATACCCGGAGCAAGTTTAGCGGTGATTCCCGATTGCGCCCATGCCGCACACTCAGAAAGAACAGAGCTTTTCAATAATATCATCAGAGATTTTTTGACTGGGTGATCCGCTATTCATATCCACTTTCAAGTGCACGCGTCGTTTTCGAAATTTAGATGTCAGCTTTTGGCTAACCTGTTCGACCGTTCTGCGCTGCAGCGAATGGCTTCTTCCCGCCCAAGTCGCCAGACAGAACTCAAGAGAACGTTTCAACGGAATTATGGTGTCGCGGGTCTTCTCTTAAGGTTTGCAAGTAGGGAGTACACTCGGGCTACCTCACTCAAAATCTACTTGGTTCTTGACCCGGCTACGTGCTTGAAATACCACGCTACCCATCGGCGCGGGTATGGTGAAATGGTATCATAAGAGCCTTCCAAGCTTAAGGTGCGGGTTCGATTCCCGCTACCCGCTCCACCATTTCCTCCAACTTCCCAACTCACAAACTCAGACCAAAAATTTGCGCTGAATTGAAATTGCACAGGCCCTTCGAACGATGCCTAATCTGTTCGCTGGGCTGTGACACGCCGTCGCTTGCGGCGCTGGGCGCGGTTCGGTATTGGCAAGGCGCAGAACTGCTGGAGAGATAATGGCCAACCCCGAGACCAGTGAGGCGGAGCGCGCGTCGTCGCGCAAGATCGGCGTGCTTGCCGCTCTTTGGCCATTCGTAAAACCCTACACGTCCCTAGTTGTAGCCGCTCTTGTCGCATTGACCATGACGGCTGTTGTGTCCCTGATCCTGCCCTTGGCCGTGCGCCGTGTGGTAGACGGGTTCGACACTCGAAACGCCGAATTGCTGGACCAGTATTTTGGCGCAGCGGTCGGCATTGCAGCACTTTTGGCGCTGGGGACTGGCCTGCGCTACTATCTGGTAACGCGCTTAGGCGAACGGGTTGTCGCAGACATTCGCAAGGAGGTGTTTGATCGCACCATCGGGATGAGCCCTGCGTTTTTTGAACGCATCATGACCGGCGAGGTGCTGAGCAGGATCACCACCGACACGACCCTGCTTTTGTCGGTCATAGGCTCCTCCGCGTCCATTGCGCTGCGCAACGTTCTGATCTTGTTTGGCGGGCTGCTTTTGATGCTTCTGACAAGCGCAAAGCTTACCGGTCTGGTACTTCTGATTGTGCCCGCTGTGATCATCCCGATTATTTTGCTTGGCCGCCGCGTGCGTGCGCTTAGCCGGGAAAATCAGGACCATATCGCGGCCTCATCGGGCAATGCGTCTGAGGCGCTTTTGTCGGTGCAAACGGTGCAAGCCTTCACGCATGAAACACCGAGCCGTTCTGCCTTTGCGCATCTGACAGAACGCAGCTTTGACGCGGCCAAGGCGCGCATTGGTGTGCGGGCCGTGATGACGGTGATCGTTATCTTCCTCGTGTTTATCGGTATCGTTGGTGTCCTCTGGGTCGGTGCGCGCGATGTGCGTGCCGAGATCATGACGCCGGGCGAACTGGTCCAGTTCCTGATCTACGCCATCATGGTTGCGGGCGGGGTCGCGGCCCTTTCAGAAATCTGGGGCGAGGTACAGCGCGCGGCTGGCGCGACGGAACGCTTGGTCGAATTGCTCAACGCGCAAGACAGTGTCGAAGACCCTGCTGAACCACTCCAGATGGGGCGCGCCGAAGGCCGGGTACGTTTCGAAGATGTGGTCTTCCACTATCCCGCACGGCCCGAGGTGCCCGCGTTGAGCAAAGTCACACTCGACGTGGCTGCAGGCGAAACCGTGGCGTTGGTTGGGCCGTCAGGGGCCGGCAAGACGACAATCATTCAATTGCTCTTGCGGTTCTATGACCCCGATGCAGGGGTTGTGATGATCGACGGCACCGATCTGCGACAGGTCGACCGCGACGCCTTCCGGCAGTCCATCGCTTTGGTGCCGCAGGATCCGGTGATCTTTGCCGCCTCCGCGCGCGAAAATATTCGCTTTGGGCGGCCCGGTGCCTCCGATGCTGAGGTGGAGGCCGCCGCAAAAGCCGCTGCCGCTCATGTGTTCCTGAGTGAATTGCCGGATGGCTACGACACATTCGTGGGTGAACGCGGTGTCATGTTGTCGGGCGGGCAAAAGCAACGAATAGCGATTGCGCGCGCGATCTTGCGGGACGCGCCGATTTTGCTGTTGGATGAAGCCACATCCGCCTTGGACGCGGAAAGCGAAGCGGCTGTTCAGCGCGCAGTTGAAACACTGTCACAGGGCCGGACGACGTTGGTGGTGGCCCATAGGCTGGCCACTGTGAAAAAAGCTGACCGCATCATCGTTTTTGACAAAGGGCAGATTGTGGCACAGGGCACGCATGACAGCTTGGTGGCTGAAGGTGGGCTATATGCGCGTCTTGCACAGCTGCAATTCACAACGGGGATGGCGGAGGAATAATTCCCCTTGCCTCATGCGGGTATGTTGCGCGACCCTCCCGTTAGCTATTCAATTCAAGGGGGAGTCCAATGGGCCTATTTAGCTTCGTAAAAAATGCAGGGAAGTCGTTGTTTGGCGGCAAGGCAGAAGCCGCAGAGCCGGAAGCCGGTGCGCTTGAGCAAGAACTGAGCGACCTGGGTCTTGATACCAAAGGTGCCGAAATCGCAGTTGAAGGGGACAAAGTCATCGTCACTGGCGGCGACATGTCGGCTGAGGAGCGTGAAAAAGTCATTCTGGCCGTTGGCAACGTTGAGGGCGTGGCTGAGGTTGAGGACAAAGACGACGCGGTCGAGCCCACATTCCACACGGTTGAAAAGGGCGACACACTTTGGGCGATCTCAGCCAAGACTTTGGGCAATGGCGCTCACTACGAAAAGATCTTTGAAGCCAACCGCCCAATGCTGACACATCCCGACAAGATTTATCCCGGGCAGGTGTTGCGTATTCCTGCGGCCTGATCGACTTGGAACATTCTGGAAGAGGGCGCTTTTGGCGCCCTTTTTTTGTTTTTTGCGTAGCGTCAGACTTGCAAGGTGATGTCAGGGCGATAGTGTTTTCGGACTAAAGGCAGCGCCGGTTAACGGCCTTAGGGAGGATACTATGGAAAAGACTTACGCCGGTCAGGTTGACCGCGATGCGATCGAGGCTGAAAGCGCGTGGGAAGATCGCGATCTGCCCAAAACCATGTATCAGATGATCGAGGACGTCAAAAACCGCCACGGTGCGCGTCCTGCCTTCTCATATCAACTGACCTCCGGTGCGACGGACCCGAAAGAGACACTGACCTGGAACGATGTGTTCGCCCATAGCTGTCAGGCTGCCAACATGTTTCGAGCACTTGGTGTCGGCGAAGATGACGTCGTGGCCTATGTGATGCCAAACGCCACGGAAACTCTTGATGCTTTGATGGGCGGTATGATTGCGGGCATCGCTAATCCGATCAACCCGTTGCTTGAGCCGGAACAGATCAGTGCCATTCTGCGCGAAACTGGCGCCAAGATTGTGGTCACATTGAAGCCGTTTCCCAAAACGGACCTTGCCCAAAAAGTCGCTGAGGCCGTCAAGGACGCTCCCGGTGTCACCCACGTGTTAGAGGTAGACCTGCTGCGTTACCTCACCGGGCTCAAGAAATTCATCGTCCCGCTGATCCGACCCAAACAACCGCATAGCCATCACGCCACGGTCCTTGATTTTAACAAGGAGATGGCGAAGCAGAACAAGACACTCGATTTTGCTGATAGTGTCGGCGACCGGGTAGCTGCGTATTTCCACACAGGTGGCACGACCGGCATGCCCAAAGTCGCACAGCACAAATATTCCGGCATGGTCTACAATGGCTATCTTGGCCACACGTTGCTGTTTGATGAGAAGGATGTGGTCATCTGCCCGTTGCCGCTGTTTCACGTCTTCGCGGTGCATGTGATCATGATGGCGATGATCCGTTCTGGCGCGCATGTGGTTTTCCCGACGCCGCAGGGCTATCGCGGCGACGGCGTATTCGACAATTTCTGGAAATTGGTCGAACGTTACCAAGTCACGTTTATGATCACAGTGCCAACCGCGATCTCTGCCTTGATGCAACGTGCGGTTGATGCCGATATTTCTTCGTTGAAGATGGCGTTCTCTGGATCGTCTCCTCTGCCGGTTGAGCTGTATAAGCGGTTTGAGAACGCCTGCAATGTAACCATCACCGAAGGCTACGGCTTGACCGAGGCGACCTGCCTAGTGTCGATCAACCCGCCGCATGGTGAAAAGAAAATCGGCTCGATTGGCATTCCGTTCCCGTATTGCGACGTGCAAATCCGGGCGGTCGCAGATGGCGTACAATGCGGCCCGGATGAGATCGGGGAGATTTGCGTCTCAAACCCGGGCGTCTTCGCGAACAATACTTATACCGAGGCTGACAAGAATGTTGGTCTGTTCTGGGACGACACCTATCTGCGAACCGGCGACCTGGGGCGGATAGATGAGGACGGATATCTTTGGATCACTGGGCGCGCCAAGGATTTGATCATTCGGGGCGGCCACAATATCGACCCTGCCGAGATTGAGGAAGCGCTTGCCGGGCACCCGGACGTGGCTTTTGCTGGCGCCATCGGTCAACCGGATGCGCATTCAGGCGAAATTCCGTGCGTCTATGTCGAGCTGGTAGATGGCGGCACGGCAACAACCGAAGACTTGATGGCCTTCTGCAAAGAGAACGTCCATGAGCGCGCGGCGCATCCAAAGTATATCGAACTGATGGATGAGCTGCCCAAGACGGCTGTTGGCAAGATCTTCAAACCAGACCTGCGCCGTTCCGCGATTACGCGCATTTACAATGCAGCGCTTCATGAGGCAGGCATAGAGGCACAGGTGACTTCCGTTCTTGAGGATAAGAAACGCGGGCTCGTGGCGCAGTTGACCAAAACTGGCGACGTGTCCGACACGGCGGTCACGACTGTGCTGGGTGAATTCACCCAGCCGTGGGAATGGAACGATGCGGCCTAGGAACAGATCGCGTCGAGATCGGCCCCTTTCCATGGGATTAGCACCGGTGTTTGCGTCAGCGTTTTGTTGAGCTCTTGGATCGGGAATTCCTGCTCCAAGAGCGCCTGAAGACGCTTCGTGCGGGGTGCTTTCGGGGCGAGGGCCGAGCAGCAGACATATTCGGCGGCGATCGCGCCCTGCTGCTCGTAGCCGTAGTCTAGGAAATTGGCATTCGTTTCGAGGTCGAACAGGTAGGGGTCTTCCGAATATCGGTGCTCCCGCGCGGCTTTGAGTGGGTGGTAGCCGGTGCGGGCGCGGTGCTGCCACTGCCAGACATGGACGAGTTCGTGGGCCATGAACATCGCGGCGCGCAGGTTGGCGGCGTTGGGCCAGCTTTTCAGGTAATCACCGGCGTAGGCGTCGGGATTGATGGTGATCTTGTTGAACAGGACCGTGGCGCCGGGGGAGCCGGTGAAGTGGGTCTCGCTGGGCGGTGGGTGGATGTTCTCAGAACAGGTCGTGCGGGGCGGGTAGGGGACGGTGTCGACGTAGAGCTTGATCAGGGGGTTGCGGATCACTTTGATCTTGCTGGTGTCGAGGCCGGACCCGTGGAAGGCGCGGGCGAAGCTTTCCTCACCCTCCGTCAGAGGGCGGCCGCAGGCGGTGATCAGGCAGAGAAATATCAGAAAAATCGGGCGCATGGGGCGAGCTTGGACCATGACTATCCGCCCTACAAGGGGATTCCCCGCATGCGGGGAATCTTGTAAGGCGCTGAAATAAAACGCTTTCCAAAATTTCTTAACTGTTTGGAAAGGGTTTTCTAGCCCTCCACCACGCAATCGGGCGTGATGCCGATGGCCAGAACCGGGCAGCCGCCATTGCGGCCCGCATCGAGACGGTAGAGCAGCTTGCCCATCCATGTCGTCGATGCGCCGAACTTCTTGTAGACGTCATCCGTGCCCTCGGAGCCATCTTTGTTGAGCACACGCCCCAAGCCGCGCAGGTAAGACATGTCGAGGGAGGAGCCGCGGGTCAGGATGATGCCCACGTCAATCGCGCCTGCCTCATAGAAGGCCGCAAAGGCCGACAGATCACGATCATAGGTCTGGTCCTTGCTGTTCCATTCCAGATCCAGCGCGACCTTGCCGTTGACGAAATCAATCCGGTGCCCGTCGAGAAACCCGTGTCTTGTGTAGCTGGACAGGATCTTTCCGGGCTGTTTTGCATGGGTCAGGCGGACGTTGAGATCGGCGGCGATGCGGGTTTCCTGCCAATGCTCATTGAAGAGCGTATCGACGTAGGACGCGATGGGCCCCTTGGAGCCACCGGGGGTGCGGATCATGGTTTTGGTGATCTCGAACCGTTCCAGGGCTTGCAGTATTTCAACATATTGCGGCTCGAACGCGCCCTTTAATAAGGTGGCTGCGTTGCGGTAGCTGTAGATTTCGAATTTTTTGGTGAGACTGGTAGGAAAAGCGCGATCAACCGCGCCCGCCTCATCCGCGACTTGGCCGGCGGAGATATGGGCGTCGAAAAGATCGTCCATCTGCTACTCCGCCGCGACGCCGGAATTGTATTTATAGGTGTCCCAAGTGGGCTTGTAATCATCATCGGCCTGATTGCCCCAGACGGTCCAGTTGTCGCGCTTCCCACGGCCGAACAGTTCCAGATAGGGCCCCCAGGAGCAGCTTTCGATGATGTCATATTGCTCATCTGGTTTGCGGGAATGTTCGCGCTTGCGGGTGGCAAAGAGGTTCACCTGCGTGCGGCCCGGTTGCAGGGTGCGGGCGTTCTTGCCGCGCACACCGAAGAGCAGGATTTCGGTCACGTTGCGGAAGTAGAAGCCCACACCGCGCCCGTCGGAGCCGCCATCTTTGCGGACCTTGTGCCAGATGATGTTGGATTTGTACTGAAAGCCCCAGGCGTCGAGCACACGCAGCCCGTCAGGCAGCAGCGCATTTGGTACCCACATATAGCAATGCGCAGTGTCTTCGAGATGGTCGGCGACGGGCAGGGCGCAGATATCGTCCAGTTCCATCGTGGGATAGCGCGCGAGGCGCTTATGTTCGGGTGCGACCTTGCCGGTGCGGTTGGTGAAGCGCCACGGTGGGTCCGCCATCACGGTCGCGAATTTCTGCCCTTCGAGGAAGTCTGTCAGGTCTTTTGAGGCTTCATGGGACATGCGGCGCTTTCGAATGAGGTGGGTTTATGTAGAGCAAATTTGGGTGCAGATCACAAGATTTAGTTCAGGCGATTGCAAAGCAATCGCCGAAAGCCGACAGGGTATTTTGTCAAAAATGCCCGAGAGGCCGTGTGTGGTTGGTATGGGGGAGGTGGGCAAATTTGCCCACTCTACAGGTCCGACCGGGATAAAGGGCCTCGGTTCTACGCACCTTCGCGCGGAATCAAGGGCGGAGCCCGCCGCGCATCGCCGTCACGCCCCTTTTTGCCAAAGGCAAACCTCCGGTTTGACGGGCGACGATTTTGTTGGTGTCTGTGGGGCGTTCTTTCGGTGGGATGTGCTTGGCTGACATAAAGCGCTTGCGTTCATAGGGAGGATCGCCTTCCTGCGTGACGGCGATGCGCTGGAAGGTTCGTGGAAACACGCACCCTACGCTCTTTTAGTACCATGATTTGCTCTATCTAGGAATTGTACAAGAATTCGTGTACTATTCGCGCATTCTAAAAGTGATTTTCTGTGGAGTAATTATGTCTGAAGTTGAAGATAGGGTGCGTAAACTCGAAGATACCGCGCTTAGAGTAAAGACCATCATCGGCATTTTTGTAGTGTTAGGACTAGGCCTTGGTGCATTTGCAACATATGTCTGGAGTACTGCCAAGGAGGTCCGCTCTGACTTAGCAAATGCGGACGTTGAATTGCAGGGATTGGAACAAAGGATCTCGAGCGTTAGAGCTCTAGTTGACAATGCGGTAACGGCGACAGTCAATGAAGGCGCCCTAATCGCCGCGTTTGGTGAAAATGGTGTGACAGCGCAACTGCAAGCTCAGGCTATCTGCACATCCATTGCACCTAAAAGAACAACCGTGATGGCTGTGTATCGTCAGGCAACCGGAAGAGACGCCAATGGAGGTCTTGTAGGGGAGCGATGCCCAGATATCTGCACGAGATTTACCATGACAGGAACAGGCAAGACTGGTTCAATTGTTGGGGCTGTGCATGTTTATGACAGTCAAGCTCCTTTTCTAGCGGATGGTCAGCAATCCTATATGTCGGGTCTGGCTACGCATGTTTACCCCGCGAGTGACGCAAATCCGAGTTTCGGTCCGAATTATTGTTGTTGTGCCGGGTAATCAAACATCCACATCCTCAACGAACCGGGCGTTCTCCTGGATATATTCGAAGCGGAGCTCGGGTTTTTTGCCCATGAGGCGCTCGACGAGGTCTCCGGTTTCGCCCGGCACGTCCTCGTCCACTGTCACCCGGATCAGCTGCCGCGTGGCGGGGTGCATAGTGGTTTCCTTGAGGTCCTTGGCGTCCATTTCGCCCAGGCCCTTGAAGCGCTGGACGTCGATTTTGCCTTTGCCGCCGAGGCCTTTCTCTAACATCGCGTCCTTCTCCAGATCATTGGCGACATAGATGCGGTTGGCGCCTTGGGTGAGCCGGTAGAGGGGCGGGCATGCGAGGTAGAGGTGGCCCTTGTCGATGAGCGGGCGCATTTGCACGAAGAAGAAGGTCATCAAGAGCGACGCGATATGGGCGCCGTCGACATCGGCGTCGGTCATGATGATGATCTTCTCGTAGCGCAGATCGTCGATGTTGAAGCGCGTGCCCATGCCGCAGCCCAAGGCCTCGCACAGGTCGGAGATTTCGGCGTTTGAGGTGAGCTTGCCGGAGGCGGCGCCGAGCACGTTGAGGATTTTGCCCTTGAGCGGCAGGAGCGCCTGATTTTCGCGGTTGCGGGCGCCTTTGGCGGAGCCGCCGGCGCTGTCGCCTTCCACGATGAAGAGCTCGGTGCCCTCGCGCGTTTTGGAGGTGCAGTCGGTGAGCTTGCCGGGGAGGCGCAGCTTCTTGGTGGCGGATTTGCGGGCGGTTTCCTTTTCCTGGCGGCGTTTGAGGCGCTCTTCGGCGCGCAGGACCAGGAAGTCGAGGATGGCGCCGGCGGATTTGGTGTCGGCGGCGAGCCAGTTGTCGAAATGGTCGCGGACGGCGCCTTCGGTCATTTTCTGGGCGGCCTCGGTGGAGAGGCGGTCTTTGGTTTGGCCCACGAAGGCGGGTTCGGCGATGAAGCAGGAGACCAGCGCGCAGCCGCCCGACATCAGGTCGTCGCGGGTGATTTGGGCGGCTTTTTTGTTGTTTGTGAGCTCGCCGTAGGCCTTGATGCCCTTGAGGATGGCGGCCCAGAAGCCCGCGACATGGGTGCCGCCTTCGGGCGTGGGGACGGTGTTACAGTAGGACTGGATGAAGCCGTCGCGCGACGGGGTCCAGTTGATGGCCCATTCGACCTTGCCGGGTTCGCCAAATTTCTCATTGAATTCGACGGTGCCGGCGAAGGCTGTGTCGGCGTAGGTTGTGGCGGTGCCCAGCGTTTCCGTGAGGTAGTCCGACAGGCCGCCAGGGAAGTGGAAGGTGGCTTGGGTGGGTGTTTCGCCGTCGTCGATGGCCGATTTCCAGCGGATTTCAACACCGGAGAACAGGTAGGCCTTGGAGCGGATGGAGTTGAAGAGGCGCGCGGGCTTGAAGCGGTGCTTGCCGAAGATTTGTTCGTCCGCGTGGAAGGTTGTGGTGGTGCCGCGCCGGTTGGGGGCGGTGCCGACTTTTTCGACGGGGCCAAGGGGCAGGCCGCGTGAAAACCGCTGCTCATAGATGGTTTTGTCGCGGGCGACCTGGACGACCATGGAATCTGACAGCGCATTGACCACGGAGGCGCCGACCCCGTGCAAACCGCCGGAGGTCTGGTAGGCCTTGCCGGAGAACTTGCCGCCAGCGTGCAGCGTGCAAAGGATGACCTCCAACGCGGATTTGTCAGGGAATTTCGGGTGCGGGTCGATCGGGATGCCGCGGCCATTGTCTTTGATGGTGATGGAATAGTCGTCGTTCAGCTCAACCTCGATCCGGTTGGCGAAACCTGCGACGGCCTCATCCATGGAGTTGTCGAGCACTTCGGCCACCATGTGGTGCAGCGCGCGTTCATCGGTGCCGCCAATATACATGCCGGGGCGCTTGCGGACGGGTTCCAACCCCTCCAACACCTCGATGGAGGAGGCGTCATAGGCGTCCGCGCCTGCGTTGAGTAGATCGTCTGCCATTGCCGCTCTCGTTTTTGTTTTGTGGCAGTATGCCAGAGCGGGGAGGAGGGGGAAGGGCTGAGCTGCGCTACAAAAAAGGCCCGATCAGCAAGACCGGGCCTCTTAAATTGTCTATTGGAAGGTCAGCTTATTTGCGCAAGCGACGCATTGCGCCCAGACCGCCGAGGCCGGCAAGAAGCATGAAGCCAGCGGCCGGAAGCGGCACTGGCGAGATGACAGAATCGTCCCGGTTCAATGCAGCTGTGAACAGGAAGTCGTTTGCAAAACCGGATTTTTCACCTTTGAAGATCCAGCCATTGCCGACAAACCCAACGCCGAGATCGCCCGGAAGACGGAAGCCGTCATTTTTGAAGTAGAACCCGACGCCACTGCTGTCGGCAGCTGAGCCGAGCGCCAAGGATTCTGTTGGGTTGTTGCGGTCGAGCATGCCCGAACCGCTCAGGGCTGTGAAGGCACCGCCACCAAGGTCAGTCAGACCGGTGAAAGTGTAGTTCAGCCAATAGCGACGATCATCGCTGTTGCGCGCAACTTTGCCTTTGATGGTCGCTGTCAATGCAACGTCATCATAGGTCAGCTTGGCAAAGTTGGTGTCCGAGCCAAGGTTCTCGAACGAGAAGAAGTTGCCAAGCGGGTTCGCGTTGTCGAGGCGAATACCATAGTCTTGCGTGGCAGCTTTAGACGCACCATCGTGATCGAAAAGGTCGAACACATAGGTGGATGCGGATGCGACGGTCGCTGTTGCGCCGATGGCAGCCGATAGAAGGAGGCCAACGAGGCCTTTTTTAAGTGTCATGTATGTCTCTTTCATACTCTTTAAGGGACAAATTTCACGGGCATCCCCAAAAACCCGGTGCGTGAGTTTAGCAGGATTCCGCTCATGATTAAGAAAATATTAACCTTTTGCAGAGGGCATTTAGCGATTCCGCATCATGGGTTTTCGGCTGTGGGGCGGTGCGGATTTGGTCAGGTGGAGGTCGGCAACCCGCCCTTAATTTCAATGACGCGGCGCGGATAGGGCATTTCGATGCCTTCGTCCTTCAACGCGTTCCAGATCAGAAACAGCACATCAGAGGTGAATTTGTTGTCACCGTCGTCAAGGCCTTCAACCCAGAACTCGCAGGCGAAATCGACGCCGCTTTCGCCGAAGCCGCGCAGCTCGCAATCGGGGGGTAGGGTTTGCTGAGCACCCCTTTATGGGTGGACACGGCTTTTTCCACGATGTCTGGCACACGGTTGATGTCTGTTTCATAGGTGACAGAAAACGGGGCCTCGTACCGGTTTGCGGAGCCGCTATCGGAGTAGTTGACCACCCGGGTGGTGATGAAATCCTCGTTCGGGACCACGATCCAGCGCCCATCGAAGGTTTCAAGAATGGCGGCGCGGGCCATCATCTTGACGATCTTGCCCTGCTCGCCGCCATCCAGCTCAACATAGTCGCCGACGGTGGCTTGGCCTTCCAGCAGCAAGATGACGCCGGAGATAAAGTTCGACGCGATCTTTTGCAGGCCGAAGCCCAAGCCGACACCGATGGCACCGCCCAGCACGGCAAGCGCCGACAGGTTGATGCCCATGATGTTCATCAACAGCAGGAAGGCGAGCCCGAAGATCATGAACTCGACGACCTTGATGGTCAGCGTTTTCAGCGACGGACGCATATCCTGTTGGGTCAGATAGTCAGCCGATTGCTGGTTGGACCACCCGCCCAGCCAGAACAGGATCGAGCCCGCAATGACGCCGCGCACGATGCTCATTAGCGAGAAGCCTATATTGCCGATCTGGACGCGGGTTTCCTCCAGCAGCAGCGTGACGTCGTCCAAAAGCCCCACCGCATAGAGCGCCGCGATTGGGATCAGGATGTATTTGCCCAAGAGCTTCAGGAACGGGATTTTTAGGATGTCGCGCACGAATATGCGCGCTGCGATGAACATGAAGACGCGTTTGCCGAAGGCGATCACCTCGCCCGAGCCGAAGATCGACCGGGTGGCCTGCTCGCCGATGCCGGTCAGGGCGAAGGCAATCAGCGGCAGCAAAAGCGGCAGGAATTGCAGCGTGAAGCGGCGAGCGGTCGACAGCAGGGTGTTGCTGTCCGCGGGCGGCGACAGCAGCGAGGACAGGCGCGGCACGATGATGCGCGTGGCCAGAACGGCCAGAAAATAAGACGCGATCAGAACGGCAAACTGCGACCACGCGGCGGGCGACAATAGCCAGCCTTGGGCCACGTCCAGGCCCTTGTAGAGCAGCTCAAGCGCTTGGCCTACGAAAGGCGGCAAAGTGTCGATGTCCATAGCGTGGGTCCCCCGGGGTCTGGCCCTGTCTTACCTGGCTCTGCGCAAAGGTCAAACGGGCAGGCGGATTTTGACATGAAGGCCATGATTTCGCCAAGAACTTTGGCTTAAACGCGCGGCATGAGACGTATTATTTCATTGCCTTTGATCGCCGCGATTTCTTTGGGCGTCTATGTGACGCGTGACAGCCAAGCCAGCGTCCGATCACAAGATCTGTCAGCATCGCTGCGCAGCTGCAGCATCAAAACCGGCGGCGCGGCGGCTGTCGCGGCCTGCGACAGGGTGCTTGCCCTGGAGGGTCTGGCGGACAACACCCGCGGCGAGCTGAACTGGCGCAAGGCCTACGTGCTGCGCAACATGGGCGAAAAGGACGCGGCGATACGCGTCTACACCCAGTCCATCAAATACGCGTCCAAGTTCCAACGCTCAGCTTTGAACAACCGCGCCATTCTTTACCAAGAGGCCGGGGATAGTGACGCGATGGCCGCCGACAATGAACGGATCATCGCCGACTGGCCCGATATGCGCGACCGCAACTACTTCGGGGCGTTGCGGATGCTGCGCGGCCGGGCGCAGGACTCAGGTGACACCGCGCGCGCCGACGCATTGGCGAAACTCTACCTTGCGGGCATCCCACAGGACCGCAGAACGCTGCACCGCCGGATCAAGCATCTTGAGAAGTTTGCAAAGAACTACCCGCAACCCGATCTGACCCTGACGCAATTGGCGGACCTGACCCGTTCAATTGCCTATGATCCCGACGTCTATGGCCACTATGAGGCGCGGATGGAGGTCTTGCAAAAACTTGGGCTTGTAGAGCCTGCTCTACGTGACGGGGTGCGTTGGTTTGAGATCATCTCGCGCAGCCCTGAGGTCGAACAGGATATGACACCGGCCGAGCGCGAAGAGTTGGGCCTTGTCGCGGATACGATTCACGCGACATTTGATGAAATCAAATCCAAGTCAAAACTCGGAGTTGCAACTGAGGCCACAGACCGTGACAGCTATGCCGAACGCGCCTATTGGCGCTACGTGCAAGGCGATATCGCGGGCGCGCTCGCAGATTACAAAGCGGCGCGTGCATTGCAGGCGCAAACCGACAAATGGGACGATGCCGACTTGGACGACGTGATCGGTTTTTACCCGCGCGTGCTGGACGTCATTTCGGGGACGGATCTGGAATTCAAAGGCTAGGGTCCTGACGCTAGGGCCAGCACTGCGAAGACGGCGCATGAAAATTCTGGGCTGGCGCGGCCACGCGGCTCTGATAGGTCTGGTCCATGACCTACGCCCAACATATGCGCGCCATTTTGGTTTTGGGGCTGCCGCTGATCGGCAGCCATCTGGCGCAGTTTGCGGTGAATGTGGTCGATACGATCATGCTGGGCTGGTACGGGGTGACCGAATTGGCGGCCTCGGTGCTGGCGACTTCGGTCTTTTTTGTGGTGTTCATCATGGGGGCGGGGTTCGCCTTCGCGGTGATGCCGATGGTGGCCGAAGCGGCTGAACAGAGCGACCATACCCGCATCCGCCGCGTCACGCGCATGGGGCTGTGGCTGTCGCTGCTTTACGCGGCGGTGTTCTTGCCGGTGATGATCTGGTCCGCGCCGCTGCTGCAGCTGTTGGGCCAGACCGAGGAGTTGTCGCTGCTGGCGCAAGAGTATCTGAGCGTCGCAGGCTTTGGCCTGTTTCCGGCGCTGATGGTGATGGTGCTGAAAAGCTATCTGGCCTCGATGGAGCGCACGCAGGTCGTGCTTTGGGTGACCGTGGCCGCGGTGGGCGTCAATGCGGCGCTGAACTGGGTTTTGATCTTTGGCAATCTTGGCGCCCCTGAAATGGGGTTGCGCGGCGCTGCGCTGGCATCCGTGCTAACGCAGGTGGCGACGTTTTTGGCGCTGGCCTTTTACCCGACGCGGGTGGCGGGTCTGCGCGAGCATGCGCTGTTTCAACGCATTTGGCGCCCGGATGGTCCGGCCCTGCGCGAGGTGTTCCGGTTGGGCTGGCCGATTGGGCTGACCAATCTGGCGGAGTCGGGGATGTTTTCGGCCTCCGCCTTCATTATCGGTTTGATCGGGAAGTTGCCGCTGGCCGCACATGGGATCGCGCTGCAGATCGCGTCCGCCACGTTCATGATCCATATCGGGTTAAGTCAGGCCGCGACGGTGCGCGCCGGACGCGCGACAGGGCGCCGCGATATAGACGGGCTTGGGCGGGGCGCAATCGCGGTGGTGGCCCTGTCGGGCTGCGTTGTGGCCTGCACGATTGTGCTGTTTCTGGGCGTGCCGGAGCTGCTGATCGCAGGTTTCATTTCACCGGATGAGCCGAACCGGGCGGCGATCCTGACCATTGGTGTTTCGCTTCTGGCCGTGGCCGGGCTGTTCCAACTGGTCGATGCGGGGCAGGTGATGGCCTTGGGCATGCTGCGCGGCATTCAGGACACGCAAGTGCCGATGATCATGGCGGCGTTCAGCTATTGGGGCATGGGGATCCCTGCCAGCTACCTGTTCGGGATCACCTGGGGTGGCGGCGGCGTTGGCGTCTGGATGGGGCTTGTCGTGGGCCTGCTGTTTGCCACGGTGCTGCTGTGGTGGCGGTTTTTGAGGCTGTACCGCGCTATGGGGTAACGGCGGGGTAGGGGCGCGCCATTGGCTGGCGCACCCCCGTTTTGCGTTTGGTTTGCGTCTAGATGAAGATATCGTCGACCAGCTGACACATGCCCATATCGTTGATGGTGAGCGTGTCACCCTCGCCGAAATCGAGCACCAGCGCGCCATCACTTTCCGTAGCGTTGTAGAGCGCTGAGATGATCTCGGCGCAATCGAAATCGCCTAGATCCAACTTGTCGCGATTGTCCTCGAAATCGGTGATCGTGTCGGCACCACTGCCCGGCGAGAACACAAACATATCTGCGCCGCGGCCACCGGTGAGCATGTCGCTGCCCGCACCGCCGTCAAGCTCGTCTCGACCACGACCGCCATCAAGCGTATCGTCACCGGCCTCGCCCAAAAGCAGATCCGCGCCGCGACCGCCATCGATCATGTCGTCACCATCGCCACCCGAGAGCATATCGCGCCCGCGCATCCCGTTGATGTCGTCATTTTCTGACGTGCCCTCTATTGTGTCGGCGCCATTTGTGCCGTCCAACTTCTCAGGCTCAGGCTCAGGCTCAGGCTCAGGCTCAGGCTCAGGCTCAGGCTCAGGCTCAGGCTCAGGCTCAGGCTCAGGCTCAGGCTCAGGCTCAGGCTCAGGCTCAGGCTCAGGCTCAGGCTCAGGCTCAGGCTCAGGCTCAGGCTCAGGCTCAGGCTCAGGCTCAGGCTCAGGCTCAGGCTCAGGCTCAGGCTCAGGCTCAGGCTCAGGCTCAGGCTCAGGCTCAGGCTCAGGCTCAGGCTCAGGCTCAGGCTCAGGCTCAGGCGTCTCGTCTACGGGCGGGGTCGGTTCTTCGGGTGTCTCGTCAGGGTCGTCGTCCTGATCGTCATCCGGCGCGTCTTCCGCTGGGGGCGTTTCGTCTTCCGGTTCCGGATCGGGCATGTCGTCCGTGTCCGGCTCGGGTTCGGGCTCCGGTTCGGGCGTGGGTTCCGGCTCCGGGTCGGACATGTCGGTATCCGGTTCTTCGCTGGTTTCAGGGGGCGGCGTTTGACCACCGGCGCCCGCACCTGATCCGGTCGTGTCCTCCTCATCAAGATCGACCTCGCCACCGGTGCTGGCGAAGTTTTGCGTCACGATGACAGAGTTGAATGTGCCAGAGCCGAAGTCGAAATCACCCAGCTCAATACCGATCCCGATATAGTCGAAATCGGGGTTGAGCAGATTGGCCCGGTGCCCGGGGCTGTTCATCAAAGAGGCGTGCAGATCGGCCACGTCATCGGAAATACCCTCGGCCCCGCGCTCTGACTGAATGGCGATATTTTCGCCTGTGCGCCAGCTGCCAGACAGATCGAACCCGGCATCCGTCATGCGCTGCGTCGCAGAGCTGCCGCCTACACCGGTATGCGAAAACTGATCTTGCGCCAGCATCCAGTCGGAATGGTTTTCGGCGGATTGGTTGAGGTTGAGCTCCAGCTGCAAATCATCCAACCCGCGCGCACTTCGCTCGGCGTTGATCAGCGCGAGCATGTCGCGCTCAAACGCGTCAGCATTAATCATGGTCTGTTCCTTTTGCGTTGCGCCACAACGCGTTATGCGTGTGGCATCGGTCGTGCGCTCAGGGATACAGGCGCCCGGAAACTGTCCAAGGCGTAGGCGGAACTGCCTCATTTTTGCGCATCTGGTTGCGCACTGCCGGGCGGGTGAAGGGCGCGAAACAGCCGAGAAAAACGGCTGCCACGCCCACTGGCAAGACCCCGCTTTGGGCAAGCAGGCGTTCCGGCAGACCGGCGCCGCCAAGGGGCTGGTCAGAGGTTGGGGCGAATATGAATGGCCGCCTCGTTGGCGCGGTCGGGGAACATCGCGATGCGCCGCGCGCGCGCCTCGGAAACCGGGCGGTCGGGGGGATGCACGAAGCAGATCAGCTCCGCCCCGCCGATCTGCCAGCGGCGCTGGACGCGTTCGGGGTGGGTCATTTCCTCACCCCGGCCAAAGAGCTTGGAGAGGTCCGAGATCGCTTTGGCATAATTCAGGGCGGGCGCTGGGTTGTCGCGCACGGCGCAGCGCAGCATCGGGGGCGGCGCGTCCGGGTCGGTCTGCGCCGACAGCTCAAACACCATCGGGCCCGATTGCGAGGCGATAAAGGGGGCTGCGTGCTCGAACACACAGATGTCGATATCGTCCTGCCAGCCCAGCGGGTGGGTGCCAAATTGCGCGGTGAGCTGCGCGACGGTGCCGCGAAAAGGGACGTCGCAGGCATCGAGCCGATCGAAGATCGCGCTGTCGGCGGGCACCCTGTCGCGTGCGGAAAACAAGTGTTTGAGTATCTTCATGGCCGGTTGCGTGATGAAGGGGTTGGCGTGGCGGGCGTCACGTGTCGCGGTCTTTCAGCAGCCGGTCGGCTTTTTTGCGCACCAACACGCTGCGCAGGTCATGCATGGCCAGAAGCAGGGCGTCGGTGACCTCCTCCAGCATTTCCGGCTCCGCCCGGGTTTGCGCCCAGTGGGTGGTGAGGTTGAGATAGTCGACGGCGCGGTAAATATCGTCGATATCCCGGGTCGCCAGCACCGCGCGGCGTTCTTCCATCCAGTCCTGAATGACGGACATCTCGTCCTTGGTCAGCTCATGGTCGCCATGCGGGCGCACTTGGCCGTTTTTGATGTTGACCACGGCGATCTCGTTCATCTCGATGCGGCGCTGCCGGTTCTCGGTATCCACCAAAAACACGGTCGCGCCATTTTCGCGGACGCGGAAGTAAAATTCAGGAAGCTCGCTGGCCATTTTTTCTGGTGCCCGTCTCAGTGCCTTTGAAACGATTTAGCATGAGACGCGCGGGAACGGAAATCTTGACTGCAGGGGGCGGGAGAGCGGTGTCCATAGGGGCGTGGTTGGATGCATTTGGCCGGGCGCGTTTGCCGCCGCTGCGGCTCGCATGATGTCGTTCGTGCGGCCGTTAGGCGGACAGAGTTGTCATTTATTCTGCTGGAATTGACGACTGATTTGAGCGTTTCGCGGCTTTTTGTGCAATGCGAGGCAGGCAATGCGTCATCCTATTCAGCTGTTTCGGCCAGTTGGAAACAAGCCAGCCTCGCGCGCGGCAGCCATGTAGCTTCGGCTGATCGGGCGCGTCGTCCCGTCAGAGCTCAGAACCTCGGCTCGGTCAGCGATGCGTTTGACATCACGAATGTGCTCGACTGCAATCCAGTGGGATCGGTGCACTTGGAGTCCAACTGTTTCTCCGACCTCTTTCACTGCATCTGACAGGCGTATCAGGACTAACTCTGTTCCCTTGGTCGTTGCCACCCGCACGTAGTGGTCTTCCGCGCTTAGGGCTATGATAGCACCCCGCTTTTCGACAGGCAGACGATTCAGCAACCGAACATGCGCATCCGTCGTTTCAACACTTTCCCCGCGCAGGGCAAAGATGCCGAACTCGATCACGCTCGAAATGAGCAGCACATTGCCAAGCTGAATGAAGACCCCCTTCCACGTGTCGTACCAGGACCCGAACGCAGCGAGGTTGATCAGGGATAAAGTGACGTTGACGGCCAAACTTATTGCAACCGCACTCACACCATAGGCAAGCCACCCCAGACGCCGATCCAGAGTGGTGTGGACGATGGTGCTGACAAGTGACCCGGTTGCAAAGGTTAGCGTCACAACCGCGAGCCAATACAACACACGCGCTGCCGCTGGCAAAAGCTCTAGCGTGTTGAACGGTCCTGAAATCCCAAGAATCAACCCAAGTGCAAGCAAACCAACAACGACCGGCTTCTTGCTAAACTCAGCCCGCAACTCGCGAAGCGCCAACGGTAGCAGCCTGTCAGTCACGTCAAATGCACACCCGTTCACGCATCTAGAATTGAACCTCATCGCCTTTGGACGCCAGAAACCTCGCACCTAAGGTCACCTCTGCCAAGAAGAAAACCATTCCATGTCACTAGACCCCATTCTAAGCGCGCCGCCTACTATTCAACTGCATATCATCGCGGCACTTTTCGCTGTGGTTTTTGGGCCATTGGCATTGCTGCGACGGTCCCGCGATGCCCTGCACAAGGCCTTTGGCTATGTCTGGACAATTGCTATGGGCCTGACAGCGCTTTCTTCATTTACCATTACGGCTCAGATCGGCCCGGGCCCGGTTAGCCCAGTGCACTTTTTGTCAGTTGTGACCCTGCTCGGGCTATGGAAGGGCATTAGAGCCGCGCGCCAGCACCGCATCGCCGCGCATCAAAAGGAAATGCGCGATCTTTATTTCTGGGCGATCGGAATTGCGGGCCTGTTCACCTTTTTGCCCGACCGTCGTATGAACATCGCGCTCTTTGGCGAGGCCTCGATATCCGGGTTCTTGATCATGTGCGCGGTGATCGGAGGGGGCTTAGTTTGGTTCGTCTTCAATGACCGGAAAGCAAACGCACCACGGTAAGCCAGCCGAATAGTTTCGCTATTCAGTCAAAGTTAGGCAAATGACGCTTCATAGCCATTCGTCGCAGCAGACATTCGGGAGATGGGGCTCAAAGCGGACAACCTGTCCCGCGGCCCGGATTGCCGATCTTGCGGCGGCAATCCGGGTGTTGGGCTGGCCTAGCGCAAACCCGCGCAGAAGGTTTGGATGCGGGTGCAGGCTTCCTTCAGGTTCTCATCCGAGGTGGCGTAGCTTACGCGGAAGTTTGGGCTGAGGCCGAAGGCGGCCCCGAAGACGACGGCGACGCCGTGTTCTTCCAGTAGCGCGGTGGCGAAGGTTTCGTCGTCTTTGATCACCGTGCCTGCGGCGGAGGTTTTGCCGATGCAGCCCGCGATGGAAGGGTAGACGTAGAACGCGCCTTCTGGCGTTGGGCAGCTGATGCCCTCGGCCGCGTTCAGCATCTCGATCACCAGGTTGCGGCGGCGCACGAACTTTTCGTTGTTGGGCGCCAGGAAATCCTGGGTGCCGTTCAACGCCTCAACGGCGGCCCATTGGCTGACCGAGCAGGGGTTTGAGGTGGATTGGGACTGCACCTTGCGCATGGCCCCGATCAGCTTTTCAGGGCCTGCCGCGTAGCCAATCCGCCAACCGGTCATCGCATAGGCTTTGGAGACGCCATTGACCGTCAGAGTGCGGTCATAGAGGCGCGGTTCCACCTGCGCGGGGGTGCAGAATTTGAAATCATCATAGGCGAGGTGTTCGTACATATCATCTGTCAGCACCCAGACATGGGGGTGGCGCATCAGCACGTCGGTGAGCTCTTTCAGCTCGTCCCATGTGTAGCCCGCGCCGGTTGGGTTGGAAGGCGAGTTGAAGATCAGCCATTTGGTCTTGTCGGTGATCGCGGCCTCCAACTGATCGGCGGTCAGCTTGAAGCCGGTTTGCAGCGAGGCCTCCGCCACCACGGGCGTGCCACCCGCCAGCAGCACCATGTCGGGGTAGCTGACCCAATAGGGGGCGGGGATTACCACCTCATCGCCTTCATTCAGCGTGGCCATCAGCGCGTTGTAAAGCACCTGCTTGCCGCCCGTTCCGACGGAGACCTGCGATGGTGTGTAGTCGAGATCATTGTCGCGTTTGAATTTGGCGCAGATCGCGTCCTTCAGTTCAGGGATGCCGTCGACGCCGGTATATTTGGTCTTGCCATCGGCGATCGCCTTGACGGCGGCGTCCTTGATGTTTTGCGGCGTGTCGAAATCCGGCTCGCCCGCGCCCAGCCCGATGACGTCCTTGCCCGCGCGCTTTAGTTCCGCCGCCTTTTGCGTCACCGCGATGGTAGGGGATGGTTTCACACGGGACAGCGTTTCGGACAGGAAAGACATGATGGGACACCTCGTCAGGTTGCATAGAGTCACCAGAGCTTTTACGGAGGGTCAAGCGGGCCTACAAGCGCGGAAACTTCCGAGCGGGCCGGCAATGCGAAGGGCCGATATGACCGACTTGCACGAAGACTATTTTCACAATGACAGCGCCACATTCGGCGACCGCGTGACCGCCGCGCGTGAAGCGATGGGTCTGACGGAGGAAAGCTTTTCGCGCAAACTTGGCGTGAAACTGAAAACCCTGCGCAGCTGGGAACAGGATTTGGGCGAGCCGCGGGCCAACAAACTGCAGATGATGTCGGGCATGTTGAATGTGTCCATGCGCTGGCTTCTGACGGGCGAAGGGGACGGCCCGCCCGAGCCCTCACCCGAGGGGACCGACACGGGCGACATGTCCGAGCTGTTGGCCGATCTGCGCCGCACAAAGTCCGAGATGCAAAACCTGGCTGACCGAATGGGCCGCATGGAACGCCGCCTGGTCAAGGCGATGGAGACCAGCTGATGCGCGAGGAACCCCGCCATGATGAACCGCGCGACACCCGCATTCGGCGCTTGAAGCTGCGCTCAATGCGGCGTGGTATCAAAGAGATGGATTTGATTTTGGGCGGCTTTGCAGACACGGGTCTGGCGCAACTGAGCGACGAAGATTTGTCGCTTTATGACGAAATGCTCAGCGAAAACGACCATGACATGTATGCTTGGGCGTCGGGTCAGGTAGATGCGCCGGAGCGGTTTGCCGCGCTGATGGCGCATGTCGTTACCCATGGCGTTGGCGTGAAGCGCTAAAATTTTTCTCAATCTCGCCTATCGTTTAACCGATTGTTCAAACCTTCTGGCTTATCTGCTGTGCAACGAGCGTTTTGCCACGGAGATTAGTATGAGTATTCAGCAACGGTTTGTAAAAACGGATTCCCGCGATTTTATGACCAGTTACCTAGAGAGTTTGGCTTTGGTCGAGCGCCTGCACCGACTTCTTTTGGACGTCATCAAGGATGAATTTGAGCGGCTGGGACTGCTTGATATCAACGCGGTACAAGCGCTGCTGCTGTTCAACATCTCCGACAATGAGGTGACGGCGGGCGAGCTGAAATCGCGCGGCTATTATCAGGGCTCGAACGTGTCCTACAATCTCAAGAAGCTGGTTGAGATGGGCTATATGCACCACCAACGCTGCGAAATTGACCGCCGGTCCGTGCGCGTCCGCTTGACTGAGAAGGGCCGCAAGGTTCGTGACCATGTGCAAGAGCTGTTCAGCCGCCATGCCGATGGGATGGAAAAGAACGGCCTTCTGGGCAATGACGGGATTGACGACATCAACGGATCCCTGCGCCGGATGGAACGCTATTGGAGCGACCAGATCCGCTATATCTACTAAAGCGCGGCGTCTTCAGATTGGTTGGCCTGAGTGTCTGAGCTGCGCGCTTCGACCTCAGCCAATTGGCGTTTCACGGCCCGGCTGCGCCAGAGCGATACCGCCACAATCGCGGCCAGCAAGACAAGCGACACGGCATAGGCCGACAGCACGGCATCTGCGTATTTTCCTAGATCGGGGATCACTGTGCGGCCCTTTCACGTGCCAGCAGCGCCTTGAGACGACGGGCGCGAATTTCGGTGCGCGTGCGCAGCAGGACGAGAGCTATGAAGAACAGCCCAAATCCGACCATTGAGATGACCAAAGGCACGAAGAAGACGTCGGCCACAGAGCGTTCGCCCGTGGCAACAGGGACAGAGGTGCCCTGATGCAACCCCTGGTTCCAGAAATTCACCGCATAGCGGCTGAGCAGCGCGAAGACGGAGCCGACTAAACACAGGATCGACGTCAAATCTGCGGCGACGTCTTGGGTTTCAATCGCCTGCCATAGCGCGATGTAGCCGAGATAGAACAGGAACAGGATCAAGAAGGATGTCAGGCGCGGGTCCCAGGCCCAATAGGTGCCCCACATCGGTTCACCCCAGATAGCGCCGGTGACAAGCGCGATCAGGGTCATGAACAGACCAACCGGCGCTGCCGCGCGGGCGGCGAGGGCGGAGACATGGTGGCGCCGCACCAGCCAAATGAGGGAGGCCACCAGCATCATCAGCCAGGCATTGATTGCCATCAAGGCGGAGGGCACATGCAGATAGATGATTTTCACGGTCGAGCCTTGCCGGAAATCATCGGGCGTAAAGAAGAACCCCCAGACCAACCCGACGATCAGGCAGCCCGCCGCCGCGTAGGAAAACAGCGGCAGCAACCAGCCTGTGGTTTGCATGAACTGCTTGGGGTTGGCATATTTCCAGATCGACATGGGCGCTGTCTACGTGACCTTCGGGCGGGCTTCAATATGACAGGGCCGCGCGCACGGTTTTGTCAGAATGGTTGTCATCTAAGGTTCATGCGGAGTGCCGCGGCGGCAGCGAAGGGCATGAGCGACAGCGATGCCGCGCTGATGCCTGCCATGAGCAGAAGTGGCGTGCTCGGGTCGAGGCCTTCAGCGCCGCGCCGCGCGGCCTCTGCGCCGAACAGCAAAACGGGCATGTAGAGCGGTAGGACCAGCAGGGATATCAGCAAACCGCCGCGTTTGAGGCCGACGGTCAGTGCGGCGCCAAACGCCCCGATTACGGAGAGAGCCGGGGTCCCGAGGGCAAGACCCAGCACCAGCCAGGGCATTGCGGGCACGGGCAAGTTGAGCAAAAGGCCCAATGGGGCAGCGGCCAGGGTCAGCGGCAGGCCGGTTGTGAGCCAATGCGCGAGCGCTTTGGCCAGTGTGACGCCTTCAAGCGGCAGGGGGAGGTCGCAAGGATCTCCAACGTGCCGTCTTCAAAGTCGAGCTGGAAGATGCGGTCGAGTGACAAGAGGCAGGCCAGAATTGCGCCAACCCAGAGGATGCCGGGCGCGATGCGCGCGAGCAGTTGCGGCTCTGGCCCCACGCCAAATGGGACCAGCACGCACAGGATCAGGAAAAACGCGAGGCCAAGACCGAACCCGCCGCCCGCGCGGATGGCCAGAATAAGGTCGCGTTTTAACAGCGCGATCATTCCAGAGCACCAGTTAGAAACGGGTCGAGATCGCGTTTCTCGGTGGCGCGGAAAGTGGTGATGTCGAGATCCCGCGACGCGCCGAGGCCAAGGTCGATATGGGTTGCGATCAGGGCAGCGCCGCCACCGGCCAGATGTGCGTCCACCAGCGCGCCAAATCGGGCAACGGTGGTTGCGTCAAGGGAGACCGTCGGCTCGTCCAGCGCCCAGAGCGGACGGTTTGAAATGACCAGACGCGCCAGCGAGACGCGGCGTTTTTGGCCTGCGGATAATGTGTCGATGCGCCGCGTCAGAAGCGGATGCAGATCGAAGCTGTCAATGGCGGCATCGGGATTGGCGGCGCCGAAAACCTGCGTCCAGAAGCCAAGAGTCTCGGCCACTGTCATTTGCGATTTCAGCGCGTCGGCATGACCGGCATAGGCGACCTGGTCGGCGGAAAAGCTGACCGTGCCCGATGTTTTGGGTGCCAGCCCGGCGATGCAGCGCAAAAGCGTGGTCTTGCCCGATCCGTTCGGGCCGCGCAGCACCAGCGCCTGTCCCGCCTCAAGCGCAAATTGCACGCCGGACAGGACGGTCAGCTCACCGCGCGCGCAGCTCAGGTCTTGAACGGAAAAGGCCATAGGCCCGCGAATAGCGGATTACGCAAGGGCGGGAAAGACCAAGGGAGGGAGAGATGGTTAATTTTCTGTATGCTATTGCATACCAAAACTGCAATCTCCCCTTGATCCGCTTTGGCTGTTGAGGGTAGAGCAGGGCAAATTCCGTAGCCATTGCCATTTCCCAAAGGAGACAGCCCATGCCGATCGTCGTTGGACAAGACAGTTCCCAAACCCGCAAAACTCTTACAGTAGGCGACAAAAGCTACGCCATGTATTCGATCAAAGCGGCGGAGGAAGCAGGGCTTGGCGAATTCACCAACCTGCCCGCGGCGCTGAAGGTTGTCTTGGAGAACATGCTACGGTTTGAAGATGGCAAGACGGTTCACACTGACGACATCAAGGCGTTTTCCGATTGGGGCAAGCAGGGCGGCAAGAACCCCAAGGAAATCGCGTACCGTCCGGCCCGCGTTCTGATGCAGGACTTTACCGGCGTGCCAGCAGTGGTTGATCTGGCTGCGATGCGCGACGGTTTGGTGGCGCTGGGCGGCGACCCTGAAAAGATCAACCCGCTGAACCCGGTTGATCTGGTCATCGACCACTCGGTCATGATCGACGAGTTTGGCAACCCGCGCGCCTTCCAGATGAATGTGGACCGCGAATATGAGCGCAATATGGAGCGCTACACGTTCCTGAAATGGGGCCAATCGGCGTTTAACAATTTCCGCGTTGTGCCACCCGGCACCGGCATCTGCCACCAGGTGAACCTGGAATATCTGGCCAAGACAGTTTGGTCCGACACCGATCAGAACGGCGATATGGTGGCCTATCCGGACACGCTTGTGGGCACAGACAGCCACACGACCATGGTAAACGGTGCGGCCGTATTGGGTTGGGGCGTTGGCGGCATTGAGGCTGAGGCCGCGATGCTGGGCCAGCCGATTTCGATGCTGATCCCTGAGGTCATTGGCTTTGAGCTGACCGGCGCGATGGTAGAAGGCACGACCGGCACCGATTTGGTTCTGAAAGTGGTCGAGATGCTGCGCGCCAAAGGCGTTGTCGGCAAATTCGTCGAGTTCTTCGGCGAAGGCCTTGACCGCCTGCCGCTGGCCGACCGCGCGACGATTGGCAACATGGCGCCCGAATATGGCGCGACCTGCGGCTACTTCCCGATTGACAACGAGACGCTGCGCTACCTGCGCACCACGGGCCGCGAGGAAGACACGATCGCGCTGGTTGAGGCCTATGCAAAAGAGAACGGCTTCTGGCGCGATGCGGGCTACCGCCCGATCTACACCGACACGTTGAAGCTGGATATGGGCACGATTGTGCCAGCGATTTCCGGGCCGAAACGCCCGCAGGACTACGTTGCCTTGACCGAAGGCGGCAGCGCGTTCCGCCGCGAAATGGAAGAGACGTTCAAACGCCCGATGGGCAAAGAGGTCGCGGTTGCAGGCGAAGACTACACGATGGAATCGGGCAAGGTTGTGATCGCCTCGATCACATCTTGCACCAACACATCGAACCCTTACGTGATGATCGGCGCCGGTCTGGTGGCCCGCAAAGCGCGCGCTTTGGGTCTGAACCGAAAGCCTTGGGTCAAGACGTCCTTGGCCCCCGGATCCCAAGTGGTCAGCGCTTACTTGGAAGCGGCTGAGCTGCAGGACGATCTGGATGCGATCGGGTTCAACCTGGTGGGCTACGGCTGCACGACCTGCATCGGTAACTCTGGCCCGATCCAGAAAGAGCTGTCTGAGGCGATTGCCGAAGGCGATCTGGTTGCGACATCCGTTCTGTCGGGCAACCGCAACTTTGAGGGCAGGATTTCACCCGACGTGCGCGCGAACTACCTTGCCTCGCCCCCGCTGGTGGTGGCCTATGCTTTGGCCGGTACGCTGGATATCAACCTGGCCGAGGACGTCATTGGCACCGACAAGGACGGCAATGATGTCTACCTGAAAGACATCTGGCCGACGTCGCAGGAGGTGGCGGAACTGGTTGAGCAAACCGTGACCCGCGAAGCGTTCCAGTCGAAATATGCCGAAGTCTTCACCGGCGACGAAAAATGGCAGGGCGTCGAGACCACGGACAGCCAGACCTATGACTGGCCCGCGACCTCGACCTATGTTCAAAACCCACCCTATTTCCAGGGCATGGGCGCTGAGCCGGGCGTGATTTCCAACGTTGAAGGCGCGAAAGTGCTGGCGGTGTTGGGCGACATGATCACGACTGACCACATCTCGCCAGCCGGTGCGTTCAAGGAATCGACACCTGCCGGGCAATACCTGATCGACCGCCAAGTTGCCCCGCGCGAGTTCAACTCTTACGGGTCGCGCCGCGGCAACCACGAGATCATGATGCGCGGCACGTTCGCCAATATCCGCATCAAGAACGAGATGCTGGACGGCGTGGAGGGAGGCTTCACCAAAGGGCCCGATGGCAGCCAGATGTCGATCTTTGATGCCGCGATGGCGCATCAGGCAGAAGGCACACCGCTGGTGATCTTCGGGGGTGAGCAATACGGTGCCGGGTCGTCGCGCGACTGGGCTGCGAAGGGCACTGCGCTGCTGGGCGTGAAGGCGGTTATCGCTGAGACGTTCGAGCGTATTCACCGGTCCAACCTTGTGGGTATGGGTGTGATCCCGTTCGAATTTACGGGTGGCGACACGCGTAAATCACTGGGCCTGACGGGCGACGAGACTGTTTCGATCACTGGTCTGGAAGGCGATCTGAAGCCGCTTTCCGAGGTGCCTTGCGTGATCACCATGGCCGACGGGACAGTGAAAAACATCACCCTGAAATGCCGCATCGATACCGCCATCGAGAAAGAATATATCGAGCATGGCGGCGTGTTGCATTATGTGCTGCGCGATCTGGCCGCAGCCTGATATCTGACCAAATTTCAGGGAAGCCGCCCCAGCGTTTAGGGGCGGCTTCTTTGTATCTAGGGTTGTGTTTCGGGCGGTGTCGCGCATTCTGGCGGCATGAAAGGCTTTCCTGATCTACCGCCGCTTTGGCTGATCTTGTTTCTGGTGCTCAATTGGCTGCTTGCCAAAGCTGTGCCGGGGCTGGCCGTTGGGCCTATTGCCAACGCTGTCAGCTGGGCGTTGATTTTGGCGGGGCTTGGCCTGATTGGCTGGGCTGCGTTTTGGTTCTGGCGCCGTAAGACGACGATTGAACCGCATCACAGCGCGCAAGCTTTAATCGTTGAGGGGCCGTTTAGGATCAGCCGTAACCCGATCTATCTGGCGATGCTTATTATTCTGCTGGGCGCCATAATCGGCCGGGGGCAGCCGCTTGGGCTTTTGCTGTTGGTTGCGTTTTGGGTGGTCTTAGATCGGCGTTTCGCTATTCCGGAAGAAGAGGGGCTGCGTGCCAGCTTTGGCGCCGAGGCGGAACGCTACCTGAGCGCCACGCGGCGTTGGATATGACAAATTCTCGCGAAGGCTTGATTGGCGCTGACGGGTCTGGCGCGGTACGCAGACTGGCACGTAAACACAGGATTGCTTTGATGCGCAGGTTTTTTGCAGCCGCAGTTGCGGGGTTTTTGTCGACGATGCCGGTGAGCACGGTCTCGGCGGATGTGGTTGTTGAGCTTTACACCTCGCAAGGCTGCAGTTCTTGCCCGCCTGCAGACGCATTGTTGGGCGAGCTGGCAGAGCGCGACGACGTGATCGCGCTGTCGTTGCATGTGGATTACTGGGACTATCTTGGCTGGAAAGACGCGTTTGCCAACCCTGCCTTTACCCAAAGACAGCGCGGCTACGCGGCACGGTCAGGCTCCACGATGATTTACACGCCGCAAATGGTGGTTGGGGGCAGCGATCAGGTCGTGGGCACCAAAGCGATGAAACTTTCCGAGCTGATTGCCAAACACGCGGCGCGCGCTGAACCTGTCGCGCTGTCGCTGGAACGCGCCGATGACACCCTGGCCTTGTCGGCAGAGGTGCCTGCGAACGCGCCCGACGTGATGGCGGTTTATCTGGTGCAATACAGCCCCAAGTCATCCGTCGAGATCAAACGCGGCGAGAATGCCGGGCGCACTATCACCTACCACAATGTGGTGACGAATTGGGCGTTGCTGGCGAAGTGGGACGGGCAGGCGCCTTTGTCGCTTGAGGTTGACCTGACCAGTGATGACCCGGCCGTTGTCATTGTGCAGGACGGCGCGATTGGCCCTATTCTGGCCGCACAAAAAGCGGATTAAGTGTCTGCTTTTTCGTAAGTTTTTCGACGCCATTCCTCTTGTTCGGGCTTCCAGCGTCGATGGATCCAGAACCATTGTTCCATATGCTGACGCACAAGCGCTTCGAGGGAGTCGTTGAGCGCCTGCGTCATTTCCCGTGGGGATGAATGCGCGATGGGCGCTTCGCAAATCACTTCGAAATCCAGCCCGTTTTCCTGACGGATGCCATAGGTTGGCACCACCAGCGCGTCGTATTTGAGCGCCAGCTCCGCCGCCGAAAGCGCTGTTGGGGCGGGTTTTCCGAAGAATGTGACCGACGCGCCGTCGCGCATATATTGGTCGATCAGGAACCCGCCCATATTGCCCGCGCGCAGGAATTTCAGCAAGCCCGACAGGCCCCGCCGCCCGCGAGGAAAGACCGGCGTGCCGATCTGGCTGATCGCGGCCACGTAGTGATCATTGAAATAGCCGTTGTTCATTTCGCGGTAGAGCGCGCCCACTTTGAAGCCCTTGGCGATCAAGGCCGCGCGCGGGGCGTCGTAATTCCCGAAATGCCCTGTGACCAAGACCACTGGGCGACCGGCATTATGGGCCTCTTCCAGCGCCGCGACGCCGGGGCCCGTCAAGGGCGCGTCCGCGAAGCGGTCGGTAAAGCCCTTGCCTGAATAGATCTCGATCAACGTGCGCCCGGCATTGTCGGGGACGGCGCGCATCAGGCGTTTGACCTCTGCCTCTGGCAGGTCGGGGCAGACATAGGCGAGATTGTCGCGCACCCGTTTGCTGTAGCCCGCCAGCGGGGCGACGACGCGCGACACGAGCCAGCCCGCCATTGGCACCCGCAATCGGTAAGGCACCAACAAAGCCGCGCCGATCAAGGCGCGGATCGCGAGGTTTGAGGCATATTCCGCCATGCCCCTGCGCCCGGATGCTGTTTCGCCTAGTGCCATACTCGCCCGTGCAGTCCGTTCAATGTGATCAGCGCCCTCACATAAAAGCGTGGGCGCGTGCGCGCAAGCTAGTCGGGCGTTTTGGCAAGCCCTGTGCCGATCATGCTGTCGCGGGTGACCAGCTCTGCCAGCTGCGATTGGGTCCAGCCATCCGTGCCGTCGGGCCGGGTGGGCAGGACGATATAGCGCATATCGGCGGTGCTGTCATGGACGCGGCAGGTCACGGTGTCGGGCAAATCGACGCCGAATTCTGCCAAAACCTTGCGCGGCTCCTTGACCGTGCGGGAGCGGTATTCGCGGGTTTTGTACCAATCGGGCGGCAGGCCCAGCAGGTTGCGCGGGTAGCAGCTGCACAAGGTGCAAACGACCACGTTGTGGATGTCGGACGTGTTTTCGACGGCAACCAGGTTCATCGGGCCGATATCGAACCCCATTTCCCGCGTGGCTTGCGAACCATCGGCCAGCAGCGCGGCTTTGAAATCCGGCTCAAGCCAGGCGCGCGCCACAACCTGCGCGCCATTGGTTGGGTTGCGCGCGTCCATGGCTTCGATCTGGGTGGCGACTTCGGTGGCGGTGACTTCGCCTTTCTCGATCATCAGCTCGCGCACCGCGATTTCCATGACCTGCCAATAGCTGAGCGGGCCGTCATTGTCGGCGCGGTACGGGTGGCCGGAGGGGGACAGGTGGTCATGGTCGTGATGATCATGGGGCATTTTGGTCGATCCAATGCTCGTAGATTTCGGCGTCCAGCGTATCAGCGGGGCGTTCGGCGGCGCTGCCCCAAAGCTCGGCCATTGAAAAGCGCACGCGATAGAGCTGCTTTTCGGGGGCGGGCAGCATGTATGCGCGCTGTTCGGGGTTCTCATAGGGGCCAAGGCGGCGTTCAATTACGCCGGTTTTTCCGCGCAGGTAATGCGGCGTGCGGACGTGGCCCGGCGGGCAAAGATCGCGGATGCGTACCTGTGTGCCGGGTTCATACATCTTGCGCCGCCCCGTAGGTGTCGCCGCGCGATTTGACCTCTTCCATCTTCGCGCCGAGCTCTTCGATGGAATAGACACCGGCCTCGATGAGGTTTTGATTGATGGAGGCGATCCAGCGCTCGTAATAACTCATCTCTTCAAAGGCTTTTTCGCCCATGTCTTCGAGCGCGCGGCGCAGCCCGTCGACCGTGAAATGCCCGCGGGCAGAGCCCAGGATCATCAGCGCATCGACGCGTTTTTCCCAAAGGGCGAAATCATGCTGGTCATCGGGGATGGGACCGGCGTCGCTGCCGCCCATATCGTGCCAACGGTGGTCTGGATTTGTACTCATGGCGCCAAGCTAGAGCGCGCGTCAGCGGTTCGCAAGCGCCTCGATCTGGCCGCGCAATCCGCCGAGCGGATAGCCCGCTTTTTCGAGCGCAGCGATGATCGCGTCCGTTTCCATGAGACCCGCTTGCGACAGGGCCCAGAGGATGGCTGACCGCGTTCCAGAGGCGCAGTATGCCAGCACTTTTCCGTCGACTTTTTGTGCCTCGACATGGTCCAAGGTCAGCTCGTTGGCGGCCATTGGATTGTCGCTCCATCCCATGCCTGCGGCTTCGACGGCCGCTTTGATCACGTCGGGTGCATCTTCAGGCGCGCTTTCATAGGACGGCCGGTTGCAGATCACATGGGTGAACCCGGCAGTGCCCAGCAGCGCGACATCGGCGGCGGTTATTTGCGGGGACACAGCGAAATCGGGGGAGAGCGGGCGAATATCCATGGGCCTTGCTTAGCCGGTGCGAAAGCGGCTGTCACCCGAGGTTGCGCCATCATGGCGACGACCATGGCCAGAAAAAACACCAGACCCTGCCAGCCGCCGAAGCTGAGCGAGGCCATGGCCGGACCGGGGCAAAGGCCCGACAGCCCCCAACCGATGCCAAACAACCCGGAGCCCAGCGCAAGCCTTGGTGTGATTTCCGAACTTGGGGCTTGTGGCAGCGGGCCGCCGAACATGGCTTGTGTCCGCCTTGCGGCGACGCGCCATGCGAAAAACATTGGGATGATGGCGCCGCCCAGAACGAAGGCCAGGGTCGGGTCCCATGCGCCAAACAGATCGAGCCAGCCTTGCACCTTGCGCGTGTCCGTCATGCCAGACGTGAGCAACCCCATCCCGAACAGGCCGCCAGCCGCGACCGCGATTAACCGCCGCATCAGATGACCCCCCAAACGGTTCGGAACAAAATGACGCTGAGCGCGCCCGTTGCGAGGTAGATCAAGGTGGCCACGATCCCGCGTGGCGACAAACGCGATATGCCGCAGACCCCGTGCCCCGACGTGCAGCCATTGGCCAACCGTGTACCGAACCCCACGCAGAGGCCCGCCGCAATTAGGACCACGATGTTGGAAGTTGCATGCGTGGGCGGCGCGCCTGCAAGCAGGTGCCATAAAGCGGGCACCCCGATGAGACCCGCCAAAAACAGGATCGCTTCGGTGCGCGCCTTCCCGGTCTGGGAGCCGTCAACGACGCCGCCCAACAAGCCCGACGCGCCCATAATGCGCCCGTTCGCCAACAGCAGCAGCGCCGCTGCGCCGCCAATCATCAGCCCGCCGATGAGCCCCCAAATCCAGTCTATTGGCATAGCGATCTCCGTCATGTGTTGTGCTGAGTTACTGTGCCTTGCGTCAGGGCTTCAAGAGCGGTTTTGGATATGTGTTGGTTTGGCGACAAGCTCAAGAAATGAGCGCTTCATCGGTAAACTGGTTAATTTTGCCTGTTTTTTCGGCCTATTCCGTTAACACTTCCAGTTAAACGCTATTTTTGGGACCTTTTCCGTGGTATGGTTTGTAGGTGGCCAACGTAAATCTGGGAGGATTTCATGACGCAACTCACCACGACCGAATTGGACGCTGCCCTTCGTAAACTGATTGCCGACCCCGGCAAGCTGGATGAGGTCAAACAGACCATTCAAACTGGTGCATCCGCATTTCAGAGCCGCTACCGCAAATCTGAGGCACGCAATGACGATCTTGAAGACATGTTCGACAATTTGCCGATCTAAGACCGTCTACATTTTTTCCTGAGTATATTTTTTGAATTCCGCGCGCGCGACCTGCCTGCGATGCACCGCATCCGGGCCGTCAGCCAGCCGTAGCGTCCGCAAATGCGCCCATTGGCGCGCGAGCGGCGTGTCTTGGCTGATGCCTTGCGCGCCGAACATCTGGACGGCCTGATCGGTGATCTCCAGCGCGATGCGCGGGGCCTCCACCTTGATTTGGCTAATCCAGGGGGCGGCGGCGCGCGCGTCGCCCTGATCCATCATCCACGCGGCTTTCAGACAAAGCAGCCTGGCCTGTTCGATCTGCATGCGGGCATTGGCGATATAGTCGTAATTGCCACCAAGCTGGGCGAGCTTCTTGCCAAACGCCTCACGCTGTAGCGACCGTTTGCACATCAGCTCGAGCGCGCGTTCGGCCATACCGATGGCGCGCATGCAATGGTGGATGCGGCCGGGGCCAAGCCTACCTTGCGCAATCTCAAAGCCGCGCCCTTCGCCCAGCAGCATTGCCGCGGCGGGAACGCGCACGTCCGAGAACCGGATTTGCATGTGGCCATGCGGCGCCTCGTCATCGCCGTAGACCTGCATGGCGCGCAGCTTTTCGATGCCGGGCGTGTCCGACGGGATGACGATCATGGAATGGCGCTGGTGCTTGGGGCCATCTTGCGCGGTGCGCACCATGATGATGTAGACCGCACAGCGCGGATCGCCCGCGCCAGTGGCCCACCATTTTTCGCCGTTAAGCACGTAGTCATCGCCGTCGCGGGTGCAGCTGAGAGCGATGTTTGTGGCGTCGGATGAGGCGACTTGCGGCTCCGTCATCAAATAAGCGGAGCGGATTTTGCCGTCCAGCAGCGGCTGCAACCAACGTTCGCGCATCTCAGGCGTGCCGTACTTCTCAAAAACCTCCATATTGCCGGTATCTGGTGCGTTGCAGTTGAAGGTTTCAGGGGCCAGATGCGCTTTGCCCATTTCTTCGGCAAGATAGGCATATTCGACCGTCGACAGCTGGTGCCCAGTTTTCGATGACCAAAGGTTCCATAGGCCGCGATCTTTTGCCTTGGATTTCAATGTCTCGATGATGTCGCTTTGGCGCGGGGTAAAGGCCCAGCGGTCGCTGATTTCGACTTCGGCGAAATAGGGGGCCTCCATCGGGGCGATCTCGTCGCGTACCATTTGGGCTGTGGCATCGCGGATCGGCAAAAGGCGCTCGCTGGGTCCTAGGTTCATCTTGTGTCCTGAATGGCATGCGGGTTTCGCGCGAAGCCTATGGGGCAGCGGGCGCTTGTCAATCCTGATGCGGCGGGTAAGCTCACGCCATGGACGATTTTTCCATCGACACCCTTGCGCCTTTTCTGGCCGAGCATGCGACCGAATTGCCGACGCTGACAGGGATCCGCAAATTTCCGTCCGGGCAGTCGAACCCGACCTATCAGCTGGATTGCGACGGGGTCTTTTATGTTCTACGCGCAAAACCGCCCGGCAAATTGTTGAAATCCGCGCATTTGGTGGAGCGCGAATACCGGGTCATGGCAGCACTTGCGGGAAGCGGCGTGCCGGTGCCGCGCATGGTGTTTCTGGCTGAGGATCATGTCTCGCCACTGGGGCGCGCATTCTTTGTGATGGAGATGGTTGAGGGGCGCATTTTCTGGGATCCGGCGGTGCCAGAGGTGGACCAGAGCGAGCGTGCCGCAATCTATGATGACATGAACCGTGTTCTTGCAGCGCTGCATGACGTGGATGTCGTAGCCGCGGGGTTGGGAGATTATGGAAAACCCGGCAATTACTTTGCGCGGCAAACGGATCGGTGGTCGCGGCAATATTGCGCCTCCAAGACGCGCGACAATGCGGATATGGACCGACTGATGGCGTGGTTGGAGGCCAACATGCCACCCGATGATGGGCAGGTCGCGTTGGTGCATGGCGATTTTCGGCTCGACAATATGATCTTTGACAACGGCGGCGCGCAGGTGCGGGCGCTTTTGGATTGGGAGCTGAGCACTTTGGGCCACCCGCTGGCAGATCTGGCCTATCAATGCATGCAATGGCGGCTGCCGCATAAGGGTGGCATGCGTGGTCTGGGCGGGCTTGACCGCGCCGCATTGAGACTGCCGGATGAAGACGCCTATGTGGCGCGCTACTGCGCCCGGCGCGGGATAGAGCGGCCCCGCAACTGGGCTTTCTATCTGGCCTTTTCATTCTTCCGTCTTGCTGCGATCCTTGAAGGTGTCGTACGCCGGGCGCAGGATGGCAACGCATCCAACCCGGAAACGGCCAAGACATATGCCGCGGCGATCCCCTTGCTGGCGGCTGAGGCAAACAGACTTATCGACGAAAGAACAGCATGAAACACCCCGTCAGATTGGAACGCCGCAACGGGCAGGCGCTAATCGCAATTGACAACCCGCCGGTCAATGCGTTGGGGCATTCGGTGCGGCTGGGCATTCTGGCGGCGTTTGAGGCGGCCTTGCAAGATGACAGCATTGACGCGATCCTGCTGGCCGCCAATGGCCGGACCTTTCCGGCGGGCGCCGATATCAAAGAGTTCGACCAGCCCGACCGCGCGCCGTCGCTGCCTGATCTGTGCGACCTGATTGAAGCCTCGCCCAAGCCGGTGATCGCGGCTTTGCATGGTACTGTGCTGGGCGGCGGGTTGGAGCTGGCGATGGCCGCGCATTACCGCATTGCGAGCCCGAACACCCAGTTCGGCCTGCCCGAGATCAAATTGGGGCTTTTGCCCGGCGCCGGTGGCACGCAGCGCGCACCGCGCCTGATGCCTGTGACGGATGCACTGACAATGATGCTGACCGGGCGTCCGATCCTGGCGGACCGGGCCGAGGCAATTGGCCTGATCGACGGAATTGTTGAAGGGGACCTGCGCGAAAGCCTGCGCTATCTGGCGCGCGAACTGACCGAGCCGCGCCCGACGCGCGCGTTGCGGACGCATTTGTCGGATGGCGCGGCATTTATGGCGGCGACGGCGCAAGCGCGTTCCCAGACGCGCGGGGTTTTCGCGGCCAAACGCATTGTGGATTGCGTTGAGGCCGCGTTGCTTGTGCCCTTTGACGCCGCTTTGGAGATGGAGCGCGAGGCGTTTTCCGACTGCCTTGCCTCAAACGCCTCTGCCGGGCTGCGCCATGCGTTTTTTGCCGAACGCGCCGCGCAGAAATTTCCCGAAGTTGCGCGTGCCCAACCAAGGCCGGTCAACAGTGTGGGTATTGTTGGCGGCGGATTGATGGGCAGCGGGATAGCGATTTCGTGCTTGAATGCCGGGTTGTCAGTCAGTCTGGTCGAACAAGGGGAGGCCGGCGTTACGCAGGCGCTGGATCGGATCGGTGCGCATTATCAAAAAGAGGCGCAGGCCGGGCGGATCACCCAGGGTGAGGGCGCGGAGGCGCTGACGCAGCTGAACCTGACTACCGACCTTGGGTCTCTCGCGCAGGCTGATCTGGTGATTGAAACCGTGACCGAGGATACCCCTGCGAAAGTCGCGGTGCTGTCGAAACTGGGCAAAATTTGCAAAGCCGACGCAGTTCTGTGTTCCAACACCTCTTATCAGGATATCGCGCAGCTTGGTGCCGCGACCGGACGCGCGTCGGAGTTTTTGGCGATGCATTTCTTTGCCCCAGCAAACCGAATGCGGTTGGTCGAGATTGGGGTCACAGAACAGGTTTCAGACGTGGCGGTTGCCACGGCGCATCAATTTGCGCGCCAGCTTGGCAAACTGCCCGTGCGTTGCGCGGCGGTGCCGGGTTTGATTGGCAACCGGGTTCTGTCGGCTTACCGCGATGCGGCCGACGCGTTTTTGCTGAAGGGCGCCAGCCCTTACCAAGTAGACATGGCGATGCGGGAATTCGGTATGCCGCTTGGGCCGTATGAGGCGCAGGATGCCTCGGGGCTGGATGTCGGGCAGGCGCGCCACGGACTTCGAGACGGGTCGCCTGTGCTAGAATTGTCGAGCCGGATGGTGCAGGCGGGCTGCATTGGGCGCAAAGTAGGGCAGGGCTATTACACCTATACTGACGCGGGCAAAGCGCTGCTGAATGAAGAGGTGATGCAGCTGCTCGCGTTGGAGCGGTCGGAAAAGAAGGTTCAAACCAGCCCTTCAACGGCGCAAGACATTCAGCAGGGCATTTTGGGTGCGATGATCAATGCGGGCGCTTGGCTGTTGGAAAACGGCGTCGCCGCGAGGCCGGGCGATATCGACACAGTGCTTTTGCACGGGTTTGGGTTTCCGCGTGAAAAGGGCGGGCCAATGCATCAGGCGGATGTGATCGGCGCGTTTGATGTCCTGACCCGGTTGGAGCGGGCGCAGGCCGCGGGACCTGCATTTTGCGAGATTGCACCGCTGTTGCGCAAGCGCGCCGCGGAGCGCGAAACATTTGCCTAAGCAACAGGCAGGTTCCTAAAAAATCATCCTTTGGGGCGGGATCGTGCTTGACCGTAGCAAGAAACTGGCGTCAGAATACGTATTCAAGGATTAAAGAAACGCCGGCTCGGGCGTTGAAAAAGGTGGCGGCTGCTGTTCTGTTCCAGTCGTAACGACAAAAGGGAGACTATTATGAAACATATCAAAACCGCTATGCTGAGTGGCGCAGCCGTTCTGTCGGTCATGGGCGCTGCCTACGCAGATGGCCACGCGTGTTCGGTCACGTCCGGCTCTGTTCGGGTGTTGGGCAATGAATTCCCCGCGATCCAGACGATTGTGGCGAAGGCGCGTGAATGCATCTCGGGCGACGCGACGATCACCACGAACCTGACCAAAGACAACCGCGATATCCAAGTTGCTGCTTTGACGCCAAATCCGGCCGAATACACGACCTCCATCGTTGCGAACGGCACGCTGGTTCCGCTGATGAATGAAGGCTTGGTGCGCCCGCTCGACGATCTGGTCGCAAAATACGCGCCTGATTTTCCCAAAGGCCAGTTGATCACAATCAACGGTCAGGTGATGGCGGTTGCTTTTATGGCGAACGCGCAGCACATGTTCTACCGCGAAGATATTCTGGCCGAAGCTGGTGTTGACGTGCCGACCAGCTACGAGGATGTTTTGGCCGCCGCAAAAGCGATCAAAGACAAAGGCCTGATGGATTACCCGCTTTCGGGCACCTACAAAGCCGGTTGGAACCTCGGTCAGGAATTCAACAACATGTATATGGGCACCGGCGCGCCGATGTTCAAAGACGGCACCGCCGAGGTTGCGATTAACAACGAAAACGGGGTCGCCGCGCTTAACATGATGAAAGCGCTGTCGGAATATATGAACCCCGACTACCTGACCTACGATTCCAATGCCGCCGCGGCCGAATGGGAAGCGGGTAACGTGGCGATCATGAATATGTGGGGCTCACGCGCAGGGCCGGTAACCGATAATGAGGGCTCAACCCCTGAGATCGTTGCCGCGACAAAATTCGCCGCCGCTCCGACATTGGGCGAGGGCGACGAGCTGGCCACGACTTTGTGGTGGGACGGTTTCACGATCGCCACCAACATCACCGATGAGGACGCAGAGGCGACCTTCCAGGCGATGATCAGCGGCATCACGGATGAGACCGCGAATGCGAACCCGGATCAGGCTGTTTGGTTGATGCCCGGGTACAAACCCGGTGCTGCGGCTGTGGGCGTCTTCGCCTCCGCTAAGGCGACGCCTTACCCAATGGTGCCTTATGGCAGCTTGCTGCACACCGCTTTGGGCGCGGAACTGACAGACTTCATGCAGGGCAACGAGTCCGCGGAACAAGCTCTGGCGGACGTGGAAGCTGCTTATACAGCGGCAGCCAAAGAAGCGGGTTTCCTGCAGTAAGCGTTTGATGCGCTCGCTAAGATCAAGGGCTGGGGCCTTTTTACAAGGCCCCGCTCACAGCTTTCGCCCGGCATAACACGCGGCGACAGTATTTCAGGCTTCGGGGGACGCTATGAAGCACAAGACATTTCTCTGGTTCATGTTGCCATCGGCATTTGCGATGCTCTTGTTTATCGCGCTGCCCATCGCCTCTGTCTTCGTCCAATCGCTCTATATCGAGAACGAAAAGGTTCTGATTGAGGTGGAAAACTGCGTGCCGCTAGGCGGCTGCACCACCGAAACGGTTGTCGACACCGAAGCTTCCGCCCGGCTGAAAGAGGAACGCCCGCTGGGCGTGTTCAACGGGTTTGGCACCTACACCAACCGCAACCATCTGGCGACGGCTGAGATTGCGGAGTTCTGGCGCACCAGCGACGGGCTTGGTGATTTCGCCAAACAGGTTTACGGGTTGCCGTTTTACAAAGCGCTGTCCTTCACGCTGACCTACACATTCCTGGTGACGCCGATGGTGATCATTCTGGGCTTTTGCATCGCCTTGGCGGTCAATGCTTTGCCGAAGATGTTCAAGGGGCTCGCGATCTTCTTCTCGCTTTTGCCGATGATGGTGACGCCGCTTGTGGGCTCCCTCATTCTGTTTTGGATGATCGATAGCCGCGGGGTGCTGGGCCAGACGATACAGGTCATTATGAGCGATCCGGGGCTGTCGCTGAAGGCCAGCCCGGCGCTGACATGGATCATGTTGATGGTCTACGGCACCTGGTCATCTGCGCCTTTTGCCTTCGTTGTGTTCTACGCAGGGCTGCAATCGGTGCCGAAGGACACGCTTGAATCGGCCATGATCGATGGCGCGTCGCGGTGGGAGCAGGTGCGCTTCGTGGTCGTGCCTTATCTGATGCCGCTGGTGACATTCATCGCGCTGATCCAGTTGATGGATAACTTCCGGGTGTTTGAGCCGATTGTAGGCTTCTCGGCGGAGGCCTCGGCCACATCGCTCAGTTGGATCATCTACAACGATCTCAGGGGGAGGTGCAGCTATTCGGTTCCGCCGCCGCCACCTCGATGTTGACCATTTTGGGTGTGGCCGTATTGCTGGCGCCGGTTTTGATCCGGACATGGCGCGACTTTAAAGGAGCGAAACCATGAGTGAAGCCCTCGCAACCCGCCGTTCCAAACCGCTGCAGTTCACGCTTATGGCGTTCTTGATTATCTGGCTTATCGCCGCAGCCTTTCCGTTCATGTGGACGCTTTGGGGTAGCTTCAAAGTGCAGTCGGATTTCTTCTCGATTGAAGACTGGCGCAACGCCCTTTGGGGGACGCGGACGGTGATCGAGACCGGCGACACCTTCACCTCAAACGGCTATTACGGCGCCTGGGTGACAGAGCTGTTCGGCACCGCTGTGTTCAACACATTGATCGTGACGATCTTCGTGGTTGCCATCTCGCTAACCTTTGGCACGCTTGGCGGTTACGCGCTGAGCCGGTCGTCTTACAACTACACGTTCTGGATCCTGATGGTCGCGCTGGTGTTCCGCGCGATGCCGCATATCACGCTGGTCTCAGGCTATTTGCTGCCCTTCTTTGAGCTGAATGTTTGGGGGTATCTGTCGACGACGGTCATTGTGCTGGTGGCGATCAACCAGCCGTTTACGATCTGGATGCTTCGGTCGTTCTTTATGAACATCCCCAAGGATCTGGACGAATCTGCCATGGTCGACGGTTGCACACGGTTCCAGGCGTTCCGCTATGTGATCATCCCGGTCATGTGGCCGGGCGTGATCACCACGGGGCTGTTTTCCTTCCTGCTGGCCTATAACGACTTTGCGGTCACGGCCATGCTGCTGTCAAAAGAGAACCAGACCATGGTGCCCAAAATCGCTAGCTTCCTTGGCTCGACCCAGCAGGAGGGCAACGTGATGTTCGCCGTTGCCGCCGTGGTCTCGGCCACTGCACCGCTGTTTGTGCTGGTGCTCTTCTTCCAACGTCAAATTGTCAGCGGGTTGACCGCCGGCGCCGTGAAAGGCTGATCGAGATGGCTGAGATTAAACTCAAAAACGTCAATAAGCGCTGGGGTTCGTTTGTCGGGGTCAAGGATTTTGACCTGACCATCCCGGACAAGGAGTTTCTGGTGCTGCTGGGGCCGTCGGGCTGCGGGAAGACGACGACCATGCGGATGATTGCGGGGCTGGAAGATCCGACTGAAGGGGAGATTTGGATCGGCGACCGCGTTGTGAACAATGTCGAGCCAAAAGATCGCGACATCTCGATGGTGTTCCAGTCATATGGGCTCTACCCCAACATGACGGTCTATGAGAATATCCGGTTCCCGCTGAAGGTGCGCAAAGTGCCGGAGGCAGAGCATCATGACCGGGTCATGCGCGCCTCTGCCATGGTGGAGCTTGACGATTTCTTGCAGCGCAAACCGGCGGCTTTGTCAGGCGGACAGCGCCAGCGTGTGGCCCTGGCCCGTGCGATTGTGCGCAAGGCGGAAGTGTTCTTGATGGATGAGCCGCTGTCCAATCTGGATGCCAAGCTGCGTGTGTCTACGCGTGCTCAGATCAAAAACCTCAGCCATGAGCTGCAGGCGACCACCATTTACGTGACCCACGACCAGATTGAGGCGATGACCTTGGCCGACCGCGTTGTCGTGATGGAGAAAGGGATCGTGCAGCAAGTTGGCACGCCTACGGATATCTATGACAACCCAGCGAATACTTTTGTGGCCAGCTTCATCGGCAACCCGGCGATGAACCTGATTGATGGGCAGCTGAAAGATGGCACCTTCACCGCACCCAATATTGAGGTCAAAGGGCTGACTGGGCGCGACGGGGCTGTGACGCTTGGCTACCGGGCGGAGGATGCGTCGGTTGCGACAGGGGCTGGGTCCGAGATCACAGCGCCGGTCTATTCAATGGAACTGCTGGGGGATGCGACGATGATCACGGTCAAATCTGGCAGCGCTTTGATGGCGGTCAAAGCGGATAAAGAGTTCCGCGCGGAGATCGGCGACAGCTTCTCTGCCAATGTGCCAGCTTCGATCTGCCACCTGTTTGATCAGGCAACCGGCGCGCGGCTTTAGTCGGATTGACGACAACTGTCTTAGGGGTGGCCGTTTCTGGCCATAATCTCGCCTGATTACCTTGGTTTTTGGAAACAACAGTTTCTGAAAGCAGGGTAATTCCATGTCCGATACAGCGATGCCGCAAACCTTGGTCTCAACACCTAAAGGTGGTTCTGACGCTGCGCAATCCGTGGTGGTGCGTGTGGCGCAAGAGCATGGTGTGAGCCCGTTCAAGCAATTTTTGGATGTCACCAAGTTACGGCTCGGCGCGACCAAACTGGCGTCGAACGAATATTACGACGCGCAGCTTTATCGCCCGGAGCTCAGCGCTGAAGAAAAACGTCAATTCGTCGGTGAGCTGCGCAACAAAGAATTGAACCTGTCGATGTCGCCGCCACAGATCGCGCGGATCAGCGATTTCTTACAGGACAAAGTGCTGTATACGGCGCTGCTGGCGCAGCTGGGCTTTTCCGCCACCAAAACGCAGGCTGTCTTTTCGACCCGCCGCTCATTTGGCAGGCTGACGACCTTGCGCAACGAGGCTGAGATTGTTGATTTTCTGACCCAGACAGCGCAGTTTCCACTATTCGGCAAACCGGTTGAAGGATCGAAAAGCGTGGGCTCAGCCCTGTTCACATCTGTGAATGCTGAGGCGGGAACACTGACCCTTGGCAATGGTCGGGAGGTCGAGTTGACTGCGACAGTCAAAGAAATCGTCGCCAAATTTACCAAAGGCTATTGCTTTGAGGACGCGGTCGTTCAGCACAAGAGCTTGTCTGACATTGCCGGTCCTGCGCTGGGCACCATGCGGATTGTCACTGTCGTTGAGGACGGCGCGCCGCGCCCGCTTTACGCACTGTGGAAAATACCGGCGCCAGACGCGATGTCGGACAATTTCTGGCAAGCAGGAAGCATGTTGGCGGAGCTTGATGTGGCGACCGGTGAGGTCAAACAAGTGCGCCGCGGGTCTGGGCTGGAGATGGAGATCATCGAAAACCACCCGGTCAGCGGCAAGCCACTATGCGGCGTGTCCATCCCGGAGTGGGAGAAGGCTACGCAACTTGCCTGCGACGCGCATGCATTGGCACTTGGCAACGGCATCCTGGGGTTCGATATGGGCATCAGCGAGGCGGGCCCGGTCATTGTGGAGTGCAATACCAACCCGTTTCACACGCTTTATCAAATCGCGACCGGGCGAGGTATCCTCAACCCCGAATTCGCGCCGGTTTTCAAACGCATAGCGGATGAAAAGGCAGCAATCCTGTCGGCCGCAGGCAAAGCGAAAGCGTGATCTTGACTGATTGAACGGGGGCGTTCGGGTCATTAAGTGCCCGATGGCCGCGCTATTTGATGACGATTTTGATCAGGCGAAAGACAATCGCTGCACTGCAAATGACCACAAAGGTGGTGATCAGCTGTTCATAAGGCATCGGGGTATTCCATTACTCATTACACAACACGGATGACGCAAAACAAAAAAGCGCGTCGTCATGGTTAATATCGCGATAGAGGCGCCAATTTGTAAGAGAATTTCCGGCGTGAATTGGAAACAGTGTGTTTCCGTATCAAAACAGATCTGCGCTACCGATATTTGGCGGCGGTGATGAATTCGCCAAAGCTTTCACACCACACGACCAGCGTTGAATAGTCATCGATATCAATGCCCTCGGGGACATCGACCAGAAAGCCATCAAAGGTTTTGACGTCACCAATCAGTGCTGCCTGAGACTTGAGCGGGTTAAATTCGTCCTCATGCTCGACGAATTCGGACAACAGATAGATCTTGTAGTCCGGCCCCGGTGCGAGCGCGCCTTCGTGAACAATTTGCGTAGGCGTGAGGCTGATCGTGCCTTCCCCCCAATGCAGCAGATCGCTGCCACGCAGGTCGCGGGTCAGCTCGGCGGAATAGACCGCGTCGCGGGCGCTTTCCTCCAAAATGGCCGCATCGGGCGCGTCGGGGGCGGTCAGAATGGGAAGAAAATAAACGCCAAGAGCAAAACCAATGGCCAAGGTGATCCCGTGGGTGATCAGGGCGAGCATTAGGCGTTTCATAGCTGTCTCCGTCTGAGGCTTCATCAGGTTAGGTCAAAACGGGTTTGATGGCGAGCGTCTTGCGCTTGTCTGTATGCGCGGGCCTGACTACCTTGCGCTTATGATTGTCCGAGCCGCCACACCCGCAGATCACGCCGACATTTGGGCGATCCTGAACCCCGTCTTTCGCGCAGGCGACACCTATGCTGTGGACCGCAAAATTACCCGCGAGGATGCGCTTGAAATGTGGTGCGCGGCCCCGCGCGCGTCGTTTGTGGTCGAAGACGCAGGCGTCTTGCTTGGGACGTATTACATCAAGACCAACGCCGCGGGCGGTGGCGCGCATGTGTGCAATTGTGGATACGTGACGTCTGAGGCCGCGCGGGGCAGGGGTATCGCGCGGGACATGTGCCTGCATTCGCAAGCGCAGGCCGTGACGTTGGGGTATCGGGCGATGCAGTTCAACATGGTGCTTGCGACAAATGTCGGTGCCGTCGCGCTATGGCACAAGCTTGGGTTTGAGACGGTCGGGATGTTGCCCCACGTGTTTGATCACCCGTCTGACGGGCTGGTCGATGCGCATGTGATGTATAAGTGGTTGGCCGAAACGCAGGGTTAGGTCAGGATGATCCCCAGAACGACCATCATCAGCCCAAGCCCCGACAACAGAAGCGCGCCCAGGTTCATCGGCACCACGCTTTGCAACACGCCGCGCATCTCATCATCGGAAAGCCCCGCCTTCTTGGCCTTGCTGATCTTGCCGATGCAAATCATCAAAAGCGCCAACCCGGCAACGGTGACAATGGCCCCGATCGGGATCAAGTAACCCATGTATTTAACCCTTTTGACACGCGGCCCGCATGCCGCAGAATAGGCGCTTGAAGCCCGCGCCCACGCGCTATATCCCATGGGCTCTGCCGCGTTTCAAGCAAGGGAAAGCCCATGTCCGATACATCCGTCATCGATAGCAGCTACCGCGTCACAGCCGACGAGCTGCGCCAATTCGTTGAACGCTACGAGCGTTTGGAAATGGAGAAAAAGGACCTTGCTGACCAGCAAAAAGAGGTCATGGCAGAGGCCAAAGGGCGCGGCTACGACACGAAAGTGCTGCGCAAGCTGGTGGCTTTGCGCAAACGCGACCCGCAGGATATCTCGGAAGAAGAGGCCGTGCTCGACCTCTATAAAGAAGCGTTGGGGATGTAGGCGCGCCGATCTAGGGCTCAATCAGCTGCACATTCGGCATGCCGCGTATCACGGCAAGATCGGCATCATAGAGGTCAGTGAGCTGGTCGACATAGGCGTCGCTCCAACCAGGGAGGTCAACCTCCTGCTCCAAAGCGTCTTCGCGCGAAAACTTTTCTAGAAACGCCTCCATCACGCGCTGACGCTGTAGGTCATTCTGAGGTGGGTGCGCTTCCATATAGGACTGCATGCGCGCGAACCCGTTTTTGGTCATCAACTCGCCCAGAAAATCGTCGCGCCCGTCAAGATGCGTGAACTCGTCATGGCCGGATACGTGGCGCAGTAATTTGTGCCAGATCAATGGCGTGTCTTCGTTGCACCACGCCCAGATGCGCGCGGTGGGCATGATTTCAGTCAGACGCGCCAGCAGGTCGGACCACCGCAGTTTCATCGGGTCGCTGTCGCCCAGAAAGGTGGCGAAGTCTTTCTCGGTCGATTTTGCAAACACGCCGGGCACGAATGTGGCGGGGTTGCTGAGCCCGATAAACAGCTCCATCTCGCAGGACGCAAACAGGTTGCGTATGCGCGGCATCCGGTAGCCCGCGCCAACATAGAGCACATCGCGTTCAACTGCCCGTTTCGCCACGCCCAGGAACGCGTCATGGCTGAGAATGATGCGGTCAACTTCCTCCTCATCGAGGATCGCGTCGATCAGCGTTTGTTCTGTTTCAAAAGTGGGCGGGTTGTCTTTGAGGACCTGAAGCGCTTCGCGGATGATGGGGCGGTAGCGCGTCGGGTCGGCGACCAGAATGCCCTGCTCGACCAGCTTGTCTGTATTTTTCAGCAGACAGCCCAGCAATCGACCTTCATCTGTGCAATGCGCGCCTAGGTGCAGGGCAATTTGCATCGGGGTGCTGTCTCCGTTCGTCGCAGCCTGTGCGTCTGGTTTTTGTTCGGCCAATCGGGCCAAAGCGGAAGTGCTTAGTCAACTGAACCAGGGGCAATGTGCTCGATACTGCTCGGTTTCTTTCATATTTCTCTTAAAATTCGATTTATGTTGGAAAATGTAAAGCCCCAACGCTGTTTCGCGTCAAAATTCAAGCTCTGGACATTTCTGTCTAGACTTTGATCTGCGCTGATTTTAGCGTCTCCTGCAGTTGTTTTTGCGGAGGCTGGACCATGGATTCTCATTACCGGGTTGTCGTCATTGGGGGCGGTGTTGTGGGCACGTCGGTGCTGTATCATCTCGCCAAGTTAGGCTGGTCTGACGTCTGCCTGCTTGAACGTTCCGTCCTGACCGCAGGTTCCAGTTGGCACGCGGCGGGCGGCATACACGCGCTGAACGCGGACCCGAACATTGCCCAGCTTCAGGCGTATACGATTGATCTGCTCTCGGAGATTGAGGCGGAGTCGGGCCAGTCCATCGGGCTGCACATGACCGGCGGGATGACGCTGGCGGGCACGCCTGATCGCTGGGAATGGCTGCAAGCCGCCTACCGGACGTTCCAATCCATTGGCATCGAAGACTGCTATTTGATGACGCCAGAGGAGATCAAGAAAGCCTGCCCGATCATTTCCACCGACGGGATTATCGGCGGCATGTGGGCGGATCGCGAGGGTTATGTCGATACCACGGGGACGGTTCATGCCTACGCGATTTCGGCCAAGAAGCGCGGGGCGACAGTGTATGAACACACCAAGGTTGAAGAGCTGATCCAGACCAAGGACGGTTGGAAGGTTGTGACCGATAAGGGCACGATCACCTGCGAGCATGTCGTCAATGCCGCAGGTCTTTGGGCCAAGCAGGTCGGGCGGATGGCAGGGATCGAGCTGCCCGTCTCGCCGCTGAAACATCACTACCTGATTTCCGACACCATCCCCGAGCTGGAAGAGCTGGATTTCGAAGTGCCGATGACGGTGGACTTGGAAGGCTTCACCTATATGCGCCAGGATCAGAAGGGCATCCTGCTGGGCATTTACGAGATTGACCACGAGCATTGGGCGATGGACGGCGCGCCGTGGGATTACGGGATGGAGCTGTTTCAAGAGCAGACCGACCGGATTGAAAATGAGCTGACATTGGGGTTTGAGCGCTACCCGGCCTTGCAGCACACCGGCGTCAAAACCTGGGTAAACGGCGCGTTCACATTCTCCCCCGATGGCAATCCGCTGGTAGGCCCGGTGCGCGGTAAGCCCGGCTATTGGTGCGCCTGTGCGGTGATGGCAGGCTTCCTGCAGGGTGGTGGTGTCGGCAAGTCGCTGGCCGAATGGATGATCCATGGGGAGCCCGAGGCAGATGTCTTCGGCATGGATGTCGCCCGATATGGCCGCTTTGCGGAGAACCGAGAATATATCCGCCAGACGACTGGTCAGTTCTATACCCGCCGCTTCGTGATGACCTACCCGAATGAGCAACTGCCTGCCGGTCGGCCTTTGAAAATGGCCGGCGCCTATAGCGACATGACGGCTGCGGGTGCCCGTTGGGGCGCGAGCTATGATCTGGAGGTGCCGCTTTATTTTGCGCCTGACGGATTTGAAGAAACACCGTCGTTGAAGCGCTCCAATGCGCATGACCTCGTCGGGGCGGAATGCCGCGCGGTGCGCGATGGGGTTGGGCTGATCGATACCTCCGGTTTTTCGCGCTTTGAAGTGTCCGGCCCGAATGCGGAGGTCTGGCTGGACCGCCTGATGGCGTCCAAGTTGCCCACGCCCGGTTATGCACGATTGGCCCCGATGTTGGCCGAGAATGGCAAGCTGAAAGGGGACCTGACGGTTTTCAATTGGGATGGCGATACGTGGTGGATCATGGGGTCCTACTATTTGCGCGAATGGCATATGCGGTGGTTCGACGACCACATGATGGACGGGGTTGAGGTCCGTGATCTTGGGGAAGAGGTTGGCGGGTTCGCTTTGGCCGGACCAAAATCCCTGGAGGTGCTGGACCGTCTGGTCACCGATGATCTGGCCCCGATGCCCTTCATGGGCTGCGCCAGCTTTGATGTCGGGCTGATCCGGGCCAAGGTGGCGCGCATGTCCGTCACTGGTGAACGTGGCTACGAGATCAACTGCCGTGCAGGCGATCACATCGCGTTGCGGCGTATGCTGCTGGAGGCGGGGTCTGATCTTGGCATACGGGAGGTCGGGTTCAACGCGCTTTTGTCGCTGCGGCTGGAGAAGAGCTTCGGCATCTGGTCGGCGGAGTTCACGCAGGGTTACACGCCGGGTCAGACCGGCATGGACCGGTGGATCGCCTGGGACAAAGGTGACTTTGTAGGACGTGAGGCGGCTCTGAAAGAGCGTGATGCGGGTACGCCTGATCAGGTCATCGTCACGCTTGAGATTGACGCGACAGATGCCGATGCCAGCGGGTATGAGCCGGTCTGGAACGGCGACAAGCGCGTGGGTTTTGTCACCTCCGGCGGGTATGGTCATACGACCGGAAAATCGCTGGCCATGGCGATGATCGACAGCGATTGTTCGGGCGTTGGCACGCCGCTTATGGCCCATATCGTGGGGCAGGAACGCAAGGCGACGGTCATTGCGGCCTCGCCCTATGATCCGATGGGCAAGGCCATGCGCGGTGCGTAAGGCGCGCGGCGGCAGGCGGGCGGGGGTGGCGGCACCGTCAGCCCGCACGCCCAATTACCGGCAGTTGAAAAACCCGTTTCCACTGATGGAGGTGTTCTCGAAGGACGAGATCACCAATATGCATGAAACGGCGCTCAGGACGTTGGAAGATCTGGGGATGCGCGTTTTGCTGCCTGAGGCGGTGGAGCGCTTTCGCAAGGGCGGGGCGCGCATCGTGGAGGACATGGTCTATATCGGTCGCGACATGGTTGAGGCCGCGCTCGCAACTGCGCCAAAATCCATTGAAGCCCGCGCGGGCGAGCGGCACCGCGACCTGACTTTGGAGCTGGGCAGCCTGATGTTTCAACCCGGTGCAGGCGCGCCGCATGCCACTGATTTGGAACGCGGTCGGCGTCCCGGGTCCGGGCGCGACTACATTGAATATACTCAGTTGAACCAGCATTTCGACGTGCTGCAAATGCTGTCCCCTTCGGTTGAGCCGCAGGATGTGGAGACGCATTTGCGGCACTATTTCACGACCGAGGTGCAGCTGAGCTATAGCGACAAGTTTCCTTTCGTTTTTTCGCGGGGAACGCCGCAGGTGTTGGACTGTTTTGAGATGATCCGCGATTTTCGCGGGCTTTCTGAAGCAGGTTTTGCGACCAATCCGCATTGCTACACGATTATCAACACCAACTCCCCCGCACGCTTGATATCCCGATGGCACAGGGGCTGATTGATTTTGCCAAGCATGGGCAAATGTCCATCGTCACGCCCTTCACGCTGATGGGTGCCATGGCCCCGATCACTGTTGCGGGCGCGATCACCCTGTCCCATGCCGAGGCGCTTGCAGCGATCACGCTGACCCAGCTCGTCAAACCCGGCGCGCCGATCTGCTATGGCACCTTCACTTCGAATGTCGATATGAAATCCGGCGCGCCCGCTTTCGGGACGCCCACGCATTTTCAAGCCTCGCTTGCCGCAGGTCAGTTGGCGCGGTTGATCGGGCTGCCGTGGCGCTCCGCCGCCGGGTCCGCGTCGAACTTGAACGATGTCCAAGCGGCGAATGAAAATCAGCTGGGTCTCTGGGGGTGTCTTATGGCGGGTTCGACCGTGGTGATCCACGCGGCAGGCTGGCTTGAGGGCGGGCTGAGCGTCTCCTATGAAAAGATCATTACAGATGTGGAGGTCTTGAATATGGTGGCGGAGCTTTGTGCCGGACGAGCTGCGGGCGCAGATGAGATTGGGTTTGAAAACGCGCTTTCGCATGTGGAGCCGTCCGGCCATTTCTTTGCCGCGCCCCAAACGATGGCGCGCTACAGCACCGAATTCTATGAGCCGATCGTGCATGACTACACGAATTTCGGGACGTGGACGGAGGCGGGCGCACCCGATGCGTCCAGCCGCGCGACGCAAGTGTGGAAAGATATCGTTGCAGCCGAATATAAGCCGCCGACCGATCACGCCCGCATCGGCGCGCTGAAGGAATTCATCGCCAAGCGCAGCGAGGCGGGCGGCGCCCCGCCCGAAAGCTGATGGAGGACGTAAGCGAACTGCCGGGCAACACCAAGGTCACGCGGCAGGATTGGTTGAATGTGGCGATGGATTTGCTGATCTCTGACGGGATGTCCGAGGTGAAGGTGCTGACCATCGGCGAGCGTCTGGATGTGTCGCGTTCGAGCTTCTATTGGTATTTCAAAAGTCGCAAGGACCTGCTGGAACAGCTTCTGGCGGAATGGGAGCGGACCAACACCGCCGTCATGATCGCGCATAGTGAGCTGCCTGCGGGTGATATCATCGACGCGCTCAATAACTTCTTTCGCTGCGTGGTCGATCCGGACGGGTTTAACCACCAGCTGGACTTTGCAATCCGGGAGTGGGCGCGGCGCGACGGGGCTGTGCGGCGGGTGGTGGACCGCAGCGACACGGCCCGCCAAGACGCCGTCGCGCGCATGTTCGCGCGGCACGGGTATACAGAGGATGAGGCCGATATCCGCGCCCGCGTGCTCTATTATCAGCAGATCGGGTATTACGCGCTTGAGCTTAATGAAACGGTCGAAGAACGGCTCGCCCGCGTGCCGGGATACTTGTTTGTCTTTACCGGGGTTACGCCCCGTGCGGATCAGATTGAGGATTTTCAGGCCTTTGCGCGGCGCGTGACGGGCCAAGGCAAAACGGACGCGCCCGATTAGGGCACTGTATCTTCCGCGCGCCGGGCGCTAGGTTGCCCGCAACTGAGGCGGCGCCCTGTTACAAGGGCCAATTTGAGCAATCGCCATGACACAGTCGAACAACACCCCGAAGTGGTTAGCGGTGAGCCTGACGATGGCTTTGGCCGGAGCAGGCGGCTTGGCGTTTCAATTCGTGGGCATGCCGCTGCCCTGGTTGCTTGGACCGATGTTTGCCTGCCTGATCACAGCGCTAGCGGGGGCGCCACTTCAAGGCCCGCAGGTTGTCGGGAACGCGATGCGCACGGTGCTGGGCGTCGCGGTTGGATCGTCGATCACTCCAGACGTTTTGGGGCGCATCCCGGACATGGCCATTTCGCTGATGTTCATACCGCCTTTCATTGCGGCCATTGGATGCGCGGGCTACCCGTTCTTTCGCCGGGTCTGCAAGCTTGACAAGGCGACGAGTTATTACGGCGCCATGCCCGGCGGGTTGCAGGACATGCTGGTCTTTGGCGAGGAGGCGGGTGGCAATGTTCGGCAACTTTCTCTGATCCATGCGACGCGCGTCCTGATCGTCGTGACGGTCCTGCCGGTGGTGCTGGCTTTTGGGTTGGGGCTGAACCTTGATCAGCCAATTGGTGCCCCGGTTTTTGACGTGCCGCCGCATGAGCTGGGCCTGATGGTTCTGATCGCTGGACTTGGCTGGTGGGGCGCCAAAACGGTTGGGCTGTTTGGGGCGTCAATCCTTGGGCCGATGATCTTGGCCGCGCTTGCGAGCCTGACAGGCCTGATCCACTCCCGCCCGCCTGCTGAGGCAATTTTGATGGCGCAGTTTTTCATCGGGCTTAGCATCGGGGTGAAATATGTGGGCGTCACTTGGGGGGAACTGACCCGCGTCGTGTTGGCCGCGATTGGCTATACCGCGATTATTTTCGTCATTGCGGTGTGCTTTGCCGAGGCCGCCGTCTTCTTGGGCCTCGCGCCGCAGGCCTCTGCCTTGCTTGCTTTTTCACCGGGTGGGCAGGCGGAAATGACTGTGTTGGCCATCGTCGCAGGCGTCGATCTGGCCTATGTTGTGACCCATCATATTGCCCGCATCGTGGTGGTTATTGTCGGCGCACCCTTGATCAATCGGTTGCTGCGATAATCACTCTTGTTTCGTATCGGAAACATGCCTAGTGTGCCGCCGTATACGACGGGAGAATCGAGGAAAGCTCGATGCCGAAGGAGCAACCGCCCCGGAAACTCTCAGGCTCAATGGACCGGCGTATGACCAAGACTCTGGAGAGTGGCGCGTGACGCGTCCGCCGAAGGGATAGCGATCTCAGGCAAACGGACAGAGGGGGCATCACCCGCGCAAAGCCCGCTTTGCGCCCTTGATGCCGGAGACCTAAATGGCCGACCTGAAAACCACCCCGCTGCATGCGTTGCATCTGTCATTGGGCGCCAAAATGGTGCCTTTCGCAGGCTACGATATGCCGGTGCAATATCCGCTTGGCGTGATGAAGGAACACCAGCACACCCGTGAAAAGGCCGGCCTGTTTGACGTGAGCCATATGGGGCAGGTGCGTGTTGAGGGCGACAGCTACGCGGATGCAGTGCTGGGGTTAGAACGCCTGATCCCGGTTGATATTTTGGGGCTTGGCCAAGGCCGGCAACGCTACGGGTTTTTCACCAATGATGCCGGTGGGATCGAGGATGATCTGATGCTGGCCAATCGCGGGGACCATGTGTTGGTCGTCGTGAATGCCGCGTGCAAAGAAGCTGACGTCGCGCTTATGAAAGCCGCCTTGGAGCCTGCTCTAAAGGTTGAAGAAATCACTGGTCGTGCTTTGCTGGCTTTGCAGGGCCCTGTGGCAGAAAATGTGCTGTCCGGATTGGACGCGCGCGCCGCTGAGATGCGGTTTATGGACGTCGCGACGCTGGACTTGAACGGTGTCGAGGCTTGGGTGTCGCGTTCCGGATATACGGGCGAAGACGGGTATGAAATCTCGGTGCCTGCTGATGCGGCTGAGGCTTTGGCGCGGGCGCTTTTGGATCATGATGATGTCGAGCCCATTGGTCTTGGCGCGCGGGATTCGCTTCGGTTGGAGGCCGGGCTGTGTCTCTACGGCCAAGACATGGACGCCGGGTTGAACCCGGTTGAGGCGTCGCTCACTTGGGCCATTCAGAAGGCGCGCCGGACAGGCGGCGCGCGTGCTGGTGGTTTTCCGGGGGCCGATACGATCCTCAAGGCGCTTGAAGATGGCGTCGGTCGATACCGCGTCGGCCTGCTGCCGGAAGGGCGCGCGCCCATGCGGCAAGGCGTTGCTTTGTTCGCGTCAGAAGACAGCGAGACACAGATAGGTTTTGTCACCTCTGGTGGTTTTGGCCCAACCGTCGGCTCGCCCGTCGCGATGGGCATTGTTGCCGACAGCTTGCACCAGCCCGGTACCCAGCTTTGGGGGGAGTTGCGCGGCAAACGGCAACCCGTCACCGTCGCAAAACTGCCCTTCACACCCGCCAATTTCAAACGATAACAAGGAGATACAGAATGAAGTTCACAGAAGATCACGAATGGCTGCACGAGGACGGTGATTTGATCATCGTCGGCATCACCGAGCACGCGGCCGAGCAACTGGGCGATGTCGTTTTCGTGGAGCTGCCTGATGTGGGCACGACCGTGTCCAAGGATGATGAGATCGTTGTGATCGAATCCGTCAAGGCCGCCTCAGACATCCTTGCGCCGCTTGATGGCGAAATTGTCGAAGTGAATGAAGCGCTGGGCGATGAGCCGGGCAAGGTCAATGACGACCCTATGGAGGGTGCGTGGTTCTTCAAAATCAAGCCTTCCGACCTGTCGCCCATGGACGACTATATGGATGAAGCCGCCTACAAAAAATTCATCGGATAAAAGGGGTTAGACGATGACCTTCACGCCTACCGACTACCTGCCTTACGACTTTGCCAACCGTCGCCATATTGGCCCGTCCCCGTCCGAGATGGCGGAGATGTTAGACGTTGTTGGCGCCAAGGATTTGGACGCTTTGATCGACGACACTTTGCCTGAAAACATCCGTCAGGCGGCGCCGCTCGATTTTGGAAAAGCGCTGTCGGAACGTGAATTGCTGCATCATATGAAAGGCGTGGCGGCCAAGAACAAAGTCCTGACCTCGCTTATCGGGCAGGGCTACCACGGCACGGTCACGCCGCCTGCGATCCAGCGCAACATCCTGGAAAATCCGGCGTGGTATACAGCCTACACGCCCTACCAACCCGAGATCAGCCAAGGTCGGCTGGAAGCGCTTTTGAACTTTCAAACGATGGTGTCCGATCTGACAGGTCTAGAGATCGCAAATGCCTCGCTTCTTGATGAGGCGACGGCCTGCGCAGAGGCGATGACCATGGCGCAGCGCGTGGGCAAATCTAAGGCACAGGCGTTTTTCGTCGATGAAAACTGCCACCCGCAAAACATCGCTGTGATGAAAACGCGCGCAGCGCCTTTGGGTATAGATATCATCGTCGGTGATCCCGACACGCTGGACGCAAGCGCGGTATTTGGCGCGATCTTTCAGTATCCCGGCACGCATGGGCAATTGCGCGATTTCACGTCGCAGATTGGAGCGCTGCATGAGCACAAAGCGATCGGCATCATCTCCGCCGATCCGCTGTCGCTGACGCTGTTCAAGGAACCCGGTGCAATGGGGGCTGACATCGCCGTAGGCACAACCCAGCGTTTCGGCGTGCCGGTTGGCTATGGCGGCCCGCACGCGGCATATATGGCGACCAAGGCGAATTACGCGCGCAATATGCCGGGCCGGATCGTGGGCGTTTCCATCGACAGCCATGGCAACCGTGCCTACCGGCTGTCTTTGCAAACGCGCGAGCAGCATATCCGCCGCGAAAAAGCGACCTCAAACGTATGCACCGCGCAGGCTTTGCTAGCCGTCATGGCGGGCTTTTATGCGGTGTTTCATGGTCCAGTGGGCCTGAAGGCGATTGCGCAGCGCATCCACCGCAAAACTGCGCGTATGGCCGAGGGTTTAAAGCTGGCGGGGTTCGACATTCGACCGAAAACCTATTTCGACACGATCACTGTTGAGGTCGGCGCGCTTCAAGCCGCTGTCATGGCTTCTGCCGTGCGCGAAGGTATTAACCTTCGCAAAGTGGGTGAGACCAAGGTCGGGATCACACTGGATGAGCGCACAACGCCTGAGACCATTGAAGCCGTTTGGCGCGCCTTCGGGATCGATCAGGAGGACAAGGATTACACCCCTCATTACAGCGTGCCGGAAAAGCTGATCCGGACCACATCTTATCTGACTCACCCAGTGTTCCACATGAACCGGGCTGAGACGGAAATGATGCGCTATATGCGCCGTCTTGCCGACCGCGATCTGGCGCTGGATCGCGCGATGATCCCGCTGGGGTCGTGCACCATGAAACTCAATTCCGCGGCTGAAATGATGCCTGTGACATGGGATGAGTTTTCACTGCTGCACCCGTTTGCCCCCAAGGATCAGGCGGCGGGGTATACTGAGATGATTGAAGATCTGTCGGCCAAGCTGTGCGATGTCACCGGCTACGACGCGATTTCCATGCAGCCCAATTCGGGCGCTCAGGGCGAATATGCCGGACTGTTGACTATTGCCGCTTATCACCGTGCCCGCGGCGAGGGGCATCGCGACATTTGCCTGATCCCGATGAGCGCGCATGGCACCAACCCAGCCTCCGCCCAGATGGTGGGTTGGAAAGTCGTTCCGGTGAAGTCGGATGAGAGAGGGGACATTGACCTCGATGATTTCCGGGCCAAGGTCGAACAGCACAAAGACACACTTGCGGGCTGCATGATCACCTACCCGTCGACACACGGCGTGTTCGAGGAAACCGTCATTGAGGTCTGCCAAATGACCCATGACGCGGGCGGTCAGGTCTATATCGACGGGGCCAATATGAACGCGATGGTGGGGCTGTCACGACCCGGCGATCTGGGCGGCGATGTGAGCCACCTGAACCTGCACAAGACCTTCTGCATCCCGCATGGCGGGGGTGGACCGGGCATGGGTCCGATTGGCGTTAAGTCGCACCTTATCAAGCATTTGCCGGGCGATCCTAATTCTGGTGAAGGTGCGGTGAGTGCGGCGCCTTTCGGCTCCCCCTCGCTCTTGCCGATCTCCTGGGCCTATTGCCTGATGATGGGTGGCGACGGGCTGACGCAGGCGACGCGTGTCGCGATCCTGAACGCGAATTATCTGGCCAAACGATTGGAGGGCGCGTTTGACGTGCTTTACAAAGGGCCAACGGGGCGCGTAGCGCATGAATGCATCATCGACACAAGGCCGTTCAATGAAAGTGCGCATGTGACGGTGGATGACATCGCCAAGCGGCTAAGCGATTGCGGGTTCCATGCGCCGACTATGTCTTGGCCGGTGGCAGGCACCTTGATGATTGAACCCACGGAGTCCGAGACCAAGGCGGAGCTTGACCGGTTCGTCGATGCGATGCTGGGCATTCGCGAAGAAATCCGCGCCATTGAAAGCGGAGCCATGGACCCAGACAACAACCCGCTCAAAAATGCGCCACATACGATGGAGGATTTGGTCAGGGATTGGGACCGGCCCTATAGCCGCGAGACGGGCTGCTTCCCGGCGGGCGCGTTCCGGATCGACAAGTATTGGCCGCCCGTTGGGCGCGTGGACAATGTCTGGGGCGACCGCAATCTGACCTGCACCTGCCCGCCGATGGAGGAGTATCTGGAGGCGGCTGAATAGGTCTGCGCATTAATTAACGAATACATTAAAATGCTTGCGCAATCCGGGGTTTCGGGCTTCACTGCCACGCAAACCCAAAGGAGCCCCGGATATGTATGCTGTCACCGTGACGTTCACCTTAAAGGACGGGCAAATGGGGGTGTTTTTGCCTTTGATGAGGCAGAACGCGCAAACCTCCCTGCGGGAAGAGGTGGGCTGTCACCAGTTTGACGTCTGCACCGACCCTGAACGCCCTTCGGAGCTGTTTCTTTACGAGCTTTACACGGATCGCGCCGCGTTTGACGCGCATCTTGCCTCGGACCATTTCAAAAGCTTTGACGCGGCTGTTGCGGATATGGTGGCCGACAAACAAGCACGGCTCTTCAGCGTCGTTGCCCAATGAGCGGTCCATGGCAGGTCCACGCATTGAAATACGCAGAGCGCAACGCCCGTACCCGCGCCGACAGCTTCATCTTTGACGACAATCACGACGCGTCGCATGCAATGGATTACTTTATCTGGGTGCTGCGGCGCAGGGATGAGGTTATCCTTGTCGACACCGGTTATGACAGCGAGGAGGCCGCAGCCCGCGATCGCCCGATCCAGATGGACCCGCGCGAGGCATTGAAGCCTTTGGGGCTGCGGGCCGAGGACATCACCCAGTTGATCATCACGCATCTGCACTACGACCATGCAGGCGGGCTGCACCTGTTTCCAAATGCCACGATCCATCTGCAAGCTGCCGAGATGGCCTACGCGACGGGCCCCTGCATGTGCCACGGGGTTCTCAAAATGCCATTCACGGCGGATCATGTCTGCGAAGCGGTCAAACGTGTTTATTCCGGGCGCTGCGTGTTTCACGAAGGCGACGGCGAGGTTGCTGAAGGTGTCACCGTGCATTGTCTGGGCGGGCATTCGCGCGGCTTGCAGGCGGTACGGGTCCGCACCGAAGCCGGTTGGCTGTGCCTTGCGTCCGATGCGACCCACTACTATGAGAATGTATTTGAAAACAAACCTTTCCCAATCGTTGTTGACCTTGAAGACATGATGCGCGGCTTCGCGCGGTTGCATGAATTGGCCTCCACACCGCAGCTGATCGTGCCGGGGCATGACCCGTTGGTTCGGACAATTTTCGCGCAGGATAAGGCGGATCATGTGTTCCGTTTGGACCAAGGTCCGACGCATTGGCCGTTTTGACAGTTTCTGCTGCCGCTCCCGGCGAACGTTAGGATTTGCGGCATTTTCCCAGCTTTTGACACAGTTTTGCCCCAAAACCTTGGGAGCGTTGCGCACCCGGTTTTTAACGAGGACTGATTTCATGAACGCGACGCTCATTCGTCTCACGCTTTTCGTAGCACTCGCCCTTCTTGCCATGGCTGTTTGGATCAATGATGTGGCCGCTGCCGACGCGATGTTCATTTTCGCGGCCTTTTCCATCGGTGGCGTTTGGGCCAAATACAGCCGCGCTGCGCCGCAAAGCGCCTAGAGCCTGCCCGCATGTGCGCAGGATTGCGCGCAGATCACAGCGCCGAAACACAACCGTCATGAAACTGTCGTCCGCGTCTGCTCAAACACGGACATGCGACAGCGCATCGACCCTCTTATTGCTGAGCGGGCGCCCTGGCTCTACCGGGCTGGCCTGACTGCTCGAATAGCGCGCGAAACGATTATGGGGGCATTGCGGTATCGTGACACGATCGAGCTCGCCTCGCAGCTACGCCATCAGGACGCGCATGCGCTGATGGGGCATATGGGGCGGTTGTTGGCCGAAAGCGTTGAATGCACCGGGCTGCAGAACATCCCACGGCGCGGACCCGCTTTGGTTGTGGCCAACCATCCCACAGGCGTTGCAGACGGCATCATGCTCAACCATGTCTTGTCGCCGATCCGCCCTGATCTGTTTTTCTATGCAAATGCCGACATCCTGAAAGTGCTGCCGCAAATGGCGCAGATGATTGCTCCGGTGGAATGGCGGCATGAGAAACGCTCTGTGGCCAAGACCCGGCAGACTATGGATTACACACGTACCGCCGTGGCCCGCCAACGTTTGGGGGTGATCTTCCCCTCGGGACGGCTGGCCAAGCGGCGGGGGCTGGCGCTGCATGAACGGCCTTGGATGGCCTCTGCCGCGATGATTGCGCGCAAGTTCGACCTGCCCGTGATCCCCGTCCATATTGAGGCACGCAATTCGGTGCTGTTTTACGCGCTTGACCTGATCCACCCAACTTTGCGCGACATCACCCTGTTCTATGAGACGCTCAACAAGGCGCGGCAGCCCTACACGATCACGGTGGGCGAGCCGATTTCGGCTGCCGCCTTGCCGCGGCGATCTGAAGACGGCATTGCCCTGCTACGCCGCGCGACGCTGGCGCTGAGCGAAGATGCGCAGGGCCGCGTCTCAATGGTGCGCGCAAGTGGCAGTTTGCGCTGGACGGGTTAGGCCCGTTTGCGACGCCCTAAAGCGTGCAACAGCACCGCACCAAACCCAAGCAGAGGAAGGGAGGCGGGCAGGGGCACCGCAGGAACCTCAAAACTGATATTGTCAAACCCGGCGGAGCCGTTCTGATCAAGCCGCCCGCTGGCGATATCATCAATGTCGAGATAGAATGACACGATGCCTGCGCCCCGGATTTCAATGATTTCAGCGCCGGTATTGTTGCTGAACCCGGCGCTGTCGACGACGTTGCCATCGGCATCAAACCCGGTCAGCGTGATCACGTCGGTGTCGAACCCTTTCACGTCGCCTGCGCCAATGCGCAGAAAGCTGGTTGCTTTTGCGAACATGCCGGCAACGTCATCGCCTTGAAAATTCACCGCGCTGCGGGCCAAGGCCACGGTGCCGACGGTCGCGGGCGCGTTTTGGATAAAGCCGCGATCCTCAAAAGAGATATCGCGGTCGAGCACCAGCCCACCCCCAATGTCGGTGCCTGCGGTGACGCGGTCGCCACGGGAAAAGGTTTCGAAATTAATGGTCACGGTTGCTGCTGCAACGGGCGTTGCGCAAACAAGGGTAAGGCCAAGGGTGGTTACTATTGAACGAAGGGTCACGTGTGTCGTCCTCTCTGCTGGGACGCAGGTGATCCGCGCCTCTTCAAGTAAGAAACGTTCCGCGCGCCCTTAAAGTTTCAGACGTTGTTAACTTTCTTCTTTCACCCCTGGTGCAGCATGATCTGTTTCCAGATCGACACCTCATCAAACAGGGTGAATTCGTGGCGCAGGCCCCAAGGCCCGAACTCCGCATGGGTGATGCCCATGACATGCACCTCTGCCCCGCTGGGCACGCCGAACAGGCCATAGCCCTCATGCTTGCCGGTCAGCGACCAGCGGATCGCGGCGCGGGGCGACATCATAGGATCTTCGCGGCCAATCTGGTGGTGAATTTCGAATTTTGCGTTTGGGAAAGATGATCTAAGCGGTAGCCATGCTTGGTCCGCGCCGTCATGGCTGATGCTGTCGCGTGCGCCGGGGTGGTGGATGTGGCATGCGCGGTCGTATTCCGCCGGGATCACGGCGAAATCCTTGTCCATGATGCGGGTCAGGATGCTTGCCAATCGCTGCCCCCATTCATTGTCATTTCCGCGCGCAGTGTAGGGGCCTTGCACGTCATCGGCGGGCGTGAAGGGGCGGGTTGCATGTTCTGGCCCACCTTCGCGTTCTATCATCTTGCGGGTGAATTTTTTGACGTCCTTGCCCAGCTGGATGACGATGCCCGAGACATCGCGGATCAGCCATTCGTCGTTGATTGCGTTGTCCTTCGCGGCGCAATCGGCAAGCGCGCGGATGACGAAACGTTTGCCAGTCGACTTGCCAAAGGCGCCGTGGCCCAGATGCGTGCCGGTGGTCAGGATGCGGTGCGATGACAGAAAGCCCGCGTCTTCGTCGCCCGACCAGATCACGTCTTCACCCAGAAGCTGCCGATCTGGGAATTCCGCTAAAGTTGCCATGGTCCCATTGATCACATTCTGGTTGCCCGTCACGAGGCCGGAGGGAAACCGCATTGGTAGGTCAGTTGCGTAGTAGTCGTGCAAAGTAGCGAGGCCGCGATCTTCCCAGATCTCGCGGGTGATCTTCAGGATGTAGTCGGGCAGGTCCTCGAACTTGTTAGAAAAACCTCTCATTCCACCCATCCTTCTGGTTTGCGGGCTGAGCCTCTGACAATCAAAGGCCCATCAATTTCAATTTGGCGCGGCTCGGTCGCGCGGCCTTCGATTTGGGCGATCAGCTGGGAGACGATGGCATCCACCATTCGGTTTGCGGGCTGGCGCACCGTGGTCAAATCAAAGCTGGGCCAGGCTGACATTGCGACGTCGTCATAGCCCACGACGGATACATCCTGGCCTATTTTGAGACCTATCTCGCCTTTTAAGACCTCGATCACGGCAAAGGCCATATGGTCATTGCCGACAAAGATGGCGTCCGGGCTGCTGCCTGAGGCGAAAAAGCTGCGTGTTGCGGCGGCGGCGGCTTCGCGAGAGAACAGCCCATCGACGACCGCATGCGCCTCCAAGCCATGATCGCTGAGCGCTTGCGTAAAACCCGCACAACGGTCCCGCCCGGTAGACGCGCCTTGCCAGCCCGAAATATGCGCGATCCGCGTGTGCCCGCCCGCGAGCAAGAATTCAGCGACCTTGCGCCCGCCCGTCGTATTGGCTGAGGTCACGGCGCTGAGCGATTTATCGTCATGGCCGCGATTGAACAGGATCAGCGGAACGCCTTCGTCCAACAGCCGTTCCGTCAATCCAGAGGAGGTCGAGACGGAGGCCAAAATGATCCCATCGACCTGGTGATCAAGCAGATCATGCACCACCTGATCCACGTCGCCCGCGTGGTTGGCGGCCATGAAGATCATGATGTTATAGCCTTTGTCCTTCAAAGCCCTGCTCATCTTTTCCAGCGCTTCGACATAGAACGGGTTGTCGAAATAGGCCACGATCAGACCGATGGTCATCGACTGCCCAGTGATCAGCGACCGCGCGAGCGTGTTGGGCCGGTAGCCCAGCTCATCGGCCGCCCTGCGCACCTTCGCTTCCATCGCCGCGGAGACCTTAACACCGGGTGTGAACACCCGGCTGACAGTGGGTTGCGACACGCCCGCCAGGCGTGCCACGTCCTGGGAAGTAACTTTGACGCTGGGCACGCAGTTATTCCGCCGCATCCTTGTAAGGCGCGGGCCCGCCGTATGGTACGTTCAACCCGCCGTAGCGGCGCACGCGCAGGTTGGCTTGTTCTGCATGGCCCACGAACCCTTCGAGCAGGCATAGTCGGGAGCAATAGGCCCCGATATCTGCCGCAGCCTCATCGGTTGTGACTTTCTGATAGCTATGCGTTTTCAGGTATTTTCCGACCCAAAGCCCGCCTGTGTAACGCCCCGCCTTCTTGGTGGGCAGCGTGTGGTTGGTGCCGATCACCTTGTCGCCATTGGCCACATTGGTGCGGGGACCAAGGAACAACGCGCCGTAGCAGGTCATTTTCTCAAGGAACCAGTCGTCACGGTCGGTCATCACCTGAACATGCTCGGACGCGATATCATCGGCCACCTCAAGCATTTCTTCATATGTGTCGCACAGGATGATCTCGCCGTAATCCTCCCAGGATTTCGATGCGGTATCTGCCGTGGGGATGATCTTTAGAATGCGTTCAATTTCCGACATCGTGTCATCAGCCAATTTCCGCGAATTCGTGACCAGCACGGCGGGGGAGTTGTACCCGTGCTCCGCCTGTCCCAGCAAATCTGTGGCACACATCTCGCCATCGACGGTGTCATCCGCGATCACCATCGTCTCGGTTGGGCCCGCAAACAAATCAATGCCAACCCGACCAAACAGCTGACGCTTGGCTTCCGCCACAAAGGCGTTGCCGGGGCCGACCAACATATGGACCGGTTCAATCGTTTCAGTCCCAATTGCCATAGCACCGATGCCTTGGATGCCGCCAAGGACGTAAATCTCATGCGCGCCGCCCAGGTGCATCGCGGCAATCACCGCCGGGTTCGGCTCTCCCTTGAAGGGTGGGGTGCAGGCGATGATGCGCGGCACGCCCGCGACGGAGGCCGTGGCCACCGACATATGCGCGCTTGCCACCATCGGGAATTTGCCGCCCGGCACGTAGCAGCCGACGCTTTGAACGGGGATGTTTTTATGGCCCAGAATGACGCCGGGCATCGGCTCCACCTCGATATCGAGCATGGAATCACGTTGCGCTTGTGCGAAGGCCCGCACCTGCGCCTGCGCGAATTTAATATCGGCCATGTCGCGGTCAGAAACCTTGGCCATCAGCGCATCGATATCGTCTTGCGACAGTTTGAAACTGGCGGGCGAATAGCTGTCAAATTTCTCGGACAATTCGCGCACGGCAGTGTCGCCACGGGTCTCGATATCGTTTAAAGTGCTTTCAACAACGGCGCGCACCTTGGTGTCATCGTCCTGACGGTCAGCCTCAGATTTCCCGCGTTTCAAATACTCAATGGCCATGTCTCAATCCTTCGCTGACGCTGCGTTGGAGATAGCTTAGCATCTATGAATACGTATTCAACCTTATTCACGGCGTGAGAATTCTGACGCAGATGTTATGTGAGGAGGCAGATCGTCGCGGTGCCTATGCTTGACCTTTAACCTATAACACATTCATTAGCATCATATGCAGTCAGGACCTGTCCAATGATCCCCGAACTCGGCCAATTCGCTCTCGCGCTCGCTTTGATGGCGGCGGTGGTGCAGTCGGTTTTGCCAATGTGGGGCGCTGCGCGCGGAAATACCGTCTGGATGGCCAGCGGGCAGGCGACGGCGGTGGTGCAAGCCGCGCTCTGCGTCTTCGCCTTTGGCGCACTGATGCAGGCTTATGTCGTCAGCGATTTCACGGTGCTGAACGTGGTGGAAAACTCTCATTCGCTGAAGCCGATGATCTACAAAGTGGCTGGCACGTGGGGCAATCACGAGGGATCGTTGCTTTTATGGGTCCTGATCCTTGCGCTTTTTGGCGCGGGCGTCGCGCTTCTGGGCACAAATATCCCTGCTGGGCTCAAGGCGCGCACCCTGAGCGTTCAGGCGTGGATCAGCGTTGGCTTTTTAAGCTTCATGATCTTCACCTCCAACCCGTTTGAACGCGTTTTCCCGCCGCCTTTGGACGGTCAGGACCTCAACCCGCTCCTGCAGGATTTCGGTTTGGCGATCCACCCGCCGTTGCTTTACATCGGCTATGTCGGGTTCTCGATCGTCTTTTCATTTGCCGTCGCCGCGCTGATCGAAGGACGCGTCGATCCTGCTTGGGCACGCTGGGTGCGGCCATGGACGCTGGCGGCCTGGATGGCGCTCACGGGCGGCATCGCGCTAGGTTCCTGGTGGGCTTACTATGAGCTCGGCTGGGGCGGTTGGTGGTTCTGGGACCCGGTCGAGAACGTCTCCTTCATGCCATGGCTCGCGGGTACGGCGCTGTTGCATTCGGCCATCGTGACCGAGAAGCGCGACACGTTCAAAGCCTGGACGATCCTTTTGGCGATCCTGACCTTCTCACTGTCATTGCTGGGCACGTTCATCGTCCGGTCAGGGTTGCTGACCTCGGTCCACGCTTTCGCGGTCGATCCTGAACGCGGCATGTATATTTTGGGTCTCTTGGGCGTTTCCATCCTCGGCTCCCTTGCGCTGTTTGCGTGGCGGGCACCGTCGATGGAAGGGGGCGGGCTTTTCGCGCCAATTTCGCGCGAAGCCGGGTTGTTGATCAACAATCTGCTGATAGCCACGGCGACGGCGACGGTGCTGTTCGGCACGCTCTACCCGCTTTTTCTGGAAGCCATAACAGGCGAGAAAATCTCTGTCGGGCCGCCGTTTTTCAACGCTTCTTTCATCCCGATCACCCTGCCATTGATCATTATTATGGGCCTCGGCCCGCATCTCAGTTGGAAACGCGCTGACCTGCCGGGCGTGCTTGCGCGGCTGAAATGGCTGGGCGTTTTGGTGCTGGTCGCCACACTGGTGGTGGGTTGGTTCACCCATGGTGGTCCGTTGCTGGCCACGATTTCGATGGGTATCGCGTTTTGGCTGATCGGGTCCACAATCCAGGACTGGGCGCGCCGCGCCAAGCTGTTCCAGCCAGGGGCATGGACGCGCATCAAGCGCCAACCGCGCGCCAGCCACGGGATGAGCATGGCGCATCTGGGCCTTGCTGTCCTGATGGTTGGAGCCATTGGCGCGAGCGCATGGAAATCCGATACTGTCAGCTTTGCCGAACCCGGGACGGTTGTTCCAATTGCCGGGTTCGACGTCGAATTTGTCGAGGTCAATCAGGTCCGCGGCCCCAACTATATCGCGCAAGTCGCCACGCTGAACGTCACGCGTGAAGGCGGTTTTGTGACGCAACTTTTCCCCGAGCGCCGTGTGTATCCGGTCGCCGGGTCCACGACAACCGAAAGCGCGATCCGCCAAACGCTGGCGGGTGATCTCTATGTATCAATCGCGGAGCCTGCATCGGATCAGGCCCAAGGTCTTTGGACCCTGCGTTTGATCTATGAACCGTTGGTGAATTTCCTCTGGATCGGCTCGGTGATGCTGGTGCTGGGCGGCGCGTTGTCGCTGTCTGACAGGCGGTTGCGCGTCGGCGCGCCGCGGTCCAAAGCGCCTTTGAACGCCACACCTGCCGAGTGACACGCTGATGAAACGCCTCCTCTACCTCCTTCCGCTTGTTGTCGCCGCTATCCTTGGTGCCTTTGCCCTTTGGGGCCTTCGGGGTGGGCGCGATCCGGGTGCCATCCCCTCTGTACTGATTTCAAATCCTGCGCCGCAATTTGATTTGGGGCCGATTGACGGCGTGGACACGCCCGGGCTCAAAACGGCGGACCTCAAGGGCCAAGGGCTGACCTTGGTCAATGTCTTCGCTAGCTGGTGCGGGCCGTGCCGGGCGGAACACCCGATCCTGACCCGCATGAGCGAAACCCAAGACTTGCGGCTGGTGGCGATAAACTACAAAGATAAGCCGGAAGATGCCGCCGATTGGCTGGACGAGCTGGGCAATCCCTACGCGCGCATCGGCGCAGATTATTCGGGGCGCGGCGGCGTTGAATGGGGCGTGACCGGCGTGCCTGAAACCTTCATCGTCAATGATGACGGCGTCGTGGTGCACCGGTTTGCCGGTCCCATCGTGGGCGACGGGCAGCGCCGCTTTCAGGAGGCGCTGGACGCCGCGCAGGCCGCGCAATGAAGCGCTTTGTCTTAATCCTTTGCCTCATCGCCTCGCCGCTTTTCGCGGTGGAACCCGATGAGGTGCTCGATGATCCGGTGCTTGAGGAACGCGCCCGCGCCATCAGCGCCGAAGTGCGCTGCGTTGTGTGCCAGAACGAGCCGATTGACAGCTCCAACGCAGGTATCGCGCGCGATCTTCGGATGATCATCCGCGAACGCCTTGTGGCGGGCGACACCAATCAGGAAGTGTTCGACTATCTGGTCCTGCGCTACGGCGATTTCGTGCTGTTCAACCCGCCTTGGAAGCCTTCCACCTATGCGCTGTGGTTGGGCCCGTTCATCATCCTGGCACTTGGGTTTTTGGCGGTCGTTATCTCACTCTACCGCAAGCGCGGCGTGGCGGATACAAGCCTCAGCCCAGAAGAGCAGGCCAAGCTTGATGCATTTTTGAAAGATAAATCATGATTTGGGCGCTTGCTGCAATGATGGGGCTGGCCACCGTATTGGGCCTGATCTGGCCCTTGGGCAGTGCCAAGCCGCAAGCCGGCGGACGGCAGGCCAAGGCCATGGCTATCTATCAAGATCAACTGGGTGAACTTGACCGCGACACCGAACGCGGCCTCATCACGCCCGAGGAAGCGCGCGCCGCGCGTGTTGAAATCAAGCGCCGGATGCTGGCGCTGACCCATGTTGAAGAAACGGCGCGAAGCACATCGGGCAAGAAATTGATCGTGGCGGCCGCCCTTTTTGTGCCTTTGTCGGGGGCTGCGCTTTACACGCAGATCGGCAGCCCGGACATTCCCGCGATCCCCTTTGCTGAGCGTGGTGCGGAACAACAAGACGCCCGCCAGCTGCAAGCCCTGATCACCGAGCTGCGCTCCCGGCTTGAGGCCGACCCGCAAGGCGGTGAGACCCGTGGTTGGACACTTCTGGGCAGCACGCTGATGAATATTGGTCGCCCGGGACAGGCAGTAGAGGCGTTTGAACAGGTGGTGGAGCGCGAAGACGCGACGTCTGCCACATGGTCGCAATATGCCGAGGCACTGATTTCAGCGGAGAACGGGATCGTCACACCGCTCGCCAGCCGGGCGATCACCCGCGCGCAGGACCTTGACCCGCTCAACCCGGCCGCCAGCTATTATCGTGCCATTGAGATGGAACAGGCGGGCGACACAGTCGGGGCGCGTGCGCTGCTGTTGGAGCGGATCGCGCAGGAAGGACAGCCCGCGCCTTGGATGCCGACATTCCTGCAAACCGCCAACCAAATGGGCAATGCCCTTGGGTTGGACCCGGCGGTTTTGCCCGAATTCGAAACAGTGCGCGGCCCTAGTCAGGAAGATATCGATTCCGCCGCTGAAATGTCACCTGAGGAACGTCAGGCCTTCATCCGATCGATGGTGGATGGCCTGGAAGAGCGGCTGCAAGATGAGCCGGAGAACCTTGACGGCTGGCTCCAACTCGCGCGCGCTTTCGTCGTCTTGGGTGAGCAGGACCGCGCCTTCGCGGCGTTGCAAAATGCGGAACCACTGGTGGCCGATTTAGCCGAAGACGACCCGCAGCGCCGCATGGTTGAAGAGGGTTTGAAGCGCTTCGGCGGAGACTAACCGCCCGCCAGCTCGATAGCGTCAAGCACGGCAGACGGGGTCAGCAACTCTGGCAGCGCAATCCCCTCAGGCGCGTCTGGCCCGTAGACGATGTTGAACGGGATGCCGTAACGACCGTTCATCTGCAAATACTCCAAAATCTGCGCGTCGGGCTTGGTCCAATCGCCCATCATGGCCGTAACATCGTCATCGGCCAAAACCGCCAGCACCGGGTCGCGATCCAGCACCAGCGCTTTGTTGGCCTTGCAGCTGAGGCACCAATCGGCGGTGATGTCGACGAAAACGACCTGATCTTCTGCGATCAGCGCGGCGATCTCATGTGGCGCAAAAGTGGTCCAGCCGATCGGGTCGTCGGCCTTGGCGACGCTCGCCGTCGGCTGGGCGATCAACGCGGGCAAACAAATGCCCGCGACGCCCAGAATGGCGACCCCAGCCCAGCGTTTCGGTTGTTTTACGGCGGCAATCACAGCAAGGGACGCGGCAAAGCAAGCCAGCCCTAATAGGGCGGGCCCGGTGCCCACCAGCGACGTCAGTACCCAAAAGAGCCATGCCGCGCTTGCCAGAAGGAGAACCCCCATCGCGTATTTGACCCAGATCATCCACGCGCCAGGTTTGGGCAAGCCACGCAACAGGCTGGGTTGCAAAGCCACCAGCAAGTAAGGAAGCGCGAGCCCGGCCCCCAATGCGGTGAAAATCGCTAAGGTTTGCGGTGCGCTGCCCGCCAATGCTACGGCGACGGCTGTGCCCAAAAAGGGCGCGGAGCAGGGCGTTGCCAAAACGGCGGCAAGCGCGCCGGTGGCAAAATCGCCGACAAGACCTTGTCCGCCCGCGCCCGACATTTTGGTGTTCCAGCTTTGCGGCAGGGAGAATTCGAACAGCCCCAAAAGATTGGCTGCAAACAGCAAAATCAGCCCGCCGAGCGCGGCTAGAAAATGCGGGCTTTGGAACTGGATGCCCCATCCAACCGCGCCGCCGCCCGCCCGCACTGCGATCAGGACCAGCGCTAGCGCCCACATGAACCCCAGCACGCCCAAGCTTGTGGCCAGAAAGCCCGCGCGGATGCGGGCGCGGCTTTGGCCACCCGCTTTTAGAACCGAGGCGAATTTGATTGTCAGCACCGGCAAAACGCAGGGCATGACATTCAGGATCACGCCGCCGAGAAAGGCCAGCAAGATAACCCAAGCCAGGCTCATGGCGGCGCCACGGGTGGGCAAGGCGTCGGACAGTGCGGGCGTGAATTCGACGGCGCGGCCCTGATCGGTGGCGACCACGCGAAGCGCGGGCAATGTGTCAGGGGCGGACAGGATGTCAAAGCCGACGCGGGCCGTTTTGGGGTTTGCGCCCAAGGTGATTTCGGGCGGGCCGAAGGCCGTGTCGAGGCCAAGATCAGGGATCACTTCAAGCATTTGAAAGGCGGTTTCGCTGCTGAGGGAAAGCTCAAGCCGCGCGGCATCTTGGTCTAGTGCGGCGCGAGTGATTTGGATGTCTGACGCCGCGGCATCGACTGGCAGCTTGCTGACAGCTTTAGCAATGATCGTGCCCGCGTCGCGGTCAATCGCGCTGTTTGGCGGCAGGACCATCGACAGCGAAAACAGCTCTGGTACGCAAAGATCGGCGCAGACAAGCAGGTTGATGTCAGCGTTCAGGATCAGTGTTTCGCCCGACGCGTCTGCGGTCACTCTGATTGGAAACGTCACAGCGGTTTCATAGCCGTAATTTTCAATACCAAACGCCTCAAACCTTTTGGGTGCCGGCCATTGAAGCTGGGCGCTGTCAAGATTGGCTGAGCCTGTCCAGTCAATCTCGACCGGGTAGCCGACCACGCCAGGGGCGCGCCAATAAGTCTTCCAGCCGTCCGCCAAGGTAACTTCGAGTGCGGCGGAGATATCGCGCGTGTCAGGCGAAAGTCCGTTTTCAGCGGTGATCAGCCGCGCCGTGATCCTTTCGCTTGTATAGGTCAGCGAACTGCCCGCAAAACCGGGCCCGCTGACCAAAAACAGGGCGGCGGTGAGGGCAGTAAGAATGCGGCGCAACAGCGTCATTTTGGGTGTGTCTCCTGTGCTGCGCGCGTCATGCGGCGTAGCCCTTTCAAGATCAATCAACAACGCTGTGAGCGCAAGAAAACAAAGGCAAACTCACCGGCACGTGATCACAGGGCTGTTTGACAATTGGTGCGGCAAGGCTCAGTCTTCTGCCAACAAATTCCACCTGAATTTCCCATAGGATGCTCGACATGATGCGATTTATATGTGCCGCGGCTGCGGCTTTGGCACTGAGCGGGCCGGGATCGGCCCAACAGATGGACGAGCAGGCCCTGCGGGCATTGGTTTTAGAGACGATCCGCGACAACCCCGAAATCATCCGTGAAGCCATCGGGATATTGCAAGCGCGTGAGGAGGAGGCGCAAGCTGCGGCCTCCGCGCAAGCGCTGCAAACGCAACTCTCTGCGTTGCAAAATGACCCCAACGCACCGGTGCTTGGGAACCCGGAAGGTGATATCACGATTGTCGAGTTTTTTGACTATAATTGCGGTTATTGCCGCCGGGTCTATCCGAATGTGAAGGCCTTGATGGCGGGGGATAAAAACATTCGTGTGGTGATGCGCGAGTGGCCGATCCTGGGCGAGGAAAGCGTCTTTGCCGCGCGCGCCTCGCTGGCGTCGCGCAAGCAAGGTAAATATGAGGAATTTCACAGCGCTTTGATGGCCAATCAGGGGCGCGCCAGCCAAGCAAATGTGCTGAGCATCGCCGATGATCTTGGGATGGATATCGACCAGTTGCGCGCTGATATGGAAGGCCCTGAAGTGGATGCCCATATCGACATGAGCCGCCAGTTGACGCAGGCGCTTGGGCTGAACGGGACGCCCGCCTTTGTCTTTGAAGATCAGCTTGTACCCGGCGCGATAGAGCTGGATCAGATGAAGCAATTGGTCGACCAGCTTCGCGGCTAATTTTTCTTGGCTCTGATGACGTTTCGTCGCGGCGTGTGCCGTGCCGATCCGCCGGGGGCTTTGCCCCCGGACCCCCAGAATATTTTTGAAACAATGAAAGGGAGTTACGCGCTTTTTATCAGCGTGCTGATTTCCTCGACTTTCTGAGCGAGCAGAGCACGGTCGCCTTTCGCTTCCACATTGAGGCGCAGCACAGGTTCGGTGTTGGACTGGCGCAGGTTGACTCGCCAATCGCCCATATCGAGCGACACGCCGTCCAACCGGTCGACATCATTGGCCTGGGCCACATAGGTCGCCTCAAACGCGTCGATGGCGGGTTGTTTGTCGTCGAGCTTGAAATTGATTTCGCCTGAGGACGGGAAGCGCGCCTGCATGTCCGCCACCAAGGCCGACAAGGGCTGGCCGGTGCGGCACATATGCTCTGCCACCAGCAGCCAGGGGATCATGCCGCTGTCGCAATACATGAAGTCGCGGAAGTAGTGATGCGCTGACATCTCGCCGCCGTAAACCGCGTCGACCTCGCGCATTTTGGCTTTGATATGAGAATGGCCCGATTTGGACACCACGGCCTCACCGCCGCCATCGGCGACCAGATCGAGCAACGCCCAGATCACGCGTGGGTCATGAATGATTTTTGCGCCCGGGTGTTTGGGCAGGAAGGCGGAGGCGAGCAAGCCCACCACATATTCACCGTCCACGAAGGCGCCTGTTTCGTCAAAGAAGAAACAGCGGTCGAAATCGCCATCCCACGCGACACCCATCGCGGCGCCCTCAGCAACGACGCGGTCGGCGGTGTGGGAACGGTTTTCGGGCAGCAGCGGATTGGGGATGCCATTTGGGAAGCTTCCGTCAGGCTCGTGGTTGTGGCGAATGAACTCAAACGGCGCGCCGGCCACTGCCAGCTTTTCAGCGATTGCGTCAAAGGAGGGGCCTGCGACGCCGTTGCCAGCGTTCACCACCACCTTCATGGGCGCCAAGGCAGGTAGATCAACGAAGCTTACGACCCGGTTGGCATAGGCGTCGCGCGGGTCTTGCTGCGTGTAGCTGCCCTGGGTCTTCGCTGGTCCAAATGCGTCGGCTTCGCACAGGTCCGAAATGTCGCCAAGCCCGTCAGCAGCCGAAATGGGCCGGGAACCTTCGCGCACCATTTTGATGCCGTTATAGTCAATCGGGTTGTGCGAGGCCGTCACCATCAACCCGCCACCTGCTTTCAGATGAGTCGTCGCAAAATAGACCTCCTCAGTGCCGCAGAGGCCAATGTCGATCACGTCAACGCCTTCGTGGCGGAGACCGCGGGTCAGGGCTTCGGCCAGTTCGGGGGAGGTGGGGCGCACGTCATAGCCGATCACCACGGTGCCAGGCGTCATCGCGACTGCAAAACCGCGGCCGATTTTGTAGGCGATGTCGGTGTTCAACTCCTCGCCCAATTTGCCTCGGACATCGTAACTCTTGAAACAGCTCATCATGGCGGGGTGCGCTCCTAAATAATTTGAGCTGTGAGTAACGCCTGACCGTGACAAAACCAAGTCATCAAACGTAAACGGCCCGCCTGTTGGGGCGGGCCGGTCACATTGTTTGTTTTCAGGCCTAGACCTCTTCAGGCAGGATCAGGTTCATTGCAATCGCGATGATCGCTGTTGGCGCCACGGCGGAGGTCATCAGAATTTTGACAACGCCCGGCAGGTATTGCACTGCGGAAGGCACAAGGTTCAGACCAAGTCCCGCTGCAAGCGAGACGGCGATGATGATCATGTTGCGCCGGTTCATGGTGACTTCGGTCAGCATGTTCAGGCCAGCCGCTGCAACCATGCCGAACATCACAATCACACCGCCGCCTAGGACGGGCAGGGGCATGGAAGCGATGATGGCGCCGATTTTTGGCAGAAGCCCACAGACGATCATGATTAGCCCCGCGATGGTCACCACATGGCGCGACATGATGCCCGTCATGCCAACGATGCCAACGTTCTGGCTGAAAGATGTGTTGGGCAAGCCGCCGAACACACCGGCCACAGCCGTTCCGAGCCCGTCCGCATAGGTTGCGCCAGCGATTTCGCGGTCCGTCGCGATGCGGCCTGCACCGGCTTTGGTTGTTGCTGAACAATCACCAACCGTTTCGATTGCCGAAACAATCGACACCAGTGTCACGGCAATCACCGCGCCCAGAGAGAATTCAAACCCGTAAGGCAGCGGCTGGATGGATGTGACCCAGGCGGCTTTGCCGACAGCGCTGAAATTTACCATCCCGAGCACGAATGCCAGCACGTAGCCCGCCAGAAGGCCGATCAGAATGCCGGCATTTGAGATCGGGCCTTTGGTGAAAAATTTCAGAGCCAAACTGACGATCACCACGGTCAAAGCAACCGACCAGTGTTTCAGCGAGCCAAAGCTTTCGGCCTCCATCTGAAAGCTGGCGGCGCCGCCTGCAGCGTATTTGATTGCAACCGGGATCAAGTAGAGCCCGATGGCCAGAATCACCAGCCCGGTGACGAGCGGCGGAAACAACCAACGCAGATGCTGGATCACGCCGCCCAACAGAAAGTGGATGACCCCACCGATGATGCAGGCACTAAGCGCCACGCCAAGGCCTTGCGTTGCAGCCACACCAGCCAGCACGCCGACGAAGGCGAAAGATGTCCCTTGCATAATCGGCAGCCGCGCGCCAACTGGGCCCAGCCCCACGGTCTGAAACAGCGTTGCGACCCCGGCAAACAGCATTGCCATCTGGATCAGGTAAACCTGCTCGGCGGAACCGAAAGCAAGGCCCGCGGCCCCGGCAACGATAATTGAAGGCGTCACATTGGAGGCGAACATCGCCAGGACGTGTTGCAGCCCCAGCGGGGCCGCCTGTGCCAGCGGAGGCGTTGTATTCGGATCGGAATACGCCCCCAGAGTGCTCGTCGTGTCAGTCATTTTAGTCTTACTCCCCATCACTTAGTCTTGGTCGGGCGCAGTCCCACGCGCCGTTTTCTACCCTTTGGCTTGTTGCCCGAACGGGCGCGCAGCCGCACGGCAGATCGCAGACGACCGTCAGCATTTCTCTGGGCGGCGTCAATACCTAGTCAATTTATGATGCAAATGCTCAAATCTTGTGCATTTGCGCATCATGTTTAGAAGCTGTGGGGATTGCTATGAAAGCTAGGGTAGCCTGTCTTTCAGCCTGAAATAGGCGATCCGTTCGACCTGGCGGCATGCCTCGTTGAATTCGCTCTCGCTGTCGCTGTTGATGCGCTTTTTGAACGTTTCGATGATCGACGCCTTGTCATGGTCACGCACGGCAATAATGAAGGGAAATCCGTGCTTTGCGGTGTATTCTTCATTCAAATCTGTCAGTGTCAGCCGTTCCTCATCGCTGAGCACGTCCAACCCGGCGGAGGCCTGTTCCGACGTGCTTTCCGCGGTCAACTTTTTGGCAACCGCAAGCCGCCCTGCAAGATCGGGATGCGCGTCAAGCACTTCGAGCTTGCGTGGTGCAGGTGCTGCGCGGAAGGCGCGCACCAATGCGCCGTGCAGCCCAGTGGCGCTGTCATGGGCCGGGCCCAGTTCCATTTTCCAAGCGTCGCTGGCGACCCAAGGCGAATGCTCGAAAATGCTACCATACTCCGTGACAAACGCGTCTTCATCCATCTGGGAGGGGCGCGTGGCGGGCTGCGGCGGGTGCGTGTCGCGCCAATGTTCAGCGATTTGCTGGCGAGTGGCGAACCAGACGCCGTCATGGCTGTTGGCGTAGTCGATGAAACGTTTCAGCGCCTGCACGCGGCCTGGGCGTCCAACAAGACGGCAATGCAAGCCAATGGACATCATCTTTGCCGCGCCCTCGGCCCCCTCTGCGTAAAGCGCATCGAATGTGTCGCGCAGATAGGCCTCAAACTGGTCGCCAGAGTTGAACCCTTGCGGCGTGGCAAAGCGCATGTCGTTGCAATCAAGCGTGTAGGGCACAACCAGCTGATCGTGGTCATTGAAGCGCAAGTAATAGGGCAGGTCGTCTGCGTAGCTGTCAGCGCAGTAATCGAACCCGCCTTCTTCCGCCACAAGGCGCAGCGTGTTTTCCGAACAGCGGCCCGTGTACCAACCGCGTGGGCGGCTGCCCACAACTTGGGTATGCAGAGCAATGGCCTGTTCCAAATGCGCCCGTTCTTCGTCTTCGGTGAAGTCTTTATATTCGATCCATTTCAGCCCGTGGCTGGCAATCTCCCAGCCCGCGTCTTGCATCGCGGCCAGTTGTTCGGGGGAGCGGGCGAGCGCGGTTGCCACCCCGTAGACCGTAACAGGTAGGTCCTTGAGCAGCCGGTGCAGCCGCCAGAACCCTGCGCGCGCCCCGTACTCGTAGATCGATTCCATATTCCAATGGCGTTGCGCGTCCCAGGCGGCGGCACCCACGATTTCGGACAAGAACGCCTCAGACGCTTTGTCGCCATGCAGGATATTGTTTTCGCCGCCTTCCTCGTAATTCACGACGATCTGGACTGCGATCTTGGCACCATTAGGCCAGCGAGGGTCAGGCGTTTGCGGCCCGTAGCCGCGCATGTCTCTGGGGTATCTGTTCATGTGCCCAGCATTAGGCAAATCCGGGCTTGCCGCCAAGTGTTAAGCGGTGCGCGCCCGTCTGACGGAGTTAACGAAGGCCGCCACAAACAAGGCTGTCATGATCAAAACGATGGTGGGCGCGGGTGCGCTGTCGATGAAGAAGCTTAGGTAGATCCCCGCAATGCTTGAGAAAATCGCTACAAAAACGGACACAAACATCATTTGGCCAAAACGCCGCGTGACCAGAAATGCGACGGCCCCCGGGGCCACAAGAAAGGCAATCGCAAGGATAATCCCAACAGCTTTCAAAGCGGCGACAACCGTGAGCGAAATCACCGCCAAAAGGCCGAAATGCAGCCACCGGACGCTGAGGCCCAAGGCGCGGGCCTGCTGCTCATCAAAGGCGTGCAGCAACAAATCGCGCCAGAACATCAGCAACAGAAGCGTGACGCAGACCGCGATCACACCAGTGAGCCATAGATCGTTCACGCCCACACCCAGCATATTGCCAAACAGGATGTGATCGAGATGCACGTCGCTTTCGATCTTTGTGTACAGCACGATGCCAAGCCCGAACATGGCCGAGAAGACCACCCCCATCACCGTGTCGCGCTTCACCCGCGAATTCTCGTCGATCCAGCCGGTTAGAAGCGCGCAGGCCATGCCGGCCACAAACGCACCGATGACCAGCGGGATGCCGATCACATAGGCGATCACAATGCCCGGCAGCACAGCGTGGCTGATTGCGTCACCCATCAGGGACCAGCCCTTCAGCACCAGAAAACACGACAGTATCGCGGCAGGGATGGCCAGCATTGTGGTGATCAGAAATGCGTCCTGCATGAATTGGAACTGGAAAGGCAGTAGCAGGTCTTCCATCTACACGGCCTCCCGTGCGCGGCGGCGCGACGCCAAAATCCCGTGTTTCGGGGCAAACAGAAACGCGACCCCAAAGACCAAAGCCTGCAAACAAACGATCACGCCGCCCGTGGCCCCGTCGAGGAAATAGCTGATATAGGCGCCGAAGAACGACGTCAGCGCGCCAATGGCCACGGAGACGATCAAAAGGCGCGGGAACCTGTCGGTCAGCAAATAGGCCGTCGCCCCAGGGGTTACGACCATCGCGATGACCAGAAACGCGCCAACGGTTTGCAGTGCCGCCACCGTGCTGGCGGACAGCAGGATGAAAAACATCAGCTTCAACCTGTCGGGGTTCAGCCCAATAGAGCGGGCATGACTTTCATCGAAAAACGCCACCATCAGGTCTTTCCACTTGGCCAATAGCACGGCCAGTGAGACGAAGCCGATGATGGCCAGCTGCAAAATGTCAGTGGGTGAGATCGCCAGTATATTGCCCAGGATGATGGTCTGCACATTGATCGAGGTGGGCGAAAGCGACACCATGAACAGCCCCAACCCAAAGAAGGAGGTGAAGATCAGCCCGATGATTGCGTCTTCCTTCAACCCGGTGCGCTGATTGAGAAACAGCATCGCGCCGCCCGCCAACCCGCCCGCCAGAAACGCGCCCAAGGCGAAGGGCAAGCCCAGCATATAGGCGCCCGCGACGCCCGGCACGATGGAATGGCTCAGCGCGTCGCCGATCAGCGACCAGCCTTTGAGCATAAGGTAGGCCGACAAGAACGCGCAGACTCCGCCGACAAGGGCGGACACCCACATCGCGTTGAGCATGTAAAGGTAGCTGAAAGGCTCAAGAAGGCTTTCCATCGCCGCCTTCCTTCGTATCTTCGTCGTCCTCGTAGATCACGAATGGCCGCTCATCGTCGGAGATTACGGTCAGGCGGCGGGTGTCGCCGTCATCCTCGTGCAGGTCGGCGCCTTGCATGACGAAATGGCGCAGCACACCGCCAAAGGCGCGTTCGAGGTTTTTGGAGGTGAAAATTTCTTTCGTCGGCCCGTAATCCAGAACAGTGCCCTTGATCAGGATCGTGCGGTCGCAAAACTCGGGCACAGAGCCCAGGTTGTGGGTGGACACCAGCATGACCCGTCCCTCATCACGCATTTCGCGTAGCAGCTTGATGATCTCGTCTTCGGTCTGCACGTCGACGCCTGTGAAGGGCTCATCAAGCAGAATAACTCTGCTGTCTTGTGCCAAAGCGCGGGCCAGAAAAACGCGTTTCTTTTGGCCGCCGGAAAGCTCTCCGATTTGGCGTTTGCGGAAATCCGACATGCCGACACGCTCCAACGCATCCTCGACAGCGCGGTGATCGGCAGGTTTGGGAATACGTAGGAAGCCCATATGGCCGTAGCGGCCCATCATCACCACATCTTCGACGAGGACGGGGAAGGACCAATCAACCTCCTCCGCTTGAGGGACGTAGGCTACCACGTTGCTTTTTAACGCATCTTGCACGGTGCCACCCAGTACAGTGATCGTGCCGGCGGAGGTCGCGACAAAGCCCATGATCGCCTTGAACAAGGTCGATTTGCCCGAACCATTTACCCCTACAAGGGCCGCGATTGTACCCGTGGGCAGCTCAAACGTGGCGTCCCGCAAGGCCGTATGGCCGTTGCGGTAGGTCACGGTGATGCCAGTCGCAGATAGCCCGGATGCATTCATTCAGTCAGGCCCTTCGCGATGGTGCCGACAGTTTCGCGCAGCAGGTCGATATAGGTTGGCACCGGCCCGTCCGCAGCACTGAGGCTGTCAACGTAGAGTGCGCCACCGTATTTCGCTCCGGTTTCACGCGCGACCTGTTCTGCCGGGGCAGAAGACACTGTCGATTCCGAGAACACCACTTTGATCTCGTTGGCCCGCACCGTGTCGATCACATTGCGAACCTGGCTTGGCGTGCCTTGCGCATCGGCGTTGATCGGCCAGAGGTAGAGCTCTTTCAACCCAAGATCGCGTGCAAGATAGGAAAACGCACCCTCCGACGTCACCAGCCAGCGATCCGCCTCGGGAACCGCTTGAATTTGATCGCGCAAGGGCCCGACAACATTCAATAATTCTTGTTTGTATGCCTCGCCATTCGCGGCGTAGGTCGCGGCGTTTTCCGGGTCATGTTCCGAAAATGCCGCCACGATATTGTCGACATAGATCAGCGCAGCATCGACCGACATCCAGGCATGCGGGTTGGGTTTGCCGGTGTAGGGACCTTGGGTGATGCCCATCGGCTCCACGCCATCTGTGACCACCGCGGAGGGCACATCGCGCAGGTTGCGGAAAAACTGTTCAAACCACAATTCCAGATTGAGCCCGTTCCAAAGGATCAGATCGGCATCCTGCGCCTTCAAAATGTCGCGTGGGGTCGGTGCGTAATTGTGGATTTCGGCGCCGGGGCGGGTGATGCTTTCAACAACGGCCACGTCGCCCGCGACATTGCGCGCCATATCCGCGATGACAGTGAATGTAGTGACGGCTTTGAATTTGTCTTGCGCCCAAAGCGGGCTCGCGGTCGCCAAAAGTATCGAAAGAAACAGAAAACGCATGGGTCAGCCTCGCGATTGAACTTACCCATCTATATGCGAATGATTCTCAAGAAGTCAATCTAGTTGCGACTTATTCTCAGCTAAAGCCCGTGCACGCAGATGTCGCGGTCCGCCGAGCCCTTTGCGCTGCGCCACCTGACGGCGGGTCATTGTCTTGGGAATTTCGCCGGCCATATCAACTTTGAAGGCAGGGTCACTTGGCAAGCAGCCAATGCCACAAATCTGATGGATTGTGCGGGACCGGTAATCAACCATCCAAAACCGCCCACCCGGGGTCGACACGAAGCCGAACACCTTGTTGTGATAGTCCATATCCATGTCGTCGACGGAGGGCACCTCCGCGTCGTCAAATTCGCTAAAGGACCCATGTGTGTGGTAAGATGCCACAGGCGTGATTGAGCTATCGACAAAGCCCCGGTGGTCACAGCCCGAGCTGCGCCCGCGCCGCGCGGGGGACACGATCAGCTCATTGGCCGATGTCATGCCAATCATGCCGCAATATTCGCGGCCTGAAACAAAAGACTGGTTTTGAAGGGAAGAAAGCGCCATTTTTGCCTTTTCAATCAAAGCGGTATCTGCCGCCTGACATAAGTTTGTCAGGGCGCAAATAGCGATCGAAGTGCTCGCAAGCAGCGTTTTCATTCCGTCCTGGCTCCCATTTCCCCAATACAATACATGACCATTCTTTCTTAGTCGTCAATGCCTTCCTCACGGTCAAGCAGCTGCTGCAGCGAGTATGTGTCACGCACGTTACCCTCTGAAACAGGTTCGTAATCGGGGTCGCGCGGCAGACAGCTGACGTCGCAAATCAAGCGCACGCGGTTCAGTTTCGGTTCAGTGATCCAAAACCGGCCGCCGGGGGTGGACACGAAACCCAACACGCCTTCTTGGCCGTCTGCCAGCAGGTCATCTGATGACGGCACCTCCGCGTCGGCGTCGACGTCATGGCTTCCATGAGTGTGATAGGAGGCCAGCGTTTCAACGCTATCGCTATAGAATGACCGCGGTTGGCAGCTGTCGCGTCGGCCTTTGCGTGGGCGGGTGATGACGATGTTTCCCTGTGCATTGCGGCCCAGCATGCCGCAATATTCGCGGTCAGCTTTGAAGGAGTTACTTTGAATGCTCGTCAGCGTGGCCTTGGCCGCTGCAATCAGGTCTGCATCTTGCGCGTGGCCCACTGTTGGGCCGCACAGGACCAGCGCGAGCGCCAGCTGTCTGAAAGTTTTGGTCATGTCTGCTCGTAACCTTTGCTCTTGATTGGATCTAGGCGCGGAGACGTGGCTCTGTCAAAACACATATTGCATCCTAGTGAACAGGACATGACCAATGACCGATTTTGTGCTCGACCCGCCGCAACAGGCCTCGCTTGCCGTCAAAAACAGCAGCGCGCGTTTCCCGATCCGCCGCATTTTCTGCGTCGGGCGGAATTATGAGGCGCATGTGCGCGAGATGGGCAATGACACGCGCGAGCCGCCGTTTTTCTTTTCAAAGCCGGCCGATGCGGTGGTCGAAAGCGGCGCAGAGATTGCCTACCCTTCGGCGACACAAGACCTGCATCACGAGGTGGAACTGGTTGTCGCCATAGGCGCCCCCGGGCGCGACATTGCTGCCGAGGATGCGCTGGAGTTGATCTGGGGCGCGGGCGTGGGCGTGGACCTGACCCGCCGCGATCTACAGGCGCAGGCCAAGTCGAAAGGCCGCCCATGGGATATGGCAAAGGGGTTTGACCAATCCGCGCCGATGGGCGCGCTGGTGCCGATCTCGGACGTTGGAAGCCTTGCGGCAGGCAAAATCTGGCTCTCGGTCGATGGCGGCATGCGGCAGGAGGCCGACCTGTCCGAGATGATCTGGCCCGTCGCCGATTGCATCGCGCATCTGTCGGGCCTTGTGGCGCTTGCGCCGGGCGATTTGATCATGACGGGCACGCCCGCCGGGGTGGCCGCGATTGGGCCGGGGGCCAAGGTCAGGGCCGGGATCGCCGATCTGCCGGAATTGTCGTTCCAGATTGCGCGCTAGGCGGTTACGAGGAACGGGTCGGGGAAAGTAAATTCCTCAAGATTAGCGCCGTCGCCGATGCGGTCCACCACAGCAAAGAGCCCTGGCGCGCTGAGCGGTGTCAGGACCCCGTGCCAAGTGCCCTTGTGAAAGTTGATCGCCTGGCCCGGTCCGGTCAGAAACGCCAGTGGCGTTCCCGGCTGACCGGCTTCATCCGGGGCCACGCAGACCAGAAACGGATGTTCACTCATCGGGACAAAGGCCTGGCTGCCCAGCGGGTGACGTTCCACCAGATCAAGCGTGTAGGGCAGGGCGCGCGGCGTTGCGTTGAAGAGGCTTATCCCGGCATGGCCTCCATCAAACTCTAGCTGGGCGCGGTCATGGTAGCGCCCGCACAACCCCGCATTGATCAACTTGTCGGGCGCACCCGCGCAGTCCAAGACATCGCCAAAGGGCGCAAACTCTGCTGCGCTCAGCGGAACCGCTTTGATCTGATGCGCCATATTGCGCCCTCGCTCTTTTCTTCCCAACCGCGTCACTCTAGGCTCAATCGACAGGTCGCAACAAGGCGGCACGGATACTTAGGGGTGGCGCAGATGCCGGGCTATTTGACAACACATGTTCTGGACACGGCGCGGGGTGTTCCGGCCGAAGGTGTCAAAATTACGCTCTACCGTGTTTCGGGCAATTCACACCGAAAGATCGCGGAGGCCGTGACCAATGCCGATGGTCGCACGGACGCCCCTATTTTGCCGAAAGGTAGTTTTAAAACAGGCACGTACGAGCTGATCTTCAGCGCGGGCGACTATCTGGATGCGAGCGGCACTCCGCCGGAAGACCCGCGCTTTTTGTCCGAAATTCCGATCCGTTTTGGCATGTCGGCCGAAGATCACTACCACGTGCCGCTGCTGCTATCGCCCTTTGGCTATTCGACCTATCGGGGCAGCTAGATGTACGACCTTGCTATTTTGTGGGACTGGTTCGCCTTCGCGATCCGCTGGCTGCATGTGATCACCGCGATTGCCTGGATTGGCTCGTCCTTCTACTTCATCGCGCTCGATCTGAGCCTGAACCGTGACATTGATGGCCCCGCAGATGGCGAGGAATGGCAGGTTCATGGCGGCGGCTTTTACCATATCCAGAAATATTTAGTCGCCCCCGCTGCGATGCCGGAGCATCTGACCTGGTTCAAATGGGAAAGTTACGCGACCTGGCTGTCGGGCGCGGCTTTGTTGATGGTCGTCTACTGGGCGGGGGCGGAGCTGTATCTGATCGACCCGGCCCGCGCCGATTTGGCGTTGTGGCAGGCGATTTTGATCTCCGCCGGGTCGCTCGCTGTTGGCTGGGTGATCTATGATTTTCTTTGCAAATCGCCGCTGGGCGATCAGCCGACGCTGTTGATGGTGCTTCTGTTTGTGATCCTGGTGGCGATGTCTTGGGGCTATCATCAGGTGTTCACTGGCCGGGCCGCTATGCTGCATCTGGGTGCGTTCACGGCCACGATCATGTCGGCGAATGTGTTTTTCATCATCATGCCCAACCAGCGCATTGTGGTGGCGGATTTGAAAGCGGGCCGCACGCCGGACGCGAAATACGGCAAGATCGCCAAGCTGCGTTCGACCCATAACAATTACCTCACGCTGCCGGTGATTTTCCTGATGCTGAGCAACCATTACCCGCTGGCCTTTGCCACGCAATATGCCTGGGTGATTGCGGCGCTGGTCTTCCTGATGGGCGTTACGATCCGGCATTATTTCAATACGATGCATATGACCGGCGCAGGCCCGCGCTGGACGATTGGGGCGACGGTGATCTTGTTTTTAGTCGTGGCTTGGCTGTCGACCGCAGGCACGGGTGAGACGTGGGAGGAGGCTGACGCACGCCCCCTGACCCCGTCCGAGTTGGTCTTTGCACAAGCCGATGGCTTTGAGGAGGCGTCCGATATTGTGCTGGGACGGTGTTCGATGTGCCACGCGCGGGAGCCGGTCTGGGAGGGGATGCATTGGGCCCCAAAAGGCGTTTATCTGGAAACCGCGGGCGATATCGCCCGCCATGCGCATCAGATTTACCTGCAATCGGCGGTTAGCCATGCGATGCCGCCTGCAAATATTACTGAGCTGGACCCCGAAGACCGCGCCGTGCTCGCACGGTGGTACCGTGCGGCCGGCGAGCGCGGCTAGGCCTTTAAAAGCGGCGCTCGGAATGCTACCTGCCGCATCATGACACAGCCAGACGCCACCTCAGCCGCACGCCTCTCCGTCGCCCCGATGATGGATTGGAGGGGCATATAGATTATCGTTTTGATATCAGATGTTTGGGGTTCAGCTTATCGACGAGTCATACATAAGTCATACTAAAAAATATTTCCATGTAGTGCTGAAACGACAAAAGCCCGCGTCAGCGGGCCTTGTAGATCTAGGTATTGGCGCAGTGTGTGGGGGGGTCAGCCGTACATCAGCTCACACTCATGGCGTGCCTGCTTAGCGCGTTCGTCAAGATAAATGGCAAGGTCCTGCAAGTGTATGCCTCTTGAAGACTTTTGGCTATCTTCCATTTTGACCACGGGTAGTTTGATTGCGCCGTCTGCAATCTTACGAAGAAAATTTGGTAGGGTGAGGTGGGGGAAGTAGTCCGCTCGTATCGTGTCTACCGGTACGATTGGCAGTCCTTGGTAGCGGGCCATAAGCATCCACATAGTATCAGTCATTCATTAACCTACCTTTCTTTCATAATAGCCATCCTTAGCTGTTTGGGTTTCGATGGTGGCGGTATATGCCGATACGTGACGCCATGTAAAGTATTGTTTTTGAATAACAAAATGCCCATTGCTAAACAATGTGGGGATTTTTCTTGTCCAATCAGCGGGTTGAGTCCGCGCTTGTGGCTGAAAAAAATTCTGAAAACTACCTTTGGCCGTCCGAAAGTGCGCACCAAGCTAAACTTTTGTCGGCGAATCAATGGGGTAGGTTGAAAAAGTGTGACCCGTTTTGAATCTTTTGGCTGACAGATCCGAATCAATGCTTTAGTATGGCTGCAACATTAACGGCTAAAAGTAAACTATCAAAATGCACAAAAAGAAATATTTGACGATGGGCATGATTGCCTCTGCAATCAATGCCCCTGAACATGCAGCGCGGATTGTCGTGGCGCGTTGCTTTAATGACCTGCCAACGGCACATGTTATGCCAGACGGCGCGACACGGGCGCACAAAGGTTATGAAGTATTCGCCTTGATCGCAGAGGCGCAGCGCACGCTTAAGTATTATTCCGACGATATGGCAACCAAGATGCTGGCGATGGCTATCCCAGCGCGTGAGGGGGTGGCAGCATGAGTAATGTCGAAAGTTTCAACGCGCTCTTGGCGGCTGACAAAACTATGCAACGCACATTCGATGCGTTGGCGGATCGCTTGATCACTGAAAGTAAGCACCCTTTGACCAAGACACAACTTGCCGGGTTGGTTAGCGTTCGTTTGGCGACGTTGGCCCAGACCGACGTTGACGCGAACCACTACGCCCAAGAACTGGCAGATAATTTTGAAGTGTTTCGCCGCGACAATGAAGAGGCGGAACAGATTGCAGACCTCATGCAAGCCAATGTTGCGAAGCAAGAGGCGGCTGAGGCGGCGCTTGGATTGTCTGATATGAGCGGGCCTGACCGTCTGGCATTTGCCCGTGCAAACGGATTGATCAGCGCCAAAACGGAACCTGCAAAGCCCGCTGAATACAGCGCTGAGGACAAGACCGCGTTGGTTGCGCAGGCGTCGAAAATGGGGCCAGCCCGCCGCGCCGCGTTCGCCCGCCAACACGGGCTTTTGTGATGACGCAAGCACACATTGTAGGCACCGCCGAAATGACGTTCTCGCCAGTGGTCCAATCTGCGCAACCAGTTAACAACGTCGCGCAGATTATCGCGGTCTTGTCGGGCCGCGATGTGCAAGACGTGCGCACCCATTTCCATCGGGAAGGGGGGCGCTGGAAGTTTCGCGATAGCGACCTTGCCTCAGCCATTGAATGGTTTGCGGCCTCAAAGGTGGTGGGCCAGTGGAATGACTGACCCCTCTCTGCCACTCAAGAACGCGCGGCAAGAGGCCTTCTGTCAGGCCCGCGCCCGTGGTGCCACACTCGCCAAAGCGTGGCAGGCGGGCGTCAAACCGGGCGGGCGGGTCCCCGATGAAAACAGTGCAAAGGTCAGCGGGCACCGCGTCGAAAAACAGGCTGAGGTGCGGTTGCGGATTGCGCACATTCGCAAGGAACTTGAGGGCGATTATCAAGCTGACGTGCCAGAGATTTTCGACAAGACAACGATTGTTGAGCTAAATCTACAGATCAGCGAAATTCTTGAATCTGCGTATACAACCGCCGTGAGGGTTGGGAGGGTCTCTCCCCAAAAGTTAGAGCGGCTTAGGTCTGTGCTATCTCAGCACGTAGGGAGGCAATCCAAGCTATCTGAGGAAGACGTCCCCGTTGAGCGCGACACGTCTGTAATCGACGCCATCGCGGCGCGTGCGGCAAATTTGGGGTTCTGTAAGTGCAAGTAAACGAAAACAGCCTGAAAGCTCGTTCCGCCCGGTCCTCTATCTTTCTTATTCGGACCGGGATTGCGAAGCTGAAAGAATACCAAGCCCGTATCGAAGAGGCAGAATCTCTTGAGCGGCTTGTCATTGAGGCGTCCCAACTTTCAAGTAATCTAAAGCGCCTCGAAGGCCTGATTACAGAAGACGCCCCAACACCAAAACAGCCCGCGCCAGTAGAAGAGCCGCTGGACATTCACGCAATCGGATTCCTTGCCCACATGACGGCGCAAGGGAAGCTTTGCGGTGATTGCGGCCAAGTGAAAGTCAAAGGAAACTCAAATTGAATACCCTCGAACTGACAAAATTCGACCGCGCTAAACTCATGGTCTCGATGACTGAGGCCCTGTCGCCGGAAGAAAGCAGCACAACTGCCCACTTCATTGACGCTATTTGTTGGTCCGATTTTGACGACCTTGGCGAGGTGCTTTTGTTGTCTTCTGCCATCAGCAACCATGTTGAAAAGCATCTGGACGACCAAGGCGTTGAGCATTGCCGCGTGAAGCAATCGGGTGAGATCAGCGACTATGCCGCCATCACGCAAAAAGCACTGCGTCTGGCGGGGCTGGTGGAAGCGGGGGCGGGGTGGGCGACATGCACTGCGCCTAAGCCATCGCTGCCCGTCTGCGTCCTGCCGACAAATGAAGAACTGTTGCGCGGTTGGCTTGCGAATGGCTGATGTAATCAGCAACATGCGCTTGTCACCAGACGGTAGGTTTTTTCGCACCACGGGCGCGAGTGTGAGTACATGCGATATCCCTTCACCCTGCGCGGGCAGGTCAGTGGGCGTTCAAGGCGCATTCAACACTCAGACGATTTGCGACGGTTTCTCATCGCCGAAAAGGATGATGGCTCGGTTTTTGACATCGGCGATATTCTCGAATGGGTTGAGAACCAAAGTACTTGGAATGGGACGACCAAGATTAGCAAGCATGAATATCAAGCACGTCAAATGCTGGATGAGGGCTGCATTTATCTGGGCTAAAACGGAGAACGCCGCTGGCAGGACAAAACCAGCGGCGTTCTGATCGCGGTGGAGTGTCAGCGATGTGTTACCCACGGGAAAATAATATCAAAAATTCGGGATTGTCGCAAATCCGCGCGGTCTTTAAGTAATTGTTCTGAAAGTGAAGTTTAGCAGGTGCGTATTTTTGCGCATGAATCAAAATAGGGAAGAAATTCCTGAAAAAAGCAAATTAGTAGAATTGGGTAGCGTTTCTATGGCTTATTTTGGAATATCGTACCGCGTAGCGGGTTATATGAAGAACAAAATAACTATATAGCAAGTACGCATTTCTATTGACATGTCAGATTCACGACCGATCTCCGTATCTTTCGCGATTCGAATATGCCATAAACGAATTGAACGCCGCGCTACCCTTTGGCGAGGGCTGACCGAGGAAAAGGTCATGGCGGCGTTCTAAACTGTATACGACCTTATACACTATTTGCCGGATTCCTGTCCAGTGGTGTTGGTCAAAATTGAGGAAAGAACTTGCAAACACTGACAACAAAATTCGCGTCTAAACTTCTTGAAGATGTTGAAAGCGATGAGGCCCGCGACGAACTTAAAGGCCTCTTAGCTTGGATGGGCACACAGGACGGCGAAAATATCTCGCAAGAGATTTTGGGCCACATTCTGCATGATCTAAACTGCGCAGATTTTGCAGAGAATGGCGAAATTGACTTAGATCATCCTTGGATCAAGCGCTACGAAGTCTTGGAAGAACTGGAACGTCGGGGCCTTCAAGAAGAAACTCTTTTCAAGAATAGTGAAGACTCCGTTGCCGACTACTTGGCGTTTCGCGCGGAGTACATTGATAAGCCTGCAAAAGCTGCGCCCGCCAAGCCAAAATCAACCGATATGCGCGACAAGGCCTTCGATAAAATCGACGCGGAGTTCGCAAAAATCACACCACGCACCAAAGAAGCGGACATTGATGAGGCCGTAAAGGCGCGGATCAAGTACGGGCTGGATACTATGTCAGAGGCCTACTTAGTGGATGCATTGGTGCAGAATACGAGCCTTGGGAAAGTTGCTGCCCGCAAAAAGGTAAAGGCGCTGGTCGAGGAGCATAAGAAGGCGAACGCGCCCGCTGAAAAACCTACCAAAGTTACCGCGAAATCGATCCCTGTTGTAAATCGGTGGGGCGAAGAAGAGATGGTCGAGTACGTCTATAAGAAGATGGAAGGCACCGACGAAAACGGCGATCCGCTTCTTTACGAATACCACGACAACGTTTGCACCGAGAAGCAAGGCAAGCGCTACATGCCGTCAAAGCCACAATTTAAGGCGCTTGTCAGCAAACACACCTCTTGGCAGACAGCGCATGGAAGCGGTGATAGTGAGACCTTTCGTAGTGCGTTGCCACCAATGCAGATCACAGAAAACGTTTATGACGTAGACCCCAAGCCATTCCCAACCCTCAACAACATTATGACGACGCCATTTTACACCGCTAACGCGGTCTTGGTGAAAGATGAGGGCTATCACGCTGAGTCAAAGACGCTGTTGCGCCTTGGCGATCTTGACCTTCCCGATGTGCCAAACGAGCCAACCGACGAAGAGGTAACGGCGGCACTTTTGTTGATCTTCGAAGAGGTGTTTGGTGACTTTCCGATTGGGAAAATGGACAGGGATACATTGATTGATTCCGTGGTTTACGGGAACGGCGAAGCCAATCCCAGTGCCGCGCATTTGCTTGCCATGCTTCTACAACACTTCGTGCGCGACATTATTACTGGCGTCACCCCTATGTATGCCATCACTAAACCAAAGCCCGGTACGGGCGGTGGATTGTTGGTTGAAGCGACGTCGCTTATCACGGATGGCGCGTCAGCGCCGGTGCTGACCATGCCAGACAGCGACGAAGAGTTCACTAAGACAATCACGTCTCTTGTCGAAGAGGGTTCTAGCTGGTGTTTCTTCGACAACATGAACGCGTCCCTCATGTCTGGCAATCTGGCGTCTGCAATTACGGCCCCTGTCTTCAAGGCCCGCTTGTTGGGTAAAAACACAACTTCTGAGGCGGCTATTCGCTGGATTTGGGTTGCCGTCGCCAACAATTTATCTGCGTCACAGGAAAACTTGCGCCGTATGGTCATGCTGGAACTCGACGCCGATATGATTGCGCCTGATACGCGCAGTGATTGGCGGCATGCTGACCTGCAAGGCTACATCAAAGAGCACCGTGGCGAGCTTGTGCACGCGTGTCTGGTGCTGGTGAACAACTGGATCGCCAAAGGCATGGACGCGTTTGCAGGAAAGCCGCTCAATAGCTTTGAGTCTTGGTCGTACGTGCTGGGCGGAATCCTCGAAGCCTGCAACGTGCGCGGATTCCTTGAGAACCGGGACAAATTGAAAAGCTACGGTGAAGTCGCAGCGGACAGCGATACGCAGACGCTTTGGAACGCTCTTTCCGAATATCCAGATGGTCAAATTTTCCGCGCTGGTGGGACGGGCGCAGTCCGTGGGTATAGTGGCACTGTTGAGTCCATCAAGGCTGTGCTGGAAGATTGCGGCGAAGATGGTGGTGCGCATCCAATCCCGAATTGGGGTTTCTCAAAGGATGAAGACGGCAAAATCCGCTACGGGACGTCTAAGAAGATCATCGCCAATTTCCGTAAAGAGGTACGTGCCCCGCAAGAAGGCTGTGGCTACGTCCTGCGTTTTGATGAGCACCCGGACACGAAGAACACCGGGCAATATTACTGGATTATGCGCAAAGAAAAGATTGCGTCCGCTGATCCAGAATAAGTTACAACTACATGTATACGATGAAAATGGGCACATACTTGCGTGCCTTTTTCATTTTTGAGCGGGCGTGGGCGGGCGTAGGGCGGGGGTACGTCAATATGGCCCGCACCCCCTATTTATATGGTTCATATGAACGTTTGGGCGGGGGTGCGGGCCATATTGCCTAAGTACGTGCACAGCGCCACATATATTTTTTTCTGATTGGAGTGAGCGTGGCGGGCAGTGAATTATTTTTTTATTTCCAGATAAATCTAGGTATCTAAAAAATGGCCCGCACGCCCGCTCTGAGGGCCGTTTCGACCATGAAAATAAGGGGGTGCGGGCCATAATGGGGTACGCCCGCCCACGCCCGCTCTGGCCCGCCCTTCGATTGAATGCCTTGTGATGCCGCTACCGTCCCGCGTCAGCGGAATTATTGTCAGTTCTGGGGTGTTCATCGCATCTGGGAAGCGGTCTGAACCTATCGACATTTGCGCAACCGTAGATAGACTACGCTGACCGGGGTTCTGGTTTGGTTTCGAGCATTTGGAGAAATAAGTTTGGAAAATTCTATCGGCCTTCATATCTATGCTATTACTCAGCACAAGACGCGAAAGCCTGAAAAGATCGTTTATGCGGAAAGTGGTGACGGTGCACGGCTTTTGAAGGCGACCCCGCATTTCATCAATAAATATAAGAGTGCTGAGTACGAAGAGGGCGAGACTCCGCGCCCGTGGTACCTTGATCCAAAGAGCCAAAACGGTCAAACATTCGAGGGTTCGATCATGTATGGCAGTTCTGGATTCGCGACAGACATTGTAGATCGCGAAACGCGTTCCACGCAGTACAAGCGGAAGATTAGCGATATAGAAATCTTTCCTTTGTACTATCGGCTTTGGGTTCCCACCGCTGGCGAGTATGCATTGCTGGCTTTGCAAACTTTTGGTCAAAGGTCGTGTGTTGGGCGCTTTCAGATGGCATTGGAAACGGGCTTCAGGCAAACAAATTCAGATTATCGCATTGTGTTCAACCCAGTTGCCCCCGGAGAGATCGCATCATACCAAGCGGCAGAGGTTAAGAAGCTGAGCTTAACAAAGCGTGACTATTCGAGTGACGCTGCTGAGAACCAACTGGGTGATCCGGGCGCTTTGGTGGACCTAGGTGTATCCTTTAGCGCTAAGCCACGCTCGCACCTTGGGCGATTGATGAGTTTTGCTGGCAGAGTGAAGCCAACTAAGGCTGGAAGTGTGTTAGAGTACAACGACACCCAGTTTGACGAAGCCACCGCTGAGATCATGGTCGGAGGCAAGAGGCGTACTGTTACATTGGTGGGCCTTAGCCGGAACACAGGAAAGTTCGACTTGACGGACCAAGTACAAAGAGGGCCAAATGGTATGCCGAAATTTGATTCAATAAGCTCTGAAACAGCCAGCATCTTTGCAGATATTGCAGCGGGCAAAGCATGAATAAGGTAAACATCTTCATTGTTGTGAAAGACCACATCGCGACTTTGTATGATGATACCACGGATAAGTTCTCATACGGCGATTTTGCATTTTTTTATGTGCTACCGCTCGTCCTTGGGGGGCTGTACTTCTGTTTTCCATTTAAGATTCCACCCGAAGTAAACGGCGCACTTATTGCCGTGTTCTCAGTTTTTGCGGCGCTTCTATTTAGTGCCCAGATGGCGCTCTATGGGTTGTCCCCAAGGAAGCCTATTTGTGGCAAAGACGAAACTTCAGATGCTCGTGAAATTGAGCGCTTCAAGAGAGATAGGAAGTTTTTCGCAGACGTAAATTATAACGTCTCATACCTGATATTGCTCTCTTGCCTATCTCTGTTGATCTTTGTTGGAATGATGATCACCAGCCTTTCGGGGAGGATTGAAGGGGCTGTTTTGGCGGTTCTGGTTTCACACTTTTTTCTGTCCTTGTTGATGCTGGTCAAGCGGACACATATCGCCTTTTCCTCCAAATACAGCGAATAAACTGGAGCTTGATTTTGCATTATCAAGACCACCCTAACGAACCTAAGCCGCACTAACCAAAAACACTCCTAAGCTATAATTTACCTGAGTACTTGTTACCTTTTGGGCCAAAATCCCTTTTTGGCTGCCATCCTCGAATACTTTGTCGATAACTTTATTCGTTATCATTTTGGCATCAAACCGTTCTGATTTTGAACACAGTCAAGCACCCCGCATTTAACCGATCTACCCGCTACGCTGGTGAGGAAACAATCAAGGACGTCCACAAGGGTATACCCCTATGGGCGGTCAAAAATCGGCGTGAGGGGCGTCCATAAGGGTTGATCTATCCATACGGACACGATATTAAATGGACATAACCCTTGTGGACGAAAGGAGGCCTTATGCAGACGATACTTTATTCCCGTGTATCGACGTCAGACCAGACAGTGGAACACCAAACAGCCCAAGCCGAACAAGCGGGCTTTAAGATAGATCAGGTCATATCTGACGAAGGCGTCAGTGGCGTCTCAGTGCGCTTCGCAGAGCGCCCACAAGCCAAGCGGCTGTTTGACCTGCTACGCAAGGGAGACGTACTGGTGGTGCGTTGGGTAGACCGCTTGGGCCGCGACTATGACGATGTGACGGACACTATCCGCAGGCTCATGCAGCAAGGCGTTGTCATTCGCACCGTCATCAACAACTTCACATTCGACGGCGCAACCGATGATCCAGTACAGAAGGCCGTCAGAGACGCGCTGATCGCCTTCATGGCAGCAACTTCTCAGGCGCAGGCAGAAGCAACCAAGGCCGCGCAGATCGCTGGGATTGCCCATGCTAAAGCCGATGTAACCAAGTATCGCGGCAAGAAACCAACATATACGCGCGAGACGTTTGAGGGCATTCAGGCCATGCTAAAGGCAGGGACGCACACATGTACCCATATCGCGAGGACACACGGCGTATCGCGTCAGATTGTATATCGTATCGAGCAAGACCCAAAGGCAGTCGAGACAGCATTAAATCGCTGGGGAATGTGATGGGCAACCGGCCCGCTAGACGCGGGCCTCCATCAACATACCAACCAATCAACCGCACAACATATTCCGCTGTTGATACAGTCGGTTAATCCCGCTTTCTATTGATAGTCAGACCCGATGATAACACCGCCTGAGCCGTACCGCGTCGGCGATGCTGTGTGGCTCTCTAAGTGCCTGTTTGATTGGATGAAGCCTGCGTAGCAGGTCACCCCTTAACAGCTTGAGAATGTCTTGGGGTCCCACTGGGGGTATGCCCTAGGGGCCACCCTCGCGCCCCAGTAGGTGCCAGCTTGTAGCTGGCCAATTTGTTTCAAAATTACAGCCATCCGTAAATACCAACACAATTCTCTGGCACATGTTAACTTCAAAAACGACCTTCTGCTGCTGTGAGGGAAAAGGTCCGCCATGCGGACTTTGCTGCCAGTCGTTCTCGACAGTCCAATGTCCGCATTAAAGGTTTTTAATGTTCTCTGTCGCACAAATTGTGATCGGCCAGTGACGCCAAAACATAACAATCTTCCGACACGCCTTCACCATCGCAGCCCTTCGATATTCGGCTGAGTTCCTTCTCAAGTGTTCTGAGACGTTTGATCTTGGCGCGGACGTCTTCAAGTTGTGACGTGGCGATCTCCGTCGCAGCTTCGCACGACCGATCTGGATGCTCTTGCAGTTCAATCAACGACGAGATCGCTTCAATCGAAAACCCAAGGTCACGCGCATGGCGGATGAAACTCAGGCGCTCTAACCCAGCTTTGTCGTATCGCCGTTGGTTTCCTGACGTGCGTTCTGCCTCTGCCAATAGCCCCATTTCCTCGTAATAGCGGATGGTCGGAACCTTTACCTTGGTGCGCTTTGATAGCTCGCCGATAGAAAGCATGAAGAAACCTCTTGAACCTCTAGTCACTAGAGACATTACACTATGAGCAATCAAAGATGAAAGAGGATTCCCATGGCTGGTTGCTGCGGACATGACGCCAAGTTTGACGGCGTTTCAGATGATTACAAAAGACGGCTGTGGATCGTCATCGCGCTCAACGCGACGATGTTCTTTGTCGAGATGACAGCAGGCCATCTGGCCAAGTCTCAGGCGTTGCAAGCGGACGCCCTCGACTTTGCAGGCGATGCGCTGACCTACGGCATTTCACTTGCGGTCATCGGGGCCTCACTCCGCGCGCGAACGAACGCGGCATTGTTCAAAGGCTTCAGCCTTCTTCTGATGGGCCTTTGGGTGTTCGGATCAACGGTCTATCGCGTCTTCTATGTCGGCGTCCCCACCGCAGAGATCATGGGTATCGTCGGTTTTCTTGCACTGCTCACCAATCTGGCGAGCGTCTTGCTGCTGGTCCGCTACAAAGATGGTGATGCCAATGTCCGGTCGGTCTGGCTGTGCTCGCGCAATGACGCCATTGGGAATGTGGCAGTGATGTTTGCAGCACTTGGCGTATGGGGCACGGCAACGGGTTGGCCTGACCTGATCGTGGCAACCATTATGGCCGGATTGTTCCTGTCATCGGCCTTCCAGATCGTGCGCCAAGCCTTGGAGGAGCGGCGCGCCATCACCGACCATGAGCATGTGGAGGTATGATGCAGGCGATCTTGATCCTCGTCGGCCTTGTGATCGCGGCAGGCACCCTAGCAGCGATACTTTGGTCCATCACACACCCTGAGCGCCGCCTTTGGCCGCCAAAGCGATACACCAAGGCGACTCCTGTCTTGGTTTGGATTCCGACATTCACGCTATTCGGCATCCTGATCGTCTTAGGCTTGATGAATTGGGGAAGCCTACCAATCCCAACTTGGCTGCGGATCGGAGTTGGCATTCCGCTGATTGTTGCTGGCAACGTCATCGTGTGGTCAGAGGCCGCGCAGTTCGGAATAGCCCAAACTGGAGGCGCGAAAGGGTCGCTTCGAACGGGCGGCATGTATCGCTATTCCCGCAATCCACAGTACGTCGCAGACATAGCAATGATTATCGGCTGGGTCGTGCTTTGCGCGTCGTCTGGAGCGGCGCTAGTCGGCTTTGCAGGAATAGCCGTTCTAATTGCCGCGCCTTTCGCCGAGGAACCATGGCTCGAGGAGCAATATGGTTCCCCCTTCGAGAACTACAGGGCAAAGGTCCGACGGTTCTTGTAGGCAAATGACCAAATGCAAAAGCAGACCTTCGCCATGGTGCGGCATCTTGGTAGGTCTGGGCTCAATCCGGCTTTTCGCCGCATTCTACGCCAGTGGCTGCTTTGCCTTTGGCTGGCTCGGTCAATACCGTCGATGCCGTGCAAAACACGTTTAAATGTGGTATAGTTATGTTAACGACCACCTTCCCATATCAGGACGATTAGCAATGACAAAGATGATCCAAAAGACTCCGGGCTCCAATAATCCAGACGACCGTCGCGCTGGTTCCTCATATACCCAAAACGAGAGGGAACTGATTGACGAGGCCTATACCCGCCTTAGCAACTTGGAAGCGGCAAGCGGTGCAGGCGGTGGCGCTACCTTTCAAATTATTGACGGTGGTAACGCCTCCTCGCGCCCATGACGCCACAGACAATTCAAGCCCGGCGCGATACTTTGCATAGCTGGCAGGCTGCTGACCCTATTCTGGCAGAAGGCGAGTTTGGTCATGTCACTGGCGAATTGGACTTGCGCATTGGCGACGGTATGCGCCCATTTTCTCGACTGACAAATGTTTTGGAAGCGGACCCGGTTTTGGCGTCTGCGAATTGGTAAAATGACGCCCTTGCGTAACCAACTACCGTGGGCCGTGATGGGGCCGCGCCCATATCCACAAGGGGCCATTTTAAGCGCCTGTGAGGCTCAACAGCTATTCGGCGAAGCGTTTGACACACAGGCCCAGTATAAAGCCTGCCATGGGGGTGTAAGGCGTCTTGTCGATGAGGATGAGGCGCAGCGGTTCTTAGTGCGAGCCGCTCCATGCAAAAATGGGCATCATGATGTTATCTTGGTCAAACCCGATGGCAGCGGAAACTACTGCGCAGGTTGTAAGCGGGATGCAAAACGTCGGGCAGAACGGCGCAAAATTCTATCTGGTTAATAGAGCCAAAGCGCATGTGTTTCTTAGTATCCGAAATAGAGTTTCCAAAAGTCGCAAAAAAAATGAACACCAAACCTTGTATCACGAAATCGTCATGCCCATGTATCTGGTATGATGCCGATTGGGGTATTCAGTTAGGTGTTTAAACTGTCAAGGCTCGTTGCGAGGTCAGTGCAGATTGCTTGTTCCATAATCGGGGCTCCTTTCGCCGGTCCGCAGCGCATCTTGTAGGTAATGCGACAATACCAGATTGTCAGCTTTACTACAGTATACACTACTACGTCGTAGACGAACGCACATCGCAGAACGGCGGGGGCGGGAATGAAAAGGGTAAGTGCGTTGACCCGAAGTTCCGTCCCCACTCGCGGGGCATATGACAGAAGATTTTTCATTTACAGTTTCCGATCTAAAACACTATCCGCACTTTGACGCACCTCTTTCGTTGAAAGAGATTGAACGCTTGGTGACGGACAGAGAAAGAGTAACGTCAAACTCGTTCTACCCCTTCTTTTTATATCTTGAAGAATGGCAACCGTACCGAACCGCTGACGCAGCGAAGCCTGAAAAGAAGTCTCGACCAATTCGATATGGGGCGAGGCGGGACGCATATATTTTCGCGCACTATCGCCGCAAGCTAGCGGTGAAGTACGAACAGCGGCTTGCCGAAATGGGTATTTCACACTGTCCAATCGCTTATCGCCAGATTCCCAAACCCGGATCAAATGGCGGCAAGTGCAATATTGACTTCGCCAAAGACGCTTTTGATGAAGTCGATAGGCTTGGCGATTGTGTCGCCGTGGCCTTGGATATTAAGGGGTACTTTGAAAGCCTTTCGCATAGCCGCATCAAAAAAATATGGTGCGACTTACTGGGCGTCGATGAATTGCCGCCAGATCATTACGCGGTATTTAAGAACATCACGCGTTATCGTTTTGTGGATCAAAAAGCAGTTTACAGGCGGCTGGGTTATCTTGGACCCGTCCAACGTGGAAGTTTCTTGGTCGAAGGATACACACGACCATATCATGAAATGCCCAAGCAGATTTGCTCAAATGATGACTTTAGGGCCAAGATATGCGGGATCGGCAAGCAATATCAAAGCCTCGTTCAACGAAACGAGCTGCCCCATGGCGTACCACAAGGCGCACCAATTTCAGACTTGATAGCCAACTTCTATCTGTTGGACTTCGACGCCAAAATGGACGCATACGCGCGTCAGCGCGGTGGCTCATACATGAGATACTCAGACGACATTCTTCTCATCGTTCCGGGTGGTGAAGCTGAGGCCGCGCAAGCAACTACTTTTGCGATTGATGAAATCAAAAACCACGGCGAGGCTCTCGTTATTAAAGAAGCCAAAACCTGCGTTGTACGTTTCGAACGCGAGGGGGAAGATTTGACCTTTGAACATCTTACTGGCCCGCAAGGGAAGAATGGGCTTGAATATCTTGGTTTCCGATATGACGGCAGGAAGGTTTTTGTAAGGGACAGCACCATGTCCCGTCTGTATCGAAAAGTTACCAACGCTGCGAAACGAGACGGGATGAAGCACGTTCTGGACAATCCGCAGGCCTCTCCAGCGGAGCTTATCGGGTCGTTCAATTACTCCTTGTTCAGTCAGCGTTTTAGCCGCGTAAAGAAGGGAATGTTAACGGACGACTACAAAAGCTGGACGTTCTACAGCTACCTAAAGCGTGCTTCACAGACGTTCGGTGTCAAAGGAAACCGGATTCTACCGCAAGCGCGAAACTTCAAGGACACGATGCGTTCTCGTATCGAGAAAGCAATCATCCGCGCTCACGCGCGTCAGAACTCAAATCAATCCGCAGTAGGCAGTCCAGAAACGGCTATTGGCGGCTGTTAGACTTAACGGGACTACGTTACGGCGTCGATCCACTTCCATCCTTCATATTTGTCGCCACTCTTCTTGTAGTGTCGATACCGCTTGAGCGACTCCCATGACCTATGCCCGGTAACATCGGCAACGCGATCAACGTTCCAATTCATTTCAAACAGCCTTGAAGTCCCCTCGTGGCGTAAGTCATGAAAATGCAAATCATCAATTTCTAAGAACTTGCAGGCGTCAGTAAAGCGGCGACTGATCGTATCGGAGTGATAAGGGAATATGAACTTCTGTTTTCCATCCGGTTTTGGTAGCGCTGCTATTATTTCGCGGCAAGGGGCGGGCAGGGTGCACCACGTATCGTTACCTTCCTTGTCGCCGGGGTGTTTCATGTCACGAACCATTACGCGGGTTTCGTTGGTGTTTTCGTCTGGTTCGTAATCAGCCCAACTGATCCGGCAAATTTCCGCCTGACGGCGGGTGCTGAACAAGGCAAAGGCGGTGATGATGTGCATGGGGACAGCCCTTGGATCATGTGAGCTAGACTTGTGAAAATGCGCCATGAGCCGGTTCATTTCTGGCAGAGTTGGGCGTCTGAACCTTTTTTTGGCTTTTGCCCTAACGCCAAGTTTCCCTAGTGCTTTCATCGCGTCTTTCATTACCATTTCGTCGACGGAAAACCCCCATAAGGGGCGGGCGACCGAAAAGACGCCGGACAAGTGTTGCAGGTAATTATTGACGGTGGCTGCTGACGTAACTTTAGGGCGATCCCATAACTGGTCCGCAAAGTCTGCAATGTCAGCACTTGTGATCTCGTCGAACCGCATTTCTGAAATTTCGTATTCGTCACGGATCGTAGTGAGGACCTGCTTTTTGGTTTTTCCCATCCCGGTGCGATCTACTGCAATGTACTTATCGATTGCATCGCCTAAAGTTCGCCGTTGTGTGCTGCGCTTTGTCGGTTTGGTACCCGCATCAACCTGAGCGTCTATTTCACGCTCCCGCTTTGCCGCCCATTTCTCCGCAGCTTTCATTGTGGTAAAGCCACTCTTGCTATCAAAGAAGTCGGGATTCTTACGTTTGATTTGCGCGGTAATGCTCAGTTTACCGCTTTTCAAAGTTCTCTCTCTAAAGGTGGCCAACTTGGTATGACTCCGGGGCGTTTCGTATGAATCTGAGTCATACTTGATTCAAAAATAGACGTAAATAAGGGCAAATAGGCCAAAATCAGATGATGCTTGAAACATCCAAAATTGAAAATAATTCAATAAAATCAACAGTTGAGCGTTCTGCACGTCTATCTGTCGCCCCGATGATGGACTGGACGGACAGGCATTGTCGATTTTTCCACCGGCTGATGTCGCGTGAAGCGCTGCTTTACACCGAAATGGTCACCGCACCCGCGTTGGTGCGTGGCGGCGCGTTGCATTTGCTGGATTTCAACACCGAAGAACACCCGATAGCCTTGCAGCTTGGCGGTTCCGACCCGGCTGAGCTGGCGGAAGCGGCAACCATTGGCGCGGCGCATGGTTATGATGAGATCAACCTCAATGTTGGCTGCCCGTCCGACCGCGTTCAATCGGGGTGCTTTGGCGCCGTTTTGATGGAACAACCCGGCTTGGTCGCCGACTGCGTGGCTGCGATGATCGCGGCCCAACCCGTTGAGGTCACCGTGAAGTGCCGGATTGGGGTGGATGATCAGGACCCGGAAACGGTCCTGCCTGATTTCCTGACCCGAATTCGTGACGCAGGTGTCCGCCGGGTCACGATCCATGCCCGCAAAGCCTGGCTGCAAGGGCTCAGCCCCAAGGAAAATCGCGATATTCCGCCTTTGGATTATGCGCTGGTGCAGCGCATGAAGGCACAGTTTTCCGATATGCACCTGTCGATCAATGGGGGTGTTGCGACGCTTGATGCCGCTGAGGCGCATCTTGACCATATGGATGGGGTGATGATCGGGCGCGCCGCCTACCACCAGCCTTGGGATATTTTGGGCCGGGCGGACGCGCGCGTCTTTGGTGGCGACACGCCATTTGAAGCCCCGCAGGATGTGGCGCTCGCGATGCTGCCATATATTGACGCGCATCTAGAGAATGGCGGGCGGTTGCATCAGGTCACGCGCCACATGCTGGGGCTATTTGCGGGGCAGCCCGGTGCCCGCGGATGGCGGCGTACTTTGTCAGAGGGCGCATCGAAGGACGGGGCAAACTCCGATTTGGTTCTTCGTGCGTTGGAGCCTGTGACCGCCCAATCCCACGCCGCGCAATGACACCATCGCAGGCGCTTGCAACGCAGGGCTGGTGCCGCTTTCCCTATGACGCAAAGCTTGGAGCTTGGGTCGCGCATGCTGCAAACGTGGCAAAGGCACTTGCACAAAACGAACAAAATATCGCGGATTGGCTGCGTTGTGGCGGTACTTGGTTTGCAGGGGTCAACATTTTGCCCAATGACGCCTCCGGTCAGCTTGCGGGTGGCCCTGAGCTGCGCGGCGCGGTTGTTGATTTCGTAGAAACGCAGTTTGGGGCGCAAAGCTGGGACAAGGCGCAGGTCTCGGTCATCTATCCCGGCTACCCAAAACCGATGGACGGTGAAAGCGCGGCTGCATTTCGGTTTCGCCGGGACCGCGATGCGGCGCATGTCGATGGTTTGCTTCCCGTGGGAACGGCTCGCCGTCGCTATTTGCATGAACCGCACGGGTTTGTTCTGGGCCTGCCTTTGAGCGAGACCAGCGTTGGGGCCAGCCCACTGGTCATTTGGGAAGGCAGTCACACAATCATGCGCGCGGCTTTTCTGGATGCATTGTCCGGGCATAGGCCGGAAACGTGGGGCGAGGTCGATCTTACCGAAACATACCAAGACGCGCGGCGCGTGTGTTTTGATCGTTGTGCCCGCGTTATCGTTCAAGCGCAACCCGGCGAGGCCTATCTGGTAGACCGATTGGCCTTGCACGGTGTGGCTGCTTGGACCGATGGCGCGATAGCTCCGCCTGAGGGGCGCATCATTGCTTATTTCCGGCCAGAGCTGCCAGATATCAGCGATTGGCTGGCCTAAAGCGGGTCGGTTTGAAACAGGCGTACCTTTAAACCGCCATGTGGCACCGGCGCAGAGGGTTTTTTGAACTTCAGGCCTGTTGCCTTGGCAAGCTCTGCCTCTGTTGTGACGATGCCCAAACGCCAGCCTTTGAACTGTTCCTGCAAGACACGACCCAACGCAACGTGCAATGCGAATAGAAGTTTTTTGTTGCCGATCCGCGTACCGTAGGGCGGGTTGACCATGACCAATCCGGGCGGACCATCCGGGCGGGCGAGGGCCGCAACGGGTATGTGAGCAAAGCTGCACATGGACTGAAGGTGCGCGCGTTTGGCATTTGCCTGCGCCTGGGAGATGACCCCGGCGTCCCTATCGGATCCAAAATATCGCGGTGGGCCGTCTGGGGCGAGCAACGGGCGGCGCAGGGCTTCGAACGCCTTTGGGTCAAACCCGGCAAATTGCTCGAACGCGAAACTGCGGCTGCGACCCGGCTGCGCGCCAGCGGCGATTTCTGCGGCCTCCAGAACGAAGGTGCCGGAGCCGCACATCGGGTCCAGCAGCGGTTCTGATCCGTCAAAGTCTGCTTGTCGCAGAAACAGCGCAGCCAGAGTTTCGCGCATTGGGGCTTTGCCGATGGCTTCCTTATGGCCGCGCTTGTGCAGCCCGTCGCCCGAGCTATCGAGCGACAGTGTGACTTTGTTGTCGTCGATCCGGGCTTTGAGTGTGATCTGAGCATCGCTGCTGATGTTATAGCCGTTTGATGTCAGCGCGGTTTCCAACCGCTGGGTCGCAGCACCCGCGTGGTAAATTTTGGATTTTTGCGTTGTCGTTTCGACTTTGACGCTGCTGCCCGGTGGCAGGGTATCGCCCCAAGGAAATTTGGTTGCGCGCTTGTCGAGCTGGGCCAGGTGAAAGGCCATAAAACTGCCGATCCGCACCAGAATGCGGCTGGCGCCGCGCAGCTCCAGATTGGCACGCCAGGTATCGGGCCATCCGCCTTGGAATGTCACGCCACCAGGGGTCGCAGTTATGCTGTCGAATTTATGGGACCGCACTTCCTCAAGCAGAAAATGTTCGAGCCCGGGGGTGCCTACGGCGAATATTTCAAAGCGCGTCATCGTCGCGTCTTACTGTGCAGCAAACGTAAGTGCCAGCATCGCGTGACCCAAATGCACGCCTTTCAGGCGTCCCTCATTATTTGGTCGGTTCAGATTTGCGGTGGTTGGGACCCCATTCGGGCACTGCGCCCGCCACGACGTTTTTTCAGGCGCGGCGCGCGCTCGGGCAGTTCCGCCATGATTGCGGCGCGTTCGTCATTGCTGATGCGCGACCATGCGGCGATCTCATCAATGGAGCGCAAGCACCCGGTGCAGAGCCGCTCGGATGGATGGATCACGCAGACTTTGACGCAGGGCGACTGCACTTCGTCGCGCTTCCAGATATCATCCATTAACTTTCTCGCCTTATGTGCTGCATTCGGTCCAATGCCCCTTGCAAGATAAACCCGGCGGCGACGTGATCAATCACCTCGCCGCGACGTTTCCGTGACGTATCCGCCTCTAACAATGCGCGCTCGGCCGCTACGGTGGACAGTCGTTCGTCCCAATAGGTGATGGGCAGAGGGGTCAGTCGTGACAAGTTGCGTGCAAAAGCCCGTGTCGATTGCACCCGCGGCCCGTCCGAGCCGTCCATGTTCAACGGCAGCCCCAACACCAGCCCGCCGATGCTGCGCGCGGTGCAAATCGCCAAAAGTGCTTCCGCGTCGGTGGTGAATTTGGTGCGCCTGATGGTTTCCAAGGGCGTCGAGACGCTTTGCATCACGTCGGTCACGGCCACGCCCAGTGTCTTGGTGCCCAGATCGAGGCCAGCCAACGGGGCCATCGGCCCTACAGTTTGCGCAAATTCCGCAATGTCGTCGAAAATTTCGCCCAACGCCCTGCCTTTCCATTTGGTGCCAGATACTCATGCCCGGCGGGCAAAGTCCACCAAGCTGCGACCGTTCGGCGCGCATGGCAAGATGGACATGTCGCGAGATGCGCATTTAATGTCGCGCTGGGCGCGACGGGACGGGCAATCCTGTCGCAAAACCAGTGAGACCTGCCAGCTGTCGAGATGTGCTCTATGAAACGCTACTCCGCCTTTGCAATTGCGCGCGAAGCCGCCCGTTACCATCAGGGGTGGGAGCGGGCCTGGGCGTCGCCTGAGCCGAAAAAGAAATACGACGCGATCATCATTGGCGCGGGTGGGCATGGGCTCGCCTCAGCCTATTACCTTGGCAAGAACTTCGGGATCACCAATGTGGCGGTCATCGAAAAGGGCTGGCTCGGCGGCGGCAATACGGGCCGCAACACAACGATTATTCGGTCGAACTATCTGCAGGATCCGTCCGCCGCGATCTACGAGAAGGCGCGCAGCCTGTATGATACCATGTCTCAGGACCTCAATTACAATGTGATGTTCAGCCCACGTGGCGTGTTGATGCTGGCGCAAACCCATCACGAGGTGCGCGGCTACCAGCGCACGGCCTATGCAAACGCGCTGCAAGGCGTGAAAACCGAATTTATCGGCCCTGACCGGGTCAAAGAAATCTGCCCGATCATGAATATCGACGGGCCGCGTTACCCGGTCATGGGCGGGTTGTGGCAGGCGCGGGGCGGCACGGCGCGCCACGACGCGGTGGCCTGGGGCTATGCGCGGGCCTGTTCAGACATGGGCATGGATATCCTGCAAAAGACCGAAGTCACCGGTGTGACCAAAGAGGGCGGCAAGGTGACAGGGGTCGAGACAACGCGCGGCCATATTGGCTGCGACAAGCTGGGCATCGTGGTGGCGGGGCATTCCGGCCATGTCGCGGATATGGCGGGCTTCCGGCTGCCGATAGAAAGCGTAGCGCTGCAAGCGCTGGTGTCTGAACCGATCAAGCCCTGCATGGATATCGTCGTCATGGCCAACACGGTGCATGGCTATATGTCGCAATCCGACAAGGGCGAGATGGTCATCGGCGGCGGCACGGACAGCCATAACAACTACACCCAGCGCGGCAGCTTCCATCATATCGAGGAAACTGTGCGCGCGCTGATTGAGACCTTCCCGATGATCTCCCGGCTGAAAATGCTGCGGCAGTGGGGCGGTATCGTGGATGTCACCGGCGACCGCTCCCCGATCCTGTCGAAAACGCCGCTTGAGAACTGCTTCATCAATTGCGGCTGGGGCACGGGCGGGTTCAAAGCGATCCCCGGCTCTGGCTGGGGCTTTGCCGAGCTGATGGCGAAGGGCTATTCGCCGCTGACCGCCGAGTTTGGGCTCGACCGGTTCAAAGAGGGCCGCTTCATCGACGAAAGCGTCGCCGCCGGGGTGGCGCATTAGAATGCGGGCCTGTCAACTCGCATATTTAGGGTTTGAGCCGCCTGTTAGCGCTATATTGGCGATTGTCTGCCAATGCCGCACCGGGCTTTTGGCTGTGAGCAGCCGAAATCTGCCGCCTTTGCGGCCTTCCGTTGAGACATGTTTTACATCTTGCGAATGTCACTCCAGTCAACAGGAGGACGTTCAATGTCAGACTACAGCACTCACGACGAAGCATTGGGTGGCAAAGCACTTGTTGTCGCCGCGGTTCTTATCGGGATTTTCATCCTGGGCCTCGCCTTCATGGGCGCGGGCGAAGCACCGGATCTGCCAGCAGGGCTTTTGGAAAGCCAAGTCGCTGATCCAAACGCAGCGGCACCTGCCGCAACAGAATAACGCCACCACAAAACCTACCACTTACGATTCAATGGGCAGTCGCGCTTTCGCGGCTGCCTTTTGTCGTGCTCAAAGGGCCTGCCCATGTTGATCCTTCATTGTCCCTGCTGCGGCATAGATGCCGATGAGACCGAGTTGGCCGCGGGCGGTCAGGCGCATATCAAACGCGAAACCGTGGGCTCATCAGATGACGCGTTTGAAGAATACATGTTCATGCGCGAGAACCCCAAGGGCGTGCATTTTGAACGCTGGCGGCATGCCAATGGCTGCGGCAAGTGGTTTCACGCCGCGCGCTGCACGGTCACGTTGGAGGTGTTCGGCACTTATCCGGCACAAACGTTAGAACCGCCGAAAGCGCTGCGCGACAAGATATCCAAAAAGCGGCCCGGTTGGTCCTGGGGAGCGTTCTCATGAGCACACGTTTGTCCAAAGGCGGGCGGCTGATTGACCGCTCCAAAGCGCTCTATTTCGAATTCAATGGCCGCCGGATGAAGGGGTTTGTGGGCGACACGCTCGCGTCCGCGTTGCTGGGGGCCGATCAAATGCTGGTGGGCCGCTCGTTTAAATATCATCGCCCGCGCGGGATCGTGGCGGCAGGCCCGGAAGAGCCGAACGCGTTGATGAACCTTGGCCGCGACGGGCATTTTGAACCCAACGCACGCGCCACCACGACCGAGCTGTTTGACGGGCTGCAAGCGGCATCGCAAAACCATTGGCCATCCTTGGAAATGGATGTGGGCGTCGTCAATAATTACGCCGCGCGGTTCATGCCGGCGGGCTTTTACTACAAGACATTTATCCACCCGCGCGCCGCGTGGAAGCACCTGTTTGAACCGTTCATCCGCAAGGCTGCAGGTCTTGGGAAGGCGCCCAAGGATCGCGACGCAGATATCTATGAGCACTACTACGCCTTTGCGGATGTTTTGATTATTGGCGGCGGGATCGCTGGCCTTCAAGCGGCCAAGGCCGCGGGTGAGGCGGGGCAGACCGTTTTGCTGCTGGAACAAACCGCGCATTGGGGTGGTCGCGCGCCTGTCGATGGTGCCGTGATTGACGGGAAACCTGCTGAGGATTGGATTAGTAATACAGTTCAAGCCCTTGAAGAAATGGAGAATGTCACGCTGCGTAGCCGCAATATGGGCGCAGGCGTGTATGATCATGGCTACGCGCTGGGCTATGAGCGTTTGGGTGATCATCTTGCACCTGCGACGACGCCACGACACCGGTTGTGGCGTATTCGGGCAAAGCACATCATTACTGCGACCGGCGCGATTGAGCGGCCCTTGTCTTTTGCGGGCAACGATATCCCGGGCGTGATGCTGGCCGCATCTTTGCGCGACTATGCGGTGAACTTTGGCGTCTCCGCTGGGGATCGTACCGTCGTTGTGACCAATAATGACGACGCCTACCGCACGGCTTTGATCCTGAACGAGATCGGCCTGGAGGTTCCCGTGATTGTTGATGCGCGCCCTCAGGGCGGCGGCCAACTGATGCAGGACGCGCTTGCGGCAGGTATCCGGGTTGAAACCGGCAAAGGCATCGCAATGGTCAAGGGCGGAAAGCGGGTCGAAAGCGTTGGTCTTTGCGCCCAAGCTGGCGAGGGCGCGGTGCTGGAGGAGATCGCCTGCGACGCGGTCGCCATGTCGGGCGGCTGGTCACCCGTTGTGCATCTGTGGTCCCATTGCGGCGGCAAGCTGGTCTGGGATGACGCGCAAGCCCATTTCCGCCCTGATCCCGACCGACCGCCCTTGGGCGATGCAGGGCAGGGTTTTGTGTCTGTGATCGGCAGCGCCAACGGGGTGATGGACACCGCTGGTGGGCTTGCTGATTCCGACGCTACCGCCAAATCCGTTGTGAAATCCTTGGGCGGCAAGGCTGCGTCTACGAAGGCTCCAAAAGCCGATGCAAGTGACGAGGCGCCAATCGCCCCGGTCTGGAAAATGCCGCAAGGGGCCAGCTACAAGCTGCGCTCAAAAACCTGGCTGGACTATCAGAACGACGTCAAAGTTTCCGACGTACAGTTGGCCGCGCAAGAAGGCTTTGAAAGCGTCGAGCATGCCAAGCGCTATACCACTTTGGGCATGGCGACTGATCAAGGAAAGCTCAGTAATATCAATGCTCTGGCGGTCTTAGCTGACAGTTTGAATGCTGATATTCCGCAGGTTGGCACCACGACGTTCCGGCCGCCTTATCATCCGATCTCCATGGGCTCTATCGCTGGCGAAGCCTCGCGCGAGCTGTTCCAACCCATCGACAAAACCCCGCTGCATGCATGGGGCGAGGACAATGGCGCGGAATGGGAGCCTGTCGGCCATTGGCGTCGCGCCTATTGCTACAAACGCCCCAGTGAAAGCACCGAGGACGCAGTGAACCGTGAGGTGAAAGCGGTCCGCGAAAGCCTCGGTTTGCTGGACGCCTCGACCCTTGGCAAGATCGTCGTCAAAGGGCCGGATGCCGGTAAATTCCTCGACATGATGTACACCAATATGATGTCCAATCTGAAACCCGGCAAATGCCGCTACGGGCTGATGTGTACCGAAAACGGATTTCTGACCGATGACGGGGTGGTCGCGCGTATCGATGACGACACATGGCTGTGCCACACCACCACCGGAGGCGCCGCGCGCATCCACGGGCATATGGAGGAATGGCTGCAAACCGAATGGTGGGATTGGAAGGTCTACACCGCCAACCTGACCGAGCAATATGCACAAATCGCCGTCGTCGGCCCGAACGCGCGCAAATTGCTGGAAAAGCTGGGTGGCATGGATGTCTCCAAAACCGCGCTTGGCTTCATGGAGTGGAAAGAGGGACAGATCGGCGGCTTTGACGCACGCGTCTTCCGCATCTCCTTCTCCGGCGAGTTGAGCTATGAAATCGCAGTGCCCGCCAGCCAAGGTCGCGCCTTTTGGGACGCGCTGTATGAGGCAGGGCAGGAGTTCAACGTCACCGCCTATGGCACTGAATGCCTTCATATTTTGCGCGCCGAAAAAGGCTTCATCATGATCGGAGATGAGACCGACGGCACGGTCATCCCGCAGGATTTGGGGCTGCATTGGGCGCTGTCTAAGAAGAAAGACGACTACCTTGGCAAGCGCGCGCAAGAGAGACTACATATGACCGATCCGAACCGCTGGCAGCTGGTAGGGCTTGAAACCGTCGACGGCTCCGTCATCCCGGATGGCGCTTATGCGGCGACAGATGGAACCAACGAGAACGGGCAGCGCAACACGGAAGGGCGCGTGACCTCGACCTACTATTCCGCAAATCTGGGGCGCGGCATCGCAATGGGGCTGGTGCTGAACGGGCCCGACCGTATGGGTGAGGTGATATGCTTCCCGACGTTGGACGGCAATGAGATCAAGGCGAAGATCGTTGACCCGGTCTTTTATGACAAGGATGGGGAGAAGCAAAATGTCTAACTCTGTCAGCGCGTTGCAAGGCGCGGCCTATGAAGGTTTTGCCCGTATCGAAGAAAAAGGCCTGCGCGGCATGATCACTCTGCGGGGTGATCTTGGTAGCGCCAAATTCAAAAAGGCCGTGAAGGTTCTGACGGGCGTTGACGTGCCGGCGCAGACCCGTTGCAACGCAGGCAACACGCACGCTGCGGCATGGATGAGCCCGGACGAACTGCTGATCCTGTGCCCCCATGCGGAGGCTGAAGCGGGAGTTGCAACATTGAGCGATACTCTGAACGGCACGCATTTTTTGGCCGCGAATGTGTCAGACGCGCGCGCGGTTTTCCGCGTCACCGGCGCGGATGCCCGCAACGTCATTGCCAAACTCGCCCCAGTTGACATGTCGCCTGCCGCGTTTCCCGCGGGCCATTTCCGCCGCACACGCCTGGCGCAAACGCCGGCTGCCTTCTGGATGCCAGATGCGCAAACGGTTGAACTGATCTGTTTCCGTTCGGTGGCGGAGTACGTGTTCGGCGTTTTGAGCCGTGCCGCTATGCTCCGAACAGAAATATAGTATTTCGTCGTATTTATACCATCCTATTCGAGTGTGCGGTTTTCAGAGAAAGTCAAAAAGATGAAGATTATTTCGGTCGTGTTATTGGCTTTTTTCGCCGCGGCATTCCCCGCTAGCAAGTTGTTTTCTGAAACTTACATTTGCAGCTTCGAAAAAGGGATAGTAGTCCCAGAAACCATCAAGCTTGAGGTGGCGACTTCAACAAAGGCGCTGGTTCAAGACACATTTCGTGCAAGTATTGGTTCGTCACAGCCACTTGATGCAAAGATAGTGAAAGACAACGCTAAGGGACTAAGAGTAAGTTGGGTCACTGAAAATGTTCCAAAATCGATAACTCAAAAAATTCATATGCACATTAGCAACAAGCTGAAATTTAGCTTGTCGATTGATCGTTCGACAAGAAGAGCCAAGTTGAGTTGGCAAAAGATGGGCGGTGGGAACTCGTCGGCTTCTAGTGCGCCCCGATCAATAGGTTTTTGTACCCTGTCTGCCGATAGTAGCTGAAAGTTGTCAGTACTTTTACGAACTTGGCACCGAATAACACTGCCAGTTTGTGATGCTTTGGCGCAAATTGTGTTCTTTGATTTTGGCCGAACGACGGGGCTGTGATCTAAGATTTAGTGTTTTGGACTCGCCAGAGTTGCATAAGTTACTCACGTCTCAAATATCAGGTTGTTGTGCTGCGCTGCGGCGCTTAGCTTAGGGATAGTTTTTGTTAGCGGACTTAATATGAAAAACCTTTCAATAAAACCTTTTATCTTTGCGGCTTTCGTTGTCGGGGGTGGTTCTGCATCTGCCGAGGTTTACGAATGCCAGGTGTCCCCTACGGCCAGTTTTAAACAGAATGCTGTGATTTCTTCTACTGTTCGAATTGAGTTTGATCGTGGCGATGTGATCATTTCGGACAGTTTCATCAAAGCCGCGGGGAAGCGCGCGGTTGAGGGTAAATATGACCGGCGCGTCAAAGATGAGATTTTGTTTTCTTGGAGTGTAAATGGTGTGCCACGAGCTTTGATGCCGCAAGAGGTCACTTGGTATCGGCCAGTCGTCAATTACCGCGGACGCTTGAACGTGAAAACGCTGCGCCTGAAAATGACAGGCGATTTCGTCCAGCGTTATGGCGGCGGCAATACAGGCACGGACATTCGCGGCCGGGGCGTGTGCCGGCAACTCTCAGGGTAGTTTTTGGGTCCTGTTTTGGCGGCATTTTTTCTTGCTCCTGTGACCGCATTGCCGAGTGTTAAGCGTTTGATCTTTGTCGCGAAACCGCATTGATAGCGCGTCGAATTGCGCGCGAAGGGCAACGTGACAGTTCAGGGAGACTCCGTTTCTGAGCGGGCAAGGCTTGACCATTCTTGCAGAAGCGCTCAGTTAACGTGCAGCATTTACACACCAATTGATGGGGGCCCCAATGGCTTTTGAACTTCCACCACTTCCCTACGCTCATGACGCTTTGGCCGATAACGGCATGTCCAAGGAGACGCTGGAATATCACCATGACCTGCACCACAACGCCTATGTCACCAATGGCAACGCGGCGATTGCGGGCACCGAGTGGGAGGGCAAGTCCATCGAAGAAATCATTGTCGGCACCTATGACGCCTCCGCCGTCGCGCAAAACGGTATTTTCAACAACATCTCGCAGCTGTGGAACCACAACCAGTTTTGGGAAATGATGGGCCCTGGCGCGTCTTCGATGCCGTCTGAGCTGGAAAAAGCTATTGTCGACAGCTTTGGTTCGGTCGACGAGTTCAAGTCGCAGTTTTCCGCGGCGGGAGCAGGTCAATTTGGCTCTGGCTGGTGCTGGTTGGTAAAAGATGCCGATGGCGGCCTGAAGGTCACTAAGACTGAAAACGGTGTGAACCCGCTTTGCTTTGGTCAAACAGCGCTTTTGGGCTGCGACGTCTGGGAGCACAGCTACTACATCGATTTCCGCAACAAACGTCCTGTCTATCTGACCAACTTCCTCGACAATTTGGTCAACTGGGAAAACGTCGCCTCGCGCATGTAATCCAGTGACGACATCGCAAAATAGAAACCTGCCTGATCCGCATCGGGCAGGTTTTTTTAAGGGCTTCGCCGACTACTGGTGGGGGGCCTATACGCGTATCAAAGTGATCAAGCGCGATGTGCTGACGCCTAAATTCGCGCCGGGCGAAAGTCTGACGATTGCTATTTTTAGTGATGTGCATGCCGACAAACGCTTCATGCCGCTCGCGCGGGTGGCGCAGGCTGTCGCGATGACAAATGCTTTGAAGCCTGACCTGATTTATCTAGGTGGCGATTTGCGCGCGCAGGACAATCGCTGGATGACGCCGGAACCCTTGCCGGAGTTGGTAGACGTCCTGTCTGATTTAAGAGCGCCATTTGGGGTTTTTGCAACGACGGGCAATCACGACTGGTGGGATGATAAGGCCACGCAGCGGCGCGAAAGTTTCGAGCCGGATTGCGTGCCGCTTTTGCGCGAGGCGGGGATGACGGTTCTGCGCAACGAGGCGGTGCAGCTGGATCACCCGAGCCACATCTGGGTCGCGGGTATCGACAGTCAGCATGCCTATGAGGGCAAGAATTATAGCCATGACGGGGCGCATGATCTGGAAGCCGCGTTGCGCGACGTCCCGTTTGAGGCGTTCGGGCTGCTATTGGCGCATGAGCCTGATATTTTCCCGAAACTACCGCGTCGCGATTTGAATGGCCCAATTGATTTGGTCATGTCGGGCCATACGCATGGCGGACAGATCAAGCTGTTTGGAAAGCGTCCGGTGATCCCATCGGAGTATGGCAGCAAATATGCCTATGGGCACCGGATCGAAGAAGGCCGCGATCTGGTTGTGTCCGCTGGGTTGGGCTGCTCGCTGGTGCCGCTGCGTCTTGGGGTGATGCCTGAAATCACGCTCGTGACCGTGCGCAGCGGGTAGCGTGACCTAAAGGAGCGCCCTTGTGGGCGCGCATCATGTTTTGTCTGGGCCCCGTTGCTGGCGGGAACGTGATTGGCTGATGGAGGCGTCTTTTGGCAGGGTTTTATTTGAGTATTTTGATCAAATGGAGAGCGCATGTTTCGCTTAATTATTGTTCTGGCAGCGCTTTGGGGCGGGTCGGCTCAAGCTGAAATGGCTCCGCGGGACGGCTGGGTTGTGATGCCGACAACCAAGAGCTTCGCGGCGCTCGTCGACGATGTGAAGGCGGCGGCCAAGGCCAATAAGATGGGGGTGGTAACGCAGGCGGGCCCCACAGGAGCTGCCAAAAAGCGCGGAATCACTATCCCTGGAAATCGTGTGATTGGGCTATTCAACAATGTCTATGCCGTACGCATTTTGGGGCTGTCGACACCTGCGATGATTGAGGCACCGATACGCGTCTATGTGACTGAGGCCGACGATGGCAGCGCGACTTTGTCTTACAAAACGCCGAGCCTCGTTTTTGCGCCTTATATGGATGGGGCCGATGCCGATCTGGGCGTGGCTGCTGAGGAACTGGATGCGATTTTTCTGCGTATTGCCCAAGCCGCGGCGGGTTAGCGCCTTGACCTCTGCGTTGCCCCGCGACAGGGTCGGCGCGCTTTACACCATCGAAAGTTCCAAAAATGTTTCCCAAAGGCGCGCTGGACGGGCTGACCGTTCTTGATCTTTCTCGCATTCTGGCGGGACCCACCTGTACGCAGCTTTTGGGCGATCTGGGCGCCGAGGTGATCAAGATCGAAAACCCCAAATCGGGTGGCGATGACACGCGCGGCTGGGGCCCGCCTTTTGTGACCGGCAGCGACGGCGCGCAGACGGATCTGTCGGCCTATTTCATGTCGGCCAACCGCAACAAATTGTCAGTGGGCATCGATATCGCAAGTGAGGAGGGGCAGGAGACCATTCGCGCGCTCGCCGCCTCCGCCGATATCATCATCGAGAATTTCAAACCGGACGGCCTGAAGAAATACGGGTTAGATCATGCGTCGATGCTGAAGGCGCATCCGCATCTGATTTATTGCTCGATCTCAGGATTTGGGCAGACCGGTCCCAACCGCGACAAGCCCGGCTATGATCTAATGGCGCAGGGCTATGGCGGGATCATGTCGTTGACGGGCGAGCCTGAGGGACAACCGATGAAAGTGGCTGTCGGCATCGCCGATGTGGTTTGTGGGCTTTACGCCACTGTTGGGATCTTGTCGGCGCTCAGGCATCGCGACCAAACGGGGGAGGGGCAGCATATCGACGTGGCGTTGGTCGACACCCAAATCAGCTGGCTGATCAATGAGGGCGTGGCGCATTTGACCACGGGCAAACCACGCCCGCGTCGTGGCAATGAGCACGCGACGATTGTGCCCTATCAGACTTTCAAAACCAGCGACGGGCATGTGTTGGTGGCTGTGGGCAATGACAGCCAATACGCGCGGTTTTGCGACTATCTAGGGCGGCCCGACCTGGCAGAGGGCGAGAATGCGGTTAATGCCAATCGGGTCAAGAACCGGACCCAATTGATCGCCGAATATGAGGCGGAGCTGGCAACTCGCACCATGGCCGATGTGATCGCCGGGCTTGAAGCACGCAAAGTGCCCGTCGGGCCGGTGAACACGCTGGAACAGGTCTTCGCATCAGAGCAGGTTGCAGCCCGGGAAATGAAAATCGATATGGCGCGTGATGATGTTGAAAAGGGCCATGTGAGCCTGATCGGCAACCCGCTGAACCTGTCAAAAACGCCAGTCACATATCGCCGTCCGCCGCCGCGCTTTGGGCAAGATACGGCTCAGGTTTTGGACAGCTTGCGCCAAAATTCGAACAGCGGCGATACCACAGACTAGGCGACGCTGCGTTTCAGGTGCATGCTGCGCGCGCTCGGTTTATGCTATTGTTAACCAAGTGTAGCATCGTGCGCCCATGCAATTGCCTTTTTTCAAGACGCGTCTCCATGCCCGGGTCCACCCGGAGATTGCAGTCAAATTTGCACTCTTTCCCTATTTGATCGCGCAAGGCGCTTGGTTGCGTCGCACGGCGTTGCAATTGCCCGAACCGGCTGGTGCGCGCACGGGACGTGCCGGGGATGGCAAACCACTGAAAATGCTGCTTCTGGGCGACAGCTCTGCTGCCGGTGTGGGCACGGATACACAAGATCAGGCGTTAAGCGGGCAGCTTGAAGCATTACTTGGCGCGCATGTGCAGCTTGACTGGGATCTTGATGCTAAAACAGGGCGCACCACGCGGGTGATGTTCAAACGGCTCGTCAAAATTCCGGCTGTACAATACGACATCGCAGTCACCGCGCTGGGGGTCAATGACATCACGCGTCGCGCGTCGCGGGAGAACTGGCTAGAGGATACGGAGCTGATGTGGGATCTGCTACGGTCCAAATTTGGCGTTAGACATATTTACGTCTCGGGCGTCCCGCGCATTTCAGATTTTCCGCTGCTGCCACCTGTACTGCGCTGGATTTTAGGGCGCCAAGGGCAACGCTATGATGCGGGGTTGGCAGCGCTTGCTGCTACGCGTCGTGACGTGACGCATATTCCCGCGGATTTGGAGCTGCACGGGCTGATGTCTTCTGATGGGTTCCATCCCAGCGCGCAGGTTTACGCGCACTGGGCGGATCGTTTGGCTGCCCAAATCATAGGCGACCTGCCTGATTTGGCCGAAAACGCGCAAGACTTTGCCATAAACTGAGACTTCTTGGGCCGTAAGCTGCTGCTGCCAATCACAATTTCCCCGTCCCTGTTCACAGGTTCCGTGATCTGTCTCACATGTCCGTGACGGGGGCATCTCCGCCGTTTACCGGGCGCGACTCGCATCGTTATGCAGGACATGCGGCGCAAGTCGTGGGAGCAAAGGAATCGAGATTTACCATGTATCAAGACGTTTTCGGCCAAGACACCAGTCTTAAATCGCGGGACGCAGCCGCGCACTGGGATCAAACGCTTTTGGCCTTTATGGCGCATGGGGCTAGCACGCCGACCCACCTTGTTGCGACACTGGAGGCCGACCCTGATTTTGCCCTCGGTTATGCAGTTAAAGGCATGTTTTACTTGCTTCTTGGTCGGTCTGAGTTGGTTGAGACTGCGCGCGAGGCACTGGGACTGGCGGAAGCTTCCGCCATGGCCGCGCCAGTTACACCGCGCGAACAATCCTTCATTTCCGCTCTCAAAGCGTTTCTGGCTGGTCAACCGACCCAAGCGATTGCGCATCTCGAAGATGTGTTGAAAGCGCATCCGGGCGACACGCTGGCAATGAAGCTTAGCCACGCGATCCGCTTTGTGTTGGGCGACGGGGTTGGTATGCGCGCCTCGGTCGAAAGTGTCATGCACGCTTATGGGCCCGACCACGCGGGCCGCGGCTATATGATGGGCTGTCACGCGTTCACTTTGGAAGAAACCGGCGAATACAGCCGTGCCGAAACCGTCGGCCGAATGGGGCTCGCAATTAGCCCGGACGATGCTTGGGGGCTGCATGCTGTCGCCCACGTCTATGACATGACCGCCAATGCGCGTGGGGGCATCGACTGGTTAACAGGCCGGGAAGACGCTTGGGCACATTGCAACAATTTCCGCTATCACGTGTGGTGGCACAAAGCCCTGATGCATCTCGATCTGGGGGAGGCGGACACGGTTCTCGCCCTTTACGACACCGAAATTCGCCAGGACAAAACCGACGATTACCGCGATATTTCGAACGCCACGTCGTTGCTGTCGCGGCTTGAGCTAGACGGTTTTGACGTTGGCGACCGCTGGGAAGAGCTGGCGGAGCTTTCGGCAAACCGCACCGAAGATGGCCAGCTGATTTTTGCGGATTTGCACTACTTGCTCGCGCTGATCGGGGGCGAGCGCAAGGACGCGATCGCCAAGCTGATGGGGCGCATGCACCGCGACGCCAAGGCGAAGTCTCGCGAAATGGATGCGTTGATGGACGTGCCGGGCCTGTCGGCTGCGGCTGGTCTTGAAGCTTTCGGTGAGGCAGATTTCAAAACCGCCTTCCTTAACCTGCGCCGCGCGCGGCAAACGATGCAACAGGCCGGCGGTTCCCACGCGCAACGCGATGTGTTTGAGCGGCTGACAATCGATGCGGGCATTCGCGCGGGCTTCCTTGATCACGCTGAGGCCATTTTGAACGAGCGCACCGCGAAACGCGCGGGACGCGAAGATGGCTATGCACAGGCGCGCATCGCCCTGATCACCGCCGGGCGCGACGCCGCGGGTTGCGCGGGCCGCGTGCCTGCGGAATAAGCAGTTAGACTGGCTGCGGGGATGTCTATGGCTGTGACCACTCCTGAATTTCAGGGCGCCTCGATGGCGGCGCCCGTCTCCGGCACGTCCGGGGTGACGACGCGCGACCCACGGCTTGATTTTTATCGCGGCATCGCGATGTTCATCATTCTGTTTGCACACACGCCTGGCAATTTCTTCACCAGTTGGATCCCCGCCCGTTGGGGGTTCTCAGATGCGACCGAGATCTTCGTGTTCTGCTCGGGCATGGCCTCTGCCATTGCGTTCGGGCGGACCTATGATCGCGCGGGCTGGACGCTGGGCACCGCGCGCGTCGGCTACCGCGTGTGGCAGGTCTATTGGGCGCATATCGGGATGTTTTTCTTCATCGCGATGATGCTGGCCTTTTGGGACAGTTTTGGCATTTTCGAGAAGCGATATATTGGCACGTTGAACCTTGTGCCCTTCTTCGATGGCGTGACGCGCGGCGGTGAGCTGGTCTCGACCACCGCCGACCAGCTGGTGGGGCTGTTCACGCTCACCTATGTGCCGAATTACTTCGACATTCTGCCCATGTATATGGTGATCTTGGTGATGATGCCGGTCGTCATGGCGCTGTCGAAGGTCAATATTTACCTAATGTTTGCCGTTATCGCGACGGTCTGGTTGTTTGCCCAAGGCACGATCCTGAACTGGCTGGGCGCAGATCACTTGGCACTCAATTTCCCGGCGGAGCCGTGGTCAGAGCGCGAGTGGTTCTTCAACCCGTTTGGCTGGCAATTGATCTTCTTCACAGGCTTCGCTTTCATGCGCGGCTGGATACCGGCGCCGCCAGTGAAGCTATGGCTGATCGTGCTGGCCGCCGTGATCGTCATCGCAAATATCCCGCTGTCCAATATCGGCGTGCGGGCTGTGAACCGCGAATGGTTCGGCCTGGCGTTTGAAGGCAACCCGGTTATTGACTGGCGCGTGTCCAACAAGGCGTGGATCACCAAGTCCGACTTCGGCCTGTTCCGCTACATCCACTTCCTGTCTCTGGCCTATCTGGCATGGGTCGCGGCAGGCGTCGGCGGGCACCGGTTGATCGCAAAAGGGAAGGGTGAGTTCTCTCGCCTTTGGGACAGCATCGTCACGATTATCATGAAAGTCGGGCAACAATCGCTGGCCGTGTTCGTCTTCTCCATGGTCTTCGCCCGCGTGCTTGGGTTCGCCTATGATCAGATTGGCCGCAGCACGCTTTCCGTAACCGTAGGCAACCTGATCGGTTGCTGGGCGTTGATCGGCGTGGCCTATTTCGTGGCCTATGTGAAACAACAACCTTGGAGGGTGAAACCCAAGTGAGCCTGACACGTCGCGCATTTCTCTCCATGCTTGGGGCCGCCGCCGTAGCGGGGCGCGCCGACGCGTTGCCGATGTTCAAAGGGGAGCCGCAGGGTTTCTCGCGCGCATGGTTGTTGGACAAAGCACGCGGCTTGGCTGCCGCACCCTACGCGCCGATGGGGGAGGTGCCCAAGGAATGGCGTGACCTGACCTACGACGAATACCGCTCGATCTGGTTCAACTCTCAAAAAGGGCTTTGGACGGACACGAAACGACCGTTCCAGATGGATTTCTTCCACCCCGGCCTCTATTTCCCGCGCCCGGTTGAGATCAATATCGTCGAAAGCGGCATGGCCCGCACGCTGGCCTTCGATATTTCGCTCTTTGACAAGACCGACAAGTTTCCTGATCTGCCGATTGATGATACGATGGGCTATTCCGGCTTCCGCCTGCGGGCCGAGCTGAAGACGCCAGAGATTTTTGAGGAATTCCTCGTCTTCCAGGGCGCCAGCTATTTCCGCGCCATCGGCACGGGGCAAAACTACGGCCTCTCAGCACGCGGCCTTGCTTTGAACACCGGCGACGCATCGGGCGAAGAATTCCCCGAATTCACGCATTTTTACGTCGAGGCCGCTGAGCCAGGCGAGCGGATGACCAAGGTCCATGCGATCCTCAACAGCCCGTCCGTAACTGGCGCATACACGTTTGAAATCACGCCGGGCCTGCCCGCCGAGATGAAGGTTGATTGCACGCTGTTTCCCCGCACGGAATGCGACCACGTTGGCATCGCGCCACTGACCTCCATGTTCCTCTTCGATCAGACCAACCGCGCGCGGTTTGATGACTTCCGGTCCGCCGTGCATGACAGCGAAGGTTTGATGGTTTGGAACGGCGCGGGGGAGCTGTTATGGCGCCCGCTCGCCAACCCAACGGAATTGGAAATCTCAAGCTTCGTAGATGACGGCCCGCGCGGGTTCGGCCTGATGCAACGCGCCCGCGAGGTCGAAGACTACGCCGATCTTGAGGCGCATTACCACAACCGCCCGTCGCTTTGGATCACGCCGTCAGCCGATTGGGGCAAAGGCGCGGTCACGCTGGTTGAAATTCCGGCGGATAAGGAAATCTACGACAATATCGTCGCCTACTGGCGCCCTCGTGAACCCATGCAGCCGGGCACCGAGCACCAATTCGCTTACACGATGGCTTGGGGCGGTGAACCCCCAAGGCCGCGCGACGTGGCACAGGTGCTGAACACACGCATCGGCAAAGGCTATGACAAGGCCGTACCCTACCAGATCATCACCGTTGATTTTGCCGATCATGCGGAATTTGATGGCGATCTCGACGACATCACGCGGTTCATCTCTGCCAATCGCGGCACCGTGTCCGACGGCGTTTTGCAGCGCAACCCCGGCACAGGCGGGCTGCGGCTTGCCTTCAAGTTTGATCCCGGCGAGGCCACTGGCGCGGAGCTGCGGGTTCAACTCGTCAAAGACGGCACGTCGCTTACCGAGGTCTGGCTCTACAGGTGGACAATATGACCGCCGTGATGCCCCCTGAACGCCCGCTGGCGCATCCCAAGCAGGATCTCAGCAACAGCTACCATGATGGGCAGGCGCCTGATTTTGATGCCGCACGCGGGGTTTGGGGTTGGCGAGTTCTTACTTTCATTCCCGCGATCCTGACCACCGTTGCGCTCATTGCTGTCTTCACGGATTTTTTTGCGATGGACGGGCTCACTGCCTTTGAAACGGCGCTCATTACGTTGGTGGCCATCACGTTTTTCTGGATTTCTCTGTCAGTCTCAACCGTGACGGTGGGTATTTTTAACCTGCTGCGCCGTGTGCCTGTTGCTACACCCATTGTTGTGGAACCGCTTAAAACAGCGCTGCTGGTGCCGGTCTATAATGAAGACCCCGGCGATGTGTTCGGCAACGCCGCCGCCATGCTCGGCCAGTTGGCAAACCGCCCGCATGCGCATGACTACACGCTCTTCATCCTGTCCGACACACGCGACGACGCAATCGCTGAGGCGGAGTTACAAGCCTTCGCTACGCTCAAAGCGCGCCTCGGCGCTGAGGCGCAGGTTTTCTACCGCCGCCGCGACGACAATATCGACCGCAAGGTCGGCAATCTCGCGGATTGGGTCGAACGCTGGGGCGGGGGCTATGCCGCAATGCTGGTGCTTGACGCCGACAGCCTGATGAGCGCGGAGGCGATCATTGCGCTGACCGATGAGATGTCGGCTGACCCGTCCGCTGGCCTGATCCAATCCGTGCCGCAGTTGATCGGGGCGGACACGCTATTTGGCCGCGTGCAGCAATTTGCCAACACCGTATATGGCGCTGTGCTGGCGGAGGGGCTGGCCACATGGTCCGACCGTGAGGGCAACTATTGGGGACATAACGCCATCATCCGTACCGCCGCCTTTGCGGCCTCTGCGGGGCTGCCCAAGCTAGATACGTTCCGCTCCAAGGGCGCGCTGATCCTCAGCCATGATTTCGTTGAGGCCGGGCTTTTGCGCCGCGCCGGTTGGGCGGTGCGTTTCCTGCCGCGCATCAAGGGCAGCTATGAAGAAGTACCCGCAAACCTGATCGACTATGTCCGCCGCGACCGCCGCTGGTGTCAAGGCAACCTGCAGCACCTCAATATTCTCGGCTCAAAAGGGTTTCACTCGGTCACACGCTTCCACCTCTTTCACGGCGCGATGAGCTACCTGCTCAGCCCTGCATGGTTTGCGCTGCTCACTGTCTGGGCTGTCATGGGCGTCAGCGCGGAAGAAAACGTCATTCGCTATTTCACGGGGCAGAACCCGCAGGTCTCCTGGCCCGAAATCAACCATGTGAACAACGTTTTCATCCTGCTCTTTATGTATGGCATGCTGCTCGCGCCGAAGTTCCTTGGCGCCACGGCCTTCCGACGTACCGGGCTGTCGCTGCGTGATCTGGGTGGTCCGCTGCAATTCGCCTTCAGCTTTGTCACCGAGATCATCATCTCTGTGCTCTACGCGCCGATCCTGATGGTGCAGCAAACCATAGCAGTGCTGCGCACCTATGCGGGCCTGAGAGAGACCTGGGTGCCGCAACAGCGCGCCGGTGGGCGCTATTCCCTGCTGGCCCATATCAAATTCCACGCGGCGGAAACGGTGATCGGCGCCGCTTTGGTGTTTGGAATGTATGAAGGCATCATCACGCTGTGGCTGACGCCAATTGCCGTGAGCCTGCTTGGCGCGGTGCCGCTGTCGATGCTGTCTGGGCTCAAACTGACGCGGCACAAATGGATGGCCCGTCAGATGGGCACCGCGGAGGTTTTTAACGCCCCCGCCATCATCCGCGCCGCCCGCCGCGAGCGCGCGCAAATGCGCGACGTGCTTGATGCGGACCGTGTCGCAGCGGAATAAAGCCACTCTCATTCAGAGCTGAACTGCTGGGCGGAATCGGTCGACTTATCGCCCTATTTCACCGATCTCACGCGTTGTGATCGGCTTCTCACGCGGGCGTGATGGGTTGCGCGGGAGGGGGATCTATATGTGCGTATACGCACTTAAATATACTATTTTGGGTATTTTGGTGTATTGAGATGAGCCCGCACAAGGCGCATATTCATCTCATCAAACGGCAACACGCCGACACACACAAAGCCCAAGACGGGCAACACACACTGGAGAAACACAATGAAAACTATCATCGCAACCGCCCTCGTATCCCTGTCCCTGGCCGCTCCTGCTGCCGCTGAAACAGCGCAAGAATTCTTCGCACTGGGCAACGATAGCGCCGCTGAGCGCATCGTCTCGGAAACATCTGTCGGCAACCCAATCGGTGCTGCTGAAGCCCTGGCTCTGGTGAACGACAGCCCGGCTGAAACCACAGTGAACTTCGACCGCGCCCGTTCGGTTGACGTCAAAGAAGTCCAAGCATTCTTCGCACTGGGCAACGACTCAGCTGCTGAGCGTCACGTGAAATAACCTGAATAACCAGATACGGATCGTGCCCTCCCTCACGATCCGCGTCACAAGACGGCCTCCCGGTATCCCCCCGGGAGGCCGTTTTTCGTTATGGGATCAGGGATTAGGTGTCAGGCAACGCCTCAAACCAATCAATCGCCATGTCGGACCAGCCTTTCGGCACCCCATGCGCGCCGGGATGCAGCACAAATTCCAAAGCGCCGGCGGCGCAATTGGTCCATTCGCGGCGCCAAAATTGTGCATCCGTTTGAAATTCATTCGCGCGCCAGTTGTCGCAGCCATTGGTCTCGCGCCAGATCTGCATGGCGAAAAAGACGTCGCCTTGTGCAATCTCCCCGCCAAACAGCTGTCGCCCTTCAAGGGGGACCGTCATGTCGCGCCAGCCATGGGTATGAAACAGCCGCACAGGCCCCGCGCAAGCGTCCAGCGCAGGGTGGGGGCGCCAAAAGCTGCCCGCGACAGGGGCAAATGCGGCGGCCAGGTCTGGGGCATCGCAGGCCAGATAGCTGGTCATCGACCCGCCAATCGAAAACCCAGCCAAAAGCACGCGGTCGGGGTCGATCCCATGGTTTTCGGTGGCGTCGGCGATGACTTCACGCATGAAAGCTTCTTCATCGCGCAGCTCTTCGCGCGCCGGGTTGAAAGACCAGCCGGGGCCAAAATTTGTACCGGGACGTTTCAGCCCATTGGGGCCGATCAGCGCGTATCCGCGTTGCAGCGCTGCGTCCATGTTAATTGCCATTTTGCCGCTGCCACCGGCGCCGTGTAAAAACAACAAGGCCGGCGGGTTTTCCACGCCCTCAGGCAGGGCAATGTGGTATTCGCCCAGCTGCGTTTTACAGGTGTCTTCTAGGTCAGCGCAGCCCGCGTGTACGCCACCGGTAAAAGCAAATAGCGCGAAGGCCGAGAGAAAAAATTTCATGTCAGGGAGCCTTGTTTAACGGGAGCCCGCGTTTGATCCAACCGGGGCCTTTCTTGTTGCCGAGCATACCCTCGGGCACGTCAATCACGTTGGTGAACCCAGCCGCAATCAGCTTGTTGTTCTCGCGCGCTGAGCGCACGCCGCGTGCGCAGATCAACGCCAGAGGCGCTCCACGATCGCCCGCGACCAGCAGGTCCAACTGCTCGATAAAGTCATCGCGTCGCAAATCCAGCCGCACAGCGTGTTCACCCGAACCGGTCTTGGCCCATTCGTCGGGCCTGCGAATATCAACCAAAACGATCTGGCCCTGACCCGCCATCTGATGCGCCATTTCCGGATCAAGCGCCTCTGCGGCGGAAGCCTCTGTGATGACCTCATAGAACAGGTTTTGGCCGCCAACAGCGTAAAACCCCAAGCCGCCCAAGGCGACAATGCCGGCGCCAAGCAGCGCGCGCCGCGTCCAGCTATTTGGCATTATCCGGTTTCTCCGGCGTATTTCGCGATGATCCCGGCCGCTTGGTCAGGGGTCACAATGGGGGGGACCAGCGTCAGGAACTTGCCGTCCCCGTCCAGCAGATAGACAAAGCTGCCATGCGCCAGAACCGGCCCGTATTCGGGGTCCACGAACACTTCTTCAGTCTCAATCGCATAGGCGTCATAGGCCACTTGAAGCTGCGCGGCAGAGCCGGTCAGGCCCACAAAATCGGGGTGATGCTCGGCCAGCCCTTCGGCCATCGTTTCGACCGTATCGCGTGCGGGGTCGACGGTGATCAGAACCGGCGTGATGTCCATGCCGCGCGCTTCAACCTCGTCGACAACTTGCGCCATCATTGGAAACACGGCGGAGCAAATCTCACGGCAATTGACGTAGCCAAAGAACAGCAATTGGTGCTTGCCGTCTGGGTCCACCTCGGTGCGGGCGGCGCCGAACTGGTCGGTCAAGGCGAAGCTGCCACCAAGATTGAAGGGCAGGGGTGTTTCGGCCATGGCGGGGGTCGCCATGGCAAATGTTAACAGGGCCGCTTTGATCATTGTGTGATCTCGTATGCCTCTTCGGGTGTCAGGCCTTGGCCAAGATAGCCATCAGCCGCGATAAAGGCGTTCACCCGTGGGTCGCGACGGAACCATGGCCCTTTGCCTTTGGCGTCGGGATGTTTCGCGGCCCAGACTTTGGTCCATTTATTTGCCTTTTCCCATTCGTCGGCGCCTGCCTCTTTAATGGTTTGCACAAGGTAAATGTTCTTGGCGCCGGGGATATCTTCATCCTCGATCAACAACCCGTCGACGTCGACCAGCTTGCCGCAATAGGGGTGCAAATCGTAAGCCGCGCCGTTGAACGAGCTTTGCGCGTTCTTGTTGGGGTAGACCAACACGTCATCTACGCTGCGCAGCAGCCCCAACTGGCGCCCGTCGCCGCATTCATTGGCGCAGTCGCCCGCAACGGTGCAGAGCAAATCGACGACCGTGGCCTCAAATGTAGCGGGGCTTTCGGCGTAAAGGTTCCATTCGCGCGCGTTCGAGCCTTCCGAAAAATCCTGTGCTGTGAGAGGCGTTGCCACAACGGCGAGAAGAGCAATAAAACGTTTCATATCAGGGCCCTCACTTCTTTGGCTTCGGAATTGCGAAGGGCGGCACGACGCCGTAATCCTCGTGGTTGAGGTTGGTGATGCCGCGATCTTCGACCACAGCTTCGACCACCAGATAGTTCAGCCCGTCACGCTTGTAGAGCATCCCGTCGGCTACGATCTCGTGGCTGGCCAAGGTCATCTGCGTATCGCCGGACGCCGACTGGTCGTCGCCCTCTATCTTCAGAACCATGTAAACCTCACCGTCATCGCCCAGCAGCCCGACAGGGATCCCGCCAGCCGAACACCAAAGCGCGCAGGTATGGTGTGCCGAGCCCACGACCGCGTCCGTGCCGCCCATGACGCCCGAAAAATAGCACCACGTGTCGATGATTTCGCCGGTGATTTGCACCCGCTCGCCCTCTGCCGCGAAGGCGGGGGCGGCAAACCCGGCCGCGGCGGTCAATGCCGCCAAGGTTGATCTGAGATACATGGGGTCTCCCTGAAGTTTTTTGATTCTGGTTAATCTTTACCAGCCAAGCGCCGGATTGCCGCATCACAACTTGGGGAAGCGCGCGATGTGTTAACGCGCCAGGGCCGATTGAAGCTGTTCTGTCAACGCGGCGGGGCTGTCCACCACGCTCATATAGTCGCGCAGCGTGGCGTCGGCGAAACCCTCGTTGATGATATGATCGACGAGCCCAACAAGCTTGTCCCAGTAGCCTTCCGTGTTGAGCAGGTAGATCGGTTTTTCGTGCAGGCCCAATTGCCGCCAGGTCAGCACTTCGAACAGCTCATCAAGCGAGCCTGCGCCGCCCGGCAACACGACAATTGCGTCTGAATTCATATACATAACCTTCTTGCGCTCATGCATATTCTCGGTGATCACAAAGCTGGTAAGGTCGCGTTTTCCGACCTCCCGATCAAACAAATGGATCGGGATGACGCCAAACACATCACCGCCTGCGGCTTGGCATGCATTGGCCACTTCGCCCATCAATCCCACGTCCCCGGCGCCGTAGACCAGGCGCCAGCCGTTTTGGGCAATCGCGGTGCCAACGGCGTCAGCCGCGGCGCGGTAGGCGGGGTTGGCCCCAAAGCGTGAGCCGCAATAGACGCAAACGGATTTTGGGTGTTGCTGGTTCATCGCGCTTCGGCCCTTGTGATGTCTTGGTGATGTCTGGTGTTTTGCCTTGTGATAGAGGGGCTGCTAGTAACGTACAAGCTTAGCCTGATTGAAGGCGCTGCCACCCCTTGGGGAAGGGGTATCGACGGGGAAAAGGATCACAAAATGGCGGATCAACCGCGATCAAAATGGACAGCCGGTAACCTGGTATTGCTTCTGGGCATTATTGCTTTGGCAGTGGCAAATTACGTTGTCTTTTTCGGGGGCCGTGACGCTGGCCCGGGTATTGCCGAAGCGCCAATTGAAATCACGCCGGTGCCCGAAAGCTCTGAGCCTGCCGAGACAGCGGATGCCAGCCCCGATCCTGCGACCACCGAGGCAGAAGTCGAGGCGGAAGAGGTGGCCGAGCAAACCTCTACTGCTGCGCCCGAAGCACCTGTTGCGCCGATTGCCCCCAGCTTTGACGTTGTTCGCATCGACCCGACCGGCGGTGCTGTGATCGCGGGCGATGCAGAACCGGGCGCCACGGTGCGCCTTTTGGCCGATGGTGAAGTCGTTGCCGAAGCTATCGCGGATCGCAGCGGGAAGTTCGTTGCATTGTTCGATTTGCCAGCATCAGAAAACCCGCGCAGCCTATCAGCGGAATTTGATGGCGCGGATGGCGCGGTCATTGCTTCCAGCGGGACAGTGCTGATCGCACCGACACGTCCGGTCGCCGTGGCTGAAGTCGCACCTGCCGTGGTCGACACAGCTGACGAAGCCGAGCTGGAAGTTGCGGCTGCCGAACCCGAAGACCTACCCCTGGAAGAGGCGCCAGAGACTGAAGTCGCGCAGACTCCAGCCGCCGAAGATGTACCCGACGCCGAGACCGCCCTTGCCGAAAGCGCGCCAGCCGCCGAGGCCGCCCCAGATGAGACGCCTGTCGTTGAAGCGCCGACCGTTCCTGACGATGCGCCAGCAGCGCCACAACTGGCAGACGCTGCCATTGATGAAACGGTAGAACCGACCGCCGAGGACATCGTCGCCGAGGCGCAAACACCCGCGCAGGTCTCGCCCGCCACTGACGAAACGGTTGTGGCCAGCGTCGAAGAAACTCCCGCGCCAGCGGAACCCGCCGTGCCAGACAGCCCCACTATCGTGCTGGCCGATGAAAGCGGCGTGAAGGTCCTGCAACCTGCACCTCAACCGCTCGCCCCGCAAAAAGAGGCCGTGACGACCGAACCTGTAGCCAATCTGGTGATCGACACGATCACCTATGATGCGACCGGCGATGTTGCCCTTGCCGGGCGTGGCGACAGCGAAAGCTTCGCGCGGGTCTATGTCGATGATGCGCCTATCAACACGGTACAAATCCAGCCCGATGGTACGTGGGAAGCGCCGCTGCCTGACGTGGATGCGGGTGTCTACCGCCTGCGTATCGACGAAGTTGATCCCGCAGGCACCGTCACCAGCCGCGTCGAGACACCGTTTCAGCGCGAAGAGCCCGAGCTTGTTGTCGAGGCCGCCAGCCGCCCGAATGCCGTAACGGTCCAAAAAGGCTTCACCCTATGGGCTATTGCGGAGGATCGTTTCGGCTCCGGTGTGGAGTATGTGCGCGTCTACGAGGCCAATCGCGACCTGATCCGTGACCCCGACCTCATCTACCCCGGCCAAATATTCGAGTTGCCCGAAGGCTAGGCGCCTTTACGCCACTCTGTATGGGTGCGTTTGGGATCGACCTTGAAATGTGGTACACTTCCTCAGCCGCTGCACATATTTTTAGCAGCCGCTGTCTTTTGATGTACCCATTTTTTTAAGGAGCATTTCGATGCAAGTCTCTCATTTTGAGCTGATCTACAAACCCCAATCCCCGGCGGGCCCTGCCGATACCGTCCTTCAGGGCCATTTTCTTGAAATCACCAATCTGGAAGACCAGCCGCTGTCTTTCCGGCTGGACTATATCACTTCATCGACCACCGATCCTGACCGGTCGCTGTTCGACAATACATTTGTCATCGTCGACACGCCTGACGACAACAACAACTTCGATTTCGCGCTGTCGGGCGCGGCTGAGGCCAAGCGGTTCCGCCTGAACCCGCTGGTCACAATTGATGCCTGCGCGACCGCACTTGTCGCGGTGCTGCCCAGCGATCCATTTGCAATGCCCGGTTGCCCACCGCCAACCCCAAACTTTGAGGCCCGCGGCTATGTCGAAATCAGCCTGCCTGCGCAGTTGCAGATTTCCCAAGGCCCACTTGGCCCGGTCTTCGGGTTCGAGCCGCAGGCGGACGGGCCTGTGCAAGTGTTGCTGACGCCGCAAAATCGCGCGACATATTTCGGCGCGGATGGCACGATCAATGACCAGACGCAGGCCAGTGTGCCGACCGCGTCGGGTGCCGCGCTCAATGAAATCATCCCGCAAACCGGGCTGGTCTTCCCGGGGCTCGGCAACGCGCTGGAACTGGAGCAATCCGTCGGCGCGCTTATTCCTGAGGAGTTCAACCCCGAAACCCTCGCCGCGATGCTTGCCATGGCGCAAGCGGCCGGAATGGATCTTGGTGCCTTCAACAAATCTCTGCGCGCCTCTGGCGTGGGTCTCGCCTTGGAGACCCGCAAACTGGAGACGGCCTCAAAAGCTAAGAAAACCACCGAGACTGCCTAAATCAATTAGCTGCGGCCCCGCATTCGGGGCTGCATCGCGCGGCGGGGCTGGCAATTGCTCGGGCGCGGCCCTACATACTGGGGTCCGATGAAGCAGTCAGAAATCCTCCCCCATGGTCACTGAAGTCTCCGACGCCCGCCTCAACCAGGATCTGCGAAAAGATGGCTGGCGCGTGGTCAAGCGCGTCATCCCGTATCTTTGGCCTGATGATCAGCCATGGGTGAAACGCCGCGTTGTCATCGCGCTGGGCTTTTTGTTGTTGTCCAAGGTCGTCGCCGTACTCGCAGCGCCGCTCTTTGGTGCGGCCACCGATGTGCTCAGTGGGCAGGGCGCTGGCCCGGCCTGGATGTTGGGGGCAGGGGCCATTGGCATCACTGTCGCCTACGGCGTAGCGCGTCTTATCAATGTGGGCTTCCAGCAGATGCGCGACGTGGTCTTCGCGCTCGTCGGTCAACGCGCGCTGCGCATGCTCGCGTTGGAGACGTTCACCCACATCCACCGCCTGTCGATGCGCTACCACATCACGCGCAAAACGGGCGGCTTGTCCCGTATCATCGAGCGCGGCGTCAAAGGCGTCGAATTCCTGCTCCGCTTCCTGCTCTTCTCCATCGGGCCGCTGATCCTTGAGCTGTTGATGATCGCCGTCATATTGGCTTTTGTCTTTGATATCTGGTACTTGGTCGTCGTTCTTGTCACGCTGGTCCTTTACACCTGGTTCACTTTCGCGGTCACCGAATGGCGTGTGAAAATGCGCAAGGAGATGAACGACCAAGACACCGACGCGAACCAAAAGGCCATAGACAGCCTGCTAAATTTCGAGACCGTCAAGTATTTCGGGGCCGAGCAGCGGGAGGCCGACCGCTATGACGGCGCGATGGAGAAATACGTCGCCGCCGCGCTGAAAACTTCCTACTCGCTGGCATTTCTGAATTTCGGTCAATCGCTCATCATCACCGGCGGGCTCATCGCCGTCATGGTCATGGCCGCCATCGGTGTTCAAAACGGCGTCCTCACGGTCGGTGATTTCGTCATGGTCAACGCCTACATGATCCAGATCACCATGCCGCTGAATTTCCTTGGCACGGTCTACCGCGAAATCCGTCAGGCCTTGGTCGATATGGCGGAAATGTTCGACCTGCTCGGCCAACCGGCTGAGGTGCAGGACAAATCCGACGCCACCACGCTTGAGGTCACCAAGGGGGAGGTCGAGCTGAAGGACGTCTTCTTCGGCTATGACGCCGCGCGGCCCATCTTGCAGGGGGTATCGCTTAAAGTCGCCGCTGGCAAAACCGTGGCCATTGTCGGACCCTCCGGCTCGGGCAAATCAACCATCGGGCGGCTGCTGTTTCGCTTCTATGACGTCAATGGCGGGGCGCTCAGCATTGACGGGCAAGACGTGCGCGACGTGACTCAGGACAGCCTGCATGCCCAGATCGGCGTCGTGCCGCAGGACACGGTGCTGTTCAACGATACGGTGCTTTATAACATCGCCTATGGTCGCCCCGAAGCCACCCGCGCCGAGATTGAGAAAGCCGCCAAAGACGCCAAGATCCACGACTTCATCCAGTCCCTGCCAGATGGGTATGAGACCACGGTGGGCGAACGCGGCCTGAAACTGTCGGGCGGTGAAAAGCAACGCGTGGGCATCGCGCGCACTTTGCTGAAGAACCCGCCAATCTTGCTGCTGGACGAGGCGACATCGGCCCTCGATACCGAGACGGAGGCCGACATCCAGGAGGCCCTACAAGGCCTGGGCGCGGGACGCACGGTCCTGACCATCGCGCACCGCCTGTCGACGATCGCCAATGCTGACGAAATCGTCGTGCTGGAAAACGGCCAAATCGCCGAACGCGGCACCCATGACGACTTGCTCGCAAGCGAAGGGCGTTATTCGCAACTCTGGCACAGGCAGCTTTCTGAGGATGAGGCGGGTGCGGCGGCCTAGTCTGGCCCGACATAATTTTTCCGGTCACATTGGTAGGGGCAGAACGGTGTTGTCTTTCAGTTGGTCCATAACGATTTGACTATGAACCCGCCCGATGGCGGGATGGGGTAGCAAGATGTCTTGCACCAACTGGTTTAGCCGTGACAGATCTGCGCAAAAGACGCGAAAAATGTAGTCAGCCTCACCTGTCATTGTCCACGCGGCGATTATCTCGGGTTGGGTGTTGATCAAGCGCGCCACATCTGCATGGGTTTGAGCTGTCTGTGCAGCGGTTTGGATCTGGATAAATGCCTGTACATTGAGGCCAAGAAGTTCCGGGTTCAATCGCGCCGGCGTATCCAGAATATAGTTCTCCGCCTCCAGCCGCTGCCGCCGACGCCCGATTTGTGAGGCGGACATGCCGAGTTTCTCGGCCATTTCCTGCACAGAAGCCTGGGCATCTTTCTGCAGGGCGGACAAAAGCACTATATCTTTGGCGTCTAGTCTGTGCATGCGTCAATATTGAGTTAGTTGGCTGGTTTATGCAAGTTTCACGCGCAATTCTTTCTGAAGGGGCGTTTACCGGGCGAAAATCGCATGTGGTTTTTGTTACACTCTCACCAAACCAGAGGAGTATATCATGGGTCCTTTTCCACACGACGCGCCGAAAGCGAAAATTTCGAAAGACAATCCAGCTGGCACCGATGGGTTTGAGTTTGTTGAATTCGCACATCCCGAGCCGGAGGTCCTGCGCGATCTGTTTGCGAGAATGGGGTATGTGCACACGGCCAACCACAAATCCAAAGCCATTGAGCTTTGGCAGCAGGGAGACATCACCTATGTGATCAATGCCGAGCCAAACAGCCATGCGACTTCTTTTGTGGGCATTCATGGCCCTTGCGCGCCATCAATGGCTTGGCGCGTCGTGAATGCGCAGCATGCTTTCGAGCACGCCGTTTCCAAAGGCGCTACGCCCTATGAGGGTGCTGGAAAGACAATGGATGTGCCTGCGATTGTCGGTATTGGCGGCTCCCTGATCTACTTCATCGAAGATTACTACGAGACAAACCCTTACAACTCCGAGTTCGACTGGGTTTCCGAGAGCCATCCAGCCGGCGTCGGGTTTCACTATCTCGATCATCTGACCCACAATGTTCACAAAGGACAAATGGACGTTTGGTTCAAGTTTTATGGCGATTTGTTCGGCTTTCGTGAAATTCGCTTTTTCGACATCGAGGGCAAATTTACCGGCCTTTTGAGCCGCGCGTTGACATCGCCATGCGGGCGCATTCGGATCCCGATCAATGAAGATCGCGGCGAAAAGGGTCAGATCGTCGAATATCTAAAGCGCTACAATGGAGAAGGCATTCAGCATATCGCAGTAGGCGCGCGCGATATTTACGATGCAACCGACGAAATCGCGTCGCGAGGCATTAAGTTCATGAAAGGCCCGCCCGAGACCTACTACCAACTCAGCAAAACCCGAGTCACAGGTCATCAGGAACCGCTGGAGCGGATGATGAAGCATGGTATCATGATCGATGGTGAAGGGGTCGTAGGCGGCGGAGAAACACGCATCCTTTTGCAAATTTTTTCCAAAACTGTGATTGGGCCGATTTTCTTTGAGTTCATCCAACGCAAAGGTGACGACGGTTTTGGCGAGGGCAATTTTAAGGCGCTGTTTGAAAGCATCGAAGCCGACCAGATCGAACGCGGCGTCCTGCAAGGGACGTAGCCTACACCAATTCTACCGTTTGTGTGATTGTGCGAGCGTGATCTTGTCGGCGTAGTGGGACAGTGATCTGGGATGGCGCGCGCCTATTTCAAAGCGCCAACCACCATCCCACGCGTTTCGCGCAAGAGCTTCCGGGTCATGGCGCGCTCAAAATCTTCAAAGCCTTGGGCAACCTCGATGAAGGCGTCTGGTCCTTGGATCACCAGTTTTCGGAAATAGGCAGACAGATCCATAATCTCCATTTGTCGCTCGTCGCGCCCCACGCTCAGATCGCTACCGATGACCAGCGCATTGATAGTGCGGCCCGCAAGATTTTGACGGGCTTGACCCGGCTCTGGGCCCACATTGTTTTTGCCGTCGCCCGAAATATCCAACGTGTAGCTCCAGCAATTGGGGCGCTGTGCAAACAAGGCCTCGCCGAAAAGCAGCGCCTCGCCCAACCCCGTCGAGTTGGAGCCGGTGCTGCGGGTCGCGCTGCGCAGTGCCGCTGCGACCTCAGCTATCGCAGTTGGACTGTCCAGCGGGGTCCAACTCACCAACAGCTGTTGATTGCCACGCCCGGCCCATTCAAACGCCGCGACCCAAATCGGGGTCTCCGGGGCGGATAGGATTTGGGCCTGCACCTCTGCGTCCGTCAACGCATTGGCCAGCCCATCCAATTGCAGCCTGTATTCAACCGGGTCGACGGACCCTGATACGTCCATACCTAAGGCCAGTGCCAGGCGGCACGCGGCGCTTGCGGGCGCGGCCCCGATCAGGATCGCGCAAAGACAAAGCAGCCTTACCAATGACCGGTGTTTTCCATGCTGGCCCAAGGCTCCTGCGCGGGCAGGCTCTCGCCCATCTGCAACAACTCAACCGAGACATTGTCGGGCGAGCGCACAAAGGCCATATGACCGTCGCGCGGCGGGCGGTTGATGGTCACGCCGGCATCCATCAGCTCTTGGCATTTCGCGTAAATATCCTCGACCCGGTAAGCCAGATGCCCGAAATGGCGGCTATCGGCGGGCAGCGCGTCGTCGCCGTCCCAATTGTAGGTCAGCTCCACATCCGCGCGCCCGTCTTCCTGGCCGGGGGGCACATGAACACAAGCGTGAAGCGGCCGCCCTCATGATCGGTGCGGCGCCGCTCTTTCAGGCCCAGAAGCTCGTAAAACTTGATTGACGCCTCAAGGTCTTTCACGCGCACCATCGTGTGCAAATATTCGATTTTCATAACATGTCTCCTTTGCGTTTGACTTAGCCTGCGGGGCGGGCGGGACCAGCACCCGGTTTGATGTGTTCGGTGCCGATAATGGCGTCGCGGTCTTGTGGCCTGATCGGGTGGTTGATCAGTGCCGAGCGGCTGACCAGCGTCACCGTGATGAACGCCACATAAAGCAGCAGGTACCAAGACCCCATCTTGGATAGGCTCACCATTTCCCACCGCGCCTGGCCCGCGTAGACCCAGGTGGCCGTGACGGTGGTGCCGACGAATTCGGCCACCCACAAAACGAAACCGCACATCAGCGCGGCCAGCGGCATCGGCATCCAGCGCGGCGTTTTGCCGGCGAAAAACCACACCCGGGTGCGCCCGAAAATCACCACCGAGGCCACGAACAAGCCGATCCGGATGTCATAGGTGAAATGATGCGCGAAGAAATTGACGTAGCACAATGCGCCAAACACAAAGGTCAGCCACAGGGGCGGGTAGGGGGCGTAGCGCATGTCAAAAATCCGCGTCGCCCGCGCCACGTAGCTGCCCACGGAGGCGTACATGAAGCCCGAAAACAGCGGCACGCCTGCGATCATGATCCAGGCCTCTTCGGGGTAGGACCAGCTGCCTTGCGCCACTTTGAAGAACTCCATGATGGTGCCGGTCAGGTGGAAGATGACGATCACGCGCGCCTCTTCCCAGTTTTCCAGCCGGGTCCACAGCATGAAGGCCTGGGTCAGCACCGCGAAGATGAACAGCCCGTCGAACCGGGTGATCACCCAGCTCTCCTGCCACACCGCCTTGGAGATCATCAGCGCCGCCAGAAACAGCAGCCCGAACAGCGCGGCCCAGGCCTGTTTTGCGAAAAACATCACCACTTCGGACGCCCAGCCGGGCAGGGCGGCGCGCAGCCGCTCTCCCAGCCGATGTTCCAACGCGCGTGTGCCCCAATCTGCCATGACCCGCAATCTGCCCGCGCGCGCCCGGCGCTGCAACGCCATTCTCTTGGGGATAACTCGCCACATTATCTTGATCTATTATGCGCTTTGCCCCCAATATGTGGCTTTACAAACGCAGAAAAGAGGCCCCGCAATGCCCATCTCCCCCGAGCAGCAGGAAGAAATCAACGCTCTGCGCAGCGAAACGTCCCAAACCCTGCGTGCCACCGTGCCGGGGATGGAGGCGCATCTCTATAAAGCCCATGATGTGCTCGACCACGGCTTCGTGCGGGTTATCGACTATATGGGCGATGATAGCGCGATCTGTCAGGCCGCCCGCGTCAGCTACGGCAAGGGCACCAAATCGGTGCAAAATGACGAAGGCCTGATCCGTTACCTGATGCGCCACTGGCATTCCACGCCGTTCGAAATGTGCGAGATCAAGCTGCACGTCAAACTGCCCGTCTTCGTGGCGCGCCAATGGATCCGGCACCGCACCGCCAACGTCAACGAATACTCTGCCCGCTATTCGATCCTGGACCGCGAATTCTACATCCCCGCGACCGAGCATCTGAACGCCCAATCCGTCATCAACAATCAGGGCCGTGGTGAAGCGCTGTCAGGCGAGGAGGCGGAGCGCGTCCTGCGCTACCTCAAAGATGACAGCATGCGCGCCTATGATCACTACGAGGAAATGATCTCCGAGGAGGGCCAACAAGGCCTCGCCCGCGAACTCGCCCGCATGAACCTGCCGGCCAATATCTACACTCAATGGTACTGGAAGGTGGACCTCCATAATCTGTTTCATTTCCTGCGCCTGCGGGCAGATAAACATGCACAATATGAAATTAGAGTTTACGCGGATGCGATTTGTAACATCGTCGCCGACTGGGTCCCCGCCGCCTACGGCGCGTTCGAGGACTACCGCTTAGGCGGCGCCACTCTATCCGGCAAAGCCCTCGACTGCCTCCGCCGCATGCTGAAAGGCGAAGAGGTCACGCAGGAGAACTCCGGGATGAGCAAAGGAGAGTGGCGGGAGTTTGAGGGGGTTTTGAAGTAGGGCTATGTTTCGAGCAAAGACAGTCTTTGTACTCGGAGCAGGAGCAAGCGCCGAAGTTGGCCTCCCCGTCGGTGACACTCTCTTGGAGGAGATCTCGTCTTTAGTCGATTTACGGTACGATTTTAATCGTCTTGTAAAAGGCGATAGTTTAATCGCGAAAGCACTCAAGATATCGATCGATGAAGGAGATTCAGTAGAGAAATATAACGAACACCTAAAATCAGCGAGGCAGATAATTGCATCTGGCCAACAGGCTATCTCAATTGACAACATCGTTGACGCATTGGACGATAGTCAGATTGAGCGTGTAGCAAAACTAGGGATTGTACGCGCTATTCACGCCGCTGAAGGAAAGAGTGTTTACTTTCAGGAAAGGCAAGAACGTCCTGGAGAATTAGACTTAAGGAAATTCAAAAAAACCTGGTATTCACACCTTACCAAAATTATCTGCGAGAACCGGAAACATGATGATATCGACAACATTTTTCAGAATGTTTGCTTCGTTTCTTTCAACTACGACCGATGTCTTGAGCAATATCTACCCAAATCCTTGGCGAACTACTACGGAATCTCAGAAGAAGTCACCAAAGAGCTAGTTCAGGAGCTTCGTATTCATCGCCCCTACGGGATTGCAGGAAAACTTCCTTGGCAATATGGCGACGCATCCGCGTCAAAATTTGGCGGGGGTTCGTCCGAAAGTCTCGCTGCTGCTGCATTAGATATCCGAACGTTCACTCAAGGTATGAAAGACTCAAATCAGAAAGCCGAGATGCAGGAGGACCTGAGGAATGCAGAGAGAATAGTTTTCTTGGGCTCAGCGTTTCATAGACAAAATTTGGACCTACTTGAAATTAAAGGAAACCCCGATGTTGAGATTCTAGCGACAGCAAGTGGCGTTTCTGCAAGTGACCAACGGATAATAAAGAATGAGCTGGCCGAAATTTTTAAAATCTCCTCAAAAAACTATGATAAAAGAATAATTTTGGCAAATATGTACTGCGAGAATTTTTTCAGAGAATATTGGCGTACTTTGACTGCAAAACCCCACGAGCCATATCCATTGACGGTTGAGGTATTGGGTTGATACCCAACTAGGATCGGGCGCTTCGCGCGTTCGATATTGAAACTGTCCACTGGACAGTTTCCGAGGCATATCTCACCCCCGGGGCTCCGCCTGTCGTCAGGCGAAACGGTCCCCCGGACCGTTTCTGTGAAGCCTTCCGACCCCCACACGGGCGGGCGCGATGCACCCCGGGGCTCCGCCCGTGCAAGCCTGAAACCGTCCACCGGACGCTTTCCAAGACGGCTTGAACCTCTCGGTTCGGGCGCGGGGCATTGAACTAAGCGACCACATTTCACTTAGCTCGACATAGTTCGCTCAAACCCAAACTATGCCCGACAGGTCAACACTCTCTTAACCAAGAACTCCAACTCAAAACGTCCCAAAATCAGTCCAAATGGGCCAAAAAACTTCTGTACAAAATGGGTGTAGCTCCAAAAAAAATGCCCCAATTTGTACAAAACTCCGAGCAAATCAAAGAGTGAGCGGTCGTCTTCCCTGACGCCCAGGCCATGCTGCGTCGCAGCGATTATACGTTAATTTCGACACGCCCCGCCTGCAAACCGGGCGCTTGATTAAAAAACACGCCAAATTTCCCAGGCGCGTCGCCGCGTTAATCATAATGACTCTTAACCGTTGATCGAGCCGTCCCCAGGTCTCAACCTAGTCGCATTAATCTGTGTTAATTTTTTGTATCCCGAGGGTCCCATGCGCCTATCATTTCTCCTATTTCTTATTATTCTCCCCATTCCCATCCAAGCTGCCCCCGTCGATTTTTTTACGATCAACTTCAAAGCGCGCCTCGAACAGGTTGATTACAAACCGGTTTTTTCTGATGCGCGACAAGCCAATGCACGCGTATCCTCCTTGGGGTCACAGCCCGAGCGGCAACCAAATCCCTACAACGTTGCCGTCGGTATGGAAGTGCAGGAACGCATCGAAATCCGTGTAGAGGGGCGCGAAATATCGGCGCGATGCACTTTGGTCTTAGCTTGTCGCGGCGTCTATGATGGTGTGATCGACTTCTATGACCAGTTTTTGTTAACCGATGGCGGCCCGACATCGACCTTGTTTGATCGTCGCAGCATGATGATTTACGAGAACTGGGTTTTGGGCGACCCCATCAAATTGGCCGGATCGCAAAACGATCCATACAGCATGCGCGTCAGCTCAACCTGGTCGATGCGCCAGCTTTGGGTCCAAAAAGTCGGCGTCCAAGTGCCGCTCCCTGCAAGCATCATTCTGTTACTGGGGGCTGTGTTTTGGCTTCCGCTCCTGCGGAAACTAAGATCGCAATAAAGGTATCAATAGGCCTTATGATATTGGTGATCAGCGGTCTTTTGCCACCGCTTTAGCAATATCTTGCCGCCTCATTTTTGACATGTTTCTCGGCTTTGTGAATGGTTGGTTAACCAATCTTTTGCGGAAGCGAACTATTATGTACAAATCCTTTTTCGGCGCACTTGCCGTATCGGTAATTGCGTCAGGTGTTCACGCGGCAACGGCCCCCTATGATTTTTCGGGCCAGACGTTTGACCTCATTTTTGATTTTGACGCCAAGGTGACAGATGTGTCGGATGCTCTGGTGTTCGATTCCGGCCCTGCGAAGCTGGATGTGCCGAGCGCTGACAAGACTCCGTTTTTTGGGTTTGCCAAAGACATGATCAAATCGGGCTCATTGGAGTTACGCGTCAGCTTTGATGCTTGGGGCACGACGGTCGAAAAGGCAGCATGCGATATTGGCGGTTTCAGTTGTCTCTATGCAGGTATCGAAACGTTCGAGTTGCCGACACCGTCGAGTACGTTCGCACAGTTTGAGTCAACCGACTTTACCAACGCATCGTTTTTCGAATTGGGTAAAGGTGGCAAGGGACGCCTTGACGAGGAATGGGACGAGTCCGAAGGGCTGCTTATCAGAAGTGTCGCTCTGGAGTTCACGGATGTCTCCGTGTCGGGCTTTCCAAGCCTTGCTGTTGTGCCATTACCGAGCGGATTGCCTTTGCTAGCGGGCGGTCTGCTGGTCTTTGGCGCAGTGTCGCGTCGTAAAAACAAATCAGTTTAGACCGCGGCTTCCGCGAATGCGGCGCCGTCACACCACTAAAATGAGCCCGCCAGAGCGGGCTTATTTCGTCTTTGAGCTCAGTAAGTAAGCTTTAGTCCAGCGCGACCAAATCGCCCGCAGATTGCCGACCGTCGCGGCCTTCAATCATTTCGTACTGAATTTTCTGGTCATCACGCAGCCCGGTCATCCCGGCGCGTTCTACAGCAGAAATATGGACAAAAACGTCTTTTCCGCCATCATCAGGTGCAATAAACCCAAAACCTTTGGTCGTGTTGAACCATTTTACGGTGCCAGTGGCCATACCGCTTCTCCTTCTTGCTCCGCCCAGATCATCCGGCGGACTGGTGGCTGTCAGTCTTACTTTGGACATCCGCATGAAGAAGAGGGCCGAAACGTAAAGTCTGTGTCACACTTCCAAAAATAGTTGGTTAATGTAAAAAATCAACGACAAGGCCTTCGGGATTCCCTCTAGGCGGGTTATCGCTCAGTGTTTTGGGCGCAAATGATGGAGGCTTTTCCGTGAAATTATATGGCATCAAAGCATGCGATACGTGTCGTAAGGCGCTGAAATCATTGGAAAGCGCCGGCCACGACGTTGAATTTGTTGACGTAAGGGAAGCTCCTTTGCCGCCTTCCACGCTTGAGCGGTTCGCTGAAAAATTTGGCGATGCGTTGATGAATACGCGCTCTACGACCTGGCGCGGACTGGACGAAAGCGAACGCGCCAAGCCTGCCTTGGACCTTCTTGCCGCACACCCGACCCTGATGAAACGCCCAGTGATTGAGGCTGACGCGCTATATTTGGGATGGAAGAAGGACGTCCAGGACGCCCTTCTTTAATCAGCGTAAATCAGGCGGGGTCGCATCGACCGCCAAACTTGACACGACGTCGATGAGCGGTTCGACCTTGGTGTGCTTCTCACCCAGACGCCGGACCGTAACGGTTTGCTCCTCAACCTCTTTTTTCCCGACGGCGAGGATATACGGGACTTTGGCCACGGAATGCTCGCGCACCTTATAGTTGATCTTCTCGTTGCGAATGTCGGCCTCTGCCCGGATGCCCGCAGCTTTCAAGGTCTCAACTGTTTGCCTCACATAGTCATCGGCATCCGACACGATGGTGGCGACGACCACCTGTCGCGGGGCCAGCCAGAGCGGCAATTTGCCCGAATGTTCCTCAATCAAAATGCCAATGAACCGCTCGAAAGAGCCCAGTGTTGCGCGGTGCAGCATGACGGGGCGATGCTTCGCGCCATCCTCCCCGATGTAATTGGCGTCGAGCCGTTCCGGCAAAACGAAATCGACCTGGTGTGTCCCGCATTGCCAGTCTCGGCCGATGGCATCGGTCAGTACAAATTCCAGCTTGGGCCCGTAGAACGCGCCTTCGCCAGGGTTCATTTCCGGCTCAATCCCTGCTGCGCGGGTGGCCGAGAGCAGAGCCGCTTCGGCCTTGTCCCAAACTTCATCCGAGCCCGAGCGCCTCTCTGGGCGGTCCGAGAATTTGACCCGGAAGTTTTCAAATCCGAGGTCTTTGTAGATGGAAGACAGGAAGTCGATATAGACGGCTGTCTCGCTCTCGATCTGGTCTTCGCGGCAGAATATGTGGCCGTCATCTTGGGTGAAGCCACGCACGCGCATGATGCCGTGCAAAGCGCCGGAAGGCTCATACCGGGCGCAGGAGCCGAACTCGGCCATGCGCAAAGGCAAATCGCGATAGGATTTCAAGCCTTGGTTATAAACCTGTACATGGCACGGGCAGTTCATCGGCTTGAGCGCGTTGACCGCCTTTTCGCGCGCATGATCCTCATCCACCTCGACGATGAACATGTTCTCTTGGTACTTTTCCCAATGACCTGACGCTTCCCAAAGGCGGCGGTCGACCACTTGCGGGGTGTTCACTTCGACATAGCCACCTTTGCGTTGCTGGCGGCGCATGTAGTCTTGCAGCGTTGTGTATATAGTCCAGCCATTGGGGTGCCAGAAGACCTGACCGGGGGCCTCTTCCTGCATGTGGTAGAGGTCCATTTCGCGGCCCAGTTTGCGGTGGTCGCGTTTTTCGGCTTCCTCAAGAAAGTGCAGATATTCTTTGAGCTTCTCTTTGTTCTGGAAGGCCACGCCGTAGATGCGTTGCAGCATCGCGCGGTCTGAATCCCCGCGCCAATAAGCGCCAGCGACGGACATGAGCTTCCAGCTATCGCCGGGCACTTGGCCTGTGTGTTGCAAATGCGGGCCGCGGCACAGATCCTGCCAATCGCCATGCCAGTACATGCGCAAGGGTTCGTCCCCGGGAATGGCGTCGATCAGTTCAACTTTGTAGGGCTCGCCATTGTCTTCGTAGAACTTCACGGCGCGGGCGCGGTCCCAGACCTCGGTACGCACCTCGTCGCGCTTGTTGATGATCTCTTTCATCTTTTTCTCAATCGCGCCGAGGTCTTCGGGTGTGAACGGCTCCGCGCGGTCAAAATCGTAATACCAGCCGTTTTCAATCACGGGGCCGATGGTGACTTTAACGTCGGGCCAGATCTCTTGCACTGCGCGGGCCATGATATGGGCCAGATCATGGCGGATCAGCTCAAGCGCAGGGGCGTCGTCTTTCATTGTATTGATCGCGATGGATGCATCTTCATCAATCGGCCATTGCATATCCCAGTGCTGGCCATTGACCGTCGCGGAAATAGCCTTTTTTGCCAGCGATGTCGCGATGGATACGGCGACCTCTGCAGGGGTTACACCGGCGTCATATTCGCGGGCGTTGCCATCGGGGAAAGTCAGGGAAATAGAGGCCATCTTGGGCGTCTCCTCGTCTGTTTGGCGCCTACAAAACGCCCGGTTGCGGGTTATGTGTTCAGCTCTTTTACACCGGGTTTCTGGCGGGTCAAGCGCGGTCGTCGGTATACAGCTGCATGCGCCATTTTCGACATAATTCATGCCATTTGCGACAATTTGGCATTGTGCGTAAGCGCATGGCGTGGTGTATTGTTGCCTATAGGAAACCTACGAAACATTAAAGTTGGAGTGGATATGCCCGCCTATAACAAGACATTTGACCTAACACCTAATGATTTGGATTTGATCGAAACGGCCTTGCGCGACAAGCAGCGGCAGATGGTCGACGAAGCGTCAAAAGGGTGCGAAGTGAATGAGGCGGCTGTACGCGGAACGCACGAATTGCTGGGCCGGTTGCACAATCAAAAAGTGTTCTACCGCCCGCGCACGGAAGCCTATATCGGCGGGTAGTTGTCACCGTAGCCAAATGAAAAACGGCGGCTCTTGGGGCCGCCGTTTTTGGTTTTCATTTCGACGTTTTCTAGCGCGCCATAAAGACCTGACTTGCAAGGACCAGAACGCAGATCCAGCCCAGTGTGAAAATGATCGGGCGCGCCGGGAATTTGGTCCAGCCGGTCGTGTATCCCACGGCGTGACCAACGCGAAGCCAGAAAAATGCGATGCAAATCCAGTAGGTTATGGCGTTGAACCCGCCGACCCGGTCGAGCAGCAAGACGATCACCGCAAAGGGCAGGAATTGCTCCAACAAGTTAAGATGCGCGCGGTATGCACGGTGTACCCACGGTCGATGAAAAGACGGATCGGGTGGGCGCGTGAACCCGTCAGGGGCGTTCGCCGGGATTGACCCTTTTGGCGCGCTGTTCACTCCAATGATATAGGGCATCCAAAGGGTCGCGGCGAGGATCGACAGGCACGTGAGAATGCCCAGTTCGGTCGGAAAATCCATTTCAGCCCCCATACCCAAATTTGGCGGTTTCGCCGGTTTCCAGGAATGTTTTCAGCCCGGCTGCCATGCGGTGCCATCCATCCGCGACACCTTCCTGACCCGCCGGGATATCATAGTGTTCAACCGCGAATTTGCAGAAATCTCCTTGTGGCTCGATGAGGTAGTCAAAACGCGATTTGGTCATGTCGGGACCTTCCCATTTCGGCTCGAAGGTCGAGGAAATCAGGGTCTTCGGTTCCTGATGCGTTTCGGTGCAGATCAACATCACACCGCCGTCGGGCGTGTGATAGGTGAGCGTGTTTCCGTCTTTGGTGATCTTGTCACACACAAAGTGGTATTGCGCCTCTTTCTCCGGGTCGGTCAGGGCGTCCCACAACGCGTCTTGCGTGCAGCGGATATAGGTTTCCATCCGGAAATCAGGTTTCTCAGTCATGTCAGCAGCTCCTTCTAACTGTGTTTTCAGGTCCAGAACGCCGCGGATCAGGGGTTTTGCCAGCAGCGGCTCCACCCAGCGATCCACGACCTCCTGCAAGGGCAGGGCGTTCAGGTAGTGATGTTTGAAGCGCCCAACTTTCTTGGTCGTGATTAAATTTGCTTCCTCCAAAACTCCCAGATGTTTCATGACGCCAAACCGGGTCATGTCGAACTGGACCTCCAGCTCGCTAAGTGTCTGGCCGTCTTTCTTGCGAAGACTGTCCAGAATATCGCGCCGGGCGGTGTCGTTGAGGGCTTTAAAAATCGCGTCCATGGAATCGCTTATAGGTGACTAAATAATCACGTGACAATAGAGTCACCTAAATAAATTATCTGACGCGATGTTGCGGTTCCCTTTGAGACACGCCTCGCATAGGCTTTGCCCCAGACAGAGGGGAGACGCGCTATGCCGTCGTTTTTGCAGACAAAATCGGACCGCAAGATCGCCTACCACCGGCACGAGGGAACGGGTCCTGGCTTGGTTTTTCTGGGTGGTTTCAAATCGGACATGGACGGCACTAAAGCGGTGCATTTGGAGGCTTGGGCCCGCGCCCAAGGCCGCGCTTTCTTGCGATTCGACTATTCCGGACATGGCAATTCGTCCGAGGCGTTCACCGATGGCTGCATTGGCGATTGGGCCGAGGATGCGGAGGCTGCTATCACTGGACTGACGGAGGGGCCGCAAATCTTGGTAGGGTCCTCAATGGGCGGTTGGATTTCGCTTTTGATGGCCAAACGTATCCCAGAAAAAATCGCTGCTTTGGTCACGATTGCGGCGGCTCCTGACTTCACTGAAGACAGTATGTGGGGCGGGTTTACAGCTGCCCAGAAAGCTGAGCTGGAGGCGGGGCAGGTCGCGTTACCCTCGGATTATGGTGAGCCTTACATCATAACCAAAAAGCTGATCGAAGACGGGCGCCAACATCTGGTGTTGCGCAACCGGCTGGAATTGCCTTTTCCGACCCGCATGTTGCAAGGCACAGATGACGCTGATGTCGATATGTCAGTGGCATTGCGTCTGATTGGGCATGCAAGCGGCGATGATATGCGTTTGGTCGTACTAAAGGGCGGTGATCATCGGTTCTCTGATCCCGTTGCGCTGAAATTGATCGAAGACGCCATCCGCAATGTGATTGAGGTAACCGGATGAGGTCATTTGGCAGATGGCTGGGACGGGTGCTGCTGGGATTCGTGATCGCGCTTGTTGCGATTTGGATATTCTGGCCACGCGAACCGGTCGATACGGATATTCTTTTTGACGCCAGGGTGTTGCCCGAAAATCTGGATGTGTATCTGGCGCAATCCGAGGCGCGCTATGATGACATCAATGACGGTGTCGAAAAACGCATCATTTGGGCCGGGCAGGAGGGCGCGCAGACCGACTTGGCAGTGATCTATGTTCACGGATTTTCGGCGACCTCAGAAGAAATCCGCCCTGTGCCTGACATGATCGCGGCAGAATTGGGTGCCAATCTGTTCTACACGCGGCTGCGCGGCCATGGGCGCGGCGCACTTGCCATGGCGGAACCGGTCGCTGGCGATTGGATGGAGGACATGGCCGAAGCACTGGCAATTGGCAGACGTTTGGGCCGTGAAGTGATAGTGTTGTCAACCTCCACCGGCGGCACTGTTGCAGCGATTGCGGCCAAAGACCCGATGCTGCGCGAAAACGTAAAAGGTATCGTCTTTGTCTCGCCGAATTTTCGGATCAAGAACCCAACCTCCACCATTCTCGAATGGCCGTTGGCGCGCAGCGTCAGCACAATGATTGCAGGAGCAGAACGTAGTTTTGATCCGCAAAATGAAGGCCATGCCAAATACTGGACGACGATCTACCCGACCACTGCGCTGATCCCCATGGCGGCAATTGTGAAACATGCACGCGACGCGGACTACGCCGATGTGCCGACGCCGGCCTTGTTCGTGTTTTCCGATGACGACGCGGTCGTCGATGCCGAAACTACCCGCGCAATGAGCACCAAATGGGGCGGCCCCGTAACACTCGCGCCGCGCGTCATGGGCCCGGAGGATGACCCATTTAACCATGTCATCGCCGGCGATATCCTGAGCCCGAGCCAAAACGTGGACACGGTTGCATTGATACTTGATTGGATTGGAACATTGCCATGAAGCTGGACCAACGCGTCAGCCTGATCACTCTGGGCGTCGAAGACATGGACCGCGCCGCGTCGTTCTATGAGGCGCTTGGGTGGCAACGCGTCGAAAGCCAGGACGGCGTGATTGCATTTGATCTGATTGGACAAACCTTGGGGCTCTATCCGCGTGCCGGCCTAGAAGAAGAGCTTGGTTTGCCACCGGGGTCTTTGTCAGGCCGTGCGGCTATGTCTTTGGCCTACAATGTGCGTGAAAAGGAACAGGTGGCCGAGGTGCTCGACCTTGTGAAAACGGCCAAAGGCAAGGTGCTCAAACCCGCGCAAGACGTCTTTTGGGGTGGCCATCACGGCTATTTTGAAGACCTGGACGGGCATCTTTGGGAAGTCGCGTTTAACCCGTTTTCGCCCCTGAGCGAGGACGGGGCGTTTCGCTGGAACGGACACGGCTGATGCGCAAACCGGCTTCCATGTGGTCGCTGGAAACGCTGGGCAGAGTGCGGCTATCAAAGTATTTTTTCATGCGGGAATTTCTCTTTTCCGAGATTTCCAACTTTCACGAAAAGAAAAACATTCCTGAAAATCCAGACCTGGCTATTGAGGTCGGACGCGCCTTTTGCACAAAACTTCTGGATCCGCTGCATGAGACTTTTGGATGCGTTTCGGTTCGGTCAGGTTACCGGTCACCGACGCTCAACAAGTTTGGGAATGAGAATAAGCTCAACTGCGCGCGCAATGACTATCCTGGGGAATGCCACATCTGGGATCGGGGCATGGGCGACGCGCGCATCGGGGGCGCTTCGATTGTGATCCCATGGTTTGCCGATCAATATGCGCAGGGCCGCGATTGGCGTGACCTGGCATGGTGGATACACGACCACATCCCCTACTCGGAACAATGGTATTTCCCCAAGCTCGCAGCCTTCAATCTCACGTGGGAGCCGCATCCGCGCCGCACGATCTCTAGCTACATCGCGCCGCGTGGCAAGCTCTTGGCAGCCGGTGCCAATCCGGATGAAGCTTTGGCGGATCGCCAAAAACGTTACGCCGATTTTCCGCCCTTCCGTGGCGTCACACAACCCGCTATTCCTGCGCCAAGATAGGAGTGTCCTCAATGACTTTGCCCAAAACCCCGTCCTTTCGCCTTGATGGAAAACGCGCGCTGGTGCCCGGTGGATCGCGCGGCATCGGGCTGGGGTGTGCCGTTGCCTTGGCTGAGGCGGGCTCCCATGTTGTCATCGCTGCGCGGGGCAAGGAAGCTGTCGATGCCGCCGTGGCTGAGATGGTCGCTGCAGGCATGTCAGCAAAGGGGATCGCGTTGGACGTCACCGATTTGGATGCGGTCAAAGAAGCGTTCTCTGCACATGGCCCGTTTGACATCTTGTGCAATTCCGCAGGGCTGGCGCGTCATTCCAAGACTGTGGATACCGATCCTTCGGATTATGATGCCGTGATGTCGATCAATGTCAAAGCGGCCTATTTTTTGGCGCAGCAAGCCGCGATTGGCATGAAAGATCGCGGCGGGTCAATCATTCAGATTTCCAGTCAAATGGGGCATGTTGGCGGGCAAGAACGCGCCGTTTATTGCGGCACCAAACATGCGATTGAAGGTATCAACAAAGCCATGGCGATCGAATTTGGACCTGACAATATCCGGGTTAATTCCGTTTGCCCGACCTTCATCTTGACGCCATTGACAGAGGCCACGTTCGCCGACCCAGCGAAACGCGCTTGGATTGATGAGAAGATAAAACTGCCTCGCGTTGGAGAAGTGGCAGACATTATGGGCGCCGTCGTTTATCTCGCGTCCGACGCCTCCAGCCTTGTGACTGGCACCTCAATTTTGGTCGACGGAGGGTGGACCGCCGGTTAGGGGTTTCGGCGCTCTCTTTTTCGTGATGATATCAGAGAAAAAGGGGGAGTAGTCATGACCATCAAAACCACCCATGTTGGCAGCTTGCCACGTACGCAAAAGGTTGTGGACCTAATCTTCGCGCGTGAGAACGATCAACCATTTGATCAGGCGGAATTTGATGCGGCAATGACCAATGCCTGCGCCGCGACGGTAAAGCGCCAAGCTGATGCCGGGATCGGTATTGTGAGCGATGGTGAGACCTCCAAGATCAGCTACGCCACATATGTTAAGGATCGTTATACCGGGTTCTCGGGAGACAGTCCGCGCAACGCGCCGGGGGATCTAAAACTGTTCCCGTCATTCCTAAAACGGCTTGCTGATGATGGGGGCACACCGCAATATGCGCGGCCAATGTGCACCGGAGCGGTCAAGTCGAAAGGTCAGGATGAGCTGCTGGCCGATATCAAAAACCTCAAGGCCGGGATAGCGACGCATGGCGTGTCAGAGGGCTTCATGAATGCCGCTTCACCAGGTGTGATTTCGTTGTTTTTGCAGAATGATTTTTATCCCTCGCGTGACGAATATCTAGCCGCTTTAGCCGACGCCATGGCTGAGGAATACCGCACCATCGTGGATAGCGGGCTATACCTGCAGCTCGATTGCCCAGATCTGGCCTTGTCGCGCCACATGCTGTTTGGGGACCTCAGCGACGACGAGTTTCTTAAGATCGCCGGAACTCATGTGGAAGCGCTCAATCACGCTTTGGAAGGCATCGACCCAAGCCGCGTACGTGTTCATATCTGTTGGGGCAATTACGAGGGCCCGCATGTATGTGATATCGACATGGCGAAGGTCTTCCCGACCTTGATGAACGTAAATGCATCGCAGTTGCTCTTTGAAACGTCCAACCCGCGTCACGCCCATGAATGGACCGTGTTTCGCGACCGGGAGGCAGAGATCCCGGATGACAAGATTTTAGTCCCCGGCGTTGTGGATCTCGACTACAAACTTCGTCGAACATCCGGAAGTCGTCGCACAGCGGCTTGAACGTTTTCTACCTTTTATGGGTGCTGAGCGAGTGATTGCCTCGTCAGATTGTGGTTTTGGAACATTTGCCGGGTTTGGTGCTGTTGATCCTGATATCGCCTATGCCAAGCTCGGATCGCTCGTGGAAGGTGCTGAAATTGCCGGGGCGCGTCTGTGAGCGAGCCACTTATCCTGCGCCCGGCGGTGAAAGAACCGTTGGTTCTGCTGCCGGGAATGATGTGCGACGCGCGACTTTATGGGCCGCAAATCAAAGCACTTGGGCAGGACCGCGCTATCCATCTGCCTCCTGTTGGCCAGCACGATAATATCGAGGCCATTGCGCGCGACGTCTTGCGCGATGCGCCGGACCGATTTGCCTTGGCAGGGTTATCATTGGGCGGAATTATTGCGATGGAAGTCGTCCGCCTTGCGCCGGAACGGGTTAGCCGGTTGGCGTTGATGGATACCAACCCTCTGGCCGAGACGCCGCAAGTCGCGGCGAATAGGGAGCCGCAAATCGCGCGCGTCATGGCCGGGCTTTTGCCTGAAGTTATGCGCGAGGAAATGAAGCCGAACTACCTTGCCGATATTCCAGAACGCGATGCCATTCTCGATCTGGTTTTGGAAATGGCGCTCGATCAAGGGGAGGGCGTGTTTTTGCGCCAATCCCGCGCGCTGCAGAAACGCCGTGACCAGCAAGCCACCTTACGAAAACTGCATGTGCCGACGCTGATCCTGTGTGGCGAGGATGATGCGCTTTGCCCAGTGCGCCGCCACGAATTCATGGCGGAACTTATCGAGCCTGCCGAACTTGTCGTCGTTGAACGTGCTGGCCATTTGCCGACGCTGGAACAGCCCGACCGTCTGACGCAAGAAATGTCGCGATGGTTGGAAAGGCTTTAGGGTAACTTAGCTGGCCAAGCGCCCTGGTTTATTCGCAACGACCGTTTTCTTGGCCGTTTTGCGCGCTGTCTTCGTAGGCTTCTTAGGGCGCGTATCGCTATTGGCGTCGATAAAGTCCAGAACCAACGGACGAATATTCTTACGCCAACTTTTCCCAGCAAAAATGCCGTAGTGGCCAGCACCATCTTCCAGATGGCTCGCCTTTTTCGCGTCTGGAAGCCCGGTCAGCAAATCAAGCGCTGCGATGCATTGGCCGGGTGCCGAGATATCGTCTTTCGACCCTTCCACGGTTTTCACGGCGACGTCGGTGATTTTGCCAATATCTACTTTGGTGCCATTGACGACAAAGGCATTTTTGGCGATCTCGCGCTTTTTGAAGATGCGTTCCACGGTGGAGAGGTAGAATTCAGCAGTCATATCCATGACAGCGAGGTATTCGTCATAGAACTTGTTGTGGCGGTCATGATCGCTGGCTTCGCCTTTGGCGATGCGCAGGATTTGTTCGGTAAACGCTTTGCTATGGGTTTCGGCGTTCATCGACATGAAGGATTGCAGTTGAAGCAAGCCCGGGTAAACCATCCGGCCGACGCCACTATATTTAAAGCCCACGCGCTGCAGGGCAGTTTGCTCTAGTTGGCCCATCGTGATGCGGCGGCCAAAGTCGGTCACGTCTGTAGCGGCTGCGTCTGGATCAATTGGGCCACCGATCAGGGTCAAAGTAGCAGGTTGCGCCTCGGGGTCTTCGCTCGCCAGATAGGCCGTTGCGGCAAGCGCCAGCGGAGCAGGTTGGCAGACTGCGATCACATGGGTGTCCGGACCCATTTCACGAATGAAATCAGCGAGGTAAAGCGTGTAGTCTTCGATGTCGAATTTGCCTTCGGAGACAGGGATATCGCGGGCGTTGTGCCAATCGGTAATGTAAACCTCAGCGTCAGGTAGCAGTGACAATACGGTCGAGCGTAGCAAGGTCGCATAGTGGCCCGACATCGGTGCCGCTAGCAAGATTTTGCGCGGCTTTGCGGAGCGTTCTGTGACTTTAAAGCGGATCAAATCGCCAAAGGGGCGGGCCAAAACGGTTTCAACCTCGACCAAGTGATCTCGACCATCTTCGCCTACGACCGAAGGGATGTTCCAGTCAGGCTTGGCAACCATCCGCGCAAATGTGCGCTCTGTCACCTGGCCCCAAGCATCGAGCATTTTGAACATTGGGTGCGGAGCCATGGCAACGACGGGGTGCGCTCCAAAGGCTTGCGCAGTTGCTCCAAGCCATTGATTTGTAAGCCGCATCGACTCCATCAGATCATATGTTGCCATGTACTTCACATCGGGCTCCTTTCGCAGCTATCATAGCTGCAATACCAAAAACACATCTACTCGTCATACCAGCAGGAGGATACTACCGTGTTAAGGGTATTATGCATCTGCAGCATCAACACTAGAGCGGAAGAATTTCGATGACAACTGAAAGTAAAGAACCTGACGAGATACTTTCAGAAGAGCGGCTTGAGCGCCTCAACGCGAATTTGGCGCGTATGGATGAGTTGAGCAAACGCCTTGTGTCGGCAATGGGACGCAAAAAACACGCCGATCACGGGCTGCAAGGGCCGGGGCAGGAGCTTTATGCAAAAGCCGCTGCCGCCTATATGGCGGAGATGATGTCGAACCCGGCCAAGATCATCGAACAGCAGGTCGGGTATTGGGGAAAATCGCTAAAACACTACGTTGAGGCGCAACAACAGCTTGCGACAGGCAAGCTGGAGCCGCCGGAAGACACAGGCCCCACGGACCGTCGTTTTAAGAACCCGCTCTGGGATACGCATCCCTATTTCAATTTTATCAAGCAGCAATACCTCTATTCCAGCGAAGCTATCACCCAATCGATGGGCGATCTGACTGGGTTGGAAGGCAACGACAAGGACCGTGTAGCGTTCTTCGCTCAGCAGATCACGGATATGATGGCACCGACCAATTTTCTGGCCACCAACCCGGACGCGTTGGAAAAAGCGGTTGAGACAGACGGGGAGTCGCTGGTTCGGGGGCTCGAAAATCTGGTGGCGGATATCGACCGCAATGATGGTGACCTGCTGGTCAGCCTCGCCGATGAAAGCGCATTTGAAGTCGGTGGCAATATCGCAACAAGCGACGGCGCAGTGGTCTTTCGCAACCGTATGTTCGAGCTGATCCAATACACCCCCACCACTGAGAAAGTGCATGCGACCCCACTGATCATCTTCCCGCCATGGATCAATAAGTTCTACATTATGGATTTGAAGCCAGCCAATTCACTGATCAAGTGGATCGTTGATCAAGGCTACACCCTATTTATCGTGTCTTGGGTTAACCCAGACGAGACATATGCCGAAGTTGGCATCGATGACTACGTATCGGACGGCTATTTGGCTGCGGTGAACGAGGTTAAGAAGATCACCAAACAAGAACAGGTCAACGTCGTCGGCTATTGTATCGCTGGTACCATGCTGTCGATGGTTTTGTCGCTGATGGAAAAACGCGGCGATACGTCGATCAAATCCGCCACTTTGTTTACTACGCTCACGGATTTTGAAGATCCGGGTGAGATGGGTGTCTTTTTGGATGATGACTTTGTTGATGGGATTGAACGGGAGGTGGCTGACACCGGCTACCTGGATTCCTACCACATGTCGCGCACCTTTTCTTACCTGCGCGCCAATGATCTGATCTATCAGCCTGCAATCCGAAACTACATGCTTGGGGAGGGCCCGCCGGCCTTTGACCTTCTGTATTGGAACAGTGACAGCACCAACCTGGCCGGACGCTTCGTGGTCGAGTACCTGCGCGCGCTGTGCCAGAAGAACAAATTTGCAAACGGTGAGATGGAGATTTTGGGCGAAACTGTGAGCTTGGATACGGTTCAGCACCCAGTTTGTGCGATTGCCTGTGAAACCGATCACATCGCTGCCTGGAAGGGCTGCTTTAACGGAGTCAAACAGTTCGGTTCCAAAGACAAGTCGTTCATCGTGTCGCAATCCGGTCATATCGCCGGCATCATAAATCCGCCGTCCAAGAAGAAATATGGCCACTATACCAATCCGCGCGTTGCAGGTGCGCCGGAAGAGTGGTTGCAAAGCGCTGACTTTCAGGAAGGGTCGTGGTGGCCGCGCTGGGAAGGGTGGCTCAAATCGCATTCTGGCGGACAGGTCAAAGCGCGAATCCCGGGAATAAAATCTCATCCAGTTTTGGCAAAAGCCCCCGGAACCTATGTTTTGCGAAAGGTAAAGACTTCTGAATAAAGCAGAAAATCTCACCAAAATTTTTTTGCTGCACCGCAGAAAAAATGCTTGAAATGCTGCGATGCAGCGTCTATCTATGCTGCAGACGCAAACAGAAGCGGGACCATGGATTTAGGTCCCAACCTATTCGGAGACTAAACCAATGGCTAAACAAGCTGACTTCACTAAAGCATTCGCAGACATGACATCCGCATTCCCAGTCGACATGACTGCGTTCAACGATGCCTTCAAAACAACCGCCGCTTTCAACGAAAAAATGTCGAAAGTAGCATTGGACGCCGCAGCAACATCCGCTGAGCTGTCTTCTAAGTTCGCAAAAGAAACAATCACCAAAATGACTTCGGTCACTAAAGCGCAAAAAGAGCCGGCTGACTATTCCAAAGCCGTGACTGATTTCGCTTCGGCCCAAGCTGAATCTGCTGCTGAGCACATGGCTGCTTTCGCTGAAGTTGCGAAAAAAGCGCAAATGGAAACTGTTGAGCTGCTGATGGCTGCTGGCAAAGACGCTTCTGAAGAAGCAACTGCCGCTGTCAAAAAAGCGACTGACGACCTGACCGCCCAAGCTAAGAAAGCTGCCAAAGCAGCCTAAGCTTAATCGGTTCACGAGTTCCGCGATCCTGATCCTCCCTCATGGATCGCGACTTTGAGAAGGCGCGCCAATTACGGCGCGCCTTTTTATATTTCGCGGGGTAGGTGGCAGGCCTTTCTTTTCTTTCGCAGCTGCGCTAGCGTTTTCTGCACTGCAATATTGGGAGAGTTTGCATGGCCACGTCCGAAAGCACACCGTTGCTCATTAAACGCTATGCGAGCCGCAGGCTCTACAACACTGAGACCAGCGATTATGTGACCCTAGATGACATTTCAGGTTTCATCCGCGAAGGGCGCGATGTCCAGATTGTTGACCTGAAAAGCGGCGACGACCTGACCCGGCAATACCTGCTGCAGATCATTGCCGAGCGGGAAAGCCGTGGCGACAACGTGCTTCCCACCAATGTGCTGACTGACCTGGTGCGCAGCTATACCGAGGGCGCACAGACGATGGTGCCAGATTTCCTCGCGGCAAGTTTCGACATGCTGCGCGACGGGCAGGAAAAGATGATGGAAAGCATGTCCTCACCGATGGGTGGGATGCCTGGCTTTGATCAGATCAAACAGCAACAAGAGGCCTTCATGAAAACGATGATGGGGGGCTGGGCCGCGGGCTCTGTCCCGCAACCTGAGGCTGATGATGACGACGATACCACCAGCCCGACTGAGTTGGAAGAAATCAAGAAGCAACTCGCTGATATGCAGGCCGCCCTGTTGAAAATGGGAAAGTCGTAAAAACGTAAACGCTGTGTTTCCTGTGGATATTCTCGCTTTTTAAATCATTTTGGGACAGGCTTTAGGCATGTCCCAAGTTTCAATTAGTGAGTATCCAGATTACGCGACCTCCGAAAAAGTAGTAGATGGCTTTGTCCATTTGCTGGGCATCGGCGCGGCACTGGTGGCCGTAACGGCGTTTCTGACGCTCCATGGGGGCGAAATGGACGTGCCCGTTCTGGCGGCGCTTGGGCTCTATGCGACCAGTCTGATAGTGCTGCTTGCAACCAGCTATTGCTATCACATGACCCCATGGGAACATTTGCGCGAAGGCTTGCGTCGGGCAGATCAAGCCATGATTTTCGTCAAGATCGCAGGAACTTACACGCCGTTTGTGGTCGTTCTGGACACTGGCTTCGGCTATGCAGTGCTGGCTGTGGTCTGGTTGTTGGCGCTGTTTGGCGCAGGCCGGCGTTTGTTCACATGGCGCCGCCCGGGTGCGTTTGGACCGTTCATATATCTGGGTTTAGGCTGGATCAGCGTGACGCTTATCTGGAATATTTCCCAAGTCTCAGCGACGGCCGGATGGTGCGTCGTTGCAGGTGGGCTCACCTATACAATCGGCATTTACTTCTTCCGCTGGGAGACGCTGAAATACGCAAACGCGATCTGGCACGCATTTGTGGTGGCAGGGTCAGCCTTGTTGTTTGCCGCCGTGTGGTTGTTCGCAATCGCTTAAGTGAGTTCGCCGAACACCTGATCCAATGCGGTTTTCAGCTTTTCAAACATCTCGTCCATCTGCGGTTCGGTCATGACGAAGGCCGGGCACAAAACCACGGCCTGACCCAGCGGGCGGCATATGAGCCCATGATCCGTGCAGGTGTTTGCGATACGCTCCGAAACGCTGAGATGGCCCTCAAACGGGGTCTTTTCATCCTTGTTACGAACAGCTTCAACAGCCCCCATAAGACCCTTTCCGCGTGCTTCGCCTATATTTGGATGCTCAAGAAGCCAGTTTAGTCCGGCCTCAAATTTCGGGGTCAGGGCGCGCACATTCTCCATCAATCCCTCATTCAGGATCACGTCGATCGCTTTCAACGCAACTGCGCAACCAACGGGGTGGCCGGAGGCGGTGAAGCCATGCGGGAACTCTTCAATCGCGTCTGAGGCCGCTTGCAGCTTGTCGGTTAATTCGGGCCCAAGGATCACGGCACCCATCGGGAAATACCCGGCCGTCAGGTTTTTAGAGCTGATGATTGCATCGGGCACAAACCCGAAAGCGTCGCTGCCCCAGACCTCCCCGCAGCGGCCAAACCCGCAAATCACTTCATCCGCAATCAGCGGGATGCCGTGTTTTTTCAAGATCGGCTGGATCGCTTGGAAATACCCATCCGAGGGCGGGATTACCCCGCCTGCGCCCATCACCGGTTCAGCAAAGAAACCGGCAATCGTGTCCGCCCCTTCGCGGGCAATAACGTCTTCCAGTTCTTGGGCCAGGCGCGCCGTGAAATCCAGCTCGCTTTCCCCGTCATGCCCTTCGCGCCAAAAATGCGGGCAGGTGAGGTGGACGAACCCATCCAATGGCAGGCCAAACACCTCGTTATAAGGCTTTCCAGTCATGGAGGCCGACACGGCCGTCACCCCGTGATAGCCATTCTTGCGCGTCAGGATTTTGCGCCGTTCGGGTTTGCCTTCGCTGCCGCTTAGAAACCACAGCATCTTGACCATCGTGTCATTCGCTTCAGAGCCGGAGTTGGTGTAGAACACCTTGCCGCGCTCAAACGGAGAGACTTCAATCAGCTTCTCGCTCAACATCACGGTCTGGTCGGACATGCGCCCGAAAAACGCGTGATACCCGGGAAAGCGATCATATTGCGCCTTTGCGGCCTCTGCGAGGCCTGGATGATCGAACCCCGCGACCATGTTCCAAAGCCCCGAATTCGCGTCGAGATATTTGCGCCCATGGACGTCAAACACGTAAGGTCCCTGACCATGGGTCAGCACGACCGCGCCACGGCTCTCAACAGAAGGTAAATCTGTGAAGCCGTAGAAGGAATGGGCATCCGCCCGGGCTTCCCATGAATTGGGGGCGTCATCGCGCATTTGGGGTCTCCCTGAAGATCAAAAATTAGGCTAAAGGGTGCGGCACGGCGGGGCAATCCGTCTTGAACAAAAGGTGGAACAGATGGTCGACACTCCGGGCAAAATCACGCTGTGGCAGGTCGAGATATTCGTGGCGGCGGCTGAAGAGGCCTCCATCTCCGCCGCCGCCCGCCGCTTGGGCGCGTCAAATTCCGCCGTCAGCCAACAATTGTCGAACTTGGAAAGCGCATTGGGCACGCGGTTGTTAGAACGTTCTGAGCGGCCAATGCCTATGACGCCGGCCGGCGAGATGTTTCTCAAACGCGCCCATGCGATCTTGAATGAGGCCGCGCAAGCGACCGCCGAACTCACTGTCGCAGACATGTCAAACCGCGTGCGTTTGCGCCTTGGAATGATCGAAGATTTCGATGCGGATGTGACGCCTGCTTTGTTGATGCAATTGTCAGAAACCATGCCCAAAGCGCGGTTTTTGCTGGAGACGGGGGCTAGCCATCGTCTGCTTGATAAGTTGGAGACACGAGGCCTCGATGTAGCCGTGACTGCTGAACCCACTGATCTGGCCGCCGCCCTTGAGGTGCATCCGCTGCTGCAAGACCCCTATGTGGTCGTCGCGCCGAAACGGCTGATCCGTGACCCCGACAAGATGCTCGATGTACTGCGCACGCATCCGCTCATCCAATACACTTCGCGCCACGTCATGGGACGCCAGATCGCGGCGCATTTGACACGGCACAATCTGGTCCTGTCGCATCGGTTTGAGCTGGATAGCTACCATTCGATCATGGCGATGGTTGCGCGCGGCGAAGGCTGGACAATTCTGACCCCATTGGGCGTGATGCGCGCCAAGCGTTTCATGGACCGGGTGGAGGCTTTCCCGCTGCCTTTCGCACCGCTCAGCCGCCAGATTTCACTGATAGCGCGGCGTGATGATGCCCATGATATGGCGAGTACGCTTGCCGGGCAGCTGCGCCCGTTGATTGCCGAAGAAATTTTGGAATTCTGCCATGGCCGTATGCCGTGGCTAGGCGATCAAATGCGGGTGTTGGGCTAGCCTTTCACCGACTGAGCTGCGGCGATAAGTGCGTCCGCGACATAATCTAGGTCGGGTTTCGTCAGCCGCACGGGCAAACGCACATCGCAGGCCTGCGCCAGCATCGCGCGGGTCATTGGCAGGTCTGGTACTGGTCCGTCAATGAACTGCCAATTCCAAAACGCGCGCGCATTGTCGGTGCTGAGCCCGAAGACCTGCGCCCCTATGCCGCGTGTTTTTGCAGTGCTGAGAAAGGAGCGAGCCTGTTCTTCGGAAAAATCGACCAGGTTGAATTGAATTGAATCTGGTGCGCGGGTCTCGGGGCCTAGTGGAGCGGGGACATCAAAATAGCCGCTCGCTTGCAGCTTGGCCGCCACATAGTCGTGATTGGCCAACCCGTCGCGCACACGGCGCGGCAGCTCTGCCAATTGTGGCCGAATGACTGTCGCGCTCAGGTTCTGCATGCGCAGATTGTAGAGCGGCAGTTTGTTTTGCCACTTTTGCGCAGCATCAGCGATATCGCCATGCTTTTTCCAGTTGTGTTCATAGGCGCCAGACATGATCACGGCGCGCGCAACAAGTTCCGCATCATCGGTGATTAGGATGCCGCCTTCGCCTGCGTTGATCATCTTGTAGGATTGGAAAGAAAAGCATCCTACATGGCCAAGCGTGCCGATTTTTTGCCCGTTCCAGACCGTGCCTAGCGAATGTGCAGCGTCTTCGATCACTGGTAGGCTGTGCTTATCGGCAAGCGCTAGAATTTCGTCCATGTCGGATGTGTGGCCACGCATATGGCTGATCAGGACGGCATCAGCGGTTTTGATTTTGGCTTCGAAATCAGCAAGATCAATGCGGTAGTTCATCCCAACTTCAACTAGAACAGGTTGCATCTCAGCGTGCACGACCGCTGATGGCACTGCAGCAAATGTGAAGGCCGGGATCAGCACTTTCGCGCATTTTGGCAAGTCCAATGCTTTGAGCGACAAGAACAAAGCTGCCGAACAGGACGAGACCGCGAGCGCGTATGTCACGCCCATCATCTGCGCAAACTCTTGTTCCAGAAGTGCTACCGGAGCGTTTTCAGGCGCGGTGTAGCGGAACAAATCACCGGATCGCAGCAGTGCCTCTATCGCGGCTTTCGCAGCTTCTGGAATAGGTTCGGCTTCGTGGAGGTCTGGGGCTTCGGACGGAAAGTCGCGCATGACATGCACCTTTTTCGAAAACACAGTTTCGGAATTTCGGTAACATCATTTTTGATTGTCGTAAAGTTTTTCTACACGCCCAACCTGTCACGCATCGCATACCAAGACATGGCGAGCGCCAGGATCGGTGTCCGGAATGCCCCGCCGCCCGGGAAGGTCGGGGTAGGTAGCGCCGCCAAAAGATCAAAAGCGGCTGACGGCGCCTCAGCCATGATCTTGCCAGCCAAAGTGGCAAGCGCGACACCGCTTCCCGAATATCCGCTGGCGACGAAAATGTTAGGCGCAGGGCGGGCCAGATAGGGCAAGCGTGACATGGTGATCGCCAAAGTGCCGCCCCAAGCATAGTCGATTTTGACATTGGCCAATTGCGGGAACACCTCAATCATCGGCTTGCGTACCTTGGCGGCGATATCCTTTGGGAAGCGGTAGCCATAGCTTTCGCCGCCACCGAAAAGCAGCCGATTGTCTTCGGTTTTGCGGAAATAGTTGACCACGAACCGGTCGTCATAGGCGCAGTGATCTTGGCTAAGAATGGATGGGCCGCGCGCACCAAGCGGCTCAGTCGCAATAATGAAATTGTTAATCGGCATCACACGGGCGCGGGTGCCGCGATCCAGGCTGGTGCTATAGCCGTTGGTCGCGACGACGACCTGATCTGCGCTGACCTGACCTTGATCACAGCGCGCGACAGCGGGCGCGCCCTGCGCTAGGTCATGGACGCGCGACAGCTCAAAAATTCGCACGCCTGCGTCGCGGCAAGCCCGCGCCAAGCCAAATGCATAGCGCAGCGGGTCCAGATGCCCGCCTGCCATGTTAAGCGCGCCGCCCGCATAGGCATCGGTTCCGATCAACCCGGAAATTTCTGCGCGGTCCAAAGCTGTGACCGACATATCGCCGAACACATCGCGCGCATAACTGATGGAGCTTTTTGTATGCAATGCGTCGCGTTTAAACCGGTCAGCATGGATCACGCCGGGGCGGTAACCCGCGTCAGGGGCGTGCTTGGCGGCCAAGTCGCGGGTCAACACCGCAGCTTCCTGAGCGAGCGAAAACAGTGCTTTGACGTTCTCCAAACCACACATCTTTTCAAGCTCTTGCGGATCGAGGTTGAATGTCGATCCAACCTGTCCACCATTGCGACCCGAAGCGCCAAAACCCACGCGCTGTGCTTCGAGTAGCACCACATCGCGCCCGGCCTTGGCGGCATGCAAAGCGGCTGACAACCCGGTATAGCCGCCACCGATCACGCAGAGATCTGCCCTGATCCGCCCTTTCAGTTGTTTGAATGGATCCAGCGCTTGGGCGTTTGCCGCGTAGAAGCTCGCCGGATAGCTGCCGCGCCGGTCATTGGCGTCGAGCAGGTTCATACGTTCAAAAGCAGGTGCTCGCGTTCCCAGGGGGAGATCACTTGCAGGAATTCATCATACTCAGCGGTTTTTACGATGGAGAAAACGCGCACGAACTCTGGATGAAGAATCTCCGCCATTTCCTTATTTGCGCGGAGTAGGGCGAGCGCGGAGAACAGGTCGCGCGGGATCGTATCATCCCCGTCATAGGCGTCGCCCTTGAACATTTTGCTCGGTTTGATTTCGTTCTTCAGACCCAGATATCCGCAGGCCAGCGAGGCGGCAATTGCCAGATACGGGTTGCAATCCATCCCCGCTAACCGGTTTTCAACCCGACGCGCGGCAGGGTCTGATACCGGAATTCGGATACCTGTCGTGCGATTGTCGCGGGCCCATTCAAGGTTAATGGGGGCCGCATGATCTTTCACATAGCGCCGGTAGCTGTTCACGTAGGGCGCCATCAGCGCGATGACGGAGGGCAGATGCTGTTGCAACCCGCCGATGAAATGTGAAAACGCCGGGGTTTCAGCGCCGCGCGGCCCTGAAAAGATGTTCTTACCCGTCACACTATCAACGATCGAATGATGGATATGCATGGCCGAGCCGGGTTCACCTTTGATCGGTTTGGCCATGAAGGTTGCAAAACAGTTGTGACGTAACGCGGCCTCGCGGATTAGGCGTTTGAAATAGAAAATCTCATCTGCCAGTTTCACCGGGTTGCCGTGACGCAAGTTGATCTCCAATTGACCTGCACCACCTTCTTGGGTGATGCCGTCGATCTCAAAACCCTGGCTTTCGGCGAAGTCGTAGATGTCGTCAATGACAGGCCCGAATTCGTCCACGGCTGACATGGAATAGGCCTGACGCGCGGCGGCTGGTCTGCCAGAGCGGCCCATCATTGGCTCGATCTCTTCGGCCGGGTTGATGTTGCGCGCGACCAGAAAGAATTCCATTTCCGGGGCGACGACCGGCGTCCAACCCTCTTTTTCATAGAGCGCACAGACCCGTTTCAGCACATTGCGCGGTGAATAGGGCACTGGCGCGCCGTCCTGAAAATAGGCGTCGTGGATGACTTGCAGGGTCCAATCGCCGGTCCAGGGGGCAACTGTGGCCGTGTCCATGTCGGGCTTCAGAACCATGTCGGGTTCGGTAAATCCCTCTTCGCCCGCAGCTTCACCCCAGCCGCCGGTGATGGTTTGAAAATAGATCGAATTGGGTAGGAAAAACTGTGATTGACGTGCGAATTTGGAGGCCGGAACGGCTTTGCCCCGCGCGATCCCCGGCAAGTCCGCGATCACGCATTCCACCTCGTCAAGCCGGCGGCCTTCGAGATAGGTTTGTGCCGGTTGGGGCAAGGCGTCGGTCCAACTGTCAGGCATGGCTGAGCGCGCGGGCGTTTAGGAAGAAAGACGCGATCTGTTCCGCAATCTTGACGTTGTCATCCGGTTCCGGCGCTTTTTCCGCGGCGCGGTCCAAAAGCTGATCGTCATAATCCAGCGTGCCGCGCTTTAGTGTCACGTAGTCTGCAATGATTGGCCCCGCAAATTCGGGATGCGGCTGGATTGTAAAGGCGCGGTTGTCATAGATCAGCGCGGCGTTTTCACAAAATGTGTTCCCTGCGATGGGCGTGGCACCTTCGGGCAAGCGCGTGACTTGGTCTTGATGCCAAGCATTCAGCCTGAGTTGCCCCATTGCGCCGAAATCATACTCATTCAGCCCCAGCGCCCAACCGCCATCAAACTTTTCGACATGCCCACCCAAAGCCTGCGCAATGATCTGATGGCCAAAGCAAATACCCACCATTGGCACTGCGTCAGCATAGGCGTCGCGGATGAAGCGTGTCAGCGGTTCTATGAACGGATGATCCTCATAGGCGCCGTGTTTTGAACCAGTCAGCAGCCAGCCGTCGCAGGTATCAATGCTCGCAGGGAACTGCATTGATTCAACATCGTAGTTTTCAAAGCTGAACCCGTGCCCAGCCAGTAATTTGGCGAACATTTCGGGGAAGGTGCCATGCTTGAGTGCGACCTCTGGCATGGTGTGGCCGCATTCGAGAATGCCGATTTTCATGAGGGCCTCTTAGACTTGGTGGTGCCACAAAGGGTAGCTGAGCGTTTAGACCGTGTCGAGGTAAAGGTCGGTCCGCTCTGCCTGACTGAGGCCGGCGTCGTTTTGCAATTCTTGCCGTTTTGTCATCACAAAGTTGGTGATCAGTTCGGGCGGAAAAATGCGTGCGATCAGGGCGTCAGTCTCAAACTGATTGATTGCGGCGCCCCAATTGCTCGGCAACTGCGCGAGGTTGGCGTCGTAGGCGGAGCCCGTGATCGCGGCGGGGGCCGCCATGCGATCCTCAAGCCCCACAAGGGCCGCGCCCAATACAGCGCTGAGCATCAGATACGGGTTGATATCGCCGCCAGCGACGCGATGCTCGATACGCCGCGCAGTGTGATCGCCGGCAGGGACACGAATGGCGGCGGTCCGATTTTCATACCCCCAACCAATGCCCGTTGGCGCATGCGATCCAGGTGTGAACCGGTCGTAGCTGTTGGCATGGGGCGCAAAGATCAAAGTTGAGCCGGGCATCGCAGCCAAGCAACCGGCAATCGCGTGACGTAAAGCTTCGCTGCCCTCATCGCTGCCATCGTCGAAGATGTTTGCACCGTCGGCATTGATGACGGAAAAATGCGTGTGCAGGCCCGTGCCACTGTGATCGGCATAGGGCTTGGCCATAAAGCTTGCAGCGAAACCATGTTTGCGTGCCAGCCCCTGCGCCAATTGTTTGAACAGCCACGCATCATCGGCGGCTTTCAAGGCATCCGCGACATGGGTCAGATTGATCTCAAACTGTCCCATACCACCTTCGGAAATCGCGGCCTCGGCGGGGATGTCCATAGCTTCGCATGCGTCATAAAGCTCGGTGAAAAACCCGTCAAACGCATCGAGGGCACGCAGCGACAAAGTTGCTCCAGCGGCGCGACGTTTGCTTGAGCGCGGCGATTTCGGTGGCCGCACTTCGTGGCCCGCATCGTCAATGAGGTAAAATTCAAGCTCGGTCGCCACGACCGGGGTCCATCCATGAGCGCTGTACCTGTCGAGCACGGATTTCAACGCGTGGCGCGGGTCACCTACGAAAGGCGTCCCGTCATCGTCAAACAACCACATGGGCAGCATAGCGGCGGGTGTGTCGAGCCATGGCATTGGAACGAAGCCGCGCTCGGTGGGCTTCAATACGCCGTCCACATCGCCGCTTTCAAAGACCAGCGGGCTGTTTTCGATGTCATGGCCGTAAATATCGAGGTTGAGGATCGAGAATGGAAGACGTGTCCCTTCCGCCAGCAATTTCGCACCAAACCGTGCGGGCATACGTTTTCCACGGGCCTGACCGTTCAGGTCGGCGACAACCGCGCGCAGGCTGCGGATTTCGGGGTGATCTTTCAACCAGGTTTCCATGGCGCCCCTTCTGGCAGCGTGGTGCTAGCTGCGTCAAGGGAGGCGCGATCTTAGCCGTTCAGGCGTTCGATCACCCGTTGGCGGGCCAATGCGCTGTCGCGGTCGTTGATGCCCAGCAATGGGGCCACCAGTCGGATCAGGCTGTCTTCATCGTCTGACCGGGCGCCGTCGGCGAGGGCGAGTTCCCAGATATCTTCGATGACGCTGTCGCGGTGCTCGTAGGCAGTGTGGTCCTTGATGGCGCGGGTGAAGCGGACGGTGTCGGGGGCCTCAGATTCCAGTGTCTCGGCCTCCCCGCGCAGTTTGGCGGCGTCGGCATCATTCAGGCTGTAGCGGCGGCCCAGGATGACGTCGATGCGGGCGCTTTCGGAGGCTTGATACTGGCCGTCGGTGCGGGCGAGGCGGACCAGAAGGGCAGCCAGAGCTAGGCGGGCGTCGGGTTCGGGCAGGGGGGTCTGGTCGTCGCCTGTCAGGGCTTTCAGCAGGGCTTCAAACATCAGGCGTCGTATCCTTCGATGATGATCAGATCGCCGGTCGCGACTGGATCGCGGAACGTCTTGGCGTGCTGATATTCGGGGCTGAGGTAGCAGGCTTTGGCGGTCGCGAAATCCTTGAATTCGACGACGACGCTGCGCGATTTTTGCTGGCCTTCATGGACCTCCTGAGAGCCGCCGCGGACCAGAAATTTGGCTCCGTATTTCTCGAAAGCTGTGGCGTTGGCTTCGCGATATTTTTCGTACTCGGACGGGTCGGAGACGTCGATATGGGCGATCCAATATCCTTTGGGCATGTACTGTCCTTCCAGTCGCCCCGCATGCGGGGAATTTCATAACACGTTGAAAACCAACAAATTCCAGATTTTCGTTTACCTGATATTAAGCACGAATCTGGCCGAATTCCAGCCGCGTTAAACCAAACGTGACACCTCTTTGGCGGCGCGTACAAAATCGGCGAAAAGCGGATGCGGTGCGAATGGTTTTGATTTGAGTTCGGGGTGGAACTGCACGCCGATGAACCACGGGTGGTCCTTGACCTCGACAATCTCGGGCAGGGAGCCATCTGGCGACATACCCGAAAAGATCAGACCCTGTTTTTCCAGCTCTTCGCGATATTTGATGTCGACTTCGTAGCGGTGGCGGTGACGTTCTTCGATATTTGTGGTGCCGTAAACTTCGGCAACTTTTGAGCCTTCTTTCAACACCGCATCATAGGCGCCCAGACGCATCGTGCCGCCCTTGTCGTCGCTTTCCTTGCGTTTGACCTTGGCGTTGCCCTGCACCCATTCCTTGAGGTGATAGACGACAGGTTCAAACCGCTTTTTGCCCGCCTCATGGTCGAATTCTTCGGAGCCCGCGTTTTCCAGACCTGCCAGATTACGTGCGGCCTCAATGACGGCCATTTGCATGCCCAGACAAATGCCCAGATAGGGAATCTTGTGTTCGCGGGCGAATTTCGCGGCTTTGATTTTGCCTTCTGTGCCGCGCTCACCGAAGCCGCCGGGGACCAGAATGGCGTGGAAGCCCTCGAGATGGGGGGCCGCATCTTCGCGGTCGAAAATCTCGGCGTCGACCCATTCGATTTTGACCTTCACCCGGTTGGCCATGCCGCCATGGGTCAAGGCCTCATTGATGGATTTATAAGCGTCTTCGAGCTGGGTGTATTTGCCGACAATCGCGACTTTGACTTTGCCTTCGGGATTGTGCACGCGGTCGGATACGTCTTCCCACGTGGCCAGTTTTGGCGCGGGCGCGGGCGAGATGCCGAACGCATCAAGCACGGCTTGGTCGAGCCCTTCTTTGTGATAGGCGAGCGGCGCGTCATAGATGGTTTTCAGATCATAGGCGGCGATCACCGAATCCGGGCGCACATTGCAGAACAGCGCCAGCTTTTCGCGTTCCTTTTTCGGGATGTCATGTTCCGAGCGGCAGACCAGAATGTCGGGCGCGATGCCGATGGATTGCAGTTCTTTGACGGAATGCTGTGTGGGTTTGGTTTTCAATTCACCTGAGGCCGCCAGATAGGGCAGCAGCGTGAGGTGCATGAAAATGCAATCGCCGCGCGGGCGTTCATGGCCAAACTGGCGGATGGCTTCAAAGAAGGGCAGGCCTTCGATATCGCCGACGGTGCCGCCAATTTCGCAAAGCTGAAAATCGACCTCATCATCGCCGATAGCAATGAAGTCTTTGATTTCATTGGTGACGTGGGGGACAACCTGAATGGTTTTGCCCAAATAATCGCCCCGGCGTTCTTTTTCCAAAACGGTGGAATAGACGCGACCGGAGGAGACGGAATCAGTGTTGCGCGCGGCCACGCCTGTGAAGCGTTCGTAGTGGCCCAGATCGAGATCGGTTTCTGCGCCATCGTCTGTCACGAACACTTCGCCATGTTCAAACGGGGACATCGTGCCGGGATCAACATTGAGATAGGGATCGAGCTTGCGCAGACGGACCGAATAGCCGCGCGCTTGCAGCAGGGCCCCAAGCGCCGCGGAGGCCAGCCCTTTGCCCAAAGAGGACACCACGCCACCCGTAATAAAAATGTATCTTGCCATGTGCCGATCGGTCCCGCGTTCCAAGTGTTTTTGTTGGTTCTTCAGGGCGTGCAGATGCCCTTACTCACGGGATTTAAGACATAGAGGATTCGCGCCCGCATCGCAACAGTCCAGGTCCACATATCGTGGGGACCTGCCTGCAAACCTCTAGAATTAGTGGATTATTCGTTGACGGGTGGTGGTGCCAGCGGCACGTCACCTAGCGACGGCGGCAACAAGATATCGCCCGGCGCTGCGTCTTCGGTGGTTGGTGGCAGCAGGCTGTCACCGTCCAGAACCGAGCCGCCGGTCGCGTTTTGCGCGGCCAGAATTGTCAGCGTGATGGACGTACAAACGAACGCCACACCGAACACCCAGGTCAGTTTGCCCAGGGCCGAAATGGCCGGCCGGCCCGACATGGCCCCGCCGCCGCCGCCAATGCCCAGGCCGCCGCCCTCGGACCGCTGGATCAGCACTACGCCAATCAGGCAAAGCGCAATGATCAGGTGGACGGTGAGGACGATGTTTTCCATGGGTGTGCGGCTTTCGATACGTGTTTGCGCGTATGTAGTCGTGCGGGGGGCGTGGCGCAACCCATTCAATTTGGTGTTGAGCCGGGCCAACGCCTGACCGTGGGCTGGTGTTCCAACTTTCATGCGGGGGCGCTTGGTGGCAGCCAAGCACATTCCACTGCTTTTTCTGTGTGGTGCCTTTTGCAAAAACACCAGACCGCCGGGACGGTCAGGCGTTCGCCCGGCGCCTTCGGCTTGTTCCGGGCCGGGACGGTACGTGGTTGAGCGATTGAGGGTTTCCCCGCGCGGGCGGCCTCGCTATACGGGCGCGGGTTTACTCCACGAAAGGGATCATCATGGCCAATGTCGTCGTTGTCGGCGCCCAATGGGGCGACGAGGGGAAAGGCAAGATTGTGGACTGGCTGTCGGAACGCGCCGACATCATCGTGCGCTTTCAGGGCGGCCATAACGCGGGCCACACGCTGGTGATCGGCGAGGAAGTCTATAAGCTGCATGCGCTGCCTTCGGGTGTGGTGCGCGGCGGCAAGCTGTCGATCATTGGCAATGGCGTGGTGCTGGACCCGTGGCATCTGGTGAAGGAAATCGCGACGATTGCAGGCCAAGGCGTGGATATTTCGCCCGAGAACCTGATGATCGCTGAGAACACGCCGCTGATTTTGCCGATTCACGGCGAGCTGGACCGGGCGCGCGAAGAGGCGGCCTCCAAAGGGACCAAGATCGGCACGACCGGGCGTGGGATTGGGCCAGCATATGAAGACAAGGTCGGACGGCGTTCTGTTCGGGTGGCCGATCTGGCCGATGACGCGACGCTGATCGCCCGCGTTGACCGCGCGTTGCAGCATCACGACCCGCTGCGGCGCGGTCTGGGCATTGAGCCCGTGGACCGCGATGCGCTGCTGGCCGCGCTGCGCGACATTGCAGGGCAGATTTTGCCCTATGCCAAGCCGGTGTGGAAAGAGCTGAATGACCGCAAGAAACGCGGGCAGCGGATCCTGTTTGAGGGCGCCCAGGGCGCGCTGCTGGACATTGATTTCGGGACCTACCCGTTTGTGACGTCGTCTAATGTGATTGCAGGGCAGGCGGCGACGGGCGTGGGCGTGGGACCCGGTTCGATCGACTACGTGCTGGGCATTGTGAAGGCCTATACGACCCGGGTTGGCGAAGGTCCGTTCCCGACGGAGCTGGAAGACGCGGACGGGCAGCGGCTGGGCGAGCGGGGCCATGAATTTGGCACCACGACCGGGCGCAAACGGCGCTGCGGCTGGTTTGATGCGGCACTGGTGCGCCAGACCTGTGCGACCTCGGGCGTGACGGGGATTTCGCTGACCAAGCTGGACGTGCTGGACGGGTTTGAGGTGCTGAAGATTTGCGTGGGCTATGATCTGGACGGGGTGCGGCTGGATTACCTGCCGACGGCGGCTGATCAGCAGGCGCGCTGCGTGCCGATCTATGAGGAAATGCCGGGCTGGTCGGAAAGCACCGAGGGCGCGCGCAGCTGGGCGGATTTGCCCGCGAATGCGATCAAATACGTGCGCCGCGTGGAGGAGTTGATCGAATGCCCGGTCGCCCTACTTTCCACCTCACCCGAGCGCGACGACACCATTCTGGTGACCGACCCGTTCGCGGATTGATCTATCGGAGGCCACCTTGGCGCTAAGCTACAAAGCCCGCAAACGCCTGTCTCTGCTGGTGTTGGTCGTCGGATTGCCGGTCTATATCGTGGCGGCCGTGTCGTTGGTTGGACTGTTGCCGCGCCCGTCATTTTTGCTGGAGCTACTGATCTATATCGGCCTTGGGATCGTCTGGGCGATCCCGCTGAAATTCCTGTTCAAAGGCATCGGGCAAGAAGACCCAGATGGGAAGTAGTGCGCCGTTTGAAAGTACCGGGCGCGTCTGGCTGCGCGGAGCTTTGTCGGAACGAGACTTGGCCCCTTTTGATGCACTCTGTGGCGTGGAGACAGAAATAGGGGGGCGGCGGTTTGCAACCGAGGCCGTTTCAAAAACACTAAGCGACACGATCCAAACTCAACCGTATTTGTCTGGCAAAGCGGTCGCACCTTTTGTCACACGGGTTGTGGCTTTCAACAAAAGTGAAAGCGGGAATTGGTCGGTTCCCTGGCATCAGGACCGCGTGATCGCAGTCGCGGGTCGTGCAAAACGTGACGGGTTCCAGAATTGGACGAAGAAGGCGGGCATCTGGCATTGCGAACCACCAGTAAGCGTCTTGTCCGACATGTTGTTTGTCCGCGTTCATTTGGATGATGCTGGCCCGACATCCGGGCCGATGGAAATTGCATTGGGCAGTCATAAGTTTGGCGCTGTACCTGCCAGCGAGGCCGAGGCCGTCGCAGCGCAATGTGACACTGAACTTACGGTTGCATCGCGGGGTGACGTGCTGGTTATGCATATGTTGTTGTTGCACCGGTCGACTGTGTCGCGGTGCGTGGGGCCCCGCCGCGTAGTGCGTGTAGACCTTGCGCAGGCCAATTTGCCGCCGCCGCTATGTTGGGCCGTGTTTCAGGCGTGAACACCTGTCTGGCTGGGTCTGAAACAGGCGTTGTCTATCCTTCGACAGTGTGAGCGGCCCCTAGTAGGAAAGCCACCAACTGACCACCTGTCGAAACAGCGCAAAAGAAAAAGAGAGCTGACATAATCGGGGTGATGTTTTCTGCGTAGTACTGCAATCTAAATTTTCTGAGGATGAGCGCATTGATACGCGTCAAGGGCACGTTTTGAGGATCGGATTTCTGCCAAAGCTTAGAGGCCCAGAAAAATACACAAAAAAAGAAGAGGAGTATGAAAGCCTCTGTATAAACCGACATGTATCAACCTCGATAGGATAGGGGGCGGGTGCGTGTGATAAATTTTTGTCCGCGACAGTTGAAACCCCAAGGACTGTAAAACAAACAAAACGAGGCATGCTTGCGCATGCCCCGTCCTGTGGTTGGTGCTTTCGAGCGGCGCTTAGGTGGCGGCGCTCTGAGCCTCGGAGGTGAAGCGGGAGGTTTCCGACAGGATGAACCGCCCGTTTCCGTTTCTGATGATTTTATTGTCGCGCAGCAGCGCGCCAAAGCAACGCAGCCCTTCTTCGCGCGACGGGGTTTCGCCTGTGGTTATTGTTGCGATCTTGCGCATCAACATGGGGCGTGTGAACTCCGGCGTTTCTTCCGCGTAGGTGTAGTGTGCGGCGGCGGCTTCCAGAAGGTCTGGCAGCTCCATCGCGTTCACGCGTTTGGCGTATTCGGGGAAGGTTTCATCCGCGGAGCTATCGGAGACAGCCTCCACTTCTTCAAATTCTTCCTCAAGCGCCAGGTTGCCGGTTGTCGAGATGCGGCGTGGACGTACATCTGCCTGTGCGGCAGTTGCGGCTTCCGGCGCCTCATCTTCGATACGTTGCTCGCTGACCAGCATCAGGGGCGACGGGCGGCTCGTATCTTCGCCATCTGGCAAAGGACGGGACCGACCGGGGCGCACGACACGGGCCAGATCGTCACGATATTGGTCAAGCTCGCGCTCTTCCTCATCGGCGGCGGCCTGGGCGATGCTGTCATCGGCCTTGGTGGCGGCGACGGCAGCTTTCAGGTGCGCGATAGAAGCCCGGCGCACAGCACCTTCGTCATCATCGCTCATTTTCGAGCTGGTGGCGTCCATCAAACGATTGAGCGCTGCATCTTCGTCTTCGACCAGAAGCGCACGGCGGGCGGCGCGATCTGTGCGAGCGTCCTCCGCGTTTTCTTCAGCAGTCTCAGCCGTGACGTTTTCGTCTTCCGCCTCGTCTGTTGTGTCCGACATTTGCGCGCGGATTGCGGCAAGGGCGTCGGTGCGTGACGGTTGATCGCCCTCGGCTACATCTTCTGCAGTGTCTTCGACCTGATCTGTTGTGGCGGTGGCGCCTTCCATATCTGCTTCGACATCGGCCAGTTCGCGCATTAATGCGGCTTCGGCCTCTTCCGACAGGTCGGCAGTTTCAGCAGGGGTGCCTGCGTCTTGCTGCGCGGCCTCGACATCGGCGCGAGAGATTTTTTGCACGACGATGCGACGGCGTGGCGTGGCTTCTTCAAAGATGTTTTCAGCCAGGTCTTCGGCAACTGTGTCGTCGGACGTATCTTCTGATGCGTCTTCTGATGTCGCGTCCGTTGCGGCGTCGGTTGTCTCGTCAGGTGTCTCGTCAGATGTCTCTTCGACGGCTTCGTCTGTCGCCGCTTCTGACACCACTTCGGGCGCATCCTCGGCTGGCGTGCTGTCGTCTGTCGTCTCGTCTGACGCTGTCACCTCGGCCTCAGCTTCGGTGTCATCTTCTGCAGTCTCGGCATCCTCAGATGTGTCGGGGGTGGCTTCGACGGCGTCGTCGCTTGCGATGGCGTCTTCGACATCAGCGCTATCGGCGACAGGCGCATCCTCGATCTCCTCGGGCTCGGCGGTAGCGACCTCCGGCTCGGGGGTTGCGACTGTGTCGGCCTCATCCTCGGATGTGTCATCGCTGGCAAAGTTCTGTGCGTGCTCATCCTCGCTATAGAGCTGCGCGTCTCCCTGCGCGGCTTCAGCCTCCTGCGAAACGACGGCGCGGATGCGTTGCAGTTTGGCGGCAATCGAGTCGCCATCAAGCGGTGCAGCAGCAGCGGCCGCGGCAGGCACTTCATGGTGAACCGGTGCGGCAGGCGCTTCGGGCACAGGTGCGACGAAGGGGGCTGCGGCGATGGGCGCTGCCATCGGTGCGGGCTCCTGCCGCAGGGTGACCGAGTTCTCGGACACATCGGCATTGACGCGCGATTGAATTGTCTGCTCCGCGATGCGGTGCAGCATGTCTGCATCCGGCTGCGGAGGTTCCGCGCCGAAAAAGCGGTCTTCGGCGGCAAGGTCGCGGAAATATTCCGCAATAGCCTTCATCGTCGAAAACGGATCATCGAACCCTTCAAGGGTGCATGAAAACGTCCCGTAGGACACTGTTAATATCTTGTTGTCACCAACCACGGTGTGCTCACTTTCTCCCCGACCCACGCAAGCAGGCTAGCTCAGGGTAAATCGCGTTCCCAAACAAAAACTAAATTTTGCACGGAAATCGCGGTGGGAAACGTTGCTGATTGTCCTCAAATTGCGCATTAATCTCTACAATATGGCGATAATTGTTCACAGCCCCACAATTTTGACACTTTTGGGTGGGGCGCCGACACATTTTAGCCATGTAAAACAATCGCTTAAGATGGCCCCGATTCTTGTCGCCGCGGATGGTGGCGCGGATTTGGCAATCGCAAATGGGGTGATCCCGGAGGCGGTGATTGGCGATATGGATCTCGATTTCGCCCGAGACGCGCGCGCAGATACCGGCGGAGCGGATGCACCAGATTTCCGAGCAGGACAGCACCGACCTGGAGAAATGTTTGCGCAGCATCGACGCGCTCGCGGTGCTGGCGGAAGGGTTTTGCGGCGGGCGGCTGGACCATCAACTGGCGGCGTGCACGGCGTTAACCAAATTTCCCGAGGCACGCATCTTTATGATGAGCGAGGCGGATGTCTGCTTTCTGTGCCCGCCGGTCTTGGAATTGGCGTTGGCGCCGGGTACGCGGGTTTCGCTGTTCCCGATGGGGGAGGCGCGGGTGGCGTCAACCGGGCTCAAGTATCCGACGGACGGTTTGGTGTTCACGCCCGCAGGACAAATTGGGACGTCGAATGAAGCGACGGGGCCTGTGCGTCTGGAGTGCAGCAGCGCCACGATGCTGGTCTTGCTGCCGCGCGATTGCCTGCCGCTGGTACTGGACCAAATGGTCGGCCCCACAGGATGAAGTTTTTGCCACGCCAGCCCTCGCGCCCGCCACGTAAAGAGCCTATAGATTTCGCGCTGCTAACCGGAGAGAGACCATGACCGCCAACCTGTCCCCCATTGATAAAGCCAAATTCGTCGCGGCCAAACGCGCGGTCGACTATGTTGAGGACGGCATGAAGGTGGGGTTGGGCACCGGATCGACCGCCGCTTGGATGGTGAAATGCCTGGGCGAGATGGTGCGCGAGGACGGGTTGAAGATCACGGGCGTGGCGACCTCCACCCGTACGGCGGAGCTGGCGCGCGAAGTTGGCATCAATGTTGTCACGCTGGATGAGGCCAAATGGTTGGACCTGACGATTGACGGGGCCGATGAATATGACCCGAACCTGAACCTGATCAAGGGCGGCGGCGGCGCGCTGCTGATCGAAAAGATTGTGGCAACCGCGTCTGACCAGATGATCGTGATCGCGGATGCGGCCAAGGAAGTTGAGACGCTGGGCGCGTTCCCCTTACCGGTCGAGGTGATCCCGCTGGGTTGGCGCACCACGCAGGCGCTGATAGAAGAGACATTGGTCAATCTGGACGTGCTGGGGCGCACGACCGCGCTGCGGATGAATAATGACGCGCCCTTCGTGACCGATGAGGGCAACCACATTCTGGATCTGCATCTTCGCCGCATCGGCAATGCCCGCCAGCTAAGCCTTGTGATGAACCAGATCCCCGGCGTGGTCGAGAACGGGCTGTTCATCGATATTTGTGACGTGGTTGTGATTGGCCATGGCGACGGGACTGTGGAAACCCGCGACATCAATAGTGGTCGGGTCGAGCAGAGCAAAATCGACGTGGCCGAGACCGACAATCTATTCGCCGATATTGCGGATTAAAGAAAAGGACGCGAGCCTATGAGCTTTGACTATGACCTGTTTGTCATCGGGGGCGGTTCTGGCGGCGTGCGCGCCGCGCGTGTTGCGGCGGCTGAAGGCGCCAAGGTAGGGCTGGCCGAAGATGACCGGATGGGCGGCACATGTGTCATCCGGGGCTGCGTGCCAAAAAAGCTGATGGTTTTTGCGTCGGGCTATCGTGAGGCAATGGGCGAGGCGCAGGATTACGGCTGGACCGTGCATGCGGGCGGGTTTGACTGGACCAAGTTTCAGGCGCGGCTGGTCGGCGAGCTGGACCGCTTGGAAGGCATCTACCGCACACTTCTGACCAATTCGGGCGTGACCATTCACGATGCGCGGGCGGCGATTGCCGATCCCCATACCGTGACGCTGAGCACCGGCGAGACGGTCAGCGCGAAGCATATTCTGGTGGCCACGGGCGGCAAACCCGCGCTGCCGGGCATCGACAATGACCATCTGGCCATCACCTCGAATGATATTTTCCATCTGCCAGAGCTGCCGAAGCGCATTCTGATTGTGGGCGGCGGCTTCATCGCTTGTGAATTTGCCTGCATTCTGAACGGCATGGGCGTTGAGGTGACGCAGTATTATAGAGGCGCGCAAATTCTGCGCGGATTTGACGATGAGGCGCGTGGCTTGGTGTCAGAGATGATGACCAAGAAAGGCGTCAAGCTGCATCTGGGCACCAATATTGTTGAGATGCGCCGCGAGGCAGAGGTTGATGACACCTCACAGATGACGGGGTCAGATGCTGCGGGCGCGTTGACCTCTGAGCAGGAAGCCGAGCTGCGTCACGCCCATAGTGCAGGCAAGGGCGGTCCGATTTGGGTCAAAGCCTCCAACGGTGAGACGCAGGTGTTTGATCAGGTGATGTTTGCCACGGGTCGCACGCCCAACACCGAAGGGTTGGGGCTGGACACGACCGCCGCCGAGATCGGCCGCCGCGGCGAGATTTTGGTGGATGAGTATAGCCAGACCAAACAGCCGTCGATCTTTGCGATTGGCGACGTGACGAACCGCATTAACCTGACGCCAGTGGCGATCCGCGAAGGCATGGCCTTTGTCGAAACCGTGTTTAAGGGCAACCCGACCAAGGTGGATCACGAGCTGATCCCATCGGCTGTGTTCACCCAGCCAGAGCTGGGCACCGTCGGCATGACAGAAGAAGAAGCGCGCGACCAAGAGCCGATTGATGTCTACTGCACCTCTTTCAAGCCGATGCAGCAAAGCTTTATTGGCCGTGAGGACCGGGTGTTGATGAAGCTGGTTGTCTCGCAGGCAACCGATCGCGTTCTGGGCTGCCATATCGTCGCACCCGCAGCGGGCGAAATGATCCAATTGGCAGGCATCGCGGTCAAAATGGGCGCCACCAAGGCGCAGTTTGACCAGGTCTGCGCCGTACACCCGACCATGTCCGAAGAGCTGGTCACAATGAAATCTCCTGTGAGATCTGCTTGAATTCAGGCGCAAAACGCCCAATTACAGGGCAACAGGATTAGAGACTTATGAAATGGAGCTTTGATGGCCGGTAATAGTGGCGGACCCTGGGGCGGCGGCGGCAGCGGCGGCAATGGGGATGACAGGGACAACAGACCGAAGGGCAACGGCCCGAACCGTGGAAACGGCCAAGGTGGCGGCAACCAGCCGCAGATCCCTGAAATCGACGAGCTTATGAAAAAAGGCCAAGAGCAGCTGCGCGTCCTGATGGGCGGTCGCGGTGGCGGTGGCGGCACCAACGGCACTGGCCAGCGTGGCGACGGGCCGGGTGGCCTGTCCAAGGGCACTTTGGGTTTGGCAGCTTTGGGCGCGGCCGCGCTTTGGCTGTTTACCTCGTTCTACACCGTCGCGCCGGAAGAACAGTCCGTTGAGCTGTTTCTGGGCGAATACAGCTCCACCGGGAACCCGGGTCTGAACTTTGCACCCTGGCCGGTTGTGACCGCTGAGGTGATCCCGGTGACGCGAGAGCAGACCGAGGATATCGGTGTGGGCGGGCGCACGGACAGTGGCTTGATGCTGACCACGGACGAAAACATTGTCGACATTGATTTCCAGGTTGTGTGGAACATCAATGACCCGGCGCAATTCCTGTTTAACCTCGCCGACCCGCAGGACACGATCCGCGCGGTCTCTGAATCGGCGATGCGGGAGGTGATTGCCCGCTCTGAGCTGGCCCCGATCCTCAACCGCGACCGGGAGCTGATTGCCGACGAGGTGCGCGAGCTGATCCAGACCACGCTGGACCAATATGAGGCGGGCGTGAACATTGTGCGTCTCAACCTCGACAAGGCCGACCCGCCGCGTGAGGTGATTGACGCCTTCCGCGAGGTTCAGGCCGCCGAGCAGGAACGCGACACGCTGCAACGCCGCGCGGACGCCTACTCAAACCAAGCGCTCGCGAAAGCGCGTGGTGACAGCGCCCAGCTGTTGGAGCAGGCCGAAGCCTACCGCGCCCAACAGGTCAATCAGGCCGAGGGTGAGGCCGCGCGCTTCACCGCCGTTTTGGAGGAATACCAAAAGGCGCCGGAAGTGACCCGCAAACGCCTGTGGCTGGAAACTGTTGAACGCGTTTACGGCGCGACCGACAAGATCATCATCGACAGCTCCGGCGAGAATGGCCAAGGCGTCGTGCCCTACCTGCCGCTCAACGAGCTGCGCAAATCCACGACAGGAGCAAGCCAATGAACAAGGGACTTATCGGGCTGATCGGCCTTTTCGCGATCTTGTTTGTGGCCCTGTCAGCGGTGTTCATTGTGGACGAGCGCGAAAAGGCGCTGGTGCTGCAATTTGGCCAGATCGTCAAAACCAAAGAAGAGCCGGGTTTGGGCTTCAAGATCCCGCTGATCCAGGAGGTCGTGCGTTACGACGACCGGATCCGCGCTTTGGACACGCCCGAGACCGAGGTGACGCCATCTGATGACCGCCGGTTGGTTGTCGACGCCTTTGCGCGCTACCGCATCTCCGACGTGGTTCAGTTCCGTCAAGCGGTGGGTGTGGGTGGTCTGGCGACCGCGGAATCGCGCCTTGCTGGCATCCTGAACCCGGTGATCCGGGAAGTTCTGGGTGCTGAGGGTGTGACGTCCAACACCATCCTGTCGGCGGATCGGGTCGCTTTGGTTAACCGCATCACCAGCCAAGCACGCGCGAGGGCGCGGCCCCTGGGGCTGGAAGTGGTCGATGTGCGCCTGAAGCAGACCAACCTGCCTGAGCAAAACCTGGAAGCCACGTTTAACCGGATGCGTGCAGAACGCGAACGCGAAGCCGCCGACGAACGGGCGCGTGGTGAAGAAGCGGCGCAGCGCGTACGTGCGCAAGCCGACCGGACCGTGGTTGAGCTGGTGTCAGAGGCACAAAAAACCGCAGATATCATCCGCGGTGAAGCCGATGCCCGCCGCAACGCGATCTTTGGCGAGGCCTATGGCGCGGATCAGGAATTCTTTGAATTCCGCCGCTCGCTGGACGCCTATGAGCGCGGGCTTTTGGGCAGCAATTCAAGCTTCGTGATCTCGCCCAATGACCCGTTCTTTGACTATCTGCGGTCAGATCAGGGCGCGGCTGCAAATCAATGATCAGCCATATTTTGCTGGCTCTAGGGCTGGTTTTGGTTGTCGAGGGGCTGGTGTTCGCACTGGCCCCTTCGCGTTTGGAAGAGCTGATCAAGGTGATCTCGAAAATCCCCGAAGACACGCGCCGCATGCTGGGTCTGGGCTGCCTAGCGGTTGGCGTGGTGCTGGTGTGGCTGGCGAAGGGTGCGTTTGGAGGCTAGGCCGCGCTCAGGTTGCGCGCCGCCTTTCCTTTCTTTTCAATGACGTGGCCACGAAGAGTGTCTTGTTTGAGCCCAAAGTGCATGATGCTGTATGGTGAACGAAAGGCCGCTATTCAGACAGCCCTTCTTGGCTTTCCCAGTTAATCTCTGGTTGTTGACCTATGATGCCGTTCGGATTGTGGTCGCCATCGTTGACGTAGTAACCATATCTGATTTCGTTGAAATCAACTGTTTGTCGAATGCCAGGCATCTGAAACATGCGGCGCGTGAACCGCCATAGTCGCGGATAATCCACCAGTCTTTTGCGCGTGCAGCGGAAATGCGTCGCATAGACTGTGTCAAATCGCACGAGAGTAGCAAACAGCCTTATGTCGGCCATGGTTAAATCCCCCCGAAGAGGAAGGTTTGACCTTCCAACCTGTCTTCGAGGGCATCAAGTGTACCAAACACAGTGTCGACGGCTTCGTCATATTCGTCCTGTCGTTGGGACTTTCCTGCGCGATAGACAGCGTTTGACAGCCCGTCGAAAATATAATGTGTTAAATCGTCGACTTCGTTTCCCAACTCGGTTGGTCGAAGATCGATCCTTTGGCTGATCCCATCAAATGCCGACATAATGTCAGCAGAGGAGTTAGAAATAATTCTGCTTTCTGCGGCATCCCACAAGATAGGTACTGTTGAGCGGCCCGTGTAGTCAGCAACCGTTGACGTATAAAACTGATGAACATGTTCAAAATCTGAACGGTTCGGAAGTGGTCCGCCCGGCAATAGGCCATATCCTTCACGACGTACTCCACCAGCCCACTGAATTTCAATAATGCCCTTTAGACCAGCTAGAACGAGCGCGATGACCGCGCCGTGCGACCACGGGCAACTTGCGGAAGCAACGAGGAAAAATCGACCATTCGCACTACCGGCGTCTCGTAGAAAGTTCGTATCAATTGACGTTGGAAGTGAGCTCAACTCGCGTCGGTACTTGCCAGACACCATCGACCGATCAGCAGCATCATCCCATTTTCCGTCAATCAACATACCCATTTTCGTTCCCCACCAACTGTTGTTGGAAAGTTATCACCAAGGCCAGAGTACCGAAAGCCGACCTCGGCGCAAATGCAGCGAAAGCTAACAAAGTCCGCTTAGGCGTCCTGTGTTCTCTCTCACTTGCACGGAAACAAGGCGAAGCCGCCGTGCATCGCCGGTCCAGGGCTCCGCCCGTTCAGCGCTGAAACGGTCCACGGGACCGTTTCCAAGACGCACTTCACCCACCCACCGGGCTGGCGATCTGGTTGCTGTTATCACGCCGAACTGAGTTCGGAATGTGCTTGGCAACCATAAAGCGCACAGAACCAAAGTTGCTTCGCCATCCCGCGGTCTTGCGAGCCAAGGCTTCCGATTGAGAAGAAGTTGAAAGTCTCTTTTGTCCTGCATAGCCGACAATTCGCCTTTCGAAACCAAATTAAGGAACGAGCAGAGCTTGACGGTTAACCAAAGTGGCGTTCAACCTTAACGCATGAGCGAGACAGTCGACGAACATGGGCAGACCCGCGACCGGCGGGGGAGTGGAGACCGAAAGCTCCGGTGCGTTTCATGCCGCTTTTGGACTTTCCGACCCGACCGCGTGTGATCGCCCGTTGGTTTTTCGGGGTGCCCGGGTTTTTGCTGCCGTGGTTCGGGCTGTATCTGGGCATCGCGGTGATTGCCTACCTGTTTTTCACGCCGGCATTGGAGCGGATGGTCGTGCTGCGGCCCGGCTGGGCGGCCGAGATCTTGCTGCGCAATCTCGTGATGGTGGGGCTGTTCACCGGCGCCTTGCATCTGTGGCTCTACCGATGGCGCAAGCAAGGGCGGCGGGCAAAATACAATGGCAATTGGCCTGCGGAGCGCGACAAGCGGTTCCTGTTTCACAATCAGGTCTATGACAATGTGTTCTGGTCGAATGTGGGCGTTGTGATCTGGTCAGGTTTTGAGGTGCTGCTCTGGTGGGGCTATGCCAATCAGGCGCTGCCTTTTTCAAGTCTTGCGGGCAATCCGGTGTGGTTTGTCGCGTGGTTTTTGCTGATGCCGTTCTGGCGCAATTTCCATTTCTACTGCATCCACCGGCTGATCCATTGGCCGCCGCTGTACCGCACTGTGCATTACCTGCACCACAAAAACGTCAATGTGGGGCCATGGTCGGGGATGGCGATGCATCCGGTGGAACATGCGCTCTATTTCAGCTGTTTGCTGATCCATCTGATCGTGCCGTCGCATCCGTTGCATATGATGTTCAACGGCGTGGCGACCGCGCTGGGGCCGGGCGTCAGCCATTCGGGATTTGACGCGCTGGTCTTTGGCGATGCGGGGGAGGTCAAAAAGGAAAAGCTGATGCATTACCTGCATCACCGCTATCACAGCGTCAATTTTGGCGAAAGCGCGGTGCCGCTGGACAAATGGTTCGGCTCTTTTCATGATGGCACCCCGGAGGCGGACACAAAATTCCGCGCCGCCCGCGCCAAAGCCTGAAAGCTGCGCGCGGTGCTTTGCCGAAATGTGCAACAGCACTAGATGCTTATAGTAATGTGTTTCAGGGGCTCACGTCCTGTTGAGGACACGCGAGGGGGGTATTCTTGCATTAACGCAAAAATTGCCCACCTATGCTACCAGAATGCGGGCGCGTCTGTTCAGATGCGTCCGCGCGTCTCATAACCCAAGAACTGGAGGAGCCTCTAAGTGAACGCTCACGTTATTCCCCAAACTTTGCGACAGGCGACGCCGCTGCGCGCATTGCAAGCCTTGGCCGTTGGGCTCGCGCTTGTTATGGCGCAAACCGTCGCTGCCCGCGCGGCGCTGCCCGAAAGCTTTGCCGATCTGGCCGATGATGTCAGCCCGGCTGTTGTTAATATCACCACCTCGACCACGGTGGCGGGGGTCAATGAAGGCCCGTCGCCGATCGTGCCTGAGGGCTCACCGCTGGAAGATTTTTTCCAGGACTTTCTGGACCGCCAGAACCGTGGCCAGCGGCCGCGCCAATCCTCGGCGCTGGGTTCCGGCTTTGTGATCTCGGCTGATGGCTATATCGTCACCAACAACCATGTGATTGATAAAGCTGACGAAATTGAGATCGAGTTCTTCTCCGGCGAACGGCTGGTGGCGGAGCTGATCGGCACCGACCCCAAGACCGACATCGCGCTTTTGAAAGTGGACGCGCCTGAGGATTTGCCCTTCGTGGAATTCGGCAATTCCGACGAGATGCGCGTCGGCGACTGGGTTCTGGCCGTGGGCAACCCGCTGGGGCAGGGCTTTTCGGTCTCCGCCGGGATTGTGTCGCAGCGCGGGCGCGAATTGTCCGGCGCCTATGACGATTTCCTGCAAACCGACGCGGCGATCAACAAAGGCAATTCCGGCGGCCCGCTGTTTAACATGGACGGCAATGTGATCGGGGTGAACACCGCGATCCTGTCGCCTTCTGGCGGATCAATCGGCATCGGCTTTTCGATGGCCTCGAACGTGGTAACGCGAGTTGTGGACCAGTTGCAGGAATTCGGCGAGACCCGCCGCGGCTGGCTGGGCGTGCGCATTCAGGACGTGTCGGAAGACGTGGCCGAGGCGCTTGAACTGTCATCCGTCAGCGGCGCATTGGTCACCGACGTGCCAGACGGGCCCGGCAAAGACAGCGGCATTGAGGCGGGCGACGTGATCGTCACCTTTGACGGCCGCGACGTCGAGGACACCCGCGAACTGGTGCGCATCGTTGGCAACACCGCCGTTGGCAAAGCGGTCGACGTGGACATTATCCGCGAAGGTGAGGCGATGACACTGGCCGTGACGCTTGGCCGCCGTGAAGAAGCAGAAGCGCAGGCCGTGCCGGTTGTGGCAGAGAAGGCCGACCCCGAAGAGGCCACCATCATGGGCATGACCGTCGCGGTTCTGAACGAGGAATTGCGCGGCCAGCTGGGCCTGGACAATGACGCCAGCGGCCTGCTGGTCAAGGAGGTCGACGAGGCCAGCGATGCCTTTGAAAAAGGCCTGCGGGCGGGTGACCTGATTGTCGAGGCGGGCCAGGAAAAGGTCTCTGCGGTCTCTGATCTGGAAGACAAGATCACCGAGGCACGCGATGCCGGACGCAAGTCGTTCCTGATGCTGATCCGCCGCCAAGGTGATCCGCGCTTCGTGGCGCTGTCGCTGGACGACGAATAAGTCACTGAGACCGTGAATTTGGAAGGGCGCCTCATGCGGGCGCCCTTTTTTATGGCTCAGCGTCGGGTGCCGGGGTGCGTTCGATAGCTATCAGGCCTAGCTGGCGTGCAACGCTGAGGCTGAGGATGGCGGATGGCAGGCCTTGCTGCGTCTGGTACGCTAGGATGGCCGCGCGGGTTGGCGCATCGAGCTGTCCGGTGATGGCCGCATCATAGACGCCGCGCGCCTGCAGCGCGCGTTGCAGGCTCTCCACCATTTGCGCATCCAGATCCGTTTCGCAGACCCGTTCGAACCATTTCTTGGCGCCAGGAATTTCAAGCCGTTCCTCGGTCTTTCTGAAAATAGCGGGTGAGATTTCGGTACCGTCGGCACCGCGTTGGGCTGGCGTGACTTCGGTGGTTTTTTGCGTGACTTGGGTCGTGGACGGGGCGCTGAGGCTGGCCCAGCACTGGCCGGGAGCTGCGTCATCGGGCCGTGCGTCCAGAAATGTGATATCAGACGGCGCGAAGGCTTGCGTGACATCGGCAGGCCGCGGCGGCGCGCAGGCGCAGAGCGCGGCGCAGGCAAAAAGGGCCGGAATTGGGAGGAATTTCATGCTGCGGTCTCACTCTTCAGGGTCTTGGCGCCCAAGTTCAGTTCCGCTGTTACCACGCGCTGCGTGACAGACAAAGCGCCGTCTGCGACCCGCAGGCGCGAGGGGGCTGGAAACTGGCGCAAAACTGCCCTAAATCCGGGTGACAGTGAGTTCAATAAGAGGCCCGGACAGATGGCGAAAATCACCTATATCGAGTTTGGCGGCACCGAGCATGTCGTGGATGTGGCCGACGGGCTGACCGTTATGGAAGGCGCGCGCGACAATAACATTCCGGGCATCGAGGCCGATTGCGGCGGTGCCTGCGCGTGCTCGACCTGCCATGTCTATGTGGATGACGCCTGGGTGTCCAAATTGCCTGCCAAAGAGGCGATGGAAGAAGACATGCTGGACTTCGCCTATGAGCCCGACGCGGAAAAATCGCGTCTGACGTGCCAGCTGAAAGTCAGCGACGCGATGGACGGGCTTGTCGTGCGGATGCCCGAAAAGCAGATTTGATCGGCACGCTACCAAGCGGGGCGCGGCGTCTGGCCTTGCGTTTTTGGCACCGTCTTGCCCGCCGCGCGTTGCTGGCGGCTGGGCTCGTTGCGGGCGTTTCTGCCGCGCAATCGCAAGTGCTGAGCGCCGAATACACGATGCCGACCACACGCTACGCCCATGGTGTGCTGGGGGATGCCATCGAATTTGGCGCGCTTCGGCTTGAAACCAAAACGGGGCGCGTGGACATCGTGCTGCCCCAGGATCGCGTGTTCGAGGATGTGGCCCCAAGGCTTGTCGATGTTGACAGGGACGGAGATCTGGAGGTCGTCGTTGTCGAAAGTCAGGCCAATACTGGCGCGCAACTGGCGATCTATGACGAAACCGGCAAGCGCGCCGCGACCCCGCATATCGGAACCCGCAACCGATGGCTGGCCCCGATAGGTGCAGCGGATCTTGACGGCGACGGAAAGATAGAGCTGGCCTATATCGACAGGCCACATCTGGCCAAAACGCTGAGGGTCTGGCGCTTTGACAAGGGCACGCTCACGCCTGTTGCTGATCTGGTGGGGCTGACCAACCACCGCATCGGGGAGCGCGATATCGGCGGGGGCATTCGTGATTGCGGGCAGGGCCCCGAGATGATCACCGCCTCAGCCAATTGGCGCGACATCATGGCGACGTCACTCCAAGATGGGCACCTCGCAACCCGTAAAATCGCACTGCATACCGGACGCGCTTCCTTAAACGCGGCACTCAGCTGTCCGTAACCTTCATTGTTTTCAAAATATTCCGGGGGAGCGCGGGACGCGCGGGGGCAGAGCCCCATAAAACTCAAATATCGTGGGCGCGCATCGCGCGCGCATTCAGGTCAGTGCGCGCCAGCCTATGTCGCGGCGGCAAAAGCCCTCCGGCCAATCGATGCCGTCGACCATGGCGTAGGCGCGTGCCTGCGCTTCAGCCAGTGATGCCCCGCGTGCGGTGACGTTCAAAACCCGCCCGCCGTTGGCGACGATATGGTCATCGGCCAGAGCGGTGCCTGCGTGGAACACCATATTGAAGCTGTCCTCTGAGGCCGTATCAAGCCCGCCAATCCGCGAGCCTTTTTCGTAAGCGCCGGGGTATCCTTTGGCGGCCATCACCACCGTCAGCGCATGGTCGTCGGCCCAGTTGACTTGTGCTGTGTCCAGACGGTCCTCCGCGCAGGCCAGAAGCAAATCCAATACCTGCGCGCCCAGCCGCATCATCAGGACCTGACATTCCGGGTCGCCGAAGCGCACGTTGTATTCAACCAGCCGCGGCTGGCCGTTCTTGATCATGAAACCGGCGTAGAGCACACCTTGATAGGGGGTGCCGCGCCGGGCCATTTCATCGACCGTTGGCTGCACAATCTCGCTCAGGGCTTTGGCCACGACCGCGTCGCTCATCACGGGCGCGGGCGAGTAGGCGCCCATCCCGCCGGTATTGGGCCCCTCATCGCCGTCAAAAGCGCGTTTGTGGTCCTGCGCTGTGCCGATGGGGAGGATGTTTTTGCCATCCGAGAGGATGAAGAATGAGGCTTCCTCGCCCTCCATGAATTCCTCAATCACCACTTCTGCGCCCGCCTCGCCAAAGCTGCCGCCCAGCATGTCGTCGACGGCGTTCAAGGCCTCGGCTACGGTCATGGCCACGACCACGCCTTTGCCTGCGGCCAGCCCGTCGGCCTTGATCACAATCGGCGCGCCTTGCGTCTCAACATAGGCGCGGGCCGGGGCGGCCTCAGTGAACCGCGCGTAACCTGCCGTTGGTGCGCCGGACGCATCGCAAATTTCCTTGGTGAAGGCTTTGGAGGCCTCCAGCTGCGCCGCCGCCGCCGACGGGCCAAAACACTTGATCCCGGCGGCGCGCAGCGCGTCGGCCACGCCTGCGGCCAGGGGCGCTTCGGGCCCGATGATCACGAAGTCTATGGATTGCGCATCGGCGAAACCCACGACGTCGCTACCGCTCATGATGTCGAGAGCTGCGCATTCCGCGATTGCGGCGATGCCCGCGTTGCCCGGCGCCACAATCAGCCGGTCGCATTTGGGGTTTTGCTTTACCGCCCAGGCCAACGAATGCTCGCGCCCGCCCGATCCAAGGATCAAAATGTTCATGGCTGCTTCCCCTTCTTTCCGCTGCGTTCTAAGCTGTGACAAAGCCCACGACAAGAGGCCGCGCATGGACCTGCTCGACGACGATACCCCAGGAGAAAATCCAGGCGAGAACGCCCCCGAATTCACCGTCTCGGAAATCTCCGGCGCGGTGAAGAAAACGCTGGAAGGCGCCTTTGGCCGCATCCGGGTGCGCGGCGAGATCGGGCGCGTGATGAAGGCGGGTTCGGGGCATATGTATTATGATCTCAAAGACGACCGGAACGTCATCTCTTGCAACACCTGGAAGGGACAGGTGGCCGGGCTTTCGGTGTTGCCCGAAGAAGGGCTTGAGGTGATCGTCACGGGCAAAGTGTCCAGCTTTGGCGGGCAGTCGCGTTACAACATCAATGTCGACACGATTGAGGTGGCGGGCGAGGGCGCGCTGATGGCGCTTTTGGAAAAGCGCAAGAAGGCGTTGCAGGCCGAAGGCCTATTTGACCCCGAGCGCAAGAAGCCGCTGCCTTACCTGCCAGAAATCATTGGCGTTGTGACCTCCCCGCAAGGGGCTGTGATCCGCGACATCCTGCACCGGCTGCGCGACCGGTTCCCGCGCAAGGTGCTGATTTGGCCCGTGGCCGTGCAGGGCGACGCCTGCGCGCCGCAGGTTACCAACGCGATCAACGGGTTCAATGCGCTGACGCCGGGTGGGGCTTTGCCGCGCCCCGATTTGATCATCGTGGCACGCGGCGGTGGCTCGATTGAGGATCTGTGGGGGTTCAACGAGGAAAACGTTGCGCGGGCGGTTGCGGCGTCTGACATTCCGCTGATTTCCGCCGTGGGGCATGAGACCGACACGACGCTGATCGATTTCGTTTCCGACCGGCGGGCGCCGACGCCCACGGCGGCTGCCGAAATGGCGGTGCCGGTGCGGCTGGACCTGATGGCCGCTGTTGAGGGGTATGAGGCGCGGATGGCGCGCGCGATCAGCCTGGCCGCGACACGGCGCCAAGACCGGCTGCGCGACCTTGCGCGTGCGTTGCCGCGACGCGAAGATTTGACCAAACCCGCCGAGCAGCGTTTTGACGCGATCAGCGCGCGGTTGGGGCCTGCTTTGATTGCCGCGACCCAAGCCAAGCGCGTGCATCTTGAACGGGCTGCCGCGCCCTTGCGGGGCACGATCCTGACCCAGAAAACCGCCGCTATGGCCACAAGGTTGGCGCGCGGTGCGGAGCTGTTGGACCGCGCATTGGCGACCAATACCGAGCGCGGGCGCGCGCGGCTGTCGCAGGTGGTACGCGGGCTTAATGCCAACCAGTTGAACCGGGATCTGGGCAACGCAACGGACCGGTTGCAGCGCGCAGCACAAGGGTTTTCGGGTGCGGCGACCCGGCAGATTCGCGCATGGTCCGATGGCCTGGCGCGGCTTGAGCGGATGCGCGAGACACTTGGGTATCAGGCGACGCTAGAGCGCGGGTATGCGGTGGTTTGGACCGGGGGGCAGGTTGTGACCAGCGCGGCTGCGGCCCAAAAAGCGGGCGCGCTTGAGGTGCAATTCAAGGATGGCCGATTTGCGCTGGGCGCTGCAACTGCGGCCTCAAAACCTGCGGCCCCAAAGCCAGCAACCACACCGAAAAAGCCAAAAGCGCCGCCGCCCACGCAAAGCTCCCTCTTTGATGATTAATTGGCGGGTGTGTAGCTGACGCCGACACCCGAGCCGGGGCATGAGAGCGGTTCTTTGTCCTGGCCAACCACGTAAAGGTCGCGTTCTGGCGGATCGCCGACAACACGGGCGCGCTTTTGGCCGCCTGCTTCAATGAAATTCCAGCATTGCGGTATGCTTTCGCTTTCATAAAGGAAGCAGATCGTATCACCCTCATTATACCAAGCGCCGCGTTGACATGTGCCGTCCAGAAACGTCCAAATCACACGCCTGTCTGCCAGATATTCTTCCGCCCCGAATGGGCGCCCGTTGCGGGTGAAATACAATGTCGTGCCGTTGGTGTAGTTTTCAAACTCCGACGCGCTCATCAGGCGTTCGGGGCTTTGTGAATTCTTGCCACCCTCCTGCGCGATAGCGGGGAGGGATATCAGGACGAAAAAGACAAGGTAAAGCACACGCATGAAGCGGAGTGTGGCAAACTGTGCGCGGCTTGGAAAGCGGCAAATCCGCCCATGGGGCAGGCGCGTTTCCGATAGTCATCGCACGGTCTGACATGGGCATCAAAGCTGGGTTCGCACTGCGCGAACCTTGGGTATTTGGTCGCATTTGCAATGGTATGCTGCCGTGCGCCGCGGCTAATCTTTGCCAAATACTGCTCAAGAGGTGCGCGCATGGCTTTGGACCACAAATCTGACGACAAAAAAGGCGTTTGGAAAAATGCGCGCGGCAAAGGTCGGGCTACGCCAAAGGGCCGTCAGCTGGATGATCAGGCCTGGGACGAGGTCAAAGCGCTTTTGGGCGACAAGCCCCGCCGCGCCGATCTGTTGATTGAGCATTTGCACCTGATCCAAGATAAGTTCGGCTGCTTGTCCGCCGCGCATCTGCGCGCGTTGGCGGAAGAAATGCGGATGAGCCAGGCGGAGGTTTATGAGGTCGCCAGCTTCTACGCCCATTTCGACGTCGTGAAAGAGGGTGAAACCCCGCCACCGGCGCTGACCATCCGCGTCTGCGACTCGCTGTCTTGCGAGCTGGCGGGCGCACAGCAATTGAAGGCCGCTTTGGAAGACGGGTTGGATGCGTCCGAGGTGCGCGTATTGCGCGCGCCTTGCATGGGTCGCTGCGATACCGCGCCGACGCTTGAACTGGGCCACGCCCATATCGATCATGCGACGGTCGAAAAGGTGAAAGAAGCGATTTCCAGCAATCACACCCACCCAACGATCCCAGATTATCAACAGCTTGCAGCCTACCGTTCAAGTGGTGGCTATGACGCGGTGAGCGATTTGCGCGCCAATGGGAATTGGGAAGATGTGCAGGCCAAGATCAAGGAAAGCGGGCTGCGCGGACTGGGCGGCGCGGGTTTCCCGTCGGGCACCAAATGGGGCTTTGTGCGCGGAAATGAGGGTCCGCGCTATATGGCCGTGAACGGCGATGAGGGCGAGCCCGGCACCTTCAAAGACCGCTATTACCTGGAGCGCGAACCGCATCTTTTCCTTGAAGGTATGTTGATTGCGGCTTGGGCCGTCGAGGCGGAGCGCGTCTATCTGTATATGCGCGATGAATATCCGGCAGTGCTGCACATATTGGCCGTTGAGATTGCCGCGCTTGAAGAGGCGGGCATCGTTGAGCCCGGCTATATCGACCTGCGCCGCGGCGCGGGCGCCTATATCTGCGGCGAAGAAAGCGCAATGATTGAAAGCATCGAAGGCAAACGCGGCATGCCCCGGCACCGCCCGCCCTACGTGGCACAGGTCGGCATTTTTGGCCGCCCCACGCTGGTGCACAATGTAGAAACCCTGCACTGGATCGCCCGGATCTGCCGCGAAGGCCCCGAGGTTTTGAACACGACTGAGAAAAACGGCCGCAAGGGCCTGCGCAGCTATTCCGTCTCCGGCCGCGTCGCCGCGCCGGGTGTTTATCTGCTGCCCGCAGGCTCAACCATCACCGATATCATCGAGGCGGCGGGCGGCATGGCCGCGGGGCACAGCTTCAAAGCCTATCAACCGGGTGGCCCGTCCTCTGGCCTTTTACCAAGCAGTATCAACGACGTACCGCTCGACTTTGACACGCTTCAACCGCTGGGAACTTTCATCGGCTCCGCCGCAGTGGTGGTGCTGTCGGACAAGGATAGCGCCAAGGCGGCAGCGCTCAACATGCTGCGCTTTTTTGAAGATGAAAGCTGCGGGCAATGTACGCCCTGCCGCGTGGGTTGCGAAAAGGCGGTCAAATTGATGGAAAAAGACAGCTGGGATCAACCTTTGCTGGAAGACCTGTGCACCGCCATGGCGGACGCATCAATCTGCGGCTTGGGGCAGGCCGCGCCCAACCCGATCCGGCTGGTGATGGAGCATTTCAGGGACGAGATTTAATCCCTAAGATACATTGAATTGCTCTTGGTGCGACCGATCAGCCGGTAGCCTTTGTCTTTGAATGCCGCGGCGCATCCCGGGTAGTCGTCGGGTGCCAGATATTCCAGCACAATGCGCTGGGGCCAAAAGGGTTCGGGCATCTGATCAAAATAGGGGACAAGCGCCTTGTCTTCGTGACCTTCGATGTCGATTTTCAAAGCATCAACACGGGTTAGCCCTGCGCTGCGCACGATGTCGGCAAGCGGGCGCATCGGGACTTTGCCATCCGCGTTTTCGTCAACCCGCACGATGGCGACATCATCACTTCGGATCAGCAAATCGACATGACCCTCGTGGTCTCCGACGGCGCTGTTCACTCCTAAAATATTTTTAAATTCATTGGCTTGGGCATGATAGTTTAAGTGCTTTATTATCTCGATATTTGCATCAATTGACACCACACGCCCATCGTCGCCGACCGCACGGGCCATTGGCATTGAATACAGTCCGATATTGCAGCCGATATCCAAAGCGACATCGCCGGGATGCAAACCTTCGCACAGAAAATCCAGCTCAGGGCCGTTATAGGACGCGCGCGTGAGCAGCCCGTATTCGATCAGATTATTCCGCCCTTCTATACGGAAATTTAAATCACGAAAGCGGATATCAAGCGGACGACCAAGCCCGGTGATCAAATTGGTCATTTTGTGCCGCATACGCCCACGCTGCAACGGCGTGGCGCGCGTAAGGGCGATCAGACCCGCTTGCAAGGCTGTAGGTTTAAAATGACCCCAAGGCGCGTCGAAAAATTCGGGCGTATCGGCGGCATCTTGATGCGCCACCTTGCGGGTTGTGCTGCTCATTGGGCCTCTCCACGCCACATATTGCGCGTAGGGTGGCGCGCAAGCGCGTCTCTGTCCAGTGGGGTTTGCGGCTCAACAAGTGGCCGCCCTCTCTTTTCACCGGACGCGCGACGTATTAGGTGAGGAGGGCAAACTCATCAGGTGGCCATGTCCTTTTTCAAGAAACTCAAGACCAAGCTTTTTAAATCCTCGTCCAAGCTGGATGAGGGGCTGGATGCCATTGTTTCTGACGGTGGGGTTGAGGAAGATGTTGCGGCATCTGAACCGCGCGAGGATCTGGATGCGGCCCGGAGGTTGGAAGAAGAGGCCCGCGCGCAGCGTGAGGCCGAAGCCGCCGCTGCTGAGGCGCGCCGTCTAGAAGAAGAAGCAGCCGCTGAGGCGGCGCGGCTGGAAGCCGAGCGGCAAGCCGCAGAGGAAGCAGCACGGGCGCAGAAAGCCGCGGAAGACGCAGCCGCGCGTGAAGCTGAGGCCGCGCGTGAGATGGCCGAGCTGCAGGCAGCGCAAGACGCCGCAAAAGCCGCGGCAGACGCAAAAGCGGCTGAGGAGGCTGCGCGCGCATTGGAAGACGCACGTGTCGCGCGGGAGGTGGAAGCCGCCCGGGTTGCGGCCGAAAAGCAGGCCGCCGAAGAAGAAAGCCGCCTTGCCGCCGAAGCCGAGGCCCAAGAGAAAGCGCGTCAGGCCGAAGAGGACGCGCAGCGCGCAGCCGACGAGGCTGCATTGCAACAGGCGAAGGCCAATGTGGCCGCCAGCCTCGATGCACCTGCCGCGGCCAGTGTTCTGTCGGAGCAAAGCGACGCGCCGGTGCCAGAGAAGAAACCGGGCCTGTTTGGCCGGTTGATGGGCCGGAAAGAGGCCAAAACGGTCATCCGCCGCGAGCTTGATGACGACATGTTAGAGGCGCTCGAAGAGCTATTGATCGCATCCGATATGGGTGTGAACACAGCCCTGCGCGTCACGGCGAACATGGCGGAGGGGCGCTTTGGCAAGAAGCTGTCCACACAGGAGATCAAGGAACTTCTGGCCTCAGAGATTGCCGCAATCATGGAACCAGTCGCCAAGCCCATGCCGCTTTACCCCAAACGCCCGCAGGTGGTGTTGGTGGTCGGTGTGAACGGGTCGGGCAAGACCACGACTATCGGCAAGCTGGCCTCGCAATTCCAACAGGCGGGCAAGAAAGTGGTGATCGCGGCAGGTGACACGTTCCGCGCGGCTGCGGTTGAGCAACTTCAGGTTTGGGGCGACCGTGCTGGCGTGCCCGTGCTGACCGCGCCTGAGGGGTCAGACCCTGCAAGCCTTGCTTTTGATGCGATGACCAAGGCGGAGGCCGACGGTGCAGACCTGCTGATGATCGACACGGCGGGCCGGTTGCAAAACCGCGCGGACCTGATGGAAGAGCTCGCCAAAATCGTGCGCGTCATTCGCAAAAAGGATGAAAGCGCGCCGCATAATACGCTGCTGGTGCTCGATGCAACAACAGGCCAGAACGCCTTGAATCAAGTTGATGTTTTCCAAAATATCTCTGACGTGTCCGGCCTTGTGATGACCAAACTGGATGGTACCGCCAAGGGCGGTGTCTTGGTGGCGTTGGCGGACAAGTTCGGGCTGCCGATACACGCCATCGGGGTTGGCGAGCAGATCGACGATCTCGCGCCGTTTGACCCCGAAGAATTCGCCCAAGCCCTCACCGGCATCGCGGCGGAATAGCTTTGCAGACCGCCCCTATGGCTTCGTTCTGTCAAAAATACTCAAATCCCACGGCAGTTGATCAAACGAAACTTATCGTATGAGCGACTGGCTGATCTCGCTTGAAGGGACGGCGCAGGGTCATCAGGTGGCGCTGTTTCTGGCTTTGCTGGCGGCATTTCTGCACGCGCTGTTCGGGGCATTGCAGAAGGGGCGGCACGACCCGTGGCTCAGCCGGGGGGCGATTGATCTCAGCTATGGGCTGATGGCCGCGCCTTTTGCGCTGTTTGTGGTCCCTTGGCCTGAGCCGCATATGTGGCCAATCTTCGCGGGCGTCTACGTAATCCATGTGATTTACAAGACCCTGCAGGGCTTCGCCTATACCAAGGGGGCCTACACGGTTGTCTATCCTGTGGTGCGCGGTACCGGGCCGCTTTTCGCGGTGATCGGCGCCTACCTGATTTTTGGGGAGCGGTTCAACGCAGGCCAGTGGCTTGGCGTTGGTATCTTGCTGTCGGGCATCTACGGTCTGGCGCTTTATAATCTGCGCACGATCACAGTTGATCGGGGCACGCTGGTGCCCGCACTTTGGCTTGCCGTGGCGACGGGGCTCTTTGTGGCGCTCTATACGACTTATGATGCGTACGGCATCCGCGCGACGGCTGATCCGTTTACCTTCCTTGCGTGGTTTTTCTTTATCGACGGGTTGTTCTTTATGCCTTGGGTCGCGGGCTACCTCTGGATCAGAAACCCAGATCGTCCTGACCTTGGCCCGTTGATGGCGCGCGGCGTTCTGGGCGGGGTCGTCGCTTTTTTCAGCTTTGGGTCGATCATGGTGGCGACAAGGCTCGACAAGGTGGGGGAGGCTGCGGTACTGCGCGAGACCTCGACCGTTTTTGCCGCCTTGATCGGCTGGCTGGTTTTGGGTGAAAAGGTCGGGCCGCGCCGCCTGAGCTTGATGGCTTTGATCGCGGCAGGCGCCGTGGTTGTAGAATTTGCAGGATGAAACATGGCTGAAAAACAAATCTCGCAAGGCCTGAAAATGGCGCTGGACCTGGGCCCGGTGCTGCTGTTTTTCGTGGCCTATACGCGGTTGAAGGATGAGGTCTACACGATTGGCGGGACCGAATATGACGGGTTCATCGTGGTCACCGCGGCCTTTGTGCCTGTTCTGTTGGCCTCCATCGCCATTTTGTGGAAGCTGACCGGCAAGATCAGCCGCATGCAGGTGATGACCGCGTTTTTGGTGATCTTCTTTGGCGGGCTGACCGTTTGGTTCAACGACGAAAAGTTCTTCAAGATCAAGACCACCATCGTTTACGGGTCCTTCGCGACCATTCTGGGCATTGGGCTTTTGCTCAAGAAAAGCTGGCTGGAATACATCATGGATGAGTTTCTGCCGCTGACAAATGAAGGCTGGATGATCTTCACCAAACGCCTAACCGCGGCCTTCGCCACACTTGCTGCGGTCAATGAGATTGTCTGGCGCACCATGTCGACCGACGCCTGGGTCAAGATCGAAACCTTTGGGTTTCCGGCCGCGCTGTTCGTTTTTTTCATGAGCCAGAGCTGGGTGTTTCAGAAATACGCCGATGAGCCGGAGGATGAGGCTTAAGGCCTTGTTTACCAAGGTGTAAATGAGCGGGCCTTGCGCCGCGATCTCGCCTAAATCTGCCTTTAGATCTTGCTCTACCGGGCTCTGTTTGCCCAGGTTTGGAGCTTTGGTACATGTTGCGTTTTCTGTCCTTATTGGCTTGCCTGTTCTCGTTTGCGTTGCCTGTGAACGCACGCGATGTGGGGCAACTGGTGTTGGACACACTTAACGTCACCACCCGCATCAGCCCGCCACCCTGGGCGGACGCATCTGACGCGCTTGACGCGCGGAGCGAGTTTGTGCGGCGTCAGGGCGTGGTCGAGAATGGCAATGATTTCTACATCTGGGAAGCGATCCCCAAAGGTGAGAGCTTTCAAGACTGGTCGCGGCTTTACGCGGTCACAGCGGAATACCCGCTGAACGGCGACCTGCAGGCTTACGCCAATGGCCAGATCAACCGGATGTCACGCGCCTGCGATGGGGTGACGCATCAAAACGCCCGCACGACGCCGGAAGGCACAAAGCTGTTCGTAGTCTATTGCCCCAGTTACAAAGACCGCCCCGCGATGGGGGAGGTCGCCTTTTTCAACATGCAGCTGGCGGGGGAGACCTTGGTCAAGAACTACCTGCATATCCGGGTACCAAGTTACAGCCTTGAGGGCGGCAAAAGCCCCGTCAGTCTTGAAGCAGTGCGCAAAGCATTGAGCCATGTGGCCCAGATGCGGCTGGCGCAATAGGCGCTACTGCGTGACCTCGATTGTGAGCGTGCCGATTGCGCTGCTGACCGCGTTGGAGCTGGTGTAGCGCAGCGTCTCCGTGCCGGAAAACCCGTCATTGGGGCGGTAGAACCACGTCCCGTCTTTTTCAAACACCGTTCCGTTTCTGGGCCCTGCGACCAGCGCCTGCATGGTGATGGTTTCCGCATTGAGCGTAGCGATGGGCAGGATTACGGGCTCCGTACCGGTTGCGCGCAGGACTTGGTCAGGCGCGGTGGGCTGCGGCGCGCCGGGGATCGCGAATGCGCCCTGCGATAATGTGTGGAAAGAGCCCGCGGCGACGGTTTTCAACCCTGTTGCGCGGATCATGTAACGCGCTTCCGCCGGGGCGTCAGGATCGGTGAATGTCTGCGCATCACCACCGAGTTTCGCTAGCCTTTCATACAGGCCCGGCCCCGTAGCGCGCAGAACTTTGTACCCGCTGGTGTCGGGATCAGTGGACGGGGTCCAACTAAGCTGAACCACCGCGCCATTGCGCGTTGCTTGCGGGCCGCTGGGCGGGGCCAGCATGAAGGCGCGCAGCGTCGGGTCGCCCAGCAGGTTCACCCAGATCGGATTGCGCCACAGGTAGTTGCCGGTCGGGTAGTAATCCATGCTGTCGCGGTAGGGTTGGCCATCTGCGCCATTGTTGACGGTGCGCAGATGCGCCTGCCCAATCGTGCCCCCCAAGGCCATGTGATGCAGCCGCCAAGAGGGACGACCGCCCCAACCGACCGCGACCGTGTACCAAGGCTGCGCCAACGTTTCGGTCAACACATTATTGCGCTTTTCGATCTTCTGTTTGCCGCTGCCGAAATTTATCACGAAGGCGGCTTTGTTTTGAAATTCATTGCGGTAGCGCTTGACCTTGTGCGCGCCGAAATCGACGCCCCAAAGCCATGGCTGCGTCTCGCCGATATCGTGGTGGCCGCCTTGTTTAAGCGCCGGTGCGCCTACCACATTGAGCAAGCCGTCGCGTTCGACGCGCAGATGGTTGGTGTCGGCATAGGCCTCGCGCAGGTCGCCATGAACCGCGTTGCGCCAATGGTGGTTCTTGTCGAAATAGGCGCGCAGCAGGGCGAGTTCACGGTCCTGATCTCGCTGACTGGCGCTGTGGAAGTCGATGCGCCCGACCTGCAGCTCAATCGCATCGCTTGGTAGCTTGTCTTCGCCAACCCGCAGCGTGCCTTCCGCGTCGCGGTACAGCCGCCACAACCCGTCCACATCGCCATAAAACAGATCGCTTGGGTGGGGCGTTGGCGCGTGGCCGTCAGGGGCGACATTGCCGGACACCACGAAGGGCAGGTGGCCAACGAGGATCACCGCATGCGGTTTGTCGGGATTGCGCTCATAGGTTTCTTTGATCCACTGGCGCAGTGCGGAGGCCTGTTCGATGCTTTCCTGACGCTTTTTGACGTTGCCGCGCGGGGCTTGCTGGAATTCGACCTCCCAGCCGTCGCCTGTCAGATCGCGCGCAAAGCGCAGCAGGCGCGGGGTCAGTGCCTCGGCGATGGTTTCGTCAATCAAGACCAGCGCGCGGCCACGGTTTTCAACGGCTGGAAGCGCCACGCCGGCGGTAAAATACCCCACATCAACAATGTCGCTATTGCTGCGCAGCACCTGATATTCATAGGCGATGCCCGGTTCGGTTGTGGCGTCGGTGTAGCTTTGCACCGAACCAAGTGCCGGGGCCAGCGTGGTCCAGCTTTGCCCGCCGGTCTGGCCAAGAAGGCGGCGTTTGATCGCGACATTGCCGACTTGCGGCGGCTTGGCGTCCGAGAAATCCAGACGCACCGCGCTTCCATCATCGGCGATCTGACCTGTCACGGCCAGCGAGGCTTCGGCGCGCTGCTGGGCCGAGGCGGCAAATGCCGAGGCGGCGATCAAGGACAGAAGAAGGGCAAAAAACCGAAAAGACATCATATCACTCACAAAAAATCAGATAATTCATAGCGTTGTGCCCGGTTTCGGGTCAAGGGCGGGGCGCGCCGGGCACAGGCAAGTGAGCATAGGTTACCGGAACTCTGGTGCCACGAAACGCGGTTCACCGTCGCGCCGGATCAAGAGCAAGATGCTCTTTTGACCGGCAGCGCGTGCTAGCGTGAGTGCTGTGTTCAACTGGCTAATACTGTCAACGCGCCGTTGGCTTGCTTCCCAGACGACATCGCCGGGGCGTAGGCCTTTCTCAAACGCGTTTCTGTGTGGCTCGACTTCAATGATGCGCAATCCGCCCTCTGGAGCTATCTCAACAGTCAGACCCAGATCGATGCGCAAAATCTCATTCTCAGAGCGGTTTTCAACGAGGCTGAGCGCCACAAAACGAGGGGCGCCGTCACGGCGCATAAGGATGAGCAGCGATTTTCGCCCGGCATTTGAGGCGGTTTCTGCGATGGTGCTGAGCTCCGCTGCGCTGCTTACGATTTGCTGGCCCGCCTCGGCGATCACGTCGCCCACACGCAGACCTTTTTCATATGCATGGCTTTTCTGGTCGATCGCGGTGATGCGCAGACCTGCCGGTTCGGTGCTGGGCGCGAGCCTGAAGCGGTAGAACATCTCGGCGACAGTTTCTGGGGGCAGCGGTGTCGGGTCAGGTGCGGGCGCCGGGATTTCAGGTGCAGGTTTGGCTTCGTCAACTGGTACGCGCGGTGCGTTTTCGCGGTCCCGCTCGGCCATAAAGGCGCGCCAGGCTTCGATATCTTCACGACTGAGGCCTTCGGGGGCGCTGCGCGCCGTCTCAAAGCCGAAAAACTGGGCGACCGGGGCAATAACGCCGTCGATCAGCTCGTCCTGAAACGATTTCCCCGTGACGGCGGAATAAAACAGCAACCCGACAAACATCGTGACCGAAAACAGGGCTGCCAGAACTTTTGACCAGCGTTCCGCCCGACCCGAGCCGAACACAAAGCCAAAATAGCCCAGCAGCAAAGCCACGCAGACGGTCGCCGCCTGAATAAAGGTATAGTCTTTTAACACACCGCCCCCCTGTCCGGGCATATACCCGAACAGAATTTCGTATCGCTGCGCAAAGTGCAATCGCTATGAGCGGTCAACTTACCCGGTATGGAAGAGGGTCGAGAACAGCTTCGGGTCTATGCTTTCAGCCGCGAATGTATCGCCTTCGGTCAGCACTGACACTGCGTCATGGCTGTGCAGGCTTTCCTGATGGCTGGCGATCACGCGGAAGTCGCCGATGCGGGTGTCTTTTTGCAGCTCAGCACAGAAAGACCGCGCAGCGTCTTCGACAAAGATCGGGTTGGCAGCGTTGAGTTCAGCAAAGGCCTGTTCATCCTCGCGCTTGACCATGACTTGCGTCTCGGTCGGCACGGCGGCGCGGCAATGGTCGATCAGATCTTCGAACCAGAGGCAATTCTGCTCGCACATGATCTCCACCGAGACGCGCGCGACGGAGCGCTGCGAATGCGGGGTCGCCAGCTGGCCGCGGAATTGGCGGGCATGTTCTGACAGCTCCAGCGAGCAAGGGCATGTCGAGGAATAAACATAGTCGAGATGCATGAATTTGCGGCGTTGCCCGCCCGCGTCCACGACCTCCAACGCGATGTCGTAATATTGGTACCCCTCAAGGCCGGAGCGCAGCGATTGCACCTTCATCGGGAAGGAAAAGCGCATCTGGATGCGGGCATCAAAACTTTCGAGGTCGGATTTATAGGCGTCCAGCGTGCGTTCGATCACATCGAAGGAAAATGTCTCATCGGCGCGCTTATAGAATGTGCGCATGATGCGCGACATGTTGATTCCTTTTTTCTCGGCCTCCAGTGACACGGTGCCCGTCACCGAGGTTTCCAGCGTCAACGGGCCGTTGTCGCGGGTCTGAAAGCGGATCGGCAGGCGGAAATTGGAGATGCCGACATGTTCGATATGCTGCTTTGCACCGCGGATCAGTGATGACGGCCCGTTTTGCAGATCTGGCATCGATGCTTTGTAGGCGTCATCCACCTTGAATTCTTCGGGGTAGGCGCGGGCCAGGGCAGGGTAGTTCGACACCTCATTGCCCGGCAACAAACGTGCCACCATCGGGTCAAGGTCAGATACCTCAACATCTGACGCGGTTTCCGCCCATTGGCGTAGCGTCTCTAAAGCTCTCTCGGCCTCGTCACGGCTGGGATGGCGGTCAATTTCCGGCGTGTGGACGTTCATAACTGTCCCCCCTTTGGTTCGCGCGTGGGACAGATATGGGGTCACCCCCAAGCAAAGTCCAATAATTTAATGTAAACTATACGCGACAAGGGGCCGGTTAGATCATATCCAAAGCGACCTTTATGTCGGCCAAAAGGTCATCGGCGTCTTCCAGCCCCACCGACAGGCGCAGCATGCCATCTGTGATGCCCAGCGTGGCGCGTTGATCGTCGGTCAGGCGCTGATGCGTCGTGGTGGCCGGGTGGGTGATGATCGACTTGCTGTCGCCCAGATTGTTGGAAATCACCGGTATTTTCAACGCGTTGAGCAGTTTGAACGCCGCCTCCTTGCCGCCTGCGACATCCAAAGCAATCACAGTGCCGCCTTGGTCCATCTGGCGTTTTGCGACGTCATATTGCGGGTGCGACGGCAAATGCGGGTAGGCGACATTGGTCAGTTTGTTGTGCCCGTGCAGCGCCGTCGCAAGCTTGAGCGCGCTTTCCGCCTGTGCAGCGCAGCGCAGATGCACGGTTTCCAACCCTTTGAGCAGCAGCCAGGCGTTGAACGGCGACAGCGCCCCGCCGGTATGCTTGAGGTAAGGTTCCGCAGTTTTGCGGATGAAATCCTTGCTGCCAAGGATGACCCCGCCCAGACAGCGGCCTTGGCCGTCAATGTGTTTGGTGGCCGAATAAATCACCACATCCGCCCCGTCGCGTAACGCGTGGCCAAAGACCGGCGTGGCGAAGACGTTGTCGACCATCACGGTCGCGCCCTTGGCATGAGCGATCTCGGCGACGGCTTTCAGATCGACGACCTCCAAAGTTGGGTTGGCGACGGTTTCCAGAAAGACGATTTTTGTGTCGCCGCGCACGGCGGCGCGCCAAGCGTCCAGATCAGTGCCGTCTACGAAGGTGACTTCGACGCCCCAGCGCGGCAGCAGCTCTTCAAGGATGTACAGGCATGAGCCAAACAGCGCGCGCCCGCTGACCACATGGTCGCCCGCTTTCAATGCGCTGCACAAAGCGCCATTCACCGCAGCCATGCCGCTGGCAGTGGCAAACGCGTCCTCAGCGCCTTCAAGCGACGCGATGCGGTCTTCGAACATGCGCACGGTGGGGTTGCCGTAGCGGGCGTAGATATATTCGTCATCGCCGCTTTCGATGAACCGCGCCTCGGCGGCTTCGGCGCTGTCATAGACAAAGCCCTGCGTCATGTAGATGGCTTCCGACACTTCGCCATATTGCGAACGGCGGGTGCCTGCGTGAACGGCGCGGGTGCGGGGGGAAAAGTCTTCCAGTGACCGGTCAGTCATATCTTCTATCCTTCAGCGGGATCGGCGTCCCAAAACAAAAAAGCCTCCACCGGGAAAAGGGGGAGGCTCATGCATAGATGCATATGTTCCATCCTCTTTAGCGGCATATTTAACGTGGCCCGCAATCCGGTAACAAATCGCCACGCAGGTTGGTTACGCCCGCGCGGCAGAGGGGTCAAGGCCCTAGCGCGGATTTGCGCCGCAGATGGCGGTCAATTCTTCGTGGCAAACGCTAGCGATGCCGGTCCAGCAATTTTTCTGAGTGTTCCACCCGCTATAATTTTGTCCATGCGCCCAAGGCCAACGGGACGAAAGAGCTGCTTCATTGGCTGAGGTGTCGGCACTTAGAAGGCCCTCGGCGGAAAAGAAAGAGCGTAACGGTCCTGTCTCAATTTCTGTGACAATGGGGCGGCCTAGGCTGACGGTCTCCGTCTTGATCGCAAGCGCGTCGCGATTGACGTAGCCCGCGAAAGAACAAACCTTTTCAAGATGCGGGGCCAGAATTCTAGTGCGGAAAAATAGGTTCCCTATTGGCAAATCCGCGGGATCAGTACGCTGGGCAATTTGGCAGACGTTCTGCAATTCTAGATCTATGAGCCCGCCCTCTTGCAGGTCTGCGCTTAGCACTGGGGGCTCTGCGCTGAGCACCTGCCGAAACACATCCGGCGGTCCCGCCTTTAAGGACAATGGTCGGGCGGAGTGGCCCTCAAAACATATAACTGCGGTTTCAATCGTCTGCGGGCCTGCGCCGGTATCCAGCTGCGCCGCTACGGTGACGCGCTTGCCCTCACCGTTTTCCCAAACCGCTTTGTTCTTGGCATCCATCCGCCAGACATTCACCTGGTGTTGCACCGGATAGTACACGGCCAATTTGTAGCTCGCGAAATAGAAGAAAAACAACGGTAGGATCGTTAAAATGCCCAAGACCCAAAGAAACAATTTGTAGAGTGCCACTTAAGCTCCTGTCATCATGTCTGCGTGCATTCGGTGTGCAATGCTCCTTTTGGCATCATGGAATATCGACCAGCGCGCCCCTGACGGTGACCACCCCAGTGCTTGAAAGCTCGGCGCTTGCAGCGCCTTTCACGGTGAGCGTTGCATCGGCATCGCAAAGGATGTCCGTGCCCGTCACGGTCACATCGCCATCCGCGTCGAGCACCACGTCCTTGCCCGCGTCGAGCGTAATGTCTTTGCCGCTTTTCAAAGTGATACCGCTCTCACTCATCGTGATGGCGTTGCCGTGGCTGTCCCGAAGCGCAACCAAAGCGTCTTCGTCGTCCAGCACGATGCTGTGCCCGCCGGGGGTTTCCATGGTCAGGATTTTCTTGGCGTCATCAAAGCTGATCTTGAGCCCTACGCGACTGGTGATGGATTTAAGGCTGTTTTCCGCTTCCGCCTCATCGCTGCGCGCGGCCACGCCGTTATGCAAGGCGCCGATGATCACGGGGGCGTCCGGGTCGGCGCCAAGGAAAGCGACCACCACCTCATCGCCGATTTCGGGCAAGAACTGGATACCGGCCCCGTTGCTGGCATAGGGCTGGGCGAAGCGCGCCCAAAGCTCGGCCCCGTCTTGGCCCAAAAGCGGCAGGCGCAGCTTGATGCGCTGTTTGTTTTCCGGGTCGTCGGACGTTTGGATCACCTTGCCGATCTGCATCCCTTGCGCATCCGGCGTGCGGGCAGGCGGGCGGGGCAGGCCCAGATGCGCGCTGGTTGTCCAAGTGCCGTCTTCAATCTCATGCGTCACGCCGCTGATATAGGCCTGCCCGCTGAACCGGCGGCCGAGCCCGTCGATCTGCAAAATCTCACCCGGGCGCGCGAGGCCTGAGCCTATGAATCGGCAAGTCCCTTGGATCGCTGCCAGTGAGGTGTGCGTGAGACGCGCCTTGGCTTGTTGCGCCAATTGGGTTTCGGTGTCGCCTTGCGCGCTGAAGGACTCCGTCACCGGGCCATGGGTGGCGGCCAGTTTCTTGGCGCTATCCGCGCCCCATTTGATGTCCGGGACGCCGTCTGAATTTCCGCGCACCGTTTTCTGCGTGTCCTGATCCCAAGCGCTGCCTTGTGCCAAGGTGATCAAATCCTGCGTCTCGACGCGCGCATCGAAGTCGACAATATCGAAGCCCAATGTAACGCCGAGCGGTGCTGCCCCGCTTATGTCGGGCGGCGCGACGGTGATCGTGTTGCCCGTCGTGGAGATGACCAATCCCGCCTCAAGGCTGAGGTCGTGAATATAGCCCCAATCGCTGCGGCCGGCGCGTAGCCGGGTCCGGGCGTCGCTGCGCGCATCGTCAACCTCAGCCGTCAGGCCCGCATCGCTGGCAATCTGGCTGATGATCTCGCCTATCGTTTTGTCCGTGTAGACCGCGTCGCGTGCCGGGCCGTCCAATTTGAAGGCGCTGGCGCGGGCGGTGACCTCAAGCACCAAGCCACTGGCATGGATTTGCAGCGCGGCGGTTGTGACCACGCCGTCAAACAGCGCCATCTCAGTGCCGCGGCCGTAGAAGGCGGAGATCGTGATTTCGTCGCCCGCTTCAAACAGTTTGCCGTCGGTGAGGGGGAATTTGCTGGTGGCCACGTCGCCGTCGCTCAGCCGGATCACGGCCTCAGACACCTGGCCCAGGGTGGCGCGGGTCTTGACGCTGAGCACGTCGGCGGTATCGGGGAGGGTGCGCCCGTTGGATGTGATTTTGACCCCGACGGGACCGTCGGCTCCCTTCGCTGGACTGACTGGCATTGGCGCGCACCTTTCAAATTGGTAAATTCCGCAACGCTAGCCTTGAAAGAGGCACGCGGCAAGAAAACCCGCTGATTGCGCATGCGGGGTGGGGCGGCTAAGCCTTCGTGAACAGGGTAGTGAACCGGGAGACGCGCCTCATGTATATCGAACCCTTCGGCGTTGAGCAGTGGATGAACGCATGGGAAACCAAATGCGAGCTGAACCTTGCGGAGACCTGCGTTGAAAGCCTGACCATCGCCGAGCTATTGCAAATGTCGGGGCAAAACGCGGATGACCTGTCGGCGCTTCTGCCGATAAAAATGACCTACGGGGCGATCGAAGGCTCAGACCGGCTGCGGGCGGCGGTTGCCACGCTCTACGACGCGCATGCGCCTGAGGATATCGTGATCACCCATGGGACCATCGGGGCGAATATGCTGGTTCACAAAGCGCTGGTGGAACGCGGCGACACGGTGGTGGCCATCGTGCCAACCTATCAGCAGCATTATTCCATCCCCGCCAGTATCGGCGCGGATGTGCAGCGCTTGCAGCTGTCGGAGGCCGATAATTTCCTGCCCGACCCGGACGCGTTGCGCGCCATTGTCACGCCCGAGACGAAGCTGATCGCCATGAACAATCCCAACAACCCGACGGGCGCCTTGATGCCGCGCGCGCTGATGGAGGAGGTCGCCGCAATCGCGCGGGGCGTGGGCGCCTATATCCTGTGTGACGAGGTGTATCGCGGCACCGATCAGACGGGGCCGGGAATGTCAGCCTCCATCGTGGATGTCTATGAGAAGGGGATCAGCACGGCGGGCATGTCCAAGGCGTTCTCCTTGGCCGGGCTGCGGCTGGGGTGGATCGCCGCGCCGCATGAGGTGATGGAAAAGGTCGCCATTCATCGCGACTATGACACGATTTCGGTGGGCCTGATCGACGACCATTTCGCGACGATGGCGTTGGAAAGCAAAGACCGCATTCTGGCGCGCAGCCACGCGATCACGCGCCGCAATTTGCAGGTGCTGTCAGATTGGGTCGCGGGCGAGCCGCGCATCAGTTGGGTCAAACCGCAATCGGCCACGGTTTGTTTGCTGAAATACGATCTCGACATGCCGTCATATGAATTCTGCGTCGCGCTGCTGCGCGACACCGGCGTTATGCTGACTCCCGGCTCGGCCTTGGGCATGGAAGGCTATGTGCGCATCGGGTTTGCAAATAATGGCGATGTCTTCAAAGCGGGATTGGCGCGCCTGTCGGAGTTTCTGGCGGCGCAAGGTTAGGGCTTTGAACTGAAGTTTTAGCCTCACTTTGTGCCCCGACGCGGCTTGGCGCAGCATGATTGCCCGCGACAGCGCCACGGGCAATCACGGCTTGGATCACATCTCGATTATCTCGACGACCTCAACCGTGCCGGTGTCGCCTTCCACCATCGGGCACCCCTTGGCGAGCGCCAAAGCCGCGTCCATATCGGCGGCTTTCACGACGGTGAAGCCTGACAGCGGGTTCGCGCCCCCATCATCTGCGACGCCACCATTGCTGACGGTTTTTGACTTGCCCACTGGCCCGCCGGGGTTGACGAGACTGTCGCCCATGCCGCCATACCACGCGTTCCATTTGGCCATTTCGGCGGCGCCTTCTTCGGGCGTGTCGGGCATTTTGCCGCCGTGATAGGCGAAAATAAAGTCGGGCATATAAACATCCTCCAATGTTGCGGGCGGTCGTTATGACAGCCCTTTTTCTAGTTTGTCGTAGATGGCCATCCACCCTTTGGTGTGGCCCGCGCGGGCGCTGTCGCTGGGCAGGCCGTTATGGCTGAGCGTGAGCGTCGCTTTGTTGTCGCCCGCCTCGGACACCTCGATTGTCACCTGGGTTTCTGTTTCGCGCGGCCCGCCGGGGCCGCCATCATGCCAGGCCCAGGTGAAGGCGATGAAACGCGGCGGGTCGACCTGGGTGACCTCGCCCGAGACCATCTTTTGGGTGCCGTCGGGCAGCTCCATCACCGCATGCCATGGGCCGGGCTGTGAGAAATTGAGGTTGTGTTCCGGCACGATCATCCCGTCATGGCCCCACCAGCGCACCATGTTTTGTGGCTGGCTGATCATGTCGAATACTCTCAGGGCGGAGGCGGGCATCACCCGGCTGAGCGTCACTGTGTCAGTCATTTTGGTCCTCCAACAGCGCCCGTTCGATGCGGTCGATGCTCGCCTCCCAAAAGGCGCGGTGGTCCATGGTCCAGTCGCTGACCTGCCGGATCGCCTCAGGGCGCACAGTGTAAAGCCGTTGCTGGCCCTGCACCCGTCGGCTCACAAGCCCAGCTTTCAAAAGCACCGATAAATGGCGGGACACGGCCGGGCCGGAGATGTCGAACATCTCGCTGATCTGGCCCGCGGGGGTTTCGCCGTCACGCATCAAGCGTTCGATAATGTCGAACCTGTAAGGGTCGCTCAGAGCGGCAAAAAGGGTGGGCATCATACTCATGACGTATTATTTAGCATAAATGTTAAATAACGTAAATGCTAAATATTAAGCGCCCGCTAGAACGCCGTATCGCCCCTAGAACGGCACCACGTAGCCCATCAGCACCAAGCTGCGCATCTCGGTGGTGGTTTGCACCAGCTGCACATAGTCGGGCGTGAAAACCATGGAGAACAGGTCAGGGGCCATATGGATTAGGTTATGCATGGCGGCCACCATCACGGTGACGCCCGCCGTTTGTGCGCTGATCCATTCCGCCCCGCGCATCCGAAACAGCTCCTTAATCGCAAAGCCGATCACCATGGCCATGCCGCCATCGGCGACAAGCGCCAACATAATATCCGTATCTGGGTCGGATGTGCCCAACAGGTGGACGCGCGCAAACCGGCTGATGAAAACGGCAAACATCCCAAGGACGAACGCCCCTGCAATGCTGAGCGGGTAGAGCGCGTTTTCCACGATCCCGCCGGTCAGTTTGACGTCTTTGGTAGGTTTGCGTTCGACCACGACCAAGCCTTCAGCCGCTTGGGTCGTGCCTTGCGCGATGCGCGCCAAACGGTCTTGAAAGTCGCTGGACTGGGAAATGTTTCCGCCACTCATGATAAATACCTCTAAAATACCCTGTATCAACCCGCCCTTGATCCGTGTCGTTTTGGGCAGGAATAAGGTTTACCGGCGGAAATTTTGTGCGCGGCGCACGCGCGCCGTTGACACCTAGCTGCGCAGCGGCCAACCCTTTACCCCATGTTTGACCTGCGCCCGGTGGGCTATGTGATCGGCCTGTTGGTGGGCGTTTTGGGCATCTCGATGCTGGTGCCGATGGCCGTGGATATGGCCGCGGGCAACGGGCATTGGCCCGTTTTCGCCCAATCCGCGATCCTGACGGTGATCACTGGCGGGTTGCTGGCGCTGGCGACGTCAAACGGTGTCGGGCAAGGGTTATCGATCCAGCAGACCTTTCTGCTGACCACCACGGTCTGGCTGGCCTTGCCGCTGTTTGGGGCGCTGCCATTCTACATAGGCAATGACACCGTGCGCTTTGTGGACGCGTTTTTTGAGGCGATGTCGGGCCTGACCACGACCGGCTCAACGGTGCTGTCAGATATTTCGATCATGCCGGAAGGGCTGAAGATTTGGCGCGGGTTGATGCAGTGGTTCGGCGGCATTGGGATCATTGTGGTCGCCATGGTGTTCCTGCCTGAGCTGCGGGTCGGGGGCATGCAAATTTTCCGCTCCGAAGGCTTTGATACATTTGGAAAAATCCTGCCCCGCGCGGGGGAAATCGCGCGCAATATCTCGGTGATTTACCTGGCTTTGACGGTATCTTGCGGGCTCGCCTATTTTGCTGCCGGACAATCCGCGTTGGACGCCACGACCCATGCGATGACGACGATTGCGACGGGCGGGTTTGCCAATCATGACGCGTCTTTCGGGGCCTATTCCGGGGCGTCGGAATATGTCGGGGCGGCGTTCATGATGCTCGCGGCCTTGCCATTCGTGCGCTATGTGCAACTGCTCGCGGGGACGGCAAAGCCGCTCTTCCGTGACAGCCAAATCCAGACGTTTTTCGGTATTGCGGCGGTCTTGGTCGTGGTGCTGGCGCTATGGCAGCAGGCGACAGGCTACAACACCGGCGAAGAAGCGTGGCGCAAATCGCTGTTCAACGCGGTCTCAATCCTGACCGGCACCGGCTACGCGTCGGACAATTACCCGCTTTGGGGCACCTATGCGGTGGCGTTGTTCTTCCTCATGGGGCTAATCGGCGGCTGCGCGGGCTCCACATCTTGCGCGATCAAAGTGTTCCGCTTCCAGCTGCTGTTTGCCTCCATCAAGGCGCAGATCCGGCGCATCCACTCGCCCCACGGCATCTTTCAGCCCCGCTATCAGGGCCGCACCGTGTCGGAGGATGTTGTTTCCTCCGTGATGACGTTTTTCATCATGTTCATGGTGTCGCTCGGCGTTTTGGCGGTGCTGTTGGGCATGACAGGCCTCGATTTCATCACCTCCGTGTCGGGTGCGGCGACAGCGCTCGGCAATATCGGGCCCGGCTTGGGCGAGGTGATCGGCCCGGCTGGTAATTTCGCGCCTTTGAATGACACCGCCAAATGGCTGCTGATTGCGGGCATGCTGATCGGGCGGTTGGAGCTGGTCTCCGTCTACGTGCTGTTCACCCTGAATTTCTGGAGAAACTGATGTCCACCCGACCGCTTGGCGCCCAAATCTCCCACATGCTGCGCGACCGCGGCGTCACCCATATTTTCGGCATTCCGGGCGTACATAACCAAGAGATGTATCGCGGGATTGAGGAGGCGGGGCTGACCCACATCCTCGCCCGCCACGAACAGGGCGCGGGTTTTATGGCCGACGGCTACGCCCGCGCAACGGGGCGGCCCGGCGTGTGCTACGTGATCACCGGCCCGGGGCTTTGCAACGTCATGACGCCGCTGGGGCAGGCCTATTCCGACAGCGTCCCGGTGTTGTGTATTTCGTCTTGTTTGGATGAGACCGCCGCGCGCAAAGGCCAGCTGCACCAAATGAAAGATCAACGCGCCGCCGCCGAGACGGTCTGCGACTGGTCTGAGGAGGCCCGCACGGCGGAGGCGGCCTATGCTTTGATTGACCGGGCGCTCATGGAGTTTGGGGCAAAGCGGGCGCGACCCAAGCACATCCAAGTGCCCATTGCCCAGCTCGAAGCTTTTGCGCCGCCCTTCACAGCCTGGCGGCCCGAACCCGATACGGTGCCGGACGGCCATTTTCAGGTCACACGGATTCCAAGTGCGATCAAAGACAGCGTGCCGTTGGACATGGTGGATTTGATTGCGATCCGCCTTCTGCATGCGGAACGGCCACTGTTTGTGTTTGGCGGAGGGGCGCGAGAATGCGGGATGCTGAACGGTGTCCGAGAGGTTCTTGACTTGAGCAAGGCGGCGACCTTCACCACCTATGCCGGGCGCGGGATTGTACCAGCAGATTGGAGGCTCTCCTTTGGGTCTAATCTGGCCCGGCCCGAAAGCGCCAAGATCCTAGAGGCGAGTGATTGTGCGGTCTTCATCGGCACTGATTTATCCGAAGTTGACCTGTGGCGCGATACTGCTGGTCATTTGCCCGGCGCAATTCACATCAACATTGACCCAGAGGTCTTGGCAGCAGCTCACCTGAAGGATGAATGCCTTCTCCAAGACGCCGAAGACGTCATGTTCAAACTCAAAACGGCACTCTCGAAGCACAAAGAAAACCTAAAAAGGCCACCAAAATCGTCATGGTCGGAAGAAATAGTCGCTGGCTACCGCGACAAGTGGCGCGCTCAAGTCGCCTCCGAACGCCCCGGCATCGTCCCTGTCGCCGACGCGCTGCGCGACGCGCTGCCGCCCAAAACGATGATCTATTCCGACATGACCCAGTTTGCCTATGCAGCAAAAGAGGTTTGGGATATGGACGCGCCGGGTCATTGGCATCACCCGACGGGCTTCGGCACGCTTGGCTATGCGCTGCCGGCCTCCATTGGCGGTGCCGTCGCGCGGCCCGGTCTGCCCACGATCTGCATCATCGGCGACTACGGCTTTCAATACACAATGGCGGAGCTCGCCACGGCGGTGGAGCTGCAACTGCCGCTGCCCATCATCCTGTGGGACAATGGCAAGCTGGGCGAGATTGAGGACAGCATGGTGCGTGCCCAGATCGCGCCAAATGCGGTCCACCAGCAAAACCCCGATTTCCTGAAGCTGGCAGAGGCCTTCGGCGCCTATGCCGCAGGCCCGCAAACGCTGCCAGAATTCCAAGCCGCTGTGGAAGCCGCGCTGGACGCGGACTGCCCGACCATCATCCGCGTTACGCCGGGGATCGGGCTCTAAGGAAACCGGTATTCCAAAAAGACCAGATACGGCGCCAACTCGGGAGGGTTGGCGTTTTCGGGGTAGCGGGGGATGTAGGTGAAGCCGTGGCGCTCATACATGTTCAGCATCGCCTTGTTGCCGTTGACCGTGTCGACATAGATCGCGCGGCAGCCCATGGCGCGGGCCTCCGCTATGCGTAGTTCGAACAGCTTGCGGCCAAGCCCCAGACCTTGCGCCTCAGGGCGGACAAACATGCGTTTCAGCTCCGCCGCATCGGGGCGGATCTTGCGGATCACACCGCAGCCAAGCAGCGCGCCGCCCATATCTGTGGCAAGCAGCAGTCGCCCTTCAGGTGGGGTCAGCTCGTCCAAATGGGCCATCGTGTCGGCGGCCAGATCATCCGCTGACAAGACCGGGCCGCCGATAGCCCGCAACTTGTCCACCATGATCGCGTAATACTCCCGCATCATCTGCTCAAACGCGTCCGGGTCGGGCAGGGTGGTTACGAAGGTCAGTTCGAGTGTCATCTCAATCACCGCGTTGGGCAATCGTGCCCTCGCTGATCACAATCTGGGCCCCGGTCATTGTGCGCGCTCGGCGGCTTTGGGGGCTACCAGCAGCTGACCAGCACCGTCATGTCGCCCGCAGCAAGGGCAAGGTCCTCGGTCGCGAGCGCGCCGCCACTTGCGGATGGCGTGGCCGTCACCCCGTTTTCGGTCAGGAAAGATGCGATTTCGGTGGATTTGACGGCAAAGGCGGTGCCTTCTGGCAAGGCGCGCCCGGTGGTGTCAGTGGGCAACAAGATGCCGCTGACGGCACCGGTTTCGTCCAATACCGGCCCGCCCGCATCGCCCGGCAACGTGCCTATCTCAAGCCGTTTGAGACGGGCATCACCGGTCAGGCCCTGCAGGTCTTGCAGCGTGCCGAAGGTCATTGTTGGCGCGCTCAAAGCGCCCTCATAGGAATAGCCCGCGACCGCGACGGAGGAGCGCAAAAGCCCCGGATTGGGCGCAAAGCGCGCAAAGCCCAGCGGAACCAGCGTGTCCTTGGGTTGCAGCAGCGCCAGCCCACCGTCTGCGGTCGTGATTTCGGCCTCATAGGTGTCATCCAGCGTGATCCGTTCACAGCTTTGCACCGCGTCGGCCACGGTCACCACGCTGCCCGTACCGTCGACATAAAAGCCGGAGCGCGCCAGTTTTGGCTTACGCAGTTCGAGGCCCGCCAGCAGGTCAATCGATTGAGCTTCCTCGTTGCTGTCGGTGGCCTCTAAGCTGCCTTCGCGGGTGGTGAAGCTGTCTTGCATGATCGCGATGACGCGTTCCATCTCCGGCGCTCTTTCGGGCGGGTAGACCAGCGAGAAGCCTTTGACGTAGCCGCCGCCCAGCTTGGCGAAGCTGTAGCTTTGCACTGTGTCGTCAGCACCGCGCAGGGTGAAGCTGTCGGCCCGTTTGCGGCGTTCGCCCTCAACGGGGACGATTTCAAGCGTTTGCATGATCTCGTAAAGCCCGCCCAACGTTGCCTCGTCGCCCGCCTGACTGATCAGCAGAACCTGCACGTCGCTGCCCGACTTGGGCTTGTATTGGACGAAGGGGTAGTCGTAGCGGTCAAATTCTACCAACCCGGTGGGCAGTGTGATTTCAATCCCGGCCTTGCGTTCCACAACCGGGGCGAGGCCAAGGGATTTCAGGGCAAGATCATAGCTCGACATCAGAGCCGCACGTTGTTTCGTCGTCAGGATGCCTGTGACCTCATAACCGTTTGATTCCTGCCAGCGGGACATCGACGCGCGGGTGCCTCGCCCGAATGACCCGTCAATAGCGGCATTGTAGAACCCAAACCATTGCAGGGCGGTTTGCAGATCGCGTTTTTGGTCGCGGGTCAAGGCGCGCTCGGATGCGCGGGCCTGCCTTGGTGTCTCAAACAGCTCAGACGGCGCGGTTTGGACCGTTGGCGTTGTATCAGTAGGCGTTTCCGTCGGCACGCTCGGCGTCACCGGCACTTGCGCGGCACCTGCGCGCGCGCCAACCGGCCAGAATTGCGCCCGGTAGCCGCGCCCATCGGCGAGATAGCTGTCAGACGGAATGATGCGGCCGCGTTTCAGCTCACGCAGCAGGGCCTGCGCCTGATCGGCGGAGGCATAGGGCCCAAGGGCAAGCGCGTACCAGCCGCCCGGCAGCCGGTATCCCACGACCTCATCAAAGGCTTGGGCGTATTCGCGGGCGCGTTCCTCGGCGGTGCGTAAGGTGGGGTGGGCCTCGACCTGAATCCAGGCTTGCTGCGCCTGCGCCGCGCTGGTTGATCCCCAAGCGGCCAGCCCAAGAAAAAACAGCGTCAAAAATGCTCGAACCATGTAGATATCCCCAATTCATTCGCGTCACGGCGCCCCATGCGCGAATCTTGGCGCTAAGATATCACCTGCACGCCCGAGCGCACCCCCGATAAATGCGAAAGCGCGGCGTTGTTGCCGCGTTGACCCCTCTGGCGGGTTTGCCTATTGAGGCGCCAACACCGCAGCAAAGGCACCCGTCATGGCCGACACGACCACACCGACCTCGTTCCAAGAGATCATTTTGCGCCTGCAAAACTACTGGGCCGCCCAAGGCTGCGCCGTCATGCAGCCCTATGACATGGAGGTTGGTGCGGGCACGTTCCACCCCGCCACAACCCTGCGTGCGCTGGGTTCAAACCCATGGGCCGCGGCCTATGTGCAGCCGTCGCGCCGCCCCACGGACGGGCGCTACGGCGAGAACCCGAACCGGCTGCAGCACTACTACCAATACCAGGTGCTGATCAAACCCAGCCCGCCCGAGATGCAAGAGCTGTATCTGGGCAGCTTGCGCGCCATCGGCATCGACTTCACGGTCCACGACATTCGTTTCGTCGAAGACGACTGGGAAAGCCCGACGCTGGGCGCCTGGGGGCTGGGCTGGGAGGTCTGGTGCGACGGCATGGAGGTCAGCCAGTTCACCTATTTCCAGCAGGTCGGCGGCCATGACTGCAAGCCTGTCTCAGGCGAGTTGACCTACGGCCTCGAACGGCTGGCCATGTATATCCTCGGCGTCGATCACGTCATGGACATGCCCTATAACGACCCGCAGGCGCCCATCGCGCTGAGCTATGGTGATGTGTTTCGCCAGACGGAGCAGGAATATTCCCGCTGGAATTTCGACGTGGCTGACACCGACACACTGTTGCAGCACTTCAAAGATGCGGAGGCCGAATGCCAGCGGATCCTCGACCAGCCCTATGACGACCCAAAGACGGGCAAACGCATCGTCATGGCGCACCCGGCCTATGACCAATGCATCAAGGCATCGCATTTGTTCAATCTGCTTGATGCGCGCGGGGTCATCTCCGTGACCGAGCGTCAAGCCTATATCGGCCGCGTCCGTGCGCTTGCCAAAGCCTGCGCCGACGCTTTCGTGCAGTCGGAGGCGGGCGGGTACACGGCTGAGGCCGCCAAGGAACAGGCATGAACGCCGGAAAGCTGGTTGGAATTTGTTTCATGATCACCGCCCTCGTCGCCGCCGGCTCGATGTATTACCTGCAGGTCTACGCCTTCTATGAGGAGCCGCGCACGGGCGATCCTGTCTTGCTGACCGCAATCGCCACTGGCGCGCCGGAGGAGATCATCGCCGATGACGTCACCTCCATCGACGCCACGTCGTCGCCCATTCGCTACCGCGCCTGCTTTACCACGCCGATGTCGCAATCGCTGCTGACGGAGGCTTACGTGCCGGCCCAAAACGCGGTCCCGCTGGTCGCGCCCAACTGGTTTGACTGTTTCGACGCCGAAGAAATCGGCGCGGCACTGGAAGCGGGCACTGCGCTGGCCTTCCTGGGCACCGAGAACCACGAATACGGCGTCGACCGCATCGTCGCGATCCATGAGGACGGGCGCGGCTTTGTCTGGCACCAGCTCAATGATTGCGGGCGCAAGCGCTATGACGGCACGCCCACGGGGCCCGAATGCCCCGCACTGGAAACGGAAAACTGATATGCCTGATCTGCTGATCGAACTCTTCTCCGAAGAAATCCCCGCCCGCATGCAATCGCGCGCCGCGAGCGATTTGAAAAAGCTGGTCACTGACGGGCTGGTGGAGGCGGGCTTGACCTACGCCTCCGCTGGCAGCTTTTCGACGCCGCGCCGCTTGTGCCTGACCGTCGAAGGCCTGACATCCGAAAGCGCCGCCACAAGCGAAGAACGCAAAGGCCCGCGCGCCGACGCGCCAGAAAAAGCCTTGGAAGGCTTTTTGCGCTCCACGGGTCTGACGGCGGATCAGCTGGAAAAGCGCGATCTGGGCAAGAAGGGCGAGGTGTTCTTCGCCGTGATCGAGAAGCCGGGCCGCGCCGCGTCCGAAATCATCGCCGAGGTGCTGGAGGCCACAATCCGCACCTTCCCATGGCCCAAATCAATGAAATGGGGCAGCGGGACGCTACGCTGGGTCCGGCCCTTGCACCGCATTCTGTGCATCCTGTCCGATGAGGCGGGCACAGAAATCGTACCTCTGGACGTGGACGGCATCACATCTGCCGACATGACGGAAGGGCACCGGTTCTTGGCCCCACAGCCGTTTTCTGTCACAAGTTTCGACGATTACAGCGCGAAGTTGAAACGCGCCCATGTCGTCCTTGATCCGCAAGAACGCGCCGATCACATCTGGGCCGACGCCACCTCCGCCGCCTTCGCGCAAGGTCTGGAAGTGGTCGAAGACAAAGGCCTGCTGGCTGAGGTTGCGGGCCTTGTTGAATGGCCTGTCGTGCTGATGGGCGATATTGACGAGACGTTTTTGGACCTGCCGCCGGAGGTCCTGCAAACCTCAATGAAAGAGCACCAAAAGTTCTTCTCTGTCCGCAATCCTAAGACCGGCCGTATCGAGAAATTCGTGACCGTCGCCAATGTTGAGACCGAAGACAACGGCGCGACTATTCTGGCGGGCAACCAGAAGGTGCTCTTTGCGCGTCTGTCTGATGCGAAATTCTTCTGGGAAAACGATTTGCGCGTTGCGAAAGCGGGCATGCAGCCTTGGTTAGATGCTTTGGAGAATGTCACGTTCCACAACAAACTGGGCAGCCAGAAAGAACGCATCGACCGCATCGCAGCGCTTGCGCGCGAAATCGCCCCCGTTGTCGGCGCCGATGCCGACCTCGCCGAACAAGCCGCCCGCGTCGCCAAAGCCGATCTCAGTTCCGAAATGGTCTACGAGTTCCCCGAACTCCAAGGCCTCATGGGCCGGTATTATGCGGAAGCCGCAGGCCTACCGGCGGAGGTCGCCAATGCCGCCGAGGAGCACTACTCGCCGCTTGGGCCTTCGGATGATGTGCCAACCGCGCCTGTTTCTGTCGCCGTCGCACTTGCCGACAAGATCGATACGCTGACAGGCTTCTGGGCGATTAATGAAAAGCCTACTGGTTCGAAAGACCCGTTTGCACTTAGACGAGCGGCACTCGGTGTTGTTCGTCTAATTATCGACAATTCCGTTTCAACGTCTCTCAAAGAAATGCTGTTGAAAGGCTTTGGCCCTCTACCTGCCGAGTGGTTGCAAGATGCTGGTCGCAATGCGGTTGGCGAGGCAAAAGTGGAAGCAGTGATTAGTGTCGAAGATGACGTTGTCACCTATGACGAAAAGCAGGCCGTAATATTCGATCTCCTTTCCTTCTTCCACGACCGCCTCAAAGTCTTCCTCAAAGACAAAGGTATCCGCCATGACATCATCGACGCCTGCATCGCGATGCCGGGAAATGACGACCTGACGCTTTTGGTCAAACGGGCAGAAGCCCTCTCCGAAGTGCTCAAAACCGAAGACGGGGAGAACCTCGTGCAGGGCTTCAAACGCGCCAACAACATCTTGTCCAAGGAAGAAGAGAAAGACGGCGTCTCCTACGAGCTGGACCCGAAGCCGGCGCTGGCGGAGACCGACGAAGAACGCGCCCTTTTCGCAGCGCTTGACACGGCGGAGGCCACGATCAAACCCGCGATGGCGGCGGAGGATTTCGGAACCGCAATGGAGGCCATGGCCACATTGCGCGGACCAATCGACGCCTTCTTCGAGGCCGTCAAAATCAACGCCGACGCCCAAATCGTGCGCCGCAACCGGCTTTGCCTGCTCAACCGCATCCGGGTGATTTGCGGCGGTGTCGCGGATTTGACGAATTTAGAGGGGTGATCCGGCTTCCCGGAAACGGTCCGGGGGACCGTTTCGCCGGATCACGGGCGGAGCCCCGTTTAGCCGTCTAAGAAATGATCCAGTGGACCGTTTCAGGCGCTTACGGGCGGAACCCTGGAAGTCTGGTCGCCTGATAGGCACTTTCATCCCTTTGAAAGCAGGGGGGCGTGGTACTGGTTTGACGCCCAGAATTTAACCAGTTCTTAGCCAAAAAATTTTGTACAAATTGGGTATGCGCCTCGAAAATTCATCCCCATTTTGTACAAAAGATGCGCGAAGACCCGCGCAACAGTCACGAAATTTCCCTAATGTAACGGTTGATTGACAGTTTTATGCGTCTATGCTGCGCCGCAGTATAAGGTCACACTCATGTTGGACTCACTCAACTTCGAACGCATTACCGACGTCGCTGGCATCTCGCGAAACCTGCATGGGCATCGCGCTAAGTGCTTGCAAAGGTTGATAAGATTGGGACTCCCTGTCCCTGACACTGTGGCGCTCTCGATCCCTCTGGTGCGCAAAATCGCGGCCGGTCAGCGCCCCGACTTGAAGTCGCTGATCGAAGAATTCGGCTCCTGGCCCGTCCTCTCCGTCCGCTCCAGCCCCGTCGATCCAGCCTGGGGCGGCCCCTCCACCGTCATCAATATCGGCATGAACCGCACGAATGAGGCGTTTTTTGCCTCAAAACTCGGCGCCGAAGCCGCGCGGAAATTGCACCTGAAATTCATCCAATCCTATGCACTGGACGTCGCGCTCTTGGATGAAGATCTGTTTGAAGCGACTGATTTAACTGTAGAAAATGCCTACGACGCATATGAGCAGGAAATGGATGAGGCCTTCCCACAGGAGGTCGATGTTCAGCTCTACGAGGTTCTGAAATCCATGTCGCGCGCATGGGAGGGCACTTCAGCCCGGCTCTTGCGCATGTCCAAAGGTGCGCCCGAAGAAGCAGGGCTTGGCTTGGTCATCCAACGCATGGCATTTGGGCTTGGAAAAGGCGAAAGCGGCGCCGGTGTGATCCAGTTTATCAATCCCGCCACGGGCGAACCGCAAGATACGGGCCGCTATATGCGCCAATCGCAAGGTCGCGACGCGCTGAGTGCGGAAGGCGACGCGCTGTTTCTGACCCATGACGAGCGCGGGCCGTCATTGGAGGATGACCAGCCGGAATTATTTAGCGAATTAAAGCGCTTGGGAAGCGTTGCTCGTGTTGGTTTACGCGAAGAAATGCAGATCGAATTCACTCTTGAGGGCGGCCGTCTGTATATTATCGACGCGGTGCTGACGCCACGCAGCGCGCGGGCCTCGGTCGCCACGGCGGTCGCTTTGGCGAAAGAAGACATCATATCGGAGGCGGACGCGGTTTTGCGGATCGAGCCGAAATCCATCGCGGACTTGTTGCACCAGCAAGTAGCGCCAGGGGCAAAGCGGGATGTCATATCCACGGGTATCGCGGCCAGCCCCGGGGCCGCTAGCGGCAAGTTGGTTTTTGATGCTTTGGCGGCCCAAGCTGCAGCTTCCCAAGGCGATGCATGTATTTTGGTGCGCCGCGAAACGGCGCCAGAAGACATTCGCGGCATGCATGCGGCGCGCGGAATTTTGACGGAGCGTGGCGGGCAAACCAGCCATGCCGCCGTGATCGCGCGCGGGCTTGGATTGCCTTGCGTCTCAGGGGCAACGGATCTGGATATCGACGCAAAAACAAAGGTTCTGCGCACGAGAGACGGCCGGGTTTTCCACGAAGGAGATCAGATCACGCTAGATGGCACCGCTGGCGAAGCGCTTGCCGGGGCAATGCCGCTGGTCGAAGCGGGCATTGGCGGCCCGCTTGAAACCTTGCTCAGCTGGGCGGATGAACATCGAGACATTGGCGTGCGTGCCAATGCCGACACGCCCACCGAAGCCATGGTTGCGCGCATGTTTGAGGCCGAAGGGATCGGTTTGACGCGGTCTGAGCACATGTTTTTTGCGGAGGATCGCTTGTCGGTGCTGCGCGAGGCAATCTTTGCGGAGGAGGGGTCGGACCGGACAGCATCACTGGCGCGCATTCTGCCGATGCAACGGGATGATTTTGCGAAATTGTTTACCATCATGGCGCATCGCCCGGTGTGTTTGCGCCTTTTTGACCCGCCGTTGCATGAATTTTTGCCTGCCGGACGGCGCGGGATCAAAGAGATGGCCGAAACCATGGGAATAAGCGCGCGCGAGGTGCAGGCGCGGGTTGACGGTTTGGTCGAGTTCAACCCGATGCTCGGCATGCGCGGCGTCCGGCTTGGGATTACGGTGCCTGAGATTTACGATATGCAGGCGCGGGCGATTTTCGAAGCGGCGCTACAAGCACAGACGCGTGACAACCCGAAGGTGGTTCCCGAGATCATGATCCCGCTGGTTTCTGCCAAGCGCGAAGTTGAGCTGGTGAAATCGCGTATTGATGCTGTCGCGGCGGAACTGCGCCAGCAAACGGGCGAGGCGCTGGATTATAGACTTGGCGTCATGGTTGAGACGCCGCGCGCCGCGTTGCGGGCAGGTGATATCGCGACACATGCGAGCTTTTTGAGCTTTGGGACAAACGACCTGACGCAGATGACCTATGGTCTGTCGCGCGACGATGCGGGGCGGTTTATGTCGCAGTACGTGCAGCAAGGCGTGTTTGCCGAGGATCCATTCCTTGCGCTTGATCAAGATGGGGTCGGCGAGCTGCTGGATATTGCGGTAAGTCGCGGGCGACAGGTACGATCAAAGGTGACGCTCTCTGTCTGTGGTGAGCATGGTGGGGACCCGGAAAGCATCGCGTTTTGCCGCAATTTGGGATTGGACTACGTGTCCTGCTCGCCCTACCGGGTGCCGATTGCTCGGCTGGCGGCAGCGCATCTCGCGATCTCGCGACCCGAAAGTGGAAAATGACGTCATAGGCGTATAACCGCCGCTCAGGGTGGTGGGTCTGGGGTGTAGGCCCACAACATGTAGCAGAATAGCATCGCTCTACTGCGACCAATTGCCGGGGACCTAGACGCCGCGATGCGTGCCGACTATATGCCCACCAAACCAAACGACTGCTACGACTGTGCCATGGGGGCACTGCGCGTCCCGACGAAGGGGCGCCAACGGGTGGGGGAATGTTATGAGTTTCAAGAGCTCGCTTATCGCGGGGGCCTTTTTTTGTGCTGCGGCCTCTTTGCCAGCAGCCTTATGGGCGGATGGCCTGTCAGGGACAGGTAGCACCTCCGGCAATTCCGATTTTGAAGCAGCCCAAGGCGCGGTGATTTCGCCGGCATTTCTTGCGTTGCTGAAAGCTGACAAGGCAGGCAAAGCGCGATTGCGCTCGGCACGGGTGGCAAAGATCACGGCGCCAGTCACTGCGTTTCGGTCAAAAAGCCCGGCAAGCCTGACCTACAAGCTGAACGAGTTGGACAAACGCCCAAAAGCGACTGGTGGCGCGCAATGGGCTTGCCTGGCGGAAGCAATTTATTTCGAAGCCCGTGGCGAGACACTAAAGGGCCAGGTTGCCGTGGCCGAAGTGATTTTGAACCGGGTCGAGTCTTCGAAATTTCCCAATAGCGTTTGCGCCGTGGTCAATCAGGGCACAGGCCGCAAATATGCCTGCCAATTCACCTATACATGTGACGGTATCCCTGAGCATATCAACGACGCCAAAGCCTATGAGCGTGTCGGCAAAGTGGCGCGGATGATGTTGGACGGCGCGCCTCGTAAGCTGTCTGGTGGGGCCACATATTACCATACCACAGCCGTTAACCCGCGTTGGGCGCGCAAGTTTCAGCGGACGGCCAAGATGGGTGTGCATCTTTTCTACAAACCAAGCTGACGGGTTCGCTTTTGGCGGCTTCGGGTTCGGGTTTGGCGCAGGACAGCGCGCCCAGCCTCTGTTAAGCAGCCTTGGACCAAAGGAAAAAGGTGCGCCGTTATGAGCTCTGAAATTCGTCTTGCTTTCGCGCATCCGTCTGAGCGATCCGAAGCCATGTCTGACGAACCGCGCGACCGGATTTCGCTGCGTGATCACACGCGTGAGGTAGAGATCGGTGCCTTTCAGGCAGAGCGTGGCGCGACGCAGCGCATTTGTTTTAACATCGTCGTGGAGGTGCGTTTGCCTGACGGGTTGAACGATGATGTCGACCGCATCCTAAGCTATGACACGATCACCGAAGCCATCGATCGCGAACTGAATGCGGAGCGTTTGAACCTGCTTGAGACGCTCGCGGAACGTGTGGCGGAGGGCATTTTGGCCGACCCACGCGCGGCGCGTGTGTTTGTGCGCATTGAAAAGCTGGATCGTGGGCCGGGCGCTTTGGGCGTTGAGATCGTGCGCGACCGGGAGGCGGTGACACCCGTAGAGCCGGAGGTCGTGCGCCCGTATGTGGTTTTCCTTGATGAAGACGCTGTGCATGCGACAGACCTGTCCGCGTGGCTTGATGACTTGTCAAAGGCGGAAGCGCCGCTGATCCTGTGTGTAGGGCCGGGGCAGAGTGAACGCCCGGTTACGAGGCATGCGTTCACGCAGCGCCGCATCGACCTGTTGGCGCTTGAACAACAAGCTTGGGTGCTGGCCAGCCGCGATCCGCGCTGCGTTGTTGTGTCCACCCGGACGGAGCTGGACTGGGCCATGAAGCAAGGCCAGATCAGCGTTTGGGCGCCGTCTAAGATCGTCCTGGATGCCACTGAAAAACCTGACCTTTCTGGCGTTGATGCACGCGCGATCGCGGCATGGTTTGCGCAAGAATTCATGGCGCTTGATCTTGTGTCCTTGCGCGTCGACGGCAGCACCGCGCCGCTGAGTTAGCGCGATATGGCTAACTACTACCGTCCCATTGCGCAAAGTGATGTGTACCGGCCTGCTGGGGCATTTCCGCTCGCTGGAAATAGCCATATTTGGTTCACGCATGCAGAAAAGATGACGCGCAGGGGCGGCTATGAACGGGTCGTGGCGGAGAATATTCCGGCTGATGTACTGACACGTCTGACTGCGCCACGGACCCCTTTGGCGGGGATTGATCTGGGCGTGCCAGTGTTGATGGGGGTTCTGAATACGACGCCGGACAGTTTTTCAGATGGTGGTCGGTTCGATCAAGTTGAAGCGGCTGTCAATCATGCCCGGAAGATGGTGGAGGCGGGCGCAGATGTTTTGGACATCGGCGGAGAGTCGACACGGCCCGGTGCGGCCTTTGTCGAGCCGGAAGACGAAATTGCGCGCACCACGCCTGTGATTGCGGCTTTGCGCGACGCTGGGATCACGACGCCTATCTCTATTGATACCCGAAAAGCGAGCGTGGCTAAGGCGGCGCTGGGTGCGGGTGCCACGATGCTGAATGATGTGTCCGCTCTAAGCTTCGATCCGCAGATGTCTGATATTGCTATAAAATCCGGAGCGCCGATTTGCCTGATGCATGCGCAGGGTGATCCAAAAACGATGCAGGACGATCCGCAATATGATGACGTGCTGTTAGATGTGTACGACTACCTTGAGGCCACAATCGCGACGGCGGAAGCCGCCGGGTTCAAGCGCGCGCAGCTTGTCATTGATCCGGGCATCGGGTTCGGGAAGACGCAGGCCCATAATTTGCGCCTCATTTCAGGGCTGAGCCTGTTTCACGGGTTGGGGTGCCCGATCCTGCTTGGGGTATCGCGCAAGCGCTTCATCGGCACGATTGGCAATCAACCGCAAGCAGATCAACGCGAGCCGGGTTCTATTGCCGTCGCGCTACAGGGTCTTTCTCAGGCTGTTCAGATCATCCGCGCGCATGATATAGAGGCGCACGCGCAGGCCTTCGCCTTGTGGCGTGCAATGCTGGATCAAGAGCAGGACAGATAACAAAAATGGCACGAAAGCTATTTGGGACCGACGGCGTGCGGGGCCGCGCGAACACCTATCCTATGACCGCCGACATGGCGCTGAAGCTGGGTGCCGCAGCCGGACGGTATTTTCGAAAAGACCAAGGTCGACACCGGGTCGTGATCGGCAAGGACACACGGTTGTCGGGCTACATGCTGGAACATGCGCTGACGGCGGGGTTCACCTCGACCGGCATGGATGTGTTGCTGCTTTCGCCAGTGCCGACGCCAGCAGTGGGGATGCTGACGACATCTATGCGCGCTGATGTCGGGGTTATGATTTCTGCCTCGCACAACCCGCATCATGACAATGGCATCAAGTTTTTTGGGCCTGATGGGTTCAAGCTGTCCGATGAAGACGAGTATGAGATTGAACGCCTGCTGGAAGCCGAAATTCTGCCTGCACAGGCGCAAAACATCGGCCGTGCGAAACACATTTTTGACGGACGGTTTCGCTACGGCGAGCGGGTGAAGTCAACGCTGCCTGCGGGTATGACTTTGGCCGGCCTCAAGGTCGTCATCGACTGCGCCAATGGTGCAGCCTATCGCACAGCGCCTGAAGTTTTGTGGGAATTGGGCGCGGAGGTTATCCCGGTGGGCGTCAGCCCGAACGGGTTTAATATCAACGAAGGGTGCGGCTCCACCGACACGCGCACGGCGGCTGAGGCGGTTGTGGCGCATGGCGCAGATGTGGGCATTTGCCTAGATGGCGACGCGGACCGGGTGATGATGATTGATGAGACCGGGACTGTAGCTGATGGCGATCAAATCATGGCGCTACTTGCGCGGCGCTGGGCGGAGGCGGGCAAGCTGAAAGGCGGCGCGCTGGTTGCCACGGTGATGTCCAATCTGGGTTTGGAGCGGTATCTAAAAGAACAATGCCTTGGTCTTGAGCGCACCGGCGTCGGCGACCGCTACGTGGTCAGCCGCATGCGCGAGGGCGGCTTCAATCTGGGCGGGGAGCAGTCAGGCCATATCGTGATGAGCGACTATGCCACAACGGGCGATGGGCTGGTTGCGGGCCTGCAGTTTTTGGCTGCGATGGTGCAAACAGGGCAGGCGGCTTCAGAGCTGGCGCGCCAGTTCGAACCGGTGCCTCAGAAGCTGGAGAACGTGCGCTTTGGGGCGGGCAAACAGCCGCTGAATGATGCGAACGTCAAAGCCGCGATCGCGCAGGCCGAGGCTGATTTGACGGGCACAGGCCGCCTGTTGATCCGCAAATCAGGCACGGAGCCGTTGATCCGCGTGATGGCGGAATGCGAGGATCCAGATATGCTGGAGGCGGTGATTGCCTCCGTCGTTGGGGCTGTGGAAGCCGCGATCTAGCGTTTGATCAGCGCGGCAAGGGCGCGCGATTGGCTGATCGCGATGCCCGCCAGGATCAGGGCAAGGGCCAGGAACAGCTGCGGCGGCAGGGTTTCCCCCATGAGGGCCACACCGAAAATGACCGACCAGACGGGCACCTGATAGCTTGTGAGCGACATAAACAGGCTGCCCGCTGTTGTGATGACGCGTATGCGGATCACTGCGGCAAGCGCTGTCGGTAACAAGGCGGCATAGATCAAAGCTGCGGTTGGGATGGCTGGGGCGCTGTTTGGGAGCCCGTCTTTGAGCAATGCTATCGGGACGAGGATCGCGGCCGCCACCAGCAGGGTCGCCGTGGCGAATGGGAGGGGCGGCATTTTGGGGGCCCGGCGCGTGATGACGGAACCGCAAGCATAGCACCCGGCAGCACCAAGGCAGGCGAGGCGGCCCCAAATTTCCGCATCTCTGCCCGACGATGCAATTGCTTCGGGGCCCAACAAAACCGCAAGCCCGGCGAACCCCATGATCAGTCCGATGATGCGGCGTGGGCCGATGCCTTCCTCAGGAGAGAAGATCGCGACGAGCGGCAGCACCAAAAGTGGCACCGCGCCCATGGCAACGCCTGCGAAAGCTGACGGTATAAATTGCTGACCCCAGGACAACATTGCGATGGGCAGCGCGATTGCGCCCGCACCGATAGCGAATATGGCGCTCCATGCGTGCATTGATTTGATGCTGCGCAGCCTTTGGCCCATCAATGCACAGATTGTCCAAAGCACCAGCCCGCCCAGCAGGGTACGTATGGCGGCGACGCTCCAAAATCCGAAACCCTCAAGCGATAGGCGGACCGACATGAACGCGCCGCCCCAGATGATGCCGAGGCTGGCGATCAGGAGCCAGTTCAAAGCTCCGGGGTTTTGGGGTGTTGGCTGCGCTGTCATAGGGTCGGCTTAAAGGTTGTATTGCGCGCGTGCGAGGGTGAAACGGCGTGGTTCGGTCGCGGCCGAACTGTTATGCGCCGGGGTAGCGTCCAAACCGCTTTTGCCCAGCTTGCGTCAGAGCGAGCCCAGCCAGGATCATCCCCATTGCCATCAGGAATTGCGGAGGCAGCGTTTCGCCTAAGATCGCCACGCCAAAGATGACGGACCAAACGGGCACCTGGTAATTGACAAGGCTCATGAAGCTGGGGCCTGCGCTTTGAATAACGCGTACCAACAGGATTGTGGCAAGGGCCGTGGGCGCCAGCCCAAGATACAGCAAAGCGCCCCAAACCTGCGTGGATGCGGCGCCCGGCAAGCCCTCGACCACCAACGCCATCGGGATCATCACTATGGTTCCGACAAGCAACCCGCCGCAGGAAAAGGCCAGCGGATGGCATTTGGGGGCGACACGCGTGATGATTGAACCAATCGCGTAGCAAAACGCAGCTGCGACACAGGCCAGCCGGGCCAGCACCGCGCCATCTGACGATGTCAGATTGCCAACCCCGATCAGGATGACAACGCCGACAAACCCAACCGCAAAGCCTGCTGTCTTGACCGCTGTCATGCGTTCCGTCGGAACAATCAGATGCGCCAATGGCAGCACCAATAACGGGACCGCGGCCATGCACACACCCGCGAAGGCGGAGGGGACATGTTGGATCGCAAGACCAAGCGCGGTGAAGGGAAGGGCGTTGCTGAACAGCCCCATGCCGATGATGGCGAGCCATAATTTGCGCTGCGACAGTGGCGGCAAGCGATGACCAAAGGCATAGGCGACACCGCATAGCGCCAAGGCCCCAATCGCCAATCGGAGCGCGGCTATGGTCAGCGGTCCGACCCCTTGAAGCGCGATACTGATGGACATGAAGGACGCGCCCCAGATCAGGCCCAAAAAGGCGAGCGTGATCCAGTTTACAAGTCCGGGAGGATTGGGATGCGACATGTGCTTTGACCTAAATGAAAAAGGCGCCGCAAGCGACGCCTTTTATTGTTTTTATTTGCGCGCAGTCGCGCGGCGTGGCGCGTTTAGTTTTTCGCTTTATCGACCATTTTGCCGGCGGAAATCCACGGCATCATGCCGCGCAGTGTTTCACCGGTGGCTTCGATCTGATGCTCGTCATTCATGCGGCGTGTGCCTTTGAAGAAGGGCTGGCCAACCTGGTTTTCGGCCATGAAGTCACGCACGAATTTACCAGTTTGGATATCGGTCAAGATCGCTTTCATGCGGGCCTTGGTCTCGTCGTAAGGCAGCACTCGCGGGCCGGAGACATATTCGCCGTATTCCGCAGTGTTGGAGATCGAGTAGTTCATGTTGGCGATGCCGCCTTCATAGATCAGGTCCACGATCAGCTTCACTTCGTGCAGGCATTCGAAATACGCCATTTCGGGTGCGTAGCCTGCTTCGACCAATGTCTCAAAGCCCATGCGGATCAGCTCGACCAAGCCGCCGCAGAGAACGGCTTGCTCACCAAACAGGTCGGTTTCGCATTCTTCGCGGAAGTTCGTCTCGATGATGCCCGAGCGGCCGCCGCCGATGGCGGAACAATAGCTGAGGCCAATCTCAAGCGCTTTGCCAGATGCGTCATTGTCAACGGCCACCAGGCAGGGCACGCCGCCACCTTTGGTGAATTCGCCGCGCACTGTGTGGCCCGGGCCTTTTGGCGCCATCATGATGACGTCAACGCCTTCTTTGGGCTCGATCAGGCCAAAATGTACGTTCAGACCGTGGGCAAATGCGATAGCGGCGCCCGGCTTGATGTTGTCATGGACGTATTTCTTGTAGGTCTCGGCCTGCAGCTCGTCGGGCATGGTGAACATGATGACGTCGCACCAAGCGGCGGCCTCGGCGATGCCCATGACGGTCAGGCCTTCGCCTTCGGCTTTTGCAGCAGAGGCGGAGCCTTCGCGCAGGGCAACAACGAGGTTTTTCGCGCCGGAGTCGCGCAGGTTCAGCGCGTGCGCGTGGCCTTGCGAACCGTAGCCCAGAATGGCCACTTTTTTGTCTTTGATCAGGTTAACATCGCAATCGCGATCATAGTAAACGCGCATATCGGGCGCTCCTCTGTTGGGTTGAATTCCTGAGGGGCAATTTACGATGCTGCGGGCAAATAAACAGATTGAAGTGATGATAAATGAAGGATAATTTCAGAAATTAATTCGCTACTTTTGGAAATTATGAAAAATTCATGCTAGATGAGCTGGACCGACGACTGTTGCGACAATTGCAGGCAGATCCGGAAATTCCAATTTCGGAACTGGCGGAGCGGTGTCGTACCCAGCCCGCAACAGCGGCGCGGCGGTTGGACAAGCTGTCTCGCGACGGGGTGTTGAAGGGGCAGCACGCGGTGATCGACTGGGTGGCATTGGGCTTCGCTGTTGAGGTCTCTTTGCGGTTCACCCTGGACAAGACCGAAAGTGGCGCATTTGACGCGTTTCTGGGAGCGGCACGTAAAATCCCGGAGGTGATTGCGATCCAAACCTTCCTTGGTCGGGTTGACGTGCGCTTGTCGATCATTGCGCGCGACATGACGCACTACCAAAAGCTTTATCGCGATCAGGTTTTGACACTGCCCCACATCGCTGAACTGGAAGCGTTGATGCATGTGGCGACGATCAAAACCTCTGAAACCCTGCCGATATAGGAGCCTGTGATGGAGCTGGACCAAACGGACCGCGCAATTTTGCAGGCACTGAGCATGGATGCCACGTTGAGCGCAAACGCTTTGGGCAAGACACTTGGACTAAGCCAGCCTGCAACATGGCGGCGCATTCGGCGGTTGCGCGACAGCGGTGTCATTTCAGGGCGACGGGTTGATCTAAATGCGGAGGCTCTGGGGTTCGGTGTGACGGTGTTTCTTGGGGTGAAACTCGCCACGAAAGGCCGTGTCTCGCTTGAGGATTTCGAACGGGCGGTGACGGCCATTCCGGAAGTGCAGACCGTGCAACATGTGCTTGGGCTTTACGACTACCGGCTGCGCGTCGTAGCCCGCGATTTGGCCGATTTCGAACGCGTCCTGCGTCGCCGCATCATGACATTGCCCGGCGTGGGTGACGTAGAGGCGAATGTGCTGCTGAGCGAAGAGCGATTGAGCGGGCCAATTTAAGCGACCAATGCGGTTTCACGGCCGCTTCGGCCTGCGTCCATTTGTATACCGAGATAGGCTTTGCCTTCAACTAGAGCGCGCCCTAAAACCATCACAACATTGATGGAGGAATGTGTGATGGCCCTGTTGGAAAATGTCGACCCGGATGGTTTGGAAGAATTCAGCGTGGTCTTCACGGACCGGTCTTTGAACTCGATGTCCAAGTCGTTTCAAGGCGTTATGACAGATATCTCTGCGATGCTGAAAGAGGTGTACAATTGCCATTCGGTTGCCTTGGTGCCTGGTGGCGGCACCTTCGGGATGGAGGCCGTCGCACGCCAGTTTGCGCGCAACAAAAAGGCCCTCGTCGTGCGCAATGGCTGGTTTTCCTATCGCTGGAGCCAGATTTTTGAAGTGGGCGGTTTGACGTCTGAAGCCGTGGTCATGAAGGCGCGCCAGACTGGCAATGACACACGCTCACCTTTCCGCCCGGCCCCGATTGAGGAAGTTACCGCGCGGATCGCGGAAGAAAAGCCCGACATCGTTTTTGCGCCGCATGTTGAAACTTCAGCCGGGGTGATCTTGCCAGACGACTACATCAAAGCATTGGCAAAGGCCGCGCATGATGCTGGCGCGCTGATGGTGTTAGATTGCATCGCGTCGGGGTGCGCTTGGGTCGATATGGAAGCTTGCGGCGTTGATGTGTTGATTTCTGCCCCGCAGAAAGGCTGGTCCTCAACACCATGCGCCGGGATCGTTTGCATGTCAGAACTGGCGCGCGAGCGGATCAATGACACGCAATCTGACAGTTTCGCGGTCGATTTGAAAAAATGGCTGGATATCATGGAAATCTATGAAGGCGGCGGCCATGCCTATCATGCGACGATGCCAACTGATGGGCTGAAAGCCTTCCGCGACACGATGAAAGAGACCCAAGAATACGGCTTCGCCAAACTGCAAGACGCGCAGTGGGCGTTGGGGCAGGGAGTGCGCGATTACTTTAAATCCAAAGGAATTGCCTCTGTTGCCGCTGATGGGTTTGGCGCACCGGGCGTTGTCGTCAGCTACACCGATGATCCGTCAATCCAGAACGGGTCCAAATTCATGGGGGCGGGTATGCAGATTGCCGCGGGTGTTCCGCTGCAATGCGATGAGCCTGATGATTATCGTACCTTCCGCATCGGGTTGTTCGGCCTCGACAAGCTTTATGATGTTGATGGCACTTTGGCGCGGTTCAAAAAGACAGCCGACGCCGTTCTGGGCTGAGCTACTTTAGCCCGAGCCCTATCTGCATGACGGCTTTGCGGATGGGGGCCGCGTCGTGAAGCAGGCCAATGCCCCAGCTGCGCATGTCGCGCAGCCAGTCATGGTCGGTCTGGGACGTGCGATTGAGCAAGTCGATGCCCGCAACACGCAGTTGCACCTGACGCCGGCGCGCGGCGTCATATGCATCAAGCATGTCAGTGCTGCCGAGCGCGTGCGACTTGGACAGGTCCAGCAATGTTTGTAGATCGGCAAGGCTCATATTCAGGCCCTGTGCCCCGATGGGGGGAACGACATGCGCGGCCTCTGCAACCAACGCTAAACGCCGGGCCGCGAAACTGCCGGCGATCTGCGAAATGATGGGCCACAGCGTGCGGCGGCTGGCCAGAGAGAGCGTGCCAAGAACGCCCGCCGAGCGGTCCGTAATCGCGGCGTTGAATGCGTCATCGTCAAGATCATAAAGCGCTTGCGCGGTTGGGCCGTCTTCCATCCAGACAACTGCTGATGACGGTTTGCCGTCGTAGTCGGGCAACGGAACCAGTGTGAAGGGCCCCCCGCTGCGGTGAATTTCGGTTGATATATTTTTGTGCGGCTGGGCGTGGGCCACGCCGAAGGCGAGCGCCTTTTGACCATAGCGTTTGGTTGTGATGTCAATTCCGGCCCCGGTGCGCAGCTGCGATCCACGCCCGTCTGCGGCGATAACCAATTGCGCACTGACACTTTCGCCATTGCTGAGTTGAAGTTTCGCACCTGTGCTGCGCGCAAGCATTGCCTCGGTTTTGACGCCCGGCAAGAAGGTGACGGTGTCGAGCTGAGCTAGCCGGGCAACAAGTTCGCGGCGGATCAGCCAATTAGGCAGGTTCCACCCAAAAGGCAGCTCGGAAATATCGGATGCATCGAAATCGCGGGTCTTGCGCGGGCCCGTTTCGTCAGCGTCAACAATGCGCATGGTTTGCAATGCTGTCGCGTGTTCCGACATTTCGTGCCAAACGCCCGCGCGTTCCAACACATGGACGGACGGCTGCAAAAACGCGGTCGAACGGAGATCAGCGCCCTCGACGTCGCGCACCGTGATGGGCGGGGCCGGGTCAACACAGAGCACGCTAGATCCAGTGCTGCCAAAAAGTGCTGCAGCGGTCAAACCTGCGACCCCGCCGCCCGAAACGACAATATCAACTGATCTATTCATGACCATATAGTAGGCTCAAACACGCGCGATCCAAGGGTCATTCCACCACCTGCGCCAGAAAGCCGCTAAGGTCATCCGTATGGTACTGAATATGCGGTGCCTCATAGGGTGCGGGGGCCACATGGACAGTGCGCATGCCCATCTGGTGCGGGACCTCAAGGTTGCGCGGCGCGTCTTCAAACATCGCAGCCTGTGTCGGGTCGAGCTTATCTAGTGCAAAGACACGTTCAAAGGCATCGCGTTCGGGTTTGGGCCGCCAGTCGGCATGCTCAACCCCATAGACTGCATCAAAAACGCCAGACAAGCCTCTGGCCTGCAGCACTTTTTCGGCATAGCTGGCGTCGCCGTTCGTGTAGATGATCCGCCTGCCGGGGAGTGCTTCGATGCAGGTGCGCAGGGTTGGGTCTGGGGTCAAGACCGAAAAATCAATGTCATGCACGTCCTCGACGAAGGTCACTGGGTCGACATCATGATTGTGCATCAAACCCGCAAGCGTTGTGCCATGCGTTTGCCAATAGTCTGCACGTAGCCGGTCGGCCTCCGCCTGGTCCACTCTGAGAGCGTCCATGACGAAACGCACCATGCGCGCCTCGATCTGACCAAACAGGCTCATATCTGGGGGGTATAGCGTGTGGTCGAGATCAAAAACCCAAACCGAGACATGTCCAAAATCATCTTTCATTTGCCGTATGTTAGAGGCAGGTCGCTGTCAGGAAAAGCGCACAATCGCTTGTGTGATATGCGGTCAAACGCTAGGTGTTTTGAGCGAAAAGGGGAGCAAGCATGGCCAGACCGGTGGAAAGCCCGACCTACAAGGCGATTTTGCACGCGATTGATGTCGGCGTGTACAAGCCTGGCGACCGCTTGGTGGAAAGCGAATTAGCCAATCGGTTTGGTGGCTCGCGCACGCCGATCCGTGAAGCGTTGCAGCGTTTGGAGACGCAATCATTGCTGGCGCGCGATGGGCGGTCTTTGATCGTGGCCTCGCTCGATCATGACCAGATGGCTGAACTTTACACAGTGCGCGGCGCGTTGGAGGGATTGGCAGCAGAGCTTGCGGCGCAACATGCGGCCCCTGAAGAGATCAAGGTTCTACGCGATCTTGTTGAACAAGACCGCAACCTGTTGTCA